>NZ_JBMGPZ010000004.1:0-502500 GCF_049739505.1 Bradyrhizobium sp. USDA 241 | reverse complement strand
GCTCGACCCGAGGCAGATGCGCCGGCAGCGCGCCGATGTTGCGCTTCGCTTTGCGCCGCTCCGGCCGCGGCGCGTCCGGTTTGTCGTCATTGGCCGGGAGCTGTGAGCCGGCGGTCCGTTCCAGATCAAACGCGATCTGTTCGGCGCAGACGATCGCCGCGCGCTCCGATCGTGCGCCGAAGATCAGGCTCTTCAACGTGGCGATCTCTGCGCGCAGATCATCGTTCTCGCCTTCGAAAGCCAGCACCATCTCGGCAAGAGCCGCAGGGTCAGAGGGGAGATCTTCGGGGCGAAGCGCCATATCGCAGAGCTACACGAACGCACTCGCAATCGCCAGCAAAACAAGACGCTTCAGGCAACCTTCGTCGGCCGCTTCGTCACCTTCGGGACCACACGCGACCACTCCGCAAGACCTTCAATCAGCATCGCCAGTTGCGCCCCCGTCACCGGCATCGTACCCTCGCGAACAGGTGGCCAGGCAAAGCCCCCATTCTCCAGCCACTTCGTCGCTAGAACCATTCCCGAGCCGTCAAAAACCAGTAGCTTCAAACGATCCGATCGCTTCGATCGGAAGACATAAACGTCACCGCTGTAGGGCTTGCCGCCTAATCCCTCCGCTACCAGCGCGACAAGGCCATGAACGCCTTTACGAAAGTCAATCGGCTGCGTCGCGACGAACACACGGACCATTGGACCGAAAGAGATCATCGCGTCGATCTCACCGCCGCCAGCACGCGCTCCAGCGTCGCGGCGTCGACGCCGACGGGCACGCGCACCGTCGCGCCCGCGATCATCACCTCGATCCGCTCGGCCGGATCCGTCAGAACATGCGCCTTATCGATCGCGTTCGGCTGCGCCTCGACGGCGGCCTGGAGCCTGACTTGCACGAACTGCGGCGCTTCGCTCGACGCGAGCCGCGCCTGGCGCCGCCACACACTGAGCAGTCCCCGGTTCACCCCGTTGCGTCGAGCCACCTCGGAAATGCTCGTCTCCGGATCGGCACTCTCGGCCACGATCCGCGCCTTCTCCGCATCGCTCCAACTGCGCCGTCGCCTCTCCCCTGTGATCACCTCGATCCGCTGATAGGAGGCGGCATCATGCCCGTCTTGATGTCTGTCTTGATGCATGGAACGAGCGTCCCTCGCGTTGTCAAATCCACGCGCGAGTAGAGCTGGCCCCGGTTGTTTGGACAGCGCCCCGCTGGATTTAAGTGGATTCCTGCCGGGTTATGCTGAACGCGGGGCTTTACGGTTTTGTCGTTGCGTCGGGAGGGCGTAGCCCGACCAGAGCGACGACAAAACCGTCGGCGACGGCCATGCGGCCATCACCATAGCTTGCGTGCCGAAGTAAGCCTCGTCGGGCGTGCGCCCGTCAAGGCTCGAGTGAGGGCGTCCCTGATTGTAGAAGGCCAGATACTTGGCAATTGACGCTCGCGCCTCGGACACGCTGTCGTAGGCGCGGAGATATACTTCTTCGTATTTGACCGTGCGCCAGAGCCGCTCGACAAACACGTTGTCGCGCCAGGCGCCCTTGCCGTCCATGCTGATGGCGATCTTCGCGTCCAGCAGCACATCGGTGAACTCGAGGCTGGTGAACTGGCTGCCCTGATCCGTGTTGAAAATCTCGGGCCTGCCGTGCTTCGCCAACGCCTCCTGGACCGCTTCGACGCAGAAGGCCGCCTCCATTGTGATCGAGACGCGATGGGCCAGGACCCGTCGGCTGAACACATCGACGACCGCCGCGAGATAGACGAAGCCACGCCGCATCGGAATGTAGGTGATGTCCATTGCCCACGCATGGTCGGGCCGCTCGATCTTCAATCCGCGCAACAGGTACGGGTAGATCTTGTGACCCGGAGCCGGCTTGCTCGTGTTCGGGCGACGATAGACCGCCTCGATCCCCATGCGCTTCATCAGCGTCGCGATGTGGCGGCGACCGGCGTATACGCCCTCCCGCCGCAGCAACGATCGCAGCATACGCGCTCCCGCGAAGGGATAATCGAGATGCAGCTCATCGAGCCGACGCATCAAGGCAAGGTCCTCGGCCGAAACTGGCCGAGGTTCATAGTAGACCGTGCTGCGAGCCAGCTTCAGGACCTTCGCCTGGCGCACGATAGAAAGATCATGATCGCGGTCGATCATCGCTTTGCGCTCAGCAGGCCCGCCTTGGTGAGCGCGCCGGACAAAAAATCGTTTTCCAACGCCAGCTCGCCGATCTTGGCATGTAACGCCTTCAAATCGACCGGCGTCTCGGCCGATGTCTTGTCATGCCCAAACACGCCGGCGGCGCCTTCCAGGAGCTGGTTTTTCCAGATCGTGATCTGGTTCGGATGAACATCAAACAGTTGCGCCAGCTCCGCCAGTGTCTTGTCGCCTTTGACCGCAGCCAAAGCAACCTTCGCCTTGAATGCCGGAGAATGCGTCCGGCGGCTCTTCTTCGTCATCTTCGCTCCTGATTCGCAGCAAGAATCCTCGCCGCTGTCAGGCAGAAAATCCACTCAAGCTACTGTCCGAATTTGCGGGGCCAGCTCTCTATGCCATGTCGTTCGAACGGCTCGGGCAATGGATCAGCAAGCGCGCCAGGTCGCCGACGCTTCGGCATCCGCGGGCGACGTCGCTCTCCATGCTCGATGGCGCGGTGGCCGCGGTCGTCGCCGGGCCGGTCTCGATGGCGTCCGAGGAATGGGTGTGCCCGCTCCTCGGCGTAGATCCCGACGCCTTCAATCACGACACCGAGGAGTTCTCGGCAATCGCCGCCACGCTGATGCGCCACAACGCTATCAGCGAGACGCTGTCGACGAGACCGGAGAGCTTCGAGCCGCTGTTCGTGCGATCACCGGACGGCGAAGTCGACCCGCAGCCCTGGTGCATGGGCTTCTACGCCGTCATGAAGCTTCGGCTTCTCGTCTGGTCGCGGCTTCTCCCCCCGAATGGAACCGAACACCTTATGCTGCGGCCGATCTTGGTCCATTGCATCGACGACGCCGGTCGACCCTTGCTACCCCCGGCCCGGCGCACGCTGGGAACGCAGCCCATCATCCAAAACGCCTGGCGCAACATTCCAGCAACCGTCGAGGCCCTCCGGCAGTTCTGGATGCCTATACGCTTCAAGCGCGGTGCGTAGGCCGTCCGCACCAAGTCCGTGGCTCCGTGGGCCTCTCGTACCGTTTACGAATCTCCAGGCAGCCGCGCGCGAAGTAAAACTCCTCATCGACGATGCAGGTGTCCGCGTCCAACGCGCAGCGGCGGTCACGCTCCACGGCCGGGATGGAATGGAGATACAGCGGCGCTTCGGCCGAATAGCCTGGCATTTCTTCGTGCCACTCATCGCAGCAGGTGCACTGAAGCATGATCCGGAAAGTGCGCAGCGGTTTTCCGAAAAGAGAGCTATGCGGGAAACTGGGTGATGACGGAATGAGATAGGCGGCGTATCGAGGCGGGTGTCGAGCCTGCCAGAACCTCAAGGAGAGCGATACGCCATGAACGAGCATAGCAACATTGTCCCACTGCGTCAGCCCGATGAGATCGACGATCCACTGACGAATATTTTGCGATCTGGAGCTCGGCAGCTGCTTGCGCAGGCTGTCGAGATGGAAGCCGAGGCGTTTCTCGCCGCGATGAAGGGCTTGAAGCTTCCCGATGGCCGCGACCGCCTCGTGCGACACGGCCATGGTCCAGTGCGGACGATCCAGACGGGGATCGGCGCCGTCGAAGTCGCCCGGGTAAAGATTCGCGATCGCGCGGTGACCAGCGATGGCGAGCGGATCCGCTTCACCTCGGCGATCCTGCCGTTGTGGGCACGGCGCACGAAGAGCTTGGATGCACTTTTGCCGGTTCTGTACCTGCGAGGCATCTCGACGGGCGACTTCCAGGAGGCGCTGGCGGCGCTCTTGGGCAAGGATGCGCCGAATCTTTCTCCGGCGGTGGTTTCCAGACTGACGACGGAGTGGCAGCTCGAGTACGAGCGTTGGCAGAAGCGCGATCTGTCGGCGCGCCGGTACGTATACGTGTGGGCGGACGGCGTCTTCCTGCAGGCTCGCATGGAAGACCACAGCGAATGCATGCTGGTGCTGATCGGCGCGACGCCGGAAGGCAAGAAGGAACTCATCGGCTTCCAGGTCGGCGTGCGCGAGAGCACGCAGAGCTGGCACGAACTGCTCGTCGAGGCGAAAACCCGAGGGCTGAAGATCGCCCCGGGTGCACAAAACCGCGAATATCTTGAACAAAGTCGCAGTGTCGGTACAGGCCAGCATGAAGAAGGATCTGCGCGAGGTCTATTTGGCGTCCAACCGAGCTTCGGCCGAAGTGGCGATCGATGTCTTTGCCGAGAAATACGGAGCGAAGTACGACAAGGCGGTCGAGTGCCTGACGAAAGATCGCGATGCAATGCTTGCGTTCTACGAATTCCCCGCCGAGCATTGGGACCACTTGCGGACGACGAATCCCATCGAAAGCGTGTTCGCGACGGTCCGGCACAGAACGGTGCGCACGAAAGGTTCGTTATCGTCAACGACTGCCAAGTTGATGGTGTTCAAGCTGCTCTGCGCCGCATCAAAGACCTGGCGGCGGCTGAAAGGCACAAATCAGTTGCCGAAGGTCAGCGCAGGTGTCAGATTCGAAAACGGCATCGAGGTCATCCAAGTGCCGGAAAACCACGCCGCCTGATCGCCTCGTCACCCAAAATCCCGCATAGCTCCCGAAAAGAGAGCTGGCCCCGCAAATTATTCGAAGCCGGCCGGGTATTCCGATCTGAAGCCGGCCACCCGTGGCGTCGTTCGCATGGGTCAATTTCATGATGTCGTCGAGGGCTGGGAAGGTCAAGAGACCGGTTGATCTTGAGCGGGTTGCTTCTGCTTCCTGAGGCTCTCTCCTTTGAGTTCGATGCGGTAGGCATTGTGGACGAGGCGATCGAGGATCGCGTCGGCGATGGTGGGGTTTCCGATGATTTCGTACCAGCGATCGACGGGCAGCTGGCTGGTGACGATGATCGAACGGGCTTCGTATCGATCCTCGACGATTTCGAGCAAATCACGGCGCTGGTCGGCGTCGAGAGGTTCTGGTCCCCAGTCGTCCAGGATCAGCAGATCAAGTCGTGCGATCGCCCGCAGCATCCTGGTATAGCGTCCGTCGGCGCGTCCCAGTGCGAGAGCGGCGAACAGACGCGGGACGCGATGGTAGGCAACGGCGAAGTCGTCCCGGCAGGCCTTGTGGCCGAGGGCGCAAGCAAGCCAACTCTTGCCGACGCCGCATGGCCCAGTGACGAGGAGATTATGCCTCGCTCGGATCCAGTCGCCGGCGGCGAGTTTTAGAAAGAGCGTGCGGTCGAGCCCGCGGATGGCACGGTAGTCGACATCCTCGACGCAAGCGGCATGACGTAGCTTGGCGGCGCGAGCTCTGCTCTCAAACCGCTTTTGCTGTCGCTGCGTTTTCTCCTGTTCCAGGAGCAGGGCCAGCCATTCGGCATGTTCGAGGCTGCGTGCTTCGGGCTGGGCATCAAGCTCCTTGAAGCCTTTGGCCATGCCGTGGAGACCGAGATTTTGCAGCAGGTCGAGCGTGGGATGGGTCAGCATGCTGGATTTTCCTTTCAATGGAAGTAGCCGGGGCCGCGCAGATTGGGATGGTCGACGACGACGTCATCGGTGGGGCGAGCGCTGCGGTCGAGCTTGTTGGCGATGATCGAGGCGATGCTCTTGTAGGTCAGCGCGCGGACCGCAACCGCGCGGGCCGCGATCAACTCGGCGCGTTCCGGATCGAGATCCTTGAACAGCCGAAGCACACCCAGACAGGTCCGGAATCCTTGTTCGGGATGAGGCCGATTGGCCAGAATGGCGAGGACGAGACCCTCAGTGTTTAGCCCGATCGATCGTCCCCAGCGACGGAACCGCTCGGGAGTCCACTCGGCGTAACGCCGATGCGCGCTGGGCATGTGGTCGGGATCGGTGCCGTGCCGGCGGCCGCCGTAGCGGCGCTGGTGAGCCGCAACACGCGAACCCCGATGGAACAGCTCGATGGTCCGGGTGGTGGCGCGGACGTCGACCTGCTCCCGGATCAGGCCGTGTGGAACTGAGTAGAAGAAGCCGTCGATCTCGACATGATAATCGAGCGAGACGCGGGCCACGCGCCATTCCGCAAACTGATAATCGGCGTCCGGCAACGACGCCAGGACCGACATCTCGACCGTCTCGAACAATTGACGGCGACTGACACCGAGCCGGCGCATGATGTGCGCGTTGATCCGCTCCAGCGCAGCGGCAATGGCTGCGTTCGCCTCGGCCAACGAGAAGAAGGTCTGGCGACGAAGCCGCCCGAGGATATAGGTCTGGGCAAACCGAACCCCGGCCTCCACTTTTGCCTTATCCCGCGGCTTTCTTGGCCGTGCCGGAAGGACGCCAACGCCGTAATGGGACGCCATCATCCCGTAGCTGCGATTGATTTCAGGGTCGTAGAACGAAGCCCGGTGCACGCCGGACTTCAGATTGTCAGGGACGACGAGGCGCGGCACCCCGCCAAACCCCGTGGGTCGGTCAAAATCCCCCGGGTATGGTCACTTGAAACTCCCCCACCTGATGATCGCCGTCAGCGCCGCTGAACAGCAGTAGCCGGTCAGGCAGGACGTTTATGTTCGACCCCTTTAGCCAGCAAGGGGCCGGGGAGTTGAACGTCTTGAAGCGACATCTGCAAAGCACCGTACTTACATTACTTGATCGCAACACCAGCCAGCGCGAGATTCACCGGCTGACGGGTGTCGATCGCAAGACGATCCGGCGTTATCAGGCGCTGCGGGCCGGTGCGGAGGCAAATTCCCCCGGGGAAGTGACCACCGGCTCGGTGAGCGCGGACGGCCAAATTCCTCCACCCCGACCACCGGCTTTTGGGACATCGGAAGCGACGGTCACCAGCAGCCTGGCCCGTTCGGCTTGCGAAGCGCATCGGACGTGGATCGAAGAACAGGTCCGGCTGAAGCGGAACGCGCAGGCGATTTACCAGGACCTGGTTGATCAATTTGGCTTTCCGTCCAGCTACCAGAGTGTCAAGCGGTTTGTGCGCCGGTTGCGGCACGCTGATCCTGAGCAGTTTGATCGTCTTGAGTTCCTCCCCGGCGAGGAAGCTCAGGTCGACTATGGCGAGGGCGCGCCGACGGTTGATCCGAAGAGCGGGCGGTACCGTCGTCCCCGCCTGTTCGTGATGACGCTACGCTACTCGCGGCGCAGCTTCCGGCGGGTAGTCTGGAAGTCCAGCCAACAAGTCTGGGCGCAGCTCCACGAAGAGGCGTTCCGGTATTTTGGCGGGGTCCCCAGCTATGTCGTGCTCGACAACCTGAAGGAAGGCGTCCTCAAGCCGGATTTGTACGAGCCCCAGCTCAACCCGATTTACAGCGCGATGCTGGCTCATTACGCCGTGGTCGCCGATCCCGCGCGCGTGGCCGATCCAAATCGGAAAGGATGCGTCGAGAATGCGATTCAACATACCCAGGGCACTGCGCTGGCCGGACGGCGCTTCGAGACGCTGGAGGCGCAAAACGAGTTCTTGAGGCACTGGGAGGAGAACTGGGCTTCCAAACGCATCCACGGCAGCACGCGCCGTCAGGTCGAGGCGATGTTCCAGGAAGAGAAGCCGCACCTGCGGCCGCTGCCTGTCGCTCCCTTCCGCATCTTCACCGAAGTCGTCCGGACTGTCTGCGACGACACCACCGTACGCGTCGACAACAGCTATTACGCCGCGCGGCCCGCGCCGATCGGCAGCCAGGTCGTCGTGCGCATCTACACCACCACGATCGAGATCCGTGATCGCCACACCCGTGCGCTGCTGCGTGTTCATTCCCGGATGGCGCACCCCGGTTCTGTCGTCCTGCCGACCAGCGAACGGCCGTTCAACCCGTCGCGGCAAACCGCCGTGCTGCTGGCGAGCGCCGAGCGCATCGGACCGCAGACCAGGGCCTTGTGCCAGCAGGTGTTCGACACCGAAGGGCGCCCCGGACAGCGCGCGATGTGGGGCATTGTCGGGCTGGGCCGGAAGTATCCGGCGCGGCTGGTCGAGCAGGCCTGCGCGCACGCCATCGACAACCGCATCTACCGCTACAAGCACGTGCGTGCGACCGTCGAGCGGTTGTTCGAACAGGCGATCGAGCAGGTTGGAGTGACGCCACAGCCGGCATCGCCGCTCACCCAGGATCATCCGCTGATCCGTACCCCCGCGGAATACGGCGACCTCTTCAGCCGCGCTGTGCGGCGCGACGCCGACGACAATGGTCGGCAGGCCGAGGCTCACGACGATCACGCCACGGCAATCCGCGCTCGTGTCGCCTGCGCAACCCCGGCCAACTCCGGCGCCACGAGCGCTCCCGCTGCACCTTCTCACCTTAAACTGGAGACCTAGCCACATGATGACCATGCCGGAAATTGAGCGTTGCCTACGACAGCTGCGCCTGTCGGGTGTCCGCGACACGCTGCAGACGCGCGTGCTCCAGGCGCAGGGCGCCAACCAGCCCTTCCTCGAGACCTTCTCCCTTATCCTGCAGGATGAACTGGACCGTCGTCAGTCCCGTCTTATCGAGCGGCGATACCAGCAATCCGGGCTCGACGAAAAGCTGACGCTCGCCGAGTTCGACTGGTCCTTCAATCCCAAACTGCCACGTCAGACCGAGCTATGGCGGAATCTGGGTGATGACGGTGTGAGGAAGGCGGCGTATCGAGGCGGGTGACGAGCCTGCCAGAACCTCTCGAGGAGAGCGATACGCCATGACCGAGACTACCAATGTTCTTGCTTTCCGTCAGCCGTCCGCGGTTGATGATCCACTGACCGATATCGTTCGTGCCGGCGCGCGGGACCTGCTTGCCAGGGCGATCGAGATCGAGGTTGGCGCGTTTCTGGCCAGCACGGCCAATCTGACGCTGCCCGACGGTCGAGCGCGCCTGGTCCGACATGGGCACGGTCCGGTGCGCGAGATTGCGACCGGCATCGGTCCGGTGGAGGTCGCTCGTCCCAAGGTCCGCGACCGCGGAGCGAGCGGGCCAGGCGACCGCCTCCGCTTCAGTTCGGCAATCCTGCCGCTATGGGCGCGGCGGACGAAGAGCCTGGATGCCTTGATCCCGGTCCTCTATTTGCGCGGCATCTCGACCGGCGACTTCCAGGAGGCGCTCTCGGCGCTGCTCGGCAAGGATGCGCCGAACCTGTCGCCTTCGGTGATCGCCGGCCTGAAGGCCGATTGGCAGGTCGAGTACGAACGCTGGCAGAGACGCGATCTGTCGGCGCGTCGCTATGTCTACATCTGGGCCGATGGCGTGTACCTGCAGGCCCGCATGGAAGATCACAGCGAATGCATGCTGGTGCTGATTGGCACCACGCCGGAAGGCAAGAAGGAGCTGATCGGCTTCCAGGTCGGCGTGCGCGAGAGCGCGCAGAGCTGGCGCGAACTCCTGATCGACCTGCGGCAACGCGGGTTACGGATTGCCCCGCAACTCGCCATCGGCGACGGCGCCCTCGGCTTCTGGAAGGCACTGGACGAGGCCTTTCCCGGCACGCGGCACCAACGATGCTGGTGCCATAAAGTGAGCAACGTACTCGACAAGGTCGCCAAATCCGTGCAGGGCCCCATGAAGAACGACCTGCGGAACATCTATCTGGCCCCACACCGGGCCGAAGCTGAAACCGCGATCGACGTCTTCGTCGAGAAATACCACGTCAAATACGGACGTGCGGTGGAGTGCCTGATCAAGGATCGCCATGCGCTGCTCGCCTTCTTCGACTTCCCTGCTGAGCACTGGATCCACCTACGCAGCTCGAACCCGATCGAGAGCGTCTTCGCCACGGTGCGCCACCGAACGGTGCGGACCAAGGGATCGCTGTCGCAACAAACTGCGAAGCTGATGGTGTTCAAGCTCATCGACGCCGCATCGAAGACCTGGCGGCGATTGAAGAGCACGAACCAGTTGCCGAAAGTCATCGCCGGTGTAAAGTTCATCGACGGAATCGAAGTCATTCCGAACACTGAAAGCCACGCCGCCTGATCAGGCCGCGTCACCCAAAATCAGCCATAGCTCCGTCAGACCTGCTTCCAGCTCCACACCCTGGCGTTCATTGCCGCTGGCGAGAACGCTCTGCTTGTTGGCAAACCTGGCACCGGGAAGTCGCACATCGCCAAGGCGATTGCCTATCAGGCGATCCTGCAAAGCCACAAGGTCCAGTATCTTGAGACCGACGACTTCTTCCACCGCTACGCCCTGAACTCTCCGGCACAACGCGAGGTCCGGCTGCGAACCATCATCGACTGCGATCTCCTCGTGCTGGACGATCTATTCCTCGCACGCGCCATCCCCGACGACGCCGGCACTTTGCTGCAGACCCTGATCCATCAGCGTTACAAACTGCGCCGCAGCGTCATCGTCACCTCCAATCGCGTCGTGCAGGATTGGGGGGCATACCTTGGGGACAACACTATGAGCACGACGATCCTCGATCGCCTTATGCATCATTGCCATCTGCTTGAGTTCGACGGACGCAGCTATCGGCTCAAAGAAGCCGCTGAAGCTCTTGCCCGGGAAACAAACTCAAACTAACAGTCCCTTGTCCTGCCTCGCGGGTGGAGGAATTTGACTGACCACACCCGGAGGAATTTGAAGTGACCCGCGGGGTATCCCGCGGCTTTCTTGGCCGTGCCGGAAGGACGCCAACGCCGTAATGGGACGCCATCATCCCGTAGCTGCGATTGATTTCAGGGTCGTAGAACGAAGCCCGGTGCACGCCGGACTTCAGATTGTCAGGGACGACGAGGCGCGGCACCCCGCCAAAGAACCGGAACATCCGGACATGGGCCTCGATCCAGTCCGGAAGTGTCTGCGTCCAGGTCGCCTCGGCGTAGGTGTAATTCGAGGCGCCAAGCACGGCGACGAAGATCTCCGCATCGCGTACAACCCCGGTTTCGCGATCAACGATCATGATCTTCTTGCCGGAGTAATCGACAAAGACCTTGTCGCCGGCCGGATGGTCCTGCCGCATCGTCGGAGACAGCCGCCGGTCGAATTCTCGGAATAAATCGCAGAACCGGCTGTAGCCATAACCTTCCGGGTGGACCGCCCGGTACTCCTCCCACAGCACCATCAGATTGACGCCAGGCCGCTTCAGCTCACAGGCCAGCGAGGCCCAATCCGGCTCCCGGCGCCGGCGAAAGCCGCGCCTGACGCCGGCATGGGCAAACAGACGTTGTTCAAGAACGGCGTCGGTCAGATCGCCCGCCAAAGGCCACGCCAGCCCGGCAGTCGAGGCACGCTTGAGGTTGTCCTGGATGGTGCTGCGCGCCACGCCGAGCGTGCGCCCAATCTCCCGGGCGCTCACCCCATCACGGGCAAGCCGCAGCATCTGTCGTATCTGTCGCATGGTCAGTTCTCTCTTGGCCGGCATCCGCTTCCCCACGTTGATCAACGCGGGACTTGATGCCTGAGGGACTGATCCAAACGAAAACGCCGACTTCCAAAAACCCGGCCGACTTCAAATCGGAATGCCGGCCGGTTTCATTTCGGAATCGTGGCCGGCTTCAAATCGGAACGATGGCCGGCTTCAAGTCGGAATACCCGGCCGGAATAAATCGGAATCCGCATTCTCCGGCATTCAAGGCGAAGGTTGCTTTGGCTGCGGTCAAAGGCGACAAGACACTGGCGGAGCTGGCGCAACTGTTTGATGTTCATCCGAACCAGATCACGATCTGGAAAAACCAGCTCCTGGAAGGCGCCGCCGGCGTGTTTGGGCATGACAAGACATCGGCCGAGACGCCGGTCGATTTGAAGGCGTTACATGCCAAGATCGGCGAGCTGGCGTTGGAAAACGATTTTTTGTCCGGCGCGCTCACCAAGGCGGGCCTGCTGAGCGCAAAGCGATGATCGACCGCGATCATGATCTTTCTATCGTGCGCCAGGCGAAGGTCCTGAAGCTGGCTCGCAGCACGGTCTACTATGAACCTCGGCCAGTTTCGGCCGAGGACCTTGCCTTGATGCGTCGGCTCGATGAGCTGCATCTCGATTATCCCTTCGCGGGAGCGCGTATGCTGCGATCGTTGCTGCGGCGGGAGGGCGTATACGCCGGTCGCCGCCACATCGCGACGCTGATGAAGCGCATGGGGATCGAGGCGGTCTATCGTCGCCCGAACACGAGCAAGCCGGCTCCGGGTCACAAGATCTACCCGTACCTGTTGCGCGGATTGAAGATCGAGCGGCCCGACCATGCGTGGGCAATGGACATCACCTACATTCCGATGCGGCGTGGCTTCGTCTATCTCGCGGCGGTCGTCGATGTGTTCAGCCGACGGGTCCTGGCCCATCGCGTCTCGATCACAATGGAGGCGGCCTTCTGCGTCGAAGCGGTCCAGGAGGCGTTGGCGAAGCACGGCAGGCCCGAGATTTTCAACACGGATCAGGGCAGCCAGTTCACCAGCCTCGAGTTCGAGCTATGCGGGAAACTGGGTGATGACGGAATGAGATAGGCGGCGTATCGAGGCGGGTGTCGAGCCTGCCAGAACCTCAAGGAGAGCGATACGCCATGAACGAGCATAGCAACATTGTCCCACTGCGTCAGCCCGATGAGATCGACGATCCACTGACGAATATTTTGCGATCTGGAGCTCGGCAGCTGCTTGCGCAGGCTGTCGAGATGGAAGCCGAGGCGTTTCTCGCCGCGATGAAGGGCTTGAAGCTTCCCGATGGCCGCGACCGCCTCGTGCGACACGGCCATGGTCCAGTGCGGACGATCCAGACGGGGATCGGCGCCGTCGAAGTCGCCCGGGTAAAGATTCGCGATCGCGCGGTGACCAGCGATGGCGAGCGGATCCGCTTCACCTCGGCGATCCTGCCGTTGTGGGCACGGCGCACGAAGAGCTTGGATGCACTTTTGCCGGTTCTGTACCTGCGAGGCATCTCGACGGGCGACTTCCAGGAGGCGCTGGCGGCGCTCTTGGGCAAGGATGCGCCGAATCTTTCTCCGGCGGTGGTTTCCAGACTGACGACGGAGTGGCAGCTCGAGTACGAGCGTTGGCAGAAGCGCGATCTGTCGGCGCGCCGGTACGTATACGTGTGGGCGGACGGCGTCTTCCTGCAGGCTCGCATGGAAGACCACAGCGAATGCATGCTGGTGCTGATCGGCGCGACGCCGGAAGGCAAGAAGGAACTCATCGGCTTCCAGGTCGGCGTGCGCGAGAGCACGCAGAGCTGGCACGAACTGCTCGTCGAGGCGAAAACCCGAGGGCTGAAGATCGCCCCGGAAATCGCCGTCGGTGACGGCGCGCTCGGCTTCTGGAAGGCGCTCGACGAGGTCTTTCCCGCCACGCGACATCAGCGGTGCTGGGTGCACAAAACCGCGAATATCTTGAACAAAGTCGCAGTGTCGGTACAGGCCAGCATGAAGAAGGATCTGCGCGAGGTCTATTTGGCGTCCAACCGAGCTTCGGCCGAAGTGGCGATCGATGTCTTTGCCGAGAAATACGGAGCGAAGTACGACAAGGCGGTCGAGTGCCTGACGAAAGATCGCGACGCAATGCTTGCGTTCTACGAATTCCCCGCCGAGCATTGGGACCACTTGCGGACGACGAATCCCATCGAAAGCGTGTTCGCGACGGTCCGGCACAGAACGTTGCGGATTTCACGGATCGTGAGCATCGATTTCGCGCGATCGTGAGCACTGAATTCAGACGATCGTGAGCAGCCCGCTACGGCCGATGGGAGATAGAGTCAGTGTTCTGGTTGGCCGTCAAGGGTGATGGTTTTGGCGCTGCGTTTTCGCATGCTTTCTCCGGTGAGCTGGAGGCGGTGGGCGTTGTGGACGAGGCGATCGAGAATGGCGTCGGCGACCGTGGGGTCCCCAATGGCTCCATGCCAGGTGTCCACGGGGAGCTGACTTGTGACGATGGTGGATGCGCGGCCATGGCGGTCCTCGAGGATTTCGAGCAGATCGCGGCGTTCCGCGGCGGTGAGCACCGATAGTCCCCAATCATCCAAAATCAGAAGCTGAGCGCGGCCGAGGCTTTTGAGGAGCCGGGCGTAGCGTCCGTCTCCGCGCGCGAGCGCGAGCGCCTCGAACAGCCTTGGAACGCGATGATAGAGGACTGATCGGTTGTCGCGGCAGGCCTTGTGGCCGAGCGCGCAGGCTAACCAACTTTTGCCCAGGCCGGTTGCCCCGGTGACGAGCAAATTCTCGTGGCGATCGATCCAGCGACCTTCGACGAGTTTGGCGAAAACGGCGCGGTCGATGCCCCGCGGGGTGCGCAGATCGACGTCCTCGACGCAAGCAGTCTGGCGCAGTGCGGCGATCTTGAGGCGCGTGGTGAGCCGCCTGGTGTCGCGTTCGGCGGCTTCGCGGTCGACCAACAGGCCGATGCGATCTTCGAACGGCAGGGCTTCGAGATCGGGCGATCGGCGCTGCTCCTCGAAGGCCTTGGCCATTCCGGTCAGGCCAAGCTCGATCAGCCGTTCGTGGGTTGGGTGGTTAAGCATGCCGGGTCTCTCCTTGCTTCAGTGGAAGTAGTCGCGTCCGCGGATGTTGCCGTGGCGCAGGGGCTGGTGCTCGAAAGATTCGTCGAAGAACGTGCGATCGAGGCCGTTCTGGAGGATCGATCTAATCGAGGCGACGGAGCGCGCCTTGATGAGGATGCCCCTCCGGCAGGCTGCGTCGAGGCGTTCGGCGCCGTAGCTTTTGACGAGCGCCAGAATGCCAAGGCAGGTTCGAAAGCCTTGTTCTGGATGGGGGCGGGCGTCGATCACGGCCTGGAAAAACGCTGCTGTCGAAGGACCGATCCGCTCGCCGGCGGCGATCACCGCGGCGGGGGTCCATTTGCCGTAGCGGCGATGGGCGCTGGGCATGTGGTCGGCGATGGTGGTGTGTCCGCGTCGGTTGGGCGCGCGGGCATGGCTGGCGATCCGCTGGCCCTTGTGGAAGATCTCGACCGTCCGATCGTCGATACGGGCATCGACCAGCTCGCCAATCAGACGATACGGCGCGGAGTACCAATGGCCGTCGACCTCGACATGATAATCGGGAGCGAGGCGGCAGCGCTTCCAGCGTGCGAAGGCATAAGGCTGATCTGGCAGCGGGGTTAGCTTGGGTTTGTCGAGTTCGGCAAACAGTTCGGCGCGGCTTGAGCCGAAGCCACGCATTTGACGAGCATTGAGTTCGTCGACGAGTGTCTTGATGGCGGCGTTGAGCTCGGCCCGGGAAAAGAAGCGCTGATTGCGCAGCCGGGCCAGAATCCAGCGCTGGGCGATTTGCACCGCGACCTCGACCTTCGCCTTGTCTTTTGGGCGCCGCGGCCGTGCGGCGAGAATGGCCGTGCCGTAATGGCTCGAGCTATGCGGGATTTTGGGTGACGAGGCGATCAGGCGGCGTGGTTTTCCGGCACTTGGATGACCTCGATGCCGTTTTCGAATCTGACACCTGCGCTGACCTTCGGCAACTGATTTGTGCCTTTCAGCCGCCGCCAGGTCTTTGATGCGGCGCAGAGCAGCTTGAACACCATCAACTTGGCAGTCGTTGACGATAACGAACCTTTCGTGCGCACCGTTCTGTGCCGGACCGTCGCGAACACGCTTTCGATGGGATTCGTCGTCCGCAAGTGGTCCCAATGCTCGGCGGGGAATTCGTAGAACGCAAGCATTGCGTCGCGATCTTTCGTCAGGCACTCGACCGCCTTGTCGTACTTCGCTCCGTATTTCTCGGCAAAGACATCGATCGCCACTTCGGCCGAAGCTCGGTTGGACGCCAAATAGACCTCGCGCAGATCCTTCTTCATGCTGGCCTGTACCGACACTGCGACTTTGTTCAAGATATTCGCGGTTTTGTGCACCCAGCACCGCTGATGTCGCGTGGCGGGAAAGACCTCGTCGAGCGCCTTCCAGAAGCCGAGCGCGCCGTCACCGACGGCGATTTCCGGGGCGATCTTCAGCCCTCGGGTTTTCGCCTCGACGAGCAGTTCGTGCCAGCTCTGCGTGCTCTCGCGCACGCCGACCTGGAAGCCGATGAGTTCCTTCTTGCCTTCCGGCGTCGCGCCGATCAGCACCAGCATGCATTCGCTGTGGTCTTCCATGCGAGCCTGCAGGAAGACGCCGTCCGCCCACACGTATACGTACCGGCGCGCCGACAGATCGCGCTTCTGCCAACGCTCGTACTCGAGCTGCCACTCCGTCGTCAGTCTGGAAACCACCGCCGGAGAAAGATTCGGCGCATCCTTGCCCAAGAGCGCCGCCAGCGCCTCCTGGAAGTCGCCCGTCGAGATGCCTCGCAGGTACAGAACCGGCAAAAGTGCATCCAAGCTCTTCGTGCGCCGTGCCCACAACGGCAGGATCGCCGAGGTGAAGCGGATCCGCTCGCCATCGCTGGTCACCGCGCGATCGCGAATCTTTACCCGGGCGACTTCGACGGCGCCGATCCCCGTCTGGATCGTCCGCACTGGACCATGGCCGTGTCGCACGAGGCGGTCGCGGCCATCGGGAAGCTTCAAGCCCTTCATCGCGGCGAGAAACGCCTCGGCTTCCATCTCGACAGCCTGCGCAAGCAGCTGCCGAGCTCCAGATCGCAAAATATTCGTCAGTGGATCGTCGATCTCATCGGGCTGACGCAGTGGGACAATGTTGCTATGCTCGTTCATGGCGTATCGCTCTCCTTGAGGTTCTGGCAGGCTCGACACCCGCCTCGATACGCCGCCTATCTCATTCCGTCATCACCCAGTTTCCCGCATAGCTCTAATGGCTCGCCATCTCGGCATAAGTGCGATTGAGGCCGGGATCGTAGCGGTCGGGGTTGCTGACGGCGGCTTTGAGGTTGTCGCAGACCACGAACGTCGGCGTTCCGCTCAAAAACGTGAACAAGTTGACGTGGGCCCGGATCCAGTCGGCCAAGCTCTCGCTGGGGCAGGCCTCGGCGTAGGTGTGGTTCGAAGCGCCCATCGCCGCGACGAACAGCTTCATCGGCTGCACTTCCCCGGTCAGGGGATCGACGATGTCGATGGTGTCGCCGGCGAAATCCACGAACACCTTCTCGCCGCCCAGATGAATCTGCCGCATCGAAGGTCGGACCCGCCCCTTCCAGGCCTCGTAGGTAGTGCAGAACCACGTGTACCCGAAACCGTCGGGATTAACGGCGCGATACTCCTCCCAGAGCAGGCGACGGGTTACGTTGCGCCGGCGGAGCTCTTTATCGATGTAGCTCCAGTCGGGCACCGGCCGCTGCGGGCTCTGAGACGCTGGTCGTGGGGCCGGGAAAAGCAAAAGCTCCAGGTCTTCATCGGTCATTCCCTCCGGAAGCGGCCAGCTCAACCCAGCAGAGCGGGCGCGGCTCAGGTAGCTGTGCACAACGCCGTTGCTGACGCCCACGCTCCGCGCGATGGCCCGCTCTGGCAGGCCTTGAAAATGTTTTAACCGAAGGACTTCCTTGATCCGGCGCATCGACAATCTCTGGGTAGGCATTGGACTTCCTCGTTAACCACGAGGTCATCCCTAAGCCGGTTGAGTTGTCGGCCGAAGCGCTGCAAGGCTCCGAAAGCCTTGCTCACGATCCCGCGAAATCGTTGCTCACGATCGTCTGAAATCTCTGCTCACGATCCCCTGAAATCCGCGCTCACGATCCCGCGAAACGCGCAGAACGGTGCGCACGAAAGGTTCGTTATCGTCAACGACTGCCAAGTTGATGGTGTTCAAGCTGCTCTGCGCCGCATCAAAGACCTGGCGGCGGCTGAAAGGCACAAATCAGTTGCCGAAGGTCAGCGCAGGTGTCAGATTCGAAAACGGCATCGAGGTCATCCAAGTGCCGGAAAACCACGCCGCCTGATCGCCTCGTCACCCAAAATCCCGCATAGCTCCTCGAGTTCACCGATGTGCTGCTGGACGCGAAGATCGCCATCAGCATGGACGGCAAGGGCGCCTGGCGCGACAACGTGTTTGTCGAGCGGCTCTGGCGCACGGTCAAATACGAAGAAGTATATCTCCGCGCCTACGACAGCGTGTCCGAGGCGCGAGCGTCAATTGCCAAGTATCTGGCCTTCTACAATCAGGGACGCCCTCACTCGAGCCTTGACGGGCGCACGCCCGACGAGGCTTACTTCGGCACGCAAGCTATGGTGATGGCCGCATGACCGTCGCCGACGGTTTTGTCGTCGCTCTGGTCGGGCTACGCCCTCCCGACGCAACGACAAAACCGTAAAGCCCCGCGTTCAGCATAACCCGGCAGGAATCCACTTAAATCCAGCGGGGCGCTGTCCAAACAACCGGGGCCAGCTCTGTCGTCGGTCTCAAGATACTGGACCTTGTGGCTTTGCAGGATCGCCTGATAGGCAATCGCCTTGGCGATGTGCGACTTCCCGGTGCCAGGTTTGCCAACAAGCAGAGCGTTCTCGCCAGCGGCAATGAACGCCAGGGTGTGGAGCTGGAAGCAGGTCTGACGTGGCAGTTTGGGATTGAAGGACCAGTCGAACTCGGCGAGCGTCAGCTTTTCGTCGAGCCCGGATTGCTGGTATCGCCGCTCGATAAGACGGGACTGACGACGGTCCAGTTCATCCTGCAGGATAAGGGAGAAGGTCTCGAGGAAGGGCTGGTTGGCGCCCTGCGCCTGGAGCACGCGCGTCTGCAGCGTGTCGCGGACACCCGACAGGCGCAGCTGTCGTAGGCAACGCTCAATTTCCGGCATGGTCATCATGTGGCTAGTACCCACTTTTCTTGGAACGTGAGTCGTGATTCAAGGTCGGGATGATACCCGAAGCAAGAGAAGTCCACCTTTCGAGGAAAGATCGCAAGGTGCTTGAGGCGTGCTGTCGCTCACCGGTGACGTTGCAGCGCGATTTGAAGCGGGCGCGGATAGTTCTGTTGGCGGCGGATGGGCGCAGCACCCGGTCGATCGCCAAGGAAGTTGGGGTCCAGCCGCGGATTGTCAGCCTTTGGCGGCATCGCTATGCCGACCATGGCCTTGAAGGGCTGCAAGACAAGCCGCGGCCTGGCAAGCAGCCGATCTATACGAAGACGACCGACAAGCGGATTCTGAAGCTGCTGGATAAGCCGCCACCGCAAGGGTTTGCGCGCTGGACCGGCCCCCTGCTGGCCGAGGCGCTGGGCGATGTCGATGTCCAATATGTCTGGCGGTTCCTGCGAGGGTGTCAGTAACTCGGTGTAAGATGGTTTCTGTGAGTTTACCTTTGACAGGAGACTCACATGGCTACGGATTTTTCACCTGAGATTTTGGACCAGCTTCTTGCCGGGGGCAGCCTCAAGCCAGAAGACTTAGCCGGCGAAGACGGGCTTTTCAGACGACTGAAGAAGGCGCTTCTGGAGCGCGCACTGGGTGCGGAGCTGACCCACCACCTTGGCTATGAGAAGGGCGACCCGGCGGGCCGCGGGTCGGGCAACAGCCGCAACGGCACAAGCAGCAAAGCGCTGTTGACGGACGACGGCGAGATCGAGATCGAGGTGCCGCGCGACCGCGCCGGCACGTTCGAACCGGTGATCGTCGCGAAGGGCCAGACCCGCTTCGACGGCTTCGACGAGAAGATCATCAGTCTCTACGGGCGGGGCATGACGGTACGGGAGATCCAGGGCCATCTGGCCGAGCTCTACGGCACCGAGGTGTCCCCCGATCTGATCAGCAAGGTCACCGACGCGATTCTCGACGAGGTCCGCGAATGGCAGAGCCGGCCGCTGGAAGCGATCTATCCGGTGGTCTTCTTCGACGCACTCAGGGTCAAGATTCGCGATGAGGGGATGGTCAAGAACAAGGCAGTCTACGTCGTGCTGGGCATCACTGCATCGGGCGAGAAAGACGTGCTCGGGCTTTGGATCGAGCAAACCGAAGGCGCCAAATTCTGGCTCAAGGTCATGAACGATCTGAGGAACCGCGGCGTCGCCGACATCCTGATCGCCGTCGTCGACGGTCTGAAGGGCTTTCCCGAGGCGATCAACAGCGTCTTTCCCAAGGCGATGGTCCAGACCTGCATCGTGCATTTGATCCGCAACAGCCTATCCTTCGTGTCCTGGAAGGATCGCAAGGCGATCCTTCCCTCGATCAAGGCGATCTATCATGCCGAGAATGCCGACGCCGCTCTGCTCAGGCTCGAGGACTTCGAAGCCGAGTGGGGCAAGCGCTATCCCGCGATCGGGGCGGCCTGGCGCCGGGCGTGGGAGCACGTCATTCCGTTCTTCGCCTTCGCGCCGGAGATACGCAAAATGATCTATACCACCAACGCGGTCGAGGCGCTGAACCGTTCGCTGCGCAAGATCATCAAAACACGCGGCAGCTTCCCCAACGACGAGGCGGCGATGAAGCTGCTTTACCTCGCCATCAGAAATGCCGGCATCCATTGGCGACGACCGGTTGCATGGACGGCCGCAATGGGCCAGTTTGCCATCCAGTTCGGCGAGCGCTTTGCAGGCTCAGCGGACTGACCCCATGGGGTCAGTCCGCTGACCCCGCAAACCCCTCACAGAGACGCTCTTACACAAAACTTCTGACACTCCCGTTCCTGCGCAGCCACAAGATTGACCTGGTGGCTCGCAAGTCCTGGTGCGAGAGCAACGACCCGAACTTTACGGCCAAAGCCGCCGATGTTGTCGGCCTCTATGTCGCGCCGCCGGCGAAGGCCATTGTGCTGTGCGTGGACGAGAAGCCCTCGATCCAGGCTTTGGAGCGAGCGCAGGGTTATCTGAAGTTGCCCAATGGCCGCGCCTTAACCGGCCAAAGCCACGATTACAAGCGGCATGGCACCACAACATTGTTTGCGGCGCTCGAAGTCGCCACCGGAAAGATCATCGCGACCCATTCAAAACGCCGGCGCCGCGTCGAGTTTCTCGATTTCATGAACAGCGTCACCGCGACTTTTCCGAACCGCAAGCTTCACGTCATCCTCGACAACCTCAACACCCATAAAAAGAACGAGGACTGGCTCAAGGCCCACCCCAACGTGCAATTTCATTTCACGCCGACAAGTGCGTCATGGCTCAATCAGGTCGAAGTATGGTTTTCCATCTTGCAGGGGCAGTCGCTCAGCGGCACCTCCTTCACGAGCCTCAAGCAGCTTCAGGAACACATCGATGCCTACGTCAACGCATACAACGACAGAGCCGAGCCCTTCGTCTGGACCAAGAAAAAGGTCCGTCAACGCCGTTTCAAAGGCCGCCGTATCACTCAGCTCTGATTCCGGGTACTAGGTCTCCAGTTTAAGGTGAGAAGGTGCAGCGGGAGCGCTCGTGGCGCCGGAGTTGGCCGGGGTTGCGCAGGCGACACGAGCGCGGATTGCCGTGGCGTGATCGTCGTGAGCCTCGGCCTGCCGACCATTGTCGTCGGCGTCGCGCCGCACAGCGCGGCTGAAGAGGTCGCCGTATTCCGCGGGGGTACGGATCAGCGGATGATCCTGGGTGAGCGGCGATGCCGGCTGTGGCGTCACTCCAACCTGCTCGATCGCCTGTTCGAACAACCGCTCGACGGTCGCACGCACGTGCTTGTAGCGGTAGATGCGGTTGTCGATGGCGTGCGCGCAGGCCTGCTCGACCAGCCGCGCCGGATACTTCCGGCCCAGCCCGACAATGCCCCACATCGCGCGCTGTCCGGGGCGCCCTTCGGTGTCGAACACCTGCTGGCACAAGGCCCTGGTCTGCGGTCCGATGCGCTCGGCGCTCGCCAGCAGCACGGCGGTTTGCCGCGACGGGTTGAACGGCCGTTCGCTGGTCGGCAGGACGACAGAACCGGGGTGCGCCATCCGGGAATGAACACGCAGCAGCGCACGGGTGTGGCGATCACGGATCTCGATCGTGGTGGTGTAGATGCGCACGACGACCTGGCTGCCGATCGGCGCGGGCCGCGCGGCGTAATAGCTGTTGTCGACGCGTACGGTGGTGTCGTCGCAGACAGTCCGGACGACTTCGGTGAAGATGCGGAAGGGAGCGACAGGCAGCGGCCGCAGGTGCGGCTTCTCTTCCTGGAACATCGCCTCGACCTGACGGCGCGTGCTGCCGTGGATGCGTTTGGAAGCCCAGTTCTCCTCCCAGTGCCTCAAGAACTCGTTTTGCGCCTCCAGCGTCTCGAAGCGCCGTCCGGCCAGCGCAGTGCCCTGGGTATGTTGAATCGCATTCTCGACGCATCCTTTCCGATTTGGATCGGCCACGCGCGCGGGATCGGCGACCACGGCGTAATGAGCCAGCATCGCGCTGTAAATCGGGTTGAGCTGGGGCTCGTACAAATCCGGCTTGAGGACGCCTTCCTTCAGGTTGTCGAGCACGACATAGCTGGGGACCCCGCCAAAATACCGGAACGCCTCTTCGTGGAGCTGCGCCCAGACTTGTTGGCTGGACTTCCAGACTACCCGCCGGAAGCTGCGCCGCGAGTAGCGTAGCGTCATCACGAACAGGCGGGGACGACGGTACCGCCCGCTCTTCGGATCAACCGTCGGCGCGCCCTCGCCATAGTCGACCTGAGCTTCCTCGCCGGGGAGGAACTCAAGACGATCAAACTGCTCAGGATCAGCGTGCCGCAACCGGCGCACAAACCGCTTGACACTCTGGTAGCTGGACGGAAAGCCAAATTGATCAACCAGGTCCTGGTAAATCGCCTGCGCGTTCCGCTTCAGCCGGACCTGTTCTTCGATCCACGTCCGATGCGCTTCGCAAGCCGAACGGGCCAGGCTGCTGGTGACCGTCGCTTCCGATGTCCCAAAAGCCGGTGGTCGGGGTGGAGGAATTTGGCCGTCCGCGCTCACCGAGCCGGTGGTCACTTCCCCGGGGGAATTTGCCTCCGCACCGGCCCGCAGCGCCTGATAACGCCGGATCGTCTTGCGATCGACACCCGTCAGCCGGTGAATCTCGCGCTGGCTGGTGTTGCGATCAAGTAATGTAAGTACGGTGCTTTGCAGATGTCGCTTCAAGACGTTCAACTCCCCGGCCCCTTGCTGGCTAAAGGGGTCGAACATAAACGTCCTGCCTGACCGGCTACTGCTGTTCAGCGGCGCTGACGGCGATCATCAGGTGGGGGAGTTTCAAGTGACCATACCCGGGGGATTTTGACCGACCCACGGGGATCGGGCTCCCACCGAGTTGTGATCATTCAGCCATGATCTGCCGCTAGCAGGAATGCGCGGAGTTCATGCGCAGTTCATTTCGTGATCCCTAGCTTTCGGCCGCCAAAACCAGCCATCCCCTTCGGAGGAGACCTACCATGCCAGCATTGCTTCGTCCCGCCCTCACCGCGCTGAGCGTTGCGTGCCTTCTGTCTGCAGCTTCGTTCGCCTCCTCCGGCGCTGCTTTCGCCCAGGCCAAGCAGCAGGCTGCGCCCACTCAGCCGACCGCGCCGGCGCAGCAGCAGGCGCCCGCGTTGAAGCAGATCGCGCTGACCGACAAGCAGCTCGACGGCGTGCTCGCTGCGCAGAATGACATGGATGCGATCACGGAGAAGCTTCCGGAGAACGCCGCGCCCGACCAGAAGGTGATCGCGCAGCTCGAGGAGGTTGCCAAGAAGCATGGCTTTGCCAGCTATGACGATTACAACAACGTCGTGGACAATATCAGCCTCGTGATCGGCGGCTTCGATCCCGCGACCAAGAAGTATGTCGGCCCCGAAGCGGTCATCAAGGCGCAGATCGCAGAGATCCAGGCCGACAAGAAGATGCCGGCCAAAGACAAGAAAGAAGCCCTCGACGAGCTCAACGAGGCGCTGAAGACGCCGGCCCCGCAAATCGAGAACAAGGGCAACATCGATCTCGTCGGCAAGTACTACGACAAGCTGGTCGCCGCGCTCGGTGACGAGGAAAATTGACCATGGAATGCCGTCATTCCCCGGCTTGACCAGGCCGGCGATGATATCCGCACCCAACGCAAAAGCCCCGGAGACATCTCCGGGGCTTTCGTCGTTTCGTCGCTTGCAGCGCGATGCGGCTACGTCCTTGTCCGCATCCGCATCATGAATGTGTCGAAGCTGAGCTCGGCCACCTGCATCCAGGCCAGCGACTCGCTGCGGAAAGCGGTGAGGCTCGCATACATCTTGCCGAAATGCGGGTTGCTCTTGGCGAGATCGGCGTAGATCTCGTTGGCTGCGCCGTAGCAGGCTTCGAGCACCTCCTGCGGGAAGGGCTTGAGGATCGCGCCGGCCGCGAGCAGCCGCTTGAGGGCGGGTGGACCGAGTCGTACTTGCCGGTCACCCAGGTGAAGGTATCGAGCGATGCCGTCGAGATCGCTGCCTGATAGTGCTTCGGCAGCGCGTTCCATTTCTCCAGATTCATGATGTTGTGGCCCTGGCCGGTGCCTTCCCACCAGCCCGGATAGTAATAGTACTTCGCCACCTTCACGAAGCCGAGCTTCTCGTCGTCATAGGGCCCGACCCACTCCGCCGCGTCGATCGTCCCCTTCTCCAGCGCCGGATAGATGTCGCCCGCCGCGATCTGCTGCGGCACGCCGCCGAGCTTCGAGACGATGGTGCCGGCGAAGCCGCCGACGCGGAATTTCAGGCCCTTGAGATCATCGACGGTCTTGATCTCCTTGCGAAACCAGCCGCCCATCTGCGCGCCGGTCGAGCCTGTGGGAACGCCGATCGCATTGTGCTCCTTCAAGAGACCGTTGAGCATGTCCTGACCGCCGTTCCACAACAGCCAGGAGATGTGCTGGCGCGTGTTGAGACCGAACGGCAGCGACGTGCCGAAGGTGAACGCGGGGTTCTTGCCCCAATAGTAATAGAGCGCAGTGTTGCCCATCTCGACGGTGCCGTTCGAGACCGCGTCGAGCACCTGCAGGCCCGGCACGATCTCACCGGCAGCAAAGGGCTGGATCTGAAAGCGGTTGTCGGTGATCTCGGCGATGCGTTTGCAGAAATATTCGCAGCCGCCATAGAGCGTATCGAGCGACTTCGGCCAGCTCGCCGCCAGCCGCCATTTCACCTCGGGCATCGACTGCGCGATAGCCGGCGAAGCAACGGCACTTGCGGCCAGGCCCAATCCGCCCGCCGTCAGGAATTTACGACGTTCCATGCGTTTCCCTCCTGTGATGTCGTGTCCTCGACGAGGGATCGCGGTCTTGGCGCCGCTTTCGTCTTCGCCGGTGGCCGACGTTTCCTTATTGTCCGAAATTCAGTATTCCCGGATCGCAGTCAGCATGACCAAAGGGGAACCGCAAATCAAGCGCACTTTGGTCGTGCCGCCGCCAAGCCGGTCAATGCTGCGCTGCGAATGCGGCTTCCATGGCCTTGCGCGTCTTCACCGTTTCATTGCCCGGCTCGAATTCGACATCGCTCCAGCGCACCACCGCGCCATGGGCGACGTCATGTTTCAGCTTCACGCGATGTGCGAGTCCGATGGGCAGGGCGCCAGCCCTCAGGCTCGCAGCCGCCGGTACCAGCTTGCCCCACACCGTATAGCCCCCTTCGCCGTCGAGCATCTCCCCGGCGCGCAGATTGCGCTTGGCCACCGCGGCGACGTCGCCGCGGAAGCCGATGGCCTGCCCGGTCGGTTCGCCCCGCAGCGCGGCCGACAGCACCGAGATGTTCAGCTCGAGCCCGATCAGATGATAGGGCTTGTACATCGCGGCGAAGCGTCCGCTGGCGTCGGTCTTCAGGCCATATTGCCTGAAGCAGTCGGCGGCATAATCGTTCGGCGCCTCCAGCACGACATAGACGCCCCAGCGCAGATCGCGAAACACCGGCCGGCCGTCGCGCTCGAGCGAGGAGACGACCTCGACGACGCCGGACCGCTCGAGCACGCCGCCGCGCGAGCGCGGCCGCATGATGTGCGGCAGGTCGTCGACGCCGCAGGGCGGAAACAGCAGGCCGTCCGTGGGCACGTCGAGGCCGCAGGCGTTCGCAATCGCGGCCATCTCGATCGCCGATTTGGTGCCGTCGAGAAAGGAATTGAACATCTGCGGATTCATGCCGGCCGATTGCGCCTCGCCCGCAGTCAGGCCGTAATGCTGCCAGACGCCGTCGGGCGTCACGTCGTGATAGGCCGGCAGATATTTCGTGCCTTTGCCGGCGGCGACGACGCGGAAGCCGGTGGCCCGCGCCCAATCCACCATCTCCGCGGTCAGCGCCGGCTGGTCGCCATAGGCCAGCGAATAGACCACGCCGGCCTTGCGCGCCTCCTCGGCGAGCAGGGGGCCCGCCAGAACATCGGCCTCGACATTCACCATCACGATGTGCTTGCCGGCCGCGATCGCGGCGCGCGCATGCTTGATGCCGACCGCGGGATTTCCGGTCGCCTCCACCACCACGTCCATCGCGCCGCCGGCAATGGCGCGCGCGCCGTCATCGGTGAACATGGTTGCGGCGATCCGCTCGGCGCTCCAGCCGACCATGCGGCAGGCCTCGCGCGCGCGGTCACGGTCGATGTCGACGATGATGGGCACCTCCAGCCCAGGCGTGTGCGGCACCTGCGCCAAGAACATCGAGCCGAATTTGCCCGCGCCGATCAGCGCGACTCGGACCGGCTTGCCGGCGCTGGCGCGGGCCTGGAGGAGGCGGGAGAGGTTCATGGGGACACCCGATCATGATCGTCTCCCGGACGCGGTGCAGCGTGTAACGCTGCTCCGCAGAGCCGGGATCCAAAGAAAAACCATCCGTGCGGTATGGGCCCCGGCTCAGCAGCGCATCACTGACGTGCTGCGCTGCGTCCGGGGCACGAGAGCATCCTACTCCGCCGCCTGGCGCGGTGCACGGGCAAGCCGCAGCAGCGCGTCGTCGTCCACGGTCTTGATCGGCGCAAAGTCGCGATGCGCGATGTAGTCCGGCCGGGTCGGTGTGCGGATGTGGTTCGAGACCGCGTTCAGCGTCAGGTACACGATCTTGCGCGGGTAGGGCGTGATGTTGCCGGCAGATCCATGCACGAGATTGCCGTGGAACATCAGCATGCCGCCGGGCTTGCCGGTCGGTGCGACAATGCCGCCCTGCTTGACGAGGCGGGTCACGGTGTCCTCGTCCAGCGTCCACAGCGGATAGGAGGTGGTGGCGAGATCATGCGAGGCCGCCAGGTCGCCTGCATTTTGGCTGCGCGGCACCAGCATCAGGGGGCCGTTGATCGGCATCACCTCGTCGAGGAAGATCGCGATGTTCATCGCACGCGGCTCCGGCATCCCGTCGTCGCGCTTCCAGGTGCCATAATCCTGGTGCCACTGCCAGACGTCGCCCGTGAAGGCCGATTTCGCGTTGATCTTGAACTGGTGCATGTAGACCGGCTCGCCGAACACCTGCTCGACCGGCTCGATCATGCGCGGATGCGCGCCGAGGAGTCCGAAGGCCTCGTTGTAGAGGTGTGCGGCAAAGGCCGTGCGCGGCGCGCCGCTCTTCTCGCGCCAGACCTCCGGCCGGTTGGCGTCGTAGATGCCGACCGCCTCGCGCGCGAGCAGATCGACCTCCTCCTGGCTGAACAACTCGGGCAGGAACAGCCAGCCCTCGCGGTTGAAGAACTCCAATTGCTCCTGTGACAATTTCATGGGTCGTCCTCCTGTTTTGATTTGTTCTCTTTCTCGTCATGGCCGGGCTTGACCCGGCCATCCACGTCTTTGCGGCTCGTCAAGAAAGAACGTGGATGCCCGGCACAAGGCCGGGCATGACGGCGCCTGCCGCTACGCCGCCGCCTCGTCCGTCGCCCTCAATCTTTCCTCGGTCATCCGTCCCGCCGTCTGCGCATGCGTCAGCGCCGCGCGCTCGGCTCCGTTCGCGTCGCCGGCGAGAATGCGTGCGGCGATGTCGGCATGTTCGGCCCAGGCGCTGTCGCGATAATCGAGCTCGGACAGCACCGTCGCCATCGAGCGCCGCATATGCGGCCATTGCGGTGCGATCGTTTCCTCGATCACGGGATTGCCGGCGAGCTGATAGATCGCGCGGTGGAAGTCGACATCGAGCGCGATGAGATCGGCCAGCGTCGTGTTGCGGTCGCTGCGGCGTCCGGCGGCAAGCGCCGCGTCGAGCCGTGCGCGTCCGGCCGCGTCAGTGCCTGCGCGCGCCGCGGCGAGTCGGGCCGCCAGCGCGTCGATGGCGCCGCGTACCTCGTAGAGCTGGCGGATGCGCGCGGGATCGAGCTGGGTGACTTCAAATCCCCGGCGGCCGCTTTCCGCGACCAAGCCCTGGCGGTGCAACAGATGCAGCGCATGCGAGACCGGCTGGCGCGACACGCCGAGCCTGTCGGCCAGCTCGTTCTGACGGATGCGCTGGCCGGGACGCAATGTGCGGTCGGAGATCGCTTCCAGGATCCGCGCATAGACCTGGTCGATCAGGTTCGGGAGCGGGTCGAGAGGGATCACGCCGGGAGCTCCTCGTACGGAATACGGAATTCCGTATCGAAAGGTATGCTGCGATGGCTAGGGCGTCAAGGCGAACCGTCGAGGTCCCGCTCAAGGCGGCTTTTCTGCCCCCGCTAAGCCGTTGATATCACTAGGTCCGTCTACTGTGCATGGGGTTGTTTTCGAAGGTTGAGGCAGGCACCCACCTCTACTCCGCCAGGAACCTGCTCACGACTTCACCAAACTCCAGCGGCGCCTGCTCGAACATCCAGTGGCCGGCATTCTCGATCACCGCCGTCTTGCTGCCTGCGATGTGGTCGGCCAGCACGCGCCACATCACCGACAAGCTGCCGGTGGTGGCGCCGCCGCCGATCAGCAGCGTCGGCGTCCTGATCGCCTGCGCATCGCTGAGCGTGTAGCGCCGGCGCTGCTCGTTGATCTGGCCGAGGAAGGTCAGCGCGTTGTCGCGAAGTTGCTGTTTCGCTGCGGCGGGCACGCGCCGCCAGGAGCCGTCGCCCTCGATGCCTTCGTAGAAATTCCGCAGCGCGCCCTCGATGTCGCCGGCGCGGATCATCTCGACCGACCGCACGGTGCGGGCCGCCAGCGGCGGATGCGCGGGTGTGCCTTCCGGCACCGGCAGGGATGCGTCGAGATCGCCGCCGGGCTCCGCCAGCACCAGTTTTCGCAGCAGATCGGGCCGGGCCTGCGCCACGCGAAACGCGATATGCCCGCCGCGCGAATGGCCCATCAGATCGACCGGCGCAGGCTCGACCTGCTCGATGAAAGCGATCACGTCGGCAACATGCTGCGCCATCTTGTAGTCGTCGCCGACCGCATCCCAATGCTCGGGGAAGAAATGCCCCAGGCTCACCGAGATCACGCGATGATTCTTCGATAACGGGCCCAGCACCGAATACCAGGTGCGGAAGTCCCCGAGCGTGCCATGCACGCAGACCAGCGGGCGGCCGCTTCCGACTTCCAGATAGGCCATGTCGTAGTCGTTGACGCGAATTGTCTGCATGTGTCAGCTCGCCAGGAAATCCAGCACCACTTCGGAATATTTCTGCGGCGCCTGCTCGAACATCGGGTGGGTCGCGTTCGGGATGATCGTCGTCTTGGAATAGGGCACATGCGCGGCCAGCGCGTGCAGCACTTTCGGCAGCAGGCCCTTGGTCCGCGCCCCCAGGATGAACAGGGTCGGCATCTTGATGGACTCCGCATCCGCCTTCGAGAACGGCGGGCGGTTGTCGCGGACCTGGCCGATCAGCGTCATGGCGTTGTCGCGCAGATTCTGCTTCACCATCGCCGGCAATCGCGGCCAGGTGCCAGGCCCCTCCAGCGTATCGACGAAGACGGCGAGGCCGCCATCGACATCGCCGGCTGCGATCTTCTCGGCCGAGGCGGTGAAGCGCGCCAGCAGCGGAGCGGGGCCGCCGACGTAATCCGGATCGAGGCTTGCATCGAGCTCGCCGCCGGGCTCGGCCAGGATCAGCCGCCGGAGCAGATCCGGCCGCCGCTGTGCCACGCGGAAGCAGATGTGCCCGCCACGGGAATGTCCCATCAGATCGACCGGTCCGAGATCGAGCTCGTCGATGAAAGTGATGACGTCATTGACATGCTGGGCGATCGAATAGGTGTCACCAAGCCCGTCCCAGCGCTCGGGGAAGAAGTGCCGCAGGCTGACGGCGATCACCCGATGTCGCTGCGTCAGCGGGCCGAGCACGCAGCCCCAGACGCGGAAGTCGTTCAGCGAGCCGTGCACGCAGACCAGCGGCGGACGGCCTCTGTCTTCGCCCACGTCGAGATAGGGCATGTCGTATCCGTTGACGTGCAGGCTTTGCATTCCGGGCTCGCGAGGGGGTGGAACTCCTGTGCAAGATTCCCGGAAACCGGGTGGATCGCAACTATTTCCAAGCCTAGATTCGGGCCGAGATCACATTGGGGGCATGCGACAAGGAACGCAGCCAGGAACCAAGCCATGACCGACCAGCATTTTGCCCTGTTCGACACCCGGATCGGCCTGTGCGCCATCGCCTGGGGCCCGCGCGGCATCAACGGCACGCAATTGCCGATGGGTGGCGAGCAGAAGATCCGCACCCGCATCCAGCAGCGCCATGCCGATGCCAGCGAAGCTGAGCCGACTGCCGAGGTGCAGCAGGCGATCGACCGCATCACGAAACTGCTCGCGGGCGAGCCGGATGATCTCATCGACATTCCGCTCGACCTCGACGGCGTGCCCGAATTCAACCGCGGCGTCTACGACATCGCCCGCACCGTCCCGCCGGGCAAGACCGTCACCTATGGCGACATCGCCAAGCAGCTCGGCGGCGTCCAGCTGTCGCGCGACGTCGGCCAGGCGCTTGGCCGCAACCCGTGCCCGATCGTGGTGCCGTGCCATCGCGTGCTGGCGGCCGGCAACAAGCCCGGCGGCTTCTCGGCGAACGGCGGCGTGGTGACCAAGCTGAAGATGCTCGAGATCGAAGGCGCGCTGGTGAACCACACGCCGAGTTTGTTTGATTGATCTCCGCTTCACCCTCCCCCTCCAGGGGAGGGTAAGAACGCCTCAAATCTTCGCCGCCGTCTTCGGCCAATACCGATCGCGCAGATGCCGCTTCACCAGCTTGCCGGTCGGCGTGCGCGGCAGCTCGGCTTCGAAGTCGATCGAGCGGGGGCACTTGATGGCGGAGAGGCGGCTCTTGCAGTAGGCAATCAAATCCGCCTCCAGCGCCTTGCCGGCGCGAGCCATGTCGTGCGGCTGCACCACCGCCTTCACCTCTTCGCCCATCTCCTCGTTCGGCACGCCGAACACGGCGACGTCGGCGACCTCAGGATGCGTGATCAGCACGTCCTCGGTCTCCTGCGGGTAGATGTTCACCCCGCCCGAGATGATCATGTAGGACTTGCGGTCGGTGAGATAGAGGAAGCCGTCCTTGTCGAGATAGCCGACATCGCCGAGCGTCGACCAGCCCTTGGCGTTGTAGGCCTTCTTCGTCTTCTCGGGGTCGTTGTGATAGGTGAAGGCGGGCGCATCGGCGAAGTAGACCGTGCCGATTTCGCCTGTCGGTTGTTCCTCGTCGTTCTCGTCCAGAATCTTGATCTTGCCGACCACGGCGCGGCCAACGCTGCCGCGATGCTCCAGCCATTGCTGCGAGTTGCAGACCGTGACGCCGTTGCCTTCCGAGCCCGCATAATACTCGATCAGGATCGGGCCCCACCATTCGATCATCTTGGCTTTCACGTCGACCGGGCAGGGCGCGGCGGCGTGGATCGCGCCCTTCAGCGTCGAAACGTCGTACTTCGTCCGCACCTCCTCCGGCAGCTTCAGCATGCGCACGAACATGGTCGGCACCAGCTGCGACTGCGTCACCTTGTATTTCTCGACGAGCTTCAGGAATTCCTCGGCATCGAAGTGCTCCATGATGATGGAGGTGCCGCCGAGCACGATCGCCATCATGTTGAAGCGCAGGGGCGCTGCGTGATAGAGCGGCGCCGGCGAGAGATAGGTGCTCTCGGCGTTCATGCCGCACATGTCGGCGCAGAGCACGCGCAGGAAGGCGTTTGGCACGTCGATCCTGTTGCCCTCGAAGGCCTTCTTGATGCCCTTGGGCCGCCCGGTGGTTCCCGACGAGTACAGCATGTCGTAGCCGGCGACCTCGTCCGCGATCGGCGTGGTCGGCTGCGCAGCGGCTTCCTTGTCGTAGGAGCGGAAGTCGGGCAGCGGCTCGTCCATCATGTAGAAGATTGGCTCGCCTGCCGTGCCCTTGATCAGGCTCTTGATCTGGTCGGCGCATTTCGGCGTGGTGATGACGATCTTGGCGCCGCAATCCTTGATGATGTAGTCGATCTCGTCCTGCTTCAGATAGCGGCTGATCGCAGTGTAATAGAGCCCGCTGCGCTGTGCGGCCCAGCAGATCTCCATGAACGCGAGGCGGTTCTCCATCAGAAGAGCGATGTGGTCGCCGGCCTTTAGCCCGAGCGATCGGAAGAGATGTGCGCCCTGGTTCGAGAGCTCGTCGAGCTCGCGATAGGTGATCGCCTTGCCGGTGCCGGCCATCTGGTAGGCGATCTTGTCGGGCGTGGTGCGGCGTGGATGGAGGGGTGGGTCATGGCGTTTCCTCAAAACGCGAATGGCGAGTAGCGAGTGGCGAATAGGGAAGAAGGGCAAACCGTTCTTCGCCTACTCACCATTCGCTACTCGCCACTCACTTCTCGCTTTTGTTTTTTTACAGTCGTTCGACGATCGTCACGTTGGCCATGCCGCCGCCTTCGCACATGGTCTGCAGGCCATAGCGCTTGCCGCGCTGGTGCAGGGCGTGGACCAGCGTGGTCATCAGCTTGGTGCCGGAGCCGCCGAGCGGATGGCCGAGCGCGATCGCGCCGCCATTGACGTTGAGGCGCTCCGGATCGGCACCGGTGGTCTTCAGCCACGCGGTCGGCACCGAAGCGAAGGCCTCGTTGACCTCGAACAGGTCGATGTCGCCGATCTTCATGCCGGCCTTCTCCAGCGCGCGCTTGGTGGCGTGCAGCGGCGCGTCCAGCATGATGACGGGATCGCCGCCCGTCATGGTCATGTGGTGGACGCGCGCCAGCGGCTTGACGCCGAGTTGCTTGAGGCCACGCTCGTTCACCACCATGACGCCGGAGGCGCCGTCGCAGATCTGGCTGGCGCTGGCGGCGGAGAGCCTGCCATTCTCGGCGATCAGCTTGACGCCTTTGATGCCGTCGAGGCTGACGTCGAAGCGGATGCCTTCGTCGATGTGGTGGGTGTCCTTGCTGCCGTCGGCGCGGGTGATATCGAGCGGCACGATCTCCTTCTTGAAGTGACCGGCCTGCGTCGCCGCGATCGCGCGCCGGTGGCTGTTGTAGGAGTACTCGTCGAGCTCATCCTTGGAGAGGCCGTACTTCTCCGCCATCATCTCAGCGCCGGTGAACTGGCTGAACACGATGTTCGGATACTTCTTCTCGATGCCCGGGCTCTTGTAATTGCCAAAACCGTTCTTGGCCGGAAGCTGCGAGGACAGGCCCATTGGAACCCGCGTCATCGATTCCACGCCGGCCGCGATCACGACGTCCATCGCACCCGACATCACGGCTTGCGCGGCGAAGTGCAGCGCCTGCTGCGAGGAGCCGCACTGGCGGTCGATCGAGGTGCCCGGCACGCTTTCAGGGAGCTTCGAAGCCATGACCGCGTTGCGCGCGACGTTGTTGGACTGCTCGCCGACCTGCATCACGCAGCCCATGATCACGTCCTCGACCAGGGCGGGATCGACCTTGGTGGGGTCGACCAGTTCGTCCAGCACCTTGGCGGCGAGATCGGCCGGATGCCAGCCGGCGAGGCGGCCCCCCTTTCGCCCGCCAGCGGTACGCGCAGCGGCGACGATGTAAGCCTCGGCCATTTCGGTCTCTCCCTGAATTTTTGACTGGGTTGGTTGTCGGGGTCGGATTTAAGGGACGGGAGATCGTTTAGTCAATCGATCAATTAACTCTTGTGATGAGGCGCTGCTTGGGCTTATCTGCGCCCGCTTCAAGCGGCGAAAACAGGGATCTCCGTGGCTACCAGCGTATCGAACAGGCTCCCCGGCGGGAAAAATTCCACGGCAGAGAAATTGCTGGTGGCCGCGAGCGAGCTGATGATCGAACGCTCCTCGATCGAGATCTCGCTCTCCGATATCGCGCAGAAGTCCGGCGCCAACGCCGCCCTGGTCAAATATCACTTCGGCAACAAGGACGGCCTGCTGTTGGCGCTGCTCGCACGGGATGCGGCGACCGAGATGTCGAATCTCGAATATCTGCTGGCGCAGCCGATCACGTCGACGGCGAAGCTGAAGCTGCATATCGCCGGCATCATCCGCGCCTATCACCGGTTCCCCTACATGAACCGGCTGATTCACTATCTGCTGCACGAGACCAGCGCGGGCTCCGCCGATGAGGTCTCGAAATTCTTCGTCGCGCCGCTGCTGGATTTCCACCGCCGCCTGCTCGCCGAAGGCGTCAGCCGCGGCGAATTCCGCCAGACCGATCCGGTGCTGTTCTACACCAGCCTGATCGGCGCCTGCGATCATTTGTTCTTCGGCCGGCATGCGATGTCCCGCGCGACCGGCGTCGGCCCGGTCACCGATGATGTCTGCCGGCAATACATCAAGCACATGGAAACGCTGATCTGCGGCGGCATCCTCACGCAAGTAGAGGAAGCTGCCGCGGCCGGATAATCGGCCGAACTCCCAAGTCCAGAGAAGAAACGTCCAAGGAAAGGTACAAGCGATGCAGTTGAAAGACGTAGCCGTTCTCATCACCGGCGGTGGTTCGGGTCTTGGTGCCGCGACCGCGCGCGCCATGGCTGCCAAGGGCGCCAAGATCGGCGTGATCGACCAGAGCAAGGAAAACGCCGAGAAGGTCGCTGCCGAAGTGAAGGGCGTCGCGCTGCATGCCGACGTCACCAGCGAGGAGCAGATCAAGGCCGCAATCGCCAAGGCGGAAGCTGCGCACGGCGTCGCCCGCGTGCTGATGAACTGCGCCGGCATCGGCGGCTCGCAGCGTATCGTCGGCCGCGACGGCGTCTACCCGCTCGAAAAGTTCGCGCGCATCATCAACGTCAACCTGATCGGCACCTTCAACTGCCTGCGGCTGTTCGCGGAACGTCTTGTCACTGCGGAGCCCATCGGCGAAGAGCGCGGCGTCATCATCAACACCGCTTCGGTGGCGGCTTACGAAGGCCAGATCGGCCAGATCGCCTATTCGGCCTCGAAGGGTGGCGTCGTCGGCCTCACCCTTCCGGCCGCGCGCGATCTCGCCAGCCAGAAGATCCGCGTCAACACCATCGCGCCCGGCCTGTTCTTCACGCCGCTGCTGATGGGCTTGAACGAAGAGGCCCGCAAGAGCCTCGGCGCCCAGGTGCCGCATCCCTCGCGTCTCGGCGATGCCAATGAATACGGCATGCTCGCGGTGCACATCGTCGAGAATCCGATGCTGAACGGCGAGACCATCCGCCTCGACGGCGCCATCCGCATGGCGCCGCGGTAGCAGAGGCTCTCTTCTTACCCTCCCCTGGAGGGGGAGGGTCGGCGCGAAGCGCCGGGGTGGGGTGATCTCTCCACCTGGGCAGTGTTCGGGGCGGAGAGACCGTCACCCCACCCCGCTCGCGCTGCGCGCGATCGACCCTCCCCCTCCAGGGGAGGGTGGAGACCGGCGCTCCACCCGTAGAAGGACGCTCCCATGTCCCAACCGCTGCTGATCGAGCATGACGACGGCGTCGACCGGGTGACGCTCAATCGTCCCGAACACCTCAACGCGCTCGATCCGGCGCTGATCGATGCGCTCAACTCCTATTTTCAGGGTCTCCAGCGCAACCGCGAGACCCGCGTGGTGGTGTTGAAGGGCGCCGGCAAGAACTTCTGCGCAGGTCTCGATCTCAAGCACGCGATGGCGCGCCGCGCCGGGCAGCAGGAGCCGCCCGGCGTCACAGAGTCGCTGGATTCTCAGCGGCGCATCGCCGACATCGTGATGCTGATGCGGCGCTGCCCGCAGCCGATCCTGGCGCTGGTGCAGGGCGCGGCGGCCGGCGGCGGCTTTGCGCTGGCACTGGCCTCCGACATCCGCATCGCGACGCGGTCGACGCGGATGAACTGCGCCTTCATCAAGCTCGGCCTCGGCGGCTGCGACATCGGCACCAGCTATTTTCTGCCGCGGCTGGTCGGCGTCTCCGTGGCGTCCGAACTGATCCTCACCGGACGCTTCATCGGCGCCGAGCGAGCGCTCGCGGTCGGGCTCGTCTCGGAAATCGTCGAGGAGGACGGTCTGGATGACGCGGCTGCGCCCTATGTCGAGGCGATGATGACGGCCTCGCCAGTGGGCCTGCGCCTGTCCAAGGAATGTCTCAACATGAGCGTCGATGCCGGATCGCTGGAAGCTGCGATCGCGATGGAGGATCGTAACCAGGTCCTGTGCAGCCGCTCGGAAGAGTTTTCGGAAGGCATCAGGGCCTTCCTCGAGAAGCGAAAGCCTGTCTATATCAAGCGCTGAACGACGAAGATCCGCAAAGGACAATAATTCCGGGAGACGCAAAAATGAGTGGAAGCGCGGCGGCGGTGATGACGAAGCCCGCCTTTCGCAAGGTCCAGTGGCTCGAGCGCGACATCGACGTGGAGCGCCGCGGCGACGGCACGGTGGTGCTGAAGTCGCGCATTCCGCTGCAGCCTTACGAGAAGCATATCCCGGCCTCGCTGGCGAAATGGGCAAAGGAAGCACCCGAGCGCACCTGGCTGGCGCAGCGGAGCGGTCCGAACCGTGAATGGCGTAGGGTGTCTTATGGCGAAGCCAAGCGCATCGTGGATGCGCTGACGCAAGGCTTGCTCAATCTCAAGCTCGAGGGACATCCGGTCACGATCCTCTCCGGCAATTCGATCGAGCAGGCGCTGATGACGCAGGCCGCGATGCAGGCGCGCTCGCCCGCTGCGCCGGTTTCGCCGGCGTACTCGCTGATGAGCCACGATCACGTCAAGCTGAAATACCTCTTCGACCTGATCAAGCCGGCCGTCGTCATGGTACAGGACGGCCCGACATTCGAAAAAGCACTGAAGGCACTCGACCTTACCGGCGTCACCGTGGTTCACGTCGCGCGACCCTGCGACGGCATCGAGAGCGTCAGCTTTGCCGAGCTCGCGGCAACGCCAGTGACGGCGGATGTCGAAGCGTCGATTGCAGAGATCACCCCCCAGACCGTCGGCAAGCTGCTGTTCACGTCGGGTTCGACCGGCATGCCCAAGGCCGTCATCAACACGCAGGAGATGATGTGCGCCAATGCGGCGATGATGACGCAGGTTCGTCCGCGCGACCCGAGCGGGCCGATCTCGACCATGCTGGACTGGATGCCCTGGAACCACACCATGGGCGGCAATGCGGCGTTTCACCCGATCCTGGTCGACGGCGGCACGCTCTATATCGACGACGGCCGGCCGATGCCGGGCCAGTTCGACGAGACGCTGCGCAATTTGCGCGAGATCTCGCCGACCTATTACGCCAACGTGCCGGCCGGCTACGCCGCGCTCGCAGCCGCCATGGAGAAGGATGATACGCTCTGCCGCTCCTTCTTCAAGAATCTCTCGATCATGGCCTATGGCGGCGCGCGGTTGCCGGACGATCTCTACGATCGCATGCAGGCGCTTGCGGTGAAGACCACCGGCGAGCGCATCGTGTTCTACACCGGCTGGGGCTCGACCGAGACCGCGCCGACCTCGACCGGCACCTACTGGGACACCGAGCGCGTCGGCCTGATCGGCCTGCCGTTCCCCGGCGTCGAATTGAAGATGGTGCCGTGCGGCTCGAAATACGAATTGCGCCTGCGCGGCGTCAACGTCACGCCCGGCTATTTCGGCCAGTCGGATCTCACGAAGAGGATGTTCGACGAGGAAGGATTCTACTGCATCGGCGATGCCGGCATCTTCGTCGACGACACCGACCCGGTACAAGGCATCATCTTCGCCGGCCGGGTGGTGGAGGACTTCAAGCTCACCACCGGCACTTTCGTGCATGTCGGCTCGCTCCGCACCGACGCGATCGCCGCGGCGACCCCCGTGGTGCACGATGCGTTGGTCGCGGGGCAGGATCGCGCGTTCATCGGTTTGCTGGCCTGGCCCAATTTGCATGCCTGCCGCCAGCTCGTCGGCAATCCCGATCTCAGCTTTGCCGATGCCGTGAGGCATCCCGAGGTGATCGCCTGCTTCTGGCGCGGCCTGGAAGCTCACAACCGGGAATGCGAGGGCGCCAGCAGCCGCATGATTGCGCGCGCGATGCTGATGGTCGAGCCGCCCTCGATCGACGGCAACGAGCTCACCGACAAGGGCTACATCAACCAGCGCGCCGGGCTCGAGCGCCGCGCCGCGCTGGTGGAGCGGCTCTATGCCGATCGGCCGGATCAGGATGTGATCGTGCTGCGATGAATGCGCAACTCTCTCACCTCGTCATTCCGGGATGGCCCGAAGGGCCAGGCCCGGAATCCATAACCCCGGCTCGTGGTTATGGATTCCGGGCTCGCGCTACGCGCGCCCCGGAATGACGGCAGTAAATGACAACGAATCAATAAAAGGTAAGCCGCCATGAACTTCGATTTCTCCGACGACCAGAAGCAGCTCCGCGACCAGGCGCGCAAGTTCCTCGCGGAAAAATGCCCGCCGAAGGCGGTGCGTGTCGTGCTCGACGGCAAGGCGCCGTATGACAAGGAGCTCTGGAAGGGGCTTGCCGAGATGGGCTTCCTCGGCGTCGCGATTCCCGAGGAGTTCGGTGGTGCGGGCGCCGGCCATCTCGAACTCTGCGTGATCGCGGAGGAAATGGGCCGGGCCAACGCGCCGGTGCCGTTCTCCTCGACCGTGTACCTCGCTGCTGAAGCGCTGCTGATCGCCGGCAGCGATGCGCAAAAGAAGAAATGGCTGCCGGCGATTGCTTCGGGGGAGGCGATCGGCACGCTCGCGCTGTTCGAGGGCAAGGGCAATCCGTCGCCGAAAAACGTCAAGCTCATCGCCGCGAACGGCGCGCTCAACGGCGTCAAGAAGCCGGTAGCCGACGGGGCAATCGCCGATTTCGCGGTGGTTGCCGCGCGCACGGGATCGAGCGGACGCGAGAATGACATCTCGCTGTTCCTGGTCGACCTCAAGGCTGGCGGCGTCGAGGTGAAAAGCCTCACCAATCTCGATCCGACGCGTGGACAGGCCGAGATCACCTTCAGGGAGTGCAAGGCAGAGCCGCTCGGTGCTGCGGGCGAAGGCTGGAGCATCCTGACCCAGGTGCTCGATCGTGCCGCGGTGCTGTGCGCGTTCGAGCAGGTCGGTGGTGCCGATCGCGCGCTGGAGATGGGCCGGGACTACGCGCTCGACCGCATCGCCTTCGGTCGCCAGATCGGCTCCTTCCAGGCGGTCAAGCACATGCTCGCCGACATGTACGTCTCGGCGACGCTGGCGCGCTCCAACAGCTATTACGGCGCCTGGGCGCTCTCGACCAACGCAGCCGAACTGCCGGAGGCCGCGGCCGCCGCGCGCATCAGCGCGACGCAGGCGTTCCAGCACTGCGCCAAGAACAACATCCAGGTTCACGGCGGCATGGGTTTCACCTGGGAGTTCGACTGCCACATGTACTACCGCCGCGCCAACGCGATGGCGCTCGGGCTCGGCAGCCTCACCTATTGGGAAGATCAGTTGATCGACCGCATGCGCAAGAAGAACGCGGCCTGATGTTGTCGTCATTCCGGGGCGGCGCGATAGCGCCGAACCCGGAATCCGGAGATGAGTGAATAGCGTCGAGATTCCGGGTTCGCGCTGCGCGCGCCCCGGAATGACAGAGAGAAAAAGCCATGAACTTCGACGACACCCCGCAGGAAGCCGAATTCCGCGCCACAGCGCGCGCCTGGATCAGCGCTAACGCGCCGAAGCAGTACGAGGACGAGCTGCGCAAGTCCTCGCTTGGCCGCACACAGCTCAAGAACGCCGACATCCTGCAGGTCGCAAAGGCCTGGCAGAAGAAGAAGGCCGATGCCGGCTGGGCCTGCTTGCACTGGCCGAAGGAGTATGGCGGCCGTGGCGCCTCGCCGATCGAGCGGGTGATCTGGCAGCAGGAAGAAGGGCCGTTCGGCCAGCTGTCCCGCATGTTCATCATCGGCCACGGCATGTGCGGGCCGACCATGATGGCGTTCGCGCGCGAGGAGCATAAGCGCAAATATCTGCCGCCGCTCGCCTCGGGCGAGAAGGTCTGGTGCCAGCTGTTCTCCGAGCCCGCCGGCGGCTCTGATGTCGCCGGCCTGCGCACGCGCGCCGAGAAGGATGGCGGTGACTGGGTCATCAACGGCCAGAAGATCTGGACGTCGGGCGCGCATTATTCCGACTACGGCATTTTGCTCACCCGTACCGATCCGACCGTGCCCAAGCACAAGGGCCTCACCATGTTCTTCCTGGACATGAAAAGCCCTGGCGTCGAGGTCAGGCCGATCAAGCAGGCGAGCGGGGCCTCCGATTTCAACGAGGTCTATTTCACCAATGTCCGCATTCCCGACCATCAGCGTCTCGGTGAGGTCGGTGACGGCTGGAATGTCTCGCTGACCACGCTGATGAACGAGCGCAGCGCGATCGGTGCGGCGGTCTCGACCGGTTTCCCTGAATTGTTCGAGTACTGCTCCAGCCTGATGCTCGACGACGGTCCGGCAATCGAGGATCGCGCGGTGCGCTCGAAGCTGGCGAACTGGGCGGTGAAGGCGAGCGGGCTGAAGTACACCAGCATGCGCGCGATCTCGGCGCTGTCCAAGGGCGAGCGGCCGGGGCCGGAAAACTCCATCGGCAAGCTGGTCGCCGGCTCGATGATCCAGGACGTTGCGACCTACGCGCTGGATCTGCAGGGTGCGAGCGGCGTGGTCAGCGGCGAGGATGCCGAGCTGGCCGGTCGTTTCCAGGCCATGCTGCTGCGTGCGCCCGGCACCCGCGTCGAAGGCGGCACCGACGAGATCATGCGCAACATCATCGCCGAGCGGGTGCTGGGTCTGCCCGGCGACATCCGGGTCGACAAGGACGTGCCATTCAACAAGATCCCGACGAAGGGAAGAAATTAGCCGTCATTCCGGGGCGGCTCGAGGAGCCGAACCCGGAATCTCGAAGCGAATATGCAAGCTCTAGATTCCGGGTTCGCGCGTTGCGCGCCCCGGAATGACAAGAAAGGGAGGCGCCATGAATTTCGACGACACGCCACAGGAAGCCGCATTCCGCGAGACCGCGCGCAAATGGATCGAGGCCAATGCGCCGAAGGAGCTGCATGCCGAGCTGTCAAAATCCTCGCTCGGCCGTATCCGGCTCGCTCACCACGACATCGTGGATGTCGGCAAGGCCTGGCAGAAGAAGAAGTTCGAAGGCAATTGGGCCTGCCTGCACTGGCCGAAGGAATATGGCGGCCGTGGTGCGACGCCGATCGAGCGGGTGATCTGGCAGCAGGAGGAGGGCGTCTACGGCAAGCTGACGCAGCCGTTCCAGATCGGCGAAGGCATGTGCGGTCCGACCGTGATGGCTTTCGGCAGCGAAGACGCCAAGCGCCGCTACTTGCCCAAGCTTGCCTCGGGCGAGGAGATCTGGTGCCAGCTGTTCTCCGAGCCATCGGCCGGCTCGGACGTTGCGGGCTTGCGCACGCGCGCCGAGAAGAAGGGCGATAGCTGGGTCGTCAACGGCCAGAAGATCTGGACCTCGGGCGCGCATTACTCCGATTACGGACTCCTGATCGCGCGCACCGATCCGAACGTGCCCAAGCACAAAGGCCTCACCATGTTCTTCCTGGACATGAAGAGTCCCGGCGTCGAGGTGCGGCCGATCAAGCAGGCGAATGGCATGCAGGAGTTCAACGAAGTCTATTTCACCGACGTCGTGATCCCCGACAGCCAGCGGCTGGGGGCCGTCGGCGAGGGCTGGAGCGTGTCGCTGACCACGCTGATGAACGAGCGCATGTCGATCGGCGCGCGGCTTGCGACCGGCGTGCCTGAGATGTTCGAGTTCTGCTCCAGCCTGATGCTGGAGGACGGACTCGCCATCGACGATCCCGCCGTGCGCTCGAAGCTCGCGAGCTGGGCGGCGAAGTCGAACGGACTGAAATACACCAGCTACCGCACGATCTCGGCGCTGTCGAAGGGTGAGCGGCCGGGCCCGGAGAATTCGATCGGCAAGCTCGTGTCGGGCATGATGCTTCAGGACATCGCGACCTGCGCCATGGACCTCCAGGGCGCGGCCGGTGTTCTCACCGGCAACGATGAGGAGACGGTGCAGGGCCAGTTCCAGCAGATGCTGCTGTCCTCACCCTCGATGCGCATCGCCGGCGGCACCGACGAGATCCTGCGCAACATCATCGCCGAGCGCGTGCTGGGATTGCCCGGCGACATTCGCGTCGACAAGGACGTGCCGTATAACATGATCCCGACCAAGGGGCGATAATCTCACGTCTCGCGGTATCTCGTAGGGTGGGCAAAGCGAAGCGTGCCCACCATATGCAGATGCTTCGGGGCAAGTCTGTCGGTGGGCACGACGCTTGCGCGTCTTTGCCCACCCTACGAGAAGAGCGCGAGCCAATTCATGGATGCAAAAGTGAGCCAGACCCAAGACCGCATCGGCGTGCTCGAAGAGCTCCTCAACGAGCGCTACTCCGTCCGCGCGTTTCTTCTGAAGGACGTCGATCGCGCGACCATCGAGCATGTGCTGACCACCGCGCAACGCACGGCGTCCTGGTGCAACAGCCAGCCCTGGCAGGTCATCATCGCCAGCGGCGAGGCCAAGGAGCGCTTTCGCAAGGCGATCTACGCGGAGGCCTCAAAGGGCCTTGGCGATGATTACGATTTCACGCCGCCGCGCGAATATGTCGGGGTCTATCTGGAGCGCCGCCGCGAAAGCGGCTTCCAGCTCTACAACACGCTCGGCATCGCCCGTGGCGACAAGATGGCCTATGCCAGGCAGGCGCTCGAGAACTACAACTTCTTCGGCGCGCCACATGTCGCGATCATTCACACCAACGAGCCGCTCGGCATCTACGGTGCGATCGATTGCGGCGCCTATGTCAGCAATTTCATGCTGGCCGCGCAGGCGCTCGGGCTCGGCACGATACCGCAGGCGGCGCTCGCGCGGCATTCCGGGCTGATCCGCCGGCATTTCAATCTGCCCGACGACCGCCGCGTGGTCTGCGGCATCTCGTTCGGCTATGCGGACCACGCGCACAAGGTCAACAGCTACCGCACCTCGCGTGCGAGCGTGGCCGATACCGTGACCTTTGTTGACGAGTGATCGAGCGCCGTGAACCCGGCGCCACCCGCATAGGACGCGCGCAAAGACGGCCGTGGAAACGGCCGTCTTCGTCTCGTCCGAGTCCGATGGGCGTCGGCTATCAGCCGCCGCTGCCGCCGATCACGGCCCGCACCGTCTCGTCCGGCCCGAAATCCTCGGCGCCGTCGACATAGAGCAGCGCGGCGAGCTTCGAGCGGGCGCGGTTCACGCGGCTCTTGATCGTGCCGACTGCGCAGCCGCAGATCGAGGCCGCGTCCTCATAGGAGAAGCCGGACGCACCGACCAGGATCAACGCTTCACGCTGATCCTGCGGAAGCTTGTCGAGCGCCGTGCGGAACTCCTCGAATTCGAGATGCGCGTTCTGCGAAGGCTGAGTCTTCAGCGTCTTGGCGTAGTTGCCCTCGGCATCCTCGACCTCGCGCCGCCGCTTGCGATAGTCGGAGCGGAACAGGTTGCGCAGAATCGTGAACAGCCAGGCCGGCAGGTTGGAGCCGGGCTGGAACGAGTCGATGTTGGCGAGCGCGCGCAACAGCGTCTCCTGAACCAGATCGTCGGCGCGGTCCGCATTGCCGCTGAGCGAGATGGCGAAGGCGCGCAGACTCGGCACGGCCGCCAGGATGTCGTTACGAAGGGAGTCCGTGAGAGGCATTAATCCCTCCCATTGTTGTTGTCGTTGGATCCACCCTCATTTTCCACGTAGGGAGCTCCCGGCGCATCAAGCTTCTTGATCAGTTCTGCGAACCGATCCGGAACCCCCTGCCGCATGACATCGTCGTACATGGCCCGCAATTGATGCCCGATCCGGGATTGAATCTCCGGAGTGAGTCCTCCCTTGCCGGGGGTCGCGCTTCTGCTGGCTTGAGACTTGAGATCTTTCATGGCCTGTTCCACGTTTCCCCGAGTTAAGTGACTGCAAATTCGAGAGGTTTTCTCAACCGGGAGCCGTTCCCTGGATAGGCACAATTCCAGGTCCGCGGAAAAGTTCCCAGCTCTACGGAACTTTTCTTGAGCTGATGCGTAATCAGTCCAGCAGGGGAACCCGGGCCCCCCGCGTGTCTCCTGACCTCAAGGTTGGCCCGAAGACGAATGGAGTGGGGATGTCCCGTTCACAGCTTGTTGCTGAACACTTGCCGTTGTTGCGCCGGTACGCGCGCGCCCTGACCGGCAGCCAGGCCTCCGGTGACGCCTATGTCGCAGCCATGTTGGAAGCCATGCTGGGGGATCCGTCGGTGCTCGATGAGAGCCATGGGCCTCGGGCCGGCCTGTTCCGGCTGTTCACGCAGATCTGGAATTCGGTCTCGGTCAACGAGGATGCCGAGGTGACGACCCTGCCGATGCCGCCGGAGCGGCGGCTGTCGAACATCACGCCGCTGCCGCGCCAGGCCTTCCTGCTGCTTTCGCTCGAGGGCTTCTCGGAAGAGGAAGTCGCCTTCGTTCTCGGCACCGACGTCGCGGAAACGCGGCGCCTTGCAGACGCCGCCGGACGCGAGATGGCGGCCGAGATTGCGACCGACGTGCTGATCATCGAGGACGAGACCTTCATCGCCATGGACCTCGAGAGCCTGGTGAAGAATCTCGGCCACAACGTCGTCGGCGTCGCGCGCACCCATGCCGATGCAGTGGCGCTGGCCAAGAACAAGCGGCCCGGCCTGATCCTCGCCGACATCCAGCTCGCCGACGGCTCGTCGGGCCTGGATGCGGTCAACGAACTGCTGCGCACCTTCGAGGTGCCCGTGGTGTTCATCACGGCATACCCCGAGCGCTTCCTCACCGGCGAGCGCCCCGAGCCGGCGTTCCTGATCTCAAAACCATTCCAGCCGGCGATGGTATCGGCGGTGGCGAGCCAGGCCCTGTTCTTCCAGCGCAATTCGCGCAATCGCGCGCCGAAGGCGCCGGCGGCGTAGTGACGCCCTGGTAGCCCGCCAATTGGCGAAATGATCCGATCCGGCGTGCCGCAAGGCACGCCGGATTTTTCATGTCTGTTGCGCATGCTTGACGGCCGTGGAATTCACCGCCCATACCTCATGCAGAGGCTGCGCCTGCGGCCGCACCAATCGGAGATGTCCCCATGGACCAGCCGCTGCTCGATCGCCTCGCCATCCGCGACCTCGTCGAGAACTGGGCGGTGTGGCGCGACGCCGGCGACTGGGAGCGCTTTGCCACGGTCTGGCATGACGAGGGCTGGATGTCCGCCACCTGGTTTCAGGGGCCGGCGCGGGATTTCATGCGGGTCAGCCAGGAGGGATTCGCGAAGGGCGTGCGCATCCTGCATTTCCTCGGCGGCACCAGCATCGATTTGGCGGACGCGCGGGCCATCGCCCAGACCAAGATGACGATCTCGCAGCGCGCCCTCGTGCACGATGTGCTCTGCGACGTCGTCTGCACCGGACGCTTCTACGATTTCCTGGAGAAGCGGCAGGGTAAATGGGGCATCGTCCGCCGCCAGCCGATCTACGAGTAGGACCGGATCGATCCGGTCGATCCCGCTGCGACGCTGCGCCTCGACCAGGAGGCGCTCGCCGCGCTGCCCGAAGGCTATCGCCACCTCGCCTACATGCAGGAGCTGATCGGCTACAAGGTCAAGCGCGACATGCCCGGCCTCACGGGTCCGGAAGTCGAGAAGCTCTATGGCGAAGGGCGGGAATGGCTCGCGGCGAAGGCGAAGTAGACGCCAGACAAAAGTAAGGCGCGACCGGCATCACCACAGTCGCGCCCTACGTCGCCGGCTTATGGGGCAGGGGGGAATAGCCGGCTGCTGAGACGACTCCTGACCGTCGGAGTCGTTCCACGGCTTGCGAAATATTTCGCCGACCTGCGGCATTTTTCGCACACGGTTAAGTGATCGTAACGGCCGAGAACCGCCGATCCTGTGGCGGCGTTGTTCCCGTGATCGCCATGGGGCGAGGGATCGACAGCCATGTCACAGATTCAAAAGGTATTTTTAGGCGCCATTGCGACCGTCGCGACGCTCGGTGCTGTGCAATTGGCCTCCGGCCATGACTTGGCTGGTCGCTGGCAGGCGGTCGCCGACACCTCCAGCCGCAGCGCGAACTTCGCCCCGAGCCACAACGTCAATCGCACCGCAAAGGCGGACCGGCTCGCTGAGGTCAAGCCGGCGCCGGCTCCGACCCGCACGGTGTCGATGCGGCTGAACGACCTCGCCGATACGTCGGTGCTGCTGCGGGTCCCGGCGGTGGTCGAGACCGGCAACGCCAAGCCGCCGGTGCTGCTCCAGAACCAGCAGAAGGTTCGAACCCGGCCGACGATCGCCTGTGAGCCGATGGTCAGCTCCCTGACCGAGGTCGCGAAGCTGCTCCAGCCCGGCCGTTGCGTGACCTGATCCGCGCCTCCCGTGACGGGAGCCTTCCGGGAGGATGCTTCACATCCTCTTGATCCGCCGTTGCCTCGCGCTATATCCGGGTTCCTCCCTTTGTTTTGACCGGGTAAGCGCATGACGACGTCAGATACGGCTGTGCATACGCAGCCTTTCCAGGCCGAAGTTTCCGAACTGCTGCACCTGATGGTGCATTCCGTTTATTCGGAAACCGATATCTTCCTCCGCGAACTCATTTCCAATGCCTCCGATGCCTGCGACAAGCTGCGCTACGAGGCCATCGCAAGTCCCGCCCTGCTGGGCGAGGGCGACGCGCTCAAGATCCGCATCATCCCGAACAAGACGGCCAAGACGCTTACGATCGCCGACAACGGCATCGGCATGGAGCGGCAGGAGCTGATCGATCATCTCGGCACCATCGCCCGCTCCGGTACCAAGGCATTCGTGTCCAAGCTGAAGGAGGCCAAGGACGGCCTCGGCCTGATCGGCCAGTTCGGCGTCGGTTTCTATTCCGCCTTCATGGTCGCCGAGAAGATCGTCGTGATCAGCCGCCGTGCCGGCGAGAGCGATGTCTGGACCTGGACCTCCTCGGGCGGGTCCGGCTTCGAGATTGCCCGTGCCAGCGACGAGGACGCGGCGCGCGTGACGCGCGGTACCGAGATCGTCCTGCACCTGAAGGACGACGCCAAGAAATATCTCGAGACCTACGAGATCGAGCGCATCGTCACCGCCTATTCCGACAACATCCTGTTCCCGATCGAGCTGGTGCCCGAAGAAGGCGAGCCGCGCCAGATCAATTCGGCCAGCGCGCTATGGCAGCGCGCGAAATCCGAGCTGACGGCGGACGACTACAAGAAGGCCTATCAGCAGATCGCCTCCGCCTTCGACGACCCCGCGATGACGCTGCACTACCGCGCCGAGGGCCGCTACTCCTACGCCGTTCTGCTGTTCGCGCCCTCGACCAAGCCGTTCGACCTGTTCGAGCCTAACCGCAAGGGGCGTGTGAAGCTCTATGTCCGGCGCGTCTTCATCACCGACGATGCCGATCTGTTGCCGGGCTATCTGCGCTTCATCCGCGGCGTCGTCGACAGCGAGGATCTCCCGCTCAACATTTCGCGCGAGATGCTTCAGAACAATCCGCAGCTCGCGCAGATCCGCAAAGCCGTGGCGACCCGGGTTGTATCCGAGCTCGAAAGTCTTGCCGACAAGGACCCGGAGAATTTTGCCAAGATCTGGGACGCCTTCGGCGCGGTGCTGAAGGAAGGCATCTACGAGGATTTCGAGCGGCGCGAAAAGCTGCTTTCGCTGTCGCGCTTCACCACCACGTCGGGCGAGAAGCGTTCGCTGAAGCAGGTCATCGCCGATTTCAAGCCGAACCAGACCGAGATCTATTATCTCGTCGGCGACAGCATCGAGCGGCTGAAATCCAACCCGCGGCTGGAAGCTGCGACCGCGCGCGGCATCGAGGTGCTGCTGCTGTCCGATCCGGTCGATGCCTTCTGGACCTCGATGCCGTCGGAGTTCGACGGCAAGCCGCTGAAGTCGCTGAGCCAGGGCGATCTCAATCTCGACCTGATTCCGCGCGTCGACGAGGCGGACGGGGCGAAGAAGGACGAGCCGGCCGCGGACGAAGCGGCCACCATCGCCGTGATCAAGGCCGCGCTCGGAGAGCGCGTCAGCGACGTCAAGGCCTCGACCCGGCTCACCAGCTCGGCCTCCTGCCTCGTCGCCGACAGCCAGGGGCCAAGCCGCGAACTGGAGCGTATCCTGTCGCAGCAAAACCGCGGCATGAAGACCAAGCCGATCCTCGAGATCAATTTGCGCCATCCGCTGGTCACCGCGGTCACCAAGGCGCAAGCCGGCTCGAAGGTCGTCGACGATCTCAGCCTGCTGCTGCTCGAACAGGCGCAGATCCTGGACGGCGAATTGCCGGACGACCCGGCGGCGTTCGCGGCAAGGCTGAATCGGCTCGTGCTGCAGGGGCTCGGCGCCTAGCGCCGCAGCCCCACCCTACTCACCTTGCCGTCATCCATCTGCAGGAACAGTCGCGTCCGTCGTGATGTTGTGCCATATGGAGCCGCCGGCCCCCGATCCGCCGGCGGCCACTGACTCGAGGATGTGTCCATGCGCTTGCCGATCTTGACCCTCACCGCGATTGCCACGCTGTTCGTCGCGGCAGATGCCAGCGCCCAGACCTATGATCCGCGCTATCCGGTGTGCATGCACGTCTATACGCCTGGCGGCGGCTTCGGCGGTGGCGGCGGCGATTACTTCGACTGCTCCTTCACTTCGCTGCCGCAGTGCCGCGCGACCGCGTCGGGCCGCTCGGCGAGCTGCGATCTCAACCCGTATTACGCCTTCGACGAACCCCCGCCGCCGCGCCGGCGCCACAAGAAACAGCATTAGCGGTCTGCGATGCGGTCTCCTCGGATATTCGCCTCGCGTGGTTGGCTCGGCCTGACCATGGCCGTCGGTGTCGTGCTCTCTGTCGCGCCGTCGCACGGGCAAACCTTCGATCCCCGCTATCCCGTCTGCATGCACGTCTATTCCGGAGCGAATGGCGGTGGCGGGGACTGGTACGACTGCTCCTTCACCTCGCTGCCGCAGTGCCGCGCGACCGCCTCGGGACGCGCCGCGACCTGTGACCTCAATCCGTACTACCCGGTCAACGCGCCGCACCCGCGTCACAGGCGAAGCGGTCAGCACAAGGGATGGTAGAGCAAGGAATTTCCTGCTTGGCGAAGGCCGCCCAGCGCCTCCCACTGCTCCTTCCTCACGCCCGATAGCTCGACCACTTTGCGCCAGCGATCGGTTTCCGCCATCAGCATGCTGCCGAACTCATGGGCATTGCTGTGCACTACGACCTGTGTCCCGATGTTGCTGCAGGCGCCCGGCTTGTTCTCGACCACGAAAGTCTGGCCGAGCCGGTCGGAGGGGCGCTGGCAGAGCAGCCGCGACAGCACGTCGGTGGCTCCGCCCGGCGTCGAGGGAGAGGGGAAGCTTCCCGCTCGGCTTCGCTACTTCGCTGTCGCAAGAATGGCACCGGGCTGCACGCCGATCCCGCCGGCCTGAAGGATCGCTAGAGTTAATCGCGCACTAACGGAGTTTTACCTTGTCTCTTAACACCTGGGCAGTGCGCGCGGGCTAAGCTGCCGGACACAAGCAGACGGCCCGAAAGAGTGAACAATATGACCACCGGCGTCATCGAGCAGCCGAAAACCGTATACGCACCGTCGGCCTCGAAGATCTGGCTGAAGGCAATCGAGCTCACTGCGCGGATCGAGGCATTGCCCGGGCGTCTGTTCGCGGACGTCATCGACGATTGGGCGCAACGCCAGCCCGGCCGCGTCGCGCTGGTCATAGCTGACACAAGTCTCGACTATCAAGGGCTGTCGAATCGCATCAATCGCTACGCGCGCTGGGCGCGCTCGGTCGGGCTAGCCAAGGGCGATACCGTGGCCCTCATCATGCCGAACGGTATCGACTATCTCGCGGCCTGGCTCGGCATCAGCCGCGTCGGAGGCGTGGTGGCGCTGCTCAATACAAAGCTGGTGGGACAGTCGCTTGCGCATTGCATCGACGTCGCAAGACCGGCGCACATTATCCTGGCGCACGAGCTGACGGAGATGCTGGAGGGCGCAACGCCGCATCTGAAGGCGCAGCCCAAGGTCTGGACCCACGGCGATGCCCGCAGCCAGCGCGCGATCGATGTCGCTCTCGCCGTCCTCGACGACGGCCCGCTCTCGTCGGACGAACATGGCGACGTCACGATCGATGACCGCGCGCTGCTGATCTACACCTCGGGCACCACGGGCCTGCCGAAAGCGGCCAGCATCAGCCACCGCCGTATCCTCAACTGGGGCTTCTGGTTCGCCGGCCTCACCGGCGCGACTCCGCAGGACCGGCTCTACGATTGTCTCCCGTTGTTCCACTCGGTCGGCGGCATCGTCGCGCCGTGCAGCATGCTGGCTGCCGGCGGGTCGGTCGCCATTGCGGAAAAATTCTCGGCTTCTCACTTCTGGTCCGACATCGTCCGGCATGACTGCACGATGTTTCAGTATATCGGCGAACTCTGCCGTTACCTGCTGAAGGCGGCGCCGTCGGAATACGAGACCCGGCACCGCCTGCGGCTCGTCTGCGGCAACGGCCTGCGCGGCGATGTCTGGGAAGATTTCCAGGCGCGCTTTTCCATTCCGAGCATCCTCGAATTCTACGCGGCGACGGAAGGCAATTTTTCGCTGTTCAATGTCGAGGGGCGACCGGGTGCGATCGGGCGCATTCCGCCGCTGCTCGCACATCGCTTTCCCGCCAGTCTCGTCAAGCTCGACCCCGGCAGCGGCGTGCCGCTGCGCAATGATGAGGGCTTTTGCATCGCCTGCGCCCGCGGCGAGGCCGGCGAAGCCATCGGCCGCATCGGCACCGCGGACGAGGGCGGTGGGCGCTTCGAGGGCTACACCGATGCCGGTGAGACCGAGAAGAAGATCCTGCGCGACGTCTTTGCCAGAGGCGATGCCTGGTTCCGCACCGGCGATCTGATGCGGATCGACGACAAGGGCTTTTTCCATTTCGTCGACCGCATCGGCGACACCTTCCGCTGGAAGGGCGAGAACGTCGCGACCTCGGAGGTGAACGACGCCGTGCGCGATTTTGCCGGCGTGGTTGACGCCACCACCTACGGCGTCGCCATCCCCGGCGCCGACGGCCGCGCCGGCATGAGCGCGATCGTCGTGAACGAGGGCTTTGACATCGCCGCGCTGCCTGCGCATCTCGCGCGGCGCCTGCCGGCTTACGCCCGGCCAGTCTTCGTCCGCATCTCGCGCGAGCTCGACGCGACCGAGACGTTCAAGCAGAAGAAGGGCGATCTCGCGCGCGAGGGATTTGATCCGGCTGCGATCTCCGATCCGTTGTTCATGCTCGACCCGAAATCCGGCGCCTATGTCGCGCTCGATTCCAGTACATTTGCCGGAATCGTAGACGGCACGATCCGGCTGTAACGGCAACAAAATCCGCCAGATGGGTCCAATTTTATCTGAATTGTCCAAGAGGCCATTTACCTCTGTCGGGTAGACAGAGGGTCATTGGGAGGCGGTCATCAAGAGCCGCCGCAACACGAATGATAACGAAAAGCGAGCCAGCCATGTCGGTAAGGTCAAAGGTCATCGAAGCGATCCAGCAGATCGCCAGAGAGCAGCACGTCACGCTTCCCGCACTCTCGGACGATCTGTCCCTGCACGAGACGGGTTTCGACTCGCTCGCCTTCGCCATTCTTGTGGCGCGCCTCGAGGACGAGACCGGCGTCGACCCATTCACCATTTCCGAGGACGCTGCGTTCCCCGCCACAGTCGGCGATTTCGTGCGGGCCTACGAAAATGTCCCCGCGTGAGATCTTTGCGCTTCGCGACCATCTCGGCGCGGAGCTGAAAGGCCGCACGATTTCCGATGCGCACGATGTCGTGTCGCTGACCGACGTCCTGTCGCACACGGTTCTGGGCGGCCGTCTGCGCGAGCTGTCCGGCCGCGCGGTGCTGCTGAAACTGTCAGACCAGCTCCGGTCAGGCCTTGCCATGATCGAGCTCGACGGCATCGCCCGCCGCATGCTGCTGTGTCCGCCGGATCTCAACCCGGCGCATCTTGACTCGTTGATCGCTGATGCCGGCATCGATGCCGTCGTCACCGACGAGCCCGATCGCTGGGCCGGCACCGGCGTTTCGCTGGTCGTCACCGCGCATTTGCCGCTTCAAGCCACCGTGCCGGTCACGAGCGAGCGTGCGACCGAATGGTTGATGTTGACTTCGGGTACCTCGGGCGTGCCAAAGATCGCTGGCCATACGCTGGAGGCGCTGACCGGGGCAATCGTTGCCGAAGGTCCGGCGCGCGGTCCGGCGCCGGTATGGGCGACGTTCTACGACATTCGCCGCTACGGCGGCCTGCAGATCTTCCTCCGCGCCATCCTGTCCGGCGGCTCGATGGTGCTGTCGGATCCGCATGAAGCGCTCGGCGATCACATCGCGCGGTTGAATGCGCGCGGCGTCTCGCACATCTCGGGAACGCCGTCGCACTGGCGCAAGCTCCTGATGAGCGGCGCGGCCGCGCAGTTCGCCCCGGCTTACGTCCGTCTCTCCGGCGAGATCGCCGACCAGGCCGTGCTCGACGGCTTGAAGGCGGCGTTCCCCAATGCTTCCGTCGGCCACGCCTACGCCTCGACCGAGGCCGGCGTCGGCTTTGCCGTGAATGACGGGCTGGAGGGCTTTCCAGCCGACTATCTCGGCAACCGCAACGGCGTCGAGATGAAGGTCGTCGACGGCTCGCTGCGGATTCGCTCGGCACGCACGGCGCATGCCTATGTCGGCCGCGACGCGGCGGCGCTTACCGATGCCAACGGCTTCGTCGACAGCGGCGACATCGTCGAGCTGCGCGGCGACCGTTACTACTTCGTCGGCCGTCGCGGCGGCATCATCAATATCGGCGGGCTGAAGGTCCATCCCGAGGAGATCGAGGCGGTGATCAATCGCCATCCCGACGTGCGGATGTCACGCGCCAAGTCGCGCCGCAGCCCGATCACCGGCGGCATCGTCGTCGCCGACGTGATCCTCGCCGACGGCACCGATGCGGCGCGCGCGAAAGAGATTCGCGACCAGATCCTGGATCAGTGCCGCGCCCAGCTCGCGTCCCACAAGGTGCCGGCGGTGATCCGTTTCGTCGAGGCGCTCGACGTCACCCCGGCCGGCAAACTGGCGCGCACCGATGCATAACGTTCTCGTCACCGGCGGCAGCCGCGGTATCGGTCTTGCCATTGCAACGCGCCTCGTCGGAGGTGGCTTCAACGTGATCGCGGCGGCGCGGCGCGAGAGCGACGAGCTCAAGGCGGCGATTGTCCGGTCCGAGGGGCGGCTGCATTTCCGCGCCTGCGATCTTGCGGTGATCGATGCGATCCCGGCCTTCGCAAAACTCGTTCGCGACGAATTCGGCCCGATCTACGGCCTCGTCAACAATGCCGGCCTCGGCACCGAAGGCCTGCTCGCTACCATGCACAATTCCGAGATCGCGGCCCTGGTGCAGCTCAACGTGCTGTCGCCGATCATTCTCACCAAATATGTCGCGCGGCAGATGATGGCCGATGGCGCCGGCCGCATCGTCAACATCTCCTCGATCATCGCGACCACCGGTTACAATGGCCTGTCCGTCTACGGCGCAACCAAGGCCGCCGCCACCGGCTTCACCCGCTCGCTCGCGCGCGAGGTCGGCAATCTCGGCATCACCGTGAACGCGGTCGCACCGGGCTTCATCGACACCGAACTCACGCACAACCTCTCGGACGAGGGCCGCAAGCGCATCGCCGGTCGCAGTGCGCTGCGTCGCCTGCCGCAGACGGACGACGTCGCGCGCATGGTGGAGTATCTGCTGGGGGAGGGCGGCCGCAATGTCACCGGGACGGTGTTCACTGTCGACGCGGGGAATACGGCATAAGCGGAACTCTACGGCCACAATTGCATTGATTCGGCACAATGACATTCAGCCGGATTTGGTCGTAAGATGCCCCGCAATCGGTTGGGTTACGTCAATCGATCTGCCCTAATCGACAGGGAGCAGTCCATGACGGCGTCAAACATGACCGCTTCAAATCAGGCCCGCACGGAGCAATCCCCTGCGAAACCGGACGATGTCCACTGCCCGCCGATGACACATCAGAATTCCGGCAGTCACGGGCATGAAATGTACCCGCAGCAATTCGTCCGCCTGGTCGGCTGCCATGAGCCTCTCGATGCCTTGCGCAAGCGTCAGGATGAGCGGCTGCACTAAGCCGATCACGTCCGCTGCTTCGGCGAGTCCTTCGGCAGGTCAATTCGCTCGTGTGAGAATTCTGGCGGGCCTTCGGTGAGGCGGCGGATGCGGCGCTCGCGTTCGTCCTCCGGCAATGCGGGATCGAGCAGCGTCTCGATCTCGTGGACTGCGATCTCTTCGATCCTGGTGGCGTCCGATTCGAGCGGGTGCACCGGCGTGAGGATCGGGGATGCGGTCTTCAGGCCCAGCTCGATCAGCTTGCAGATCGCATCCGAGCGGGTCAGCTGATGAGATTCGGCCCAGGCGTCGACGGCCGCCGTCAGTCTTTCGGGCATCTTCACGGCGCTGATCGGAGCGATGCCCGTGCGCCGCCTGACCGGAGAGGTGGAGTTCCTTGTTGCCGAAGTCGGGCACCTCGATCATCCCATGCAACCCTTGGAGCCGACCGACGATAGCCGTTCTCCCCGGGCCGTCGTTTGATGCCGATCAATGACTCCGCCGCGGCATTGCAGCGGGGCCGTATCTTGTTGTCCGGGTCGGTTTCGGCCAATGATTGAATTTGGGGGCGCCGTTCGGCGAACCCGGATCGATCCTGCCACGTATTTGCTTCGTACTCCAACCATCCGGCAACCCCGATGACCTCAGGCGAATCCTTCTATGGCGGCATTCCCGTCTTCCGAGGCTTCACCAGCCTGATGGACCCGGCGCTGTATTCGCCGCTGCCGGAGGACTGGAGCATCGGCATTGCCGACATCGTCGATTCGACCAGGGCGATCGCGGCGCAGCGCTACAAGGCAGTCAACATGGCCGGAGCCGCCGTGATCGCGGCGGTGACGAATGCGTTGGGAGGGCGCGAATTCCCCTTCGTGTTCGGCGGCGACGGTGCCGGCTTCGCGGTCGCGCCCCATGATCTGGAACTGGCCCGTGCGGCGCTGGCTGCAACCGCGACCTGGGTGCGGGAGGATCTCGATCGGAGGATGCGCATCGCGCTGGTGCCGGTCAGCGCCATCCGTGCACGGGGCCTTGACGTGCGCGTCGCCCGTTTCGGTCCGTCGCCGAACCTGTCCTACGCGATGTTCTCCGGCGGCGGGCTTGCCTGGGCCGATGCCGCGATGAAGCGCGGCGAATTTGCGGTCGCCGAGGCGCCCGCCGGGACGCAGCCCGATCTGTCCGGCCTGTCCTGCCGCTTCGAGGTGATGCCGGCCTCGCGCGGACTGATCCTCTCCGTGCTGGTGATGCCGGCGCGCGACGCCGATCCGCGTGCCTTCCGCAAGGCGATCGAGGACGTCATTCACCTGGTCGAGCGCAGCCCGGATGGCGCTCGTCCGGTGCCGCCGCAGGGGCCGCCGCTGAAATGGCCGCCGCAGGGGGTGGATTATGAAGCCTGCACCAGGCGCGGAGGTCCGCTGCTCGTGCGCCGCGCGGGGGTGCTGGCCTATACGCTGTTCGCCTATCTGATCATGCGCTTTGATCTCAAGGTCGGCGGCTTCGTGCCGAACGTCTACAGGCGCCAGGTGGTCGAAAACTCCGATTTCAGGAAATATGACGACGGCCTGCGCATGATCCTCGACTGCACACCGGAGCTCGAGCGCGCCCTCAGCGATCGTCTCGCCGCGGCCGCGCGAGCCGGCATCGTGCGTTACGGCCTCCATCGCCAGGACGCCGCCATGATGACCTGCTTCGCGCCGTCGGCGCTGCGCAGCGATCACGTCCACTTCATCGATGGGGCGCGGGGCGGGTATGCCTCGGCCGCGACGGCGCTGAAGGCGATGACGGCGGCTGCGGCCTAACGCCCCGTGCGCGTCCAGGTCTCGCCGCCGCAGAGCGCGCCGACGCAGCCTTCGACCCGCAGCGAGTCCGCTGATATCAAGCTGATGTTGCTGGCATAGGTGCTGCCGTCGTCGGCATTGTAGATCTGGCCCGACCATTTGTTCGGACCTGCGGACTGCATGTCGCTGAACAATGGCAGGCCGATCATCGGACGTCTTGCGAGCGCGGGATTGGGATTCTTGCTGTCGGTGGCGGGCTGACCGGTCGAGGTGTCGTAGGGCTGGCGCAGCCAGACGATGTGGCCGCAGATGCCGCCACCGCATTTGCTGATCTTGACGCGCGCATCACCGGCCTGCGTGAGCCATGTCCCGTCGGCGTTCTGCGCACGAGCGATAGATGCGCCAAGCAGCAGGGCGAGGAGGACGATGAGAGCTGCGAATCTGGAAATCATGGAGAGGGCGCCCCCGAAAATGGAGCGCCTCAATAGCAGCCCGGCAGGATTGTGCAACGCCGGCCGGAATCACATTCCTGCGTTCATTTCGTGCTCACCTGCCTGCGCTCACTTGCCCCATCGCACGAACGCGACCGAGGCCGCGGTCGACAGCCCGAACACCACCATGGCGCCGCCGACCAGTGCGAACAGGGTCCAGGCCGGAGCTTGCGCAGTCATGAGTCCGACGCCGCCGATCGCGACGATCAGGAGCCGCGCCGTCGAGGCGAGCACGGGCCCGCCGACACGCGCCGCGCCCTGTGACGAGAAGTATAGCGATACGCCCATGCCGAAGAACACGAAGGTCGGACCTGCCCAGTGGAAATAGCTGTGCGCGGCGGCGGTGACGCCGGGATCCCGCGTGAAGAGCCCGACCCACAGCGACGGCGCGAGCGCGACGGCGAGGCCGATCAGGCCGACCGTGAGTCCGGAGGCCGCAGCCGCCGTCCAGGCCACACGCCGCGCGCGCTTCACATGTCCGGCGCCGATCGCTATGCCGACCATCGGGACCGAGGCGATGCCGAAGGCGAAGGTGATCGGGATCAGCAAGAATTCCAGCCGCGATCCGATGCCATAGCCTGCCAGCATCTCGGTGCCGAAGGTCGCGAGGATTTTTGTGAAGATCAGGATGGTGAGCACGGTCTGGAGCGGCGACAAACAGGCCACCGCGCCGACCTTGAGGATGTCCAGGAACATCGCGCGCTCGAAATGAAACGCGCGGATATCGAGCGGCAGCCGGCTGCGCCCGGACAACAAATACCAGAGGAAGAAGATCGCCGCGCAGCTGAACGCGATCAACTGGCCGCTCGCGACACCCGGCATGCCGAATTGCGGCACGCCGAACAGGCCGAGCCCGAGCGTGCCGCCAAGCACGATCTGGAGCACGCTCGCTCCGATCAGAATCATCGAGGGCAGGCGCATGTCGCCGGTGCCGCGGATCACCGAGGCCAGCGTGTTGACGAGCCAGATCGCGACCGCGCCGGAGAACAGCACCTGCGAATAGCCGCTGGCTTCCTCGAGCACCTGCTCGCGCCCGCCGAGCAGCGCGAAGAAGGAGCGGCCGAAGACGAGCATCGTCACCGTGAAGAACAGCCCGCCGCAGAGGCCGATGATGGCGGCATGCAGCGCCAGCGTCGCGGCGCGGTCGCGATCCCCCGCCCCGAGCGCGCGGCTGATCGCGGAGGAGACGCCGCCGCCCATCGCGCCCGCGCTCATCATCTGCGTCAGCATCGCGAACGGAAACACCAGTGCGATCGCAGCGAGCGGAATGGTGCCGAGCCGGCCGATATAGGAGGTCTCGGCAATGGCAACCAGCGTGCTGCCGACCATCGCGATCATGTTGGGAATCGCGAGTTGCAGCAGCGTCGGCAGGATCGGCGCGGTCAGGAGGCTGGCGATGGGAGAGGCGACCGGCGCAACCGGCGGGACGGCGTCTGCTGGGGCGTCGATCGTCATGTTCACCGGGCGGAATATTAAATGATGGCCGACATATTATAGAGCGTGCGGCAGCCGGCCAGCCCTCGCTCACGCAGGGCTCACCACGGCAGGCCGCATAGGTCGATCGTGCCCAGCGTCGGGGCGCGGACGATGTTGAAGACGTAGGGCGCCATGTGGGTGAAGCGGATCCGCCCCTCCGGCTGTTCGCAATAAACCTCTCCCTTGAAGGGCAGCCAGCTCCGGGTCTCGTAGAACGAGAAATTGTGCGGCTCGCAAAACAGCAGCGCGAAGCGAACGGCCTCGTTGGCGCGCATGGTGTGAACGGCCGCGTCGATCGCCACGGTCGCATAGCCGCGGCCGCGCCGGTCCTCGCGGGTGCAGACCCCGCCGATGCCGCCGATATGGACCTTCTGCCCGTTCCAAGTGACGGTCCGGAAGTAGATGCCGACATGGCAGACCAGGCCGTCCTCGGGGGTCTCGATCAGGACGCGCAGATCCGCATTGGCCCATTTGACGTGAGCCCAGGGCTTGTCCGCGATCGTCTGTGGTCCCCAGACCGCCTGATGCAGCGGCTCCGCAATCGGCCACGAGGCGTCGCCGTTCAAAATGTCGATCTCAATGCTCATGGTTCTGTCTTTCGCAACGTCGGTGCGCAGGGCATTCGTTCTGCCATAAGCGCCTCAAAGGCAATGATATTTTGCATCGAGCCACCAGGACTGCGGAGATCTTCGCGTGCTGCGACGATTTTATGCAATCGAGCCAAGCGTCCTCGCCGCGCGTTTTCGAAATTCTGAGGTATTTAACGGCCACGGAACCTTCTATAAGGGGTGACCGTTAGAACTCGTTCCCCACCAGTTGCGGACAAGAACCCATGACCTTTACGCTGCCCCCACTCCCTTACGCCTATGACGCCCTCGGCCAGTACATGTCGAAGGAGACGCTGGAATATCACCACGACAAGCATCATCAGGCCTACGTCACCAACGGCAACAACGCGCTCAAGGGAACCGAATGGGAAGGCAAGTCCCTTGAAGAGATCGTCAAGGGCTCGTTCGGCAAGAACCCTGCGGTGTTCAACAATGCCGGCCAGCACTACAACCACATCCACTTCTGGAGCTGGATGAAGCCCAATGGCGGCGGCACCAAGCTGCCGGGCAAGCTCGAGAAGAAGATCAACGAGGACCTCGGCGGCTTCGAGAAGTTCAAGACCGACTTCCAGGCGGCCGGCGTCGGCCAGTTCGGCTCCGGCTGGTGCTGGCTCCAGGTCAAGAACGGCAAGCTCGAAATCTCCAAGACCCCGAATGGCGAGAATCCGTTGGTGCACGGCGCCACCCCGATCCTCGGCTGCGACGTCTGGGAGCACTCCTACTACATCGACTATCGCAACCGTCGCCCCGACTATCTCAAGGCGTTCGTCGAGAACCTCGTGAACTGGGAATACGTGGAGTCCCTGTTCGAGAAGGCCTAAGTGTCATTCCGGGGCGCGCGAAGCGCGAGCCCGGAATCCATTTATCCGTTCGGGTGACGCCCGATGGATTCCGGGCGCGGCGCTGATGCGCCGCCCCGGAATGACAAAGAGGCGGTCGCATCTGCGGCCGCCTTTTTTGCTGTGCGGAATTGCCCTGCACGGGGCGCGTATCGACCTGTGATCGTTCCGTTTGCAACGCCCGGCCGGCGCTCCTAATCAGAACGGGCATCCCCTCGATCCGACCCGAGCCCGTTGTCAGAACCTTCCCCGAAAGACCCGGCGCCTGCCGAGGACGCAGACTCCGAGCCGCGGCCGGGGCGCGTGCGCAAGCCGATCGGCTGGTCGACCATCATCATTGCGGTCCTGGTGGCGGTGAGTGCGGGACTGGTCTGGCGGCGTGACGGTGCCGACGGCGTCCTCGACATTCTCACCCACGATCTCTCGCTGTTCGGCGGCATCCTGCCGCGCGTGCTGGCTGGTTGCCTGCTCGGCGCCTTCATCTCCGAGATCCTGCCTCACGAGAAAGTCTCGCGCTCGCTGGGGCCGAAATCCGGCCTGATGGGTCTTCTGATCGGCACCGCCTTCGGCGCGATCCTGCCGGGCGGCCCCTTCACCGCCTATCCCGTGGCGAGCGCGCTGCTCGCGGTCGGCGCCGATTTCGGCGCCACCATCGCCATGGTCGTGAGCTGGACCCTGATCGGCTACGGCCGGGCGGTCGTCTGGGAGATCCCGATCATGGGCACCGACTTCACGCTGTGGCGGATCGTCATCTCGCTGCCGCTGCCGGTGCTGGCGGGTGCCCTCGGCCGCTTCGTCTATGTCAGGCTCTATCCGAGGCCGCTCGCGAAGGACGACGAGAATTGAGCGCGGCGCTTCTGATCGACATCCTGTTGTGGGGCTCTGTGCTGGGCGTCGGCCTGATCGCGTTCCGCCGCGGCCCTCCCGTGTTCATGGCCTCGCTCCGCGAAGGCTCGATGGACTTCATCAACATCGTGCCGCGGATTGCGCTGGGCGTGATCGGCTCCGGCTACATCGCCGCCATCATCCCGCAGGAGGTGATCACCGGCTGGCTCGGGCCGGACAGCGGCTGGCTCGGGGTCGCAACCGCCGTGGTCGCCGGCGCGGCCACGCCCGGCGGTCCCGTGATCGGCTTCTCCATCGGTACGGTGGCGCTGAAGTCCGGTGGCGGGGTACCCCAGGTGGTTGCTTATGTCGTCGCCTGGGCGCTGTTCGCCTTTCAGCGCGTGATCTTGTGGGAAATCCCGTTCATGCCGGCCCGTTTCGTCTGGTTCCGCTGCGCCGTATCCGTGCCATTCCCGTTCGTGGCCGCCGTGATCGCGATGGTGATCGGCAAGCCCTGAGCCCGGCGTGGACAGCGCGAGTGTTATAATATAACGTTCTCGGCATGGTTCCCGCCGCATCCCGCGCCCAGCATCATGACCATGTCCAGGGCCACGCCCTTGGCTACGGGCATTCGCATGGGCACGACCACAGCCATGCCCATGTTCATGATGCGACGTCTCCGCATCCGGCCCAGGCGGCGCGCTGGTCGATCCTGCGCATGACCGTGGCAGGCCGCCTCGCGGCCGCGGCCGCCGTTTGTGCCGTGCTCTGGGGCATCGTTTTTCTGGCGATGAGGTGAGGATGGCGGCGCTGCATTTCCACAACGTCACGCTGGGCTATGACCGTCATCCGGCGGTGCACCATCTCAGCGGCGAGGTCGCCCCGGGTGCGCTTGTCGCGGTGATCGGCCCGAACGGCGCCGGCAAGTCGACCCTGCTGCGCGGCATCGTCGGCATCCTCAAACCCCTCGCGGGCAGCATCCATCTCGGTGGTCTCGATGCCCGCGACATCGCCTATCTGCCGCAGAGCGCGGAGATCGACCGCAGCTTCCCGATCTCGGTGTTCGACTTCGTCGGCACCGGGTTGTGGCGCGCGACCGGTCTGTTCGGTGGCATCGGCAGGGCTGCCCGCGAGAAGATCCTGGGCGCGATCGCATCCGTCGGCCTCAATGGATTCGAGAACCGCCCGATCGGCACGCTCTCGGGCGGCCAGATGCAGCGCGTGCTGTTCGCGCGCGTGCTGCTCCAGGATGCGAGCCTGATCGTGCTCGACGAGCCCTTCAACGCCATCGACACCAAGACAACGGCCGACCTGCTCGCGCTGGTGAAACAATGGCATGGCGAAGGCCGCACCGTGCTCGCCGCGCTGCATGACATGGAGATGGTGCGCAACCATTTCAGCGACACGCTGGTGCTGGCGCGCGGCCCCGTGGCATGGGGCCCGACCGCGGAGGTGCTGACGCCGGAAAACCTGATCGTCGCGATGCGGATGTGCGAGGCCTTCGACGACAGCGCCGCCGCCTGCGCGGCCGATGATGTCAGCTCACGGGCGGCTTGATATCCGATGATCCATGACGTGCTGATCGGTCCGTTCACCGAATTCGAGTTCATGCGGCGGGCGCTCGCTGCCGTGATCGCGCTGGCGCTGGCGGGCGCGCCGATCGGCGTATTCCTGATGCTGCGACGGATGAGCCTCGTCGGCGATGCCATGGCGCACGCGATCCTGCCCGGCGCGGCCGTCGGATTCCTGCTCTCGGGCCTTAGCCTGTTCGCGATGACGGCCGGCGGCCTGATCGCCGGCTTTGCCGTCGCGATCCTCGCCGGCGTGGTCGCCCGCTCGACCGGGCTGAAGGAGGACGCGTCGCTTGCGACCTTCTATCTGGCCTCGCTTGCGCTCGGCGTCACCATCGTCTCGATCAAGGGCACGAATATCGACCTGCTGCACGTGCTGTTCGGCAACATCCTTGCAATGGACGATCAGACGCTGCTGGTGGTCGCCTTCAACGCCACCGTGACGCTGCTGGTGCTCGCGGTGATCTATCGCCCGCTGGTGATCGAGAGCGTCGATCCCTTGTTTTTGCGCACCGTGAGCCGCGCCGGCGGCCCCGCGCATCTCGCCTTCCTCGCGCTCGTCGTCATCAACCTCGTCAATGGCTTTCAGGCGCTCGGCACGCTGCTTGCGGTCGGACTCATGATCCTGCCCGCGGGTACCGCCCGGTTCTGGTCGCGCGATCTGACCACGATGATCTGCATCGCCGTCGTTGCCGCCGCGGTCTCGGGCTATGCGGGGCTCGTGCTGTCGTTCCAGACCCGTGTGCCGTCAGGCCCGGCCATCATCCTCGTGGCGACGATGCTCTACATCGTCTCCGTCCTGTTCGGCCGCGTCGGCGGCATCGTCCGGCAACTGTTTCCCGGCCGGCACCTGGAAGCATGACGATGCGACTCATCCTTCTTTGTGCGCTGTTGCTGATCGCCGCGCCGCTGCATGCCGCCGAGCGGCTCAACGTCGTCGCGAGCTTCTCGATCCTCGGCGATTTCGTCCGCAACGTCGGTGGTGACCGCATCAATCTGACGACGCTGGTCGGCGCGGACGGCGACGTCCATGTCTACACGCCGGCCCCGGCCGACGCGAAGCGGGTCGCGGATGCAAGGCTCGTCATCGTCAATGGACTCGGCCTCGAGGGCTGGCTGCCGCGTCTCGTCCAATCCTCCGGCAGCAAGGCAACGGTCGTCGTTGCCAGCGCCGGCATCGCGCCTCTGAAGCTTGGCTCAGCCGCGGATCCCCACGCCTGGCAGTCTGTCCCGAACGCCAGGATCTACGTGACCGACATCGCCAATGCGTTGGCCGCCGCCCTCCCGGCTGAGGCGGACTTCTTCCGCACCCAGGCCAAGGCCTATCTGGAAAAGCTCGAAACGCTGGACCGCGATGTCCGCGACGCCGTGGCGAAGATCCCGCCGGAGCGGCGCAAGGTGATCTCCACCCACGACGCTTTCGGCTATTTTTCCGCCGAGTACGGTATCCGGTTCATCGCCCCCCTGGGCGTCTCCACGGAAACCGAACCCAGCGCGCGCGACATCGCGGCCATCATCAGCCAGATCAAGGCCCAGAAAATTCCGGCTGTGTTCCTGGAAAATATCAGCGACGACCGCCTGATCCGCCGGATCGCGGCCGAGAGTGGCGCCAAGGTCGGCGGGACCTTGATTTCGGACGGTTTGACCGGCGAAAAGGGGCCTGCACCCACTTACATTGACATGGTCAGGCACAATATAAAGGCCCTGACCAGCGCGCTTGACCATTAGGCAGGGGCCACCCCGCCTCGCGTCGCGCGACAAGCCCGAAGTCCGGAGTTGTTATGTCTGAAGCGACCTCCCAGAAGATTCCCGTGACTGTCCTGACCGGCTATCTCGGTGCCGGCAAGACCACGCTCCTGAACCGCATCCTGTCCGAAAACCACGGCAAGAAATACGCCGTCATCGTCAACGAATTCGGCGAAATCGGCATCGACAACGACCTCATCATTGGCGCCGATGAGGAAGTATTCGAGATGAACAATGGTTGCATCTGCTGTACCGTGCGCGGCGACCTCGTCCGCATCATGGACGGACTGATGAAGCGCAAGGGCAAGTTCGACGCCATCATCGTCGAGACCACGGGTCTCGCCGATCCGGCGCCGGTCGCCCAGACATTCTTCGTCGACGAGGACGTGCAGAAGAACGCGCGGCTCGACGCGGTCGTCACAGTCGCCGACGCAAAGTGGCTGTCCGACCGTTTGAAGGATGCACCCGAGGCCAAGAACCAGATCGCCTTTGCCGACGTGATCGTCCTGAACAAGACCGACCTCGTCTCCAAGGGCGAGCTCGCCGAGGTCGAGGCCCGCATTCGCGGCATCAACCCCTATGCGAAGCTTCACCGCACCGAGCGCTGCTCGGTCGCCCTGGCCGACGTGCTCGACCGCGGCGCGTTCGACCTCGACCGCATCCTCGACATCGAGCCGGACTTCCTGGAGGCCGACGATCATGACCACGACCATGATCATCACCATCACGGCCACGACCATCACCACCATGATCACGGCCACGGCCTGAAGCACTATCACGACGAGGAGATGCAGTCGCTCTCGCTCAAGACCGACAAGCCGCTCGATCCGAACGTGTTCATGCCCTGGCTCCAGAACCTGGTGCAGGTCGAGGGCGGCAAGATCCTGCGCTCCAAGGGCATCCTCGCCTTCCACGACGATGATGACCGCTACGTCTTCCAGGGCGTCCACATGATGCTGGAGGGCAACCACCAGCGGAAGTGGAAGGAGGGTGAGCCGCGCGAGAGCCGCCTCGTCTTCATCGGCCGCGAATTGCCGGAAGAGGCCATCCGCAAGGGTTTCGAGAGCTGCATCGTCTCGTGATGAAAGAGTTCACGCCGCCTCCCGATTCCGCCTCGATCGTCTCCGTCACCGACCGCGTCAAGCCGATCGCGCTCGGCATGGCCGTGACCTCGGTGCATTTCCTCGGCCCCCGCGCTGCCTTCGTCGGTGGCGAGGAGAATGTTGCGTTCGTCGATGGCAAAGGCGAGATCGCCACGGTTGCCGTGCACAGCGGCGGCATTCTCTCGACCGCGTCCGACGGCAAGCGCCTCGTGATGGGCGGCGACGACGGCAAGGTCGTCTCGCTCGATGCCAAGGGCGAGGTGACGCTGCTCGCCACCGACCCGAAGCGGCGCTGGATCGATGCGGTGGCGCTGCACGCCGACGGTGCCTTCGCCTGGTCGGCCGGCAAGACGGCCACCGTCAAGAGCGGCAAGGCCGAGGAGAAGTCGCTCGAGGTGCCCTCGACCGTCGGCGGCCTTGCCTTCGCGCCGAAGGGCCTGCGGCTCGCGATCGCGCATTACAACGGCGTGACGCTGTGGTTTCCCAACATGGCGGGATCAGCCGAATTCCTGCCCTGGGCCGGTTCGCATCATGGCGTCAGCTTCAGCCCGGACAACAAATTCCTGGTCACCGCGATGCACGAGCCGGCGCTGCATGGCTGGCGGCTTGCCGACAACCGGCACATGCGCATGACCGGCTATCCCGGCCGCGTCCGCTCGATGTCCTGGAGCGCGGGCGGCAAGGGGCTGGCGACCTCGGGGGCCGACACCGTCATCGTATGGCCGTTCGGCAGCAAGGACGGCCCGATGGGCAAGGAGCCCGCAATGCTCGCCCCGCTGCAGGCGCGCGTGTCGGTCGTCGCCTGCCATCCGAAGAATGATATCCTCGCCGCCGGCTACAGCGACGGCACCGTGCTGATGGTACGCCTGGAGGATGGCGCCGAGATCCTGGTCCGCCGCAACGGCACGCCCCCTGTCGCCGCGATCGGCTGGAATGCGAAGGGCACGCTGCTGGCTTTCGCCGATGAAAATGGGGATGGCGGCCTGCTGGAGCTTTAATCTGTCATCGTTCTGGCCGTATAGGTGGCCATGCGGTTTCTGACGACCTTCCAGCTTGCCGACTTCGGCGACACGCTGATCAGCCTGACCACGGCCTTCGTGCTGGGAACGCTGATCGGCGCCGAGCGGCAGTACCGCCAGCGCACCGCGGGCTTGCGCACCAACGTGCTGGTCGCGGTCGGCGCGGCCGCCTTCGTCGATCTCGCCATGCAGCTGGACGGCGCCGATGGCGCGGTGCGGGTGATCGCCTATGTCGTCTCCGGCATCGGCTTCCTGGGCGCCGGCGTCATCATGAAGCAGGGCATGGACGTGCGGGGGCTCAACACCGCGGCGACACTATGGGCGTCGGCCGCAGTGGGCTCCTGCGCCGGTGCCGACATGATTGCGCAGGCGGCCGCGCTGACAGTCTTCGTCATCGCCGGCAACACCATGCTGCGCCCGCTGGTCAATGCCATCAATCGCATTCCCATGAACGAGAAGACCTCGGAGGCGACCTATTACTTCAAGCTTGCGGTTGCGGCAGACGCTCTTCCGGATATGCGCGACCGGCTCGTCGAGAAGCTTGAGGCCGCGAAATATTCGGTGGCCGATATCGACGTGGCCGAAATCGGCGAGGACGTTCTCGAGATCGCCGCACGGCTGGTTGCGACCGCGGTCGATCCGAACGAGCTGAACGCGGTGGCGACAGATCTCCAGCATTTGCCGGGCGTGCGCCACGCCACTTGGGAGGTCAGCACGACCGATTGAGCGCGGCGTTTTGGCGCGCAAGGGGCGGGTTCCCGCTTCTTCGGCCCTGGAACCGGCGGGCCTCGGTTTCGTTGATTCCGCGGACAAAGGCGGTGATCGATATGCCCGGCCAAGGTGAGAAGCGCAGACTGAAGCTCGATCTGACAATTGCCGGCGCGTTGTTCGCAGCAGGCGTCGTGGTGTCGGTGATATCCCTCGCGCAAATCCGCGCCGAAAGCCGGATGGAGCTGGCCCAGGCGACGCAACCGCTCCAGGGCACTCCGCCCGACGATCAGAACAGGACGCCCGCGGAGTCGAAGCCCGGCGGTGACCGGCCGACCACGCCGGCCCCTGAGCCCGCGCGACCGGATTCCCAGACGCAGGGTGCTGCCACCAAGCCGGCCTTGCCGCCGGCGCCGGCCGAGAAGATCGCGCCGCCGATCAAGGAGAAGTAGAAGAAGCTCGCAGTGCAGCGTCATGGCCGGGCTTGTCCCGGCCATCCACGTTCTTGGAGCCGCACGAAGTTGGTTCGTGAGTGCCCGGGACGAGCCCAGGCATGGCGGCTTGGTTGTCACCGCACCAGAACGTTCCGGAACTGCCAGGGATCGCTGGTGTCGATGTCTTCAGGAAACAGTCCAGGACGATCAGTCAGCGGCGTCCAGTCGGTGTAGAAGCCCTTCACGGGGCCAAGATAGGGCATCTGTATTTCGAGCAGGCGATCGAAATCCATCTCGTCGGCTTCGACGATGCCTTCGTTCGGGTTCTCCAGCGCCCACACCATGCCGCCGAGCACGGCGGAGGTCACTTGCAGGCCGGTGGCGTTCTGATAGGGCGCGAGCTTGCGGGTCTCTTCGATCGAGAGCTGCGAGCCGAACCAGTAGGCGTTCTTGTCATGGCCGAACAGCAGCACGCCGAGTTCGTCGATGCCGTCGACGATCTCGTTCTCGTCGAGGATGTGGTGCTTTTCCTGCATCTTCCCGGCGCGGCCGAACATTTCATGCAGCGATAGCACGGCATCATCAGCCGGATGGTAGGCGTAGTGGCAGGTCGGCCGATAGACCGCCGTGCCGGCTGCATCGCGCACGGTGAAGTAATCCGCGATCGAGATCGACTCGTTGTGGGTGACGAGGAAGCCATATTGCGCGCCGCGGGTCGGGCACCAGGTGCGCACGCGCGTGTTGGCGCCGGGCTGCATCAGGTAGATGGCGGCGCCGCAGCCGGCTTCGTGGCCATGTGCATTCTCGGGCATCCATTTCTCGTGGGTGCCCCAACCGAGTTCGGACGGCTGCATGCCTTCCGACAGGAAGCCTTCCACCGACCAGGTGTTGACGAAGACATCGGGCTCCTTCGGCGTCTTGGAACGCTGGGTGTCGCGCTCGGCGATGTGGATGCCCTTGATGCCGGCCTGTCGCATCAGATCCGCCCACTCCGCCTTGGTCTTCGGCCTGGGAGCATTGAGCTTCAGATCAGCGGCGACATTGAGCAGCGCCTGCTTGACGAAGAAGGAGACCATGCCAGGGTTGGCGCCGCAGCAGGAGACGGCCGTCGTCGAGCCCGCCGGGCGCGCCTTCTTGGCGGCCAGGGTGGTTTCGCGCAGGGCGTAGTTGGAGCGCGCTTCGGGCCCCTTCGAAGGATCGAAATAGAAGCCGAGCCAGGGCTCGTTGACGGTGTCGATGTAGAGAGCGCCGAGCTCGTTGCAGAGCTCCATGATGTCGGTCGAGCCGGTATCGACCGACAGATTGACGCAAAAGCCCTGGCCGCCGCCCTCGGTGAGCAGCGGGGTCAGCACCTCGCGATAATTGTCCTTGGTCAGGCCCTTCTGGATGAACCTGACATTGTGCTTCTCGCAAAGCGCCTTGCGGCCCTCGTCCTTGGGATCGACCACGGTGATGCGCGACTTGTCGTAGTCGAGATGCCGTTCGATCAACGGCAATGTGCCTTTGCCGATGGAGCCGAAGCCGACCATGACGATGGGACCGGTGATCTTCGCGTAGATCTGCGAAGCGGGGCTCATGGGATGGTTTCTCCGGAAAGTGCTGGCAGACAAAAGGGTGGGGTGGATCAGGCGCTGCGGCGCTTGTCAGATGCTGCGGCGCTTGGCGGTGACTTCGATCTCGACCTTCATCTCGGGCTTGGCGAGGGCGGTGACGACAAGCAACGTCGCAGCCGGCCTGATGTCGCCGAGAACCTCGCCGCAGACGGCGAAGTGGTCATCGATGTAGCTGGCGTCGGTGACGTAGTAGGTCGCACGAACGATATCGGCCATCTCGAATCCACCCTCCTTCAGGGCGGCTTCGATGGTCTTGAAGCAGTTGCGTGACTGGCTCGTGGCATCGGCCGGCATCGTCATCGTCGTGTAGTCATAGCCGGTCGTTCCCGCGACGAAGGCGAACTCGCCGTCGATCACAGCGCGGCTGTAGCCGACGGTCTTCTCGAGGGGCGAGCCGGTGGAGATCAGGCGACGGGACATGGTCATGGGCCTCGACGGATGCGGTGTTTCGCGGGGTTAAAGGGCGTTTCTCGCGCCTGCGCAACCCCAAAGGAAGCCAGCGCAGGCACGGCCGTGCGCTGCCGCTCAGTACTACTTCGCTCTTCGCTATAAAGGCGATCTCTCAGGCCGCGTGCGCCTGGAGGGCGCGAACCGCCCTCCGTTTGGGCAGGGCCGCGCCGGTCGGGACGATCATCCCTTCCGCGCCATCGAGCGCACCATCGGTGAATTCGACCGCCAGCAGGCGGTCGCGCTCGAACGGGCCGGGCAGCGAGAGCTCGCCGGTCTTCTCCGCCGAGAAGCCGAAGCGGACGTAATAGGGCGCGTCGCCGAGCAGGATCAGGGCGGCATGCCCGCGCGCCCGGGCGGCGGCCAGCGCTTGATGCATCAGCGCGGCGCCAATCCCGAGCTCGCGGCAGGCAGGGTCGACCGCCAGCGGTCCGAGGACCAGAGCGGGCCTGCCTCCGGCGCTGACATGCCACAGCCGCACGGTTCCCACGAGCTTGCCCTCGCGCACGGCGGCCAGCGCGAGGCCGGCGGCAGGTGCGCGCCCGTCGCGCAGGCGCTGGCAGGTGCGGCCGTGGCGGGTCTCGCCAAAGCAGGCATCGAGCAGCGCTTCACGCGTCGCGACGTCGGCAGCGCGCTCGTTGCGGATCGCGAACGGAGCGGCTTTCGAAGAGAGGGCGATCTGTGGCTTCCGAGGAGCAGTCATGGCACGTCAGTCCTCGCTCGAATCCGTGCGTCAGGGGCACGCGGATTCGCGCGTCGTCAGAATGGCAATGTCAGGAAGGGAGCCGGCGGACCGGCTCCCGGGTTCGTCAGGCCTCAGACAGGGAGGCGGATCAGATGTGGTACGTCTTCAGCGGCGGGATACCGTTGAACGCCACCGACGAGTAGGTCGACGTATAGGCCCCGGTGCCTTCGATCAGCACCTTGTCGCCGATCTCGAGCGTGACGGGAAGCGGATACGGGTTCTTCTCGTACAGCACGTCGGCGCTGTCGCAGGTCGGACCTGCGAGCACGCACGGCGTCATGTCCGCGCCGTCGTGACGGGTGCGGATGGCGTAGCGGATCGACTCGTCCATGGTCTCGGCAAGACCGCCGAACTTGCCGATGTCCAGGTAGACCCAGCGGACCTCGTCCTCGTCGCTCTTCTTCGAGATGAGCACGACCTCGGATTCGATGATGCCGGCGTTGCCCACCATGCCGCGGCCCGGCTCGATGATGGTCTCCGGGATCTGGTTGCCGAAGTGCTTGCGGAGCGCGCGGAAGATCGAGCGGCCGTAGGTCACCACCGGCGGCACGTCCTTCAGGTACCTGGTCGGGAAGCCGCCGCCCATGTTGACCATGGACAGGTTGATGCCGCGCTCGGCGCAGTCGCGGAACACCTGCGAGGCCATCGCCAGCGCGCGGTCCCACGCCTTCACCTTGCGCTGCTGCGAGCCGACATGGAACGAGATGCCGCACGGCTCCAGCCCCCGGCGCTTGGCGAGATCGAGCACCTCGACAGCCATCTCCGGGTCGCAGCCGAACTTGCGCGACAGCGGCCACTCGGCGCCGGCGCAGTCATAGAGGATGCGGCAGAACACCTTCGCGCCGGGGGCGGCACGGGCGACCTTCTCGACCTCGGCGGCGCAGTCCACGGCGAACAGCCGGATGCCGAGCGCGAAGGCGCGCGCGATGTCGCGCTCCTTCTTGATCGTGTTGCCGAAGGAGATGCGGTCGGGCGTCGCACCCGAGGCCAGCGCCATCTCGATCTCGGCGACGGTCGCGGTGTCGAAGCAGGAGCCCATGGAGGCGAGCAGGGCCAGCACTTCCGGCGCCGGGTTCGCCTTGACGGCGTAGAACACGCGGCTGTCCGGCAGCGCCTTGGCAAAGCTCTGGTAGTTGTCGCGCACGACCTCGAGGTCGACGACGAGGCACGGCTCGGTGTCGAGGCCATCCTTGCGGCGGTTGCGCAGGAATTCCTGGATACGTTCGGTCATGGCACTCTCCCAAACGGCCCAGCGACGGGCCCGTTCAAAACATGACGCCGGATAAGAGTGCTCTGGCCGGATCGCGCGATGGAGGCGCGACGAAGCCACGAGACTCAAACCAGACTGTGCTGCCGTGGATTGGTTGGGAGTGTTCCCGCCCGCACACCTGGCAATGAAGGACAAGCCTTTTCAGTAGCCCGCGCCGGCGTTGGACTGCCGGTAGAGACCAAAAAAGCCCGATCCGTCGTTGCTTTAAGTCGCGTCCCCCGTTGAGAGCGGGGTGCGCCGGTTCGCCTCCGGCTGCCAGTCACGGTTGCAAAGAGTAAAGTCACCTTCGACATGGCACCTCTTTGAGAGAGATGCTGGGCGCTCCGGGTTTGCTCTGTCGTCCGACCTTCGGTCTTCCGACTTCTGCACTTCCGAAGAGCCCCTCGGCTTCTTCACCCCTTGGCGGCTGTCCGGCCTCTTGTCCGGATACCTACCGACTGACACACGACCACAGGCACGTGCGAAATTGGGCAAATCCGCACATAAGCGTTTTGACTCTGCTTCGCAAGAATTTTTTTAGGCTGGCAACCGAATTGCCTAACATCTGCTTGCGCAGTGTTGCGCGAGCGACGCGGAAGATGAACGCGCGTTAAGCTTCATCGTGCAGCGCGCGCGTCTGTCGCGCGTGAGCGTCAGCCGCGCTTCGTGAACGGCTCGACGCGCTGCGCTCCGCGGATGAACGCGGTCATCACCAGCACGCCGAGTGCGAACAGCACGGCCTGGAGGATGTGGGCGCCCTGGTCGCCGAGCCCGAACAGGATCGCGAGCGCCCAGCCGCCGGCAAAGGCCGCGCCGAACACCTCGGCGCCGATCAGGATGGCGGCGCTGATGACGGTGATGACGCTCGGCCAGGCGATCTGACGGGAAGATGAAGAAGGCGCGTTCATGAGCTCAGGATCCGTAGCTTCGAAGGGGCGCAATCTCCCCGAAAAGGCGGCCGGGAGCAAGGGCAAATGGCCCAAAAAAGCCCCATCGCGTGCTATAGCTGGCCGCAACAATCGAGCCACGAATTCGGGACTTGTGATGTCAGAAACCCGCCAAACTACGGACGCCGAGACCAACCCGCTGCTGAAGGCCTGGACGACGCCATTTGCGACCCCGCCCTTCGACGAGATCGAGCCGGAGCACTTCCTTCCGGCGTTCGAGCAGGCCTTCGCCGACCACTCCGCCGAGATCGCGGCGATCATCAACGATCCGGCGGTGCCCGACTTCGCCAACACCATCACGGCGCTGGAGCGCTCGGGCAAGCTGCTGAGCAAGGTCGCGGCGGTCTTCTACGACCTCGTCTCGGCGCATTCCAACCCGGCCATCCTGGAGATCGACAAGGAGGTCTCCTTGCGGATGGCGCGGCACTGGAATCCGATCATGATGAACGCCGTGCTGTTCGGCCGCATCGCCCAGCTGCACGAGAACCGCGCCGATCTTGGGCTCACGCCCGAGCAGCTTCGCCTGCTCGAGCGCACCTACACCCGCTTCCACCGCTCCGGCGCCGGTCTTTCGGAGGAGGCCAAGGCGCGGATGGCCGAGATCAACGAGAGGCTGGCCCAGCTCGGCACCGGCTTCAGCCACCATCTGCTCGGGGACGAGCAGGAGTGGTTCATGGAGTTGGCGGAGGCCGACCGCCAGGGCCTGCCGGAGAGCTTTGTCGCCAGCGCCAAGGCCGCGGCAGAAGAGCGCGGCATGGAAGGCAAGGCCATCGTCACGCTGTCGCGCTCCTCGGTCGAGCAGTTCCTGAAGAGCTCGGCGCGGCGTGACCTCCGCGAGAAGGTCTACAAGGCCTTCATCGCGCGCGGCGACAACGGCAATGCCAACGACAACAACGCGACCATCGTCGAGATCCTGAAGCTGCGCGAGGAGAGCGCCAAGCTCCTGGGCTACCCGACCTACGCCGCCTACCGGCTCGAGGACTCCATGGCCAAGACGCCGGATGCGGTGCGGAGCCTGTTGGAGCGGGTGTGGAAGCCGGCGCGGGCCCGCGCGCTCGCGGACCGCGACGAGATGCAGGTGCTGATCACGGAAGAGGGCGGTAATTTCAAGCTCGCGCCCTGGGACTGGCGCTTCTATGCCGAGAAGCTGCGCCTTCAGCGCGCCAATTTCGACGACGCCGCGATCAAGCCTTATCTTGCGCTCGACAACATGATTGCCGCCGCATTCGACTGCGCCACGCGCCTGTTCGGCGTTACCTTCGAGGAGCGCAAGGATGTTCCGGTCTGGCACCCGGACGTCCGGGTCTGGGAGATGAAGGGCAGGGACGGCAAGCACAAGGCGCTGTTCTATGGGGACTACTTCGCCCGGCCGTCCAAGCGCTCCGGCGCCTGGATGACCTCGCTGCGCGACCAGCAGAAGCTCGACGGCGAAGTCGCGCCGCTCGTTCTCAACATCTGCAATTTTGCCAAGGGGGCCGGCGGCGAGCCTTCGCTGCTGTCGCCCGACGATGCCCGCACCCTGTTCCACGAGTTCGGCCACGGCCTGCACGGCATGCTCTCCAACGTGACCTACCCCTCGCTGTCGGGCACCTCCGTGTTCACCGACTTCGTCGAGCTGCCCTCCCAGCTCTACGAGCACTGGCAGGAACGGCCCGAGGTGCTGCAAAAGTTCGCCCGCCATTACCAGACCGGCGAGCCGCTGCCGGACGAGCTGCTGCAACGGTTCCTTGCCGCGCGAAAATTCAACCAGGGCTTCGCCACGGTCGAGTTCGTCTCCTCGGCGCTGGTCGACCTCGAATTCCACACCCAGCCGGCCGCCGCCGCGCAGGATGTCCGCGCCTTCGAGAGACGCGAGCTGGAGAAGATCGGCATGCCCGAGGAGATCGCGCTGCGGCACCGGCCCACGCAGTTCGGCCACATCTTCACCGGCGATCATTATGCCGCGGGCTATTACAGCTACATGTGGTCGGAGGTGATGGACGCCGATGCCTTCGGCGCCTTCGAGGAGGCCGGGGACATCTTCGATCCTGCCGTGGCAAAACGCCTGCACGACGACATCTATTCGCGCGGCGGATCGGTCGATCCCGAATCTGCCTACGAGGCCTTCCGCGGCCGCCCGCCCGAGCCCGACGCGCTGCTCCGCCGCCGCGGCCTGCTCGACGACGCAAAGGCGGCCTGATGGAGATGCGCACTCTTTACGGATGGCTGCTCGCCGCCATCCTCACGCTTGCGGCGGGAGCGGCGCAGGCGCATCCGCATGTCTGGATCACCGCGACCAGCGAGCTGCTCTACGCGGCGGACGGCAGCATCACCGGCGTGCGCCATGCCTGGACCTTCGACGACATGTTCTCGGCCTATGCGGTGCAGGGACTCGAGAGCAAGACCAAGGGCGCCTATACGCGCGAGGAGCTGACGCCGCTGGCGCAGACCAATGTCGAGTCGCTGAAGGAATATGCCTACTTCACCTTTGCGCGAGCCGACGGCAAGAAGGAAAGATTCCAGGAGCCGGTCGACTACTTCCTCGACTACAAGGACACGGTGCTGACCCTGCACTTCACGCTGCCGCTGAAGAACCCGGTCAAGCCTAGGCAATTGGTGCTCGAAGTGTTCGACCGCTCCTTCTTCATCGACTTCCAGATGGCCAAGGACAATCCGGTCAAGCTGGTCGGTGCGCCCGCGGGCTGCCAGATGAAGCTGGAGCGACCGAACGACGGCACCGCGAGCGCGCAGAAGCTGAACGAGCAGACCTTCCTGAACGGCGAGAACTCGAATTTCGGCATGATGTTCGCCAACAAGATCACGGTGGATTGCCCTTGAAGCCGCAACTCTCTCCGCTTGCGCGCGGGCTGCTCGCCTGCACCGCCGTTCTGCTTGTCGCGGCCGTGGCCGATGCCGCGCTCCATGATCTGCTCGCGCAAAATCCGTTCGGCGCGCCGCGACCGGCGCAGGCGGCCCAGCCTGAGGCCGGCGGCGTCATCGGCTGGCTGCTGGCAAAGCAGTCGGAATTCTATCGGCAGATGTCGGCGACCATCAGGGCCGCGAAGTCGGACGGCTCGGCGGTGTGGACGCTGCTGTTCATCTCGTTTGCCTATGGCATCTTTCACGCCGCCGGTCCCGGCCACGGCAAGGCGGTGATCGCCTCATACCTGGTCGCCAACCGCGAGACCGCGCGGCGCGGCATTGCGCTGTCCTTTGCCTCGGCCCTGATGCAGTCGCTGGTGGCGATCCTCATCGTCGGCATTTCGGCCTGGATCCTGAATGCGACCGCAAAGACCATGTGCAAGGCGGAAGGGGTGATCGAGATCGCGAGCTACGCCCTGATCGCGCTGTTCGGCCTGCGCCTGGTTTGGGTCAAGGGCGGCACCTTCATCCGCGCGCTTCAGGCCGCCCAGCCGGTGCCGGCGATTGCGGGCGTGCCGCACCATCATGATCACGATCATCACCATCATCGTGATGTCCATGCTCATCGTGACCACGATCACGGGCAGGATCACCACCATGGCCACAGCCACGCTCATCATGACCACGGGCATGGTCACGTCCATGACGAGCATTGCGGCCATTCCCACGGCCCCACTCCCGGCGAGCTGGCCGGGCCCGGTGGCTGGCGGCGCGGGTTCGCTGCGATCCTGACCGTCGGCATCCGTCCCTGCTCGGGCGCGATCCTGGTCCTGGTGTTTGCGCTGGCGCAGGGCCTGTTCTGGGCTGGCGTCGCCGCAACCTTCCTGATGGGTCTCGGCACCGCGATCACGGTCGCGGCCATCGCGATCGTCGCCGTCTCCGCCAAGGACATCGCCGCCCGCCTCAGCGCCGGGCGCGACGGCGGCGGTGCCCTCTTCATGCGCGGCATCGAATTCGGCGCCGCCGGCCTCGTGCTGCTGTTCGGCGTCGGCCTGTTGTTCGGCTACATCGCCGCCGAACGGACGACGTGTTTCTGAATTCTTCCCCTCTCCCACAAGGGAGAAGGAAGAAGAGAAGCTCACACCGGCAGGAACCGCTTCAAGGCCGGCATGAAGAAGATCGCGAGATTGATCGCAAAGCCGATGCTCCAGAGGATCGAGCGCAGGGTCGGGCGGTTGCCGAGATAAGTCAGCACATAGGCGAGGCGCACGATCAGGAACAGCGCCGCGAGCTCGTCGATCAGGCGCTGCGGGGAGTCCCGGTATTCGGCAAGCAGCACCGCGAAGGCGAAGAACGGAAAGGTCTCGATGCCGTTCTGGTGCGCGCCCAGAGCGCGTTGCGAGAGGGCGTCCTCATAGAACGCGGGATCGCGCGGCCGGGAATTGTCGAAGCGGCGGAACCTGATTCATTTGACCGAGGCGATCGTCGCCAGATACAGCAGCAGCGCTCCGAATACGCACCATTCCGCGAGCGTCATCTTGCCTCCCCCCGCTTGGGTGCGACCCTAGCGAACCCCGGCTCATCTTGACAAGTTCGGACCAACGCGCGACCCACAGAGCCATGACCAGTGTCGTCCCCATCGAGACCACGAGACCGGCCACCCGATCCGCCTTGCCGCGCGTTGGCGTGCTCCTGGTCAATCTCGGAACGCCCGACACCGCCGATGCGCCGGGCGTCCGGGTCTACCTCAAGGAGTTCCTCAGTGACGCCCGCGTCATCGAGGACCAGGGCCTGATCTGGAAGCTGGTGCTGAACGGGATCATCTTGCGCAGCCGTCCCCGCACCAAGGCGTTGGACTACCAGAAGATCTGGAACACCGAGCGGAACGAGTCGCCGCTGAAGACCATCACGCGCTCGCAAAGCGACAAGCTCGCAGCAGCCTTGTCGGGCCGCGACCACGTCGTTGTCGACTGGGCGATGCGCTACGGCAATCCCTCGATCAAAGCGGGCATCGACACGCTGATCGCGAAAGGGTGCGAGCGCATTCTCGCCGTGCCGCTCTATCCGCAATATTCCGCCTCGACCTCGGCGACCGTCTGCGACGAAGTGTTCCGCGTGCTGGCCCGCTTGCGTAACCAGCCGACGCTGCGGGTGACGCCGCCCTATTATGACGACGCGGCCTATATCGAGGCGCTCGCGACCTCGATCGAGGCGCATCTGGCGACGCTGTCGTTCAAGCCGGAGCTGATCGTGGCGTCCTTCCACGGCATGCCCAAATCCTATGTCGAGAAGGGCGATCCCTACCAGCAGCACTGCATTGCCACGACGCAGGCGCTGCGCCGCCGGCTCGGCATGGACAAGACAAAGCTGCTGCTGACCTTCCAGTCGCGCTTCGGCAATGACGAGTGGCTCCAGCCCTACACCGACAAGACCATGGAGCGGCTCGCCAAGGAAGGCGTGCGCCGCATCGCGGTGGTGACGCCGGGCTTTTCCGCCGACTGTCTGGAGACGCTGGAGGAGATCGCGCAGGAGAACGCCGAGATCTTCAAGCACAATGGCGGCGAGCAGTTTTCCGCGATCCCGTGTCTCAACGATAGCGTATCAGGCATGGACGTGATCCGCACCCTGGTGCTGCGCGAGCTTCAGGGCTGGATCTGATGGGCGCCCCATGAACCGCCGTGAGTGCCTGGCGCTTCTCGGGATGATCGTGGCGCTGCCGGCCCCGGTATTGGGGCAGCCGCCGCACGCGACCCGGCGGCTCGGCGTGCTCTCGGTCACGGCCGCCGATGACGCGATCGGGCAGGCCCGCAGCACGATCCTGGTCGAGGCGCTCGCCGGCCTTGGCTGGAAGGAGCGCGACAACCTCAAGATCGCCTGGCGCAGCGGCGGCGGCGACCGCGCCCGCATCGCGCAGCTTGCGGACGAGCTGATCGCGCTCAAGCCCGACATCATGCTCGCGGTCGGCACGCCCTCGGTGGAGGAGCTGCGCCGGCGTACCACGACGATCCCGATCGTGTTCGCCGTCGTCACCGATCCCGTCAGTCAGGGTTTTGTCGAAAATCTCGCGCATCCCGGCGGCAACATCACCGGCTTCACCGACTATGATGGTCCGCTCGCCGGCAAATGGCTGGAGATGCTGACCCAGGTCACGCCGCCCGTCCGCCGCGTGCTCGTCGTCTACAATCCCGCCACTGCGCCGTTCGCGCCCCTGATGCTGCGCACCATCGAGGATGCCGCACGGACGCTGCACGTGACGGTCGAGCCCGCGCCGGTCCATGACGCCGCCTCGATCGAGGCGCTGGCTTCGCGCAAAGACGGCGCCATCCTGGTCCTGCCGGACTTCTTCACCATGGCCAACCGCGCGCAACTGCTCTCGGCGATCGCACAGGCGCGCGTGCCCGCGGTATTCTGGAGCCGCACCTTCGTCGACGAGGGCGGGCTGATGTCCTACAGCACCGACAGCGCCGAGCAGCTCCGGCGCGCGGCGGACTACATCGACCGCATCCTCAGGGGTGCGCAGGCGGCCGATCTGCCGGTCCAGAACCCGACCAAGTTCGAGCTGACGATCAACCTGAAGGCGGCCAAAGAGCTTGGTGTCACGCTTTCTGCGGGCCTCCTGGCAATCGCGAACGACGTCATCGAATGACGCCGCCCGCCGCGGACGGCAGGCCGGATGCGTTAATATCTGTCGGTAGGTGGGCGCCGCTCGCTTTCAAGAGCCTGCCGCAAATACATATCGCGAGCATTCCCTCTCCGCGCCACTTGTGCAGAATCGCACCCATATCGACGTTACGCGCGACCGCTGAACCGGTAGGATCGTGATGCCGACCAATGACAGCGCCGGAAAGGGGTTTTCCCGGCTTGGAGGAGATATGAGCGGTTTCGACATTTTCGCTATTGTTCTGGTGTTGCTCGTCATCGTCACGCTGGTGGCCGGCGTGAAGACGGTGCCGCAGGGCTATGACTGGACCATCGAGCGGTTCGGCAAATACACGCAGACGCTGAGCCCCGGCCTCAATCTGATCGTGCCCTATTTCGATCGCGTCGGGCGCAAGATCAACATGATGGAGCAGGTGATCGACATTCCAGAGCAGGAGGTGATCACCAAGGACAACGCCACCGTGACGGTGGACGGCGTCGCCTTCTACCAGGTGTTCGATGCCGCAAAGGCGAGCTACGAGGTCGCCAATCTCAACCAGGGCATCACGGTCCTCACCATGACCAACATCCGGTCGGTGATGGGCTCGATGGACCTCGACCAGGTGCTGTCGCATCGCGACGAGATCAACGAGCGCCTGCTCCGCGTGGTCGATGCCGCGGTCTCGCCCTGGGGTCTCAAGGTCAACCGCATCGAGATCAAGGACATCGTGCCGCCGGCCGACCTCGTCGAGGCCATGGGCCGGCAGATGAAGGCCGAGCGCGTCAAGCGTGCCGACATTCTGGCGGCCGAAGGCCAACGCCAGTCGGAAATCCTGCGCGCCGAGGGCGCCAAGCAGGGCCAGATCCTCCAGGCGGAAGGCCGCAAGGAAGCGGCGTTCCGCGACGCCGAGGCACGCGAACGTTCAGCGGAGGCCGAGGCGAAGGCCACTCAGATGGTGAGCGAAGCGATTTCCAAGGGCGACGTCGCCGCATTGAACTATTTCATCGCCGACAAGTATATCAAGGCGTTCGGGCAGCTGGCGGACTCGCCGAACCAGAAGGTGATCATGCTTCCGGTCGAAGCGATGAGCATGCTGGGCTCGCTCGCCGGCATCGGCGAGATTGCGAAGGCAACATTCGGCGAAGGCGCGGTGTCCGCGGCCGCCCGCCGTGGCTCGGTGCCGATGACTGGCAACACGCCGCCGGCGGTGCCGCCGCGGCAGGGATAGTGATAGCGCATGGCCTTCCGATGAGGACATGCGCCAATTGATAGAGGTCGTGTCATGACCGACATGTTCGTCTCGCTCGGCACCTGGAACTGGCTGATTCTCGGCTTTCTCCTGATGGCGCTGGAGGTGCTGGCGCCGGGCATCTTCCTGTTCTGGCTCGGGCTCGCCGCGCTGCTGGTCGGGCTGATCTCGTTCGCGGTCGTGGTGTCATGGCAGCTCCAGCTCGTGATGTTCGCGGTCTTCGCCGCGGCCGCCGTGCCGGTGTGGCGCCGCCTCGCCCGGCCCAGGCCGGACGCGAGCGTGAGCCCCTTCCTCAACAAGCGCAGCGAAGCGCTGCTCGGGCGCGAGTTCACGCTGGAGAAGCCGATCATCGACGGCAGCGGCACCATGCGTATCGGCGACACGGTGTGGCGCGTTGCCGGTCCGGATACGCCGGCCGGGACGCGGGTCAAGGTGGTGCAGGTTGACGGTGCGAACCTGACCGTCGCTGTCGCGTAGCTTCTTACTCTCCCCTGGAGGGCAGGGCCATCGCATGTGAGGTGTGAGTTGTGGGGCACCGACTGTTTCTACAGCGTCATGGCCGGGCTTGTCCCGGCCATCCACGCGTTTCCACGCAGCACAAGAACGTGGATGCCCGGGACAAGCCCGGGCATGACGACCTCTGCAAAATGTGCACATGCGATTCCCCCGCCCTCCAGGGGAGGGTAGGAGAAAGCTCTACTTCTTCCACCTCTCCGCAAATTTGTGCAGCGGCATGAACGTTTCGCATAAGTCCCGCCCCAGCGCCGTCAGCCCATAGCCTCCGCCGTCGCCCAGCTCCACGAACCCAGCCTCGCGCAGTTCGGTCATCCGCGCTTGCAGCACCGTAGGCGAGGCCTCGTCGCAGGCGCTGCGCAGCGCGCGCGAGGTGAGCGACTCTTCGCGCAACTCCCATAATATCCGCAAGGTCCAGCGCCGGCCGAGCAGGTCGAGCAACGCCATGATCGGCCGCCCGGTGCGCGAGCCGCGGACGCTGCGTGTCTTCGAGCCAGCCTGTTTCGCCATCGTCGCCTCTTGCGTCGTGCTACAAATAATGTAGCGTGCTGCTACTATAAATGTAGCACAGGAACCGGCCCATGTCCGAAGCCGCACCGCGCATCGCCCCGCTCACGCCACCTTATCCCCCGGAGATCCAGGCGCAGTTCGACCGCATCATGCGCGGCGCGCCGCCGCTGGTGCTGTTCCGGGTGCTGGCGGGCCACGGCCGCGCCTGGGACAAGTTTCGCGCCGGCGGCCTGCTCGATCCCGGCCCGCTCTCCTTGCGCCAGCGCGAGATCGTCATCGACCGCACCTGCGCACTGAACAGATGCGAATACGAATGGGGCGTGCATGTCGCGATCTTTGCCGGACCGGCAAAGCTCACCAAGGATGAAGTGCGTGCGACGGTGCAGGGCGACGCAGCATCAACATTCTGGTCACCGGGCGAGCAGGCGCTGATCGCAGCCGTCGACGCGCTGCATCACCGCGCGACGTTGAGCGACGAGGAATTCGTCGCACTCTCGGCGCATCACGACGAGGCACAGATCCTGGAGATCATGCTCCTGTGCGGCTTCTATCGCACCGTGTCGTATCTGGCGAACGGGCTGCGACTGCCTCTGGAGGAGAACGCGGCGCGGTTTCCAGCGCCGCTCTAGGGTCCGGACTCAATTGATCCACCAAGTGATCGCAGCGGCCAGAAGGATTGCAGACAGGAAGATGTCTGCACGCTTGTCGTATCGGGTTGCGATCCGGCGGAAGTCCTTGAGACGGCAGAACATACGCTCGATGACGTTGCGCCCTTTGTAAGCGGTCTTATCGTAGCGATGCGGATGCTTGCGGGTCGGATTTGGCGGGATCACAGCCTTGATGCGGCGTGCGGCCAGTTCGTCGCGCAAGCTCCTGGCATCGTAGGCACGATCAGCCAACAGACGGCGCGGGGTACGAACCATGCTGATCAAACCGCGTGCACCGACCAAGTCGTGGGTGTTGCCAGGGGTAATCAAGAAGGCAAGCGGACGGCCGATATCGTCGGTCAGCGCGTGGATTTTGGTGGTCTGCCCGCCGCGTGAGCGGCCGATCGCATTGTTGAAGGCCCCCCCTTTGCGCCGGCCGCGGAGCGATGGGCTTTGATGTAGCTGGAATCCACCGACATCGATCCGTACATGCCGGTCGATCCGGTCAGGGCGTAAAAAATATCCGTCCAAATCCCCTGTCGGCTCCAGCGGTTGAAGCGGTTGTAGACCGTCGTGTAGGGGCCGTAGACTTCCGGGCAATCGCGCCAGCGCGAACCAGATTTCAGCATGTGCATAATGCCGCTGATCACGCGTCTATCATCGACCCGATGCGCTCCCTTGCGCCCTCGTGGCAACAACGGCTCAATCCGCCGCCATTCCGCATCGCTGAGCCAGTAGACCTGCTTTGCCATTCAAGCCTCCCTTCCGCTGAGAAGCTTGAATCACAGTCCAATTCCAGATGGAATCTGGAGGGTTCTGTGAGGTCGCGCTCACGCGAGGGCGCGGCAAGCGCTTGTAACGCGACCTCATTGAAGCCGGATTGAACGAAGCCGCGGGAGAATATGCACGGTGGTGCGGCTATGGGGATAGTTTGAGATCGCGGGTTGCTATCGGCAGACTGCGGAGCTGACGCGGCGACGTTTTGGTTGCGCAATGGCGGCAACTTGAGACAGAGAGCATTTTACCGGCTGTAGCGATCGATGGCCCGCTGCATCGAACAATTTCCATCGCGCTGTTTGGCCGCACGGATTCGGCAGCGTCTGCGATGATCGAGACGATGGGATCATAATGACGAATGACGATCTTCGTGCACGGTATAAGTTGGCTCACGATGTGTCGCACCGGTACGATTGGGTGGGAGCGCCGGAACAGCTGAAGCTGTGTCGAAAGCGCTCGATGATGCGCATGACGCCACCACAATCAGGGCAGGCGGGAGCCTTGGCCCACGTCAGAGCGTCCGAATCCACAGGCGACGGCTCGCCATCGTTTGGCGGTGTCCGCTCACGATCGAGAAGTTTGCGGCAAAGAGCAAGTTTGGCAGCGCGATGGCCGTTGGCCATGAAGCCGAAGTGGCGGATGCGATGGAAGCCATCGGGCAGCGTGTGAAGAAGGAAGCGGCGGATGAACTCGTCGGGCTTGAGCTTCATGATCTTTGTCGCGCCATTCTGGCGGTAGTCCTTCCAGGTAAAGGCGACGTGATCCTCGTCGAGGGCGACGAGCCGGCTGTTGGCGATTGCAACGCGATGGGTATAGCGGCCGAGATAGGCCAGCACCTGCGCGGGGCCGCCGAACGGCCGTTTGGCGTAGACGACCCAGCTGATGCGCCGCATAGCGACGAGGTGAGCTGCGAAGGCGGCAGGCTCGGCCAGGGATGCGAGATCGCCGAAGAAGTTCAGGGTGCCGGCGTCGAAGGCGGCGGTCAGACGTTCGAGGAACAGGCGTCTGAACAGCCGGGCGAGCGGTTTGACGGCCAGGAAGAAGTTTGGTCGGCTGGCGATCCAGTGCGCGCTATCGGGCGAGAGGCCGCCGCCCGGCACGACGCAGTGGACGTGGGGATGGTGCGTCAGCGCCTGCCCCCAGGTGTGGAGGACGGCGACGACGCCGATCCCGGCGCCGAGCCGGCGTGGATTGGCGGCGAGCGTCGACATTGCCTCGGCGGCGGCTTTGAACAGGATCGCATAAACGATGGCCTTGTTCTGAAAGGCGATCGCGGCGATCGGAGCCGGCAGTGTGAAGACGATGTGGAAATAGGGAACCGGCAGCAGGTCGGCTTCTCGCGCGGCGAGCCACGCGGCTCGGGCTGGCCCCTGACACTTCGGACAGTGCCGGTTGCGACAGGAATTATAGGCGATCCGCGTCATGCCGCAGTCGTCGCAAGCCTCCATGTGGCCGCCGAGCGCCTCGGTCCGGCACGCCACGATCGCGCTCATCACGCGCCGCTCGACCCGACCGAGATGACCGGCATGTACACGGCGATAGGTGTCGCCATGCCGGCGCAGAATATCGGCGATCTCGATGGCGGGCCTGTTGCAGCGGCTGTCGGGGCGGATCATCACCCGCATCCCGCCGCGGCCAGCGACAGGCGATCGAGCGGGCTCTGCGTCGCCCGGATCGTATCGGTGGCGACCTGCGTGTAGCGCGCTGTCGACGACAAATTATTGTGCCCGAGCAAGACCTGGATGATCCGGATATCGGTTCCGTTCTCGAGAAGATGCGTCGCGAAGCTGTGGCGCAGCGTGTGGAGCGTGACGCGCTTGGTCAGGCCCGCAGCCTTCACCGCAGACCGACAGGCGGCGTGCAACACGGTCTGATCGATCGGATGATCTTCGTCACGACCAGGGAACAGATAAAGCCGCGGCCGGGCGAGCCGCCAGTACGTGCGCAGGATACCCAGCAGCTGGGGCGACAGCATCACGTTGCGGTCCTTCGCCCCCTTGCCGTGGCGCACCTGGATGACGCCGCGGGCGCTGTCGATGTCTTCGATCCGCAGTCCCGCGACTTCGGAGGCCCTGAGTCCGGCCGCATAGGCCGTGGTGAGCGCGGCGCGGCTCTTCAGGCTGGACACGGCCTCGAGGAACTGAACCACTTCGTCGGCGCTGAGCACGACCGGCAGCTTGCGCGGTTCTCGCGCATAGGGAATGCGCTCCGGGATCAGTGCCTCGCCGAGCGTGACGCCGTAGAAAAACCGTAGCGCACAGACGATCTGGTTCAGCGCCGGCCATGAGATGCCGGTCGAGACCAGATGCATCTGGAAGGCGCGGACGTCTTCCAGCTCTAACCGGTCAGGCGATCGGCCAAAATAGCGGCTGAACTTCGAAACCGCGCTGATGTAGGATCGTTGCGTCGCCGGCGACAGATTGCGGACGGTCATGTCTTCGATCATGCGGCGGCGAAGAGGGCTCAAATCGGCCATCTCATACTCCTGTCTGAGGGGGTGGGCTCTAACACCCACATCCTCTCAGCCAGGAGGCGATCTACGCCACCTTGCCCCTCACGCCGCGGCAGCGGCTTCGTTCAATCCCTATTGAGTACAGACCCTAGCGCAATGACGAGGGGGAGGCAGGCACGGGCCACACTCTCACTGTCATTCCGGGGCGCGCCACTTGGCGTGAGCCCGGAATCCATAGCGAGACAAACTCTGCTGCACGATGGATCCCGGGCTCATCGCTTCGCGATGCCCCGGGATGACGCGCAAACCCTACGCCACCCCCGCGCGCAGCAGATCGTGCAGATGCACGATGCCGACCACCTTGCCCGCCTCCGTCACCAGCAGCGTCGTGATCTTGCGGGTGTTCAGCACCTCGATCATTTCGGTCGCGAGCATCGAGGGCGGCACGGATTTGGGCTGCTTCGTCATGATCTCATCGACCGTCACCGTCAAAAGGTCGGGCCGCATGTGGCGGCGCAGATCGCCGTCGGTGATGATGCCGACGGCCTCGCCCGCAGCGTTGACGATGCAGACGCAGCCGAGCCCCTTGGCCGACATCTCGACCACCGCCTCCGACATCTTGGTGCCTTCAGGCTTGACCGGAATCTCCGCGCCGGTGCGCATGTAGTCGCGAACGAATTTCAGCATCGCGCCCAGCTTGCCGCCGGGGTGGAAATGCGCGAATTCCAGCGCGGTGAAGCCGCGGCCTTCGAGCAGCGCGATCGCGATGGCGTCGCCGATCGCGGCCTGCATCAGGGTCGAGGTGGTCGGCGCCAGATTGTGCGGGCAGGCCTCGCGCGCCTTCGGCAGCTCGATGACGAGATCGGCGGCCTGGCCGAGCGAGGACGCGGCGTTCGACGTCACCGCGATCATGGGAATCGCAAAGCGCGCCGAATAGTTCACGAGGTTCTTCATCTCCGGCTGCGCGCCGGACCAGGACAGCGCCATGATGACGTCGTCGGTGGTGATCATGCCGAGGTCGCCATGGCCGGCTTCGGCGGCGTGCACGAAGAAGGCGGGCGTGCCGGTCGAGGCCAGCGTCGCCGCGATCTTGCGGCCCATATGTCCGGACTTTCCGAGCCCGGTGACGATGACGCGGCCCTTGGCGTTGCGGATCAGGTCGACGGCCTTCGCGAAGGTCGCGCCCAGTGGGCCGCGCAGAGCTGCGGCGAGCGCGTTAATGCCGCCGCTCTCGGTCTCCAGCGTGCGGAGCGCGGATTCGACGCTGTCAGGGATGGGGCCGGATGATGCGGTCATCAGCGGTTTCGAGCTCGGCATGGGCTGGTCCAGGGAGAAGGGGCGTTCGTCCGTTGGCGCCTGCTTAGCACGCCCCGACCAGCGAGGCGACGAGCGCCCCGACACCCTCAACGGGTCATTAACCATAATTGTTTTAACTCCATTAACGATGGTTCCTGCCAGCCGGTGGGGATGGTCGTGAAAGTGTTTGATTTCGTTGGGGTTATTCCATCGTGGTGCCGTCTCCAGGCAATGGCCGGAGCAAACGCGCGCATTTCCTGCGCGCGGCTTTGCCGTGCCTCGCGCTGACGGCCCTCGGAAGCGCCCCGGCGTCCGCCCAGAGCCTTACGCCCGACCTGTTCAATCCCAACCGCGGCGGTTTTGCCTCGCCCGACCCGTTGCCGACGCGCCGCACGGCGGGCGTGCCGCAGGCACCATCGGATTCATTGCCGGCGCTGCCCGATCCAAATGCCGATCCGCGCAAGGCCCGCGAGACGCCGGCGACCTCGCGCATCGGTCAGGTCCCGACCTACGGCCTGCCCGCCGCCACCGGCGCGAGCAGCTCCGGCTACGACTCGCTGAACCGCAAGCGGCAGCAGCCAAAGCTTTATCCCGGCCAGCCGAAGCCGAAGCGCGCGGCCGGTCCGGGCTCGAAGGCCCCGCTGGCAACACCGGAACGCACGCTCACTCCGCCGCGTATCGCGTCGCCGCCCTCCGAGACCGCGCACAAGGTCCCGGTGCCGCCGGCGATGGCGGGCAACGTGCCTGGCCAGCCGCTGCGCCGCCGCCTGAGGGCCGATGAGGATCCGTTCGGTGCCGTCGGCGATTATGCCGGCAGCTTCCTGATCAAGGGCGGGCTCGAGCTCTCCGCGGGCTACGACACCAATCCGACGCGCCTCAACAAGCCTGTCGGTTCGCCGGCCTATGTGATCGCGCCCGATCTGCTCGTGGTGTCCGATTGGGAGCGCCATGCGCTGGTCGCCGATCTGCGCGGCTCGTTCTCGGGTTACACCAACGACATGCCGGCGACGATCAACGGCCTGGCCTCGCCATCGCCGGTCGAGGCCAATCGGCCCGATTTCAACGGCCATGTCGATGGCCGGCTCGACGTCACCCGCGACTTCAAGCTTCTCTCGCAGCTCCGCCTGCGGCTCGCCACCGACAATCCCGGAAGCCCCAACGTGCAGGCCGGCCTGCAGAAATACCCTGTCTATGCCGCCTACGGCACGACCATCGGCTTCGACCAGACCTTCAATCGCTTCCAGGTCGCCGCCGGCGCCACTGTCGATCGCACAGCTTACACGGATTCGAAACTCACCGACGGCTCGGTCTTCCCCAACACCGACCGCGACTTCAACCAATATGGCGGCGTCGGTCGCTTCTCCTATGATCTCAAGCCGGGCCTGAAGCCCTTCGTCGAGATCGAGGGCGACACCCGCGTGCACGACCAGGCCGCCGACCGCAACGGCTACTTCCGCGACTCGAATGGCGGCTATGCCAAGGTCGGCTCGTCCTTCGAGTTCTCGCGCATCCTCACCGGCGAGATCTCGGTCGGTTATTCCGCGCGCAACTATACCGATCCGCGTCTCAGCCAGCTCGCCGGCTTCCTCACCACGGGCTCCCTGATCTGGAACGCCAGCGGCCTCACCACGGTGAAATTCTTCACCGACACGCAGATCAACGAGACCACGATCCCCGGCTCCTCCGGCGTCCTGGTGCGCACCTACGCCGCCGAAGTCGACCACGACTTCCGCCGCTGGCTCACGGCGGTCGGCAAGTTCACCTACGGCACCTACGACTACCAGGGCCAGAATCGCAACGACAAGACCTACTCGCTCGAAGGCAATCTGATCTACAAGCTCAACCGCAACATCTGGATCAAGGGCACGCTCCGCCACGACATCCTGGACTCGAACCAGGCCGGGTCGAGCTCGCAGGGGACGGTGATGCTGGTCGGGGTGAGGCTGCAGAATTGAGAGGCCACCATGGCTGCTCGAATTACCTTGAACATCAATTCGGCTGGCGAATTCGAGCTATGGCTCAATCCAGAAGGTCGAGACCTTCTCGTCAAGAAACTACTGGCTCTGAGCGAGACCAACGAGCATTTTCACTTGATGCCAAGTGAAGTCCCGTCGGATGTCGAAGTTTCGACGCGACGCTATCGACCGAACGACAGGCTTCTTGAATACGGCAAGGTGTTGTTCCGGCTTGACGAGTGGGACGCGCAGCACTTCCCGCACGTCTTGGAGTGAAGCCTCTCTCCAACCATTCACTCAGCTGTCATGCCCCGGCTTGACCGGGGCATCCAGTACGCCGAGGCCTATCGTTCAATTACAACCGTCTCTGGAATACTGGATCGCCCGGTCAAGCCGAGCGATGACACCTTTTGCTGATTTGGCGGTGGAGTAAAAAAACTACATCGGCAGATCCGTCTTCCCCATCAGGAACGTGTCGATCGACCGGGCGCACAGCCGGCCCTCGCGGATGGCCCAGACCACCAGCGACTGGCCGCGGCGCATGTCGCCGGCGGTGAACACGTTCGGGCGCGAGGTCTGGTAGTCGAGCGTGTTGGCCTTGACGTTGCCGCGCGGGTCGAGGTCGACCGCGAGCAGCTTGAGCAGGCCCTCGTGCACGGGATGGACGAAGCCCATCGCGAGCAGGACCAGATCGGCATCGAGCTCGAACTCGGTGCCGGCAATCGGCTTGAACTTGTCGTCGACGCGCACGCAGTGCAGCTTCTTGACCTTGCCGTTCTCGCCCGAGAACTTCTGCGTCAGCACGGCGTATTCGCGCACCGCGCCTTCGGCCTGGCTGGAGGACGTCCGCATCTTCAGCGGCCAGTTCGGCCAGGTCAGGCCCTTGTTCTCGCGCTCCGGCGGGGCGGGCATGATCTCGAGCTGGGTCACCGAGAGCGCGCCCTGGCGCAGCGAGGTGCCGATGCAGTCCGAACCCGTGTCGCCGCCGCCGATGACGACGACATGCTTGCCGCCGGCCAGGATCTCCTGGACGCCGCCGAGCGGCTCCTCGGAGACGCGGCGGTTCTGCTGCGGCAGGAAGTCCATGGCGTAGTGGATGCCGGCGAGGTCGCGGCCGGGGATCGGCAGGTCGCGCGGGGCTTCCGCGCCGCCGGTCAGCGCCACCGCGTCGTACTCGTTGAGCATCTCGCGCGGATCGACATTGCCCTCCGCGCCGACATGGCTGTTGTAGTGGAAGGTGACGCCTTCGGCTTCCATCTGCGCCACGCGGCGGTCGATGACGCTCTTCTCCATCTTGAAGTCGGGGATGCCGTAACGCAGCAGGCCGCCGGCCTTGGCGTACTTCTCGAACAGATGCACGTCGTGGCCGGCGCGGGCGAGCTGCTGCGCGCAGGCCATGCCGGCGGGACCCGAGCCGATCACGGCGACCTTCTTGCCGGTCTTTTCAGTCGCCACTTCCGGCTTCAGCCAGCCGTTCTCCCAGGCGCGGTCGACGATCGCGCATTCGATGGTCTTGATGGTGACGGGGTTGTCGTCGATGTTGAGCGTGCAGGACGCCTCGCACGGCGCCGGGCAGATGCGGCCCGTGAACTCCGGGAAATTGTTGGTGGAGTGCAGATTGCGCGAGGCCTCTTCCCAATTGTCCTGATAGACGAGGTCGTTCCAATCCGGGATCTGGTTGTTGACCGGGCAGCCGGGCGTGCCGGGTGCCACCGAGCCGGTGCCGTGGCAATAGGGAATGCCGCAGTTCATGCAGCGCGCGGCCTGGTCGCGCACTTCCTTCTCGGACAGCGGAACGACGAATTCCTTGTAATGCTTCACGCGCTCGGCGACCGGGGTGTACTTGCGGTCGTGCCGTTCGATTTCCAGAAAACCCGTGATCTTGCCCATTAAACCCGAAGTCCCTGCCGCTTAGTCGTTTGTTCTCTCACTCCTCATCCCGAGGAGCGGCGCGCTCTTCGCGCCGCGTCTCGAAAGATGGAGGCCCACATGGTGACCTCATGGTTCGAGACGCGCTTCGCGCTCCTCACCATGAGGGCTGTTGCTACGCCCCGATCGCGATTTTCGGCTCGGCGTCCGCGTTGGCGGCCATCTCGCGCAGCGCGCGCCGGTACTCGACCGGCATCACCTTGCGGAACTTGGGCAGCCATTCCTTCCAATTGGCAAGGATGTCGGCGGCGCGCTTGGAGCCGGTCGCCTTGGCATGGCGCGAGATCAGCACGTGCAGGCGCTCGACGTCGGAGGCGAGCAGGTTCCTGAACACGTCGACCCGGCCGTGCGCCTCGAGGTCACCGGAATGGTGATAGGTGCCGGCGTTGATCAGCTCTTCCGACAGCACCGGCTCGAGCTCGACCATCGCCATGTTGCACAGCCGGTCGAAGTCGCCGGTCTCGTCCAGCACATACGCAATGCCACCGGACATGCCGGCCGCGAAGTTGCGCCCGGTCTTGCCGAGCACGACGACGATGCCGCCGGTCATGTATTCGCAGCAATGATCGCCCGCGCCTTCGACCACCGCCACGGCGCCGGAATTGCGCACGGCAAAACGTTCGCCGGCGATGCCGCGGAAGTAGCATTCGCCCTCGATCGCGCCGTACATCACGGTGTTGCCGACGATGATGCTCTCTTCCGGCACGATCGCGGAGTTCCTCGGCGGCTTGACGATGATCTTGCCGCCCGAGAGCCCCTTGCCGACATAGTCGTTGCCTTCACCCTCGAGCTCGAAGGTGACGCCGTGGGCGAGCCACGCGCCGAAGGCCTGTCCGGCGGTGCCCTTGAGGCTGACATGGATCGTGTCGTGCGGCAGGCCGGCATGGCCGTAGATCTTGGCCACCGCGCCCGACAGCATGGCGCCGGCGGAGCGGTTGGTGCTGTTGATCGCAGCCTCGATCTTCACCGGCGCGCCGCGGTCGAGCGCGGGCTGCGCCCGCTCGATCAGCGTGCGGTCGAGCGCGGCCTCCAGATGATGGTTCTGGCGCTCGGAGTGATAGATCTTCTGGCCCTTCTCTTCCTTCTGCTTGACGAAGAGCTTGGAGAAATCGAGGCCCTTGGCCTTCCAATGCGCGACCAGCTTGGTCTGGTCGAGCAGCTGCACCTGGCCGACCATCTCGTTGAAGGTACGGAAGCCGAGGCTTGCCATGATCTCGCGGACTTCCTCGGCGACGAAGAAGAAGTAGTTGATCACGTGCTCGGGCTGACCGGTGAAGCGCTTGCGCAGGACAGGGTCCTGCGTCGCGACGCCGACCGGGCAGGTGTTGAGGTGGCACTTGCGCATCATGATGCAGCCGGCGGCGATCAAGGGCGCAGTGGCAAAGCCGAACTCGTCGGCACCCAGGAGCGCGCCGATCACGACGTCACGGCCGGTGCGGAAGCCACCGTCGACCTGGACCACGATGCGGCTGCGCAGCCGCTCGCGCACCAGCGTCTGATGGGTTTCGGCGAGGCCGATCTCCCAGGGCGAGCCGGCGTGCTTGATCGAGGTCAGCGGCGAAGCGCCGGTGCCACCCTCGAAGCCCGCGATGGTGACATGGTCGGCGCGCGCCTTGGCGACGCCCGCGGCCACCGTGCCGACGCCGATCTCGGAGACGAGCTTGACCGAGACGTCGCCCGTCGGGTTGACGTTCTTCAGGTCGTAGATCAGCTGCGCCAGGTCCTCGATCGAGTAGATGTCGTGGTGCGGCGGCGGCGAGATCAGGCCGACGCCCGGCGTCGAATGCCGGACCCTGGCGATGGTCGCATCGACCTTGTGGCCAGGCAGCTGGCCGCCTTCGCCGGGCTTGGCGCCCTGCGCCATCTTGATCTGCATCATGTCGGAGTTGACGAGATACTCCGTGGTGACGCCGAAGCGGCCGGAGGCGACCTGCTTGATCGCCGAGCGCATGGAATCGCCGTTCGGCATCGGCTTGAAGCGGTCGGCTTCCTCGCCGCCTTCACCGGTGTTCGACTTGCCGCCGATCCGGTTCATGGCGATCGCGAGCGTGGTGTGCGCCTCGCGCGAGATCGAGCCGAAGCTCATCGCGCCGGTGGCGAAGCGCTTGACGATGTCCTTGGCCGGCTCGACCTGGTCGAGCGGCACAGGCTTGCGCTTCTCTTCCTCCGCGTTCTTGATCCGGAACAGGCCGCGCAGCGTCAGCAGCCGCTCCGACTGCTCGTTGAGGATCTTGGCGAAGGCGCGATAGCGCTCCTGCGAATTGCCGCGCGCGGCGTGCTGGAGCAGCGACACGGATTCGGCGGTCCATGCATGGTCCTCGCCGCGGCTGCGATAGGCGTATTCGCCGCCGACATCGAGCGCGCTCTTGTAGACCAGCGCCTCGCCGAACGCGTCGGCATGGCGCCGCACCGCTTCTTCCGCGATTTCGGCCAGACCCACGCCCTCGACGCGGGTATGCGTGCCGGCGAAGAACTTGCCGACGAAGTCGGCCTTGAGACCGACCGCGTCGAAGATCTGCGCCCCGCAATAGGACTGGTAGGTCGAGATGCCCATCTTGGACATCACCTTGAGCAGGCCCTTGCCGATCGACTTGATGTAGCGCTTGACGATCTCATAGTCGTCGAGCGAGCCGGGCAGGCGGTCCTTCATCGCGATGATGGTCTCGAACGCGAGATAGGGATTGATCGCTTCGGCACCGTAGCCCGCGAGGCAGGCGAAGTGATGCACTTCGCGCGGCTCGCCGGATTCGACGACGAGGCCGACCGAGGTGCGCAGGCCGGTGCGGATCAGGTGATGATGCACGGCGGCGCAGGCCAGCAGCGAGGGGATCGGCACGCGGTCTGTGCCGACCATGCGGTCGGACAGGATGATGATGTTGACGCCCTCGCGCACCGCGCTTTCGGCGCGCGCGCAGAGCTCGTCCAGCACCTGGTCCATGCCGGCCGCGCCGAGCCCGGCGTGGAAGGTGGTGTCCAGCGTGCGCGACTTGAAGTGCGACTCCGCCACTTCCGAGATCGAGCGGATCTTTTCCAGATCCGCGTCGGTCAGGATCGGCTGGCGCACTTCGAGGCGCTTGGTCGTGGCCATGCCCTGCAGGTCGAACAGGTTCGGCCGCGGCCCGATGATCGAGACGAGGCTCATCACCAGCTCCTCGCGGATCGGGTCGATCGGCGGGTTCGTGACCTGCGCGAAGTTCTGCTTGAAGTAGGTGAACAGCGGCTTGGCCTTGTCCGACAGCGCCGAGATCGGCGTGTCGTTGCCCATCGAGCCCGCGGCTTCCTCGCCGGTGGCCGCCATCGGCGTCATCAGGATGGTGATGTCTTCCTGGCTGTAGCCGAACGCCTGCTGGCGGTCGAGCAGGGACAGGTTGGAGCGCACGCCGGTGGTCGCAACCTTCGGCAGCTCCTCCAGCACGATCTGGGTTCGCTCCAGCCACTCCTTGTAAGGATGGCTCCTGGCGAGCTCGGCCTTGATCTCGTCGTCGGGGATCAGGCGGCCCTGCGCGAGGTCGACCAGCAGCATCTTGCCGGGCTGCAAGCGCCACTTGGTGATGATCTGGTCCTCGGGAATCGTCAGCACGCCCATCTCGGACGCCATCACGATGCGGTCGTCCTTGGTGACGAGATAGCGCGCGGGCCTGAGGCCGTTGCGGTCGAGCGTGGCGCCGATCTGGCGGCCGTCGGTGAAGGCGATCGCGGCGGGGCCGTCCCACGGCTCCATCAGCGCGGCATGATATTCGTAGAAGGCGCGGCGCTTCTCATCCATCAAGGGATTGCCGGCCCACGCCTCCGGAATCATCATCATCACTGCGTGCGGCAGCGAATAGCCGCCCTGCACCAGGAATTCGAGCGCGTTGTCGAAGCAGGCGGTGTCGGACTGGCCCTCATAAGAGATCGGCCAGAGCCGGTTGATGTCCTTGCCGTACAGCTCGGAGCTCACCGAGGCCTGCCGCGCTGCCATCCAGTTGACGTTGCCGCGCAGCGTGTTGATCTCGCCGTTATGCGCGATCATGCGGTAGGGATGCGCCAGCGACCAGGCCGGGAAGGTGTTGGTCGAGAAGCGCTGATGCACCAGCGCCAGCGCGCTCTCGAAATCCTGCTCGTGCAAGTCGGGATAGTACTTGCCGAGCTGGTCGGCGAGGAACATGCCCTTGTAGATCACGGTGCGGCAGGACATCGAGCAGGGATAATAGCCCGCAAGGCCGCGGTCGCGGCGCTGGTAGATCGCCTGCGAGATCGACTTGCGCAGGATGTAGAGCCGGCGCTCGAACTCGTCCTCGGTCTTGGCGGTGCCGTTGCGGCCGATGAACACCTGCATGCAGGCGGGCTCGGTCGGCTTCACGGTGACGCCGAGCGAGGAATTGTCGGTCGGCACGTCGCGCCAGCCGAGCAGGGTCAGGCCCTCTTCCCTGATCTGGTCGGCGATGATGCTCTTGATGACGTTGCGCCAGGCGGTGTCGCGCGGCATGAACAGCGCGCCGATGGCATATTCGCCGGGACCCGGCAGCGCAAAGCCGAGCTCCTTGGCCTTGCGGCTGAAGAAGGCGTGCGGAATCTGCACCAGGATGCCGGCGCCGTCACCGGCGCGCGGGTCGGCGCCAACGGCGCCGCGATGCTCGAGATTGCAGAGGATGCTCAGCGCGTCCGAGACGATCTCGTGCGACTTCTTGCCCTTGATGTTGGCGATGAAGCCGACACCGCAGGAATCCTTCTCCAGGCTCGGATCGTAGAGGCCCTCGGCTTTGGGACGCGAATTGTGTTCCTGAATCGGGTCGGTCGTTTTCGAGGCGACCGTCGCCGACAGCTCTTCTGCCACGATGTTTGCGCGCTCGAATTGCGACCCGTTCATTGCTCTGTCCTCTCCATGCGGCAAGCTGTCTCACCGCCAACTTCGGCGCACCTTGGGTGTCCCGCGGCACCCGCTCCTGGGCCACCGCTCGTCCGCTGCGAGCCGCATTTTCTTAGATTCAGGCCTAGGCGCTCTTCGTCCCCGAGAACGGCTTTGCCTGGTACCTTGCCGACGCTCGAGAGCACCGGTTTTCGCTGCAATCCCTGTGCCGGAACCGCACGCAAAATTGAGACAGTCTTCCTGTCCTAAACATCACCTTGCCAAATTTTTGTCTAGCACACAAGCGCGCGGAAGTCCCGATTCCCGATATGTCAATCAATCGCTTTCCAAAAGTTGCGCGGCCCCGGTTTTGAAGCAAACGCGCCCTGATCCGGCCCCGCGCGCGCCGGAATCCCCAATGAAGCTTCGGATCAACCCTTCGGAAGGCGCGCCACGCCGCGAGAAGCGAAAGAGGGCGGCCATCGGGGGGCCTGACAGGAGCGTCTCGACCATGAAGTTTTTCACAGGATGTGTGGCCGCCGCCGCGCTGGCGTTGGCTGCAAGTGCGGGCCACGCCCAGGTTCCCGCCAGCGGTATCGCGAGCGGAGCCATCGTCGCGGTGTCGGATTTCGACGGACCCTACGCACCGGAGGCTGCCCCGCCGCCACCGCGTTACGGTTACGGCTATGGCTACGAGGAACGCGGTCCGGCGCCGGTATTGTTGCCGTCAACCGAGGTTTACGCGGTGCTGCGCGAAAACGGCTTCTTGCCGCTCGGCATCCCGCGCCTGCGCGGCAGCGTCTACACCATCGCGGTGATCGACCGCCGCGGCGACGACGGCCGGCTGGTGATCGACGCCCGCGACGGGCGGATCATCCGCTTCATGCCCGCCGCTGACGCCTACGGCATGGCGCCCGCCTATGACGAACGCGCGGTCGCGCCTTACGGACCGCAAAGCGCGCTGCCGCCGCCGACCGCAATCCGTAGTGGCCCGCCGCGCCCGCCGGCTCCGATCCCGCATGTGGCAAGCCGCGCCGTGCCGCTGCCCAAGGCCGCCCCGCGGCGCGCCGAGACGCCGGTCGCTGCCGCGAAGCCGGCCGAGCCGGTCGCGCAGCAGGCTCAAGCACCGCAGGCCCAGCCTTCGCAGCAAGCGGCCGCCGCGCAGGCCAAGCCCGCCGATGCAGCCCCGCAAGCTGCCGTGCCGACCGTGGGTCAAGCCAAGCCGGCCTTGACCATCCTGCCGACGCAGGACATGCCCGCCGCGCAGGGGCTGGATTAGGGCGACGCGAGTTTGACGCGACAGTGCCCATCACACCCTCGCTGTCGTCCCCGCGGGGGGACCCATACCGCGTGATCTATCGGTGGGGATGAGGTGCGAGTACCGGACTCCTAGCCCGTCTTATTCGCGAGAGGGCGCCTGAGAGGCTGGCGAGCGTGGTGTAAAGCGCTGATGCGGCGTAGGATTCGGTTGCGAAGCCACCCCATCACCTTCAACCGCGAACGCCACGCCCGCCATGACCGATGATACGATTTCAGACCACTATCGAGAAGCAAGAATTCAACACAAATAAAACCTCTGCCTCGCGCTCGATCTCTTCATGCTTGATAGTCTCGTTTCGGAGGCTGAGCACCTACCGCGTCTAATAGGCCGCTCGCGCCGGTTTCTTTGGACGCGGCACGACCGCGACTCCACGTTTCGGCACAGAAATGATCGGGAGTCACTCAATCTTTCTTCAACTTAACCCGTCTTATTCGTAAGAGTGCGCCTGAGGGGTAAAGCGCTGATGCGGCGTAGGATTCGGTTGCGAAGCCAACCCCATCACCTCCAACCGCGAACGCCACGCCCGCCATGACCGACGATACGATTCCGCCCTTCTCGTTTCCAGCCGTTCACGCCAAGAAAGTCACAGCTGCCTTCGATGGTGGGCGCCTAACCTCGAACGGGGGCGTGATGCTTCTGGCGATGGCCGAGCGGCGTCTCGGTTTGGCCAACAATCTGGCCCGGGTGTTCCCGGATCGGCGCGATCCGACGCGGGTCGTGCACAGCCTGGTCGATATGTTCCGCGCTCGCATGTTCGCGATCTGCTGCGGCTACGAGGACGCCGACGACCTCGATCATCTGAGGTCCGATCCGGCATTCAAGCTGGCCTGCGGTCGCCTACCGGACACGGGCCGGGATTTGTGTTCCCAGCCGACGCTGTCGCGGCTGGAGAATGCTCCGCGCCTGCGCGACGTGATCCGGCTGACCTACACTTTGGTCGACGCATGGATGGATAGCTACCCGCGCGAGCCGGCATCCGTCACGCTCGACATCGATGATACCTGCGACGTCGTCCACGGCCATCAGCAGCTCTCGCTGTTCAACGCTCATTATGACGAACGCTGCTTCCTGCCGATCCACGTCTACGACACGGAGAAGAGCCGGCCCGTGGCCGTCGTGCTGCGGCCCGGCAAGACGCCGGGCGGCGTCGAGGTGCGTGCCCATCTGCGCCGCCTGGTACGGCATATCCGGACGCGATGGCACAACACGCAAATTACGTTCCGTGGCGACGGGCACTATGCCCGGCCGGAGGCAATGGCGTGGTGCGAGACCAACGGCATCGACTACATCTTCGGTCTGTCCGGCACCAAGCCTCTCGCCAGAAAAGTCGACGAGGTCGCCGACGACATCCGCACGCGACGCGCCATCGAGAACCTGCCGGTTCTGCGTGGCTATACCGAGACGCGCCACAAGGCAAAGTCCTGGGATCGCGAACGGCGCACTGTCGCCCGTATTGAGGCGACGATGCTCGGCCTCGACATCCGCTTCGTCGTCACCAGCCTCGATGTCGGCTCGGCCGAGTGGATCTACGACAGCCTGTATTGCGCGCGCGGCCAAGCCGAGAATCTGATCAAGCTGCATAAGACGCAGCTCGCCTCCGATCGCACCAGCTGCCGTTCGGCGCTCGCCAACCAGGTCCGTCTCGTGCTCCATACGGCCGCTTATTGGCTGATGCTGACCGTGCGCGACGCCATTCCCAAAGCCCGGGAATTGGCCGCTGCCGAGTTCGCGACGCTGCGTCTTCGGCTCTTGAAAATCGCCGCCCGTGTCGTCGAGACCACGAGCCGCATTCGCCTTGCGTTTGCCGCGGCATGTCCCGAAGCCGACCTGATCTGCGGCTTGCCCGGCGCGCTGCTGCCGCTCGGTCCTTGACCGGCGGGGCGTCCGCCCCCGTTCGCCCAACCCATCCCTCAAGCGCGTTGTAAAGTACCGGTCGTCAGGCGGCGAAAAGCCGAAGGCAATCCTGTGCGCCTCGTCAGACAAGATGTGCGGCCGCATCAATCGGGCCCAAAAGCCGCACTCTCACGAATAGGACGGGCTAGTCATCGCCAAACCGCTCCCTGGGGTTATGGGTCCCCGCCTTCGCGGGGACGGCATCGGGGAGAGAGTTGGCCAAAACGAAAGGCGCCTGAGACCTCAGGCGCCTTTTACATTCACAGCAATCACCTCAGCTTCGCGGATACCCCGCCGCGTCCAGGATCAGATTCGCGACCTCCTTCGGATGCGATACCAGCGAGAGGTGTCCGGCATCGAGCTCGATCGTGGTGGCGTTCATGCGCTTGGCGAGGAAGCGCTCGAAATCGGGGTTGATGGTGTAGTCGTTCTTCGACACTGCGTACCAGCTCGGCTTGGAGTGCCACGCCGCTTCCGTGGTGCGGCCGGCGAAGATCGAGGCTGCGGTCGGCCATTGCACCGCATAGAGCTCCCTGGCCTGCTTCGGCTTCACGCCATTGGCGAAGTATTTCAGGAAGGCCTCTTCCGAGAGCTTGGTGTAGCCGTCGCGCTCGACGATGCCGGCGCGCGCGGGCCCGGTCGGAAATTGCTTCGACAGCGCCACGAAATCCTCGTTCGCATCGGGCGCGCGGGCGGCGACGTAGACGAGCCCGGTGACCTTCGGGTCGGTGCCGACCTGGCTGATCACAGTGCCGCCCCAGGAATGCGCGACCAGCACGGTCGGCCCGTCCTGCTCGGCCAGCGCACGCCTGGTCGCCTCGACGGAGTCAGCGAGCGACGACAGCGGATTCTGCACGGCGGTGACATGCAGGCCTGCAGCCTGGAGGATCGGGATCACCTCCGACCAACTCGACCCGTCGGCCCAGGCGCCGTGCACCAGCACGACGTTCTTCGCCTTGACCGTCGCAGGTGTCTGCGCATGAGCAAGGCCGAGGGGAGCCGCCAGAAGGCCCGCAGCGACGAAAAGGCTGCGCCAGAGTGACATGATCTTCTCCATCTTGTTTGGGTTCGATGCCCGAAGGACGGAGGGAGCGATGGCGGCGTTACGCGGCTTCACCGCTCTGTGATGCGATGCATGACGAAAAAGCGCCCCGGGGCACCGGGGCGCTTTCGCAACCTGGAAGTCGCGTTCTGCTTAGGCGGCTTGCGCGGCCGAGTTCTCGATCACCTGCGCCTTGGCGCCCGCGTTGATCGCGATCTGGCGCGGCTTCTTCGCCTCGGGAATCTCGCGTACGAGATCGACGTGAAGCAGCCCGTTCTCGAGCGAAGCGTCCTTCACCTGCACGAAGTCGGCAAGCTGGAAGGCCCGCTCGAAAGCGCGCGCGGCGATGCCGCGGTAGAGCACTTCGGACTTCGAGTTCTCGTTGGCGACTTTCTCGCCCTTGATCGTCAGCGTGTTTTCCTTCGCGACGATGGAGAGCTCATCCTTGGAGAAGCCGGAGACCGCAACGGTGATGCGGTAGGCGTTCTCGCCGGTACGCTCGATGTTGTAGGGGGGGTAACCGGGGCTGCCGTCCGAACCGGCCTGGTCGAGCAGGTTGAAGAGGCGGTCGAAGCCGACGGTGGAACGATAGAACGGGGTGAGATCGTAGGTACGCATGGTCAAGTCCTCCATTGAGCGACTGTTAGGCAACCCGCCCGCCATCGGGCCGGGCTTTCGTCTGTGTGCAGCCTGATGTTCCGGTTCCGAAACACTGGTAGCGGCCTGCACGAAAATGATATGGGTGGAACGAGACGGCGTTCAAGAGGGCGGCATTTGGGCCTTTTCGGCGCTTTAGCCCCCTGATTTGCAGTACTTCCCGCCTATGACGCTGGTCTCGATCCCGTCCAATCCCGTTCCCGAAAACGTCGTCAGCGGCACCATCAAGACCCCCGATGGTGCCGAGTTGCGCTTTGCGCGGTGGGCGCCGCCGGCGAACCGCAAGGGCACCGTCTGCGTCTTCACCGGGCGCAGCGAGCAGATCGAGAAATATTTCGAGACCGTGCGCGACCTGCGCGACCGCGGCTTTGCGGTGGCGATGATCGACTGGCGCGGGCAGGGCCATTCCTCGCGCCGCCTCCGCGATCCGCGCAAGGGCTATGTGCGCGACTTCTCCGATTTCGAGATCGACGTCGAGACCTTCGTGCAGCAGGTGGTGCTCCCGGATTGCCCGCCGCCCTTCTTCGCGCTCGCCCACTCCATGGGCGGCACGGTGATGCTGCGGCTGGCGCATGCCGGCAAGCGCTGGTTCGACCGCATGGTGCTGTCGGCCCCGATGATCGACCTGCCGGGACGTACCACCTCGTTCCCGGTGCGTGCGCTGCTCAAGACGATGCGCCTGCTCGGGCAGGGCGGCCGCTACGTTCCCGGCGGCAGCGACCGCCTCACCGGGCTCGATCCCTTCATCAACAATCCCCTGACCAGCGATCCCGTGCGCTATGCGCGCAATGCCGCGATCCTGGAGGAGGATCCGACGCTCGGACTGGCGTCACCGACGGTCGCCTGGGCCGATACCGCCTTCCGCGCGATGCACACCTTCAAGCGCGTGAACTACCCCTCCCAGATCCGCCAGCCGATCCTGATGCTGGCGGCCTCCAATGACACCGTGGTCTCGACCGCGGCGATCGAGGAGTTCGCCTATCACCTGCGCGCCGGCGCCCATCTCGTGATCGCCGGCTCCAAGCACGAGATCCTGCAGGAGCAGGACCGCTACCGCTCCCAGTTCTGGGCCGCCTTCGACGCCTTCGTCCCGGGCACGCCGCTGTTCAAGTGAGCGCTTGAGCGAGGCATCGTGCCACGAACTCGTCATGCCCGGGCTTGTCCCGGGCATCCACGTTCTTGTGCGGGGGGAAAGTTCGTGGATGGCCGGGACAAGCCCGGCCATGACGACGAAGAACTCTGGTCGCGTCAAAGCGTCTTCAGATACTCGATCAGATCGTAGCGCTCGGCATCGTCCTTGAACATGCGGCCGATGACGCCCGGCCGTTTCGGCTCGCCCTCCCTGAGCTCGAAGGAATGGCCGAGCACGCTGTTGCCCTGGATCGGCTTGCCGTCAGATCCCGTCGCAGAGAACTCCGTCTCGCCCGTCTTGCAACGGTCGTTGGCGGTGACTGCGAAACCGACGGTGTCAGGATCATAGTCGCGGCGGCCCATGCAGAATTTTTGTGGGCGCTCGCCCGCTGGCTTCAGCAACCAGTACAGCGAAGGCACCGAACCGTTGTGCAGGTAAGGTGCCGTGGCCCAGATGCCGTTCAGCGGCCGCGCGCGATAGCGCGGATCAGGCGCCGGATTGAGACAGTTCTTGCGCGCGAGATTCCATATCTGCGCCTGTTCGGCCGCCGGGATTTTCTCATCGTCCATCCATTTGCGGGCGACGAGATCGACCACCGTCATGAGGCCGAGCGCATAGACCATCTCGTTGGGCGAAGTGCTCGCGGTCGGGACCTCGCATTGCCACCATTTCTGGAGGTCGGCCGTGTTGACCTTCAGGAAGCCGGGCACGTCGACGATCCTCTTGCTGAGAACAAGGGACTGCTCGGGATCCGTCTTGATTTCGTCGAGGGGAATCGTCACCGCGTTCAGCACCTTGCTGTCGCCGTTCGGCTCCCAATGCTTCGACGACCAGAAGGCCGGGGTGTCGATGGCCGGCAGATGGCATCCGGAGCACATCTCGGTGTAGATGGCCCGGCCGCGCTCGACGCGATCGGGCTTCAGCTTCCATGCGTCGCCGAGAATCTGCGAGGGCCATTTCGGCGCGAGCAGGCCCCCGAACTTCGGACCGCTGGACGGATCGGCCGCCTTGAATGGATCGGGGCCTCTCAGCATGTCCTCGATCCAGCCGAGCGTCCTGATGTTCACCGAGGAGCGCCACAGCCTGTCTTCCGGGTAGGCGTCGGACAGGTTGAGCAACGCCGTCACGCCGAGGGCCTCGCCGGCGTTGCGGATCAGCGGCTGCTCGATCGAGGCGTCGTACTGGGCGAACTTGAACCACGGCACGGTCCAGATCGCGGGGTAGCTGACCGGCGCGTCCTGGGCGTGCAGGTTCTTCTCGAATCCCTTGATGCCGCTCATCGCGAGGTCCTGAGAGAAGACCTGGTTGCCGATGCGGTTGAGGGCGTCGAGGCGGCCGAACCCTTCCTCCGTGTCCTGCTGCTGCTTGCCGTCCCAGGTCTTCTTGCCCTCGATCGTCTTCTCGTAATTCTTGGCCCAGTCGATCAGGAAGTTGCCGGTCGCGCCGAGCTTCTGCTTGAGCGCGGCGCGGTCCGCCTTGCTGGCCTCAGGGCCGAGCACGCGATCGGCAAAGCGCTGGAAGCGGAACGGGACGTACAGGGTGTAGGCAATCGACAGGCCGGTCGCGAGCTCGAGCTTCTTCAGGTCGGTCATCGCCGCACCGCCGTCGAAGCGGACATCGACGCCCTGGTAGTGGATCTGGCCGGTATGACAGGCGGCGCAGGTCAGTCCGATCTTGTCCTCTTCGCGGCGGCCCGTCGCGGGGTCGACAACACCGGTCATCCGCGCAAAGCCGACCGGCAGGCCGTCGACATTCTCCGCCGGCGTCCATCTCGTCGACCGGTCCGACACCTGCGTCGTCTCGTAGACATTGGCGTAGCCGAAGCGGCGCAGCGTCGCCGTGTCGACCTGGATCGTCTGCGGGCTCGGGATGAAGCCGAAGCGCTCGAGATAGGCGCTGTCCTTGATCATGCCGGGCTTCGAGAACAGACGAAGCTGCGGCTGCTCCAACGCCACGAACCACTCATAGGGCACCGGAAAGGTCGCGGTGCCCTGGCTGGCATGGTGAAACCAGTGGCGGTCCTTCAGCGACCAGTTCTGCTCGAGCCAGTAAGCCGCCTTGGTTTCGGGGACGGCTGGCAAGGGCGGCGGCAGCAGGTTCACGAGCACGCCCTTCTGGGGCAGAACGGCGCGGACCTGATTGGGGAATTCGGCCACGGCCACCAGGGCGACGAGGCCAAGGCCGATGACCAACGCCGTGACCGCGACCGCCCAGCGAAAGCGGAGCTGGCAGGCTGACAACAGCGGCTGCGACAAGATCCGCTGGTTGATACGCTCGGGGAATTTGCGCTCCTCGAACAGCGTGCGCACGTCGGCCACGCTGAGATAACGCTCCTCGTCCTGCTTGCCCTTGCCCATGATCTTCAAGAGGATGGGCCATTCGAATTTCATCAGCAGCGGGTAGTACCAGCGCGCGGCGCTGCCGGCGCGCTTGAGGTTGTCGCGCATGAAGGTCTTGATTTCCGCGGCGTTCAGGCCGGGCTCGCTGCCGCCGGTGTTCGGGTCGGTGTAGGCCCGGCCGAAGCTCGCGAGCCGCGCGATCTCGTCCTCGTTGACCTTGCCGTCGACGCCGAGGATGCGCGAGCCGGCACCGCGCTTGTCGAGCGGACCGCCGCGCAGCGCGTCGAGCTGCGCACCCGACCAGATGCTCTTCAGGATGTGACCGATACCATTGGCGATGAGCGCAACGCCGCGGACCTGGATGCGGGCCGAGACCTTCTTCAGCCCCGTCTCACCGCTCGCATTCGCGATGGTCTGCGACAGCGTGTTGAGCGGGACGGTCCCGCCGTCGACGAAACCTTCGCCGACAAGGCCGCGCAGGAACGGGCAGGGATTGTTCGGCGAGACCGGAATCGAGGGATCGAAGGGCGGCTTCGAAGCGGGGTGATGCATGGCCCAAATCCTGAAAGCAGCGAATCGCAAAAAAGCAGGCGAGTTGTTAGAGCGCGGAAAGTCCTAACAAAACGACAGCAGGATATACTACTTCAGCGTGCCACGAAGTGTGGCTGAATTCACTGTCCTGTCAATAAAAGCCGGTGCCGGACGGCACTGGCGCGGGCAGTTTCTCAGGATTCGGCGGCGCGTTTGACGCCGCTCTGAACCAGGGTCAGCTTGCCGAGCGGCACGCCGGCCTTCAGCAGCCCATCCCGATAATGGGCGATGTCCTCGGGCCGCTTCCAGTGGAAGTTGCGCAAGTGACGATCGACGTTGAGGGTCGGATAGTTGCCCATGAGCACGCCGGCGGCCTCGCTCGCCTCGTCGGTCCGGCCCAGTTGCGCCAGCGCCGCGGCGCGGATCGCCAGCGCCTGCATGTGGTTCGGATTGATGTAGAGCTGCTCGCGGGCCCAGGACAGGGTCGCGTCATATTGGCGCAACAGATAATGGCTGAACGCGTTCAGCGCGGCCCATTGGTAGCGTGGGTCGCTGTTGTCGCGTTGCGCGGCCATTGAGAACAGCTCGATCGCCTCGCGGTGCTCGCCGATCATGAAATGGCAGATGCCGAGCACGCCGCGCGCGCCATTGTCGTAGGGGTTGAGCGCGACCGCGCGCTTGGCGGCGTCCAGCGCCGCCTCGTGATGTCCCTCCATCGCATGGGCCCAGGACAGGATCGAGAACGCAAAGGATGAGCGCGGATCGAGCCGGACACTGGTTTCGGCGAGGTTCATCGCCTCGGCCCACATCTCGCGCGTGCCCTTGACCCAGCCGAACTGAATGCTCTGAATCTGGATCGTGGCCAGATAGGCATGTGCGATCGACAGTTTGGGATCGAGCCTGATGGCCTCGCGGAACAGGTCGACGGCGACTGCCAGATCCTCCTTGGTCTGCCGGTAGTAGTGCGACAGCCCCTTGAGGAAGCGATCCCAGGCGCTCACGTCGGTCGAGAGCCGCGCAGGCGCCGAGGCCTCGGCACGGACGATCTCCGTCGCGATCGCAGCGGACAGGCTGGTCGTGATCTCGTCCTGCATCGCAAAGAGGTCGCCGATGTCGCGGTCGTAGCGGCCGGTCCAGAGCTGCTCGCCGGTCTCCGGCGCGATCAGCTCGGCGGTGACGCGGATCTTGGCACCGGCGCGCCGCACCGAGCCCTGGATCAGATAGGTGGCGTCGATCTCGCGCGCGATCAGGCGGGTGCTCGTGTTCTTGCCCTTGAAGGCGAAGGTCGAGTTGCGGCTCAGCACCCGATAGAAGGATTGCAGCGACAGCGCATGGATCAAGTCCTCGGTGAGGCCGTCGGAGAAATATTCGTCCTGGGCGTCGCTGAGATTGGCGAAGGGCAGCACGCCGACGATCGCGGTGCGGTACTGCTGCGACAGCGCCGAAGCCTCCCGGAGCTCGGGGGCAAGCGCCGGCGCGCCGTCGGGCGTCCAGGTCCAGACCTCGATCGCATCCTTGATGTTCTTGAAGCGATGATTGCCGGCATCGACCAGCGGCACCGAGAGATGCTTGCTCGCCTCCCGGTAGGCCTTGGCCGAGATCGCGAAGCCGCCGGGGCTCGCCACCGATTCCAGGCGGACGGCGATGTTGACATCGTCACCGAAGACCTCGTCCTCGTCGGCGATGACGTCGCCCATGTGGATGCCGATCCGGAACTGCATGGCGCGGTCGGCCGGCAGGTGGCGGTTGCGCTCCGCCATCAGCGTCTGCATCGCGATCGCGGCCTCGGTGGCGCCGACGATCGAGGGGAACTCGAGCAGGAAGCCGTCGCCGGTGTTCTTCACGACGCGGCCGCCGTGATTGAGGATGATGGGATGGATCGCCGCGCGATGGGCCTTGAAGGCGGCATGGGTGCCGGCCTCGTCGCTGCCCATCATGCGCGAATAGCCGGCGACATCGGCGCAGACGATGGCGGCCAGACGTCTTTCCATATCCGCGAAGCTCCAAGGGAGAGGGGACCGGCCACGGCGTGGCAGTCGCCTCGAGTCCCGCATTTCGAGAACCCTCCCTTTATAAAGCAGATGAAGCCGAGCGGAAGCCCGATCCGCATTGCAAATTCGAGGCAAATCCTAAGCGATTCCGGCGGTGGACGGGGAGGGGCGAACCGACTAAGCGGAACCAACACGCCCGGACGGGCGGCGGGGGACCTTGCATGCTGGGCATTCACGAGATCGGGCTTTTCATCCTGTCGGGCGTGCTGCTCAACATCACGCCGGGGCCGGATTCGGTCTATGTGATCGGCCGCAGCATGCAGATGGGCTGGCGGGGCGGCGCCGCGGCCGCCTTGGGCATCAGTTGCGGCTGCCTTGTCCATGTCGCGGGCGCGGCGATCGGGCTTTCGGCGCTGCTGATGGCCTCGTCGACCGCCTTCTCGATCCTGAAGCTGGTCGGCGCGGCCTATCTCGTCGTGACCGGGCTCCAGATGCTGTTGTCGCGCCCGGTGCCGGCGTCGGCGATCGACGAGCCGGTGCGGAGCTCATTGCGGCGGGTCTTCCTCCAGGGCGTCTTCACCAACGCGCTCAATCCCAAGGTCGCGCTGTTCTTCCTGGCCTTCCTGCCGCAATTCGTCGCGGCCGACGCGCCGCACAAGCCGCTCGCCTTCCTGACGCTCGGCCTGATCTTCATCTTCACGGGGACGCTGTGGTGCCTGGTGCTGGCCGCGTTCGCGGCCAAGGCCGCGCACCGGCTGCGGCAATCCGAGGGCGCCATCGCCTGGGTCAATCGCGCGCTTGGCGGCCTCTTCATCTATCTCGGCATCCGCGTCGCCATGCTGGAGACACGGTAGCGTCCCTCAGGCCAGCTCCTTCACCAGCGCGCTGCCGGTGAGATAGAGGCCGAGCAGGATCATCGCGATCAGGAACCAGCGGCGAAACGCTTCGGCCGGCATCCGCGCGCGGACCGACTGGCCGATGAACATGCCGGCAAAGCCCATGGCGAGGCCCACGGCGCCGGGCACGACATTCGCGGGCGTCAACAATCCGACGGCGGTCAGGTTGAAGGCGAGCGCCATCGTCGCCGTCGTGAAGAACACGCCGAGCGCCTGTATCAGCTCGTCCTTTTCCATGCCGATTGCCTGCATGAACGGCATCGAGGGGATCACCTGCACGCCCGTCGAAGCCGAGATCACGCCGGTGACGACCCCGACCACGCCACCGACCCACTTCTCGTTCCCGCGTGAAACGCGGAACTGGAATTTGTTCAGGCCGATCACGGCGTAGATGACGAGGAGCACGCCGAGCACGATCGTGCCGTAGCGCGCATGCGGCCCGGTCAGCGCGCCTGCGTTCAGCCAGCATCCGACCACGGTGCCGATCATCAGCGGCCACAGCCGCCTCAGGATGTCGCGCAGATAGGGGCCGACGAAGGTCTGCCAGATGTTGGTGATGATGGCGGGCACGATGACGATGGCGATGGCGCGGCTCGGGGCCATGCTCACCGCGAGCAGGCCCATGGACACCGTCGGCAAGCCGAGCCCGACCACGCCCTTGACGAATCCGGCGAGCAGGAAGACGGCAGCGATCACGATGAGAAGCGGGGCGATCATGTCGGCACATTGACCGAAGCTGCGATCCGGCACAATCTGGAGGTTACGGAGAGAGCCTTCGTCTGGAGCGAAGGCTGGGAGACACGGCATGCGCTTCGATCTCGTCGACCTCCAGCTCTTCATCGCGGTCGCCGACCAGCGCAGCATCACGGCCGGTGCCGAGCGCTCGCACCTGGCGCTGGCCTCCGCCAGCGCGCGCATCAAGGGGCTCGAGGATGCGCTCGGCGTCGCGCTGCTGAAGCGCGGACGCCGCGGCGTCGAGCTGACCGCGGCCGGCGAGAGCCTGCTCGATCATGCCAGGCTCGTCATCCACCAGATCGAGGCCATGCGCGGCGATCTTGCCGGCTTTGCCAGCGGTTTGCGCGCCAGCGTGCACTTGCTCGCCAACACCTCGGGGCTCTCGGAGCATCTGCCGAAGGCGCTCGCCGGCTTCCTGCGCGCGCATCGCGACGTCGCCGTCGACATCGAGGAGCGCGAGAGCACCGACATCGCGGCGGCGATCACGACGGGCGCCGCCGATCTCGGTTTCGCCGCCGAGCACGCGCTGCCCGACCATATCGAGCGCTTCATCTTCAGCGAGGACCGCCTGACGCTGGTGACCTCGCGCCGTGGCCCGTTCGCCGGCCGGCGCCAGATCGACTTCCAGGAGGCCGGGGCCTGCGACTTCGTCGGCCTGACCAGCGCCACCGCGCTGCAGGTGCACATCTCCAAGCACGCCGCGCGGCTCGGCCTGCGCCCGCATTTCCGCGCGCGCCTGCGCGATTTCGACGCGATCTGCCAGATGGTCGCCGCCGATGTCGGCATTGCCCTGGTGCCGGAAGCCGCCGCGCGGCGCTGCGCCAGGACCATGCCACTCGCCATGGTCCGCCTGCGCGATGCCTGGGCCAACCGCCGCCTCGTGATTTGCGCGCGAAGCTTCAAGACGCTGCCGCGCCCGGCCAAGATGCTGGTGGAGCACTTGAGGGCGGAGGCGATGTGAAGGGCTTCCACGCAGGCGGTGCGCTCCCTCTCCCGCTTGATCTCCTTCGTCCAAGGAGTCGCCTGTGTGAGAGTTTATTGGTTCAAGAGCCTCAAGGCCTCTTCGTGAACCCGCGCGTCGCCGGCCGCGATGATGCGGCCGCCGCCCTGGGCCGGCTTGCCTTCCCAGGTGGTGACGACGCCGCCGGCGCCGGTCACGATCGGGATCAGGGCCGCGATGTCATAGGGCTTCAGCTCGGTCTCGACCACGAGATCGACATGACCTGCGGCGAGCATGCAGTAGGAGTAGCAGTCGCCGCCATAGCGCGACAGCCGCGCGCCCCGCTCGATGCGGCCGAAGATGGCGCGGTCGCTCTCGTTCATCAGCAGGGGACTGGTGGTGTAGGTCGTGGCCTCCGAGAGCGAAGCGCAGCGGCGGACCTGGAGCCGGCGCTCGCCGGAGGGCCCCTTGTAGTTGGCCGAGCCGTTGTCGCCGGAGAAGCGCTCGCCGATGAAGGGCTGGTGCATCATGCCGTAGACCGGCGCGCCCTTGTGCAGCAGCGCGATCAGCGTACCCCAGATCGGAAAGCCGCCGATGAAGGATTTGGTGCCGTCGATGGGGTCGAGCACCCAGACATAGTCGGCATCGTCCTGCTCATTACCGAATTCCTCGCCGACGATGCCGTGCTGAGGGAAATTCGCCCTGATCAGCCGCCGCATCACCGCCTCCGCGGCGCGGTCGGCCTCCGTCACGGGGTCGAAATCCTTGGTCTTGCTCTTGTCGTCGATCGACAGCGAGGTGCGGAAGAACGGTAGGATGGTTTCGCCAGAGGCGGTGGCGAGCCGTCCGATGAAGGCGGAGAAGTCGATCACCGTCACGGGAATCCTCGAAGCGAAGGTTGGGTGAAGCTGGCCTCCTGCCTAGCTCAATTCCTCCCCCGCGTGCAGCGCTGTCTTGATTTGCTCCCTGGTATTTTGGATGCCGAGGCCCGCTGCCTCATCCCAGTCATCTGCTGGCCAAATATCGATCACGGAGGTTGAAAACTTCGTTCCGAAGTTTCCTCGTTGGTATGCAAATGACTATCAACCCATTGAATTTCCTTATCAAAGAAACTGAATCTGGGTTTCTCTAGAAGCAACTGAGCCATGTGTGAATTGCATGGGAAATGGCTCAAAAGGCCTTGCACTTTGTGCGGCGCGGTCGCATATTGTTGCGGTGCGGTAGCGCTTTGCGTTACCGCTGCCCTCCTTGGGCGTTTCCTCCCTAGACTTGGGCCGCTTCTTCATCAGAAGCGGCCCTTTTTTCTGTGCGCCTCTTTTTTGCTTCGAGGTGCGTAGCGAAGCGAGCGCGCTTTCGCCTCCAATCGCAGACAACATGATCGTAATGATCGTACGAAGAAGAGCCGGCGCCTTCGCCTATTCCGCCGCGGCCTGGAACGGGCCGAGATCGGCGAACGGAATCGTGCTGGCCAGCACGTCGGCGAGAACGCCGAAGTCGGAGGCCACTTGCGCAAAGCGTGCGCTCCGCTCGCGCCGCCGCTCGTCCATGTAGATCGCGCGGTTGAGCTCGAGCTGTACCGCGTGCAGGCCGCTTGCGGGATTGCCGTAATGTTCGGTGATGAAGCCGCCGGCGTAGGGCTTGTTGCGGCCGATCGAATAGCCGAGGCCGGTCATGGTCTCCTCGACGCGATCTGAAAGCAGCGGCGTGCAGCTCGTGCCGTAGCGGTCGCCGATCACGACGTCGGGCCGTCGCGGCTCGTCCCTGCTGACACCGACCGAGGGCATCGAGTGGCAGTCGACCAGCACCACGGTGCCGAACATCTGGTGCACCTTGTTGATCAGCCGGCGCAGCGCGCGGTGGTAGGGCTTGTACAGCGTCTCGATCCGCCCGAGCGCATCGTCGACCAGGATGCGGTCGCGGTAGATCTCCTGGCCGTCGCCGACCACACGCGGAATGGTGCCGAGGCCACCTGCGACCCGCATCGAGCGGGTATTGGCAAAGCTCGGCAGCCGTCCGCTGAACATGCGGGGGTCGAGCTCATACGGCTCGCGATTGACGTCGACATAGGAGCGGGGAAAGCTGACCCGCACCGTCGGGAAGCCACGCTCGCTCAGATGGCCGATCAGTTCGTCCATGAACGAATCTTCCGACCGCCGCAGCGTCGGCAGGTCGATCCGCGACGCCGCCAGGAATTCGTCCGGATAGGTCGAGCCCGAATGGGGCGAGTTGAAGATGACAGGCGCGCGCCATTCGGCGGGCTCGAAGATCTCGAAGGCTGGCGACATGTCGCCGTCAAACCGGGTCATCTTCTCAAGCTTCGTCCCTAACTCAGGCTTCGCCCCCTTGGCGCCGCACGATCCGGACAAGCTCCGGATCCAATGATTCGGCCGGTCGAACGGCTCTTATGTGTCGTCATTGTCCGGAATCGCAACCATTCTGCCAAGCGAAAAGATGTGATGGACGCTGGAACATGTCTTAACCGTGCGGGCATCGTGGCGGGGACCGGTCGGTCCGGCTCGATTGATTCGGAGCCCGTTCCGGTTCACAAGAGCCGGCAGCGCAGCCGGCCCAAGGTAAAGATTTTCACCCCAAATTTACCCTCTGTCGGGCTTAGTGACCTCTGCTGATATCCTCTGGGGATTCGACGTTTCCTGCCATGGCAAAAATCCTGCTCGCCGAAGACGACAACGACATGCGCCGTTTCCTGGTCAAGGCGCTGGAAAACGCCGGTTTCCAGGTCTCGTCCCATGACAACGGCATGGCCGCCTATCAGCGGTTGCGGGAAGAGCCGTTCGAGATGCTGCTCACCGACATCGTGATGCCGGAGATGGACGGCATCGAACTCGCCCGCCGCGCCTCGGAACTCGATCCCGACATCAAGATCATGTTCATCACCGGCTTTGCCGCGGTCGCCCTGAACTCGGATTCGGACGCCCCCAAGAACGCCAAGGTACTGTCCAAGCCCGTGCACCTGCGCGAATTGGTCAGCGAAGTGAACAAGATGCTGGCTGCCTAAATCGGCCCCCTTCCGTCCTTGCGCCGGGTCCCCTGAGCCGTTATAGGGACCCCACCGATGAAATGACCTCTAGGGCACGTAGCTCAGCGGGAGAGCACTACCTTGACATGGTAGGGGTCACAGGTTCGATCCCTGTCGTGCCCACCATCTTCTTCAATGATTTAGGCGCCCCGTGCCTGAGGGTTGAAGGGGTGGTTTCCCCGAGATTTCCATTTCGGCGCGGGTTTCCCCACCCAGATTGGGCTGGTGCCCAAATGCGGGCGTTACTCCGAAGGTAACGCAGAAGGCTGCTTGCTCTTCTCGATCGTCGCTTCGGCCGTAGCCGCACTTCTCTATCTCGCATCGAGCGCGCTCGATGCGACTGGAAACAGCGTGCGTGAACAGTGTCCACGCGCAGCGCTTCTTCCGTCAACAGCACGTTTCGAAGCCAAAACTTTCCGGGGGCGGTCGGAGTTTCCGGCCCGGCGGAGGAAGCTCGCGGCTCTCAAATTCCGTCTGTCTTGTGGTCCATTGCCGCTGCAACACTTGCCCCTGCGCCAATGATGGCCGGGCGGTGGAACTCGCGGGCGCGGCGGTCGTTGCTTGGCCGCGGCAGCAACAGCGAGTAGGAGAGCGCGTGAACCGACGCCAGCTTGTTCAAGGGTCGGCAGTGCTGCCGGCGTTGCTGCTCGCATCGCGAAGCGGTTTCGCCGCCGCTCGCACGTCGGAGGACGCATTCGGGTCGTCCGCGGTGAGGGACCTTGCCCGTACGCTAGCGGGTAAGCCTTACGAGGCGCCGGACGAGAAGCTGCCGAGTGGATTGCACGACCTCGACTACGATCAGTATCGTTCGATCCGCTATTTGCCCGAGCGCGCGCTCTGGCGCGGCAAGAATATTCCATTCGAAGCGCAGTTCTTCCATCGCGGCTTCTTCTACAAGAACAGAGTGAACATCTTCGAGGTCGCGGACGGAAAGGCAACCGAGCTCAAGTACCGCAAGGCAGACTTTTCGTTCGGCGAGAAGGTTCCGGCGTTCGAGGACGTCGATCTTGGGTTCGCAGGCTTCCGCATACACGCGCCCATGAACCGCGCCGACTATTACGACGAAGTCTGCGTCTTCCTGGGCGCGAGCTACTTCCGCGCCGTGGCCAAGGGACAGACGTACGGGCTTTCCGCCCGGGGACTTTCGATCGATACTGGCGAAGCCAAGGGCGAGGAATTTCCGCTCTTCAAGGCCTTCTGGCTCGAGCGGCCGGCGCCGGGTGCGACCTCGTTGGTGATCCATGCTCTGCTCGACAGCAAAAGCTGCGCAGCGAGCTATCGATTCACGGTGCGGCCAGGGGACACGACGGTCTTCGACGTCGAAATGTCGGTCTATCCGCGCGTCGAAATGCAGCGGACCGGACTCGCGCCCATGACCAGCATGTTCTTCTACGGTCCGAACGACCGCAATGACATCGACGATTTCCGTCCGTCGGTCCACGATTCCGACGGTCTTGCGATCTTCAACGGGAAGGGCGAAAGCCTCTGGCGGCCGCTCAGCAATCCCCGCGACCTCCAGATCAGCACCTTCCAGGATCTCAATCCGCGCGGATTCGGCTTGATGCAGCGGGAGAGAAACTTCTTCGCCTACCAGGACATCGAATCCAGCTTCGAAAAACGCCCAAGTCTCTGGATGGAGCCGATCGGCGATTGGGGCGAGGGCGGGGTCAAGCTGTTCGAGATCCCGACCAAGGAGGAGGTCCACGACAACATCGCCGCATTCTGGCAGCCTAAAAATCCGCTGCAGGCCAAGGGCGAACACAACTACACCTATCGGCTGCACTGGGGGCCGGATAGCCCGAAAGCACATTCGCGCGCCAGATTCACGCGAAGCGGGATAGGGGCGAGGGGCGAGGACGCGCGGCTCTTCGTGCTCGACCTGCTCGGCGACAACCTGAAGGGCATTGATCCTGCGGGCGTCAAAGGCGTGGTGACGGCGGATAAATCCGAGATCAAGAACATCGTCACGCAACCCAATCCCTACACCGGCGGTTGGCGGCTCAGCTTCCAGTGCCAGGTGAAGGGGGCGCCGATCGAACTGCGGGCGTTTCTGGCCGAAGGCGACAAGCTCTTGTCGGAAGTCTGGGTCTACCGATGGGCCCCTTGAGCACGGCACCGCGGCCGGTTGCCGCCGAAATCGCGAGGCAACGCCTGCTGCCGCACGAGTCTCCCCTTCCGATGGCGCCTGGCGACCTCGGAAAGAACCGGGTATCGGAGCGTGTTCCTGCGCCGGTCGCCCCCACGATGGTTTGGCGGCGCGGCCTCATCATGCTCTCGACGGCGGCGCTCACGGGGGCGGGCGGCTATGAGATGTATCGCGTGCTGCAGGTCGGCGGCGTGACCGTCCTCGAAGGCATGGTGCTGGCGCTCTTTCTGGTCCTGCTCGCCTGGGTCGCGTTTTCGTTCGCCTCAGCCGTGGCAGGCTTTGTTGTGCTGCTGAACCATCGTCCGGACGAGGGTGCCTTTGCCTCCGGCGCGGAACTGCCCGCCATCGCAAGCCGCACCGCCATGCTGCTTCCCATCTACAACGAAAACCCGCACCGATTGACGGCGCGGCTCCGTGCGATGATCGAATCCTTGGAGACGACCTCGCACGGAAAGCTGTTCGACTGGTTCGTTCTGAGCGACAGCACCGATCCGGACATCTGGGTTGCCGAAGAAAAAGCGCTCCTCGCGCTGCGACAGGCCGTCGGAACACGGCTGTACTATCGCCACCGAGCCGAGAATACGGAGCGGAAGGCCGGGAACATTTCCGAATGGATCACACGGTTCGGCGGCGTCTATGACTTCATGATCGTGCTCGACGCCGACAGTCTCATGAGCGGGCAGACCGTTGTCCGATTGGTCCATGCCATCGAGACCAATCCGAGCGCCGGGCTCGTCCAGACGCTCCCCATGATCGTCAACGCGCGAAGTCTGTTCAGCCGCGTCCAGCAATTCGCGGGCCGCCTGTACGGACCGATGATCGCCGCCGGCGTCGCCTGGTGGCACGGCTCCGAAGGCAACTACTGGGGCCACAACGCGATCATCCGGGTGAGGGCGTTTGCCGAAGCGGCGGCGCTGCCGCAGCTGCGCGGGCGCAAGCCCTTCGGCGGACACATCCTCAGCCACGATTTCGTCGAGGCTGCGCTGATGCGGCGAGCCGGGTGGGGCATCTACATGCTGCCGATGCTCGGCGGAAGCTACGAAGAGGTGCCGCCCTCGCTGCTTGATTTCGCCGCGCGCGACCGACGCTGGTGTCAGGGCAATCTTCAGCATCTCGCTGTCGTACCCGCGCGGGGCCTCCATTGGATGTCGCGCCTGCATTTCATCGTGGGAATCGGAGCGTATCTGACGGCGCCGCTGTGGCTGCTGTTCCTGCTGCTGGGAATGCTGATCTCGCTGCAGGCCCGCTTCGCGCGTCCGGAGTATTTTCCGAAGGGCTTCTCCCTGTTTCCGACGTGGCCGGCCCAGGATCCCGTGCTCGCCATCTGGGTGTTCGTCGCCACCATGGGGCTGCTGCTGTTGCCCAAGCTGCTCAGCCTGGTCCTCCTTTGGATGCGGCGCTCGGTGCGACGCCAATTCGGCGGCGCATTGGGTGCCTCGGCCGGAGTTTTCGCAGAGATCGTCGTATCCGCGTTGATGGCGCCCGTGATGATGATCTTTCAGTCAATCGCGGTGGTCGAAATTCTGGCCGGCCGCGATGCGGGCTGGCAGACGCAAAGGCGGGACGACGGCACAGTGGAGCGTCGCGAGCTCTATCGGAAATACGGTGTCCCAACCTTGTGCGGCGTTGCGATGGCGGCAAGCGCGTACGCGGTTTCGCTGCCCCTTCTGCTCTGGATGTCGCCGGTCGTCGTTGGGCTGCTGTTCGCCGTTCCCATAGGCGCGCTGACCGCCAGGCCCGCGTCCGGCAAATTGTTCGCCACGCCCGAAGAAGGAGCGCCGCCTTCGGTGCTACGTCGAGCGAACCAATTGAGCGAGTCGGCGGAGGTAGGGATCAGACCCGCGTTGCTGGAGCTGCGCGAAGACGCCAGGCTCTTAGCCTTCCATGTCGCGCAGCTGCCGCTTCCACGCGCCGTCCGGCCCGACACGGTCGACGCGAACCTGGCGGTCGGTCGTGCGAAGGTCGATGCGAGCGATACTTTCGAGGAGGCCGTCGCCCATCTGTCCTCCCGGGAGGTTCTTTCGATCTTGAACGACGGTTCGGTGTTGCCGGCGGTGTTGCAGAAGCAATGAACACGCGCCGGGCGACCTGCCGGCGGACGATCCGTTCCGCCAGATTCGAGATCAATTCGCGGCCGCCTACGAGAAGGCGAACGGGCAGAAGCCGAACATCTTCGCGGCGCATCTGTGGGATTCGATGGCGCTTCTCAAGCAGGCGATACCGAACGCATTGAAGACGGCGAAACGCGGCACCGCTGCATTTCGCGCCGCCCTTCGCGACGAGCCCGAGCGGGTCAAGGACGTGTATCTGAACAACGGCCTGTCCACGATGAGCGCAACCGATCACAACTGCTACGACGAGCATTCGGCATTCCTGATCAAGGTGGAAGGAGGCCGCTTCAGGCTGATGAAGTAGGCAGCCGGGCTGTGGGCGGCCTTCCGTCGCGCGACTTGTCTCCTCCGGCAATGAAGCGTCGTCTACATGCTGCCGTGCTTTGCCGTGCCCAGCAGCAAGCCCTTCAGCCCGGTCGGAAACAGGCTCGGGGCACCGTCCACATCGAGCTCGGCGAGGTCGAACCAGCGCGCGACGATGTGGACGCCGTTGTCCTCCCTGAAGTCGATGCGCTCCTGATCGCGGAAGGCGGCATCGGGAAACTCGACCTCCGAGATGAACATCACCTCGTGTCCGGCTGCTCCCTCGTGCACGAAGATGTTCTCCAGCATCAAGGGCTCGCCCTTGAGGCTGACCTCGATGCCGAGTTCTTCGTTGAACTCACGCACCAGGGCAGCCCGCCAGCTTTCGCCGAACTCGATCTCGCCGCCGAGCGGCCGCACGCCCTTGATCCGGCCAGCGTCGTCGCGGACCTCGGCCGCGAGCAGGCGCCCGTCCCGCCAGTGCAGGCCGATCGCGACGACGCGGATGTGGGGATGCGGGCGCCACTGGGTCATCGCGCATCGTTAATCGGATTTTCGGGCCTCGTCCAATGTCACGGCCCCGGGGTGACGAACGCCGAGATGATCGTGCCGTCATTGCCCAGCGTGATGTGCCAGTGCGAAGCGCCGCCCTGGTGCCAGACGGAATAGACGTCCTGCCCCTGCGCGCCTACACCGAGGAATTCCATCGAGGTGATCGGACCCAGTTCGGAAAGGCCCGACTGCAGGCGTGGCAATTGCTTGTGTGTCGCCTCGGCCAAATCCGCACTCATCTCGCCGTAATTGGGCCGGCCGGATGCGACGCTCTCGATCAGGCGGCGAAGCGCCGCTACGGTGCCAGGATTGGCGGACCGGCTGCTCATGCGAACCTCGATCGCGCGCTGGGGCTCTTGCGCCGCGCTCGCGTCGATGCGCGGCATGGTGTGATCGTTGCCGTGCTGGCGCAGGATCACGGCGGTCGGCATCCCATCCGGCCCGAGCGTAAACCGTAGCTCGACATCGATCTCCCGCGTGGCGAATTCCGTTTCGCCCACCGCGTAATATTGCGCCGAGCTTTGACCGCTGAGCCGTCCGGAGAGGTGGTCCTGTTCACGCGTCACGGTGAACACGGCGCTATGGAATTGGTATGTTCCGGCATAACGATCCAGCACTGCCTGTGGGAGCTGAATTTCTTTGGCTCTCGAGCGGACCTGATCCGCAGCATCGGTCTTGGTGCTTTCCTCGTTGCTCCGGCCCGAGCCGGCCCGCTCCGCAGAGCGGATTCGGGCCGCCAGGACGTTCCAATCGGCCAACCGGAATAACCTCGCGACGAGCTCGAGGCTCTCACTGACCGTGAGGGAGACCGATCGGGTGTTCAGGGATTCGCGGAGCGTCTGCGCCATGGCTTTGGCGTCGCGGTAATCGCGCATACTCTGTTCCTTTGCAATATGAACGGAGAATGTCAGGGCTTGCGTTACTGACCCGTTCGCGTGAGCAAAGGAAGCGGGCGGCGTTCCGATACACTTCACCATACCCCGAAGGGCGCAAGCGGCAGGCGGTATCTACCTGGCGAAATGTTGCTTGAGAGCGTCGCGCCTGTCAACCGAAGTCGTCGGCGTCTCGACGAACGGGTGATCATGGGGCGTCAGTCCCCTTTCCGTTCCCGCCACGTTTCGTTTGAATGCAACGATGCGTGTTGTGCCCGTGATCACGCCACCAGATATTTCTTCACCGCCGCCTCGTCCCATTCGATGCCATTCCCCGGCTCCTCGCCCGGCAGCGCAAAGCCGTCCTTGATCTTCAGCCGCGTCGCCAGCACCGCGTCGGCCCAGTCGACATATTCCAGCCAATGCGCGGTCGGCGTCACGCACAGCAGATGCGCGCTGACTTCCGAGAACAGGTGCGTCGACATCTCGATGCCGGCGGCGTGCGCCAGCGCGGCGGCGCGGAGCCAGCCGGTCACGCCACCGATGCGCTGGACGTCGGGCATCACGTAGTCGCAGGCTTCCGCCGAGAGCGCCGCCTGCATCGAGAAGGCGCTGTCGAAATTCTCGCCGATCTGAACCGGCGTACGCAGCGCGTCGGCAATGCGGGCGCAGCCGGCATAGTCGTCATGGCGGATCGGCTCCTCGATCCAGCTCAAGCCCTCATCGTCGAGCATCTCGCCGCGGCGGATCGCCTCGGTCACCGTCAGGGCCTGGTTGTAGTCGCACATCAGCGTGATCTCGTCGCCGACCGCCTTGCGCACCGCGCGGACGACGGCGAGGTCCTCCCGCGCATCGGGCCGACCGACGCGGATCTTCGCCGCGCGAAAGCCCTCGGCCAGCAGCCCGTGGGCTTCCTCGACCGCGGCGCCGGCGGGCATGATGCCGAGCCCCTTCGAATTGTAGGCCCTGACCGGCTTCGGCGCGCCACCGAGCAGGCGGGCCAGCGGCAGGCCGCGTGTGCGGGCCAGCGCGTCCCAGGCCGCCATGTCGATGCCGGATTGGGCCAGCCGTTGCAGACCGGCGAGGCCCAGCAGCGTGAAGCGCTGGGTCAGCTTGCGCTCGATCTCGACCGGCAGCAGCTCGTCGCCGGCGAGCAAGTCTGACATTTCCGTGACCATCGCCGTCAGCGGCTTCAAGGCCGAGGGCGTGATCGAGAACAGATAGGCGTGGCCCATCGCGCCCTGGTCAGTCTCGCAGTCGATCAGCACCAGCGGCGCCTTGGCGATTGCCCCGGTCGAGGTCTGGAGCGGCAGGTTCATCGGCACGATCACGGGGCGCGCGTGGAAGCGTTTGATGCGGATGGTCTCGGTCATGGGATCTCCCGGCGGAGCGGATGCAGACGCGGCCGATCTTAAACATCCGTGATGAAACGAAAAGGCGCTTGGCCCGACCACCATAAAATGGGGTTGCGCGGGCCCGCAATTGTTGGCTCTGTGCTGCCGCATTCTTTGCCGCAGATCCCGACGGATTTGCGACAAAATCGCACACAGCGGAGCCACAGAGTGAACAAGAGATCGCCGAAGATCAGCGCAAGAGCGGCATTCTCACGGGCGCCGTGATCGCATTCCTGCTCCTCGCCCTGCCGCTCGCGGTGTGGCTGGACCTGACCGAGCTCAGCAAGTCGGCGCTGCGCCGGCAGGCCATCGATCTCAACTCGGTGATCACGAGCGTGCGCAGCTACTATGCGACCAACGTGGTCGGGCGGGTGCTGGCCAATCCCAACGGCACGACGCGGGTGGTGCACAATTACGAATCCATCCCCGGCGCGATCCCGATTCCGGCAACGCTGTCGCTCGAGCTCGGCCGGGTGATCGGAGCGCAGCAGGAGAATATCACCTACCGCTTCGTCTCGGACTTCCCGTTCCAGAACCGTGCCCCGCACCAGCTCGACAAGTTCGAGAAGGACGCTCTCGATGCGCTGCGGAAGGACCCCGAGCAGAAGATCGTGGAGACCGAGACCTCGCTGTTCAACGACAAGGTTCGCCTGGTCGCCCCCGTCACCATGGGGCCGGCCTGCGTGAGCTGCCACAACAGCCATCCCGAAAGCCCGAAGAAGGACTGGAAGGTGGGGGATGTCCGCGGCATCCAGGAGGTGATCATCGCCCAGCCGATCGCGGCCAACATCTTCTCGTTCAAGTTCCTGCTGGCCTATTTCGTGATCGCCGCCGGCAGCGGCCTGTCGTTCCTCTCGCTGCAGCGGCGCCAGGCGCGCCGCATCAAGGGCATGAACAAGGAGCTCGAATCCGCCAACGACTTCCTCGCCTCGCTCTCGATGAAGATCTCGCGCTACATCCCGCCCCAGGTCTACAAGAGCATCTTCTCCGGCCAGAAGGACGTCACCATTCACACCGAGCGCAAGAAGCTCACCATCTTCTTCTCCGACATCCAGAATTTTACTGCGACCGCCGAGCGGCTGCAGCCGGAGCAACTGACGCAGCTCCTCAACGAATATTTCACGGAAATGTCGGCGATCGCCCACGAATATGGCGGCACAATCGACAAGTTCATCGGCGACGCCATGCTGATCTTCTTCGGCGACCCCGAGACCAGGGGCGACCGCGCCGACGCGCAGGCCTGCCTGCAGATGGCCTGGCGCATGCAGCAGCGCCTCGCCGAGCTCAACGCGAAATGGCGCGCCTCCGGCATCGAGCAGCCGTTCCGCTCGCGCATGGGCATCAACTCGGGCTATTGCAATGTCGGCAATTTCGGCAGCGCCGACCGCATGGACTACACCATCATCGGTGCGGAGGCGAACCTCGCTGCGCGCCTGCAATCGATCGCCGAGCCCGGCGGCATCGTGCTGAGCTACGAGACCTTTGCACTCGTCCGCGATATCGTCCGCGCCCATGCGCTGCCGGCGATCACCATGAAGGGCATCAGCCGGGAGGTCATTCCCTACTCGGTGGACGCGCTGAACGAGGCGGCGGAGAACAGCGGTATCATCACCGAGCGCGCCCCGGGCCTCGAACTCTATCTCGACCCCGCCGTGGTGAAGTCAGGCGATGCCGCACGCGTGCGCTCGCTGCTGGAAAACGCGCTGGCCTCGCTCAAGCCGGCGTGAGGGCTCTCTCTCACCCTCCCCTGGAGGGGGAGGGTCGATCGCGCGCAGCGCGAGCGGGGTGGGGTGATCTCTCCACCCGGGCAGTGCTTCGTGCGGAGAGACCGTCACCCCACCCCGTCTCATGTCTCGCTTTGCTCAACATGAGCCGACCCTCCCTGGAGGGGGAGGGTAAGAGTCCCAACTCTCAGAGCTGGCCCCGCAAATTCGGACAGTAGCTTGAGTGGATTTTCTGCCTGACAGCGGCGAGGATTCTTGCTGCGAATCAGGAGCGAAGATGACGAAGAAGAGCCGCCGGACGCATTCTCCGGCATTCAAGGCGAAGGTTGCTTTGGCTGCGGTCAAAGGCGACAAGACACTGGCGGAGCTGGCGCAACTGTTTGATGTTCATCCGAACCAGATCACGATCTGGAAAAACCAGCTCCTGGAAGGCGCCGCCGGCGTGTTTGGGCATGACAAGACATCGGCCGAGACGCCGGTCGATTTGAAGGCGTTACATGCCAAGATCGGCGAGCTGGCGTTGGAAAACGATTTTTTGTCCGGCGCGCTCACCAAGGCGGGCCTGCTGAGCGCAAAGCGATGATCGACCGCGATCATGATCTTTCTATCGTGCGCCAGGCGAAGGTCCTGAAGCTGGCTCGCAGCACGGTCTACTATGAACCTCGGCCAGTTTCGGCCGAGGACCTTGCCTTGATGCGTCGGCTCGATGAGCTGCATCTCGATTATCCCTTCGCGGGAGCGCGTATGCTGCGATCGTTGCTGCGGCGGGAGGGCGTATACGCCGGTCGCCGCCACATCGCGACGCTGATGAAGCGCATGGGGATCGAGGCGGTCTATCGTCGCCCGAACACGAGCAAGCCGGCTCCGGGTCACAAGATCTACCCGTACCTGTTGCGCGGATTGAAGATCGAGCGGCCCGACCATGCGTGGGCAATGGACATCACCTACATTCCGATGCGGCGTGGCTTCGTCTATCTCGCGGCGGTCGTCGATGTGTTCAGCCGACGGGTCCTGGCCCATCGCGTCTCGATCACAATGGAGGCGGCCTTCTGCGTCGAAGCGGTCCAGGAGGCGTTGGCGAAGCACGGCAGGCCCGAGATTTTCAACACGGATCAGGGCAGCCAGTTCACCAGCCTCGAGTTCACCGATGTGCTGCTGGACGCGAAGATCGCCATCAGCATGGACGGCAAGGGCGCCTGGCGCGACAACGTGTTTGTCGAGCGGCTCTGGCGCACGGTCAAATACGAAGAAGTATATCTCCGCGCCTACGACAGCGTGTCCGAGGCGCGAGCGTCAATTGCCAAGTATCTGGCCTTCTACAATCAGGGACGCCCTCACTCGAGCCTTGACGGGCGCACGCCCGACGAGGCTTACTTCGGCACGCAAGCTATGGTGATGGCCGCATGACCGTCGCCGACGGTTTTGTCGTCGCTCTGGTCGGGCTACGCCCTCCCGACGCAACGACAAAACCGTAAAGCCCCGCGTTCAGCATAACCCGGCAGGAATCCACTTAAATCCAGCGGGGCGCTGTCCAAACAACCGGGGCCAGCTCTCTCACCGCGCCGCGCCTTCGGTGAAGGCCGTCTCGATCACCTCGCCAAACGGCTGCCAGGAACGGCCGTCGAACTGGACCAGCCGCATCTGCCTGATCGGCAGGTAGTTGCTGGGCGAGGTATTCATCCGGATGTTGGGCAGCGCAACGGAGGGGGGATACCCCCTGAGCGAAGCCGCCTGGCGCATGATGTTCTCGCGCGAGAAGTCGTCGCCGCATTGCTTCAGCACCTGGGTCAGCGCCTCGGCCGCGGCGTAGCCATAGAGTGCGGCGCTGTTGTTGGTGCTTTCGACCTGATGGTATTTGTCCATGAAGGCGAACCAGTCCTTCATGGCGGGATCGTCCTTCCAGGCGGGATCGCTCGGATCCTTCAGGAAAGCCGCCGAGATCACGCCGGCGGAGTTCTCGAGGCCCGCGGGCGCCATCGCATTGGCGATCGAGGCGGAGGCATCGTTGACGATGAAGACCGGATGCCAGTTGAAAGACGCCGCCAGCTTGATCACCTTGGATGCCGTCGACGGCACGCCGAGAAAGACGAAGATGTCGGCGCCCGCGCGCTTGAGGATCGAGACGTGCCCGTCGAGATGCTCATCGGCAATGTCGAAGGCGATGTCGACGAGGACATGACGGTTGAGATCGCCGAGGCCTTCCTGGATGCCCTTGTAGAGCATGCGCCCGAACTGGTCGTTCTGCCAGAGCACCACGATCTTCTTTTCGGGGTAGTAGGCCTGGATGTAGTTGGCGTAGATGCGCCCTTCGGACCTGAACGACGGCTGCCAGCCCATGGTCCAGGGAAACGCGCTTGGCTGGCTCAGCTCCTCGTCGCCGGAGGCGACGAAGAGCTGCGGAATCTTCTTCTCGTTCAGGTACCAGCGCGTGGTGAGATTACCGGGCGTGCCGAACGAGCCGAACATCAGGTGCACATCCTCGGTCTCGACCAGATTGCGCGTCAGCTCCAGCGCAGTCGCCGGATCGGAATTGTCGTCGCGCGTGATGAAGCGGATCTTGCGGCCGTTGATCCCGCCACGCGCGTTGATCATGTTGAAATAGGCGGCCTCCGCCTGGCCGATGGCACCGAACTCCGAGAGCGGTCCCGAATACGGCATGACATTGCCGATGCGGATTTCCTCGTTGCTTGCCGGTTGCTCGGCACGTTGCTGAGACATCGCGCCGAGCGAGGCGGAGGCGGCGATCAACACGAGCAGCAGTCTGCCGGTGACGCGCATGTTCGACACCTTTGTCGTTGGCCCCACACCAAGACCGCTCCGTCTAGGTCAAGCGTTTGTCAATCGTATGGCTGGGTGGCGCGCTTCGACGCAGTGCAGCTCTTGGCGCGTAGGAAAGCGGCAGTCGTGCTGACGCGCCGACGAGCGAGAGCGCGCGCCGTGTGGCACCCCTCTCCCTAGCCCTCCCCCGCAAGGGGGGAGGGAACGCACTTTCCTTGTGGCGAATGGGCTCGATTCATCAAGCGTGCCGGTGATGAGCCCACAGTGCAGCCGAGCGCGCCGCTGCGCTCCCTCCCCCCCTTGCGGGCAGGGCTATCGCATATGAGATGTGGCTATGGGCTCCGACTGTCTCCACAGCGTCATGGCCGGGCTTGTCCCGGCCATCCACGCCTTTCCACGTAGCGCAAAGAACGTGGATGCCCGGGACAAGCCCGGGCATGACGACCTCTGCAAAATTCATATGCGATTGCCCTGCCCTTGAGGGGGAGGGTGGGGGAAGGGGTGGCCCAGCAAACGGTCGGAGTAATAAGCGCGCTGCCGCAACGCCGCTACGGCAGCCCGCGCGCCTCGAGCTGACGCACCAGCAGCAGCGTCGGCTCGGCGAGGCTCTCGCCGGAGCCGTCGAGGCCGAAGGCGCTCGCGATACCTTCGCGGCTCCGCAGCAGCGTGCTGCGCGGGCAGTGGCCGGCGCCGCAGAGCGTCTTCTTCAAGGTTTCGCCCTGCGCCACGAGGCCGGAGGAATCGTCCGCGGCCCAGGCCAGCACGATCGGCACATCGACATTGAGGATGCCGGGGAAGACCGATCGGTTGTCGTACTGGGTGGGGTCGGTGCCGAGATAGGCCTTCTCGCTGTCGCTCGCCTCCTTGCCGACGCGGTAGATCCCGGACACCAGCACGACGCCGGCGACGTCGGCGCCGTCGGTCTGCAGCTCGGGATGGGCCAGCAGGGTGGCGACATGGAAGGCGCCGGCGCCGTAGCCGACTGCGACGATTTCGCGGGCATCGCCGTTGAACAGGTCGATATTGCCGTGGACCCAGGACAGCGCCGCCGCCACGTCGGACGCGCCGGCGGGCCAGGTCGCCGATGGCGCCAGGCGATAGTTGACGCGGACCCCGATCATGTCGTTGCGCGCGGCAAAGCACATGGCCTGGTCCTGGATCTGACGCGACAGCTCCGGCGCCGCGCGGTCGCCGGTAAAGGTGTCGCCCGCCACGAACAGCAGCACAGGCCGCGGCGTATCCGCCTTGGTCGCGCTGGTTGCGACGTCAAGAACGTTGGCCTCGCTCTCGCCATAACGCAGACCGCGCGAGAAGGTGACCTGCTCGCACAGCCGGGCGGTGCCGCCGGCGGTGGTGTCGTTGTCGGTGAGGCCCGCCTGGACGAGCCCGGTGGGCGGCGACAGCCGCGCCGGCAAAACTCCGTGTGCGGAGGCCGCGGTCATGGTCAAAAGCAGGAAAAATGCCAGGTAATTCTTCATGGTGATGCCGGCCTCGCGGACCGATATTGGCTTGCCGATTTGGCCTGTCTTTTCAATTCGCCTCATTAGTTGGATGATGTTGAGGCGAATTCACGGCACCTTCGCTCGGCAGGCGGCCTGCGTGGAGCAGGCCTCAGTCTGGCAAGGAGCCGCGATTGGACCGCAGGTTCGCGGGCCGCGCGACGATTGCGCGGCGCGGCCCACTTTATGTCGGTCCGTCAAGCCGTTGCCCGGCGCCACCCAGCCCCGCACCGGAAATGGCTTCCTACTGTGCATGGGGTTGTTTTCGCATTTTTTGTTGGGCCGGCCTGTCAGGCCCGCTTCATCGTCCGGAATGTGATGGAGTAGCGGTGCGCCTCGACCGGCGGAATGCTGTGCTCCCATTGCGACCGCGCCTCACCCTCCATCATGTAGAGCGAGCGCGGCAGGGCCTCGAGCGTGTGGCGCTCCCACTTGGCGCCGTGGCGGCGGCGGAAGCGGAATTTGCAGGGCGAGCCGAGCGACAGGCCCAGGACCTTGTCGAAGTGCGGCTTGTCGCGGTGCCAGCCGATGCCGACGCCGACTTCATATTCGGTGCACAGCACCTGCCGGACGCTGCCCGCCGGCAGGTGCGCCCATGCCTCGACCTGCCGCGCGACGGGCAGCAGCCAGTCCGGGATCGGCTCCGCCTCGGCCAGACGCTGCAGCGAATAGTCATAGCGATAGCCGAATGATGCCACCCGGCGGTTGCCTTCGAAGGCGCCGAACTGAAAGCGCTGCAGCGGCAATGCTGCGATGCGGTCGATCAAGTCCTCGCTCGACCGCGGCATCGATGAAGTTGTCCGTATAGCGAAGCCCCGCAGGGCCCGCTTCCGGTTCGGCGAACAAACCAAGCTGCGTCATGCCTCGCATTTCCGTGATGGAACCTAATGGCGGCTGATGCGACTTATCTATGACGCGGGAAGAAACGTGCGAGGCTGTCATGGCAGAGAAGCATACCGCCGATCCGATAGAGATCATGCGGGCGACCGGTCATCCTGAGCTTGAATATGCCGCGGGCTGGACCATCGCTGGTCTCGTCACCATCGGCACCATCGTCGCCGCCTGGGTGTTCGCGATCTAGGCCACAGGGAATTGGAGCTCGAAGGCGACGCCGTCGTCGGCCGGCTTGAGCCTGATCGCGCCGCCATGGCTCGCCATTACCGCACGCGCAATCGCCAGCCCCATCCCGGTGCCGCCCTGGTCGCGGCGGGTGGTGAAGAAAGCGTCGAAAATCCTGTCGCGGTTGGGCGCCGAGATCAACTCGCCGTCGTTGCTCACTGTCAGCCGTAGGGTCGTGCGCTCGTCGGCGGCCTCCAGCCTGATGGTCCTCGCCTTGTGCCGCACCGCGTTGTCGACGAGATGCGACAGCACGATCACCGCCTTCTCGCCGGACATGCCGATCGGCCGGTCGAGGCTGCCGCTGGCTTCGATGGAGCTTGCCGGAAACCTGTTTCTGAGGTCGGCGATCACGGGCGCGAGCTCCGTGCGCTCGTTCTGCGGCAGGCTTTCGGCGCGGGCGAGCTCGCGGAGCCGCTGCGCCATCGCCTCCAGCCGCTGGGTGTCGGACAGGATGTTGGCGATGAATGTCTTCTGCTCGGCCGGCGTCAGGCCCTCGGCCTTGCCCTGAAGTGAATCCTGCAACAGCTCGGCCGCGCCCTTGATCGAGGTCAGCGGCGATTTCAGCTCGTGGGTGAGGTGTGCCGAGAACGTCGCGATGTAGTCCGAACGCCGCGCCAGCTGCTCGGCCATGCCGAGGAAGCTGTGCGAGAGCTGGGCGAACTCCCGTGTGCCGTAGTGCCGGAGCGGCCGGAACGCCTCGCGGTCACCGCGGCCGATTCTCGCGGCGCGATCGATCAGCTCGCGCATCGGCAGCGTGATGGTGCGTGAGAACACGAGCCCGATCGCGATCGTGCCGAGGATGACCGTAAGCCCCGCCAGCACGAACTTGGCCCGCTCCTGGTAGAGGTGGTCGAAGATGTTGCTCGGTGTCCGCGTGGCGTAGATCACCCCCGCGACGCGATTGTCGACGATGACCGGCATCGCCGAGAACACGTGCACGCCGAGGCCGCGGCTGAAGGAATAGATCGGCGGCGGCGGCTTGTCCGGCACGCGGTTGCGCAAGGTAGCGCGGTATTGCCCGTGCAGCGCGTCCGCGACCTCCTCGATATGCGCAAGGGATTGCCCGACCTCCTGCCGGCCGGCGATCACCACGCCCCGCGGATCGAGGATGCGGAAGCCCGCCAGCGTCACCTTCTGGGTTTCGCGGATGATCGGCGTCAGTTTTGCGCCGATCTCGACATAGGCGGGCTGCGCCGGCCGGGCTGCAGCCTGGGCATCCGGCCGCCGCCGCAGCAGATCGTTTGCAGTGAGGTCGAGCCCAGGGCGGATCGGCGTGACCGGGTCGCCGGGATCGGGCAGCACGCCAGGCGGCACCTCGGCGCCGAGCGTCAGGCCGCTGTCGAGCCTCGCCGTGACCTCCTGCGCATAGATCGTCGCCAGTACGCGGCTCTGTGCGATCAGCTCGGCCTGGGTCTGGCGGATGAGCTGGTTGTCGTAGAGGCGGAAGAAGAAGAGGCCAACCAGCGGCAGGATGGCGACGGTGGCCAACACCGTGAAGATGACGAGCCCAAGCGACGGCCGCCATTTGTCAGGCGCCGCGCTCATGCCTCTTTCTCGCAGCGCCCGAGCTTGAAGCCGACGCCGTGGATGGTCTCGATGACGTTGTCGCAGGCCAGCGCCGCGAGCTTGGCGCGAATGTTGCGGATGTGGCTGTCGATGGTGCGGTCGGAGACCTGGATGTTGAGCTGATAGGCCGCCCGCATCAACTGCTCGCGGTTGAACACCGAGGTCGGTCGCGTCAGGAAGGCGCGCAAAATGCCGAACTCGATCGCGGTCAGCTTCAGCGGCGTCCCGGCAAAGGACGCGACGTGCTGTTCGGGATCGATCAGGAGGCCCCCTTGCGCCAGCGCTGTAGGAACGGCCTTGGCCTCGCCATTGCGCGGGTTGAGGCGGCGCAGGATGACATTGACCCGCGCCACCAGCTCGCGCGGGCTGAACGGCTTGGTCACGTAGTCGTCGCCGCCGATCTCGAGGCCGAGGATGCGGTCGATCTCCTCGTCGCGCGCCGACAGGAACAGGATCGGTACGTCGGACGTCTTGCGGATCTCGCGGCAGACGTCGAGGCCGTCGAACTCGGGCATGCCGATGTCGAGCACGATCAGATCGGGCCTGTCGGCGGCAAAGCGGCTGAGCGCCTCCTTGCCGTCGCGCGCCTCGATCACGTCCATGCCGGCCTTCTTCAGGGCGACGCGGATGACCTCGCGGATGTGCCCCTCGTCGTCGACGATGAGAATGCGATGCGCCAAGAAATTCTCCGTTGCCTCGTCAGCCCGCCAACCGGCTGCCGGACCTGGCTTCCGCCTGGGCGTCCAGCCTGCGCTGGAGCCGCCAGCTTCGGAAGCCCCAACTCCGCCAGGCCAGGTCCTGGCGCTGCTGTTCTACAAGCCTGTCTCGCTGTGACACAAGGCAGCCCTCGCCGGCGCCGGGCCGCAGCGCGATCGCCCTGTCGATGGCGGGCAGCGCTTGCGGCCCGAGCGTCAGGAGATAGTTGATGTCGATCTGCACGCCTTGGCCCGATGCTTCCCGGCTGTGGGTGACATTGTAGTCGGCAATGAAGGCGTCGAAGTTCACGAGCGAGCAGCCGTACAGCACGATCGTCAACGCGATCAGGTTGGCGCCGATCAGCCATTGGTTGGACCGGTTGAGGGCGATGCCGGGTCACGATCAGGACCAGTCCGAGCGCGACCAGCCCCATCCAGATGAAGGCCGCGATGCGCCAGTAAGTCAGCATGTAGATGTCGACGTAGAGATCGAGGCGGAGGATGGACGAGGCGACCAGAAGCACGTTCTGCCCGATCCAGAGATAGACCAGTGGCCGGATCACCTTCGATTTCTCGGCCGGTCCGCCCGGTCGCATCGCGACCAGGACGAAGGCGGCGGCGAGCAGCGCGGTCGCGATCAGCGGGTAGGCGCCGCGATGGGCGTAGGATGCATAGGTTACATTGTCGGGCAGCGCGACGTGGCCCCAGAGATAGATGCCGTCGAGAATCGACTGTGCCGCGAACAGCAGATTGAACAGGATCAGCGAGCGCAGGATGGTGGAGGGGCCCAGAAACTCCGGCGACGCGAAGAGCGGCGCCGGCTCCGCGACGTCCGTTTCGGTGGCGGCGGCAACCTTCTTGCGCCGCCAGCGCACATGGATGAACGGCCAGACCAGCGCTAGCATCAAGGTCCAGAACAGGACGCGCCAGACGCTGACATATTCGAGGATGACTTTCGGATTGAGCAGCGACACCCATTGCTCGATCACCGGATTGGCGGCGGCGAACAGCGCCACGAACACGGTGCTCAGCACCACCGGCATCAGCCAGAGCGCGATGCTGCGGGTGAACGCCGACATGCTGAAGACCTGAAGCGCGTCGGGGAAGAATCTGAAGGGACCGAACAGGACAAGGTTTCGCAGCGCGCGGACGCGGTCCGCGAGGCTGGTCGTCTCCGGATTGGTTGCGAGCAACAAGGCGATGGCCAGCGCTGCGACGAGGATCAGAAACGAAAGCGCGTTGAGCTCTTCTACGGCCGGCACGAGACCGAGTGCAACGATCGCGCCGCCGGTCACTGCGCGGCGAAAGTCCAGCGCCGCACGGTTGGCAAGCAGCGAGGCGCAGGCAATCGCGACGGCCAGGATCACCAGCGACAGTCCGATCCGCCGGCCGTAGAGCAGAAAGTCGGCAAGTGCGGCGAGCAGCAGTGCCATTGCGAGCTTGGCCGACAGCGCCGAAGGCCTGATCGGTGGAATGTCCGTCGTCGACGTCGAAGCCAGGCTCGTCATGTCCAGAAGATTCTCCGTGATGGGTACATCACGAATTCTGGACGGCGCTTGTGCAGAAGCCGGGATCATCGTCAGCACGGTTTCAGGAGTCCTTTGCAGTTTTCGTGCAGACCCGAGTTTGTCTCTCGCGCAGCGTCAACCGCTTTGATAGTTGCGAAGCATCGCTCCAATCGCGTGTGCTGCATCATGCAATTCCTCAATCGCCTCTGCTTCGTCCTGCTCTGGCTGGCCGCGCCGCTCGCCGCATTCGCGGCTGTGAACAAGAATGATCCCTATCTGCTCGTGCTGCGTGGCGCCGGAAATATCGCCCTTGTCGTCGCAAGCATCCTGGTCGTCATCGTCCTGCTGCGTCGCGGGCATTGGCGCAGCATTACGGGCATGCTCCTCGTCTTGCTCTGGTGCCTGCCGCCGGTTCTGATGTCGGCCGCGCATGTCAGGTTCGAGCTGCGCAAGCATGATGTCCTCGGCGCCAGCGCCGCTGAGGCTCGCCAGCTCGGACCACATTTCATGGTCGGATATTCGTCCTTTCCGGAGGTTGCGCGTCTCGCCGAGCAGGGATTGATCGGCGGCGTCTACGTCACCCGGCACAACATCCGGGGACGGACGGTCGAGGCGCTGCGGGCCGAGATCGCGGCGCTTCAGGACAAGAGGCGCGCCGCAGGCCTGCCGCCGCTGGTCGTCGCGGCCGATCAGGAGGGCGGCATCGTCGGGCATCTCGCGCCGCCGCTGACTAAGGTGCCGGCGCTGGCGACGCTCACCGGGCTCGCGCCCGGCGACCAGCAGGCCAGGGCGGAAGAGTTCGGCCGCATCCATGGCCGAGAGCTTGCCGATCTCGGCGTCAACCTCAATCTCGCGCCGGTGCTCGACCTGAAGCCGCCGGTTCGCCGCAATCGCCTCGATTTTCACACGCTGATCGGCCAGCGCGCGATCGCGGCCGATCCCGCGGTCGTCAGCACGATCGCGAGCGCCTACGTCCGGGGGCTGGAAGAGTCGGGCGTCGGTGCCACGCTCAAGCATTTCCCCGGCATCGGGCGTGTGCGCGATGACACGCATCATTTCAGCGCCAGTCTCGATACGCCGGTGAAGGAACTGGAGGCGACCGACTGGCTCCCGTTCCGCGAGGTGCTGTCGCACTCGCGGAGCGCTCTGATGGTCGGCCATGTCACGCTCACCGCCGTCGATCCGTGGTCGAGGGAATCATTCGTGGGAAGTGGGCTTACCAGGGCGTGGTGATGACGGACGATCTCGTCATGGGCGCAATCTACCAGAACGACGTCTGCAAGGCCGTGGTGGAGGCGATCAACGCCGGCGTCGACATGTTGCTGGTCGCCTATGACGCCGCGCAATTCTATCGGGTCTTTTCCTGTGCTCTGGATGCATCGCGTCAGGGCAGGCTCGACGCGGCGATGCTGCGCGCGAGCGCGGCGCGGTTGGAACTGCGCTCGCCGGCCGCGCAGGCCGGAGCCGCCACACTTGATGGAAGCACGCTTGGGATAGTTATGCCTTCCGCCCCGCGCTGGATGGCGCGGGGCGGTTGATCTCTGCGCGTCTGCGCGTCGTGACGGGCGCGGTCTATTCTGCCTGCTCCAGCGCTGCGGGCATCTTCGCCACCGACATCAGCGACCGCGCCACCTGATTGAGCAGGAGATCGGCGTTCTCCTCTTCCGCGAGCGACTTCGAAAGCAGCGCGACGATGGCGCTGTGCCGGAGCTGCTGCGCAAGGTTGCGCGCGGTGGTGTAGCCGGACATCTCGTAGTGCTCGACGCGTTGAGCCGCCGAGATCAGCGCGAGGTCGGCCGCTGCGTCCTCCTTCTCTTCGCCTTCCTTCATGACTTCCTGGCCTTCCTCGATCAGGCCCATCATGCCCTTGCACGGCTTGGCGCGAGCGCTCTCGCCGAGCAGCTCGAAGCATTCGTTGATGCGCTCGACCTGGCCCTCGGTCTCCGCCAGATGCTGCTCGAACAGCTCCCGCAACTGATCGAACCGCGCGGCCTGCGCCATCTTGGGAAGCGCCTTGGTCAGCTGCTTCTCGGCATGGAGAATGTCGCGCAGCTCATGGAGCAGGAGCTCAGTCAGACCGGACTCGTCCACGAGTGGCGAACTTTCCGTGACGATCGATGGGGGTGCGCCTGGATCGGAAGACTGGAGCGCAGGCGATTCCGTGAACACCCAGTCTTCTCCCTCGTTCCAGGGACCACGGGTGTCGATTTCGCCGTGGTCGCCGCTGCCGGTGGAGTCATTGAAATACTGGTTCACGAGGCCCGGCGTCGGCGCGATCCGGCCGATGCTGAAGGCTGGTTTGGACAGGCTTTCGAGCGCCCGCGCGAACGCCTTCATATGCGTGATCTCGCGTGTCATCAGGAACTGCAGCGCGTCCTTGCTGCCGACGTCGTCGCAGAAATTGATCAGTCGTTCGTAGACGATCTTTGCCCGTGCTTCGGCGGCGATGTTGCTGCGGAGATCGACGTCGAGTTCGCCGGTGATCTTGAGGTAGTCGGCAGTCCAGGGATTGCCTTGCGAATTGAACAGATTGACGCCGCCGCCGCCGGCAATCGCAATCAGCGGATCGGCTTCGGCCGCCTGGCGGTCGTTCTTCGAAGGCGCGAGGTGCATCCGGGCAAGGCAACCGACGACTTCGAGATGGCTGAGCTCTTCGGTGCCGATGTCCATCAACAGGTCCTTGCGGTCGGGATCCTCGCAGTTCAGCCCCTGAATCGAGTATTGCATCGCGGCCGCAAGTTCGCCGTTGGCGCCGCCGAACTGCTCGAGGAGCATATTGCCGAAGCGCGGATCGGGTTCGTCGACGCGCACGGTGAACATCAGCTTCTTGACGTGGTGATACATGGGACGGCTCGCGCTATGAGGGAAACTACGGCGACAACGGGCCCTTGGAATGTTCGTTCCTAGTACCAACTTTTCTTGGAACGTGAGTCGTGATTCAAGGTCGGGATGATACCCGAAGCAAGAGAAGTCCACCTTTCGAGGAAAGATCGCAAGGTGCTTGAGGCGTGCTGTCGCTCACCGGTGACGTTGCAGCGCGATTTGAAGCGGGCGCGGATAGTTCTGTTGGCGGCGGATGGGCGCAGCACCCGGTCGATCGCCAAGGAAGTTGGGGTCCAGCCGCGGATTGTCAGCCTTTGGCGGCATCGCTATGCCGACCATGGCCTTGAAGGGCTGCAAGACAAGCCGCGGCCTGGCAAGCAGCCGATCTATACGAAGACGACCGACAAGCGGATTCTGAAGCTGCTGGATAAGCCGCCACCGCAAGGGTTTGCGCGCTGGACCGGCCCCCTGCTGGCCGAGGCGCTGGGCGATGTCGATGTCCAATATGTCTGGCGGTTCCTGCGCAGCCACAAGATTGACCTGGTGGCTCGCAAGTCCTGGTGCGAGAGCAACGACCCGAACTTTACGGCCAAAGCCGCCGATGTTGTCGGCCTCTATGTCGCGCCGCCGGCGAAGGCCATTGTGCTGTGCGTGGACGAGAAGCCCTCGATCCAGGCTTTGGAGCGAGCGCAGGGTTATCTGAAGTTGCCCAATGGCCGCGCCTTGACCGGCCAAAGCCACGATTACAAGCGGCATGGCACCACAACATTGTTTGCGGCGCTCGAAGTCGCCACCGGAAAGATCATCGCGACCCATTCAAAACGCCGGCGCCGCGTCGAGTTTCTCGATTTCATGAACAGCGTCACCGCGGCTTTTCCGAACCGCAAGCTTCACGTCATCCTCGACAACCTCAACACCCATAAAAAGAACGAGGACTGGCTCAAGGCCCACCCCAACGTGCAATTTCATTTCACGCCGACAAGTGCGTCATGGCTCAATCAGGTCGAAGTATGGTTTTCCATCTTGCAGGGGCAGTCGCTCAGCGGCACCTCCTTCACGAGCCTCAAGCAGCTTCAGGAACACATCGATGCCTACGTCAACGCATACAACGACAGAGCCGAGCCCTTCGTCTGGACCAAGAAAAAGGTCCGTCAACGCCGTTTCAAAGGCCGCCGTATCACTCAGCTCTGATTCCGGGTACTAGTCATCTCAAAATTCGGATTTCGTTCCAGATTGGTCTGGCGGGGCGGCTTGAGCCCGTCCCGGCAATAGAGTAGCGACGGAGCAATGGGCCTCCCCCGCTCCCCCGCGGCTGTGGGACCCCTCGCATGCGGTCGATGGGGCCAGCCGTCTCATCACGCATTGTGCTTCGAACGCAGGTGCGATATGGCTCTCGCGCTTTCCTGAGGCGGAGACGAGCTTTGTCGAAACAATCCCTGCGCGAGGAGGCTGAACGCCTGATCCGCGAATCGATGGAAAAGAAGACCATCGTCGTCAAGCAGGGCACGACCCGCATCGAGGCGGTCTGCGGCAAGTGCGGCGCGCCGAACCGGGTGCAGGCGGAGAAGGGTCAAACCCGCGTCAAGTTCGCCTGCAAGCAGTGTGGACATAAGCAAGAGACGTTGTAGCCGGGCCCCCTGATTCACCGTGCTGTCGCGCTCCGGCTCCTCGTCATGAGGAGCCGCGCTCTTCGCGCGGCGTTTCGAAGGATCGTGGGCCGAGCCCATGAGCGGGGCCGGCATGGTTCCGAGAAGCGCGTTTCCGCGCTTCTCACCACAGTCACTGTCCTTCCACGAACCTCTTGAACGCATCGGCATAGTCCGGGTGCCAGCGCGACAACGGCGGGCGGTTCTCGACGATGTCGCCCATGGCCCAGAGCATGCGCTTCTCGTCGAGGGCGCGCGGCACGTCGTTGTCCGGGCAGAGGATGTAGAAATCGCCGGCTTCCAGCCGTGCCAGCATGAAATCGACCGTCTCATCCGGTGTCCAGGCGCCGGCCGGCTTCTCGGTGCGTCCCTTTGCGGTCAGGCCGGTGAAGACGAAGCCCGGGATCAACAGATGCGCCGTGATGTGGCAGCCCTTCGTGTTGCGCAGCTCGTGTTGGAGCGCCTCGGTGAATGCTTTCACGCCGGCCTTCGAGACATTATAGGCGGGGTCGCCCGGCGGCGTGGTGATGCCCTGCTTGGAACCCGTGTTGATGATGAGGCCCGGTTTGCCGCGCGCGATCATGCGGGGTGCGAAGATCCGCGAGCCGTTGATGATGCCCCACATGTTGACGTCGATGATGCGCTGCCAATTGTCGGGTTCGCCGAACAGCGTGCTGCCCGGCTGGATGCCGGCATTGTTCATGAGGATGTCGGTGCCGCCAAACCGCTCGCGCACCACGCGTTCCAGTTTCGTCACGCTCTCGACCTTGCTGACATCGACGGCGGAGGTCATCACGTTTGCGGCAGCCGTGACGGATGACAGTTTTGTTGCAGCCTCCGCCAACCGTGCCTCGTCGACATCCGCGACACATACCTTCATCCTAGCGCGCGCAAAGGCGGTGGCGGCGGCAAATCCGATGCCGGATGCACCGCCCGTGATGACGGCAACATTGTCTTTGACGATGGCGGGATGTGGCATGGATCGTCTCCGTGGAGGGCCTCGGTCGAGCTATAACATGGCGGCAGTCCGACCCTGCACAAGTCGGCATGGGAGGTCTTCGTTCTGCGCTGCCTTTACGCCCAACCGGCCCGGCTGTATCCTTGATCGAACGATCCCGCCCAGATCGAACCAATCAATCACCTGACAGGGAGTGCAGCCATGGCTGTGTCGCAAGCTATTCCGATCACGCGCCATCCGTTTGCAAATGGATCCTACAAGCAGATGCTGATCGACGGGAAGTGGGTCGATGCAGCCTCAGGCAAGCGCTTCGAGACCCACAATCCCGCCACAGGCGAGCTGCTCGCGACCGTCGCCGAAGGCGACAAGGAAGACATCGATCGTGCGGTTGCTGCCGCCCGCCGCGCCTTCGAGGGCTCCTGGAGCAAGGTCAAGCCGTTCGAGCGGCAGAACCTGCTCCTGAAGCTCGCCGACCTCGTCGAGAAGAATTTCGACGAATTGTCGCAGCTCGACACGCTCGACATGGGCGCGCCGCTCAGCCGCACTCGCGCCTATCGCCTGCGCGCCGTCGGCATGCTGCGCTATTACGCCGGCCAGACCACGGCGATCCACGGCGAGACCATCGAGAACTCGCTGCCCGGCGAGATCTTCTCCTACACGCTGAAGGAGCCGATCGGCGTCGTCGGCGCCATCATTCCCTGGAACGGGCCGCTGACCGCGACGATCTGGAAGATCGGCCCTGCGATCGCGACCGGCTGCACCGTGGTGCTCAAGCCGGCGGAAGAGGCTCCGCTGACCTCGCTGCGCATTGCCGAGCTGGCGATGGAGGCGGGTGTGCCGCCCGGCGTCATCAACGTCGTGCCCGGCTATGGCGAAACCGCTGGCGCCGCGCTCGCCTCGCATCACGACGTCGACAAGGTCGCCTTCACCGGCTCGCATGTCACGGGTCAGTCGATCATCCGTGCCTCCGCCGGCAACCTCAAGCGCGTCTCGCTCGAGCTCGGCGGCAAGTCTCCGGACATCGTGTTCGCGGATGCCGATCTCGACGCAGCCGTGCCGGGTGCGGCGATGGCGGTGTTCGCCAATTCGGGGCAGATCTGCAGCGCCGGTACGCGCCTTTTCGTCGAGCAGTCGATTTATGACGAATTCGTCGGCCGCGTCGCCGAGTTCGGCAAGAAGCTGCAGGTCGGCAACGGCCTCGATCCGAACGTGCAGATCGGACCGCTCGTCTCCGAGCAGCAGCTCGAGCGCGTCACCGGCTATCTCGACATCGGCCAGAAGGAGGGCGCAAAGGCGCTCGCCGGCGGCGGACGCGTCACCGAAGGCGCGCTGTCGAAGGGCTTCTTCGTCTCGCCCACGGTGTTCGCGTGCGTTGAGGACAACATGCGCATCGCGCAGGAGGAGATTTTTGGTCCCGTCATCTCCGCGATCGCGTTCAAGGACATGGATGAGCTGGTCAAGCGCGCCAACAACACCACGTTCGGCCTCGGCTCCGGCCTGTGGACGCGCGATGTCAGCAAGGCCCATGCGGTGGCGAAGCGCCTGCGCGCCGGCTCGGTGTGGGTCAACTGCTACCAGGCGATGGACCCGGCCGTGCCGTTCGGCGGCTACAAGATGAGCGGCTACGGCCGCGAGTCCGGCAAGCAGCACGTCGAGGAGTATCTCAACGTGAAAGCCGTCTGGATCAAGACGGCGTAAGGCCTGTCCCTCGTCGCGTTCCGCGAGGGGGAATATCTGCCTCGTATGGGGCGGCGCCTTTCCGGTGGCCGCCCCGCGCTATATGATCAGCATCCTTCCAAAGAAAATCGGGGCCAGCATGAAATTTCCGGCGTTGTTCAAACCGTTGCAGGTCGGTCCGTACAAGCTCGCGCATCGCGTCGCGATGGCGCCGCTCACGCGCATGCGGGCGGAGCGCGAGAGCTTTGCGCCGCGGCCGCTCAATGCCGAATATTACGGCCAGCGTGCAACGCAAGGCGGCCTGATCGTCGCCGAGGCCTCGCCGGTGCTCTCGCACGGACGCGGCAACCCGGCGACCCCCGGCATCTATTCGGAGGCGCAAATCGCGGGCTGGCGCAAGGTGACGGATGCCGTGCACGCCAAGGGCGGCATCATCTTCCTCCAACTCTGGCATGTCGGCCGCGTCTCGCACTCCTCCTTCCACGGCGGCGCGCTGCCGGTGTCGGCCTCGGCGATTCCGATCAAGGCGGAAGGCATGAAAGCGATGACCGCCGACGGCAAGATTGCGGACTACGAGACGCCGCGCGCGCTGGAGACCGAGGAGGTCAAGGGCATCGTCGAGGCGTTCCGGCAGGGTGCGAAAAACGCGCTCGCCGCGGGCTTCGACGGCGTCGAGATCCACGGCGCCAACGGCTATCTGCTCGAGCAGTTCCTGCAGTCGCGCAGCAACCAGCGCACCGATCAGTATGGCGGCTCGATCGAGAACCGCGCGCGCCTTCTGCTCGAAGTCACGCAGGCCGCGATCGACGTCTGGGGTGCGAACCGCGTCGCCGTGCGGTTGTCGCCGCACGGCATCGCCAATGATTCCGGCGAGCCCGATCCGATGCCGCTCTACACCCATGTCGTGAAGGCGCTCGACAAGCTTGGCCTGGCGTACCTGCATTTCATCGAACCGCGCTCCAGCGGCGCCGGCCGCGCCGACGTCCACTGGGACAACGTGCCCTCGGCAATGGTGCTGTTCCGCCCGCTCTACAGCGGCGTGCTGATGACCGCCGGCGGCTTCACCGGCGAGACCGCAAATGCGGCAATCGCCGACGGCCATGCGGATATCATCGCGTTCGGCCGCATCTTCATCTCCAATCCGGATCTTCCCCGCCGGCTTCAGCACGACTATCCAATCACGCCGTACAACCGCGCGACGTTCTATAGCGGTGAGGAGAAGGGATATACGGACTATCCTGTCTATGACGAGCTGACGCCGGCCTGATCTGTCATTCCGGGGCGCGACGAAGTCGCGAACCCGGAATCCATCGGGCCGCATTACCTAGACGTGGGATGGATTCCGGGCTCGATGCTTCGCATCGCCCCGGAATGACGACGTTGATTTGTTGCGCGACCGCCACCACAAATTCCGTCATTGCGCAGCGAAGCAGTCCAGTATCTCTCCGCTGAGGCACTCTGGATTGCTTCGCTGCGCTCGCAATGACGACGGAGAGAGCCCCAATGGCCAAAGCCGCAGTCGCCGCAGGGATAGCCACCGGCCAATGCCTCTGCGGCAAGATCGCCTTCGAGATCGACGTTCCCGCGCGCTGGGCCTGGCACGATCACTCGGCCGCCAGCCGCCGCGCCCATGGCGCGGCTTACGCCACCTATGTCGGAAGCTGGAAGAAGCGCTTTCGTATCACATCCGGCAAGACTGCGCTCACGCGCTACGAGGACAAGGCCACGAAGACCACGCGCAGCTTCTGCTCGCATTGCGGCACGCCGATCGCCTATGAGCGTCCGCGGGGTCCGCACATGGTCAACATCCCCCGCGCCCTGTTCACAGAGCGCACCGGCCGCCAGCCGCTCTATCACATCGCCATCGAAGAGCTGCAGGAATGGGCCTATACCGGCGAGCCGCTGGTGCCGCTGAAGGGTTTTCCGGGCGTGGTGTGGCAGCGCTCGAAAAAGAAGAAGCGGGCGAGAGGCGAGGATCCGTTCGAGCTGGGGCGGGAGGAGATGTAGCGCGGGCCGCGCACTCAGCTCTCGTGCCCCGGACGCAGCGCAGCGCCTCTTCGGCGGTGCGCTGCTGAGCCGGGACCATGCATGGGCAACCTCGCTAAAGGTGGGTCCCGGCTCTGCGCCGCAACGTTGCACGTTGCGTCGCGTCCGGGACACGAGAGCGCAGTTTGCCTCTCCCGCGCAACGCAGCCATGACCGCGCTTCCTTGCGTGCCTCCCAGGACTTCGGCCATCATGCCTTCAGTCCTTGCGGCAATGCCCGCTCCTGGAGGAAACATGAAGAACAAGATCACCGGCCGCTCCGCCTTTCTCGCGTTGCTCAAGGACGAGGGCATCACGCATCTGTTCGGCAATCCCGGCACCACCGAGCTGCCGATCATGCATGCGCTGAAGGACCATCCTGACCTCACCTATGTGATGGCGATGCAGGAGAGCCTGGTGGTCGCGATTGCCGACGGTTACAGCCGCGCCTCGGGCAAGCTCGTCGCCTGCAACGTGCACGTTGCGCCCGGCCTCGGCAACGCCATGGGCTCGCTCTACAACGCCCAGTTCACGGGCACGCCGATGATCCTCACGGCCGGCCAGCAGGAGCAGGGCCATGGCCTGATGGAGCCGGTGCTCTATGGCCCGTTGGTGCGGATGGCCGAGCCGCTGGTGAAATGGGCGGTCGAAGTGACGCGGCTGGAAGACCTGCCGCGCATCGTCCGCCGCGCCGCCAAGGTGGCGACCACGCCGCCGACCGGACCGGTGTTCATCTCGCTGCCCGGCGACATCCTCAACAGCGAAGCCGGAATCGATCTCGGCCGGTCCACCCGCATCGATGCGCGGACAAGACCATCGGATGAATCGTTGAAGGCTTTCGCCGCCCGCCTGCTCAAGGCCGAACGTCCCGTGATCGTCACCATGGACGAGGTGGTCAAGAGCGACGCGCTGAAGGAAGCGGCGGAGCTCGCAGAGCTGCTGGGTGCGGCGGCCTATCAATCCTCCACGCCCTATGGCGCGCATTTCCTTTCCGAAAGCCCGAGTTTCGTCGGCACGCTCGCGCGCGTGCAGAAGGTCGCGCGCGATACGCTGGCGCCTTACGATCTCCTGATCGCGCTCGGCGGCGACCCCCTGCGGATGTCGGTCTATAGCGAGGTCGATGCGTTGCCGGATGGCCTTGGCATCGTCCAGGTCGGCCTCGCCGATTGGGAGATCGCGAAGAACTACGGCGCCGAGATCGCGCTGAAGGCGGATCTCAAGGAAACGCTGCGCGCTTTGATCCCTGTGCTGAAGGAGATGGGTGGCGAGGCATTGGCGCGACGCGCGAAGCGGCGCCTTGCCGAGCTCGCGCCGAAGAACTGGACCGCGCGCCGATCGATCCGGACTTTCTTGTGCTGCAAATGGTCGAGGCCATGCCTGACAATGCCATCCTGGTCGACGAAGGCCTCACGTCGAGCCGCCAGGTGACGGCGCTGCGGCCGCACCGCGATCGCTACGACTACCACGGCCTTGCCTCCGGCGGCATCGGCTGGGGCCTGCCGGCTTCGGTCGGCGCCAGCATCGCCAATCCCGATCGGCCCGTCGTGTGCTTCTCGGGCGATGGGAGCGCGATGTACTCGATCCAGTCGCTCTGGACAGCGGCGCACCACAAGCTGCCGCTCAACGTCGTCATCGCCAACAATGGCGGTTACCGCATCATCAAGCAGCGCCTGCTCGCCTTCCATGGCGACGACAATTACGTCGGCATGGACTTCGTCGATCCGCCCGTCGATTTCGCCGGCGTCGCCAAGGCACTGGACGCTGCGAGGCGATCAAGGTGAGCGACCCTCGCGAACTGAAGGCGACGCTGGCATCGGCCTTCAGTCGGCCGGGCACGAAGCTGATTGAGGTGATGGTGGACGGGAAGGTCTGAGGCGCGATCGAGTTTCCACACACTCGCTGTCATCGCCCGGCTTCGACCGGGCGATCCAGTATTCCAGAGGCGGCGGTGATCGAGTCGAGACGCTGCGGCGTACTGGGCGGATTCAAGCGGTCGTCGCAACACCAAATTGTTTTTCACTCAAGGCAGTAGTTCGTCAAGCGCTTCTGCCGGCGTTTTCCAGCCCAGCGTCTTTCTCGGTCGGGCATTGAGGGCCGCTGCTATAGCGGATATCTCGTCGGCGCTGTGGACGCTCAGGTCTGTGCCTTTCGGGAAGTACTGCCGCAGCAGCCCGTTGGTGTTCTCGTTAGTGCCGCGCTGCCAAGGGCTTTGCGGGTCGCAGAAGTAGACCTGGATGCCTGCATCGATCTTGAGGCGGTCGTGCTGAGCCATTTCGGCTCCTTGATCCCAAGTCAGCGTGCGACGTAGTTCTTCGGGCAAATTGATGATGGTGCGCGAGATCGCGTCGCGCACGGCTTCGGCTCCGTGTCCCGCGAGCGCAGGTCCGTTCTTCACGCGCGGAGCTTCGCCATGCCCCACCAATCGGGGAAGGTGCAATAGCATCGTGAAGCGCGTCGTGCGCTCGACCAGCGTGCCGATTGCCGAGCTGCCAAGACCGAGGATGAGGTCTCCCTCCCAATGTCCCGGCACTGCTCGATCGGCAGCTTCAGCAGGGCGCTCACTGATCATGATCTCCGGCGAGACAAAGCCCTTGCCTCGCCTGCGTATGCGCGCCCTGGGCATCCGCAATACACGCCCGGTTCTCAAGCAGGCGGTCAGCTCGCTGCGCAGCGCCCCACGGCCCTGAACGAAGAGAGCTTGATAGATAGCTTCGTGGCTGATGCGCATCGTCTTGTCGTCCGGGAAGTCGATCGGCAAGCGTCGGGCAATCTGCTCAGGACTCCAGGCTTTGGCCCATCGTCGATCCTTTCGCCGGCCATGTCGGCGGCCGTTCCACGGAACGGCCGGACCAGGAACATGAGCCCCGCTCGGGGCTACGACGCCGCCGGCAAGTCTCTCCTCTACATAAGTGCGCAAGGTTGCATTGAGCGCAAGCTTGGTCGACTTGGGCCGGCGGGCAGATCGATCCGCATGCCATTGGGCAGTTGTTGCCCGATACTCCAACCCACCGCCGCGGGTGGCCGCGTTCCGCCGCAGTTCACGGGAGACCGTCGAAGCATCCCGCCCCAAGCGGCGCCCGATCTCCCGTATAGAATGGTCCTGCACCCTGAGTAGGGCGATTTCCTCGCGTTCAGCCAATGAAAGGTAGCGCCCGGAGAGAGCCTTGGCCGAAGATCTGAACATCGCTGGTGGCGTGCCCCCTGCCTTTCGGAACAATCTGCTTCCGACAGGTTGCGATAGTCCGGCCGCAAGCGCAGCATCTTCGCTGCTTTGCCCTGAGGCAATCGCCTTCCAAAATCTATTCTGTTCATCGCGTCCAGCCGCAGACGACCGGCCTGGCGATGGCAATGGCGCCCGTCCTGACCGGGCCGAACGTCGACTTAAAACTTTCATCGCAACCTCCAACTTCTTGGTGTTGCGACGACCGCTTGAATCCGCCCTGGATGCCCCGGTCAAGCCGGGGCATGACAGCGAGCGCGTGGCAGCTACCCCTTCTTCCCCACCCGATATCCCGTCGCCGGATGCGGCGCACCTAACCGCGCGCGGCCCTGACCGAACAGCTTCTCCCGCAGTGTGCCCTTAGCATACTCGCTCTTGTACCGTCCGCGCCGGGTCAGCTCCGGCACCAGCATGTCGGCGATGTCCTCGAAATCGCCGGGCGAGATCGCGAACGCGACGTTGAGCCCGTCGACGTCGGTTGCCTCGAACCATTGCTCGATCTTGTCCGCGACCATCTCCGGCGTGCCGACCACGACCGGCCCGGCGCCGCCGATGCCGACATGCTCGATGACGTCGCGCACGGTCCAGACGCGGTCCGGATCGGCGCGGGTGACGTTGTCCATGGCGCTGCGGCCGGCGTCGTTCCGGACGTGGCGGACCTGCTGATCGAGATCGTAGCCGGAGAAGTCGACGCCGGTCCATCCCGACATCAGGGCGAGCGCGCCCTCGGGGCTGATGTGGCGGCGGTAGTCGGCGTATTTCTCCTTCGCCTCGGCTTCGGTCCGCCCAAGGATGATCGTCATCATCGAGAACATCAGGATTTCAGCCGGGTTGCGGCCGAGCGCGGCGGCCTCCTGGCGAATCGCGGAGACGCGCGGCGCGATCACCTTGGCCGACGGTCCCGACATGAACACGCATTCGGCATGCTTTGCCGCGAACTGCCGCCCGCGCGGCGAGGTGCCGGCCTGGTACAGCACCGGCGTGCGCTGCGGCGAGGGCTCGCTGAGATGAATGGTGTTGTTGATGCGGAAGTTCGCGCCTTCATGATTGACGCGATGAACCTTTGCAGGATCGGTGAAGATGCCGCGCGTCCGGTCTCGCAGCACGGCATCGTCCTCCCAGCTCCCTTCCCAGAGCTTGTAGACCACCTCCATATATTCGTCGGCGATGTCGTAGCGGTCGTCATGGCCGGTCTGCTTGTCCTTGCCGGCGCCGCGCGCGGCGCTGTCGAGATAGCCGGTGACGACGTTCCAGCCGATCCGCCCCTCGGTGAGATGATCGAGCGTCGACATCCGCCGCGCGAACGGGTAGGGCGGCTCGAAGGACAGATTGCTGGTGACGCCAAAACCGAGATTCTGGGTCACGGCTGCCATCGCCGACAGCAGCAGCAGCGGCTCGTTCGAAGGCGTCTGTGCCGCATTGCGCAAGGCTGCGTCAGGGCTGTTGCCATAGACGTCGTAAACTCCGAGCACGTCGGCCAGGAACAGCCCGTCGAAGCGGCCCCGTTCCAGGGTTCGGGCGAGGTCGATCCAGTAGGGCAGGCGGTTATAGTCGGCAGTGCGGTCGCGCGGATGGGTCCACAGGCCCGGTGACTGGTGTGCGACGCAATTCATCGCAAAGGCGTTGAGCCTGATCTCTTTGGCCATGCTGGTCCCCTCGGCGCCCTGTACTGAGCGCTCTTCGAATGATAGATGTGCGCCCCAACTTGGCGAAGTTCTTGCATATGTCTTGGTATTGGCAAGGTCAAATCAGCGGTGCGGCCGCGCCTGGCAAGCCAATCTCAAGTGAGCAGGAACGAAATCCCAAGAGAACCACAAGAGAAACTCCAAGAAACTTCCCAAGCCCCCTGCCACTTTCGATGGCCTATGTAGCCCGCTACGTTCGCCCGCGTCGAAAACCTTGAAAACGAAAGCAATGACCAGAGCCGACGCCATCGCCCGCGCCCGGGACGACTTCAAATCCGGCGCGTTCCTCGCTGAACTCGACCGCCGCGTAGCTTTCAAGACCGAAAGCCAGAATCCGTCGCGCGGCACCGAGCTGCGCGCCTATCTGAAGCAGGAGATGCAGCCGGCCTTCGCCGCGCTCGATTTTTCCAGCCGTATCGTCGAATCCCCGAGCGGCAAGGCGCCCTTCCTGTTGGCCGAACATCACGAGAGCACGTCTGCGCCGACCGTGCTGATCTACGGCCATGGCGACGTCGTCGACGGCATGGAGGGCGAATGGCGCGAGGGGCGCGATCCCTGGCGCACGGCGGTTGCGGGGACGCGCCTCTACGGCCGCGGCACCGCCGACAACAAGGGCCAGCACAGCATCAATATGGCGGCACTCCGCGCGGTGCGTGACGCTCGCGGTGGCAAACTCGGCTTCAACGCGAAGTTCATCGTCGAGATGGGCGAGGAGATCGGCTCGCCGGATCTCGGCAAGGTCTGCGATCTCAATCGCGACGCGCTCAAGGCCGACCTGTTCATGGCTTCCGACGGGCCGCGCCTGTCCGCCGACCGGCCGACGCTCTTTCTCGGCTGCCGCGGCGGCATCCGTATTCATCTCGACGTGAACTTGCGCGACGGCGGCCACCATTCCGGCAATTGGGGCGGCGTGCTCGCCAACCCCGCGACCATCCTGGTCAACGCGATCTCGACCTTGGTCGACGGCCACGGCCGTCTCCTGCTCGATGCCTTGAAGCCGCCGCGGCTCACCAACCAGATCCGCAGCTATCTCGCTGACGTGCAGGTGGTGCCGACCGCGGACGAGCCGGCGCTCGCGGAGAACTGGGGCGAGGAGGGGCTGTCGGCGGCCGAGCGGCTCTATGCCTGGAACACGCTCGAAGTGCTGGCGATGTCGTCGGGCAATATCGAGAAGCCGGCGAACGCCATTCCCGGTCACGCCAATGCCGTGCTGCAACTGCGTTTCGTGGTCGGGACGAAGGTCGAGGGCCTGATCGAGGCAATCCGCGCGCATCTCGTTGCAAAGGGTTTTCCCATGGTCGAGGTGCGGGCGGCGCAGAGCTTTGCTGCATCGCGCACCGATTTCGACAGCCCCTGGATCAAATGGGCGGCGGATTCGGTCAGGGAGACCACGGGAAAGGCGCCGGCCGTGCTGCCGAATTTCGGCGGTTCGTTGCCGAACGACGTGTTTTCCGAGATCCTGGGCCTGCCGACGATCTGGGTGCCGCACTCCTATCCCGGCTGCTCCCAGCATGCGCCCAATGAGCACATCCTGCTGCCCTTGACCGAAGAGGCCTTGACGGTGATGGCCGGGCTGTTCTGGGATCTCGGGGAATTGCCAGGACCACTGACAGGTCCGTTAACCTGAGGCATCGGTCCAGCCGAAAGTCACATTCTAATCCGGCCCGATTTGTGCTTGCATCCGGCCGCATCATCCTGAAAGGGGAAGAAGAAAGTGAAACATTTCCGTAGCATCGGGCTCGCGCTCGCCGCGACCTTCGTCGTCAGCCAGGCCGGGGCCCAGGAGCTGACCGGCACGCTAAAGAACATCAAGGACACCGGCGCGATCACGCTCGGCTTCCGCGACTCCTCGATTCCGTTCTCCTATCTGGACGACAACCAGAAGCCCGTCGGGTTCGCGATGGACATCTGCTACAAGATCGTCGACGCCGTGAAGAAGGAGCTCAAGCTCGACAAGCTCGAGGTCAAGCTCAACCCGGTGACCTCGGCGACGCGTATCCCGCTGATGGCCAACGGCACCATCGACCTCGAATGCGGCTCGACCACTAACAATGCCGAGCGCCAGAAGCAGGTCGCCTTCACCAACACCCATTACCTGACGGCCAGTCGCTATGTCTTCAAGAAGTCGAGCGGCCTGAAGTCGATCGACGACCTCAAGGGCAAGACCGTGGTCTCGACCGCCGGCACCACCAACATCAAGCAGCTCACCGAGGCCAACGTCGCGAAGAACCTCGGCGCCAACATCATCCCGGCCAAGGACCATGCCGAAGCCTTCCTGATGGTCGAGACCGACCGCGCGGTCGCCTTCGTCATGGACGACATCCTGCTCGCCAGCCTCGTCGCCGGCTCGAAGAACCCCGACGACTACGTCATCTCCAAGGATGCGTTCTCCAAGCCCGAGCCCTACGGCATCATGCTGCGCAAGGACGACCCCGCCTTCAAGAAGGCGGTCGATGCGGCAACGGCGGCGCTCTATACGTCCGGCGAAGCCCAGAAGATCTACGACAAGTGGTTCACCCAGAAGATCCCGCCGAAGGGCCTGAACCTCAACACGCCGATCTCGGCCGAGCTGAAGAACGAGTTCGCCAAGCCGACGGATTCGCCGAACCCGGACGACTACAAGTAAGATAAAACCTCGATCTTTCGATCGGGATCATGTCCGGCCACTCTTGACACCAGGGTGGCCAGACATTTGCATAGGCGCTCAGGACATCCATGACTGGCGCGTTCGCGCGGGGGACACGTGAACTACAACTGGAACTGGGGAATCTTTTTCCAGCCGAACCCGATGGGGACCGGCACCTATCTCGACATGCTGCTGTCGGGCCTGGTGCTGACCCTCAAGACCGCAGCGCTGGCCTGGGTGATCGCGCTGATCACCGGCTCGCTCGTCGGCGTGATGCGTACGCTGCCGTCGAAGGGGGCGAACTGGTTCGGCTTTGCCTATGTCGAATTCTTCCGCAACATGCCGCTGCTCGTGCAGCTCTTCCTGTGGTACTTCGTGCTGCCGGAGCTGCTGCCAAAAACTGCCGGCACCTGGCTGAAGCAGCTCCCGAACGCGCCGTTCTGGACGGCCGCGATCGGTATCGGCTTCTTCATGTCGGCCCGCGTTGCCGTGCAATTGCAGGCCGGCATCGGTTCGCTGCCGCGCGGGCAGAAGATGGCCGCAACCGCGCTGGGCCTGACCACGGTACAGGCCTATCGCTACGTGCTGCTGCCGATGGCCTTCCGCATCATCCTGCCGCCGCTGACCTCTGAATTCCTCAACACCATCAAGAACACGGCGGTCGCGATCACGATCGGCCTGCTCGAGCTGACCGGACAGGCGCGCTCGATGCAGGAATTCTCGTTCCAGGTGTTCGAGGCCTTCACCGCTGCGACCATCCTCTACCTCCTCGTCAACGCCGTCGTCGTGACCGGAATGCGCTTTCTCGAGCGCTGGGTCGCGATCCCCGGCTACATCACGGGGAAATAAGCGATGTTCGACAATCTCGATTTCGACGTCATCCGCCGCGCGCTGCCCTATCTATTCTACGAGGGCATGACCTTCACGCTGACGTTGACGGGGCTCGCGGCCCTTGGCGGTCTCGTCTTCGGCACTGCACTCGCGCTGATGCGGCTCTCCGGCTTCAAGGTCCTCGGCCGCATCGCCGGAATTTATGTCGACTTCATGCGCTCGCTGCCGCTGGTGCTGGTCATCTTCTGGTTCTACTTCCTGGTGCCCTATATCGGGCAGTGGGTGACCGGCGCCTCGCGGCCGATCAGCGTCGGCGCCTTCGCCTCCTCCCTCATCACCTTCATCATGTTCGAGGCGGCGTACTTCTCCGAGATCATGCGCGCCGGCATCCAGTCGATCTCGCGCGGACAGCCGGCCGCGGCGAGCGCGCTGGGGCTGACCTACGCCCAGAGCATGCGTTACGTCGTGCTGCCGCAGGCCTTCCGCAACATGCTTCCGGTTCTGATCACGCAGACCATCGTGCTGTTCCAGGACACCTCGCTGGTCTACGTCCTGTCGATCACGGACTTCCTGGGAGCGGCCAGCAAGGTGGCGCAGCGCGACGGGCGCCTCGTCGAAATGTATCTGTTCGCAGCAGTCGTCTACTTCACCATTTCCTGTATCGCGTCCTATGGCGTCCGCCGCCTCCAGGCGCGCATCGCCATCATTCGCTAGGGCTCCCCGCTCATGATCGAAATCAGCCACGTCAACAAATGGTACAGCCCGAGCTTCCAGGTGCTGACCGACTGCACCACCAACGTCACCAAGGGCGAGGTGGTCGTCGTCTGCGGCCCCTCGGGTTCGGGCAAGTCGACGCTGATCAAATGCGTCAATGCGCTGGAGCCGTTCCAGAGCGGGGACATCCTGGTCGACGGCATCAAGGTCAATGATCCCAAGACCAACCTCCCGAAGCTGCGTTCGCGCGTCGGCATGGTGTTCCAGCACTTCGAGCTGTTTCCTCACCTGAAGATCATCGACAATCTCTGCCTCGCGCAGGAGAAGGTGCTCGACCGGTCGCGCGACAAGGCGAAGGCGAAAGGCATGCAGCTGCTGGAGCGCGTCGGCCTCAAGGAACAGGCGCAAAAGTATCCCGCGAACCTGTCCGGCGGCCAACAGCAGCGCGTTGCGATCGCCCGTGCGCTCGCCATGGATCCGATCGTCATGCTGTTCGATGAGCCGACTTCCGCGCTCGATCCGGAAATGGTCAGCGAGGTGCTCGACGTCATGGTGGATCTCGCTCATGAGGGCATGACCATGATGGTTGTCACCCATGAGATGGGTTTTGCCCGCAAGGTCGCCAACCGCGTCATCTTCATGGACCGCGGCGAGATCGTCGAGGACGCGGCGAAGGAGGACTTTTTCGGCAAGCCGCGCAGCGACCGCGCGCAGAAGTTCTTGTCGAAGATTCTCTCCCACTAACCGGTCGTCATCCCGGGGCGCGCGTAGCGCGAGTCCGGGATCCATCAGGCGGCGTAACGCGGGGCGAAATGGATTCCGGGCTCGTCGCTTCGCGCCGCCCCGGAATGACGAATAGAGGGGTGATCCGTCCCCCTAACTGGCGTATAAGCGCGCCAAATTCCCCATCTCGCCAGGAGACCTGCCTTGGACCCGATCGCCTATGTCAACAGCTCATTCGTCCCGCTCTCGGAGGCCAAGATCTCGGTGCTCGATCGCGGCTTCCTGTTCGCCGACGGCATCTATGAGGTCTCGGCCGTGCTGGACGGCAAGCTGGTCGACAATGCCTCGCATCTGGCCCGGCTGGAGCGTTCGGTCGGGGAGATCAAGCTGAAGCTGCCGGAGACGATCGAGCGCATCACCGCGCTCCAGAAGGAGCTCATCGCGCGCAACAAGCTCCAGAACGGTCTCGTCTATCTCCAGGTCACGCGTGGCGCCGACAAGGGGCGCGACTTCCCCTTCCCCAAGGAGGACGTCAAGTCGAGCCTGGTGATGTTCACATCCGAGAAGGACATCATCAACGCGGCGGCGGCGAAGACCGGCATCAATGTCATTACGGTGCCCGACATCCGCTGGGAACGCCGCGACATCAAGAGCGTGGCGCTGCTGGCGCAGGTGCTGGCGAAGCAGGCCGCGGCCGAAGCCGGCGCGGGCGAGGCCTGGATGCTGCAGGATGGCTACGTCACCGAGGGCGGCTCGTCGTCGGCGTTCATCCTGACCAAGGACGACGTCATCGTCACGCGCAAGAATTCCAACGCGATCCTGCCCGGCTGCACGCGCAAGGCCGTGATCGCGCTTGCCGAGGAGCGCCAGCTCCGCGTCGAGGAACGGTCCTTTACGGTCGCCGAGGCGCTCGCTGCCAAGGAGGCGTTCATCACCAGCGCGTCCTCGTTCGTGCAGCCGGTGGTCGCCATCGACGGCAAGACAATCGGCGACGGCAAGCCCGGTCCGATCGCAACGCGCCTTCGCGAGATCTATGTCGAGTTCGCCAAGGCGACGGCGGTTTGAGGCACGCCCACCGCTGTCATCGCCCGGCTTGACCGGGCGATCCAGTACGCCGTGACGGCAGTGATAGGCCCGATGGGCCGCGGCGTACTGGATGCCCCGCCTTCGCGGGGCATGACAGTTGCGGATCCCTCACGCTACCGAAGCCTTCACTTTTACCGGATGCACCGCGCGGAACGCGATCGCGAGCCTGTTCCAGGCGTTGATGGCGCCGATCAGCATGGTCAAGTTCACCGTCTCCTCATCGGAGAACTGCGCGCGGACCTGTTCGTAGACGTCGTCCGGCGCATGCGTCTGCGAGATCAGCGTCACCGACTCGGTCCAGGCGAGCGCGGCGCGTTCGCGTTCAGTATAGGCCGGGGATTCGCGCCAGGCATTGAGCAGGTAGATGCGCTGCTCGGTCTCGCCGCGCTTGCGCGCGTCCTCGCTGTGCATGTTGATGCAGAAGGCGCAGCCATTGATCTGCGACGCCCGGATCTTGATCAGCTCGATCAGCGATTTCTCGATGCCGGTCGACTGGATCTGCTCCTCCAGCGCCATCAGCGCTTTCATCGTATCGGGCGCGGCCTGGAAGTAGTTCATGCGAGGCTTCATGATCGTCTCCTTGCTTCTTGGGTTGAGGTCAGTGGGCGCCACCGGCCGAGGTCTGGCCGGACTTCTTCAGGAAGAGGACGGCGATCAGCGCCACGATCAGCGCCATGCCGAGCAGATAGAAGGTGTCGCTGAAAGCGAGGATATAGGCCTGCTTCTGCACGATGCGGCTGATCGCGACATAGGCGCGATGCGCGGCATCCGCTTGGTCGAGGACGCCGTGATTGACGAAATACTGGGTGAGTTGCTCCAGCCGCGTGCGCGTCGCCTGCTCGAATATCGAGACCGACTGCATCAGCACGTTGGAGTGATACTGCTCGCGCTTGGTCAGAACGGTCTGCAAGATCGCAATTCCGACCGCGCCGCCGAGGTTGCGCATCATGTTGAACAGGCCCGACGCCGAGCCTGCGTTCTCGGCTTCGATGCCGGCGGTTGCCACCGCCGACAGCGGCGCCATGACCAGTGCCTGCCCGATCGCGCGAACGACATTGGGCCACAGCAGCTGGTCGGCGGCGTAGTCGTTGGTCATGTAGATGTTCATGAAGTTGGACGCCGCAAACAGCACGAAGCCGATGCCGATGATGATCCGCGCGTCGAAGCGCTGCATCAGGCGCGGCACCAGCGGGATCAGCAGCAGCTGCGGCAGTCCGGTCCAGGCCAGCACCATGCCGATCTGCTCGGCATTGTAACCCTGGATGCGGGACAGATACTGCGGCAGGATGAACACCGAGCCGTAGAGCGCGATGCCCAGCAGGAAGTTCGCGAGCATGCCGAAGCCGAAATTGCGGCGTACCAGCAGGCGCAGGTTCAAGAGCGGCTTCTTCACCGTGAGCTCGATGATCAGGAAGGCGGTCAGCGCCACCGCCGCGATCACCGACAGCTTGACGATGAAGGGTGAGCCGAACCAGTCGTCCTTGTTGCCCTCCTCGAGCACGGTCTGCAGCGCCGACAGGCCGATTGCCATGGTGATGATGCCGGCCCAGTCGCCCTCGCGCAGCAGCGAGAGTTTCATCGGCTTGGCCTCGAGCGCGTACCAGAGCATGCCGACCATGATCGCGCCCGGCACGAGGTTGACGTAGAAGATGTACTGCCAGCCGAAATTCTCGGTGAGATAGCCGCCGATGGTCGGGCCGATCGCCGGTGCGAACGTCGCCGACAGCGCGAACAGCGCAAGGCCCACCGGCTGCTTTCCGCGCGGCAGCAGGGTGATGATCAACGTGAAGGCCATCGGGATCAGCACGCCGCCGGTGAAGCCCTGGATGGCGCGCAGCACGATCATCTGCGACAGATCATGCGCCAGTGCGCAGGCCGCGGACAGGACCAGGAACAGGATCGCGTTGGTGAGCAGATAGATGCGGATCGAGAACACCTGCGCCAGCCAGCCGGACAGCGGGATCACCACGATCTCGGCGATCAGATAGGAGGTCGAGATCCAGCCGCCGTCGTCGATACCGGCGCTGATCGCGCCCTGGATGTCGGCGAGCGAGGCGTTGACGATCTGGATGTTCAGCACCGCCATGAAGGCGCCAAGCGTTGCGCCGATCACCGCGATCCAGGTTTTGGCCGATACCGACGGAGCGGCGGGTGCGGGAATGGCGGCGGCGGATGTGGCGTCGAGGGTGGGTTGAAGCGTGCTCATGGAGGCCTCGTCTCGGGTACGGAGACAGGATGCGGATGATTTCGACAATCGACGACGTTCTGGAGCGATCTTCCGGCAGGGTTTGACAAACCTGCCGGCGCAGGGTCAGCCGCCGTTCGGCCGGAGCATGTTGTCGGAGACGCTTGGCCGTCTCGCGCTCGGCCAGCACGGTCGCCTTGGTGTCGATGGTCGGCACCGCGGACATGCCGGGGCGAAGCAGGCCGGTGAGGCTGTGGTCGTCGAGCACGATCTTCACCGGAACGCGCTGCACGATCTTGGTGAAGTTGCCCGTGGCGTTGTCGGGCGGCAGCAATGCGAATTCCAGCCCGCTCGCCGGCGACAGGCTGTCGACATGGCCGTGCAGGGCCCGATTGCGGAAACTGTCGACGTACAGCTCGACCGGCTGGCCGGGCCGCACATGTGTGAGCTGGGTCTCCTTGAAGTTGGCAAGGACATAGACCGCATCGAGCGGCACCACAGCCATCAATTGCGTGCCGGCTTGCACGTACTGGCCGACGCGCAAGCTGCGGGCGCCGACCGTGCCATCCACCGGCGCGGTGATCTCGGTATAGGACAGGTTCAGCGTCGCCTGCTGCGCGACCGCACGGGCACGTTCGAGCTGGGCTGCGGCCTGGGCGCGCTGGCTGGTGAGCACGTCGATCTTGCGCTGCGCAGCCAGAAGGCCGTACTTCGCGTGCTGCAATTGCGCGCTGCTGGCGCGCAGCGCCGCGTCGGTCTGCTGCGCGCGCTGGATCGTGCCGGAGCCCGTCTTCATGAGGTCGTCGTAGCGGGCGCGCTCCTCTTGTGCGAATTTCAGGTTGGCGTCCGCAGCAGCGACGTCAGCCGTGCTTTGCTCGATGATCGGCTGTTGCAGCTCGAGCTGGGCATCGATGTTGCGCACGGAGGCTTCGGCAGCCGCGACGTCGGCGCGGGCCTGATCGAGCGCCGCCCTGAAATCGCGGTCGTCGATCTTGGCCAGCAGCTGGCCTGCCTTGACCTTCTCGTTGTCACCGACCAGCACCTTGGCGATGTAGCCGGACACTTTCGGCGCGACGATCGTGGAATCGGCCTTCACATAGGCGTCGTCAGTGGATTCGAGGTACCGGCCGGTCTTCAAATAGTCGTAGCCATAGTCGCCGGCCACCGCGACGCCGAGGATCAGCGCCAGGGCCGATGGCCGCCCGATTGATTGTCCGTCGAGACAGCCGTAGGCCGATTTTTGCAGTCGTTTCAGAGACATAAGAAGCGTTCGACATGACATCCTCGGAATTCCCGGTCGCCCGTTCGAAGGGCGCGCATTGACGAGGAGAAGATGCGTTGTCCCGGCCGCTGTGATAATCCCGGAATTATTTGAAGCATTATCCAGTAATCGCGGATAATTGGAGCTTTGGGCCATGGATCGCTTCACCAGCCTCACCGCCTTCGTCCACGTGGTCGAGAACGGTGGCTTTTCCGCCGCCGCCCGCCGCCTCAACATGTCGACGACCATGGTGAGCAACCACGTCCAGGCGCTGGAGGACCGGCTCGGCGTGCGGCTACTCAACCGCACCACGCGGAAGGTGAGCCTCACGGAAATCGGCAAGGCCTATTACGATCGCTCAACCCAGATTCTCGCAGATCTCGAACAGGCCGACGACATCGCGAGCGAATTGCAGTCGGTGCCCCGCGGCACGCTGCGCATTCACGTCGCCACGCACATGGTGCCGCTTGTCGCGCCGATCGTGGCGAAGCTGCTGTCGACCTATGCGGAACTCAGGATCGATCTGCGCATGGGCGAGGCCGATGTCGATCTCATCGAGGAGGGCTACGACGTTGCCCTGCGCATGATCCCGCCGCCGGATTCGAGCCTGATCGTGCGGAGACTTGCCACCTGGCGTCACGTGCTGTGCTGCTCGCACGACTATCTCGAGAAGCACGGCCGGGTGCAGAAGCTCGACGAGCTCACCGGACACAATTGCGGCCGGCACTTGAACTATCCGTTTGGCGACGAATGGCGCTTCCTTGACCGCAAAGGCACTCCAGCCTCCGTTCGCATCTCGGGCAGCTTCGTCACCAATAGCGGAGAAGCGCTTCGGAAGGTCGCACTGGAGGGCGCTGCTGTCTGCCTGATGGCGGGGTTTCTCATTCAGGACGATCTCGAGACCGGCCGCCTCGTGCGCCTCTTGCCGGAATATCGGACGGTCGAGCTGTCCATGAACGCGGTCTATCCGCATCGCCATCATCTGTCGGCGAAGGTCAGGACCTTCATCGACCTGCTCGCGCACCACAGCGCCGAGCAGCAGAAGCTGATCAACCCTTATTCATGAGCGCCGCGGCGGCGGCAACCGGCCAAACACGCTGTCCATTGCCATGCCGATCGCCAGCAGACGACGATCACTTCCCGCGGGGCCGTCGAGTTCAAGCCCGATCGGCAGTCTGCTGCTGGCGCCGAGTGCGATTGGGATCTGGATGCCGGGAATGCCGGCATTGCTGCCAGGGTCGGTGTTCTGGATGAACAGCGCGAAATTCTCCAGGCTGCTGGAGTCCGGGTTGGAGGGGATGGCGACGCGCGGCGTGGTCGGAAAGGCGATGGCGTCGAGCTTGTTTCCGGAGAACGTGTTGCCGTAGAGCGCCTGAAGCGCGGGCCGTGCGGTCTTGACCGCGGCGTCGTAGATCGGCTTGGCGTCGACAAGCGTGTCGCCGGGACCAGGCAGCTTTCGCGGGATCACGAGGCCCTCATAGGTACCCTTGACGTCGGCGCTGGAGATCTCCTGCGCCAGCGCCTCGATGCTGAGGCCGGTGCCGGTGTGTGCGAGATAGGCGACCAGATCGTCATAGGCCTCGTATAGCGCGACTGGAAAGCTGACCTGGCTATTGAGCTCCGCCAGTTGGGGCATTTCGATCTCGACCACGACCGTGCCCTGGGCTTTCATCTGCGCGACTGCCCCATGGAAGGCGGCCTCGGTGTCGCCGTCGAGATTGGCCAGCATCGCCTTGGCGATGCCGATGCGGACCAGCCTGAGATCCGCAGGCAGGATCGGATCGCCACCCGCAATGACGCGGTCGAGCAGCGCGACATCGGCCATGGTTGCAGCCATCGGACCCGCGGTATCGCGGGTGTGCGAGATCGGCGCGATGCCCTCTTGCGGATAGCGCCCGACTGTTGGCCGCAGCGAGGCGCACCCGTTCAGGGCGGCGGGCACGCGCACCGATCCGCCGGTGTCGGTGCCGAGCCCGCCCGCGACGATCCGCGCGCCGATCGCGGCGCCTGTCCCGGACGAGGAGCCGCCGGCGATCCGCGCGCGATCATAGGCATTGCGCACGCCGAACTCGGCGCCGGTCTTGAACGCGGTGTTGTAGCCGGAGATGCCGAAGGCCAGCTCGTGCATGCTGGTCTTGCCGATGATGATCGCTCCCGCGGCGCGCAGCTTTGCCACGACAGGTGCATCGGCCCCTGGAATGTAATCTTTCAGCGCGGGGGTGCCGGCGCTACAGGGCAGCCCGGCCACCTCGATATTGTCCTTGATCACCACGGGCATGCCGCCGAGCGGCTTGCTCCTGTCGCCCTTGGCGTCGAACGCCGCGGCGGCCTTCATGGCGCCGGCCTCGTCCAGCGTGATGAAAGCGTTGAGATCGGCGTTGGCCCTGGCGCGGGCGAGAGCTTCCGTCGTGAGCGCGGTGCTCGTGATTTTCCCGGCACGGAGGTCAGCCGTGGCCTGGGTCAAGGTCAACTCGTCGTAATTCATGAGGCGTCACCCGATCGCGGGAGCCATCAGGGCGTCCCTTCAGGTTCAGAGGCTGAAGCCTCGCCGGCGCCGCGTCAACCGGTGGCGCGCATCCTTGCCGGCGACGGCGTGGGGAGTTCGGTGAGCAGCCGCTCGATGTTGGACTTCACCTTCCCGATCGCGGCATCCTTCACCGGGCCATAACCGCGGATCTCCATGGGAGCTCCTGCGATCGCGATCAGGTTCGGAAGAGGCGCCGTGTCCAGCCGGCCGAGCACTTGCTCGATCAGGCCCTCATACCAGCCGATCAGTTCGCGCTCGACGCGCCGTTCCGCGGCATAGCCGAACGGATCGAACCGCGTCCCGCGCAACCCCTTCAAGCGCGCGAGCACGGTCAGAGGCACCTGGATCCACTGACCGAAGGCGCGTTTGCGCGGACGTCCACGTGCGTCGCGCCGCGACGGCAGGAACGGCGGGGCGAGGTGATACTGGATGCTGAAGCCGTCCTCGAATTCGCGCTTCAGCTCGTCGAGGAAGCCGCTTTGCATGTGCAGCCGCGCCACCTCGTACTCGTCCTTGTAGGCCATCAGCTTGAACAGGGCGCGCGCGACGGCCTCGGTCAACGCCTCGCTGTTCAGATTCGCTTCGGCGTCGCGGACCTCTGTGACGATCTTCCGGTAGCGCGCCGCATAGGCCGCGCTTTGATAGGTGGTCAGGAAATCCACGCGCCGGGCGATGAGCTGGTCGAGCGTCTCGGCTTCGGGCGCAGCCCCGGTGCTCGGCAGAAAATCCGGATCGGCCGAGGCGATCCGGCCCCAGGCGAAGGCCTGCTTGTTGCGTTCGATCGCGACGCCGTTGAGCTCGATCGCACGCAATAGGGATTGCAGCGAGACCGGCACCAGTCCGCGTTGCCAGGCGTAGCCGAGCATGATGATGTTGGCATAGACGGCATCGCCGAGCAGCCGTTCGGCCAGCGCATTGGCATTGATCGCGCCGAGATTGCTCTCGCCGATCACGTGGCCGATCGCACGCAGGCGGGCTGGCGAGGCGAGATCGGCGTCGCGGAAGCGGACGACGTCGCCGGTCGGCATCTCCGCGGTGTTGAGCGCAGCGCGCGTGCCCTTCCGGTAGGTTCCGGACGCCTTCGGCGATGAGCTGACGACGAGATCGCATCCGATCATCGCGTCGGCCGCGCCCTGGTCGATGCGGACCTGATGCAACGTGTCGGAGCTGGCGGCGAGGCGGATGTAGCTCAGCACGGGACCGAATTTCTGCGCGAAGCCGGTGAAGTCCAGGACCGAGACGCCGCGGCGTTCGAGATGCGCAGCCATGCCGATCAGCGCGCCGACCGTGATCACGCCGGTGCCGCCGACGCCGGTCACCAGCAGATCGTAGGGTCGCTCGAGCGTTGCGGGCGTGGGCAGGGGTAGCGCGGCCGCGCGGCCGACCGCGTCGATCTGGTTCGCGCTTTTCTTCCGGCGCGTCGCGCCTTCGACGGTGACGAAACTCGGGCAGAAGCCGTTGAGGCAGGAGAAATCCTTGTTGCAGGCCGACAGGTTGATCTGCCGCTTGCGGCCGAACGGCGTCTCCTTCGGCTCGACGCTGAGGCAGTTGGACTCGACCGAGCAATCGCCGCAGCCTTCGCAGACGAGGTCGTTGATGTAGGCGAAACGTTTGGGATCGGCCATCTGCCCGCGCTTGCGACGGCGTCGCTTCTCAGTGGCGCAGGTCTGCTGATAGATCAGGACGGACACGCCGGAGACGTCGCGCAGCTCGCGCTGCACGCCGTCCATTTCTTCGCGGGGATGGATGGTGACGCCGCTGGGCAAGTCGGCCGGGCTGAATTGCGCGGGATCATCCGAAACCAGTGCGATGCGCTCAACCCCTTCGGCGCGGACGCTGTGGGCGATGGCACGCACGCTGACCGGGCCGTCGACTGGCTGGCCGCCGGTCATCGCGACGGCATCGTTGAACAGGATCTTGTAGGTGATGTTGGCCCCGGCTGCGATCGCCTGCCGGATCGCCATCGAGCCGGAGTGATAATAGGTGCCTTCACCGAGATTCTGGAAAACGTGCTTGTTGCCGGTGAATCTTGACGATGCCGCCCAGTTCACGCCTTCGCCGCCCATCTGGATGAGCGAGGAGGTCTCGCGGTCCATCCAGCTCGCCATGAAGTGGCAGCCGATGCCGGCGAGGGCCTTGGATCCCTCCGGCACTTTCGTCGACGTGTTGTGCGGACATCCCGAGCAGAAATAGGGCGTACGCGTCGCGCCGCTGACGTTGATGGTGCGCGCCGCTTCCGGCATCAGGGCGGCCGCGCGCGCGGCGAGATTGAGACCCGGAAACATCGGATCGAGCCGGCGCGCGAGCACGTTCGCGAGCGCGCGGGGCGACAATTCGCCGATCCATGAGATTAGCCGTGCACCGGTCTCGTCGTGCTTGCCGACCATCCGCTCGGGCTTGCTGCCGGGATAGTCGTAAAAATACTCCTTGAACTGGCTCTCGATGATGCCGCGCTTCTCCTCGACCACCAGGATCTCGCGCTTGCCCTTCACGAAGTCCATCGCATCATGCAGCGCCAGCGGCCAGACCATGCCGACCTTGTAGACGTCGATGCCGATGCTGCGGCAGGCTGCTTCGTCGAGGCCCATCAGCCGCAGTGCTTCCATCAGATCGAGATGCGCCTTGCCAGTGGTGACGATGCCGTAGGTGGCGTTCGGAATGTCGTAGATGTGCCTGTCGATCGGGTTGGCCTTGGCGAAGGCGTAGACCGCGTGCTTCTTCGCCTCCAGCCGTTCCTCGATCTGCGGGCCCGGCAGGTCGGGCCAACGATAGTGCAGGCCGCCGGGCGGCGGCGTGAAGTCGGGCGTGAGAAAAGCGCGCGGCGGGCGCAGCGCGACCGAGGCGCCTGATTCCACGATCTCCGAGATCGCCTTGAAGCCGACCCACATGCCGGAGAAACGGCTCAGCGCATAGCCATATTCGCCGAATGCCAGATATTCGCCGACGCTTGCCGGATGCAGCGTCGGCATGAACCAGCTCATGAAGGCGACGTCGGACTGGTGCGGCATCGAAGAGGAGACGCAGCCATGGTCGTCGCCTGCGACCACCAGCACGCCGCCATGCGGCGAGGAGCCATAGGCGTTGCCATGCTTGAGCGCATCGCCAGATCGATCGACGCCGGGGCCCTTGCCGTACCACAGCCCGAACACGCCATCGACTTCGCGGTCGGCTTGCGTTTCGACCTGCTGCGAGCCCAGCACCGCTGTTGCCGCAAGGTCTTCATTGACGGCCGGAAGAAATTCGATGCGGTCCCGTTTGAGCCGTTCCTGGATGCGCCACAGTTCGAGGTCAACGCCGCCGAGCGGAGAGCCGCGATAGCCGGAGATGAAGCCGGCGGTATTGAGCCCGGCCGTACGGTCTCGACGCGCCTGATCGAGTGCGATGCGGACGATGGCCTGCGTGCCTGTGAGGAAGACGCGGCCCTCCTGGCGCTCGTAGCGGTCGGAGAGCTCGTAACTGTCGAGTGACGGAATGGCGTCCATGGCGGACCTCGCGCGGCATCCTGCCGGATGATGGAAGGTTATGCCTAGGCCGCTGGTAGGTCTTACCTATTTATCCCACACAGATGAATAATTCGGTAGAATTTTGCATCAGGAGAGCTGGCCCCGCAAATTCGGACAGTAGCTTGAGTGGATTTTCTGCCTGACAGCGGCGAGGATTCTTGCTGCGAATCAGGAGCGAAGATGACGAAGAAGAGCCGCCGGACGCATTCTCCGGCATTCAAGGCGAAGGTTGCTTTGGCTGCGGTCAAAGGCGACAAGACACTGGCGGAGCTGGCGCAACTGTTTGATGTTCATCCGAACCAGATCACGATCTGGAAAAACCAGCTCCTGGAAGGCGCCGCCGGCGTGTTTGGGCATGACAAGACATCGGCCGAGACGCCGGTCGATTTGAAGGCGTTACATGCCAAGATCGGCGAGCTGGCGTTGGAAAACGATTTTTTGTCCGGCGCGCTCACCAAGGCGGGCCTGCTGAGCGCAAAGCGATGATCGACCGCGATCATGATCTTTCTATCGTGCGCCAGGCGAAGGTCCTGAAGCTGGCTCGCAGCACGGTCTACTATGAACCTCGGCCAGTTTCGGCCGAGGACCTTGCCTTGATGCGTCGGCTCGATGAGCTGCATCTCGATTATCCCTTCGCGGGAGCGCGTATGCTGCGATCGTTGCTGCGGCGGGAGGGCGTATACGCCGGTCGCCGCCACATCGCGACGCTGATGAAGCGCATGGGGATCGAGGCGGTCTATCGTCGCCCGAACACGAGCAAGCCGGCTCCGGGTCACAAGATCTACCCGTACCTGTTGCGCGGATTGAAGATCGAGCGGCCCGACCATGCGTGGGCAATGGACATCACCTACATTCCGATGCGGCGTGGCTTCGTCTATCTCGCGGCGGTCGTCGATGTGTTCAGCCGACGGGTCCTGGCCCATCGCGTCTCGATCACAATGGAGGCGGCCTTCTGCGTCGAAGCGGTCCAGGAGGCGTTGGCGAAGCACGGCAGGCCCGAGATTTTCAACACGGATCAGGGCAGCCAGTTCACCAGCCTCGAGTTCACCGATGTGCTGCTGGACGCGAAGATCGCCATCAGCATGGACGGCAAGGGCGCCTGGCGCGACAACGTGTTTGTCGAGCGGCTCTGGCGCACGGTCAAATACGAAGAAGTTTATCTCCGCGCCTACGACAGCGTGTCCGAGGCGCGAGCGTCAATTGCCAAGTATCTGGCCTTCTACAATCAGGGACGCCCTCACTCGAGCCTTGACGGGCGCACGCCCGACGAGGCTTACTTCGGCACGCAAGCTATGGTGATGGCCGCATGACCGTCGCCGACGGTTTTGTCGTCGCTCTGGTCGGGCTACGCCCTCCCGACGCAACGACAAAACCGTAAAGCCCCGCGTTCAGCATAACCCGGCAGGAATCCACTTAAATCCAGCGGGGCGCTGTCCAAACAACCGGGGCCAGCTCTAGGTGCCCGTTTCTGGTAGAAACTGTCGTCTTGAGGATGTGCATGATCGAAGAGCAGGACACCAGGATTCTCGCCCATCTCCAAAGGGACGGCCGTGCCACCAACCAGCAGCTGGCCGACGAGGTCGGCATGTCCACCTCGGCCTGCTGGCGCCGGGTGCGGGCACTGGAGGAAAGCGGCGTCATTCGCGGCTATGCGGCGCTGGTCGCGCGAGAGCAGGCGGGCTTTGCGATGTCGGCCATCCTCCACGTCTCGCTGGAGCGGCATGACGCGAAGTTCGTCGACGAGTTCGTGGCCAGGGTCACGACGCGCCGCGAGGTGCTGGAGTGCTTTGCGACCACGGGCGACGCCGACTATCATCTGCGCGTCGTCGTGCAGGACATGGCGGCCTACAACCGCTTCCTCGACGAGTTCATGTTCCGTATCCCCGGCATCCGCTACGTCCGCAGCAATGTTGTGCTGAAGGAGATCAAGACGGGCGTGGCGTTGCCGTTCTGACTTGCGGGAAGTGCCGCAGGGGAGGTCAGCCTACCGCTCCTCCCGCACGAACCTGTTCCGCAACGTCCCGACGCCCGTGATCTCGACCTCCACGACGTCGCCGTGCTTGATATCCGGCGAGGCGCCGTCGGTGCCCATCCAGATCACGTCGCCGGGCCATAGCGTGAAATACCTGGTCAGCTCGACCAGGAAGGGCACCACGCCGAAGATCATGTCGGCGGTCGCGAAGCGGTTGGTCTCCTTGCCGTTGACGCGGACGATGGTTTCCATCTTTTCGAGATCGGCTTCGGTCTCGATCCACGGCCCCATCGGCTTGAACGTGTCGGCGTTCTTGGAGCGCCACAGGCTGCGATCCGCCTTTTGCCAGCTGCGCTCGCTGACGTCGTTGCCGATGGTGTAGCCGAACACGCAATCCATCGCGTTCTGCTCGGTGAGATGCTTCACCTTCCTGCCGATGACGACGACGAGTTCGCCCTCGTAGTGGATCTTGTCCGTCGCGAAGGAGGGGATCACGACCGCCTCGTCATGTGCGATCAGTGCGTTCTGCGCGCGATAGCCGATCTCGGGCCTGTCCGGGACGGCCGGCACCTCGCCGCGCTTGTCGGCGGCTTCCTTGAGGTGCTTCAGATAGTTCAAGCCGACGCAATAGAAGGTGCGCGGGATCAGCGGCAATTCGATCTTGACCTCGGACAACGGCAGCATCCGCGAGGTGCGCTGCCATCCGGCGAAGGGATCGCCATCGACCGCGATCACCCGGTCGCCTTCAACGATCCCCCAGGACGTCTTGCCCGAAGCGGTGAATTTCAGCCAGCGCATGTCATGTCCCCGTTATTCCGCAGCCTCGCGCGGCTGCACTCTCCAGGCGCCGGCAGCAGGCCGCTCGAGCCCGAGATTTTCCCGTAGCGTCCTGCCGCGATAGTCCTTCTGGAACAGGCCGCGACGCTGCAATTCTGGTACGATATGCTTGACGAAATCGGCGTAGGAGCCGGGCACGTAGGTTGCGGCGATGACGAAGCCATCGCAACCGCGCTCGACGAACATCTCCTCCAGCTTGTCCGCGATCTCCTTGGGACCGCCGACCATCGCGTCCTGCACTTGCCCGCGGCCGGAGAAGGTGACGAAGTCGCGGGCGCTCGGGTTGCTCTTGCCTGACGCCTTCAGCACGCCGTCGCGGATGCCCAGGATGCCCTGCATGCTCTTCAGTTCCTCCGTCGTCAGCGGCTCGTCGAGATCCTTGGAGGCGAAATCGTAGTTGAGTGCTTCGGCGAGCAGCGACAGCGCGTCGATCTGGAGCGGCAGCTTGTCGATCAGCGCCATCTTGTCCTCGGCCTCAGCCTTGGTTGCAGCGCAGACCGGCGTGGTCAGATTGCACAGGAACATCTTGTCAGGGTCGCGGCCGGTCGTCGCCGCTTCGTTGCGCACAGCGGCATAGCCGTCCTTGGCGGCGGCGAGATTGCGCGCGGCGGTGAAGATCACCTCGCCCCAGCGCCCTGCGAAGCGCTGGCCGCGGCCCGAAGCGCCGGCCTGGATGATCACGGGATGGCCTTGTTGCGAACGCGGAACGGTGAACGGCCCGCGCGACCTGAAGGCTGGTCCCTTGTGGTCGAGCCGCTTCACCTTGGTAGGGTCGGCGAAGCGACCGCTTTGCTTGTCCATGATCAGCGCGCCGTCTTCCCAGGTGTCCCAATGGCCGAGCACGACCTCCATGAACTCATCGGCGCGGTCGTAACGGGAATCATGCTCGGGGTGGGAGTCGCGGCCCATGTTGAGTGCCTCGCCGTCATTGAGCGAGGTGACGACGTTCCAGCCGGCGCGCCCGCCCGACATCAGGTCGAGCGTTGCGAAGCGGCGCGCCACGTCGAAAGGCTCATAGTAGGTGGTCGAGCAGGTCGCGCCCAGGCCGAGCTTCTCTGTGACCATGCCCATCGTGGTCAGCACGATCAGCGGATCCATCTTCACGCAGCGGATGCCGTATTCGACGGTGTGGGCGTGGTCGTTGCCGTAACGGTCCGGCATCGCGAGGCGGTCGTCGAAGAAGGCCATGTGGAACTTGCCGGCTTCCAGGATCCTGGCGATTTCCTGATAATAGTCCGCCGACATCGAATCGCTGCGCGAGTCCGGATGCCGCCAGGAGCTCGGCAGGTTCGTGCAGTTCTGCGCCTGGAGGAAGCCGACCAATACCATCTGCCGATTCATGCTGCTGTCCTCCTGATGCCGTCAGGCCAGATCGAGCACGGCGTCGAGCCTGTACTCACGCGCCAGAGCGCGCAATTTTTCCCATGTGGCATCCTCGATCTCGATGCCGTCGCGCAGGCGCTGCTGCTCGCGCAAGCCCTCGATCTCACCGGGATAGTAGACGTCCGCGGCATGGCGTTCCCTCGGCTTGGTGCCCGTGACAGGCTGCTTGTTGGGTGCCATCGTTTCAAAGCGAAGGAGTGATATCAATCTCCCGTAAACCATCGCAGGGCTGCAAATTCGTGGAGAGAACGCGCCTTTGACCGATGATTCGTCCCGCGCGGCGGCGTTTCCCGCAGTTTTGTGTTGCTCGTTCGCTGCTCGTTCACTTTGATCGACGGTTTGCAGTGCGCAATAACGACCACTTAGGCGATCGCCGCTGATAAAGTCACCGGGACAAATAGGCAGAAATGCCCGGGAGCTGAGATCGTGCCGACGACACTCGCGCGCACCCTTGCGGCGTTGAGCGCCATCAATGAAGCGATCCTTTACGCGAGATCGCCGGACGAGCTGTACCAGAAGGTCTGCGACGCCGGATTTTCGAGCGGGGATTTTCTGGCCGTTGCCGTGTTCCTGGTGGAGCCGGACGGCCGGCGGCTGCGCTATGCGGCCGGCTGTGGCGATGACATTCCGCGGCTCCGTTCGATTGTGATCACGACGGAAGCCGGCACACCTGAAGGATCCGGCGTCGGCGGCGAGGCTTTTCGCGATCGGAAGCTGTGCATCAGCAACGACTATCTGAACGATCCGCGCTCGCTGGCGTGGCGCGAGGGCGTCGCCAAGGCTCACATCGGTGCGGCCGCGGCGCTGCCGCTGCTCTGCAACGGCAAGAGCGTCGGTGTATTGTACGTGACGCGTAGCGAAGCCAATTCGCTGGACGAGCAGATGGTGTCGCTGTTCGAGCGCATGTCGGCGAACATATCCTACGCACTGGACAATTTCGCGCGCGAGACCGCGCGGCAGGCAAGTGAGCGGGCGACACGGCGGCTCAACCGCATGTTCGGTGCCATCAGCGCCACCAACGAAGCCATCCTGCGCGCCAAGACCGAGCAGGAGCTGTACCAGCTCGTGTGCGATGCCTCGGTGCACAGCGGAAAGTCGCTGGCGACCATCGTGCTGCTCCGCAAGCCGGATTCGCACTGGATGATTCCGGTCGCCGCAACCGGACAGAACCTCGAACTGGTCACCCAGGCGCGCTATTCGATCGATCCGGAGAATCCTTATGGCAAGGGCATTTCCGGCGAAGTGTTCCGGACTCAGAAAGCCATCGTCGAGGACGATCTCGCCAGCCGCACCAGGGGCTCGCCCTGGGAGCAGGCCAACGTCGACACCGGCGTTGCCGCGTGCGTCGTCGCGCCGCTGATCAAGCGCGGCGAAAGCGTCGGCGTGCTGCTGTTCTTCATCAGCCGCTCCTGGGCCAAGGACGAGGAGATCGTCGCGCTGCTGCTGCGCATGGCGGAGAATGTCTCGTTCGCGATCGAGAATTTCGGCCGCGAGGCCGAGAAAGCCAGGATCGCCGCGGAAGAAGAGTGCCTGGCGCGAATGTATGCGGCGCTCAGCGCCACCAACGAGGCGATCCTGCGTGCGCGGTCGCGGTCCGAGCTGTTCGACCTCGTCTGCGAGGCGACCGCGAAGGGAGCCAAGTTCACCTCGGCCACCATCGCGCTGGTCGATCGTCGGGCCGAGCTGCTCCGCGTCGTCGCCTGCTACGGACCGAATGCGGATCAGGTTCGCAACTTCACGTTCTCCAGCTCCGACCGGGTGCCCGAGGGGCGCGGACTGACGGGCACGGCGTTCCGCACCTGCCAGCCCGCCGTCAGCAACGACGTGCTCGCCGATGATCGCATCGCGCCTTGGCAGGCCAGCGCCCGCCGCAACGGCATCGCATCCTCCGCGGCGTTGCCGCTGTTCAACGGCGACCGGGTGGAGGGCGTCTTTCTGTTCAACTCTCCGGAGCGTGGCACCTTCACGCCGGAGCTCGTCGAGCTGCTGCGCAAACTCCAGGCCAATGTCGCCTTCGCCCTCGAAAGTTTCGACCGCGCCGACGAGAAGGCGCGAGCGGACAAGCAGCGCAATCGTCTGAGCGGCATGTTCGAGGCGCTGAGCGCGACCAACGAAGCCATCATGCGCGCCAAGACGCGCGAGGAGCTGTTCGAGGCGGCCTGCCAGGCGGCTGTGCTCGGCGATCTCTTTGCCTCGGCGATGATCGGCATCATCGATGAGGAGCGCGAGCTCGTTCAAGTCGTTGCGGTCAAGGGGCGCCTGAAGGAGCGCATGGCTGGACGGACCTGTAACATTTCCGCCGGCCATCCCGAGGGCCAGGGCATCATCGGCACCTCACTCCGAACCCGCCGGCCCAGTGTCATGAACGACTATCTGAACGAGCCGCGGTCGGCATACTGGCGCACAAAGGCCATCGAGGATGGAACGCGTGCTGCGGCGAGCTTCCCGCTTCTGAGGGCGGGCGACAAGCCGGTCGGCATTCTGCTCTTCCTCGCGCTGGAAGAGGATACGTTCACCCCCGATCTGGTCCAGCTGCTCGAGCGCCTGGCAGAGAACGTCTCCTTTGCACTCGACAATTTCGATCGCGCCGAGGAGAAGGTCCGCACCGAAGCGCAGAAGGAGCGTCTGACGCGCATGTTCGCGGCTCTGAGCGCGACCAACGAGGCGATCATGCGGGCGAAGTCGCGTGCCGAGCTGTTCGAGCTCGTATGCCTTGCGGCATCGAACGGTGCCAAGTTCACCTCGACCACGATTGCGCTGGCCAGGGCCGGCACGGACCAGCTCGAGATCGTAGCCGCCGCCGGCCCGTCCGCCGACACCACGCGCAACGTCTGTCTCTCCATCGATCCGGAGCGACCGGAAGGGCGCGGCATGAGCGGCACGGCGTTCCGCACGCGCCAGCCCTGCATCAGCAACGACTATCTCAACGACGACCGCGTCCGTGTCTTCCACGCCATCGTGCGCGGGGACGGCGCGCGGTCGGGCGCCGCGTTTCCGCTCATCGCGCACGACCAGGCCGTCGGCGTCATGATCTACATGTCGACCGAACCGGCGACCTTCACGCCCGAGTTCGTCGAGCTGTTGCAGCGCCTCGCCGACAACGTCTCCTTCGCGATGGAGAATTTCGATCGCGCCGACGAGAAGAAACAGGCAGACGAGCGGATCGAGTATCTCGCCTCGCATGACAGCCTGACGGACCTGCCGAACCGCGAGACCTTCAACGAGCTGCTGCACGCGGCGATCGACACCGCGCAGCGTCGCGATCACCGCTTTGCGGTGCTGTTCATCGATCTCGATCGTTTCAAGGTCATCAACGATTCGCTGGGTCACGAGGCCGGCGACCTGCTCCTGCTCGAAGTCGCGAACCGCTTGCGCGGCGCGCTGCGGGCCAGCGACGTGGTGGCGCGACTCGGCGGCGACGAGTTCGTGGTGATCCTCGATCAGTGCGGCGAGATCGACGACGTCCAGCGCATCGCGACGGGGCTGCTCGCGGCGCTCGCCGAGCCGATGGAGCTGGCTGGCCACGAGTGCCACACTACGGCCTCCATCGGCATCGCGATGTATCCGGCCAACGGCTCCGACGCGCAGACGCTGACCAAGAACGCCGACATGGCGATGTACCTCGCAAAGGAAGACGGCAAGAACGGCTACCGCTTCTTCTCCAAGGAGGTGAAGACGCAGTCGATCGAACGGCTGTCGCTCGAGAGCGCACTACGCCGCGCGCTGGAGCGCGAGCCGTTCTCGCTGAACTACCAGCCCAAGGTGGACATGGGGACCGGCCAGATCACGGGGGTCGAAGCGTTGCTGCGCTGGGCTCATCCCGATCTCGGCAATGTCTCGCCGGCGCAATTCATTCCGCTTGCGGAGGAAACCGGGCTGATCGTGCCGATCGGCCGCTGGGTGCTGAATGAGGCTTGCGCGCAAGCCATGGCCTGGCAGCGCCACGGCCTGCTGCCGCTGTCGATGGCGGTCAACCTGTCGCCACGCCAGTTTGTCGACGAGCATCTGTTGCAGGACGTCGACGAAGCGCTGGCCGCCAGCGGCATGTCGCCGGTGCTGCTCCAGCTGGAGGTCACCGAGAGCATGATGATGCGCAATGTCGGTCGCGCGCTCAAAGTCCTCGACTCCATCCAGAGCCGCGGCATCCGCCTCGCCATCGACGATTTCGGCACCGGCTATTCGTCGATGTCGCTGATGAAGCACTTTCCGATCGACACCATCAAGATCGACCGCTCCTTCGTGCGCGACCTGCCGCAGGATTCGGAGGACCAGGCGATCGCACAGGCGATCATCAGCATGGGCAAGGCACTCGGCATGACGGTCGTCGCCGAAGGCGTCGAGAATGCCGAGCAGGAGGCGTTCCTGCGGACCCATGGCTGCGACGAGATGCAGGGCTTCCTCATCTCCAAGCCGCTGCCGGCGCGGCAGATCGCGGAGTTGCTGCGGCCGATGGTGCTGCCCGTCGCGCCGCCGCTCCAGCCGGAGCGGGATCCCGTCGCCGAGGAGGCCGCGGCGCTACGGTTGAAACGCGCTGTCGTCTGACGGCAGCGGGTGCAGCTCACGGGACTCGTCAGCCTCGCGTTCCGCCTTGCGCGGAAAATCGTCCGGCCATGGCAGTGAGGTCTGATCCTCGAACAGGGCGAGAAGCAGGCGCGCTCCGTCGGCAAAGGTCGATCCGCCGCCGAGGCCGAGCGTGCACGACCACGCACCTGGCATAGGCTCGCGCGCGTCGCGCACCGCCATCGCGGGTCCCCACCACCAAGCCGGCGCCGGCGACCGTTCGTCCTCAGGCACGGCGAGCCAGCGGGCGAATTCGTTCACCACGCGCTCGAATTGCAGGCTTGCGGCCTGAGGCATTCGCTCCGTGCTCCTTGTCGCGCCTGAAAGCAGGCCGATGCGCGCACGCGGTCGTGGTCCTGAAGCTTGAAGAACGGCGCGTCGCGCAGCCACGTATGCCGCTCCATCGGCGGCCATACCACAAGCACCCGGCGGCCGGAAAAGCGGCCGGCGCGGGTTTTCATAGCCTCTTCATTCCCTTTAGCGGCTTAAGGTACCCGCCGGCAAGCTGCAATACGGTCGCCTAGCGCGACCTGAACGGGTGCGCCTTCTGGTGCCAGGCCCAGGCCGTGCGGATGACCGTCGGCAGATCGGAGTGGCGCGGCACGAAGTTCAGCACCTTTCTCGCGGCAGAAGGATCCGCGACCAGATAGGTGGGGTCGCCGGCGCGGCGCGGCTTGACGCTGTGCGGCACCTCGCGTCCGGCCTCCTGCCTGATCGCGTCGAGGATCTCGCGTACCGAGAAACCGGAACCGGTGCCGAGATTGAAGCTGCCGCCGGCATGCCCTTGTTCCAGAAGCTTCAGTGCCGCGACGTGCGCGGCCGCAAGGTCCGTGACGTGGATGTAGTCGCGAATGGCGGTGCCGTCGGGCGTGTCGTAGTCGTCGCCGAACACCGCGAAGTCGACATGGCCCTGCAGCGCCATCATCGCACGTGGAATGAGATGGGTTTCGTTGTCGCGCAGCTCGCCGATCCCGCCGGCCGGATCGGCGCCGCTGGCATTGAAATAGCGCAGGCAGAACGCACCGAAGCCATAGGCGGTGCGGTAGTCGGCGAGCATGCGCTCGATCATCAGCTTCGATGCGCCGTACGGATTGATCGGCGCGCAGGGGAAGTCTTCCGGCAGCGCCTTGGAATCGGCGTTGCCGTAGACGGCGCCGGTCGAGGAGAACACGATGCGATGGCAGCCCGCGTTGCGCATGGCCTGCAACAGCGACAACGTGCCCTGGACGTTGTTGATGTAGTATTTCTGCGGGTCGGTCATGGACTCCCCGACGAGGCTCGCCGCCGCGAAGTGCATCACCGCTGTGACCTTGTGGTCGGCAAAGGCGCGGGCCAGCGCCGCGCCATCGAGCAGATCGCCCGTCACCAGCGGGCCGGAGACGAAGCTGCGATGACCTGTCGAGAGATTGTCATAAACGACGGGCTGATAGCCGGCGGCGGTCAATGCGCGGCACGCATGCGAGCCAATATAGCCCGCACCCCCGGTGACGAGGACGGTCGGTCGGTCGGTCATGTCGTCTTCTACTCTTCTTCTAGCGGATGGGGCGGTTGCGGCTGAGGAGAAGATAGAGCGCGCGGGGGTTGGTGGTCAAATAGCGCCACAGCAGGCGGCGTGGCTCGAGCAAGGTGCGCCAGGCCCATTCGAGTCCGATCTTCTGCATCCATTGCGGCGCGCGGGAACGGCTGCCTGACAGGAAATTGAACAGGCCGCCGGACGTCTTGATGACACCCACATTGGTGAGATGCGGCGTGAAATCTCTTACGAATGCCTGCTCATTGGGCACGCCGAGGGCGACCCACAAATAGTCCGGTGCAAGGGCATTGATCTCCTCGACCTTGGCGCGCAGCGCCTCGCCTCGCAGATAGCCGTGGCTGCGTCCGACGATTTTGAGCCTGGGATACATCTTCTGGACGTTCTCGACCGCGGCGGCGTTCTCGGCCTCGCTTGCGCCGAACATGTAGAACGTGCGGCCGACGGCCTCAGCCTTGCGCGCAACGATATGAAACAGGTCCGTGGTCGCAACGCGCTCCGGCAGCGGGAACCAGGATTGCAGCTTCGAGGCCGCGACCAGAGGCTGGCCGTCGGCGTTGATCAGGTCGGCGGCGCGGAACAGCCGCTCGGTCTGCGGCTCGGTCGAGCAGCGCGCCAGCACCTCGCCATTGGCCGAAGTGAGGAACAGCGGACGGCCGATGCGACTGTCAGGATCGGTCGCCTCGATCATGAAATCGGCGGTGGCTTCCAGGTCGAGCGCGGCCATGCGAAGCCCGCCCACGGTGATTCTCGGCACCTCGGCAGTCGCTGCCCGTCCGTCGAGGTTGACACGGCGCTCAAGCATATTGTCTGCCTCGATGGCGCGTTTGGATTGCAGGGGTGAGCTCGTCGAGCACGACGCCGACGAGCTTGCGCTCGGCGGGGCCGAGCGCGGCCAGGATCTCTTCCAGGCTGTCGTTGACGTCGAGGCTGGTCGGCAGCACGGCCACCAGCGAGTCGGTGTCGTCGAGCAGCTTGCGGCCGCCGGCCGAGAGCGGCATCGCCGGGCCGTCGAGGATCACGAGATCATAGCCGCCGGCGGAACGGGCCTGCGCAATCGCCTTGCGGATCGCGGCGGCAGCCTTGTCGGCATCGCCCTCCGCGGCGGGCAGCACCGAGATGCCGTTGACCGTCTTGATCTCGCGTGCGTCCTTGCTGCCGATCGAGAGCCATCCGAGCCTGCTCGGTTCGCTCTTGCTGGGACGGCTGACCTTGTTCGAAAGCGAGCGTGCCTGATGGTCGGCATCGATCATCAGCACGCGGGCGCCGTCGCGGGCGGCGGCCAGCGCGAAATTCAGCGTGGTCACGCTACGTCCGGTGGTCTCGCCGGCACCGACAAGCGCGATGACCGGCATCGCCTTGCCGCCCGCGCGCCGGACGACCGCCGCGCGCATGTCACGCCAGGCGTTAAGCAGTGTCGTCAGGGGAAAGCCGGGGCGGAGCGTTGGCCAACCCAGCCGCGTGAGGTCGACGCCGCCGCCGGTAGCGAGGATGGCGCCGAGCGTGTGGATGACGTCGGCTTCCTGGAAGCGTGCGATCAGCGGCTTCTCGATCACGGGCTTTTCGTCCATCGAAGGCTGGAGCGGGGGCGCGGCAAGTTCCGGCGGAATCTGTTCGACTTCCGGAATTCGCGAGGCCGGTTGAGGCGGCGACGCCTCCGGCGGGGGCGCGCGCTGCGGAGCTCTCACTGCATCTGCATCCGGCGCCGGCGCGCGCTGTGGACGGGCAGGCGCCGGCGCTGGTGCGGTCGCGCCGGTGAATAGCAACTCGACCGCGACGAACCAGCTCGAGGCCGCGATCGCCCCGAAGATGAAGCCGATCATGGCGAACAAGCTCATTGCGGGCGGGAACGAGCGCCGCTGCGGCACCGTCGCCTCGCCGATGACGCGGGCCGCCGACGTGTTCAGGCTCTCCTGCTCCTCGGTCTCGCGGGAGCGCTTGAGAAAGGACTGATAGACGTCGCGGCTGGCATCGGCTTCGCGCTCGAGCTCGCGCAGGCGTACGGCGGCCTGGCTGAGCTGGACACTCTGCCGCTTCTGGGCCTCCAGCGCCCGGTTGAGCGAGGCTTCGAAATCGCGGGCGCGCGTCAAATCGTTCTTGGCGGACTGGGCGAAGCGGTCGATCTCTTCGTTGATGGTACGCTTGAGGTCCTCGACCTGCTTCTCGGTCTGGCGCAGCGCCGGATGGCGCGGCCCGAGCTCGCCGGCCTGCTCCGCATATTTCTTGCGGGCATCGGCATATTGCGCGCGCAGATTCGCGATCGTCGGCGATTGCAGCGCCTCGGGGATCGCACCTGCATCCGTGGCCGCGCGCCGGCTCGCCTCGATCTGATCGAGCCGTGCCTGCGCATCCATCGTCGCCGCACGGGCCGCGGAAAGCCGCTGGTTGCTGGTGGAGAGTTGCTGGTCGCTGATCAGCGCATCCTGGGTGCCGACGAAATTGTTCTGGGCCTTGTAGGTGGCAAGCGCAGTCTCGGCGTTGCGCAGCCGCTCGCGCAGCTCCTTCAGGCGGCTGGAGAGATCGTTGGTGGCGCGCCGTGCCGCCGATGCCTGCGAGTTGCGGGATTCGGCGAGGTAGGCATTGGTCAGCGTGTTGGCCAGCATCGCCGCTTTCGCGGGATCCGTCGACCAGACCTCGATGTCGACGATGAAGCTCTTCTCGGTCTTGCGGACGGTGATGTGCTTGTTCAATGCGTCGAGCGCAGCAAGCTGCACTTCATTCTTCTCCGCGGCAGACGGCGCGCGGGGGTGCAGGCCGATCAGGCCGAGCAGCGACGACATCAGGCTCCTGCCGTCGCCGCCTCCGAATTCCGGATCCTTGTCGAGACCTGCCTGCTGAATGACCTGGAGCAGTACGCTGTTGGAGGTGATCAGGCGCGCCTGGCTCTCCACCACCATGGACATGCCGGAGATGTCCTGGGCGCGGGGCGTGAGTTCGCGATCGACGAGTTGGAGCTCGCGCGGGTCGACATAGAGCTGAGCGGTGGCGGTGTAGCGGGGCGTCACGCTCTTGCCGGCGACCACCGCGAGCGTCGCGCCGAGCAGGGCGGCCGCGGCGATCGCGACCTTTCGCCGCCAGAGCAAGTTGACGAGCTCGAGCACGTTGAAGCCGGCCTGAGGCTTCCGTTGCGGGGCCGCCGGTCCGGTCCGATCGATCGGCTGGTTATAGTCAAGCATGATCCCCAGCTTTCATTCCAACTGCCGCGGGCTGAGGGGGAGCTATGGCTGATTTTGGGTGACGCGGCCTGATCAGGCGGCGTGGCTTTCAGTGTTCGGAATGACTTCGATTCCGTCGATGAACTTTACACCGGCGATGACTTTCGGCAACTGGTTCGTGCTCTTCAATCGCCGCCAGGTCTTCGATGCGGCGTCGATGAGCTTGAACACCATCAGCTTCGCAGTTTGTTGCGACAGCGATCCCTTGGTCCGCACCGTTCGGTGGCGCACCGTGGCGAAGACGCTCTCGATCGGGTTCGAGCTGCGTAGGTGGATCCAGTGCTCAGCAGGGAAGTCGAAGAAGGCGAGCAGCGCATGGCGATCCTTGATCAGGCACTCCACCGCACGTCCGTATTTGACGTGGTATTTCTCGACGAAGACGTCGATCGCGGTTTCAGCTTCGGCCCGGTGTGGGGCCAGATAGATGTTCCGCAGGTCGTTCTTCATGGGGCCCTGCACGGATTTGGCGACCTTGTCGAGTACGTTGCTCACTTTATGGCACCAGCATCGTTGGTGCCGCGTGCCGGGAAAGGCCTCGTCCAGTGCCTTCCAGAAGCCGAGGGCGCCGTCGCCGATGGCGAGTTGCGGGGCAATCCGTAACCCGCGTTGCCGCAGGTCGATCAGGAGTTCGCGCCAGCTCTGCGCGCTCTCGCGCACGCCGACCTGGAAGCCGATCAGCTCCTTCTTGCCTTCCGGCGTGGTGCCAATCAGCACCAGCATGCATTCGCTGTGATCTTCCATGCGGGCCTGCAGGTACACGCCATCGGCCCAGATGTAGACATAGCGACGCGCCGACAGATCGCGTCTCTGCCAGCGTTCGTACTCGACCTGCCAATCGGCCTTCAGGCCGGCGATCACCGAAGGCGACAGGTTCGGCGCATCCTTGCCGAGCAGCGCCGAGAGCGCCTCCTGGAAGTCGCCGGTCGAGATGCCGCGCAAATAGAGGACCGGGATCAAGGCATCCAGGCTCTTCGTCCGCCGCGCCCATAGCGGCAGGATTGCCGAACTGAAGCGGAGGCGGTCGCCTGGCCCGCTCGCTCCGCGGTCGCGGACCTTGGGACGAGCGACCTCCACCGGACCGATGCCGGTCGCAATCTCGCGCACCGGACCGTGCCCATGTCGGACCAGGCGCGCTCGACCGTCGGGCAGCGTCAGATTGGCCGTGCTGGCCAGAAACGCGCCAACCTCGATCTCGATCGCCCTGGCAAGCAGGTCCCGCGCGCCGGCACGAACGATATCGGTCAGTGGATCATCAACCGCGGACGGCTGACGGAAAGCAAGAACATTGGTAGTCTCGGTCATGGCGTATCGCTCTCCTCGAGAGGTTCTGGCAGGCTCGTCACCCGCCTCGATACGCCGCCTTCCTCACACCGTCATCACCCAGATTCCGCCATAGCTCGCGTGAGGGGTTACTCTTCGCTTTACGCCACGCACCCGGCATATGGGTGCCCAATCAACGCAACAGGGAAAATTAACCATACTCGCTGAGGGACTATTCACGGAAATGGCAAACAAAGCGTTTAAGCGCATGCCACCCCTACGCGCGTCCTCGTGACGCTCGCGATACCGGGATCTTCCAGGGATTAACGATTCGTTACCGCGCGCAGCGTGGTCTCGAGCCGTCGCTCGTCCAGCAAGGGGCCGGGCACGCGTCATGGCCGTCAGCGCTTCCGCAGGATGACATGATAGTCGCCGCGACGGACGTCGGTGCCGCGCGGCAGCACGGCGTTCAGCACCGCGGCGCCGGCGTCGACCAGGGCCGCAAACAACGGCTTGCGCCGGCGCATCTCGGGATAGCGCGGACTCTCGACCTCACGACGATAGATCATCTCGAGGCCGTTGGCGGTCGCGAATGCCTCGAGCCGGGGCAGCGTCACCAGCGGATGAAAGAACGTCGGGAACGGCGGCTCACCGGGCAGGCCGGCGTCCTTGATGCCGCGGATGTGCCGGTAGAACCAAACGTGAAACCAGTGCGGCGAATACTTGGTGACGACTCCGGAGAGCGAGCGCGGATTAGGCGCACCGATCAGGATCATCCCACCGCGCTTGAGCGCGTCACGGAAATTCAGGAGCGCCGCGTCGACGTTCGGCAGGTGCTCGATGACGTTGTAGCAGATCACGAGGTCGAAGGTCTCGCGCCCGAAGCGGTAGGTCTGGACGTCGCCGCGGATCGCCTCGTCGGCGTAGGTGTTGTTGCGGACCTGGTCCTCGTCGATGTCGACGACCGTGACCTTGCTGCGGCTCAGCAATTCCGGTGGCAGAACGCTGCACGAGCCGCCGCCGGCTTCATAGATGGCGAGCCGGTCCTGCGGCAACTCGCGGCGCAGCACGTCGTGGACGGCGAGCAGGCTGTCGCGGGCCTCGCCGGGGACGAGATCATGCAGCGCCTGGGTGGGTGTTGTAGCCCCGGAGACATTGATTGCCGTGGCTGTCGCGAAGTCGATCGTGGCTGGCTTGTTCATGATTCTCTGACCGCGCTTGTTCTATTCAAATTTACAGGAAAAGACTCGCTCGCCCGAAGAGCAAATCCGATGCCGCGCCGTCTCACTGATCGCAGTGCTTACGGTCGGGTTAATGCGTATAGGCGTTAACTACGGCATTGTTCATGCTGAGACGTTGTCGGCACACTGGGACCGCGAATTGCACTAACACGCGTGCGAGGTTTTGCGGCAGAAACACGCGAAGGCGGTTAAGTGCATGGTGTCGTTCCAGGATGACTGGAGATCACCGGGATGGCGTGGCGGATGTGCCGCGCGCCGATTGGTCATTTTGGCACGCATCTGTCCCGCAGCGACGTGCCATCGCGGCACGAGGCCGATCCGCGCGATCGAAGCAGGGCTTTCTCAACATATCTCGGCCATCTAGGACGTCATGACATTGATCCCGACAGACCTGTCCGCCACGCGCATCTCGGACGTCGTGTGCGATCCCAACCGGGAGATCCTGGCGAGCTCCCGCGTCATCGATCTGTCGGTAGGCATTGTCGTCTGCATTCCCTGTTTCCGGCGCCCGCAGCATCTGCGGCTGACCCTGGACTCGCTGGCGAGCCAGCGTACACCCCGCTCCTTTGCCGTCGTCATGGTCGAGAACGACGCTGCGCGGCGCGAGAGCGCGCCGGTCGCCGCTGAGTATCTCGCCGATGGCCGGCTCCAGGGCGTCTGCCTCGTCGAGAAGCGGCAGGGGAACTGCCAGGCGATCAATGCTGCGTTCGAGACGGCGCAGGGGCTGTTTCCCGCCGCGACCCGTTTCCTGATGATCGACGATGACGAGATCGCTTCACCCGACTGGCTCGAGCTAATGGTCCGCACTGCGGAGGCGACCGGTGCCGATGTGGTCGGCGGGCCGGTGCTGCCGGTCTTCGACGACGACAGCAAGCCCTGGCTTTCGCGTCATCCCGCCTTCTGTCCCGCCTACGATTACAGCGGAGCGGTGCCGCTGATCTATGGGTGCGGCAATTGTCTGATCACGCGTGCCGCCTTCGAACGGTTCGATCGTCCCGCGTTCGACCTGCGTTTCAATTTTCTCGGCGGCGGCGATTGTGATTTCTTCGTGCGGTGCCGTGACGCCGGCATGCTGTTCCACTGGATGGCGGACGCCGTCATTACCGAGACCGTGCCGCACAACCGCACCAGCCTGGGCTGGATCGCAAAGCGCGGCCTGCGCATCGGTGCGATCAACTATCGTGTGCAGTACAAGGCCGCACAGACCACGGCGGCGCGTGCGCGGGTGTTCGCGCAGATGCTTGGGCGGGTGCCGCTGTCGCTGGTCCGCGCCGCAGCCTTGCTGAGGTCGTCGAAGGCAGTCGTCGCGATGCATCCCGTGATGGTTGCGCTTGGCGCGGCCCTGGCGGCCTTCGGGCTCGAGCCGAGGCCCTATGAGGCCTCGAAGATCGTGTCTTGATGCCGCGGCGGCGGACTAGTACCCGGAATCAGAGCTGAGTGATACGGCGGCCTTTGAAACGGCGTTGACGGACCTTTTTCTTGGTCCAGACGAAGGGCTCGGCTCTGTCGTTGTATGCGTTGACGTAGGCATCGATGTGTTCCTGAAGCTGCTTGAGGCTCGTGAAGGAGGTGCCGCTGAGCGACTGCCCCTGCAAGATGGAAAACCATACTTCGACCTGATTGAGCCATGACGCACTTGTCGGCGTGAAATGAAATTGCACGTTGGGGTGGGCCTTGAGCCAGTCCTCGTTCTTTTTATGGGTGTTGAGGTTGTCGAGGATGACGTGAAGCTTGCGGTTCGGAAAAGTCGCGGTGACGCTGTTCATGAAATCGAGAAACTCGACGCGGCGCCGGCGTTTTGAATGGGTCGCGATGATCTTTCCGGTGGCGACTTCGAGCGCCGCAAACAATGTTGTGGTGCCATGCCGCTTGTAATCGTGGCTTTGGCCGGTTAAGGCGCGGCCATTGGGCAACGAGGGTGTCAGTAACTCGGTGTAAGATGGTTTCTGTGAGTTTACCTTTGACAGGAGACTCACATGGCTACGGATTTTTCACCTGAGATTTTGGACCAGCTTCTTGCCGGGGGCAGCCTCAAGCCAGAAGACTTAGCCGGCGAAGACGGGCTTTTCAGACGACTGAAGAAGGCGCTTCTGGAGCGCGCACTGGGTGCGGAGCTGACCCACCACCTTGGCTATGAGAAGGGCGACCCGGCGGGCCGCGGGTCGGGCAACAGCCGCAACGGCACAAGCAGCAAAGCGCTGTTGACGGACGACGGCGAGATCGAGATCGAGGTGCCGCGCGACCGCGCCGGCACGTTCGAACCGGTGATCGTCGCGAAGGGCCAGACCCGCTTCGACGGCTTCGACGAGAAGATCATCAGTCTCTACGGGCGGGGCATGACGGTACGGGAGATCCAGGGCCATCTGGCCGAGCTCTACGGCACCGAGGTGTCCCCCGATCTGATCAGCAAGGTCACCGACGCGATTCTCGACGAGGTCCGCGAATGGCAGAGCCGGCCGCTGGAAGCGATCTATCCGGTGGTCTTCTTCGACGCGCTCAGGGTCAAGATTCGCGATGAGGGGATGGTCAAGAACAAGGCAGTCTACGTCGTGCTGGGCATCACTGCATCGGGCGAGAAAGACGTGCTCGGGCTTTGGATCGAGCAAACCGAAGGCGCCAAATTCTGGCTCAAGGTCATGAACGATCTGAGGAACCGCGGCGTCGCCGACATCCTGATCGCCGTCGTCGACGGTCTGAAGGGCTTTCCCGAGGCGATCAACAGCGTCTTTCCCAAGGCGATGGTCCAGACCTGCATCGTGCATTTGATCCGCAACAGCCTATCCTTCGTGTCCTGGAAGGATCGCAAGGCGATCCTTCCCTCGATCAAGGCGATCTATCATGCCGAGAATGCCGACGCCGCTCTGCTCAGGCTCGAGGACTTCGAAGCCGAGTGGGGCAAGCGCTATCCCGCGATCGGGGCGGCCTGGCGCCGGGCGTGGGAGCACGTCATTCCGTTCTTCGCCTTCGCGCCGGAGATACGCAAAATGATCTATACCACCAACGCGGTCGAGGCGCTGAACCGTTCGCTGCGCAAGATCATCAAAACACGCGGCAGCTTCCCCAACGACGAGGCGGCGATGAAGCTGCTTTACCTCGCCATCAGAAATGCCGGCATCCATTGGCGACGACCGGTTGCATGGACGGCCGCAATGGGCCAGTTTGCCATCCAGTTCGGCGAGCGCTTTGCAGGCTCAGCGGACTGACCCCATGGGGTCAGTCCGCTGACCCCGCAAACCCCTCACAGAGACGCTCTTACACAAAACTTCTGACACTCCCTTGGGCAACTTCAGATAACCCTGCGCTCGCTCCAAAGCCTGGATCGAGGGCTTCTCGTCCACGCACAGCACAATGGCCTTCGCCGGCGGCGCGACATAGAGGCCGACAACATCGGCGGCTTTGGCCGTAAAGTTCGGGTCGTTGCTCTCGCACCAGGACTTGCGAGCCATCAGGTCAATCTTGTGGCTGCGCAGGAACCGCCAGACATATTGGACATCGACATCGCCCAGCGCCTCGGCCAGCAGGGGGCCGGTCCAGCGCGCAAACCCTTGCGGTGGCGGCTTATCCAGCAGCTTCAGAATCCGCTTGTCGGTCGTCTTCGTATAGATCGGCTGCTTGCCAGGCCGCGGCTTGTCTTGCAGCCCTTCAAGGCCATGGTCGGCATAGCGATGCCGCCAAAGGCTGACAATCCGCGGCTGGACCCCAACTTCCTTGGCGATCGACCGGGTGCTGCGCCCATCCGCCGCCAACAGAACTATCCGCGCCCGCTTCAAATCGCGCTGCAACGTCACCGGTGAGCGACAGCACGCCTCAAGCACCTTGCGATCTTTCCTCGAAAGGTGGACTTCTCTTGCTTCGGGTATCATCCCGACCTTGAATCACGACTCACGTTCCAAGAAAAGTGGGTACTAGATGCCGAAACGGGCGAGCGCGACCCTCATCGCGGCGCGTGGCAGCGATCTGAGCGACAGCCGGCCGATCATCGCGAGATAGGCGAAGGCTTCGCGATATCTGCCGAAGCGAACCGCTTGCATCGCCGAATAGGTGACGAGATGAATCTCGGCGGCCTGTCGCAATCCGCTCGCCGTGCCCTCGGGGAGTCGCGCCAGGATCAGCCCGTCGTCGAAGACCCGCGCGACCGCAGGCAGGAAATCCTGCGGGGTTCGCACCGCCGCGTTCATCGTGTTTGACGTATGCAGGCGATAGTCGAGCAGAAGTTTCGGCGCGAATGCGAACTCGCCGATCGCTGCAAGGCGGCACCAGCAATGCCAGTCCTCGCAATATCTGAGCGAGACGTCGAAGCCGCCGACGGCGCGGAAAGCGTCCGCACGTGTGAGCACAATGCCACCGTTGACGATGAAGTTCCCGGCCGTGAGCTGCACCAGCACGTCGCCGGACGGCTTGCGGCGTCCCTTCAACAGGTCGCGCCGGCCGATCTGCCGTCCTTCGCCATCGATCGTATTGTAGTCGCCGTAGACGAGAATCGCGCGCGGAGCGCCGCGCGCCGCCGACAGCAGCGCCGCGACCGCACCGGGCCGCAGGCGGTCGTCGGCATCCAGGAAGAGAAGCCACTGGCCGCTCGCATGCCGGGCGCCGAGATTGCGTGCCGCCGACACGCCGGCAGCGTCGTTGTGCAACAGGCGCAGCCGCGGATCGCGCACGGCGCGGACGATCGCCACGGTATCGTCGGTCGAGCCGTCGTCCACGACGATCACCTCGCCGACATCGCCTTGCCTCAGTGCGCTCGCGAGGGTTTCGCCGAGATAGGCCGCTGCGTTCTTGGCAGGAATGACGACGGACACCGCGACCGAATTCGCCGGCAGCAGGCTGCGCAGGCCTGCCGGCGCGCGCGGCGCAACCGGAAGTTCGAGAACGTCGTCGGCGGTGATCAAGCGGCGGCTCGTCTTTTAATGGACTGTTAACCAGGGCGCATCTGCCGCGCTTGCCAACGCCAGCATAGGCAACCTCGGCCGTTGCGGATGATATCCCCATTACGGTCGAAGCGTTGCCGCGAAGGTCTGCGCGGTGCCGGTTTCGTGTATTAGCGTTAAGCCGTTGCCATCGAGCCGGTGCCAAATCTGGAAGAGTGCGGCCGCGGCCCGGCGGCACCAGTGTCCGCCATCGTCGCGATGCTGGTTGACGAAGGGTTAACGGGGATGAGCTAGAACCTGGAGCTTCCCCGGCCCCACCACCTGCCCATGGATTGCAGCTTGGATCGCAGCGCCGCTGACATCACCGACGTCGAGACCCGGTCGTTCGGCCACGTCCTGCGCGATGGGCTCGCGAGGCTGAATGCCGCGCACGCGGCGCGCTGCCTCGTCGCCGTCGCGGCGCTGCTGCTGGTGCTGGTCACGCTCGATCCCTTCCCGGACCTGCGCAATCCCGACCTCGTCACCGTCGTCGGCGGACGCATGGCGTTGACCTACATCTCCTTCGGCCTCCTGGCTGCGGTCGCGGTTCTGCTCGCCGCCGCCACCGACGCTCCGTCGCTGAGGACCCTGGTGACGCCGTTGCACCTCTGCCTCGTCGGCTGGCTGCTGATCAACATCGCCTTCTCCGAGAACCGCGGGGTTTCGCTCCAGCGGTTCGTGCTCGCGGCCAGCGTGACCTCGCTCGCCGTCTTGCTGCCGTTGCTGCCGCCGACGCAGCGCAGCTTCAACCTTTGCCTGGGTATCGCCGCGCTCGTGCTGCTCGCGTTCTGCTATCTCGGCGTCTTTCTCGCGCCGCAATACTCGATCCACACGGCCCTCGACATCACCGAACCGCAACTTGCCGGCGACTGGCGCGGCAGTTTCGGACACAAGAACGTCGCCTCGCCGGTGATGACCATCCTGGTCTATGTCGGCATCTACCTGTCGGCCGTCGGCTCCTTCGTGATGGGCCCGGCGGTCGCAGCGCTGGCCGGCATCTTCCTGATCTTCACCGGCGGCAAGACGTCCTCGGTGCTGTGCCTTGCGATCTACGCTCTCGCCTCCCTGGTCTATGTCACGCCGGGCCTGTGGCTGAAGCGGATCATCTGCTTCGTGCCGCTGATCCTGATGAACCTGTTGACGGTCGGCAGCGTCCTCAGCCCGGCGCTCGGGGCGATGACGCGGCTGCTTCCGCTCGATCCCACCTTCACCGGCCGTTCGGCGATCTGGGAGTTCGCGCTCGCGGCCGTCGCGGAGAAGCCGATCATCGGCCACGGCTATGCGGCGTTCTGGGACGACGTGACGGCGCGGCAGACCGCGCAAGGTGCCGAATGGGCGACAACTGCGGCGCACAGCCACAACAGCTATCTCGATCTCGCGGTCACAATCGGCCTGCCGGGGCTGATGCTCGTGATCCTCACCTTCGTGGTCGCACCGCTCGGCAACTTCCAGACGGCCCAGGCCCACAGCCGCAGCGGCGCTCTGGCGAAGCTGTTCCTCACCGTGTGGTTGTTCGGCCTGTATTACGGGGCCACCGAGACCTTCCTGCTCGACCGGCAGAATCCGATCTGGTTCATGTTCGCGCTTGCCGTGGCCGGCCTGCACTTCCTGGCAAGGTTCCAATGCGTCGAGCAGATAGAGCCGAAACGCTGACAGCTTGTCGCAGCCAAGTCGCCGGTGACACCGGCTTAACGATAAGCGGCGAGGTTGCTTGTGGTCTGCAGCAAAACATAATCTATCGGGAAACATTCAGTAGTCGTATGTCCAGCGGAATGACGTTTCTCAGCGTCGAGCAACTAGACGGCCAGGTGTCCAGCACGTCGGGAATCGCAATCGATTTCGCGCGTGACTGGCGGCACGTGGCCTCACGCCTGAGCACCGGGCACCGCACCGCGTTCCAGCATGTCTACTGGCTCGATGCCTGGTACGAGGCGTTTCGCGACGTCTCCCCGCTGATCGCCGTGATCTTCGATGTCGCCACTGGCAAGGACATCGCGATCGTGCCGATGATCAGCCATATCAGGCGTGGCATCCGTATCGTCGAGTTTGCAGACCTCGGGGTCTCCGACAACAATGCGCCGATCCTGGCGCTCGATGCTGCGTTGGACGCGGAGACGACGGATGCGATCAGCGACGCGCTGATCGACGCTTTGCGCGCGTTGCCCGATCGTTTCGATCTGCTCCGCCTGAGGAAGATGCCGGCGCAGGTCGGAGGCAAGCCCAATCCGCTGGTGTCGCTCGGGCGGATCGGATCCTCCTCGCTCAATGGCAATCTCGTGCTGATGGGCGATGACTATCGCGACTACCAGGCCGCGATCAAGCGCCTGCAGATGCCGCGCTGCTGGCGGGTCTTCAGCCGCCATGCCGGCGCGCGCTTCGAGATCGCCACGGACGTCGGGCGCGCGCATGAACTGCTGGACGTGATGGATGCGCAGCAGCAGGCGCGCATGCAAAAGCTCGGCTCGCCGTTCGTCCTCAACGACGAGACCCATGCGCGGTTCTATCGCGAGGTCGTTCGCCAGGGCGTCGCGGAAGGTTATGCCATTGTCTCGGCGCTGGTGTGCGACGAGGGCGTCGTCGCCACCGCGCTCGGCGTCAAGCATGGCGCGACCTATATCCTGCTGCGCATCAGTCACGCCAGCGATGCGTGGTCGAGCTGTTCGCCGGGTCTGCTCGTCACCGAGCGCACCATGGCCGCGCTGCATGTGCAAGGCATCCGCCGTTTCGACCTCAGCATCGGCAACCAGGACTACAAGCGGCGCTTCGGCGCCGAAAAAGTGCCGCTGACCGATGTCAGCGTGGCGCTGTCCTGGCGCGGTTTGCCCTACGCGTGGCGCGACCACGCCGCGCAGGGCCTGCGCCGCTATCCGAGGCTCGCCGCCCTCACGGCGCGGGCGATGGGCAAGGGAATTCGATAAAGAGTGCTGCAGGGTGCAACGTTTGCGTCGTTCGAACAGCCTTACGATCCCGTGCAACTGGCACAGCGAAGCCGGCCGCGTGAGGCGCGGAATAGGCTGCGACAATACCAGCGACGCGCGAGTGCTTGTGCGGGCTTGCGGATCATCTGCGCGATCAACAAGAGTTCGAAGGCCATTCGTATCGTTCTTTGTCGAGTATTCCGGTCATAGATGGGGCGGCATCCTCGAATGAGAATGCCGCCCGAGTCGCATCAGCCATGCAGTCGGTCGTAAGCTGAACTGCGAGGCTCAGCCGTGCAGCTTCTTGGCGGTCTCCGCGATCTGGCGCCCCTGATAGCGTGCGCCGGCGAGCTCGTTGGCGCTGGGCTGGCGGCTGCCGTCGCCACCGGTGATGGTGGTGGCGCCGTAGGGTGCCCCGCCGGTGACCTCGTCGAGCTTCATCTGGCCGGCGAAGCCGTAGTTCATGCCGACCACCACCATGCCGAAATGCAGCAGGTTGGTGATGATCGAGAATAGCGTGGTCTCCTGGCCGCCGTGCTGGGTCGCGGTGGAGGTGAACGCGCCGCCGACCTTGCCGTGCAGCGCGCCCTTGGCCCAGAGCCCGCCGGCCTGGTCGAGGAAGTTCGCCATCTGCGAGGCCATCCGGCCGAAGCGGGTGCCGGTGCCGACGATGATCGCGTCGTAGTTCGCGAGATCCTCGATTCTAGCGACCGGCGCGGCCTGGTCGAGCTTGTAGTGCGAGGCCTTCGCGACCTCGGTCGGCACCAGCTCCGGCACGCGCTTGATGTCGACGGTGGCGCCAGCTTCGCGCGCGCCTTCGGCGACGGCATTGGCCATGGCTTCGATATGGCCATAGGCGGAGTAGTAGAGGACGAGAACTTTGGTCATGGTGGTCTCCGTTGGGTGGGGTTTGACGGTTGGTTTGGGAACGTCATGCCCGAGGCTTGTCCCGGGCATCCACGCTCTGTTCGACGGCGGATTTTGCGGGGATGGCCGGGACGAGCCCGGCCATGACGAGGAGATGGTTACGCCGCGTCGACGAGCACGAGTTCGGAGTCTTCGAGCGCCGTGATCTTCAGCTTGGCCTCGTCGCGGATCGCGGCGCCGTCGCGGGCATTGACGCGGACGCCGTTGATCTCGACGGAACCCGCCGCGGGCACGAGGTAGAGATGCCGCGACTGCTGCGGTTCGTACTCGGCGCTCTCGCCGGCCTTCAGCGTTGTGGCGAGCACCCGCGCATCGGCGCGGATCGGCAGTGCGTCCGCATCGTCCTCGAAGCCACTGGCGATGGTGACGAGCCTGCCGGAGCGGTCCGCCTTCGGGAACGGTTTCGAGCCCCAGGTCGGCTGGCCCCCTCGCGCGGTCGGCTCGATCCAGATCTGGAAGATCCGCGTCCTGGTCGGCTCGAGATTGTATTCGGAGTGACGGATGCCGCTGCCGGCGCTCATCACCTGCACGTCGCCCGCTTCAGTCCGGCCCTCGTTGCCGAGGCTGTCCTGATGGGTGATTGCGCCCTCGCGCACATAGGTGATGATTTCCATGTTGGCGTGGGGATGGGCGGGAAAGCCGGTGTTCGGTGCGATCTCGTCGTCATTCCACACCCGCAAGGCGCCGTGGCCCATGTTGTTCGGGTCATAGTGGCTGGCGAAGGAGAAATGATGCTTGGCCTTGAGCCAGCCATGGTCGGCGCCGCCGAGTTCTGCGAAAGGTCTCAGTTCGATCATCTTGCAATTCCCTGACGTGAATGGGCCGCGGTTCCGATCAGCGCCGAACCCGCCGTCGACATCGGTCCTGAATTTCTGATGACCCTTGGATAAGCCCGTCTATGTGGTGTAGAAATAGAAACTGTTGAAACTCATTGTTTCCTTAACCGCCCTCTTAAGGTCGCTCGCATGGCAAAACTCCCCGATTTCGAGGCCCTCGCGATTTTCGCGAAAGTCGTGGAATTACGGTCGTTTGCGGGGGCTGCGAGCGAGCTGGCGATGTCCAAGGCGACGGTGTCGAAGGCAGTGACCCGGCTGGAGGAGCGGCTCGGCGCGCGGCTGTTCAACCGCACCTCGCGCCGGCTCGCGCTGACCGATGCGGGGCACAAGCTGGCGGAGCGCGCGACGCGCCTGCTCGTCGATGGCGAGGCGGCGGAGAACGAGGCGCTGGCGCAATCGGTCGCGCCGCGCGGGCTGGTGCGGCTCGCCGTCCCCATGACGTTCGGCATCAAGGCCGTGGCGCCGCTGCTGCCGGAGTTCTTCGAGGCCTATCCGGAAGTCTCGGTCGATCTGCACTTGAGCGATGCGACCATCGATCTGATCGGCGAGGGTTTCGACATGGCGGTGCGGATCGCGCGGCTGCCGGACTCTTCGCTGATCGCGCGGCGGCTCTTCACCATGCCGCGCTACACGGTCGCCGCGCCGTCATATCTGAAACGCCACGGACGGCCGACGCATCCGATGCATCTCGCCCAGCACAAGTGCTTCAGCTACGCCTATCTCTCGACGCCGAACGTCTGGCACTACACCAATTCGGCCGGCGAGCAGGCCAGCGTACGCCCGGGAGGACAGCTTCGCGTCAACAACGGCGAAGCCGTGATGCCGGCACTGATCGCCGGCCTCGGCATCGCCGAGCTGCCTGAATTCATCGTCGGCGAAGCCATTTCCTCCGGCGAGGTCGAAGTCATCCTGAAGGACTGGACGCAGGCCGAAGGTGCCGTGCACCTGGTGACGCCGCCCGGCGGTCCGCGTCCCGCCCGGGTCGAGGCGCTCGGCGATTTCCTGGCGGCCAAGCTGCCGGGCACCTGCAAGCGGCGGACGCGCGGAAAGGCGAAGGCGTCGTAGAACGAGCACCTTCAACGACCTCGATTGCTTCGTCGCAAGAGCCTCGCAATGCCGGTGCTGACTACGATACCTCCACGCCGTCGATCGCGACAATTCGCAAGCTCGGCTTCAGCGTTTCTTCCAGCTGCGACTTCAATTCGTGAACGCGAGGGTCGTTCGAACGCTTCGCGCACACCGCATATTGATGGACGGATTGCGCCAGCGCGCGCCGCGCTTCCGGTGTTCGCGTCAGCTCGGGCTTTGAAAGCCGCAAGACGATCGCGGCGAGATTCACCAGCATCTCGTCCAACGCGAGGTCGATGGTTCCAACATTTCGCATCGCTCACTCCCTCGGGAGGGCAACAGCGGGTCCCCGGGAGGCGTTCCTGGCTCCCCCGAATATGGTTACCGTTTCGTAAACATCTCGCTTCTTGCCCATCGCCGCGCCAGGCTGGAGCGAAACGAATCTTCATGACTGGACGCAATATCAGGATGCGCAGTCCGTGGCACAGCTCATTGCGGCCGGCAGCGCGCGTCTGATCGCGGCAGTTCAGAAGATCGGCAAGGTGGAGTAGTCCTAGAACACGGTGCGCAGCACGCCGCGCACCGTGTGCCGGTCATATCCCGGCGCAAACGCGCCCTCGTAGGACGCCTTGAATGAGGTCGCAGTCGTGAAATCCCACCGGATCTCCGCGCCGGTGAGCGCGACCGTCCGCGCGCGTTCGACACCGGTGATCGCGAAGGGAATGCCGGGGGCCCCCTCAAGGGCCGCCGTGGTGGACGCCGCGCTGCCGGTAAATTCGTGGCGGACGGCGAGGGTCGCGCCGAATTGTGCCGTCTGGCCGTTCGGCATGATCACTTGGTGATGGGTGCGCAGGCCTGCTGTGCCATAGGCAACGTCGAAGCTGCCGGCCTGCACCAGCTGGTTTACGCCCGGTGCACCCGTTTCGGATAGACTGCCCTGCCGTGTCGAGTACCAGTCGGCCTTGGCGAACGGCTCCGCCGTGAATCCCCATCCGGTCGCAAAGGGGCGTGCGATGCCGAGCGAGGCGGCAAAGGTGTTCGCCCGCGAGGAGGCGGTCGCACCGAGGAACGCGATCGAGCGAGAGGATTCGAGCGCCGCGAAGGAATAGCTGATGGCGGATGCGAGATTGAAGTCGCCCCTCTCGCCGCGCGCGTAGAAGCCCACATGGCCGGCATTGGCGTCGATCCGGTCGGCACGGCCGGCCATCCGCAGCTGGCCGGTCGATGCGCCGACCGCAACGCCTGCCGTGAAGCCAGGCATGTGCCAGAGATCGGCGCCGAGCGCTGCGCCCGCAACGGTCGTGTTCGTTCCGAAGGCAATGCCGCTCGCCGCCACCTGGTCCCAATTGCCGTAGCCGCCGAACCAGACGCTCCGCGCCGGCGTGGGGCGCTGGCCAACGAGGGCCTTGCCGATCGGATCCGCCGGCTCCGGGGCGTAGGCGGTGGCCGACATGCGCAGGGTTTCGCCGCGCGACTGCGTGCCCGCATTCCACATGAAGCTCTGGAACATGTCGGCCTGATCGGCAACGAAGCGGCGTCCATCGGCGTGAACTTGACCGGCAAGATCATCGAGGCCGGCCCTGATGCCGGACGCATTGAGTGCGGCGAGCGTGTTGATCGCCGTGGTCAGCGTCCCCGATGCGCCGCCGAGCTGTGCCTGGTCCAACGCGCCGGCCACCGCGGCCTGGTTCGGCGACAGGCCCGACAGCGTGCCGAAGCCACCAATCTGCTGAAGGATGAAATAGACGTTGTTGACGTCGTAGCTGAGCTGGCCCGAAACCAGCGGGCTGCCCGAGGTCGTGAGGCTGGCGAAACTGCCGCTGACGCCGCCCGTCGCGGTCAGGATCGTATACTGGGTGTTGGCGATGAAGCCCGCGCCGAGCGGCACGATCTGCACCGTGCCGCCGTTGAGCGTCGCTGTCCCGGTCGCTGCGATCCTGTCGGACTGGCCGGCGGGGTTGATCTCGACCTGGAAGGTCGAGCCGGGGTTGAAGGTGACGTTGCCATTGACGTACCATGCCGGCATTGTTGACGGCGATGCCGCCGACCGTGCCGGTGCCGCCGAGATAGCCGCCATTGATCGTGACGACCGAGGGCAATGTGCCGTTCACGATCAGGCCGCCCGCGTCCACCGTCGTTACGCCGTTGAAAGCGGTGGTGCCGGTCAGCGTCCAGACGGAGTTGCCGTTCTTTTTCAGTTGCTCGAACTCGTCATATTGCAGGCCGGGGCCGAGAGTGCCGAGGTCGAACGAGGCGCTGCCAACGCTGCCGAGGTTCAGCGTGTCGGTACCGCTCCCGCCGCGAACATTCCCGGTGATCGTCGCGCCCGGAGCGAGGCCGAGCAGATCATCGCCCCCATTCAGCTGGATCGCTCCGCTGCCGCCGCCCGAGATGGTGCCGGAGTTGAAGATGGTGTCGCTGCCGGAAGAGCCCTGGATGGCGATGAAGAAGCCGCCGGAGATCGTGCCGCCATTGATGAGTGTATTGCCGCCGGCGATGAATTGCACGCCGGTATGGCCGCCGCCGATCGATCCGCTGTCATAGACGAGGATGGCATTGCCGCTCGACGTCCCGCTGATCCGAAGTCCCGTCGTGTTTGCTCCAGTGCCGACTGCGGTCCCGCGAATGTTGATGAGATTGTCGTTCGAATTGTCGATGACGATCGCCGCCTCGGCATTGCCCGTACCCTCCGCGATCCCACCGGCCGCGATCGTCACATTGTTGTGGATCGATCCGTTGGAGAGCAGAACCGCTCCGCTGTAGGTCGAGGCTGTCGCCTGATTGTTGACGGTGATATGCGAGCCGATGGTGCCGTCGAAAACGACCGCAGGTATGCCTGCGCCCGGCAGCAGCGATGTCGTCGTGCCGTCGCCGACGTTGACCTTGACGTTGCTGCTGCCGGTGGCGTTGATGTGATCGGTGTTGCCGACGCCGGTGCAGGTCGCCACGTCGCCCGAATTGAGCGCGCCGATCGTGCCGGTGCCGGCCACGGTGCAGGCGGCGAGAGCCTGACCGGGGATCACGACAAGAAGCGAGACCAGCGCCAGCGCGGTGGTGACGAGCAGCTTGTTGCGCAGGGCAGAGGCCCTTGTGGTGCTATGTGCGCAGGTCGGTATAGCATTCGACATCGACGATTCCCTCATTCCAGCACAATTGCTAGCGGGGACGTCGTCGCGATTCTTGGCGCTGTGCGAAATGCCTTATGGCGAAAGGCGCAAGACGCCGGTTTGCGCCACCCCTGTTGCGGCGATGCCACGGACTGTGCCGCCAGCGGGGCGGCGCGTCGCCACGGGAAGTGGACTAAAGCGCAAATTCAGTTGGCCTGAGGCGCAACCCCATCTGAAGCGTGTTGCGCGCTGCAACAAACGCGATATTGCTGGGTCCGGAATGAGCTCGGAGACGCGCTTTCATGGCGGCCGATGACCAATCGATCCATGGCGCGCCGCGCCTCGGCTATACCGGCGAACCGCACGGGCCGGCCTATGAGGTCTGGCGGGAGGAGTTTTGCCGCCGCGTGATGGCAGCCGATCTTGCGCCCTTGTCAGACGGCTCGTTTCACTGCGACGTCAAAGCGTTGATGTTGCCGCAGGCAACGATATCCTTCTGCAACGGCACGCCGATCAGGTTTATGACGCTCGCCGCCAGCGACAATCTGGCGTTACTGATGGCGCCGGATTCGCGGTTGCAAGCTGTCATGGGCCGTCGTGCGCTCGAGGTCGCGCCGCTGGGCATCAGTCTCATCGACGCCTCTATCAAGGGCGCATTCGTCGCGCAGCTCGAGAAAGGCAGCAACAAGGCCGCTTTGTTCGACCGCAGGACGCTGCTGTCGTATTGCCCCGATGCCGAAGACAGCGTTGCGAGGCCGCTCGATCATGACCCCGCGCTCACTGCGCTGCTGCATCGATATTACGACTTCGCGGTTCAGCACGCCCCGGGACTCGATGCGCTGGCGCAGCACGCCGTTTCACAACACCTGATGGATTTGATGGTGCTGGTGCTCGGCGGCCGGCGCGACGCCACCGAACAGGCAAAAGAGCGCGGCCTCGCCGCGGCTCGGCTGGAAGCCATCAAGGCCGATATTCTGGCACGGCTCGGCGACGGCGGGCTCACGCTCGCCGACCTCGCGCGGCGCCATCGCGCCAGCCCTCGCACCATTCAGTTGCTGTTCGAGCGCAGCGGCGTCACGTTCTCGGAGTTCGTGCTGGAGCAGCGGCTACTGCGGGCGGCACGGCTGCTGTGCGATCCGATTCATCGGGCGGGCAAGATCAGCGGCATCGCCCATCTCTCCGGCTTCAACGACGTCTCGTATTTTCACCGGACATTTCGGCGGCGTTTCGGCATGACGCCGATGGACGCGAAGGCGCGGCACGCGGAAACGGGCAACAAGCCGTAGTCGGAAGGACGTCTTCGGTCCGTCCGGGACTGGAGCGGTGGCGCGGGCGTCGCTGCCGCTGACAGCGCGGCCAGTTGCGGCGGTGAAGAAGATCGGCAAGGCGGAATAGGTTCCTGCAGACCTTTCACATTTTTTTGTTGGTCCAGAACCGGCTCTCGCCTCATTGATTGAAGAGATTTGTCGGATTCGAGAAGGACCGAGACATGCGAGCAGAGCGGATTGTGCTGGGTGTGGCGCTTGCGGTTGGCGGCATCGTTGCGCAGGGCGCAGCATTCGCTGAGGAATACCGCGGCACGATGGAACAGCAGATGGCTTGTACGCCCGATGTATGGCGTCTGTGCAGCGACCAGATTCCCGATGTGAATCGCATCACGGCTTGTTTGCAGCAGAACACGCCGCAGCTCTCAAGCGGCTGCCGCGCGGTGTTCCAGTCCAACAACCAGATGCCGCAACAACAGGCGGTGCCGCGCAATCGCGCCGCTCCGCCTCCGCGTTACAACGCGGCGCCGCCACCTCCGCCCGCACAGCCGCAGCCTTACGACGAGGATGACTAGCCGCTCGGAAGCATGATCCGGAAAAGTGCGCGGCTTTCCGAAAGGATTGTGCTCAAACAACGAGCTCGATCGAGATGACGATTCGTCCTCATCTCGTCGCGATTTAGGGACGATGCTCACAGACATCGACCCACTCGGCGGCGACCAGCTCGGCCAGCCGATCAGGCGTGATCCGCACCGCGCTGTGGGTCGAGCCTGCGGCCGGAACCACGACGTCGAACGCCTTCAGCGAGACATCGCAGTAGATCGGCAGGGGCGATTTCAGACCGAAGGGGCAGACGCCGCCACCCTCGTGCCCGGTGATGTCGGCGACTTCCTCCAGACCCAGCATCTTCGGCTTGCCGCCGAACTGCGCCTTCACCTTCTTGTTGTCCATGCGTGAGGTGCCGGCGGCGACGATCAGGATCACGCGCTCGCCGATCCGCAACGACAGCGTCTTGGCGATCCGTCCCGGCTCGACACCATAGGCTTCGGCCGCCAGCGCCACGGTCGCGGAGCTGATTGGGGATTCGATGACGGAGATATCGGGGGCTTTTTCGGCGAAGAAGGCGCGAACGGATTCCAGGCTCATTCCGGGCAGCTCATTGCAATCTCACGGGGCGGCGACCCTTAAGCGATTCCCGGCAGCTCGGAGAGCGCGCGAACGCGGTGGTCCGGCGCAAAGCCAAGCTCGTCCATCTGGGTGCGGATCGCCTTGAACATGGTGAGCGGTGCCACGAGTTCGTTCTCGACGCAAGCCAGCGCCATGGCTTCCGGCGTCACCCGCTCGATCCAGGCAACGTTCAATCCGAACGATTTCGCACCAGCGACGTCCCAGGGATTGGAGGAGACGAACAGAACCTCGTTCGGCGCGGTGCCGAGGACCTCGCCGATCAGCTCATAGGCCTGCGGGCTCGGCTTGAAGATCTTCTTCGCGTCGACGCTGATGGTGGCATCGAGCAGGTCATCGAGGCCCGAATTGCGCACGAGCGCATTCAGCATGTCCGGGCTGCCGTTGGAGAGGATGGCGAGCTTGCGCGGCTTCAGCGCCGTGAGCGCTGCCGTCGCGTCCGGATAGAGATCGAGCTGCAGATATTTCGCGATCACGCGCTCGAATGCGTCGTTCTCGTAAGCGAGCCCCAATATTCGCAGCGTATAGGCGAGGGAGTCGCGGGTGACCGCGGCAAAATCCTGGTAGCGCCGCATCAGCGAGCGCAGCCAAGTGTATTCGAGCTGCTTGATGCGCCAGACCTGCGTGATGATCTCGCCATAGCCCGGAAACGCATCCTCAGTGATCTCTGCGACCGACTGGATGTCGTAGAGCGTTCCGTAGGCGTCGAAGACGACGGCTTTCATGCTCAATTGGCCGTCCTCCGGGATCATTGCGCGCGCAGGGGACTATACCCGCCGCCGCGATATCGATCCAAGGTCCAGCCGATCAGTTTACCGTGCCCTGGTGTTCCAGGTCGCCCGCTCGGCGAACACCTGGCTGACCTCCGCCATATGCTCCGTGCCCCAGGAGCAGAGCGGCACCAGGGCCTCGGCCAGACTGCGGCCCAGAGGCGTGAGGCTGTAGTCCACACGCGGCGGCACCTCCTTGTAGTCGGTCCGCTTGATCAGACCGTCGGCCTCCAGCTCCTTGAGCTGTTGGATCAGCACCTTGTCGCTGACGTCGCGCACGGCTCGCCGGAGCTCGCCGTAGCGGGTCGGGCCGTCCTGGGCGAGGAAGTACAGGATCAGCGGTTTCCATTTGCCCGAGATGACCCGCAAGGTCGCATCCAGGCCGCAAGTGAAGCCGGGCAGATTCGGCGTGCAGCGCGCTGGACGTCGGCTTGAGCCTGCGCCGATGGGGAGATGAGGTCTGGACGATCTCTCGACATTTTTTTTCGGGCACTTACCAAAAGGTGCATACTTGTCGATAGGTGGGTACGCCGCCAGCTCAGTGCAACCTTAGTGAAGGAGCACATCATGAGCAGACCAGAAGGCAAGACGGCGGTGGTGACAGGCGGCGGAACCGGCATTGGGCTTGGAGCCGCCAAACGGTTCGTCGATGAGGGCGCGTTCGTCTACATCTTCGGGCGGCGGCAGGAGCCCCTCGACGCTGCCCTCGCGCAGCTGGGGTCCTCGGCGCGCGCCGTCAGGGGCTCGGTCACGGATCTGTCCGACCTCGACCGGCTATACGCGACAGTCAAAGCCGAACGCGGCGGACTCGACATCCTGTTCGCCAATGCCGGGACCGGACTGTTTGCGCCGCTCGGCGAGATCACGCCCGAGCACTACGATCACATCTTCGACGTCAATGTGAAGGGGCTGGTGTTCACGGTGCAGAAGGCCCTGCCGCTGATGCGGAAGGGATCGTCGATCATCCTGACCGGTTCGAGCACGGGCGTGATGGGGACCCCGCAATTCAGCATCTACAGCGCGACCAAGGCCGCGATCCGCAATCTGGCGCGCAGCTGGGCGCTCGACCTGCGCGGCACGGGCATCCGCATCAATGTGCTGTCGCCGGGGCCGACCAAAACGGAACTGGCGCTCGAGGTCGTGGGCGAGGAAGCATTTGATGCGCTCGGCAGCTCGACCCCCATCGGGCGCGTAGGCGACCCGAGCGAGACCGGGGCCGTGGCCGCGTTCCTGGCGTCCTCGGACAGCAGCTTCATGACCGGCGGCGAGGTCTTCGTCGATGGAGGCCTTGCGCAGGTCTGAGTGAGCATGAGGGCTTCGGTTGCTCGATCGAAGCCCTCGATGCTCCTTCGAAGGCGTGACGAGATGAGACGCGCTGCGCGCCCCGACGGAGCTGCGCTCCCTGCCCCCTTGTGGGCAGGGCTGTTGCATTTGAATTTTCGAGAGGCCGTCATGCCCGGGCTTGTCCCGGGCATCCACGTTCTTAGTGCTGCGTAGAAAGACGTGGATGGCCGGGACAAGCCCGGCCATGACGACGTGGAGAGGCTCGGTGCCCATAGCCCACATCTCATATGCGATAGCCCTGCCCTTGTGGGGAGGGAACGGAGAGAGCGCTACTCTTGTCCGAGTTCGATCCGACGTCAGCCCATCGCGCCTAGATCCCCAGCAGCTTCCGCGCGTTCGCCTTCAGCACCTTCGGCCGGATCTCGTCGCGGATGTCGATCTTGGCGAAGTCGGACAGCCAGCGGTCCGGCGTGATCACCGGCCAGTCCGAGCCGAACAGCATCTTGTCCTGCAGAATCGAGTTGATGTAGCGCACCAGGATCGGCGGGAAATATTTCGGCGACCAGCCCGAGAGGTCGATATAGACGTTCGGCTTGTGGGTCGCGACCGACAGCGCCTCTTCCTGCCAGGGGAAGGAGGGATGGGCGAGGATGATCTTGAGGTCGGGGAAATCGGCCGCGACGTCGTCCATGTACATCGGGTTGGAATATTTCAGCCGCATGCCCATGCCGCCGGGCATGCCGGAGCCGACGCCGGTCTGGCCGGTGTGGAACAGCGCGATCGCGCCGCCATTGTTGATCTCTTCATAAAGCGGATAGGCCATGCGGTCGTTGGCGTAGAAGCCCTGCATGGTCGGGTGGAATTTGAAGCCGCGCACGCCGTATTCCTCGATCAGCTTGCGCGCCTCGCGGGCCCCGAGCTTGCCCTTGTGCGGGTCGATCGAGACGAAGGGGATGAGGACATCGAGATGCTCGGAGGCAACCTCCAGCATCTCGTAATTGTTGTAGCGGCGGAAGCCGGTCTCGCGCTCGGCATCGACAGGGAAGATCACCGCGGCGATGTTCTTGGAGCGGTAGTAGGCCGCTGTCTCCGGCACGGTCGGCGGGTGCTTGTTCGGCGACTTGAAGTACTCGGCCATCTGCGCCTGGAAATCGTCATAGCCATCGTCGGGATGGCAGCCGCAAGGCTCCTCGGCATGAGTGTGGATGTCGATGGCGACGACATCGTCGATGTTCGGCAGCTTCAGCTTCGGCATTGGTTTCCTCCCGACCGGTTGCAAATTGATTATATGATATAACGAATTTGGCAAGGCATTGCGGCAGGTTATCGGTCGGGTAGATCGGGCCGATCCGGCCGCTTCTACTGTGCATGGGGTTGTTTTCGCGAATTTGCTGGCCCGGACCGGGGCGGTTAACATTGACATCACCGCCCGCCATGCCTTAAGAACCGCCCCGTCCCGGGCGGTCGGTCCGCCAGCGGGAAAAATCTCATTTTGCCACATTCGCGCGTGCCGAAACGGTAGTGCCGAACACGGCCTTTCGAACGTTCAGGATTCTGCCATGAAGGTCCGTAACTCGCTGAAATCGCTGCGCGGTCGCCATCGCGCCAATCGCCTGGTCCGCCGCAAGGGCCGGGTTTATGTGATCAACAAGGTGCAGCGCCGCTTCAAGGCGCGGCAAGGCTGATATCAGCACCGCTGATCTCGCCCGGCCGGACGCCATCGCGCGCCCCGCAAGACCACGGCTCACACGAGTTTGACGCCGCCTTTGCTTTGCAAGGGCGGCTTTGCGCGTTTAGACTTTCATCATGGCAATCAGATTCCCCTTTGCGCGCACCATTGGTCTCGCCCTTGTGCTGGGAACCGCCGGGCTGGCTCCCGCCCTGGCGCAGCAGGTCGAGCCGCCCGGCAAGCAGAAGAAGCTGCCCGAAGCGCCGGCCAAGCTGCCCAAGGTCGATCGCGGCAAGAATCTCGATTTCCTGTTCGGCGCGCTGAAGGCCGCTCCCGATGAGGCCAGCGCCAAGCATGTCGAGGCGCGGATCTGGGCGATCTGGCTCCAGACCCCGAGCGACACCGCGGCGCTTCTGATGTCACGCGCCAAGACCGCGGTCGATGCGAAGAAGATCGATGTCGCGATCAAGCTGCTGGATTCGGTCATCAAGCTCAGGCCCGATTACATCGAGGCCTGGAATCGGCGGGCGACGCTCTATTACATGCAGAACGACTATGGCCGCTCTCTCGCGGATATCCAGCAAGTGCTGGTCCGGGAGCCGCGCCATTTCGGCGCGCTCGCCGGCCTCGGCATGATCATGCAGGAGGTCGGCGACGAGAAGCGCGCGCTGGACGCTTACCGCAAGGCGCTCGCCGTCAATCCACACCTCGAAAAGATCCCCGATCAGGTCAAGGCGCTGACCGAGAAGGTCGAAGGTCGCGACATCTAGCCCGTCCTATTCGTGAGAGTGCGGCTTTTGGGCCCGATTGATGCGGCCGCACATCTTGTCTGACGAGGCGCACAGGATTGCCTTCGGCTTTTCGCCGCCTGACGACCGGTACTTTGCAACGCGCTTGAGGGATGGGTTGGGCGAACGGGGGCGGACGCCCCGCCGGTCAAGGACCGAGCGGCAGCAGCGCGCCGGGCAAGCCGCAGATCAGGTCGGCTTCGGGACATGCCGCGGCAAACGCAAGGCGAATGCGGCTCGTGGTCTCGACGACACGGGCGGCGATTTTCAAGAGCCGAAGACGCAGCGTCGCGAACTCGGCAGCGGCCAATTCCCGGGCTTTGGGAATGGCGTCGCGCACGGTCAGCATCAGCCAATAAGCGGCCGTATGGAGCACGAGACGGACCTGGTTGGCGAGCGCCGAACGGCAGCTGGTGCGATCGGAGGCGAGCTGCGTCTTATGCAGCTTGATCAGATTCTCGGCTTGGCCGCGCGCGCAATACAGGCTGTCGTAGATCCACTCGGCCGAGCCGACATCGAGGCTGGTGACGACGAAGCGGATGTCGAGGCCGAGCATCGTCGCCTCAATACGGGCGACAGTGCGCCGTTCGCGATCCCAGGACTTTGCCTTGTGGCGCGTCTCGGTATAGCCACGCAGAACCGGCAGGTTCTCGATGGCGCGTCGCGTGCGGATGTCGTCGGCGACCTCGTCGACTTTTCTGGCGAGAGGCTTGGTGCCGGACAGACCGAAGATGTAGTCGATGCCGTTGGTCTCGCACCACGCCATTGCCTCCGGCCGGGCATAGTGCCCGTCGCCACGGAACGTAATTTGCGTGTTGTGCCATCGCGTCCGGATATGCCGTACCAGGCGGCGCAGATGGGCACGCACCTCGACGCCGCCCGGCGTCTTGCCGGGCCGCAGCACGACGGCCACGGGCCGGCTCTTCTCCGTGTCGTAGACGTGGATCGGCAGGAAGCAGCGTTCGTCATAATGAGCGTTGAACAGCGAGAGCTGCTGATGGCCGTGGACGACGTCGCAGGTATCATCGATGTCGAGCGTGACGGATGCCGGCTCGCGCGGGTAGCTATCCATCCATGCGTCGACCAAAGTGTAGGTCAGCCGGATCACGTCGCGCAGGCGCGGAGCATTCTCCAGCCGCGACAGCGTCGGCTGGGAACACAAATCCCGGCCCGTGTCCGGTAGGCGACCGCAGGCCAGCTTGAATGCCGGATCGGACCTCAGATGATCGAGGTCGTCGGCGTCCTCGTAGCCGCAGCAGATCGCGAACATGCGAGCGCGGAACATATCGACCAGGCTGTGCACGACCCGCGTCGGATCGCGCCGATCCGGGAACACCCGGGCCAGATTGTTGGCCAAACCGAGACGCCGCTCGGCCATCGCCAGAAGCATCACGCCCCCGTTCGAGGTTAGGCGCCCACCATCGAAGGCAGCTGTGACTTTCTTGGCGTGAACGGCTGGAAACGAGAAGGGCGGAATCGTATCGTCGGTCATGGCGGGCGTGGCGTTCGCGGTTGGAGGTGATGGGGTTGGCTTCGCAACCGAATCCTACGCCGCATCAGCGCTTTACCCCTCAGGCGCACTCTTACGAATAAGACGGGTTAAGTTGAAGAAAGATTGAGTGACTCCCGATCATTTCTGTGCCGAAACGTGGAGTCGCGGTCGTGCCGCGTCCAAAGAAACCGGCGCGAGCGGCCTATTAGACGCGGTAGGTGCTCAGCCTCCGAAACGAGACTATCAAGCATGAAGAGATCGAGCGCGAGGCAGAGGTTTTATTTGTGTTGAATTCTTGCTTCTCGATAGTGGTCTGAAATCGTATCATCGGTCATGGCGGGCGTGGCGTTCGCGGTTGAAGGTGATGGGGTGGCTTCGCAACCGAATCCTACGCCGCATCAGCGCTTTACACCACGCTCGCCAGCCTCTCAGGCGCCCTCTCGCGAATAAGACGGGCTAGGCACGATCCGTAGACGGGGTGCAGCGGCTTTCCGACGAAGATCGTGCTCAAGAAATAGGGACAAGTTGATCAACTGCCGAGCGGTTGCGGCGTGTCCGGATTAACCACGATCCGAAGCGGGCCGTCGCGAGGGCTATTGCGCGACCTGCCGCAGGCCTACCTGCAGGACAGGGAGCACAGCCATGAAGCGTTTGGGAGTAGCAGCCATATTGCTGCTCGCGTCGGGGGCGGTGAGCTTCGCCGACGGATTGTTCTGGGTGGTCGGCAACCGCGCCACCGGAAAATGCAATATCGTGACCAGCAATCCCGTGATCATCGGCGATATCTGGTTCGGCGACGGTCCCTACAAATCCAGGGCCGATGCCAAGCTTGCCCGTTCGACGATCCGCGTCTGTCCTCCGGTCACGCCCGAGGAGGAGAAAGAGGAAGACGGTACGGACTAGCCTGCACTTCGCTCAATGCAGGACGCTGCTGCCGCGCTCGACGAGGCCGCGGTCGGCGGCTGCGGCGTAAGCCTTTGCAAGCTCGGTCTCGAGATGCTCGTTGATCAGGAGCAGAGCCCGCACGGCACCGCGCAAGTCACCATTGCAGCTCGCGACAATTTCGTCGATTGCAGTGTCGTTCGATCTGAAGCTCATTGAAAATTCTCCGGTCAAACCAGGACAAATCCTGCCGGTCTTTCCCGCATAGCCCGAGGTATGCGAGGAGGATCGGCACCTACCCGCGCCTAGATGGCGGAACCGACCATGGCGATTATATGGAAGCGGCGATGACGGCTGCATGAAGCTGGTCCGGGGCTTGCGTGCTCTGCTGGAATATCGTTGATTTTATTGAATTTTCTCGTTCTGCAATTATGCACATATCCACAGCCCCGGGATTTTCAGTGGAAGCGCGGAAAGCCGGCGGCGAAACTGCCGTGCGATCAGAGCCGTAACTGCCCAGTGCCCAGGATCTTCTCCATGATCGTGATGTCAGTCGTGACGGCGCTGGTTCGTAAGCGGAGCTTTTCTCCCATTTGATTGACTGGTTTCGCTTCGGCTTGCGCTCTGCGATCCTTGGCTTGTCAGAGAGCCGAGAGGAGACTGAAGGCGATGGAACAATCGGGGGAGGAAGCCGAAGCTGATGGCTTTGTGGGGAAGCTTACGCGCCGGACGCGTTCTGGAGGCCGGTTATGGTCTGCGGAGATCAAGGGGCGCGCTGTTTTCGAGAGCATGAAGCCCGACGCCCGGGTATGTGATGTCGCACGGCGTTATGGTGTGAAGGCCCAGCAGTTGACGACGTGGCGCAGATTGGCGCGTGCTGGCCGGCTCGCATTGGTCACGGACGACGCGGCGGATTTCGTGTCGATCGAGCTGAGCGATCCAGTGGCGTCAGGCAAGAGCGAGGGGCCCGTCGAGATTACGATTGGCAAGGTTTCGGTCCGCCTGGATGCGGACGTGTCGGCGGTGCGGATCGCGGAGATCGTGACTGCGATCGAGCGCGGCGCATGATCATTCCGGCGCAGGGACTGCGGATTGTGCTTGCTGTGCGTCCTGTTGACTTCCGGTGCGGGCACGACGCGCTGGCCGGTCTTGTGCAAAACACGCTTGGGCTCGATCCGCATTCGGGCCTGATCGTGGTTTTTCGTTCGAAGCGCGCCGACCGGCTGAAGATTTTGCTATGGGACGGCACGGGCCTCGTTTTGGTCTACAAGCGCCTTGGCCGCGATGGTCGTTTCGAGTGGCCGCAGATCAGCGACGGCGTCATGCATCTGACGCGCGTGCAGTTCGAAGGCTGAACTGGAAGCGAGTGGGCGAACGGATTGTCGCGACGCCAGCTGCGGCGAACTGACTCAGACCCGACAACCTGTTTCGCGCGGGGCTTTGGGATGATAGCTTGCGGATGTGCCGCCGTCCCCCATTGATCCCGCCCGTCTTGCAGCGTTGCCCGCCGATTTGCGCGCGCTCTTCCGCGCGCAGGAAGCGATGATTGAAGCCGAGCGTCGTCGCGCAGACGATGAATGCTCGGCGCGCCTTCATGTCGAGAGTGAACTGGCTGCGTCCAAAGAGAGCGTCGAACGCCTCGAACTGCTCGTGAAGGAGTACGAGCGCGCACGTTTCGGTAAACGCTCGGAGAAGTTCAATCCCGATCAGATGCAACTGGTTCTCGAGGACATCGAGATTGCCATCGGGGAGTGTCAGAAGTTTTGTGTAAGAGCGTCTCTGTGAGGGGTTTGCGGGGTCAGCGGACTGACCCCATGGGGTCAGTCCGCTGAGCCTGCAAAGCGCTCGCCGAACTGGATGGCAAACTGGCCCATTGCGGCCGTCCATGCAACCGGTCGTCGCCAATGGATGCCGGCATTTCTGATGGCGAGGTAAAGCAGCTTCATCGCCGCCTCGTCGTTGGGGAAGCTGCCGCGTGTTTTGATGATCTTGCGCAGCGAACGGTTCAGCGCCTCGACCGCGTTGGTGGTATAGATCATTTTGCGTATCTCCGGCGCGAAGGCGAAGAACGGAATGACGTGCTCCCACGCCCGGCGCCAGGCCGCCCCGATCGCGGGATAGCGCTTGCCCCACTCGGCTTCGAAGTCCTCGAGCCTGAGCAGAGCGGCGTCGGCATTCTCGGCATGATAGATCGCCTTGATCGAGGGAAGGATCGCCTTGCGATCCTTCCAGGACACGAAGGATAGGCTGTTGCGGATCAAATGCACGATGCAGGTCTGGACCATCGCCTTGGGAAAGACGCTGTTGATCGCCTCGGGAAAGCCCTTCAGACCGTCGACGACGGCGATCAGGATGTCGGCGACGCCGCGGTTCCTCAGATCGTTCATGACCTTGAGCCAGAATTTGGCGCCTTCGGTTTGCTCGATCCAAAGCCCGAGCACGTCTTTCTCGCCCGATGCAGTGATGCCCAGCACGACGTAGACTGCCTTGTTCTTGACCATCCCCTCATCGCGAATCTTGACCCTGAGCGCGTCGAAGAAGACCACCGGATAGATCGCTTCCAGCGGCCGGCTCTGCCATTCGCGGACCTCGTCGAGAATCGCGTCGGTGACCTTGCTGATCAGATCGGGGGACACCTCGGTGCCGTAGAGCTCGGCCAGATGGCCCTGGATCTCCCGTACCGTCATGCCCCGCCCGTAGAGACTGATGATCTTCTCGTCGAAGCCGTCGAAGCGGGTCTGGCCCTTCGCGACGATCACCGGTTCGAACGTGCCGGCGCGGTCGCGCGGCACCTCGATCTCGATCTCGCCGTCGTCCGTCAACAGCGCTTTGCTGCTTGTGCCGTTGCGGCTGTTGCCCGACCCGCGGCCCGCCGGGTCGCCCTTCTCATAGCCAAGGTGGTGGGTCAGCTCCGCACCCAGTGCGCGCTCCAGAAGCGCCTTCTTCAGTCGTCTGAAAAGCCCGTCTTCGCCGGCTAAGTCTTCTGGCTTGAGGCTGCCCCCGGCAAGAAGCTGGTCCAAAATCTCAGGTGAAAAATCCGTAGCCATGTGAGTCTCCTGTCAAAGGTAAACTCACAGAAACCATCTTACACCGAGTTACTGACACCCTCTTGCCATCGCCGAAGTCCAGGAACGCCAGGACGATCGTGCGCGCCGCGCCGGCACGGCGCCGTCCAGCCGCCGGACCAGGCGCGCTGCCCGTGCCTTTCCCGCGCACCTGCCGCGCATCGAGCAGGTGATCGAACCCGAGAACCTCGAGTGTCCCTGCGGCTGCGGCCGGATGGTCCAGATCGGCGAGGATCGCTCTCCGCCGTCTCGATGTCATGGCCGCCCAGTATCGTGTGATCGAGACGGTGCGACCGCGCTACGCCTGCGCAAAGGGCTGCACCGGTGTTGCTCAGGCGCCGGCGCCCGCCCATCTCGTGGAGGGTGGCATCCCCACCGAGGCGCTGCTGGCGCAGGTGGCGGTCGCCAAGTTCAGCGAGCACATGCCACTCTATCGTCAGTCGCAGGTTCTGGCTCGGCATGGCATCTTCATCGATCGCGCCGTTCTGGCAGACTGGATGGGAACGGTCGCCTTCCACCTCGCGCCGCTGGTCGAGCGCATGAGCGTCGTGATGAAGCAATCGGGCCGCTTGTTCATAGACGAGACCAGGGCGCCTGTGCTCGATCCGGGCCGGGGCCGAACGAAGACCGGCTATCTGTGGGCTGTCCTGCGCGACGATCGCGGCCACGGCGGCGCTGATCCACCAATCGTGGTCTACCACTACGCGCCAGGACGCGGTGGTGACCATGCTGAGCGCATCCTCGAGGGCTTCGACGGCATCCTTCAGGTCGACGGATACCAGGGCTATCATCGGCTCGCACGGCCCAAGCGCAAAGGCGGCGTGCCGCTGCGGCTGGCCGCATGTTGGTCCCACTCAAGGCGCAAGATCATCGCAGCGACTCCGAAAGCCGGCTCACCCATCGCCGAAGCCGTTCTCGCGCGCATCGCCGCACTCTATGCGATCGAGAAGGAGATCCGTGGCGCCGACGCCCCGGCTCGGCAAACGACCCGTAACGAGCGATCACGGCCGCTCGTCGCTGAACTCGAGAGGTTTCTGCGCGAGCAAGCCGCTCGCCTGTCGCCGGGCAGCGAGATGGGCAAGGCGATCGCCTATCTCCTGAACCATTGGGATGGCCTCACCTTGTTTCTCGACGATGGTTGCGTTGAGATGGACACCAATCCCGTCGAAAATCAAATCAGGCCGCTGACTCTGACGCGTAAAAATAGTTTATTTGCTGGTCACGACGAAGGTGGTCGTTCATGGGCGCGCATAGCTTCGCTCATCGCCACCTGCAAAATCAACAGCGTGGAGCCCTACGTCTGGATGAAAGCGACGCTCAAAGCGATCGCAACCGGTCACCCGCAGTCCCGGATCGACGAGCTCCTGCCCTGGTCGTTCGGCCGCACCTCGTAATTCTCCGTCGTTGCCGCCTCCATACCCCCCGCCAACGATTTGCAAACACGTTGATCAACAGACTGCAATCCCCACGCCAAACCTTTGCGAGTGGGACGCGAACGTCGCTTACGCTGGTTCTGCTGGCGCTGGTCACACAGGCGGGAATCGTCGCCGTGCAACGCGCCTTTCCCCCCTCAGGGCCGGATGGTCGAGGTCGACGGCGCGAGGCTTCACGTCGTCGATATCGGTCCCCGCGATTCGGGTCTTCCGATCGTGATGCTGCACGGCGCGAGCTCCAATCTCGAAGCGATGCGGCGGCCGCTCGGCGACATCCTCGCCGGGAACCGCCGCGTGATTCTGATCGATCGACCCGGCCATGGCTGGAGCACACGCGGGCGGCGGCAGGATTCGACGCCGCAAATCCAGGCGCGGATGATCGATGAGGCGCTTCATAAGCTCGGGATCGATCGCGCGGTCTTCGTGGTGCATTCCTGGAGCGGCGCCCTCGGCGCGCGGATCGCGCTCGATCATCCGCACCGCGTTGCCGGTCTCGTCATGCTTGCGCCCGTCACTCATCCCTGGCGCGGCGGTGTCGGGCGCTACAACGAGATCATCGCAATGCCCGTGATCGGCCCGCTGCTCGCCTACACGATCACGCTGCCGCTGGGCTATGTCCTCGCTGAATCCGGCGCGCGCAACGTCTTCCTGCCGCAAACCATGCCGGATGGCTTCGTCAAGGACTCCGCGACGCCGCTATTGCTGCGTCCACGCGAGTTCATCGCCAATGCCTATGATCTGGTGACGCTGAAAGAGTCGGTCGCCGCGCAAGTCGCACGCTATGGCGAGATAAAGGCGCCGGTCACGATCGTCGCCGGTGAGCCCGACAAGACGGTGAAAACCAGCATCCACGCGCGCCCGTTCGCCGCCGCGGTGCCCAATGCGAAGCTGATCGTGTTGCCCGACCTCGGCCACATGGTGCAGAACGCCGTGCCGGATCTCGTGAAGGCGGAGATCGAGACGATGATCGGCAGGATCGTTCCGGCGCAGGCGGCCGCCGATTAAGGCGCTCTTGAGCGAAGTGGATACAGTTCGCGTGAAGAAGACGCGTCAGCTCTAGCGGCCGCCCCTTGCGCGCCTACTGCTTGATCTTCCCGTCCTTGTCGTATTGGGCGAGGAAGGCCCAGAGATTGTTGATCTCGGTCTCGTTCTTGATGCCGGCGAACGCCATCTTGGTGCCGGGAATCTTGGCCTTGGGGTCCTTGATATATTCCTTGAACGTGGCTTCATCCCAGGTGATGCCGGAATTCTTGTTCGCGTCCGAGTAATTGTAGTCCGGCGCGGTTCCCGACTTGCGGCCGTTGAGGCCGTTGAGCTCGGGGCCGACCTTGTTCTTGGCGCCTTCGCCGATCGCGTGGCAGGCCAGGCATTTGTTGAACGACGTCTTGCCGGCCGCGACATCCTGCGCCATCGCGGCAGGTGCGGTGGCAATCACGGTGAGGATCGTCAGTGCGCCAAAAGTCAGTTTTGTCATCGGGTGCTCTTCGTCTCTTCCCTGGTGGGTCTGGTCAGTCTCTTGCCTGATCGACAATCGCCGGCCCGCCGCTTTTGGCAGGCCTGTTCGGCTTGGACAAGCCATCAAACCATGACAGGTTTCACGATTTCCTACTTGTCCCAGAGCGAACTCGCGGAACATCGTCGATCCGACTTTCGGATGGCCTATCCAAACAGGCGCGGACGTGATTGATTTGCCGCGACAAATTTCATCGTGGGCGATGAGCCGGAAGGATATGTCATGACCATCATGATGCCTGCGAGCGACCAGGCGGTGCTCGCACGCCGCGCGGAGATCATTGCTGCGTTGCGCGCAATCGTCCCCGGTGAGGGCGTGATCGACAGCGCAGCCGAGATGCGCGCGTATGAATCCGACGGGCTGACCGCCTACCGCCAGCCGCCGATGGTCGTGGTGCTGCCCGATACGACCGAGCAGGTCTCGCTCGTCCTGAAATATTGTGCTGCGCAAGGCATCAAGGTGGTGCCGCGCGGCTCCGGCACTTCGCTGTCCGGCGGCGCGCTGCCGCTCGAAGACGGCGTGCTGCTGGGGCTCGGCAAGTTCAAGCGCATTCGCGAGATCGATTTCGACAACCGCGTCGTCGTCACCGAGCCCGGCGTCACCAACCTTGCGATCAGCCAGGCGGTCGCGCATGCCGGCTTCTACTATGCGCCCGATCCGTCCTCGCAGATCGCCTGCTCGATCGGCGGCAATGTCGCCGAGAATTCGGGCGGGGTTCATTGCCTGAAATACGGCATGACCACCAACAACGTGCTCGGTTGCGAGATCGTGCTGATGAGCGGCGAGATATTGCGCATCGGCGGCAAGTCGGCGGAGAACGCGGGCTACGATCTGATGGGCGTCATCACCGGGTCGGAAGGCCTGCTCGGCGTCATCACCGAGATCACGGTGCGCATCCTGCAGAAGCCGGAGACGGCGCGCGCTCTGATGGTCGGCTTTGCAGAGGTCGAGGCGGCCGGCGAATGCGTGGCGCGCATCATCGGTGCCGGCATCATTCCGGGCGGCATGGAGATGATGGACAAGCCGGCGATCCACGCCGCCGAGGCCTTCGTCCATGCCGGCTATCCCCTCGACGTCGAGGCGCTTCTAATCATCGAGCTCGACGGTCCCAAGATCGAGGTCGACGAGCTGATCACGCGGGTCGAGACGATCGCCAATGCCTGCGGCTCGACCACGTGCCAGATCTCGACCTCGGAGGCCGAGCGCAACCTGTTCTGGGCCGGCCGCAAGGCCGCGTTTCCGGCGGTGGGCCGCATCTCGCCGGACTATCTCTGCATGGACGGCACGATCCCGCGCGGCGCGCTGCCGAAGGCGCTCGCCCGCATCCGCGAGCTCTCGGAAAAATACCAGCTCGGCTGCGCCAACGTGTTCCACGCCGGCGACGGCAACCTGCACCCCTTGATTCTCTACGATGCCAACAAGCCCGGCGAGATCGAGCGCGCCGAAGCGTTCGGCGCCGACATCCTGCGCGCCTGCGTCGAGTTCGGCGGCGTGCTCACCGGCGAGCACGGCGTCGGCATCGAGAAGCGCGACCTGATGCCGGAGATGTTCTCCGAGATCGACCTCAACCAGCAACAGCGGCTGAAATGCGCCTTCGATGCGCAGGGCCTGCTCAATCCCGGAAAGGTGTTTCCGACCCTGCACCGCTGCGCCGAGCTCGGCCGCATGCATGTCCATGCGGGCAAGCTGGCGTTTCCGGACATTCCGCGGTTCTAGCCCGTCTTATTCGCGAGAGGGCGCCTGAGAGGCTGGCGAGCGTGGTGTAAAGCGCTGATGCGGCGTAGGATTCGGTTGCGAAGCCACCCCATCACCTTCAACCGCGAACGCCACGCCCGCCATGACCGATGATACGATTTCAGACCACTATCGAGAAGCAAGAATTCAACACAAATAAAACCTCTGCCTCGCGCTCGATCTCTTCATGCTTGATAGTCTCGTTTCGGAGGCTGAGCACCTACCGCGTCTAATAGGCCGCTCGCGCCGGTTTCTTTGGACGCGGCACGACCGCGACTCCACGTTTCGGCACAGAAATGATCGGGAGTCACTCAATCTTTCTTCAACTTAACCCGTCTTATTCGTAAGAGTGCGCCTGAGGGGTAAAGCGCTGATGCGGCGTAGGATTCGGTTGCGAAGCCAACCCCATCACCTCCAACCGCGAACGCCACGCCCGCCATGACCGACGATACGATTCCGCCCTTCTCGTTTCCAGCCGTTCACGCCAAGAAAGTCACAGCTGCCTTCGATGGTGGGCGCCTAACCTCGAACGGGGGCGTGATGCTTCTGGCGATGGCCGAGCGGCGTCTCGGTTTGGCCAACAATCTGGCCCGGGTGTTCCCGGATCGGCGCGATCCGACGCGGGTCGTGCACAGCCTGGTCGATATGTTCCGCGCTCGCATGTTCGCGATCTGCTGCGGCTACGAGGACGCCGACGACCTCGATCATCTGAGGTCCGATCCGGCATTCAAACTGGCCTGCGGTCGCCTACCGGACACGGGCCGGGATTTGTGTTCCCAGCCGACGCTGTCGCGGCTGGAGAATGCTCCGCGCCTGCGCGACGTGATCCGGCTGACCTACACTTTGGTCGACGCATGGATGGATAGCTACCCGCGCGAGCCGGCATCCGTCACGCTCGACATCGATGATACCTGCGACGTCGTCCACGGCCATCAGCAGCTCTCGCTGTTCAACGCTCATTATGACGAACGCTGCTTCCTGCCGATCCACGTCTACGACACGGAGAAGAGCCGGCCCGTGGCCGTCGTGCTGCGGCCCGGCAAGACGCCGGGCGGCGTCGAGGTGCGTGCCCATCTGCGCCGCCTGGTACGGCATATCCGGACGCGATGGCACAACACGCAAATTACGTTCCGTGGCGACGGGCACTATGCCCGGCCGGAGGCAATGGCGTGGTGCGAGACCAACGGCATCGACTACATCTTCGGTCTGTCCGGCACCAAGCCTCTCGCCAGAAAAGTCGACGAGGTCGCCGACGACATCCGCACGCGACGCGCCATCGAGAACCTGCCGGTTCTGCGTGGCTATACCGAGACGCGCCACAAGGCAAAGTCCTGGGATCGCGAACGGCGCACTGTCGCCCGTATTGAGGCGACGATGCTCGGCCTCGACATCCGCTTCGTCGTCACCAGCCTCGATGTCGGCTCGGCCGAGTGGATCTACGACAGCCTGTATTGCGCGCGCGGCCAAGCCGAGAATCTGATCAAGCTGCATAAGACGCAGCTCGCCTCCGATCGCACCAGCTGCCGTTCGGCGCTCGCCAACCAGGTCCGTCTCGTGCTCCATACGGCCGCTTATTGGCTGATGCTGACCGTGCGCGACGCCATTCCCAAAGCCCGGGAATTGGCCGCTGCCGAGTTCGCGACGCTGCGTCTTCGGCTCTTGAAAATCGCCGCCCGTGTCGTCGAGACCACGAGCCGCATTCGCCTTGCGTTTGCCGCGGCATGTCCCGAAGCCGACCTGATCTGCGGCTTGCCCGGCGCGCTGCTGCCGCTCGGTCCTTGACCGGCGGGGCGTCCGCCCCCGTTCGCCCAACCCATCCCTCAAGCGCGTTGCAAAGTACCGGTCGTCAGGCGGCGAAAAGCCGAAGGCAATCCTGTGCGCCTCGTCAGACAAGATGTGCGGCCGCATCAATCGGGCCCAAAAGCCGCACTCTCACGAATAGGACGGGCTAGAAGTGCGCTGTGAAACGTGAGGTCGGCGATCGTTTCCCCTCTCCCCATGTGGCAGGGCAATCGCATAGGGCGTTCTTGAAAGACCTGAGCGCGCGCCTCGTCCTTCGAGACGACCGCTTCGCGGTCCCTCTCCATGAACCACCTCAGATGACGTCTGACAGGTGGTTCATGCTGAGGGCCCACCAAGGGCGGGCGTCTCGAAGGATGGCCGCAGGCGGAATCACTCGCATGTGCGATTGCGCGCTCACAGCAATCCGTATTGCGCCCGCTCCCGTCTCGCCAGGAGCGGCAGCGCCTGTCCCGCGATGTAGGTCTTGAAATGCGCGCTCTCCTGGTGCGCCTTGAAGGCGGCTTCGTCGCGGAACAGCTCGTAGAAAAGGAACTGCGCCGGATTGTCCTTGGCGCGGCTGATCAGGAACAGCTTGACGCCTGGCTCGCCCTGCGCCTGCGGGAGGAAGCCGCGCAGGATCTCGGCGACCCGATCGGCCTCCTCGGCCTTGGCTTCCCATTGCGCCACGACGAGAAGTCCGCCGCCGACGGCCTGATGGACGGCGCGTTGGTTCATTGCCTGTTCGTTCATGATGGAGCTCCTTTGCGACGAGATATCTCCAATCGGTAGCAAAGCTCGGGGCGGCAATGGTTCGATGACGATCGTAGTGCGGATGTCGCAGGGCGGCACTGCGCTTCGTCGCGCGTCGAATTGATTTCCTGCGCAAATTTCGCTACCGCCTGTTCCCGTGGATACGCTCAAGGTCAGAGACGCCAAAGACGTTGAACAGGTGGTGCGCGCGGCGATTGCCAATGAGCAGCCGCTCGAGATCATCGGTCATGGCAGCAAGCGCAGCATCGGCCACGCCATGGCCACCAACGCTGTGCTCGATCTCTCGGCGCTGAATGCCGTCACCTCCTACGAGCCGAACGAACTCATCATCACCCTCCAGGCCGGCGCGCCGGTGGGCGACGTGCTGTCCCTGATCGATGCCAAGAACCAGCAATTCGCCTTCGAGCCGATGGACACCGCGCCGCTGCTCGGCACGCCCCCGCGCGGCACCATCGGCGGCATGATCGCGGCCGGGCTCGCCGGACCGCGGCGGATCAGGGCCGGCGGGGCGCGCGACCATCTCCTGGGGGCGCACGCCGTCTCGGGCTTCGGCGACAGCTTCAAGACCGGCGGCAGGGTGGTGAAGAACGTCACCGGCTACGACCTCTGCAAGCTGCTCGCGGGGTCCTGGGGCACGCTGTCGGTGATGACGGAGGTCACGCTCAAGGTGATGCCCAAGCCCGAGGCTGAGCGGACGCTGCTGCTGCTCGGGCTGGATGATGCCGCCGCCAACAAGGCCATGACCGCGGCGCTCGGTTCGCCCTTCGACGTCTCCGGTGCCGCGCATCTGCCGAAATCGGAACTCCGGGCCAAGGTCGAGGGGCTTGGCGACATTGCCGGCCAAGGCCAGGCTCTGACCGTGCTGCGGCTCGAGGGCATCACGGCCTCCGCCGCCCACCGCGCGAACTCGCTGTGTGAATTGCTGGCGCCGTTCGGAGCTGCGACTCTGGTCGAGGACGCGGCCTCCGCGGCGCTGTGGGCCGCGATCCGCGATGTGCTGCCGTTTGCGGCCAGCGGCGCGCTCGGCGCCTGGCCGGTGTGGCGGATCGTCTGTCCGCCGGCCTCGGGCGCGGCACTCGGCACGCAATTGGCACGCGAGACGGGGGGCGATGTGATCTACGACTGGGGCGGCGGGCTGATCTGGGCGGCAGTGCCACCGAAGCCGGACGCGCATGCCCCGGCCGTGCGCGAGCGCACGAACGCGGTCGGTGGGCACGCCACGCTGATCCGGGCGGCCGAGGATGTCAGGCGCACGATCGACGTGTTCCAGCCGCAGGCGCCCGGGATCGCCGCCCTCAGCGAGCGGGTGCGTGCCAGCTTCGATCCAAAGGCCATTCTCAACCGCGGACGTCTAAGCCGGGGCGCTGCGTCATGAAGACCGAATTCTCGCTCGCGCAACTCGCCGACCCCGACATCGCGGAAGCCGACAAGATCCTGCGTGCCTGCGTCCATTGCGGCTTCTGCACCGCAACCTGTCCGACCTATGTGCTGCTCGGGGACGAACTCGATAGCCCGCGCGGCCGCATCTACCTGATCAAGGAGATGCTGGAGAAGGACCAGGCGCCGACGGCCGAAGTGGTCAAGCATATCGACCGCTGCCTGTCGTGCCTTGCCTGCATGACCACCTGCCCCTCGGGCGTGAACTACATGCACCTCGTCGACCAGGCGCGGGTCCGGATCGAGCAGCGCTATCAGCGGCCGCTGCCCGAGCGGCTGCTGCGTCAGGTGCTGGCCTTCGTCCTGCCGGACCCGCAGCGCTTCCGCATCAGCATGTGGCTGGCGCAGCTGGCCCGTCCGCTGAGCGTCCTGCTGCCGACGCCCCGGCCTTCGGCCACGCCCGGATTGGTCCAGCGCATCAAGGCGATGCTGGCGCTGGCCCCGAACCGATTGCCGCCGGCCGGGCCTGCCGCGGGCAGCGTATTCGCCGCGCTCGGCAAGAAGCGCGGACGCGTGGCGCTCCTCCAGGGCTGCGCCCAGCAGGTGCTGGCGCCGCGCATCAACCAGGCCGCCATCAGTCTCCTCACCCGCCATGGCATCGAGGTGGTCCTGGTCCGGGACGAGCAGTGCTGCGGCGCGCTGACCCATCACCTTGGCAACGACCGGGATGCGCTGGCGCGAGCTCGCGCCAACGTCGCGGCGTGGCGCAAGGAAGCGGCCGGCGAGGGGCTCGACGCCATCCTGGTGACGACCTCCGGCTGCGGCACGGTCATCAAGGACTATGGCTATCTCCTGCGCGAGGACTCCGCGTTCGCGGCCGATGCGGCGAAGGTATCGGCGCTCGCCAAGGACATCACCGAATACGTCGCCGGCCTCGAACTCGCGACGACTGCGAGACAGGACGACATCGTCGTCGCCTATCACTCCGCGTGTTCGTTGCAGCACGGGCAGAAAATCACGGGCCTTCCGAAAGAATTGCTTTCCAAGAATGGATTCGTGGTGAAAGATGTGCCCGAGAGTCATTTGTGTTGCGGTTCGGCGGGGACCTACAACATTCTCCAGCCCGAGCTTGCGGGCCGGTTGCGCGACCGCAAGGTCGCCAACATCGCAAGCGTCAAGCCGGACATGATTGCCGCGGGCAATATCGGCTGCATGGTGCAGATTGCCAGTGGCACGTCAGTTCCGGTCGTACACACGATTGAGCTTCTCGATTGGGCTACGGGCGGGTCGCGGCCGACATCGAATGCACAAGCTTGAGCTTTCAAGGGCTCGAGCTTTCGTCCGAAGGTGACGGCAGAACGACGCCCGATCGACCATTGTTCGGCGGCAACAGGAGGACCACGATGGCGAAAGCGAAGAAGAAGAAAAGCAAGAAGGCCAAGAAAGCGAAGAAGGCCGTAGCAGCGAGGAAGACCGCAAAGAAGGCAGCCAAGAAGTCCGCAAGAAAGTCTGCCAAGAAGACTGCAAAGAAAGCTGCGAAGAAGTCTGCCAAGAAGGCAGCCCCGAAGAAAGCCGCCAAGAAGGCTGCGGCGAAGTCGGCCAAGAAGGCCGCACCCAAGAAGCCCGCAAAGAAAGCGGCACCGAAGAAGGCGAAGGCAGCTCCTGCTCCGAAGCCGTCGGCACCAGTGGAAGCTCCGGCTCCCGAGCCTGCCTCCGAGACAAGCTGGGCGATGCCTTCGTCTTCTGCGGAACCCGCGCCGGCAGAGGGGCAGGGGTAAGCCGGGCCGCTCCTTGGCTGCTTGAAGCGATCTGCAATCAGGAAGGCCGCGGCGCCGGGCGCTGCGGCCTTTTTGCATCGTCGCAAGCTGATTCAGTCTCAGCCGTTTGCCGCGCCTGTCTGATTCGTGGCCTGGGCGTCACCCAGCCGAAGACCCCGGACTTACACGGGCCTCCCGTGCACTTTGGAATGAGAAAAATGTGATCGGGAAGCCACACAGGCCAACAACCTTTCGTGAATTGGTCAAAACGCCTAAAAAGTCGGCAGATGCCCGCGCTTTTTGCTTCACGGTTCCTATCCGCCAATCCAGATTGTCGCAGTGATGTAATTTGCAATCAGGTCGAGCACCCCGGGGGGCTTCCGGGATCCGACTGGGGTCTAAGAACTGGCGATGGGGATCGAAATGAAAAAAGCGGTTTTGTTGGCAACGGCGCTGGCAATGGTCACGGGCTCGGCTTTCGCGGCGGACTTGCGGGTGAAAGCGCTGAAGGCCCCGCCGCCCCCGGCCTTCGATCCGTGGGATGTCGCTTTCGGCGCCGGTATCACGAACGATTACATCTTCCGTGGTATTACCCAGTCGAACCACAACCCGTCGGTCACGGCCTATTTCGAGCCGCGCTACAACGTCAACAAGGACCTCCAGCTCTATATCGGTACGGCCGCTGCGAGCATCTCGTTCCCGAACCGCGCTGCGGCCGAAGTCGACATCTACGGCGGTATCCGCCCGACCTTCGGCATGTTCGCCTTCGACTTCGGTGTCTGGGGTTATCTCTATCCGGGCGGAAGCTGCTTCGGTTCGCAGGGCACCCTCGCGCAGGGCAATTGCGGTACCTCCCTGGATAACTCCCAGGACGCGATCGGCCTTCCGATCAACGGCAACTTCGCCAAGAAGGACGCGAGCTTCTTCGAAGCCTATGCCAAACTGAACGTCGCCATCAACGACCAGTGGACGGTCGGCTTCAACGAGTACTATTCGCCGAACTTCCTGAACCTCGGCGCCTGGGGCAACTACGCCTCGGTCACGGCCAAGTGGACTGCGCCGAGCACGACCTTCGGCGCCAGTGGCGTCGGCATGTATGTGTCGGGTGAGTTCGGCCGCCAGTGGCTCGGCACGTCCGACATCTTCTACGGCATCGCAGGCGATCCGGTCTACGCGAACGGTATCAAGGAGCCAAGCTACAACACTTGGAACGTCGGTGTCGGCTTCACCTACAAGGTGTTCACGCTCGATCTGCGCTACTATGATACCGATCTGTCGAAGGGCGACTGCAACGCCTTCACCAGTGACTTCTCCGCCACCAACTCGAGCCCCGGCTTCGTCACCCCGATCAATGGTGGTGCGAACGCAGCCACGGCTTTCGGCTCCAACTGGTGTAGCGCTGCTGGCGTCGCCAAGCTCTCTGTCGACCTGACGGCGATGACCAACCTGAAGTAAGTTTCTTTCCGAGACGACTGACGAGGGCGGCGGGGCAACCCGCCGCCCTTTCGCTTTGGGGCTGGTGAGAAGGATGCTCGACCGCTGGGCGAGAGTGCGAAGGGTGGGGCTGAAGACCGGCGCTGACGCCTCGCACTCCGTGATTGTGTTTGCAGTGTCGATTTATGGATGTGAACCGCGTCTCGTTCTCGTGCCCCGGACGCAGCGCAGCGCTTCCCCGGCGATGCGAAGCATCGTCCGGTTCAGCGGTGCGCTGCAGAGCCGGGGCCATCCTTCTGAAGTACGACACCTGGGTCCCGGCTGTGCGCCTCAACGCTGAAGGGCGTGTGGCTTGTCCGGGACACGAGAGGAGGCGGGCGCCGCGCCCCTTTGCGCCTCAACGCGCCGCGCTCGGCTCCGCTGCCGCCCGTTCGCCGCCGAGGACGTGAATCGCACCGTCCTTCACCAGCGCCACCTTGCGCGTGTGGAAGGCGTCGAGCGTCGAGCGGTGGCCGATCGAGACGATGGTGGCGTGCGGCAGCTTCTCCGTCAGCAGGCGGTAAAGCCGGGCCTCGGAGGGTTCGTCCAGCGACGCCGTGGCCTCGTCCAGGAACAGATAGTCCGGTACATGCAACAGCGCGCGCGCAAGCCCCAGTCGCTGCTGCTCGCCGAGCGAGAGCGTCCGATTCCAGTGGCCGTCCTCCTCCAGCCGCTCGGCAAGGTCGGGCAGCCCGACGGCGATCAGTGCATCGCGGACTTGCGCGGCGTCGAACGCGCCGGGGGCTGCCGGGTAGACAACGGCATCGCGCAACATGCCGACCGGAAAATAGGGTCGCTGTGGCAGCATCATCAGCTTTGCCTTCTCGGGGATGACAACCGTGCCGGTACCGAACGGCCAAATGCCGGCGATGGCCCGAAACAGCGTGGACTTGCCGGAGCCGGACGGTCCGGTCACCAACACGCGCTCCGACGTCTCGATGGTGAAGGCCTTGGCGGCAACCAGCGGCGTGCCGTTGGGCAGGTTCACGCAGAGCTGTTCGAGGTCGATATGGCGGCCGCCGCCGGCGACCTCCAGCGCAATGGCAGGCTCATGTGCCGGCAGGTTCGCGGCTGAATCGACGGACATCTCAAAGCCATCGAGGCGCGCAACGATCGAGCGCCACTCCGCCAGAGACCGGTAGGCCGTGACGAAGAACGACAGCGCGCCCTGCACGCTGGAGAAGGCGGATGCGGTCTGCATCATGTCGCCAAGCTGGATCTTCTTGGCGAAGAAGGCCGGCGCCACCAGCACGTAGGGAAAGATCACTGCGGCCTGCTGATAGCTGGCCGTGAACGCGGTGAGGCGTTTGGTCCGGCTCATGATGGCGTACCAGTTGGCGATCACGAAGCCGAAGCGATCGAGCAGGCGCGCCCGCTCGGCGCCTTCACCCCTGAGCAGCGCGATCTGCTCGGAATTTTCGCGGACGCGGACGAGGTTGAAGCGGAAGTCGGCCTCGTAGCGCTGCTGCTCGAAATTGAGGTTGACCAGCGGTGAGCCGATCCAGTGCGTCAGCGCGGTGCCGAAGATCGCGTAGATCAGCGCGCCCCAACACAGATAGCCGGGGATCATGAGGTCGGTGCCGAACAGGCGTAGCGGCGCGGCGTTGGAAAGGCCCCAAAGGATGATGACGAAAGAGAACAGCGTCACGATCGACGAGAGCAGGCCGAGTCCAATGCTCAGGGTCTGCTCGACGAAATTCTTGACGTCCTCGGTGATGCGCTGGTCCGGGTTGTCGGCCGCGTCGCCCTTGAGCTGCATGCGGTAATGCGTGGCGTTCTGAAGCCATTCGCCGAGATAATGCCGGGTGAGCCATTGCCGCCAGCGAATCTGGAGCCACTGGTTCAGGTAAAGCTTGTAGACAGCCAGCGCGATATAGGTGGACGCGAGCGCGACGAAGATCCAGATCTCCCTGACGAAGATGTCCCAGTCGCTGTTCTGGAGCGCGCTGTAGAACCGGTTCTGCCACTGGTTCACCAGCACGTCGATCGCGACCAGTGCCAGCTCCATCGCGACCACGGCGGCGAGCAGGCCGCGGCCGGCCCATTTGTCCTCGGATCGGAAATAAGGGACGGCGATTCGCCAGACGATCGCGAGCGTGGCGCTGATGTTCTTCACAGAGCAGGGTCTCCTCGGGAGATGTGCATAACGGCCCAGAGCCAAACACTTGAGGCGATGGCGGAAACGGGCGCGCTTAGACTAAAGTTGCAAGATCTGCAATTTGCGTTGGATTGTCGCAGCCCACAACCCTAGCATGGGGTTCGATGGCGCGGGGCAGGGTGGTTCGGCCCCCGCGGGTCACTTCAAATTCCTCCGGGTGTGGTCAGTCAAATTCCTCCACCCGCGAGGCAGGACAAGGGACTGTTAGTTTGAGTTTGTTTCCCGGGCAAGAGCTTCAGCGGCTTCTTTGAGCCGATAGCTGCGTCCGTCGAACTCAAGCAGATGGCAATGATGCATAAGGCGATCGAGGATCGTCGTGCTCATAGTGTTGTCCCCAAGGTATGCCCCCCAATCCTGCACGACGCGATTGGAGGTGACGATGACGCTGCGGCGCAGTTTGTAACGCTGATGGATCAGGGTCTGCAGCAAAGTGCCGGCGGCGTCGGGGATGGCGCGTGCGAGGAATAGATCGTCCAGCACGAGGAGATCGCAGTCGATGATGGTTCGCAGCCGGACCTCGCGTTGTGCCGGAGAGTTCAGGGCGTAGCGGTGGAAGAAGTCGTCGGTCTCAAGATACTGGACCTTGTGGCTTTGCAGGATCGCCTGATAGGCAATCGCCTTGGCGATGTGCGACTTCCCGGTGCCAGGTTTGCCAACAAGCAGAGCGTTCTCGCCAGCGGCAATGAACGCCAGGGTGTGGAGCTGGAAGCAGGTCTGACGTGGCAGTTTGGGATTGAAGGACCAGTCGAACTCGGCGAGCGTCAGCTTTTCGTCGAGCCCGGATTGCTGGTATCGCCGCTCGATAAGACGGGACTGACGACGGTCCAGTTCATCCTGCAGGATAAGGGAGAAGGTCTCGAGGAAGGGCTGGTTGGCGCCCTGCGTGCGCGTTTCGCGGGATCGTGAGCGCGGATTTCAGGGGATCGTGAGCAGAGATTTCAGACGATCGTGAGCAACGATTTCGCGGGATCGTGAGCAAGGCTTTCGGAGCCTTGCAGCGCTTCGGCCGACAACTCAACCGGCTTAGGGATGACCTCGTGGTTAACGAGGAAGTCCAATGCCTACCCAGAGATTGTCGATGCGCCGGATCAAGGAAGTCCTTCGGTTAAAACATTTTCAAGGCCTGCCAGAGCGGGCCATCGCGCGGAGCGTGGGCGTCAGCAACGGCGTTGTGCACAGCTACCTGAGCCGCGCCCGCTCTGCTGGGTTGAGCTGGCCGCTTCCGGAGGGAATGACCGATGAAGACCTGGAGCTTTTGCTTTTCCCGGCCCCACGACCAGCGTCTCAGAGCCCGCAGCGGCCGGTGCCCGACTGGAGCTACATCGATAAAGAGCTCCGCCGGCGCAACGTAACCCGTCGCCTGCTCTGGGAGGAGTATCGCGCCGTTAATCCCGACGGTTTCGGGTACACGTGGTTCTGCACTACCTACGAGGCCTGGAAGGGGCGGGTCCGACCTTCGATGCGGCAGATTCATCTGGGCGGCGAGAAGGTGTTCGTGGATTTCGCCGGCGACACCATCGACATCGTCGATCCCCTGACCGGGGAAGTGCAGCCGATGAAGCTGTTCGTCGCGGCGATGGGCGCTTCGAACTACACCTACGCCGAGGCCTGCCCCAGCGAGAGCTTGGCCGACTGGATCCGGGCCCACGTCAACTTGTTCACGTTTTTGAGCGGAACGCCGACGTTCGTGGTCTGCGACAACCTCAAAGCCGCCGTCAGCAACCCCGACCGCTACGATCCCGGCCTCAATCGCACTTATGCCGAGATGGCGAGCCATTACGGCACGGCCATTCTCGCCGCACGGCCGCGGCGCCCAAAAGACAAGGCGAAGGTCGAGGTCGCGGTGCAAATCGCCCAGCGCTGGATTCTGGCCCGGCTGCGCAATCAGCGCTTCTTTTCCCGGGCCGAGCTCAACGCCGCCATCAAGACACTCGTCGACGAACTCAATGCTCGTCAAATGCGTGGCTTCGGCTCAAGCCGCGCCGAACTGTTTGCCGAACTCGACAAACCCAAGCTAACCCCGCTGCCAGATCAGCCTTATGCCTTCGCACGCTGGAAGCGCTGCCGCCTCGCTCCCGATTATCATGTCGAGGTCGACGGCCATTGGTACTCCGCGCCGTATCGTCTGATTGGCGAGCTGGTCGATGCCCGTATCGACGATCGGACGGTCGAGATCTTCCACAAGGGCCAGCGGATCGCCAGCCATGCCCGCGCGCCCAACCGACGCGGACACACCACCATCGCCGACCACATGCCCAGCGCCCATCGCCGCTACGGCAAATGGACCCCCGCCGCGGTGATCGCCGCCGGCGAGCGGATCGGTCCTTCGACAGCAGCGTTTTTCCAGGCCGTGATCGACGCCCGCCCCCATCCAGAACAAGGCTTTCGAACCTGCCTTGGCATTCTGGCGCTCGTCAAAAGCTACGGCGCCGAACGCCTCGACGCAGCCTGCCAGAGGGGCATCCTCATCAAGGCGCGCTCCGTCGCCTCGATTAGATCGATCCTCCAGAACGGCCTCGATCGCACGTTCTTCGACGAATCTTTCGAGCACCAGCCCCTGCGCCACGGCAACATCCGCGGACGCGACTACTTCCACTGAAGCAAGGAGAGACCCGGCATGCTTAACCACCCAACCCACGAACGGCTGATCGAGCTTGGCCTGACCGGAATGGCCAAGGCCTTCGAGGAGCAGCGCCGATCGCCCGATCTCGAAGCCCTGCCGTTCGAAGATCGCATCGGCCTGTTGGTCGACCGCGAAGCCGCCGAACGCGACACCAGGCGGCTCACCACGCGCCTCAAGATCGCCGCACTGCGCCAGACTGCTTGCGTCGAGGACGTCGATCTGCGCACCCCGCGGGGCATCGACCGCGCCGTTTTCGCCAAACTCGTCGAAGGTCGCTGGATCGATCGCCACGAGAATTTGCTCGTCACCGGGGCAACCGGCCTGGGCAAAAGTTGGTTAGCCTGCGCGCTCGGCCACAAGGCCTGCCGCGACAACCGATCAGTCCTCTATCATCGCGTTCCAAGGCTGTTCGAGGCGCTCGCGCTCGCGCGCGGAGACGGACGCTACGCCCGGCTCCTCAAAAGCCTCGGCCGCGCTCAGCTTCTGATTTTGGATGATTGGGGACTATCGGTGCTCACCGCCGCGGAACGCCGCGATCTGCTCGAAATCCTCGAGGACCGCCATGGCCGCGCATCCACCATCGTCACAAGTCAGCTCCCCGTGGACACCTGGCATGGAGCCATTGGGGACCCCACGGTCGCCGACGCCATTCTCGATCGCCTCGTCCACAACGCCCACCGCCTCCAGCTCACCGGAGAAAGCATGCGAAAACGCAGCGCCAAAACCATCACCCTTGACGGCCAACCAGAACACTGACTCTATCTCCCATCGGCCGTAGCGGGCTGCTCACGATCGTCTGAATTCAGTGCTCACGATCGCGCGAAATCGATGCTCACGATCCGTGAAATCCGCACCCTGCGCCTGGAGCACGCGCGCCTGCAGCGTGTCGCGGACACCCGACAGGCGCAGCTGTCGTAGGCAACGCTCAATTTCCGGCATGGTCATCATGTGGCTAGGTCTCCAGTTTAAGGTGAGAAGGTGCAGCGGGAGCGCTCGTGGCGCCGGAGTTGGCCGGGGTTGCGCAGGCGACACGAGCGCGGATTGCCGTGGCGTGATCGTCGTGAGCCTCGGCCTGCCGACCATTGTCGTCGGCGTCGCGCCGCACAGCGCGGCTGAAGAGGTCGCCGTATTCCGCGGGGGTACGGATCAGCGGATGATCCTGGGTGAGCGGCGATGCCGGCTGTGGCGTCACTCCAACCTGCTCGATCGCCTGTTCGAACAACCGCTCGACGGTCGCACGCACGTGCTTGTAGCGGTAGATGCGGTTGTCGATGGCGTGCGCGCAGGCCTGCTCGACCAGCCGCGCCGGATACTTCCGGCCCAGCCCGACAATGCCCCACATCGCGCGCTGTCCGGGGCGCCCTTCGGTGTCGAACACCTGCTGGCACAAGGCCCTGGTCTGCGGTCCGATGCGCTCGGCGCTCGCCAGCAGCACGGCGGTTTGCCGCGACGGGTTGAACGGCCGTTCGCTGGTCGGCAGGACGACAGAACCGGGGTGCGCCATCCGGGAATGAACACGCAGCAGCGCACGGGTGTGGCGATCACGGATCTCGATCGTGGTGGTGTAGATGCGCACGACGACCTGGCTGCCGATCGGCGCGGGCCGCGCGGCGTAATAGCTGTTGTCGACGCGTACGGTGGTGTCGTCGCAGACAGTCCGGACGACTTCGGTGAAGATGCGGAAGGGAGCGACAGGCAGCGGCCGCAGGTGCGGCTTCTCTTCCTGGAACATCGCCTCGACCTGACGGCGCGTGCTGCCGTGGATGCGTTTGGAAGCCCAGTTCTCCTCCCAGTGCCTCAAGAACTCGTTTTGCGCCTCCAGCGTCTCGAAGCGCCGTCCGGCCAGCGCAGTGCCCTGGGTATGTTGAATCGCATTCTCGACGCATCCTTTCCGATTTGGATCGGCCACGCGCGCGGGATCGGCGACCACGGCGTAATGAGCCAGCATCGCGCTGTAAATCGGGTTGAGCTGGGGCTCGTACAAATCCGGCTTGAGGACGCCTTCCTTCAGGTTGTCGAGCACGACATAGCTGGGGACCCCGCCAAAATACCGGAACGCCTCTTCGTGGAGCTGCGCCCAGACTTGTTGGCTGGACTTCCAGACTACCCGCCGGAAGCTGCGCCGCGAGTAGCGTAGCGTCATCACGAACAGGCGGGGACGACGGTACCGCCCGCTCTTCGGATCAACCGTCGGCGCGCCCTCGCCATAGTCGACCTGAGCTTCCTCGCCGGGGAGGAACTCAAGACGATCAAACTGCTCAGGATCAGCGTGCCGCAACCGGCGCACAAACCGCTTGACACTCTGGTAGCTGGACGGAAAGCCAAATTGATCAACCAGGTCCTGGTAAATCGCCTGCGCGTTCCGCTTCAGCCGGACCTGTTCTTCGATCCACGTCCGATGCGCTTCGCAAGCCGAACGGGCCAGGCTGCTGGTGACCGTCGCTTCCGATGTCCCAAAAGCCGGTGGTCGGGGTGGAGGAATTTGGCCGTCCGCGCTCACCGAGCCGGTGGTCACTTCCCCGGGGGAATTTGCCTCCGCACCGGCCCGCAGCGCCTGATAACGCCGGATCGTCTTGCGATCGACACCCGTCAGCCGGTGAATCTCGCGCTGGCTGGTGTTGCGATCAAGTAATGTAAGTACGGTGCTTTGCAGATGTCGCTTCAAGACGTTCAACTCCCCGGCCCCTTGCTGGCTAAAGGGGTCGAACATAAACGTCCTGCCTGACCGGCTACTGCTGTTCAGCGGCGCTGACGGCGATCATCAGGTGGGGGAGTTTCAAGTGACCATACCCGGGGGATTTTGACCGACCCACGGGGGGTTCGGCATTTCGCGAGCTTGTGAGCGGACGGGAACCGCCTGCATTCGCGAGGAATTGGCGTCCAGCCCGGGGTTATCACTTTCAGCGTCAAGCAGGACGGCTCTCCACGCGGGCCGCCTGTCGCAACATGCGTGGGGAGAAAGTCCATGTGGAATCAGATCTATGATCCGCTCAACAGCCCGGTGCTGTCGACCATCGCGGCGGCGGTGCCCGTCGTCACGCTGCTGGTCCTCATCGCGAGCGGCCGCGTCCAGGCGCATATCGCGGCCGTCATCGCCGTGATCGTGACCAACCTGATCACGATCTTCGTTTTCACCATGCCCGCGAACATGTCGATCCGCGCCTCGGTGCTGGGCATCGTCACCGGGTTCTTCCCCATCGGCTGGATCGTCCTCAACGTCATCTTTCTCTACCAGGTGACGGTGAGCACCGGCCGCTTCGAATTGCTCAAGCGCGCCATCGGCGGCGTCACCGAGGACCGGCGGCTGCAATTGCTGCTGATCGCGTTTTCGTTCGGGGCGTTCTTCGAGGGCGCCTCCGGCTTCGGCACGCCGGTCGCGATCACCGGCGCCGTGCTGATCGGGCTCGGCTTCTCGCCGCTCGCAGCCTCCGGCCTGTCGCTGATCGCCAACACCGCTCCGGTCGCCTATGGCGCGCTGGGCACGCCGATCCAGGGCCTCGCTTCGGTCACTGGCTTCGATCCCTACATCCTGGGCGCGATGGTCGGCCGGCAATTGCCGTTCTTCTCGCTGATCGTGCCGTTCTGGGTGGTGTGGGCGTTCGCCGGATGGAAAGGCATGAAGGACGTTTGGCCGGCGATCCTCGTCACCGGCATATCGTTTGCCGTCCCGCAATTCGTGATTTCGAACTACATCAATCCCTGGATCGTCGACATCGGCGCCTCGCTGATCTCGATGGGGGCGCTGATCCTGTTCCTGAAGGTGTGGCAACCGAAGCAGCTTTGGCTGTCGCCGGCGCTGCGGGGCCACGATGAATCGGCCTCGACCATGGCGGCGGCAAGGCCGCTCGACAAGACGCCGCTGACGCAGGCCGAGCTCTTCAATGCGCTTCTTCCCTGGATCATCGTCTGCATCGTGATGCTGATCTGGGGCAACGGCGCCTTCAAGGGCTGGGCGAACTCGATCTTCGTCTGGAACTATCCCGTGCCCGAGCTGCACCAGATGATCAACAAGATGCCGCCGGTCGCTCCAGGGCCGACGAAAGAGGCTGCGGTGTTCAGCTTCACATACCTGTCGTTCACCGGCACGGGCATGCTGCTTGCGGCGATCATCTCCGGCGTCCTGATGGGCGTCGCTCCCGGCCGGCTCGTGGCTGAGTATGGCCGCACCATACGTCTGTGCGCGATCTCGCTGATCACGATCTCGGCCATGCTCGCGATCGGCACCTTGACGCGTCTGTCCGGCGTCGACGCAACGCTGGGTCTCGCCTTTGCCGCGACCGGTGTGCTCTATCCCTTCTTCGGCACGCTGCTCGGCTGGCTCGGCGTGGCGCTGACGGGATCGGATACGTCGTCGAATATCCTGTTCGGCAACCTCCAGAAGATCACCTCCGAGCAACTCGGCCTGTCGCCGATCCTGATGGCCGCGGCGAACTCCTCCGGCGGCGTGATGGGCAAGATGATCGATGCCCAGTCGATCGTGGTCGCCTCCACCGCGACCAACTGGTACGGGCATGAGGGCACCATCCTGCGCTTCGTGTTCTGGCACTCGATCGTGCTGGCGTGCCTCGTCGGTGTGCTCGTGACGTTGCAGGCCTATGTCTGGCCGTTCACGGCGATGGTCCTGAAATAAGCCGCCGGCGCCTCGTTCGACACAAATCCCCGCGAGGTTCGCCCCCGCGGGGATTTTTTGCATCTGGGCGAACCTTCTCAATGGCATCGCCATCTTATAGAAGGTGCCGCAAATCAGGTCGGTCGAGAGGTCTCATGGTTTCGCTCAAGCGATTGGTGTGTGCGGCAGTTGCAATGCTCGCGATGTCCACGCTCGCGCGTGCCGAGGACGGTTTCCCGTTCGGCACCGAGATGACGCTCGAAGCATTGCCGCAGCCTGGCTCGAAGCGGATTCCGAACATCGAGATCGGCGACCATGGCGAAGTCGTGCTGGAGCTCTGGTGCAAGGGCGGCAAGGGCCAGTTCTCGGTTGCCGGCAACACCGTGATCTTCGTTCCCGGCCAGATCCAGGACCGTTCCTGTCCGCCGGCGAAGGCGCAGGCCGACGACGAACTCGTGGCCGCGCTCGGCAGCGTCGAAACCTGGAGGCGACAGGGCGACGTGCTGACGCTGATCGGCCCCAAGCCGCTGCACTTTCGCGTCAACGGCAATTGAGGCACGCTCTCGTGTCCCGGACAAGACGCATCGCCTGAGCGATGCGACGCAGAGCCGGGACCCGGTTTTCTCTCCGCGATTCCGCTTGCGACCTCTGGGCCCCGGCTCGCAGCGCTTCGCCATAGCGCGTCGAAGACGCGCGTCAACGCGCTTATGGCGTCCGGGGCACGAGAGCTCGACTTACTTCCACTCCGACTTGTCGGCGTCCCAGCGCTGGCCCTTCAGCTCCTTGGCAAGCGCCTCGATCGAGCCGTTGTCGTCAGGCAGATCGCCTTCTTCGTCCAGGCTCGCGTCGTCGGACAGATTGAGCTTGGCACCGCTGCTCTCGTCGGCGGTCGTGGTCGCGGGGCTGCCGATCCAGAGCATGAGCTTGTCGGTCGTGCCGGGCTTGTCCGGCGAGACGAGCCCTGCGACCTCGATCGTGTCGGTGAGATCGAGCGCCGGAAAATCCTGGTTCGGCCGCTTGAACACCAGCTTGAGCTTGCCGGTCGCGGGGTTGAAGTTCTGCGAGACCGGCTTTGCCGCGAGTGTCCTGCTCAGCACGCTCGCCACCGCGGTCGCGAGCTTGCCCTTGTTGATCTTGTCGCCCTCGCGCCAGTCCGCGGCGGGGAAGCGGATGGTGCGGTCCATCTCGGTCATGCCCGCGGTCCAGCCTGCGGCCGTGACGCCCGGCATCGCCTTGAATTTCGACAGCAGCGCGCCGGCGCGCTCGGGATCGACCGACATGTTGATGGTCTGCTCGCCTGCGCGCAGTGCGTCGCAGCCGACGGTGAGGCTGGCTAGCGTCACCTCGACCTCCTGGCCCTTCAAACCCTTCAGGAAGTCGGTCGCCGCGTCGAGCTTGACCTTGACTGCGATCGCTTCCGGCGAGACGTCGGTGAAATCCTTCGGCTGCGGCGTGATGCCGTCGTCGGAGGTCTGGTTGTCCAGAAATTCCCTTTCGCTGAGATCGGAATTGTCGGGCGAGGTGACCTCGGTCACCGCCTGGCCGATTGCGATCTGGCCGCGGAATTCGAACGTGTCGCCGGACTGTTTGCGCGTCAGCTTGACGCTGACCGGTGACTTCTCACTGATGCTCTGCGTCGTTCCCGTCAGCGCCTGGCCGGCGACCTGGAGATTGACGACGAAGCGGTCCTTGCGGTCGGAATTCTTTGCGATCGGGTAACAGACGTCGAGCACCGCCGCGGTGACCGTCTTGCCTTGACGCGTCTCCTTCAGGATCACGTCGGCATTGCCGTCCATCAGCCCGTCGATCGAGGTGAAATAGCGCGTCTCGATGCCGCCCGGCGCCGTCGCCTTCGGCGACAGCTTCATCTGGGCGGAGGCGAACTCGGGCGAGACGGCGAGCAGAGCCGCCAGAAGGGCAATCGAACAAACCGGAAGCGCGCGCATCGACGAAGACCTCGAGCAATCAGAATCGGCGCCACCGTAGTGGTTTTTGGCTGCCGGTTGAATTGGAAAGCGGAGAGGCAGGGTCGGCAAAAAAGAAGGCCGCCCGGAGGCGGCCTTCGCAATACTGCAATGGAACGGAGCCTAGAAGCCGCCCATGCCGCCGCCGGCCGGCATGGCCGGCGCAGCTTCCTTCTTCGGCAGCTCGGCAACCATGGCTTCGGTGGTCACCAGCAGGCCCGCCACGGAGGAGGCGTCCTGGAGCGCGGTGCGCACCACCTTGGCGGGATCGATGATGCCCTTCTCGACCATGTCGACATAGTCCTCGGTCTGGGCGTCGAAGCCGAAGGTCTCGGACTTGTTCTCCAGGATCTTGCCGACGACGATCGAGCCTTCCACGCCCGCGTTCTCGGAGATCTGGCGGATCGGGGCTTCCAGTGCCTTCAGCACGATATTGATGCCGGCCTGGACATCGTCATTGGCGTTGGTGAGACGGCCCACCGCCTTCTTGGCGCGGAGCAGCGCGACGCCGCCGCCGGGGACGATGCCTTCCTGCACCGCAGCGCGGGTGGCATTGAGCGCATCCTCGACGCGGTCCTTCTTCTCCTTGACCTCGATCTCGGTGGCGCCGCCGACGCGGATCACCGCGACGCCGCCGGCGAGCTTGGCGAGGCGCTCCTGGAGCTTCTCACGGTCGTAGTCCGAGGTGGTCTCCTCGATCTGGGCCTTGATCTGGCCGACGCGCGCCTCGATGTCGGGCTTCTTGCCGGCACCCTTGACGATCGTGGTGTTTTCCTTGTCGATCACCACCTTGCCCGCGCGTCCAAGCATCTTCACCGTGACGTTCTCGAGCTTGATGCCGAGTTCCTCCGAGATGAGCTGGCCGCCGGTGAGGATCGCGATGTCCTCCAGCATGGCCTTGCGGCGGTCACCGAAGCCCGGCGCCTTGACGGCCGCGACCTTGAGGCCGCCACGCAGGCGGTTGACGACCAGGGTAGCCAGCGCCTCGCCCTCGACGTCCTCGGCGATGATGACGAGCGGCTTGCCCGACTGCACCACGGCTTCCAGCACCGGCAGCATGGCCTGCAGGCCCGAGAGCTTCTTCTCGTGCAGGAGGATGTAGGCATCCTCGAGCTCGGCGGTCATCTTCTCGGCGTTGGTGACGAAGTAGGGGCTGAGATAGCCGCGGTCGAACTTCATGCCTTCGACGATGTCGACCTCGGTGTCGAGCGACTTGTTCTCCTCGACGGTGATGACGCCCTCGTTGCCGACCTTCTGCATCGCCTGTGCGATCATCTTGCCGATGGCGGCGTCACCGTTGGCCGAGATGGTGCCGACCTGGGCGACCTCGGAGGAGGCGGCGACCGGCTTGGCGCGCTTCTCGATGTCCTTGACCACGGCGGCGACCGCGGTGTCGATGCCGCGCTTGAGGTCCATCGGGTTCATGCCGGCGGCAACCGCCTTGGCGCCCTCGCGCACGATGGCCTGCGCCAGCACGGTCGCGGTGGTGGTGCCGTCGCCGGCGGTGTCGTTGGTCTTCGAGGCGACCTCGCGCAGCATCTGGGCGCCCATGTTCTCGAACTTGTCCTCGAGCTCGATCTCCTTGGCGACGGTGACGCCGTCCTTGGTGATGCGGGGCGCGCCGAACGACTTCTCGATGACGACGTTGCGGCCCTTCGGGCCGAGCGTCACCTTGACGGCGTTGGCGAGAATGTCGACGCCGCGCAGCATGCGGTCGCGCGCGTCTCCGGAAAACTTGACGTCCTTGGCAGCCATGTCTGCAATTCCTCGTGTTTCGTGATGTGTCTTGTTCGTGCTGTTTCCTGCCGCGCTCTCTCCGTCTTACCGGGCTTGTCCGGCCTGCACGGCCGTAGCCGCTTCGGCGGGGCAAGCCCGGGCATGACGATGGAGCATTCAGCGGCCGTTCAGGCAGATGGCCTTAGGCCAGCACGCCCATGATGTCCGACTCTTTCATGATCAGGAGTTCTTCGTTGTCGATCTTGACCTCGGTGCCCGACCACTTGCCGAACAGCACGCGGTCGCCGACCTTGAGGTCGATCGGGATCAGCTTGCCGGTCTCGTCGCGGCCGCCGGGCCCGACGGCGACGATCTCGCCCTGCGACGGCTTTTCCTTGGCTGTGTCGGGAATGATGATGCCGCCCTTGGTCTTTTCCTCGGCGTCGATACGTTTGACCACGACACGGTCATGCAGCGGACGAAATTTGGATTTAGCCATGACGTTTCCCTTTGGAGGCTCGCTTCGGAAGGAGTGGAAGTCGGTGGGGCGGCGCGTCCGTCCACCCTCTCCCCGAGAGACCGAACGGCGCGCTTAGCAATCGGGCTTTCCGAGTGCTAATAGTGCGCCCGGAAATATGGCTTGGCCGCGATCCTGTCAAGCAAAGGTGGTTAAGCGATTGTTGAGGCGGATATAGGATGGTGGCATTGGAAATTCGTTCGGGGCGCCGGCGTACAGCAGGACGTCATTGCTCCGGCAGCGGTTTTGCGCTTGGCTGCGGGAGGGGTGCGGCCGTCGTCTTGTTCGGGGGAATGCCATGATCAGTTCAGCTCACGCGCGCACGGTTGCCAATCTGGCGGCAGCCTCTTGTCTGGCGCTGTTGCTGGGCGCCTGCGGCGGCGGCATGAGCCTGCCGCCCTTCTCGTCGTCCTCTCCGCCGCCCGAAGCCGAACCCGGCACGGCTCCGGAAATGCCCGCCACCATCCGCGCGGACGAGATCGTCGGCCGCTGGGGTCTCGCCTCGTTCCAGAACCCGGCCGACCGCGCCCGCACCGAGGCTGCCGCCCGGGCGCAGTGCAAGAACCCCTATGTGATCACCGCGGGCTCCTCCGGCGGCGTGATCATGCATCTGGCCGACCAGGCGACGCCGCAGGAACTGCGCCTGAAGGGCTCGCCGAGCGGCAAGAACTACATCGGACCGGCGGGGCCGACCCCCGGCGAGCAGGATCGCGAGATCATCTCCTTCGACGGCCGCGTCCTGATCACCCGCTTCATCGACAAGGACGCCGCCACCCGCTACGGCAACATGGTCTACGTCCGCTGCGCGCCGCGGGCGTAGTCTCTCTTCTGTCGTTCCGGGGCACGCGAAGCGTGAACTATGGTGCGCACTTGCGCACCTGAGAACCTCGAGATTCCGGGTTCGGTCCTGCGGACCGCCCCGGAATGACGTCATAGGCCAAAACAAAAAAAACGCCGGCTTGCGCCGGCGTTTTGTTTTTCCGTATCCCGCGTCCGCTCAGTCGAACAGCGCGTCGATGTCGTCCTGCGAGGCATGACCGACGTCGCCGGCGAGCTTCGGGCCGTTGAGGAGCTTCTCGTCGTCGCTGCGGTTGTCGACATGCGCGGGCACATGGGCCTTGATGGCGTCGACGCCGCCCCAGATGTCCATCATCGCATTGATGTGCTGCTCGATGAACTTCATCGTGGTCATGACCTTGCTGATGCGCTGGCCGGTCAGGTCCTGGAAGTTGCAGGCTTCGAAGATCGAGATGACGCGTTCCTGGATGTCGTCGGCCAGCCGCTTCTGCTGATCGGCCGAGTCCACCTTGGACATTGCGCTGGCGGCCTGGTCGATCGATTCAGCGGCTTCGAGGATCTGCTGGGTCGCCTGCTCGGTGCCGCCGACCACCGCGCCGAGCTCGCCATTGACCTTGGCCATCTCGCCGCCGTCGAAGCTCTTGCCGTGCAGCGTCGCGATCTCGCGCTTGGTGCGATCGATGGCATCGTGGATGAGGTCGAGCTCGACCTTCAGCTTCTCGCACTGCTCGATCTGTGCCCGGTAGGTCTCGAGCATGGTGCGCGCTTCGGCCAGCTCGTGGGCCGTCGAGGCGTCGATCGCCGCCATGGCCGCGCTGCCGGACAGTGGGGCGGCGCCCTTCGCCATTTGTGCGCGGATCGCGCGCAGCTCGGCCATGATCTCGCTATGCATCGGGGGGGCCTCTTCAACTACATCTGGAATGGGCATCTCGCCACCGACGATATCCTCGACACGAAAACGTTTGCGGTGAACAGCCATCAGGAAACTCCCCCCACCTCATTCACGCGTCTTTGTAGGCACAAGCGATTTAACACGAAGTTCACAGCGGGAACTGCCAGGCGGCCGCGGGCGACGCTGCGCGAAGAAGCGATTAACCATGGACGCGCGGCGTTCATGGAAAATAAACGCTGATCGTCAAATTGCGCCGCCACTCGCGACGTGGTGAATCCAAACGGCCGATGCGTTTACCAAACGAAACGGCTTTTGCTCTTTATTGACCACGTCGCGGGCGCCGATCAGCCAGGCAGCTTCCGCGACGCATGTGATCTAGACGAAACAGTACAGAGTACGTCGATGTTCAAGAAAATGTCTTTCGCGCTGCTCGGCTGCGCTTGCACCTTCATGGCCGGCACCAACGGCGCCGGCGCCTTCGACAACAGCGTGCCGAACGATCCGCCCGCAGTGCTCTACGCGCCGCAGGTGCCTCCGGCGCCGGTGCGCGTCGCTTCCAATTCGAACATGGGTGGCGGCTTCATCGAGTTCCTGTTCGGCGACGGTCCCGGCCGCGGTCCGGCTTACGCGCCGCAGCAGCCGGTGTATCAGCAGCAGCCGGCCTACTACGATCAACGCCGCCTGCCGCCGATGGGCGAGCCGCAGATGCAAGGCGCAGCTCTCCAGCAGGAGGCGATCGACCCGCGGCAGCGTCCGTTCGATCCTAGATTCGAGAAACAGCTCGTTGACTATAACGGCAAGGAAAGTCCCGGCACGATCGTGGTCGATACGCCGAACAAGTTCCTCTATCTCGTCGAGGGCAACGGCAGGGCGATGCGCTACGGCATCGGCGTCGGCCGTCCCGGCTTCACCTGGTCCGGCGTGAAGTCGATCACCGCCAAGCGCGAATGGCCGGACTGGACGCCGCCGAAGGAGATGCTCGCGCGCCGTCCCGATCTGCCCCGGCACATGGAAGGCGGTCCGGAAAATCCTCTCGGCGCCCGCGCCATGTATCTCGGCTCGACGCTCTACCGCATTCACGGCTCCAACGAGCCCTGGACCATCGGCACCAACGTCTCCTCCGGTTGCATCCGCATGCGCAATGAGGATGTCATCGACCTCTACGGCCGCGTCAATGTCGGCACCAGGGTCGTGGTGATGTGATCGTCGCTACCCTCTTCCTTGTTACGGGGAGAAGGAAGGGCCTTCGAGTAACACATCTCATGAAAACGGCCGCCTCATCGGCGGCCGTTCGCTTGCATGCCTTGTAGATCGGCGTCACGCGTAGTCGCTGCCGCCGTCGTCGCCGCCGAAATCGCTGTCGTCGGCCATGTCCATGTTGTCGTCGCGATTGTCGTCGTAGTTCTGGTCGTTGTTATCCCGATCGTTCGAGGCCTGGTCGGAGAAGCCCTGGCGGGAATCCCGGTTCGAGCCGATGTCGTTGAGGCCGGCATCGCGCGACAGCGATCCGCCCGACTGGTCGCCGCCGCCCCAGGGGCTGCGGTCGCCCGCGGCGTTGGTGTCGCCGAAGGCCTGCTGATGCGATCCACCCATCATGCCGCGGATGCTGGAGAGCAGCAGCGAGCCGCCGACGACGCCCGCCGCGGCCGCCGCCGCCGTGCCGAGGAACGAGCCGCCGCCACCGCCCACGGGCGGGGCACCATAACCTTGTCCCGGCCCTTGCACCGGTCCTTGGCCGTAAGCCTGTCCATAAGGCGGCTGGCCGTAGCCCGGCTGCGTCTGCTGCATCGCCTGGCCGGTGTTCCAGACCGGTCGCTGCTCACGCGGCGGCACATTAGGAACCGAGCCGCGCGCGGGGCTGCCGCCGAACAGCGTGTCGCGCATGGTGTCGAGGAAGCCGCCGGACTGGGCGGGCTCGGGCGCTTGGGCGGCCTCCAGCTCCTGGATGCGATTATGGGCGCGCTTCAGCGCTTCGTCCTGCAACAGCGTGGTCTGCACCAGCGCATAGACGGCGCCGGGCGCCTTGCGCAAACCGTCGGAGATCGCGGCGGTCGCATCGGGATCGCGCGGTGCATTTTCCAGCTTTGAAAGCCGGTCGAAAAGGTCGTCGACGAGCTGGCGTTCCTGCGGCGTCATGATCTGTCTCCTTCGCGCAAAATCAAGCGCGCAGGAGATGTAGGGTTCCATTGTGGCCCCAACAGTGCCGGCCGGATTAAATTTCCGTATGCGACAAGCTGCCTCCTGGCCCGCGTCTCGCCGGGTTCATCCCAGTGTCACGTTGCTGTCCGTCAGCAGGCGCGCAAAGGCGTCGCTGGCGAGATAAGCATGCTCGCGCTCGCGGACATCGGTCATCGGGTCGAGGCCGGCGAGGACGTCATCGACGAAGCCGGGATGGCACATCACGAGGCCGCCGTCGGGAAGGCCTTCCAGGAACTGCCGCATCAGCGCGCCGAAATCGGCCTCGCGCGTGAAATCATAGGCGCCGGCGAAGCCCGGGTTGAAGCTGAGGCCGGCGCTGCCGGCGCGGCGGCGGAATTGCGCGCTGAGATTGTCGAGCACCATGGCTTTTGGTGAGGCCAGCCGTTGTCTGAGCGGCAGATCGCGGCCGCCCTGGCGCACCCAGGCGCCTGGCGCAGTCTCAACGACCGCATCGACAAAGCCGTCGCGGACCTGCGGGTAGAGCTGCACATGCTGGTGGCCGTCGACGAAGTCGGGGGCGCGTCCGAACGCTTCCATGAAGGCTGCCAGCTGCGCCTTGACTTCGTTGCGGAAGAATTCCCGGTCGAGCCGGCGCATCAGTCCGGCGCGCAGCAGCTTGGGAAAGGCGTAGAACATGTCGCCGTCCAAGGGGCGGAAATGCATGGTGAGCGGCCGGAACGGCGCCGACAGCGTCACGTGCAATCCGATCGTGCAGCGCGGGTTCGTCTTCGCTGCGGACTGAAGCGCCGCGATCTCGCTGCGCGCGATCGCCGGACCCACCATCATCACCGAGGTGGCGTTGAGGCGGCCGCGTTCGATAAGGTCGCGAATGGCGCGGTTGACGGCCGGGCTGATGCCGTAATCGTCGGCGCAGAGCCAGATTCGCCGCGGGCTCGCGGCCGCGCTCATTCGGCCGCCGTCCTGTTCGGGGCGTCGTCGGCCTTGCCGGCCTCGGAGTGCTTCTCGCTGTGCTCGGCGACGAAGTAGATCGGGCGCGCCTTCAGCTCGGAAAGGATCTTGCCGATATATTCGCCGACGATGCCGATCATGATGAGCTGCACGCCGCCGATCGTCATCAGGCCGATCACGAGCGAGGGATAGCCGGGCACCTGCTTGCCGGTCGTGAACACCTCCCAGAGGATCGACAGGCCGAACAGGAAGGCACCTCCGGCGAGAATGACGCCGAGCAGGCTGGCGAAGCGCAGCGGTGCCACCGAGAACGAGGTCAGACCCTCGATCGAGAGGCCGAGCAGGCTTGCGGCGTTGAAGGTGGTGACGCCATGGACACGCGCCGCAGGCTCGTAGTCGACGCGGATCTGGCGAAAGCCGATCCAGCTGGCGAGGCCTTTGAAGAAGCGGTTGCGTTCCGGCAACTGCCTGAGTGCGGCGACCGCGCGCGGCGAGAGCAGGCGGAAGTCGCCGGCGTCCTCGGGAATCTTCTGGCGTGCGCCCCAATTGATCAGCGCGTAGAAGCCGTGCACCGCGACCCGGCGCAAGAAGGGCTCGTTGTCGCGATGCGCCTTGGCGGTGTAGACGACGTCATAGCCGTCATCGATCCAGTGCCGCACCAGCTGTTCGATCAGCGCCGGCGGATGCTGGCCGTCCCCGTCCATGAACATGACGGCACCGAGCCGGGCATGGTCGAGGCCCGCCATCAGCGCGGCCTCCTTGCCGAAATTGCGCGACAGCGACACGACCTGGACGTCGACCGCGTCGGCCGGCAGCGACCGCGCGATCGACAGCGTCGCATCCTTGCTGCCGTCGTCGACGTAGACGACCTCGCAAGTCAGCCGATAGCGCTGCCGCAGCGTCTTTGCGAGATCGCAGATGCGCTGATGCAGGGCAGCGAGGCCGGCCGCCTCGTTGTAGACGGGGACGACTATCGACAGCCCCTTCGCGGCGGCGCTCGCTGCGGTGGTCGTCATGCCGGAAACGTCAGAGCCCAGCGTCATCGATCAAGGTTCCAGAGGCGTTTAGATGTTCTCAACAGAATATGGTAGCTGCCGCTTGCTGTCGCTATGCTGAACGAACCCTGGGCTCACTGCCCGAGGAACGCCTCGAGCTTGGCGAACAGCGGGTTCTCCCGATCGAACACGTAGTCCAGCGAGACCACCGAGACGGTCTCGGCGCCATGCTCGCGCAGGAAGCTCGCCAGCGCATAGAGTTGACCCGGCGGGCAGTGCAGCGTCAGCATGCCTGACGAAGTCGGACCGCCGAACGGAGCCTCGACGCCGTATCGGCTATGGGCCTCGCCGAGCAGGGCGGCGTCGCATTGCCGGAAGCGGGTGCGGACTTCGCGGTACTTGTTGGCCCGCGCCCGCGCCGCGATGTGATCGAGGATGACACGCGCCGTCTCTCGCGCCTGCGGCGACCAGTCGGCCCCTTTGGATGCCACCAGATTGGCCTGGCTGCGCAGGATTGTACCGTCGTCGAGCACCCGCAAGCCGTTGGCGGCGAGCGTCGCGCCCGTGGTGGTGATGTCGACGATCAGCTCGGCGCTGCCGGCCGCCGGCGCGCCTTCGGTTGCGCCTGCGCTTTCGACGATGCGGTAATCGGTGATGCCGTGGGCCTGGAAGAAGCCGCGGGTGAGGTTGACGAACTTGGTCGCGACCCGCATCCGCATGTGATGCTGCTCGCGGAAGCCGGTGGTGACATCGTCGAGGTCCGCCATGGTGCGGACGTCGATCCAGGCCTGCGGCACCGCGACGACGACGTCGGCATAGCCGAAGCCGAGCCCTTCGATCAGCGACACGCGCTTGTCGGCATCGGCGATGTTCTCGCGCACGAGGTCCTCGCCGGTGACGCCGAGATGCGCAAAGCCGCGGGCGAGTTGCGAGGCGATCTCGCTCGCCGAGAGATAGGCGACCTCGACATTGTCGAGACCTGCGATCGTGCCGCGGTAGTCGCGGGCGCCGCCGGCCTTCGACAGCTTGAGACCGGCGCGGGCGAAGAAGGCCTCGGTATTCTCCTGAAGGCGGCCCTTGGAGGGAACGGCCAGAACGAATGGCGCGCTCATGACTTAAGCTCCCACCTTGCGGCCGATCTTCGTCAGCGCATCCACCCAGACCGAGAAGCCGACCGCGGGGATCGGCGCGATCGAGCCGAGCTGGGTCATCAGCCCGTCATAACGGCCGCCGGCGACCAGCGGCTCGGCGCCGTTGCCCCTGTGATGAAGCTCGAATTCGAAGCCGGTGTAATAGTCGAGCCCGCGCCCGAACGCCGTCGAGAAACGGGTCTGCTTCACGTCGATGCCGCGCGCAGCCATGAAGCCGACGCGGCTCTCGAACTGATCGATCGCCGGGGCGAGATCGAGCTTCGCCTCGGTCGTGAGTGCGCGCAGCTCGGCGATGGCGTCGTCGGGATTGCCTGATATCGACAGGAAGCGCTTGAGCACGGCGATCGCCTCGCGCGGCAGTGCGCCGCCCTTCAGCGTCGATTGCTCGAGGAAGCGATCGGCGATCTCGGCCGTGGTGCGCCCGCCGACATTGGTGGTGCCGGCGATCGACATCAGATCGGTCACGAAGGCGAGTGCCGCCTTCCGATCGGAGCCGGCGAGGGCGGCCAGCACGCCCTCGTATTCGCTGCGTGTCGCGGTGCTGGCGGCTGCCAGCCGCTCAAGATCCTGCTCCAGGCTGATCTTGCGGTTGAAATCCTTGACCAGGCGGCGGCGCCAGACCGGATAGAGGTTGAGTGCGTCCAGCAGGGCGTTGAACAGCGCGACATCGCCGGTGCGGATCTCGACATCGCGGACGCCGAAGGCGGCGGTCGCCTCCAGCGCCAGGGCCAACATCTCGGCATCGGCCGCAGCGCGGTCCTGGCGGCCGAACGATTCGATGCCGGCTTGCAGGAATTCGCTGGCCTGGCCGCTACGGTAGCGGAACACCGGGCCGAGATAGCTGAACCCGGCCGGCTGGCCGGCGCGGGTCGAGGCGAGATAGTCGCGCGCGACGGGAATCGTCAGGTCCGGGCGCAGGCAGAGCTCCTCGCCCGAGAGGTCCGTGGTGAGGTACAGGCTCTTGCGGATGTCCTCGCCCGAGAGATCCAGGAACGGCTCGGCCGGTTGCAGGATAGCGGGCTCGGCCCTGACGTAACCGGCCTGCGCGAACGACAAGAGCAGCGTATCCGCCCAGGCGGCGGAGCCGGCAGCATTTGAGGTGGCAGTCGCGGTCATCTCAGGGTCCATCGGCCCGGTGGAACCGGGCAGGGCAAGGAAGGAATGGGAGTTGGCGCAGCCCTTAGCATGGCCCGAAAGCGGTTTCGACCTCCAAAGGATCAATCGCTTAGCGAGTTTGGAGCGACGCCGGCCCCGTCGGCAGGGTGTGGAAAGTGGCATCGATCAGGTAATTTGATACCGAATTCCGATGGATCACGTTTCGTCGCGGGACGCGCCGGACGAGGGGGTCGGCTTCATTCGGTTGGGCCGGGGACTGGAGCCGGTTCCACGAATGATGCCTCGGTCACGGCAAAGGTCGACCCTGCCGTCGCGGCCCCCGCTGCTTCCGCGAGTTGTTCCGCCAGGACGAGGACCCTTCCCCTTCTGCCGGGGTCCGCGAGGCGGAGAAACGCCTTGATGAGTCGCAGCGACTCGCATGATCGCGCCTCGGGCACAAGGTCGTCATTCATTGTCATGTATTCCATCGCGATCGCCACCCCGGCGGCGCCGGCATCGTCGAACCTGTTGGATGCGCGCTCGCGCAATGAAGTCTTGGCGGCCAGGGATCCGGCAGGCACGTCGAAGGTCTCGTCGACAACGATGTCCAGGTGCAGCAGCAGGCCGGCGTCACAATGAGAAACTACGGACGGCTGGCAAGTCGTCGCATACTCATTTTGGGTATGGCCGATGATCCGTTCGCCGTAACCATCGTCTACAAGATGAATGTTGGTTTTCGATTCATGCGCAATGCTTCAGATATTATCCGGACGGTCTCGCGGCACACGCTAGCCTATATGCTGTTCTCGATGAGCGAGTTGTTCCGGCACTACGACGAATTCGATCCGCTGGACCTTCTGATCATTCATGCGGTCCTGAACGCCAATGTCATCCACGTGATGAACGATCCGGTGTTGGACGAGAAATTCTCCAGCATTCATGCCGTCGAACCGGATGTGATCAAGCAGGGGGTCTCTCGTGCCGCACTCTCCCGCTTCCTCAGCCTGCCACTGGAGACGGTTCGCCGTCGCGTGACAGGACTGAAGAGGCGGAAGATTCTCGCCGAGACGAAGGCCGGACTCATCGTGACCGAGCAGAACGCATTCAGGTTTGGAAACAACCACGAACTGCAGAAGACGAACATGCTGTTGCTCGCGAAGCTGCTTCGCGATCTCAAGCGTGCCGGCATCAGCGGGCCGGATGATCTGCGCGCCTCCAGGGGCGCGACGGCCGCAAAGAAGGCAAAGTAAGCGACACGATATGGATCAAGGCCATCTCGATACTGCGCGCGACGGGGCGCGAGAGCTGGCGACGGACCGCTTGATGTCCTTCCAGGAGCTCAAGCCATCGTCGGCCCTCGAGCTCAGGGCATACGACATCGACCATTTCGGCGAGACCGAGAGATATGCCGGCGCTTCCAGCATGCCGTTGTCGGTCGGGGCGACGGCGATCATGCGGGCTCGGCTCAGCCTGCCGACCCTGACCCTCTCTCTGGTGAAGACTTTCCCGAGGATCGTTCGCGGCTATCAATTGACGAATGCCGCCGCCGTCGTGGTGCCGATGGATCACGTGACCTCGGCCCGCATCAACGGGCAATCAATGGGCCGTTCCATCGTCGTTCTGACAGGCAGCTCCGATTGCCTGGTCTATGAGCCGGAGGGCCGGCTGATGGCCGTCGTGTATCTCAGTCCGCCGCAGCGCGAACCCTGGGCGCAACTGGGTGACGGCTATCGCCTGGTGAACCCGCCGTCGGACGTTCTTGCTTCGCTGCGCCGCCTGATCTCCGTCACGCTGGAAATCGCGGCACATGACCCGGACTTCCTGAACGAGCCGATGTCGCTGACCGCCGTCGAGCAGTCCCTGCTCGGCACGATGGACGCTGCGCTGCGCACCAGCGCGAGCGGCGGACCTGCGTCGTCCGCCACGGATGGCTATCGGCGGATCGTCGCGGACATGGAAAGATTGATCCGGCAAGACCTGACGGTCTGGCCCAGGACGCCCGAACTGGCCGCGCAGGTGGGCGTGTCCGTCCGGACTCTCCAGAGCGCGACACAGGCCATCTGCGGCATGAGCCCGCATCGCTATAGCCGGGTCCTGCGGCTCTGGTCGGTGCGCAAGCAGCTGCGCATCGGTCCCGGGCGGCGCAGTGTGAAGGCCTGCGCAATTGCGCACGGCTTCTGGCATCTGAGCGAGTTCGCGGCGAGTTACAGGGCGGCCTTCGGAGAGCTGCCGTCCGAGACCCTGCACCGCGCGATGCGGGAAGCGATCTAAAGCGCGATGCGATCAGGATGAATCGTCATCGCGCTTCAGGTTATTGTTTGAGCATGATCATTTCGGAAAACCGCTGCACACTTTTCCGGATCATGGCTAGCCGCGTCCACCGCCCCAGTCGCCCAGCACCGCCTGCACCAGCGCCAGGGCCGCCACCGCGGCGGTGTCGGCTCGCATGATCCGGGGGCCGAGGGCCAGCCGCAGGATCTTGGGCTGCCGCAGCAGCAGTGCCCGTTCCTCCTCGGCGAAGCCGCCTTCGGGGCCGATCAGCACGTCAATACCTCCGCCGGCCTCACGGGTGCTTTGCAGGCTCTGAACGGGGTCCTGGACCTCCGCCGCCTCATCGCAGAAGATCAGCAACCGGCCCGCTGCGCGCTGGCCCAAGAAGCGCTCCAGCGGCACCGGCTCGGCCACGGTGGCGATGCTGAGGATGCCGCATTGCTCGGCGGCCTCGACCACATTGGCGCGCATCCGCTCGGTATTGACCCGGGAGGCCTGGGTGAACCGTGTCAGGACCGGCTGCAGGGCGGCGGCGCCCATCTCGATCGCCTTCTGCACCATGTAATCCAGCCGGGCATGCTTGAGCGGGGCGAAGACGTAAGTGAGGTCGGGTAGCCGGTCCTGGGGCCGGGTCTGCTGGAGGATCACGAGGCCATCGGGCCGCTTGCGGCCCTCGATCGCCGCCTGCCACTCGCCGTCGCGGCCGTTGAAGGCCAGGACCTCGGCCCCGGCGGCAAGCCGCAGCACGTTGCCGAGGTAATTGCTCTGGTCGCGGTCGAGCGGCACCCTGGCGTCCTGGACGAGGGCGGCATCGACGAACAGGCGGGGAGCGCTAAAATCGTGGGAGGGCATCGTCAGAGGTCCGATTCGCCGCCGTTCTTAACCGAAACCAGTAGTTTTGGGGGTAAATATCGCCGAATTGGTGCGTCCCAGCGCCGCGCTCTTGCCCTATTCCACGGGTTGTTAAGGGCCGGCAGGAATCGTAGAAAAGCGAACACGCTGGTCGCGCTTCAATTGAGAAGACGCCGCCCCCGTAAGCTCCTGCCGGAGAGACTGCCTTCATGATCCGTCGTCTGATGGTTCCGATCACTGCCGCCATGGTCGCCATGGGTGCCGCGGGCGCCCATGCGCAAAGCGCCTTCCCGGCGCCGCTGCCCGGCCAGGCTGCTACCAGTTCCCCCTTTCCGCCCGTGAACGGCGCGGCGCCCGTCGCCTCCGTCGGCACGACGCCGCAATCGTCGTTTCCGGTGAACGGCGCCGCCCCGGTCGGCGGTGCCGGCGCCTTCAGCGCGGCTCCGCCGACGCAAGCCGGTCCCGGCGAGGACTGCATGAAGGCGTTCATGCCCCTGCGCGAAGAAGCCGAGAAGCGCGGCAAGCTGATCAAGGCGGCGAGCGACCGTCACGCGCCGCCGGACGAGGCCTGCAAGCTGATTCGCAATTTCAGCCAGTCTGAGACCAAGATGATCAAGTACATCGAGGCCCACGCCGCCAAATGCGGAATCCCGCCGCAGGTGGGCGCTCAGATGAAGGACGGTCACAAGAACACAGAGGCCATGGCGGCGAAGGTCTGCAACGTCGCGCAGCAGATGCAGCAGCAACAGGCGCGTCCGGCCGGCCCGTCGCTGAGCGAGGTGCTGGGGTCGGGTTCGGCGCCCGAGGCCAATGCCGGCAAGAAGGGCGGCAGCACCTTCGATACACTCAACGGCAACGTCCTGACCCGATGAGCGGGACATCCGCCCGCGTTGCCGATTCCACCGGCAACTGGGTCGATACGCTCGCGCCGCATTGGGCGCGGCCTTACCTGCGCCTGTCCCGCTTTGACCGTCCGATCGGCTCCTGGCTTCTCCTGATGCCATGCTGGTGGTCGGCGGCGCTCGCCGCCGGCATGGCGCATGACGTCCGCGGCCTGCCGCTCACCATCGTGCTGTTCTTCATCGGCGCCTTCGTGATGCGCGGGGCGGGCTGCACGTGGAATGACATCACCGATCGCGATCTCGACGACAAGGTCGAGCGCACGCGCTCGCGGCCGTTGCCGTCAGGGCAGGTGACCACGAAGCAGGCGCTGGCCTTCATGGTCGCGCAGGCGCTGATCGGCCTCCTGGTACTGCTGCAGTTCAACCGTTTCGCGATCGCGACCGGCATCGCCTCGCTTCTGATCGTCGCGATCTATCCCTTCATGAAGCGCATCACCTGGTGGCCGCAGATCGTGCTCGGGCTTGCCTTCTCATGGGGCGCCTTGATGGGATTTGCCGTCACGTTCGGACACATCGACGTCACCGCGCTCGTGCTCTATGCCGGCGCGATTTCCTGGGTGATCGGCTATGACACGATCTATGCGCATCAGGACGCCGAGGACGACGCGCTGATCGGCATCAAGTCGACCGCGCGCCTGTTCGGCGCGCATACGCACCAGGCGCTGATCCTGTTCTACGGGCTCGCGGTGATGTTGATCGGCATCGCGCTGGCGTCCGGCGATGTGCGCTGGCCGGCCTGGCTCGGGCTCGCGGCCTTCGCCGTGCATCTGGCCTCGCAGATCGTGCGCCTGAAGATCGAAGATCCCGGACTGTGCCTGCGCCTGTTCAAGTCGAACCGCGATGCAGGTTTGCTGCTGTTTGCGGGATTGCTGGCCGACGCAGTGATGCGGGCGGCGTAGCTCTCTAGGGTGGGCAAAGGCGCTCTCGCGCCGTGCCCACCATCTCTCAATGATTGATAAAAAAGGTGGGCACGCTTCGCTTTGCCCACCCTACGGCACCTGGGGCTGCCGCTTAATTCCGCGCGATGATCTCGCGCTCGCCCTGGTGAACCGGCAGCTCGCGCGCCATGGCGACACGCCGGCGCATCAGGAATTTCGGGCGGCGGGCGCGGATCGCGTTGGCGCGGCGACGGCGCGGCGCGGGCTTGCGGGCGCCTTCGTCGAGCTGCGGCAGCGCGAAGAGCTCGCTCCAGATCGCCCAGGCTTGCATGATCTCGTCGGCATCGGCGCCGACCAGCAGCGGAATGGACAGCGAGGGATCGCGATGCACGAGGACGAGCGTCTGCGCGTCGTCATTGCCGCGCAAGGCGACGCCGGTGAAGTCGGCAACGCGCACGTTGATCGCCATCTGCATGCCGCGGACGGCACGGCGCAGCACGACACGCTCGCGATGAAGCTCGATCTGCCTGACATGTCCGTCGGCGCGCGGGTCATGCGCATCGAAGCGGACCGGAAGGGAAAGGGGGTCGAGCCGCAAGGAGCGGCTCGACCCGGCGGGAGCGATCCCGCATGTTGCTGTTTGACGCCTCACGGCTTTAGTTCTCCCCGCCGGGATTATGTTCCCGGTCGATGCGAGGACCTTAGCGCGTGCCTTTCCGAAACCGCTTAAAAAGCCTGGTTAACCCACCGTCACCGCTGCTCATGATTGACAAGACCTTGGCGCGCATGATTGACGAGACGTTGCGCCGAAGTTGCGAATCTGAGCTTTTGGCGGGCTGAAAATGCTTGAAGTCCGCGCTACCAGGGCACATCTGTGGGTTCCGGTCCCGAACCCCCGCCCCAACAGGATTTCGTTCGTGAACTCTGCACCAAGCTCGACGCTTTCGACCCAAACATCGTCGCAGGCCAATCGCGACCTGTTCGATCAGTCCGCGCTCTCCGATCTCGCGCAGCGGCTGGTCGAGGCGGCCAGGCGCGCGGGGGCGGATGCGGCCGATGCGGTCGCGGTGCGCGGCGTCTCGCAGGGCGTCGAGGTCCGCGACGGCCGTGTCGAGGAATCCGAGCGGTCCGAGGGCGACGATGTCGGCCTGCGCGTGCTGGTCGGCCAGCGCCAGGCGGTGGTATCGACCAACGACGTCAGCGGCGATGCCGTGACCAAGCTCGCCGAACGCGCGGTCGCGATGGCGCGCGTGGCGCCCGACGACAAATATGTCGGCCTCGCCGATCCCGCGTTGCTCGCGCGCGATTTCCCCGATCTCGACCTGCTCGATCCCGATGTGCCGGCGACCGCCGAGCTCGAGCGCCGCGCGCTCGCGGCCGAGGCTGCGGCGCTCGCCGTCAAGGGCGTGACCAAATCCGGCGGCGCCTCGGCTTCCGCCGGCATCGGCGGCATGGTGCTCGTGACTTCGACCGGCTTCCACGGCTCTTATCTGCGCTCCAGCCAGGGCATTTCCGCCACCGCCATATCGGGCGAAGGCACCGGCATGGAGCGCGACTACGACTTCACCTCGGCGCCGCACGGCGCCGATCTGTTGTCGCCGGAGACGGTCGGCCGTTCCGCCGGCGAGCGCACCGTGGCGCGCTACAATCCGCGCAAGGTCGAGACCTGCAAGGTCCCGGTCGTGTTCGATCCGCGTGTTGCCGGCTCCCTGGTCGGCCACCTCGTCGGCGCCATCAACGGCGCCTCGATCGCGCGCAAGACCAGCTTCCTGAAGGACAGGCTCGGCCAGCAGCTATTCGCCAAGAACATCCGCATCATCGACGATCCCTTGCGCAAGCGCGGCCTGCGGTCGCAGACCTTCGATGCAGAGGGCGTCGCGGTGAAGAGGACCGCGCTGGTCGACGAAGGCGTGCTGACGACCTGGCTGCTCGATTGCGCCACCGCGCGCGAGCTCGGCCTCGCCACCACCGGCCATGCCCATCGCGGCGTCTCCTCCTCGCCGTCGCCCGGGCCGTACAATCTGCATCTCGAGCCCGGCACGCCGACACCGGCCGAGCTGATCTCCGACATCAAGCAGGGTTTCTACGTTACCGATCTGATCGGCTCCGGCGTCAACGGCGTCACCGGCGATTACAGCCGCGGCGCCTCCGGTTTCTGGATCGAGAACGGCGAGATCACCTATCCCGTCAGCGAAGTCACGATCGCCGGGCATCTGTTCGAGATCTTCAAGTCGATGCAGCCCGCGAACAATCTCGAGTTCCGCTACGGCATCAATGCGCCGACGGTGCGCATCGAGGGTTTGACGCTTGGCGGACGCTGACGCGCACTCTCTCGATGAAACCATCCTGATCCGCGACGCGGCGCTGCTGAAGGACACGGTGCGGGAAGCGGGCGCGCTCGCGCAGTCGATGTTTCGCACCGAGCTGAGGAGGTGGACCAAGGGCGCGTCCTCCCCCGTGTCGGAGGCCGACATCGCGGTCAACGATCTCCTCGAAGCGCGCCTGCGCGCGGCGACACCCGACTATGGCTGGCTGTCGGAGGAGAGCGCCGACGATGCGGCACGGCTATCGCGGCGGCTGACATGGATCGTCGATCCCATCGACGGCACGCGCAATTATCTGGGCGGTCATGACGAGTGGTGCGTCAGCGTGGCGCTGGTGGAGGACGCCTCGCCCGTTCTCGCCGCGGTGTTTGCACCAGCGAGCGACGAGTTCTTCTTCGCGGTGCGCGGCCAGGGCACGACGCTCAACGACAAGCCGGTGCGGGCGACGTCCGGATCCGAGCTCGACTTCGCCCGCGTCGCCGGCCCGAAGCCCCTGGTCGAGCGGCTGAAGCCGTCACTCGGCGAGATCAAGCTGCATCGGCGAATCGGCTCGCTGGCGTTGCGGCTGTGCCGGGTGGCCCATGGCGCGCTGGATGCGGCTTTTGCGGGGGGCAACAGCCATGATTGGGACCTTGCGGCGGCCGATTTGATCGTGCAGGAAGCGGATGGTAGGATGAGCGACCTCTCCGGAGAACCCATCCTCTATAACCGCCGGGAAGTGGCGCACGGAGTGCTGGTGGCAGCGGGACGCGATCGTCATGCGGGCATTGTCGCGCATTTTCGCAACCGTCCCTTAGCCTGAAGCGCTTCGTCGTGCTTGTCGGACACTGCTTTGCCGGGCAGCCCGTTAGGAAAAGAACTCATGCCAGATAGTGCCCCGCAACAACTGCTCCACCTCGTCATCGGCGGCGAGCTCGTCGATCTCGAGCACAACATCTTCAAGAATCTGGACGACGTCGACATCGTCGGCCTCTATCCGAACTATGCCGCCGCCCACGCCGCCTGGCGGGCCAAGGCGCAGAGCACGGTCGACAACGCCCAGATGCGCTATTTCATCGTCCATCTCCACCGGCTGCTCGACCCGAATCAAGAACCGGCGCGTTGAAAAGACTGCTTCGCAATACGCTGCGAAGCAGCTGGTTTCAGCGTGCCGTTGGGGTCCTGGCGGCCGAATATCTGCGTCTGGTCTGGCGGACCAACAGGTTCACGTTCGATCCCCCGGACGTCTATGAACGCGTCGAGCCGCAGCTCCCTGCGATCTTCGCGTTCTGGCACGGCCAGCATTTCCTGACGCCCTTCATCAAGAACCAGAACAAGGCCTCCTATCGGGCCAAGGTCCTGATCTCCCGGCATCGCGACGGTGAGTTCAATGCGATCGCGGCCGAACGGCTCGGCATCGGCACCATCCGCGGCTCCGGCGACCATGGCGGCGCGTTCCATCGCAAGGGGGGTGTGGGCGCCTTCAAGGAAATGGTGCGGACGCTTCAGGCCGGTTGTAATGTCGCGTTGACCGCCGATGTCCCCAAGCGCTCGCGCGTGGCGGGGCTCGGCATTATCATGCTGGCACGGGAATCGGGACGGCCGATCATGCCTTTCGCGATGGCGACCAGTCGCTTCGTCCGGCTCAAGAACTGGGACCGCACCACCATCAATTTGCCATTCGGGCGCGGCGCACTGGTCGGCATCAAGGAAATCCACGTTCCTCCGGATGCCGACGCCGCCACGATGGAAGCGTTGCGGCAGGAGCTGGAAGACACGTTGAACGAAGCGACCCGCCGCGCCTACGCCCAACTCGGCCGTCCGGGACCGGAAGATGCCTAAGTCGCTGCCCATTGCGCTGCCGATCACGCTGCGGATGTATCGGCGCCTGGCCTCCGGCCTGGTGCCGCTTGCGCCTGCACTGATCAAGCGGCGGCTGAAACAGGGTAAGGAGGATCCCGCGCGCGTCGGCGAGCGGCGGGGGCTGTCCCGCGACGTGCGGCCGCATGGCCCGCTGGTCTGGATCCACGGCGCCAGCGTCGGCGAGGTGCTGGCCGCCGCGGCGCTGGTCGGGCGCCTGCGTGATCTCAATCTGCGCATCCTGCTCACCTCGGGCACCGTCACCTCGGCGGCGGTGGCGGCAAAGCGCTTTCCGCCTGACGTGATCCATCAATACGTACCGTACGACTCTCCGCGCTATGTCGCGCGCTTCCTCGATCACTGGAAGCCGTCGCTGGCGCTGTTCATCGAATCCGACCTGTGGCCGAACCTGATCCTCGCCGGGGCGGCGCGCCGGGTGCCGATGGTGCTGATCAACGGACGAATGTCGCCGCGCTCCTTCCCGCGCTGGCGGCGCATGCACGGCACCATCTCGGCGCTGCTGTCGCGGTTCGACATTTGTCTTGCGCAGTCGAAGACTGATGCCGAGCGCTTTTCCGCGCTCGGCGGCCGCGACGTCGTCACCACGGGCAATCTGAAGCTGGACGTGCCGGCGCCGCCGGCCGATCCCGCAAAGCTCGAACGGCTGATGGCGATGACGCGCGGGCGTCCGATCATCGTCGCGGCCTCGACCCATCCGGGCGAGGACGAGATGCTGATCGCCGCGCATCGCAGCCTCGTTGGTTTCTTCCCGCAGCTTCTCACCGTGATCGTGCCGCGGCATCCGGATCGCGGCTCCGCGATCGCGGGCCTGGTCACGTCCTCCGGCCTGACGCCGAGCTCACGCTCGCGCGAGGAACTGCCGACGGCCACGACCGACGTCTATGTTGCCGACACCATGGGCGAGCTCGGCCTGTTCTATCGTCTCTCGCCGATCGTGTTCATGGGCGGGTCGCTGATCCACCATGGCGGCCAGAATCCGATCGAGGCGATCAAGCTCGGCGCGGCGATCGTCCACGGTCCGCACGTCTTCAACTTCGCCGACGTCTATGAAGCGCTCGACGGCAGCGGCGGGGCGCGCCAGGCCGATACCCAGGAGGCGCTGGTCAAGCAGCTCGGCCTGCTCCTGGCCGAGCCGATGGTGCGCGACAAGATGCAACGCGCAGGCGCAGGCGTGGTCGAGCAGCTCGGCGGTGCGCTCGACCGCACCATGACCGCGCTCGAGCCGTATCTGCTGCAGTTGCGGATCGAGATGGGGGCCGCGAATGCGTGAGCCGGCCTTCTGGTACCGGCCACATTCTCCGCTATCGCATGTCCTCTTTCCGCTGGGTGCGCTCTACGGCGCCGTCACCGCATGGCGCATGCAGCGCGACGGCGTGGACGCCGGCATTCCCGTGATCTGCGTCGGCAACTACCATGTCGGCGGCGCCGGCAAGACGCCGACCGTGCTGGCGCTGACGAAGCTGCTTCGCGAGCTCGGCGAGACGCCGGTCGTGCTCAGCCGCGGCTATGGCGGGCACCTGAAGGGTCCGGTGATGGTCGACGGCGCCCGTCATACCGCGGCCGACGTCGGCGACGAGCCCCTGATGATGGCGCGTGACGTCCCGGTCGCAGTCGCGCGCGACCGCCTCGACGGCGTCGCGCTGGCGAAATCGCAGGGCGCCACCGTGATCGTGATGGATGACGGTTTCCAGAACCCGCGCCTTCTGAAGGACGTGTCGCTGATCGTGATCGACAGCGAGCGCGGCCTCGGCAACAGCCAGGTGTTTCCCGCCGGCCCCCTGCGCGCGCCGTTGCAGGCGCAGCTCGCGCGCACCGACGCGCTGGTGCTGATCGGCGATGGCCGTGCCGCCAACGATGTCGCGGCCGAGCTTGCCAAGCGCGACAAGCCGGAGCTGCGGGCTCGCCTGAAGCCCAATGCGGACTCGGTCGCGCAGCTCCTTGGCAAGAAGGTGTTCGCCTTCGCCGGCATCGGCGACCCCGAGCGCTTCTTTCGCAGCCTGCACGCCAGCGGCATCGCGGTCGCGCGCACGCGCGCCTTCGCCGACCACCACGTGTTTTCGCAGGACGAGATCGCAGCGCTTGCAGCGGACGCGCGGCGCGAGCAGCTCACGCTGGTGACGACGGAGAAAGACCTTGCACGCCTGCGTGGCCGCGCGGACGTGCCCGAGGGCATCGTGCCATTCGCAGTTCAGCTCGAGTTCGACGAGCCGGCAAAGCTGCGGCAATTGATCAGCGATCATCTCTACAGGGCGCGCGAGCGGCGGTTCAGCGCGCGTTGATCTCATGCACTAGAGCGGTTCATGGCTTGATTGAATCGGGAGGGATTCCCGATTTCGGACGAATATGATTCAAGATGCTGGCTGGGCTGGAGGCCAGCATCCGATGGTCCGACCGATATCCAATGATCTGCGTAAACGGGCGGTTGCGGCGGTTGCAAAGGGCGAGAGCTGTCGTTCGGTGGCATCGCGGTTTGGCGTTGCGGTGTCGTCAGTTGTGAAGTGGTCGCAACGTTATCGAGCGACCGGCTCAGTGGCCCCTGGCAAGATGGGCGGCCATCGCAAGCCCGTTCTTGAGCCGCATCGCGCCTTCATCAAGGAGAGGATCAGTCAGACGCCGCATTTGACGCTGCACGCCCTCAAGGACGAACTCGCCGCGCGCGGGGTCAAGGTCTCCCACAATGCGGTTTGGACGTTCCTGCGCCGCGAAGGGCTGCGGTTCAAAAAAAACGCTGCTCGCGCTCGAGCGGGCTCGCTCCGACATCGCACGTAGACGCCAGCGCTGGCGCTCATGGCAGGCCAATCTCGACCCTCGACGCCTGGTCTTTATCGACGAGACCTGGATCAAGACCAACATGGCTCCATTACGCGGATGGGGGCCAAAAGGCGAGCGGGTGCGGAGCTTCACGCCACCTGGTCATTGGCGGACGCTGACATTCCTTGGCGCCTTGCGCTGTGACCGTCTCACCGCCCCTTGCCTGTTCGACGGCCCAATCAACGGCGAATGCTTCCGCGCCTATGTTCAGCAGGTTCTCGTCCCGCAGCTTCAGCCGGGCGACATCGTCATCATGGACAATCTCGGCAGCCACAAGTCTGTTGCCCTGCGCAGCCTGATCAAAGCGGCCGGCGCCAGGCTCTGGTATCTGCCGCCATACTCCCCCGACCTCAATCCGATCGAACAGACCTTCGCCCGCCCAGAAACGCACGGTTGACGACATTTGCCGCCATATCGGCGACCTCATCACAACCATCCAGCCCAACGAATGCAGCAACTACTTCGAAAACGCTGGATACGCTTCTATCAAAACATGAAATGCTCTAGGCAAGCGTCTCTGCCATAGCTCATACAGCGACGTGTCGCGGGTGACGAATTCTCTTCCGCGCTCTTGGCAGTTGATGTAGCCTTTCATGAGAGCCGTCACCAGGACGTGCCGAACTCCCGGCAATCATAGACGGCGTTTATGCCCACGGCGGGCGCGATCTTATTATTTCAGATGCGACGGCCGCAACGACCAGTTCGGAGCGGCAGGGAGAGTCATTGCCAAGAGCAGAGGAGAACATGCCATGCATTTTTGCCTCACCGGCCAATACACACCACGCGCTCTCAACGCCATCCTGGAAAACCCGGCAACCAATCGCCAGGAGGCCGCCAGGAAGCTCATTGAAGCGGCCGGTGGAAAGCTGATTTCAATGTACAGCGTTGCGGCCGACGGCCCTGGCGTTCTGGTGATCTTCGATGTGCCTGATCCCAGTGCGGCTCCGGCCATTTCCGGCCTGACCGTCACGGCGGGCACCCTGCAGGACGTGAAACTGGTTAGGTTGTTCACGCAGGACGAGATCAAGCAGGTCCGTCAGAACGCGGCGAAGCTGCGTTCTTCGTATACCCCGCCTGGAAGCTGATATCCGGATCTGACGCGCAGCCGCCGCAGCCGAAACGACGCGGCGGCTGTGCTCATGTCGAAGCCAGAACCATGTCTGCAACGAGGGCGCTTGCTCACCACGCCCCGACCGCCATCAATGCGACGATGGTCGCGCACGACATGCAGGCCACGATGACAGTGTAGCATTCGGGTGTATTCATTGCTGACTCCCAAACTGTTCGCCAGTTGCCTGGTCACTGCCATACGGGAGTGATCGCCGGTCTTGCGGCCGCTTCAGTTCGGCATGCCCTGACCGGTCTTGCGGCGTGCGTCCGTTCTCTCATCATCGTCCTGCTTCGCAGGATGATGTTCCGCTTCGCGAGCTTCAGAGCGTTCAGCTGCGATCAGAAGCTGCTTGCGCATCTCGGCGAGACGGGCGCGGCAATATTCACGATAGAGCAGGTCTAGTATGGTGGGCATGATCACCCCCATCGTTTGACTTTCAATTTACAGAAATTCCACCGCGAATTTTCGAGATGATCATAGCCCGTCAGATGGCTCTTCGGTATGAGCCCGTTCACAGACTGTGCCAATTCCGAAGCTCGATGGCTGTTTGGTTTGATCTGATCGTCTGCGCGCAAAATGGAACAGGGCTGATTACCTAACATGCACTTTAGCAGCGATCTGTTTCGCCAAGATTTCATCAAACAACTTTAGGGCGCCGAACGGCAACGAAGAATCCAACCACAGCGTGAAATGACTCGCCGCGGAGTGCACGCAACTGTTCGATGCAACTCGGAGCGGCACGGAGATCACGGCTGCGAGACCGCCAGATCAGGCACGCGAACATCGTCGGGACGCGAAGCACTAATGCCTGTGCTTCGTCATAAGCTGCACCGGGCGCGTTGCTGCGTCTTCTCGGTCTTGCAGGTCATTCAGGCGGCATTCATCGCAAGACTTCTATCGGTTCGGACGATCGGGAGAATGCGATGAAATTGCCGTCCGCGACTGTCGCCGCCAGCCTTGTGTGTCTGATCATTGCGCCTGTGTTTGCTGCGCAAACGATGCCGTCCGCTGCTCCAGCAGTGACGGTGCCGGTTCCCGCAACCAAGCGGGTCACGTGCCTGGCGACGACGCAGAACCTGAAGGGACAGGACAGGCGCGACCAGCGGCAGCTCTGCATGGCGCAGGCGCGGGTCGATTGCCTGAAGCAGGCGATCGATCAGAAAATCGTCGGAGAGGCCCGGAAGGATTTCGTCAAGACCTGCGCAGGCTCGTCGGATGGCACGGCGCAGCAATAGCCGCGCGCCGCGGGCCTTACGGCTGCGGCTTGAGCGCGCCGGGGAAATGCCGCTGCAGCACCGCGACGGGTGTGGCGTAGGCCTCCTGCAGATCCACGCTCCAGTACTTCAACTCGTCGAGCGGGATCCGCGTGTCGGTGATCGCGCAGCGCACGAAAGTCCCCGGCGAGATCACGCGGAAATCGCCGTCGAGATACTGCACCTGCGCTTCGCCATGGCCCGAGGGGCCGAACTTGTTCAGCACGGTCGAAAGTCTCCGTGGAAGGCCCCTTCCAGGAAGAACCCTGGAGGGCACGATGTGTTGGCTTGGATGTAGCATAGATAGGGTGGCTTGTCCGCCCGTCAAACCCACCGGTTCGTGATGTTTTACCGCCGTTTCTGCGTGATAAGGCTTCGAGCGAAGGATCGCTGGTTCCGGCATCTTCTCCGGCAGAGTCCGATGCGCTTTCGACTGACCGCCCTGTTCCTGACGCTGCTGATATCGGCCGCGCATGCCGCACCGGCGCCGCAGCCGGTCGACATTCCGCTCGCGTCCGGGGTCCTCCATGCGCAGCTCTACAAGCCGGAAGGTGCAGGCCCGTTTCCGACCGTGATCGCGCTGCATGGCTGCGGCGGCCTCGGTGGCCATTCCGATCCCGTGCTGCCGCGCTATCGAGACTGGGCCGAGCGCCTGCTCAAGGCGGGCAATGCGGTGCTGCTGCCTGACAGCTACGGCTCGCGCGAGCTCGGGCCGCAATGCCGCGTCAGGGAGATGCATGTCAAGGCGCGGCGCGAACGCGTCGCCGATATCGCGGCCTCACGCGCCTGGCTGATGAAGCAGGCCTGGGTCGCGCACGACCGCGTCAGCCTGATCGGCTGGGCCAACGGCGCGAGCGCACTGCTCTGGGCCGTGCGCCCGCAGAGCGCAGCGCGCGATCTCGGTCCGGATTTCCGCGCCGCGATCGCGTTCTATCCGGATTGCCGGATCTCGGCGGGCCTGGGGTGGAGCACGCGGGTACCGACGCTTGTGCTGATCGGCGCGGATGACGACGTGTCGTCGCCGCCGGCCTGCCGCCAGATGGTGGACGGGGCGCGCGGCCGCAGCGCGCTCGCGCGCATCGTGGTCTATCCCGGCGCCGATCACGATTTCGACCGCGCCAACATGCCGCTGCACGCACCTGCCGGCAGCAGCGACGCCGCCGCGCCCGAGCGCGGCCATTTCGGCATGGACGCCGAGGCGCGCGCGGAATCGCAGAAGGACGTCGCGCGCTGGCTGGCGCGGTGATGAAGCTCCAGTAGCCCGGATGAGCGAAGCGACATCCGGGAAGACTGTTCCCGCATATCGCTGCGCTCATGCGGGCTACGGGGCCCATCAAAGCGGGGCCGCCCGGGGAACAACGTCAGGCGGGCAGCCCCGCATCGACCACCGCCCTGCACGGAAATGGCCGACCGTGAATCTACGGAACGCGCATTGCCGCGGTTTCAGCACATGGCCGTGCCATCATTCGACCACGATGTGGATTAAACGCATCTCACATGCGCAACCGCATCGTTCTCTTCGCCTCCGCCCTGATCGTCTTCACCGTCGCGATCTTCCTGTTCGAAGCCCGCGCCGGCGCGCCCATGCTGGCGCCGGAACATTGCGGCTTCTGGACCACGATCGACGCGGGACTGTCCTGCCGGTAGGCGAGCTGTAGCCACACACTCCGCTGTCATCGCCCGGCTTGACCGGGCGATCCAGTACGCCGAGGCGGCTGTGATTTACCGAGGAGCCGCGGCGTACTGGATTCCCCGCTTTCGCGGGGAATGACAGCGAGGGTGGAGCGCCGTCCTCGTGCCTCAGAACAAACTGCCCTGATCCACCGGCTTGGCCAGGCGCTTCGGCGCGGGCTTGGCATCCTGTGCAGCCGGCTTGGGTTGCGGCGGCGCGCGCTTTGCGGCGGGGGCCGCGCGATCCGCATCCGCCGTCGCGCCGACGCGGCCATCGGCGAATTCGATCTCGACGCGAGCGCCGGGACCGATCGACTCCGCCGCATGCAGGGGATGGCCGGCCTCGTCGCGCACCAGCGCAAAGCCGCGCGCGAGCACGCTGCGATAGGACAGCGCGGAGAGCAGCTTGCCGCTGTTCTCGACGCGGGCCTCCAGCCGCTGCAGCAGCGTGACCAGCGCGCGGCCGGCGCGCTCGCCGAGGCGATGGGTGCGCTCGCGCTGGCGGGCAATCGCGTTGCGCTGGGCCTGCGCATTCGCAAGCTTCGAGGCGCGCAGCCGCACCTCCAGTCCCGCGAAGCGGTCGCGCCGCCGTCGCAGCAGCGCGCGCGCGGAGAGACCAAGCCGCTCGCCGCAAACCGTGAGGCGATGATCGGCCTGCGAGATCTGCCCGTGCAGCACCCGCAGCGTCAGCTTCGCGCTGGCCGCGGCGAACCGGCGGAAATGCGCATGCGTGTTGGCCTTGAGGCAGCGGGGCAGCGAAGCGCCCGCCGAATCCAGCCGCTGCCGCGGGATCGCGAGCAGATCGCCCGCCGCCGGCAATGCACGAGCGGCGGCGCGCAGTTCGCTGCGGCGGCTCTCCTGGGCGCGCTGCCAATAGGCGCGGGTGCGGCGGCCGAGATCGGCGACCTCGACGAACAATTCGCTGCGCACCGGCACCGCCATCTCGGCCGCCGCCGTCGGCGTCGGTGCGCGCTTGTCGGCGACGAAGTCGATCAGCGTGATGTCGGTCTCGTGCCCCACCGCCGAGATCAGCGGGATCATGCTGTCGGCGGCCGCGCGCACCACGACCTCCTCGTTGAACGACCAGAGATCCTCCAGCGAGCCGCCGCCGCGCGCGACGATCAGCACGTCGGGCCGCGGGATCTTGCCGCCCTCGGGCAGCGCGTTGAAGCCGCGGATCGCGGCCGCGACCTGCTCGGCCGAGCCGTCGCCCTGCACCTTCACCGGCCACACCAGCACGCGGCGGGGAAAGCGGTCCTCCAGCCGATGCAGGATGTCGCGGATGACGGCGCCGGTCGGCGAGGTCACGACGCCGATCACCTCCGGCAGCCAGGGCAGCAGCTGCTTGCGCGCCTCGTCGAACAGGCCTTCCGCGGCGAGCTTCTTCTTGCGCTCCTCCATCAGCGCCATCAGCGCGCCGATGCCGGCCGGCTCCAGCGCCTCGATCACGATTTGGTATTTCGAGGAGCCCGGATAGGTCGTGAGCTTGCCGGTGGCGATGACCTCGAGCCCCTCCTGGGGCTTGAAGCGCATCCGTCCGTGCACGCCCTTCCAGATCACCGCCTCGATCTTGGCGCTCTCGTCCTTGAGCGCGAAATAGCAATGGCCGGAGGAATGCGCGCCGCGAAAGCCCGAAATCTCGCCGCGGACCCGGACATGGCCATAGGTGTCCTCCACCGTCCGCTTCAGGGACTGCGAAAGCTCGGAGACGGTGAATTCGAACGCGTTGTTGAGTTGTTCCGCAGGCGGCATCGGGAAGCGATTCGGCGTTTTGGGGTTGAGGGCGACGTTAGGGATTTTCGCCAGCCGGCGCCAATCGATTCGACGAGTGCGGAACCGCTCTGGGGTCGGCTGCTTGACTCGCCTTGTATTTCATATATGAAAGTTAAAAATCATATATGAACAAAGAGAGGAGGCGGACCCGATGACCGTGGCCGATCCCGACGATCCAGCTCGACGCATGTTTGCGCAGTACCGGCTCAAGCCGAACAGCGGGGTCAATCCGCCCTATTCACCGGCCTATCCCGTCGAGTGGGGCTGCACCCTGCGGACTGTCGAGATCATGACCCGCGTCGCGCCGGGCAAGGTCGCTTCCCTGCTGGCCGACACGCCGTTCGAGATCGCCGGCGATCGCGTCGCCTTCCGCTTCATGCGTTCGCCCGGCCACTCCCTGGCGGTCCACGCGGGCGAGATGTTCGACCTGATGATCTCGGTGCCGGTCCGCTACAAGGGGCTGTTCACCGAGACGCACATCTTCATGTACTGCAGCGATCCCATGGGGATCTGCGCCGGGCGCGAGGTGTTCGGCTACACCAAGAAGGACGCCCATTACGCCTTCGAAGAGCATCCGGACGGCTCGATCACCGGATGGGTCCGGCGCCGCGGTATTCCGCTGGCCGATTTCGCCTTCACGCCGGATGCATCCGCACCCGTCGTCCGCATCGTCGATGGCGACGAATTGCCGGCCGGCGAAATCCATGTGCGCCGGCTGCCGCATCCCGAGCGGCTCGGCATCGCCTATGCGGACATCGCCTATCGCCGCACCCCGTTGAAATACTCGAAGCCGGTGCCGGGGCGTGCCGCGATGACGCTGCACGCCAGCGAGTACGATCCGATTGCCGATCTCGAGCCGGAAATCCTCGGCGCGCATTTCATGGTGTCGGAGGTCTATGGCGGCGGATTCGAGGTCGAGGACCGGCGGCTCATCGAGCGGCTCATTCCCTGACGACAAGATCAGCCTGCGCGCGATGGACGTGCGGGCGGCAAATACCGGGAAGAAACACGCACGAGGCAAAGGAGGGATTCGACATGGAAGGACGATTTCGGGTGAGCCGCCGCCGGCTGCTGGCCGGCGCCGGCGGATTGGCGCTGGGCATGACGGGCCTCGGCGCACGGGCCCAGGAGACGAAGCCGCTCCGCATCGGCGTGCTGACGGACATGTCCAGCCTCTATGCCGATGTCACCGGCCCGGGCTCGCTGCTGGCGGCGAAAATGGCGGTCGAGGATTTCCAGGCGTCCGGTCCGAAGATGACCCGGCCGATCGAGATCATCAGCGGTGATCACATGAACAAGGCCGATGTAGGCGCCAACATCGCGCGCGAATGGATCGATCGCCAGGGGGTCGATGTCATCGTCGACGCGCCGAATTCAGCTGTCGCACTCGCGGTCCGTAACATCGTGCAGCAGAACAACAAGACGCTGCTGGTGTCCGGCGCCTCGTCGTCGGACCTGACCGGCAAGTCCTGCTCGCCCAATCTCGTGCACTGGACCTACGATACCTACGCGCTCTCGTCGGGCGTCGCGCGCGCCGTCGTCGAGAGCGGCGGCAAGAGCTGGTTCCTGCTCACGGCGGACTATGCCTTCGGCCATGCCATGGAAGGCGACATCAAGAACGTCGTGCAGAAATCCGGCGGCAAGGTTCTCGGCGGGGTCCGCACCCCGATCAACACGCAGGACTTCTCCTCCTTTCTGCTGCAGGCCCAGTCGTCGAAGGCGGAGATCATCGCGTTGATCAATGCCGGCGGCGACACCATCAACTCCATCAAGCAGGCGGTCGAGTTCGGCATTCCGCAAGGTGGCCAGCGCGTCGTCGCGACGGTGCTGTATCTCAGCGACGTGCATTCGCTCGGCCTCAAGATCGCGCAGGGCCTGCAGTTCACCGAATCCTTCTACTGGGATCTGAATGACGACACGCGCGCCTGGACGAAGCGCTTCGCGCCGCGCAACAACGGCCGCTATCCCACCGCGCTGCATGCGGGCGCCTATGCCACGACGCTGCACTACCTCAAGGCCGTCGACGCGCTCGGGGCCTCCAGCGACGGCAAGGCGGTGGTCGAGCAGATGAAGAAGCTGCCGACCGACGATCCCCTGTTCGGCAAGGGCAGCGTGCGCGCCGACGGTCGCAAGCTGCACAACATGTATCTGTTCGAGGTGAAGACCCCCGAAGCTTCCAAATATCCCTGGGACTATTACAAGCTGGTCAAGACCATCGCGCCGGCCGAGGCCTGGCGTCCTCTCGCGGATGGCGGCTGCGAGTTCCTGAAGTCGTGAGCGGCACTGACCGGCCGCCAGTCGCGCTGGTCACAGGCGGCGGGGGCGATATCGGGCGTGCGATTGCGCTCAGGCTGGCGCAGATGAGCGCCGCGGTCGCGATCGTCGACCGCGACGAGGCGGCCGCACGCGCCACCGCGCAACTGGTCGAGCAGGGCGGGGCGAGGGCGCTCGCCATTCGCGCGGACGTCTCGCTCGCGTCGGATACGATCGCGTTCGTCGAGGCGGTCGAAACGCGCCTGGGGCCGATCGGCATCTTCGCCAACAACGCCGGCATCGAGGGCGTCGTCGCTCCTCTCCACGAATATCCCGACGAAACCTTCGATCGCGTGCTGCAAGTGAACGTCAAGGGCGTGTTCCTCGGCCTCAAGCACGTGCTCGCCAGGATGATGCAGCGCGGCACCGGCGCCATCATCAACACCGCATCGACTTCGGCGATCCGGGGGCGCGCAGGCCTCGCCGGCTATGTCGCCTCCAAGCACGCCGTGCTCGGGCTGACACGCACGGCGGCGCTCGATGTCGCCGGGACCAGGATCAGGGTCAACGCCGTTCTGCCCGGACCGGTGGAGTCGCGCATGATCCGGGAATTGGAAAGCCAGGCGCGCGACGGCGGCATTGCATTGCGCCAAAGCCGTGCGACGGCGCATGGCCGGCCGCAGGATGTCGCGAACGTCGTTGCTTTCCTCGCGTCCGGCGAGGCCGCGCACCTGAATGGTGCGGCCTGGGTCGTGGACGGCGGGACGACGCTGGCCTGAGGCGCGCGCGCATCCAGACACCTCCGCCTCCGGAGGATTGAAGCGGACATCTGTCGATCGGCCAGGCGTGACCGCTTGTGACCCCCAGGCGGACCTGGGCGCGGACGGACGAGTTGTGCTCAGGTGGTGCACGGGCGTTCGATGGAGCATGAGGATGTTTGGTCAGTCTGGCGGCGTTTGGTTGAACGAGCCGAGAAAGTGGTCCGAAAAGGACAATTACCTCGGGCTGGAAACAGACCAGGCCACCGATTTCTGGCGCGAAACGCATTACGGCTTTGTCCGCGATAGCGGACACTTCCTCGCTTTTCAGGCGGGAGATGCGTTCACGGCCGAACTTCGCGTCCGAAGTAGTTTCAAAGCGCTCTACGATCAAGCGGGCCTGATGGTGCGCATCGACGAACGGCGCTGGCTCAAGGCTGGAATAGAGTTTTCGGACGGGCGTGCCATGCTGTCCAGCGTGCTGACGGCGGGACAATCGGACTGGGCGACAGCCCCCTATGAGCACGACCCCGGCGACTTCCGGCTGCGCGTCACGATTGCGCATGGCGTTCTTCGTTTGCAGGCATCGAGCGATGGCAAGACATGGCCCCTGATGCGGCTTGCGCCATTCGCCGAAAGCTCCTCCTATCTTGTCGGACCCATGGCCTGCACGCCGGAGCGTTCGGGATTGGAAGTCGCTTTTTCCGATTTCCGGCTGACGCCGCCGCTCGGCAAGGAGCTTCACGATCTTGGGTGATGAGCACCGGCCCGCGTCGAAGCGCGCTTGGCGCATCGATGCCGGCCCCTGCTGTTCGGCTGGTAAGTGCCGCGGCTCGACCAAGCGCGTCAACGGAATCGGGAACAATGTCCAGGTGATCTGATTGGAACGTTGATACGTCCAATCCGGGATCGACCAGCGGCTTCCTGGGAGGCGTCTTATCGGGAAGGAGCCACCAATGGATGACGAACGAAAATCATCGAAGGCAGGGCAACAGGCCGCCGAAGGCTTGCGTGAAGCAGCTTCCAGGGACGAAGCGAAAAACGAGAGCAAGATGGGGCACGATCTAGCCAAGGGGGCTGATCGCTTCGAAGAGCGCTCCAAAAGCTCCGATGGGAAAAGCGCAGAAGAGAAACAAAAAGGGTGAAAGCAGCAGACCCGGTTCTACGGGCTCGGTGCAACCTCTCCCGCTTGCGGGAGAGGTCGCGCAAGGCGCGGGTGAGGGCTTTCTCCTCTGGGGGAGTGTCCCATTGTGGAAACCCTCTCCCCAACCCTCTCCCGCAAGCGGGCGAGGGAGCGCACTTACGTTGTAACAATCAGACCTGATTTCATCACGCTCTAGGAAACACCGCCGATCTTCTCGGAGACGATCCTGGCCGCGCTGCGCAGCTCGGCGGCGATGGTGCTGGCTTCCGCGGCTGGAATTTGTTCCTGCTTCACCAGCGGAACGGTCATCGCGGCCACCGCGCGGCCGGAGGCTTCGATGATTGGGCAGCTATAGGCCAGGATGCGCGTATAGCCGTCGTCGTTGGAGAAGTTTCCTCCCTCCGCCGAAATGCGGTCGAGCGCCGCAAGCGCCTTCTTGGTGCTGATCCGGTCATTGGTCGCGATGACCTGCGCAAGCTCCTGGCGCCGGCCCTCGAGCTGGAAGGCCGCCAGGACCTTCGCGGAGGCGTATTGCTGGGTGAGCGGAAACACCGCGCCGACCTTGACCGACCAGCCCATCAGCCATTCCGGTTCGATCCGGGCGATCACCATGAACTGCTCGCCGTGCAGCACCGTGAGGTGACAGGACAGTTGCACGCGCGAGGCCAGCTGCTCCATCACCGGCAGCGCCGCCTTCAGCAGCCGCTCGGTCGGCGGGAATTGCGAGGCGATCCGGAACAGCTTCAGCGTCAGCGTGTATTCGCCGGTCGCGGGGTCGCGCGCGACATAGCCGCGGCGCTCCAGCGCCACCAGCATCCGGAAGATCTCGCTGACGGAGCGTCCGACGCGTTCGGCGAGCTGCTTCTGGCTCATCCCACGTGCAGCGCTCGCCAGCGCCTCCAGAAGGTCCAGCCCTTTTTCGAGGGCAGGAGCGCCCGGCTGCGGCTTCTCAGGATTCATCGATCAGGCCTGTTGGGGTCCACCGCCGCGAAGCGCACGGGGCAAATGCAATTCCCGTGTAGCCGATTGCTTGCACGGCGAAAAGTCGATCGCCAACAAGCGCCCTGGCGGAGCTCGAGCACATCATCCACCAGCCGCTGCGGTTGAAGATCATGGCGGCCCTCGGCGCGCTGCCGGCGGTATCAGGCCTCGAATTTGCCGCCTGAAGAAACCGGCGCCACCGACGGCCATCTCGGCGCACATATCGAGACGCTGGCGCGGGCCGGTTATGTCGCGGTGGACAAGGCGTTCGTGGGGAAGATGCCGCAGACCACGGTGGCGGCCACGGCCGCTGGCCACGGCGCGTTCGCGCGGCATGTGGCGACGTTGCAGGAGATTATCGCGGGGAAGCAGGTTTGGCCTCCGCCGTCATTCCGGGGCGCGCCCTCTTGGGCGCGAGCCCGGAATCCATTCCACCGCCGACGCTGCCGCTCAATGGATTCCGGGTTCGCGCTGGCGCGCGCCCCGGAATGACAGCGAAAGAGCAACGACGGAATCGCGGCGACGGGATGACAGGAATTGCTGTGACAGTGCACGAGATGCTACCAGAGATTAGTACACTGTCACCGTAATCCCCACTGTCAATCGCCTTGCCGCTTCCTTCGCCTCTCGATTCCTTGGCCGGCGAAGAGGGCGCCAATTCCTGTGACGCAGGAAAGCATGATCGCCGAGAATGTTTTGATGAGGTCGCTTGCCAGCGGGATGTGCGACCAAGCGTCGATAGCCAAAACCACGACTGCCAAGACAGCGCAGAGGGCAAACATTCCGGCAAAAATTCGGAGGGCTAACTGGAAATCACTCACTGTACGCTCCCGTCATAGGAGAGCTGGCCCCGCAAATTCGGACAGTAGCTTGAGTGGATTTTCTGCCTGACAGCGGCGAGGATTCTTGCTGCGAATCAGGAGCGAAGATGACGAAGAAGAGCCGCCGGACGCATTCTCCGGCATTCAAGGCGAAGGTTGCTTTGGCTGCGGTCAAAGGCGACAAGACACTGGCGGAGCTGGCGCAACTGTTTGATGTTCATCCGAACCAGATCACGATCTGGAAAAACCAGCTCCTGGAAGGCGCCGCCGGCGTGTTTGGGCATGACAAGACATCGGCCGAGACGCCGGTCGATTTGAAGGCGTTACATGCCAAGATCGGCGAGCTGGCGTTGGAAAACGATTTTTTGTCCGGCGCGCTCACCAAGGCGGGCCTGCTGAGCGCAAAGCGATGATCGACCGCGATCATGATCTTTCTATCGTGCGCCAGGCGAAGGTCCTGAAGCTGGCTCGCAGCACGGTCTACTATGAACCTCGGCCAGTTTCGGCCGAGGACCTTGCCTTGATGCGTCGGCTCGATGAGCTGCATCTCGATTATCCCTTCGCGGGAGCGCGTATGCTGCGATCGTTGCTGCGGCGGGAGGGCGTATACGCCGGTCGCCGCCACATCGCGACGCTGATGAAGCGCATGGGGATCGAGGCGGTCTATCGTCGCCCGAACACGAGCAAGCCGGCTCCGGGTCACAAGATCTACCCGTACCTGTTGCGCGGATTGAAGATCGAGCGGCCCGACCATGCGTGGGCAATGGACATCACCTACATTCCGATGCGGCGTGGCTTCGTCTATCTCGCGGCGGTCGTCGATGTGTTCAGCCGACGGGTCCTGGCCCATCGCGTCTCGATCACAATGGAGGCGGCCTTCTGCGTCGAAGCGGTCCAGGAGGCGTTGGCGAAGCACGGCAGGCCCGAGATTTTCAACACGGATCAGGGCAGCCAGTTCACCAGCCTCGAGTTCACCGATGTGCTGCTGGACGCGAAGATCGCCATCAGCATGGACGGCAAGGGCGCCTGGCGCGACAACGTGTTTGTCGAGCGGCTCTGGCGCACGGTCAAATACGAAGAAGTATATCTCCGCGCCTACGACAGCGTGTCCGAGGCGCGAGCGTCAATTGCCAAGTATCTGGCCTTCTACAATCAGGGACGCCCTCACTCGAGCCTTGACGGGCGCACGCCCGACGAGGCTTACTTCGGCACGCAAGCTATGGTGATGGCCGCATGGCCGTCGCCGACGGTTTTGTCGTCGCTCTGGTCGGGCTACGCCCTCCCGACGCAACGACAAAACCGTAAAGCCCCGCGTTCAGCATAACCCGGCAGGAATCCACTTAAATCCAGCGGGGCGCTGTCCAAACAACCGGGGCCAGCTCTAAGGTCGGGCTCCTCGAAGGAGCTATGCGGGAAACTGGGTGATGACGGAATGAGATAGGCGGCGTATCGAGGCGGGTGTCGAGCCTGCCAGAACCTCAAGGAGAGCGATACGCCATGAACGAGCATAGCAACATTGTCCCACTGCGTCAGCCCGATGAGATCGACGATCCACTGACGAATATTTTGCGATCTGGAGCTCGGCAGCTGCTTGCGCAGGCTGTCGAGATGGAAGCCGAGGCGTTTCTCGCCGCGATGAAGGGCTTGAAGCTTCCCGATGGCCGCGACCGCCTCGTGCGACACGGCCATGGTCCAGTGCGGACGATCCAGACGGGGATCGGCGCCGTCGAAGTCGCCCGGGTAAAGATTCGCGATCGCGCGGTGACCAGCGATGGCGAGCGGATCCGCTTCACCTCGGCGATCCTGCCGTTGTGGGCACGGCGCACGAAGAGCTTGGATGCACTTTTGCCGGTTCTGTACCTGCGAGGCATCTCGACGGGCGACTTCCAGGAGGCGCTGGCGGCGCTCTTGGGCAAGGATGCGCCGAATCTTTCTCCGGCGGTGGTTTCCAGACTGACGACGGAGTGGCAGCTCGAGTACGAGCGTTGGCAGAAGCGCGATCTGTCGGCGCGCCGGTACGTATACGTGTGGGCGGACGGCGTCTTCCTGCAGGCTCGCATGGAAGACCACAGCGAATGCATGCTGGTGCTGATCGGCGCGACGCCGGAAGGCAAGAAGGAACTCATCGGCTTCCAGGTCGGCGTGCGCGAGAGCACGCAGAGCTGGCACGAACTGCTCGTCGAGGCGAAAACCCGAGGGCTGAAGATCGCCCCGGAAATCGCCGTCGGTGACGGCGCGCTCGGCTTCTGGAAGGCGCTCGACGAGGTCTTTCCCGCCACGCGACATCAGCGGTGCTGGGTGCACAAAACCGCGAATATCTTGAACAAAGTCGCAGTGTCGGTACAGGCCAGCATGAAGAAGGACCTGCGCGAGGTCTATTTGGCGTCCAACCGAGCTTCGGCCGAAGTGGCGATCGATGTCTTTGCCGAGAAATACGGAGCGAAGTACGACAAGGCGGTCGAGTGCCTGACGAAAGATCGCGACGCAATGCTTGCGTTCTACGAATTCCCCGCCGAGCATTGGGACCACTTGCGGACGACGAATCCCATCGAAAGCGTGTTCGCGACGGTCCGGCACAGAACGGTGCGCACGAAAGGTTCGTTATCGTCAACGACTGCCAAGTTGATGGTGTTCAAGCTGCTCTGCGCCGCATCAAAGACCTGGCGGCGGCTGAAAGGCACAAATCAGTTGCCGAAGGTCGTCGCAGGTGTCAGATTCGAAAACGGCATCGAGGTCATCCAAGTGCCGGAAAACCACGCCGCCTGATCGCCTCGTCACCCAAAATCCCGCATAGCTCTCCTCGAAGTGGCGTTCGGCATTGTCCCAATGGGTAAATGATCCCGGCAGAAACCTCGTCAGGTCGAACTTCCGATAAAGAGCGTATCCACCTACTGCCATAAATTCTGCCAGTGGTTTGGCCTTGATCAGCACGAGTGTCCTACTGCGGTCAAAGTCACCGGTGCCAGCGTCGCGAAACACTTTGATGACCTCCTCTAGTACCCACTTTTCTTGGAACGTGAGTCGTGATTCAAGGTCGGGATGATACCCGAAGCAAGAGAAGTCCACCTTTCGAGGAAAGATCGCAAGGTGCTTGAGGCGTGCTGTCGCTCACCGGTGACGTTGCAGCGCGATTTGAAGCGGGCGCGGATAGTTCTGTTGGCGGCGGATGGGCGCAGCACCCGGTCGATCGCCAAGGAAGTTGGGGTCCAGCCGCGGATTGTCAGCCTTTGGCGGCATCGCTATGCCGACCATGGCCTTGAAGGGCTGCAAGACAAGCCGCGGCCTGGCAAGCAGCCGATCTATACGAAGACGACCGACAAGCGGATTCTGAAGCTGCTGGATAAGCCGCCACCGCAAGGGTTTGCGCGCTGGACCGGCCCCCTGCTGGCCGAGGCGCTGGGCGATGTCGATGTCCAATATGTCTGGCGGTTCCTGCGCAGCCACAAGATTGACCTGGTGGCTCGCAAGTCCTGGTGCGAGAGCAACGACCCGAACTTTACGGCCAAAGCCGCCGATGTTGTCGGCCTCTATGTCGCGCCGCCGGCGAAGGCCATTGTGCTGTGCGTGGACGAGAAGCCCTCGATCCAGGCTTTGGAGCGAGCGCAGGGTTATCTGAAGTTGCCCAATGGCCGCGCCTTGACCGGCCAAAGCCACGATTACAAGCGGCATGGCACCACAACATTGTTTGCGGCGCTCGAAGTCGCCACCGGAAAGATCATCGCGACCCATTCAAAACGCCGGCGCCGCGTCGAGTTTCTCGATTTCATGAACAGCGTCACCGCGGCTTTTCCGAACCGCAAGCTTCACGTCATCCTCGACAACCTCAACACCCATAAAAAGAACGAGGACTGGCTCAAGGCCCACCCCAACGTGCAATTTCATTTCACGCCGACAAGTGCGTCATGGCTCAATCAGGTCGAAGTATGGTTTTCCATCTTGCAGGGGCAGTCGCTCAGCGGCACCTCCTTCACGAGCCTCAAGCAGCTTCAGGAACACATCGATGCCTACGTCAACGCATACAACGACAGAGCCGAGCCCTTCGTCTGGACCAAGAAAAAGGTCCGTCAACGCCGTTTCAAAGGCCGCCGTATCACTCAGCTCTGATTCCGGGTACTAGGGTCTGTACCTAAATAGCGCAACGTGATTCTCTTGCCTACGTGTTGATTCGGAGGCGAGAGAATGCGCGCTGGTTTGTTTTGGCTGAACGACAGGCAATGGGCGCGTATCGAACCGCATCTGCCGAGGGGACTGACGGGGCCGGATCGGGACGACGACCGACGCATCGTCAGCGGCATCATTCACATGCTGCAATCGGGTGCACGATGGCGTGATTGTCCACGTGAATACGGCCCTTACACGACGATCTACAATCGCTTCAATCGCTGGGCCAAGCGAGGACGATGGTGCGCAATCTTCGAAGCGCTGGCCAAGCCTGGCGAAGACGGCGTCGTACTGTCGCTCGACTCGACCTCGATTAAAGCTCACCGGTGTGCCTCCGGCGGAAAAGGGGGGAGCACAATCAAGCAATCGGCCGCTCGCGCGGAGGCCGCACGACAAAAATCCATGCGCTGAGCGATCCGCTCTGCCGGCCGGTCGTCCTGCATCTGACTCCAGGCCAGGATGCCGATATCGCTGCGGCTCCCGATGTCCTGGCGCTCGCGCCACCCATGAGCGTGCTCCTCGCCGACAAAGGGTATGATGGCGACAAGCTTCGCGGCGAAATCATTCGTCGTGGCGCCAAGCCCGTAATCCCCAATAAATCTAACCGTGTCGTCATCCATCGCTTCAACAAACGCGCCTACAAAGGACGAAATGTCATCGAACGCTGCTTTTGCAGGCTCAAGGACTTCCGGCGCATCGCCACGCGATATGACAAGCTCGCCCGTAATTTTTTGGCCGCTGTTCATCTCGCCGCTCTCGTCGCATATTGGCTCAATTGAGTCTGGACCCTAGTACCCACTTTTCTTGGAACGTGAGTCGTGATTCAAGGTCGGGATGATACCCGAAGCAAGAGAAGTCCACCTTTCGAGGAAAGATCGCAAGGTGCTTGAGGCGTGCTGTCGCTCACCGGTGACGTTGCAGCGCGATTTGAAGCGGGCGCGGATAGTTCTGTTGGCGGCGGATGGGCGCAGCACCCGGTCGATCGCCAAGGAAGTTGGGGTCCAGCCGCGGATTGTCAGCCTTTGGCGGCATCGCTATGCCGACCATGGCCTTGAAGGGCTGCAAGACAAGCCGCGGCCTGGCAAGCAGCCGATCTATACGAAGACGACCGACAAGCGGATTCTGAAGCTGCTGGATAAGCCGCCACCGCAAGGGTTTGCGCGCTGGACCGGCCCCCTGCTGGCCGAGGCGCTGGGCGATGTCGATGTCCAATATGTCTGGCGGTTCCTGCGCAGCCACAAGATTGACCTGGTGGCTCGCAAGTCCTGGTGCGAGAGCAACGACCCGAACTTTACGGCCAAAGCCGCCGATGTTGTCGGCCTCTATGTCGCGCCGCCGGCGAAGGCCATTGTGCTGTGCGTGGACGAGAAGCCCTCGATCCAGGCTTTGGAGCGAGCGCAGGGTTATCTGAAGTTGCCCAATGGCCGCGCCTTAACCGGCCAAAGCCACGATTACAAGCGGCATGGCACCACAACATTGTTTGCGGCGCTCGAAGTCGCCACCGGAAAGATCATCGCGACCCATTCAAAACGCCGGCGCCGCGTCGAGTTTCTCGATTTCATGAACAGCGTCACCGCGGCTTTTCCGAACCGCAAGCTTCACGTCATCCTCGACAACCTCAACACCCATAAAAAGAACGAGGACTGGCTCAAGGCCCACCCCAACGTGCAATTTCATTTCACGCCGACAAGTGCGTCATGGCTCAATCAGGTCGAAGTATGGTTTTCCATCTTGCAGGGGCAGTCGCTCAGCGGCACCTCCTTCACGAGCCTCAAGCAGCTTCAGGAACACATCGATGCCTACGTCAACGCATACAACGACAGAGCCGAGCCCTTCGTCTGGACCAAGAAAAAGGTCCGTCAACGCCGTTTCAAAGGCCGCCGTATCACTCAGCTCTGATTCCGGGTACTAGTACCCACTTTTCTTGGAACGTGAGTCGTGATTCAAGGTCGGGATGATACCCGAAGCAAGAGAAGTCCACCTTTCGAGGAAAGATCGCAAGGTGCTTGAGGCGTGCTGTCGCTCACCGGTGACGTTGCAGCGCGATTTGAAGCGGGCGCGGATAGTTCTGTTGGCGGCGGATGGGCGCAGCACCCGGTCGATCGCCAAGGAAGTTGGGGTCCAGCCGCGGATTGTCAGCCTTTGGCGGCATCGCTATGCCGACCATGGCCTTGAAGGGCTGCAAGACAAGCCGCGGCCTGGCAAGCAGCCGATCTATACGAAGACGACCGACAAGCGGATTCTGAAGCTGCTGGATAAGCCGCCACCGCAAGGGTTTGCGCGCTGGACCGGCCCCCTGCTGGCCGAGGCGCTGGGCGATGTCGATGTCCAATATGTCTGGCGGTTCCTGCGCAGCCACAAGATTGACCTGGTGGCTCGCAAGTCCTGGTGCGAGAGCAACGACCCGAACTTTACGGCCAAAGCCGCCGATGTTGTCGGCCTCTATGTCGCGCCGCCGGCGAAGGCCATTGTGCTGTGCGTGGACGAGAAGCCCTCGATCCAGGCTTTGGAGCGAGCGCAGGGTTATCTGAAGTTGCCCAATGGCCGCGCCTTGACCGGCCAAAGCCACGATTACAAGCGGCATGGCACCACAACATTGTTTGCGGCGCTCGAAGTCGCCACCGGAAAGATCATCGCGACCCATTCAAAACGCCGGCGCCGCGTCGAGTTTCTCGATTTCATGAACAGCGTCACCGCGACTTTTCCGAACCGCGGGAGTGTCAGAAGTTTTGTGTAAGAGCGTCTCTGTGAGGGGTTTGCGGGGTCAGCGGACTGACCCCATGGGGTCAGTCCGCTGAGCCTGCAAAGCGCTCGCCGAACTGGATGGCAAACTGGCCCATTGCGGCCGTCCATGCAACCGGTCGTCGCCAATGGATGCCGGCATTTCTGATGGCGAGGTAAAGCAGCTTCATCGCCGCCTCGTCGTTGGGGAAGCTGCCGCGTGTTTTGATGATCTTGCGCAGCGAACGGTTCAGCGCCTCGACCGCGTTGGTGGTATAGATCATTTTGCGTATCTCCGGCGCGAAGGCGAAGAACGGAATGACGTGCTCCCACGCCCGGCGCCAGGCCGCCCCGATCGCGGGATAGCGCTTGCCCCACTCGGCTTCGAAGTCCTCGAGCCTGAGCAGAGCGGCGTCGGCATTCTCGGCATGATAGATCGCCTTGATCGAGGGAAGGATCGCCTTGCGATCCTTCCAGGACACGAAGGATAGGCTGTTGCGGATCAAATGCACGATGCAGGTCTGGACCATCGCCTTGGGAAAGACGCTGTTGATCGCCTCGGGAAAGCCCTTCAGACCGTCGACGACGGCGATCAGGATGTCGGCGACGCCGCGGTTCCTCAGATCGTTCATGACCTTGAGCCAGAATTTGGCGCCTTCGGTTTGCTCGATCCAAAGCCCGAGCACGTCTTTCTCGCCCGATGCAGTGATGCCCAGCACGACGTAGACTGCCTTGTTCTTGACCATCCCCTCATCGCGAATCTTGACCCTGAGCGCGTCGAAGAAGACCACCGGATAGATCGCTTCCAGCGGCCGGCTCTGCCATTCGCGGACCTCGTCGAGAATCGCGTCGGTGACCTTGCTGATCAGATCGGGGGACACCTCGGTGCCGTAGAGCTCGGCCAGATGGCCCTGGATCTCCCGTACCGTCATGCCCCGCCCGTAGAGACTGATGATCTTCTCGTCGAAGCCGTCGAAGCGGGTCTGGCCCTTCGCGACGATCACCGGTTCGAACGTGCCGGCGCGGTCGCGCGGCACCTCGATCTCGATCTCGCCGTCGTCCGTCAACAGCGCTTTGCTGCTTGTGCCGTTGCGGCTGTTGCCCGACCCGCGGCCCGCCGGGTCGCCCTTCTCATAGCCAAGGTGGTGGGTCAGCTCCGCACCCAGTGCGCGCTCCAGAAGCGCCTTCTTCAGTCGTCTGAAAAGCCCGTCTTCGCCGGCTAAGTCTTCTGGCTTGAGGCTGCCCCCGGCAAGAAGCTGGTCCAAAATCTCAGGTGAAAAATCCGTAGCCATGTGAGTCTCCTGTCAAAGGTAAACTCACAGAAACCATCTTACACCGAGTTACTGACACCCTCCGAACCGCAAGCTTCACGTCATCCTCGACAACCTCAACACCCATAAAAAGAACGAGGACTGGCTCAAGGCCCACCCCAACGTGCAATTTCATTTCACGCCGACAAGTGCGTCATGGCTCAATCAGGTCGAAGTATGGTTTTCCATCTTGCAGGGGCAGTCGCTCAGCGGCACCTCCTTCACGAGCCTCAAGCAGCTTCAGGAACACATCGATGCCTACGTCAACGCATACAACGACAGAGCCGAGCCCTTCGTCTGGACCAAGAAAAAGGTCCGTCAACGCCGTTTCAAAGGCCGCCGTATCACTCAGCTCTGATTCCGGGTACTAGGTCACCCTCCGAATTTAGACGACAGTACGCGCTCCGCTCGGCAATGAAGTGCAACCCAAGTGAGTGAACGAGCTGCTGACTGAGCTCTATCGGTGGGTCGTAATTCGACATGCCCTCAAAGGACCGACGAAATACGATCGGTTCTGCCCCATGAAGCGGATGCTCCTCGGGTAGGTAGAAGGGAGGTTCAAGGTACATCCGATGCCCCTGTCCGCCACCCCACACTTTTTAAATGCACCAAGCCTTATCGACGTAAAAGCTGGTACCGTACAGCTTGTCTTTGTCAGGATTGGTGAGGTTAGCAGCGCGCGCGAATATTGAGATGATCAGCAAGCTTTGGAAACTCGCGTAGAGGATCACGGATTCATGCTCCTCCTCTGTCAATAGACGCAAGCCATCTCGTTCTGCCCCGAGAAGCCAATGAGCTATGGCGGAATCTGGGTGATGACGGTGTGAGGAAGGCGGCGTATCGAGGCGGGTGACGAGCCTGCCAGAACCTCTCGAGGAGAGCGATACGCCATGACCGAGACTACCAATGTTCTTGCTTTCCGTCAGCCGTCCGCGGTTGATGATCCACTGACCGATATCGTTCGTGCCGGCGCGCGGGACCTGCTTGCCAGGGCGATCGAGATCGAGGTTGGCGCGTTTCTGGCCAGCACGGCCAATCTGACGCTGCCCGACGGTCGAGCGCGCCTGGTCCGACATGGGCACGGTCCGGTGCGCGAGATTGCGACCGGCATCGGTCCGGTGGAGGTCGCTCGTCCCAAGGTCCGCGACCGCGGAGCGAGCGGGCCAGGCGACCGCCTCCGCTTCAGTTCGGCAATCCTGCCGCTATGGGCGCGGCGGACGAAGAGCCTGGATGCCTTGATCCCGGTCCTCTATTTGCGCGGCATCTCGACCGGCGACTTCCAGGAGGCGCTCTCGGCGCTGCTCGGCAAGGATGCGCCGAACCTGTCGCCTTCGGTGATCGCCGGCCTGAAGGCCGATTGGCAGGTCGAGTACGAACGCTGGCAGAGACGCGATCTGTCGGCGCGTCGCTATGTCTACATCTGGGCCGATGGCGTGTACCTGCAGGCCCGCATGGAAGATCACAGCGAATGCATGCTGGTGCTGATTGGCACCACGCCGGAAGGCAAGAAGGAGCTGATCGGCTTCCAGGTCGGCGTGCGCGAGAGCGCGCAGAGCTGGCGCGAACTCCTGATCGACCTGCGGCAACGCGGGTTACGGATTGCCCCGCAACTCGCCATCGGCGACGGCGCCCTCGGCTTCTGGAAGGCACTGGACGAGGCCTTTCCCGGCACGCGGCACCAACGATGCTGGTGCCATAAAGTGAGCAACGTACTCGACAAGGTCGCCAAATCCGTGCAGGGCCCCATGAAGAACGACCTGCGGAACATCTATCTGGCCCCACACCGGGCCGAAGCTGAAACCGCGATCGACGTCTTCGTCGAGAAATACCACGTCAAATACGGACGTGCGGTGGAGTGCCTGATCAAGGATCGCCATGCGCTGCTCGCCTTCTTCGACTTCCCTGCTGAGCACTGGATCCACCTACGCAGCTCGAACCCGATCGAGAGCGTCTTCGCCACGGTGCGCCACCGAACGGTGCGGACCAAGGGATCGCTGTCGCAACAAACTGCGAAGCTGATGGTGTTCAAGCTCATCGACGCCGCATCGAAGACCTGGCGGCGATTGAAGAGCACGAACCAGTTGCCGAAAGTCATCGCCGGTGTAAAGTTCATCGACGGAATCGAAGTCATTCCGAACACTGAAAGCCACGCCGCCTGATCAGGCCGCGTCACCCAAAATCAGCCATAGCTCCGACTTGCTTGCTTCCGGTGTGATCCTTCTCAGTCAGAATCTCACTAACGCGCCCCGCATTGATGCGGTAGTCGGCAGCGATCTCATGCTGAAGCTGACCACTCCAATAACGCAGCCAAACGTCTACAGCTTCGTCGAACGTAAACTTCGTCTTTCTCAAATTTGAGTCCTTTGTGTTGGACCCCTTGACCGGACTCATACGTTCAGTATTACTGAATTATAAGAGACGGGCAAAAAAGGGTCGCAGGAAGTCACCAAGATTCACGAAGCCGGGCGTTCCTTGGGGAAGGGGTTAGCCCGGTTTTTTCGTCATCAGACGAATCAGCTTCGGCTGACTTGCTCATCCTAAAAGAGATTCGCGCGCGACGTGGCGTCCGGCGACAAGCCTCCCGCAGTTATTAGACCTATTCACAGCTCCTTGACTCCGCGCGAATCAAATCAGGGATGCCCAATTCGCGAGTTCACCCAAGGCCGAAGGCGACCCAAAGCAACCGACGCGAATGCAATGCACGCCGCCGTGAGTTCGCGGGCACGTTCTAGTCCCCCTTGAGCCCCACCCCGATTCATGCGACCTCCGCCCCAGCAAAACCCCTCATCCTGAGCCTTCGATGCACATTCTCCTGCTCGGTTCCGGCGGCCGCGAACACGCCCTGGCGTGGAAGATCGCAGCCTCTCCCCTGGTGACCAAATTCTGGTGCGCGCCCGGCAATGCCGGCATCGCCAAGGAGGCGGAATGCGTGGCGCTCGATGTGGCCGATCATGCTGCCGTGATCGACTTCTGCAAAAAGAACGCGGTCGAGCTGGTGGTGGTCGGGCCGGAGACGCCGCTGGCGGCCGGCATCGTCGATGATCTCACCGCCGCCGGCATCAAGGCGTTCGGCCCGAGCAAGGTCGCGGCCCAGCTCGAAAGCTCCAAGGGTTTTACCAAGGCGCTGTGCACCGAGTTCGGCATTCCGACCGGCGCCTATGAGCGATTCACCAACGCCGATGCCGCCCGCGCCTATGTGCAGAGCCAGGGCGCGCCGATCGTGGTCAAGGCTGACGGCCTTGCCGCCGGCAAGGGCGTCGTCGTCGCCAAGACCGTGCGCGAGGCGGAGGACGCCATCGCCATGATGTTCGAGGGCGCCTTCGGCGAGGCCGGTGCGGAGGTCGTGATCGAGGAGTTTCTGCCCGGCCGTGAGATCAGCTTCTTCGCGCTGTGCGACGGCGACACCGCGATCCCGCTCGCCTCCGCGCAGGACCACAAGCGCGTGTTCGACCACGATGTCGGCCCGAACACCGGCGGCATGGGCGCCTATTCGCCGACGCCGCTGGTGACGCCCGCCGTCCACGACGCGATCATGGCCAAGATCATCCTGCCGACGGTGGCCGGCATGAAGCAGCGCGGCACGCCGTTCCGCGGCGTGCTCTATGCCGGCATCATGCTGACGACGCAGGGGCCAAAGCTGTTCGAGTTCAACGTCCGCTTCGGCGATCCCGAATGCCAGGTCTTGATGCTGCGCATGATGAGCGACGTCGTGCCGGCGCTGCTCGCCGCCTGCGACGGCCAGCTGAAGAACTTTGATCTCCGCTGGCACAAGGAAAGCGCGCTCACCGTGGTGATGGCGGCCAAGGGCTATCCCGGCGACTACCAGAAGGGCACGCGCATCGAGGGGCTGGAGGAAGCCGCAGAGGTCGAGACCGTCGAGATCTTCCACGCCGGCACGGTGGCGAAGGACGGCGCCATCTTCGCCAATGGCGGCCGTGTGCTCAACGTCTGCGCGCTGGGCGCGACCGTGACGGAGGCGCAAGCTCGCGCCTATCAGGCCGTCGACCGCATCCGCTGGCCGGAGGGTTTCTGCCGCCGCGACATCGGCTGGCAGGCGGTGGAGGCGGAGAAGGCCGGGAACTGACAGCAATTGGCTCGTCGTTCCGGACGGGCCGCAAACCGCATCAATTGCGGGATTCGAGGTTGGGGTGTCACCGCGCCGCCACATCGATATTCCAGAATGTGCAATCAGCTGTTGCGGTTAGCAGCCCCGCCGATAATACCGCTACTGTGCATGGGGTTGTTTTCGATATTTTTGTCCTGTCGGGGCGGCTCCGGGACTGAGACCAGATAGGGATACAAAAGATGTCCGATCTCGCCGACCTCTATCCGGGCTTTGCCGCCGAATGGATCGACACCTCCTTCGGCCGCATCTTCGCTCGCGTCGGCGGCAAGGGCCCGCCGCTGCTGCTCCTGCACGGCTTCTCCGAGACGCATGTGATGTGGCACCAGGTGGCACCTGAGCTTGCCGACCATTTCACGCTGATCATCGCCGATCTGCCGGGCTACGGCTGGTCCGACATGCCCGAAAGCGATGCGCTGCACATGCCCTACAGCAAGCGCGCGATGGCGAAAGTCATGGTCGAGGCGATGGAGCGCCTCGGCCATGTGCACTTCGCGCTCGCCGGCCACGACCGCGGCGGCCGCGTCTCCTACCGCCTCGCGCTCGATCATCCCGGCCGGCTGTCGCGTCTGGCCGTGCTCGACATCCTGCCGACCTATAACTACTGGGAGCGGATCAACCGCGCCTATGCCCTGAAGATCTATCACTGGACCTTCCTGGCGCAGCCCTATCCGCTGCCGGAGACGCTGATCTCGAGCAATGGCGAGTTCTTCCTGCGCTTCAAGATGGCGAGCCAGACCAAGTCGAAGACGCTCGATGCCATCGACCCGCGCGCGCTCGAACACTACCTCGCCCCGTTCCGCGATCCCGCCCGGGTGCACGCGATGTGCGAGGACTACCGCGCCGGCGCCTATTTCGACTACGACCTCGACAAGGCGGATTTCGAGGCCGGCAAGAAGATCACGATCCCGGTGCTGGCGCTGTGGGGCAATGCCGGCATCGCCCAGGCCGCCGCGACGCCGCTGGACACGTGGAAGCAATGGGCGACCAATTTGGAGGGCATGCCGGTCGATTCCGGGCACTTCCTGACCGAGGAGAATCCTGACGCGACCGCGAAGGCGCTGCGCGAGTTTTTCTCTGCGGGTTAACGCCGCTCGCGAAAGAACTCCTTGAGCAGCCGCGCCGCCTCGCTCTCGCCGACGCCGGAGTACACGTCCGGTGCGTGGTGGCAGGTCGGCGAGGCAAAGAAGCGCACGCCGGATTCCACCGCGCCGCCCTTGGGATCGGCGGCGCCGTAATAGAGCCGCCTGATCCTTGCAAAGGAGATCGCGCCCGCACACATGGTGCAGGGCTCCAGCGTCACGTAGAGGTCGCAGTCGACCAGGCGCTCGCTGCCGATCTTCGCGGCGGCCTCGCGCAGCGCGATGATCTCGGCGTGGGCGGTCGGATCATGGTCGGTCAGCGTCCGGTTGGCGGCGGTGGCGATGACCTCGTAATTGCGGACCACGACGCATCCGATCGGAACTTCGCCCGATTTTCCGGCATTTTCGGCCGTCAGAAGCGCCAAATCCATGAAAGAAGGGGCTTTCATGCCTCGTATCATCGCCAGAAACCTGCTACTAGCTCCGCCTTCAGCAAGAGTGAATACCGGATTTGCCTGAGCATGCGGCTCGAAGCGAGCACGCACAATGCTTTCTGGCCACCCCCTAAGTGAGAATATTCATGCCTCGCGACAGCGACAAAGACAACGATTCCCGCGGCCGGCGAGGCCCGCCGAAGGGCCGGTCCGGCAAGCCGCGTGGCCCCGAGAAGAAGTTCGCCAAGCGCGGCCGTGAGGGCAGGGGCGATGCCCGCCCGCCCCGTGGCGACCGCGACAGCCGCCCGCCTCGCGCCGACCGCGGTGATCGTCCGTTCCGCCGCCGCGAGGAGGGCGATGCCCCGCGCCGCGATTTCAGCGACCGCCCGAAATTCAAGCGTGACGACCGTGGTGGCGAGGGGCGCGGCGAGCGCAGCTTCAAGCCGCGCGGCGACCGTCCGTTCTCCGATCGCACCTCGCGCGATGGCGAGAAGCGGCCGTTCAAGCCGCGCGGTGATCGTCCGTCCTATGGCGGCGACCGTCCGCCGCGCACCCGGGATCGCGACGACTCCCGTCCGGCCGGCCGGTTCGGCGACAAGAAGTTTGGCGACAAGCGGCCCTATACGCCGCGTGGCGATCGTCCGGACCGCAAGTTCGACGGCGAGCGGAAATTCTCGCGGGGCGCGCCCGATCGCAGCGATCGTCCGCGTGATTTTGGCGACCGCCCGCGCGGTGGCGAGCGCAGCGAGTCCAAACCCTGGCAGAAGCGCGACGCGGCACCGCGCGGCGACCGGCCGCCGCGCAAGGACTTCAGCAAGGGCCCGCGCAAGGATTTTGGCGATCGTGACCGCAGCGGGGACAAGCCCTGGCAGAAGCGCGAAGGCGGCGAGGACCGTCCGCGCTTCTCGCGTTCGCGCGACGATCGTCCGTCGGGCGAACGTCCGTTCCGCGAGCGGCCCAAATTCGATCGCGCGCGCGATGATCGTCCGAAATTCGATCGGCCCCGTCGCGACGGCGATGGCGAGCGCGGCGGTGATCGCCCGAAGTTCAACCGTCCTCGCGAGCGCTCCGAGGGCCGTTCCGACTGGCACGAGCATCCGCGCAGCGAAGGCCGTTTCGGCGATCGTCCGCGCCGTGAGAACGAGGACGACGGCAGGATCTTCGAGAAGCGCCCGGCCTTCGGCGGCCGCGGCGCCTATCGCGAGCGGGATCGTGATTTCGATCGCCGGCCGCGGCGGGAAGAAGAGCCGAAGCCGAAGAAGGCCGGCGAGCGCATCGCCAAGGTGCTGTCGCGTGCGGGCCTCGCCTCGCGCCGCGACGCCGAGGAGATGGTCACGCAGGGCCGCGTCACCGTCAACGGCCGGGTGATCAATTCGCCGGCGCTCGACATCACCTCGAACGATGTCGTCACGGTCGACGGCAAGCCGTTGCCGGAGCGTGAGCGCACCCGGCTGTTCCTCTACCACAAGCCGCGCGGGCTGATGACGACGCATGACGACCCCGAGGGGCGTCCGACCGTGTTCGACAATCTGCCCGAAGGCCTGCCGCGCCTGATCAGCGTCGGCCGGCTCGACTTCAACACCGAGGGCCTGTTGCTGCTCACCAATGACGGCGGACTCGCGCGCACGCTCGAACTGCCCGACACCGGCTGGCTGCGCCGCTATCGCGTCCGCGCCCATGGCGACGTCACGCAGGCGCAGCTCGACGAGCTCAAGAACGGCATCGAGATCGAAGGCGTCAAGTACGGTCCGATCGAGGCGACACTTGAGCGCGACCAGGGCGCCAATGTCTGGCTGGTGTTCGCGATCCGCGAGGGCAAGAACCGCGAGGTGCGCAATGTCTGCGCCCATCTCGGGCTCGAGGTGAACCGGCTGATCCGCGTCTCCTACGGCCCGTTCCAGCTCGGCGAGATCCCTGAAGGTCAAGTCGAAGAGGTCCGCTCGCGCGTGCTGCGCGAGCAGCTCGGCGACAAGGTGATCGAGAAATCGGGCGCGCAGTTCGACGTGCCGCAGAAATCGTCTGCGGCCGATGACGATGCGCCCCGCGAGAGCAAGCCCGCCAGCAAGCGCGCCGTGATCAACGACCGCAAGGGCCGCCGCGTGCTGGTGCAGCGCACCGGCAGCGAGGAGGCGCGCGAGCGCAACGAGATGGAGGCGGCCGGCCATGGCCCGCCACGCCGTCCCAAGCGCGGCTATCACGGCAAGCGCGACCTGACTCCGCGGGAGGACTGACTTGCGCGTCGTCGGCGGTCGTTTGAAGGGGCGCAATCTGACCTCACCGTCCTCGCGCGACATCCGCCCCACGGCTGATCGCCTGCGCGAGTCCGTGTTCAACATCCTCGTGCACGCCTATGAGGATCCAATCCAGGACGCGCGCGTGCTCGATCTCTTCGCCGGCACTGGGGCGCTCGGCATCGAGGCGGCCTCGCGCGGGGCCAAGTTCACGCTGTTCGTCGACAATGGGGCAGAGGCGCGTGCGCTGCTCCGTAACAACGTCGAGGCGCTCGGCCTCGGCGGCGTCACCAAGGTCTATCGCCGCGATGCCACCGATCTCGGCCCCGCGCATCCCGTCGAGCCGTTCTCGCTGGTGTTCCTCGATCCGCCCTATGGCAAGGGATTTGCGGAGAAGGCGCTCGCGAGCCTGCGCGACGGCGGCTGGCTGACGCCGGGGGCGCTGCTGGTGGTGGAGGAGGCGAAGGCCGCGCAATTCGTGACGCCGGAAGGATACGAGGAGCTGGAGCGGCGCGCCTACGACGATACGGAGTTTGTGTTCTTGAGGAAGCCGTAGAGATCGTAGGAGATCCTACGGCATCGGGGCTACCTCCGCCCGAACAGCTTCTCCACGTCGCTCAGCTTCAGCTCGACATAGGTCGGCCGGCCGTGATTGCACTGGCCGGAGTTCGGCGTCTCTTCCATCTCGCGCAGCAGGGCGTTCATCTCCTCCGGCCGCAACCTTCGGCCGGCCCGCACCGAGCCGTGGCAGGCCATGGTGGCGGCGACGTGCATCAGACGGCGCTCCAACGGCAGCGCCTCGTCCCATTCGGCCATGTGCTCGGAGAGATCGCGCAAGAGTCCACCGGCATTGGTCTTGCCGAGCAGCGACGGCGTCTCGCGCACCGCGACTGCGCCGGGGCCGAAGGATTCGATGGCGAGGCCGAACGAGGCCAGCTCGTCGCTGCGCTCGAGCAGGCGCTCGACGGTCGCCTCGTCCATCTCGACGATCTCTGGGATCAAGAGGATCTGCCGCTGCACGCCGTTCGCCGCCAGCGAGGCCTTGAGCCGCTCGTAGACGATGCGCTCATGCGCGGCGTGCTGGTCGACGATGATCAGGCCGTCGCGGGTCTGCGAGACGATGTAGGTCTCGTGGATCTGCGTGCGCGCCGCGCCCAGCGGGCGATCGACGAGGTCGGCGACTGGCTGTGTCTCGATCCGGACATCGGCACTCGGCGCGCCGACGTCGAAGGCGGCCTGCGCGCGCTCGGCAAAGGCGGGCGCGGCCGAGCCTTCGAACGACGGCAACGGCGCGACCGGAGCGGATGGCGAGGCGCGCCAGTCCCAGCTCGCCGGGCGCGGCGGCGTGAAGGCAGGCCGGAACGAGGACAATGCGTTCTCGCCGCCGTTGGCGGCCGTGCGCCGGCCCTCGCGGGCGAGGGCCTCCTTCAACCCGTGCACGATCAGGGCGCGCACGAGACCGGCGTTGCGGAAGCGCACCTCGGTCTTGGCCGGATGCACGTTGGCGTCGACCTCGCGCGGATCGAGCGTGACGAACAGCGCCAGCACCGGATGGCGGTCGCGCGGCAAATAATCGGAATAGGCCGCGCGCACCGCGCCCAGGATCAGCTTGTCGCGAACCGGCCGGCCATTGACGAAGAGATATTGCCCGAGCGCGTTGGCCTTGGTCAGCGCCGGCGCCGCCGCATAGCCGTCGACCACGACGCCCTCGCGCTCGGCATGAACCTCGATGGCGTGGCTGCGGAATTCGGCTCCCAGAATATCGCCGAGCCGCGTCAGCCGTCCGGCGGCGCCAGGCAGGGCGGCGGCCCAGGTCACCGGCGCGCGCTCTTCGCCCGCGAGCGTGAAGGCAATGTCCGGCCGCGCCATCGCAAGGCGCCGCACCACCTCGCGGATGGCTTCCGCCTCGGTGCGGTCGGTCTTCAAGAACTTCAGTCGCGCCGGCGTCGCGTAGAAGAGGTCGCCAACCTCGACGCGTGTGCCGTGGGCCAGCGCCGCCGGCATGATCTCGGACTTCTCGCCGCCCTCGACCGTGAGAGCCCAGGCATGCGGTTCGCCGGCATGTCGCGTGGTGATGGACAGCCGTGCCACCGAACCGATCGAGGGCAAGGCCTCGCCGCGGAACCCGAGGGTGCGGATCTGAAGCAGGTCCTCGTCGTCGAGCTTGGAGGTGGCGTGGCGCTCGACCGCGAGCGAGAGATCCTTGGCGGTCATGCCGCTGCCGTCGTCGGTGATGCCGATCCGCCGCCGCCCACCGCCATCGGTGAAGACGTCGATGCGGCTCGCGCCGGCATCAATGGCGTTCTCGACCAGCTCCTTGGCCACGCTCGCCGGACGTTCCACCACCTCGCCGGCGGCGATGCGGTTGACGACCTGTTCGGGCAATTGGCGGACGGGCATGAGTTCGATCGGGCTCGGTCTTGGATTCGTTGACGTTCTATTCTAGGCCGTGTTGCGTCAAAAGCATGCGTTGGGCAACAGCTGCGTGACGGGCTGGGGAAGAAGGCCCCCTATCTCATTGAAGACATTGGGCGTTCGGGACAATGCCGCGGTGTCGACGCGCCGGCTTTCGGCCGTGGTTGTGATTGTGAGGCGCCGGGCAGCGGTGTAGCATCGTGAAAAAACGGCAACAGGACGGGAGGACGCCATGTGCCATCTCTTCGCGCATCAGCCCCAACGCGACTACGAATCCCAGACACGGTCTTTGCGGATCGGTGGGCACTGCACGTCGATCCGTCTGGAAATGGCGTTCTGGGACACGCTGGAGGAGATCGCGGCCAAGGAGAGCATGAGCCTCGGCAAGTTCCTGACCACGCTCTACAACGAGGTGCTCGACCATCATGGCGAGGTCAACAATTTCGCCTCGCTGCTGCGCTGCTCCTGCCTGATCTACCGATCTCGAAGCGTTGCGCCGGTCCGGGAGTTCAAGGCAGTTGTTGCGCCCATTCTCGACGCGGCCGAATAGCTGCTGCACCCTCGGTGTCGTCCATCGGGCTACGCGACTCCCTTCACATCGTCATTGCGAGGAGCTCGCGACAAAATTGAGTAGCAATTTTGCGCTGATGCGACGAAGCAATCCAGAATCTTTCCGCGTCGGCAGTCTGGATTGCTTCGCTTCGCTCGGGGGAGAGAGCGGTTTGCCTGTCGGGCGCTAGATCTCTTTCTTCTGCATCGCACCGGCGATGTAGTCCGCCTGCCGGATCGCGAGCGCGACGATGGTCAGTGTCGGGTTGCAGGCCGCGCCGCTGGTGAACTGGCTGCCATCGGAGACGAACAGGTTCTTGATGTCGTGGCTCTGCCCGAACTTGTTGACCACGCCGTCCCGGGGCTTTTCGCTCATCCTGTTGGTGCCGAGATTGTGCGTGCTCGGATAGGGCGGTGTCGGATAGGTCACGGTGGCGCCGACGGCGTCGTAGACCGCGGCGCCCTGCTTGTAGGCATGCGCGCGCATCGCGACATCGTTGGGATGATCGTCGAAATGCACGCTCGCGACCGGCTGCCCGAACTTGTCCTTGACGACCGGATCGAGCGTGATGCGATTGGTCTCCTGCGGCATGTCCTCGCCGACCAGCCACATGCCGGCCATGCGCGGGTAGCCGTCGAGCGCGGACGTGAACGAGCGTCCCCAGGCGCCGGGGTTGAGGAACGCCGCCATGAAGGGCAAGCCGATCGACAGCGTCTCCATCTCGTAGCCGCCGACGAAGCCGCGCTTGGGGTTGTTGGCGGCCTCGTCGCGGATGATGCCGGCCATGGTGGTGCCGCGATACATGTGCACCGACTTCTCGAACACCGCGTAGACGCTGCCGGTCATGTGACGCATGTAGTTGCGGCCGACCTGGCCGCTGGAGTTGGCGAGGCCATCGGGGAACACGGGCGAGGCGCTGTTGAGCAGCAGCCGCGGGCTCTCGATGGAGTTGCCGGCCACCGCAACGATGCGCGCCTTCTGACGCTGCATCGCGCCTTGCTCGTCAGCGTAGACGACGCCAGTGACCTTGCCGCTCGCGTCATGCTCGATCTTCACCACCATGCTGCCGGGGCGGACCTCGAGATTGCCGGTTGCCTCGCCCTTGGGGATCTCGGTGTAGAGCGTCGACCATTTGGCGCCGGATTTGCAGCCCTGGAAGCAGAACCCGATCTGCTGGCACGAGCCTCGTCCGTCGCGCGGCTGACTGTTGATCGCCATGTTGCCGGTGTGCACGGTCTTGTAGCCGAGCTTCTTCGCGCCGGCCTCCAGCACCTTGAAGTTATTGTTGCCGGGAAGTCCGGGAATGCCGTTGGTCCGAGTCACGCCCATCTTGTTCTCGGCCTTGGCGTACCACGGCTCCATCTCGGCAAGCGTGACCGGCCAGTCCAGGAGGTTCGCGCCGGGAATGTTGCCGTAGGTGCTCTTCACCCTGAACTCGTGCTCGTCGAAGCGCAGCGAGGCGCCGGCCCAATGCACGGTCGAGCCGCCGACCGCCTTGACGATCCAGGCGGGAAGGCCCGAAAAATCCTTGGCGACGCGCCAGGTGCCCGACGTGGTGCGCGCATCGGTCCAGGCGAGCTGGGAGAAGCTCTCCCATTCGTCGTTGATGAAGTCGTGGTTCTCGATGCGGGGGCCTGCCTCGAGAATGACGACCTTGGCGCCTTTCTGCGCGAGCTCGTTGCCCAGCGTGCCGCCGCCGGCGCCGGAGCCGACGATCACCACAACGCCGGAGTCGTTCAGATCGAATTTTGCCATGTGCGTTCTCCTGAACCGTTGGGTGGCGATCTAAGCCTTCGGCAGCCAGTCGATGTCGGCAAAGCCGCGGTTGATGTAGCCGCCGAGCTCGGCGGAGGAGCCCTCGTAGCCGAACCGCGGCCAGACCTCTTTCTGGTTGTAGAGCGAGACGACGAGATCGCCCCGCACCTTCTGGAAAAAGTCGCTTTGCTCGATCTCCTTCAGGAGCACAACGCGGTCGGCTTCCCAGGCCACTTCGACATAAGGCACCTTGTGGCGGTCGCGCGCGTTCTGATCGAGCCGCGCAATGCCGTCGCTAATCAGCGATTTGACGGCAGGATCCTTCGCCGCCTTGCCGTCCCACGGCTTGATCGCGATGATGTAGTAGCTGTCGCCGAGCACGTCGTGCGGATAGATGTCGCGCGCGACCTTCAGCAGCGTCTTCATCGTCGCGGACGAGAGCGCGCTCGTCTCTTCGGCCCAGGCGTCATCGATGCGGACGCCGACGCTGGTCGCAACGGCCGCGACCGGCACGGCGGTTGCCGCGCCCTTGAGAAAGACGCGGCGGCTGTGCTTGCTTCGACGATCGACTTCTCTCATGGCATGTCCTCCGTGGATTTTTGATTATGGTTTGATCAGTTGAAACGGCCGCCCCGCTGGATCACTTCGATCTTGTAGCCATCGGGATCACTGACGAAGAAGAAGCGCGCCAGCGTTCGGCCGTCGTGCTTGAAATCGCGCAAGGGGCCCGGTGCGAGCTTCTCGCGCTCGAAGCGGGCATGCTCGGCATCGACGTCTTCAACCACCACGGCGAGATGGCCGTAGCCGTCGCCGAGCTGGTACGGCTCCTTGCGATCGAAATTCACCGTCAGCTCGACCTCGAAAGGCGAGGAGGGGTGACGCAGATAGATCAGGGCGAAATCCGCGAACTTCAAATGGTCGGTGACCTCCAGGCCGAAGGCACGCTTGTAGAAGTCGAGCGAGCGCGCCTCCTCCAGCACGCGGATCATGGAATGGACCGGCTTTGCCATTCAGTTCAGCTCCTTGAGGTAAGTGATGATGGCGGCGCGCGTGTCGGGCCTGGCCTGCCGATAGGCCATGATCACACCAGGGATGACGGCTTGCGGATTGGCCAGCCACGCGTCCAGCCGGGCCTCGTCCCAGGTGAAGTCAGCTTTGGCGAGGCCGTCTGAATAATGAAAGCCTTCGACCTTGCCGGCAGCGCGGCCCACGATCCGGACCAGCGGCGGACCTTGCCGCATCGGATCCGACAGATTGGTGGTATGGCACACAGCGCATTGCTGCTTGAACAGCGTCGCGCCATCCGGCGGCTTTGCCGCCGGCAGCATCTGCGCATCGGCGCCTCGCGCCATCAGCACCATCGCGGTGCACAATCCCAGCACGATCGTGCGTATCGCCAAGAGCTCGCTCATCCACGTCAAATCCAGCGTGTGCAAACTCTAGTCGGCGTCAAAGACGTGGTGGTAGTAGCGGGCTGTTTCGCGGCAAGCGGAAACGTGTGGCGCGTGTGATGTTCCGCGGCGCCTTATATGCGGAGCACAATTCCGCGAAACCGCCGTCAAATCCCTAAACGATCACCACACCATCCGGTTTGCATGACGATCACGCCGCCGAACTCTCAACGCGATGACATGGCCGGCGCAGATGAGCGGCGTGGGGAGCCGCCGAGCCGTTCCTCGCGAAAGAATCCAGGAGAAATGGATGAAGTTGGTCAAGACCTCGATGATCGCATGCGCTCTATCGGTTCTCGTTGCCGCGCCCGTTCTCGCGCAGGGCGCGCCACCTGCCAAGACGGGCGGCACCGTGCAGAGCAAACCGATGCAGGGCAGCACCATGGGCAGCGGCGACGAAGAAATGAGCTCTCAGCCGGAAGCGGCGGGTGAGAAGACCGGCATGAAGTCGACCAAAGGCACCAGGGGCACGGTCGGCACCACGGGCAGCGCTACGCACAAGGGAACGGCCGGCGATGCCGCGACGGGCGGCGCGGCCCCGTCCAAACGTTACTAAGGCATGATCCGGAAAAGTGCGCAGCGGTTTTCCGAAAAGATCATGCTTCAACAACAACCTAAAGCGCGATGACGATTCATCCTAATCCCATCGCGCTTTAGTCTCGCCGGGTGAATCGGCAAAGCTCCGGTCGCCTCGCGGCCGGAGCTCTTTGCCGCGCCAGTTAGTCGTCGAAGCTTCGGCCGCGTCCTGCCTTGACGTCGCTGCGGCGCTTCTTGCCCTCGAGCCGGCGCTGCTTGGAGGCGAAGGTCGGCCGCGTCGCGCGCCGCGGCGTCGGCCTGATCATCGCCTCGCGCAGCATCTCCGTGAGACGGTCGATGGCATCCTGGCGGTTGCGCTCCTGGGTGCGGAAGCGCTGCGCCTGGATCACAATGACGCCGTCCTTGGTCATGCGCTGGCCGGCAAGGCGCGCAAGCCGCAGGGCCGCGTCCTCCGGCAAGGTCAGCTTGCGCGTGTCGAAGCGCAGCTGTGCCGAGGTCGCGACCTTGTTGACGTTCTGCCCGCCCGGGCCGGAGGCGCGGACAAAACCGATCTCGATATCGTCCTCGTCGATGACGAGATTGCGGGATATCCGCAGCATGTAGGCACCATCCGTGATGTCTGGACATATCGCGGACGTTCAGGTTCGGCAATGGTGCTCATGCAAACGCAAATGGCCGGGACGAGCCCGGCCATTCAGGGAGCGTGTGGAGAACAGATCAGTTCGACTTCGGGGTCGCAGCCGCCGGTTGGGCCGCGGCCTGCGGGGCGCGGCCGACAATGACGGTCAGCAGCCCCTGGCCCCAGAGGCGCTTGGCCGCCGCCTTGGCGTCGTCCAGCGTCACGGCGTCGACGATGGCGTTGCGCTTCTCGATATAGTCGATCGGCAGCTTGTCCTGCTGATACTGCAGCAGCGCCTGTGCCAGCTTGGAGGAGGTGTCGAGCGCCAACATCTGCGAGCCCTTGAGGTAGGACTTGGCCTCGTCGAGCTCCTTCTGCGTCGGGCCCTCCTCGGCCATGCGGCGCACCTCCTTCTCGATGGCGTCGATGGTGTCGCCGGCGCGGTCGGCGCGCGTGCCGGTGTTGCCGATGAAGATCGCCGAATGCTCCATCCAGAGCAGCGATTCGAACACCGAATAGGCCAGTCCGCGCTTCTCGCGGACCTCGCGATAGAGCCGGGAGGACAATCCGCCGCCGCCGAGGATGTGGTTGACGACATAGGCCGCCATGAAGTTCGGATCGCTGCGCTTCACCCCGGGGCCGCCGAAGGTGATCACGGTCTGCGGCACGTCGAGCGTCACGAAGGTGCGTTGCGGCGGCTTCGCAGCCTCGACGTCGGGAACCGGCGTCAGATTGGCCTTGGCAGGCAGGCTGCCGAATGTGTGATCGAGCAGCTTGCCCAGGGTCGCCGGATCGACGTCGCCGACGACCGCGATCTTCAGCCCGTCCCTGGCGAGGACGCGGCCGACATAATCCTTCATGTCAGCGACGGTGATGGTCGGCACGCTGTCGAGGTTGCCGTTGGTCTGCCGGCCGTAAGGATGCTCGCCGAAGGCGACTTCCAGGAACTTGCGGCTCGCCAGCGAGGTCGGATTGGTGGTCTCGCGGCGCAGACCCGAGATGACCTGCGAGCGGATGCGCTCGACATCCGCCGGGTCGAAATGCGGCGAGGTCAGCGCGCCCCTGAGCAGGTCGAAGGCCTCGTCCTTGTTGTCGCGCAGCATGCGCAGGCTGCCGCGAAACGTATCGCGGGTGGCGTTGAAGGAGAGCTCGATGGCACGGCGGTCGAGCCGTTCATGGAACGTCTTGGAGTCGAGATCGCCGGAGCCTTCGTCGAGGAGATCGCCGACCAGATTGGCGACGCCCGGCTTGTCCTTGGGGTCCTGGGACGAGCCGCCGGCGAAGGAATACTCCATCGCGATCAGCGGCACGGTCGCGTCCTGCACGAACCAGGCTTCGATGCCGCCGGGCGAGATCAGGTGCTGAATTTTTGCGGCGGCATGTGACGGCGAGACTGCGGCGAGCGCGAGCGTCGCGCCGGTGGCAAGGGAGAATGCAACGCGTCGAAGGAAGGGATAGGTCACGAACGCTTCTCCTCGCGCTTGGCGGTAGCGGTGTCCTTGATCAGATAGCCCGTCACCGAGCGCTTCTTCTCGAGCCATTTCTGCGCGACGGCGCGAACCTGCTCGGCGGTGACGGCGCGGATGCGGTCGGGCCAGCTCCTGATGTCCTCGATCGACAGGCCCGTCGTCAGCGCGCCGCCGTACCAGCGCGCCAGCACCGCCTGGTTGTCCTGGGCATAGATCGCCTCGGCGATGAGTTGGGTCTTCACGCGCTCCAGATCCTCGGCGCGGATCGGGTTCTGCGCGACGCTGGCAATGACGCCGGCGACCGCCTGCTCCACTTCTGCGAAGCTGACGCCGGGTTTCGGCGCGGCGGAGATCGCGAACTGGGTCGGGTCGAGCGAGATGCTCGAATAGCTGGCGTTGGCGGAGACCGCGAGCGGCTTGTCGACGACGAGTGCGCGATAGAGATAGGAATTGCTGCCGCTGCCCATCAGCTGCGCCAGCACGTCGAGGGCCGCGCTCTCGCCGGCTGCCGCCGTGGTCGCGGAGGGCACCAGATAGTAGCGCCGCATGCTCGGCTGCTCGACGCGCGGGTCGGCCAGCGTGACGGTGCGCGGGGCGGCGGGCTCCGGCTCCTGCGGACGGACGCGGCGTGCCGGGATGGCCGGCTGCGCCGGGATGGAGCCGAAATTGCGCTCGACCAGCGGGCGGATTTCGGCGGCGTCGACGTCACCGGCGATCACCAGGATCGCGTTGTTCGGCGCATAGAAGCGGCGATAGAAGGCGAGCGCATCCTCGCGGTCGAGCTTTTCGATCTCCTGATGCCAGCCGATCACCGGGCGCCCGTAGGGATGGTTGAGATAGAGCGCGGCCATGATCTGCTCGTTCAGCCGCGCATCCGGATTGTTGGCGACGCGCATGTTGTACTCTTCGAGCACGACGTCGCGCTCGGGCAGCACGTTCTCGTCCTTGAGGACGAGGCCCGTCATGCGGTCGGCCTCGAACTCCATCATGGTCGGCAACTGCTCTTTCGGCACACGCTGGTAGTAATTGGTGTAGTCGACCGAGGTCGAGGCGTTCTCGTTGCCGCCGACGCGAAGCACGGTCTGGGAGAATTCTCCGGCCGGATGCTTCGAGGTGCCCTTGAACATCAGGTGCTCGAGGAAGTGCGCGAGCCCGGATTTGCCTGGCGTCTCGTCCGCCGAGCCGACCTTGTACCAGATCATCTCGGTGACGACGGGCGTGCGGTGATCCGGAATCACCACCACCTGCATGCCGTTGCTGAGCGTGAAGCTGGCGGGCGGAGCCGATGTTACCGTGGTCTGGGCGAGGGACGTGCCGGCTGAGAGGACACTCGTCGAAAGCAGCGCGGCAAGGAGGCAGGCAGCCGATCGGTAAGAGGACATCATGATCCTTTTGAAAGGCCGAGCCCGGATGTCCGGCTCGGAGGCACGGCATGCTACACCGTGCAGCTGAGGCTTCGCGTCACGAAGCAGAGAACGCATCTCGTAGGCAAGTTACTGATAGGCAATTTACGGCTGCGCCGGGCGCGCCGGCGCCGGCCTAGCTTTTGTCAGGATGTCGCAGTGGACAGGAACGCTATTGTTCCTTCTCCTTGCCGGACATGATGTCGTAATACATTCGCCGCGACTTGTCCGGCCCGGCGCCATAGGCGTAGTTCGGCGACGGCGTCTGGTAGCCCGGCGGCGGCTCGACCAGCGACTGGCGCGGCGGCTCCGACGTGAACTCCTTGGACTCGGAGCTGTTGCCGCCCTTCATCATGTTCCACAGGCCGCCGGTGAAACCGAGCTCGGCGGGGCTCAGCGAGGGGTTGCCGTTGGTGCCCGGCTGAATCGGATCGTTGCTCGTGCGGGGCGCTGCGGCGACCTGGCCGGCCTTCATCTCGGCAGGCGTCAGCGGCTGGGCGGCCTGCCAGTTCTCAGTTGCCTTGCTGGCCTTCTTGCGCGCGGCGATGGCTTCCTTGCGGCGCTTCTCTTCGGGGTCCTTGGGCCAGTTCGGCGCAGCCTTGGCTTCGGTCGCAGGCGGCGGCAGATCGAGCTTGGGCGGCACGACCAGCGGCGAACGCTCGCGGTATTCGATGCCCTTCTTTTCCATGCTCTTGGCGCCGATGCCGGACATCAGGTTGTCGATGAGCCTCTCTTCGAAGGTCATATCGTCTTCCTCGTCGTCGTCACCGGCGCGGGCCGCGCCGGTCGACATGACGAGACCGATGCCAAGTGCGACAGCGGACAATTTCAATGCCCGCCAGAGCCCCCACCGGAGGTCTCGCACCATCGAATCGCTGGTCATCGCGCTGCGCATTGCTTTACCTGTTCCATATTGTGGCAGATCGCCGCGCGCACGCGGCTCTCATCCTCGCAAAGGCCGGGTTCCACCGCCGGTCCGTATCGGCCGCGATCAGGGCGCTTTTGCGGCGGGTACCCCCAGGAAAGAATCATACAATAGCGCTGCCACCCCAGCAACGATGGCCACGTCCGCGAGGTTAAACACATACCAATTATAGGTTTTTCCGGCGATCTCGATGTGGAGCAGGGCGAAATCCACCACCGCGCCATAGGCCAGGCGGTCGATGCCGTTACCGATGGCGCCGCCGATGATCAGGCCGAGCGCGATCGTAGCAAGCATGGTGTGCGAGCGGGCCATCCAGATCGCCAGCGCGACCACCGCGATACCTTTGACGGCCATCAGCGCGAGCTGCGCTGCCTGGCTGTCGTTCTGGAGCCAGCCGAAGCTGATTCCGATGTTCCAGGCCAGCACCAGGTCGAAGAATGGCGTCACCCGCACCGCGCCGCGACCGGCGAGGTCGAACACGTTCAGGAGCCAGAGCTTCGAGGCCTGGTCGGCCACCAACGTGACCATTGCCGCGAGGATGCCGGCGCGGAGCGGGGTCATGGGCGACCGATCAGACGCTCACCCCCAGCGCCTTCCATTCGCGCAGCGCCTTCGCATCGCGCGGGGTGACGTCGGGGTATTCGGGGTCCTCGCCGACGGTCGGCGAAATCTTCCAGGAGCGGGCGCATTTGGTGCCGACCGCCTTCTCCACCACGACCGCAACGCCGGGCACGGCATCGAGACGGAACGCCGAAGCCGGCGCCTCGCCCTCCCGCACCTCGTAGTTCGAGGTGATGCAGATCTCGGCGAGATCGGTGTCGAACAGCGTCATCAGCATGTCTCGGTCGGCGACATAGATCACCGGCGACGCCTCGAGCGAGGAGCCGATGTTCTTGGCGGCGCGTTCGAGCTCGAGCGCCCCGGTGACGACGCGGCGGACGTTGCGAATCGTCTCCCACTTCGCGGCGAGCTTGTCGTCGCGGAAGTCTTCGAGACCGGTCGGGAACAGCGTCAGATGCACCGACGGCTCGGCGTCGGGCCGGTACATGCGCCAGGCTTCCTCCGCGGTGAAGCTGAGGATCGGGGCGAGCCATTTCAGGATCGAGGCGCACAACAGGTCGATGGTGGTCAGCGCCGCCTTGCGCGTCAGTGACGACGGCGGTTCGCAATACAGCGTGTCCTTGCGGATGTCGAAGTAGAACGCGGAGAGCTCGCTGTTGAGGAAGGCGGACAGGATCGCAACCACGGACTTGTAGTCGAACTCGCGGTAGGCCTTGTCGATCGCGGCGGTGCGACCTGAGAGCTCGTGCAGCATCAGGCGCTCCAGCTCGGGCATCTCGGCGGGCGCGACTGCGTCGGCCGGCTTGTAGTGATGCAGCGTGCCCAGCATCCAGCGCACGGTGTTGCGCAGCTTGCGATAGGTCTCGACGGTGTTCTTCAGGATCTCGGGGCCGATGCGCTGGTCGTCGGTGTAGTCGCTGGACGCGACCCAGAGTCTCAGGATGTCGGCGCCGGAGTCCTTGATGACGGCCTGCGGCTCGATGGTGTTGCCGAGCGACTTCGACATCTTGCGGCCGTCCTCGGCCTGGGTGAAGCCGTGGGTCAGCACGATGTCGTAAGGAGCCCGACCGCGCGTGCCGCAGCTTTCCAGCAGCGAGGAGTGGAACCAGCCGCGGTGCTGGTCCGAGCCTTCCAGATACATCACCGTGTCGGTGCCGCCGTCGACCTTGCGCTTGATGCCTGACAGCCCCGGGAAATGCACGGGGTCTTCGAGCACGAAGGCGTGGGTCGAGCCTGAATCGAACCAGACGTCGAGGATGTCGTCGACCTTCTGCCAGTCTTCGTTCGCGCGCGCCCCGAGGAAGCGCTCGCGCGCACCCTTCGCGTACCATGCGTCGGCGCCTTCTTTCTCGAACGCTTCACCGATGCGCGCATTGACGGCCTCGTCCTGGAGGATCTCGGCGGAGCCGTCGCCCTTCTCGCGCACGAACACGGCGATCGGCACGCCCCAGGCGCGCTGGCGCGAGATCACCCAGTCCGGCCGCGCCTCGATCATGCCGTTGATGCGGTTCTCGCCCGATGGCGGCACCCATTGCGTCACCGAGATCGCGTGCAGCGCGCGGGCGCGCAGCGTGTCGCCGCTCTTGGTCTTGCCGCCCGTCGCGATGTCCGTAGCCCCGGCTTTGCCCGGGGCGTCCACAATCGGCTTGTCCATCGCGATGAACCATTGCGGCGTATTGCGGAAGATCACCGGCTTCTTGGAGCGCCAGGAGTGCGGATATTGGTGCTTCAGCCGGCCGCGCGCGAGCAGCATGCCTCTGTCGACGAGCGCCTTGATCACGGCCTCGTTGGCATCGCCCTTCTCGCCCTTGTCGTTGATGACGCGCTTGCCGGCAAAACCCGGCGCATGATCGGTGTAGGCGCCGTTCTCGTCGACGGTGTAGGGGATCGCGGTGTTGATGCCGCGCGCGTCGAGATCGCGCGCCTGCGCCGTCCAGACATCGAAGTCCTCGCGGCCATGGCCGGGCGCCGTGTGCACGAAGCCGGTACCGGTGTCGTCGGTGACATGGTCGCCGGGCAGCAGCGGCACGACGAAGTCATAGCCGCCGCCAAGGCCCTTCAGCGGATGAGCGCATTCGATCACGTCCATGGTATCGCCGGGGACCTCGCGGACCTTCTCAAAAGCCGTCACGCGCGCCTGCTTGAAGACTTCCTCCGCGAGCGCGTCGGCGAGGATCAGGAGATCGCCGGTCTTGGCCCAATTGTCGGCGGGCGCGTCCGTCACCTTGTAGAGGCCGTAGGCGATCTTCGGCGAGAACGAGATGGCGCGGTTGCCCGGCAGCGTCCAGGGCGTGGTGGTCCAGATCACGACGCTTGCGGAGGCGAGCGCACCGTGCGCGGGCGAGGTCACCGGGAATTTCACCAACACCGTATCGGAGGTGTGGTCCTCGTACTCCACTTCGGCTTCGGCCAGCGCGGTCTTCTCGACCACGCTCCACATCACCGGCTTGGAGCCGCGATAGAGCGTGCCGTTGGCGGCGAACTTCATCAGCTCGCGCGCGATCTGGGCCTCGGCGGGATAGCTCATGGTGGCGTAGGGATGGTCCCAGTCGCCGATCACCCCCAGGCGCTTGAACTCCTCGCGCTGGACGCCGAGCCAGTGCGTGGCATAGGCGCGGCACTCCTTCCGGAAATCGATCATTGCGGCGCTGTCGCGGAAGTCGGGCTTCTGCTTGCCCTTCTTGCGATAGTGCTCCTCCTCGACCTTCCACTCGATCGGCAGGCCGTGGCAGTCCCAGCCCGGCACGTAGTTGGAGTCGAAGCCGAGCATCTGCTGGCTCTTGGTGACGAGATCCTTCAGGATCTTGTTCAGCGCGGTGCCGATATGGATGTTGCCGTTGGCGTAGGGCGGGCCGTCATGCAGCACGAACTTGGCGCGGCCCTTCGCAGCTTGGCGCAGCTTCTCGTAGAGGCCGATCTCGTACCAGCGCTTGAGGATCTCCGGCTCGCGCTGCGGCAGGCCGGCGCGCATCGGGAATTCCGTCTGCGGCAGGAACAGGGTTTTCGAATAGTCTTTGGCTTCAGACTTTTGGGACTTCTGCGGCTTTTCGGACATGAGGCTGACTGGCTCGGAAGGGCGCGGGAACGGATCGCGATGCGGAATCGCGGGAGTGAACCGACAAAATCCCGGTCTTGCGCCGAGCCAAAGGCTCAGGCGGAAGCCGGGCCGCTAATCCCTATGATGCGCCGCGCAAACATGGGCTCTCCATAGCAGGGGGCTAAGGGAAGCGCAAAGGTTCGGGTGGCCCGGTTTCGGGCTCAATCGATCACGCCCAGCCTCGGAAACGCGTCCCGGGCGGCGGCCAGGATGGCGCGGGCGCGGGCGGAATCGTCGTCCATCTGGCGGATCAGGGCCTCCAGGCTGTCGAATTTCAGCTCTTCGCGGATGAAGCCGATGAAGGCGCAGTCGAGGAGCTGCCCGTAGAGGTCGCCCTTGAAGTCGAACAGGAAGATCTCCAGGAGCGGGGCGCCATTGTCGAAGGTTGGACGGCGGCCGAAGCTGGCCACCCCGTCCAGACGTTCGGCACCGCGGCCGACCCGCACCGCGTAGATGCCGTGCTTGAGCCCGCAATTGGCGTCCAGGCGAATGTTGGCGGTGGGATAGCCGAGGTCGCGGCCGCGCTTTTCGCCATGGATGACCTCGCCCGTAATGAACCAGGGCGCGCCCAGCATGGTGGTCGCGTCCTCGAGCTGGCCCTCGGCGAGGGCGATCCGGATCGCGCTGGAAGAGACGGGCCGCTCGTCGATATCGACATGCGGTTGCACGTCGACCTCGATGCCGAGCCGGGGCGCCTCGTTGACGAGAAGGCTCGGCGAGCCGACCCGCCCCTTGCCGAAATGGAAGTCGTAACCAACCGCGATGCCGCTGACGCCGAGGCGCCCGATCAGGTCATGGTGAATGAAATCTTGCGCGCTGGTTCCGGCACGCGCCTTGTCGAAGGTCATGACCACGGCGCCGGCGAGCCCGGTGCCGGCCAACAGCCGCAGCTTGGCCCGCTCGTCCGTCAGGCGGAATTGCGGGGTGTTGGGACTGAAAAACCGCCGCGGATGCGGCTCGAAGGTCAATGCCAGCGCAGGGCGGCCATGCGTCCGGCCCATCTCCAGCGCTGCCGCGATCACGGCGCGATGGCCAAGATGAACGCCGTCGAAATTGCCCATGGCGACCACGGCGCCTCTCGGAATCGAGGAATCCGGCGTTGTGTCGCGGATAACGGTAAAAGGCGGAGCCATCAGGGGAAATTCTCGAACCGGGCAGGACCGGCCCGGACCGTGGCGCCACCGGCCTGACGGAGTCAAGCCGGAGCGCGCAGACATTGAACACGATTTCAATCCTTCGGAGGCGTCCGCAGTTAACGCGCTGTTTAACGCCTTGATGCTAGTCCTTGAGGCGTGGAACTGCCGGGCTCCGGCTTGGCAGGTCCGATCCTAATATTCCTGGGTTTGCGTTGGGGGAGTCGAGATGGCGGTTGATTTGTCGATGCCGGTTCTGGTGGTGGATGACTACAGCACCATGATCCGTATCATCCGGAATCTGCTGAAGCAGCTTGGCTTCGAGAACATCGATGATGCCAGCGACGGTTCGGCAGCGCTGAACAAGATGCGCGGCAAGAAGTACGGGCTCGTGATCTCCGACTGGAACATGGAGCCGATGACGGGTTACGACCTCCTGCGCGAAGTCCGCGCGGATCCGAACCTCGCCACCACGCCTTTCATCATGATCACGGCAGAATCCAAGACCGAGAACGTGATCGCGGCCAAGAAGGCCGGCGTGAACAACTACATCGTCAAGCCGTTCAATGCGGCGACGCTGAAGACCAAGATCGAGGCGGTCTTCCCGGACATGGCGAGCGCGTAAGCGCGCCTCGTCTGATAACATTCATTTGTTGAGATCGTCATGCCCGGGCTCGTCCCGGGCATCCACGTTTGCGGTGCAGAGAGACGTGGATGGCCGGGTCAAGCCCGGCCATGACGGCGTCGGACACTTAGGCAAACGGTCTAAGCCTGAAGTGCCTGCGCGGTTATCCGCGCCGTCACCACTTCAATTCGCGCATCAGCGCCTTCGGCGGGTGGCCGAACAATTCCACGACCGATGTCGGGTCGAGCTGGTCAAGACCCTCGAACTCCTCGGCGTGGATGCCGCGGGTCACGAACAGGCAGTCGATGCCGAATTCGCGCGCGCCGGTTAAGTCGGTGCGGACGGAATCCCCGATCGCCAGCACCTTCTTGCGGTCGATCTGGTTGCCCTGGCGTTCCCCGGCTAGCGCCATGGCGCACTCGTAGATCGGCCGGTGCGGCTTGCCATAGAAGATCACCTCGCCGCCGAGCTCGCGGTAGAGCTCCGCGATCGCCCCGGCGCAATAGATCAGCCGGTCGCCGCGTTGCACCACGATGTCGGGGTTGGCGCAGACCAGCGTCAGCTTGCGCTCGCGTGCCTTCAGCATCATGCCGCGATAGTCTTCCGCCGTCTCGGTCTCGTCGTCATAGAGGCCCGTGCAGACGATGTAGTCGGCTTCCTCCAGCGGCGCGGTCACGGCATCGAGGCCGCGATAGATCGAGTTGTCGCGCTCGGGGCCGAGCCAGAGCATCTTGCGGCCGGGATGCTCGGCGACATAGAGCCTGGTCAGGTCGCCTGAAGATACGATCGCGTCATAGGTCTCATCGGGGACACCGAGCTTGCGCAATTGCCGCTGGACGGAATCGGCCGGGCGCGGCGCGTTGGTGATCAGGATCACCGTACCGCCGCGGCTGCGATAGGTGTGCAGCGCCTCGCAGGCTTCGGGGAAGGATTCCAGCCCGTTGTGGACCACGCCCCAGATGTCGCTGAGCACGACGTCCACACCGCCCACGAGCTCGCGCAGGCCTTCGGCAAAATGCAGCGTGGTCATGATCTGCGCGGCCGATCAGATGCGGCGCGCGAGCGCCGCGTTGCCGGTGATGCGTTGTGGCGGAGGCGCAGAAGACGTCGCGCCTGAGCTGGGTGTGCCAGAGCCATGAGGTCCCTGAATATCTTTCGTCTGGTTCGGCGGGGCCCCGGCGGTAGCAGATGCCCCCTCCGGCCGCAATGGCCGCGGCGGCGCGAACAGGAACCCCTGACCGAAGCGCACATCGTAGTCGAGCAGGTCGACCACCGCGCGCTCGCCCTCGATCCGCTCGGCGATCAGGTCGATGCCGAAGCGGCCGAGCAGGTCGGAGAGATCGGAGGGATGGATGTCCGAGGTCGAGGCCTGCCTGGGATCGAGCAGCAGCGTGGCCGGCACCTTGATGAAGCGTACCCCGCGATCGGCCAGTTCGCGCGGCTCGATGCGCAGATCCGTGACATGGTCGATCGAGAAACGGAAGCCGCGCTGGGCGAGCGCCGCGAGATTCTCGGTCTCGGCGGGGCCGAGATTGCGGAACGTCGACTGCTTGAACTCCAGCACCAGGGAGGGCGCCAGCGCCCGGTTGGCTTCGAGGAAGTCGAGGCATTGCGCGAAGGTGGTGGAATTGCCGAGCGTGGAGGCTGCGAGGTTGCAGAACACGCCGACGTCCTTGTTGCGCACCATCAGGCGCCGCAGCACCTGCACGCAGCGCAGCATCACCATGTTGTCGATGCGGCCGATCAAGCCCGAAGCTTCCGCGATGCTGATGAACTCCTCGGCGGTGATCAGCTGGTCGCGCTCGTCGCGCAGGCGCGTCACCGCCTCGTAGAACCGCACCTTGCGCTGCGGCAGCGTCACCATCGGCTGCAGGAATATGTCGATGCGGTTCTCGTCGATTGCATTGCGCAGCGTCGCCAGCAACTGGGTCTGGCTGCGTCCGTTGCCGGTCTGAACCGGGTTGGCGGGCTGGGCCTGGACCGCCGGTGCCGGCCGGGGCGGCGCGGGGAGCGGGGGAGCGGCGACCGGCTTCTCCTCGAAGGGGGCAGCCAGATCGATCGGCGTCTCCGGCTCGGGCCTCATGACCGGGGCGGGGGCCGGCGCGTTGCCGGCCAGCAGGTCCTCATGGGCCGACACGGTGGTGGCAAGCTGCCTGACCAATCCGCCGAGTTCGTTGATCTCGCCGATCACCGACTGGACGCGGTCGGAGTTGGCCGAATTGGACGAGGCGATGCGGCCCTCGATCGCGGCAAGCCGGCGGCCGAACTCGGCCACCTGGCGGGCGAGGTCGGCGGTGCCCCGCGAGAGGTCGGCGATCTGCCCGCCGACGTCGCTGCGGTCGCGCAGTCGCATCGACACCGCGTTGTAGAGGATCAGGAACGTCAGCGCGGTCAGCGCGACGATGGCCGATTCCGTTCCGCTGATGCCGGCGACCGAATAGAGCACGAGCCCGAGCGAGGCCGCGACCAGGACCATGCAGATGGCGATGAAGATCGTCGAAATGCGAATCATGCCGCGCGTTATGCCTCAAGAGCTGACTGCTTCACCGGGAAAACACGGGTCGCGCTCCAACCCGTCACGGCTCATGCTCCCCCAAGCAATGCATGACCCTAACATCATTGTTGATTCGAGGGGATAGTGACTGTCTGGCAGCCTGCATCAGGCCCGCCGCGGCTCCCGTCCGGAAATCAAGGCGCTCTCAGCGTAAAATAACGCTGCTCTCAAGGCCAGCGGGCCGCATGCGCCCTATCGTCCCGGCGTTTTCAACCCCAGGAGATTTGCCCATGTCGACATCCGCAGCCCTCAAACAGCCCACATCCCAGCCTGACCTTGCCGCCGTCAAGCAGCGCCAGCACGGCGCCTGGTCGTCGGGCGACTATGCCGTTGTCGGCACCACCTTGCAGATCGTCGGCGAACAGCTCTGTGAGGCAATTGACTTGCGCGCCGGCAGCAAGGTGCTTGACGTCGCCGCCGGCAACGGCAATGCGACGCTGGCTGCGGCGCGGCGCTGGTGTGACGTCACATCCACCGACTACGTGCCGGCATTGCTCAAGCGCGGGCAGGAGCGCGCGGCGGCCGAACATCTCATGGTCGAGTTCCGCGAGGCGGATGCCGAAGCGTTGCCGTTTGCCGATGCCACCTTTGACGTCGTGCTCTCGACCTTCGGCGTGATGTTCACACCGGATCAGGACAAGGCCGCCTCCGAGCTCGCGCGGGTCTGCAGATCCGGCGGCAAAATCGGCCTCGCCAACTGGACGCCGCAAGGTTTCATCGGCCAGCTTTTCAAGACCATCGGCAAGCATTTGCCGCCGCCGGCGGGGGTGAAGTCACCGGCGCTGTGGGGCACGGCCGCGCGGCTGGAAGAGATGTTCGGAAGCCAGGCTTCCGAGATTGCCGCCGAGCCGCGCATGTTCGTGTTCCGCTATCGCTCCCCGGACCATTGGCTCGACATCTTCAAGACCTTCTACGGGCCGACACTGAAGGCGTTTGCCGCGCTCGACGAGAGCGGCCAGGCTGCGCTGAAGCGCGACCTGTTGGCGCTGCTCGGGGAGTTCAACCACGCCGAGGACGGCACGATCGTGGTGCACAGCGAATATCTGGAAGCCGTGATCACCAAGCGCTGATGGCCCAAAGATGCGGTCGGGCCGGCTCCGGCCTGACCGCCACCGATCAGAAGGGAGCGGTGGCGCCGACCGTGTCGGCCGAGACGGCTTCACGGTTGCCGAGCGGTTTCGGCCGCCCGGTGGTCGTGTCGCGCAGCGTCTGCCGCTCGATCTCCGAATTCAGCTCGGCACCGAACATGATGACGATCGCCGACATCCACATCCACATCATCAGGCCGATCGCAGCGCCCAGAGAGCCGTAGGTCGCGTTGTAATTGGCGAATTCCGAGAGGTACCAGGAGAGCAGGGCCGAACCGGCGATCCAGAGGATCGCGGCCGTCACGGCGCCGAGGCTCAGCCATTGCCAGCGCGGCGCGTCACGGCTGGGAGCGAAGCGGTAGAGGATGGCGAGTGCGACGAGCAGAATCAGGAACAGGAGCGGCCATCGTGCCAGCGCCACGATCAGCTTGCTTTCAGGCGCCATGCCGAGATGATTGAGCGCAAGCGGGAAGGCGACGACGGCCCCCACCATCAACAGCAGCGCCACGATGCCGCCGACAGTAAAGGCCAGCGAGACCATGTTCAGCCGGATGAAGCTGCGCTTCTCGCGTTCCTCGTAGGCGACGTTGAGGGCGTCGAAGATCGCCTTGACACCGGCATTGGCGCTCCAGATCGCAAGCAGCAGGCCGAACAGGAACGTGACACCCAGCGTGGCGGTGCCGTTCGATACCACGCGCGCAACCTGCTCCTCGACGATCTGGAACGAGCCCTCGGGCAGCATGGTCGCAAGCGTGTGGAGGTTGGCGCTGATCGTCGCCGGATTGGCGAACAGGCCATAGGAGGAGACGAGCGCCGTGACGGCGGGGAAGATAGCGAGCAGTCCGAAGAAGACGACGCCGCCCGCCGTCGCGAGCAGGCGATCGTCGTCGATGCGCTGATAGGTCCGCCAGAAGATATCCTTCCAACCCGCCCAGGGGATCGTGAACGGGCTCTTCGCATGGCGGCCCCGGCCGGGCTGTGTCGCCGCACTGGCCGGGTGCGTTTCCGGTGAATTCGCTTCGCCGTTGCGGTGGTCTTGCGGGGGCCCCGACCGGATCAGGCCCGAGTCCTGAAAGTAGCGCTCCGCCGTCAACACGAAGACGGCCGTTGCCGCCACCAGCAGCCAGGAATCGATCTGCTCGGAGCGACGCACCAGCATCACGCCTCGAGGCTTTGCCTGTGGCGCCGCCGGCGGACGGCCGTCAGCCCGACCAGGCCGACGGCTGCGAGCATCAGGCCAAGTTGCACGGGGCGGTTGGCGCGGACCGGCCAAGCCTTGCTGCCATGACCGCGTTCACCCGGCGCAAGCGGCACGAGGGGAATCGTCGTTGCGACCTCCTTCACCGCCTGCTTGACCGTTCCACGTGGGATCCGCGGCGTCGCGATCGCCACGCGCAGACGGCTCGCAAGCGGCACGATCGGCTTGGCCTTGCGTTTCATCTGCGCCATTGCCACCCCAGTACAGACCGCAGCCAGCGCCAGCAGCAGGGCGCCGACGGCACCAAAACCCCAGAATTGGCCGTAAGTGATCGCGATCCAGCGGTACAGGGCGATCAGTCCGACGAAAAATGCTGCGACAACGAACAGGCCCGCGACCGCGAACAGTCCGCCGGCCACCGCGTAGGATGTCACCTTGCCGGTTGCGTGGCTGGTCTGGTCACGCAAATAGGATTGGGCGGCGCGTTTGACGTGATTGAGCTTGAGCGCCATGCCGGCGCGCAGCAGTTCGCCCGATGGCGCGAGCATGCGGACATCCTCCGAGATTGAGAAAATTCCTCGGGGGATGAACGTGGCGGTATTTGACTTGTTCCGACGGAGCGTGATCCGTCGTGCTGAATCAGCCGAGATCGGCGGCTGCGATCCAGAACACCTCGCCCTCGGAATCCTCAGTGTCCAGCCAGAGCAGCGGCAGCTCCGGAAAGGCTTCGTCGACCAGCTCGCGGCCGCGGCCGATCTCGCAGATCAACCCGCCATCCGGCGTCAGGTGATCGGGCGCATCGCGCAGGATGCGGCGCACCACGTCGAGACCGTCGGCGCCGCCGTCGAAGGCGAGCTTCGGCTCGGCCCGGCACTCCGGCGGCAACGCCGCCATGCCTTCGGCATCGACGTAAGGCGGATTGGTGATGATCAGGTCGTATCTGTTGTCGCCGAGCGGGGCGAACAGGTCGCCGCGATAGAGGGTGATCCGGTCCTCGAGCCCGTATTCGCCGACATTGCGCGCGGCGACTTCAAGTGCCCCCTTGGAGATGTCGACGGCATCGACGGTGGCGTTCGGGAAATGATTTGCGGCGAGGATGGCGAGGCATCCCGATCCCGTGCAGAGGTCGAGCACGCGCGCGACCGCCGTGGGGTCGTCGATCAGCGAGCCGGCCTCGCCCTCGCTGCCGAAATGCGAATCCAGGAGCTCGCCGATGAAGGAGCGCGGAACGATGACGCGCTCGTCGACATAGAAGGGCAGGCCGCGCATATAGATCTTGTTGACGAGATAGGCGGCCGGTTTGCGTGTGGTGACGCGCTTGTGGATCAGGTCGAGCAGGATCTTGCTCTCGGCGGCCGTGACGCGGGCATTGGCGAAGGCCTCGAACTGTTCGGGATTGAGATGCAGCGCCTCGCAGACCAGGAAGGCGGCTTCCGCGACCGGATCGGTGGTGCCGTGGGCAAAAGCGAGCCTGGCTTCGACGAAGCGGCTCACCGCGTAGCGGACGAAGTCGAGCAGCGTGAGAAGCTCGCCGCGTCCGACTTTCGCAAGCCTCGGCGCGGCGCGGCCGCGCGGGGTTCTCTTGGAGGCTTTTGCCATCAGGATTTCGTCCAGCGCGCGGCGGCCTCGTCGTCACGGGCGTGGGCCTCGACCCAGCCCGTGCCGGTGGCGCTCTCTTCCTTCTTCCAGAACGGCGCGCTGGTCTTGAGGTAGTCCATCAGGAACTCAGCCGCCTGGAACGCGGCCTGTCGGTGCTGCGAGGCGGTCAGCACCAGCACGATGTTCTGGCCCGGCATGAAGCGGCCGACGCGGTGAATCACGGTGACGCCGTTCAGCGGCCAGCGCGAGGTCGCCTCGTCGACATGGCGCCTGATCTCTTCTTCTGCCATGCCCGGATAATGTTCGAGCGTCAGCGCGGCGACCTTGGCGCTGTCCTCGTCGGCGCGGCAGATGCCGGAGAAGCTCACGACCGCGCCGATGTCAGTGCGGCTTTGGGTCAGGAGCGCGATCTCGCGCGCGATGTCGAAATCGCCCTCCTGGATGCGGATGGTGACGGGGCAGGTCATGAGCCTAGCCGCCGGTCATCGGCGGGAAGAACGCGATCTCGCGGGCACCCGCGATCGCGGCGTCCGATTTGACGTGGGCGTGGTCGATCGCGGTGCGGATCACCTTTGGCTTCTCGAACGCATACGCATAAGCCTCGCCCTGGCCGGACAGCCAGGCGATCAGCTCCTCGACGGTGCGCACGTTCGGGGGCGGCTCGATCGTCTCCTCGGCCTTGCCGACGCGCTCGCGCACCCAGGCGAAATACTTCACCTTCATCCCTCGTCCTCCTTGATGAGGTGATGGATGCCCGCACGGAAATAGTCGTAGCCGGTGTAGATGGTGAGGATCGCCGAAGCCCACAACAGCGCCAGACCGATCATCGAGACGATGGGCAGCACCTCGTCGCCAGCCGGGCCGGCGAGCAGGAAGCCGATCGCAACCAGCTGGACCGTGGTCTTCCACTTCGCAAGCTTGGTCACGGGCACGCTGACGCGGAGCGCAGCGAGGTATTCGCGCAAGCCCGAGACCAGGATCTCGCGGCACAGGATCACGATGGCGGCCCACAGCGACCAGCCGTGGATGATGCCGTCGGCGGCGAGCATCAGCAGGCAGGAGGCGACCAGCAGCTTGTCGGCGATCGGATCGAGCATCCGGCCGAACGCCGATTGCTGATTCCAGATCCGCGCGTAATAGCCGTCGAGGTAGTCGGTGACCGCAGCCGCAATGAAGATGGCGACCGCGACCCAGCGCAGCCACAGCGGCTGATCCAGGATGGACTGCGCGTAAATGCATCCGACCACGACCGGAATCGCGGCGATCCGGCCATAGGTCAGGATGTTGGGGAGGGACATCGCGCGCCTGGTCGTCCCTCGTGTCGTGGCGATGTTCATCCGTCCTACCAATACCGCTCGAGCCTGAAGGTCAACCGTTCCGCTTCCCAGATGGGTGCGGGATACGACGACCATATGACCGCGGTCCCCCTTTAGTTCATCCCGGCTGGGGATGGAAATACTCGAAAATCCTGCGGGCGCTCTCGGCGCTGACCCCCGGAACCTTGCCGAGATCGGCGATCGAGGCCCGCTCGATCTCCTTCAGGGTCCCGAAATGATGCAGCAAGGCACGTTTGCGTGACGGGCCGATGCCCGGAATCTCCTGCAAGCCGGCCTCGCGGATGTCCTTCTTGCGCAGCTTGCGGTGCGAACCGATGACGAAGCGGTGGGCCTCGTCGCGCAGGCGCTGAATGAAATAGAGCACGGGATCGCGCGGCTCGAGCTTGATGGCCTCGCGTTCCGGCATGAACAGGGTCTCACGGCCGGCATCCCGGTCCGGCCCCTTGGCGACCGACATCAGCGACACCTCCGTCAGGCCGAGATTTGCAAAGATTTCGCGGACGGCGTTGAGCTGCCCGCGGCCGCCGTCGATGATCACGAGGTCGGGCCATTGCGGGAAGTCGTCGTCCTTCGCCTTGGCTGCACCCTCCTCGGGCGGATTGATCAGGCGCTTGAAGCGGCGCTCCAGCACTTCGCGCATCATGGCGTAGTCATCGCCGGGCGTCAGTCCTTCCGACTTGATGTTGAACTTGCGGTACTGATTCTTCACGAAGCCGTCGGGTCCCGCGACGATCATGGCGCCGACCGCATTGGTGCCCTGGATGTGGCTGTTGTCATAGACCTCGATGCGCTTGGGCGGGTGCGGCAGGTTCAACGTCGCGGCCATGGCATCCAGCAGGCGGCCTTGCGTCGCGGTGTCCGCGAGCTTGCGGCCGAGCGCCTCGCGCGCATTGGTCAGCGCGTGGGTGACGAGCTCCTTCTTCTCGCCGCGCTTGGGCGCCGAGACCTCGACCTTGTGGCCGGCCTTGATCGACAGCGCATTGGCGAGCAGCTCGCTCTCCTCGATCTCGTGCGACAGCAGGATGTTCTTCGGGGGCGGCTTGTCGTCGTAGAACTGGGCGAGGAACGAGCCGAGCACTTCTTCCGGCGTAAAGGTCTTTTCCGCGCGTGGGAAATAGGCGCGGTTGCCCCAGTTCTGGCCGGTGCGGAAGAAGAACACCTCGACGCAGGAGAAGCCACCCTCCTGGTGGATGGCGAACACGTCGGCTTCTTCCACCGTGCGCGGATTGATGCCCTGCTGCGACTGGATTGCCGAGAGCGCGGCAAGGCGGTCGCGGTAGAGCGCGGCGCGCTCGAATTCGAGCTCGTTGGCCGCCTTCTCCATCTCCCCGGCAAGCTCCTGCTTCACCGCATGGCTCTTGCCGGAGAGGAAGTCGGTCGCCTCGCGCACGAGTGTCGTATAGCCGGGAAAATCGATCTCGCGGGTGCAGGGGCCGGCGCAGCGGCGGATCTGGTAGAGCAGGCAGGGCCGGGTGCGGCTCTCGAAGAAGGAATCGGTGCAGGAGCGGATCAGGAATGCGCGCTGCAGCGCCGTGATGGTTCGGTTGACCGCGCCCGCGGAGGCGAACGGGCCGAAATAGCGCCCGGGCCTGGTTTGCGCGCCGCGATGTTTCAGGATCTGCGGCGCCCAATGGTCGCCGGTGATCAGGATATAGGGAAACGACTTGTCGTCGCGCAGCTGCACGTTGAAGCGCGGCCGCAGCTGCTTGATGAGGTTCGCCTCGAGCAGCAGCGCCTCGGTCTCGGTGTTGGTCGAGACGATCTCCACGGTGACGGTGGCGGCGATCATGCGCAGGATGCGGGCCGGCAGCGGGGCACTCTGGCGCGCATAGCTGGACAGGCGCTTTTTGACGTTCTTGGCCTTGCCGACGTAGAGCACGTCGGAATTCGCATTGAGCATGCGATAGACGCCGGGCGAGGTGGGGGCGAGCCGAACCGCGCGTTCGATCGCCTCGTGGCCGGTTGCGAGCGGGCCTTCGCCGACGGCGCCACTCTCCTCCAGGATATCAGGCAGCCGCGCATCGTCCTCGTCGTCGCCGCTTGCGCTGGCGGGATCGAGGTCCGGCGGCGCCGTCTCCTGTTGGATCTCCTGGGGCGGGCCATCCGGTGCCATGCCGCGCCGGGATTTGCGCGCGCGTGCGTCGTCCGGATTGTCGGTGGAATCGTGAACCATGGGACGAATTTAGGCGCTGGGGGTGTTGATTTGAAGTTCCGGCCCTGCCGCACGCACAGGTCCCGGTAACGCTTCCTTAAGTCTGTTAACAGCGCAGTAACCCGACTTAACAGCCCTTTAACTTAAAACTCTCGATAAATCCTACGCGAAAAGTTCTTGGTTCCGTAACCATGCAGGGCCGGCGCGGCGGCGCAGGCATCGCGCAGGTTGCGACAGTTGCGTTGGAGTGAGTGATGAAGGGGCTCGTTGTGGGCGCGGCCGCGTTGGTTGCGGCCGGCTGGACGGCTTCGGCAGAAGCCGCCGATCTCAGTTATGGGCAACGTGCGCCCTATACCGTCAACCAGCCGCTCAATGCCTATAGCTGGGCAGGTCCCTATCTCGGCGGCAACATCGGCTATGAATGGGGCTCGGTGGACAACAACCCTTCGAAGCCGTCGGGCTTCGTCGGCGGTGTGCAAGCCGGCTACAATTTCCAGAACGGCCCGTGGGTGTTCGGTGTCGAGGGCGACATCCAGGCCGCCGGCGCCGACGACACCTTCGCGCCGTGGAAATTCTCCAACCCGTGGTTCGGCACCCTGCGCGGCCGCGCGGGATATGCGTTCAGCAACGTGCTCTTCTACGGCACTGCCGGCCTTGCGTTCGGCGAGCTGCGTGGGCAGACCTTCGGCTGGACGGAGTCGCACACCACCGCGGGCTGGACCATCGGTGCCGGCGCGGAAGTGGGCCTCGCGCCGAACTGGAGCGTCAAGCTCGAATATCTCTACATCGATCTGTCCACGAGTCAGTTCGCGATTACGGGCGTGTCAAACGGCTATAGCGCCAACGTTGTCCGCGCAGGCGTGAACTATCACTTCTGACGTCTCAAGAAGAAAATACCGGACCAGCCTCCCGGCCGCTCGCGGCCGGGATTTTTTTGCGCCAGGCTCCCTAGGCTAGGATCACCAGGTTGACCGCCTTCGGCCCTTTCCCCTTCTTGTCCGGTTCGACTTCGAAAGTGATACGCTGTCCTTCGGCAAGGTCCTTCAGTCCCGCCCGCTCCACAGCGGTGATGTGAACGAAGACATCGCGACCGCCGTCGTCAGGCTTGATGAAACCGTAGCCGCGCTCGCCGTTGAAGAACTTGACCGTTCCCGTCATGGCCATCGGGAAACTCCCCCTCATTGCTCCTCCGCCGCGACGCAGACTCACGTCACGACATGACCGGGCCTTACGGAGCCCGGGAGCTGGCCATCCTTGGACGGACCATCGGTCCGGCCGGATCTTTCTTAGGCCTTCACTCCGCCGCAACCATTCGCGGAAGCGGAACGTAAAGCCAGTCACGGAAACAGCATAATACGGTTCTTCGCAGATTGACTACCGGTCCTGCATATTTTTCCCAAGAATGCCGGAGTGTTACGGCTTGGCTTTAAGGCTTGGGCACCTCCAATCGGAATCTGGCAGCCCCGCCCTGGCCGAGCGGCATTTCCAGTTCGGGCAGGATGGTCTTGAGCTCGCCTTGCAGCGTGTAGGGCGGATTGACGATCAAAAGCCCGGTCGATGTGAGGGGCCCGCCATCGACTTGCGGCGCAGCGCTGAATTCGAGGCGCAGGCATTTTCCCTGCGGTTTTGCTGCGGATGCGAGCCGCGCCACAAGCTGCGCCAGCGTGTCGGTGGCACGCCGGCTCTTGGCGGGATACCAGATTACATAGATACCGGTCGGCCATTTCGCGAAAGCTGTCGAGAAGGCTTCGCCCAGCCGATCGAACTCGTCCTTGGCCTCGAAGGGCGGGTCGATCAGCACGAGGCCGCGCCGCTCCTTCGGCGGCACGAAGGCCGGCAGTGCCACCCAGCCGTCGAGATCGACCACGCGGGCCTGTTCGTCGCGGCGCAGCACGTCGATCAGCGCTTTCCGCGCCTTCGGCTCGACCTCGCAGGCGACGAGCCGGTCCTGCGGCCTCAGCAGGCCGCGCGCGATCAACGGCGAGCCCGGATAGGCCTTGAGCTCGCCCTTCGGATTGAAGGCGCGGACGATGTCGAGATAGGGCTTGGTCAGCGCCGCGGTCTCGTTCGACAGGCGCGCCTGCAGCAGCCGCGCAATGCCGGTCAGCCATTCGCCGCCCCGGCGCGCCTCGTCGCTATCGAGATCGTAGAGGCCGGCGCCGGCATGGGTGTCGACGACGCGGAACGCCGCCGGCTTGTCCTGCAAATAAGTGAGGATGCGCGCCAGCACGATGTGCTTGACGACATCGGCGAAGCTGCCGGCGTGGAAGGCGTGGCGGTAGTTCATGGCGGAGAGTTACGACATCGCGCGATGCTGCGCACCATAGTTCGCGCGTTGCGCCCCCGAAACGAGGATCGGAGCAGTCGGCCTCAACCGCCCCTGATCGGCGGCATCGTCACCTGGTCGCGGCGGCAGGCGCGGCGTTCGATCTCGTCGCAGGCGCGGAATTGTAGGTCCTTGCTGAGGCAGATGCGGACCTCGGACAGCCGTGTCCGGTTGCAGGTGACCGAGATGCTGGCATTGCTGAGGCCCGGATTGGCCTTGATGAAGGCCTCCTCGACCTCCGCCGGCGCTACGGTCTTGGCCTGCGACAGATCGAGATAGTCGGCCGGGATCTTGATCGCGGCGCGCGCTTTCCGGATCGTCTCGAAATAGCTGCGGCCCTCGAGCCCGGAGCAGGTGCCATGCTTGTCCCATTCGTTGAAGATCAGGCCCGGCGCCGGCATCAAATCGAGCATCGAGGACACGATGTTGCGATTCAGCCGCGGCGCCGGCCGCTGGCAATATTCCGGGAAGCCATTCTCATATTGCGGCCACAGCCCATGCACGACGAAAGCGTAGGGCCGTCCGCCGCACTGGATCTGGGAACGGCCGCCGCGCTCGGCCGCCTCTTCGCAGAACGAGGGCGACCATGACAGCGCGAGCACATAGAAGTCGAACTCGCCCGGCGCGTTCTGCCGCTTGTCCTGGGCTTTCGCGCCGCCGGCGAGCGCTGCCAGCCCGGCGGCGAGGGTCAGCGAGATCATCAGACGGGACAACGAACGCAATCTGGGATGAAACATGGCAACGCCCCTCAACTAGACTGTGCACGCAGCCTAGCAGGCAAAGAGAACATTTCAAGAACAAAATTCGAAGCGGCTGTCGTCGGCGGGTTGATCAGCCCGAATCAGTCGCTCTTCGGATCAGGGCCTGGCGGCGCGGCAGGCCGGATTGTAGGCCCAGTTGCGGTCGAGCCCGACCACGCACCATTCGACGCCATCGCCATAGCCGGCGAAGCCAGTATCCTCGGCGATCGAGAAGTGCACTTTGCGCACCTTGCCGTCATTGAGCATGGCCTCGCCGGTGCAAAAGCGGCGCGGAATGTTGTCGGACTGCCAGGGCCTGAAGGCGACCTCGCGAACGGCGGAGAAGCTGGTGATCTTCAACGAGGAATTCCAGAACGAGCTCTCTTTTTCCCAGAACTGGGTGGCGATCGTCGGCAGGGCCTTGTCGCAATCGACGACGGCGCCGTCGTAGCGCGGTCCGCTCAGCCAGAAATTCAGCTCCAGCGGATTGGCGGCCCTGGCCTCGCCGAGCGACAGCGCCCCGAACATGAGGCCGAGAAGGGCGGCAAAGCGAAGCGATTTCGGGGAGGGGGCGCGCATGGTCAATCCAGACTGCTTAGGTCTTGCGAAGCTCAGACGGTGCCGCGAAGGCCGGGGGAGGTCAAGTGCAGCGCGGCAACACTTGGCCAGGAGTTGACCAGGACGTCGCGGCCAACCGGGCTTCTGTTCTTTTCACTTCCGTCCCGGCACCGTAGACTGGCGCCAGCCAACTGGAGTGACGGGAATGCGAATCATTGCGGCCGCTGGCCTTCTTGCCCTGGGTATGATGGCGAGCCAGTCGGCGCGCGCCGATATCGTGCCGCCGTTCAAGGGCAACGACACCGGCGGGATCATCGCCTATTCGATGGCGACCCGGGTCGACGCGCGTCAGGTCGCTGTCGATCACTGCGCACGCTACGGCAAGGTCGCCAAATTCCTGGCGGTGCAGGGCTATGACGGCGGTTACATCTCTTTCGCCTGCCGCTGGGTGCCCTATGGTGCCGCCGAGCAACCGATCCGCACGCTGTACTGAGGCGCCGTCGAAGGTCCGCACTCTCAGCCGGGAGCCCTCCACATGAGGCGCAAACTCGCTTTGCTCGGCGCGGCCACTTGTCTCGTGTTGTCGGCAGGCACCGCGAGCGCCGACGATTTGCCGGTGCGCAAGGCTGGTCTTTGGGAAATGAAGCTGGTCACGACCGGCTCGCCGGTGCCCGAGATGACCATGCAGCACTGCACCGACGAGACCGTCGACAAGGAGATGAGCAACAACGTCTCCCCGATGGCCAAGCAGATCTGCGCCAAGCAGGAGATCAAGAAGACCGCGACCGGCTATGTCAGCGATTCCGAGTGCAACGTCGCCGGCGTCAGCACGACCTCGCATGCCGAAATCACCGGCGATTTCAACTCGGCCTACACGGTGAAGACCACTTCGCACGCAAAAGGCGGCGTTGCCGGTGCGGCGGGGCGCGATAGCACCACGACGCTGCAAGCCAAGTGGCTGGGAGCCTGCAAGCCGGATCAGAAGCCCGGCGATATCGTCATGCCCGGCGGCTTCAAGATGAACACGCGCGACATGGATAAGCTGAAGGCGCTGCTGCCGAAGTAGGATTTGCTCGCCGCGCAGGCGGTGCGGCGCCCTCGCCCGTTCTTGCGGGGAGAGGCAGGGGCAGCCTACACCGGAATCCGCACGCTCGCCCTTAATCCCCCCATCGGGCTGTCACCGAGCGTGATGTCGCCGCCATGCGAGCGGGCGATGTCGCGGGCGATCGCGAGCCCCAGGCCGGTGCCGCCTTCGTCCTGGTTGCGGGCGTTGTCGAGCCGCAGGAACGGCTTGAACACTTCTTCGCGCAGGTGAGCGGGAATGCCCGGGCCGTCGTCGTCGACCGTGACGGTCAAATAACGGTGATCGCGCTGGCCGGTGATCGCGATGTTCCTGCCGTAGCGCGCCGCGTTGGTGACGAGGTTGGCGAGGCAGCGCTTGAACGAGGCCGGCTTCACCGTCACCACGGGCAGGCCGTGGAACGCGACGGTCGCGATGTGGCCGTGGCGTTCGGCATCGCTGCGCAGCTCTTCGAGGGCCTGGGCCATGTCGGTCGGCTGCGACTGCTCGCCGGAATCGCCGCGGGCGAAGGCGAGGTAATCCTCCAGCATCATCGACATCTCGTCGACGTCCTTGCGCATGCCGTCGAGCTCTGGGCTGTCGCCGATCAGCGCCAGCTCGAGCTTGAAGCGGGTCAGGATGGTGCGGAGATCATGGCTGACGCCGGCGAGCATCGCGGTGCGCTGCTCCATGGTGCGCTCGATGCGCGACTTCATTTCGAGGAAGGCGACTGCCGCACGCCGCACCTCGCGCGCGCCGCGCGGTCTGAAGTTCGGCGCCTCGCGGCCCTTGCCGAAGCTTTCGGCGGCATCCGCAAGCCGCAGGATCGGCTTGATCTGGTTGCGCAGAAACAGCACGGCGACGATCAACAGGATCGAGGACGTGCCGACCATCCAGAACAGGAAGATCTCCGAGTTTGAGGCATAGGCTGCGCTGCGCTGCGCGAACACGCGCATCACGGCGTCGTCGAGCTGGATGCGGATCTCGACGAGGTTGGAGCGGCCGACCGTGTCGATCCAGAACGAGCGCCCGATCTGGCGGCCGAGCTGCACCGACAGCGTCTGGTCGAGCAGCGAGAAGAACGGCTTTGGCCCCGGCGGCGGCATGTCGCCGGCGGGCAGGAAGTCGACCACGAGGCCGAGGCGCTGCTGGGCGATGCGGCGGATCTGGTCGCGGTCCTTGTCCTGCGGATAGCCCTTGTAGACGTCGATCAGCGCGGCGATGTCCTGCACCACCGCAGCCGACAATCTGCGCGTCACCGTGTTCCAGTGCCGCTCCATGAACACGAAGGCGACGACCGATTGCAGCACCACCATCGGCACGATCATGATGAGAAGCGCGCGGGCGTAGAGGCCGGTCGGCATCCAGCCCTTGAACGCGTTGCCCATCCAGCCATTGGCGGCGGAGACGCGGCCGGCGGCGCTTCGCAGCAGCGTCAGGCCGGTATCGATCGTGCTCATCGGTCGCGCTTCACTGCTCAGGTCTCAAGGCGAAGCCACCAGCCGGTAGCCGATGCCGCGCACCGCCTGCAGAAATAGCGGATTGGCGGGGTCGGTCTCGATCTTGCGCCTGAGGCGGTTGATCTGCACGTCGACGGCGCGCTCGTTGACGCTGCCGTTGCCGGTCAGCGCGCTGCGCGGCACGGTCTCTCCCGGTGTTTCCGAGAGAATCCGCAGCATCTCGCGCTCGCGGTCGGTGAGATGGATGACCTCCTCGCCCTGGCGCAATTCGCCGCGCTCGAGATGGTAGACGTAGGGACCGAAGGCAATTTTCTCCACGATCGCGACCTGTGGCGGCGGGGCGGCGCGCTTGAGGATGTTGTTGATGCGCAGCGCCAGCTCGCGCGGCTCGAACGGCTTTGCCACGTAATCGTCGGCGCCGATCTGCAAGCCCTCGATGCGGGATTCCGGTTCGTGGCGCGCCGTCAGCATCACGATCGGCACCGAGGAGGAGGTCCGGATGAAGCGGGCGAGATCGAACCCGGTTTCGCCCGGCATCATGACGTCGAGGATCAGGAGGTCGAAATGCAGGCCCAGCAGTTTCGAGCGTGCATCGCCGGCGCTCGCTGCGGTGGTGACGCGGTAGCCTTCACTGGCGAGAAAGCGCGAGAGCAGATCGCGGATGCGGCGGTCGTCATCGACCAGCAGCAGATGCGGGGCGTCGTCGACGGGTTGCACCGGCGGGCGGGCGAGCGTGGCAGCGAGCGGCACGGTCACTCCTTGGCGTCGTGGTTGACGGAAGCGAAGATCGTCTCGAGCACCTTGTCCGGGTCGTCGCGGTCGATCATCGCGCGCAGGAAGCGCTTCACGGTCTCGGCGTCCTGCGGAGCCATCTCCGCAAGCGCCCTGTTGATCCGCGTGGTCTGGAGGCCGGCGAGCTTCTGCACCAGCGCCTCGCCCTTCGGCGTCGCGTAGAGCAGGCGCTGGCGGCGATCATTGTCGCCGGTCTTCTGCACGATGTAGCCCTCGTCCAGCAGCTGCTTGAGCACGCGGCCAAGCGATTGCTTGGTGATCCGCAGGACGTCGAGGAGGTCGGCGACCTTGAGGCCGGGATAGCGGTAGACGAAATGCAGGACGCGGTGGTGGGCCCGGCCGAAGCCGAATGCCTCCAGCTCCTGGTCGGGATCGCCGACGAAGTCGCGGTAGGCGAAGAACAGCAGCTCGATGATATCCCAGCGCAAATTGCCTCCACCGTCTGCGGCCGGCCTGGGCTCGGCGGCGTCGTGAGGGGAAGTCACGAAATTTATGTCAGGCATATTGACGTATCTTGGGTTCAATGTTACAAAACGATCGACCCGCACGAAATTTTAGATCGCTTCGCGTCGGGTAGCGTCGGAGCAAGGCGCCGGAGAGAGCCGGACAGGCGACGACGGCCGGATCAGATCTACCGTGCGATTGTCGAGCGGCATTTCGGCAAAACATACTGGACTTCCGCCTTCCGCAAAAGCATGTCCTCGGCGACATGCTGTCCACGGAAACCGGCCGTAAAAAGGCTGGCGGTGGTCCGGCAGAAACCAATCAAAGCCAGCCGGGCCCCGAAAGCGGGCAGGCGGGCGCCAGAACAGCGCCGCCACCGGCAGCGGGAGGCAAGGGAATGAGCATGAAATTCGACATCCAGCCCGCATCCAATCCAACCCCCGAGAAGGACCGCGTCGCCAAGCTGGTGGACCCCGGCTTCGGAAGGGTCTTCACCGATCACATGGCGATCGTCCGCTACAGCCAGGCCAAGGGCGGCTGGTACGAGGCGCGGATCGAAGCGCGCGCCAACTTCCAGCTCGATCCGGCCGGCGCGGTCCTGCACTACGCCCAGGAAATCTTCGAGGGGCTCAAGGCCTACAAGCGCGACGACGGCGGGGTGAACCTGTTCCGTCCCGACGCCAATGCGCGCCGCTTCAGGGATTCCGCCGACCGCATGGCGATGGCGCAACTGCCGGAAGACGTCTTCATCGAGGCCGTCGAGCAGGTCGTGCGCATCGATCGCGCCTGGATGCCGGGCGGCGAGGGGAGCCTTTATCTGCGCCCCTTCATGATCGCGAGCGAGACCTTCCTCGGCGTCAAGCCGTCCTCCGAATACATCTTCGCGGTGATCGCCTCGCCCGTCGGCTCCTATTTCAAGGGCGGCCCTGCGCCGGTCTCGATCTGGGTGTCCGAGAATTACACCCGCGCCGCGGTCGGCGGCACCGGCGCCGTCAAATGCGGCGGCAATTATGCGGCGAGCCTGCGCGCGCAGGCCGAGGCCATGCAACACGGCTGCGATCAGGTCGTCTTCCTCGATGCGATCGAGCGCCGCTACATCGAGGAACTCGGCGGCATGAACGTGTTCTTCGTGTTCGACGACGGCTCGCTCACGACGCCGCCGCTCGGCACCATCCTGCCCGGCATCACCCGTGACTCCATCATCACGCTGGCCCGCGATGCCGGCAAGACCGTGCGCGAGGAGCCGTATTCGATCGAGCAGTGGCGCAAGGATGCGGCCTCGGGCCGCCTGAAGGAAGCCTTTGCCTGCGGCACCGCCGCCGTGATCTCGCCGATCGGCAAGGTGCGTTCGGTGAGCGGCGATTTCGAGATCTCGGGCGGCGTCGCCGGCCCTGTCGCCATGGGCCTGCGCAAGCAGCTCGTCGACATCCAGTACGGCCGCACCAACGATCCGCGCAACTGGATCCGGAAGGTGTTTTGAGGTCTTCACCCTCCCCTGGAGGGGGAGGGTCGATCGCGCGAAGCGCGAGCGGGGTGGGGTGATTTCTCCACTTGGGCAGTGTTCGATGTGGAGAGACCGTCACCCCACCCCGTCTCTCATCTTCGCGCCGCTCAGATGCGAGCCGACCCTCCCCCTCCAGGGGAGGGTAAGAAGCGCAACGCTTGTGGCTTATTGCGCACTGAACGCGCTGCTGCCGACATGCGACAAAGCCAGGACACAACAAGCATCCTGGATATCGCGATCATGGCAGCAAAACTCTCCCAGCCCATGAAATGGGTCGTTCTCGCCGCAATCACCGGCCTCTCCGTCTTCGGCATCCTGACCATCGGCCCGACGCACGAGGTGGTCGCGCAAGACCGCTCGCCGATCGTCGACGTGCGCACCAGCGATCCCGAGATGAACGCGGCGATTGCGCGGGCCCGCGGCACGCTCCCGACCTTCTGGACCTCCTACGAATCGGCGAAGCCGGCGGAGACCGGGCACGCCCTGAAGGTGCGCTTCTCGACCCGCAAGGGCGGCGAGCACATCTGGATCGGCGAGGTGAAGAAGCTGCCAAATGGCACCTATTCCGGCCTCTTCGCCAACGAGCCGCGCGACATGCCCGGCAAGCACGCCCGCGACAAGGTCTCGTTCAACGACGCCGACATCTCGGACTGGATGTTCATGCGCAACGGCAAGATCGTCGGCGGCGAAACCATCAAGCCGACACTGAAATCGCTGCCGAAGGCGGATGCCGACGCCCTCAGGGCCCGGATGGAGCAGCCGTAGCGGCAAGGCGGCGGTTGCCGCCCCGCGCCCCGGCTGGTAAACGCCGCGCATGGCCGAGAAACCCAAAAAACCCCAGAAACTGAAGGCGCGTCTGCCGCGCGGGCTCGAGGATCGCGATCCCTCAGCGATCCGGGCGACGCGCGAGATGGTCGAGAAGATCCGCGCCGTCTACGAGCTCTACGGCTTCGAGCCGGTGGAGACGCCGGCGATGGAATACACCGACGCGCTCGGCAAGTTCCTGCCCGACCAGGATCGTCCGAACGAGGGTGTGTTCTCGTTCCAGGACGACGACGAGCAGTGGATCAGCCTGCGCTACGATCTGACCGCGCCGCTCGCGCGCTACGTCGGCGAGCGCTACGGTACCGACGGTCTGGTCTTGCCGTACCGCAGCTACCGCGTCGGCTATGTCTTCCGCAACGAGAAGCCAGGCCCCGGCCGCTTCCGCCAGTTCATGCAGTTCGACGCCGACACGGTCGGCTCGGCGACGCCGGCGGCGGATGCCGAGATCTGCATGATGGCGGCCGACACGATGGAGGCGCTCGGCATTGCGCGCGGCCAGTACGTCGTGAAGGTCAACAACCGCAAAGTGCTTGACGGCGTTCTGGAAGCCATTGGGCTCGCCGGTGACGAGAACGCGGGCCGCAGGCTGACCGTGCTGCGCGCGATCGACAAGCTCGACAAGTTCTCCACCGACGAAGTGCGCAAGCTGCTGGGTCCCGGACGATGGGACGGCGGTGAAGAAGGCAAGGGCGACTTCACCAAAGGCGCCAACCTGAGCGCGGCGGAAGCCGACGTCGTTCTCGCCATCACCAAGCCGCGCGACGATTGGAAAGAGGCCATTGCTGCGGCGGAAACTTACCTTGCCAAGAGCGAAGTCGGTCAGGCCGGCGTGAGCGAGCTTGAAGAGATTGCCAGGCTGGTGACGGCGTCAGGCTATGGCGCGGATCGCATCAAGATCGATCCCTCCGTCGTGCGCGGCCTCGAATATTACACCGGCCCGGTCTACGAGGTCGAATTGCTGCTCGACACCAAGGACGAGAAGGGCCGCCCGCTGCGGTTCGGCTCGGTTGGCGGCGGCGGGCGCTACGACGGCCTCGTCTCGCGCTTCCGCGGCGAGCCGGTGCCGGCGACCGGTTTCTCGATCGGCGTGTCGCGGCTCCAGGCCGCGCTGACGCTGCTCGGCAAGCTCGACACGCGGCCGGAGTTCGGCCCCGTCGTCGTCACCGTGTTCGACCGCGACCGCGTCGCGGACTACCAGAAGATGGTGGCAAGCCTGCGCACTGCCGGCATCCGCGCCGAGCTCTATCTCGGCAATCCCAAGAACATGGGCAACCAGCTCAAATATGCCGACCGCCGCAACTCACCTTGCGTCATCATCCAGGGCTCGGATGAAAAGGCGCGCGGCGAGGTGCAGGTCAAGGACCTGATCGAGGGCGCGAAGGCAGCCGCCGCGATCGCCTCGAACCAGGAATGGCGCGAGACCCGGCCGGCGCAGTTCTCGTGCAGCGAAGCCGATCTCGTCGCCAAGGTGCGCGAGGTCCTGGCCCGCCATGACGTGAGCTGGGGTTAGCCATTCCGGCAGGTCGTCATGCCCGGGCTTGTCCCGGGCATCCACGTCTTGTTTGATGGAAAAGAACGTGGATGGCCGGGACAAGCCCGGCCATGACGACAGCAGCAGAGCAGCAGGGAGAGAAAAATGCCTGAGATCACCATCAGCATGGCCGAAGGCCGCACCGACGAGCAGAAGGCCGGCATGATGCGCGACATCACCCAGGCGCTGGTGAAGAATCTCGGCGTCGATGCCGATGCCGTCGTCATCCAGATCAACGAAGCCCCGCTGCGCCACAAGATGAAGGGCGGCAAGACCTTCGTGGAGCGCGCAGCAGCGGCGAAGAAATAGGCCACGCTGCAGCGCCGATCACAACTGTCGTCCCCGCGAAGGCGGGGACCCATAACCACAGGGAGTGGTTATCGAGCGAACTGGTAACTCCGAGTCCTCGTCAAACTACTCCCTGCGGTTATGGGTCCCGGATCGGCGCTCCGCTTCGCTGCGCTTGTCCGGGACGACAGCGGAGTTTGAGGCACCATGGATGCACGCGACTTCATCAAGGCCGGCATGAGTGCCGAGCGCACGCTGGTGGTCCCGGCCGAGCGCACGGTCGGGCATTTCGTGCCCGGCATGCCGTTTGTTTATGCGACCCCGATGATGATCCTCGAGATGGAGATGGCGGCGGGCGATGCGATCCGCGCTGCGCTCCAGCCGGGCTGGGTCACGGTAGGTACCGAGGTCGACATCCGCCATCTGGCCGCGGCGCTGGTCGGCGCGACGGTGCGGACCACGGCGAAGGTGGTTGCGGTCGAGCGCCGCGTCATCCGCTTCGAGGTCGAGGCCTTCGAGGGCACGCGCAAGCTCGGCGAGGGCCGCCATGCCCGCGGTCTCGTCAATGTCGAGATGTTCAACAAGCGGCTTGGGGCGTAGCGCGCGCCACCTGTTACTTCGCCAATTCCTTGGATCGCTGCGTCGCCGCGGCGATCGCGCGAATCATGAGATCGCGCAGGCCGGGCTCGCCCATCAGCACGCCGAGGGCCGCGGCGGTGGTGCCGCCGGGCGAGGTGACGTTCTGGCGCAGCGTGGCCGAGGGAAGCTCCGACCGGTGCAGCAGCTCGCCGGAGCCGACGACGGTCTCGCGGGCGAGCTTGGTCGCCAGCGCTTCGGGCAGGCCCGCTTCCACACCGGCGCGCGCGAGCTCCTCGGCGAGCAGGAACACATAGGCCGGCCCCGAGCCCGACACGGCGGTGACCGCGTCCATCAGGCCTTCGTCCTCGACCCATTCCACCACGCCGGTGGCGCGCAGCAGCGCATCGGCCACGTTACGCTGGGCGGCGCTGACGTCCTGGGCTGCGACCGCGACGGTGATGCCGCGGCCGATCGCAGCCGGCGTGTTCGGCATCGCGCGCACCACGGCGCCGCCGCAGACTTCGGCAAGCGAGGCGATCGTGGTGCCCGCCATGATCGAGACCACCAAGGTCTGGTTCGAGACGAACGGTTTCAGCTTGGCGCCGGCCTCGCGGAACATCTGCGGCTTGACCGCGACGACCAGCGTCTCGACGGGGCCGGCGGTCTTCACATCCGGATTGAGCACGACGCCCTTGGCGGCAAGCGCGGAGATCTCGGGCGCAATGTGCGGATCGATCACCGCGACGCGGCTCGGATCGAGCCCGCCCGCCAGCCATCCCGTCAGCATCGCGCCACCCATCTTGCCGGCGCCGGCGAGGAGGATGGTGCCGGTGATGTCTTGAAGGGTGCTGTTCGCCATCGCTGCTGCCACACGCTCAGTGTCGTCCCCGCAAAAGCGGGGACCCATAACCACAGGCGGTTCTAGTGGATGAAGATGGTGGCAACAAGCGTTGTGCCACAAGGGGCATCACGCAGTATGGGTCCCGGATCTTCGCTTCGTTCGTCCGGGACGACGCTGGAGAGAGGCGATCCCCTACGCCTCGCCCACCGTGTCGAACATTGCTGCGTCCATGGCTTGCGCGGTGGTTTTGCCGGCCCACACCACGAACTGGAACGCCGGGAAGTAACGCTCGCAGGCGTGGATGGCGCCGGCGAGCATGGCTTCGCACTGCGCGGTCGAGGCGATGAGGCCGCCCGGCAGCACCAGGGCCTGGCGATGCATCACCATGCCGGTGTTGGTCCACAGGTCGAAATGGCCGACCCACAGCTGCTCGTTCACCGCTGCGACGAGCCGCTGCACCTCGCTCCGCCGCGGCAATGGAATCTTCATGTCGAAGGCGCAGGCCAGATGCAGCGCCTCGATCTCGCCCATCCAGGTGAAGGAGAGCTGGTAGTCGGTCCATTGTCCCTTGGAGACAATCGTGAGTTCGTCTTCGCCGGAGCGTTCGAACGGCCAGTTGTTGCTGGCAGCGATGTCCTCGACCACCGCGAGCGGATGGCTTCTGGAATCGATGGTGCCTTCGAGCAGGGACATGCCGTCTCGACCTCTTGCCTTCTTGTTGTCTTTGATACGCACGCGGTTGGGTCCGGCGCGCGCTCCCTAAACGTCGCTGCGGCGATCCCTGGGGTCGCTCTCGCGAGCCCCTCGGATCAGCGCGGGCCTGTCGCGGATCAAGTGATGTGATTTGCGGAATCTGCGCAACGGGGTCGCGAGTCCGTCCACAAGCCAGGACTCGTTCGTCCACAGCTCATCTCCGCCACAATTCTTAACGGACGAGAACAAACCGGAATCGGATTCCGCAAGAAGCGCTTACCGCAAATTCCGCCAGGCGATGGCACCATGCGCTTTGCCCATGCGGAACATGCTTGCCGCGACGTCCCGCCGGCGGCATATTTCCCGATAGGCCGTTCATCCCGGACGGCCGATGTTCTCAGGGCGGGGTGAAAGTCCCCACCGGCGGTAAGGGCCGAAAGGCCCAAGCCCGCGAGCGCCTTCCGTGAGGGGTATCCCGAAGGGAAGGGTCAGCAGATTCGGTGCAACTCCGAAGCCGACGGTTAAAGTCCGGATGAAAGAGAACGGTCGGTGGCAGACGCATCGCAAGGTGCGGCTGTTTGTCGTTCCGTGTGCCCTGATTCTGGTCCTTAAACCGAGGAAAGCCATGAATCAGATGCTGCAAGATCCCCAAAACGAAACGTCCCAGACGACCCAGCCGCCGGTTCCCGTGGACCCGCCGGCAATCGAGCATCCGCGCTTTGCCAAGCCGCAGCGGGTGGCCTTCGTGCAAGCCTGCTGGCACCGCGACGTCGTCGAGGAAGCCCGCATCGCCTTCATGAGGGAGGCGGAGGCGCGGCACCTCACCCATGTCGACGTGTTCGAGGTGCCGGGCTCGTTCGAGATTCCGCTTCACGCGCAGGTCCTCGCCAAGACGCGGCGCTACACCGCGATCGTCGCCGCCGGCCTCGTCGTCGACGGCGGAATCTACCGGCACGAGTTCGTCGCCGACACCGTGATCAAGGCGCTGATGGACGTGCAGCTCCGCACCGAGGTGCCGGTGTTCTCGGCCGTGCTGACGCCGCAGCAGTTCCACGAGACCGAGGTGCACTACGACTTCTTCCGCAAGCATTTTGCCATCAAGGGCGTGGAAGTCGCGGCAGCCTGTGCGGAGACGTTGCACGGCCTGGAGCGACTGCGCGGCCAGGTCGCCGCGGGAATCGTGGGCTAGGCAATGGTCATTCCGGGGCGCGCGTAGCGCGAGCCCGGGAATCCATTTATCGACACGGAATGCTGCAAGATGGAGTCCGGGTTCGGCGCTGACGCGCCGCCCCGGAATGACGGTGTCAGTCGAACAGGCTCGACACCGACTCTTCCGCCGCGGTGCGCGCGATCGCGTCCGAGATCAGGCTCGCGATCGGCAGCGTGCGGATGTTCGGCGCCTTGCTCACCGCCTCGGTCGGCAGGATCGAGTCGGTAATCACGAGCTCCTTCAGCCTGGAGTTCGTGATGCGGGCGGCCGCGCCGCCGGAGAGCACGCCATGGGTGATGTAGGCGTAGACGTCCTTGGCGCCCTTGGCGATCAGCGCGTCGGCCGCGTTCACCAGCGTGCCGCCGGAGTCGACGATGTCGTCGACCAGGATACAGCTGTAGCCGGAGACGTCGCCGATCACGTTCATGACCTCGGACTCGCCGGGACGTTCGCGGCGCTTGTCGACGATCGCGAGCGGGGTGTTGATGCGCTTGGCGAGGCCGCGGGCGCGGGCCACGCCGCCGACGTCGGGCGAGACCACCATCACCTTGCCGAGGTCGAAGCGTTCGCGGATGTCGCGCACCATCAGGGGGGCAGCGAACAGATTGTCGGTCGGGATGTCGAAGAAGCCCTGGATCTGGCCGGCATGCAGGTCGAGCGTCATGACGCGGTCGACGCCGGCATGGGTGATCAGATTGGCGACGAGCTTGGCCGAGATCGGCGTGCGCGAGCCGGAGCGGCGGTCCTGCCTGGCATAGCCGAAATAGGGGATCACTGCGGTGATGCGGCGCGCCGAGGAGCGGCGCAGCGCGTCGGTGATGATCAGCAGCTCCATCAGATTGTCGTTCGCCGGAAACGAGGTCGACTGAATGATGAAGGCATCCGAACCGCGGATGTTCTCCTGGACCTCGACGAAGATCTCCATGTCGGCGAAGCGCCGCACCACCGCCTTGGTCAGCGGCATGTGGAGCCCTTGCGCGATGGCCTGTGCGAGAGCCGGATTGGAGTTGCCGGCGACGAGCTTGATGGAGCCGTTCTTGCCCGACATGGACGCTTCCTCCCGCGCTTTGCTGGATACGACGTTCAACATCAGAAAATACCCACTGGAAGCACGGTTACGACGGGCGAGGAAATATCAGGCCGGAGGCTGCAATGGCAACCCGGAATGCTACGTTTTCCCTTTGAAAATCCAGAGTCGGGTCAACGGCTTGGCCGCAACTTGGGGCCGTGGTTTAGCGAGGGTTATTGCTCGGCATAGCCGAGGGCCGAGGCCGGCATGTCCGACCGCGGAGCGTCCTTGATGACGCTCGCCACCGCCGGTCCGCGCAGCGCCGGAGCCGCGCCCGGTGCATCCGGCGTTCCGTTGATCATGTTGGAAAGTCCGCTGAATCCGGCCTGGGCGATCTTCCGCAACACGAGATCGTCAGCAGCCGCCCACGCGTCGCGGCCGCCCTTGGCCGAGGTCGGTTCCTCGCCGGAGAGGCGCAGCGCCCGCTGCTGGTTGGCGTCGTAGACGTCCCAGACCCAGGCGATCACCGTCTTGCCGCGCACCACCTGGGCGGAAAGGTAGCTGCGCACGCGGTAGGCGGCCGTGCCCTCGCGGGAGACCACGGACAGGCTGCGCAGCTTGGATTCGCTGTCGAGCACCCCGACCATGCGGTCGAACACCTGCGGCGGCGGTCCGTCGATGGATTCGAACGCCACCGTGGCGCCGCCGCCGCTCGGCGCCATCGCATAGGAATTGCCCGGCGCGTTGCCGCCGGCACAGCCGCCAAGCGCAGTCGCAGCCGCCAGCAGCATGACCGCCAGCACGCGCGACCCCGCGCGGCGCAGAAAAGATGACGCTTCCCTCATTATGGAGGGCAGCGATATCGTTAAAACGCATTAACGTCTAGGGCGGCGGCGCCACAGGCTGCCGTGTTACGTCCCAGGTATCGCCCCGGAATGACACGGGGTTGCCGTTGTGTTCACGCGTCCAGCGTGCAGCCTTCAAAGCGATGGTCGGGAAAACGGTGCGCGTCCCGGACGCGCTGCGGCGCGCGGTGCCGCTGCGCTGAGCCCGGGACCCAGATTGCCGCCGAGATCGAGATCGCAGAGACATGGGCCCCGGCTCAGCGGCGCATTACTTGCGTGCTGCGCCGCGTCCGGGGCACGAGATCTCACCCTTCCAGCGCGATGGCGTGCACGTGCCGGCCGTAATCCGGCTCCTTGCGATGCACCGAGCGGCGATAGCTGAAGAAGCGCTCGTCGGCATAGGTGTCGAGGCCGAGATCGTCGATCATCAGGATGCCCGCCATGTCCAGCCGCTTGCGGATGAAGCCGGCGAGATCGAACATCGCGTGGCCCTCGCGCACCGACGGGATGAAGAACACGGCGTTCTCGGCGTCCGCCTCGATGAAACGCGTCACGAACTCGTTGCCGACCTCGTAGCTCTCCTGCCGGATCAGGGGGCCGATTGCGGCGATGATGCCGCCGCGCGTGGCGCCGAGCTTCTCCATCGCCGAGATCGTCGCTTCCAGCACGCCGGTGAGTGCGCCCTTCCAGCCGGCATGCGCGCCGCCGATCACGCGCGCATTGGGATCGACGAACAGCACCGGCCCGCAATCGGCAGTGGAGACGCCGAGCGCGATGCCTGGCGTCCTGGTCACCAGCGCGTCGCCCCTGGGCCGTGGCCCGTTCGGCCACGGCGCATCGGCCACGAGCACGTCGGGCGAATGGGTCTGGTGCAGGCTGAGGAAGCGCTCGGGCGCGACGCCGACATGCTCGGCCATGCGGCGGCGGTTCTCGGCGACGAGGGCCTGATCGTCATGGGAGCCGAGCCCGCCGTTCAGCGCGGAATAGATGCCGCCGGAGACGCCGCCTTCGCGGGTGAAGAAGGCATGGCGCAGGCCGGGCACGGCGGACAGCAGCGACGAAGCAACCGTCATGAGGTCTCTCCAGCCTGTTCGAGATCGCTGAGGCCGGCAAGGCCCGTCAGCCGCGGCTCGGAGATGCCGAGCACCTTGAACATCGATCCCATGCCGCCGCGCCCGGTATCGGTCAGGCGCTTGAGCGCGACCGAAATGTCGGTGGCGACTTCGGGTGTCGCCTTCTGCATCAAGGCTGCGGCGCGGGTGTCGATGCCGATACGCTTGAGGAAGTCGCCTTGCGTTACCGGGCCGTGCACGCGGGCGCCGACATCCTCGGCCGCGCGCGCCAGCGCCTGGAAGTCGACATGGGCGGTGACGTCGGCCTGGCCCGGGGCTTTCAAGGGATCGGCGAAGCTGTGGCGCGCGATGGCCTGGAAGGTGTCGCCGGCATCGCTGCGCAGATGGCCGTAGTCGATGATCAGCGCCGCGCCGTCCTGGTCGCGCACGCGCGTGGCGAGCTTCATGATCTCGCCGTCGGGCCGCCACTCGAACACCGCCCCGATGGGCGCCGCGCGCACCAGAGGCGGCAGCAGCACCTCGAAGCGCGGTGTCGGCTCCGGCGCCGCGCCGAACTGAAGCTTGCCGTTGGGATCGATCTCGATCACACGCTCGTGCCAGCCGTTCTCAAGCCGCACCATCTGGCGGATCGGCAGCACGTCGAAATATTCATTGGCGAGGATGATGCTTGGGCCGTCCGGTACGTCGTCGATGCTGTCATGCCAGGCGATGTTGCGAACGTTCGCCAGCGTCGCACTCTGCCGTTCGCGCAGGACGGGATTGACCTCGACCAGGTGGATGTTGAGCGCCTGGTAGAGCGGCGGCAGCACGCGCAAGGCGCGCAGCGCATCCGCCATCATGGTGCCGCGGCCGGGGCCAAGCTCGATCAGTCGCAAGAATTGCGGCGAGCCCATGTGCTTCCAGACCGAGGCGGTCCACAGTCCCAGGAGCTCGCCGAACATCTGGCTGACTTCGGGGGCGGTGGTGAAGTCGCCCTCGCGCCCGAGCGGATCGCGCGAGACGTAATAGCCGTAGCGCGGATGCATCAGGCACAATTCCATGTACCGCCAGACCGGCATCGGGCCTGCGGATTTGATCAGCGCCTTGATCTCGTTGAGGAGCGGCGAGTCGGTCACGGCTGTCTTCTCGAAATGAACTAACGAATGGCCTGGAGGGGCTTCGGCGCCCCCCGCCTGACAGCCCATACAATAAGTATCGCGCCGACGATAAGCATCGGGATCGACAACAGCATGCCCATGGTTAACCCGCCCCAGAGGAAACCGAGCTGCGCGTCCGGCTCGCGGAAATGCTCGCCGGCGATGCGGGTCAGGCCGTAGATCAGGATGAAGGCGCCGAGGATCATGCCGGGGCGCTTCAGCGCGCCGAAGCGGATCATGATCGCGAGCACCGTGAACAGCAGGATGCCCTCCATGCCCGCTTCGTAAAGCTGGCTCGGATGGCGCGGCAGCTGCGTCGGATCGTTGGGGAAGACCATCGCCCAGGGCAGGCTCGGGTCCGCGGCGCGGCCCCACAATTCGCCGTTGATGAAATTGGCGATTCGTCCGAGCAGCAGCCCGACCGGGGCGACGGCGGTGGTGATGTCGCCGAGCGACAGGATCGGGATCTTGTTGCGATAGGCAAACCACATCACCGCGACGACGCAGCCGAGGAAGCCGCCGTGGAAGGACATGCCGCCCTCCCACAATTTGAAGATCGCGGCGGGATGATCGATGAAGAAGGGCAGGTTGTAGAACAGCACGTAGCCGGTGCGGCCGCCGAGGATGATGCCGAGCGTGACCCACAGGATGAAGTCGTCGATCTGCACCAGCGAGATCGGCGCCGGTCCGCCCCACAGGCGCTGGTTCTTCAGGAGCGAGCGCGCATAGAGCCAGCCGAACACGATGCCGCAGATATAGGCCAGCGCATACCATCGGATCGCGAATGGACCGATCTCGATCGCGATCGGCTTGAAGGCGGGAAAGTCGATCAGCAGAAAGGGCATCGCGCCTTCTATGTCTGGACGAGATTGCGGCGACGGAGCACCAGCAGCGGGCGCCGCGTGATTCTTCTTATGCAGGCACGTTGAATACGATTGCAAGGAAACCGGTTCATGACAAGGATACCAGCGATCGGCCCTTGAACCGTTCGATGCGGATTGCCATTGTCTTTTCGAGAGTTCGCGCAAAGTTTATCGGAGGCCGAAATGACCCAGACCAGCAACCGGTTGTTCGACGAGATCGGCCGCCTGATGAACGACGCCGCCGGTGCCGCCCAGGGCGTCAAGCGCGAGTTCGACACCGTGATGCGCACCCAGGCGGAAAAATTCCTGCGCGACATGGACCTCGTCAAGCGCGAGGAGTTCGAGGTGGTCAAGGACATGGCGCGCCTCGCGCGCGAGGAGAACGAGGCGCTGAAGGCAAGGATTGCAGCGCTGGAGGCCAAGCTCGGCGGGTAGGGTACTCCTACCCTCCCCTGGAGGGGGAGGGTCGATCGCGCGTAGCGCGAGCGGGGTTGGGGTGACGGTCTCTCCGCGTTGAACAGTGCCCGTGGGAGAGATCACCCCAGCCCGTCTCACATTTCGCTGCGCTCAATGTGAGCCGACCCTCCCCCTCCAGGGGAGGGTAAGAACCCGTTCCCGCCAGCCCATTCTCCTTGTCATTTCCGCGTCTTCCGGGTAAAAGCCCGCCACGTTCGCGGCCCCCGCACCCCTGGAGGCTTGCTGCGGATGATGCCATGGGCCGCGCTGCGGCCCATTAACTTTTGCAAAAACAAGGACTTAACGACATGGCGACGACCGTCAAGGAATTGAAGGCGACCGCACGTCCGAAGAGCGGCAAGGGGGCCGCCCGGGCTGAGCGTCGCGCCGGCAGAGTGCCCGGAGTGATCTACGGCAACAACCAGCCCCCGGTGACGATCTCGATCGAAGATCGTGAGCTGCGCCAGCGCATCCTCGCCGGCCGGTTCCTGACCACGCTGGTCGACATCGACCTCGAGGGCAAGAAGCACCGCGTGATTCCGCGCGACTACCACCTCGATCCGGTCAAGGATTTCCCGATCCATGTCGACTTCATGCGGCTCGGCGAAGGCGCCACCATCCGCATCAGCGTGCCCTTGCACGTGGTGAAGGCGGAAGGCTCGCCGGGCGTGAAGCGCGGCGGCACCGTCAACATCGTCGCCCATGCGATCGAGCTCGAATGCGGCGTCGAGAGCATTCCGCAGTACATCGAGGCCGATGTCGGCTCGCTCGAAATCGGTCACTCGCTGCATCTGTCGGACGTCAAGCTGCCGGCCGGCGTGAAGGCGCTGACCCGCGAGGACGCGACCCTCGTCACCATCGTGCCGCCGTCCGGCTACGCCGAAGAGCAGAAGGCCGCGGCTGCGGCGGCTGCCGGTGGCGCGGCTCCGGGCGCTGCGGCGGCTCCGGCGGCTGGTGCGGCTGCTCCGGCTGCTGCTGCTCCGGCGGCGGCTGCCAAGGCTCCCGCCGGCGGCGACAAGAAGAAGTAATCTCTCAAGGCTGGCGCGCGGTCCTTGATCGCGCGCCGAGCGAGGGGCGCGCCGCGTCATGCGACTCTTTGTTGGGCTCGGCAATCCCGGCGCGAAATACGCACGCAACCGGCACAATATCGGCTTCATGGCCGTCGACGAGATCGCGCGGCGTCATGGTTTCGCACCATGGCGCCGCCGCTTTCAGGGCGAGACCTCGGAAGGCACGCTCGGGTCTGAGCGCGTGATCCTGCTCAAGCCCACGACCTACATGAACGAGTCCGGCCGCAGCGTTCAGGAGGCGGCAGGCTTCTTCAAGATCGCGCCAGGCGACGTCACCGTGTTCCATGACGAGCTCGAGCTGCCGCCGGGCAAGGTGCGGGTGAAGATCGGCGGCGGCATCGCCGGCCACAATGGCCTGCGCTCGATCTCGGCGCATATCGGCAACGACTACCGTCGGGTGCGGCTCGGCATCGGTCATCCCGGCGTCAAGGAACTGGTGCACGGCCACGTGCTGTCGGATTTCGCCAAGGCCGACAACGAATGGGTGGCGACGCTCTGCGACGCCGTCGCCGACCACGCCGCGCTGCTTGCCAAGGGCACGGACGCGACCTTCGCCAACAGGGTGCATCTCGCCATGCAGGCGAAGGGTTTTTTGACCAAGGACGACAACGGCAAGGAATAGGGTTGCCGTTTTCTCCGTCGTGCCCGGACTTGTTCCGGGCATCCACGTTCTTCGTTCCGCGCGTCAAGGCGTGGATGGCCGGGACGAGCCCGGCCATGACGAATACGGATAGAGGATACCATGGGATTCAAATGCGGGATCGTCGGATTGCCCAATGTCGGCAAGTCGACCTTGTTCAATGCGCTGACCGAGACGGCCGCGGCGCAGGCCGCGAACTATCCGTTCTGCACCATCGAGCCGAATGTCGGCGAGGTCGCCGTGCCCGATCCGCGGCTGGAGAAGCTCGCCGCCATCGCCAAGTCAGGACAGATCATTCCGACGCGGCTGACCTTTGTCGACATCGCGGGCCTCGTGCGCGGCGCTTCCAAGGGCGAAGGCCTCGGCAACCAGTTCCTCGCCAATATCCGCGAGGTCGACGCCATCGCGCATGTGGTGCGCTGCTTTGAAGACTCCGACATCACCCATGTCGAGGGCAAGATCGCCCCGCTCGCCGACATCGAGACCATCGAGACCGAGCTGATGCTCGCCGATCTCGACAGCCTCGAGAAGCGCGTCGACAATCTCACCAAGAAAGCCAAGGGCAACGACAAGGACGCCAAGGAGCAGCTCGACCTCGTCAACCGCACCCTGGTGCTGCTGCGCGAGGGCAAGCCCGCGCGCCTCGTCGAGCGCAAGCCCGAGGAGGAGCGCACCTTCTCCATGCTCGGCCTGCTGTCGTCCAAGCCCGTGCTCTATGTCTGCAACGTCGAGGAAGGCTCGGCCGCGACGGGCAACGCCTTCTCCAAGGCGGTCGAGGAGCAGGCGGCAAAGGAAGGCGCGGTTGCCGTCGTCATCTCGGCGAAGATCGAATCCGAGATCGCCACCATTTCCCGCGAGGAGCGTGCGGAGTTCCTGGAGACGCTGGGGCTGGAGGAAGCCGGCCTCGATCGCCTGATCCGCGCCGGCTACCGGCTACTCGACCTCATCACCTACTTCACCGTGGGCCCGAAGGAAGCGCGCGCCTGGACCATCCATCGCGGCACCAAGGCGCCGGCCGCGGCCGGCGTGATCCATACCGACTTCGAGAAGGGCTTCATCCGCGCCGAGACCATCGCGTATGAGGACTACGTCGCGTTCGGCGGCGAAGCCGGCGCGCGCGATGCCGGCAAGCTCCGCCTCGAAGGCAAGGAATACGTCGTCGCCGACGGCGACGTGATGCATTTCAGGTTCAATACGTAGGCCACAGCTGTCATTCCGGGCCGCGCCTCTTGGCGCGAACCCGGAATCCATTCATCCACTTGTTCTGAGGCCCGATGGATTCCGGGTTCACGCTGCGAGCGCCCCGGAATGACGGGCTATCGTATCCCGCCGCCCTGGTCACGGATCGCGCCGAGATGCTCGTTGATGCGGAAGACGATCAGGATCAGCTCCGCGACGATGCGCGAGAACACGATGCCGACCACGACGCTGGCGATCGAGGAGAGCAGCACCAGGAAACCGCCGAACGGGCTGATCGCCATCGCGGCCAGGCCAGAGAAGATGCCGGAGAGGCCGAACAGGCAGATCAGCGCGATCACCAGCCAGTAGAAGGTCTTGATGATCGTCGGCGTGATGAAGCGGTCCCATTGAAACAGGTCGCTGAATGAAAACATCGCTCTCCCCAGGGGCAAATCAGGCCTCGGCCGTCGGTAGATCCGACTCAGGATCAATGCCGACACCCCATATGTAGCACGAGCCATGCGGGCCGGCGGGTTGAGATTGCCGCAAAGTGCGGCCACAATCGGTCATTTCCGCCAACCAATCCCAAGATGACCCTGACCTTCGAAGATTTTCCGCCCGGCCGGTTCGGAACGTTCGGCCCGCGCCATGTCACCCGCGACGAGATATTGGCCTTTGCCGCCGAGTTCGATCCGCAGCCGATGCACCTGGACGAGGAGGCGGCGGCGAAAAGCATGCTGCGCGGCCTGTCCGGCTCGGGCTGGCACCTGTGCTCGCTGATGATGCGGATGATGGCCGACGGCTTCATCACCCGCGCCGCATCGCTGGGCTCGCCCGGCGTGGATGAGGTGCGCTGGCTGTCGCCGCTTCGACCCGGCGACGATCTCATGCTCGACGTCGACGTGGTGGAGGCGCGCGCCTCGAGGAGCCGACCGGAGCTCGGCATCGTCAAGTTCAAATGCACCGTGCGCAACGCGGCGGGGCAGGCCCTCGCCGAGATGACCTCGCCGATCCTGATCAAGCGGGGCGAGGGAGCGGCCTGATGCGGTTCTTCGAAGACATCGCGATCGGACAGCGCCGCGAGATCGGCAGCTATACGTTCACGGCCGAGGCCATCAAGACGTTCGCCGCAAAGTTCGATCCGCAGCGTTTTCACCTCGACGAGGAGGAAGGCAAGAACTCGCTGTTCGGCGGGCTCGCCGCCTCCGGCTGGCATGTCGGCTCGGCCTGCATGAGCCTGCTTGTCGCCGACGGCCAGCGTCTGGCGCGGGAAGCCGCTTCGCGCGGCGAGGAGGTCGCGGTGTGGGGCCCGTCGCCTGGCTTTCGCGACCTGCGCTGGATCAGGCCCGTGCTCGCCGGCGACACCGTTGCTTTCGTCAATGTCGTCGTCGACAAGCGCACCTCCGCCTCGCGCCCCGGCTGGGGCATTCTGACGGCCCGGACCACCGGCACCAACCAGCGCGGCGAGGAAGTCTATTCCATCACCGCCAGCGCGTTCGTGTCGACGCGTGCGAACAGCGCTTAGACTCGTTCCAGAATGAACGTGCAAATGAGTGCGCGAGTGTTGCCCGCGCGCTATGGACGCGATTCCGGGTGGCTGCCATAAGCCTGCGCAACATGGTTACCGCGAGCAGTTTGGCGGAACCAGTGAGTTGCTAACTAATTATGAACCTGTCGCTGTCTATTTGAAACGAATTGGCAGAGGACAGGGGACGAGGACCATGGCAGACCGCGGCGCACTCAAATTCGTTGGATTCATCTTCGCGACCGCGACGCTCGCCGTGATGCTGGTCGCCGGCATGGTGGTGAAGGGCTATGCCGATGGCGGCTACACCCTCGACGCCTCGACCGTGGAGGCCTCCCGATAAGGGGTCGTTGATTTCTGAAGCATGATCGCGAAAAGCGCGCAGCGGTTTCAGGAACGATCTGCTTAAACGACAATCTGGAGCGCGATGACGCTTCATCCGAATCGCATCGCGCTTTAGGGGGCCGGCGTCCGGCCCTCTGTCAGCGGCTGTAGACGAACGCCAGTACCGCGATCGCAACCGCCAGCAATCCGACAAAGCGCAGCATGATGATGCCGAGCTGATTGGGCGCGGGCTGCAGCGATATAGGGTCCGTGTTGTCGGGCCGAATGCTTTCCATGACGTGTCCCCAGGCCTCGGCCAAAACGGCCACGAGCGCTTGGCGTTTGTCGCCGGAGCGGGGTGGAGGGTTCAAAGGTGGGGCTGTGTCGGGCCGCGTGACCGCGTGTTCACTGCCGCGCTGCCATGTCCACCCTCCACAGTCATGCCCCGGCTTGACCGGGGCATCCAGTACGCCGCGGCCTCTCGGCTCTTGCTTCACCGTCCCGGAGTACTGGATCGTCCGATCAAGTCGGGCGACGACACCTTCGTTGGGGAGATCGCACCCCCTGAATCAAAACCGCCGCGCTCCCTTTCGGGAACGCGGCGGCCAATGATGCGTCGGTCCAGCGATCAGCTGTTGCGCAGGCCGTCGGCGGCGCGCTTCCACTGCGCGACGTTGTCGGCGATCATGCGGGTCGACTTCATCGCGGCCTGGCTGAGCTGGGCGTAGCCGGAGATCTCGCGCTGGACGCGCTGGCCTTCGGCGTGGAGCAGGTCGCGCAGGCTCTCGAGCTCGGAGATCAAGTTCTCGATCTCGGCGAGCGACGTGCCGGCGACGCGCTGGATCAGCGAGTTCACGTTGTTGACGGTGGCTTCCGCGCTCGGGTCGAGCGGCGGCGCGTCCGTGGTGGTCGCGGCCGGGCGGCGCAGATAAGCGATGTCGTTGCGGACGAAATCGCGGATGCCGGCTTCGACCTCGGTCACGGCGGCGAGGTTGGTGTCGACCGTCTCGGTCTCGGTGGCTTCGATCTTTTCGGGACGGGTGGCGTTCATCGTTATTCCCCTGTTCGCGTTGAGCGCAGCGCGAGTGTCCCCCGCACGACGACGTCTGTGAGGCTGCCTCATCAAGGCGTCCGAATTTGGCCGCAAATGGGCCGAGATGCGGCAAGGGGGGGCGATTCAGGGGTTTTGCCGTGGCGCATGGTTAGGAGAGTATGAACGCTATCGCGGTGATGGCCCTCTCCCCGCAGGCGGCAGGGAATCGCATTTGAATCTTGCAGAGGTCGTCATGCCCGGGCTTGTCCCGGGCATCCACGTTCTTTGTGCTGCGTGGAAAGGCGTGGATGGCCGGGACAAGCCCGGCCATGACGCCGTGGACACAGTCGGTGCCCATAGCCACGTCTAATGTGCGATAGCCCTGCCGCACGTGGGGAGGGGCGAAGGGCTCACCAGCTCTTTTTGAACCCTGCCGTCACGCTCTTGTTGATCGCGCCTTGCGAGGTCTCGCCGACCGAGCCGGAGACGGTGACGTTGTCGAACAGCTTCTGTTCGGCGCCGAATCTGCGCAGCCATTTGTCGTCGGTGGTCGACAGCGTCTGGCCGGCGGTGATGCTGGTGCCGGTGTCGGTGAGGGTGACCTTGGCGGTCTGGTCGGTCTCGTAATTGCGCGTGACATGTCCGCCGATGCCGGGGACCGCGGTGGTGCCCTGCTGGTTGACGCTGTAGCCGTTCTGGAGCGTCAGCGAGGTGTCGCCCGACAGCGGCACCGACTTGGTCAGCGATGCCCCGATCTTGCTGTGCTCGGCACCGGGATCGACCCGGGCTTCCACGGCGGTCTTGTCCCAGAGCGAGCCCGCGCCCGGCGCGGTCGCGGTGGCCCAGGCACTGCCGGAGGATTGCGGCAGGCTGCCGCCATTGGTGGCCTTTTGCGCCAGCAGCTCGGACATCGTCCGCGGCTCGCTCGTCACCGTCATGTCGGCGCCGATCCGCGTATCCCAGAACGAGAACACGGACTGCTTCACGGTCACGGCCGAGGAGCCGTTTGCATTGGGGTTCGAGGACCAGTCCAGGCCGTCCCTGGCTGCGGCCTGGGCGCGCTTCTTGGCGGCCATGGGGTCGATACCGGTCCCGGCATCGACCGCGAGCTGGCTCCAATCGAGCTTGTCGACGTCGATGCCCTTGAGCACGTCGGGGTCGTTGACGTCGGGGGTCTCGGCGGCCTCGGTCTCGGCCTCCTCGTCGGGCACTGCTGCGACCGGCGGAATGATCTGCGCCGAGACCGTCAGCACCGAGCCCAGAATGAATGCGGCCGCCAGCACCGGCAGCCTGGTCCAGCCAAACCCTGTCGAGAATTCCATCGTCCTGCCCGCGAACCCCAACGCATGCTTGCCGACAATATACATCGGCGTTCGGCCATGCGCCATTCCGCTCACAGGATGCTGATCCATCGTTGCGGAATTGTGGCGGTTCTCCAAAGGGGACGCGAACCAACGGGCCGCGCGAACCGCGCGCGCCCGACGACGAGCTTTTGATGCAACGGCATCCGGCGGGGCTGGAGGCCAGGACGTCGCGGTAGCCTTGTCGTCGGTCCCGACAAGCGGGGCCCGTTGGCGTCCCCCTCAGCCGACGCTGGTCATCTTCGGCAGATGAATGGCGCGGCCGAGTGCCTGCTCGACCAGATCAAAAGTGTCGATCAGCACGCGCATGCTGACGAGCTTGCCCGCCCTGAACTGGGCGAACTTCGCCACGCGCAAGCTGATCGGCTTGTTGGAATCCAGAGCGGTCAGCGAATAGCGCAGCATCGAGGCGGCGGAATCGACGCCGAGCATGATGCTCTCGCGGTCGAAGCGGCGAACGTGGAAATTGTCGGCGAACTGGCGGATGACGTCGAGCACGGCCTCCTTGCCCTGGCGCGCGCCGAGGAACGGAAACATGTCGATCGGGCCATAGAGCGCCCATTCGACGTCCTCGTCGATGAGCGCTTCGATGTCCTCGAAATGCCGGTCGTTGATCGCGCGGTGCAACGCGCGCGAGAAACGCCAGAGGCTGTGCTCTGTCATTTTGGGCAGTCCTGAAGCTGGCTTGCGAAAGAAACGGAAAACAACCCCACGCACAGTCTGTGCCGGGGCTCAACTCGTTTGTATACGAATAAAATAAGCGGTTTCGGCCAAAACGCAATTCACATTTTTGCAATGCACCATTGAACGGATTTTGTGAGATTTCCAACAGAACCCCATAATCTTCCGGGTCCGTACGCGAGCCCGATGCGGGTTCCAGGCGGAGGGGAGAAGCATCAATCCCTTCGCGCCGCCGTGATCAGCGGCCCGATCTCCCGCTCCAGCACCTGCTGCACCAGGTCGTAGGAATCGATGATCTCGCGGATCTCCGCCACCAGCCCGCCGCGGAAGGTGTAGAACACCGCCATGTCGAACTGCACGATGCGGTCGTTGCTGCGCTTCCTGAAATAGGCCTGCATGTAGGTCGCGACCGCCTCGCCTTCGGCGAGGATGTGCGGCGCCTTGTAGCGGATTTCCGAATAGCGCGACCAGACCGTCTGCCAGAGCTCGCGCAGCTCTTGCTTGCCGTGGCGCGGCACCATGTGCGGCAGCACGTCGGTCGGCGCGTGGGTGAGGAAGTCGACGTCCTCGGTGCAGCAGGACAGCGCCGTCTCGATGTCGCCGCGCGCGAAGGCCTCGAGCAGGTGCACGATGCGTTGGCGATTCAGCTTCTCGACCGTCATCCTGCCCGTCCTCGTTTGGCCCGTGCCGCCGCGCAGCGCCAAGGCGCGGTCGCGCGCACCGGCAATCCGCAAGGTCACAGGGACGTTGCAGACGATATGACGCGCGAGCGCCATGCCTGGTTCATGGCATGCAATTGCGGGTTGAATTGCGGTATGCAGGAATTCCCGCCCATCGTGTTGCGTGGCACGCATGGCGCAATGCGCAACGTCACGGCGGGGCAGGCGCATGGAACCGCGACGTGTTCGGGCCCGTTGGGTTGCCGACATCCATCCGGAGTATCGATCCATGAAAACGCTCGTCGCGGCCGCGCTGCTCGTGCTCAGCGCGACCTCCGCCGCCAGCGCCAAGGGCTGCATCAAGGGCGCCATCGTCGGCGGTGTCGCTGGCCACTATGCCGGCCATCACGGCGTCCTGGGTGCCGCCGCCGGCTGCCTCTACGGCCGGCACCACGCTAAGGAACAGGAGAGGCAGCGGCAGCAGAGCCAGGTGAACGGGCAAGGGAGGTTGTAACTCCCTGTCATTCCGGGGCGCTGCGAAGCAGCGGGCCCGGAATCCATCGCCACCACTCGCGCGGTTGCGCCTACCTCTTCTTCCACCCGCCCCGTCGCCCCGGCATCCCGCCCGTCGATTTCGGCGCCGGTCCGAACTCTGGACCCGACTGCCTTGAGTCCGTGGGCTGGATGATCCGGCTGGTGCTGCCGAACGGTTTTGACGGGAGCGCGCGGCTCTCGCGGTAGGGCAGGGATTCCGGGCCGTGCATCTCGTCGAGATGCGGCTTGTGCACTTTCGAGCCGCTGCCGCCGCCGCTGGCTTTCAGCGCGGAGCTCACGGTCTTCTTCTTCATCGCACTGACCGGCAAGTTGGCGGCGTCGCCGTACTTCTTGCTGCCGGCATAGGCGCCAGCCTTGCCCGCAACAGTTCGCTGTTTGGCGGTGGGGTCGTCGACCACGGCGAGCTCTGTCGCGCGCAGGCGCTTGACCTCGTCGCGCAGGCGGGCGGCTTCCTCGAAGTTCAGGTCGGCCGCGGCCTCGCGCATCCGCGTTTCCAGATCGGCGAGCACGGCTTCGAAATTGTGGCCGATCGAGATGACGTCGTCGGTCATGTCGTGGCCGCCGACCTCGACCAGCACGTGGTCGCGCTCGTAGACCGAGTTGAGGATGTCGCCGATTTGCTTCTTCACGCTCTCCGGCGTGATGCCGTTGGCAGTGTTGTACTCGACCTGCTTCTCGCGGCGGCGGTTGGTCTCGGCGATGGCGCGCTCCATCGAGCCGGTCATCTGGTCGGCATAGAGGATCACCTTGCCGTCGACGTTGCGCGCGGCGCGGCCGATGGTCTGGATCAAGGACGTTTCACTGCGCAAAAAACCTTCCTTGTCGGCGTCGAGGATCGCGACCAGGGCGCACTCGGGAATGTCGAGACCCTCGCGCAGCAGGTTGATGCCGACCAGCGCATCGAACGCGCCGAGGCGCAGGTCGCGGATGATCTCGATGCGCTCGATGGTGTCGATGTCCGAGTGCATGTAGCGGACGCGGATGCCCTGCTCGTGCAGATATTCGGTGAGGTCCTCGGCCATGCGCTTGGTCAGCACCGTGATCAGCGAGCGATAGCCGGCCTGCGCGGTGGCGCGCACCTCGCCGACGAGATCGTCCACCTGCGTTCGCGCCGGGCGGATGTCGACGGGCGGATCGATCAGGCCCGTCGGGCGAATGACCTGCTCGACGAACACGCCGCCGCTCTCATTCAGCTCCCAGCTGCCGGGCGTGGCGGAGACGGCGACGGTCTGCGGTCGCATCATGTCCCACTCCTCGAAGCGCAGCGGGCGGTTGTCCATGCAGGAGGGCAGGCGGAAGCCGTATTCCGCCAGCGTCGCCTTGCGGCGGAAGTCGCCGCGGAACATGGCGCCGATCTGCGGAATGGTGACGTGGCTCTCGTCGGCGAAGATCAGCGCGTTGTCGGGGACGTATTCGAACAGCGTCGGCGGCGGCTCGCCGGGGCGGCGTCCCGTGAGATAGCGCGAATAGTTCTCGATGCCGGCGCAGCTTCCGGTCGCTTCCATCATTTCGAGGTCGAAGGTGGTGCGCTGCTCCAGCCGCTGCGCCTCGAGCAGGCGGCCCTGGTCGTGCAGCTGGTCGAGCCGCTGCTTCAGCTCCGACTTGATCGACTTGATCGCCTGCACCAGCGTCGGGCGCGGCGTCACATAGTGCGAATTGGCGTACATCTTGATGAATTCGAGCTCGTCCTGCTTGTGGCCGGTGAGCGGGTCGAACTCCTCGATGGTCTCGATGGTGTCGCCGAACAGGTTCACGCGCCAGGCGCGGTCTTCATAGTGCGCCGGGAAGATGTCGATGACGTCGCCGCGGACACGGAACGTGCCGCGGGTGAAATCGGCCTGGGTGCGCTTGTATTGCAGCGCGACGAGGTCTGCAATGAGCTGGCGCTGGTCGATGCGCTCGCCCTTCTTCAGCGCGAACGTCATCGCGGTGTAGGTCTCGACCGAACCGATACCGTAGATGCAGGACACCGACGCCACGATGATGACGTCGTCGCGCTCCAGCAGCGCGCGCGTCGCCGAGTGGCGCATGCGGTCGATCTGCTCGTTGATCGAGGAGTCCTTCTCGATATAGGTGTCGGTGCGGGGGACGTAGGCCTCCGGCTGGTAATAGTCGTAATACGAGACGAAGTACTCGACCGCGTTGTCCGGGAAGAAGTTCTTGAACTCGCCGTAGAGCTGGGCGGCCAGCGTCTTGTTCGGCGCGAGGATCAGGGCCGGGCGCTGCGTCGCCTCGATCACCTTGGCCATGGTGTAGGTCTTGCCCGAGCCGGTGACGCCGAGCAGCACCTGGCTGCGGTCGTTGCGATTGATGCCCTCGACCAGCTCGGCGATCGCGGTCGGCTGGTCGCCCTTGGGCTCGTAGGACGACTTGATCTCGAAGCGCACGCCGCCTTCGGACTTCTCCGGGCGCGGCGGCCGATGCGGCGTCCACACCTTCATGGAGCCGTCGCCCTTGCGGAACTCCGGCCGGCCCTCGCGGATCAGCGCATCCAGCGCATCCGCTGTGGCCTTGACGCCGAGCGCCTCCATCTTGCTGCGCGGCGGGCGGGCCAGCGCTTCAGCATCGTCCTCCTCGGTGGGAAGGCCGAGCTGCCGGGCCAGTTCCGGATCGAATGTCGGGATCGTGGCCGCGGTCCCGTAATTGGCCTGCGGCGCTTCTTCCAACCCACCGGTCTCTCCGCTCCCTCCCCCCTTGTGGGGGAGGGTAGGGGAGGGGGGTAAGCCACGAGTCGCGCTGCCGGCATCCTGCGGAAATTCCTTCGGCGTCGAAGCGCGCGCGCGATGCGCGGCGGCCTCGCCCCCGGCGCGGCGGTCGCGCGAATTGTCCGGCGGCGGCTGCAGGCCGGTGCCCGACCCCAGGCCCGCATCGCCGCGATTGATCGCGGGATTGAGCAGCTCGGCCAGCGCCGGCCCGATCGGCTGCACGTCGGGGCGGTGAGCCTTCGAGTTCGGGGCCTTGGTCTTGGGGGATTTGCCGGACTTTTCGGAGGATGCAGGTTTCTTCGCCATCAGCCGAATATGGGACGAGTCCGCCCCGCGATAAAGGGCGAATGCCCGTCGCGATGCGCGCTGCTGACAGCAGGTTGGCAGCAGGCCGGGACCTTCAGGCCGCCGGCAGCGGCCCGCCGTCGTCTTCGGCCGGGACATGCGGTTCGAGGATGTCGAGATGGATGCCGCCGCAATCGCTGCAGCGCATGGTCCAGTACTCGCATCCGGCGCGGCCGGCGATCACGCGGAGCACCGCGAGATCGCCGTCGCATTCCGGGCAGTTGGACAGCACCGCGCGGGTGTAGATCCGCGGCCGCGCTGCGTCGGTTTCGATGATGGACATGACCGGTGTTCCCCCCTGCGCGCTTTTTCTCTGGTCCGCCCGCGGACCCGCTGGGCTATTCGTCGTCGCCTTCGGCCCGCCGGCGGAAGCGATCGATGTGGTGCTTGGCATCGGCAATCGCCGCATCGGGATCGGGCCAGGCGAAGCCGACTTCCATGGCAGGGAACAGCACGCCGTCGATGGCTACCGGGCTGAAATCGGCCCGGCGGATCCGCGCGTGCCACAGCCCCTTGCCAGCTTCGAAGGATTCGATGTCAAAGCCGTCGTAAAGGGTCGTCATGAGTGTAGGTCCCACTTTTTTTTCGGAGGGTCAGGGGACCACGATTGCGGGTTTCAGAATGTGAAGCGGTTCACAAGCGACGCGGCTTTTTTTGCTCAAGCTTGTCGAAAAGACTTCAGTTCCGCGCGCCGGCGCGACCGATCCGGCGGGGGCGGGCGGCGGGTTCCGAGGCCGCGCGCATGATCCAGCGGCGGAAGGCGGCAAAGTCGCGCTGCTCGGTTTGAAAGCTGCGATAGAGCAGGTACCAGCGCATGCCCTTGGGCACCGAGAGGTCGAACGGCGCCACCAGCCGGCCGGCGGCGAGATCGTCGTCGATATAGGGGCGGATGCCCATGGCGATGCCGAGCCCGTCGGCGGCTGCCTGCAGCGCCTGGCCGTAGAACTGGAACTCGGGCCCCCGCGCGTTGATCCGCGCAACGCCCGCGGCCTTCAGCCAGATCGGCCAGTCCTCGGATGAGTGCGCGACGCGGATCAGGCTCGGTCCCTTCAGGTCGGCCGGCCGCTTCAGGCCGCCCGCGAGGCGGGGCACGCAGACCGGCGTCAGGTCGCCGGCGAACAGCGGCTCGGCGACGAGGCCGGGCCAGTCGCCGGTGCCGAGCTTGATGCCGCAGCTCCAGTCCTCGCCGAACGGCACCGACGCGCCGCCGGTGGTGAAGCGCACCTCGATGTCGGGCTCCTCGCTGCGAAACTCCGACAGGCGCGGGATCAGCCAGCGCATCGCAAAGGTGTGGCCGACGCCGATGGTGAGCACACGCACGCTCGAGGGCGCCGTCACCTGCGCGGTGAGGCTCGCCAGCGCATCGAAGATCGGGGTCAGCCCGCTCTGATAGGCGCGGCCGGCCTGCGTCAGCACCAGGCGGTTGGCCTTGCGCTCGAACAACGCGACGCCGAGCCGCTCTTCGAGCAGATGCACCATGCGGCTGACGGCAGCCGCCGACACGCTCAGCTCCAGCCCGGCCGCAGCAAAGCTGCCGGTCCGCGCCGCCGCCTCGAACGCCTTGATGCCGTTGAGAAACAGCAACCGCCGCAAATTCCGACCCTCAGGAAAGCTGATGCCAGGGCAAGATAACTCAGTTTGCGGAGAAGGGGCAAGCTAGGCACGTTCACCTCAGCAGCCCGCTCCCCTGACCCGAGCACTTGGAGATCCTGCGCGTGACGCCCCTCATGATCGCGGCCCTCGGATTGCTGATGGTCGCCACCGCATTCCTGTCCGGGCTGTTCGGCATGGCGGGCGGGCTGATCCTGATCGGTGTGCTGCTGGCCCTGATGCCGTTGCCGACCGCGATGGTGCTGCATGCGATCACGCAGATGGCCTCGAACGGCTGGCGCGCTTTCCTGTGGCGGGCGCATATCCGCTGGCGGCCGGTCGCGAACTATATGGTCGGCGCTGCCGTCGCGCTCGCGGCCTGGTCGCTCACCCGCTACGTGCCGGACAAGCCGGTCGCGCTGCTGATGCTGGGTGTCACGCCGTTCATGGCGCGGCTCCTGCCGGCGAACATCAAGCCCGATCCCGACCGTCTCTGGCAGGGCACGGTCTATGGCACGATCTGCATGGGCCTGATGCTGATGACCGGCGTCTCCGGCCCGCTGCTCGACACCTTCTTCCTCGGCGGCAATTTCGGCCGGCGCGAGAAGGTTGCGACCAAGGCGATGTGCCAGCTCGTCAGCCATTTCACCAAGCTCCTCTATTTCGGCGGCATCATCGACCAGGCGGCGAGCCTCGATCCCGTGCTCGCCGGCGTTGCGATTGCCGCCTCGATGCTCGGCACCACGCTGGCGCGGCGCATCCTCGAAGCCATGACCGACCAGCAATTCCTGGCATGGTCGAACAAGCTGATCACCACCATTGCCTGCTACTACATCGCCTATGGCGGCTGGCTCCTGGTTCGTACTCCGGTGCTGGCCGCCTTCGACAAGGGAGGTTTGCAATGAGCCGCAACGCCGATCCGCTGGTGCTGGACTTCGTCGAATGGGTCGCGCGCGAGCCGCGCGCCTATGCCGAGGTGATCGCGACCTGGAAAACCTCCTGCCCGCGCCTCACCATCTGGGAGGACGCCGCGGATCGCGGCTACGTCGCCCGCGAGACGATAGCCGGCGTGGGGCTGGTCATCGCGGTGACGGAGGACGGCGAGAGATTGCTGCGCACGAACGGGCGTTGATACGCACATCTGCCTCCACATCGTCATTGCGAGCGCCAGCGAAGCAATCCAGAATGCGTCCGCGGCGACAGTCTGGATTGCTTCGGCGCAAGAGCTCCGCGCAATGACGGAGCATAAGGAGGCTGCCAGCCCATGTCACTCAAGCTCTACGAACTCGTTGGCACCGACGCCTCTCGTCCCTTCAGCCCGTATTGCTGGCGCACGCGGATGGCGCTGGCGCACAAGGGGCTGTCGGCGGAGTCACTGCCCTGGCGCTTCACCGAGAAGAGTGCGATCGCGCCCCACGGCTCGGAGAAGGTGCCGGTGCTGTTGCACGACGACAAGCCCGTGGTCGATTCCTGGACCATCGCGAATTATCTGGAGGACAATTTTCCGGATCGTCCGTCGTTGTTCGGCGGCGAGGGCGGCCGCGCCATGGCGCGCATGATCAATGCCTTCGGCGACATCGCCATCGTCGGCGGCATCTTTCCGCTGATCGTCGCTGACATCCCGAACAACCTTGCCGAGGTCGACGCCGTCTATTTCCGCAAGTCGCGTGAGGCGCGCTTCGGCGGCAAGAGCCTGGAAGAGGTCATGGCGAGCCGCGACACCGGCGTCGTCGCGTTCCGCAAGTCGCTGGAGGTGATGCGGCAGGCCTTGAAGAAACAGCCCTATCTCGGTGGCAACGCGCCGAACTACGCCGACTACATCGTGTTCGGCGGTTTTCAATGGGCGCGCGTGGTCAGCCCGTTCAAGCTGCTGGAGGCGGACGATCCGGTCTATGGCTGGCGCGAAAGACTGCTGGATGCGTTCGACGGCATGGCGCGGACATCGCCGGGGTTTGCGGCGTAGGGCACACTCTTTCCACTGTCGTCCCCGCCTAGTGCGCAATTGCGCACGGGGCGCGGGGACCCATACCGCGTGATCTATCGGTTGCTGATGATATTCGTCCCGAACGTCCAGTCTTCGCCAAACTTCTCCCTGGGGTTATGGGTCCCCGCGTGCGCGGGGACGACACTGGCGTGTGTCGCGCGCTCTCGCATCTAACGAGCAGCGCTCGCCGCCGCCGCCTTGCGCAAACACTCCCGGCACAAGCAATCCTCGCCCTCGAGCGGCATCGGCAGTTTTGCCGTCTCCTCCGCGCACCAGCAGGTGCCCGAGAGGTCGCAGCCGAACTCGGTGCCGCAGCGGGAGCAGGCGAGGCGGCGTGGTTCCTGCAACGCGGATTCTTTCGGATTTGCCATGATCTACGCCGAAGCTTCGCCGTCATTTTCATGTCGGGTTCATCTGTCGCTGCGGTATATTACGCGCCGCGCACGTATCAGGAAAGCGGCTCCGACGCGCGAAGGACAGATCGATGGCCCGCGATACGCAAGCTGCCCTCGTCGCGCTCAACCGCTTTGGCTTCGGCGCCCGCGGCGGCGCGTCGGGCGATCTCATCAACGCAAGCTCCGACCCGCGCGGCTTCGTGAAGGCCGAGCTTGCGCGTCCCAACGGCGTGCTGCTGGAAGCGCCGGGACTGCAATCGACGCCGCAACTCGGGCAGGCCGTCTTTGCCTATCAGGACCAGGTCAAGCAGGCGCGCGAGGCGGCGAAGGCCGCCGCGCCCGCTGAGACGCCGCCGGCCGCGCCGACTGAACGAAACGCCGGGCTCCGCCGCAATCCCTCGCTGAACGCGGCGGCGACGGAGATCGCCGGCCAGATGGCGGATGCGAAGCCTGTGGACAATGCGGCAAAGTCGGACGCCATGCAGCCCAACGCGGCGGCACCGCCGGCCGCAAAGCCCGCGCCGCAGCCGCTCAACGTGATCCAGAAGACGTTTCGCGCCGAGGCGCTGGCGCGGTTGCAGCGCGCGACGCTGGCCGAGTGCGGCTTCACCGAACGCCTCGTCGCGTTCTGGTCCAACCATTTCTGCATCTCCGCCAGCAAGGGCGAGCTGACACGGATCTGGGCCGGTGCGTTCGAGCGCGAGGCGATCAGGCCACACGTGCTCGGGCGCTTCGCCGACATGCTGAGGGCGGTCGAGCAGCATCCCGCGATGCTGTTCTTTCTCGACAACCAGCAATCGCTCGGACCGGATTCGCGCGCCGGGCAGAATCGCAAGCGCGGGCTGAACGAAAATCTCGCGCGCGAGATCATGGAGCTGCATACGCTCGGCGTCGGCGGCGGCTACACGCAAGGCGACGTCACCTCGCTCGCGCGCATCATCACCGGCTGGACCTTTGCCGGCCGGCAGGGGCAGCTAGGGTCCCCCGGCTCCTTCGTCTTCAACGTCAATGCGCATCAGCCCGGGCCGCAAGTCCTGCTCGGCAGGAGCTACGAGGCCACCGGGCTCGCACAGGGCGAAGCCGCGCTCGCCGACCTCGCGCGGCATCCGTCGACCGCGAATTTCATCGCCACCAAATTCGTTCGTCACTTCGTCGCAGATGATCCGCCGCCGGCGCTGGTTGCGCGCCTGCGCGACGTCTTCGTCAAGTCCGACGGCGATCTCAAGGCGCTTGCCATGGCGCTGGTCGATTCCGATGAAGCGTGGAAGGCGCCGCTGACCAAGATGCGCGCGCCTTACGATTTCCTGGTCGCGAGCGGCCGGCTGCTCGCGCAGGTGCCGGAGGACCCGAGCCGCTATCTCAACGGCCTCAACCTGCTCGGTCAGCCGCTATGGTCGCCGCCCGGTCCCAACGGCTTTCCCGACACCAATGCCGCCTGGGCCGCGCCTGAAGGCATCAAGCTCAGGCTGGACATCGCCGCGCAGATCGGCGCGCGGCTCGGCAACAACATCGATCCGCTCGACCTCCTGGAGTTCGCAGCCGCCGATGCAGCCTCGACCGAGACGCGGCGGAGCATCGAGCGCGCGGAGTCGCGACAGCAGGCGCTGGCGCTGCTGTTGATGTCGCCGGAAATGCAGAGGAGATGAAGATGATCGACTGCGTCGAGAACCGGCGCCTCACCTCGCGCCGCGGCCTGCTGCTCGGCGGCGCCTCCTTTGCAGCCTGGGCTTACCTGCCGAAATTCGCCCGCGCCGCCGATGGGCGCGATCCGCGATTGATCGTGGTGATCCTGCGCGGCGCGCTCGACGGTCTCTCGACCGTCGGGCCGATCGGCGACCCCGACTATGCCGGCCTGCACGGCTCGATCACGCTCACCGCCGATGGTGCGAATCCTGCGATCATGCTCGATTCCTTCTTCGCGCTGCATCCGGCGATGCCGGAATTTGCGCGCATGTATCGCGACAGGCATGCTGCGGTGATCCACGCGGTGGCGACGCCCTACCGCGACCGCTCGCATTTCGACGGCCAGGACGTGCTCGAAAGCGGCTATGCCGGCCCGGGCCGCGTGCAGTCCGGCTGGCTCAACCGCGCGCTGGAAGCACTGCCGCGCGGCGAGCGCGTGTCGAGCGGTCTCGCCGTCGGGCCGACCACGCCGCTGGTGCTGCGTGGCAACGCGCCCACCGTCGGCTGGGCGCCGGTGGCGCTGCCGCAGGCGGATGACGACACTGCGATGCGCCTCATGGAGCTCTACCGTCACCGCGATCCCGCACTGGCCTCGGCGTTGTCGCAAGGCCTCCAGCTCGACAAGGTCGCAGCCGGCGAAGATATGAAGGCGAAGGGCGGCAACGCCGTCGCGCAGATGCGGCAGGTCGCGCGCGGCGCGGCGAAGCTGATGGCGGCCGATGACGGCCCGCGCATCGCCGCGCTCGCCTTCGACGGCTGGGACACGCATGCCAATGAAGGTGGCCCTGTGGGGCGTCTCGCCTTCCTGCTCGGCGGCCTCGACGGCGCGCTCGCCGAGTTCGAAAGCGGCCTGGGGGATCGCTGGCGCGAGACCGTCGTCGTCGTCGCCACCGAGTTCGGCCGCACCGCGCGCATCAACGGCACCGACGGCACCGATCACGGCACGGGAACGATCGCGCTGCTCGCCGGCGGCGCGGTGAAAGGCGGCCGCGTCATCGCCGACTGGCCTGGCCTCAAGCTCGCGAACCTGTATGAGGGCCGCGACCTCAAGCCCACCACGGATCTGCGTTCGGTGATCAAGGGCGTGCTACAGGACCGGTTCGGCCTGTCCGATCACGTGCTGGCGGAGACGGTGTTTCCGGATAGCGCAAGCGCAAGGCCAATGAAGGGGCTGGTGGCTTAGGCCGTCATTCCGGGGCGCGCGGAGCGCGAACCCCGGAATCCATTCATCGACTTGTTCCGTGGCGAAATGGATTCCGGGCCAGCGCCTTGCGGCGCGTCCCGGAATGACGACATGATGGGCCGAGCATCAGGAGAGACCACCCAATGTACATCGCCATGAACCGCTTCCGCGTCGCCAAGGGCTCCGAGGCTGCTTTCGAGCAGGTCTGGCTTTCGCGCGACACCCATCTCGACAAGGTGCCGGGCTTCGTCGAATTCCATCTGCTGAGGGGCCCCGAGCTCGAGGACCACACGCTCTACGCCTCCCACACCGTGTGGGCGAACCACGCCGCGTTCGAGGCCTGGACCAAGTCGGAGGCGTTTCGCGCGGCGCATCACAAGGCGGGAGACAACAAGCCGCTTTATCTCGGCCATCCCCAGTTCGAGGGCTTCGAGGTAGTGCAGACGGTCGAGCGCGGCGCGAAGTAGCGCGCCGCAGAGCTCAGCCCAGAGTGATCTCGTCGATCTCCGCCATCTCATCCACGCTGAGTTTCCAGGCGATCGCCTTCACGTTCTCCTCGATCTGCTCGACGCGCGTGGCGCCTGCGATCACGCTCGACACCTGCGGGCGCGCGGCGAGCCAGGAAAAGGCGAGCTCCAGCATCGAGCGGCCGTGCGCCTTGGCGAAGGCCTGGAGCTTCTCGACCATGTCCTCGTTGCGCGGCGTGACGTAACGGTCGCGTAGCGCCGGCGCCTTGGCAAAGCGCGTGTCGGCGGGGGCCGCCGCGCCGCGCTGATACTTACCCGTCAGCAGGCCGCTCGCGAGCGGGAAGAACGGCAGCAGGCCGAGCCTGTACGCTTGCGCAGCCGGCAGCAGGTCCTTCTCGATGTCGCGAACCAGCAGTGAATATTCGTCCTGGCAGGAGACGAAGCGGCTGACATTCATCGCGCGCGCGGTGAACTCGGCTTCCGCGATCCGCCAGGCCGGGAAGTTGGAGTTGCCGATGTAGCGCACCTTGCCTTGCCGGATGAGATCGTCGAGCGCACGCAACGTCTCCTCCATCGGCGTCAGCGGATCGTAATCGTGCTGCTGGTAGAGGTCGATGTAGTCGGTCTTGAGCCGCCTCAGGCTCGCCTCGACCGCATCCATGATGTAGCGGCGCGAGGCGCCCTGCCTGGTGCCGTCGGTCGCCATCGGCTTGGCATATTTGGTGGCGAGCACGATGTCCTTGCGGCGGTCGCCGAGCACGGTGCCGAGCACCGTCTCCGAGCCGCCCATCCCGGCATAGATGTCGGCGGTGTCGAACAGCGTGATGCCGAGATCGAGCGCGCGATGGATCACCTTGCGCGAGGTCTCCAGATCCGTGCGCTGGCCGAAATTGTTGCAGCCGAGGCCGACCGCAGACACGCGAAGGCCGGAGGCGCCGAGATTGCGAATTTCCATGGGAGATCCCGTCAGATGAGCAGCGGCGCATTGTGACCACCGTGCGCCGCATCAGCAAGCCGATGCCTGCGCTGCTGCCATGCAGACGATCCCGGACAAAAAAATGCGGCCCCTGTCAGACGCGGCGACTGACGGGGACCGCTTTGGGGCGCTTGATCGGTGACGGGGGGCCTGACCAGACGCAGGTGCAGCCTAGTCTCGCTGTGTTACGCGCGGGTGACAGGCGGAGTTATCCACAGGGGTCCAGGGCGCAGGACTCAGAAGATCTTGCGATAGACGATGAAGCCGGACCGCTCCGCGACCTTGTCGTACAGGCGCTGCGCCGTCAGATTGGTCTCGTGCGTCTGCCAGTACACGCGCGGCGATCCCGCGAGCTTTGCCCGCTCATAGACGCCATGGATCAGCGCCGAGGCGACGCCCTTGCCGCGCGCGGATTCGAGCGTGAACAGGTCCTGCAAATAGCAGGACGGCTCGATCGCGGTGGTGCTGCGATGAAACAGATAATGCGTCAGCCCGAGCAGGCGGCCGTCGTCCTCGGCCACCAGCGCATGCATCGGCTCATAGGCATCGAAGAAGCGCTGCCACGTCATCTTCGTAATCTCGGGCGACAGGGCGGTCGGGCCCGAGCGGCCGTAGAAGGCGTTGTAGCCGTCCCACAGCGGCAGCCATTGATCGTAATCCTGCCTGGTCACGGCGCGAATGGTGAGCGACATGTGAAATTCCCGCGATCGATGAAGCGTCCTTCATACGTGATGGTCGCACTGCCGATCAATCGCGCCGTTGCATCACTCCGCGACGCGCAGGTAGCGGGTCAGCTTGCGGTTTGAGAGCTGGCCCCGGTTGTTTGGACAGCGCCCCGCTGGATTTAAGTGGATTCCTGCCGGGTTATGCTGAACGCGGGGCTTTACGGTTTTGTCGTTGCGTCGGGAGGGCGTAGCCCGACCAGAGCGACGACAAAACCGTCGGCGACGGTCATGCGGCCATCACCATAGCTTGCGTGCCGAAGTAAGCCTCGTCGGGCGTGCGCCCGTCAAGGCTCGAGTGAGGGCGTCCCTGATTGTAGAAGGCCAGATACTTGGCAATTGACGCTCGCGCCTCGGACACGCTGTCGTAGGCGCGGAGATATACTTCTTCGTATTTGACCGTGCGCCAGAGCCGCTCGACAAACACGTTGTCGCGCCAGGCGCCCTTGCCGTCCATGCTGATGGCGATCTTCGCGTCCAGCAGCACATCGGTGAACTCGAGGCTGGTGAACTGGCTGCCCTGATCCGTGTTGAAAATCTCGGGCCTGCCGTGCTTCGCCAACGCCTCCTGGACCGCTTCGACGCAGAAGGCCGCCTCCATTGTGATCGAGACGCGATGGGCCAGGACCCGTCGGCTGAACACATCGACGACCGCCGCGAGATAGACGAAGCCACGCCGCATCGGAATGTAGGTGATGTCCATTGCCCACGCATGGTCGGGCCGCTCGATCTTCAATCCGCGCAACAGGTACGGGTAGATCTTGTGACCCGGAGCCGGCTTGCTCGTGTTCGGGCGACGATAGACCGCCTCGATCCCCATGCGCTTCATCAGCGTCGCGATGTGGCGGCGACCGGCGTATACGCCCTCCCGCCGCAGCAACGATCGCAGCATACGCGCTCCCGCGAAGGGATAATCGAGATGCAGCTCATCGAGCCGACGCATCAAGGCAAGGTCCTCGGCCGAAACTGGCCGAGGTTCATAGTAGACCGTGCTGCGAGCCAGCTTCAGGACCTTCGCCTGGCGCACGATAGAAAGATCATGACCGCGGTCGATCATCGCTTTGCGCTCAGCAGGCCCGCCTTGGTGAGCGCGCCGGACAAAAAATCGTTTTCCAACGCCAGCTCGCCGATCTTGGCATGTAACGCCTTCAAATCGACCGGCGTCTCGGCCGATGTCTTGTCATGCCCAAACACGCCGGCGGCGCCTTCCAGGAGCTGGTTTTTCCAGATCGTGATCTGGTTCGGATGAACATCAAACAGTTGCGCCAGCTCCGCCAGTGTCTTGTCGCCTTTGACCGCAGCCAAAGCAACCTTCGCCTTGAATGCCGGAGAATGCGTCCGGCGGCTCTTCTTCGTCATCTTCGCTCCTGATTCGCAGCAAGAATCCTCGCCGCTGTCAGGCAGAAAATCCACTCAAGCTACTGTCCGAATTTGCGGGGCCAGCTCTATGAAGGGTGGCTTGCTTTCGGCGATCACGTCCGGCACCGCAAAATAATCGCGGAACGCGCGGTTGATGAACTCGGCCCGGGTCTCGGCATCGAGCAGCACGATGCCGATATCGACCTGGTCGAGCGCGGCCGACAGCCGCGCGGCCGTGGCGTGGCTCCGGCGCTCGGCCGCGACCGTGCCGAGCAGCCGCTCGCGCATCAGGCCGGTGATGCCGGCGGTGCCGACAGCCGTGACGGTCAGGAGACCGAGCCGGACCAGATCGGCGGCGCCATAGCCGGAAACGCCGTGGCGGTTGAGGAAGAACAGCGCCGCGCCGATCACTGCGACAACGGCGGTCGTCATGGCGGAGGCGAGACCCGCGAGCGCGCCGGCGAGAGCCACGATGCAGACCAACAGCGGCGCGGGCGAGGGGGTAGGGAAAAGGCGATCGAACAGCATTGCCAGCAGCAGGGCCGCTGCCGTCAGCGCCGGACCGGAGATCGCGCGCCATCCGAACCGCATGGACCAGTCTCGCTCCTCACGAACGAGGTCAGGCCGCAACACTGACTGATTGTTGCGTGACTGCGATGCGGTTTCGTGCGGCGTGCTTAAGGCGCGCTTGCGTGCACCCCTCAAGCTTTCCGATGATTTTAGACCATGTGCGCGTGCTTGACGCGCTGTTGCAGTGCGGGCGCATTCAGCGTCGACGTCCCTACGCCCTTGCGCGTGCCGACGATGATCAACAGCGACGCCGCGACCAGGATGGCCGCGGTCAAGGTGATTGCAACGACTACCACAGGTGATTTCATCGACGTCCTGTCGCGATGCCGGTCGGCGCGGGCCGCACGGCGCCCTGAAGGCAGGTCCAGGATGAAACGGGAATCAGACCGGCAGGCCCATCGCCATGGTCGCCTTGGTCGACAGCACCGTCAGGGTGACGATCAGGCACAGCGAGAGCGCGGCGACGGCGAGCGAGGCCGCGACCGCATGGGTGAGCCGGGAAGACGCGACGGTAGCGGATGGGCTCTGAAAGCCTGCCGTGCCGGACGCCCGCATCATGGTCTAAATCCTTCAACACGCGAGCGAATCACCCGCGACTTTCCGGAATTTCCCAGTTTCAACCGGCAATATTGCGGCGGCTATCGCGCCAAAAATGGCGAGATTGCGGCAAAGGGGGCCCTTGTGCCCGCTATTCGCCCGGGCGTGGCGCCGTCAGGCGCCCGCCGCGATGCTGGCGGGGTCGTCGATGTCCGCCGGGCGCCAGTCCATGGTCACGAAGCCGGGCGCGGCTTCGACGCGCTCGAGCCAGTCCCGGATCGCCGGGAAGGTGGAAAGATCGAAGTCGCAGCGGTCGGCGAGGTGGGTGTAGCCGTACAGCGCGATGTCGGCGACGGTGAGCTGGCGCGCGGCGAAATAGGTGTTGGTCTTGAGATGGTTCTCCATCACCTGGAGCGCGCCATAGCCGCGCTCCATCCAGTCCTCCAGCGAATGGGTCTGGAGATCGCGGCCACCCTTGACCAGCGACAGCCAGAAATAGGCGGCGCCGATGTTCGGCTCGAGCGCGTGCTGCTCGAAGAACATCCATTGCAGCGCCTCGGCGCGATCGATGCGGTTTTCCGGCGCGAGCGGCGTGCCGACGGCGACGTACCAGAGGATGGCATTGGACTCGGCGAGATAGCGGCCCTCGCCGACCTCGAGCAGCGGCACCTGTCCCGACGGGTTCTTGCTGAGAAAGTCCGGCGTGCGGCTCTCGCCGCGCAGGATGTCCACCTCCACCGCTTCATAAGGCAGGTTGAGCAGCGCCAGCGCAAGGCGGACCTTGTAGCTGTTGCCCGAGCGTTGCATCGAATAGAGCTTGTACATTCTGCAGTTCGAATCCGAGGACGTGAAGACGCGGCGATCGTTGCCCCCGCGAGGCGGCTAAACAATGATGCCGATGCGAATCCGCCGCAAGAGCCGGCCAATAGAAAAACTCGAAAACCCTGCCGCACTGCAACGTTGCGGAAGATCATTTCCGCGCGAGCATGCAATTCAGCTCACGCTTGCGTCAACGCGGGCATTGCTCGGCGAGATGATCAAGTAGGTAGGGATCATATCGACGATCGGAGACGGACTGATGCCTCCGCATCGTCATGGCCCGGGCTTGTCCCGGCCATTCACGTGTTGCCACATGGCAAGAAGTACGTGACTGGGCGGGACAAGTCCCGGGCATGCAAAATTGCTCCGAGGACAGGCCTTGCCGGATATGAGGAATTTGGCCGGCAAAGTTACGGAACATTGCGGTCGGGGCGCTCTGAAACGCCGGAAATCGGCAATCTTTTTCGAGATCGGGCCGAAGTTTCTTGCGGCGCAGCGGCGCACGTTTTAGGGTGGCTCATTCCCACAATTGGAGTCGTGAGGCGACAGGCTTCACGACGCTCGCCAGGAGATGATGATGTCCTTCCTTGCCGCTGCGCTCGACCGTGTGAAGCCGTCCGCGACCATCGCGGTCACGGATAAAGCACGCGCGCTGAAGGCGGCTGGCCGCAACGTCATCGGCCTCGGCGCCGGCGAGCCCGACTTCGACACGCCCGCCAACATCAAGCTGGCGGCGATCCACGCCATCGAGGCCGGCAAGACCAAGTACACCGCGGTGGACGGCATCCCCGAGCTGAAGGAAGCCATCATCGCCAAGTTTCAGCGCGAGAACGGCGTCGCCTACAAGCCGAACCAGATCATCGTCGGCACCGGCGGCAAGCAGGTGCTCTACAACGCGCTGATGGCGACCATCAATCCGGGCGACGAGGTGATCATTCCCGCGCCCTATTGGGTCAGCTATCCCGAGATGGTCGCGCTCGCCGGCGGCGAGCCGGTGCCGGTGGTCTGCACCGCGGCGACCGGCTTCAAGCTCCAGGCAGAGGCGCTCGAGCGCGCGATCACGCCGAAGACCAAATGGGTCATCCTGTGCTCGCCGTCGAACCCGACGGGAGCCGCCTATACGCGTTCGGAACTGAAAGCACTCACCGACGTGCTGGTGAAGCATCCGCATGTCTGGGTGATGACCGACGACATGTACGAGCATCTCGTCTACGACGACTTCCAGTTCACCACCGTCGCGCAGGTCGAGCCTGGTCTCTACGACCGCACGCTCACCGTGAACGGCGTCTCCAAGGCCTATTGCATGACCGGCTGGCGTATCGGCTATGCCGGCGGTCCGGCGCATCTCATCAAGGCGATGGCGACGATCCAGTCGCAATCGACCTCGAACCCGTGCTCGATCGCGCAGTGGGCATCGGTCGAGGCGCTGAACGGTCCGCAGGAGTTCATTCCCGCCAACAACAAGGTCTTCAAGGAGCGGCGTGACCTCGTCGTCTCCATGCTCAACCAGGCGAGCGGCATCGAGTGCCCGCGCCCCGAAGGCGCGTTCTACGTCTATCCGTCCTGCGCCGGCACCATCGGCAAGAAAGCGCCGTCGGGCAATGTGATCTCCAACGACGAGCAGTTCGTCACGGAGCTCCTGGAGACCGAAGGCGTCGCCGTGGTGCAGGGTTCGGCCTTCGGCCTGGGACCTGCGTTCCGCATCTCCTACGCGACCAAGACCTCGGACCTCGAAGACGCCTGCAAACGCATCCAGCGCTTCTGTGGCAATCTGCGCTGAGGCTCTGCCGCGACAAGACATCGAAAAGGCCCGCCTCTGGCGGGCCTTTTTAATTGTTTGCACGTTTATCCTCGTGCGCGATCTGGCACCACCACGGCTGTTGTGGCATAGACCATCACGCAACACGGGTGGGGCGCTCTCTCTGCTCGCATCACATCATCGCCGGAGACATTCATGCGCCGTTCATTCCTCCTCGCAGGGCTCACCGCCGCCAGCCTCCTTGCCTCCGTCGCGACCGGTGGCGCGCAGCAGCGGATGACGCGGGTCGGCGTGCTCGAGTGCCGCGGCGGCGCCAGTGTCGGCTTCATCGTGGGATCGGTAACCCATCTCGGCTGTGTGCTGCGCGCCGACGGCTTGCCCGAGGACCGCTACGTCGCGACCATCCGCAAGGTCGGCCTCGACATCGGCATCACCCAGGAGACGGCCCTGGCCTGGGGCGTGTTCGCACCGGTCGACCGGCTCGGCCCCGGCGACCTCTCCGGCAATTACGCCGGCGCGCAGGGCAGCGCCTCGGTCGGTGTCGGACTTGGCGGCAACGTGCTGGTCGGCGGCTCCAACAACTCGATCGCGCTCCAGCCGCTCAGCGTGCAGGGCCAGGTCGGCCTCAACATCGCCGCCGGACTCGAAAGCCTGGAACTGCGTCCGGGGCGTTAGTTCGCGGGCCACTTGTCTCGATAGGCCTCTAGCCCGTCCTATTCGTGAGAGTGCGGCTTTTGGGCCCGATTGATGCGGCCGCACATCTTGTCTGACGAGGCGCACAGGATTGCCTTCGGCTTTTCGCCGCCTGACGACCGGTACTTTGCAACGCGCTTGAGGGATGGGTTGGGCGAACGGGGGCGGACGCCCCGCCGGTCAAGGACCGAGCGGCAGCAGCGCGCCGGGCAAGCCGCAGATCAGGTCGGCTTCGGGACATGCCGCGGCAAACGCAAGGCGAATGCGGCTCGTGGTCTCGACGACACGGGCGGCGATTTTCAAGAGCCGAAGACGCAGCGTCGCGAACTCGGCAGCGGCCAATTCCCGGACTTTGGGAATGGCGTCGCGCACGGTCAGCATCAGCCAATAAGCGGCCGTATGGAGCACGAGACGGACCTGGTTGGCGAGCGCCGAACGGCAGCTGGTGCGGTCGGAGGCGAGCTGCGTCTTATGCAGCTTGATCAGATTCTCGGCTTGGCCGCGCGCGCAATACAGGCTGTCGTAGATCCACTCGGCCGAGCCGACATCGAGGCTGGTGACGACGAAACGGATGTCGAGGCCGAGCATCGTCGCCTCAATACGGGCGACGGTGCGCCGTTCGCGATCCCAGGACTTTGCCTTGTGGCGCGTCTCGGTATAGCCACGCAGAACCGGCAGGTTCTCGATGGCGCGTCGGGTGCGGATGTCGTCGGCGACCTCGTCGACTTTTCTGGCGAGAGGCTTGGTGCCGGACAGACCGAAGATGTAGTCGATGCCGTTGGTCTCGCACCACGCCATGGCCTCCGGCCGGGCATAGTGCCCGTCGCCACGGAACGTAATTCGCGTGTTGTGCCACCGCGTGCGGATATGCCGTACCAGGCGGCGCAGAAGGGCACGCACCTCGACGCCGCCCGGCGTCTTGCCGGGCCTCAGCACGACCGCCACGGGACGGCTCTTCTCCGTGTCGTAGACGTGGATCGGCAGGAAGCAGCGTTCGTCATAATGAGCGTTGAACAGCGAGAGCTGCTGATGGCCGTGGACGACATCGCAGGTATCATCGATGTCGAGCGTGACGGATGCCGGCTCGCGCGGGTAGCTATCCATCCATGCGTCGACCAAAATGTAGGTCAGTCGGATCACGTCGCGCAGGCGCGGAGCATTCTCCAGCCGCGACAGCGTCGGTTGGGAACACAGATCGCGGCCCGTGTCCGGCAGCCGTCCGCAGGCCAGCTTGAATGCGGGATCGGACCGCAGATGATCGAGGTCGTCGGCGTCCTCGTAGCCGCAGCAGATCGCGAACATGCGCGCGCGGAACATATCGACAAGGCTGTGCACGACCCGCGTCGGATCGCGCCGATCCGGGAACACCCGGGCCAGATTGTCGGCCAAGCCGAGACGCCGCTCGGCCATCGCCAGAAGCATCACGCCCCCGTTCGAGGTCAGGCGACCGCCATCGAAGGCAGCTGTGACTTTCTTGGCGTGAACGGCTGGAAACGAGAAGGGCGGAATCGTATCGTCGGTCATGGCGGGCGTGGCGTTCGCGGTTGAAGGTGATGGGGTGGCTTCGCAACCGAATCCTACGCCGCATCAGCGCTTTACACCACGCTCGCCAGCCCTCAGGCGCACTCTTACGAATAAGACGGGCTAGCCGAGTAGCGTGTTTCAGTCTTTCCTGAAGGTCGTGAGCATCGATGTCTGGAAACAGGGCGCGAAATCTCTCGTCGGTTAGCATCGAAAGCAGCATCCTAATGTAAGCCGGTTCGCTCGGATGGTAGGGATCGGCAAATTCATCCGGCCGGCCACCGAAACTCTCCAGTCTGCTGAAGTCAAAATAGAGCACGCCCTGGTTTCGGATCCATTCCTGCGTTTCTGCCGATCGGAACTGTCGCCACGCCCCGTAGTGTGATGATCGCTCTAAGGCGTCGCGCACCTTGGGAATGTAAGGCATGGTCACTCCGACCAGCGCGATACTTTTCTGTCTTGCCAACTCGGTGAAGCGTTCGAAGTCCCGGAGAATAGAGCTGTCGAGACGCTGGGCGGGAACGAGAGGCCATTGCTTTCCTGCCTCGATTGCAGAAACGCTGTCCGTTCCGTCGTCGAACGTGCGAGATCCGTAATTGTAGGATCCGTCAAGACGAAATCCAGAGCCGGTCCGTATCGCCGACAAACCCAATGCGGGGGTGCCATTGTAAGAGGGCCAGGGAAATCTGCGGGTGCGCACCAGATCCTCGAATACGCCGAGAATAATGCCGATCTGTTCAGGTGTCGCCCAGCCGCCCATTTCGCTGCGGGATTGAGATGAGTAGGTTGTCTCGAATGCGGGAACGAAGGGGAAATAGTCGATCGAGAAAATAATAACGCGGGGGCTGAAGTCGCCGAATTCCTCGAGCATGCGAGCGAAGTCACGGACCACAAAAACCGCGTTCGCAGCATTATAAAACCTTGTGGGATGAAACATGGCGCTACGCCACTGATTTGCGCGTGAGGATCCCATCGCCACCGCCTCCGGTTTTCTCTGGAGAACCGCATCGACCTTCAGCCGGTATGAATGATCCGACAGCTTGGGAAGGTAGACGAATGACGCTCCATGGGCCTGCAGCCACGCGACGGTGCTCACGGGCAGCAGTTCGCCGCACAGAAGGGGATTCCGAGTCCAGGAACTGCGATCATCGCCAGGGGCAGCAGAAACATGCCCAGCCGCAGGAGGAATCGTCTGGCCGGGTGAGTGCCGGTGAACGGGCTAGCCCGTCTTATTCGCGAGAGGGCGCCTGAGAGGCTGGCGAGCGTGGTGTAAAGCGCTGATGCGGCGTAGGATTCGGTTGCGAAGCCACCCCATCACCTTCAACCGCGAACGCCACGCCCGCCATGACCGATGATACGATTTCAGACCACTATCGAGAAGCAAGAATTCAACACAAATAAAACCTCTGCCTCGCGCTCGATCTCTTCATGCTTGATAGTCTCGTTTCGGAGGCTGAGCACCTACCGCGTCTAATAGGCCGCTCGCGCCGGTTTCTTTGGACGCGGCACGACCGCGACTCCACGTTTCGGCACAGAAATGATCGGGAGTCACTCAATCTTTCTTCAACTTAACCCGTCTTATTCGTAAGAGTGCGCCTGAGGGGTAAAGCGCTGATGCGGCGTAGGATTCGGTTGCGAAGCCAACCCCATCACCTCCAACCGCGAACGCCACGCCCGCCATGACCGACGATACGATTCCGCCCTTCTCGTTTCCAGCCGTTCACGCCAAGAAAGTCACAGCTGCCTTCGATGGTGGGCGCCTAACCTCGAACGGGGGCGTGATGCTTCTGGCGATGGCCGAGCGGCGTCTCGGTTTGGCCAACAATCTGGCCCGGGTGTTCCCGGATCGGCGCGATCCGACGCGGGTCGTGCACAGCCTGGTCGATATGTTCCGCGCTCGCATGTTCGCGATCTGCTGCGGCTACGAGGACGCCGACGACCTCGATCATCTGAGGTCCGATCCGGCATTCAAACTGGCCTGCGGTCGCCTACCGGACACGGGCCGGGATTTGTGTTCCCAGCCGACGCTGTCGCGGCTGGAGAATGCTCCGCGCCTGCGCGACGTGATCCGGCTGACCTACACTTTGGTCGACGCATGGATGGATAGCTACCCGCGCGAGCCGGCATCCGTCACGCTCGACATCGATGATACCTGCGACGTCGTCCACGGCCATCAGCAGCTCTCGCTGTTCAACGCTCATTATGACGAACGCTGCTTCCTGCCGATCCACGTCTACGACACGGAGAAGAGCCGGCCCGTGGCCGTCGTGCTGCGGCCCGGCAAGACGCCGGGCGGCGTCGAGGTGCGTGCCCATCTGCGCCGCCTGGTACGGCATATCCGGACGCGATGGCACAACACGCAAATTACGTTCCGTGGCGACGGGCACTATGCCCGGCCGGAGGCAATGGCGTGGTGCGAGACCAACGGCATCGACTACATCTTCGGTCTGTCCGGCACCAAGCCTCTCGCCAGAAAAGTCGACGAGGTCGCCGACGACATCCGCACGCGACGCGCCATCGAGAACCTGCCGGTTCTGCGTGGCTATACCGAGACGCGCCACAAGGCAAAGTCCTGGGATCGCGAACGGCGCACTGTCGCCCGTATTGAGGCGACGATGCTCGGCCTCGACATCCGCTTCGTCGTCACCAGCCTCGATGTCGGCTCGGCCGAGTGGATCTACGACAGCCTGTATTGCGCGCGCGGCCAAGCCGAGAATCTGATCAAGCTGCATAAGACGCAGCTCGCCTCCGATCGCACCAGCTGCCGTTCGGCGCTCGCCAACCAGGTCCGTCTCGTGCTCCATACGGCCGCTTATTGGCTGATGCTGACCGTGCGCGACGCCATTCCCAAAGCCCGGGAATTGGCCGCTGCCGAGTTCGCGACGCTGCGTCTTCGGCTCTTGAAAATCGCCGCCCGTGTCGTCGAGACCACGAGCCGCATTCGCCTTGCGTTTGCCGCGGCATGTCCCGAAGCCGACCTGATCTGCGGCTTGCCCGGCGCGCTGCTGCCGCTCGGTCCTTGACCGGCGGGGCGTCCGCCCCCGTTCGCCCAACCCATCCCTCAAGCGCGTTGCAAAGTACCGGTCGTCAGGCGGCGAAAAGCCGAAGGCAATCCTGTGCGCCTCGTCAGACAAGATGTGCGGCCGCATCAATCGGGCCCAAAAGCCGCACTCTCACGAATAGGACGGGCTAGAACTTGAAATAAATGAACTGCTGGACATTCGAAGACGCTTGTGAAACGTGCTGGATCATTGCGGAGACGATGCATGCGACGGCGGCGTAGTAGCCTGACCAGCGGAGCCAGACCGGGAAGGGCTTGGCGTCCTTGGCCCATGTGACCAGGAGGTCGTATGCGATGACTGCCGCGATTGCTATCAGAGGCTTCGTCAGCGCGACCGTTCGGACGCCCTCGGCTCCGGTGAAGAGGGCCTTGTAGATCCAAAGCGCTTCTCGCAGGCCGCTGGCGCGAAACAGGATGAACGTCAGGGTGACGATGAGGAACGTCGTCGTGGCGCGCAGCACCAGCAACACTGGACGCGGAACGCGGGATCGCCAGAACCGATCGCGCCGGGCGAAGGTGAGCGTCGAAAAGGCGACGAGGGCGCCGTGGATCAAGCCGAAAACGGCGAAGTTGAAGCCGGCGCCGTGCCAGATGCCGACCAGAACGAACGTAAAGACCAGTGCGCCAGCAAGACCATACTTCCCCCAACGCCTCGCCTGGAACTGCAATGGCATGAAAACATAGTCGCGAAACCAGGAGGACAGGCTGATGTGCCAGCGCCGCCAGTAGTCGGGCAGATTCTGGCTAAGCCAGGGTTGCATGAAATTGATCGTGAGTTCGATACCCAGCAGGCGAGCACTTCCGATCGCGATCAATGAGTAGCCGGCAAAATCTGCGTAGACCTGAAATGAAAAATAGATGGTGGCGAGCGCCAGGTCGACGGCCCCGTGATTGCGGGGCGCCGAATAGACGGCGTCAACATAAGGTGCCAGCGTATCGGCGACGACGATCTTGAGGAACAGGCCGGTGAGGATGGCGCGCAAGCCGGTAACCGCGCGTTCGTAGTTGAACACGCCGAGATTTCCGAGTTGCGGCAGCAAATGCCGCGCGCGCTCGATCGGACCGGCGGTCAGATGCGGGAAGAAGAACATCACTGCACCGAATCGGATCGCGTTCCTTTCGGCCGGCTGGCTTCCGACAAAGACGTCAATGACGTATCCGGCTGCGAGAAACGAATAGAACGAGATGCCGATCGGCAGGATGATGTTGGCCATCGTCGACCATCGGACCGCCAGATCGCCGTCGGGTGGCAGCAGATGATAGGCGGTTGCTGCGTACTTGAAGAACAGCAGCGGCAGGAGGGTCGCCGTCAGGAGCGCCGCAAACAGCATACCCCGCGCCCGGCCCTCGGGCACGCGAGACAGGACGAGTCCGGAGAAATAGGCCAGCGTGGCGACTGCGACCAGCACGTACCACGTGCCAGGATTGAGGCTGACATAGAAGAGCAGGCTGATGAAGGTCGTCGCGAGCAGGCGCGGCGCGCCCTGCGGAATGGCGTGCACGATCAGCGTCACAATTCCAAGAACCAGCAGGTAACGCAGATCGCTGAAGGCCATTGGCTATGTCGGGAGCTTCTCGCGCAAGCAGTCCATCATCTCGCCGACGTTCTGGAAACCCATCACTTCGCGCGTGCTGAATTTCACCTTGAAGGTCTCTTCGAGCGTCATGATCAGGGTGATGTGATTCAGCGAATCCCAACCCACGACATGCTTTGCCTGCATCTCACGATAGATGTTCAAGTCCGGATTGTCGAACACCTCGCGGAAGACGTTCTGTACGCGTGTTTCAAAATCGCTCATTATGTTTGCGGCTCTGGTTCGTGAATGATGATCGGGATGGACTCTCGACGGTATTGGCCAAGATCCAGCGAATAGACGCGCGTCGTGCCTTCTTCGCCGGCCGCGGCGAAACCTTGCTGCGGATAAAGATTTTCGACGATGCCGTTCTTTGTAGTCGGGATGTAGCGCCCGACCAGCCTGTGGCAGCCCAGCTGCCTGGCTTTTTCGGCCATAACCTGAACCGTCAGGTCCTCGACGCGGCGCCCGAGCACGCGGCAGCTCATGATCCATGTGTCGACGATGGCATCACTGCCCGACTTCCTAAAGATCACCGTTGCGATGATGCCGTTGTCGCCAAGCCGGTCGGCGAGCCGGATGCAGAAAGCCGCGACGTCGCGATCAGCGGCAAGCTGGCGCAGATCGGCCTCGCTGTGCCGGATGGTCGTGAGGTTGAATTGGTTGCTGCGCTGGACAAGCTGAAGGACACGGGGCAGCGCGTAGCTGTCGAACGGCAGGATGTGCGCCTCCATCCCGAGTTCGGCGATGAAGTCGTCCAGCCCGTGGAACTTCTCCCGGATCGTCTGACGCTGGTCGTCCGCTTGATAATAGGCGAGCCGGGCCAGATCCTCGGCCGTCGCCGACCGGCCTTCGAACAAATTCCAGCGGGCCAGATCGCTGATGAAGTCGGCGGGGTCGGTCGACAACTCCGGTACCTGCATCGCGGGAAACGCCGTTCGGATGAGCGACCGCTCGAAAGCTGTGTCGTCTAGGAAGACGAAGCTGTCGAGGCCGAGGTTCAACTTTTCCCGGATCGCGAGAATATTGCTGGCCTTGTCGCCGAAATTGGCGACGACGGCCGCGAAATCATCCCAACGCAAGATCATGTCTGGATGATTTTTCAGGACGTCAGCTACGTTCGCCTGGTCGTTCTTGCTGCAGACCGCGAGCAGGACGCCGCGAGATTTCAGTTCGAGCAGAGCGATCTGGAAGCGCTGGAAAGCAAGCCCGAGTTCGGTCTGCCCAATCTCGAGCCGGTCCGCGCCGTCCTCGGCCAGAATGCCTCCCCACATCGTATTGTCGAGATCGACGATCACGCATTTGATGCCGGCGCCGCGTTCCACCAGTATGGTATCGCTGACGTTCTTGACCAGTGAAGGGATGAAGGACGGGGACAATGCCTGCTTCGCCTGGCACCAGAGTCGCTCGTCGAGCCAATGGCGCTTGCCGTGGTAGCTGGCCTGAAATTCGGTATCGACGATCTTCACGCCCTGCTCGGAAGCGGCGTCGAGAAGGCTCTGATTTATCCGGGTTACGGTGGACGTCAAAGTCTCGCGCTCGCTCGCGGTGCGATTGCCAAACGGACGATTGAGCGGCACCACGAAATTGTGCTGAATCAGGATAGCGTTACTGCGCGACCGAACCCGCTTCCACAGTTCAACGATCTCGCTGCTGACACTATCCGCGAACGCGGCCTTTTCGGCACTTCGCGCAAAACGGTGGTAGAGCGCCTGAGTTGCCGTTAACAGGATGACCACTTCCGGATCGAAGCGATAGAGTTCGCTCGCCGGGTTCAATATTTCCTGGCGTATCATATCGAACTCGGCCTCGTATATCTCAGGCCACCATCCCCTCAACTTCAAGGTTGCGGCGAGTGCCTGCCCGTAGTGTTGGGTGGCCGCGTCGCCGAGCAGCGCAATACGCAAGTTCGGCTGCCCGTCCTTTCGTTCGATGCGCCGGCCGAGCGAAATCAACCGATGGAACGGCAAATCGGCCAGTTCCCACGCCTGCGGCAAGTTGAGCAAATCCATACGCCGGGAGTTCCGATTAGAGCTAGACGGTCACTGGTAAATCGCTATCGGTCGCGTCATTGAGCGACCCCACATCCAGAATGCGATGCCAGGTCTTGCCCGATGCCAGAACAGTCCCGCTGTCGTCAGTGATCGCGATATCAAGTACAATCGTCGCGACAGCCTCGCTGACCTGCCTGACCGTCGCTGCCAGCGTGACGTCACAGGGTGCGTAGCATGGCTTGCGAAAGGCAATATCCGCTCGCTCAAGGACCGATCGCGGGCCCGGAAATTCCGTTCCGACGAGGCGTGACACCAAAGCCATTAGGTAAGCCCCGTGCACGACGACGCCGTCGAAGCCTGCGGCCTTTGCGAACTCCGCGTCAACATGCAAAGGAGCAGTGTCGCCGGACAGCGCGACATATCGGGCCAGGTCATCCCGGGTGATCGGAATTCCCAGATGATGGGTCTGGCCGACGTGAAATGCTGTCAACATTCGTGGCTGGTCCGCTGTATGCCGCAATGATGGCAATCGATAGCTGATTATTGCCGAACTGTTGCCCGACATTGCAGACTATTGCCACGAAGCGAGCTATGGCTGATTTTGGGTGACGCGGCCTGATCAGGCGGCGTGGCTTTCAGTGTTCGGAATGACTTCGATTCCGTCGATGAACTTTACACCGGCGATGACTTTCGGCAACTGGTTCGTGCTCTTCAATCGCCGCCAGGTCTTCGATGCGGCGTCGATGAGCTTGAACACCATCAGCTTCGCAGTTTGTTGCGACAGCGATCCCTTGGTCCGCACCGTTCGGTGGCGCACCGTGGCGAAGACGCTCTCGATCGGGTTCGAGCTGCGTAGGTGGATCCAGTGCTCAGCAGGGAAGTCGAAGAAGGCGAGCAGCGCATGGCGATCCTTGATCAGGCACTCCACCGCACGTCCGTATTTGACGTGGTATTTCTCGACGAAGACGTCGATCGCGGTTTCAGCTTCGGCCCGGTGTGGGGCCAGATAGATGTTCCGCAGGTCGTTCTTCATGGGGCCCTGCACGGATTTGGCGACCTTGTCGAGTACGTTGCTCACTTTATGGCACCAGCATCGTTGGTGCCGCGTGCCGGGAAAGGCCTCGTCCAGTGCCTTCAGAAGCCGAGGGCGCCGTCGCCGATGGCGAGTTGCGGGGCAATCCGTAACCCGCGTTGCCGCAGGTCGATCAGGAGTTCGCGCCAGCTCTGCGCGCTCTCGCGCACGCCGACCTGGAAGCCGATCAGCTCCTTCTTGCCTTCCGGCGTGGTGCCAATCAGCACCAGCATGCATTCGCTGTGATCTTCCATGCGGGCCTGCAGGTACACGCCATCGGCCCAGATGTAGACATAGCGACGCGCCGACAGATCGCGTCTCTGCCAGCGTTCGTACTCGACCTGCCAATCGGCCTTCAGGCCGGCGATCACCGAAGGCGACAGGTTCGGCGCATCCTTGCCGAGCAGCGCCGAGAGCGCCTCCTGGAAGTCGCCGGTCGAGATGCCGCGCAAATAGAGGACCGGGATCAAGGCATCCAGGCTCTTCGTCCGCCGCGCCCATAGCGGCAGGATTGCCGAACTGAAGCGGAGGCGGTCGCCTGGCCCGCTCGCTCCGCGGTCGCGGACCTTGGGACGAGCGACCTCCACCGGACCGATGCCGGTCGCAATCTCGCGCACCGGACCGTGCCCATGTCGGACCAGGCGCGCTCGACCGTCGGGCAGCGTCAGATTGGCCGTGCTGGCCAGAAACGCGCCAACCTCGATCTCGATCGCCCTGGCAAGCAGGTCCCGCGCGCCGGCACGAACGATATCGGTCAGTGGATCATCAACCGCGGACGGCTGACGGAAAGCAAGAACATTGGTAGTCTCGGTCATGGCGTATCGCTCTCCTCGAGAGGTTCTGGCAGGCTCGTCACCCGCCTCGATACGCCGCCTTCCTCACACCGTCATCACCCAGATTCCGCCATAGCTCCCACGAAGCGGGTATGGCAGTCAAAGCCCAACTAGAGTTAGAGCTCAGACCACAGCTCTGCGGGGTTGAAGCGGCGAAGTGCCAGCCCGGTGGTGCGTCTGGGGCGAATTGCCGATGTTCCTGTTCAGCTTGTTTGCCACGGGATTTCGGTGGTACTTTCGCAGTGGAAAGCCGAGGTCAATTTGTTGAACAATCTGCAAAAATGGGCCGCCATTTGTGACGAGATGCAGGAAAATTATCCGGTTCTCGCGACCCCGTTTCTTGCTGCAGAAAAGCGGTTCGGGCCGCGTTGGGTCGAGGAAGCGGTGCCGGCCATCGAGGGGATGTATGGTGACATCGGCAGTCCGTTGTCGGGTCGACTGAAAGACGCCTTGGGTTGCTACGCCGAGTTCGCGAACGATTCCATGCGTCATCAGGTCATGTTCGAGCGAAGCGGAAAATATCGTGCCTCCAATTATGAGGAGGTGCGCGCGGCGTTGTACGACAACGCTGACCACATGACTCAGAACTATCTGCCGGGTCTCTGGTTCTCGCACTACGTCTGGCCGCAGCATTACTTCACGCTGATCGGATTCACGAACTGCGTCTTGCCGCGGATCGAGGATGAGGGCGTATTCTTCGAAGTCGGCGTCGGCTGTGGCATGTATTCCAAGATCACCCTGGACAACAAGCCGGGCATTCGGGGCATTGGTTTCGACATCAGCCAGCACTCACTCGATTACACCGGCCGGGTGATGAAATCGTTCGGCTACGAATCTAGGTATAGGTTGGAAAACCGCGACATCCGCTACGGCTATGACGTGAGCTATGGCGGAATCTGGGTGATGACGGTGTGAGGAAGGCGGCGTATCGAGGCGGGTGACGAGCCTGCCAGAACCTCTCGAGGAGAGCGATACGCCATGACCGAGACTACCAATGTTCTTGCTTTCCGTCAGCCGTCCGCGGTTGATGATCCACTGACCGATATCGTTCGTGCCGGCGCGCGGGACCTGCTTGCCAGGGCGATCGAGATCGAGGTTGGCGCGTTTCTGGCCAGCACGGCCAATCTGACGCTGCCCGACGGTCGAGCGCGCCTGGTCCGACATGGGCACGGTCCGGTGCGCGAGATTGCGACCGGCATCGGTCCGGTGGAGGTCGCTCGTCCCAAGGTCCGCGACCGCGGAGCGAGCGGGCCAGGCGACCGCCTCCGCTTCAGTTCGGCAATCCTGCCGCTATGGGCGCGGCGGACGAAGAGCCTGGATGCCTTGATCCCGGTCCTCTATTTGCGCGGCATCTCGACCGGCGACTTCCAGGAGGCGCTCTCGGCGCTGCTCGGCAAGGATGCGCCGAACCTGTCGCCTTCGGTGATCGCCGGCCTGAAGGCCGATTGGCAGGTCGAGTACGAACGCTGGCAGAGACGCGATCTGTCGGCGCGTCGCTATGTCTACATCTGGGCCGATGGCGTGTACCTGCAGGCCCGCATGGAAGATCACAGCGAATGCATGCTGGTGCTGATTGGCACCACGCCGGAAGGCAAGAAGGAGCTGATCGGCTTCCAGGTCGGCGTGCGCGAGAGCGCGCAGAGCTGGCGCGAACTCCTGATCGACCTGCGGCAACGCGGGTTACGGATTGCCCCGCAACTCGCCATCGGCGACGGCGCCCTCGGCTTCTGGAAGGCACTGGACGAGGCCTTTCCCGGCACGCGGCACCAACGATGCTGGTGCCATAAAGTGAGCAACGTACTCGACAAGGTCGCCAAATCCGTGCAGGGCCCCATGAAGAACGACCTGCGGAACATCTATCTGGCCCCACACCGGGCCGAAGCTGAAACCGCGATCGACGTCTTCGTCGAGAAATACCACGTCAAATACGGACGTGCGGTGGAGTGCCTGATCAAGGATCGCCATGCGCTGCTCGCCTTCTTCGACTTCCCTGCTGAGCACTGGATCCACCTACGCAGCTCGAACCCGATCGAGAGCGTCTTCGCCACGGTGCGCCACCGAACGGTGCGGACCAAGGGATCGCTGTCGCAACAAACTGCGAAGCTGATGGTGTTCAAGCTCATCGACGCCGCATCGAAGACCGAGCTATGGCGGAATCTGGGTGATGACGGTGTGAGGAAGGCGGCGTATCGAGGCGGGTGACGAGCCTGCCAGAACCTCTCGAGGAGAGCGATACGCCATGACCGAGACTACCAATGTTCTTGCTTTCCGTCAGCCGTCCGCGGTTGATGATCCACTGACCGATATCGTTCGTGCCGGCGCGCGGGACCTGCTTGCCAGGGCGATCGAGATCGAGGTTGGCGCGTTTCTGGCCAGCACGGCCAATCTGACGCTGCCCGACGGTCGAGCGCGCCTGGTCCGACATGGGCACGGTCCGGTGCGCGAGATTGCGACCGGCATCGGTCCGGTGGAGGTCGCTCGTCCCAAGGTCCGCGACCGCGGAGCGAGCGGGCCAGGCGACCGCCTCCGCTTCAGTTCGGCAATCCTGCCGCTATGGGCGCGGCGGACGAAGAGCCTGGATGCCTTGATCCCGGTCCTCTATTTGCGCGGCATCTCGACCGGCGACTTCCAGGAGGCGCTCTCGGCGCTGCTCGGCAAGGATGCGCCGAACCTGTCGCCTTCGGTGATCGCCGGCCTGAAGGCCGATTGGCAGGTCGAGTACGAACGCTGGCAGAGACGCGATCTGTCGGCGCGTCGCTATGTCTACATCTGGGCCGATGGCGTGTACCTGCAGGCCCGCATGGAAGATCACAGCGAATGCATGCTGGTGCTGATTGGCACCACGCCGGAAGGCAAGAAGGAGCTGATCGGCTTCCAGGTCGGCGTGCGCGAGAGCGCGCAGAGCTGGCGCGAACTCCTGATCGACCTGCGGCAACGCGGGTTACGGATTGCCCCGCAACTCGCCATCGGCGACGGCGCCCTCGGCTTCTGGAAGGCACTGGACGAGGCCTTTCCCGGCACGCGGCACCAACGATGCTGGTGCCATAAAGTGAGCAACGTACTCGACAAGGTCGCCAAATCCGTGCAGGGCCCCATGAAGAACGACCTGCGGAACATCTATCTGGCCCCACACCGGGCCGAAGCTGAAACCGCGATCGACGTCTTCGTCGAGAAATACCACGTCAAATACGGACGTGCGGTGGAGTGCCTGATCAAGGATCGCCATGCGCTGCTCGCCTTCTTCGACTTCCCTGCTGAGCACTGGATCCACCTACGCAGCTCGAACCCGATCGAGAGCGTCTTCGCCACGGTGCGCCACCGAACGGTGCGGACCAAGGGATCGCTGTCGCAACAAACTGCGAAGCTGATGGTGTTCAAGCTCATCGACGCCGCATCGAAGACCTGGCGGCGATTGAAGAGCACGAACCAGTTGCCGAAAGTCATCGCCGGTGTAAAGTTCATCGACGGAATCGAAGTCATTCCGAACACTGAAAGCCACGCCGCCTGATCAGGCCGCGTCACCCAAAATCAGCCATAGCTCTCGAAGACCTGGCGGCGATTGAAGAGCACGAACCAGTTGCCGAAAGTCATCGCCGGTGTAAAGTTCATCGACGGAATCGAAGTCATTCCGAACACTGAAAGCCACGCCGCCTGATCAGGCCGCGTCACCCAAAATCAGCCATAGCTCCTATGACGTCAAGGCGGATTTCCTGATTTGCCAGGAGGTCCTCGAACATCTGGAAAATCCAGCGGAGTTCTGCCGCTGGCTATTCGATATGATCCGCCCGGGAGGGCAAGCCTTTATCACCGCCGCACTCAACGCGGGCCATTCCGACCACATCTTCCTCATTCGTCATCCCGTCGAGGTCGAGAAGATGCTTAGCGAAGCCGGCTTTCAAATCTCGCGTATCCAGGAAGAGAGCGCTCCGGGTTCCAAGCCGCGCAATCTGACGCCCAGTCTCGCCGGTTTCCTCTGTGCAAAACCGCTTTGAAGATGACCAATCTCGTCATCATCACGGGCACGAGCCGGGGACTGGGCAGGGCCCTTAAGCAGGAATTCGAGCGGGTCGGGTGGCGCGTCGCGGAATTGAACCGGCCCGCGTTCGATCTATCCGCCGTCGATGTCGAAAAGCTCGATACCACATTCAAGTCGCTGCGTTCGGAACAGTTCGATCGTGCGGTGTTCGTCAACAATGCAGCGACCCAAGTCATAGGTGCAGCGGCTTCGTTTGATGTGGCCGAAATTTTGCATGAAATTACCGTCAACGTGGCTTCCCCGATCATCGCGATCACGACCTTCCTGCGCCATTTCCCCGATGGCGAGATCGCCAACGTGACATCCGGAGCGGCAGCCAAGCCGATACCCCATTGGTCCCTCTATTGTGCTGCGAAGGCCGCGCTCGAAGGCTATGTCCGTGCCGTGGAGACGGAAGGGCGACGCGTGTTCAATCTGAATCCGGGTGTGGTCGACACGGACATGCAAGCACATATCCGCGGCTCCGAATTTCCCGGCGTGCAGGACTTCATCGCCTTGAAGAAGGACGGGAAATTGCGATCGTCGGAGGCTGTCGCGAGAACTCTGGTCTGGATGATTGATCGGGCCGGATGAGGCGGCCGACCCGCGGTCTCTGCAGGGAACCAATGCTGGCTCGCCTCGTGCCGAAGAACGGGTGCGCTTGACCGTTGTCTTCGCCGGCCGCGACGAGCGAGATCAATCAGGCCTGACGACGCACCGCAGCGACGTTTGATGCTTGCCAAATCTCGGGGAGGGGCAGAGCATCCGCGTTTGCCGACCCAATCACGGGCCGAGCTCCACACCAAGGAGGCGGCGAATGGGACAAGACGTCAGAAGTCCCCGAGGTCCACGGTGCATCGCGCTGGTGGGCCCTTTCCAAAGCGGTAAAACCACACTTCTCGAAGCAGTCTTGGCGCGAACGAGCGCAATCCCGCGCGCCGGCAGCGTCGACGCCGGAACCTCCGTCGGCGACGCCACGCCGGAGGCCCGTCATCACAAGATGACCGTCGGGCTGACCGCCGCGACCACGAGTTTCATGGGCGACAGCTACACTTTCCTCGATTGTCCCGGTTCCGTCGAGTTTGCCCACGACATGCGCGCCGCGCTTCCCGCGGTCGACGCCGCAATCGTGGTCTGCGAGGCCGACGAGAAGAAGCTGCCACAGCTTCAGATCATCCTGCGCGAGCTGGAGGAGCTGAAGGTCCCGCGTTTCCTGTTCCTGAACAAGATCGATCGCGCCAACAAGCGCATCCGCGAGACGCTTGCCATGCTGCAGCCCGCCTCGCGCGTGCCGCTGGTGCTGCGCCAGATCCCGATCTGGAAGGACGAGTTGATCGAGGGCTTCGTCGATCTCGCGCTGGAACGCGCCTTCATCTATCGCGAGCACAAGGCCTCCGAGGTGATCGCGCTCGAAGGCGGCGATCTCGATCGCGAGAAGGAAGCCCGCTTCTCGATGCTGGAGAAGCTCGCCGATCACGACGATGCGCTGATGGAGCAACTGCTCGAGGACATCCAGCCGCCGCGCGATGCGGTGTTCGACGATCTCGCCCGCGAATTGCGCGAAGGCTTGATCTGCCCGGTGCTGCTGGGCTCGGCTGCGCGCGAAAACGGCGTGCTGCGCCTGATGAAGGCGCTGCGCCACGAGGCGCCCGGCATCGCGGAGACGGCGAAGCGTCTCGGCGTTCCCGAGTCCAGGGACGTGCTCGGCTATGTCTTCAAGACACTACATTCGCAGCATGGCGGCAAGCTGTCGCTGACGCGCCTGCTTGCCGGCCATCTCGACGACGGAGCGACGCTGCAATCCGCCTCCGGGGGCTTGGGGCGCATCTCCGGCATCCTCGCCGTCAGCGGCGCCTACGACACCAAGCGTGCCTCGGCCGAAGCCGGCGACACGGTGGCGCTGGCCAAGCTCGATGCGATCAAGACTGGCGACACGGTGTCGAACGGCAAGACGCCGCCCGCGGCCTTGATCGCGATCGAGCCGACGCCGCCGGTGCTCGCGATCTCGATCGCGGCCGTCGATCGCAAGGACGACGTCAAGCTCGGCCAGTCGATGGCGCGGCTGCATGAGGAGGATCCGTCACTCGTCGTCGTGCAGAACGCCAAGACCCATGACACCGTGCTGTGGGGGCAGGGCGAGATGCACCTGCGCGTGGCCGGCGAGCGGCTGCGCGATCGCTTCGGCGTCAAGGTCACTTCGCATCCGCCGGGGATCGGCTACCAGGAGACCATCCGCAAGCCGATCACCCAACGCGGGCGGCACAAGAAGCAGTCCGGGGGCCACGGTCAGTTCGGCGACGTCGTGCTCGACATCAGGCCGCTGCCGCGCGGCGACGGCTTCAGGTTCGGCGAAAAGGTCGTGGGCGGCGCGGTGCCGCGCAACTACATCCCGGCGGTGGAAGAAGGCGTGGTCGACGGATTGGCCCGCGGCCCGCTCGGCTTCCCCGTCACCGACGTGGAGGTGACGCTGACCGACGGCTCCTATCACAGCGTCGACTCCTCCGATCTCGCCTTCCGTACGGCCGCGCGGGTCGGGTTGAACGAAGGCCTGCCGCAATGCCAGCCGGTCTTGCTGGAGCCGATCCACATGGTCGAGATCGTCTGCCCGACCGACGCCACTGCCAAGATCAACGCGATCCTGTCGGCGCGGCGCGGCCAGATTCTCGGCTTCGACACCCGCGAGGGTTGGAGCGGCTGGGACTGCGTCCGCGCCATGATGCCCGAAGCCGAAATCGGGGAACTGATCGTCGAGCTGCGCTCGGCCACCGCCGGCGCCGGCAGCTTCACCCGCCAGTTCGACCACATGGCCGAGGTCACCGGCCGCGCCGCCGACCAGATCATCGCCGCGCATCAGCACGCGGCGTGATCTGGAAGGGAGGCGCCCCTCCCTCACACCCTCTCCCGCCCTGATTGTTCAGGCCGGGGAGAGGGTGGAAAGGCTGTAACCAGGAGCGCGGCGTTCCCTCCGGCCAAGCCGCCTCCTTTCGTCATTGCCGCGAGCGAAGCGCTGCAATCCGGACGGTCTCCGAGGAGCCGGCCTGGATTGCTTCGTCGCAAGAGCTCTCACCATGACGGCGGAGACACATGCGCAGAGCCTTGCATTTGGGCAAGAATGATGTATTATACATCATTGTATATGTTCTAAGCATCATATATAAGTTCCGATATGTGAGGCCAAGGTGATCACGGCATTCCAGATGCGGGCAGCCCGCGCGCTGCTCGGCATTGACCAGAATACCTTGGCCGAACTCGCCGGCGTTTCGCTGCCGACCATCCAGCGGATGGAGGCCAGCACCGGCAATGTTCGTGGCGTGGTCGAAACCCTGATCAAGGTGGTCGAGGCGTTCGACCGGGCCGGCGTCGAGCTGATCGGCGAGCAGGCCCGCAGCGACGGCGGCGGGCGTGGCGTTCGCCTGAAGGAGCCGGGGCAGCCGCGCCGCGTCGGAGCATGATCGCGCGTTGATCGTGCCCGGGATCAGGATGGGCTAGCGCATCGTCGCACCTCGGCAACGAAGGGGCGCACGGTGCTTTGGAGCATTGTGGGGATGAGCATCACGAGCGATCAGGCAAGCCGGCTGCACCAGCTGCGTCAGCCGACCTTTGCCGAACTGTATTTGCCGAAACTCGTCACCGTCTGGCGCGAAGGCTATGGCCTCGCGGATTTCCGTGCCGACGTCTTCGCCGGCCTGACGGTTGCGATCGTCGCGCTGCCGCTGTCGATGGCGATCGCGATCGCCTCGGGCGTGACGCCGGACCGCGGTCTCTATACCGCCGTCGTCGGCGGCTTCATCGCTTCCCTGCTCGGCGGCAGCCGCTTCCAGATCGGCGGGCCTGCGGGCGCGTTCATCGTATTGGTCGCGGCGACCGCGGAGCGGCACGGCGTCGATGGCGTCATCCTCGCCACCATGATGGCTGGCCTGTTCCTGGTCGCCGCGGGCCTGTTGCGGATCGGCACCTACATCAAGTTCATTCCCTATCCGGTGACGGTCGGCTTCACCGCCGGCATCGCCGTGATCATCTTCGCCAGCCAGCTCCGCGATCTCTCAGGCATCACGCTCGCAGGGAAAGAGCCCAGCGAGTTCGTGCCAAAGCTCATTGCGCTTGCCGGCGGCCTCAACACCATCAATCCGTCCGCCGTCGCTGTTGCCATCGTCAGCATCGCCATCATCGCCGGCTTGCGCCGCTGGCGGCCGTCCTGGCCCGGCATTCTGATCGCGGTCGTGTTTGCGGCGATCGCGAGCGCGCTGCTGTCGCTCCCGGTCGAGACCATCGGCTCGCGCTTCGGCGGTATTCCGCGCGAATTGCCGTCGCCGGCGCTGCCCGCGTTCTCGGTCGCGAAAGCGACCGCCGTGTTGCCGGATGCGATCGCGTTCGCGCTGCTGGCCGCCATCGAATCCCTGCTGTCGGCGGTGGTCGCGGACGGCATGACCGGCCGCCGTCATCGCTCCAATTGCGAGCTGGTGGCGCAGGGAGCGGCCAATGTCGGCTCGGCGCTGTTCGGCGGCATCTGCGTCACCGGCCTGATCGCGCGCACCGCCACCAACATCCGCGCCGGCGCGCGCGGACCGCTGGCGGGGATGCTGCATTCGGTGTTCCTGCTGCTGTTCATGCTGATCGCGGCGCCGCTGGCGAGCTACATTCCGCTGGCCGCGCTCGCCTCCGTGCTGGTCGTGGTGGCCTGGACCATGGCGGAGAAGCACGAATTCGCAACGCTCCTGCGCTCGTCATGGGGCGATGCCGTCGTCCTGCTCGCGACCTACCTGCTCACGGTCTTCCGCGATCTCACCGAAGGCATCCTGGTCGGCTTCGCGCTCGGCGCGGTGCTGTTCATCCACCGCATGGCGGAGATGACCGGCATCGAGGAACGCACGCCGCTGGTGGCGGCCGATCGCCCCGACGACGGCAATGGCGATCGGGTTCCCTACGATTCCGCCCTTGCGGTCGACCGCGACGTGCTGGTCTACCGCATCAGCGGTGCGTTCTTCTTCGGCGCGGCTTCGGCGATCGGCGGCGTGCTCGACGGCATCGCCGACAAACGCAAGGCCTTCGTGGTCGATTTCGCCGCGGTGCCGTTCCTGGATTCGACCGCGGCCAACGTGCTCGGCCGCGTTGCCGCCAAGGCGCACCGCCAGGGCATCAGGCTGTTCATCACGGGAGCCTCGCCCACGGTCCGCCGCGCGCTGCTCACCCATGGCGTGACGCCGCCGCGCGCGCGCTATCGCACGAGCCTCGAGCGCGCCATCGCCGACATCAAGAGCCGGGCCGCCGACGAGGCAGCCGCGAGCTGACGACACTGTTATCGCGCCGGCCGATCTGACCGACCCTGCCGCGGCCGCGCGGGCCGGCGTCTTGACAGGTCCTGCGGGACGCGAAATGGATCGCCTCCCACACTTCCTGAGGGACGGATGACCCTGACCAAGGCTCCTGCAGCCTGTCTGATCGGATGGCCGGCCGCGCATTCGCGCTCGCCGCTGATCCATCATTACTGGCTGCGCACGCTCGGCATTGCAGGCGGCTACGTCATCGAGGCGGTACCGCCCGAGAATCTGCGCGATTTCGTGCTGCGGCTGTCGCTCCGTGGCTTCGTCGGGGCCAACGTCACCATCCCGCACAAGGAAAGCGTGCTGGAGCTGTCGACGCCTGACGCCCGCGCAACGGCGGTCGGCGCTGCGAACACGCTGTGGTTTGCCGACGGCGAGCTGCGTTCGACCAACACCGATGTCGAAGGTTTCATCAACAATCTCGACGCCAGCGCGCCCGGCTGGGGCGCGGCCGAGGAGGCGCTGGTGCTGGGCGCCGGAGGCTCCGCGCGCGCGGTCGTGTTCGGCCTGCTGGAACGCGGCATCAAATGCGTGCATGTCGCCAATCGCACCGTCGCGCGGGCTGAGACGCTGGCAACGCAGTTCGGGCCGAATGTGCGTCCGCTGCCGTGGGACGCGATCAACGACGTGCTGCCGCGCGTAAAATTTCTCGTGAACACGACCTCGCTCGGCATGCACGGCCAGCCTTCGCTCGATATCGATGTCGCGCGCCTGCCGCAAACGGCGGTCGTTGCCGACCTCGTGTATGTTCCCTTGGTGACGCCGCTGCTCGCGGCAGCAACGGCGCGCGGCCTGAAAACCGCCGACGGGCTCGGCATGCTGCTGCACCAGGCGGTGCGCGGCTTCGAGCTGTGGTTCGGCCGGCGGCCCGAGGTCACGGCCGAGCTACGCGCGCTGGTCGAGGCCGATCTCACAAAGTCTTGAGAGGGGCGCGGCGAATAGCACACCATCTCTGGAGTTCTACCGTCGTGGGACAATCGGAGACCGTCATGTCTGTTCAACGTGCAACTTTCACACGTCCGCTGATCGCCGTCGCGATGGTGGCCGTCTCGACTTACTGCGCCTTTGCCCAGAGGGCGCCGGTGCCGACGCGCGTGCGCGGCACGATCGAGAGCGTCAATGGCGACACCATGCAGGTCAAGTCGCGCAGCGGTGAAGACGTCAGGCTTCATATCGCCTCCGACGTGAACGTGTCGGGGATCACCAGGATTTCACTCGCCGACATCAAGCCGGGTTCGTTCATCGGTGCGACCACCGTGCCGGGACCGGACGGCAGCCAGAACGCGGTCGAGGTTCACGTGTTTCCGGAGAGCATGCGCGGCACCGGCGAGGGCTCCCGGCCCTGGGACCTCAAGCCGAACTCCAGCATGACCAATGCGACGGTGGCCGAAAGCGTCGTCGGCAATGACGGCCACACGCTGCTGGTCAAGTACAAGGACGGCGAGAAGAAGGTGTTCGTCGCCGACAACACGCCGGTGGTGACCTTAGAGCTGGCCCCGGTTGTTTGGACAGCGCCCCGCTGGATTTAAGTGGATTCCTGCCGGGTTATGCTGAACGCGGGGCTTTACGGTTTTGTCGTTGCGTCGGGAGGGCGTAGCCCGACCAGAGCGACGACAAAACCGTCGGCGACGGTCATGCGGCCATCACCATAGCTTGCGTGCCGAAGTAAGCCTCGTCGGGCGTGCGCCCGTCAAGGCTCGAGTGAGGGCGTCCCTGATTGTAGAAGGCCAGATACTTGGCAATTGACGCTCGCGCCTCGGACACGCTGTCGTAGGCGCGGAGATATACTTCTTCGTATTTGACCGTGCGCCAGAGCCGCTCGACAAACACGTTGTCGCGCCAGGCGCCCTTGCCGTCCATGCTGATGGCGATCTTCGCGTCCAGCAGCACATCGGTGAACTCGAGGCTGGTGAACTGGCTGCCCTGATCCGTGTTGAAAATCTCGGGCCTGCCGTGCTTCGCCAACGCCTCCTGGACCGCTTCGACGCAGAAGGCCGCCTCCATTGTGATCGAGACGCGATGGGCCAGGACCCGTCGGCTGAACACATCGACGACCGCCGCGAGATAGACGAAGCCACGCCGCATCGGAATGTAGGTGATGTCCATTGCCCACGCATGGTCGGGCCGCTCGATCTTCAATCCGCGCAACAGGTACGGGTAGATCTTGTGCCCCGGAGCCGGCTTGCTCGTGTTCGGGCGACGATAGACCGCCTCGATCCCCATGCGCTTCATCAGCGTCGCGATGTGGCGGCGACCGGCGTATACGCCCTCCCGCCGCAGCAACGATCGCAGCATACGCGCTCCCGCGAAGGGATAATCGAGATGCAGCTCATCGAGCCGACGCATCAAGGCAAGGTCCTCGGCCGAAACTGGCCGAGGTTCATAGTAGACCGTGCTGCGAGCCAGCTTCAGGACCTTCGCCTGGCGCACGATAGAAAGATCATGATCGCGGTCGATCATCGCTTTGCGCTCAGCAGGCCCGCCTTGGTGAGCGCGCCGGACAAAAAATCGTTTTCCAACGCCAGCTCGCCGATCTTGGCATGTAACGCCTTCAAATCGACCGGCGTCTCGGCCGATGTCTTGTCATGCCCAAACACGCCGGCGGCGCCTTCCAGGAGCTGGTTTTTCCAGATCGTGATCTGGTTCGGATGAACATCAAACAGTTGCGCCAGCTCCGCCAGTGTCTTGTCGCCTTTGACCGCAGCCAAAGCAACCTTCGCCTTGAATGCCGGAGAATGCGTCCGGCGGCTCTTCTTCGTCATCTTCGCTCCTGATTCGCAGCAAGAATCCTCGCCGCTGTCAGGCAGAAAATCCACTCAAGCTACTGTCCGAATTTGCGGGGCCAGCTCTCTTCGTGCCGAGCGACAAATCCGAGTTGAAGCCGGGTGCGAAGGTCATCGCCTTCATGAAGCAATTGCCCGACGGCTCATTCGAGACCAACCGCGTCAGCGTCGGCCGCGACGGCCTGGCGCCGCCAATGTGAGGGATGATCTAGGAGCGCCTATCGCCACAATCTCCGCTGTCGTCCCGGATCGGCGCGCTTAGATAGCGCTTGTCCGGGACGACGGCCGCGATTGACGCGAGGGTTACGCCTCACATCGCAATGATATGATCGTCGATCTCGTCGATCCGGTTGACGCCGCACAGGCCCATGGTCGTGAGCAGCTCCTTCTGGATGATGTCGATCGCCTTGGCGACGCCGGCCTGGCCGCCGGCACCCAGGCCATAGGCATAGGCGCGGCCGATCATGCAGGATTTTGCGCCGAGCGCGAGCGCGCGCATCACGTCCTGGCCGGAGCGGATGCCGCCGTCGAACATGATCTCCATCTTGTCACCGACGGTGTCGACGATCTCCGGCAGCACCTCGATCGAGGACGGTGCACCGTCGAGCTGACGGCCGCCATGGTTGGAGACCACGATCGCCTGCGCGCCGGTCTTTGCGGCGAGTTCGGCGTCCTCGACGTCGAGAATGCCCTTCAGGACCAGCTTGCCCGGCCAGATCGAGCGGATCCAGTCGATGTCGTTCCAGTTCAGCGAGGTGTCGAACTGCGAGTTGATCCAGGTCGACAGCGAGGTGATGTCGTCACTGACCTTCAGATGACCCGCGAGATTGCCGAAGGTGCGGCGCTTGCCCTGGAGCACACCCGACACCCAGGCCGGCTTGGTGGCGAAATCGATCAGCTTCGACAGCGACCATTCCGGTGGCACAGTCATGCCGTTCTTGATGTCCTGGTGGCGCTGCCCGATCACCTGGAGATCGACGGTCAGCACCAGCGCCGAGCATTTCGCCGCGATCGCGCGCTCGATCAGCGCTTTGATGAAGCCGCGGTCCTTCATCACGTAGAGCTGGAACCAGAACGGCTTCTCGACATTGGCGGCGATGTCCTCGATCGAGCAGATCGACATGGTCGACTGCGTGAACGGGATGCCGGCGGCCTGCGCGGCGCGGCAGGCGTGGATCTCGCCGTCGCCGTGCTGCATGCCGAGCAGGCCGACCGGCGCGAGCATCAGCGGCATGGTCGCGGGTTCGCCCAAAATCGTGGTCGAGGTGTCGCGCTTGGAGACGTCGACCAGGATGCGCTGGCGGAATTTGATCGCCTGCATGTCCTCGCGGTTGGCGCGCAGCGTTTCCTCCGCATAGGAGCCGCGATCGCAATAATCGAAGAACGCCTTTGGCACGCGGCGCTGATGCAGCGCGCGAAGATCGTCGATACAGGTGATATGCTTCATGTCTTTTCCCCGGCCCGTCTTGCTTGGAAGTCTTGCATCGGAAGATTTCGGGGTCATCTACCATGGTTGGATGCATAGCCAAATCGTTTGCAGGACGTTTTGCAGGAGGGCGCGATGACGAGGCCGCACGCTGGACCTTCGCCGGAAGAGATCAAGGAGAAGCGCGATCTCGAGGAGGCGCTGGAAGAAGGATTGGAAGAGACCTTTCCGGGCTCCGATCCCGTCAATGTCACCCAGCCGGCGCCGAGCCGCGAGGACGGCCATGTGAAGCGCACCCGGTAGGGGCGGGTTCCGCCTCGGTGGCGCGTTCCGGTCGGAAATATAGTGTTAACAAGATCTTACTGAGCCGGCGCGGTGCCCGGTTCCGTAATGATTCATCATATTTCTTGAAGCCAAGTTAGCCGCGATAGCATTATAAGACCCCAGCAAATCAGGGATGCGGGGCCCTTTCGGGCATCCCGTGGTTGTAGAGGGGATCCCCTGGTTGTTGCCTTTTGGGGGACGATATGAGCCGCAAATATTTCGGGACGGACGGGATTCGGGGCCGCGCCAACGGACTGATCACGCCGGAGCTCGCGCTCAAGGTCGGCCAGGCCGCAGGCCTTGCGTTTCAGCGCGGTGACCATCGCCACAGGGTCGTGATCGGCAAGGACACCCGTCTGTCCGGCTACATGATCGAATACGCGATGGTCGCAGGCTTCACCTCGGTCGGCATGGACGTGCTGCTGGTCGGCCCGATGCCGACGCCGGCGGTCGCGATGCTGACCAAGTCGATGCGCGCCGATCTCGGCGTGATGATCTCGGCCTCGCACAATCTGTTCGAGGACAACGGCATCAAGCTGTTCGGCCCGCAGGGCTTCAAGCTTTCCGACGACGTCGAGAAGCAGATCGAGCAGCTGCTCGACGAATCTCTCGACAGGAGGCTGGCACAAAGTGCGAGCCTCGGCCGCGCCCGCCGCATCGACGGCGTGCACGACCGCTACATCGAATTCGCCAAGCGCACGCTGCCGCGCGACCTGTCGCTCGATGGCCTGCGCGTCGTGATCGATTGCGCCAACGGTGCCGCCTACAAGGTGGTGCCGGAAGCGCTGTGGGAGCTGGGCGCCGACGTGGTGGCGATCGGCGTCGAGCCCGACGGCTTCAACATCAACAAGGAATGCGGCTCGACCTCGCCCGAAGCGCTGTCGAAGAAGGTGCGCGAGATGCGCGCCGATATCGGCATCGCGCTGGACGGCGACGCCGATCGCGTCATCCTGGTCGACGAGCGCGGCCACATCGTCGACGGCGACCAGCTGCTCGCGGTGATCGCGCAGAGCTGGAAAGAGGACGGACGCTTGTCGCGCCCGGGCATCGTCGCCACCGTGATGTCCAATCTCGGCCTGGAGCGCTTCCTGAAAGGGCAGGGGCTCGATCTCGTGCGTACGCCGGTCGGCGATCGCTACGTGCTCGAGCAGATGCTGAACGGCGGCTACAATCTCGGCGGCGAGCAATCCGGTCACATCATCCTTTCCGACTACGCCACCACCGGCGACGGTTTCGTGGCTGCCTTGCAGGTGCTGGCCGTGGTGCAGAAGCTGCGCCGGCCGGTCTCGGAAGTCTGCCACCGATTCGACCCGCTGCCGCAGATCCTCAAGAACGTCCGTCACAAGGGCGGCAAGCCGCTCGACGATTCCGACGTCAAGTCGGCGATCTCCGACGGCGAGATGCGCCTCAACGGCCACGGCCGTCTGCTGATCCGTTCTTCCGGCACCGAGCCCGTGATCCGCGTCATGGGCGAGGGCGAGGACCGCATCCTGGTCGAGGACGTCGTCGACACCATCGTCCTGGCGCTCGGCCAGGCCGCGGCTTGATGTTTTTCTTACCCTCCCCTGGAGGGGTCCGGGACGAGCGTAGCTCGCCCGTGGGTCGATCGCGCGAAGCGCGAGCGGGGTGGGGTGATCTCTCCACTCGGGCACTGTGGGATGCGGAGAGACCGTCACCCCACCCCGTCTCATGTCTCGCTTCGTTCAACATGAGCCGACCCTCCCCCTCCAGGGGAGGGTAAGCGACGAGAACACCCACGCATCCCAGCCATCGACGATTGACGGTGGTTCGACCGCCGCTTGCATCGTAACTAGCGGATGCGGCGGTTCGCCGCGCCCGCCGGGACCGCTCCATTGAACAAGCCTGTCGTCGTCTCCGAGGAAACGCTGACCGAGCCCGTCGTCGTCAGCGACGTGTCGCCCGCCGCCGCCAAGGCGGCAGGGCCGGCTTACATCGTGCTCGCCGGCATCAGCTTCTCGCACTTCCTCAACGACACCATGCAGTCGCTGATCGCCTCGGTCTATCCGATCCTGAAGGATACCTACGCGCTCGACTTCGCGCAGATCGGCATGATCACGCTGGCCTTCCAGTTCACGGCCTCGCTGCTGCAGCCGGTGGTCGGGCACTACACCGACAAGAAGGCACAGCCCTATTCGCTGGCGATCGGCATGGCCTCGACCTTCTTCGGCCTGCTGCTGCTCAGCGCCGCACATCAGTATCTCGTCATCCTCGTCGCTGCCGCCCTGGTCGGTCTCGGCTCGGCGGTGTTTCACCCCGAGTCGGCGCGCATCGCGCGACTCGCGTCCGGCGGCCGCTACGGTTTTGCGCAGTCGGTGTTTCAACTCGGCGGCAGTTTCGGCACCTCGATGGGACCGGTGCTCGCCGCGCTGATCGTGGTGCCGTTCGGTCAGGGCAGCATCGCCTGGTTCTCCTCGATCGCGTTCCTCGCGATCCTCGTCCTCTGGCGCATCGGCCGCTGGTATGCGCCGCAGATCAAGGCGAAGAAGACGGCCATGGTTCAGGCCCATCCCGACGCGCCGAGCTCGCGCCGCGTCGCACTGGCGCTGGCCGTGCTCGTCGCGCTGTTGTTCTCCAAACAGCTCTACGTATCGAGCCTGTCGAGCTACTACATCTTCTACCTGATCGATCGTTTCGACGTGTCGACGCAGGCTGCCCAGCTCTATCTCTTCATCTTCCTCGCCGCGAACGCCGTGGGTGCGTTTGTCGGTGGCCCCTTGGGCGACCGCTTCGGCCGCAAGATCGTGATCTGGATCTCGATCCTGGGCGCGCTGCCGTTCACGCTGGCGCTGCCCTACGCCGGGCTCGTTGCCAGCGCCGTGCTCAGCGTCGTCATCGGCCTGATCATCTCCTCGACGACCTCGTCGATCATCGTGTTCGCGCAGGAGCTGGTGCCGCACCGCTTCGGCATGATCTCCGGCGTGTTCTTCGGCGTCGCGTTCGGCATCGGCGGTCTCGGGGCCGCCGTGCTGGGCAAGGTCGCCGACCACACCTCGATCGAGTTCGTCTACCAGGTCTGTGCCTATCTGCCGGCGATCGGGCTGCTCGCGGTGTTCCTGCCCAAGCTGCCGCGGCACGCGCGTTAACGCATTACTATTCGCTGCCTTGCAGCTTCATACATCGTTAGGAAATGCGGCCCGCCCCGCGCTGCATTTTTGCAACGCTGCAGCCGCATTGGCGTGTGCGGTGAGAAAAAATCAACCTTAAAAATTAGGGTTAAGTGGCGCTTAAACATTTGCTGCCATCGTCCGGGTCGTGAGTTTCCAGAACGTGGGGCGCCCGTCTTTGCCTCACCGGCCAAAAGGACGAAGCAATGCGTAGCGTTAAGTCTCTGCTCGCCGCGGGTGCGGCAACCCTGATCTCGTCGATGGCGTTCGCCGCCGATATGCCGATCGCGGCGCCCCCTCCCATGTACGCGCCGCCCGCCCCGCCCGCCGATTTCGGCGGCTGGTATCTGCGCGGCGACATCGGCATGACCAACCAGCGCGCCAAGAGCATCGACGCCGCCTTGCCGGCTGGGTATCAGAAGACGACGGAGGGGTTCGGCTTCGACTCGGCGCCGCTGTTCGGTCTCGGTGTCGGCTATCGCTTCAACAATTGGTTTCGTGCGGACGTGATCGGCCAGTACCGCGGCAAGGCCAACCTGCACGGTGCAGACAACGTCATCGGGCCCGGCTTCGTCGGTTCCGACAACTACACTGGCAGCAAGTCCGAGTGGGTCGTCATGGCCAATGCCTATGTCGATCTCGGCACCTGGTGGTGCATCACACCATTCATCGGCGCCGGCGTCGGCGGCTCGTACAACAAGATCAGCGGCTTCCGTGACGACGGCGTCGCATATCTCGCCGCGCTGACTCCGACCCCGAGCGCCAGCGTTGCCTATTTCGCCGACAACGGAAAGTGGAACTTCGCCTGGGCCGCTCACGCCGGTCTCGCCTACAAGGTCAACCCCGGCTTCACGGTCGAACTGGCCTACAGCTACATGAACCTCGGCGACGCCGCGCCCGGCAACTACCGCCTGTTCGACAACAGTGCCTCCGGCCCGACCTCGATCAAGATCAAGGACATCACCTCGCACGACATCAAGCTCGGCGTGCGCTGGGATCTCAACAGCCCGCCGGCCTACATGCCGCCGCCGCTCGTCACCAAGGGCTGATCGTCAGCTTCATCGCTTAACGTCTCTTAACGGCGCGGGATCATCCCGCGCCGTTTTGCTTTGCGTATTTTTCACGGCTCGCACTGACGAAATTGCCTACCGCAACCATTGGTTAAGGTTAACGAGCCATGATCACGGGCGAAAGTTCGAGTCGATGGAGCGTTGCGATGCGTGGGCTTTTGTTGGGGGCGGCGATGTTGGGGACGGTGTCTGCCGCGCACGCGGCCGACATGCCGGATCTGCCCGTCCTGCGCGGCGGCTTCACCGACGGCCTGTCGAAGACGACCCGCAACTGGGATGGCGTCTATATCGGCGGCAACGCCGGCTACACGACCGACGCGACCGATTTCAGCCAGAGCGTGGTCGGCCTGACCAACTACATCTTCCGCGACAGCGTCCTGCAGCAACCAACCGCGAACTGGTCGCTGCTGAACAAGGCCAACACGCAAGGCGTCAATTTCGGCGGATTCATCGGCCGCAACTGGCAATGGTACGATGCCATTCTCGGTCTTGAAGGCACCTACAGCTACTTCGACACTCTCTACACGCAGACCAGCGGTTACAACTCGCTCGTTATCACCAACCCGCCCGGGGATAATCCGCCCGAGGGCACGACCAACAATTACAACGTGACCTTGACCGGCACCGCCGCGGCGAAGGTCAAGGACATGATTTCGCTCCGTGGCCGCGTAGGTTGGGATGGCGGCGATGTCATGCCGTATGCCTTCTTCGGCGCCGCGGTTGGCCGAATGGACGTCTCCCGCACGGTGACGAGCGACGTGACGCTTACGCAGGTCGTATCGACAACGGTCGGCGGCGTTACGACGACCACGAGCAATACGTATGCTGTTCCGGTGCAATCGCAGACTCAGAGCCAGCACAGGACCAACACTTTCGCTGTGGGTTGGACCGCGGGCCTCGGGCTCGAATATTGCATTTGGGACGGGTTGTTCGCGCGCGTGGAATACGAGTATGTGAGATTCTCGCCCGTCATGAACACGCAGGTCACGCTGAACAACGCGCGCGTCGGGCTCGGCTACAAGTTCTGAGCCGTCCGTCTCCTGTTGACAGATTCCCTCTGTGCTGATGCTCTGTCGCCCGAAGACGGGGCGGCAGCGATGAAGATCTATGGCGACGGCAATTCCGGAAACTGTCTGAAGGTGAAGTGGGTCTGCGACAAGCTCGCAGTGCCCTACCAGTGGATCGAAATCGACACGCGCAAGGGCGAGACGCGCACGCCGCAATTCCTTAGGATGAACGGCGCCGGCCAGGTGCCGACCGTCGAATTCGACGACGGCCGCACGCTCGCACAGTCCAACGCCATCATCCGCTATCTCGCCCGCGACAGTACGCTCATTCCGCGCGACGCCTTTGCAGCGGCCAAGATGGACGAATGGCTGTTCTGGGAGCAGTACAGCCACGAGCCCTATATCGCGGTGTGCCGCTTTCTACTCGTCTATCTGGGCAAGGACGCATCCGAGCTCGATCCCGAGAAGGTCAAGCGCGGCTATGCGGCGCTCGACCGCATGGAGCAGCATCTGCCCGGCAGCCGCTTCTTCGCCGGCGATGAGGTTTCGCTCGCCGACGTGTCGCTGCTCGCCTATACGCGTGTCGCGCATGAAGGCGGCTTCGATCTCGGCCGCCATGCGTCCGTCCGCCGCTGGATCGGGGAAGTCGAAGCGTTTCTCGGCCTTGCGCCGGCGCGCTGAGGTGCGGAGTTGTCTGACATGAATGCCGAAGCCGTCTCCATCCGTCCCGCGCGCCGCGAGGACGTCGCCGCGATTGTGGCGATGCTCGCCGACGATCATCTCGGCCGCGCGCGCGAGCGGGTGGAAGATCCTTTGCCCGCCTCCTATTACGACGCATTCGCGCGGGTCGAGCGCGATCCGAATCTCACGCTCGTCGTTGCCGAGAGCGCGGGCAGGGTGGTCGGCTGCCTACAACTCGCGATCCTGCCGGGCCTGAGTTCCCAAGGCGGCCTGCGCGGCCTCCTGGAGGACGTTCGCGTTGCTTCCGATTGTCGCAGCCGCGGCATCGGCGAGCAATTGGTGCAATGGGCGGTCGCGGAAGCGAAGGCGCGCAATTGCAATCTCGTCGAGTTGCTGACGCATCAGACGCGCGTCGACGCGCAGCGCTTCTACAAGCGTCTCGGATTTGCCGCGAGCCATGTGGGCATGACTGTCCGCTTTTGAGGCAAAAAGCGTTGTCGAGCGAAGTGGATACCAGTTCGCGTCAAGAGAACGCGTCAATACAAGAAGCCAGAGTCCCGTTCCCATTGTATCGGAATGGGGCTCTGGCCGCGAGCCTTGCACGATCAGCAAATTCGGATCGCGCATTCGTTCATCTTAATGGGCGGTAAACTACCCGTCCGTCGTTCACGTTGAATCGGGAACGAACAGTGCTACGGCAGCTTCTGGCACCGGGCTCGGTTGGTTCGGGGATTTCGATGACAAGCTATTCAATGATCAAGGTCGGCAACGACTACGTCGTGCAGGCCCATGACAAATGCATTTTGAAGGTCGGCAGCCGCCGCAGGGCTGCGCAATTGATCAGCGATGCCACGGACTTGCTGAATGCGCTCGCCGTCGTCCAATCCCCGGAGATCGCACCCGAGGCGCCATCACTCGCACGTGAGGCCCCGGAACTTCCTTGACTGGTCTTCCCGATTCCCGTATCAGCCGCGGCGGGACACCTCCCCCCAACGGGAGGCTTACTATCTGGAAGGGTAGATCATGACTGTAGCGAAGCCCGCTTCGCGGCCGACCGTGCCGCATTTCTCCTCCGGTCCCTGCGCCAAGCGCCCCGGCTGGAACGCCCAAAATCTCAAGGACGCAGCGCTCGGCCGTTCGCATCGTGCGAAGATCGGCAAGACCAAGCTCAAGCTCGCCATCGACCTGACGCGCGAAGTGCTCGAGGTCCCCGCCGATTACCGCATCGGCATCGTGCCGGCCTCCGATACCGGCGCGGTCGAGATGGCGCTGTGGTCGTTGCTCGGTGCGCGGCCCGTCACCACGCTCGCCTGGGAATCCTTCGGCGAGGGCTGGGTCAGCGACATCGTCAAGGAATTGAAGCTCAAGGACGTCACCAAGCTGAACGCCGCTTACGGTGAGATTCCCGATCTGTCGCAGGTCGATCCCAAGAGCGACGTCGTCTTCACCTGGAACGGCACCACCTCGGGCGTGCGCGTGCCGAACGCCGACTGGATCAGCGCGACCCGCGAAGGCCTGACCATTTGCGACGCGACGTCCGCCGCATTCGCGCAAGCTCTCGATTGGCCGAAGCTCGACGTCGTCACCTTCTCCTGGCAGAAGGCGCTCGGTGGCGAGGCCGCGCATGGCATGCTGATCCTGTCGCCCCGCGCGGTGGAGCGGCTCGAGACCTACAAGCCGGCCTGGCCGCTGCCGAAGATCTTCCGCATGACCAAGGGCGGCAAGATCAACGAAGGCATCTTCGTCGGCGAGACCATCAACACGCCCTCGATGCTCTGCGTCGAGGACTATCTCGACGCGCTGAACTGGGCCAAGTCGATTGGCGGCCTCAAGGCGCTGATCTCGCGTGCGGACGCAAACACCAAGGTGCTCGCCGACTGGAAGGCGAAGACGCCCTGGATCGACTTCCTCGCCAGGGACGCTTCGATCCGCTCCAACACCTCGGTGTGCCTCAAATTCACTGATCCCGCGATCACTTCGCTTTCGGCGGACGCGCAGGCCGACTTCTGCAAGAAGCTGGTCGCGCTGGTCGAGAAGGAAGGCGCCGGCTTCGACTTCGCCTATTACCGCGATGCGCCGGCCGGCCTGCGCATCTGGTGCGGCGCCACCGTCGAGGCCAGGGACGTCGAGCTGCTGACGCAGTGGATCGACTGGGCCTTCGCCGAGACCAAGGCCGCTCTGCCCAAGGCAGCGTAACGATCTGGCCCTCCCCTGAAGGGGGAGGGTCGACGCACCGGCGAGCATGATCCGGAAAAGTGGTTCTCCGGTTTTCCGACAAGATCATGCTCAAACAAAGCAGGTGCGGCGGGGTGGGGTGATCTCTCCACACGGCGCATCGGCGATTTTCTTCGTTGTAGCTTCACCCCACCCCGGCGCTTCGCGCCGACCCTCCCTCTCCAGGGGAGGGTGTGAAGGAAGACATCCCCATGACCAAACCCAAAGTTCTCATTTCCGACGCGCTCTCGCCCGCCGCCGTGCAGATCTTCAAGGATCGCGGCGTCGAGGTCGACTTCCAGCCCAATCTCGGCAAGGACAAGGACAAGCTCGCCGAGATCATCGGCAATTACGACGGTCTTGCGATCCGCTCGGCGACCAAGGCAACCGCCAAGATCCTCGAGAAGGCGGCGAAGCTGAAGGTGATCGGCCGCGCCGGCATCGGCGTCGACAATGTCGAGATTCCCGCCGCCACGGCCAAGGGCATCATCGTGATGAACACGCCGTTCGGCAATTCGATCACGACCGCCGAGCACGCCATCACCCTGATGCTGGCGCTGGCCCGCGAGATCCCGCAGGCGGACGCCTCGACCCAGGCCGGCAAGTGGGAGAAGAACCGCTTCATGGGCGTCGAGATCACCGGCAAGGTGCTCGGTGTCGTCGGCTGCGGCAATATCGGCTCGATCGTCGCCGACCGCGCGCTCGGCCTGCGCATGAAGGTGGTCGCGTTCGACCCGTTCCTGTCGCCGGAGCGCGCCAAGGACATCGGCGTCGAGAAGGTCGAGCTCGACGACCTACTGAAGCGCTCGGATTTCATCACGCTGCACACCCCGCTCACCGACAAGACCAGGAACATCATCGATGCGGCCGCGATCGCCAGGATGAAGAAGGGCGTGCGCCTGATCAACTGCGCCCGCGGCGGCCTCGTCGACGAGCAGGCGGTGGTCGATGCGCTCAACTCCAAGCACATCGCGGGCGCCGCCTTCGACGTGTTCGTCGAGGAGCCCGCGACCAAGAACGTGCTGTTCGGCCATCCCAACGTGATCTGCACGCCGCATCTCGGCGCATCCACCACCGAAGCCCAGGAAAACGTCGCGCTCCAGGTCGCCGAGCAGATGTCGGATTACCTGCTCACCGGCGCGATCTCGAACGCCGTCAACTTCCCCTCGATCACGGCCGAAGAAGCGCCGAAGCTGAAGCCGTTCATCGCGCTTGCCGAGAAGCTCGGCTCCTTCGCCGGCCAGCTCACCGAGACCGGCATCCTCAAGGTCGAGATCACCTATGAGGGCCACGTCGCCGAGATGAAGATCAAGGCGATCACCTCCGCCGTGCTGTCCGGCCTGCTGCGGCCGATGCTGGGCGAGGTCAATGTCGTCTCCGCGCCGGTCGTCGCCAAGGAGCGCGGCATGGTGGTGGACGAGATCGTGCGCGCCGCCCAGAGCGACTATGAGAGCCTGATCACCGTCACGGTCACCACCGAGCGGCAGGAGCGGTCGGTCTCGGGCACCGTCTATGCCGACGGCAAGCCGCGCCTCGTCGACATCAAGGGCATCCGCGTCGACGCCGAGTTCGGCAAGTCGATGATCTACGTCACCAACGAGGACAAGCCGGGTTTCATCGGCAAGTTCGCGAGCCTTTTGGGCGACGCCAAGATCAACATCGCCACCTTCCATCTCGGCCGCGTCGCGCCCGGCAGCGATGCCATTGCGCTGGTCGAGGTCGACGGCGCGGTGCCGGCGGACCTGCTCGCCAAGGTGCAGGCCCTGCCGCAGGTCAAGCAGGCCAAGGCGCTGACGTTCTGATTTCGCTCTCTCCTCTTGCGTCATGGCCGGGCATAGCCGTCCGAAAGGACGGCGTCGCTTCCGCTCGCCTATGTCCCGGCCATCCACGTATTGCCGCTCGGCACGAAGAACGTGGATGTCCGGGACATGCCCGGGCATGACGTGTGGATAGAGCGAGGCTCGTATCGATATTCCGACCCGCGGAACAACGCCGCCTCCGTCACCCGGAGGCGGCGTTTTTCTTTCCCGCGCCTGTCCAACTTTGTGTACCAATGGCGCCCAGAACGCGTCGTAACTACGCTCCGTACCAATCGTTCGAAAGGGAGAAACACATGCGTGAAGCCGTCATCGTTTCCTATGCGCGCACGGGCCTGGCAAAATCCGGCCGCGGCGGGTTCAACATTACGCCGCCGATGTCGCTCGCGGCGCACGCCATCCAGCACGCGGTCGATCGCGCCGGCGTCGAGAAGGACTATGTCGAGGACTGCTATCTCGGCAATTGCGCCCATGGCGCGCCGAACATCGGCCGCCAAGCCGCGCTGCTCGCCGGCCTGCCGAAGACCACCGCCGGCGTCTCGGTGAACCGCTTCTGCTCCTCGGGCCTGCAGACCATCGCGATGGCCGCCAACTCGATCCGCTCGGACGGTGCCGACTGCATCGTCGCCGGCGGCGTCGAGAGCATCTCGATCCCCGGCGGCGCCACGCCGAAGGAATCGGTCGACCCGGAGCTGCTCAAGGTCGCGCCCGACATCTTCATGGCCATGATCGACACCGCCGACATCGTCGCCGAGCGCTACAAGCTCAGCCGCGAATATCAGGACGAGTTCTCGCTGGAATCGCAGCGGCGCATGGCCTCGGCGCAGCAGGCCGGCAAGTTCAAGGACGAGATCGTCCCGATGAAGACGAAGATGAAGGTCGTCGACAAGCAGACCAAGGCCGAGAGCATCGTCGACTACGTCGTCGACCGCGACGAGTGCAACCGGCCGGAGACTACGCTGGAGGGCCTTGCCAAGCTCGAGCCGGTGAAGGGCCCCGGCAAATACGTCACCGCCGGCAATGCCAGCCAGCTCTCCGACGGCGCCGCCGCCGTGGTGCTGATGGAAGCCAAGGACGCGGAGAAGCGCGGCCTGAAGCCGCTCGGCCGCTTCGTCGCCTGGGCGACCGCCGGCTGCGAGCCCGACGAGATGGGCATCGGCCCGGTGTTCGCGATTCCGAAGCTGCTCAAGCGCACCGGCCTCAAGATCGACGACATCGATCTGTGGGAGCTCAACGAAGCCTTCGCCAGCCAGTGCCTGTATTGCCGCGACCAGCTCGGCATCGATCCCGCCAAGTACAACGTCAACGGCGGCTCGATCGCGATCGGCCATCCCTTCGGCATGACCGGCGCCCGTCTCACCGGACACCTCTTGCAGGAAGGCGCCCGCCGCAAGGCGAAGTGGGGCGTGGTGACGATGTGCATCGGCGGCGGCCAAGGCGGCGCCGGCCTGTTCGAGATCTACAGCTGAGACCAGGCGACAGGAATGCGAAAGGGCACGGCGCCGCAAGCGCCGTGCCCTTTTTGTTATTCGGGCATCAGGCGGAGACGCGACGTCTGGGCGCTGTCGGCGTCGGCGGACCCAAGCAACGCGCCATCGTCTCGAACAGCCAGGCGACACCGGCATCCGCCATTGCAGCTTGCGAGGCGACGACACGCACCGGGTCGGGCGTCCACGGAAACGGCACGGGACGCATCACCAGGTCGAAACGCGCGGCATGGCGTTCGACCAGATGGCGCGGCAAGGTCGCGATGAAATCGCTCTCGGCGAGCTGCGCCAGCGCCAACATGAAGTTGGGCACGGTCAGCGCCACGCGCCGGGAATGGCCGCGTTCGGCAAGCCTGACGTCGACGATCCCGAGCGCATCACCGGTCGCCGAGACCAGCATGTGCCTTGCTGCCAGGTAGGTCGCGAGCGTGACCTTGCGGGCCATCGTGTGGCCCTTGCGCATGGCGACGACGAAGGTCTCCTCGAACAGCAGCCGTTCGGCGTAACGTGACGGCAGCGGACCGACCGGCAGCACGGCGAGGTCGAGCCGGTGCGAATCAAGCTCGGAGAGCGTGTCGTGCCAGACCTGGCTCGACGGCTTGCCATGACGTTGCGGCATCAGCTGCAGCAGCCGGATGTCGATCCCCGGGCCCTCCCGGGCCAGGGTCTCGAGGAGAGACGCGAGAAACACCGCGGCCAGCGCATCCGGTGTGCCGATCGTGAACGATCGCCTCGCCGTTCGCGCGTCAAAGGGCTCGGCGGCCGACACGATCGCATCGAGGCGCGCCAGGAGTTCGGCGACGGGACCTGCAAGCGCGAGCGCACGCTCCGTCGGCTTCACGCCGCTCGGCGTCTTCAGGAACAACGGATCGTGGAAGATGCGCCGCAGTCGGGCCAATCCGTGGCTCACCGCCGAGGGCGTGAGCTTGAGCTTGTCCGCCGCGCGCGAGACCTGGCGCTCCTCCAGCACGGTGCTGAACACGACGAGGAGGCTGACGTCGATCCGTGCAAGCTGAGCAGGATTCATCATGCTCCTGAAATCTTATCACTGGATTCATGACGCTCAAAGCGGCATCCAGGGTCTCGTACAGCCACGTCGGACCCTCAACACCGGAGCCCTCGAATGAAGAACGATCAAGCCTCTCGCGCAGCCGCGCCCGCGGCGGTGTCCAGGCGTCACACGCTCGCAGGGATGGCGTGCATGCCGCTCGTCGTCGCCGAGGCGGCCACGGCCGACGACGTCATCGCGAAACTGATCGACCATACCCAGCAGGCGAACGCGGCGCTGATGCGCGGCGACGTCGGGGCCTATCGGCAGATGATCTCCATCACCGACGATTTCGTGCTGATGTCGCCGTTCGGCGGGGTCCCGTCAAAGGCCGCGGAGTACACGCCCGAAAGGTGGGAGCGGATGGGCCGGTTCTTCAGGAACGGAACGCACAGGCAGGAGGTCGTCCAGACCTATGGCTCGCAGGACATGGTCGTCCTGGCGCTGATCGAGCGGGACAGCGTCGAGGTCGGAGGGCTGCCCGCGCAGGAATGGGCTCTGCGCGTGACGCTCGTCTACCGGCGCGTGGGCACCGAGTGGCACCTGGCGCATCGCCACGCCGACCCGCTGGCCAACGGCATCAGCCTGCAGCAGGCGGCGGCGCTTGGGCGCGGTCTTCCCGCAAGCCAGTGAGCGCCTCAGGCCTTCGCCAGCGCCGGCGCGAACACCACCTCGATCAGCGTGCCGTGGCCCGCGCTCTTGATGTTGAAGCGGGCGCGGTTGGCTTCGACCAGGGCCTTGGTCAGCGACAGGCTCAGCGCAGCGCTGTCCGCGGCATCGCCGGGCGGCGGGGTGCGGAACGGCTCCATCGCGGCGGCGACCTCGCGCTCGGTGAGGCCGTGGCCGGTGTCGCGGATGCGCAAGGCAATCTCGCCGTGGTCGGTCAGCGCGGTCGAGACGATGACCTGGCCGCCGGCGCTGGCGAGCCGGATCGAGTTCGAGATCAGGTTCATGGTGATCTGCCGCATCGCGCGCGCATCCACGTTGACCTGCGGCAGCGCATGGGCGAGCGAGGTGCGGATGATGATGCGCTCGCGGTTGGCCTGCGGCTGCATCACCGCGACGCAGGCTTCGACGAGGTCGTTGAGGTTGAGGTTGTCGAAGGTGAGGTCGAGCTTGCCGGTCTCGATCCGCGACAGCTCCAGCAGGTCGTCGATGATGGCGATGACGCGCTCGCCGGAGGCGCGGATGACCTTCATGTATTCGCCATAGCGCTCGTTGCCGAGCGCGCCGAAGCGTTCGGAGATCATCACCTCGGCAAAGCCGATGATGGCGTTGAGCGGCGTGCGGATCTCATGGCTGATCCGCGCCAGCATGTCGGCCTTGGCATTGGCCGCGCCGTCGACGAGGCGGCGGGCCTGCGTCAATTCGCTCTCGCCCTTCTTGCTCTGCGAGAGGTCGCGGAACACGGCGAAGAAGTTCGGGCCGTCGGGGCGGGTGCGGCCCATGATCATCGCGAGCGGAATGACGCCGCCCTTCTTCTCGCGTCCCAGCACCTCGCGGCCGTGGTCGAGCAGGCTCGCAATGTCCTGGCTCTTCAGGCTTTCGAGATAATCGGCGACGATCTGCTGGCTCTCGGGCGCGAACAGCGTCGAGAGGTTCTGCTCCAGCAGCGCTTCGCCGTCATAGCCGAACAGCGCCTCGGCGCTGCGGTTGCAGGCGTGGATGTTGCCTTCGGCATCGAACATGACGATGCCCTCGGCCGTGGTGTCGAGGATGGCGGCGAGATCCTCGGCCTCGGCTTCGCCCGCCGCGGACTCGGGTTCGTAGGTGTAGGACGCTGCGACGACGGACCCGGCGACGACGGATTCGGCAATCACGGTCTCTGCGATGACGGGCGCCGCGGCGACCGGTGTCGCCTGCGGCAGTGCGCAGATCAGCGCGTGCGCGCTCTCGCCGTCCCAGTCGATCGTGTGCAGATGCGCGTCGGTCGTCGCAAGCGGCGCTTCGCCGTTCGCAACCGTCGCGCTGATCGTGACGGGCGTGCCGCCTTGCGAGGTGCTGCTCGCTGACGACACGCCCGGCTCGACATAGAGCGCATCGAGCCCGCCGGCATTCTCCAGCGCGCCGAGGCTGGCATAGCCCATGCGCGCGAGGAAGGCGGGATTGGCGTAGAGCAGGCGGTCGAGCCGGTAGATCAGGATTCCCGTCGGCAACAGATCGAGCAGCGTGCGGTCGCGCGCACTGATGCCGCGCGCCGGGGCTGCGGGCTCGCTCAGCCATTCGGCCGCGGTGAGCGGCGGCTCCGGCGCCGGTGGCTCGGCTGCGGTCTCCGCCGCCGGCTCGGCCGCATCGGCCGCGATCGTCTCGCGATCACGTTCGAGCCGTTCGGACAATTGCCGCGCGAGCTCGTTGAACGCGCTGTTCTCGACCGGCGTCAGCGTCGGCGGTCGCGTGTCGCCGGACGGTCGGAACGGCACGACATTGGGAGGCGTTTCCACGGGCGTTTCCAGATCGGTTGGGTGTGAATTCGCGTCGGCTGTGGCGGCTGCCGGTTCAGGCTCGGGTGTCGGCTCGGGTTCGGGCGGTTCGATCGGCGGAGGCGCTGCCGTTGCTTCCGGCTCGGCTGCGGGCTCTGCTTCGAGCTCGGCTTCGGGCTCAACGTCGGGCTCGGCCTCCGGCTCCGGAGCGGGCCCGGCGGCGTCAGCGGCGAGGTCCTGCTGCGCCGGCGGCGCGACGAGCAGCTCGAAGCGGCGCAGCGCCTCGAGCCGGTTGAGGCCGTCGAGATCGCGGCAGACGCCAAATCCCCTGAAGCCCGCGAAATTGCGCTCGCGGTCGTAGACCGGCAGGCCCGCGAGCTCGACCGGAAGACGCTCGCCGCCGTCGGCCGGCCAGTTCACGGTGATGCCGGCCCAGGTGTCGTGGCTCGCAAGCGCCTGCGCGACGCGCCCGTCCGGGTCGAGCGAGAATGTTTCGGCGATCTCGCGCCAGGGGCGGCCGAAGCCGGCGGCCGTGTGCGCGCCGATCAGTCGGATGAATTCATCGGAGAGAAGCAAAAAGCGGCCCTCTGCATCCATCTGCCAGAGGAAGCGCAGCGGATGCTGACGCGGTGCGGGCTGCTCCTGCTGGCCCGAGGACTCCGACTCCGGCTCGACCATGGCTCGAGTGATCGGCACAACCTGCGGCGACACAATGGCCTCTGCCGGGTTTTCAACCGGAGTCTTGGGCGTGGCTTCGGCCGCGGCGGGGACGATCGGCGCGACCGGCTCTTCAATGGTCCGGACCGGTGCGACGTCCGGTGTCGCCTCGCAGCCGGGCTGCCCGGGCGTATGCGCGATCGTCTCGCCTGGCGCAGCTGTTTCGGCCGGTTCGGTGAAGGCGTCGAACAGCGCGAATGCGGACGGCGGCGCGTTCGACGGCGCAGGCTGCGCGTCCTCCGGCCCTGCGGCCGCAGGCTCGACGGGGGTAACTTCGGGCGCGGGCGGAGCCGGCTGGCCGCGTGCGATATCGGGCGCCACCTCGGGCGCGGCCTCGCGCGCCGCCGCTGTCTCGGCGGCAGGCTCGATCAGCGCGACCAGGCCGACATCGGCCCCCGCGCCGACCCGTTGCAGCACCATCTGACCGATGCCGATCGGCGTCGCGGCGCGGCCGGTCGCCAGCGCATCGCTGCGTGCCCGGTCGAGGCCGGCCTCAAAGAGATCGCGGAAGCCGAGCAGGGAGCGGGCGGCCTCGCTGGCGCCGACGAACAATCCGTCCGGCGCGAACGCGGCCATCGGCACCTTGGCGCCCGCGACCAGGCGAGACAGCCGCTCGACCAGCGGCATCGGGCGCGAGGTGGGATCCATGGCGGTGACCAGCACAGCATGGCCGCCGTCGGCAAAGTCGAGCCGCGCGCAGGCGCAGGTCATCAGCGTGCCGAGCCGGGCGCCGAAGCCGCGCAGCCGTTCGAGCCGCACCGTGCCGTTCGCCGGCAATTGGCCCGCGAGCCGCGCCACCTGGCGGCGATGGCGATCCGCCGGGCCGAACACCTTGTCCGTGAGGCCAGCGCTATTCACCGCGCCGAACAGGTTTGCGCCGACCGGATTGGCCCACAGCACGCGCGAGCCGTCGACCGACCATAGCCAGGTGGCCAGCGGCGAAGTCGCATGCACGGCCAGCCGCGGATCGCCCTCACCTCGCAACTGGAAATCCGAACGCGTCATAAGGCCGGCTGTCGCTCACGCATCAGGTGGCGGCTGCCGGAATGGCAGCCTTAAGAAAGAGTTATCGCCCGAGAGGCGCGGGCAGGTCCACGGCCGCAAGCCCGAAAGGGCGCCCCAAGCGGCGATAACCTTAATGGTGCCAACCCCGCAAGCCGCAGCGCCGTTGCATCCAAGGGATTCGCGGGTGGGGCGGTTCAAAGCCCATGCCGCACAAGAGGTGCCCATCCTCCCCTGGAGGGGGGAGGATCGGTTCGCATGCAGCGAAGCGAAATGCGAACCGAGGTGGGATGACAGGCTCTCCACCCAGGCGGTGCCCGAGTGGAAAGATCACCCCACCCCGCTCGCGCTGAGAGCTGGCCCCGGTTGTTTGGACAGCGCCCCGCTGGATTTAAGTGGATTCCTGCCGGGTTATGCTGAACGCGGGGCTTTACGGTTTTGTCGTTGCGTCGGGAGGGCGTAGCCCGACCAGAGCGACGACAAAACCGTCGGCGACGGTCATGCGGCCATCACCATAGCTTGCGTGCCGAAGTAAGCCTCGTCGGGCGTGCGCCCGTCAAGGCTCGAGTGAGGGCGTCCCTGATTGTAGAAGGCCAGATACTTGGCAATTGACGCTCGCGCCTCGGACACGCTGTCGTAGGCGCGGAGATATACTTCTTCGTATTTGACCGTGCGCCAGAGCCGCTCGACAAACACGTTGTCGCGCCAGGCGCCCTTGCCGTCCATGCTGATGGCGATCTTCGCGTCCAGCAGCACATCGGTGAACTCGAGGCTGGTGAACTGGCTGCCCTGATCCGTGTTGAAAATCTCGGGCCTGCCGTGCTTCGCCAACGCCTCCTGGACCGCTTCGACGCAGAAGGCCGCCTCCATTGTGATCGAGACGCGATGGGCCAGGACCCGTCGGCTGAACACATCGACGACCGCCGCGAGATAGACGAAGCCACGCCGCATCGGAATGTAGGTGATGTCCATTGCCCACGCATGGTCGGGCCGCTCGATCTTCAATCCGCGCAACAGGTACGGGTAGATCTTGTGACCCGGAGCCGGCTTGCTCGTGTTCGGGCGACGATAGACCGCCTCGATCCCCATGCGCTTCATCAGCGTCGCGATGTGGCGGCGACCGGCGTATACGCCCTCCCGCCGCAGCAACGATCGCAGCATACGCGCTCCCGCGAAGGGATAATCGAGATGCAGCTCATCGAGCCGACGCATCAAGGCAAGGTCCTCGGCCGAAACTGGCCGAGGTTCATAGTAGACCGTGCTGCGAGCCAGCTTCAGGACCTTCGCCTGGCGCACGATAGAAAGATCATGATCGCGGTCGATCATCGCTTTGCGCTCAGCAGGCCCGCCTTGGTGAGCGCGCCGGACAAAAAATCGTTTTCCAACGCCAGCTCGCCGATCTTGGCATGTAACGCCTTCAAATCGACCGGCGTCTCGGCCGATGTCTTGTCATGCCCAAACACGCCGGCGGCGCCTTCCAGGAGCTGGTTTTTCCAGATCGTGATCTGGTTCGGATGAACATCAAACAGTTGCGCCAGCTCCGCCAGTGTCTTGTCGCCTTTGACCGCAGCCAAAGCAACCTTCGCCTTGAATGCCGGAGAATGCGTCCGGCGGCTCTTCTTCGTCATCTTCGCTCCTGATTCGCAGCAAGAATCCTCGCCGCTGTCAGGCAGAAAATCCACTCAAGCTACTGTCCGAATTTGCGGGGCCAGCTCTCTGCGCGCGATCGACCCTCCCCCTCCCAGGGGAGGGTAAGAAAGCCGCTCGTCATCGCGCGCTCAACGCACCCCATTACCTCAACCCCCGGTTCCCCCGTACCGGAACCTCACCCTCCCCGAGATTAAATTTCGCAGCGCACCTTCGTGGCGCGTTGCGATGCACAATGTTGACATGATAGGCACATATGGTGCTGGGCGCTGGGCGAGCCATCTCATTCGTTTCGCGTTTCCAGACTTCGTACCCGCTGAATGCCCCAAGATCGGGGCCGGCGGGCGCGCCAGAAGGCTCACTCGATTTTTTCATTTAGCGTGAGGGACAACCATGACAGGTGCGACTGATCCGTTTTCTGCCTCGATCATTCCGTTCGAGGTTCCCGAGCAGATGCGTGCGTTCGCCGAAAAGGGCGCGGCGCAGGCCCGCGAAAACTACGCCAAGTTCAAGGACGCCGCCGAGACCCACAACGGCACCGTCGAGGCTGTCTTCACCTGCGCCAGCAAGGGCGCGAGCGAATACACCGCCAAGCTGGTCGAGTTCATGAAGGCCAACACCAGCGCCCAGCTGGACTTCGCCCAGCAGCTGTTCGGCCTGAAGTCGCCGGCCGAAGCGCTCGAGCTGTGGACCGGCCACACCCGCAAGCAGTTCGAGACCCTGCAGTCGCAGGCCAAGAAGCTGGTCGAGCTCAGCCAGCGCGTCGCCGCCGAGACCGCCGAGCCGATCAAGGCCTCCGCCTCGAAGTACTATCCGTCCGCCGCCTGAGCGGCGAGGCTGGTTTGAACTTCAGGAAACCCGGGCCGAAACGCCCGGGTTTTTTCTTGCCTCTCCCGCTTGTGCACATGGAAATCCGGAAACGTCGTCATGCCCGGGCTTGTCCCGGGCATCCACGTTCTTGGGTAGCTCGCGCAAAGGCGTGGATGGCCGGGACAAGCCCGGCCATGACGCTGTGGAAGCGTAAGCGCCCTAAGCGCGGGCATCAGATGCGGTGCCCGCAAGCGGAGCAGGGGATTTCCCCGCACCGAACGTGATTTCCGCAGGTTTTTCGCCCCATTGCGGCCTTGCCAAAAACGCCCGTTGCACCTAGTTTCCGCCCCGTCCAGCCCCCTCGGCACCGGCCCTTGTCCAAGGGCGTCCCAAGGCGCGGCTCGCCAGGATGCAGTTGTAGCTCAGTTGGTTAGAGCGCCTGTCTGTGGAACAGGAGGTCGGTGGTTCGAGCCCACCCAACTGTACCACCGTTGCGGATAACCCCGCATTCTCAGCATCTTATTGATAGACCAAGTGGATTTGTGCCGCCTAAAATACAAAAGGCGTTACAAATGGCATTGCGTATGGTCGCGTTGAACCGAGCACCGGATGGTCGGTGGTTCGCCCGGAAGGGCATCCCCGAGGACGTCCGCGAGGACTACCAACGGCTCTATGGGCACAAGCGCGAGGCGCACCTCAAGCTCCCAGCCGGCACTCCCAAGCATGAAGCCAAGGCCCGCCTCGGAGAGTGGGAGGCCGAGGTGGAAACGCGCGTCGCCACCCTGCGTGCCCAAAGGAACGGCGAGGGCCAGCCGCTCACCAAGCTCAACGCAATCGCGCTAGCGGGCCGCTGGTACAACTGGTTCGTAAAGCAGCATGAGGATGACCCCGGGCCGGCGAAACGTTGGCGAGAAACGGCCGACTACTTCGTTTGGGATGTGCTGCGGGATGAGGCCCCTGACAGTTACGAAGAGGACCCCAGCTCAGATCCGCACTCCGATTGGGAGAGGGCGCCCGAGGTTCGTGAGGCGGTGCGACCGCATGTGGCTGAGCTGGCGCGCACAGCGACCTTCCTTGCCGGCGAGGGTAAGGCCTTGAACGCTACCGCCTACGCGCTGTTCGTAGACGCGGTTAGCGACAACCTGTTGCCCGCTTTGTCGGTGCTTGAGAGACGGGCGAAAGGTGATTACTCGCGCGACAATACCCCCGACACCTTTCCGCCGTTCACAGATGGGACCGCGCGCTCGCCAAGTGTGAGCTGCTGGGATCTTTTCGAGGCCTTCGTTCTTGCAACGAAGCCTGCATCTGCGGATTTCACGGATCGTGAGCATCGATTTCGCGCGATCGTGAGCACTGAATTCAGACGATCGTGAGCAGCCCGCTACGGCCGATGGGAGATAGAGTCAGTGTTCTGGTTGGCCGTCAAGGGTGATGGTTTTGGCGCTGCGTTTTCGCATGCTTTCTCCGGTGAGCTGGAGGCGGTGGGCGTTGTGGACGAGGCGATCGAGAATGGCGTCGGCGACCGTGGGGTCCCCAATGGCTCCATGCCAGGTGTCCACGGGGAGCTGACTTGTGACGATGGTGGATGCGCGGCCATGGCGGTCCTCGAGGATTTCGAGCAGATCGCGGCGTTCCGCGGCGGTGAGCACCGATAGTCCCCAATCATCCAAAATCAGAAGCTGAGCGCGGCCGAGGCTTTTGAGGAGCCGGGCGTAACGTCCGTCTCCGCGCGCGAGCGCGAGCGCCTCGAACAGCCTTGGAACGCGATGATAGAGGACTGATCGGTTGTCGCGGCAGGCCTTGTGGCCGAGCGCGCAGGCTAACCAACTTTTGCCCAGGCCGGTTGCCCCGGTGACGAGCAAATTCTCGTGGCGATCGATCCAGCGACCTTCGACGAGTTTGGCGAAAACGGCGCGGTCGATGCCCCGCGGGGTGCGCAGATCGACGTCCTCGACGCAAGCAGTCTGGCGCAGTGCGGCGATCTTGAGGCGCGTGGTGAGCCGCCTGGTGTCGCGTTCGGCGGCTTCGCGGTCGACCAACAGGCCGATGCGATCTTCGAACGGCAGGGCTTCGAGATCGGGCGATCGGCGCTGCTCCTCGAAGGCCTTGGCCATTCCGGTCAGGCCAAGCTCGATCAGCCGTTCGTGGGTTGGGTGGTTAAGCATGCCGGGTCTCTCCTTGCTTCAGTGGAAGTAGTCGCGTCCGCGGATGTTGCCGTGGCGCAGGGGCTGGTGCTCGAAAGATTCGTCGAAGAACGTGCGATCGAGGCCGTTCTGGAGGATCGATCTAATCGAGGCGACGGAGCGCGCCTTGATGAGGATGCCCCTCCGGCAGGCTGCGTCGAGGCGTTCGGCGCCGTAGCTTTTGACGAGCGCCAGAATGCCAAGGCAGGTTCGAAAGCCTTGTTCTGGATGGGGGCGGGCGTCGATCACGGCCTGGAAAAACGCTGCTGTCGAAGGACCGATCCGCTCGCCGGCGGCGATCACCGCGGCGGGGGTCCATTTGCCGTAGCGGCGATGGGCGCTGGGCATGTGGTCGGCGATGGTGGTGTGTCCGCGTCGGTTGGGCGCGCGGGCATGGCTGGCGATCCGCTGGCCCTTGTGGAAGATCTCGACCGTCCGATCGTCGATACGGGCATCGACCAGCTCGCCAATCAGACGATACGGCGCGGAGTACCAATGGCCGTCGACCTCGACATGATAATCGGGAGCGAGGCGGCAGCGCTTCCAGCGTGCGAAGGCATAAGGCTGATCTGGCAGCGGGGTTAGCTTGGGTTTGTCGAGTTCGGCAAACAGTTCGGCGCGGCTTGAGCCGAAGCCACGCATTTGACGAGCATTGAGTTCGTCGACGAGTGTCTTGATGGCGGCGTTGAGCTCGGCCCGGGAAAAGAAGCGCTGATTGCGCAGCCGGGCCAGAATCCAGCGCTGGGCGATTTGCACCGCGACCTCGACCTTCGCCTTGTCTTTTGGGCGCCGCGGCCGTGCGGCGAGAATGGCCGTGCCGTAATGGCTCGCCATCTCGGCATAAGTGCGATTGAGGCCGGGATCGTAGCGGTCGGGGTTGCTGACGGCGGCTTTGAGGTTGTCGCAGACCACGAACGTCGGCGTTCCGCTCAAAAACGTGAACAAGTTGACGTGGGCCCGGATCCAGTCGGCCAAGCTCTCGCTGGGGCAGGCCTCGGCGTAGGTGTAGTTCGAAGCGCCCATCGCCGCGACGAACAGCTTCATCGGCTGCACTTCCCCGGTCAGGGGATCGACGATGTCGATGGTGTCGCCGGCGAAATCCACGAACACCTTCTCGCCGCCCAGATGAATCTGCCGCATCGAAGGTCGGACCCGCCCCTTCCAGGCCTCGTAGGTAGTGCAGAACCACGTGTACCCGAAACCGTCGGGATTAACGGCGCGATACTCCTCCCAGAGCAGGCGACGGGTTACGCCGCGCCGGCGGAGCTCTTTATCGATGTAGCTCCAGTCGGGCACCGGCCGCTGCGGGCTCTGAGACGCTGGTCGTGGGGCCGGGAAAAGCAAAAGCTCCAGGTCTTCATCGGTCATTCCCTCCGGAAGCGGCCAGCTCAACCCAGCAGAGCGGGCGCGGCTCAGGTAGCTGTGCACAACGCCGTTGCTGACGCCCACGCTCCGCGCGATGGCCCGCTCTGGCAGGCCTTGAAAATGTTTTAACCGAAGGACTTCCTTGATCCGGCGCATCGACAATCTCTGGGTAGGCATTGGACTTCCTCGTTAACCACGAGGTCATCCCTAAGCCGGTTGAGTTGTCGGCCGAAGCGCTGCAAGGCTCCGAAAGCCTTGCTCACGATCCCGCGAAATCGTTGCTCACGATCGTCTGAAATCTCTGCTCACGATCCCCTGAAATCCGCGCTCACGATCCCGCGAAACGCGCATGCATCCAAGACGGTGACCCGTTGGCGTGCCGTTTTCCTTGAGATGCAGCGGGAGTTTGCAGAGGTAGGAGCAAACGGGATCACGGAGGACGCCGCGCGTAAGTGGGTGCATGGCCTGATTACAAAGGAGCGGCAGGCAGTAACTGTGCGCGAAGTGTGGCTATCGTCCTCTCGGCGCGTCTTCGGCTGGGCTCGCGAGCACAAGCGCATTGCGCAAAACCCATTCAAGGAAGTGCGGGTGGACGTGCCGCGGAGGGTGCAGACGCGTGAGGAGGGCCGGAGCTTCACCGACGCTGAAGCAAGCACCATACTGAAAGCGAGCTTAGCCGTTCAGAAGCCCGCCACGCCTACTGAGCGGACGCGCCGTTGGGTGCCGTGGCTATGTGCCTACTCGGGGGCGCGGCCTGGGGAGATCACGCAGCTGCGGGGCATCGACGTGGAGGATCGCAAGGGGCTGTTCGTGATGAAGCTCACGCCGGACGCGGGCACGATCAAGACAGCAAAGCCGCGCACTGTGCCTATCCACGAGCACCTCATTGCCGAAGGCTTCATTGAGATGGTGAGGCAGGTGGGGAAGGGCGCGCTGTTCTACAACGACAAGACAGCGCAGCGTTTGAGCGCTGATCCATTGAAGCCGACGCGGTCGCGTGCCGATACTGCCCGGGCGCACCTCGGAGAATGGGTCCGGGGGTTAGGCGTCAAGAGCTATGGCTGATTTTGGGTGACGCGGCCTGATCAGGCGGCGTGGCTTTCAGTGTTCGGAATGACTTCGATTCCGTCGATGAACTTTACACCGGCGATGACTTTCGGCAACTGGTTCGTGCTCTTCAATCGCCGCCAGGTCTTCGATGCGGCGTCGATGAGCTTGAACACCATCAGCTTCGCAGTTTGTTGCGACAGCGATCCCTTGGTCCGCACCGTTCGGTGGCGCACCGTGGCGAAGACGCTCTCGATCGGGTTCGAGCTGCGTAGGTGGATCCAGTGCTCAGCAGGGAAGTCGAAGAAGGCGAGCAGCGCATGGCGATCCTTGATCAGGCACTCCACCGCACGTCCGTATTTGACGTGGTATTTCTCGACGAAGACGTCGATCGCGGTTTCAGCTTCGGCCCGGTGTGGGGCCAGATAGATGTTCCGCAGGTCGTTCTTCATGGGGCCCTGCACGGATTTGGCGACCTTGTCGAGTACGTTGCTCACTTTATGGCACCAGCATCGTTGGTGCCGCGTGCCGGGAAAGGCCTCGTCCAGTGCCTTCCAGAAGCCGAGGGCGCCGTCGCCGATGGCGAGTTGCGGGGCAATCCGTAACCCGCGTTGCCGCAGGTCGATCAGGAGTTCGCGCCAGCTCTGCGCGCTCTCGCGCACGCCGACCTGGAAGCCGATCAGCTCCTTCTTGCCTTCCGGCGTGGTGCCAATCAGCACCAGCATGCATTCGCTGTGATCTTCCATGCGGGCCTGCAGGTACACGCCATCGGCCCAGATGTAGACATAGCGACGCGCCGACAGATCGCGTCTCTGCCAGCGTTCGTACTCGACCTGCCAATCGGCCTTCAGGCCGGCGATCACCGAAGGCGACAGGTTCGGCGCATCCTTGCCGAGCAGCGCCGAGAGCGCCTCCTGGAAGTCGCCGGTCGAGATGCCGCGCAAATAGAGGACCGGGATCAAGGCATCCAGGCTCTTCGTCCGCCGCGCCCATAGCGGCAGGATTGCCGAACTGAAGCGGAGGCGGTCGCCTGGCCCGCTCGCTCCGCGGTCGCGGACCTTGGGACGAGCGACCTCCACCGGACCGATGCCGGTCGCAATCTCGCGCACCGGACCGTGCCCATGTCGGACCAGGCGCGCTCGACCGTCGGGCAGCGTCAGATTGGCCGTGCTGGCCAGAAACGCGCCAACCTCGATCTCGATCGCCCTGGCAAGCAGGTCCCGCGCGCCGGCACGAACGATATCGGTCAGTGGATCATCAACCGCGGACGGCTGACGGAAAGCAAGAACATTGGTAGTCTCGGTCATGGCGTATCGCTCTCCTCGAGAGGTTCTGGCAGGCTCGTCACCCGCCTCGATACGCCGCCTTCCTCACACCGTCATCACCCAGATTCCGCCATAGCTCAGGCGTCAAGGACCCCGGACTTAGGGTCCAGACTCAATTGAGCCAATATGCGACGAGAGCGGCGAGATGAACAGCGGCCAAAAAATTACGGGCGAGCTTGTCATATCGCGTGGCGATGCGCCGGAAGTCCTTGAGCCTGCAAAAGCAGCGTTCGATGACATTTCGTCCTTTGTAGGCGCGTTTGTTGAAGCGATGGATGACGACACGGTTAGATTTATTGGGGATTACGGGCTTGGCGCCACGACGAATGATTTCGCCGCGAAGCTTGTCGCCATCATACCCTTTGTCGGCGAGGAGCACGCTCATGGGTGGCGCGAGCGCCAGGACATCGGGAGCCGCAGCGATATCGGCATCCTGGCCTGGAGTCAGATGCAGGACGACCGGCCGGCAGAGCGGATCGCTCAGCGCATGGATTTTTGTCGTGCGGCCTCCGCGCGAGCGGCCGATTGCTTGATTGTGCTCCCCCCTTTTCCGCCGGAGGCACACCGGTGAGCTTTAATCGAGGTCGAGTCGAGCGACAGTACGACGCCGTCTTCGCCAGGCTTGGCCAGCGCTTCGAAGATTGCGCACCATCGTCCTCGCTTGGCCCAGCGATTGAAGCGATTGTAGATCGTCGTGTAAGGGCCGTATTCACGTGGACAATCACGCCATCGTGCACCCGATTGCAGCATGTGAATGATGCCGCTGACGATGCGTCGGTCGTCGTCCCGATCCGGCCCCGTCAGTCCCCTCGGCAGATGCGGTTCGATACGCGCCCATTGCCTGTCGTTCAGCCAAAACAAACCAGCGCGCATTCTCTCGCCCCCGAATCAACACGTAGGCAAGAGAATCACGTGGCGCTATTTAGGTACAGACCCTAGTCCGAACCATGCTTGGCGCCATACTTTTAAGAGGCGGGCTGACGAAATTGGGATGCCGGAGAAGATGAACGACGCGATAACCGGGCACACTCAAGCCACAGAGCTGGCCCCGCAAATTCGGACAGTAGCTTGAGTGGATTTTCTGCCTGACAGCGGCGAGGATTCTTGCTGCGAATCAGGAGCGAAGATGACGAAGAAGAGCCGCCGGACGCATTCTCCGGCATTCAAGGCGAAGGTTGCTTTGGCTGCGGTCAAAGGCGACAAGACACTGGCGGAGCTGGCGCAACTGTTTGATGTTCATCCGAACCAGATCACGATCTGGAAAAACCAGCTCCTGGAAGGCGCCGCCGGCGTGTTTGGGCATGACAAGACATCGGCCGAGACGCCGGTCGATTTGAAGGCGTTACATGCCAAGATCGGCGAGCTGGCGTTGGAAAACGATTTTTTGTCCGGCGCGCTCACCAAGGCGGGCCTGCTGAGCGCAAAGGGATGATCGACCGCGATCATGATCTTTCTATCGTGCGCCAGGCGAAGGTCCTGAAGCTGGCTCGCAGCACGGTCTACTATGAACCTCGGCCAGTTTCGGCCGAGGACCTTGCCTTGATGCGTCGGCTCGATGAGCTGCATCTCGATTATCCCTTCGCGGGAGCGCGTATGCTGCGATCGTTGCTGCGGCGGGAGGGCGTATACGCCGGTCGCCGCCACATCGCGACGCTGATGAAGCGCATGGGGATCGAGGCGGTCTATCGTCGCCCGAACACGAGCAAGCCGGCTCCGGGTCACAAGATCTACCCGTACCTGTTGCGCGGATTGAAGATCGAGCGGCCCGACCATGCGTGGGCAATGGACATCACCTACATTCCGATGCGGCGTGGCTTCGTCTATCTCGCGGCGGTCGTCGATGTGTTCAGCCGACGGGTCCTGGCCCATCGCGTCTCGATCACAATGGAGGCGGCCTTCTGCGTCGAAGCGGTCCAGGAGGCGTTGGCGAAGCACGGCAGGCCCGAGATTTTCAACACGGATCAGGGCAGCCAGTTCACCAGCCTCGAGTTCACCGATGTGCTGCTGGACGCGAAGATCGCCATCAGCATGGACGGCAAGGGCGCCTGGCGCGACAACGTGTTTGTCGAGCGGCTCTGGCGCACGGTCAAATACGAAGAAGTATATCTCCGCGCCTACGACAGCGTGTCCGAGGCGCGAGCGTCAATTGCCAAGTATCTGGCCTTCTACAATCAGGGACGCCCTCACTCGAGCCTTGACGGGCGCACGCCCGACGAGGCTTACTTCGGCACGCAAGCTATGGTGATGGCCGCATGACCGTCGCCGACGGTTTTGTCGTCGCTCTGGTCGGGCTACGCCCTCCCGACGCAACGACAAAACCGTAAAGCCCCGCGTTCAGCATAACCCGGCAGGAATCCACTTAAATCCAGCGGGGCGCTGTCCAAACAACCGGGGCCAGCTCTGTAGCTACCAGATAGCTACCACGAGAGCGCTAGTGTGCCAGGCACGTGAATTTCGGTCGCGCTCAAGCGAGCGCAATGCACGTTGCCCAGATGCCGCTTAGTCCGGCCTGTGGGTTGCGGTCGGTGTGAATGAAAATGAAGGGACTCGCACCGACATAGTCTCGGATCCGCCGGTCGATCGAACTCAACTTGTAACGAGCGCTGACACCAATGCTCGCTCAAGGCTGAAACAGGGGTTCGATTCCCCTAGGGGGAGCGCCACCTAACGCTTCTCCCGTCCGCCAGTTCTTTGAAGCGTGTGGCGTCCTTAAGAGCCTCCAATCGGAGGCAAAAAATTGAAGATACAAAATATTCCCGCCATTTCACAGGATGGCGACGATAGGCTCTTTCCGGTTCACCCGGCTTGGAGCCAAGCCTTGCACCCGAAAGCGTCCAACAAACCGTCCAACAGCGGGGTGAGTCATGCCTGACTTCCTCACGCGGCGGAACGGCATGTGGCATTTTGTTCGCCGCGTCCCAAAAGAATACTGCAACCTGGACACCCGAGGCGTAATTCGTCACGCCGCTGCTTGTTGGCGAGCATTATCTCGAAGGAAACGGCGAGCGCTGGGCATCGGCGCTTGATCCCAGGACGGGGCGCTACTCCGGCTTTTTCCGCGCCAGCGAGCTAGAAGCGCTTTCACCAGAGCGCGTGCCTTCTGTCGCACCTGCCGCGAAGGCCAAGAGCATTCGATTTCAACAAAACACTCCATAACCAAAAATGACTTTGACGAGAGACGGCCATGACTGAACCTGCAAACGACGAGAATAACGAGAACGCCCACAAGGAGCCGCTGTGGAGCGATCTCGTCGATCTTCTCCCTGGCTTTGCCAAGCTTACGCGGTTGCGGGACGGCCATGCAGATTCCCTTTTCAATCGCGTGCGCGGGATCGCTTACCGTGAAGCCTTTCTCGCGCAGAAGGATGGACGGGCCATTGTCCATACCAAGGGAGACTTGCCGGACGCCGGATTCCTGGAGATCAAGACCCACGCCGGTTACATCCTGATGTCGACGCCGCTGAAGCGGGCCTTTCTCTACCCGTTCGATAAAGGCGATGCTTTCCTGAAGGTGATGATGGAGCCGTTGCTGTCCGCCGCCGGATGGGTGGACGCCCTGCAACGGCAGAACATGGAAATCCGGGAAACGCTCGCGCCCGACCAAGAACCACCTTACTTCACGCTTGCGACCGAACTCGAAAAAGATATCCGCGCCGCCCAGGAACAGGCCGAGGCTACGGCGGGAGACTTCGACCTCAAGCCCTATTTTACGGATGAGCTTCACGACTATTACAGTCGCCGTGTCGATCTACACACCGATCGGGGCTACGAGCATGCCGTCCGGGACGAGGAAGCCAAACGAAAATGGGAAGCGGAATCCAGTCAGGCGTGCATATTGATACGTACGGCTCTCGATATGCTTAAAAGCCGCGGCGTGCACAAAATCATCTTCGCAAAGGCACGCCCTGAGGCCTATGAAGAAGCGGTCAAGCAGATCGCTGAAATACGAAATAGTCACATGCCAAGCGTGCCCTTCGCAGGTGACGACATGGGCTTTCCCCTGGTCTTCCGGAGAACGCAATCGAAGCCGGAAGAAACTGAGCCGCAGGTATCGAATATCGAGAAGGCCAAGGCCTTCATGAAAGAGCGCTGGGAGGGGTACCTCAAGGCCGCGCGTGAATTCCAGGATAAAAACGGCACGAACGTGGCCAATTCGCACACGCAGAATCTAAAGCGCGCGCGTAATGTCGTGCGCGATCTTGATGCGTTGATGAACAGCGGCGTAACCGAGATCGGCTATGCGCCGGACGATTCCGAGGATGATGTCGTTGCCAAGATCGCCGCCGTAAAACCGTCGGCCGCGCCCGAGGCCAGAGACGAGCAAACCGGTCCTATCGTGGTCACTCCTCCCGCGGAAGCAGATAATGAATCCGTGGTCGCGCCTGAAATAACTGAACGGGAACCAAGCGTTGCACCGACGCCAACGCCGTCTCCAGCACCGGCAGGGCCCGCGCCAACCATATCCACGGCACCTGCGCCGCAAAATGTTGGGCCGCAGACGCAGCCTACTGCTTCTGCGCCGCCATTTTCCGCAGGCACGCCACGCCCGATCCCTCCGCGCGCGCAACCGCAGCCACACCAGCCGCCTTCCGTTCGCGATGAATGGAAATACGCCAAAACCATCTTCGCTTTAGCGAAGGACAAAGCGCCTGCGCTCCTTCTCGGCGCAGCAACCGGCGCGGCCGTTCGTATCGGCGCACAGTTTGCCATGGCGGCCTTTGTCGCGACGACACCCGGTATCGCCGTTGTCATCGGCTCGGCGATGGTCGCGGGCGCAGCAGCGGGTGCGTCCTCGCGCCTGGCGGTCACGGCTGCATTCGGCGGTGCCAAGAAGCAGGAACAAGGCTGGCAACGAAAGGCGCTTATCGAAGGCGCGCTGATGGGTGCGCTTGGTGGTGCGCTGGGCGCGAGCGCCATGCATTTCGCGCATGATTATCTGCAAAGCTGGTTAGGCCATCCTCCGGCCAGCTCGACGCCGCCTGCACCGCCAAACGTGCCGCCGCCGGTCAGCGATTCACCTGCGGCTGGAGGCCCTCCGGTACCGGGGCCCACACCTCCGAGCGGCCCCGTGTTGCCGTCTGCCGATGTCCCGGCACCGCGAGCCACTCCCTCGCCACCCGACGTCACCGTACCAGCAGATCAAACCGGCTCGCGCGTGCCGAACGCACCGGGAGCACTTGACGTCCCTTCAACGCAGTTACGCGGCTCGCTTACCCCCGATCAATTCGCATTGCTGCCTGATAACGTTCGCCATCTAGCCCGTCCTATTCGTGAGAGTGCGGCTTTTGGGCCCGATTGATGCGGCCGCACATCTTGTCTGACGAGGCGCACAGGATTGCCTTCGGCTTTTCGCCGCCTGACGACCGGTACTTTGCAACGCGCTTGAGGGATGGGTTGGGCGAACGGGGGCGGACGCCCCGCCGGTCAAGGACCGAGCGGCAGCAGCGCGCCGGGCAAGCCGCAGATCAGGTCGGCTTCGGGACATGCCGCGGCAAACGCAAGGCGAATGCGGCTCGTGGTCTCGACGACACGGGCGGCGATTTTCAAGAGCCGAAGACGCAGCGTCGCGAACTCGGCAGCGGCCAATTCCCGGGCTTTGGGAATGGCGTCGCGCACGGTCAGCATCAGCCAATAAGCGGCCGTATGGAGCACGAGACGGACCTGGTTGGCGAGCGCCGAACGGCAGCTGGTGCGATCGGAGGCGAGCTGCGTCTTATGCAGCTTGATCAGATTCTCGGCTTGGCCGCGCGCGCAATACAGGCTGTCGTAGATCCACTCGGCCGAGCCGACATCGAGGCTGGTGACGACGAAGCGGATGTCGAGGCCGAGCATCGTCGCCTCAATACGGGCGACAGTGCGCCGTTCGCGATCCCAGGACTTTGCCTTGTGGCGCGTCTCGGTATAGCCACGCAGAACCGGCAGGTTCTCGATGGCGCGTCGCGTGCGGATGTCGTCGGCGACCTCGTCGACTTTTCTGGCGAGAGGCTTGGTGCCGGACAGACCGAAGATGTAGTCGATGCCGTTGGTCTCGCACCACGCCATTGCCTCCGGCCGGGCATAGTGCCCGTCGCCACGGAACGTAATTTGCGTGTTGTGCCATCGCGTCCGGATATGCCGTACCAGGCGGCGCAGATGGGCACGCACCTCGACGCCGCCCGGCGTCTTGCCGGGCCGCAGCACGACGGCCACGGGCCGGCTCTTCTCCGTGTCGTAGACGTGGATCGGCAGGAAGCAGCGTTCGTCATAATGAGCGTTGAACAGCGAGAGCTGCTGATGGCCGTGGACGACGTCGCAGGTATCATCGATGTCGAGCGTGACGGATGCCGGCTCGCGCGGGTAGCTATCCATCCATGCGTCGACCAAAGTGTAGGTCAGCCGGATCACGTCGCGCAGGCGCGGAGCATTCTCCAGCCGCGACAGCGTCGGCTGGGAACACAAATCCCGGCCCGTGTCCGGTAGGCGACCGCAGGCCAGCTTGAATGCCGGATCGGACCTCAGATGATCGAGGTCGTCGGCGTCCTCGTAGCCGCAGCAGATCGCGAACATGCGAGCGCGGAACATATCGACCAGGCTGTGCACGACCCGCGTCGGATCGCGCCGATCCGGGAACACCCGGGCCAGATTGTTGGCCAAACCGAGACGCCGCTCGGCCATCGCCAGAAGCATCACGCCCCCGTTCGAGGTTAGGCGCCCACCATCGAAGGCAGCTGTGACTTTCTTGGCGTGAACGGCTGGAAACGAGAAGGGCGGAATCGTATCGTCGGTCATGGCGGGCGTGGCGTTCGCGGTTGGAGGTGATGGGGTTGGCTTCGCAACCGAATCCTACGCCGCATCAGCGCTTTACCCCTCAGGCGCACTCTTACGAATAAGACGGGTTAAGTTGAAGAAAGATTGAGTGACTCCCGATCATTTCTGTGCCGAAACGTGGAGTCGCGGTCGTGCCGCGTCCAAAGAAACCGGCGCGAGCGGCCTATTAGACGCGGTAGGTGCTCAGCCTCCGAAACGAGACTATCAAGCATGAAGAGATCGAGCGCGAGGCAGAGGTTTTATTTGTGTTGAATTCTTGCTTCTCGATAGTGGTCTGAAATCGTATCATCGGTCATGGCGGGCGTGGCGTTCGCGGTTGAAGGTGATGGGGTGGCTTCGCAACCGAATCCTACGCCGCATCAGCGCTTTACACCACGCTCGCCAGCCTCTCAGGCGCCCTCTCGCGAATAAGACGGGCTAGCGACATCCGCATCCCCGAAAGCAATGTGCCTGTTCTGCAAAGAAGCCTCTTACGTGATGCTCAACGCACCGCAGCGCGATGCGGCCTCGATCGCGGCTGGCGCAAAGCTGTTGAAGTACGGTGTGCAGATCGCGCAGCAGACCGATCTGCATGGGCCGGTTAGCCGTATGTTGAACGCCGACCTCGCCTATGTGAAAGCGTGGGGGATCGGGACCGACAAAGACCTGCCGCAAGCGATTGCCTGTGCAAGGCAAGCCGGTCATGCGGTCAACAACTATGGGCCCCGGCTGCTTCGTTCCCTCGGGTTGTCATAGAACCTCTGGAAACGAGAGCTGGCTCGACGGCGCGATGGGCGCAGGCACACGCGACATTTCTAGTGCCGTGTAGCTCGTCCTAGTATGGGGTCGCATTGGTCGTCGAGGATTCTCGATACCTCGCCTGTTCTCAAACCGGCGGCTTCCACCGCGCCACCGTCCATCGAGCCGTTGACCACTGCCGCGCAGCCTGCGGAAAACTTCAGGGCAGCATCGATGGCCTGCGCGGGATCTTCAATCGCAACGGCGTACATCTCATGGCCGACCCCGCCATCGGCTTTCATGATCGCAACGGTGACCATCCATCCTGCCATCGAACATTCCTGACTTGTGCTGCTCACACGCGCCAACCATTATCGCAGAATTCGAACGTTAGGAAGCCTGGACGCCGGTCGCATCCGTTTCGGCGCGTGGGGCAGGGTGCGTTGCCTCGTCACCGCGTGTTCGATGCGACCTCGCATCGCATACGTCGCTGTTCGTTCCCGGTCGATCCGTTCTTCCGATTTATCCTCCCGAGTACATCACATCCGAAATCGCAAATTCCGCCTCTATGAACCGCCTTGCCAGCAGGTGCATGACGCGGGCGGCCGTGTGCAAGCGAACGATCTCGTGAGCATCATCGGGATCGGACTTTGAGTGCTTACCTGCATGCGCTACTGCAATACGGCAGGAATCGTGAATGTATTTGTGCGGCGGTTCGCTGCCGCACAGTGCGAGGAAACGGCTGATATCGTCGTTCTTCGTGGACGTGGCGCGCAAGGCCTCGAAATTGGCAAGAAACCATTTACGCGCCGCTTCCTTGCCGTGATTCCGGATTTCGATGATCTTGTAATAGTTCAGCACGGCATAGCTCACGAAGCCGTTCTGCTGGGCGTTGCGCGCCTCCCGGAACAGCGCGAGCGCGCGCCGTGCTTCCTCGGAACCCGGGATCTTCCGGTCGAAGATGTAATGGTGTGCCGTTGTGAAGGCGAGGTCGCGCTTGGTCACCGGAACCGGGACGGGATTTCCCGACCACCCAAACCCGGCGATCGCAAAATTGTCGTCGCACCATACCATCACGCTCAGGAAGCGATTGATGACCGTCATGGCGGTTCGCTCATCAACCCGATTGGCTGCAAGGTCGATGTGCACCGATTGCACGTGCTCCTTCGTCTTCGGCATGAGGACCAACTAGTATTGGTCGAACGTGATAAGCTGCTCCTCCTTTGGCCACGTGACCTGGTTATCCACGCCGATATGAAGGAAGCGAGAATTATTGCGAACGCCGAGCTTTCGGTAACGCTCCCGCTCCACTTCCTCGGCATCGTATTCCGAGCCATCGCCTTCGGGAGGGGCAGGGAAGCGCTCGGCTAGTTCACATTCGCGCGCGAGGCGATGGAAAAACTCATTTGTAAACGACATTTCACGCATTGCTGCCGCGTTCATTTGGCGATCCGGATCGAAATCGACCTCGCTCCCGGCCGAGAGCAGCGAAACCGCTTCCTTTTGCACGAAATGTGCCCGCTGCTTTTGCCCGTCGCGTAGATACGTTACTTCAGCGCCGCCATTACTGTTGATGCCAGTCTCGGCGACGGTCAGCCTCATACGGATGAAGCTCTTTCGGGCTTCTTCATTTGCCAGAAGCATGACGACAACGTCACTAATGGTTTCCGCTTGGAAGAATGACGCATCGGCTCCCCCGACCGGGCGTAGCCCATTAAGCACGGTGGCCACATGCCCGGCCCATCCCGGATGCAACGGGATAAGGCCGAATACGGCAGCGGCAATATGCTGTGGAGACAACTTCTCCTCGCGCCGCTCCCGTCCGCGCGGCAGCCGGCCGTATCGACGCAAGGACTCAAATCGCTGATCCATTTCCTGCGGCGCGCTGTGTGACACGTCGCTGTTCTGAAGCTGTAGTCCGAGAATACGGGCCAGGTTCTTTGCATACATCGCAATTCGCTTCTGTCGGGGTATGGGCTCGCCGCGATCAAAGCACGGGGGACAGCATCACCAAAGCGGCGCGATTTGTCGAGCAAACGACGCTCGTTTATACAGTGCTTGACGTTGGTGTAAGTCGTTGAAATTACGAAAATTCTTGGCTGTGGCTCTATGGGCTGTCTCTTGTCGAGCGACCGCGATGTTATTCTCGTTGACCATCGACTTCATATTCGCTCCCCGGTTGCAAGACCGCTCCTCCTGCTACAATCTCGGCCAGCCCCACTATGTGAGGAATTGGCGATTCGCATGCACATCACGAAAGCGAAGATCAGAAATTATAGATCACTTGCACATTGCGATATTGAATTCCGTGACGGCCTGAACATTCTCGTCGGCGACAACGAAGCCGGAAAATCAACGCTCCTCGAAGCCGTAAGCCTAGCGTTGACGGGCTCCTTGAACGGACGGCCTCTTGCCCAGGAGTTGCACCCGTTTCTTTTTTCGGTGCAGGCAACACGCAACTACCTTGCGGCGCTGCATGGCGGAAAGCCCGCAACTCTTCCGGCAATCACGATCGAGCTGTTCTTTAGCGATATTCCGGAGCTCGCCGAGTTCAGGGGCGATAACCATTCGGAGAAGCCGGGGGATCTCCCGGGCATTATCTATTCGATCGAATTCAACGATGCGTACAAGGACGCCTACGAGCAATACATTGCCAAGCGCGACGACGTTCGCTCGATCCCGGTTGAGTATTATCAGGCGGTATGTCAGTCCTTCGCGCGGAAATCCGTCTTGCCGCGTCAAATTCCGCTATCTCCCGTCATCGTGGATGCCAGCCGCATTACCACGATCACGGGTGCGAACCGCTATGTGACCGGTCTCATCCGGGAGGCATTGCCGCCCAAAGAACAGGTTCAGTTGTCCGTCGCCTATCGGAAGCTCAGGGAGATTTTTCTCGCCGACGACAGCATCAAGCAGATCAATGCAAAGTTTGCGGAGCGGCACGGGGAAATCTCCGAGAAGACGCTCTCGATGACGCTCGATCCTACGGCGCGAGGGGGCTGGGAAACCGCCGTCATGCCGAGCCTCGATGATGTTCCCATCACCCTCGTTGGCAAGGGCGAACAGAACGCCGTCAAGATCAAGCTGGCGCTTGAGAATAGCTCCGATGCGAACGTCTTCCTTATCGAAGAGCCTGAGAACCATCTTTCCTTTTCCCGCTTGCACGGTCTCATCAATGCGATAACGAAGAAGGCGGGCGCCCGCCAGCTCATCATCACGACGCATTCAAGCTTTGTCCTCAACAAGCTCGGCATCAACAACGTCATTCTGTTCAGGGATGGCGCCTCGATGAGGCTCGATGCACTGACTGCGGACACCTACGAGTACTTCAAGAAGCTGCCCGGTCACGACACGCTTCGGCTGCTGTTGAGCAGCAGAAGCATACTTGTCGAAGGCCCGTCGGATGAGCTTGTTGTTCAGAAAGCCTTCATCGCAAAGCACGGCGTAAGCCCTCTCGAAAAGGGCGTCGACGTGATCTCGGTGAAAGGGCTGGCGTTCAAACGGTTTCTCGAAATCGCGAAACTTCTCGGTATCAAGACCGACGTGGTTACGGACAACGACGGCGACGTTGAAGCGTTGAAAGCCAAATACGCCGATTACCCTGCGGATGGTAAGATAAACGTCCGTTATGATGATGACGAGGCGTTCCCAACGCTTGAGCCCCAGATGCTCAAGGCCAATAGCCTTGAGCGCCTGAACAGCGTGCTCGGCACCGACTACGACGACCCAGATGCGCTGACCGAATACATGACGAAGCCCGCCAACAAGACCGACGTCGCCCTTAAGATTTAAGACACGACGGAGGCGATAACGTTCCCCGGCTATATCAATGCCGCCGTCGAATAAGATTGTCTTTGCGTCCGCCGGCGCGGGCAAAACAACGGAAGTCGTGACGCAGGCGCTTTCGATGCGTCCGCGTAAAGTTGCGATTACTACGTTCACGCTCAAGAACGTGGAGGAGATCAGGCGCAAGCTGATCGAGCTAAACGGATGCGTGCCGCCGGAGATCACGGTCTATCCGTGGTACACCTTCGTCCTTCACGAGATGGTGCGCCCTTATCAAGGTTGCGTTCATCAAGAGCGGGTCGGGGGCGTTCATTTCGCCAAGGGCGCCACCCGGACCTATGTCCCGAAGGCAGATGTCGCCCGGTATTATTGCGACCGTGAGAACCAGGCCTACTCCGATCGCCTTGGCGATTTTGCCTTGCTGTGTAACGAGGCGAGCGATGGGAAGGTCATTCGCCGGTTGAACGATATGTTTGCCCACATCTTCGTTGATGAAGTGCAGGACCTTGCCGGATTTGACATCGATGTCCTTGAGCTGCTGCTCCGCTCTCCCATCGCCATGTCGCTTGTCGGCGATATTCGCCAGTCGACCTACCGCACCAGCTACGCGACAAAGAATAAGAAGTTTTGCGGACGCGGCTTCATTCTGAAGGCCGAAGCCTGGAAGAAAGCTGGGCTGTGTGAAGTGACTTACATGGCGCAAAGCCGAGCTATGGCGGAATCTGGGTGATGACGGTGTGAGGAAGGCGGCGTATCGAGGCGGGTGACGAGCCTGCCAGAACCTCTCGAGGAGAGCGATACGCCATGACCGAGACTACCAATGTTCTTGCTTTCCGTCAGCCGTCCGCGGTTGATGATCCACTGACCGATATCGTTCGTGCCGGCGCGCGGGACCTGCTTGCCAGGGCGATCGAGATCGAGGTTGGCGCGTTTCTGGCCAGCACGGCCAATCTGACGCTGCCCGACGGTCGAGCGCGCCTGGTCCGACATGGGCACGGTCCGGTGCGCGAGATTGCGACCGGCATCGGTCCGGTGGAGGTCGCTCGTCCCAAGGTCCGCGACCGCGGAGCGAGCGGGCCAGGCGACCGCCTCCGCTTCAGTTCGGCAATCCTGCCGCTATGGGCGCGGCGGACGAAGAGCCTGGATGCCTTGATCCCGGTCCTCTATTTGCGCGGCATCTCGACCGGCGACTTCCAGGAGGCGCTCTCGGCGCTGCTCGGCAAGGATGCGCCGAACCTGTCGCCTTCGGTGATCGCCGGCCTGAAGGCCGATTGGCAGGTCGAGTACGAACGCTGGCAGAGACGCGATCTGTCGGCGCGTCGCTATGTCTACATCTGGGCCGATGGCGTGTACCTGCAGGCCCGCATGGAAGATCACAGCGAATGCATGCTGGTGCTGATTGGCACCACGCCGGAAGGCAAGAAGGAGCTGATCGGCTTCCAGGTCGGCGTGCGCGAGAGCGCGCAGAGCTGGCGCGAACTCCTGATCGACCTGCGGCAACGCGGGTTACGGATTGCCCCGCAACTCGCCATCGGCGACGGCGCCCTCGGCTTCTGGAAGGCACTGGACGAGGCCTTTCCCGGCACGCGGCACCAACGATGCTGGTGCCATAAAGTGAGCAACGTACTCGACAAGGTCGCCAAATCCGTGCAGGGCCCCATGAAGAACGACCTGCGGAACATCTATCTGGCCCCACACCGGGCCGAAGCTGAAACCGCGATCGACGTCTTCGTCGAGAAATACCACGTCAAATACGGACGTGCGGTGGAGTGCCTGATCAAGGATCGCCATGCGCTGCTCGCCTTCTTCGACTTCCCTGCTGAGCACTGGATCCACCTACGCAGCTCGAACCCGATCGAGAGCGTCTTCGCCACGGTGCGCCACCGAACGGTGCGGACCAAGGGATCGCTGTCGCAACAAACTGCGAAGCTGATGGTGTTCAAGCTCATCGACGCCGCATCGAAGACCTGGCGGCGATTGAAGAGCAGGAACCAGTTGCCGAAAGTCATCGCCGGTGTAAAGTTCATCGACGGAATCGAAGTCATTCCGAACACTGAAAGCCACGCCGCCTGATCAGGCCGCGTCACCCAAAATCAGCCATAGCTCCGCAAAGCCGCCGTTGCATCCAACCGATCTGTGATGTGGCGGACCTCATTTTTCCCGATCTCCCCAAAGCTCAATCGAAGAATGAGAGCCAAACCGCACACGACGGGGTCTTCGTGGTGCGGACGATCCACGTCGAGGAATACCGGAGGCAGTACCAGCCACAGGTACTTCGGCTCGACCGGCGATTTGGCGCCGGTCTCCCGGCCGAGAACTTTGGCATGGTGAAAGGCCTAGGTTTCGAGCGCGTCCTGATCATTCCTTACGGAGGGATCACCAAATGGCTCCGCACAGGCAAGCCGGAGCACGTTGCCGGGTCGGCAGACGAGGTCTATGTCGGTATTACCCGTGCCTATCAGAGCGTCGCTTTTATCCACGATGGTGATGTGGCCGTGCCGGGAATCTCTATCTTTGAGCCATAGGCTCAAGGGTCGATGCGGTTCGTGGTACAGTAGCGCGATGATCGAATCCCCGCCCGAACAGGACCAGCCTCGCCCACCCGGGATCATGGCACGAAACATCGCCGATCCTATAAAGCTGTCCGGCCTCCAGCTGCACGGCGTGTCCGCGGAAACAGCCCGCGGAGGGGATGCCATCAAGGTCTACACAAGGCTGAGTCTCACTTCGGATGACAAGTTCTTTCACCGCGTAGCGGAGGGCCTGTGTAATCACATCGAGCACATCGCGCGGCAGTCCGGAGGAGCCGTCAACCTTAAGCGCGCCGACGTCGTGCTCCTCGTCGTGCATCCGGATGACACGGGCGACTTGTGGCTCGATACGGCAGCGGTTGCGCTTCAGATCATGACCAAGCGAGACATGGTCGCCGGGGCGGTGGTGTTCGAGCAGGATATTGCCGACGTTATCGGCATGGGTTTCCCTCTTGTCCCGATCGGCCAGGAAGATCGTGTCGTCTGCATGTTTCGCGAAGGCTGGCGCTTTGGCTTGTTCTTCGATTTCAACCCTGATGCCGATTTTTCCGTAGAGGAAATGCAGCGCGACCTTGGCACGCTGCATCGCAGGCTGAAGTACCGAGACCTTTACGATGCGATCGCCGACCAGGCCGTGTTTTCACGGCTCATCGCCGCGGGCTGGTTTCCATTCGTAGAAATTCTCGGTCCCGAATTTGGGGAGCTCCTAAAGTTCAGCGAAGCCGGATTTGAGCTCGATGAAGTGGAAGCGAAGATCCTTGCGAAGTTCGACTCTGAGCGGATCGAGCGGATGTTCAGCCGGTGGATGGCGAAGGCGCATTTTGCCGGCAAGGAACGGCTTTTGCGCTCGGCGCTGAAATCCTTCGCGGAAGGCGACGCCGTGCCCGTGCTGAAAATTGCCTTGACTGAGATCGAAGGAATTTTGGGTGACGCCTATCGCAAGGTTTATGGGAAGGGCGCGCGGATCAAGAAGCTGCTGGAATTCGCGGTCGCGTCGGCGGAGGCAAAGGCGGGGCACCCGGATACACTCTTGTTCCCGGCCGCTTTCGCTCATTATTTGAGATCGCATACCTTTGCTGACTTCGCCCCCCCGGCTCGGACCGGCAATGCCAGCTCGCGCCATGCCGTCGGTCACGGTGCGGCAGCACCTGAAACCTATACGATGGTGCGGGCGCTTCAGGCCCTGCTTACCCTCGATCAATTGGCTTTTTACACGTGAAGCGCCCCTTTGTGAGAGGAAAGGCGTGCTAAGTGAGCTATAAATAGGTCACAAAGGCTTAAATGATCTATTTATAGATCGTATACTTGACGTCGGTTCCGTTTTGGTCTATAAATAGATCACAAGGCTACTTATGGCCTATTTATGGATCAGACGTGCCCAAGACCAACCGCCCTGTCTCGCCCTATGCTGCGGATGCCGCGATCCGGCTGGGGCAGCTCATCCGCCGGGGACGCATTGACCGCCGCATGACGGTGGCTGCCTTGGCGGAACGCGCTGGGGTCTCGCGTGGCCTCATGCAACGCATCGAGGCGGGTGACCCCGGTTGCACCATTGGCGCCGTGTTCGAGGCCGCGGCGATTGTCGGCGTGCGCCTGTTCGATGCAGGCCAGGTGACGCTGTCGCGCGACGTCGAATCCAGCCGCGAAGTGATGGCCTTACTTCCCAAAGCAATCCGCAGCCACCGAACCGAGCCCGACGATGACTTCTGAGCAAAAACATACCCAAGCCTATGTATGGGTTTGGCTGCCGGACAGCACGCAACCTGTCGTCGCGGGTCTCTTGTCCGTGAGCGGGAAGCAACTCGTCTACAATTACGGGCAGAGCTATCTTCGCCGCAACAATGCCATCCCGCTTTATGAGCCGGAATTGCCGCTCAAGACCGGCGTCCTTCCGCTCCTGAACGGGCTCAACATGCCCAGCTGTATTCGCGACGCGGCACCCGACGCGTGGGGCCGCCGCATCATCATCAACCGCAAATTCGGCTCAGGCGGAAAAGATGTCGACCCCGGCAGCCTTGACGAACTGACCTATCTCCTGGAGTCCGGATCGGACCGTATCGGCGCGCTCGATTTTCAGGCGTCGGCGTCGAACTATGTACCGCGCGAGAGCGCGGAAGTGTCGCTCGATGAACTCCTGAACGCCGCCACGCTGGTTGAACAAGGCGTGCCGCTGACGGCCGAACTCGACCGTGCGCTTCTCCACGGGAGCTCCATCGGCGGCGCGCGGCCAAAGGCCATGATTACGTCCGGCAACAAGAAATTCGTGGCGAAGTTCTCGTCCCAGAACGACCTCTTTGGCGTGGTGAAAGCCGAATTCGTCGCCATGCGCCTCGCGTCCCTCGTCGGTCTCACCGCCGCGCCCGTGGCCCTCAAGCGCGCCGCCGGAAAGGACGTGCTGCTCATCGAGCGCTTCGACCGTGAAAAAGCCCCGGAAGGCTGGCGCCGCAAAGCCATGGTCTCGGCGCTCACGCTGCTGGAGCTCGACGAAATGATGGCCCGCTATGCGAGCTACGAACAGCTTGCCACCGCGATCCGTCATCGTTTCACGTCACCGAAGGAAACGTTGAAGGAGCTTTTCGGCAGGCTCGTGTTCAATATCCTGTCCGGCAACACCGATGATCACGCTCGAAACCATGCTGCGTTCTGGAATGGTACGGAGCTTACGCTCACGCCCGCCTACGATGTCTGTCCGCAGAACCGCACGGGTGGGGAGGCATCGCAGGCCATGCTCATCATGGGGCAGGAGCGTGCGAGCCAGATCGCACTTTGCCTGAAAGCCGCGCCCTCGTTCCTGCTTAATGAGGGGGAGGCGATCCTTATCGCGACCGCGCAAATCAAGACCATCAAGGAACGCTGGACGCAGGTATGCGACGAGGCCACGCTCAGCGAGGTCGACCGGAATTTCCTGTGGCGCCGCCAGTTCTTCAATCCCTATGCGTTCATCGACGCGCCGGAAGCTATCACGCGCCTCGTCGGTTACCCGCGCGACCCGCCAGATTTTCGAAATCGGCCTTCGAGAGCGCATCCACCCCGCCGATGACGATCGTTCCCGTCGGCCACTGCTGGTCCGCGAGCGCCGCGTCGATCAGGTCGATCCCATCCAGGCCGGGGATGCTGTATTCCGGGAAGATCGTGAAGTGCGTTTTCTCGGCGTGATGCGGCGCGGTCCGCGAGACAGCCAGTGTCGCGGTCAGGTTCCTCAGAAGTTCGAGCTTGCCGGCAAGGGGGGTCCTATACGGCTCCTGCTGTGTCAATGTCAGATGGGGTTGGGCGATCACCATGCCCACGCGATCATGCGGCAACAGGATGCCCCGCTCGGTCAGGTCTACGCGTGAGGTGTGGATCATGGCGGAACGAACTTAAGCCTCGACTTGGGTTAGACCACGAGAATTGGCTCCTAGGAAGGTGTGGCCGCCGCTCGTACAACTTATAGGCTAGGCAGCAAAACCGACACAAGCGTGCTCCTTGGACGGGTCTTGCACATTGGTCCCGTTCGCGGCGACCGCCGCGGCGTTGATTGCCTACGACCTTATTTTTGCTGCAAGGCCTACCGCATTTAAGAAGTGAAGCAGATGGAAGGCCACGTCTAAGCGGCTGGATATACGTCATTGTAGTCTAAGCCATTGTAATATAATATATTTTATTTATTATGCCACTGTGGTCGAAGTGAATTGGAACTCTAGCGTAACCATCTTTGGCACGAAGTCCCGGTAGGGATGAAAATAGACGGGGCTGATCGCGGTCATGCTGAAACGGCAGTCGCCTCCCGCTCCGCTTGCGCCGCAATCTTCGCGAGAGGGTGATGAAAATAATGCTCGCTCATCGCGCGGCGGATGGCCGGCGACGGTGCTTTATCGACGTAGGGCTTCATCGCCGCGCCGTCCTTCCATGCGACAGAGCTATGGCGGAATCTGGGTGATGACGGTGTGAGGAAGGCGGCGTATCGAGGCGGGTGACGAGCCTGCCAGAACCTCTCGAGGAGAGCGATACGCCATGACCGAGACTACCAATGTTCTTGCTTTCCGTCAGCCGTCCGCGGTTGATGATCCACTGACCGATATCGTTCGTGCCGGCGCGCGGGACCTGCTTGCCAGGGCGATCGAGATCGAGGTTGGCGCGTTTCTGGCCAGCACGGCCAATCTGACGCTGCCCGACGGTCGAGCGCGCCTGGTCCGACATGGGCACGGTCCGGTGCGCGAGATTGCGACCGGCATCGGTCCGGTGGAGGTCGCTCGTCCCAAGGTCCGCGACCGCGGAGCGAGCGGGCCAGGCGACCGCCTCCGCTTCAGTTCGGCAATCCTGCCGCTATGGGCGCGGCGGACGAAGAGCCTGGATGCCTTGATCCCGGTCCTCTATTTGCGCGGCATCTCGACCGGCGACTTCCAGGAGGCGCTCTCGGCGCTGCTCGGCAAGGATGCGCCGAACCTGTCGCCTTCGGTGATCGCCGGCCTGAAGGCCGATTGGCAGGTCGAGTACGAACGCTGGCAGAGACGCGATCTGTCGGCGCGTCGCTATGTCTACATCTGGGCCGATGGCGTGTACCTGCAGGCCCGCATGGAAGATCACAGCGAATGCATGCTGGTGCTGATTGGCACCACGCCGGAAGGCAAGAAGGAGCTGATCGGCTTCCAGGTCGGCGTGCGCGAGAGCGCGCAGAGCTGGCGCGAACTCCTGATCGACCTGCGGCAACGCGGGTTACGGATTGCCCCGCAACTCGCCATCGGCGACGGCGCCCTCGGCTTCTGGAAGGCACTGGACGAGGCCTTTCCCGGCACGCGGCACCAACGATGCTGGTGCCATAAAGTGAGCAACGTACTCGACAAGGTCGCCAAATCCGTGCAGGGCCCCATGAAGAACGACCTGCGGAACATCTATCTGGCCCCACACCGGGCCGAAGCTGAAACCGCGATCGACGTCTTCGTCGAGAAATACCACGTCAAATACGGACGTGCGGTGGAGTGCCTGATCAAGGATCGCCATGCGCTGCTCGCCTTCTTCGACTTCCCTGCTGAGCACTGGATCCACCTACGCAGCTCGAACCCGATCGAGAGCGTCTTCGCCACGGTGCGCCACCGAACGGTGCGGACCAAGGGATCGCTGTCGCAACAAACTGCGAAGCTGATGGTGTTCAAGCTCATCGACGCCGCATCGAAGACCTGGCGGCGATTGAAGAGCACGAACCAGTTGCCGAAAGTCATCGCCGGTGTAAAGTTCATCGACGGAATCGAAGTCATTCCGAACACTGAAAGCCACGCCGCCTGATCAGGCCGCGTCACCCAAAATCAGCCATAGCTCCATGCGACAGCGTAATCCGGCGATGGGGGATACGCCTTTAGATATTTCAGGGCCTCTGGATCGATCGGCCCGTTCGTCCATAGCTCGAAAGTAAACGGCTTTCCCGCGATCCGAGATTCACGTCTGAGAATTTTATGCAGCAGCGGCACACGGTCGTCCCGCCACTTCGTCGCTTCCTCCAGGGTTACGCGGGCTCCAGGGATCTTCGCCTTGCATTCGATCACAAGCACGCCTTTGTTATCGGGCTTGTCGAGCAGCACGTCGGTTTCGGCGGATCGGCCGGATCATAATCCTTCCATTTTTCACCAGCCCGCAAGTATCCGCCCTCGACATCCTTGACGAGCGAGCCGACGATGATCTCGAACAGCGCGCCGCGCAGATTGTTTGCCGCACCCTCGATGCGGGTCAGGCTGTTCAGTACCCGCTCGACATGATCCGGATTGACCGAAGCTGTCGCGCCGGTATCCGTCAAAAGCGAAATCAAATCGCGCAAAGCCTTAGCGACATCCTCTCCGAACAGATGAGATGTCGTCGTCGCAAGAATCCCTCGCGATCGCGCGAGCCCCCATGCCTTGCTTGAGAAGCCATCCGCCACCAAGAACGGCATGATCGGCCCGACATTGGCTGGCGCCGACGCTAGATCGTGTTTTCGAACAAAGGTCGCGACGGAGTCTTCGCTGAGCACATCGCGCAGGTTGACATCGCACACGATAAAACCGGGTTTCAGCCCCTTGCCGGACGGCGCGACAAGCGGCCTCGCGTAAGAAGGCGCGCTCAAGTCCCACGTGACGCTCGAAACGACAGGCGCCTCGCCGTCGCCTCTAACCCTCACTTTATCAAAGCTGCCGAACCCCGTTCGCCGGAACCATTCCTTCATGCCGTGCAGCACGACGTTTTCGGCGACCATTCGCGCTCTAATCTGAGCAATTGGGTCGGTTCGGTATTCATGCGGGCGAAACTTCACGTAGGTTTCGTTGGTTGCGTCGTCGTGAAATTCCTCAAGCAGATGAATCGCCGACAGGCGATCGAAGATGCGCTGCGGGGACAATTGCCGCGAGCGGGCTGCGGGACCGCCGCAGACTCCGTCGAACAGATGGCGCGGACAGATGCCGCCGCGTGCTTTTAATCCAGCGATCGCACCCCAATACGATTTGCCGTGCTCGCGGAAGACGCGCTCCATCGCCTGCCAGTAAGTCTTGTCGCCAAACTGGTCATCGAGATAGAGAAAGCGCGCGTTGTGGGGAAAGCGAAGCCCGGCGAGCCGTTTGATGGTGAAGTCGTCCGCACGCGCGATGCGCTGACGCGCGGCGTCGGGCGAGACGCCGTCCTTCGCCATTTCGGCGATAAGATCGGTGGTCAGGGCGGGGCCGATCCGCCGCAGGAGGTCTTCAATACTGGCCATAGCTTCAGTATGTCACACTGCTCTATTTATAATAGGTTGTCTGTACGGCGGCCGTCTTTTTTGAACTTCCCGAGCATCACAAAAGAATATTGTATATCAATATGTTACGAGGCAGTTTTTGAGATCAGAAAAGCCTGATGTCACACCGAATTTGTCGCAAGTGATCCTAACCGCCTCGCTTTTGCTCGGCTGCGTCTGGGGTCGGCATGTCCTACGATCGAAAACAAACCGATTGCTTTGGCTCGCACCGAACACCGAGAGCAGATGAGGAATGTCCTCCGGCCGCCTAGTTAAGATGTACATATCGCTTTGGGCGTCTCCCAGAATCGCGAAATGCACTTTCGCTGGGTCAAGCGCATCGAAACCGGTTCGCAGCTCTGTCTCGTCCTGCTTGATGTCCGTCACGATCCAGGCGCCCTGTAGTCTATTGTCAGGATCTGCGGCCAAGAACTTCGGCTCGACACTCCTGAACAGCAGCTGCACGTCGTGCGCCGGGGGCGCACCGCTCGTTAAGACAGCATCAGTCATCTGCGAATAAAAGTCGGCAAACCGCCGCTTCACGTCAAACAGGATGCGCCGCGTTCCTGCCGCGCCCAATACCCAATCGACAGTTCGGTTGCCGGCACCAAGTCCCGTGACCTCATGTTCCGCCGGAATGGCATCGCTTACGCGCAACATGGGGAGCATCTCGGCCAGATATTCTTGATGCTTCGCCTCGTCTGCGAGCAAGGGGAGATAAGCCGTCCTCTTCTGCTCCGGCAAGCGCCGGCGTGCACAATCGAGCACGTCGAACAAGACTTTGACAGGCGGCCACATATGGACGCCCCACACAAGCGATCCGTCAACCTTGTGCGGCTCTCCGAACTCATAACGCCAAAAAAAATCAGCTTCTCGAGAAAGCATTCGCAGGCGGCAAGCTTGGGCGGAAGGATCGCGAGCAAGCCATCGCAGTCCGCATCAGTCCTTCCGCGCGCAAGGCCTTCCTCGCGCAGGCGTACCGGCAAGGTGCCTTTCGCGGCGACGAAATCGGGCTGAATCTTCTCGAGCCACATCTGATCCCACCCTTCTGGAATTCCAACCCGGCGCAGCCTCAACTTTTCTTTCTTGGGAAGTGGCCTATCGATCTGGAAAAAGCCTTTGTGAGTATTGATTGCCAAGCGCCTAAGTTCTGTTTTTGTTCCCATGGATAAATTGTCAAGATCGCGAACTCGTCAGACGTTCTCCACATTGTATCGATCGGGTCGATAGTCCTTGGTCAGACCGTCGCCGGAGTTGTAGACCCGCAATAGGCTTCCTACAGGGTTGTCTGAGACCGCCAGCCCTCCGGTCCCAGGTCCACTGAGCTTTTGCAAACTTCTCCATGGGAATGGCCATGGCAGTGGCAAGCCCTCTCCCAAGGGATCAAATAGTTCAGAACGTTCTTCAAGATCCTGTTCTATCGTGTTTGTGCGAGCGTGAATTCGCACGCCCTGGAGTGGTTTTCCCTTGCCCCAATAGTTGGCCGGATCTCGGGTGATCGCGGCGTCGGCACTCACTGGCGCCAAGACGGGGAGAGATATTCCAGCAGGCTCGTCCGCAGTGAAATCGAAGTCCTGGATCCCATCCTTTGGTACGTCAAAATAGTACCAGGCTCCGAGCTTCGGATTTGTCCATCCTGTTGAACTCGTCCTCCCGGATGCCGAAACGACAATTTGCGGAGGATCGCTTTTGAGTATCTTTATCACTGCGCTTTGTACATCATCACTGCGCTTTGTACATCGTAGATGCGTACCATTTTCGTCACTCCCTGCTAGCACTGCCTGAGCCTCCTCGGCATTAAACGTCGCGACTTGGCGATCTGCCAGGCTCAAAGACTGATCGGCCGCGCGGGCCTGATTGGTCGCAAGCACCTCAAGCGCTTGCGACCGTAGGGCTGTGATTTGTGCTCGAATATGTGCATCCATTGGCCTGTAGCTACCTGTGTGGTGACGTCGCAAGCGATGGTGGCCAGCCTTCGCCCTTGGATTGGAAAGGCTGGCCACCCTGCTCCTGAGAGGGTCACATTCTCCAGGCGCCCCAGATAATGGCGCAGACAAGTAACCGGGGCACCTATCAGAATCGGCGGGTCCCTCCTCCTCGACCAGTCTCTAAGCTGGTCCGACAGCTTGCAGAAACGGGAGACACCAGCATGCCCAAACGCGTGCGCATTCGTTGCATAAACAAGACTGACAGGCGAAGCTCACACGAGAGAATCAAAAATGTCGGCGGGGTAAATTCAGACGGAACGCGATGGAAGCTATCCGTTGAGAAGACTATCCGAGACCTCGAAAGCCGCGAGTGGGAGTACTACGTCGAAGAATCAGGCGTCACTGTCGAGGTCATCGTCGCCACCGATGGCCGACATAAGTACATCAAGACAACAGTTGACGGAATTCAACCGGACAATCTCCTTTCCCTCCCTGAGTGTCCGTGATGCTTATCGATCCCAGATCGTGGCAGCGCGAGCGCGACTCGGCGTCGGGAATGCGAAACGACGCTGTCCCTACCACGCCCGCGCTGCCCCAGTGTTAAGGCGACATGACTCGGCGCTTCGCGATGGAGCGATGAAGCGCCGTCCCTATCACGCTAAAGAGCTGGCCCCGGTTGTTTGGACAGCGCCCCGCTGGATTTAAGTGGATTCCTGCCGGGTTATGCTGAACGCGGGGCTTTACGGTTTTGTCGTTGCGTCGGGAGGGCGTAGCCCGACCAGAGCGACGACAAAACCGTCGGCGACGGTCATGCGGCCATCACCATAGCTTGCGTGCCGAAGTAAGCCTCGTCGGGCGTGCGCCCGTCAAGGCTCGAGTGAGGGCGTCCCTGATTGTAGAAGGCCAGATACTTGGCAATTGACGCTCGCGCCTCGGACACGCTGTCGTAGGCGCGGAGATATACTTCTTCGTATTTGACCGTGCGCCAGAGCCGCTCGACAAACACGTTGTCGCGCCAGGCGCCCTTGCCGTCCATGCTGATGGCGATCTTCGCGTCCAGCAGCACATCGGTGAACTCGAGGCTGGTGAACTGGCTGCCCTGATCCGTGTTGAAAATCTCGGGCCTGCCGTGCTTCGCCAACGCCTCCTGGACCGCTTCGACGCAGAAGGCCGCCTCCATTGTGATCGAGACGCGATGGGCCAGGACCCGTCGGCTGAACACATCGACGACCGCCGCGAGATAGACGAAGCCACGCCGCATCGGAATGTAGGTGATGTCCATTGCCCACGCATGGTCGGGCCGCTCGATCTTCAATCCGCGCAACAGGTACGGGTAGATCTTGTGACCCGGAGCCGGCTTGCTCGTGTTCGGGCGACGATAGACCGCCTCGATCCCCATGCGCTTCATCAGCGTCGCGATGTGGCGGCGACCGGCGTATACGCCCTCCCGCCGCAGCAACGATCGCAGCATACGCGCTCCCGCGAAGGGATAATCGAGATGCAGCTCATCGAGCCGACGCATCAAGGCAAGGTCCTCGGCCGAAACTGGCCGAGGTTCATAGTAGACCGTGCTGCGAGCCAGCTTCAGGACCTTCGCCTGGCGCACGATAGAAAGATCATGATCGCGGTCGATCATCGCTTTGCGCTCAGCAGGCCCGCCTTGGTGATCGCGCCGGACACAAAATCGTTTTCCAACGCCAGCTCGCCGATCTTGGCATGTAACGCCTTCAAATCGACCGGCGTCTCGGCCGATGTCTTGTCATGCCCAAACACGCCGGCGGCGCCTTCCAGGAGCTGGTTTTTCCAGATCGTGATCTGGTTCGGATGAACATCAAACAGTTGCGCCAGCTCCGCCAGTGTCTTGTCGCCTTTGACCGCAGCCAAAGCAATCTTCGCCTTGAATGCCGGAGAATGCGTCCGGCGGCTCTTCTTCGTCATCTTCGCTCCTGATTCGCAGCAAGAATCCTCGCCGCTGTCAGGCAGAAAATCCACTCAAGCTACTGTCCGAATTTGCGGGGCCAGCTCTCTAACTTCGGTGGCCAGCCTTGCCAGGACAACGCCAACCACCTCGCTTTCCCGGGAGGGTCGTCAAGCTCCACGGGCGCCAAGTTGTAGCGCCAAGATCGCTCGTGGGGCACCTACCTGGATTGGTTGGGCTGCCTGGGGGCAAGGCCGATGTCGAAGCTGCCCGCGTCGCGAATTCTATTTCTCCGACTGCGGTATGTAGTCCCGGTGAAGGACGGTTGGCCTTGCAGCACCGTCAAAGAGCACAGTGATGCCGGTAGTTCGCGGGCTGATTTCGACTACCGTCCCGGTTTTGTGCAGCAAGTCCGAGCACCGGACATATTCCCAAGTCGGCTCATCTTGAAGCGACTGCCGACGGCAAGTCGGTGTGTCTTATGCGCGGTCATTCCTCGATTCGGGAATAGGTTTCCGTGACGTGCGCCACCGTAAGCTGGTAGCCCTGCGTCCTCGCCTCCGGAATATCCGCCAACCGACGATCAGAGGGTAGTGTGAGTCGAGAACTGATGTTGAAGTGAGGATACTTGCCCTTGATCCGGGGATGTAGTTCAGCCGCAACTTCCACGTCTGACGTCGCAATGTATCTGCCACCCCACATCTCGATGATGTTCTTTAAGGGGTAGGTTGGCTTTGCGAGTCTCTTTGTCGTACTTTGCGCATCAAACCACTCAAACGCGATCCTGATGCAGTCGTCATGTTCGTGCACATTATTCGGTTGTTGATATCGGACGCGTTTTTTGGCCTCTGAGATTTGTTGAGCGGTGAGCATACTACAGGCTATCCCTGTCGCGTCCGATGAATTGATTGCGATCAAAAGCGGAGGCCGCGCGAGCGCAAATTGTATCGCTGGGAGCTCGCGCAAGGCACCTACCTGAATTGGTCGGCGGCATGGTCCGCCACTGAACGCTAACCTTGTTGCTCCTTTTGCATCCGAAAGAAGAGACTCCCGTGGCCAGACTCGCACGCGTTCGTTGCATCAGGAAGACCGACAGGACGAATCCACACGAGAGAATTAGCAGCATCGGCGGGGTATATTCGAACGGAAGTCACTGGAAGCAATCTGTCGTTCAGAAGATCAGAGACATCGAAAGCGGCGCGCGGGAATTCTATGTCCAGGAAGGCGGGCTCACTGCTGGTTTGATCGTGGCCAAACACGAAGGGCACAAGTACATCAAGACGACGGCAGACGGCATTCAGCCAGACAATCTTCTTTCACTCGCTGAGTGTCCGTGATGCTTGTCGATCCCAGATCGCCGGTAGTGCGGGCGCAACTCGGCGCCGTTCGGCTGCGCGGCGTCAGGCGCTGTCCCCGCCACGCCCGCACTACCCTTTGAAGTTAGCGGCAACATGACTCGGCGCTTGAAAAGTTCCTCGCGTTTACCCTGAGGACGCGCTGTCCCTGCCACGCACCGCTAACTGGGGCCAGCCAGCCTCAGGCAGGAAAGAAGCTGACCTGGATCTTATCGCTCGCAGAACGAGCATAACTACCATAACGGGGCTTAGCCCGCGATGGAAGCAGCGCGAGCGCGACTCGGCGTCGGAATGCGTAACCGCCGCTGTCCCTGCCACACCCGCGCCGCCGGTGAAGTTCGCGGCAACGTGACTCGGCGCCTTGACGTGAACCGAGGAGGCGCTGTCCCTATCACGTGCCGCTAACTTCGCGCTGGTCAGCTTCAAGCGGGCAGCAAGAAGCTGATGGGTGTGTATCTTTCAGCCAACGCCACAACAGCGCAACTACCTGAACCGGTCGTTCACCTGTCTTGGCAATCAGTCTGGGATTGCAGGCGGCGCAGGTGCGAGTCGCAATCGGTAACTTATACCAAGCCAGGTACAGCGCGACGAACAGTACCAAGGCTGCAAGCCCGAACGCCCAGCCGATGCAATAGCGCCTTATCCATCGGCCAATTCCGATCGATCTCCTCGGCCGCCTGCAGCGACATACCACTGCGGCCTTTCTGTTGAACAACACAATGGGCGCATCACCCGATTCGTAGATTTTCCGCCGAGTCTTTTCCGCGATTGTTCACGACGTCGAAGCTAACCTTGGCTCCCTCGGCGAGAGAGGTGAAACCGGCCTTCTCGACTGCCGAGATATGGACGAACACGTCCTTCTGGCCGTCGTCCGGCTGGATGAAACCATAACCCTTTTGGGTGTTGAACCACTTCACGGTGCCCATTGCCACTTAACTTCTCGATTTTTCAAAAATGAAAAGTAGTGCGCGACTCCGACAAAAGAATGGCTTACGCCGCGCCTTGCACGCGCCAGGCCTAGCCGAAGAAGCTGGTGCTGTCGGCGGTGCCGGCAACCGTGCCGGGGAAGAAGGTAGACACTCCGGCGCCGGCTGGTGAGTTCGGGCGGTAGGTTGCCGAGATTCAATTTCATTTGTGGCGTCCGATTTCCTTCAGCAGCTGCGCCCGCATTCCGAGCGCAACATCGGCCGGCAAATCGTTTGTTGCAAAAATTGGCTGGGCGCGCGCTGCTGTTCCCCGCTCGCGCGCGCCCATCGTGCGCCGCTAATTGACCGGCGCGACCTTTGGATTGCCCAACACAACGGTCGCACCAGCAGCGAGCGAAGTCCCGGAGTTCAGCGTCAACACAGCCCGAAGGTATCGATTTCCGCTGTGGGCTTCGGATATTCCCGCCATTTCGCAGGGTGGCGACAGTAGGCTCTATCCGGATCATCCGGCTTGGAGCAGAGCCCTGAACTCGAAAGCGTCCAACAAAACGTCTAACAAACCGTCCAACAGCGGGGGTAAGTCATGCCTGACTTTCTGACCCGCAGGGACGGCACGTGGCACTTTGTGCGCCGCGTTCCCACTGAGTTCTCCAAGTACGACAGCCCAGCCAGAGACCGCAACAACGCAAACGCAAAATCGTAAGAATGAATGCCGGCAAGAATATTTTGAAAGAGGACGTCATCAATTGCGGAAAGGAGATCATGGCGGAAGTCCCTGCCGCGATTGGCCTGAAACTCGTCCCGCACCTTCGCAAGGACCTCCAGCTTGCTCCCTTCATACTTCTCATCATCGATCAGCATGACGATGCCGATCAGGAAGTAGAAACGCGCCGCAATTCCACTTTTGTCGGCGATCCTTTTAAATGTATCGGCGTCTCGATCGAGTGCACATAACTTAAGCCCCTCAAGCGCGCCGATGAGGACGGCTGGCTCACTGTTGGCTTGCAACCTAGTCACGGCAGCCGAGACGATTTCGGCTTCCGTAAGTTGGCCTAGCCGCATGGCTGCGGCCGTCAGTACCCGGAGCCCTGCCGCACTAACCACGGAAAGAGCTTCCCGGCGTGCATCGGCAGCGCGTCCCGGCACAAGAGTAACCCGCATGTCCTCGACGATGGAAACCGGACCGTATTCGGTCTGTCCGTTCTTGTCGCGCCGCCAGTCGGGCGCCGCGAGCGTGCCGTCCCGCTCGAAATGAAAGTTCTGAATGACAAGCATGCCGCTATGCCCGCCGGGATGCTCCACCGCGTTTCTCATCGCGACAAAGGGCGCGATACACGCCGGAAGCTGTTTCAAGTACCGGATGTGATCGGGCTGGGCCTGGAAGTTCGCCTCGGCATACTCGATCACGGACGGACGTGGCTTCTTCGGCATCGTCCATTCGCTCGCTTCCTCGAAGCTGGTCCCGAACAGGAGATTAAAGACCTGGAGCAGATCGCGCAGGAAGTTCTTCGCTTCATAAAGATAGTTGCGGCATTCTTCCTCGAGCTGCATGACCTGCGGCAGCGTCACGGAGACCGCGCCCCTGCCGGGCGGCTTGTAGGAGGCCGCCAGCTTTTCAGTTTCCGCGCGAAGCTTTTCTTGGATTTGCGAGAGGCGCAGCAGCTTTGGCGTGAGGTCGTTCAGGTAAAGGCTCTGGATCTTCTCCGCCTTGTCTTTTGCGATCGCGCAGTTCTGCAAAATCTCGAAGTTTTGCAGCGTGAGGCGCGCCACGATCGGATTCGTGACCCTGGTCCAGCTTTTGGGCAACAACAAAGGGTAGCATAAAGGCCTCTTATCACCTTCATGTCGTCGGGTCGCGGACGTGGTGTCTTCCATAGAACGCGACACTTGAACGATCCATGGATGGCCGACGTCCTGGGACCTACAGCGTATCGACCGGAGCCAGTGCCCAAAGAGCCGGGATCATGCAGACCGTGGAAGTTGAAAGGCCCGCCGGTTTTTGTCCGGGCAGATATCGCGAGAGGCCCGGACCGCGCACGCAGCGGCCCTGCCTGTGCAGGGCTGGGCGTAACTCATTGAATCTCCCCGAGATTCCTTCGTCACACAAAGTCTTGTTGCGGCACCGGTGGCGACCTGCTATATATATCTCAGGCAATGCAGTGAGAGAAATGAACGTCATCACCCTTCCCATGATCCGCCCCGGCGTCGACCCCATCCTTGCGGGTCGCCTTTCGGGGAAACGTGCCTTCGTCACAGCCCTCGAACAGTTTCCCGAACTGACCGCGCCGGCCATCGTCCTGCTCGACTTCGCGGGCGTCGACCTCGCCACGTCCTCCTATCTCAATGAGATGCTGGTGCCGCTGCGTGATCATCTGCGCATGCGTCGCCACCCGGGCTACGTCGTCGCCGCCAACCTCAACGAAAAGGTACGCGAAGAAATCGAGGAGATGCTGCGCCGCTCGGCCGATGCGTTCCTCACTTGCGTCACCGATGCCTCGGGCAGCATCGCCGACGTCCAGCTCTGCGGCCGGCTCGATGAGAAGCTGCTGGAAACGTTGAAGATGGTCAGCGCGAAGCGCGAAACCACAGCCGCGCAGCTGCACGAGGAAACGCGCACCGTCGATGCCGTCGGCGCAACGGCATGGAATAACCGTCTCGCCTCCCTGGCTGCAAAGAGCCTCGTCGTCGAGATCTTGCAGGGCCGGACCAAACGGTACCGGCCCGTTCTGGAGGTTGCCTGATGGGACTCGACTTCATCCGGAATGCGGCTCCGGCCTTCAATCGCGTGCTCGACCGCCGCTTGGTCGAAATGCATTCGCCCACGCTGTTCAGCCGCGACGTGCCGATCCTCTCGCGCACGGCGCGCGCCGACATGTGCGGCGATGTTGCCGCGAAGCTTGGCGAGAAGGTCTTGCTCCGCGTGGTGAACAACAAGGTGATCGTGCAGCGGCTCAATGTCGTGATTGCCGAGTGCCCCAACGCGCCTGCCGAGTTCATCGCCGTCCTGCGCTCCGGCGCCGGCATCTGCCAAGGCGAGATCACGTCGGTGCAGCCCCTCAGCCAAACCCTGGAGGTCGGAATTTGCGAGTGAACGCCCGTCCGCACGAACAGCCGGCCACGCCGAACCTCCGCCGCCAGCGCCGCCGCTGGGACGAAGGCGACGCCCTGCCGATGGCGCTGGGTTGCCTCGGTTGCCCCGATCTCGGCACCTGTGGCGGCATCCGCAAGCGGCAGGATGCGTTTTCCTGTCTCGACGATTGCTGCGGAATCCCTCGACGTGCGACGGCATGTGCCCCAATAACCCGGTCGGCTTCCGTGAACGGTGGCGCGAGGTCAACGGGCTCGAGCTCGACAACATTCCGCGGGCCGCGCCGTGCCCCGCGAAGCCGCTCCCGGTCTATGTTCCCTACATCTATCACGGCAACCGCCGCGCGGTGCCGCTCGACATTGAGGCCGTGGCGCTGCCGCTGCGCCGCTTCCACACGCCGGATGGACGGCTGCGGTTCACCAGCCGCGCCGCCGTCGAGGCGACCTTCGGCATCGGCCCGCATACGCGTATTGTCCTGATCGGGAGCGGCCGGGACAAGCCGATCGAAGCCTGGTGGAAGCTGAGCGAACGCCGCATTCCCATCCTCGCCGGCCTGCGCGCGCTCGGCGTCGCCCCCATCACCGGGCCGAACTATTCCATGTTCACCGACGAGGTCCGCTACAACGACATGCACGCGATGAAGCGCATCGGCAAGGCGTGGCAGGAAATTGTCGCCGCCGGCGTTCCGGGCGCCTACCATCTCAATGCCCGCACGCCGACGGATTACGCCCGATTAACGGCGTTCATCGCGGAGCGGCCGGAGGTGACCGACGTTGCCTTTGAATTCAAGACCGGCGCGTCGTGGCGGAAGCGGCTTCGCTTCCATATTGAAGAGCTAACCCAACTCGCGGCTCGCGTCAGGCGGCCCCTCAACCTGACCATGATCGGCGGCATCACGGTGCTGCCCGCGCTGGCCGCGGGTTTCGCGCGCGTGACCTACATCGACACCTCGGCCTTCATGAACTCGGTCTACCGGCAGCGCCTCTATCTCGGCAACGACGGCAAGATGAAGAAATACCCGGAGCTGACCCTCAACGGCCAGCCCATCGACAGCCTCCTGGTCGAAAACCTCACCACCATGAAGGCGCGGATCGAGAGCCTGTTGCCGTAGGCACAACCGCGCTCAGTGCCGCGTGTCCGATCCCGGCATCATCGGCTGGCAGCGGATGGCGGCGAGGAAGCCCTTGAAGGGTGCCTTCTGCGCAAGGCGCGCGGTTTTCAGTTCGGGCTGCGGCCCGCTGATGAGCAACGCGTGATCGCCCGACCGAAAGCGCAAGTCGGCGTTGAGATGCGCGAGGCCAAGGAAGAGATCACGGAAACCGTTGCCGTGTCCTGACATGCGCCCGTACCGCGACACGTTTTCCTGCAAAGCCGCATGCATCGCAAGGCCGTGATCGGTGAGATCTGCAAATTCCTCATCCTCGCGCAAGGTTGCAAGGATTCCGAATCCGGAATCCGCGTGCGGACGGCCGCGCCTGAAACGCGAGAATGCCGGTCGACGACGCGCCGGAATGCTCGTGAATGTTGGACTCCATTTCACGAAGCGCCGCCGTCAGGCTTTGCGCGACCGGCTTGACAAGGCCGGACGTTTCCGCAGCCGTTCGCGCCGCAATGAGAAAGCGATTGCGTTGGAGATCGTCGGCCTCGACGCGCGGATCGAAGGTTGTGCGCATGAAACCGCGGAGCCGCGCTTCGTCGAGCCAGATGTTCTGGTTGCTGGCAAGCGCACGCCGAAAATCAAGTTGCGTTGTTGAATCCAGCCAGGGCGTTTGCAGGAGCGGCCCCATTCGGCCGTTGTTGGATTCCATCATAAGTTCGATGAGCGGACAAACTTCCGTTGCGGCGTAACGAACCTGGGGCGTTCCCTTGAGCCTGCCGCGCAGATGGGCCCCTACGAGATCGTCGACGACCTCGAAGGTAAGGGTCTCACGCGGGAGAGGGCGGTTCGCAAAATCCACAGTGCGCTCAAAAAGGAAGGGCAAACAAGCGGGCGCGCATTGTAGGCGAGTCTAGGCGCAGGCCGTGAGTCGATTTCTCGGTTTCCCCACCAAAGATCGTCTTTCGAGCCAAAGATTTTGGGCGCTTGCGGCCTTGCTGCACCGGGGCGCTCGTAAACCGAGCCGCAAGGGCGTCTCGGCCATTCGGCTTCGCTCCCGCTAGCGCACGCGATGGAGAGCGGCGCGCCGCTCACTTCCCTTCTTCCTGTTGCTAAAGGGCTGCGCCCTTGGCGCGCGCAAGGCATCCAAACGCTACGCGCCGCCTCCACACGTCTCCCGCAAGGGCGGGGCCCTCGTGTGGACCCTCGGCGCTCCGCGTTCGGACCCTCCTTGCACTTGCCTACCGCCTGCTCGCCACGAGGGCAGGGGTGCAGCAGCAGCTGCACCCAAAAAGCCAGGAGGCGAAGTTGACATTACTTACCGATGAAATCCGCGAAGCGATGCTCGCAAACGGACGCGCCAACGCGGACCGCGAAGAAACGACCGACTTCAAGCCCGTCGTTAAGCTGTTCTTCCCGTGGGGCGCGGCCACGTGGCTTCTCACCGAGCTTGATCCCAAAAATCCTGACATCGCGTTTGGCCTTTGCGACCTCGGCATGGGATGCCCTGAGCTCGGTTACGTGAGCCTCGAAGAAATCGAAAGCGTGCGCTTTCCCGGTGGAATTGGTGTCGAGCGCGATTTGCGTTTCGTCGCGACCAAGACGCTTTCCGAATATGCCGACGAGGCCCACCGCCTCGGGCATATCAACGCGTGAGGGGGCGGTCATGAAACAGGCCAATCCCACCCGGCGCAATGCCTATCAGGCCATCACCGACCAGATCATCGAAGAACTGGAGCGCGGCGTTCGCCCGTGGCAGCAGCCGTGGAGCACCGACCACATGGCGGGCCGCGTACAGTTTCCGTTGCGCCATAACGGCATTCCCTATCGCGGGGTAAATATCATTGCGCTCTGGATGGCGAGCCTCGCCAAGGGTTACCGCTCGCCGTTCTGGATGACCTTCAAGCAGGCGCTTGACCTCGGCGGTGCCGTGCGCAAGGGCGAGCGTGCAAGCCTCACCGTCTACGCCAATTCCATCACTCGCACCGAAACCAATGAAGCCACAGGCGAGGAGAACGCGTCCGAAATCCACTACATGAAAGGCTATTCGGTGTTCAACACCGAGCAGATCGATGGGCTTCCCGCTCACTACAACGCGCCACCCGAGCCTGTTGCCGAGCCGCGTCCCCGCATCGAACGTGCCGAAAGCTATTTCTCCGCCTTGAATGCCGACATCCGTCACGGCGGTACGGAAGCATATTATGTCATCGGCTCCGACTATATCCAGATGCCGCCCTTCGAGGGGTTCGTGGACGCAGAAAGTTATTACGCCACCCTTGCCCATGAGGCGACGCATTGGACGCGGCACCCGTCGCGCCTTGACCGTGACCTTGGCCGCAAGCGTTTCGGTGACGCGGGTTACGCCATGGAGGAACTGGTCGCCGAACTCGGTAGCGCGTTCACGTGTGCCACGCTGGACCTCAACCCGGCGCTTCGCGAGCAGCACGCGAGCTACATCGCGAACTGGCTCAAAGTCCTGAAAGAGGACAAGCGGGCGATCTTCGCCGCCGCCGCGCATGCTCAGGCCGCCGCCGATTTATGCTCGTTGCGGAAAATTCGTGCGTTGTTATCACCCTGTTCAAGAGCGCCATGACAGCCTCTTGCGAAACCAAGCCGAAGTCGGCTAAGGCGCAAGAAGCAAGCTGTGATGAAATTATGTCCGCACGAGCCACAATCGCCTTTGGCAGTACAAGCGCGAAAGTCTCCTTTGCGTAGTCGCGTGGAAATACGTCAGAGCCCAAGCGCTCACGCAAGTAGGAACGGAGAAGTTCCTTGCCCGAGCGAAGTGCAAACGGAAGCTTCGCTCCAAAATTGATCAATCTCGGATCGCCGAATGGGCGGACGGGCCAAAGTCCTCGCGTCGCGAGTGGGCGAGCATGACAAAGACTTGCCAGCAGAGTTGTGGATAGAGTGGCGCTGATGGGGGCGCTAAAAAGGAAGGATGAATGAGCGGCGTCGAGCCCGCGTTTCGTCAACAGGTCTTCTGCAAGCCCAAGCGCGATATCCAGGTGGGGTGAAGACGGAGAGAGTTCCCCCTCGTCGCTGCTGAAGCGAGCGCAAAGCTCGTCTCCTCCTATGCCGCTCCAGATTATTTCGCAACCATCACCGCGAAACCGATCCCAGAGTGACCCGAACGCCTCAAGGTAATACTCCGAAATGAGTGGCAAACGTCCCTTCAGGTCAAGATCTAGGGTCCAGACTCAATTGAGCCAATATGCGACGAGAGCGGCGAGATGAACAGCGGCCAAAAAATTACGGGCGAGCTTGTCATATCGCGTGGCGATGCGCCGGAAGTCCTTGAGCCTGCAAAAGCAGCGTTCGATGACATTTCGTCCTTTGTAGGCGCGTTTGTTGAAGCGATGGATGACGACACGGTTAGATTTATTGGGGATTACGGGCTTGGCGCCACGACGAATGATTTCGCCGCGAAGCTTGTCGCCATCATACCCTTTGTCGGCGAGGAGCACGCTCATGGGTGGCGCGAGCGCCAGGACATCGGGAGCCGCAGCGATATCGGCATCCTGGCCTGGAGTCAGATGCAGGACGACCGGCCGGCAGAGCGGATCGCTCAGCGCATGGATTTTTGTCGTGCGGCCTCCGCGCGAGCGGCCGATTGCTTGATTGTGCTCCCCCCTTTTCCGCCGGAGGCACACCGGTGAGCTTTAATCGAGGTCGAGTCGAGCGACAGTACGACGCCGTCTTCGCCAGGCTTGGCCAGCGCTTCGAAGATTGCGCACCATCGTCCTCGCTTGGCCCAGCGATTGAAGCGATTGTAGATCGTCGTGTAAGGGCCGTATTCACGTGGACAATCACGCCATCGTGCACCCGATTGCAGCATGTGAATGATGCCGCTGACGATGCGTCGGTCGTCGTCCCGATCCGGCCCCGTCAGTCCCCTCGGCAGATGCGGTTCGATACGCGCCCATTGCCTGTCGTTCAGCCAAAACAAACCAGCGCGCATTCTCTCGCCCCCGAATCAACACGTAGGCAAGAGAATCACGTGGCGCTATTTAGGTACAGACCCTAGATCAATCGCCGGCATGTGGGCGTGCATTTCAACTTTGTGATCACGGCAATTCAGTGCGCTCAAAATGCTCGCTCGGCGGTCAACCTGCTTGGGGCTACTCCCGTCGCCCAATAGTATCCCGCCACATGCTAGCCCGTCTTATTCGCGAGAGGGCGCCTGAGAGGCTGGCGAGCGTGGTGTAAAGCGCTGATGCGGCGTAGGATTCGGTTGCGAAGCCACCCCATCACCTTCAACCGCGAACGCCACGCCCGCCATGACCGATGATACGATTTCAGACCACTATCGAGAAGCAAGAATTCAACACAAATAAAACCTCTGCCTCGCGCTCGATCTCTTCATGCTTGATAGTCTCGTTTCGGAGGCTGAGCACCTACCGCGTCTAATAGGCCGCTCGCGCCGGTTTCTTTGGACGCGGCACGACCGCGACTCCACGTTTCGGCACAGAAATGATCGGGAGTCACTCAATCTTTCTTCAACTTAACCCGTCTTATTCGTAAGAGTGCGCCTGAGGGGTAAAGCGCTGATGCGGCGTAGGATTCGGTTGCGAAGCCAACCCCATCACCTCCAACCGCGAACGCCACGCCCGCCATGACCGACGATACGATTCCGCCCTTCTCGTTTCCAGCCGTTCACGCCAAGAAAGTCACAGCTGCCTTCGATGGTGGGCGCCTAACCTCGAACGGGGGCGTGATGCTTCTGGCGATGGCCGAGCGGCGTCTCGGCTTGGCCAACAATCTGGCCCGGGTGTTCCCGGATCGGCGCGATCCGACGCGGGTCGTGCACAGCCTGGTCGATATGTTCCGCGCTCGCATGTTCGCGATCTGCTGCGGCTACGAGGACGCCGACGACCTCGATCATCTGAGGTCCGATCCGGCATTCAAACTGGCCTGCGGTCGCCTACCGGACACGGGGAGCTATGGCGGAATCTGGGTGATGACGGTGTGAGGAAGGCGGCGTATCGAGGCGGGTGACGAGCCTGCCAGAACCTCTCGAGGAGAGCGATACGCCATGACCGAGACTACCAATGTTCTTGCTTTCCGTCAGCCGTCCGCGGTTGATGATCCACTGACCGATATCGTTCGTGCCGGCGCGCGGGACCTGCTTGCCAGGGCGATCGAGATCGAGGTTGGCGCGTTTCTGGCCAGCACGGCCAATCTGACGCTGCCCGACGGTCGAGCGCGCCTGGTCCGACATGGGCACGGTCCGGTGCGCGAGATTGCGACCGGCATCGGTCCGGTGGAGGTCGCTCGTCCCAAGGTCCGCGACCGCGGAGCGAGCGGGCCAGGCGACCGCCTCCGCTTCAGTTCGGCAATCCTGCCGCTATGGGCGCGGCGGACGAAGAGCCTGGATGCCTTGATCCCGGTCCTCTATTTGCGCGGCATCTCGACCGGCGACTTCCAGGAGGCGCTCTCGGCGCTGCTCGGCAAGGATGCGCCGAACCTGTCGCCTTCGGTGATCGCCGGCCTGAAGGCCGATTGGCAGGTCGAGTACGAACGCTGGCAGAGACGCGATCTGTCGGCGCGTCGCTATGTCTACATCTGGGCCGATGGCGTGTACCTGCAGGCCCGCATGGAAGATCACAGCGAATGCATGCTGGTGCTGATTGGCACCACGCCGGAAGGCAAGAAGGAGCTGATCGGCTTCCAGGTCGGCGTGCGCGAGAGCGCGCAGAGCTGGCGCGAACTCCTGATCGACCTGCGGCAACGCGGGTTACGGATTGCCCCGCAACTCGCCATCGGCGACGGCGCCCTCGGCTTCTGGAAGGCACTGGACGAGGCCTTTCCCGGCACGCGGCACCAACGATGCTGGTGCCATAAAGTGAGCAACGTACTCGACAAGGTCGCCAAATCCGTGCAGGGCCCCATGAAGAACGACCTGCGGAACATCTATCTGGCCCCACACCGGGCCGAAGCTGAAACCGCGATCGACGTCTTCGTCGAGAAATACCACGTCAAATACGGACGTGCGGTGGAGTGCCTGATCAAGGATCGCCATGCGCTGCTCGCCTTCTTCGACTTCCCTGCTGAGCACTGGATCCACCTACGCAGCTCGAACCCGATCGAGAGCGTCTTCGCCACGGTGCGCCACCGAACGGTGCGGACCAAGGGATCGCTGTCGCAACAAACTGCGAAGCTGATGGTGTTCAAGCTCATCGACGCCGCATCGAAGACCTGGCGGCGATTGAAGAGCACGAACCAGTTGCCGAAAGTCATCGCCGGTGTAAAGTTCATCGACGGAATCGAAGTCATTCCGAACACTGAAAGCCACGCCGCCTGATCAGGCCGCGTCACCCAAAATCAGCCATAGCTCCGCCAACGCAGGCCTGTCGCGCAGAGTAGAACGTTCTCATAGATAGATGATGGGCTATAATTTCTGCATCAATCACTCGCGATTTATCCAAAAGATCCACGAAATCCCAGGAAAGCGTAACCGTACGAGCGCGTTCCTCCACGTGGAAGTAAATTGGGAGGCTGCCTATATGCCCCGCCCGTACACGCAACCGAGGGCCCCGGCGAGCCCCCTCGATCACAATAAAATCAAGCGGCCAGTGCATGCAGTCTTGGTAGTGCTGACGAAACTGATCCGTGGACGCATGGGCTATGGCGACCGAATGGACGCCGGCCCCCTCCGCCACTCCTTGACGCTCGCGTATGACGAAGAACCATTGCTCAGAGTTCGTCACCAACGAGCTCTCAAGGCTCTTATGTTGGAATGGCCAGATGTAGCTTTCACCAAACTGTATCGAACTGCCTTTGGCAACCGGATCGCAGTTTTCCAGATCGGCTATTTTCAGAGTGGCCTTGAGCATTTGTTCCTGGACTTAAACGTTACCGCCTCTCGCGTGAGAGGCGGTAACGGAGTGACGAATGATCTTAAAGGTAGCCCTGGTTAGCGCTGTCGTTAGGGAAGGGGGCCTTCTCTCCCTCAATAGTGGGAGGTGGCAGCACCGGTAGGGGGAGGTCAGTTGTATCGGGCCGCGATGGCCGCTTAGGCGTGTCTGCAGTTGCGCTCTTCATGTCGATCTCCGGGTGATCGGGCTTCTCGTCGTCTCAAGTCTAGTACCCGGAATCAGAGCTGAGTGATACGGCGGCCTTTGAAACGGCGTTGACGGACCTTTTTCTTGGTCCAGACGAAGGGCTCGGCTCTGGAGCTATGGCTGATTTTGGGTGACGCGGCCTGATCAGGCGGCGTGGCTTTCAGTGTTCGGAATGACTTCGATTCCGTCGATGAACTTTACACCGGCGATGACTTTCGGCAACTGGTTCGTGCTCTTCAATCGCCGCCAGGTCTTCGATGCGGCGTCGATGAGCTTGAACACCATCAGCTTCGCAGTTTGTTGCGACAGCGATCCCTTGGTCCGCACCGTTCGGTGGCGCACCGTGGCGAAGACGCTCTCGATCGGGTTCGAGCTGCGTAGGTGGATCCAGTGCTCAGCAGGGAAGTCGAAGAAGGCGAGCAGCGCATGGCGATCCTTGATCAGGCACTCCACCGCACGTCCGTATTTGACGTGGTATTTCTCGACGAAGACGTCGATCGCGGTTTCAGCTTCGGCCCGGTGTGGGGCCAGATAGATGTTCCGCAGGTCGTTCTTCATGGGGCCCTGCACGGATTTGGCGACCTTGTCGAGTACGTTGCTCACTTTATGGCACCAGCATCGTTGGTGCCGCGTGCCGGGAAAGGCCTCGTCCAGTGCCTTCCAGAAGCCGAGGGCGCCGTCGCCGATGGCGAGTTGCGGGGCAATCCGTAACCCGCGTTGCCGCAGGTCGATCAGGAGTTCGCGCCAGCTCTGCGCGCTCTCGCGCACGCCGACCTGGAAGCCGATCAGCTCCTTCTTGCCTTCCGGCGTGGTGCCAATCAGCACCAGCATGCATTCGCTGTGATCTTCCATGCGGGCCTGCAGGTACACGCCATCGGCCCAGATGTAGACATAGCGACGCGCCGACAGATCGCGTCTCTGCCAGCGTTCGTACTCGACCTGCCAATCGGCCTTCAGGCCGGCGATCACCGAAGGCGACAGGTTCGGCGCATCCTTGCCGAGCAGCGCCGAGAGCGCCTCCTGGAAGTCGCCGGTCGAGATGCCGCGCAAATAGAGGACCGGGATCAAGGCATCCAGGCTCTTCGTCCGCCGCGCCCATAGCGGCAGGATTGCCGAACTGAAGCGGAGGCGGTCGCCTGGCCCGCTCGCTCCGCGGTCGCGGACCTTGGGACGAGCGACCTCCACCGGACCGATGCCGGTCGCAATCTCGCGCACCGGACCGTGCCCATGTCGGACCAGGCGCGCTCGACCGTCGGGCAGCGTCAGATTGGCCGTGCTGGCCAGAAACGCGCCAACCTCGATCTCGATCGCCCTGGCAAGCAGGTCCCGCGCGCCGGCACGAACGATATCGGTCAGTGGATCATCAACCGCGGACGGCTGACGGAAAGCAAGAACATTGGTAGTCTCGGTCATGGCGTATCGCTCTCCTCGAGAGGTTCTGGCAGGCTCGTCACCCGCCTCGATACGCCGCCTTCCTCACACCGTCATCACCCAGATTCCGCCATAGCTCTCGGCTCTGTCGTTGTATGCGTTGACGTAGGCATCGATGTGTTCCTGAAGCTGCTTGAGGCTCGTGAAGGAGGTGCCGCTGAGCGACTGCCCCTGCAAGATGGAAAACCATACTTCGACCTGATTGAGCCATGACGCACTTGTCGGCGTGAAATGAAATTGCACGTTGGGGTGGGCCTTGAGCCAGTCCTCGTTCTTTTTATGGGTGTTGAGGTTGTCGAGGATGACGTGAAGCTTGCGGTTCGGAAAAGTCGCGGTGACGCTGTTCATGAAATCGAGAAACTCGACGCGGCGCCGGCGTTTTGAATGGGTCGCGATGATCTTTCCGGTGGCGACTTCGAGCGCCGCAAACAATGTTGTGGTGCCATGCCGCTTGTAATCGTGGCTTTGGCCGGTTAAGGCGCGGCCATTGGGCAACTTCAGATAACCCTGCGCTCGCTCCAAAGCCTGGATCGAGGGCTTCTCGTCCACGCACAGCACAATGGCCTTCGCCGGCGGCGCGACATAGAGGCCGACAACATCGGCGGCTTTGGCCGTAAAGTTCGGGTCGTTGCTCTCGCACCAGGACTGAGCTATGCGGGATTTTGGGTGACGAGGCGATCAGGCGGCGTGGTTTTCCGGCACTTGGATGACCTCGATGCCGTTTTCGAATCTGACACCTGCGCTGACCTTCGGCAACTGATTTGTGCCTTTCAGCCGCCGCCAGGTCTTTGATGCGGCGCAGAGCAGCTTGAACACCATCAACTTGGCAGTCGTTGACGATAACGAACCTTTCGTGCGCACCGTTCTGTGCCGGACCGTCGCGAACACGCTTTCGATGGGATTCGTCGTCCGCAAGTGGTCCCAATGCTCGGCGGGGAATTCGTAGAACGCAAGCATTGCGTCGCGATCTTTCGTCAGGCACTCGACCGCCTTGTCGTACTTCGCTCCGTATTTCTCGGCAAAGACATCGATCGCCACTTCGGCCGAAGCTCGGTTGGACGCCAAATAGACCTCGCGCAGATCCTTCTTCATGCTGGCCTGTACCGACACTGCGACTTTGTTCAAGATATTCGCGGTTTTGTGCACCCAGCACCGCTGATGTCGCGTGGCGGGAAAGACCTCGTCGAGCGCCTTCCAGAAGCCGAGCGCGCCGTCACCGACGGCGATTTCCGGGGCGATCTTCAGCCCTCGGGTTTTCGCCTCGACGAGCAGTTCGTGCCAGCTCTGCGTGCTCTCGCGCACGCCGACCTGGAAGCCGATGAGTTCCTTCTTGCCTTCCGGCGTCGCGCCGATCAGCACCAGCATGCATTCGCTGTGGTCTTCCATGCGAGCCTGCAGGAAGACGCCGTCCGCCCACACGTATACGTACCGGCGCGCCGACAGATCGCGCTTCTGCCAACGCTCGTACTCGAGCTGCCACTCCGTCGTCAGTCTGGAAACCACCGCCGGAGAAAGATTCGGCGCATCCTTGCCCAAGAGCGCCGCCAGCGCCTCCTGGAAGTCGCCCGTCGAGATGCCTCGCAGGTACAGAACCGGCAAAAGTGCATCCAAGCTCTTCGTGCGCCGTGCCCACAACGGCAGGATCGCCGAGGTGAAGCGGATCCGCTCGCCATCGCTGGTCACCGCGCGATCGCGAATCTTTACCCGGGCGACTTCGACGGCGCCGATCCCCGTCTGGATCGTCCGCACTGGACCATGGCCGTGTCGCACGAGGCGGTCGCGGCCATCGGGAAGCTTCAAGCCCTTCATCGCGGCGAGAAACGCCTCGGCTTCCATCTCGACAGCCTGCGCAAGCAGCTGCCGAGCTCCAGATCGCAAAATATTCGTCAGTGGATCGTCGATCTCATCGGGCTGACGCAGTGGGACAGAGCTGGCCCCGCAAATTCGGACAGTAGCTTGAGTGGATTTTCTGCCTGACAGCGGCGAGGATTCTTGCTGCGAATCAGGAGCGAAGATGACGAAGAAGAGCCGCCGGACGCATTCTCCGGCATTCAAGGCGAAGGTTGCTTTGGCTGCGGTCAAAGGCGACAAGACACTGGCGGAGCTGGCGCAACTGTTTGATGTTCATCCGAACCAGATCACGATCTGGAAAAACCAGCTCCTGGAAGGCGCCGCCGGCGTGTTTGGGCATGACAAGACATCGGCCGAGACGCCGGTCGATTTGAAGGCGTTACATGCCAAGATCGGCGAGCTGGCGTTGGAAAACGATTTTTTGTCCGGCGCGCTCACCAAGGCGGGCCTGCTGAGCGCAAAGCGATGATCGACCGCGATCATGATCTTTCTATCGTGCGCCAGGCGAAGGTCCTGAAGCTGGCTCGCAGCACGGTCTACTATGAACCTCGGCCAGTTTCGGCCGAGGACCTTGCCTTGATGCGTCGGCTCGATGAGCTGCATCTCGATTATCCCTTCGCGGGAGCGCGTATGCTGCGATCGTTGCTGCGGCGGGAGGGCGTATACGCCGGTCGCCGCCACATCGCGACGCTGATGAAGCGCATGGGGATCGAGGCGGTCTATCGTCGCCCGAACACGAGCAAGCCGGCTCCGGGTCACAAGATCTACCCGTACCTGTTGCGCGGATTGAAGATCGAGCGGCCCGACCATGCGTGGGCAATGGACATCACCTACATTCCGATGCGGCGTGGCTTCGTCTATCTCGCGGCGGTCGTCGATGTGTTCAGCCGACGGGTCCTGGCCCATCGCGTCTCGATCACAATGGAGGCGGCCTTCTGCGTCGAAGCGGTCCAGGAGGCGTTGGCGAAGCACGGCAGGCCCGAGATTTTCAACACGGATCAGGGCAGCCAGTTCACCAGCCTCGAGTTCACCGATGTGCTGCTGGACGCGAAGATCGCCATCAGCATGGACGGCAAGGGCGCCTGGCGCGACAACGTGTTTGTCGAGCGGCTCTGGCGCACGGTCAAATACGAAGAAGTATATCTCCGCGCCTACGACAGCGTGTCCGAGGCGCGAGCGTCAATTGCCAAGTATCTGGCCTTCTACAATCAGGGACGCCCTCACTCGAGCCTTGACGGGCGCACGCCCGACGAGGCTTACTTCGGCACGCAAGCTATGGTGATGGCCGCATGACCGTCGCCGACGGTTTTGTCGTCGCTCTGGTCGGGCTACGCCCTCCCGACGCAACGACAAAACCGTAAAGCCCCGCGTTCAGCATAACCCGGCAGGAATTCACTTAAATCCAGCGGGGCGCTGTCCAAACAACCGGGGCCAGCTCTGTGCGCGTTGCCATTGGAGCTGGGGCGTGTTCCGTTCTTGGCCGCTGAAACCGAAAAACCGGTGCCGTCTGACGAGCTGTCCGGCCGACACGCTGTCGGGTCTGCTTGGCAAGCGGTGTCGGGAAGCGGACATGGTGCTGCTGCCGGAGCGGCTGAAACTTGCGGCCCTTTAGCCGGCACGCAACTTGCAATGAACGGCCCGCGACATAGCGCAAGCCGCGCTATGTCATGCGCTTGCGTGCTTTCCGCCGCTTCTGCTTGACCCGCAGGGCCCGCGAGCCTGACCGCTCGACCTCAGCCGGAGCAAATCCATGAATACATTACTCTTCTCCGCCACGCTGCTTTCGATTGCCTGCATCACCTCCACGGCACTTTCACAGGAGCGAACGGATGCGGCGGTGACTGATGACCCATTCCTTTGGCTCGAGGAGATCGAAGGGCCAAGCGCAGTGGCTTGGGCTCGCGCCGAGAACGAGAAGACGCTCGGGGTGCTCCAGTCAGATCCTCGCTATGGGCACTTCTACGGACAGGCGCTCTCCATCCTGCAGGCCAAGGATCGGATCGCATATGTTTCATTGAAACGGCGCGGCTTGGAGAATTTCTGGCAAGATGAGAACCAGGTGCGCGGCGTCTGGCGACGCGCCACGCTCGAGAGCTATCGTAGCAAAGACCCACAGTGGGAAACCATTCTCGACGTGGACGCCTTGGCGGTCGCCGAGAACAGGAATTGGATCTTTCAAGGTAGCAGCTGCCTTCCGCCCGAAGAGCGCCTCTGCCTGATTAGTCTTTCCGATGGCGGCAAGGATGCCGCGTCCATACGAGAGTTCGACTGCGACGCCAAGACCTTCGTTGCGGATGGCTTTTATCTCCCAGAGGGCAAGCAGCACGTCAGCTGGGTCGATCGTGACACACTCCTTGTTGCACGTGACTGGGGCGAGGGGACTTTGACGCAAGCCGGCTACCCCTTTGTGGTGAAGGAGCTCAAACGCGCTCAGCCGCTCAGTGAGGCTCGCGAGATCTTTCGTGGCGAGCCCACCGACGTTTCGATGTCCCCCTTCATGCTTCGTGACAGCGAGGGCAACATTCATGAGACCGGCGCGATCCGCGCAATCAGCTCTTTCGAGTCCGAGTATGTGGTCTTCCGCCCCGGTGGGCCCGTCAAGCTCAATCTGCCGAAGAAGGCCGCGATGATCGGTCTAGTGGGTGGTCACCTGCTTGTAAGGCTTGATGAAGATTGGAGGCCGCCAGGCGATATCAGCTTCGCCGCCGGATCGCTGATTTCGTATGATCTGGCCGAATGGAAACAGGATCCGATGCGTGCCAAAGCCTCGCTCGTCTTCCAACCTGGGCCCCGCCAGGCCCTGAGCGGGTTAGGCGCCACAAAGAATTTGTTGATCCTGACGATCCTTGAGAACGTTCAGAGCAGAGCGTTCGCTTATAAGTACGATCACGGAGCTTGGTCCGCGACGCCGATCCCGCTGCCAGAACATGCAAATGTCAGCCTGTTAGCCACCTCCGATGAAACGGACCGAGCCATGTTCGCGGTCTCGAGCTATCTCAGACCAACCTCAGTCTGGTATTTTGATGCCGAAAGCAAAAGCCTTGAGGAGTTGAAGACGACACCGGCTGCCTTCGATGCGTCCAATCATATCGTGGAGCAGCTCGAAGCCACTTCGCGTGATGGCACGTCAATTCCCTATTTTCTGGTGCGGCCGAAGAACGCAAGGTTTGACGGGACGATCCCGACACTTCTTTATGGCTATGGCGGTTTCCAGGCTTCGCTTCTGCCCTCTTATCTGGGACCGGTGGGACGGCTCTGGCTCGAACAGGGCAATGCCTATGTCGTGGCGAACCTGCGTGGGGGCGGCGAGTTTGGCCCACAATGGCATCAAGCGGCCCAGACGGCAACGAAGCAGACGACATGGGATGATTTCATTGCCGTTGCCGAGGACCTGATCCGCCGGAAGATCACAAGTCCGAGCCGGCTCGGAATCATTGGCGGCAGCCAGGGCGGCCTGCTCGTTGGCGCCGCAATCACCCAACGTCCCGAACTCTTCAACGCGGCCATCATCAAGGTCCCGCTGTTTGACATGCTTCGATACACCAGACTGGGCGCAGGCGCCTCCTGGATCGGCGAGTACGGTGACCCTGCCATTGCCGAGCAGCGTGCGTGGATCGAAGGCTACTCGCCCTACCAGAAGCTGATGGCGGGCAAGACTTATCCCGCTCCCCTAATTCTTACCTCCACCAAAGACGACCGCGTGCATCCAGCGCACGGCCGCAAAGCTGCCGCGAAGCTCGCCGCGCTGGGCCAGCCTTACTTCTATTACGAGAACATCGACGGGGGGCACAGCGCCGCCGCCAACCTCAGGGAATATGCGCGTCAACTGGCCCTTGAATACACCTATGCATCGAGGCGGCTTTGTTCTGAGTAAAATTCGGTCAGCGGGCTGAGACCATTGGTTATCTCAACGTCTTCACGGTGCTCAGCTGAATTCATCGAACCCAAGGCGAGAGAGCTGATGAGCCGCCGGCAGACGCGATGAAGGTCGTCAGATGCGAAAATTACCGGTTTGAACAGCCTCCACCGCTGGCGAGCGGGTTTCCTGGCGTCCAACCACAACATGACGAGCGGGCGGTAAGTTGCCAGATGCGCTTCCTTGAGGATTGTCTCGCAGACCCCTGTTCGTCCGACATGGCCGGCGTGCGGCTAATATCTAAACGCGAACAGCTAAAGCGCAGCTCTGGGACTGTCTTCGTGCTTGAGAAAGCATGTCACGTAGCTCAATGCAGGCATGGCGCGGATTGATTATCCTGATCCAGGCTGCGCGAAGGAGTTCACGGCCGCCCTGTTGTTCAACGACGATCAATCCCATTCGCTTTAGCTCGGCTCCGGATGAGCGCGGCGTGTTCGAGGCTCTGCAACTCTTCTGTAGGCCGCTAGCGCGCGACGAGTGAAGCGAAGGTCAAAACGTCATCCGGATCCTGAAGCCTTGAATCGAAGTGTGGTCGACGTCACGGCGCTTTCTGTCGTTTGCACAATGCGGCCGCAGATAGACCATGCGATAAAAAAACGAGCACGTGACCAGCGCAGCGACGCTGGCGTCTTGCCGACCATCTTGATGGCCGGCAGACTCTTCGCTAGATCACAACGGTTCACTATGGAGATGCCGCCGTGGCAATGGGTATTGTGAAGTGGTTCAACTCGACCAAAGGTTATGGGTTCATCAGGCCTGAGGACGGAGGTCCCGATGTCTTCGTGCACATCGGTGCCGTCGAAAGGGCCGGTTACACCACTCTCGAAGAGGGGGCTCGGGTAAGTTATCAGCTCAAGGCCGGGCGTTCGGGCAAGATGTCAGCTGAGGATCTTCGGGTTGGCTGATCCGACTCGCCTCCGGAAACTGCTCTCTGCAAAGCGTGTTCTCGCACCTGTCCGGCGATGCCTTGTCGGGGCGCGCCGTGCGTTTGGCTTTTCGACGGTCTCTTCCAGCCATGAGGCTGTCTCGCAAACCGCATGACAGCGTTGATCTCCCGAGGCCGTCCACCGATCACTGCCGTCAGAGTTACAAGAGTTGCGAGCGGATCGCAGTGTGGGCGTGGCAAGATATTCCTGCGCCCCGAACCGTACGCTCGTGACCAACGCGCCGGGAAGTGCACGCCGCCGGGCTGGTGCTCCCCTGTCCAGGCGTAATGCATGCAGCTCATGAAGGTGCTCGCACAACCGGGTTCGTCCGTTATGGACCATACTGGCCGGCTGCGCTGAGGCAACAGCACGCCCGCAGCAGCTTCTCCGGCGGGATCGACGGCCGCCCAATCGGCGAATAGAGCGCGGCAAACTCGCGCTCCAGCGTCGACAGCGCCTCGTTCACGATCGTCCGGATCGCTCGCAGCGGATGGTCACGCCGCACCCGAGCCTCGAGATCGACGTAGCTGAACAGCTCGCCCGTTCGATTGTCGCCGCCGCGCACGCATCATTTCCGAATCTCGTCGGAGCCAATGAATCACGGTCGCTGGTCGGCGGCGAGCACGTTTTTCAACTGCGTGCTAGAGGCGTACCTCGCACAAAGACTTTCGAGGATGAACGTTACCCCGCGGGTCACTTCAAATTCCTCCGGGTGTGGTCAGTCAAATTCCTCCACCCGCGAGGCAGGACAAGGGACTGTTAGTTTGAGTTTGTTTCCCGGGCAAGAGCTTCAGCGGCTTCTTTGAGCCGATAGCTGCGTCCGTCGAACTCAAGCAGATGGCAATGATGCATAAGGCGATCGAGGATCGTCGTGCTCATAGTGTTGTCCCCAAGGTATGCCCCCCAATCCTGCACGACGCGATTGGAGGTGACGATGACGCTGCGGCGCAGTTTGTAACGCTGATGGATCAGGGTCTGCAGCAAAGTGCCGGCGTCGTCGGGGATGGCGCGTGCGAGGAATAGATCGTCCAGCACGAGGAGATCGCAGTCGATGATGGTTCGCAGCCGGACCTCGCGTTGTGCCGGAGAGTTCAGGGCGTAGCGGTGGAAGAAGTCGTCGGTCTCAAGATACTGGACCTTGTGGCTTTGCAGGATCGCCTGATAGGCAATCGCCTTGGCGATGTGCGACTTCCCGGTGCCAGGTTTGCCAACAAGCAGAGCGTTCTCGCCAGCGGCAATGAACGCCAGGGTGTGGAGCTGGAAGCAGGTCTGACGTGGCAGTTTGGGATTGAAGGACCAGTCGAACTCGGCGAGCGTCAGCTTTTCGTCGAGCCCGGATTGCTGGTATCGCCGCTCGATAAGACGGGACTGACGACGGTCCAGTTCATCCTGCAGGATAAGGGAGAAGGTCTCGAGGAAGGGCTGGTTGGCGCCCTGCGCCTGGAGCACGCGCGTCTGCAGCGTGTCGCGGACACCCGACAGGCGCAGCTGTCGTAGGCAACGCTCAATTTCCGGCATGGTCATCATGTGGCTAGGTCTCCAGTTTAAGGTGAGAAGGTGCAGCGGGAGCGCTCGTGGCGCCGGAGTTGGCCGGGGTTGCGCAGGCGACACGAGCGCGGATTGCCGTGGCGTGATCGTCGTGAGCCTCGGCCTGCCGACCATTGTCGTCGGCGTCGCGCCGCACAGCGCGGCTGAAGAGGTCGCCGTATTCCGCGGGGGTACGGATCAGCGGATGATCCTGGGTGAGCGGCGATGCCGGCTGTGGCGTCACTCCAACCTGCTCGATCGCCTGTTCGAACAACCGCTCGACGGTCGCACGCACGTGCTTGTAGCGGTAGATGCGGTTGTCGATGGCGTGCGCGCAGGCCTGCTCGATCAGCCGCGCCGGATACTTCCGGCCCAGCCCGACAATGCCCCACATCGCGCGCTGTCCGGGGCGCCCTTCGGTGTCGAACACCTGCTGGCACAAGGCCCTGGTCTGCGGATTTCACGGATCGTGAGCATCGATTTCGCGCGATCGTGAGCACTGAATTCAGACGATCGTGAGCAGCCCGCTACGGCCGATGGGAGATAGAGTCAGTGTTCTGGTTGGCCGTCAAGGGTGATGGTTTTGGCGCTGCGTTTTCGCATGCTTTCTCCGGTGAGCTGGAGGCGGTGGGCGTTGTGGACGAGGCGATCGAGAATGGCGTCGGCGACCGTGGGGTCCCCAATGGCTCCATGCCAGGTGTCCACGGGGAGCTGACTTGTGACGATGGTGGATGCGCGGCCATGGCGGTCCTCGAGGATTTCGAGCAGATCGCGGCGTTCCGCGGCGGTGAGCACCGATAGTCCCCAATCATCCAAAATCAGAAGCTGAGCGCGGCCGAGGCTTTTGAGGAGCCGGGCGTAACGTCCGTCTCCGCGCGCGAGCGCGAGCGCCTCGAACAGCCTTGGAACGCGATGATAGAGGACTGATCGGTTGTCGCGGCAGGCCTTGTGGCCGAGCGCGCAGGCTAACCAACTTTTGCCCAGGCCGGTTGCCCCGGTGACGAGCAAATTCTCGTGGCGATCGATCCAGCGACCTTCGACGAGTTTGGCGAAAACGGCGCGGTCGATGCCCCGCGGGGTGCGCAGATCGACGTCCTCGACGCAAGCAGTCTGGCGCAGTGCGGCGATCTTGAGGCGCGTGGTGAGCCGCCTGGTGTCGCGTTCGGCGGCTTCGCGGTCGACCAACAGGCCGATGCGATCTTCGAACGGCAGGGCTTCGAGATCGGGCGATCGGCGCTGCTCCTCGAAGGCCTTGGCCATTCCGGTCAGGCCAAGCTCGATCAGCCGTTCGTGGGTTGGGTGGTTAAGCATGCCGGGTCTCTCCTTGCTTCAGTGGAAGTAGTCGCGTCCGCGGATGTTGCCGTGGCGCAGGGGCTGGTGCTCGAAAGATTCGTCGAAGAACGTGCGATCGAGGCCGTTCTGGAGGATCGATCTAATCGAGGCGACGGAGCGCGCCTTGATGAGGATGCCCCTCCGGCAGGCTGCGTCGAGGCGTTCGGCGCCGTAGCTTTTGACGAGCGCCAGAATGCCAAGGCAGGTTCGAAAGCCTTGTTCTGGATGGGGGCGGGCGTCGATCACGGCCTGGAAAAACGCTGCTGTCGAAGGACCGATCCGCTCGCCGGCGGCGATCACCGCGGCGGGGGTCCATTTGCCGTAGCGGCGATGGGCGCTGGGCATGTGGTCGGCGATGGTGGTGTGTCCGCGTCGGTTGGGCGCGCGGGCATGGCTGGCGATCCGCTGGCCCTTGTGGAAGATCTCGACCGTCCGATCGTCGATACGGGCATCGACCAGCTCGCCAATCAGACGATACGGCGCGGAGTACCAATGGCCGTCGACCTCGACATGATAATCGGGAGCGAGGCGGCAGCGCTTCCAGCGTGCGAAGGCATAAGGCTGATCTGGCAGCGGGGTTAGCTTGGGTTTGTCGAGTTCGGCAAACAGTTCGGCGCGGCTTGAGCCGAAGCCACGCATTTGACGAGCATTGAGTTCGTCGACGAGTGTCTTGATGGCGGCGTTGAGCTCGGCCCGGGAAAAGAAGCGCTGATTGCGCAGCCGGGCCAGAATCCAGCGCTGGGCGATTTGCACCGCGACCTCGACCTTCGCCTTGTCTTTTGGGCGCCGCGGCCGTGCGGCGAGAATGGCCGTGCCGTAATGGCTCGCCATCTCGGCATAAGTGCGATTGAGGCCGGGATCGTAGCGGTCGGGGTTGCTGACGGCGGCTTTGAGGTTGTCGCAGACCACGAACGTCGGCGTTCCGCTCAAAAACGTGAACAAGTTGACGTGGGCCCGGATCCAGTCGGCCAAGCTCTCGCTGGGGCAGGCCTCGGCGTAGGTGTAGTTCGAAGCGCCCATCGCCGCGACGAACAGCTTCATCGGCTGCACTTCCCCGGTCAGGGGATCGACGATGTCGATGGTGTCGCCGGCGAAATCCACGAACACCTTCTCGCCGCCCAGATGAATCTGCCGCATCGAAGGTCGGACCCGCCCCTTCCAGGCCTCGTAGGTAGTGCAGAACCACGTGTACCCGAAACCGTCGGGATTAACGGCGCGATACTCCTCCCAGAGCAGGCGACGGGTTACGCCGCGCCGGCGGAGCTCTTTATCGATGTAGCTCCAGTCGGGCACCGGCCGCTGCGGGCTCTGAGACGCTGGTCGTGGGGCCGGGAAAAGCAAAAGCTCCAGGTCTTCATCGGTCATTCCCTCCGGAAGCGGCCAGCTCAACCCAGCAGAGCGGGCGCGGCTCAGGTAGCTGTGCACAACGCCGTTGCTGACGCCCACGCTCCGCGCGATGGCCCGCTCTGGCAGGCCTTGAAAATGTTTTAACCGAAGGACTTCCTTGATCCGGCGCATCGACAATCTCTGGGTAGGCATTGGACTTCCTCGTTAACCACGAGGTCATCCCTAAGCCGGTTGAGTTGTCGGCCGAAGCGCTGCAAGGCTCCGAAAGCCTTGCTCACGATCCCGCGAAATCGTTGCTCACGATCGTCTGAAATCTCTGCTCACGATCCCCTGAAATCCGCGCTCACGATCCCGCGAAACGCGCACCTGGTCTGCGGTCCGATGCGCTCGGCGCTCGCCAGCAGCACGGCGGTTTGCCGCGACGGGTTGAACGGCCGTTCGCTGGTCGGCAGGAAGAGCTGGCCCCGCAAATTCGGACAGTAGCTTGAGTGGATTTTCTGCCTGACAGCGGCGAGGATTCTTGCTGCGAATCAGGAGCGAAGATGACGAAGAAGAGCCGCCGGACGCATTCTCCGGCATTCAAGGCGAAGGTTGCTTTGGCTGCGGTCAAAGGCGACAAGACACTGGCGGAGCTGGCGCAACTGTTTGATGTTCATCCGAACCAGATCACGATCTGGAAAAACCAGCTCCTGGAAGGCGCCGCCGGCGTGTTTGGGCATGACAAGACATCGGCCGAGACGCCGGTCGATTTGAAGGCGTTACATGCCAAGATCGGCGAGCTGGCGTTGGAAAACGATTTTTTGTCCGGCGCGCTCACCAAGGCGGGCCTGCTGAGCGCAAAGCGATGATCGACCGCGGTCATGATCTTTCTATCGTGCGCCAGGCGAAGGTCCTGAAGCTGGCTCGCAGCACGGTCTACTATGAACCTCGGCCAGTTTCGGCCGAGGACCTTGCCTTGATGCGTCGGCTCGATGAGCTGCATCTCGATTATCCCTTCGCGGGAGCGCGTATGCTGCGATCGTTGCTGCGGCGGGAGGGCGTATACGCCGGTCGCCGCCACATCGCGACGCTGATGAAGCGCATGGGGATCGAGGCGGTCTATCGTCGCCCGAACACGAGCAAGCCGGCTCCGGGGCACAAGATCTACCCGTACCTGTTGCGCGGATTGAAGATCGAGCGGCCCGACCATGCGTGGGCAATGGACATCACCTACATTCCGATGCGGCGTGGCTTCGTCTATCTCGCGGCGGTCGTCGATGTGTTCAGCCGACGGGTCCTGGCCCATCGCGTCTCGATCACAATGGAGGCGGCCTTCTGCGTCGAAGCGGTCCAGGAGGCGTTGGCGAAGCACGGCAGGCCCGAGATTTTCAACACGGACCAGGGCAGCCAGTTCACCAGCCTCGAGTTCACCGATGTGCTGCTGGACGCGAAGATCGCCATCAGCATGGACGGCAAGGGCGCCTGGCGCGACAACGTGTTTGTCGAGCGGCTCTGGCGCACGGTCAAATACGAAGAAGTATATCTCCGCGCCTACGACAGCGTGTCCGAGGCGCGAGCGACAATTGCCAAGTATCTGGCCTTCTACAATCAGGGACGCCCTCACTCGAGCCTTGACGGGCGCACGCCCGACGAGGCTTACTTCGGCACGCAAGCTATGGTGATGGCCGCATGACCGTCGCCGACGAAGCCCCGCGTTCAGCATAACCCGGCAGGAATCCACTTAAATCCAGCGGGGCGCTGTCCAAACAACCGGGGCCAGCTCTGGACGACAGAACCGGGGTGCGCCATCCGGGAATGAACACGCAGCAGCGCACGGGTGTGGCGATCACGGATCTCGATCGTGGTGGTGTAGATGCGCACGACGACCTGGCTGCCGATCGGCGCGGGCCGCGCGGCGTAATAGCTGTTGTCGACGCGTACGGTGGTGTCGTCGCAGACAGTCCGGACGACTTCGGTGAAGATGCGGAAGGGAGCGACAGGCAGCGGCCGCAGGTGCGGCTTCTCTTCCTGGAACATCGCCTCGACCTGACGGCGCGTGCTGCCGTGGATGCGTTTGGAAGCCCAGTTCTCCTCCCAGTGCCTCAAGAACTCGTTTTGCGCCTCCAGCGTCTCGAAGCGCCGTCCGGCCAGCGCAGTGCCCTGGGTATGTTGAATCGCATTCTCGACGCATCCTTTCCGATTTGGATCGGCCACGCGCGCGGGATCGGCGACCACGGCGTAATGAGCCAGCATCGCGCTGTAAATCGGGTTGAGCTGGGGCTCGTACAAATCCGGCTTGAGGACGCCTTCCTTCAGGTTGTCGAGCACGACATAGCTGGGGACCCCGCCAAAATACCGGAACGCCTCTTCGTGGAGCTGCGCCCAGACTTGTTGGCTGGACTTCCAGACTACCCGCCGGAAGCTGCGCCGCGAGTAGCGTAGCGTCATCACGAACAGGCGGGGACGACGGTACCGCCCGCTCTTCGGATCAACCGTCGGCGCGCCCTCGCCATAGTCGACCTGAGCTTCCTCGCCGGGGAGGAACTCAAGACGATCAAACTGCTCAGGATCAGCGTGCCGCAACCGGCGCACAAACCGCTTGACACTCTGGTAGCTGGACGGAAAGCCAAATTGATCAACCAGGTCCTGGTAAATCGCCTGCGCGTTCCGCTTCAGCCGGACCTGTTCTTCGATCCACGTCCGATGCGCTTCGCAAGCCGAACGGGCCAGGCTGCTGGTGACCGTCGCTTCCGATGTCCCAAAAGCCGGTGGTCGGGGTGGAGGAATTTGGCCGTCCGCGCTCACCGAGCCGGTGGTCACTTCCCCGGGGGAATTTGCCTCCGCACCGGCCCGCAGCGCCTGATAACGCCGGATCGTCTTGCGATCGACACCCGTCAGCCGGTGAATCTCGCGCTGGCTGGTGTTGCGATCAAGTAATGTAAGTACGGTGCTTTGCAGATGTCGCTTCAAGACGTTCAACTCCCCGGCCCCTTGCTGGCTAAAGGGGTCGAACATAAACGTCCTGCCTGACCGGCTACTGCTGTTCAGCGGCGCTGACGGCGATCATCAGGTGGGGGAGTTTCAAGTGACCATACCCGGGGGATTTTGACCGACCCACGGGGATCTCCACGATGGCCACCTGGCGCTGATCGCAGCGAGCCAAGCAAAATGCGATGTGACCGTCGTCAGCATCTTCGTTAACCCCACTCAGTTCGGAGCAAATGAAGATCTCAGCACCTATCTGCGCGACTTCTTGCGCGATGAAGAACTGTGCCGGGATCTGGTGTTGCGATCCTCTTCGCGCCCGATGCACAGGAAGTCTATCCGAGCAATTTCGAAACCTTTGTTGGACCTGGCGACCTCGCGAAACCTCTATGCGGCGCTTTCAGGCCCGGACATTTTCGCGGTGTGGCGACTGTCGTCTGCAAGTTGTTCAACATGGTGCAGCCCCACGTCGCTTTTTTGGCCAGAAGGATGTTCAGCAATGCGTAGTCGTGCGTCGCATGGTGGTTGATCTCAATGTCCCGATCGAGATCGTCACCGTACCGACGGTTCGTGAAAAGGATGGGCCCGCCATGAGTAGTCGCAATCGCTATCTCAGCTAGGAAGCGCGCAGCAGGCCCTTGCAATCAACCAGGGGCTGCCCGCGGCGCTCGATGATTTTCGGTCTGGAGAGTGCAACGTACAAAAGCTGATTGCGGCTGCCAAGGCATTTGGAGGCGGTTGACACATTGCAGTATCTTGACTTATCGACGGTGACACGCCCAAAACCGCCGATAGTCCACTGCGACTCCCCGCGGCGCTATGTACGGCCGCCTACGTTGGCTCAACGCGTCGGATCGACAAAGTGGTATTGGCGTTGCCAACTCGGTAGCGCAAGGCGTGGACAAGCCAGAGCGCAGCTTATTGAGCTGACAGAAACGCTCAAAGCACTGTTCCGAGAGGCATATCGAACTGGCAGCAGAGGGCAAGCCCCGAGACGGCTTTGTTCGGCGAGTTAGCGAAGCGATAGCGGGCGCGCACTGAATATGCGGGGCTAAGAATTTGTGTTTAGCAACTCCGCAAGTCTTGCGACGGTGATCAGCGGCGAACTCGATAAACCTTGGTATAGTGCTTTGCAGCCGATGCTATATCACTCACTTACCTTTGTAGAGTTGAGTACCGGTCAGGTCGTTTGTAATTCCGATGTCGAAGTGCGAAGCCTGAACTAATGCCCGGCTAGAAGTCGTTGCGTTCTAATCAACTATTCTTGTCGGGCCTTTCGCCGATAAACGCAAAAAGGGCACGAGCTCTACAGCGGGGGCTCTAGCACAGTCGCCGCATTGCTGACCATTGCCTTAAAGTTGGTGGCAGATTTACATCCCAATCCCGAATACGAGTTGACATGACATTTACCGCGCTTTTCATCAAACGTCCGGTATTGTCAATCGTCGTGAGTTTCCTGATCTTGCTGATCGGCTTGCGCGCCGCGGTCCTACTGCCGATCCGGCAATATCCGAAGCTAACCAATACGGTCATCAATATCACGACTGCCTATCCTGGCGCCTCGGCCGACATGATCCAGGGGTTCATCACCACTCCCCTGGAGCAAGCAGTCGCGTCCGCCGAAGGCGTCGACTACATCAGTTCCTCGTCTATGCTTGGTGTCTCGACTATTCAAGTTTACATCAAGCTGAACTTCAATCCAAACGAAGCGCTCACGGAGGTGCTCTCCAAGGTCAACTCAGTCAAATACCTGATCCCGAAGGAATCAAACGATCCAGTCGTCACGAAGTCGAGCGGTCAGACGAATGCTGTCATGTATATCGCTTTCTCCAGCGATGAGCTAGCGGCCAGTGCGATCACCGACTACCTCACGCGCGTCGTGCAACCGGTTATCTCAACCGTCGACGGCGTTTCAGCGGCTGACATCCTAGGCGGCCAGAGTTTTGCGATGCGGCTATGGCTAGACCCTGCGAAAATGGCTGGGCATGGCATATCGCCGGCTGAAGTTTCGGCTGCAATCGCAGCTAACAACTTCCAGGCTGCGGCAGGCCAGACCAAGGGCTATTTCACTATCTCCGATGTCACAGCAAATACGGATTTGCGGAGTGTTGACGATTTCAAGCGTATGATTGTCAAGGCGAATGACGGTGGCTTTGTGCGCATGGAAGACATTGCGGTAGTCGAACTTGCCGCGCAGATGACGGACACTACCGTCACGATGAACGGCGACCACGCGGTCTTTGTCGGCGTGCAAGCGAGCCCGGAAGGCAATCCGCTAAACATAGTGCGAGGCGTTCGGGCGCTGTTTCCTGAAATGGAGCGTAACCTGCCGCCGCCGCTGAAGATGAAAGTGGCCTACGACTCATCCAAGTTTATTCAATCATCGATCGACGAAGTGAAGAAGACGCTCATTGAGGCCGTCGTGGTTGTGGTCGTCGTGATCTTTCTTTTCCTGGCCTCGCTGCGGTCCGTCATCATTCCTGTGGTTACTATTCCGTTGTCTCTCGTTGGTGTCTGCAGCATGATGCTGGCGCTGGGGTTCTCATTCAACCTCCTGACGCTCCTTGCGATGGTTCTCGCGATCGGCCTCGTGGTCGACGACGCAATCGTGGTGGTGGAGAATATTCATCGCCATTTAGAAGAAGGAGCGGCTCCGCTACAGGCTGCTACAAGGGGCGCGCGCGAGATCGTCGGTCCGGTTATCTCCATGACGATTACCTTGGCTGCGGTATATGCCCCGATCGGATTCCTTGGCGGCCTCACCGGTGGCCTGTTCCGCGAATTCGCGTTCACGCTGGCAGGAGCGGTGATCGTGTCCGGTGTGGTCGCTTTGACGCTGTCGCCCATGATGTGCTCTCTCTTCCTGAGGCGCGCCAAGGGGGGACGATTTGCAAGGCTTGTGAACCGCGGGTTCAGTGCCGTAACACGATGGTACGGCCGCAAGCTCGACCGTTCGCTCGACTATCGCCCAATTACCGGCCTATTTGCGCTGACCATGTTGGGACTTGTCGGCTTTCTGTATATGCATATTTCCAAGGAACTAGCGCCGGAGGAGGATCAAGGTATCATATTCGCGCTAACTAAGGCGCCGAAATACGCCAATATCGACTACCTCGACTATTATGGCACCAAGCTTGAAAGCGCGTTGAAAAAAGTTCCAGAGACTGACTTGAGCTTCGTGTTCAATGGCATTGGCGGCCAGCAGAGTGGCATGGCCGGCATGTTGCTCAAGCCTTGGGACGAACGCAAGCGATCATCGATTGTACTAAAGTCGCTTGTTCAGGCCGAGCTATCCAAAATCGAAGGCATCAACGCGTTTGCCTTTAGCTTGCCTCCGCTGCCGGGCGGTTCTGGTGGCCTACCAGTCCAGATGGTGATCAATTCGACTCTTGGCTTTCAATCCATCCACGAGCAGATGTCAAAGTTGAAGGATGCCGCGCAGAAGAGCGGCCTCTTCATGGTGAGCGACTCCGACCTCGAGTTCAACCAGCCGGTGGTACGAATCAAGGTTGATCGATCGAAGGCTAACGAGCTTGGCATCACCATGCAGATCGTCGGTAACGCGCTCGCCACCTTACTTGGGGGAAATTACGTCAACCGCTTCAATCTGCAGGGCCGCTCCTACGAGGTGATCCCGCAGGTGCCGCGAGAGGAACGGCTAGTGCCGCAATCAATCGGAAGCTATTATGTGAAGACTGCGACGGGATCGATGCTTCCGCTGTCTACCGTAGTCTCCACCGAGACTGCGACCGATCCGAATGCGCTCACCCACTACAACCAGCTCAACTGCGCGACCTTTCAGGCCGTGCCGATGCCCGGCGTCACGATCGAACAGGCCGTGGATTTCCTAGAAGCCGAGGCGAAGAAACTGCCCCCAGGCTTCAGTTACGACTTCCTGGCCGACGCCCGCCAGTACGTGCACGAGGGTAATCAATTGGCGATTACCTTTGCATTTGCCCTCATCATCATATTCTTAGTGCTTTCGGCGCAGTTCGAAAGTCTGCGCGATCCGCTCATCATCATGATCAGCGTGCCGATGGCAATGGTCGGCGCCTTGATTCCGCCGTTCCTCGGCTGGGCGACCATGAACATCTACACCCAGGTTGGACTGTTGACACTGGTCGGGTTGATTTCAAAGCACGGCATCCTAATGGTTGAGTTCGCCAATGAGCTGCAGTTCAAGGAGAGATTTGACCGTCGCTCGGCTATAGAGATGGCGGCGCGTGTCCGACTGCGCCCAATCTTGATGACCACGGCGGCAATGGTCACGGGCTTCATACCCTTGTTGACGGCAACGGGAGCTGGCGCCGCGAGCCGGTTCTCGATCGGACTCGTTCTCGCCGCTGGCATGTCTGCGGGCACGCTGATCACGCTATTCGTGCTCCCGGCGGTCTATGTCGCGATCGCGTCCGATCACCGTGGTAATGGGGGTGTCGTCCGCGCGAACCTCGCCGAGCGCGACTTCACCAGCGCTGCTGATGCCGAGGTAACAAAGCATGACCATCAAATCATCTAGGTTTGCTAGTGTGACGCGCGAAGGAGCTTAGGACCACTTCACGGTTCTTTACACATCGAGAACTTCGCGTGCTTGGTGCCAAACTGGGCGCATCTTTTCGGCGGTTAACAGTCGGAGATCCGCTGCTGCCGCCCCAGGTTAAAGCGGCGCCGGGTATTCACGCAGACCTGACGCCCAAGCTCGACCAAAGGAGAATCGGTGCTCTCTTGATCAAAAAGGAGGGCTGACAGATCATCGCAAGGCTCAGCCCCTTCGGAACATTGCTCGATATGATCTAGGGTCTGTACCTAAATAGCGCCACGTGATTCTCTTGCCTACGTGTTGATTCGGGGGCGAGAGAATGCGCGCTGGTTTGTTTTGGCTGAACGACAGGCAATGGGCGCGTATCGAACCGCATCTGCCGAGGGGACTGACGGGGCCGGATCGGGACGACGACCGACGCATCGTCAGCGGCATCATTCACATGCTGCAATCGGGTGCACGATGGCGTGATTGTCCACGTGAATACGGCCCTTACACGACGATCTACAATCGCTTCAATCGCTGGGCCAAGCGAGGACGATGGTGCGCAATCTTCGAAGCGCTGGCCAAGCCTGGCGAAGACGGCGTCGTACTGTCGCTCGACTCGACCTCGATTAAAGCTCACCGGTGTGCCTCCGGCGGAAAAGGGGGGAGCACAATCAAGCAATCGGCCGCTCGCGCGGAGGCCGCACGACAAAAATCCATGCGCTGAGCGATCCGCTCTGCCGGCCGGTCGTCCTGCATCTGACTCCAGGCCAGGATGCCGATATCGCTGCGGCTCCCGATGTCCTGGCGCTCGCGCCACCCATGAGCGTGCTCCTCGCCGACAAAGGGTATGATGGCGACAAGCTTCGCGGCGAAATCATTCGTCGTGGCGCCAAGCCCGTAATCCCCAATAAATCTAACCGTGTCGTCATCCATCGCTTCAACAAACGCGCCTACAAAGGACGAAATGTCATCGAACGCTGCTTTTGCAGGCTCAAGGACTTCCGGCGCATCGCCACGCGATATGACAAGCTCGCCCGTAATTTTTTGGCCGCTGTTCATCTCGCCGCTCTCGTCGCATATTGGCTCAATTGAGTCTGGACCCTAGCCGGTGATGCAGGCTGCCTTGTCGAGAACGAGCAGATCACTCTGGAGCCGTCCGTCTCTCTCAGCGCAAAACACCCGGTATGCCAGCTGAATGCCTTCCGTGAGCGAGGTGGTGGCTCGCCAGCCGAGTCTGGACAGCCGACTAACATCCAGCAGCTTGCGCGGCGTTCCGTCCGGGCGCGACGTATCCAAGCTGATTTCACCGCGAAAGCCGACGGCGGCCGCGACCATCAGTGCTAGGGTCTGTACCTAAATAGCGCCACGTGATTCTCTTGCCTACGTGTTGATTCGGGGGCGAGAGAATGCGCGCTGGTTTGTTTTGGCTGAACGACAGGCAATGGGCGCGTATCGAACCGCATCTGCCGAGGGGACTGACGGGGCCGGATCGGGACGACGACCGACGCATCGTCAGCGGCATCATTCACATGCTGCAATCGGGTGCACGATGGCGTGATTGTCCACGTGAATACGGCCCTTACACGACGATCTACAATCGCTTCAATCGCTGGGCCAAGCGAGGACGATGGTGCGCAATCTTCGAAGCGCTGGCCAAGCCTGGCGAAGACGGCGTCGTACTGTCGCTCGACTCGACCTCGATTAAAGCTCACCGGTGTGCCTCCGGCGGAAAAGGGGGGAGCACAATCAAGCAATCGGCCGCTCGCGCGGAGGCCGCACGACAAAAATCCATGCGCTGAGCGATCCGCTCTGCCGGCCGGTCGTCCTGCATCTGACTCCAGGCCAGGATGCCGATATCGCTGCGGCTCCCGATGTCCTGGCGCTCGCGCCACCCATGAGCGTGCTCCTCGCCGACAAAGGGTATGATGGCGACAAGCTTCGCGGCGAAATCATTCGTCGTGGCGCCAAGCCCGTAATCCCCAATAAATCTAACCGTGTCGTCATCCATCGCTTCAACAAACGCGCCTACAAAGGACGAAATGTCATCGAACGCTGCTTTTGCAGGCTCAAGGACTTCCGGCGCATCGCCACGCGATATGACAAGCTCGCCCGTAATTTTTTGGCCGCTGTTCATCTCGCCGCTCTCGTCGCATATTGGCTCAATTGAGTCTGGACCCTAAATCGACGATGGTGATGTCCTCGCCGGTGCCGATATTGACCGGTTCCGGCGACGAATAGGTCTTCATCAGGTGCACGCAGGCATCCGCCATGTCGTCGACATAGAGGAACTCGCGCCGGGGCGTGCCGGTGCCCCACACGATGACGCGCTTCGCTCCCGAAACCTTCGCCTCGTGGAAGCGGCGGATCAGCGCGGCGACGACGTGGCTCAGCTCGGGGTGATAATTGTCGCCGGGGCCGTACAGATTGGTCGGCATCACGCTGATGAAGTCGCTGCCATACTGGCTGCGATAGGCCTCCGCCATCTTGATGCCGGCGATCTTGGCGATCGCATAGGGCTCGTTGGTCGGCTCCAGCGGACCGGTGAGCACGGAATCCTCGCGCAGCGGCTGCGGCGCCAGCTTCGGATAGATGCAGGACGAGCCCAGAAACATTAGCTTCTCGGCGCCGTTCTGATGCGCGGCCTGGATCACGTTCGCCGCAATCGCGATGTTGTCGTAGATGAACTCGGCGCGCAGCGTGTTGTTGGCGACGATGCCGCCGACCTTGGCCGCGGCGAGGAAGATCACTTGCGGCCGCGTCCTGGCGAACCAGTCGAACACGGCGGCCTGGTTGCAGAGATCGACCTCGCGCCGGTCGACCGTGACGAGCCGCACCTCCTCCCGTGCCAGCCGGCGCACCAGCGCGGCTCCGACCATGCCGCGATGGCCGGCGACGTAGACGCTCTTGCCCCTCAGCTCAAACGGTGCGTTTGCCACTGGCCGCATCCCGTTTTGTCTCCGCCAGATCGCTCGTCATCATCTCCTCGACGAGCTGGGCAAAGCTGCGCTTCGGCGTCCAGCCGAGCACCTCGCGCGCCTTGCTGGCGTCACCGACGAGGAGATCGACCTCGGTCGGACGAGACGGCGACTGGGCCGTGCTTACGCGCGCAACGTGCGTGATTTATGGTGCAGACGGCTCTATCGTCCAGCGGGAAACATCAAAATCTGGCGTATCAGCGCTCCTTGTGGACAAAGCGAATTACCGCCACTTCATGGCCAAAGAAATTCACGAGCAGCCGACAGTGGCCGGCAAGACATTGGCGCATTATCTCGATGTTGCGGCCAAACGCGTCGCCCTGCCGCTCGCGTTGCCCTTCGACTTTAATTGCATTCAGCGCATTTCAATTACTGCGTGCGGCACGGCTAGCTACGCTGGGCACATCGCCAAATACTGGTTCGAGAGGCTCGCGCGTTTGCCTTGCGACGTCGATGTAGCCTCTGAATTCCGCTACAGGGAGGCGCCTTTGCGCCGAGGCGATCTCGCAATAGTCATCTCGCAATCGGGCGAAACCGCTGACACATTAGCTGCCTTGCGATACGCCAAGGGCAAGGGCTTGCATACGATATCTGTGGTTAATGTACCGACGTCGACGATTGCGCGCGAGAGCGAATCCGTTTTGCCTACCCTGGCAGGGCCAGAAATCGGCGTCGCTTCCACCAAGGCATTTATCTGCCAGCTGATGGTATTGGGGGTGCTTGCCGTCAGAGCAGCTAAGGAGCGGGGTAAGCTGTCTGAAATCGATGAATCGCAGCTCGTGCGCGAGCTCATTGAGGTGCCGCGATTGATTGCTGCGGCCCTGTTGGTCGAGCCCCAGATTGAGAAGCTCGCGCGTTATATCGCCGGCGCGAGGACAGTACTCTATCTCGGTCGTGGCACATCGGCCCCCTTGGCCTTGGAGGGCGCGCTCAAGTTGAAGGAAATTTCCTATATCCACTCAGAGGGCTACGCCGCCGGCGAGCTCAAGCACGGCCCGATCGCACTGATCGATGAGGCTGTGCCTGTGGTGGTGATCGCGCCTTACGACGAGGTCTTCGAGAAGACCGTCTCTAACATGCAAGAGGTGGCCGCTCGGGGCGGCAAGATCATCCTGATCACCGATGCGAAGGGTGCGTCTGAAGCGATGGTAGACACGCTCCTGACCATCGTGCTGCCGGCAATGGTCGCAAGCTTTACGCCGCTGGTCTATGCCATTCCGGTCCAGCTCTTGGCTTACATACCGCGGTCGCAAGGGGGGCGGACGTGGATCAGCCGCGTAATCTTGCAAAATCGGTCACGGTGGAATGAGGCTGGAGTGTTAGTATCAAAGCATTGAGGTCTCGGCCTCGAGCCATTCGGCGCGGGTTTGGTGGCCTAGGTTCTGCGGGGACGGAATCCGACAAGTTCCCAATCCGGGTCGCTCGTAGCTGTCGTGCGGTTTTGGTGAACTTAGCTGATGCTGCCATCAGCCTCGTATAGCAGAATCGACTAGCCTAGGGGCGATCCGGGATGTTGCACGACTGGGACGGCGTTCATCACGCCCGTCCACAGCCCTGTTGCCCTGGTCGCCATCGACCGGAACAGGTGGTCGTTATCGATCGGAAATGGTGGTCGCCATCAATCGGATTCACTGGTCGCCATGCCCCGGAGCGCGCAGCCTGACTTCGACGGCTCTGTACTTCGAGCGCTGTTTATTGAAACGAATACCGAAAGTCACGCGCGTGCCGGACACCAGATCAGCCCCTGCGCAGCCGCGAAGGTCCGATATGTGCACGAACAAATCCTTGCCGTCGCCATAGTCAGGCCGAATGAACCCCCAGCCCTTTTCAACGCTGTACGACACTACTGTTCCGGTGCGCATGTTTGTTCCACGGTCTTGCGGCTCGATATCGCCGCCTACTACTCCGGAGCTGCGGGGGTGCACTTTCCGTTCCTAACTCGGCGGCGACGAGCGCGAGCGAAGATGAGCGCCACCACTTGAACATCCTGACTCACCTCGCCTCACAGCAAACCGGCGGGGCGGACCAGGCGCTAGAAGCGACGAGCCCGCCCCTAACATTACCGCATCTGGAGACTCGGTGATGCTGCCCAGGACCGAGCAAGGGTCGTGCCGAATCGAGAATCGGAGATTCTGCAGGCGCTTCGTGGCGGGCTACAGGGTCAAGGTGTTCGCTTTGGTCTGAAAACTGATGGCCGACGGGGGCACTGTCCGTCCCAGTTGGTCCCGCCGAACTTCGGACTGCAGGCTCACGCTCGCGCCGCCAAATTGCCCCGACAACGTGCTGCCCATCACGGCCCAGCGCATTCTCTTGCACGCCCGGCCTGTACGCGATGGCGGCATTCATCCGACCTGCTAAGCACACAGAAATTTCGCTGGCGTATTGAACAGCAGGCAAGCGGGCCTTTTAATCGATCGTCTCCCTTCGGACGCGCACCCGTTCTCCAACACGCCGTGCGCGATTGAGGCTCGAAAACTACGCAATCACGAGCTCGACCATCTCCATCTCAGAATCACTGAGCCTCACGAGGAGGAGCATTCGCATGGGTAGTCGAGCAAGTAGCGAAGCTGGACTGGGGTGATTGTCAGGCTTGCCAAAGGTGCGTTCACCTCGGAGGTAATAGAGCGCCATCGACCCTATTTCACGCTTGGCGAATTGCTCAGCTAGCCGCAGATGACGGCCCGCTCTAAATGATCTTATCTCTCAGCCTTTGCTGAACGATTTCGACCAGAACTGCTCCGCGAAATCCAGATGGCACTTCATCACGTCCGAGGGAGTTTTGGAATTGGCAAGATTCTTCAGAAGATTGACCTGAGCGTGCAGAGAGGAAGCAGCCAGCTTTGACCCGTCCTTCAACGCCGCAGCGAACAGGTCTGTTGTCTCTTCGAGGGATTTTTTCCATTCCGGAGACGCAAATGAATGGCTTGATGCAGCCCTCGCTGATTCTCCAACATCGTGCGTGGTGCCTCCCGCTTCAGAGGCTGAAGCCTGGGCGGCCCGTTCGGGCTCTGGATGGGTCTTCCGTTCGCGTTTCTCGTATTCGGGACTTCTCGCGGTCATTCAACGTCTCTCCGTCTAAACAGGATCGCAGCTCGCTGCGTGGTCTAGATCCGACCAAGAGCTTCGGAAAGTACCACAACCGGCAACATGTCGAACCTATCTCATTTGGTAGCACTTGCTCATCGGGATTGCTTAAGCGGATATCCGCACCATTTGCGGGGTATGCGAACGACCGCGAGATTTGACTGAGAATTTCCTGCACGGCATGAAGAAAGTTGGTGGCAAGGAAGTCGAGAAGGACCGCGTTCTAACACTCGACGAACTGAAGCCTTCTTTGCGATCCTCAACGATGAGGAAGCGGGCATCACGGATGGAACGCGCTTGGCGCTGAAAGTCCGTATTGCTGACAGCCCAGCGCCGGGGCGAAGTCGCGAGCATGATGCGTTCCGAGCTTCACGGCCTACACGGGGAAAAGCCCCACTGGATCATTCCCGCTGTACGGACGAAGAACAAGAAAGCGGAGCACACAGTCCCGCTCTTCCCGACTGCCGTCAAGTTGATCGAGGCGGCCTTGGAGATCGGCAAGCCAGAGAAGGGAGAGGACCAAGGCAACAGACCCGTCGTTGCCAGTCGCTTCGAAAGCGTTGGGGTGCTTGCGAGCCACTGTATGAGCCAGGCTGTGCGGCGCTTGTTGGAAGACAAAGAGCTGGTAGCCTTTACGCCCCATGACCTCAGGCGTACAGCCGCGACCATCGTTCATGCGTCTATGCGCGATGGCATATGTTCGAAGAGAAGCGAGAAGCGATTCCAGCGGATTGAAAAGCATTTAATCACAATCACCGGTTAGCAAACTTCTGCGACACTTCAGCTCCCCTCTCGTCTGTATCGAGCCAGTGCTGTCCGCTCCTCTGCGCTAATGCCCATGAATGTTACGCCGTTGTACCCGCCGTTTGAAAGGGCAGATCGCACGTCATCCGTCGAAGCGCCGATATCGTAAGCGATGTTAGCGAACATATATTGCTGGGTGTCGCTCTCATTGTTCGCGATCTGGGTATTAAGGTGATTGGCGGCGCGATGCGCAACCGCGTTATAAACCCGCTTTTTTTGCGCTGCAACTTTCGGTTCACGCCACTGTAGTATCTGAGTTTTGGTTTGACGGGGAACCGAATCATGATCAGGCACCAAACACGCCAGCGCCCACGAGACGCCCTCTAGAAGAGCGCGTATGCGTGCAGCGATCTTGCCTGCCTCCTTCGGCCCAGGTTGAGTTTCACGCTATCGAGTATGCCCAACACTGCCTGAGCCTCCTCGGCATCAAACGTCGCGACTTGGCGATCTGCCGGGCTCAAAGACTGATCGGCGGCCCGGGCCTGATTGGCTGCAAGCACCTCAAGCGCTTGCGACCGCAGGGCTGTGATCTGCCGAAGATTTCGAGTGTTGATTGTCACCGCCCATTCGGACCCACAGTAGATAGCTGCACGTGACTCGGCGCTTTGACGTGAACCGAGGAAGCGCTGTCCCTACCACTCACCGCTAACTTCACCATGGTCAGCCCAAGCAGAGCTATGGCGGAATCTGGGTGATGACGGTGTGAGGAAGGCGGCGTATCGAGGCGGGTGACGAGCCTGCCAGAACCTCTCGAGGAGAGCGATACGCCATGACCGAGACTACCAATGTTCTTGCTTTCCGTCAGCCGTCCGCGGTTGATGATCCACTGACCGATATCGTTCGTGCCGGCGCGCGGGACCTGCTTGCCAGGGCGATCGAGATCGAGGTTGGCGCGTTTCTGGCCAGCACGGCCAATCTGACGCTGCCCGACGGTCGAGCGCGCCTGGTCCGACATGGGCACGGTCCGGTGCGCGAGATTGCGACCGGCATCGGTCCGGTGGAGGTCGCTCGTCCCAAGGTCCGCGACCGCGGGAGCGAGCGGGCCAGGCGACCGCCTCCGCTTCAGTTCGGCAATCCTGCCGCTATGGGCGCGGCGGACGAAGAGCCTGGATGCCTTGATCCCGGTCCTCTATTTGCGCGGCATCTCGACCGGCGACTTCCAGGAGGCGCTCTCGGCGCTGCTCGGCAAGGATGCGCCGAACCTGTCGCCTTCGGTGATCGCCGGCCTGAAGGCCGATTGGCAGGTCGAGTACGAACGCTGGCAGAGACGCGATCTGTCGGCGCGTCGCTATGTCTACATCTGGGCCGATGGCGTGTACCTGCAGGCCCGCATGGAAGATCACAGCGAATGCATGCTGGTGCTGATTGGCACCACGCCGGAAGGCAAGAAGGAGCTGATCGGCTTCCAGGTCGGCGTGCGCGAGAGCGCGCAGAGCTGGCGCGAACTCCTGATCGACCTGCGGCAACGCGGGTTACGGATTGCCCCGCAACTCGCCATCGGCGACGGCGCCCTCGGCTTCTGGAAGGCACTGGACGAGGCCTTTCCCGGCACGCGGCACCAACGATGCTGGTGCCATAAAGTGAGCAACGTACTCGACAAGGTCGCCAAATCCGTGCAGGGCCCCATGAAGAACGACCTGCGGAACATCTATCTGGCCCCACACCGGGCCGAAGCTGAAACCGCGATCGACGTCTTCGTCGAGAAATACCACGTCAAATACGGACGTGCGGTGGAGTGCCTGATCAAGGATCGCCATGCGCTGCTCGCCTTCTTCGACTTCCCTGCTGAGCACTGGATCCACCTACGCAGCTCGAACCCGATCGAGAGCGTCTTCGCCACGGTGCGCCACCGAACGGTGCGGACCAAGGGATCGCTGTCGCAACAAACTGCGAAGCTGATGGTGTTCAAGCTCATCGACGCCGCATCGAAGACCTGGCGGCGATTGAAGAGCACGAACCAGTTGCCGAAAGTCATCGCCGGTGTAAAGTTCATCGACGGAATCGAAGTCATTCCGAACACTGAAAGCCACGCCGCCTGATCAGGCCGCGTCACCCAAAATCAGCCATAGCTCGCCCAAGCAGCGGAAGAAGCTAACCGGGATGCATATTCGGCGAACGCCCCTATCACAACTACCAGGATTGGTCGTAGCCAGCGCTTGGCGATCAGTTGTGATCTTAGGCAGTATGGCCGCGCCACTAGCGGCGAACCGGCTTTGCGTCGACAAGAGAATGCACAAGCGCATCGCGCAGAGCTGGCCCCGGTTGTTTGGACAGCGCCCCGCTGGATTTAAGTGGATTCCTGCCGGGTTATGCTGAACGCGGGGCTTTACGGTTTTGTCGTTGCGTCGGGAGGGCGTAGCCCGACCAGAGCGACGACAAAACCGTCGGCGACGGTCATGCGGCCATCACCATAGCTTGCGTGCCGAAGTAAGCCTCGTCGGGCGTGCGCCCGTCAAGGCTCGAGTGAGGGCGTCCCTGATTGTAGAAGGCCAGATACTTGGCAATTGACGCTCGCGCCTCGGACACGCTGTCGTAGGCGCGGAGATATACTTCTTCGTATTTGACCGTGCGCCAGAGCCGCTCGACAAACACGTTGTCGCGCCAGGCGCCCTTGCCGTCCATGCTGATGGCGATCTTCGCGTCCAGCAGCACATCGGTGAACTCGAGGCTGGTGAACTGGCTGCCCTGATCCGTGTTGAAAATCTCGGGCCTGCCGTGCTTCGCCAACGCCTCCTGGACCGCTTCGACGCAGAAGGCCGCCTCCATTGTGATCGAGACGCGATGGGCCAGGACCCGTCGGCTGAACACATCGACGACCGCCGCGAGATAGACGAAGCCACGCCGCATCGGAATGTAGGTGATGTCCATTGCCCACGCATGGTCGGGCCGCTCGATCTTCAATCCGCGCAACAGGTACGGGTAGATCTTGTGACCCGGAGCCGGCTTGCTCGTGTTCGGGCGACGATAGACCGCCTCGATCCCCATGCGCTTCATCAGCGTCGCGATGTGGCGGCGACCGGCGTATACGCCCTCCCGCCGCAGCAACGATCGCAGCATACGCGCTCCCGCGAAGGGATAATCGAGATGCAGCTCATCGAGCCGACGCATCAAGGCAAGGTCCTCGGCCGAAACTGGCCGAGGTTCATAGTAGACCGTGCTGCGAGCCAGCTTCAGGACCTTCGCCTGGCGCACGATAGAAAGATCATGATCGCGGTCGATCATCGCTTTGCGCTCAGCAGGCCCGCCTTGGTGAGCGCGCCGGACAAAAAATCGTTTTCCAACGCCAGCTCGCCGATCTTGGCATGTAACGCCTTCAAATCGACCGGCGTCTCGGCCGATGTCTTGTCATGCCCAAACACGCCGGCGGCGCCTTCCAGGAGCTGGTTTTTCCAGATCGTGATCTGGTTCGGATGAACATCAAACAGTTGCGCCAGCTCCGCCAGTGTCTTGTCGCCTTTGACCGCAGCCAAAGCAACCTTCGCCTTGAATGCCGGAGAATGCGTCCGGCGGCTCTTCTTCGTCATCTTCGCTCCTGATTCGCAGCAAGAATCCTCGCCGCTGTCAGGCAGAAAATCCACTCAAGCTACTGTCCGAATTTGCGGGGCCAGCTCTCGCTCTCATCCTGATTGTCGCGCTATAGGAGTTCGTCTCGATACGCTCAACGAAGCCGTCAACAGTTCCGAACTGAAGCTGACAGGCAACGATTTCCACAAGCTGGCCGGAAAGTCCGTGCGCTACACGATTCACATCAATGGCCCGTGGTGCATCACATTCGAGTTTGAAGGAGGCGATGCATTCAAGGTTGACTTTGAACAGTACCACTGAACGCAGAATACCGAATAAGCCATGAGGGCTCCGACATGCTGGAGAGCATCAATGGCAGAGCAGAAGGCTAAGCGCGATCCTAACCGCTGCCCGTCTCATCCGGGCGCCGTCCTTGATGAAATTCTACAGTACATCAGGAAGTCTAAGACCGAGATTGCAGAAGCGCTGGGATTCCAGGCAGCATCTGCACGACATCCTCGCGGAGAAGAAGCCGGTCAGTCCGAACGTGGCCGCCCGGATTGGAAAGCCGGTCGGCAACGGCCCGGCCATCTAGCCCGTCCTATTCGTGAGAGTGCGGCTTTTGGGCCCGATTGATGCGGCCGCACATCTTGTCTGACGAGGCGCACAGGATTGCCTTCGGCTTTTCGCCGCCTGACGACCGGTACTTTGCAACGCGCTTGAGGGATGGGTTGGGCGAACGGGGGCGGACGCCCCGCCGGTCAAGGACCGAGCGGCAGTAGCGCGCCGGGCAAGCCGCAGATCAGGTCGGCTTCGGGACATGCCGCGGCAAACGCAAGGCGAATGCGGCTCGTGGTCTCGACGACACGGGCGGCGATTTTCAAGAGCCGAAGACGCAGCGTCGCGAACTCGGCAGCGGCCAATTCCCGGACTTTGGGAATGGCGTCGCGCACGGTCAGCATCAGCCAATAAGCGGCCGTATGGAGCACGAGACGGACCTGGTTGGCGAGCGCCGAACGGCAGCTGGTGCGGTCGGAGGCGAGCTGCGTCTTATGCAGCTTGATCAGATTCTCGGCTTGGCCGCGCGCGCAATACAGGCTGTCGTAGATCCACTCGGCCGAGCCGACATCGAGGCTGGTGACGACGAAACGGATGTCGAGGCCGAGCATCGTCGCCTCAATACGGGCGACGGTGCGCCGTTCGCGATCCCAGGACTTTGCCTTGTGGCGCGTCTCGGTATAGCCACGCAGAACCGGCAGGTTCTCGATGGCGCGTCGGGTGCGGATGTCGTCGGCGACCTCGTCGACTTTTCTGGCGAGAGGCTTGGTGCCGGACAGACCGAAGATGTAGTCGATGCCGTTGGTCTCGCACCACGCCATGGCCTCCGGCCGGGCATAGTGCCCGTCGCCACGGAACGTAATTCGCGTGTTGTGCCACCGCGTGCGGATATGCCGTACCAGGCGGCGCAGAAGGGCACGCACCTCGACGCCGCCCGGCGTCTTGCCGGGCCTCAGCACGACCGCCACGGGACGGCTCTTCTCCGTGTCGTAGACGTGGATCGGCAGGAAGCAGCGTTCGTCATAATGAGCGTTGAACAGCGAGAGCTGCTGATGGCCGTGGACGACATCGCAGGTATCATCGATGTCGAGCGTGACGGATGCCGGCTCGCGCGGGTAGCTATCCATCCATGCGTCGACCAAAATGTAGGTCAGTCGGATCACGTCGCGCAGGCGCGGAGCATTCTCCAGCCGCGACAGCGTCGGTTGGGAACACAGATCGCGGCCCGTGTCCGGCAGCCGTCCGCAGGCCAGCTTGAATGCGGGATCGGACCGCAGATGATCGAGGTCGTCGGCGTCCTCGTAGCCGCAGCAGATCGCGAACATGCGCGCGCGGAACATATCGACAAGGCTGTGCACGACCCGCGTCGGATCGCGCCGATCCGGGAACACCCGGGCCAGATTGTCGGCCAAGCCGAGACGCCGCTCGGCCATCGCCAGAAGCATCACGCCCCCGTTCGAGGTCAGGCGACCGCCATCGAAGGCAGCTGTGACTTTCTTGGCGTGAACGGCTGGAAACGAGAAGGGCGGAATCGTATCGTCGGTCATGGCGGGCGTGGCGTTCGCGGTTGAAGGTGATGGGGTGGCTTCGCAACCGAATCCTACGCCGCATCAGCGCTTTACACCACGCTCGCCAGCCCTCAGGCGCACTCTTACGAATAAGACGGGCTAGCTTCGTTTGCAGGCAGCCCCCGATGCGTGGCACGCCGACGCGAAGTTGATGTCAGCGAGATCAAGATGCTGGAACCGGCTTAGGGCGACGAGTCCGGGTGCGGGGTCGCCCAAACGGTGTCGCAAGCGATGGTAGCCAGCCCGTCCTCGAAGACAGGGGCTGGCCACCTTTACGCCCGAGAGGTTCAAATTCCCCAAGGTGCTACCATTGTATGGTGGAGAAGAACTGGAGAGCACCTACCAGTACCGGTGGGGTGCCGCGCCCCGCGTGCATGTCATATTGAAGCGCTCGGCCCGCAACTGTTCGAGCTGGCTCCGCTCATAGGAGTAACCGCCGTGCCTAGGACCGATGTGGGGGCGGCAATCCAAGCATTCACGGACTACGCCCGTAGGCCAAGCCATACCCCGGCAGAAAGACACCTACGGGCCACAGCGAACTGAAGAGCAGCTGGCCGCTCGGCGATTCCGGGTTGAAGTTATCTGCTCAAAAATGGACGCGGTGGCGGAGTGCCCTCTTTCGACCTTAGCCGAATTCGAGGCGCTCAGACGCGAGATGGGAAAAGATTTTCCCCCAACGCCACCCGCTTTACAGAGCTGGCCCCGCAAATTCGGACAGTAGCTTGAGTGGATTTTCTGCCTGACAGCGGCGAGGATTCTTGCTGCGAATCAGGAGCGAAGATGACGAAGAAGAGCCGCCGGACGCATTCTCCGGCATTCAAGGCGAAGGTTGCTTTGGCTGCGGTCAAAGGCGACAAGACACTGGCGGAGCTGGCGCAACTGTTTGATGTTCATCCGAACCAGATCACGATCTGGAAAAACCAGCTCCTGGAAGGCGCCGCCGGCGTGTTTGGGCATGACAAGACATCGGCCGAGACGCCGGTCGATTTGAAGGCGTTACATGCCAAGATCGGCGAGCTGGCGTTGGAAAACGATTTTTTGTCCGGCGCGCTCACCAAGGCGGGCCTGCTGAGCGCAAAGCGATGATCGACCGCGATCATGATCTTTCTATCGTGCGCCAGGCGAAGGTCCTGAAGCTGGCTCGCAGCACGGTCTACTATGAACCTCGGCCAGTTTCGGCCGAGGACCTTGCCTTGATGCGTCGGCTCGATGAGCTGCATCTCGATTATCCCTTCGCGGGAGCGCGTATGCTGCGATCGTTGCTGCGGCGGGAGGGCGTATACGCCGGTCGCCGCCACATCGCGACGCTGATGAAGCGCATGGGGATCGAGGCGGTCTATCGTCGCCCGAACACGAGCAAGCCGGCTCCGGGTCACAAGATCTACCCGTACCTGTTGCGCGGATTGAAGATCGAGCGGCCCGACCATGCGTGGGCAATGGACATCACCTACATTCCGATGCGGCGTGGCTTCGTCTATCTCGCGGCGGTCGTCGATGTGTTCAGCCGACGGGTCCTGGCCCATCGCGTCTCGATCACAATGGAGGCGGCCTTCTGCGTCGAAGCGGTCCAGGAGGCGTTGGCGAAGCACGGCAGGCCCGAGATTTTCAACACGGATCAGGGCAGCCAGTTCACCAGCCTCGAGTTCACCGATGTGCTGCTGGACGCGAAGATCGCCATCAGCATGGACGGCAAGGGCGCCTGGCGCGACAACGTGTTTGTCGAGCGGCTCTGGCGCACGGTCAAATACGAAGAAGTATATCTCCGCGCCTACGACAGCGTGTCCGAGGCGCGAGCGTCAATTGCCAAGTATCTGGCCTTCTACAATCAGGGACGCCCTCACTCGAGCCTTGACGGGCGCACGCCCGACGAGGCTTACTTCGGCACGCAAGCTATGGTGATGGCCGCATGACCGTCGCCGACGGTTTTGTCGTCGCTCTGGTCGGGCTACGCCCTCCCGACGCAACGACAAAACCGTAAAGCCCCGCGTTCAGCATAACCCGGCAGGAATCCACTTAAATCCAGCGGGGCGCTGTCCAAACAACCGGGGCCAGCTCTGAGCAGCCCTGTCCGCATTGCCGCGCTTCTCCAAAGGCACTCCGGGACCTGCTGCTCGCGCCGGGGCAGGAGGGCGGATTGCCTGACAGATCAGGTCGATCGGGAGCTTTGCGGCCCGGTCGGAAGTCTTTCCTCTTTTGCTGGCCTGATCCACAGGGTGGTTACTAGGATCAAGTCCGCTCGCGGTTTGTGCCAGTACGGGATTGCCGACCAGACAAGCCGCTAGCGAAATGCGATAGCAAGCCCAGATTGCTTTCCCCTTGGTCTTAAATTGAAAGAAAGTGCTGCCGTAGCCGAGTATGTCCGGGGCGAGGTCGTCGCAAGAAGGCAATCACGCATGGCGTAGTTCGGGTCCATGTCTGCCGGCCATGAATATGCGGCCTGATTGGCCCGAAGTGAGCTCGCGGCGGCGTGTGGTACGCGCCTGCTTCCACATCGTCATTGCAAGCGCAGCCAAGCAATCCAGACCCCCCGCAGTGGCAGTCTGGATCGCTTCGTCGCCAGCGCTCCTCGCAATGACGAGCAAGCGGCATCGCGGCTGTCGTTTCGCGTCCGTGGGGGAGGGGGACGAGCCAGAACTCGATCTATCCGAACAGAGCCACTCAGGCTTCCTGAACCTCTCAGCTCGCGGCGCGAGGATGATCTGGTCCGAAACTTTGGTTGTGCGTGACGCCGGTGCGCCCAGAGCCAGCGGAGAGCGCTGGCTCGGCAAATGCTCACGAGCGCGCGGAGCGTTCTGTCCTGGCCGCCAAAGCGTTGCGAATGTCCACCTTGCTCACTGTGCGTCAGGCGAGTCTGGCGGTGGTGCGCATCTGCATCGAAGGCGGCTTTCTGGACCAAACGGCAGCCACCCGAAAGCAAGGCTAGCCGTGCAAGAGGCTTGGCTTCACGAAGCGTTTCATTGGTATCGTTGTCAGCGAAACACGAGACGATCGGCGGGCTTGAAGGCCGAAGAGCTTTTGGATTTGCGCGCGCGGCAACCACACCACAACATCCAACGTGATAGCCCAGGGGACCGGAGGAATCAGCCATCGAGCAGCTTTGGCGGATATCGGCGAGCAGTTGCTTTCTGCCGTCGGCGCGGCAAAAACTGTCTTGCATCCAAAACCTTGATGTGCGCGGCGTTCGTTGGTTACGCTTGCCACGTGCCCGTCATCTCGAACAACCTGCCGGAACTGGTAGTTGATCAGGTGCAATGTTTGCCGGTCCAATCGCGCCATTGCGGCTCGGCCGATCAGCCGTGGCGCTTACGTGGCGCGTCCCAGACGAGGTTGCTGGTCTGGGCAATGCGTGAGGCGGGGCTCCATCGAACACTTGCAGGAATCAGTGGACGGTTTGCATTCGTGCCGGGGCACGGTAAAAAATCTGCAAGGTTCTTCTGAATGATGAGAGAATGCTGCGCCATCGCCGACTACGACGAGAACCATTGCTCGCTGGTGGCGCTATCATTGAGCACGCGCGCAAATTGTCGCGTTGCTCAAGAAGGAGCGTTTCATAGGAGTAGGCGCAGCCGATCGGGAAGCTCACCAAGATTGATTATTGTCGACGCTGGCAGCTCCTGGAACGCGGGAGCATCGCGAGCTATCGCGTCGACAAAATAAGCCTGCTGGAACGAGATCTTGAGCGAGGGACAATGGACTTGATTGATCAAGCGGCCGCTTCAGACTTGCGGCCGCTCTTGCACGGGCCGTCAAGACGGATTCTCCCGGTTTTGGTGCTCCCGCTTATCCTCGTCGGCTCGTGTGCTGCTAGCGCCTGGCTTTGGGCTAACCTTGAAGAGCCTGTCGAGACGCCGGAAAGCAGCGAAGTCGCTTCAACGATGAGCCTGCCACCGGAGGACAGGGCATCCTTGTCCGAGATAAAGTGGGCACAGCAGAAAAATGGTGATGAGATCGCAGAACTCAACCGCCGGATCGATGCCCAGCGGGATGTCCTCAAAGGGGTCCTGGATCAGATCACCATACTGACTTCGCGGATCGATGCGCTGCAGAGTTCAACACCTGTCCCTTCTGCTGCTTCCGAGCCTCCTTTGTCGCCAGCCCGGGCTGTTTCGAGCGCCGCCAGGAAACGCTTCGGGCGGTCCAAACCACAGGGACCTGTTTCCGTCGGAGGCGCGCCAGTGATCGCCGGACCGAAGACAGCCGAGCCTTGAGTCTGGGACGCTGCAGGCGTCGTCGAGTGTCCAACTGTGCTCGAGGAGGTGGACCGTAGCTTCGCAAAGCTGCCTCCAGCCGTAAATTTCCCGAAGCTGGTGCGGGCGCCGGCGTCTCCAGCGGCACGTCGCTGAGGCCGTCACCATCATCAAGAGCAGTCAAGGGGAGGTGGGGCAGAGCCCTTTCGGCATGATCGAGCCGTGGCCCTGAACGGCGGAATCCGCTGCGCTTCTCCTTCAAATCAGCTTCCCTTTAGTCAGCCCTCCCGGTTTGAGGCCATATCTGAAAGATCGTTGTCATGACACCGCCGCTGCATCCTCGAAATCTGGCCTGTCTGCCGGAGGTGCCTCTTCAGATCATTCCGTCGCGAAGAGCTTAAATGTTTGAGATCTGCTCACATGCGCGGCTTAGTTAATAGGGATACGGTCGAGATAGGTGTCGAATGCGGCAGCAACAGCACGAACGAGAAACCGGTGTTCCTGCTTGACCCGAATGAATCCCTCTTCAATGTCCACTATCCCGTCTTCGGCGAGCATTCCCAGCCGGTCGGCCGAATTGAGAAGAGGAATTGGATCAAATCCGTGAGCAGCACAGATCGCTGGTACGTCGGCCTGGAAATCGCACATCAGACGCTCGATAATTGCGGCGCGGAGGCGATCTTCGGGGGAGAGGCAGTAGCCTTTTGAGGTTGCCGGACGACCAGCCTGAATGTGTTGGTGATAGGAAGCGGTTGCGCTCTCGTTCTGAACGTAACCCTCACGCAGACGGCCGATGGCTGACGGACCTAAGCCGATCACGGTTTTGCAGGTATCAGCCGAATAGCCCAGGGAGTTGCGGCGAAGCTGACCGGCTTTCTGCGCCAGCGCGAGCTCGTCGTTGGGCAGGGCGAAATGGTCGAGCCCGATCTGGCGGTAGCCAGCCGAGACCAGCGTATCTGCGATAGCCGCGGCTTGCTCGGCGCGGGCGAGATTATCCGGCAGCGCCGTCTCATCGATCTGGCGCTGACGTTTCATATAGGAGGGGACGTGAGCATAGCCGAAAACTGCAAGCCGGTCTGGCCGCATGGCCAGAGCCGTCCGTGTAGAGTCCACGCAAGATCGCACCGTCTGATGCGGCAGTCCGAAGAGGAGGTCGAAATTGATGCGGCTTATCCCATGCTGGCGAAGGCTTTCGACGACAGACGCCGTCTGCACCTCGCTCTGGACGCGGTTGACCGACCTCTGAACCACCCCGTCGAAGCTTTGCACGCCGATGCTCGCGCGATTGACGCCGGCCACTTGTAATGTTTCAACCATCTCGGCCGTGAACGCACGTGGGTCGATTTCTATGGCGATGGTAGCTGATTTGCTGAACGCGAAGCAGCGTCGCAGGAGTGCCATCAAGGCGAGAAAATCGGCCGGTGCAATAGTAGTCGGCGTCCCGCCGCCGAAATGCACGTCGCTTACCGGCAGCGCGCGAGGCGCTTGCTCTGCGACCAAACGTATCTCGGCATGCAGCGTCGCCAAGTACTTGCGGATCGGTCGCTCGCTGCGAGTGAGGCTTGTAGGGAAGCCGCAATACCAACAGATAGCACGACAGAACGGAACGTGGATGTATAGCGACACGGGATCGTCGGGCGGCAGCCGCCTCAACCATGTCTCACAAGTCTTGGCACCGACGGTCGCGGAGAAATCCGGCACGGTCGGGTATATGGTGTACCAAGGCAGGCGAGCGTCGCAATACTTGTTCAGGAGAGACGTCTGCAAAGCCTAACTTTCTCATGGTCGAGCGGCATAAAGCTGACCGATGCCCACTGTTATGTCTTTGCGTTATGTCAAACGCGTCTAACGGTTCCTGAGATCTGGCCTGCTCTCGACGTCACGGCCAAACGCAGCGTTGGGGGTCATGCCTGGAAGTGAGCGCCGCTCGTCCGCAATTATTCGGACGTTTATGGTGGCATATGAATTTCTACGAGGACGCTCGAATTAGCGCGGTGTACCGCGACTAGCCGTGCGCAGTATCAATCGCTCATCGGGCAGCGTCGTTTCCGCATTCCCCCTGGCGTGCTGCCTTTTTGCGACGGAAACAGGGATCTTAAAACCTCAGCAGGGCAGCTGAGCTTGTTGCTGGACTTCCGAGGAAAGGCCGACGTGGTTGCTCCGCAATCGACGGATGCGTCCCGTTCAAGGCCGGAGCGTCACGGAGATAAGTGACTTGCTAGAGCAAAGCGCGATGTGCGATTGCAGCACGTGACGCTGCGTGCGATTCAAGTCTTTTGTAGCAGCTCACGAAAAACTTTTTTGGTTTCCAGCATAAAATCAATGAGCCTCAATTCCGCCACGCTGCTTGTCTCATTGCCGCAAGCATCATCACGGATGTACTGATGATGTTGGGGTGGCCTCGGCGCACTTCACGCCCCCGGCAAAGTGCGTCGGGACGCCTTGGTTCGCCGGCGTCTCGTTCAGATCCAAATACATGTCACTAACTCACAACGAGTTGGACGTCGTGCTGATGGCAAACGCGAGCTCGGAACGATTTGCTGTACTTTCTATTCTGCTTCATCGGTTGAGGCGTTTTGTTTCTGATAACGCCGTTGCAGCTGTTGATCGGCCAGATCGCATATCTATGCAGCGAGTCTTCATTGGCGTCGCATCAATGCGATGGACCTCCAGATTCGGTTCCACATAAGTCGCCTGGTGAGGCGTCGATCATCCCGTCACAAAACATTCCTACGCTGCGAGCTGGAGGCCATGTATGCAGGAGCCGGGGTGTAAGGTTGTGCCTCATGATTACAGAAAATGGGATTCGCATCCTGGCGTTCCAGTCCATTCACACTGGATCGATAATGTGTCTGTTTCGAAAACCAATCGAGCGTGGACATCATCTTCGTAATATTCTCCATGAGGACGCAGCCCACACGCGCGCGAGAAAGGAGATTGCGCGGCCTTGCAGAAATACTATATTGAGAGTTCATCGCCCTATCGCTCCTAACCAAGTCGAATGCGCACCCTGGCGCGGTCCTCAGGGTAGTGAGAGCTTGCCGGATCGCCATCGATCAGGTGCTCTTCGTCCGGCACGCTTGATTGAAGCGTCGCGCCAGGCCATAGCCGAGATCGGCGTACGCCTCGTTTGCTCGCCCGGCCTGCCCGACGTTGATCCTGCAGGTCGATTGGAAGCGCGAATCGGATGCGATCTAGTACCCGGAATCAGAGCTGAGTGATACGGCGGCCTTTGAAACGGCGTTGACGGACCTTTTTCTTGGTCCAGACGAAGGGCTCGGCTCTGTCGTTGTATGCGTTGACGTAGGCATCGATGTGTTCCTGAAGCTGCTTGAGGCTCGTGAAGGAGGTGCCGCTGAGCGACTGCCCCTGCAAGATGGAAAACCATACTTCGACCTGATTGAGCCATGACGCACTTGTCGGCGTGAAATGAAATTGCACGTTGGGGTGGGCCTTGAGCCAGTCCTCGTTCTTTTTATGGGTGTTGAGGTTGTCGAGGATGACGTGAAGCTTGCGGTTCGGAAAAGTCGCGGTGACGCTGTTCATGAAATCGAGAAACTCGACGCGGCGCCGGCGTTTTGAATGGGTCGCGATGATCTTTCCGGTGGCGACTTCGAGCGCCGCAAACAATGTTGTGGTGCCATGCCGCTTGTAATCGTGGCTTTGGCCGGTTAAGGCGCGGCCATTGGGCAACTTCAGATAACCCTGCGCTCGCTCCAAAGCCTGGATCGAGGGCTTCTCGTCCACGCACAGCACAATGGCCTTCGCCGGCGGCGCGACATAGAGGCCGACAACATCGGCGGCTTTGGCCGTAAAGTTCGGGTCGTTGCTCTCGCACCAGGACTTGCGAGCCACCAGGTCAATCTTGTGGCTGCGCAGGAACCGCCAGACATATTGGACATCGACATCGCCCAGCGCCTCGGCCAGCAGGGGGCCGGTCCAGCGCGCAAACCCTTGCGGTGGCGGCTTATCCAGCAGCTTCAGAATCCGCTTGTCGGTCGTCTTCGTATAGATCGGCTGCTTGCCAGGCCGCGGCTTGTCTTGCAGCCCTTCAAGGCCATGGTCGGCATAGCGATGCCGCCAAAGGCTGACAATCCGCGGCTGGACCCCAACTTCCTTGGCGATCGACCGGGTGCTGCGCCCATCCGCCGCCAACAGAACTATCCGCGCCCGCTTCAAATCGCGCTGCAACGTCACCGGTGAGCGACAGCACGCCTCAAGCACCTTGCGATCTTTCCTCGAAAGGTGGACTTCTCTTGCTTCGGGTATCATCCCGACCTTGAATCACGACTCACGTTCCAAGAAAAGTGGGTACTAGTACTGACCGTCCGCCTCAGGACGATGCGGAGCGCGCTCGGATCCGCCTCACCCTCGCTCGACCCTACGGCTTTTCGCGATCGTGTTGGCGGCTTTCAGTGTTGGGCAAGGCGCTCGGACCAGGCTTGAGCCGCGGCTCGCAGAAACCTTGTACTTCGATCTGACCGCGCTGGGATCGCCCGCATGAAAGATGCGCGTTTCCACTTTAAGCACGAACCAATTGAATGCCGGCAACGAGCAGAACGGCCGCCAGTATGAATCTGATGGCTGTCTGGCTCAACCATTTCAGGCCGATTACTGCTCCAGCGACCGCCCCCGCCAGCGTGAAGATAGCGTATAGAGCCAAATCCGGAGAGGGAAATTGCCCGGTGAAAAGAGCTCCGACGAAGCCGACTGTGGAATTGGCCAGGATAAAAGGGGGTGATAGCGCGACGGTCTGCCTCGGTGATGCCCAATTCAGTGCGATGAGCGTCGGGGCGAGGAACACACCGCCGCCCACCCCAGTCAGGCCAGAAACGAGGCCAAGGACCGCGCCAATGCTCACGCTTTCCCGGAGCGGAATTTCGCCGACGCGATCGACAGCTCGTCCCCGCTGCATGATCATCACTGCGCTCGCCAGAAGAAGAACGAGTCCGGTTAGTGTTTTGTACATGTGCTCCTCGAGCACAATCAAGCCACCGGCAAGCGACGCTGGCATTGACGAAAAGAGAAGAGGGCGCAGGATTGTCCAGTCAACGACCTTGTTGCGGTTGAACAGCCAAGTAGAATAAGCCGCGACGACAATGTTGAGACCAAGCGCCGTGGGGCGCATCTCTGTCGATGACATACCAAAAAAAGCCATTAGCGAGAGGAATGCAGTCCCGCCAGCCTGGCCAACGCTCGCATATAGCAGGGAAATGATCGCGAAGGGCAGGGAAGTCATGCTTCACATATCTTGGCGACGATCTTCGCCCATTTTAGCAAGCCCATCATGATTCGTGCATCTGGTGCGGCCTAATTGTATTTCCGCTCGGGGCGGATCTAAGCGGTTCGCCGGAATCGTGCGGCCGGAGGTGTAGTCAGTTCAAGTTCCTTAGCGAGTGCCATGTGTGGACCCTCCCATCAATTGCCGAGGTTGGTAGTTGACTGGGCCCCAATAGGGGGCGTTTGAGGCCCTGAGAGGACGGCACTCGAGGGGGCGGCCGAGGTGAGCTGCCGAGGTGAGCTGCATTTGTTGCTGTAGCTTACCTCGTGCCGCAGCTCGCAATGGTACTGTCGCCTTCCCTCCCCATGTCATGAATGCTTCGAGGCACCTACCTCGCAACCAACCGTCCGCATTCGAAGTCCTTTTGCGACGATTGATTTTGGCGAAATCAACAGTTGGTATGGCACTTGCTAGTCCGATTCGGGGGCCTCTCCTTCTGGAATGCGCATGCAAAGTGTCTTCCGCATCAAACAGGTTTCGCGACTGCGCCTATCGCTTGTTGCGTTTTTGACGTGGCCCATTTCTGTCCGTTCGGTTCGTTTGTACGATAGCGGTACGACGACCCCACCTCGTTTAGGTGGACGGGATGAGCGAGACTCGCGCGTGGATTTGACAACGCGAGGGACGCTCGTTCCATGCATCAAGACAGACATCAAGACGGGCATGATGCCGCCTCCTATCAGCGGATCGAGGTGATCACAGGGGAGAGGCGACGGCGCAGTTGGAGCGATGCGGAGAAGGCGCGGATCGTGGCCGAGAGTGCCGATCCGGAGACGAGCATTTCCGAGGTGGCTCGACGCAACGGGGTGAACCGGGGACTGCTCAGTGTGTGGCGGCGCCAGGCGCGGCTCGCGTCGAGCGAAGCGCCGCAGTTCGTGCAAGTCAGGCTCCAGGCCGCCGTCGAGGCGCAGCCGAACGCGATCGATAAGGCGCATGTTCTGACGGATCCGGCCGAGCGGATCGAGGTGATGATCGCGGGCGCGACGGTGCGCGTGCCCGTCGGCGTCGACGCCGCGACGCTGGAGCGCGTGCTGGCGGCGGTGAGATCGACGCGATGATCTCTTTCGGTCCAATGGTCCGTGTGTTCGTCGCGACGCAGCCGATTGACTTTCGTAAAGGAGGCGTTCATGGCCTTGTCGCGCTGGTAGCGGAGGGATTAGGCGGCAAGCCCTACAGCGGTGACGTTTATGTCTTCCGATCGAAGCGATCGGATCGTTTGAAGCTACTGGTTTTTGACGGCTCGGGAATGGTTCTAGCGACGAAGTGGCTGGAGAATGGGGGCTTTGCCTGGCCACCTGTTCGCGAGGGTACGATGCCGGTGACGGGGGCGCAACTGGCGATGCTGATTGAAGGTCTTGCGGAGTGGTCGCGTGTGGTCCCGAAGGTGACGAAGCGGCCGACGAAGGTTGCCTGAAGCGTCTTGTTTTGCTGGCGATTGCGAGTGCGTTCGTGTAGCTCTGCGATATGGCGCTTCGCCCCGAAGATCTCCCCTCTGACCCTGCGGCTCTTGCCGAGATGGTGCTGGCTTTCGAAGGCGAGAACGATGATCTGCGCGCAGAGATCGCCACGTTGAAGAGCCTGATCTTCGGCGCACGATCGGAGCGCGCGGCGATCGTCTGCGCCGAACAGATCGCGTTTGATCTGGAACGGACCGCCGGCTCACAGCTCCCGGCCAATGACGACAAACCGGACGCGCCGCGGCCGGAGCGGCGCAAAGCGAAGCGCAACATCGGCGCGCTGCCGGCGCATCTGCCTCGGGTCGAGCGGGTGATCGAGCCGGCGTCCACGCTGTGCCCGTGCTGCACGGGGCAGATGCATCGGATCGGCGAGGAGAGCAGCGAAGCGCTCGATCGGGTTCCCGCGTGGCTGCGCGTGCTCCGCACGATCCGTCCAAAATACGCCTGCCGCTCCTGTGAGGGCCCGATTGTCCAGGCCCCGGCACCGGCGCGGCTCGTCGAGGGCGGCATGGCAACGACGGCGCTGATCGCGCATATCGCCGCGGCCAAATATGCCTGGCAATCGACGCTCTATCGCCAGACGCAGATCCTGGCGGGTCAGGGTGTCGTCGTCGACCGTCAGACGCTGGCGCGCTGGATGGGGAGCGCGGCGTGGCTGGTCAGGGGCCTCTACGATCTGCAACTGAAGACTATGCACGGCTTCGAGCGGCTGTTCTGCGACGAGACGCCGATGCCAGTGCTCGATCCGGGACGCGGCCGCACGAGGATCTGCCAGTTCTGGGCGCACGCGACGGACGATCGGGCGTGGAAGGGGCCGGCGCCGCCGGCGGTCGCCTACGTGTTCGCAGGTGGTCGCGGCAAAAAGGAGATCGTGGCGCAGTTAGCCGGCTTCGAAGGCGTGCTGCAAGTCGACGGCTATGCCGAGGGTGTCAGTAACTCGGTGTAAGATGGTTTCTGTGAGTTTACCTTTGACAGGAGACTCACATGGCTACGGATTTTTCACCTGAGATTTTGGACCAGCTTCTTGCCGGGGGCAGCCTCAAGCCAGAAGACTTAGCCGGCGAAGACGGGCTTTTCAGACGACTGAAGAAGGCGCTTCTGGAGCGCGCACTGGGTGCGGAGCTGACCCACCACCTTGGCTATGAGAAGGGCGACCCGGCGGGCCGCGGGTCGGGCAACAGCCGCAACGGCACAAGCAGCAAAGCGCTGTTGACGGACGACGGCGAGATCGAGATCGAGGTGCCGCGCGACCGCGCCGGCACGTTCGAACCGGTGATCGTCGCGAAGGGCCAGACCCGCTTCGACGGCTTCGACGAGAAGATCATCAGTCTCTACGGGCGGGGCATGACGGTACGGGAGATCCAGGGCCATCTGGCCGAGCTCTACGGCACCGAGGTGTCCCCCGATCTGATCAGCAAGGTCACCGACGCGATTCTCGACGAGGTCCGCGAATGGCAGAGCCGGCCGCTGGAAGCGATCTATCCGGTGGTCTTCTTCGACGCGCTCAGGGTCAAGATTCGCGATGAGGGGATGGTCAAGAACAAGGCAGTCTACGTCGTGCTGGGCATCACTGCATCGGGCGAGAAAGACGTGCTCGGGCTTTGGATCGAGCAAACCGAAGGCGCCAAATTCTGGCTCAAGGTCATGAACGATCTGAGGAACCGCGGCGTCGCCGACATCCTGATCGCCGTCGTCGACGGTCTGAAGGGCTTTCCCGAGGCGATCAACAGCGTCTTTCCCAAGGCGATGGTCCAGACCTGCATCGTGCATTTGATCCGCAACAGCCTATCCTTCGTGTCCTGGAAGGATCGCAAGGCGATCCTTCCCTCGATCAAGGCGATCTATCATGCCGAGAATGCCGACGCCGCTCTGCTCAGGCTCGAGGACTTCGAAGCCGAGTGGGGCAAGCGCTATCCCGCGATCGGGGCGGCCTGGCGCCGGGCGTGGGAGCACGTCATTCCGTTCTTCGCCTTCGCGCCGGAGATACGCAAAATGATCTATACCACCAACGCGGTCGAGGCGCTGAACCGTTCGCTGCGCAAGATCATCAAAACACGCGGCAGCTTCCCCAACGACGAGGCGGCGATGAAGCTGCTTTACCTCGCCATCAGAAATGCCGGCATCCATTGGCGACGACCGGTTGCATGGACGGCCGCAATGGGCCAGTTTGCCATCCAGTTCGGCGAGCGCTTTGCAGGCTCAGCGGACTGACCCCATGGGGTCAGTCCGCTGACCCCGCAAACCCCTCACAGAGACGCTCTTACACAAAACTTCTGACACTCCCGCTATGCCGCCTACGCCTCGCGCGCTTGCTGATCCATTGCCCGAGCCGTTCGAACGACATGGCATAGTCCGCCATCGTCGTCTTGCGTGCTTTTCGCGTTCCCCGCCCTTGCTTCGGCTTCGTCATGCCACGGCCCGCTTTTCGGCTTCGCGTGCGGCCTTCCAGTTCCAGGCCAGAAGTTCGTGAAGCTGGTTGGTCTTCGTGGCGCCGCTCACCATGCGATCGAGAACGTCGACGAGATACGCCTCGGGGTCGAGGCCATTCAATTTCGCTGTGTTAAGAAGCGAAGCGAGTATCGCCCAGGTCTCGCCCCCGCCTTCGTCACCACTGAACAACGAGTTCTTTTTTCCGATCGCAATTGGCCTGATCGATCGTTCGACCGTGTTGGTGTCCGGCTCGAGCCGCCCGTCATCCAGGAACGTCGTCAGGCCCTGCCAGCGTTCGAGCATGTAGTCGATCGCCTTGATGAGCGTCGAGCGGCGGGAGATCCCGTCCTTCACCGCGATCAGACGGGCCCTCAACGCCTCCATCAGCGGCTTCGTCTCGGCCTGTCGCGTCGCGCGGCGTTCCCCAGCATCGAGACCGCGGATCCTCTCCTCGATCGCGTAGACGGCCGCAATGCGCTCGATGACCTCCGCGGCGAAGGGTGAGTTCGTCGTCTTGTGCACCCTCACGAAGTTGCGGCGCGCGTGAACGAGACAATACGCCAGCTGGATCTGGCCCGACATCATCGCATCGCCCGCCAGCGAGGCGTAGGCGGCATAGCCGTCGACTTGCAGCACGCCTTCGAAGCCGGCTAACTGCGCCACGATCTCCTTTTTGCCGCGACCACCTGCGAACACGTAGGCGACCGCCGGCGGCGCCGGCCCCTTCCACGCCCGATCGTCCGTCGCGTGCGCCCAGAACTGGCAGATCCTCGTGCGGCCGCGTCCCGGATCGAGCACTGGCATCGGCGTCTCGTCGCAGAACAGCCGCTCGAAGCCGTGCATAGTCTTCAGTTGCAGATCGTAGAGGCCCCTGACCAGCCACGCCGCGCTCCCCATCCAGCGCGCCAGCGTCTGACGGTCGACGACGACACCCTGACCCGCCAGGATCTGCGTCTGGCGATAGAGCGTCGATTGCCAGGCATATTTGGCCGCGGCGATATGCGCGATCAGCGCCGTCGTTGCCATGCCGCCCTCGACGAGCCGCGCCGGTGCCGGGGCCTGGACAATCGGGCCCTCACAGGAGCGGCAGGCGTATTTTGGACGGATCGTGCGGAGCACGCGCAGCCACGCGGGAACCCGATCGAGCGCTTCGCTGCTCTCCTCGCCGATCCGATGCATCTGACCCGTGCAGCACGGGCACAGCGTGGACGCCGGCTCGATCACCCGCTCGACCCGAGGCAGATGCGCCGGCAGCGCGCCGATGTTGCGCTTCGCTTTGCGCCGCTCCGGCCGCGGCGCGTCCGGTTTGTCGTCATTGGCCGGGAGCTGTGAGCCGGCGGTCCGTTCCAGATCAAACGCGATCTGTTCGGCGCAGACGATCGCCGCGCGCTCCGATCGTGCGCCGAAGATCAGGCTCTTCAACGTGGCGATCTCTGCGCGCAGATCATCGTTCTCGCCTTCGAAAGCCAGCACCATCTCGGCAAGAGCCGCAGGGTCAGAGGGGAGATCTTCGGGGCGAAGCGCCATATCGCAGAGCTACACGAACGCACTCGCAATCGCCAGCAAAACAAGACGCTTCAGGCAACCTTCGTCGGCCGCTTCGTCACCTTCGGGACCACACGCGACCACTCCGCAAGACCTTCAATCAGCATCGCCAGTTGCGCCCCCGTCACCGGCATCGTACCCTCGCGAACAGGTGGCCAGGCAAAGCCCCCATTCTCCAGCCACTTCGTCGCTAGAACCATTCCCGAGCCGTCAAAAACCAGTAGCTTCAAACGATCCGATCGCTTCGATCGGAAGACATAAACGTCACCGCTGTAGGGCTTGCCGCCTAATCCCTCCGCTACCAGCGCGACAAGGCCATGAACGCCTTTACGAAAGTCAATCGGCTGCGTCGCGACGAACACACGGACCATTGGACCGAAAGAGATCATCGCGTCGATCTCACCGCCGCCAGCACGCGCTCCAGCGTCGCGGCGTCGACGCCGACGGGCACGCGCACCGTCGCGCCCGCGATCATCACCTCGATCCGCTCGGCCGGATCCGTCAGAACATGCGCCTTATCGATCGCGTTCGGCTGCGCCTCGACGGCGGCCTGGAGCCTGACTTGCACGAACTGCGGCGCTTCGCTCGACGCGAGCCGCGCCTGGCGCCGCCACACACTGAGCAGTCCCCGGTTCACCCCGTTGCGTCGAGCCACCTCGGAAATGCTCGTCTCCGGATCGGCACTCTCGGCCACGATCCGCGCCTTCTCCGCATCGCTCCAACTGCGCCGTCGCCTCTCCCCTGTGATCACCTCGATCCGCTGATAGGAGGCGGCATCATGCCCGTCTTGATGTCTGTCTTGATGCATGGAACGAGCGTCCCTCGCGTTGTCAAATCCACGCGCGAGTCTCGCTCATCCCGTCCACCTAAACGAGGTGGGGTCGTCGTACCGCTATCGTTTGTACCGGGCCTGCCGGACGGGCCCGATGAAATGCCGGACAACGATGCGGGGAGTATGGCGTCTGCATCGGATCTTCCGTGCAGCTCATCGATCGCGTCACCCGACGCTGTCACACGCCGAGAATCAGCGACAGGTTAGCGATGGATGATTCGCAAGATTGGGAAAAAAGATGACACTTCTGTTGTCTTCATCTCAAAGCAGGGAATTGGTACTGACAAGACGCAGATCGAGTCTCGCACTGAAAGGTGCGTGCTCTACCTTACGTGTAGTTCAGAGCCCAAGATCTCCTCGTGCTCGCCCGAGAGACAAAGCGAAGCACCGTTCGGACGCGACTGCGTTTTCTCGCCATGCAAGCTAAACCGACCCAAGCATCAGCCGTGCGTGCGCTCGGTTCTTGTCGCCAGCACAGTCCCGGGGCCCTCGGCCCTTCTATCACTGCCGGCATGAGTAAGATGGAGCATCCTTGTGTTCGCATGGAGTCGATCCGCACGGACGACAGGCGATGATCTCCGAGTTCGCCAGCTCGCCATCAGCGAGCACTTTGTCGATCGCCTCGGAGCAAGGATGATGACGCTATTCGGTTGTTTGACGATGCGATCATCCTGGCGCAGTCGCCGGCAGAGCAACGAATGCGGCCAATGGCGTCAGAGAAGGAAAATCGTTATGGGAAATTGGGATGATCCTGGAAATCAGCGAGAATGCAGTCAATTTTCATGTCAAGAATACGATGGGAAAGCTGGGTGCGACCAGCCGGATTCAAGCAGTCGCGATAGCTATTCGCCTCGATGTTCTTTGAATTCAATTGAGGAACGACCGCCAACTGTCACATCTTTGGCTTCCAGCTTCTGGCAAGTTGAGCACGGTGCTTTCGGTGAACTCGCAGATATAACCCTCCTTTGGGCAAGTCTGCATCTCGCGCTGGGTGAGGTTGAGCTATGGCTGATTTTGGGTGACGCGGCCTGATCAGGCGGCGTGGCTTTCAGTGTTCGGAATGACTTCGATTCCGTCGATGAACTTTACACCGGCGATGACTTTCGGCAACTGGTTCGTGCTCTTCAATCGCCGCCAGGTCTTCGATGCGGCGTCGATGAGCTTGAACACCATCAGCTTCGCAGTTTGTTGCGACAGCGATCCCTTGGTCCGCACCGTTCGGTGGCGCACCGTGGCGAAGACGCTCTCGATCGGGTTCGAGCTGCGTAGGTGGATCCAGTGCTCAGCAGGGAAGTCGAAGAAGGCGAGCAGCGCATGGCGATCCTTGATCAGGCACTCCACCGCACGTCCGTATTTGACGTGGTATTTCTCGACGAAGACGTCGATCGCGGTTTCAGCTTCGGCCCGGTGTGGGGCCAGATAGATGTTCCGCAGGTCGTTCTTCATGGGGCCCTGCACGGATTTGGCGACCTTGTCGAGTACGTTGCTCACTTTATGGCACCAGCATCGTTGGTGCCGCGTGCCGGGAAAGGCCTCGTCCAGTGCCTTCCAGAAGCCGAGGGCGCCGTCGCCGATGGCGAGTTGCGGGGCAATCCGTAACCCGCGTTGCCGCAGGTCGATCAGGAGTTCGCGCCAGCTCTGCGCGCTCTCGCGCACGCCGACCTGGAAGCCGATCAGCTCCTTCTTGCCTTCCGGCGTGGTGCCAATCAGCACCAGCATGCATTCGCTGTGATCTTCCATGCGGGCCTGCAGGTACACGCCATCGGCCCAGATGTAGACATAGCGACGCGCCGACAGATCGCGTCTCTGCCAGCGTTCGTACTCGACCTGCCAATCGGCCTTCAGGCCGGCGATCACCGAAGGCGACAGGTTCGGCGCATCCTTGCCGAGCAGCGCCGAGAGCGCCTCCTGGAAGTCGCCGGTCGAGATGCCGCGCAAATAGAGGACCGGGATCAAGGCATCCAGGCTCTTCGTCCGCCGCGCCCATAGCGGCAGGATTGCCGAACTGAAGCGGAGGCGGTCGCCTGGCCCGCTCGCTCCGCGGTCGCGGACCTTGGGACGAGCGACCTCCACCGGACCGATGCCGGTCGCAATCTCGCGCACCGGACCGTGCCCATGTCGGACCAGGCGCGCTCGACCGTCGGGCAGCGTCAGATTGGCCGTGCTGGCCAGAAACGCGCCAACCTCGATCTCGATCGCCCTGGCAAGCAGGTCCCGCGCGCCGGCACGAACGATATCGGTCAGTGGATCATCAACCGCGGACGGCTGACGGAAAGCAAGAACATTGGTAGTCTCGGTCATGGCGTATCGCTCTCCTCGAGAGGTTCTGGCAGGCTCGTCACCCGCCTCGATACGCCGCCTTCCTCACACCGTCATCACCCAGATTCCGCCATAGCTCGGTGAGTCTGGGGCTTCGTAAGGTCGGTAAGATGTGGAATCGGCCGATCTAATGCTCACTGGTCGGAGCATGGCTCTCTCCACCAGCGGGTGATTCTTTGCTCAGATGAGCCCGCACCGCTTGCTCGGGACGTCGGACAGGGGTTTAGGGAGAGGAACAGCTGAGGAAAGAACCCCGACCGCGGGCCGGGGTCCCGATTCATCCAAACGCGTGGAGATCTTTATCTGGCGAACGGCCAGCCAAACTTGTAGTTGAGCCGTGCCGTGATGAGATCGACGTCCTGGTGCGCGCGATCCGCGCCAAGGGCCGCTGGGAAGCTTATGTTGCTGCGCTGCATGAACAAGTGGTTATACTCGACGCCCGCTGACCAGTTCGGCGTGAGGCTGACTTCGGCACCGGCGCCCAGCACGCCACCCCAACGCACATCATTGTTTTTGCCAAGCTCGGTGCCGGTTGCCACCGAGTTGACGTAATAGGTGTTGCTGGTCACCGCAGCACCGCCCTTGCCATAAAGGAGCACAGCATTGAACGCGTATCCGATATGGCCCGTGAGTAGGCCGAATGCATCTGTCGTGGTGCCAACGGTGTCTGTCGGGAAGGCGGTGCTGACATTGGAGCCGCGGAAGTCGGCCCAGTTGCCCTGGCCTTCGAGGCCGTACACCATGTTGAAGATTTGCCAACGATAGCCGATCTGGCCGCCAACGGTACCGCCAGTCGAATTATGGCAGCCCGCGGAAGTGATGCCATTGAAATCCCAGCAATTGTGGCTCGTTCCCCAGCCACCGTTTGCGCCCATATAGTAGCCGGACCAATCGATAATCGGGGCCGCGACCGGCAGCGGTGCCGCCTTGACCTTGACGGGCTGCCCGGCCAGATCCGTGCCGAATGAGGGGGCGGCCGCACAGAGTGCGCCGATGCATGCAGTCAGAATAAGAATCTTTTTCATTCGCGTGTTGTTTCCTTTAGGTGCCCCAGGCACCGTGCCGTTTAACAACATGAACGCGAATTGCTGTAACTGGCGCACAACATGTCTTGGAAAGAAACGTGCCCAATCGCCCGCGGCGTCAGATTGCGGAGCTCGCGGTTTCCGCTGCTTTGCTTCTACCGAGACGCTGTGGCTCGGCAGTGGTCGCCTCGCGCGGATCATCCTCTTTGAAAATGATCGTTCATGATCACCTGCGACGCGGAGCAAAGCCAAAAGGTGTTCGGCTCCTTCCGTCGCTAAGCTGCGGCAACGCCCAGCCGCACTTACAGTACTGGATCGATGGCACGCCTCAGGCGCTTAAGGTCATTCTTCCGGCAACACGGACGTGCTATCGCTTGCAATCGCGAGCAACGCGATGCCGATCGATTGCAGGCTCGATCGCTTTGGCTCTGGAACGACCACAAGTCTAGCCCGTCCTATTCGTGAGAGTGCGGCTTTTGGGCCCGATTGATGCGGCCGCACATCTTGTCTGACGAGGCGCACAGGATTGCCTTCGGCTTTTCGCCGCCTGACGACCGGTACTTTGCAACGCGCTTGAGGGATGGGTTGGGCGAACGGGGGCGGACGCCCCGCCGGTCAAGGACCGAGCGGCAGCAGCGCGCCGGGCAAGCCGCAGATCAGGTCGGCTTCGGGACATGCCGCGGCAAACGCAAGGCGAATGCGGCTCGTGGTCTCGACGACACGGGCGGCGATTTTCAAGAGCCGAAGACGCAGCGTCGCGAACTCGGCAGCGGCCAATTCCCGGACTTTGGGAATGGCGTCGCGCACGGTCAGCATCAGCCAATAAGCGGCCGTATGGAGCACGAGACGGACCTGGTTGGCGAGCGCCGAACGGCAGCTGGTGCGGTCGGAGGCGAGCTGCGTCTTATGCAGCTTGATCAGATTCTCGGCTTGGCCGCGCGCGCAATACAGGCTGTCGTAGATCCACTCGGCCGAGCCGACATCGAGGCTGGTGACGACGAAACGGATGTCGAGGCCGAGCATCGTCGCCTCAATACGGGCGACGGTGCGCCGTTCGCGATCCCAGGACTTTGCCTTGTGGCGCGTCTCGGTATAGCCACGCAGAACCGGCAGGTTCTCGATGGCGCGTCGGGTGCGGATGTCGTCGGCGACCTCGTCGACTTTTCTGGCGAGAGGCTTGGTGCCGGACAGACCGAAGATGTAGTCGATGCCGTTGGTCTCGCACCACGCCATGGCCTCCGGCCGGGCATAGTGCCCGTCGCCACGGAACGTAATTCGCGTGTTGTGCCACCGCGTGCGGATATGCCGTACCAGGCGGCGCAGAAGGGCACGCACCTCGACGCCGCCCGGCGTCTTGCCGGGCCTCAGCACGACCGCCACGGGACGGCTCTTCTCCGTGTCGTAGACGTGGATCGGCAGGAAGCAGCGTTCGTCATAATGAGCGTTGAACAGCGAGAGCTGCTGATGGCCGTGGACGACATCGCAGGTATCATCGATGTCGAGCGTGACGGATGCCGGCTCGCGCGGGTAGCTATCCATCCATGCGTCGACCAAAATGTAGGTCAGTCGGATCACGTCGCGCAGGCGCGGAGCATTCTCCAGCCGCGACAGCGTCGGTTGGGAACACAGATCGCGGCCCGTGTCCGGCAGCCGTCCGCAGGCCAGCTTGAATGCGGGATCGGACCGCAGATGATCGAGGTCGTCGGCGTCCTCGTAGCCGCAGCAGATCGCGAACATGCGCGCGCGGAACATATCGACAAGGCTGTGCACGACCCGCGTCGGATCGCGCCGATCCGGGAACACCCGGGCCAGATTGTCGGCCAAGCCGAGACGCCGCTCGGCCATCGCCAGAAGCATCACGCCCCCGTTCGAGGTCAGGCGACCGCCATCGAAGGCAGCTGTGACTTTCTTGGCGTGAACGGCTGGAAACGAGAAGGGCGGAATCGTATCGTCGGTCATGGCGGGCGTGGCGTTCGCGGTTGAAGGTGATGGGGTGGCTTCGCAACCGAATCCTACGCCGCATCAGCGCTTTACACCACGCTCGCCAGCCCTCAGGCGCACTCTTACGAATAAGACGGGCTAGCTCGATGGTCCGTCAACTTCGACCTTGATTGATGGGTCGGGAAGCCCACTGCGTGCTAGACAGTGCTCTTGCTTGAAGTTGCGCAAGATCGTGCCGAGCTCAAGGTCACCGTGGTCGGTTTCCTGGCGCGAGCGAATACCAGCGCGGCCGCCCCGTCTCGCCGCCGTCTGGGCCTGGTGTTCAGCTTCCTGGTCTCGGCCGCCAGAGGAGCTGCAGAGGCAACAGCTTTCTCGAGCGCTCTCGTTTCAGCGGGGCCGCACATGATTAGAGAAAAGTCTGCTCGACCACGCACTGGCCCGAATTTTCCACCGTATGAGGCGCCCTAAATGCCTTAACGGCGCCGGATGCTCTCGCCGCAATAGGCACAAGCGAGTCATTGCCCGGTCGACGGTGCCAGTTCAGCCCGCAAGTTGCGTATCGCCTCGTTGGCCAGATTCAAAGCATTCCGTTCGCCGTTTCTTATCGAGCACTCGAGGTAAGTGCGCAATCGGCTATGAAGGACGGCCTTCAGATTATGTGCCAGCAGCGGATCCTTCTCGACAAAGCTCCAAGCCTTGTCAAATGCGACGCTCACAACGGCATCTGGCACCTGCACCTGCTCGGAAAAGATCTGATCCATCTCTAACGCTCCTCGACATCCTGATACAAGGAAGTACCTTCTCAAAAGCAACCGGATTGTGTTGCGTGTCTCAGCACGAAAGACATCTGCTCTTCAACCTCTTCCACGCTACTCCCGGGACTTCAGGAGAGGATATAGATGCTTGTTGAAGTTGCGATGACCGAACGCCGTAATGCCCGCGCAATTCGAAGAAATTCTGAAAAGAGTGAAGCGAGTACGAGTTGTCGTGCCCTTCATTGCCGTCGTGGGCCTCTTGGTCGGTCACTGCGCGTTTCGCGGGATCGTGAGCGCGGATTTCAGGGGATCGTGAGCAGAGATTTCAGACGATCGTGAGCAACGATCGCGGGATCGTGAGCAAGGCTTTCGGAGCCTTGCAGCGCTTCGGCCGACAACTCAACCGGCTTAGGGATGACCTCGTGGTTAACGAGGAAGTCCAATGCCTACCCAGAGATTGTCGATGCGCCGGATCAAGGAAGTCCTTCGGTTAAAACATTTTCAAGGCCTGCCAGAGCGGGCCATCGCGCGGAGCGTGGGCGTCAGCAACGGCGTTGTGCACAGCTACCTGAGCCGCGCCCGCTCTGCTGGGTTGAGCTGGCCGCTTCCGGAGGGAATGACCGATGAAGACCTGGAGCTTTTGCTTTTCCCGGCCCCACGACCAGCGTCTCAGAGCCCGCAGCGGCCGGTGCCCGACTGGAGCTACATCGATAAAGAGCTCCGCCGGCGCAACGTAACCCGTCGCCTGCTCTGGGAGGAGTATCGCGCCGTTAATCCCGACGGTTTCGGGTACACGTGGTTCTGCACTACCTACGAGGCCTGGAAGGGGCGGGTCCGACCTTCGATGCGGCAGATTCATCTGGGCGGCGAGAGGGAGTGTCAGAAGTTTTGTGTAAGAGCGTCTCTGTGAGGGGTTTGCGGGGTCAGCGGACTGACCCCATGGGGTCAGTCCGCTGAGCCTGCAAAGCGCTCGCCGAACTGGATGGCAAACTGGCCCATTGCGGCCGTCCATGCAACCGGTCGTCGCCAATGGATGCCGGCATTTCTGATGGCGAGGTAAAGCAGCTTCATCGCCGCCTCGTCGTTGGGGAAGCTGCCGCGTGTTTTGATGATCTTGCGCAGCGAACGGTTCAGCGCCTCGACCGCGTTGGTGGTATAGATCATTTTGCGTATCTCCGGCGCGAAGGCGAAGAACGGAATGACGTGCTCCCACGCCCGGCGCCAGGCCGCCCCGATCGCGGGATAGCGCTTGCCCCACTCGGCTTCGAAGTCCTCGAGCCTGAGCAGAGCGGCGTCGGCATTCTCGGCATGATAGATCGCCTTGATCGAGGGAAGGATCGCCTTGCGATCCTTCCAGGACACGAAGGATAGGCTGTTGCGGATCAAATGCACGATGCAGGTCTGGACCATCGCCTTGGGAAAGACGCTGTTGATCGCCTCGGGAAAGCCCTTCAGACCGTCGACGACGGCGATCAGGATGTCGGCGACGCCGCGGTTCCTCAGATCGTTCATGACCTTGAGCCAGAATTTGGCGCCTTCGGTTTGCTCGATCCAAAGCCCGAGCACGTCTTTCTCGCCCGATGCAGTGATGCCCAGCACGACGTAGACTGCCTTGTTCTTGACCATCCCCTCATCGCGAATCTTGACCCTGAGCGCGTCGAAGAAGACCACCGGATAGATCGCTTCCAGCGGCCGGCTCTGCCATTCGCGGACCTCGTCGAGAATCGCGTCGGTGACCTTGCTGATCAGATCGGGGGACACCTCGGTGCCGTAGAGCTCGGCCAGATGGCCCTGGATCTCCCGTACCGTCATGCCCCGCCCGTAGAGACTGATGATCTTCTCGTCGAAGCCGTCGAAGCGGGTCTGGCCCTTCGCGACGATCACCGGTTCGAACGTGCCGGCGCGGTCGCGCGGCACCTCGATCTCGATCTCGCCGTCGTCCGTCAACAGCGCTTTGCTGCTTGTGCCGTTGCGGCTGTTGCCCGACCCGCGGCCCGCCGGGTCGCCCTTCTCATAGCCAAGGTGGTGGGTCAGCTCCGCACCCAGTGCGCGCTCCAGAAGCGCCTTCTTCAGTCGTCTGAAAAGCCCGTCTTCGCCGGCTAAGTCTTCTGGCTTGAGGCTGCCCCCGGCAAGAAGCTGGTCCAAAATCTCAGGTGAAAAATCCGTAGCCATGTGAGTCTCCTGTCAAAGGTAAACTCACAGAAACCATCTTACACCGAGTTACTGACACCCTCCGGCGAGAAGGTGTTCGTGGATTTCGCCGGCGACACCATCGACATCGTCGATCCCCTGACCGGGGAAGTGCAGCCGATGAAGCTGTTCGTCGCGGCGATGGGCGCTTCGAACTACACCTACGCCGAGGCCTGCCCCAGCGAGAGCTTGGCCGACTGGATCCGGGCCCACGTCAACTTGTTCACGTTTTTGAGCGGAACGCCGACGTTCGTGGTCTGCGACAACCTCAAAGCCGCCGTCAGCAACCCCGACCGCTACGATCCCGGCCTCAATCGCACTTATGCCGAGATGGCGAGCCATTACGGCACGGCCATTCTCGCCGCACGGCCGCGGCGCCCAAAAGACAAGGCGAAGGTCGAGGTCGCGGTGCAAATCGCCCAGCGCTGGATTCTGGCCCGGCTGCGCAATCAGCGCTTCTTTTCCCGGGCCGAGCTCAACGCCGCCATCAAGACACTCGTCGACGAACTCAATGCTCGTCAAATGCGTGGCTTCGGCTCAAGCCGCGCCGAACTGTTTGCCGAACTCGACAAACCCAAGCTAACCCCGCTGCCAGATCAGCCTTATGCCTTCGCACGCTGGAAGCGCTGCCGCCTCGCTCCCGATTATCATGTCGAGGTCGACGGCCATTGGTACTCCGCGCCGTATCGTCTGATTGGCGAGCTGGTCGATGCCCGTATCGACGATCGGACGGTCGAGATCTTCCACAAGGGCCAGCGGATCGCCAGCCATGCCCGCGCGCCCAACCGACGCGGACACACCACCATCGCCGACCACATGCCCAGCGCCCATCGCCGCTACGGCAAATGGACCCCCGCCGCGGTGATCGCCGCCGGCGAGCGGATCGGTCCTTCGACAGCAGCGTTTTTCCAGGCCGTGATCGACGCCCGCCCCCATCCAGAACAAGGCTTTCGAACCTGCCTTGGCATTCTGGCGCTCGTCAAAAGCTACGGCGCCGAACGCCTCGACGCAGCCTGCCAGAGGGGCATCCTCATCAAGGCGCGCTCCGTCGCCTCGATTAGATCGATCCTCCAGAACGGCCTCGATCGCACGTTCTTCGACGAATCTTTCGAGCACCAGCCCCTGCGCCACGGCAACATCCGCGGACGCGACTACTTCCACTGAAGCAAGGAGAGACCCGGCATGCTTAACCACCCAACCCACGAACGGCTGATCGAGCTTGGCCTGACCGGAATGGCCAAGGCCTTCGAGGAGCAGCGCCGATCGCCCGATCTCGAAGCCCTGCCGTTCGAAGATCGCATCGGCCTGTTGGTCGACCGCGAAGCCGCCGAACGCGACACCAGGCGGCTCACCACGCGCCTCAAGATCGCCGCACTGCGCCAGACTGCTTGCGTCGAGGACGTCGATCTGCGCACCCCGCGGGGCATCGACCGCGCCGTTTTCGCCAAACTCGTCGAAGGTCGCTGGATCGATCGCCACGAGAATTTGCTCGTCACCGGGGCAACCGGCCTGGGCAAAAGTTGGTTAGCCTGCGCGCTCGGCCACAAGGCCTGCCGCGACAACCGATCAGTCCTCTATCATCGCGTTCCAAGGCTGTTCGAGGCGCTCGCGCTCGCGCGCGGAGACGGACGTTACGCCCGGCTCCTCAAAAGCCTCGGCCGCGCTCAGCTTCTGATTTTGGATGATTGGGGACTATCGGTGCTCACCGCCGCGGAACGCCGCGATCTGCTCGAAATCCTCGAGGACCGCCATGGCCGCGCATCCACCATCGTCACAAGTCAGCTCCCCGTGGACACCTGGCATGGAGCCATTGGGGACCCCACGGTCGCCGACGCCATTCTCGATCGCCTCGTCCACAACGCCCACCGCCTCCAGCTCACCGGAGAAAGCATGCGAAAACGCAGCGCCAAAACCATCACCCTTGACGGCCAACCAGAACACTGACTCTATCTCCCATCGGCCGTAGCGGGCTGCTCACGATCGTCTGAATTCAGTGCTCACGATCGCGCGAAATCGATGCTCACGATCCGTGAAATCCGCAGGTCACCAAATTGTGGCTTTTCTTCCTTCATTCGGAAGATCGGCCCCCACGGGTTGCGGTTAAAGCCCAGCATGATGAAAAAGGCCGCCTACTCTTTTCCCACTCTCAAGAAGCGTTCAAACCGCAATGGCGCTTGTGACGTCGGATTTGGGGTGATGTAGCCTGTTCCGGATGAGACTTGTCTGCTTTGCGACAAGTCTCGACGCCTATTGCCGTGTGATATTCACCTGCGCGTGGCTTTCTGCTCCGGCCGTGGTGTTTGTTACCGGTCAGGCGCCTAAGAGAGGGAACGAGATGCAAGGGCAATTGCACTTTCCCCACGGCGGATTCTTAGTCGTTTGGCAAAGAAGGGCCGGGCGCCGTCGGTGTGGGTTCAATACGGAGTTGCGTAGGAAAGCCGGCGCAGCGTGGGATCGGCGGCGCGCTTCCGAGCTTTGCATACTTGCAGCTCGTGAAAGGCGTCGAGGGACAGCAAGGCCCAGCTAGATCGAATGCGTCGCCGGCGGCGTGAGATAGAGCAAGCCTGATTTCGAAAGTGGTGGCGAACTGTTGCCATATGAAAGGCCAGCGGAAGCGGCGCGCTTACGGACGGTGAGCCCATAAACAGCAAATGTCGATCCCTGGTGTGTGCGGCCTAAGTGTAACTGTCAGCCCAGCCATAAACGTCCGCTCAACGCCATCAATCTCCAAAAAGCGCAAATGAAATCTCAGTCCGCTGCCGCACGTGAAAGAATGAGCTTGGCGATCGTCAATCGATTGGCGGAAGTCCGCAGCGCGGCCGGTAATGCCGCCACAGTCTGATCAAAAAGGCGTCCCAGAATCTGAAGGTCCTCGGGGTGGTAAACGCCACGGTCTTGCGACAATCGCATTCGTCCGTGGCCGGTTCTTGTATCGCCAAGCTGGCCGAGCTCCAGTTCCGCGGTGATCATTTGGCCTATGAGGGCATTAAGTAATCGGATCGCTTCCAGCTCGTTGCCTTCTTCGCGCATGAGCCCAGCCACGATGTCGAGTTGCAGGTCGACGCGATCCTCGAGGTTTTGTATGCGTGAATTGGAAGGGTCAAGTTCCACGGTATTTCTCCAAAGTGGTGAAATGCAAGACAGGCGGAGTAGAGGTATCGTTTCCCGTTCGCCAAACGGCGGACGCTTCGCTGGACAAATGACTGCTGCACAGGAGGCGCTTCCGGTCCCCTGGAAGAGGGGGCACATATGTGCCGCGAAAGGATTGCAAAAGTGCAATGAGCGTCTAGGGAAAAACGAAAAGCGTTGCCGATGGCGCGGGATTTGAATGGATTCTCGAGCCGCCCAGTGCGTTCGGCAACAGCGGTGACTCTGTTCGGGGCCACACAGCTGATTGTACTGCTCTGCTTGGAGCCGCGGCAACAGCGCCGGACTGTTGAGGCGACCCGCCTGGTCAGAGCGAAAGGTCCAGCCCGCACCCCTGCGAAGGCCAACTCACCTGCCCGAGTTCTACGCTGCGGAGGCATTTACCATCGCCGAGTGTGCGTGATAGCTGTCTTCTTAGAGCAATCAAGTATCATGCCCAAAGGGGCAGGCAACGTCGTGTAGATTGCGCGCCAACTGCGACTGGTCACCGCACTGCATTCGTGCCCCCACGTGTCTTGCCGTCAAACATTGCTCGAAGCAGCCAAGAAGCACGTGATTTGCTCTGCGACCAAGTGATCCATTATCACGCGACATTCGTGAACACTGCCTTCCGTAAGCCGGCGATCGACTTATGCGGTGTTTGGCTTCAATTAGTAAAATAGAAAGTGTTGATGGGATGCATCCAGTTCGTTGATAGCGCAGGCGAGCAATCTCACCGCCTTCATCGGAGCCGGTTGATTGGTTCTCCTGCTATCCGGGCTAGGAAGCATAGGGAATGCCCGGGCAGGCGGCTGAGCCGCTGATGACCCGCCATGCTTGAGAGCGGAGCTATGCGGGAAACTGGGTGATGACGGAATGAGATAGGCGGCGTATCGAGGCGGGTGTCGAGCCTGCCAGAACCTCAAGGAGAGCGATACGCCATGAACGAGCATAGCAACATTGTCCCACTGCGTCAGCCCGATGAGATCGACGATCCACTGACGAATATTTTGCGATCTGGAGCTCGGCAGCTGCTTGCGCAGGCTGTCGAGATGGAAGCCGAGGCGTTTCTCGCCGCGATGAAGGGCTTGAAGCTTCCCGATGGCCGCGACCGCCTCGTGCGACACGGCCATGGTCCAGTGCGGACGATCCAGACGGGGATCGGCGCCGTCGAAGTCGCCCGGGTAAAGATTCGCGATCGCGCGGTGACCAGCGATGGCGAGCGGATCCGCTTCACCTCGGCGATCCTGCCGTTGTGGGCACGGCGCACGAAGAGCTTGGATGCACTTTTGCCGGTTCTGTACCTGCGAGGCATCTCGACGGGCGACTTCCAGGAGGCGCTGGCGGCGCTCTTGGGCAAGGATGCGCCGAATCTTTCTCCGGCGGTGGTTTCCAGACTGACGACGGAGTGGCAGCTCGAGTACGAGCGTTGGCAGAAGCGCGATCTGTCGGCGCGCCGGTACGTATACGTGTGGGCGGACGGCGTCTTCCTGCAGGCTCGCATGGAAGACCACAGCGAATGCATGCTGGTGCTGATCGGCGCGACGCCGGAAGGCAAGAAGGAACTCATCGGCTTCCAGGTCGGCGTGCGCGAGAGCACGCAGAGCTGGCACGAACTGCTCGTCGAGGCGAAAACCCGAGGGCTGAAGATCGCCCCGGAAATCGCCGTCGGTGACGGCGCGCTCGGCTTCTGGAAGGCGCTCGACGAGGTCTTTCCCGCCACGCGACATCAGCGGTGCTGGGTGCACAAAACCGCGAATATCTTGAACAAAGTCGCAGTGTCGGTACAGGCCAGCATGAAGAAGGATGAGCTATGGCGGAATCTGGGTGATGACGGTGTGAGGAAGGCGGCGTATCGAGGCGGGTGACGAGCCTGCCAGAACCTCTCGAGGAGAGCGATACGCCATGACCGAGACTACCAATGTTCTTGCTTTCCGTCAGCCGTCCGCGGTTGATGATCCACTGACCGATATCGTTCGTGCCGGCGCGCGGGACCTGCTTGCCAGGGCGATCGAGAGTAAACGGTACGAGAGGCCCACGGAGCCACGGACTTGGTGCGGACGGCCTACGCACCGCGCTTGAAGCGTATAGGCATCCAGAACTGCCGGAGGGCCTCGACGGTTGCTGGAATGTTGCGCCAGGCGTTTTGGATGATGGGCTGCGTTCCCAGCGTGCGCCGGGCCGGGGGTAGCAAGGGTCGACCGGCGTCGTCGATGCAATGGACCAAGATCGGCCGCAGCATAAGGTGTTCGGTTCCATTCGGGGGGAGAAGCCGCGACCAGACGAGAAGCCGAAGCTTCATGACGGCGTAGAAGCCCATGCACCAGGGCTGCGGGTCGACTTCGCCGTCCGGTGATCGCACGAACAGCGGCTCGAAGCTCTCCGGTCTCGTCGACAGCGTCTCGCTGATAGCGTTGTGGCGCATCAGCGTGGCGGCGATTGCCGAGAACTCCTCGGTGTCGTGATTGAAGGCGTCGGGATCTACGCCGAGGAGCGGGCACACCCATTCCTCGGACGCCATCGAGACCGGCCCGGCGACGACCGCGGCCACCGCGCCATCGAGCATGGAGAGCGACGTCGCCCGCGGATGCCGAAGCGTCGGCGACCTGGCGCGCTTGCTGATCCATTGCCCGAGCCGTTCGAACGACATGGCATAGTCCGCCATCGTCGTCTTGCGTGCTTTTCGCGTTCCCCGCCCTTGCTTCGGCTTCGTCATGCCACGGCCCGCTTTTCGGCTTCGCGTGCGGCCTTCCAGTTCCAGGCCAGAAGTTCGTGAAGCTGGTTGGTCTTCGTGGCGCCGCTCACCATGCGATCGAGAACGTCGACGAGATACGCCTCGGGGTCGAGGCCATTCAATTTCGCTGTGTTAAGAAGCGAAGCGAGTATCGCCCAGGTCTCGCCCCCGCCTTCGTCACCACTGAACAACGAGTTCTTTTTTCCGATCGCAATTGGCCTGATCGATCGTTCGACCGTGTTGGTGTCCGGCTCGAGCCGCCCGTCATCCAGGAACGTCGTCAGGCCCTGCCAGCGTTCGAGCATGTAGTCGATCGCCTTGATGAGCGTCGAGCGGCGGGAGATCCCGTCCTTCACCGCGATCAGACGGGCCCTCAACGCCTCCATCAGCGGCTTCGTCTCGGCCTGTCGCGTCGCGCGGCGTTCCCCAGCATCGAGACCGCGGATCCTCTCCTCGATCGCGTAGACGGCCGCAATGCGCTCGATGACCTCCGCGGCGAAGGGTGAGTTCGTCGTCTTGTGCACCCTCACGAAGTTGCGGCGCGCGTGAACGAGACAATACGCCAGCTGGATCTGGCCCGACATCATCGCATCGCCCGCCAGCGAGGCGTAGGCGGCATAGCCGTCGACTTGCAGCACGCCTTCGAAGCCGGCTAACTGCGCCACGATCTCCTTTTTGCCGCGACCACCTGCGAACACGTAGGCGACCGCCGGCGGCGCCGGCCCCTTCCACGCCCGATCGTCCGTCGCGTGCGCCCAGAACTGGCAGATCCTCGTGCGGCCGCGTCCCGGATCGAGCACTGGCATCGGCGTCTCGTCGCAGAACAGCCGCTCGAAGCCGTGCATAGTCTTCAGTTGCAGATCGTAGAGGCCCCTGACCAGCCACGCCGCGCTCCCCATCCAGCGCGCCAGCGTCTGACGGTCGACGACGACACCCTGACCCGCCAGGATCTGCGTCTGGCGATAGAGCGTCGATTGCCAGGCATATTTGGCCGCGGCGATATGCGCGATCAGCGCCGTCGTTGCCATGCCGCCCTCGACGAGCCGCGCCGGTGCCGGGGCCTGGACAATCGGGCCCTCACAGGAGCGGCAGGCGTATTTTGGACGGATCGTGCGGAGCACGCGCAGCCACGCGGGAACCCGATCGAGCGCTTCGCTGCTCTCCTCGCCGATCCGATGCATCTGCCCCGTGCAGCACGGGCACAGCGTGGACGCCGGCTCGATCACCCGCTCGACCCGAGGCAGATGCGCCGGCAGCGCGCCGATGTTGCGCTTCGCTTTGCGCCGCTCCGGCCGCGGCGCGTCCGGTTTGTCGTCATTGGCCGGGAGCTGTGAGCCGGCGGTCCGTTCCAGATCAAACGCGATCTGTTCGGCGCAGACGATCGCCGCGCGCTCCGATCGTGCGCCGAAGATCAGGCTCTTCAACGTGGCGATCTCTGCGCGCAGATCATCGTTCTCGCCTTCGAAAGCCAGCACCATCTCGGCAAGAGCCGCAGGGTCAGAGGGGAGATCTTCGGGGCGAAGCGCCATATCGCAGAGCTACACGAACGCACTCGCAATCGCCAGCAAAACAAGACGCTTCAGGCAACCTTCGTCGGCCGCTTCGTCACCTTCGGGACCACACGCGACCACTCCGCAAGACCTTCAATCAGCATCGCCAGTTGCGCCCCCGTCACCGGCATCGTACCCTCGCGAACAGGTGGCCAGGCAAAGCCCCCATTCTCCAGCCACTTCGTCGCTAGAACCATTCCCGAGCCGTCAAAAACCAGTAGCTTCAAACGATCCGATCGCTTCGATCGGAAGACATAAACGTCACCGCTGTAGGGCTTGCCGCCTAATCCCTCCGCTACCAGCGCGACAAGGCCATGAACGCCTTTACGAAAGTCAATCGGCTGCGTCGCGACGAACACACGGACCATTGGACCGAAAGAGATCATCGCGTCGATCTCACCGCCGCCAGCACGCGCTCCAGCGTCGCGGCGTCGACGCCGACGGGCACGCGCACCGTCGCGCCCGCGATCATCACCTCGATCCGCTCGGCCGGATCCGTCAGAACATGCGCCTTATCGATCGCGTTCGGCTGCGCCTCGACGGCGGCCTGGAGCCTGACTTGCACGAACTGCGGCGCTTCGCTCGACGCGAGCCGCGCCTGGCGCCGCCACACACTGAGCAGTCCCCGGTTCACCCCGTTGCGTCGAGCCACCTCGGAAATGCTCGTCTCCGGATCGGCACTCTCGGCCACGATCCGCGCCTTCTCCGCATCGCTCCAACTGCGCCGTCGCCTCTCCCCTGTGATCACCTCGATCCGCTGATAGGAGGCGGCATCATGCCCGTCTTGATGTCTGTCTTGATGAATGGAACGAGCGTCCCTCGCGTTGTCAAATCCACGCGCGAGTCTCGCTCATCCCGTCCACCTAAACGAGGTGGGGTCGTCGTACCGCTATCGATCGAGATCGAGGTTGGCGCGTTTCTGGCCAGCACGGCCAATCTGACGCTGCCCGACGGTCGAGCGCGCCTGGTCCGACATGGGCACGGTCCGGTGCGCGAGATTGCGACCGGCATCGGTCCGGTGGAGGTCGCTCGTCCCAAGGTCCGCGACCGCGGAGCGAGCGGGCCAGGCGACCGCCTCCGCTTCAGTTCGGCAATCCTGCCGCTATGGGCGCGGCGGACGAAGAGCCTGGATGCCTTGATCCCGGTCCTCTATTTGCGCGGCATCTCGACCGGCGACTTCCAGGAGGCGCTCTCGGCGCTGCTCGGCAAGGATGCGCCGAACCTGTCGCCTTCGGTGATCGCCGGCCTGAAGGCCGATTGGCAGGTCGAGTACGAACGCTGGCAGAGACGCGATCTGTCGGCGCGTCGCTATGTCTACATCTGGGCCGATGGCGTGTACCTGCAGGCCCGCATGGAAGATCACAGCGAATGCATGCTGGTGCTGATTGGCACCACGCCGGAAGGCAAGAAGGAGCTGATCGGCTTCCAGGTCGGCGTGCGCGAGAGCGCGCAGAGCTGGCGCGAACTCCTGATCGACCTGCGGCAACGCGGGTTACGGATTGCCCCGCAACTCGCCATCGGCGACGGCGCCCTCGGCTTCTGGAAGGCACTGGACGAGGCCTTTCCCGGCACGCGGCACCAACGATGCTGGTGCCATAAAGTGAGCAACGTACTCGACAAGGTCGCCAAATCCGTGCAGGGCCCCATGAAGAACGACCTGCGGAACATCTATCTGGCCCCACACCGGGCCGAAGCTGAAACCGCGATCGACGTCTTCGTCGAGAAATACCACGTCAAATACGGACGTGCGGTGGAGTGCCTGATCAAGGATCGCCATGCGCTGCTCGCCTTCTTCGACTTCCCTGCTGAGCACTGGATCCACCTACGCCCCCGCGGGTCACTTCAAATTCCTCCGGGTGTGGTCAGTCAAATTCCTCCACCCGCGAGGCAGGACAAGGGACTGTTAGTTTGAGTTTGTTTCCCGGGCAAGAGCTTCAGCGGCTTCTTTGAGCCGATAGCTGCGTCCGTCGAACTCAAGCAGATGGCAATGATGCATAAGGCGATCGAGGATCGTCGTGCTCATAGTGTTGTCCCCAAGGTATGCCCCCCAATCCTGCACGACGCGATTGGAGGTGACGATGACGCTGCGGCGCAGTTTGTAACGCTGATGGATCAGGGTCTGCAGCAAAGTGCCGGCGTCGTCGGGGATGGCGCGTGCGAGGAATAGATCGTCCAGCACGAGGAGATCGCAGTCGATGATGGTTCGCAGCCGGACCTCGCGTTGTGCCGGAGAGTTCAGGGCGTAGCGGTGGAAGAAGTCGTCGGTCTCAAGATACTGGACCTTGTGGCTTTGCAGGATCGCCTGATAGGCAATCGCCTTGGCGATGTGCGACTTCCCGGTGCCAGGTTTGCCAACAAGCAGAGCGTTCTCGCCAGCGGCAATGAACGCCAGGGTGTGGAGCTGGAAGCAGGTCTGACGTGGCAGTTTGGGATTGAAGGACCAGTCGAACTCGGCGAGCGTCAGCTTTTCGTCGAGCCCGGATTGCTGGTATCGCCGCTCGATAAGACGGGACTGACGACGGTCCAGTTCATCCTGCAGGATAAGGGAGAAGGTCTCGAGGAAGGGCTGGTTGGCGCCCTGCGCCTGGAGCACGCGCGTCTGCAGCGTGTCGCGGACACCCGACAGGCGCAGCTGTCGTAGGCAACGCTCAATTTCCGGCATGGTCATCATGTGGCTAGGTCTCCAGTTTAAGGTGAGAAGGTGCAGCGGGAGCGCTCGTGGCGCCGGAGTTGGCCGGGGTTGCGCAGGCGACACGAGCGCGGATTGCCGTGGCGTGATCGTCGTGAGCCTCGGCCTGCCGACCATTGTCGTCGGCGTCGCGCCGCACAGCGCGGCTGAAGAGGTCGCCGTATTCCGCGGGGGTACGGATCAGCGGATGATCCTGGGTGAGCGGCGATGCCGGCTGTGGCGTCACTCCAACCTGCTCGATCGCCTGTTCGAACAACCGCTCGACGGTCGCACGCACGTGCTTGTAGCGGTAGATGCGGTTGTCGATGGCGTGCGCGCAGGCCTGCTCGACCAGCCGCGCCGGATACTTCCGGCCCAGCCCGACAATGCCCCACATCGCGCGCTGTCCGGGGCGCCCTTCGGTGTCGAACACCTGCTGGCACAAGGCCCTGGTCTGCGGTCCGATGCGCTCGGCGCTCGCCAGCAGCACGGCGGTTTGCCGCGACGGGTTGAACGGCCGTTCGCTGGTCGGCAGGACGACAGAACCGGGGTGCGCCATCCGGGAATGAACACGCAGCAGCGCACGGGTGTGGCGATCACGGATCTCGATCGTGGTGGTGTAGATGCGCACGACGACCTGGCTGCCGATCGGCGCGGGCCGCGCGGCGTAATAGCTGTTGTCGACGCGTACGGTGGTGTCGTCGCAGACAGTCCGGACGACTTCGGTGAAGATGCGGAAGGGAGCGACAGGCAGCGGCCGCAGGTGCGGCTTCTCTTCCTGGAACATCGCCTCGACCTGACGGCGCGTGCTGCCGTGGATGCGTTTGGAAGCCCAGTTCTCCTCCCAGTGCCTCAAGAACTCGTTTTGCGCCTCCAGCGTCTCGAAGCGCCGTCCGGCCAGCGCAGTGCCCTGGGTATGTTGAATCGCATTCTCGACGCATCCTTTCCGATTTGGATCGGCCGCGCGCGCGGGATCGGCGACCACGGCGTAATGAGCCAGCATCGCGCTGTAAATCGGGTTGAGCTGGGGCTCGTACAAATCCGGCTTGAGGACGCCTTCCTTCAGGTTGTCGAGCACGACATAGCTGGGGACCCCGCCAAAATACCGGAACGCCTCTTCGTGGAGCTGCGCCCAGACTTGTTGGCTGGACTTCCAGACTACCCGCCGGAAGCTGCGCCGCGAGTAGCGTAGCGTCATCACGAACAGGCGGGGACGACGGTACCGCCCGCTCTTCGGATCAACCGTCGGCGCGCCCTCGCCATAGTCGACCTGAGCTTCCTCGCCGGGGAGGAACTCAAGACGATCAAACTGCTCAGGATCAGCGTGCCGCAACCGGCGCACAAACCGCTTGACACTCTGGTAGCTGGACGGAAAGCCAAATTGATCAACCAGGTCCTGGTAAATCGCCTGCGCGTTCCGCTTCAGCCGGACCTGTTCTTCGATCCACGTCCGATGCGCTTCGCAAGCCGAACGGGCCAGGCTGCTGGTGACCGTCGCTTCCGATGTCCCAAAAGCCGGTGGTCGGGGTGGAGGAATTTGGCCGTCCGCGCTCACCGAGCCGGTGGTCACTTCCCCGGGGGAATTTGCCTCCGCACCGGCCCGCAGCGCCTGATAACGCCGGATCGTCTTGCGATCGACACCCGTCAGCCGGTGAATCTCGCGCTGGCTGGTGTTGCGATCAAGTAATGTAAGTACGGTGCTTTGCAGATGTCGCTTCAAGACGTTCAACTCCCCGGCCCCTTGCTGGCTAAAGGGGTCGAACATAAACGTCCTGCCTGACCGGCTACTGCTGTTCAGCGGCGCTGACGGCGATCATCAGGTGGGGGAGTTTCAAGTGACCATACCCGGGGGATTTTGACCGA
>NZ_JBMGPZ010000003.1:0-78553 GCF_049739505.1 Bradyrhizobium sp. USDA 241 | reverse complement strand
CGTACCGCTATCTGTCGTTCGAACGGCTCGGGCAATGGATCAGCAAGCGCGCCAGGTCGCCGACGCTTCGGCATCCGCGGGCGACGTCGCTCTCCATGCTCGATGGCGCGGTGGCCGCGGTCGTCGCCGGGCCGGTCTCGATGGCGTCCGAGGAATGGGTGTGCCCGCTCCTCGGCGTAGATCCCGACGCCTTCAATCACGACACCGAGGAGTTCTCGGCAATCGCCGCCACGCTGATGCGCCACAACGCTATCAGCGAGACGCTGTCGACGAGACCGGAGAGCTTCGAGCCGCTGTTCGTGCGATCACCGGACGGCGAAGTCGACCCGCAGCCCTGGTGCATGGGCTTCTACGCCGTCATGAAGCTTCGGCTTCTCGTCTGGTCGCGGCTTCTCCCCCCGAATGGAACCGAACACCTTATGCTGCGGCCGATCTTGGTCCATTGCATCGACGACGCCGGTCGACCCTTGCTACCCCCGGCCCGGCGCACGCTGGGAACGCAGCCCATCATCCAAAACGCCTGGCGCAACATTCCAGCAACCGTCGAGGCCCTCCGGCAGTTCTGGATGCCTATACGCTTCAAGCGCGGTGCGTAGGTCGTCCGCACCAAGTCCGTGGCTCCGTGGGCCTCTCGTACCGTTTACGGTCGATCATCGCTTTGCGCTCAGCAGGCCCGCCTTGGTGAGCGCGCCGGACAAAAAATCGTTTTCCAACGCCAGCTCGCCGATCTTGGCATGTAACGCCTTCAAATCGACCGGCGTCTCGGCCGATGTCTTGTCATGCCCAAACACGCCGGCGGCGCCTTCCAGGAGCTGGTTTTTCCAGATCGTGATCTGGTTCGGATGAACATCAAACAGTTGCGCCAGCTCCGCCAGTGTCTTGTCGCCTTTGACCGCAGCCAAAGCAACCTTCGCCTTGAATGCCGGAGAATGCGTCCGGCGGCTCTTCTTCGTCATCTTCGCTCCTGATTCGCAGCAAGAATCCTCGCCGCTGTCAGGCAGAAAATCCACTCAAGCTACTGTCCGAATTTGCGGGGCCAGCTCTTTCCGCCGCGCGGTGCCAGCACATGCTCGTGAATTTCGTGTATACTTTCCGCCAATGTCATTGACTCAACAAACCGCAAGCAAAACGACAGAAGCGGACCTCGTTCGCCGACCGGCCAGATTCAACGTTAATGCCAAAATTAGCACCCGCTCCGATCTCCCGATGCCACCAACAGCCCAATAGCCGTTCGTGCGACTGCGGGTGAGCGCCTGGTTAGAAGCGGACCTCCAGACAGCTGGTGTTCAGCAAACGCACGGAGTTCAAGACGCTGAATTACGCGATCAAATCTGTTCGAGGTGACTGCAAGAGTACCCGGCTCATGCAAGCAAAGACAAGGCGCTTCGAAGAGGCCCCGGGGAGCTTAGGAGGCTCGTTGCAGCACACGAGCTGTCTACCTTCTGTCCTACAGGACGCAAGAAATTCGGGCAGAATTCTGACCTGTCGACCCCTTTTGCAGCCGCCGGCGCCTCCATCTTCGGCGGTTTTCCAATGCTTCCGATTTTGGCCGAGCTTGCCAAATTCGCGCAGCATGCCCGCACTACGAGCGTTGCGACTGATGAGGGATCCACGTTCTGAAGCTAGTCTTCTGTTTCCTACTGAGCGACGCCGTGGTTGAAGAGCTTGCTTGCCAAGTCGATCGGTTGCCAGATGATTTCTGGCTGGCAGACGGTGCGCAACACTTGAATCATTGTTCTGGTATTCGCCTGGGCTGACAAATCTGGCACAATTTACTGTGTCCGCAGCAACTAACAACCTGATGGGCTTCGCGTACACACTATGCAATCTGCAAGCTGCCAGTTTCGTCTCGTATCGACCTCGTTATGGAGGACGGATAGTAAATTGTGCAAGTGGGCGGGTCGTGCGATTGTGCGCAATATCAGGCAGTGCATGCGAGATCGTGGTGAAAACAACCATGCTTTCAACGGCATCATCATTGCGGGCCGGGTCCCTTGGCGGCGAACGAGACTATCTAACGAATGATGGATGCGGCTGGCCTACTGGCGCGGGCGGCATGTTCGTTTACAGACCGGGCGGCCAGTCCTGCTGGTTGTTCTATGTGATCTGCAGCCCTGGCTGAGCTTGGTGATAAAGCAACACCATTCATGGCGTGCTCGATCGGAGCCAGAAGATCTCAGGATCGTCGCCGGCTCTGGAGTTCACAGCCAGGCAATGCGCTTTATCGCGATCTGCTGCCGGAACCACGCTATTGGGTTTGCAACTCAATATGGAGGCATGAACGCTGTCGGACGCGTTAGGTGCGTTTTTTGATGCTCGCCGCGTGTTGCTAGCATGAGTACGTAGAACATGAGCAGAATCAAGACGCCACGCATACCGAAGCACTTCCCGAGTTGATCATTTATTGTGGAGCGGATGGTATCCGGGGCATTTGTCGCAGACGATGGACCAAACAGCGGAGCGGAAGGGCCGTATCGCACGGCAGATGATTTGCCTCGGGTGTGAATGTGCTAGTGTCAGCTGACAATATCGACCTTACCGTTGTCGATCCGATACAGGGCCCCGACGACTTTCAGCCGGTTCTGCTCGACTGCAGCCTTCAGAATAGGGCCCGTCGATCTGAGTTTGTTGACATTGTCGATCACATTGTTTCGGGTTGCGCGGGCGGATGTATCGCCGGCCTGCCCTAGAGATGCGTTCACGGCGGGAGCAAGTGCGGTCACCAGGGCTGAAATGTGCCCTGGCGGCGGCTTATCTTGATGGAGCGACTTGATCGTAGCGTCTATCGCGCCGCAATGATCGTGGCCTAGTACGAGGATTAGCGGCGTGTTCAGTACTGCGACCGCATATTCCATACTGGCGAGTGTATCATCATTAGCGAAGTTGCCGGCGACGCGGCAGACAAACAAATCACCTAGCCCGCTGTCGAACACAAATTCGGGCGCCACGCGAGAGTCGGCGCAGCTCAGAACCGCCGCATATGGATTTTGGCCTTCGACCAAAGCCGAACGCTCGCGCCTAAGATCGTCGGCTCGTGATGCACCCTGGACATAACGTTCGTTTCCCATCAGCAGCCGCTTCAGGGCAGCATCTGGCGACAGCAGGTTATCTGGCTTGGGCGTGCTTTTTGCTTCCTTCGCATCGGCGATCTTATTGCCGAATCGCAGGAAAACTGTCGACGCAGCAAACAACAACAGCGAACGGCGCGAACGCGCGGTCCTGGTTAAATGGTACATATTTGGAGAATTGGCTGCATGCATGTGTCGCCTCAACGCACGGCCTTACGCCACCCGGTGGCTTCGGCTTCCGCTTCGCTACAAAACCAGCGTTCGCTACGCTTCTTCGTCATGTCGATTAGTTCGTAGCTGGCTTGCCCTGGCAGGTGATAGATCCGCTCGCCGCTGCGCTCGACAGTGCCTTTTATCAGGCACTCGGGGGACGGCGGTTCCGACAGCAGGACGGATCCGAGCAGTACTTCCTGCGCGTCGATCGGAACCGACCACGCGCCGACGATAATCGTGCCCTTATTGCGGCGAGGCCAGTCCCAGGGAGCGATGAACGCTCCCGACCACAGTCCCGTATGGGCTGTGCTTGCCGCCAACTCATAGACAGCGTGAGATGGAGCAGCCGATAGTGCCCAGCCCGAGCGTACCATCCAGACGTTCACATTCTCGCCTTCGATGAAGCAGTTACCGAGGGCTCGTCTGTACTCATCGACTCTCTGGGTATGACAATCCCAGGTTCGCCCATTTGAATGCTTGATAAGCTCGTCGCGAGCAGCTACGCCGCAGGCCCATTTCCGGCCCTTGGCGTCGAGACAAATCTGGTCCGTCTCAGGAGCTTCGATGCCTGAGAGCCGAACGTTGGTTTTGTCGATCTCGATCGTATTGCCGTCGAGGATGCGCGGAGCACCGCTGAACGTCGCGGCGCAGACCGGAGATGTGACGAGAGCGAGCAATGCGAACATAATTCCGCGGTTCTTCATCCCGACAACAACCTTTCGCTCCTGATCCACGTTTCACGCACGACACGGTGCCGATACATTCGACTGCTTGACAGCGTTACGTCCGTTATTCCGCCGGCATTTCCGACGCGCTTTATGAGGGCTTCGCCGGAACGCGAACCTACGGCCTGACGCTGCGTAAGGATCAAGTGATTTCTTTGGGGCGTGCGGCGCTATTCTTCGAGCATCAGCGGCTCTCTCACTAGGACCGCGCTTTACTCTCTCCACCTGAGGGGAGATCCTCGCGGGCGGCGCCGAACTGGCGATGCTGAACAAACCCGAACCCCGGAACGTTGTCTTTGCAAAAAAAAGTGGCCGACGATGAAGAGAGCTGGCCCCGCAAATTCGGACAGTAGCTTGAGTGGATTTTCTGCCTGACAGCGGCGAGGATTCTTGCTGCGAATCAGGAGCGAAGATGACGAAGAAGAGCCGCCGGACGCATTCTCCGGCATTCAAGGCGAAGGTTGCTTTGGCTGCGGTCAAAGGCGACAAGACACTGGCGGAGCTGGCGCAACTGTTTGATGTTCATCCGAACCAGATCACGATCTGGAAAAACCAGCTCCTGGAAGGCGCCGCCGGCGTGTTTGGGCATGACAAGACATCGGCCGAGACGCCGGTCGATTTGAAGGCGTTACATGCCAAGATCGGCGAGCTGGCGTTGGAAAACGATTTTTTGTCCGGCGCGCTCACCAAGGCGGGCCTGCTGAGCGCAAAGCGATGATCGACCGCGGTCATGATCTTTCTATCGTGCGCCAGGCGAAGGTCCTGAAGCTGGCTCGCAGCACGGTCTACTATGAACCTCGGCCAGTTTCGGCCGAGGACCTTGCCTTGATGCGTCGGCTCGATGAGCTGCATCTCGATTATCCCTTCGCGGGAGCGCGTATGCTGCGATCGTTGCTGCGGCGGGAGGGCGTATACGCCGGTCGCCGCCACATCGCGACGCTGATGAAGCGCATGGGGATCGAGGCGGTCTATCGTCGCCCGAACACGAGCAAGCCGGCTCCGGGTCACAAGATCTACCCGTACCTGTTGCGCGGATTGAAGATCGAGCGGCCCGACCATGCGTGGGCAATGGACACCACCTACATTCCGATGCGGCGTGGCTTCGTCTATCTCGCGGCGGTCGTCGATGTGTTCAGCCGACGGGTCCTGGCCCATCGCGTCTCGATCACAATGGAGGCGGCCTTCTGCGTCGAAGCGGTCCGGGAGACGTTGGCGAAGCACGGCAGGCCCGAGATTTTCAACACGGACCAGGGCAGCCAGTTCACCAGCCTCGAGTTCACCGATGTGCTGCTGGACGCGAAGATGGCCATCAGCATGGACGGCAAGGGCGCCTGGCGCGACAACGTGTTTGTCGAGCGGCTCTGGCGCACGGTCAAATACGAAGAAGTTTATCTCCGCGCCTACGACAGCGTGTCCGAGGCGCGAGCGACAATTGCCAAGTATCTGGCCTTCTACAATCAGGGGCGCCCTCACTCGAGCCTTGACGGGCGCACGCCCGACGAGGCTTACTTCGGCACGCAAGCTATGGTGATGGCCGCATGACCGTCGCCGACGATTTTGTCGTCGCTCTGGTCGGGCTACGCCCTCCCGACGCAACGACAAAATCGTAAAGCCCCGCGTTCAGCATAACCCGGCAGGACTCCACTTAAATCCAGCGGGGCGCTGTCCAAACAACCGGGGCCAGCTCTGCCCTCCAATACAGCCAGCCCTCTGCCGTTGGGATGGAGTGACATTAGCAAGCTAGCCCGTCTTATTCGCGAGAGGGCGCCTGAGAGGCTGGCGAGCGTGGTGTAAAGCGCTGATGCGGCGTAGGATTCGGTTGCGAAGCCACCCCATCACCTTCAACCGCGAACGCCACGCCCGCCATGACCGATGATACGATTTCAGACCACTATCGAGAAGCAAGAATTCAACACAAATAAAACCTCTGCCTCGCGCTCGATCTCTTCATGCTTGATAGTCTCGTTTCGGAGGCTGAGCACCTACCGCGTCTAATAGGCCGCTCGCGCCGGTTTCTTTGGACGCGGCACGACCGCGACTCCACGTTTCGGCACAGAAATGATCGGGAGTCACTCAATCTTTCTTCAACTTAACCCGTCTTATTCGTAAGAGTGCGCCTGAGGGGTAAAGCGCTGATGCGGCGTAGGATTCGGTTGCGAAGCCAACCCCATCACCTCCAACCGCGAACGCCACGCCCGCCATGACCGACGATACGATTCCGCCCTTCTCGTTTCCAGCCGTTCACGCCAAGAAAGTCACAGCTGCCTTCGATGGTGGGCGCCTAACCTCGAACGGGGGCGTGATGCTTCTGGCGATGGCCGAGCGGCGTCTCGGTTTGGCCAACAATCTGGCCCGGGTGTTCCCGGATCGGCGCGATCCGACGCGGGTCGTGCACAGCCTGGTCGATATGTTCCGCGCTCGCATGTTCGCGATCTGCTGCGGCTACGAGGACGCCGACGACCTCGATCATCTGAGGTCCGATCCGGCATTCAAACTGGCCTGCGGTCGCCTACCGGACACGGGCCGGGATTTGTGTTCCCAGCCGACGCTGTCGCGGCTGGAGAATGCTCCGCGCCTGCGCGACGTGATCCGGCTGACCTACACTTTGGTCGACGCATGGATGGATAGCTACCCGCGCGAGCCGGCATCCGTCACGCTCGACATCGATGATACCTGCGACGTCGTCCACGGCCATCAGCAGCTCTCGCTGTTCAACGCTCATTATGACGAACGCTGCTTCCTGCCGATCCACGTCTACGACACGGAGAAGAGCCGGCCCGTGGCCGTCGTGCTGCGGCCCGGCAAGACGCCGGGCGGCGTCGAGGTGCGTGCCCATCTGCGCCGCCTGGTACGGCATATCCGGACGCGATGGCACAACACGCAAATTACGTTCCGTGGCGACGGGCACTATGCCCGGCCGGAGGCAATGGCGTGGTGCGAGACCAACGGCATCGACTACATCTTCGGTCTGTCCGGCACCAAGCCTCTCGCCAGAAAAGTCGACGAGGTCGCCGACGACATCCGCACGCGACGCGCCATCGAGAACCTGCCGGTTCTGCGTGGCTATACCGAGACGCGCCACAAGGCAAAGTCCTGGGATCGCGAACGGCGCACTGTCGCCCGTATTGAGGCGACGATGCTCGGCCTCGACATCCGCTTCGTCGTCACCAGCCTCGATGTCGGCTCGGCCGAGTGGATCTACGACAGCCTGTATTGCGCGCGCGGCCAAGCCGAGAATCTGATCAAGCTGCATAAGACGCAGCTCGCCTCCGATCGCACCAGCTGCCGTTCGGCGCTCGCCAACCAGGTCCGTCTCGTGCTCCATACGGCCGCTTATTGGCTGATGCTGACCGTGCGCGACGCCATTCCCAAAGCCCGGGAATTGGCCGCTGCCGAGTTCGCGACGCTGCGTCTTCGGCTCTTGAAAATCGCCGCCCGTGTCGTCGAGACCACGAGCCGCATTCGCCTTGCGTTTGCCGCGGCATGTCCCGAAGCCGACCTGATCTGCGGCTTGCCCGGCGCGCTGCTGCCGCTCGGTCCTTGACCGGCGGGGCGTCCGCCCCCGTTCGCCCAACCCATCCCTCAAGCGCGTTGCAAAGTACCGGTCGTCAGGCGGCGAAAAGCCGAAGGCAATCCTGTGCGCCTCGTCAGACAAGATGTGCGGCCGCATCAATCGGGCCCAAAAGCCGCACTCTCACGAATAGGACGGGCTAGACCCGGTTTGGGGCGCGCCGACGAGGCCGCGCGATGGATTGGCGTGATCGGCAGTAGATCCTGGCGACTGCCGGTAGAGCGGAACCGACGAAGCGGCGTCATGAATGTGCGAACGCCTTGCTGCTACATCGGCTGTCCGATCGCCACGGCAGCGCCACGGCGCCACGGCCTTAGCTCCTCAGGATCGGATGGACCCGCTGACTGCCATGGCGCTGGCCGCACCCTACGGACCGGCTGGCGCTCACGCCGGCCCGAAACCGCACACCAATCGGGCTAACGATAGCCGCCCGCCTTGACGATCACCGTTTTGCGGGTGCGGCCATCACAGAGTCCGTTGATCAGGCGCGGCATGAATGAGACGCTAGATATGAGTAGCTGCTAGACACGCGTATTCCTGAGCAATACATCACCTTCCACTGCGCGCGGATAGTGAGCCGCCACTTCAAATGATGGCAATAAGCTAAGAATGGCTTGCAGGCTCAACTGCCCTTCGTAGAGCTCGCGATCACTATATTCGGTGTAGATAAAGCGCGTGTTGCTCAAGGTCCGCATACCGCCGGCGATAACGTCGGCTTCGGCTCCCTGAACGTCCATCCAGATGAAATCGACTCCGTCCAATTTGGCTTCGCTGCACCAGTCGTCAAGCCGCCGTGTTTCAACTGAGACAGGCCGATCAAACCGGACCCAATCATACTCGGTAAGATGATTCTTTGGGCGGCGTATTGAACCGGACAGGTCCCAATCTTTCGCATCCCCATCTGCATTACTCGGATGGAAGTCGATCGTCCCGTTTCGGTCACTGATGGCAATTTCTAGCAGCTTCACCTTATTGAGGGATGGACCGAGCTTCTTCTTGAAGCGCGCGATCGCTCGGGGGTCCGGCTCAAAGCAGTAAAGCTCGGGTTGCGGGCACAGCTCGAGGAACTTTTGCGTATCAGTCCCATCATTGCAGCCAATATCCAGGATGACCGGATTCGGCTTCTGCAGAAGTGAGACGATGTGCTGATGCACTTCTACGGACGACACAGATGCTCTTCCATGGTGCGCGGAGATCGGATGAATTTTGACTTGGAAGTCGATCACACGCCGGAAGCAGCTGCACAACGTATATCAAGGTATATTGCTCTTAAATCCGCCAATCCCTTCGATCCTCGACAGCTGTTTGGATGCCATCGACATCAAAAGGAGGGAGTCTATCGAGCACCTCGCGATGCAATTCTCGACCCTATCGCCGGAAAATGCGGCCTCAGTGAGTCAGATCGCCGTCTTGGCTTTTTGCCAGCCGAAAGAACGCCTTGGTTCAAGCGCCACCTGCCGGATATGATTTATGGCACGTGCCGAGCAGAGTGGCCCCTCGTGCATAGCAACAGCCCCTCATCTCGATGACAATTGCGCAAAAATGCGCGCTCTCGGCTCATGGCCGCCATCTCAGATAGTAGCTCCCGGCACTCTCTTCCTCGGAAACGCAGGCGAGGAACGCAACCGTGAAAGCACAGCGGTACGCGATGTCCGGCGCAATCAAGCTTTCGCGGCGCGTGCAAATTTCTTCAAGTGCTGCCGGCACGATGACCAGGGTGAATTCAATAGGGTTTGAGCGCCGCCGCTGGACACCGCTTGTGGACCGCACGCTTTGTCCGCCACAGCTGCTAGATGGTGCCGTCAGGCGATCACGTGCAATGCCGGCACCGCCGCCAACACGCGCAGTCTTTCGAACTGTCCAACGGCCCCCGGAGCAGCGTTGAAGTGTTCCCGGGATCAAAGCAGTATTCGAAGAAACGCAATGTCATTTTCACGACAGCGGGCGGGCTGGTGCACCTCTACGCGTTTGCTTCTGGACAACACACGCGCAGCCGCTGAATGCTTCAGCGGAACTGGAAGGGCAGATCGCTTAGCGCATTTCTGGCCTGACTCTTGCTACGGGCTGCTTGTCACATTGTGCTTAACTCCAACTTGTTCAGACGCTCAGGAGACCTCTATGAAATTCCGTCCGCTTCACGACCGCGTCGTGGTCAAGCGTATCGACGCAGAAGAGAAGACCGCCGGCGGCATCATCATCCCCGACACAGCCAAAGAAAAGCCATCGCAGGGCGAAGTCATTGCAGTTGGCCCGGGCGGCCACGATGATAGCGGCAAGCTAATTCCGATCGACATCGAAGTCGGTGATCGCGTGCTGTTTGGCAAGTGGTCCGGCACCGAGGTCAAGATCGATGGGCAAGACCTGTTGATTATGAAGGAGAGCGACGTGATGGGTGTTCTCACCGATGTCTTCTCCAAGAAGAAAGCCGCCTAATTCACAGCAAAGCTCACCCCTCCTGAGGAGAGCCCATCGGGCGCGCCAAAGGATGACTTAATAGGGACTGAAGGAATTTTCTATGTCAGCCAAAGAAGTGAAGTTCGGAGTAAACGCGCGGGACCGTATGCTGCGCGGTGTCGACATTCTCGCCAACGCCGTGCAGGTCACGCTCGGTCCGAAAGGCCGCAACGTCGTGCTCGACAAGTCGTTCGGCGCACCTCGAATTACCAAGGACGGCGTTGCCGTCGCCAAGGAGATCGAGCTCGACGACAAGTTCGAGAACATGGGTGCCCAGATGGTGCGTGAGGTCGCTTCGAAGGCTGCGGATGCTGCTGGCGACGGTACCACCACCGCGACCGTCCTGGCCGCTGCGATTGTGCGAGAAGGCGCCAAGTCGGTTGCCGCCGGCATGAACCCGATGGACCTCAAGCGCGGTATCGACCTTGCGGTCGAGGCTGTGGTTGCGGACCTTCAGAAGAACTCCAAGAAGGTCACCTCGAACGACGAGATCGCCCAGGTCGGCGCAATTTCGGCAAACGGCGACCAGGAGATCGGCAAGTTCCTCGCCGACGCGGTGAAGAAGGTCGGCAACGAGGGTGTCATCACCGTCGAGGAAGCCAAGTCGCTCGAGACCGAGCTTGACGTCGTCGAGGGCATGCAGTTCGACCGCGGCTACATCTCGCCCTACTTCGTCACCAACGCCGACAAGATGCGCGTTGAGATGGACGACGCCTACATCCTCATCAACGAGAAGAAGCTCTCCTCGCTGAACGAGCTGCTGCCGCTGCTCGAGGCCGTGGTGCAGACCGGCAAGCCGCTGGTCATCGTCGCCGAGGACGTCGAAGGCGAAGCGCTTGCGACCCTGGTCGTGAACCGTCTGCGCGGTGGTCTGAAGGTCGCGGCCGTCAAGGCTCCGGGCTTCGGCGATCGCCGCAAGGCCATGCTGCAGGACATCGCGATCCTGACCGGCGGCCAGGCGATCTCGGAAGATCTCGGCATCAAGCTCGAGAACGTCACGCTCAACATGCTCGGCCGCGCCAAGAAGGTGATGATCGACAAGGAGAACACCACGATCGTCAACGGCGCCGGCAAGAAGGCCGACATCGAGGCGCGCGTGGCCCAGATCAAGGCGCAGATCGAGGAGACCACCTCGGACTACGACCGTGAGAAGCTCCAGGAGCGTCTCGCCAAGCTCGCTGGCGGCGTCGCGGTGATCCGCGTCGGCGGCGCGACCGAGGTCGAGGTGAAGGAGCGCAAGGATCGCGTTGATGACGCGATGCATGCGACCCGCGCGGCGGTCGAGGAAGGCATCGTCCCGGGCGGCGGCGTCGCCCTGCTCCGTGCTTCCGAGCAGCTCAAGGGTCTGCGCACCGAGAACGACGACCAGAAGACCGGCGTCGAGATTGTGCGTAAGGCGCTGTCCTGGCCGGCCCGCCAGATCGCGATCAACGCCGGCGAGGACGGTTCGATCGTGGTCGGCAAGGTCCTCAACAACGAGCAGTACTCTTTTGGTTTCGACGCCCAGACAGGCGAGTACAGCAACCTCGTTTCCAAGGGTATCATTGACCCGGCCAAGGTCGTGCGCATCGCGGTCCAGAACGCCTCTTCGGTGGCCGGGCTGCTGATCACGACGGAAGCGATGGTTGCCGAGCTGCCGAAGAAGGCTACGGCTGGTCCAGCAATGCCTGCGGCCCCCGGCATGGGCGGTATGGACTTCTGATCGGCCTCCTTAAATTCTCGATGGCATGCAAAACCCTGGCGATAATGTCAGGGTTTTTTGCAGCGAGCGGTCTGTAGCCTGCCAGTCGACGAAGAATACAGCCCATGGGCCTATCGGCCTATCCATGTGCGCGGCGGCAGGCCCCGGCTCAACTTGCTTGTGACCGTTCCTTGGCGGCGACAGGACCGCGTCCGGCACGACGCGCTGAGGGGATGGAATGTGTCTATGCTAACGATATTTTACGTTGGTCGTCCACTAGGCAGATGGCTGGGTGCTAGGCAGCAGGGCATGAACCCGCGCAGGCGCTTTCGCCGGATGCATGCCGTCGGGTTCGTCAGCTTTTGGACAGCTATTCGGTGTACAATGACTCTTGAAGTTAGCGGCGCGTGGTAGGGACAGCGCTCGCCCCGAGTATGCGTGGGGATTTCGGCGCCGAGTCACGCTCCTGCTAACTTCAACCAGTCGCGCATGCGCGGCAGAGACAGCGTCTGATCCATCCACCCGACCAGCGCCCCCGCTGCTTCCCGCGTAATCGGATCCACGCTACCGGGCGCCGGTCATCCGAATTAGCTAAATACCCCCCATGCGAGCGCTCCGCGCAGGAACTCCTCGTCCAAACTTCGCGATGTCACTCGCACTATTCGGCACTTTAATCCGTGAAAGAGTGCTCCAGCTCGGCGCACAATTCCATTGAGAAGCTTGGAACAACACAGCGCTGCAATATCACTGAGTCAGATCGCGGATGAGGTCCTCACCGAAGCCGTCAATCAAGTCCAGCGACGAGAGAAGGCGGATTGTCGCGGAGCTCGTGGCGAGCGATGACTGGCTTTGAGGCGCCGGTGCGACGGCAAGCCGATGCCCCCGGCAGCAGCTATTTGGTTGGTGAGCTCACTATAAAAGCGGCTGGCGGTGATTCCGAAGCAGATCGGCTCCAGCTAGTGCCGACTCTGTGGATGCTTGGTTGCCGACCGGCCCCCTGAGCGCGATTGGGCGTCGGGTAACGCAACCCTACGAGGAGGTTAGCCTAACGGGCCGCCGGTCCGGCCTGAGAGGAAGCGCAGGCGATTGCTCTGACACGCGATGGCGCGGGGCTCACAAACCTCAGTGGAGCTATGGCTGATTTTGGGTGACGCGGCCTGATCAGGCGGCGTGGCTTTCAGTGTTCGGAATGACTTCGATTCCGTCGATGAACTTTACACCGGCGATGACTTTCGGCAACTGGTTCGTGCTCTTCAATCGCCGCCAGGTCTTCGATGCGGCGTCGATGAGCTTGAACACCATCAGCTTCGCAGTTTGTTGCGACAGCGATCCCTTGGTCCGCACCGTTCGGTGGCGCACCGTGGCGAAGACGCTCTCGATCGGGTTCGAGCTGCGTAGGTGGATCCAGTGCTCAGCAGGGAAGTCGAAGAAGGCGAGCAGCGCATGGCGATCCTTGATCAGGCACTCCACCGCACGTCCGTATTTGACGTGGTATTTCTCGACGAAGACGTCGATCGCGGTTTCAGCTTCGGCCCGGTGTGGGGCCAGATAGATGTTCCGCAGGTCGTTCTTCATGGGGCCCTGCACGGATTTGGCGACCTTGTCGAGTACGTTGCTCACTTTATGGCACCAGCATCGTTGGTGCCGCGTGCCGGGAAAGGCCTCGTCCAGTGCCTTCCAGAAGCCGAGGGCGCCGTCGCCGATGGCGAGTTGCGGGGCAATCCGTAACCCGCGTTGCCGCAGGTCGATCAGGAGTTCGCGCCAGCTCTGCGCGCTCTCGCGCACGCCGACCTGGAAGCCGATCAGCTCCTTCTTGCCTTCCGGCGTGGTGCCAATCAGCACCAGCATGCATTCGCTGTGATCTTCCATGCGGGCCTGCAGGTACACGCCATCGGCCCAGATGTAGACATAGCGACGCGCCGACAGATCGCGTCTCTGCCAGCGTTCGTACTCGACCTGCCAATCGGCCTTCAGGCCGGCGATCACCGAAGGCGACAGGTTCGGCGCATCCTTGCCGAGCAGCGCCGAGAGCGCCTCCTGGAAGTCGCCGGTCGAGATGCCGCGCAAATAGAGGACCGGGATCAAGGCATCCAGGCTCTTCGTCCGCCGCGCCCATAGCGGCAGGATTGCCGAACTGAAGCGGAGGCGGTCGCCTGGCCCGCTCGCTCCGCGGTCGCGGACCTTGGGACGAGCGACCTCCACCGGACCGATGCCGGTCGCAATCTCGCGCACCGGACCGTGCCCATGTCGGACCAGGCGCGCTCGACCGTCGGGCAGCGTCAGATTGGCCGTGCTGGCCAGAAACGCGCCAACCTCGATCTCGATCGCCCTGGCAAGCAGGTCCCGCGCGCCGGCACGAACGATATCGGTCAGTGGATCATCAACCGCGGACGGCTGACGGAAAGCAAGAACATTGGTAGTCTCGGTCATGGCGTATCGCTCTCCTCGAGAGGTTCTGGCAGGCTCGTCACCCGCCTCGATACGCCGCCTTCCTCACACCGTCATCACCCAGATTCCGCCATAGCTCACCTCAGTGACCGGCGAACCTATGTCGCTAAACATTCCCCTCTCTGCACTACTTCCAGAGAACTTCCATCGAGAGCATCGATTGAACATCCACAGAAACCGCGGCGGGTGAAACAAGGCGGGCGATGCGGCTGCCTCGTGTCTACCGATGAGGTTCCGCGCGCGGGAATAGGGCAAGGTCCGTTGCATTGGGATGCCCATACCTGATCCTTTGTGTGACGACCGCCGAAATATCACGTTTGTTCAGGGTGCTATAGCGCGAGCTATGGCGGAATCTGGGTGATGACGGTGTGAGGAAGGCGGCGTATCGAGGCGGGTGACGAGCCTGCCAGAACCTCTCGAGGAGAGCGATACGCCATGACCGAGACTACCAATGTTCTTGCTTTCCGTCAGCCGTCCGCGGTTGATGATCCACTGACCGATATCGTTCGTGCCGGCGCGCGGGACCTGCTTGCCAGGGCGATCGAGATCGAGGTTGGCGCGTTTCTGGCCAGCACGGCCAATCTGACGCTGCCCGACGGTCGAGCGCGCCTGGTCCGACATGGGCACGGTCCGGTGCGCGAGATTGCGACCGGCATCGGTCCGGTGGAGGTCGCTCGTCCCAAGGTCCGCGACCGCGGAGCGAGCGGGCCAGGCGACCGCCTCCGCTTCAGTTCGGCAATCCTGCCGCTATGGGCGCGGCGGACGAAGAGCCTGGATGCCTTGATCCCGGTCCTCTATTTGCGCGGCATCTCGACCGGCGACTTCCAGGAGGCGCTCTCGGCGCTGCTCGGCAAGGATGCGCCGAACCTGTCGCCTTCGGTGATCGCCGGCCTGAAGGCCGATTGGCAGGTCGAGTACGAACGCTGGCAGAGACGCGATCTGTCGGCGCGTCGCTATGTCTACATCTGGGCCGATGGCGTGTACCTGCAGGCCCGCATGGAAGATCACAGCGAATGCATGCTGGTGCTGATTGGCACCACGCCGGAAGGCAAGAAGGAGCTGATCGGCTTCCAGGTCGGCGTGCGCGAGAGCGCGCAGAGCTGGCGCGAACTCCTGATCGACCTGCGGCAACGCGGGTTACGGATTGCCCCGCAACTCGCCATCGGCGACGGCGCCCTCGGCTTCTGGAAGGCACTGGACGAGGCCTTTCCCGGCACGCGGCACCAACGATGCTGGTGCCATAAAGTGAGCAACGTACTCGACAAGGTCGCCAAATCCGTGCAGGGCCCCATGAAGAACGACCTGCGGAACATCTATCTGGCCCCACACCGGGCCGAAGCTGAAACCGCGATCGACGTCTTCGTCGAGAAATACCACGTCAAATACGGACGTGCGGTGGAGTGCCTGATCAAGGATCGCCATGCGCTGCTCGCCTTCTTCGACTTCCCTGCTGAGCACTGGATCCACCTACGCAGCTCGAACCCGATCGAGAGCGTCTTCGCCACGGTGCGCCACCGAACGGTGCGGACCAAGGGATCGCTGTCGCAACAAACTGCGAAGCTGATGGTGTTCAAGCTCATCGACGCCGCATCGAAGACCTGGCGGCGATTGAAGAGCACGAACCAGTTGCCGAAAGTCATCGCCGGTGTAAAGTTCATCGACGGAATCGACGTCATTCCGAACACTGAAAGCCACGCCGCCTGATCAGGCCGCGTCACCCAAAATCAGCCATAGCTCCTATAGCGCTCGGCAAGACTCTTAAACAACCCTCCGACCCGATCTGACGGAACAGTAAATTCGCCATAGTTAGGATCAGAGAGAATCGTCGTTCCATTCGACGTTGCCGTTGCAATCGTGTGGGTGCCGGCGCCAGGTTGGACGAATTTCAAGCTGACCAAATGGACGGATGGATCCTGCGCAAGCTCGTTTACGATCTTGTCGATGCACGAAGATGTACCAAACCTATATCGCGTCTCTTCAGCAGATGGTTCTAGGCCGGCGTCACGCAAGATTGTGCTTTTTGCCTGGAAATTGTGAGACCCTTCCGCCTTATCCTCTTTCAATTGAGTCTTAAGCTTTTCAGACTGTTCCTGCCGTCTTGCCGCCGAGCGGTGATTTTCCGTGCCCGGGAGCAGAACCCCCATTCGGGAGGAAGCGCGGCTTGGGAGATCAAGGAGCCACTCCGCGGCCAATCCAACACAGATTCCACTGACATTGGCTTGGGGCAATTCCGCCGTCCTGTAATCGAACAGAGGACGGACAGGGCTAGTGGCAACGGATAACTCGGAGCTGGAGGACAGAGAGGATGAGAGCTGGCCCCGGTTGTTTGGACAGCGCCCCGCTGGATTTAAGTGGATTCCTGCCGGGTTATGCTGAACGCGGGGCTTTACGGTTTTGTCGTTGCGTCGGGAGGGCGTAGCCCGACCAGAGCGACGACAAAACCGTCGGCGACGGTCATGCGGCCATCACCATAGCTTGCGTGCCGAAGTAAGCCTCGTCGGGCGTGCGCCCGTCAAGGCTCGAGTGAGGGCGTCCCTGATTGTAGAAGGCCAGATACTTGGCAATTGACGCTCGCGCCTCGGACACGCTGTCGTAGGCGCGGAGATATACTTCTTCGTATTTGACCGTGCGCCAGAGCCGCTCGACAAACACGTTGTCGCGCCAGGCGCCCTTGCCGTCCATGCTGATGGCGATCTTCGCGTCCAGCAGCACATCGGTGAACTCGAGGCTGGTGAACTGGCTGCCCTGATCCGTGTTGAAAATCTCGGGCCTGCCGTGCTTCGCCAACGCCTCCTGGACCGCTTCGACGCAGAAGGCCGCCTCCATTGTGATCGAGACGCGATGGGCCAGGACCCGTCGGCTGAACACATCGACGACCGCCGCGAGATAGACGAAGCCACGCCGCATCGGAATGTAGGTGATGTCCATTGCCCACGCATGGTCGGGCCGCTCGATCTTCAATCCGCGCAACAGGTACGGGTAGATCTTGTGACCCGGAGCCGGCTTGCTCGTGTTCGGGCGACGATAGACCGCCTCGATCCCCATGCGCTTCATCAGCGTCGCGATGTGGCGGCGACCGGCGTATACGCCCTCCCGCCGCAGCAACGATCGCAGCATACGCGCTCCCGCGAAGGGATAATCGAGATGCAGCTCATCGAGCCGACGCATCAAGGCAAGGTCCTCGGCCGAAACTGGCCGAGGTTCATAGTAGACCGTACTGCGAGCCAGCTTCAGGACCTTCGCCTGGCGCACGATAGAAAGATCATGATCGCGGTCGATCATCGCTTTGCGCTCAGCAGGCCCGCCTTGGTGAGCGCGCCGGACAAAAAATCGTTTTCCAACGCCAGCTCGCCGATCTTGGCATGTAACGCCTTCAAATCGACCGGCGTCTCGGCCGATGTCTTGTCATGCCCAAACACGCCGGCGGCGCCTTCCAGGAGCTGGTTTTTCCAGATCGTGATCTGGTTCGGATGAACATCAAACAGTTGCGCCAGCTCCGCCAGTGTCTTGTCGCCTTTGACCGCAGCCAAAGCAACCTTCGCCTTGAATGCCGGAGAATGCGTCCGGCGGCTCTTCTTCGTCATCTTCGCTCCTGATTCGCAGCAAGAATCCTCGCCGCTGTCAGGCAGAAAATCCACTCAAGCTACTGTCCGAATTTGCGGGGCCAGCTCTGTCACTCAATCTTTCTTCAACTTAACCCGTCTTATTCGTAAGAGTGCGCCTGAGGGGTAAAGCGCTGATGCGGCGTAGGATTCGGTTGCGAAGCCAACCCCATCACCTCCAACCGCGAACGCCACGCCCGCCATGACCGACGATACGATTCCGCCCTTCTCGTTTCCAGCCGTTCACGCCAAGAAAGTCACAGCTGCCTTCGATGGTGGGCGCCTAACCTCGAACGGGGGCGTGATGCTTCTGGCGATGGCCGAGCGGCGTCTCGGTTTGGCCAACAATCTGGCCCGGGTGTTCCCGGATCGGCGCGATCCGACGCGGGTCGTGCACAGCCTGGTCGATATGTTCCGCGCTCGCATGTTCGCGATCTGCTGCGGCTACGAGGACGCCGACGACCTCGATCATCTGAGGTCCGATCCGGCATTCAAACTGGCCTGCGGTCGCCTACCGGACACGGGCCGGGATTTGTGTTCCCAGCCGACGCTGTCGCGGCTGGAGAATGCTCCGCGCCTGCGCGACGTGATCCGGCTGACCTACACTTTGGTCGACGCATGGATGGATAGCTACCCGCGCGAGCCGGCATCCGTCACGCTCGACATCGATGATACCTGCGACGTCGTCCACGGCCATCAGCAGCTCTCGCTGTTCAACGCTCATTATGACGAACGCTGCTTCCTGCCGATCCACGTCTACGACACGGAGAAGAGCCGGCCCGTGGCCGTCGTGCTGCGGCCCGGCAAGACGCCGGGCGGCGTCGAGGTGCGTGCCCATCTGCGCCGCCTGGTACGGCATATCCGGACGCGATGGCACAACACGCAAATTACGTTCCGTGGCGACGGGCACTATGCCCGGCCGGAGGCAATGGCGTGGTGCGAGACCAACGGCATCGACTACATCTTCGGTCTGTCCGGCACCAAGCCTCTCGCCAGAAAAGTCGACGAGGTCGCCGACGACATCCGCACCCGACGCGCCATCGAGAACCTGCCGGTTCTGCGTGGCTATACCGAGACGCGCCACAAGGCAAAGTCCTGGGATCGCGAACGGCGCACTGTCGCCCGTATTGAGGCGACGATGCTCGGCCTCGACATCCGCTTCGTCGTCACCAGCCTCGATGTCGGCTCGGCCGAGTGGATCTACGACAGCCTGTATTGCGCGCGCGGCCAAGCCGAGAATCTGATCAAGCTGCATAAGACGCAGCTCGCCTCCGATCGCACCAGCTGCCGTTCGGCGCTCGCCAACCAGGTCCGTCTCGTGCTCCATACGGCCGCTTATTGGCTGATGCTGACCGTGCGCGACGCCATTCCCAAAGCCCGGGAATTGGCCGCTGCCGAGTTCGCGACGCTGCGTCTTCGGCTCTTGAAAATCGCCGCCCGTGTCGTCGAGACCACGAGCCGCATTCGCCTTGCGTTTGCCGCGGCATGTCCCGAAGCCGACCTGATCTGCGGCTTGCCCGGCGCGCTGCTGCCGCTCGGTCCTTGACCGGCGGGGCGTCCGCCCCCGTTCGCCCAACCCATCCCTCAAGCGCGTTGCAAAGTACCGGTCGTCAGGCGGCGAAAAGCCGAAGGCAATCCTGTGCGCCTCGTCAGACAAGATGTGCGGCCGCATCAATCGGGCCCAAAAGCCGCACTCTCACGAATAGGACGGGCTAGCCACATGATGACCATGCCGGAAATTGAGCGTTGCCTACGACAGCTGCGCCTGTCGGGTGTCCGCGACACGCTGCAGACGCGCGTGCTCCAGGCGCAGGGCGCCAACCAGCCCTTCCTCGAGACCTTCTCCCTTATCCTGCAGGATGAACTGGACCGTCGTCAGTCCCGTCTTATCGAGCGGCGATACCAGCAATCCGGGCTCGACGAAAAGCTGACGCTCGCCGAGTTCGACTGGTCCTTCAATCCCAAACTGCCACGTCAGACCTGCTTCCAGCTCCACACCCTGGCGTTCATTGCCGCTGGCGAGAACGCTCTGCTTGTTGGCAAACCTGGCACCGGGAAGTCGCACATCGCCAAGGCGATTGCCTATCAGGCGATCCTGCAAAGCCACAAGGTCCAGTATCTTGAGACCGACGACTTCTTCCACCGCTACGCCCTGAACTCTCCGGCACAACGCGAGGTCCGGCTGCGAACCATCATCGACTGCGATCTCCTCGTGCTGGACGATCTATTCCTCGCACGCGCCATCCCCGACGACGCCGGCACTTTGCTGCAGACCCTGATCCATCAGCGTTACAAACTGCGCCGCAGCGTCATCGTCACCTCCAATCGCGTCGTGCAGGATTGGGGGGCATACCTTGGGGACAACACTATGAGCACGACGATCCTCGATCGCCTTATGCATCATTGCCATCTGCTTGAGTTCGACGGACGCAGCTATCGGCTCAAAGAAGCCGCTGAAGCTCTTGCCCGGGAAACAAACTCAAACTAACAGTCCCTTGTCCTGCCTCGCGGGTGGAGGAATTTGACTGACCACACCCGGAGGAATTTGAAGTGACCCGCGGGGCCAAGGCGATGGTCCAGACCTGCATCGTGCATTTGATCCGCAACAGCCTATCCTTCGTGTCCTGGAAGGATCGCAAGGCGATCCTTCCCTCGATCAAGGCGATCTATCATGCCGAGAATGCCGACGCCGCTCTGCTCAGGCTCGAGGACTTCGAAGCCGAGTGGGGCAAGCGCTATCCCGCGATCGGGGCGGCCTGGCGCCGGGCGTGGGAGCACGTCATTCCGTTCTTCGCCTTCGCGCCGGAGATACGCAAAATGATCTATACCACCAACGCGGTCGAGGCGCTGAACCGTTCGCTGCGCAAGATCATCAAAACACGCGGCAGCTTCCCCAACGACGAGGCGGCGATGAAGCTGCTTTACCTCGCCATCAGAAATGCCGGCATCCATTGGCGACGACCGGTTGCATGGACGGCCGCAATGGGCCAGTTTGCCATCCAGTTCGGCGAGCGCTTTGCAGGCTCAGCGGACTGACCCCATGGGGTCAGTCCGCTGACCCCGCAAACCCCTCACAGAGACGCTCTTACACAAAACTTCTGACACTCCCGTCGTGGGCTTGAGATCGATCTCACCCTCATCGTGCCGCGCCGCCCGGCGCCCAAAACTTCGCCTCCAAAGAGCGCGCAATTCGCGTCCCCAGTTCGCCCCGTGATCGGCTATCAGCGAGCGAGATGCTGTTGTTCGCTCTGAGGCTGCTCCTGTTTGACAGCGGCATTTCATCTCAGCCCGCCTTGCACGCCGCAACGGCCGAGCGAGCCTGACATACACCCGCTTGTGACATCTCATCGGGACGCCGAACCGGTGCTTGTGCACCCGCTCGGCCTCACCTTGTGCTCGGATATTGTAAACTCAGTCCGTCATGCTGTCGCGCTCATCCGCGCGAACAACGTTGCCGCATCTGAGGGACTCAATCCAACGACGCCTACGAAGCTCGGAGACGGCATCGGAATGTCTCGATAAATGGGTCTCCACAAATGAAGGCAATATCGGCTGTTATTCACATAACGCGAATGTGGCGGATGCAGTTGCATGACGCACTCTTCTTCATCCCAGAACATGTCTTTGACAAAGCACATCTCCTCCCAGTTTGGACAACGCCGCGGTGTCGAAACAGCGACATGCTCCCACCCAGGACGGACAAATGCACTTATCTTTAGTTCACACCCGCAAGGCCCCTGCACAAAGAAGAGACCGCAAGGGCCTGATCCCGGAGCAGTCGCGAACCGGCCATGCTGCACCCGGCCCGCCTCCAGCTTGTCTACCACCTGCGCTCGCACGCCCGCTCCTTTGCCTCTCGGATAGCCCTGAACTCTACGTAGATGACGTTGTCGCGCAACAAGTCAACCTCCGCGATTCTCGGCCCAGCTTTCCTGAACCACTCTACAACGCACCATCCGCAAAAGCGGTAGACGTCTATCATCACTCACGCTCCTCTAGTTATGCCTCTGGTGCTCGAATTGCGCTCGGTGCCGCCGGTTGCCTGAGGACGGGCGGTGGCACGATCTGTACGTTGAGTTAGGCGACCCGCCGATCGAATCTTCCCGCTACTTATGTAAGTCCGCCATTGAGCCTCTCCGCGGCGAAGCAGTCTTGATCGGTGCCAGGCATTCACTGCTCATCGCCGGCAGAGCGCACATCACGCTTGAGCATGCGAAGTCGGCGGCTCTTGAGGCCTCATCTCGTCTTCAATGAATTGTCCCTCATCATGCCATGCTCTCCTATTGGCGGCGGAATCCAGACTTCATGATGCTCGCAGTTGCCGCACCAGATAGCTCCGGGCGACATTGCTGCTTCTGCGGGAGTGTACTTGATCCCTTGCGGCCTTCTCGCAAAGGCTGAACAGTCCTAATGCGTCAATTATGTGAAAACCATTCAGTTTTATGGCGTCCAAATCGGCTCGTACATAGCCGCAGACGTCTGGAATGCACTTCTTAGCTGGCACATCCAGCGGACCGCTGCGACCTCGATCGTCAGCTAACGGTCAGGAACAATGATTAACCGATCTCATTGGCTGCCACTGCAAATATCGCTCGATTTATAGGCCTCACTAAGATGCGGCCCTTAACGCGTTCGCTACGTGACCTTGCCCCCATATGTGGAACGGCCCGCGAGGCAAGAGCTTTTTCAGTCGATTTCACACATTGGAACGGTGCGGTCATATGTCCGGCCTTTGCGCGCGGCACAATATGGCCGCGGGCCTCGATGAGATCCGCGGAACGAGGAGCTAAATCAAGTTTACGCGCTTGAGCGCATTGGGGGCAGTAGCTTCACTCGTTTCGGGATTTCGTCCCATGGGTTCATCGCCAGTTGTTGCACCTCGCCCTCTGCCGGCCTGCGCCGGTCTCGTTTTGGCGGTCACTGCGTCACCGCGGCAATCGCCAATGGGTCGGGACGCCGATAAATTTCGCCCTTGTTCAGGAGCGCCCAGATGATCCGCGCCGTCTTATTGGCCTGCGCGACGGCGGCAACCTTGAAGGGGCGTCTGGCGAGAAGCGCCTTCAGCCACGGCCGCGCCCGAACGTCGTTTCGGACAAGCCGCAAGACGGCCGTTGCCCCGACAACGAGGAGAGAGCGGAGTTCTGGATTTCCCATCTTCGATATTCGTCCCAACCGCTCTTTGCCTCCGCTTGAATGAGGCCGCGGCGTCAATCCCAGCCAGGCGGCAAAGTGGCGAGCCGACTTGAACCCGCCGGGATCCGGCACAAGCGCTTTGATGGTCGCCGCCGTAATGGCGCCGACGCCAGGGATCGTGGTCAACCGACGCATGTCCTCGTCGTGCTTGGCCTCCGCGACGATTGCGCGCTCGAGCCTCTCGATCTGGTCGGCTGAAGCTTCAATCTCGTCGGCAATAGCCATCAGCGCGAAGCGCGCTGCTGCGGGCAGGCGTGCATCTGTCTCATCCCGTATGATTGCGACCAGCGCCTCAACCTTTGCCAGGCCGGCGGTGGCGATGATCCCCAATTCTGCCAGATGCGCGCGCAACGCGTTGACCGATTGCGTTCGCTGCCGCACTAGAAGAGCGCGGGGTCTTCAGCACCATCGCGGCAGCCTGTTGCTCAGCCGTCTTAATCGGCACGAAGCGCATGGTCTTTCGGGTCACCGCTTCGCTGATGGCCTCAGCGTCCGCCGCATCCGTCTTGCCACGCTTGACGAAGGGTTTGACATAAGCCGGCGGAATGAGCCGGACCTCATGACCGAGAGCTGCGATCTCGCGCGCCCAATAGTGGGTGCGCGTTTCGCGGGATCGTGAGCGCGGATTTCAGGGGATCGTGAGCAGAGATTTCAGACGATCGTGAGCAACGATTTCGCGGGATCGTGAGCAAGGCTTTCGGAGCCTTGCAGCGCTTCGGCCGACAACTCAACCGGCTTAGGGATGACCTCGTGGTTAACGAGGAAGTCCAATGCCTACCCAGAGATTGTCGATGCGCCGGATCAAGGAAGTCCTTCGGTTAAAACATTTTCAAGGCCTGCCAGAGCGGGCCATCGCGCGGAGCGTGGGCGTCAGCAACGGCGTTGTGCACAGCTACCTGAGCCGCGCCCGCTCTGCTGGGTTGAGCTGGCCGCTTCCGGAGGGAATGACCGATGAAGACCTGGAGCTTTTGCTTTTCCCGGCCCCACGACCAGCGTCTCAGAGCCCGCAGCGGCCGGTGCCCGACTGGAGCTACATCGATAAAGAGCTCCGCCGGCGCAACGTAACCCGTCGCCTGCTCTGGGAGGAGTATCGCGCCGTTAATCCCGACGGTTTCGGGTACACGTGGTTCTGCACTACCTACGAGGCCTGGAAGGGGCGGGTCCGACCTTCGATGCGGCAGATTCATCTGGGCGGCGAGAAGGTGTTCGTGGATTTCGCCGGCGACACCATCGACATCGTCGATCCCCTGACCGGGGAAGTGCAGCCGATGAAGCTGTTCGTCGCGGCGATGGGCGCTTCGAACTACACCTACGCCGAGGCCTGCCCCAGCGAGAGCTTGGCCGACTGGATCCGGGCCCACGTCAACTTGTTCACGTTTTTGAGCGGAACGCCGACGTTCGTGGTCTGCGACAACCTCAAAGCCGCCGTCAGCAACCCCGACCGCTACGATCCCGGCCTCAATCGCACTTATGCCGAGATGGCGAGCCATTACGGCACGGCCATTCTCGCCGCACGGCCGCGGCGCCCAAAAGACAAGGCGAAGGTCGAGGTCGCGGTGCAAATCGCCCAGCGCTGGATTCTGGCCCGGCTGCGCAATCAGCGCTTCTTTTCCCGGGCCGAGCTCAACGCCGCCATCAAGACACTCGTCGACGAACTCAATGCTCGTCAAATGCGTGGCTTCGGCTCAAGCCGCGCCGAACTGTTTGCCGAACTCGACAAACCCAAGCTAACCCCGCTGCCAGATCAGCCTTATGCCTTCGCACGCTGGAAGCGCTGCCGCCTCGCTCCCGATTATCATGTCGAGGTCGACGGCCATTGGTACTCCGCGCCGTATCGTCTGATTGGCGAGCTGGTCGATGCCCGTATCGACGATCGGACGGTCGAGATCTTCCACAAGGGCCAGCGGATCGCCAGCCATGCCCGCGCGCCCAACCGACGCGGACACACCACCATCGCCGACCACATGCCCAGCGCCCATCGCCGCTACGGCAAATGGACCCCCGCCGCGGTGATCGCCGCCGGCGAGCGGATCGGTCCTTCGACAGCAGCGTTTTTCCAGGCCGTGATCGACGCCCGCCCCCATCCAGAACAAGGCTTTCGAACCTGCCTTGGCATTCTGGCGCTCGTCAAAAGCTACGGCGCCGAACGCCTCGACGCAGCCTGCCGGAGGGGCATCCTCATCAAGGCGCGCTCCGTCGCCTCGATTAGATCGATCCTCCAGAACGGCCTCGATCGCACGTTCTTCGACGAATCTTTCGAGCACCAGCCCCTGCGCCACGGCAACATCCGCGGACGCGACTACTTCCACTGAAGCAAGGAGAGACCCGGCATGCTTAACCACCCAACCCACGAACGGCTGATCGAGCTTGGCCTGACCGGAATGGCCAAGGCCTTCGAGGAGCAGCGCCGATCGCCCGATCTCGAAGCCCTGCCGTTCGAAGATCGCATCGGCCTGTTGGTCGACCGCGAAGCCGCCGAACGCGACACCAGGCGGCTCACCACGCGCCTCAAGATCGCCGCACTGCGCCAGACTGCTTGCGTCGAGGACGTCGATCTGCGCACCCCGCGGGGCATCGACCGCGCCGTTTTCGCCAAACTCGTCGAAGGTCGCTGGATCGATCGCCACGAGAATTTGCTCGTCACCGGGGCAACCGGCCTGGGCAAAAGTTGGTTAGCCTGCGCGCTCGGCCACAAGGCCTGCCGCGACAACCGATCAGTCCTCTATCATCGCGTTCCAAGGCTGTTCGAGGCGCTCGCGCTCGCGCGCGGAGACGGACGTTACGCCCGGCTCCTCAAAAGCCTCGGCCGCGCTCAGCTTCTGATTTTGGATGATTGGGGACTATCGGTGCTCACCGCCGCGGAACGCCGCGATCTGCTCGAAATCCTCGAGGACCGCCATGGCCGCGCATCCACCATCGTCACAAGTCAGCTCCCCGTGGACACCTGGCATGGAGCCATTGGGGACCCCACGGTCGCCGACGCCATTCTCGATCGCCTCGTCCACAACGCCCACCGCCTCCAGCTCACCGGAGAAAGCATGCGAAAACGCAGCGCCAAAACCATCACCCTTGACGGCCAACCAGAACACTGACTCTATCTCCCATCGGCCGTAGCGGGCTGCTCACGATCGTCTGAATTCAGTGCTCACGATCGCGCGAAATCGATGCTCACGATCCGTGAAATCCGCACCTCGGCCAGCAGGGGGCCGGTCCAGCGCGCAAACCCTTGCGGTGGCGGCTTATCCAGCAGCTTCAGAATCCGCTTGTCGGTCGTCTTCGTATAGATCGGCTGCTTGCCAGGCCGCGGCTTGTCTTGCAGCCCTTCAAGGCCATGGTCGGCATAGCGATGCCGCCAAAGGCTGACAATCCGCGGCTGGACCCCAACTTCCTTGGCGATCGACCGGGTGCTGCGCCCATCCGCCGCCAACAGAACTATCCGCGCCCGCTTCAAATCGCGCTGCAACGTCACCGGTGAGCGACAGCACGCCTCAAGCACCTTGCGATCTTTCCTCGAAAGGTGGACTTCTCTTGCTTCGGGTATCATCCCGACCTTGAATCACGACTCACGTTCCAAGAAAAGTGGGTACTAGTCCACAGCCCCCGACAGCTTTAGACCATCGGTCTTATGAAGAGACTTTGAATCGCATGCATCGTTAGATTGTACGAGTTGGGACAAGTGGGGATCACCACTGAGAGCCAGGGGATTCCTGACATCACGACATTTGCGAATGCTTCAAATATGTACGCTAGCCCAGGACGACCAAATAGAGAGCCTAACACCATCCGGTGCAGGCCTACCCCCGATTCATCGAATGCCATTCCCGGCGGATGGAGCTATGGCTGATTTTGGGTGACGCGGCCTGATCAGGCGGCGTGGCTTTCAGTGTTCGGAATGACTTCGATTCCGTCGATGAACTTTACACCGGCGATGACTTTCGGCAACTGGTTCGTGCTCTTCAATCGCCGCCAGGTCTTCGATGCGGCGTCGATGAGCTTGAACACCATCAGCTTCGCAGTTTGTTGCGACAGCGATCCCTTGGTCCGCACCGTTCGGTGGCGCACCGTGGCGAAGACGCTCTCGATCGGGTTCGAGCTGCGTAGGTGGATCCAGTGCTCAGCAGGGAAGTCGAAGAAGGCGAGCAGCGCATGGCGATCCTTGATCAGGCACTCCACCGCACGTCCGTATTTGACGTGGTATTTCTCGACGAAGACGTCGATCGCGGTTTCAGCTTCGGCCCGGTGTGGGGCCAGATAGATGTTCCGCAGGTCGTTCTTCATGGTGCCCTGCACGGATTTGGCGACCTTGTCGAGTACGTTGCTCACTTTATGGCACCAGCATCGTTGGTGCCGCGTGCCGGGAAAGGCCTCGTCCAGTGCCTTCCAGAAGCCGAGGGCGCCGTCGCCGATGGCGAGTTGCGGGGCAATCCGTAACCCGTGTTGCCGCAGGTCGATCAGGAGTTCGCGCCAGCTCTGCGCGCTCTCGCGCACGCCGACCTGGAAGCCGATCAGCTCCTTCTTGCCTTCCGGCGTGGTGCCAATCAGCACCAGCATGCATTCGCTGTGATCTTCCATGCGGGCCTGCAGGTACACGCCATCGGCCCAGATGTAGACATAGCGACGCGCCGACAGATCGCGTCTCTGCCAGCGTTCGTACTCGACCTGCCAATCGGCCTTCAGGCCGGCGATCACCGAAGGCGACAGGTTCGGCGCATCCTTGCCGAGCAGCGCCGAGAGCGCCTCCTGGAAGTCGCCGGTCGAGATGCCGCGCAAATAGAGGACCGGGATCAAGGCATCCAGGCTCTTCGTCCGCCGCGCCCATAGCGGCAGGATTGCCGAACTGAAGCGGAGGCGGTCGCCTGGCCCGCTCGCTCCGCGGTCGCGGACCTTGGGACGAGCGACCTCCACCGGACCGATGCCGGTCGCAATCTCGCGCACCGGACCGTGCCCATGTCGGACCAGGCGCGCTCGACCGTCGGGCAGCGTCAGATTGGCCGTGCTGGCCAGAAACGCGCCAACCTCGATCTCGATCGCCCTGGCAAGCAGGTCCCGCGCGCCGGCACGAACGATATCGGTCAGTGGATCATCAACCGCGGACGGCTGACGGAAAGCAAGAACATTGGTAGTCTCGGTCATGGCGTATCGCTCTCCTCGAGAGGTTCTGGCAGGCTCGTCACCCGCCTCGATACGCCGCCTTCCTCACACCGTCATCACCCAGATTCCGCCATAGCTCCGGCGGATGACGGGCTCCGTACAATGAGAACCGCAAAGTAGAATAACGAGCTTGCCGACAGCCAGCTAAGCAGATCCGCAGCTTTCCGGTTGGCAGATGATGCGCTCCGCACACAGCAAGAACAAAACGTCACCCCACCCGAATTGAAGGAATGTTATGATTCAGAAACAACGAACTAAGTTGGCTTCGGACCTCGGACTTCGCTACGGCGCCATCGCTCTTGGCCTGGCAATGACAACGGTCATGCTCGCGCCAGCCAACGCGCTTGATCAAGCGCCGACCGCAGAGGAGAAAGAGGCCTGTATGGAAGACGTGTTACGCCTTTGTAGTAGTCACATACCAGATCGCTTTGCTATCACTGTCTGCCTCAGATCCAAGCAAGATCGCCTCAGTCAGCAATGCCGATACGTGATCTCCGGGCGGGACATCGGCAATCAGAGCAGCAGATCGAAGTGAAGGTGCTACGACTTGTCCGTCCGGCTCCTTACCAGAAGTCGTCCCAGCTCACGTGCAGCACATCGCACGAAGGTTAACCGGCGGCCCCCGCCACGGCGGCGCCGGAAGCCAAAAGCCTTGTGACCCTCCTAATATCGCCGGCAAGCAGGCTCGAGACGACGCTATTGTTCTGGTATCAAGCGACTGCAGTCCTCTGACCAGCCGCCGGCGTCCTATCTAGGGCACCATCGAATGGAGAGGGCTTGACCCTCACGTAGCGTCAGGTTGTAGCGTCGCCACAGATGCTCACGTTTCATCTGTCGTCCGCCTGTTGGACAAGTGCGGCATAGCGAGTGCGAATAGACAGGCAGCTGCAACAAGGCACTCGGCTGCAAAGACGTCTGGCTGAACGGTCGGAGCTCAGATTGGACAAGGGACGTGCACAGTTCGATGGAACCGCTCAAGTCGATCATCGCGAAAGTTGCCACGGGCGCCATACTGACGCGCGAGGAGGCTGCGTCAGCGTTCGACAGCATGATGTCGGGTGACGCAACTCCCTCGCAGATCGGTGGCTTGTTGATTGGGATGAGAGTCCGCGGCGAAACAGTCGAAGAAGTCACCGGCGCCGCGTCCGCAATGCGGAATTTAATGCCCAAGGTGGAAATGCAATGCGACCCCATCGATATCACTGGTGCGAGCGACGGGGCGATGCGTCCGCTCAACGTATCGACGTGCGCTTCCTTCATCGTCGCCGGGGCCGGCGTTCCTGTCGCCAAGTATGTTAACCGCGCTGCGACTTTGCGTTCAAGCACCGCAGACGTGTTGGCGAGTCTAGGCGTAAAGGTCGATCTCAAGCCTGATGCGATCGCACGTTGTGTGCACGAAGCCGGCATTGGCTTCATGTTTGCGTCAGCCGGCTATCCTGCGATGCAGCGCATCAGCCAGATCCGAAGCGTGCTTGGAACCCACACAATGTTCAATCTGATCGAGGCTTTGTCTAATCCGGCCGGCGTCAAGCGGCAGATCCTTGGAGTTTTCGCTCGCAAATGGGTGCAGCCATTGGCGTACGTCTTGAAGAACCTGGGTGCCGATTCGGTATGGGTTGTTCATGGCTCGGACGGGCTCGATGAAATATCCCTCGCCGGGACAAGCTTTGTTGCTGCGGTCGAGGCCGGTACAGTCCGCACGTTCGAAGTGACGCCGGAAGAAGCCGGGCTCCCCCGCTACCGCGCCGATGCGCTGGAGAGCTGTGATTGCGAGTCTCATGCCATTGCGTTAGAGAAAGTGCTCGACGGCCTCCCAGGCCCTTTTCGTGATGCCGCACTTTTGAACGCGGCGGCGGCACTGGTGGTGGCCGGTCGTGCCTCGAACCTACAGCAAGGCGTGGCACTTGGCCAAGAATCACTTGATCACGGCGCTGCAGCCGCCCGGCTGACTCGCTTGATTGCGGTTTCAAACGCCTAAAGCTGAGCTGGCTGAGGCTCGACTAATGCGATCAAGAGTGCAGCTTACGTGCGCAAGAATATTGCAGCTGCAAATGCGCGCCACTTCTGCGGAATTTGAGTGAGCGCCGCTGACGAAACAACTCGCGCTGAGCAGGTGTCCGACAGCCACCCCTTTGCCGACTAGAGGCTGTTCTCGGCCCGGTTGCTGAGGTGAGGACCCGCGGCGCAACGTGCGTTACGCGCCAAAGGAGACAATGGATGATGCCCTGGCAGAGGATGGAAACACTGGGAACGATCGCAACAATAGAACACATCATCCGGAAGTTTCGGGAATTGATCGATACAGATAGCTCCATCCCGCCAGAGCTGCGGCGTGCGCTGCACGATACCCTGGATGAGCATCTTTTCGAGGCAAAACGACGTGTTCTGCTGAGAGCGCATTAGGTGCGCCGTTGCCGCCTACATGCCGAGAGACTGGCAGGCCAGCGTGGCGCTTTACGCAAACGCCAAAAACACTTGCCAAGCTTGGCTTCGATATCTCGCCTTCTCAGACTGACCGCCGATGGTGATTCCCGCATACGCCCCCTGAGCAACTCCAAATTTCGCCGGAAGCGAGCGGCGACGTGAGAGCTGGCCCCGGTTGTTTGGACAGCGCCCCGCTGGATTTAAGTGGATTCCTGCCGGGTTATGCTGAACGCGGGGCTTTACGGTTTTGTCGTTGCGTCGGGAGGGCGTAGCCCGACCAGAGCGACGACAAAACCGTCGGCGACGGTCATGCGGCCATCACCATAGCTTGCGTGCCGAAGTAAGCCTCGTCGGGCGTGCGCCCGTCAAGGCTCGAGTGAGGGCGTCCCTGATTGTAGAAGGCCAGATACTTGGCAATTGACGCTCGCGCCTCGGACACGCTGTCGTAGGCGCGGAGATATACTTCTTCGTATTTGACCGTGCGCCAGAGCTGCGGATTTCACGGATCGTGAGCATCGATTTCGCGCGATCGTGAGCACTGAATTCAGACGATCGTGAGCAGCCCGCTACGGCCGATGGGAGATAGAGTCAGTGTTCTGGTTGGCCGTCAAGGGTGATGGTTTTGGCGCTGCGTTTTCGCATGCTTTCTCCGGTGAGCTGGAGGCGGTGGGCGTTGTGGACGAGGCGATCGAGAATGGCGTCGGCGACCGTGGGGTCCCCAATGGCTCCATGCCAGGTGTCCACGGGGAGCTGACTTGTGACGATGGTGGATGCGCGGCCATGGCGGTCCTCGAGGATTTCGAGCAGATCGCGGCGTTCCGCGGCGGTGAGCACCGATAGTCCCCAATCATCCAAAATCAGAAGCTGAGCGCGGCCGAGGCTTTTGAGGAGCCGGGCGTAACGTCCGTCTCCGCGCGCGAGCGCGAGCGCCTCGAACAGCCTTGGAACGCGATGATAGAGGACTGATCGGTTGTCGCGGCAGGCCTTGTGGCCGAGCGCGCAGGCTAACCAACTTTTGCCCAGGCCGGTTGCCCCGGTGACGAGCAAATTCTCGTGGCGATCGATCCAGCGACCTTCGACGAGTTTGGCGAAAACGGCGCGGTCGATGCCCCGCGGGGTGCGCAGATCGACGTCCTCGACGCAAGCAGTCTGGCGCAGTGCGGCGATCTTGAGGCGCGTGGTGAGCCGCCTGGTGTCGCGTTCGGCGGCTTCGCGGTCGACCAACAGGCCGATGCGATCTTCGAACGGCAGGGCTTCGAGATCGGGCGATCGGCGCTGCTCCTCGAAGGCCTTGGCCATTCCGGTCAGGCCAAGCTCGATCAGCCGTTCGTGGGTTGGGTGGTTAAGCATGCCGGGTCTCTCCTTGCTTCAGTGGAAGTAGTCGCGTCCGCGGATGTTGCCGTGGCGCAGGGGCTGGTGCTCGAAAGATTCGTCGAAGAACGTGCGATCGAGGCCGTTCTGGAGGATCGATCTAATCGAGGCGACGGAGCGCGCCTTGATGAGGATGCCCCTCCGGCAGGCTGCGTCGAGGCGTTCGGCGCCGTAGCTTTTGACGAGCGCCAGAATGCCAAGGCAGGTTCGAAAGCCTTGTTCTGGATGGGGGCGGGCGTCGATCACGGCCTGGAAAAACGCTGCTGTCGAAGGACCGATCCGCTCGCCGGCGGCGATCACCGCGGCGGGGGTCCATTTGCCGTAGCGGCGATGGGCGCTGGGCATGTGGTCGGCGATGGTGGTGTGTCCGCGTCGGTTGGGCGCGCGGGCATGGCTGGCGATCCGCTGGCCCTTGTGGAAGATCTCGACCGTCCGATCGTCGATACGGGCATCGACCAGCTCGCCAATCAGACGATACGGCGCGGAGTACCAATGGCCGTCGACCTCGACATGATAATCGGGAGCGAGGCGGCAGCGCTTCCAGCGTGCGAAGGCATAAGGCTGATCTGGCAGCGGGGTTAGCTTGGGTTTGTCGAGTTCGGCAAACAGTTCGGCGCGGCTTGAGCCGAAGCCACGCATTTGACGAGCATTGAGTTCGTCGACGAGTGTCTTGATGGCGGCGTTGAGCTCGGCCCGGGAAAAGAAGCGCTGATTGCGCAGCCGGGCCAGAATCCAGCGCTGGGCGATTTGCACCGCGACCTCGACCTTCGCCTTGTCTTTTGGGCGCCGCGGCCGTGCGGCGAGAATGGCCGTGCCGTAATGGCTCGCCATCTCGGCATAAGTGCGATTGAGGCCGGGATCGTAGCGGTCGGGGTTGCTGACGGCGGCTTTGAGGTTGTCGCAGACCACGAACGTCGGCGTTCCGCTCAAAAACGTGAACAAGTTGACGTGGGCCCGGATCCAGTCGGCCAAGCTCTCGCTGGGGCAGGCCTCGGCGTAGGTGTAGTTCGAAGCGCCCATCGCCGCGACGAACAGCTTCATCGGCTGCACTTCCCCGGTCAGGGGATCGACGATGTCGATGGTGTCGCCGGCGAAATCCACGAACACCTTCTCGCCGCCCAGATGAATCTGCCGCATCGAAGGTCGGACCCGCCCCTTCCAGGCCTCGTAGGTAGTGCAGAACCACGTGTACCCGAAACCGTCGGGATTAACGGCGCGATACTCCTCCCAGAGCAGGCGACGGGTTACGCCGCGCCGGCGGAGCTCTTTATCGATGTAGCTCCAGTCGGGCACCGGCCGCTGCGGGCTCTGAGACGCTGGTCGTGGGGCCGGGAAAAGCAAAAGCTCCAGGTCTTCATCGGTCATTCCCTCCGGAAGCGGCCAGCTCAACCCAGCAGAGCGGGCGCGGCTCAGGTAGCTGTGCACAACGCCGTTGCTGACGCCCACGCTCCGCGCGATGGCCCGCTCTGGCAGGCCTTGAAAATGTTTTAACCGAAGGACTTCCTTGATCCGGCGCATCGACAATCTCTGGGTAGGCATTGGACTTCCTCGTTAACCACGAGGTCATCCCTAAGCCGGTTGAGTTGTCGGCCGAAGCGCTGCAAGGCTCCGAAAGCCTTGCTCACGATCCCGCGAAATCGTTGCTCACGATCGTCTGAAATCTCTGCTCACGATCCCCTGAAATCCGCGCTCACGATCCCGCGAAACGCGCAGCCAGAGCCGCTCGACAAACACGTTGTCGCGCCAGGCGCCCTTGCCGTCCATGCTGATGGCGATCTTCGCGTCCAGCAGCACATCGGTGAACTCGAGGCTGGTGAACTGGCTGCCCTGATCCGTGTTGAAAATCTCGGGCCTGCCGTGCTTCGCCAACGCCTCCTGGACCGCTTCGACGCAGAAGGCCGCCTCCATTGTGATCGAGACGCGATGGGCCAGGACCCGTCGGCTGAACACATCGACGACCGCCGCGAGATAGACGAAGCCACGCCGCATCGGAATGTAGGTGATGTCCATTGCCCACGCATGGTCGGGCCGCTCGATCTTCAATCCGCGCAACAGGTACGGGTAGATCTTGTGACCCGGAGCCGGCTTGCTCGTGTTCGGGCGACGATAGACCGCCTCGATCCCCATGCGCTTCATCAGCGTCGCGATGTGGCGGCGACCGGCGTATACGCCCTCCCGCCGCAGCAACGATCGCAGCATACGCGCTCCCGCGAAGGGATAATCGAGATGCAGCTCATCGAGCCGACGCATCAAGGCAAGGTCCTCGGCCGAAACTGGCCGAGGTTCATAGTAGACCGTGCTGCGAGCCAGCTTCAGGACCTTCGCCTGGCGCACGATAGAAAGATCATGATCGCGGTCGATCATCGCTTTGCGCTCAGCAGGCCCGCCTTGGTGAGCGCGCCGGACAAAAAATCGTTTTCCAACGCCAGCTCGCCGATCTTGGCATGTAACGCCTTCAAATCGACCGGCGTCTCGGCCGATGTCTTGTCATGCCCAAACACGCCGGCGGCGCCTTCCAGGAGCTGGTTTTTCCAGATCGTGATCTGGTTCGGATGAACATCAAACAGTTGCGCCAGCTCCGCCAGTGTCTTGTCGCCTTTGACCGCAGCCAAAGCAACCTTCGCCTTGAATGCCGGAGAATGCGTCCGGCGGCTCTTCTTCGTCATCTTCGCTCCTGATTCGCAGCAAGAATCCTCGCCGCTGTCAGGCAGAAAATCCACTCAAGCTACTGTCCGAATTTGCGGGGCCAGCTCTCTATTGCACTGTCATCCAATTCGGAGCAGCACCATCCGGTCCCAGGATAGAATCGCGAAGACACAGGTGCCACCATCACATGCGCTTCAACGCGATCGGCGGCTATGATCGGCCGGACAATTGTAAAACCCGTGGACCGCGGCAGACTTTCGCTCCTGCCGATCCCGCAACCGAAGGCCACAGGATAGGATGAGCACGACTGGCTCCGAAGGAAGTGCCTATTCGGAAAACCGACTAGACGACCACGACGGTAATATGATCGCCCGCCCAAGGCCAAGTCGCTTTTCGACAAAACGCGGATCCTGCGATACGAGCGAGACTTGCAAGCAGGCGCCAGACAGCCGGTATGGCTTGCCTCGGGGCTGAGCAGCATTCGGCCATGCGCATCTCCGCTCGTTCCGTCTTGCCATTCAGGGAAAAAATCGGGCCATTCGGGCCGGCTGGCACGAGTCTCCGTTGCGGATTGACCGATAGCGGTACGACGACCCCACCTCGTTTAGGTGGACGGGATGAGCGAGACTCGCGCGTGGATTTGACAACGCGAGGGACGCTCGTTCCATGCATCAAGACAGACATCAAGACGGGCATGATGCCGCCTCCTATCAGCGGATCGAGGTGATCACAGGGGAGAGGCGACGGCGCAGTTGGAGCGATGCGGAGAAGGCGCGGATCGTGGCCGAGAGTGCCGATCCGGAGACGAGCATTTCCGAGGTGGCTCGACGCAACGGGGTGAACCGGGGACTGCTCAGTGTGTGGCGGCGCCAGGCGCGGCTCGCGTCGAGCGAAGCGCCGCAGTTCGTGCAAGTCAGGCTCCAGGCCGCCGTCGAGGCGCAGCCGAACGCGATCGATAAGGCGCATGTTCTGACGGATCCGGCCGAGCGGATCGAGGTGATGATCGCGGGCGCGACGGTGCGCGTGCCCGTCGGCGTCGACGCCGCGACGCTGGAGCGCGTGCTGGCGGCGGTGAGATCGACGCGATGATCTCTTTCGGTCCAATGGTCCGTGTGTTCGTCGCGACGCAGCCGATTGACTTTCGTAAAGGCGTTCATGGCCTTGTCGCGCTGGTAGCGGAGGGATTAGGCGGCAAGCCCTACAGCGGTGACGTTTATGTCTTCCGATCGAAGCGATCGGATCGTTTGAAGCTACTGGTTTTTGACGGCTCGGGAATGGTTCTAGCGACGAAGTGGCTGGAGAATGGGGGCTTTGCCTGGCCACCTGTTCGCGAGGGTACGATGCCGGTGACGGGGGCGCAACTGGCGATGCTGATTGAAGGTCTTGCGGAGTGGTCGCGTGTGGTCCCGAAGGTGACGAAGCGGCCGACGAAGGTTGCCTGAAGCGTCTTGTTTTGCTGGCGATTGCGAGTGCGTTCGTGTAGCTCTGCGATATGGCGCTTCGCCCCGAAGATCTCCCCTCTGACCCTGCGGCTCTTGCCGAGATGGTGCTGGCTTTCGAAGGCGAGAACGATGATCTGCGCGCAGAGATCGCCACGTTGAAGAGCCTGATCTTCGGCGCACGATCGGAGCGCGCGGCGATCGTCTGCGCCGAACAGATCGCGTTTGATCTGGAACGGACCGCCGGCTCACAGCTCCCGGCCAATGACGACAAACCGGACGCGCCGCGGCCGGAGCGGCGCAAAGCGAAGCGCAACATCGGCGCGCTGCCGGCGCATCTGCCTCGGGTCGAGCGGGTGATCGAGCCGGCGTCCACGCTGTGCCCGTGCTGCACGGGTCAGATGCATCGGATCGGCGAGGAGAGCAGCGAAGCGCTCGATCGGGTTCCCGCGTGGCTGCGCGTGCTCCGCACGATCCGTCCAAAATACGCCTGCCGCTCCTGTGAGGGCCCGATTGTCCAGGCCCCGGCACCGGCGCGGCTCGTCGAGGGCGGCATGGCAACGACGGCGCTGATCGCGCATATCGCCGCGGCCAAATATGCCTGGCAATCGACGCTCTATCGCCAGACGCAGATCCTGGCGGGTCAGGGTGTCGTCGTCGACCGTCAGACGCTGGCGCGCTGGATGGGGAGCGCGGCGTGGCTGGTCAGGGGCCTCTACGATCTGCAACTGAAGACTATGCACGGCTTCGAGCGGCTGTTCTGCGACGAGACGCCGATGCCAGTGCTCGATCCGGGACGCGGCCGCACGAGGATCTGCCAGTTCTGGGCGCACGCGACGGACGATCGGGCGTGGAAGGGGCCGGCGCCGCCGGCGGTCGCCTACGTGTTCGCAGGTGGTCGCGGCAAAAAGGAGATCGTGGCGCAGTTAGCCGGCTTCGAAGGCGTGCTGCAAGTCGACGGCTATGCCGCCTACGCCTCGCTGGCGGGCGATGCGATGATGTCGGGCCAGATCCAGCTGGCGTATTGTCTCGTTCACGCGCGCCGCAACTTCGTGAGGGTGCACAAGACGACGAACTCACCCTTCGCCGCGGAGGTCATCGAGCGCATTGCGGCCGTCTACGCGATCGAGGAGAGGATCCGCGGTCTCGATGCTGGGGAACGCCGCGCGACGCGACAGGCCGAGACGAAGCCGCTGATGGAGGCGTTGAGGGCCCGTCTGATCGCGGTGAAGGACGGGATCTCCCGCCGCTCGACGCTCATCAAGGCGATCGACTACATGCTCGAACGCTGGCAGGGCCTGACGACGTTCCTGGATGACGGGCGGCTCGAGCCGGACACCAACACGGTCGAACGATCGATCAGGCCAATTGCGATCGGAAAAACCCCGTGGGTCGGTCAAAATCCCCCGGGTATGGTCACTTGAAACTCCCCCACCTGATGATCGCCGTCAGCGCCGCTGAACAGCAGTAGCCGGTCAGGCAGGACGTTTATGTTCGACCCCTTTAGCCAGCAAGGGGCCGGGGAGTTGAACGTCTTGAAGCGACATCTGCAAAGCACCGTACTTACATTACTTGATCGCAACACCAGCCAGCGCGAGATTCACCGGCTGACGGGTGTCGATCGCAAGACGATCCGGCGTTATCAGGCGCTGCGGGCCGGTGCGGAGGCAAATTCCCCCGGGGAAGTGACCACCGGCTCGGTGAGCGCGGACGGCCAAATTCCTCCACCCCGACCACCGGCTTTTGGGACATCGGAAGCGACGGTCACCAGCAGCCTGGCCCGTTCGGCTTGCGAAGCGCATCGGACGTGGATCGAAGAACAGGTCCGGCTGAAGCGGAACGCGCAGGCGATTTACCAGGACCTGGTTGATCAATTTGGCTTTCCGTCCAGCTACCAGAGTGTCAAGCGGTTTGTGCGCCGGTTGCGGCACGCTGATCCTGAGCAGTTTGATCGTCTTGAGTTCCTCCCCGGCGAGGAAGCTCAGGTCGACTATGGCGAGGGCGCGCCGACGGTTGATCCGAAGAGCGGGCGGTACCGTCGTCCCCGCCTGTTCGTGATGACGCTACGCTACTCGCGGCGCAGCTTCCGGCGGGTAGTCTGGAAGTCCAGCCAACAAGTCTGGGCGCAGCTCCACGAAGAGGCGTTCCGGTATTTTGGCGGGGTCCCCAGCTATGTCGTGCTCGACAACCTGAAGGAAGGCGTCCTCAAGCCGGATTTGTACGAGCCCCAGCTCAACCCGATTTACAGCGCGATGCTGGCTCATTACGCCGTGGTCGCCGATCCCGCGCGCGTGGCCGATCCAAATCGGAAAGGATGCGTCGAGAATGCGATTCAACATACCCAGGGCACTGCGCTGGCCGGACGGCGCTTCGAGACGCTGGAGGCGCAAAACGAGTTCTTGAGGCACTGGGAGGAGAACTGGGCTTCCAAACGCATCCACGGCAGCACGCGCCGTCAGGTCGAGGCGATGTTCCAGGAAGAGAAGCCGCACCTGCGGCCGCTGCCTGTCGCTCCCTTCCGCATCTTCACCGAAGTCGTCCGGACTGTCTGCGACGACACCGCCGTACGCGTCGACAACAGCTATTACGCCGCGCGGCCCGCGCCGATCGGCAGCCAGGTCGTCGTGCGCATCTACACCACCACGATCGAGATCCGTGATCGCCACACCCGTGCGCTGCTGCGTGTTCATTCCCGGATGGCGCACCCCGGTTCTGTCGTCCTGCCGACCAGCGAACGGCCGTTCAACCCGTCGCGGCAAACCGCCGTGCTGCTGGCGAGCGCCGAGCGCATCGGACCGCAGACCAGGGCCTTGTGCCAGCAGGTGTTCGACACCGAAGGGCGCCCCGGACAGCGCGCGATGTGGGGCATTGTCGGGCTGGGCCGGAAGTATCCGGCGCGGCTGGTCGAGCAGGCCTGCGCGCACGCCATCGACAACCGCATCTACCGCTACAAGCACGTGCGTGCGACCGTCGAGCGGTTGTTCGAACAGGCGATCGAGCAGGTTGGAGTGACGCCACAGCCGGCATCGCCGCTCACCCAGGATCATCCGCTGATCCGTACCCCCGCGGAATACGGCGACCTCTTCAGCCGCGCTGTGCGGCGCGACGCCGACGACAATGGTCGGCAGGCCGAGGCTCACGACGATCACGCCACGGCAATCCGCGCTCGTGTCGCCTGCGCAACCCCGGCCAACTCCGGCGCCACGAGCGCTCCCGCTGCACCTTCTCACCTTAAACTGGAGACCTAGCCACATGATGACCATGCCGGAAATTGAGCGTTGCCTACGACAGCTGCGCCTGTCGGGTGTCCGCGACACGCTGCAGACGCGCGTGCTCCAGGCGCAGGGCGCCAACCAGCCCTTCCTCGAGACCTTCTCCCTTATCCTGCAGGATGAACTGGACCGTCGTCAGTCCCGTCTTATCGAGCGGCGATACCAGCAATCCGGGCTCGACGAAAAGCTGACGCTCGCCGAGTTCGACTGGTCCTTCAATCCCAAACTGCCACGTCAGACCTGCTTCCAGCTCCACACCCTGGCGTTCATTGCCGCTGGCGAGAACGCTCTGCTTGTTGGCAAACCTGGCACCGGGAAGTCGCACATCGCCAAGGCGATTGCCTATCAGGCGATCCTGCAAAGCCACAAGGTCCAGTATCTTGAGACCGACGACTTCTTCCACCGCTACGCCCTGAACTCTCCGGCACAACGCGAGGTCCGGCTGCGAACCATCATCGACTGCGATCTCCTCGTGCTGGACGATCTATTCCTCGCACGCGCCATCCCCGACGACGCCGGCACTTTGCTGCAGACCCTGATCCATCAGCGTTACAAACTGCGCCGCAGCGTCATCGTCACCTCCAATCGCGTCGTGCAGGATTGGGGGGCATACCTTGGGGACAACACTATGAGCACGACGATCCTCGATCGCCTTATGCATCATTGCCATCTGCTTGAGTTCGACGGACGCAGCTATCGGCTCAAAGAAGCCGCTGAAGCTCTTGCCCGGGAAACAAACTCAAACTAACAGTCCCTTGTCCTGCCTCGCGGGTGGAGGAATTTGACTGACCACACCCGGAGGAATTTGAAGTGACCCGCGGGGAAAAAGAACTCGTTGTTCAGTGGTGACGAAGGCGGGGGCGAGACCTGGGCGATACTCGCTTCGCTTCTTAACACAGCGAAATTGAATGGCCTCGACCCCGAGGCGTATCTCGTCGACGTTCTCGATCGCATGGTGAGCGGCGCCACGAAGACCAACCAGCTTCACGAACTTCTGGCCTGGAACTGGAAGGCCGCACGCGAAGCCGAAAAGCGGGCCGTGGCATGACGAAGCCGAAGCAAGGGCGGGGAACGCGAAAAGCACGCAAGACGACGATGGCGGACTATGCCATGTCGTTCGAACGGCTCGGGCAATGGATCAGCAAGCGCGCCAGGTCGCCGACGCTTCGGCATCCGCGGGCGACGTCGCTCTCCATGCTCGATGGCGCGGTGGCCGCGGTCGTCGCCGGGCCGGTCTCGATGGCGTCCGAGGAATGGGTGTGCCCGCTCCTCGGCGTAGATCCCGACGCCTTCAATCACGACACCGAGGAGTTCTCGGCAATCGCCGCCACGCTGATGCGCCACAACGCTATCAGCGAGACGCTGTCGACGAGACCGGAGAGCTTCGAGCCGCTGTTCGTGCGATCACCGGACGGCGAAGTCGACCCGCAGCCCTGGTGCATGGGCTTCTACGCCGTCATGAAGCTTCGGCTTCTCGTCTGGTCGCGGCTTCTCCCCCCGAATGGAACCGAACACCTTATGCTGCGGCCGATCTTGGTCCATTGCATCGACGACGCCGGTCGACCCTTGCTACCCCCGGCCCGGCGCACGCTGGGAACGCAGCCCATCATCCAAAACGCCTGGCGCAACATTCCAGCAACCGTCGAGGCCCTCCGGCAGTTCTGGATGCCTATACGCTTCAAGCGCGGTGCGTAGGCCGTCCGCACCAAGTCCGTGGCTCCGTGGGCCTCTCGTACCGTTTACGATTGACCTGATCCAGCGGGGCCTCCCTCCACGCGCTGCGGCGAACGGGAGATAGATCCCCTTCGCTCATGCAGCTGCGGCTGGGACGTGGGTCTGGCAGCTGGCCGGGCAAACCCTATCGCACGCACCGCAGCCGATGCAGGCGCCCTGATCGTTCAGAACCATAATCTTTTTTTCGACTTCATCGTCCGCGTCATTGTCAAGGTTGACGAGTTCGCCCTCCTCGTTGATGCCTTTCAAAGTCATGACATCTTGACCGCACACCTTGAAACAGCGGCCACAGCCGATGCACTTCTTGGCATCGATCGAGGCTAGGTATTGTGGCATCCAGTCGCGGCCGTCTCGCGTTGCAAATGACATGCATTGCCCTTCAAGTATTTTCCAGCTCTTTTAGCTCGCGACTCTTGCGCTCCAGTTCGACATAGACATCGTACGCCTTCTGCGCCACCGCCATAATCGACGTCCAGTTGATGGGCAATTCTTCCGAAAGGTCGTGCAGATCCATCTTGGCCTGTATCGCCTTGGCGGACACTTTCTTTAGTTCGGCCTTCAGTATTTCACTGATCGCCCATGAGTGAGTATCCTCAATAGTTAGCCACGTCTGGAAATTTCCGAATCAGGCCAATTCCCTCGCTGACATATCTATCCCCCTCTTGAGCCAGCTTGACGCAATTATCGAATCCGAAGCGATGCACGTCGCGCAGCTGCTTGTTTACGGCGACCAACCGCCCTGCGATGAGCACTATGCGCCCGAAGCCTTCATGATGCAGCTTCAGGATCGGCTGAACCATAATGCCGGTCTCCCTCTCTACTGACAGGCCGACCGCATTGAAGAACAACTCAAGCCGCCATAGTGTATTGGGATCGGGATCACCGATGATCGGCAATGCGCGTCGTCTCTCCCTGTTCAGGATATAGGGTTCGAGCAGATCAAGGTCGCTCTTCCCTTCCCAGGCTTCATTGGTATCCTGGGCGCGCCAAAGCTTGACTAACTCGATTAGAAATGGTGCGTCGACGACGCTGCCCTGCTGCGCTATTTTTGCGGTCATATCATCTCATTCGTCGAACTCAAACGATCGCGGTTGGTCCTTTGCAAGGACCTTGCGCAGCCAGGGAGGTGGCGTGCCCTTCAGCACCGACTCGAGCTTTTCCAGCAACACGTGAATGCTTTCCGGTTTGCTCACCTTGATAGGATGAATTTTGCTGGCCACCACTCGCGCAGCCGCGGCACCACCAATGGCCGCGACGTATAGGATGGCGCAATCCTTGATCGCCTGGATCTTTGGCGCCAACTTGTCACCACTGCCGTCCTCCTCAAGATCGCCCTCAAACTCGATAGCTTTAAGAAAGACATGCCCGCTGGGCGCGACATCGTAGATTGCAATATTCTTTGCCCAGCCAAAATGAGCATCGACGCGTCTCAGATCCTGAGTGGCAAAAGCGACCTTCATGCAATTGACCTTTCAGGCGCGCCAGTGGAGCGGCGATGCCCCACGTGTTGTGGCAGTCCGGGCGTGGTCCGCCACCTATCGGGTGTAGGTCGGTCGTTCTCGTCGCGATGCGCGATCACGAGATTGGCGATTTGGAAGATCACATTGCGGGTACCACGATAGCCGACGGATACTTGGTGGCCCGCGCCAAGCCGATCGAATATCGGAAAACCTACGCGATAGAACGGCACTTTCAGCCGCCCCGCCGCTTGCCTTCCATGCGAATGCGTGATCAGCAGATCGCAATGCTTTTCTTTTGCAAATCCTTCCAGATCTTCGAGGTCACCAATGAGAACCTCCTTGGTCCTGATTCGCTCGATCACCTCAGACTGAGTGGTCGTCACGGCGACGGTCACCTGCGCGCCCATATCGTGCAGCATGCCGGATAAATCGAACAGAAGGTCTGGCTCGGCACCGATCGCGACTTTGCGGCCGCCAATATGGAAGTGCGCGTCCAACATAGCATCGGCGAGCTGACTGCGCTGGCGTCGATATTTCGAGGGTATCGGGCGCCCGCTAATCTCGCTCAAAAACATCATGAAATCGTCGTTTGGATGAAGACCACACAGTCGCTCGAACACACGAAAAGGCACCCCGGTTTTAGTCTGCATGACCTCAGCCGCGCGCTGCATCTGCGCACCGATTGCAATGGTCCACCCTGCGCGCCCCATGCTCGCGATCTCGTCGACGTCAATGCCGCCGATGGTCGTTGACGTAAACTCATCGGGGATATGCCCGTCGAGCGATCCCGCCAAGTCAGGGAGAAAGGAGGGGTACAATCCGAAATCCTCCAGCAAGGCACGGAGTTCATCAAGGTCGCCGGGCGTCAGGTGACACCCCGGTAGAACATTTACCTTCGAGGGATCCCGCAGGCCATTGGCACTTGGCCGGTCCACCAGCACCTCCACCATGCGTCCAACTGCCTTCTCCCACCCATCCTGGAACGCGCCCTTGAAATCAGGCGTTGATACATATACGAGCGGCAACTTTGTGAGTTGCGGATACGCACTCCGGATTAGTTTGAGGTACGCTTCCACATCGTCGCCGTTGGTCTCGGTGACACCGGTCGAGCAGATTCCGATGATCTTCGGCTTAGCGCGCTTGGAGATGTTAAGTATCGCCTGCTCCAAATTTTCATATCCGCCGAGTACGGTCGCGACCTCGCTCATCGCGGTGGTCTGCAGCGGTATTGCTTCTTTGAAGTGCCGGACAAAGAGCGTGAGACCGAAGGATGTGCACCCCTGTGAGCCGTGCAGAAGCGGCATCGCACCGCGCAGCCCCATGAAGGCGTATGCGCCGCCGATCGGCTGGCTCATCTTCAGCGGGTTGACAACGCAGGCTTTTGTCGGCGCCGTGACCAGGGCCATGGCGACTCCCTACTCTGCGGCCTGTCGCATATCAGATGGCTCGGACATCAACATACCTTCGATGCGTCCTTGACAGCAGCCACCGGCCGCATTGGTATGCTCTCGGACCGCTGCGACGCTCCTCAAGCCGTGCACGGAGATTGCGTCCTCAATCGTGCCCAGATCAACCCTGTTACACACGCAGATATTCCTCGCGCGGCGCGCTGTTTCGGCGAGGACCGGATCGCCGGCGATCGCGGCCATGGACGATTGCATCTGCTCCCGCGCTTTGGCCAAAGCCTCCCATGGCGCTGGCCGACGTAGCTGCTCCCACATCGGGCTTGAGAGCGAATTATCGATCTCCTCCACCAGCTTGACTATTCCGGCATAGCCCATATAGGCGTGGCAACGCTCCTGGTTGATATCGACCCATGGCACCGCCGCCTTCAGCGCGACAAATTGCGACTTGCCGCCCGATAGCATGATGTCCGCTTCTGCGTCCTTCAACATCTTGTACATTTCGCGCGCAGTCATGTCGTCGATCATGTGGGCATCCTGCCCCATGAGCTCCTTGATGCGCTCCTTGTCTTCCATGGTCGATTTCTTCACACTGGTTCCGACTAATTCCAGCCCGGCTTCCTGGAGCGCCGAGACGACCGACCATGACTTGACACCGCCGGTCATTAACAAGGCCCTTTTGCCTTCGAGTCGCGGCTTGTACGGCTGGATGGCAGCCCACGCCCGCGCTTCCTCGCGCGCGATCACCGCTTCGGTGCGCCCGAGCAGATCTGCCGGGGCGCCGCGCTCAACCAATAAGCGGGCGATCTGGCGTAGCGATTCGCTTGAATCCTGAATACCGTAGAACGACCCCTCGAAGAATGGGATCCCGTAACGTTGCTCCATCTTGCGTGCCACGTTGATCATGGATTTTGAGCACACCAACATTGCCGCCCGCGCGCGATGAGATGAAGCGACTTCGCGGTATTTGCCATCGCCCGAAATGCAGCAGAGAATTCGCACTCCAAGCTCGTCTAACAATGGCTTCACCTGCCAGAGCTCTCCTGAAAGGTTGTATTCTCCGATCAGATTGATGTCGTACGGCGTGGTGTAGTCCGGTTCTCGCGTGCCGATCACGTAGTCGAGCAAGGCTTCGCCCGCGAGCTTGTTACCGAGGTTTTTCGAACCGGCGAAGCCCGGAGAATTGATCGGGATCACCGGTTTTGAGAATCTTCGCGACGCTGCCTTGCAGACTGCATTGATGTCATCGCCGATCATCGCCGGGATGCAGGTTTGATAGACGAAGATTGCGGGCGGATCGCACTTGTCGATGATCTCCTTGATCGCTTTGCACAGCCGCTTCTCGCCTCCGAATACAATATCGGTTTCGCTCAAATCGGTTGTGAAAGCGGTGCGCCACAAATCCGAGCCGGACGACGCCGCGCCGCGATTGTCCCAGGAATTACCTTCGCACGCGATCGGGCCATGTACCAAGTGAGCGACATCGGTGAACGGCTGCAGCGCAACCTTCGCGCCGTCGAAAGCACAGCCACCCGCAGCGCTACCCGGCTGCAACTGTCTGGTACAGCCGTTCCTGCGTTCCGCCTCAGACTTACTGCCATTCTTGGCGCAGCCCGGCTCGTCGAAGATATCCTGGACCGTGGCCGCCAGTGAACTCATCCTGCTTCCTCTCAGGGCAACAAATTGTAAACTCAACCGTTATGTGCTCGTGCCATCGTCCAGTCCTGGACGATGGCACGTGTAGTTGCTCATCAACGAATGATGTCGAAGCTGTAGTCGGTTTTGCCAAGAATGTTGGTCTTGTTGTCGATCTCGTCGAAGATCTTGTCCAGGATCTTGACCAGCACATTCAGACCGCCCTGATAGCCCCATATGGGGGAGCGGTGATGGTGATGCCGGTCGAAAATCGGAAAGCCGATGCGGATCAGTGGCGTTGCGGTATCACGCTCCAGATACTTCCCATAGGTGTTGCCAATCAGAAAATCGACCGGCTCGGTGAACAAGAGTGAACGCATGTGCCAGAGATCCCGCCCCGGATAGACTTGGCAGCCCTGTCCAAATGGCGAGCTTGCAAGCAGCGCCTGCATTTTCTCCTGCCACGCTTTGTTGCCATTGGTGGACAGCACATGGGTCGGTTCGGCGCCGAGTTCGAGCAGAAACGCAGCCAATCCATAGCAAAGATCCGGATCGCCATAGATCGCGAACTTTTTGCCATGAACATGAGCGCTTGAGTCGGCAATGGCATCAACCAAGCGGCCACGTTCTCGCGCGAGTTGCTCCGGAATCTCCTTGCCGCTGATGCGTGACAGCGCGACGATAAAGTCATCCGTTGCTGATAAGCCTACCGGGTAGTTGAAGGATAGAACGTCCTGGCCATGCTCTGCCGCAAATGACAGCGTTTTTTCCGTGCACCATTGCTGCATGGAGATGGTCGCCTTGGCGTGAATCGCGTTCGCCGCATCCTTCAGCGTCGTACCACCGTCATACATCCGGAATTCGCCGTCTGTCGGAGTGTCGAACACTTCAGAATTGTCGGCGAGAACTGTGTGCTGGACGCCCATCAATTCCAAGATGCGCTTAATCTCGCGAAGGTTCCCGACGGTATATCCATCGAACCCGCCAATGATGTTGATCGCTCCACTCGGTTTGCGCTCCAGCTTCGGCGCTGTTCCGGCCTTGCCGTCCCAAAAATGCTCCAGAATGCCTTTGAGGGCATTGTCGTAGCCGGTGACGTGACTGCCAACGAATGCGGGCGTGTGGGCGAACGGCACGTCGAAGTCTGCCGGAACCGAGCCCTTTTCTTTCGACGTCTTGATGAAGGCGTTCAGGTCATCGCCGATCACTTCGGCCATGCAGGTTGTGGAAACCGCAATCATCTTGGGCTTGTACATCTTGTAGCTGTTCGCGAGCCCGTCGGTCATGTTGCTCAGACCGCCGAATACGGCAGCATCTTCCGTCATTGATGAAGAGACACAGGAGCTAGGCTCCTTGAAGTGCCGCGACAAATGACTGCGGTAATAGGCCACACAGCCTTGGCTGCCGTGGACGAAGGGCAGCGTGCGCTCAAAGCCGACAGAGGCGAATACGGCGCCAAGCGGCTGACACGCCTTCGCCGGATTTACCGCCAGCGCCTCCCGCGCGAAGTTTTTTTCGCGATATTCGGCCGTTTTGGTCCATTCCTTGATACGTTCGACCTCGGCAGGATCGCGCGGATTCTCGAATATCTTCTTCTTCGCCAGCATTTGCTGGTATTCTGGACCGCGGAACAGTTCGACATGATCGAGCACGTGTTCGGCACTCTGCGGCATCGGTGAAATCCTTCACTATCAGATTGGAATCGCCCGGGCTTTCCCGGAGAGCGAGACGAGTTGCGTTATTCTGCAGCCTGGAGCTTGGCGCTCGGCGCTTCCTTCCAGGGAGCTTTCGTTCTTTTCCAAATTGGCGAGTTGACGGCCATGTCCATGTCGCGCGCGAAGATCGCAAAGCCGTCATAACCGTGATATGGACCCGAATAGTCCCACGAATGCATCTGCCGGAACGGCACACTCATCTTTTGGAAAACGTACTTTTCCTTGATGCCTGAGCCGACAAGATCAGGCTGGAGTTTTTCGACGAAGCGCTCGAACTCATAGCCATTGACGTCATCATAGATGAGGGTGCTGTCTTTCACGTAGTGCTGAGCTGTGCGCTGATAGTCGTCGTTGTGACCGAACTCGTAGCCAGTGCCAATGACGTCCATCCCGAGGTCCTCGTACGCGCCAATCACATGACGCGGACGAAGGCCGCCGACGTACAGCATCACCGTCTTGCCCTCGAGGCGCGGGCGATATTTTGCAATCACGGCGTCCACCAGCGGCTGATACTTCTCGATCACTCGCTCGGCGCCTTCCTTGATCTTGTCGTCAAAATAACCCGCAATCCTGCGCAGTGAGTCCGCGATCTTTGAAGGTCCGAAGAAGTTGTACTCGCACCAAGGGATGCCGAACTTCTCTTCCATGTGGCGTGAGATATAGTTCATGGAACGGTAGCAATGCAGAATGTTGAGCTTTGCCTTCGGCGTTGCTTCGAGCTCGGCCAGTGAACCGTCGCCGGACCACTGCGCGATTACCCGCAGTCCCATCTCTTCAAGCAGAATTCGCGATGACCAAGCATCGCCGCCGATATTGTAGTCTCCGATGATCGCAACATCGTATGGTGTCGGCTCGAACTTTGGTTTGCCCTCGGCCTCGATATGCCCGAAAATCCAATCGCGTACCGCATCGTTTGCAATGTGATGGCCTAGTGACTGCGACACACCCCGAAAGCCCTCACAACGGACCGGCACGATGGTCTTGCCTCCATATTCTTTGGATTTCGCCCTTGACACCGCCTCGATATCGTCACCGATCAACCCTACCGGGCACTCTGATTGTATCGTAATGCCGTTGTTGAGTGGAAACAGCTCTTGGATTTCATCAAGGATTTTGTCCAGTTTCTTGTCGCCGCCAAATACGATATCCTTTTCCTGGAAGTCGGAGGTGAACTGCAGAGTCACGAAGCTATCGATGCCCGTGGTGCCAACGTAATAGTTGCGCCGCGAGCCCCATGAATATTGGCCGCAGCCAACCGGGCCATGGCTGATATGAACCATGTCCTTGATTGGTCCCCAGACCACCCCCTTCGACCCTGCATAGGCGCACCCTCTTATCGTCATCACGCCGGGTATGGATTTGATGTTGGACTTCACCCCGCAGTCCGACTTACCTGCTTGGTGCACGTTGAGGTGCTTGGCACGCCTTTTCGCGGTTTTCTCCGGATAGACCTTCAGCACCTCCTCGATCAGCTCTTTGTTGCGAGCCCTGATTTCTGCGACGCTGTTGGTCGTGGCGAGACTCATCTGGTGTCCTTTAAAAGGTTAGCTGTTGGGAGGGCGGCTTCTTGATCCAAGACTTTGCAACCGGCATGCCAGGGTCTCATGAGCACTAAAACTAGAACAACAACAGTTTCTTAGCGCGACTTGTACGGTGACGGGCTGTTGTTGCGAATCCGACATCTCGCCTTTGCGAGGGACTCTTGGTTTGGCGGTGTTCGAAATGGAACAAGGCGGCCGCGCGTGAAATTCACGGCCCCCGCGGGTCACTTCAAATTCCTCCGGGTGTGGTCAGTCAAATTCCTCCACCCGCGAGGCAGGACAAGGGACTGTTAGTTTGAGTTTGTTTCCCGGGCAAGAGCTTCAGCGGCTTCTTTGAGCCGATAGCTGCGTCCGTCGAACTCAAGCAGATGGCAATGATGCATAAGGCGATCGAGGATCGTCGTGCTCATAGTGTTGTCCCCAAGGTATGCCCCCCAATCCTGCACGACGCGATTGGAGGTGACGATGACGCTGCGGCGCAGTTTGTAACGCTGATGGATCAGGGTCTGCAGCAAAGTGCCGGCGTCGTCGGGGATGGCGCGTGCGAGGAATAGATCGTCCAGCACGAGGAGATCGCAGTCGATGATGGTTCGCAGCCGGACCTCGCGTTGTGCCGGAGAGTTCAGGGCGTAGCGGTGGAAGAAGTCGTCGGTCTCAAGATACTGGACCTTGTGGCTTTGCAGGATCGCCTGATAGGCAATAGAGCTGGCCCCGGTTGTTTGGACAGCGCCCCGCTGGATTTAAGTGGATTCCTGCCGGGTTATGCTGAACGCGGGGCTTTACGGTTTTGTCGTTGCGTCGGGAGGGCGTAGCCCGACCAGAGCGACGACAAAACCGTCGGCGACGGTCATGCGGCCATCACCATAGCTTGCGTGCCGAAGTAAGCCTCGTCGGGCGTGCGCCCGTCAAGGCTCGAGTGAGGGCGTCCCTGATTGTAGAAGGCCAGATACTTGGCAATTGACGCTCGCGCCTCGGACACGCTGTCGTAGGCGCGGAGATATACTTCTTCGTATTTGACCGTGCGCCAGAGCCGCTCGACAAACACGTTGTCGCGCCAGGCGCCCTTGCCGTCCATGCTGATGGCGATCTTCGCGTCCAGCAGCACATCGGTGAACTCGAGGCTGGTGAACTGGCTGCCCTGATCCGTGTTGAAAATCTCGGGCCTGCCGTGCTTCGCCAACGCCTCCTGGACCGCTTCGACGCAGAAGGCCGCCTCCATTGTGATCGAGACGCGATGGGCCAGGACCCGTCGGCTGAACACATCGACGACCGCCGCGAGATAGACGAAGCCACGCCGCATCGGAATGTAGGTGATGTCCATTGCCCACGCATGGTCGGGCCGCTCGATCTTCAATCCGCGCAACAGGTACGGGTAGATCTTGTGACCCGGAGCCGGCTTGCTCGTGTTCGGGCGACGATAGACCGCCTCGATCCCCATGCGCTTCATCAGCGTCGCGATGTGGCGGCGACCGGCGTATACGCCCTCCCGCCGCAGCAACGATCGCAGCATACGCGCTCCCGCGAAGGGATAATCGAGATGCAGCTCATCGAGCCGACGCATCAAGGCAAGGTCCTCGGCCGAAACTGGCCGAGGTTCATAGTAGACCGTGCTGCGAGCCAGCTTCAGGACCTTCGCCTGGCGCACGATAGAAAGATCATGATCGCGGTCGATCATCGCTTTGCGCTCAGCAGGCCCGCCTTGGTGAGCGCGCCGGACAAAAAATCGTTTTCCAACGCCAGCTCGCCGATCTTGGCATGTAACGCCTTCAAATCGACCGGCGTCTCGGCCGATGTCTTGTCATGCCCAAACACGCCGGCGGCGCCTTCCAGGAGCTGGTTTTTCCAGATCGTGATCTGGTTCGGATGAACATCAAACAGTTGCGCCAGCTCCGCCAGTGTCTTGTCGCCTTTGACCGCAGCCAAAGCAACCTTCGCCTTGAATGCCGGAGAATGCGTCCGGCGGCTCTTCTTCGTCATCTTCGCTCCTGATTCGCAGCAAGAATCCTCGCCGCTGTCAGGCAGAAAATCCACTCAAGCTACTGTCCGAATTTGCGGGGCCAGCTCTCTATGAGCTGCATGTTGCAGGAAGCTTGAAAGTGGCAACGGCGACGGTCGAGCGGATGGCGAAGCTCTGGCAGGTCGAGAAGACCATACGCGGTCAAAGCCCCGACGTAGGCGTTGCCGCGCGCCAGCAAGCCTCCACAGCGGTCGTCGCAGATCTCTTCGATCTCTGGCAGCAGACATTGCGGCGGATTTCCGGAAAATCAAAACTGGCTGAGGCAATCCGCTATGCCGTCTCGCGCCGTGCCATCTTCGAACGCTTCCAGACTGATGGTTCGCATCGAGCTCGACTCCAACATCGTTGAACGCGCCATCTGACCACAAACAATTACGAGAAAGAATAGCCTCTTTGCCGGTAGCGACGGCGGCGGACGAACCTGGGCGAACCATCGCAACACTGCTGCAGACAGCAAAGATGAATAACGTCGATCCGTGCGCCTGGCTCAGCCTAACGCCTCAGCGTATCGCCAACGGCTGGCCGAGCGGCGAAATCGACGCGCTTATGCCATGGAACCACGCCGCCTGACGGCCGCAGCTTGCCGCTTACCCTTCGACCGAGTACGTGGCAACGAAGAGTGGCAGGCGCTCCGAACGCGTAAGCGCTGGCGGTGCCCATGCCAAGGCAATGGGGGCCAAGCTGGTCTTTGCGAAGCTTGACCGGTTCAACCTCAAACCGGGCTTGCTTCGGTCACCGCTGGCAACCGGCGACCCGGGGTTTTGCAGCGACATTCGTCAGCTTATCGACAGGTAGGCCTGCTAAGGGCAGAACGCTGCCACGTTGACGGCCCTCCGGGACTTATCTGGTCAACGAAATGGCAGGAAGCCTCGCAGCAGTATCGATCCATTTGCGCGTTTGGGCTCGTGTGAACAATGATCATGACACCCGGCCTGCTTCGCGACCTTGAGGAGCGGGGGTATTCTTGTTTTGGCGATGGAGATATTGATGAACACAGGACAGGCTCAGTGGAGTGCAGGTTCTTCCTCGGCCGCTTCTGAAGAGGGGGAGCAGGAAAGTTACCTCAGCGGCTTCAGCCGAGCCGTGGCGGATTTGCTCGAAGCCATGACAGGATATCGGACCCCGGCCTCCGCGCGCGCGCAGTTGCTGGACAACTGGGCGGCCGAAGAGGGGCAGGGCGAAGCCGAGAATCGGCGACAGGGACGCGCACGAATTAGGGGGGCGGACAACACTGGCTCGCACTCGCTGGATTTGTCCTCCCTCTCCCTGACCGCTTTGCCCGCCGCCCTGCCGCCAAGATTGCTGGAACTGCGCGCCAGGCACAACGAGCTAAGCAGCCTGCCCGCTAGCTTCCCACCCGGTCTTCAGCATCTTCTCATTAGCCATAACCGGTTGATCAGTTTGCCGGACGCTCTTCCGGCGACCCTCTCTCGGCTGGAGGTGGCCGATAACAGCTTGACCAGTCTGCCGGCCAACCTTCCGGCTGGGCTCGAGATCCTGAACGCAAGCGACAACCGACTAACTAGCCTGCCGGACGCTCTCCCGAGCAGGCTCACCTCGCTCGCGGTTAGTGGCAATCAGCTGACCGACCTCCCCGACTACCTCCCATCGGGGCTCATTGAACTCGATGTCAGCAGCAATCAATTGGCCGACCTCCCCGCCCCCCTTCCGAGCACCCTCCAATCGCTCAATCTCAGCGGTAACCGGCTGACCAGCCTGCCTGAGGATCTTCTTGAGGGGCGTGTACCGAATCTTAGTCTCAGCTACCCGCATTTGGAGAACCTCGAGTTCGGGGATAACCCGCTGCCGGACGACGTCCTCGCTAATCTGGCGACGGCTGAAGCGCCACCGCAGCTTGCGCAGCAATCTCTATATGAGGCTGCCGCGCAATGGCTCGCAGACGACCCGGCGACGCTGGCCAAATGGCAGCACTTTGCGGATGAGCCAGGCGCCCAGGACTACGCGCAGTTCCTGGAGAGGCTACGAGAGACCGTGAACTACGGCAATGACGAGTTTCGGCAGGCAGTGGCTGATGATCTGCAGCAGGCGGCCGCCAATCCGACATTGCGCGAGCAGTTCTTTGCGCAGGCGTCCGAGGCCAACGCGAGCTGCGAGGATCGTGTCACCTTGCACTGGAATGGTATGCAGACCGCGCGCCTCAACGCTGACGTCGAGGACGGGGTATATGACGATCGGCTTGGCGATCTGATCCAGCGCGGCCGTGTTGCGTTCCGCTTGGAGGCGTTGGACGAGATCGCGCGCGACAGGATCAACTCGCTCGCCAGCGGCAACCCGAACGTAGACGACATCGAAGTCTACCTGGCCTATCAACATCGGCTGCGCGAGCCGCTGGAGCTCAGTCACGTCGCCCCTGACATGCGCTTCCTGGCGGTCTCTCACGTAAGCGAGGATGATGCGACGGAGGCGCTCGACCTGGTCCGGGAGCGGGAAGCAAGCCAGTTCACCGACTTCATGGCAAGCCGCTGGCAACCCTGGGAGACGGTGCTGAGGCGCATCGCTCCAGACGAACATGCAGCGATGCAAGACCGGCTCGTCGAAGCCATGGGCGAAGAGTTCCAAAGCCGTCTGGATCAGCGACTGGCCGAACATGGTCTGGTGGGCGACGTCGATGCCGAGCGGGTGCTCGGAGCCCAAGTCCGAAACCAAATCGCAGGCGAGATCAAAGGCGAGGTCATGCACCGGCTGCTCGCAGAGCGCGGCCTAGAACAATAAGACTTCCCAACAGTCCCGCGGGGATATTCTTCGTTGCTCTGTGGCGCTGCCTCAAGATGGATCCTGCAATCGACATCATCTTTGAGCTGACGATTGCCGATTGGCGCTCGAGCGAGGAGGCTGAGGCGCGGCCCGTTGAGGCAGCACGCATCTACCGCCGTGAAGATCGCACGGTGTGCGGCAGCATGAAATGGTCGGCGCGCAGCCTCATTGCCGATTCCTTGTAAGACGGGATGCCCGGGCCTTCTACCGGGCTGCGGAATGCTCCGCCGGAATTCTGTCGTGACCGCGCGCCGCCTTTGCTTCGTACTCGTCCTCGGGCGAGCGAAATCGACGCGTCAACAACCGGCTTTGATCATCGCGATTGTCGCGGTCGGTCAAGTGCATGCTTGTCAATCGGCGTTTGACTGGGACCCCCTATCGGCCTCCAAAAGGGACCCCTTTGATCGGCGTGCTCTGCTGGTAGCGCTCGGGTCGTCGGAGCTGGTCGGGGTTGCGGAGACGGCGCGAGCGCGGGTTGTTTGAACATCGTCGCGGCTTTTGAATCGCCAGCTGTCGTTGCCGGTCTCGACGATGTCGCAGTGATGGGTCAATCGGTCGAGTAGCGCGGTGGTCATTTTGGCATCGCCGAACACGCTCGGCCATTCGCCGAACGCAAGATTTGTGGTGACAATGACTGAGGTGCGCTCGTAGAGCCGACTGATGAGATGGAACAAGAGCTGACCGCCGGATTGCGCGAACGGCAGATAGCCCAGCTCGTCGAGGACGATGAAGTCCATGCGGGTCAGATGCTCGGCGAGCCGTCCCTGCCGACCGTTGCGGGTTTCGGTCTCGAGCCGGTTGACGAGGTCGACGACGTTGTAGAAGCGTCCTCTAGCGCCATTGCGGATGCAACTTCTGGCGACGGCAATGGCCAGGTGTGTTTTGCCTGTACCGGTGCCGCCAACCAGCACGACGTTGCGTTGTTGGGCGATGAAGCCGCCGTCAGCGAGATCATTGACGAGAGTCTGATTGATCGGCGTGCCGTCGAACTGGAAGTCGGCGATGTCCTTGGCGAGCGGCAGCTTGGCAATGGTGAGCTGGTATTTGATCGACCTGGCTTGCTTCTCGTTGATCTCGGCGTTGAGCAGGTCGCCGACAATGCGCTGAGGTTCGTGCTGGCGCTTAACGGCAGTTGCCATGATCTCGTCGAAGGCAGCCTTCATGCCGTAGAGCTTGAGTTCGCCCATGAGGTCGAAGATTTGGGTTCGTTCCATCAGATGGTCCTCCGGAGGTTGTCGTAGCGGGCACAATCGGCGATCGGTGCATGACGGAGCGTCAGTGCGGCCGGCGTCATGATGTTGGCCGGTGGGGCGGGTTCACGTTGACGGGCCAGGATATTGAGAACGACATCGGCGGAATGAACGCCATGAGCGACCGCCTCGGCGCAGGCGGCTTCCACCGCGGGCAATCCGTCTGTCAGCACCGCATTGAGGATGTCGACCATCTGTCGATTGCCATCGTCGGCACCGGCGAGTTTGCGCCGTACACGCTCAATCGCTGCGGGCAGCACCCAGTCCTTGAAGGGAGCGCCATTACGCAAGGCACCGGGCTTGCGCACCAGCACGGGCACATAGTGCCAAGGGTCGTAGACCGTCTCGCCGCGACCGAATGATCGCGGGTGCTCGGCAACGATACGTCCATCCTGACGGATCACGATGCGATCGGCATAGGCTTGAACCTCGACCGGTCGTCCGACTGCGCTGGCTGCGACCGAGTACTTGTTGTTGTCGAAGCGCACCAGGCAGGTCTTCGAGACCGATGCCGTCACCGCATGGAAGCCGTCGAAGCGGCCGGCATAGGGAACGAGTTTGGGGCGTTCGGCTTCGAACACGTCCCAGATCGTCTGATCGGTCAGCTCCGGATGGCGATGAGCCTTGGCGTAGGCGATGCATTTGTCGAGCAGCCAGGCGTTTAACTCGTCGAGGGTTTTGAACCGCAGCCGCGGCGTGAAGAAGCGTTCCCGGACCAGCCCGACCTGGTTCTCGACTTGCCCCTTCTCCCAGCCCGACGCTGGCGTACAGGCGACCGGATCGACCAGATAGTGGCTGCACATCTGCAGGAAGCGGCGATTGTAGAGACGGCCTTTACCGACAAAGATCGTCTCCACCGCGGTCTTCATGTTGTCGTAGATGCCGCGGGTGCAGGTGCCTTTGAACAAGGCGAATGCCCGGTCGTGGGCGTCGAACACCATCTCCTGCGTCTCCCGCGGATAGGCCCGCACGAACAGCATGCGGCTGTGACAGAGCCGGACATGAGCAGCCTTCACCATCACCGTGGTGCCGCTCAGCAGGACGACCTCGTGGCTCCAGTCGAACTGGTAAGCTTCGCCGGGTGCAAAGCTCAGCGGCACATAAGCCGACGCTGTCGAGGTGCCGCGTTCCTTGCTCCACCGTCGTGCGTATCGACGAACCGCATCATAGCCGCCGGCATAACCCAGGCCGCGAAGCTCCTCGAATAGCCGGATCAGCGTCAGCCGTTCCCGCGCCGCCTTGCTCTCATTCCCTGCCAGCAACCGATCAAGCTCGGCACTCCAGGCACCCATCTTCGGGAGCGGCTGCGTCTCGCGCTCGTACCGGAACTCCGTCGCTTGAGAACGAATGACCTTGCGAACCACCTTCCGCGATACGCCAAGTTCTCGGCAGATCGCCTTGATCGGACGACCATCAACAAAGTAGGCGCGACGGATCTTACCAATCGTCTCCACCACCAGCATCCCAACCTCGGCTTCCATGACTCGATGGAAGCCACTGTGGACCCTTATCCCGGGGTCCCGATTGGATGCCGATCACCCCGAAAACGGGGTCCTTATTCCATGCCGAAACACATGCATGCTCTCAGTCGTTTGAACGAGCGGGAGCGCGCGAGCGGATCCATCGGAGAACGCATTGCCGAAGTTTTCGTCCTACTGGCGCACGATTTCATAGGTCACGCCAATGCCACGCGCCGCCAGCACTTCAGCACGTCCTCGACCATGCGCAAGCTTGAGAGGAAGCCGGAAATACAACCAAGCGGCATAGCTGATTACTTCCGGTGGGAAGCGATGGCGGCGATAAAGAGGGGTCCGGGCGGTCGGCGTGCTGGTCGTCACCACCCCCTCGGCGGCTCCAATTCGTTAACTTAACGCCATCCAGAGTCTTCCGAAGCCATCGACCAGATGTGTCTCGATCAGTCTGCTGTCTTCCTCATTTAGACGGCCCGGCTTGTCGAACAGCGTCAGCGGAATGGTAGCTTCCCGACATCATGGAGCATCGCCGCGAGCCCGAGTCGCCCCAATACTTGCTGGCGAAATAATCAGCGCCGCCGCAGACAACACGTAAGCAGTGCTGAAAGGTGGCCCTCGTGAGCCAATGCGAACACAGGCTTTGAATTTCGCTTTATTTGGCTGCTCGCAACATTGGCGTGAGCGGCGGCGAAGAACCATGTTGTATTTTGCCAATGACCTCGAAGCCGTGGCTTTGATAAAAGGGGATGTGATCGGGATTCGAGCTTTCCAGATAGGCGGTAATGCCCTGCTCATCGCATCGTTGAAGAGCGTATTTCATCAACAATGTGCCAAGTCCTTGTCCGACCCAGTTCGGATCGGCCGCGATGAGAGGCAGGTACCAATGCGGCTCGGACGGATGATGTTCGGCCATTTCCTGCCGCAGGAGCGCCATATCTTCGGTGATCGCCGGGTTCAGGGACAGCGCCATTATTTCGTCTAACGCGGACTCGTCTTGCTGCACGCCAGGCGGCAGCCACAGGGCTGCGGCGCGGATCCCTTCCGTGACGTATGCTGTGCCATGCTCGAATGCTGGTCCACCAGAGGCGTTAACGAACCGAGGCATGCTCCGAAGATATTGGCTTGCGTCAGGCCAACTCCACCGCATCAATGGATCGGCGGCAAAGCCGAGCACAATTGTCCAGACGGTGCTTGTTCGAATGTTTGCATTCGCACATTTGATATCCGACTCCGCCGGCATAATGTGGGTTCCAAATTTTCTGTCTACCTGTCAGAGTTACGTGGCACGACATAAAGAAGACGTGGCCGATCAACAGATTCCTGATATCGACCGGCTGCACCTGGGTTCTGCCCGCTGATGGTCATGTTCCGTAACGACTCAGAATAGATCCATAGCCCGGCACCGGCTCGCCGTGCTCAGCTTCCGGAGCGCTTTTGTTTTCATCACTGCAATCCCTGTGCCATACCGAATGTCGAGCGACGGCATCGTCAACTTAACCGACCGCTGAGCTGAAGGAGGCGCTTCTCAAAGGTTCGAGATTCGGCGATAGCGCTTGTCATGGAGATCTCGCGCCAAGTCGCAAAGGCTCGCTCGTGCCAAGCACGACGGAAGTCGGCAGTCAGGGCTCCGGGATAGGGGATGTGGAAAAGGTTCGAGACCTGATCGTGAACTGACAGAAATCGGTGGGCCTGGAGGAGTTGAAACGCATCATGATCCGCTCGCGTCGTCGCGTCGGCTGATGAGAATTCTCGGCCCGATTGTTGAGAACTTTGTGCTGGCGATGTTCGCCCCAAAGGCCCGTCTTTGCCCTCGCAGCGCCGTACGAACGAAGCTTGTCCGTGATCATCACGCGCGGCGGCGTGCCGGCGGATTTCAAGAGCTTCTTCCTGAGCCGCTGCGCAGCGCGCGAGTCTCTTCCGCGCTGGATCAAGACGTCGAGAACGAAGCCATTCTGGTCGACAGCGCGCCAGAGCTAATGTTGTTCGCCCGCGATCGAGATAACGATCTCGTCCAGATGCCATTTGTCACCGCGAGCGGGAGCGCGCTCGCGGACCGATCGGAGAACGCCTTGCCGAATTTCGGTCCCCACTGGCGCACGGCTTCATAGGTCAACGGTGCCACGCGCCTCCAGCATTTCCTCGACTATGCGCAAGCTTAAGGGAAACGGGAACTACAACCAAACGGCATATTGACGCCGCCCCGGTGGGCTGCGCCGACAGACTTTCAGCGGTTGCGCAAAAGTACGGTGCACTGCGTGAGCGGGCTGGTGAGCTCGAAATGACGCTGCAACGGAGCCGGACGGCGCGGTCGCGGCCATCTCGTTTGAGCATTCACGGTCGCAAATCGACGCAGAGCGCGGCCCAACCCAAACAACGTCGACTGGTAGAGAAGCGTTCGCCTGAGCTGAACTTCTTGACGGTGGGGCGACCGCGAGTCACCGGACCCGGATTAACGAAGGTCGTCGAACGGCCCACGAGACCCTCGCCAAGGCGTGGAGGCGAAATCCGCTGCTGCTGGCGCGTTCCAGTCGGCGAGCGCTCGCTGCGAGGAAGCTGCCGCGGGAATGGAGGCCGCGAAGAATCGCCGCGCATTAGCCGAAGGGGCCTTCAATATGGCCTGTCAGGATATCGCCCGGTCGCAGGGTCAGGTGTTCCCGCTGATTGCCACCGACCCGGCTGTGTCCAGAGCGCTACGAACACGAACTCAAGAGCTCGACCGAACCGTAAATGATACGGACGCCGCCGTCCTGATGCGTCGGGACGACCTGGAGAGATCGCTGGAAGGGCTGACGCGGAGGCATCGACTGACGCCGTTGCAACCCTGACAACGGAAATCGATGCTCAACGAGCTGCCGATTGGCGTGATGCATGTCCCGGGCGCGGGAATTCAGGACAATCTGGGCGACAAGGCGAAGAAGCTCGGCATCCCGGTCTGAAAATTCGGCGGCGCGTGAGCGCCGCAAATTTCTACTACCCGACTTGAGCGACGAAATCGCGCAACTTTCGCTCCGCTTCCTCCGCCGCCTTCTCTACGGCAGGAAAGATCGTGGCCCACACCTCAGCCAACTCCGGAAACTCCATTCGCGCCTCGGCCGGGTTTCAGCGGTAGGGAAATTTGTCGTACCACGTCACTCTTTCGACGCTTGAGGGTCAGAAGCGCTACGCTTCCGCTTTTCAGTTCAACAGCAGCAGCTGTGAGCGCCAGAACCTCTGAGACACGGCCGCCACTTTGCAATAGCACCGTATAGGAAAGTCGGCGTGCAGGATCGAGCCCTTGTGCCGCGCGACGGAAGCGACGGCGCTCCGGTAGTGTCAGGTATTGTCGAATACCCGATGTCGAAAAATAGAGCGAGCTCTCCGCACAAGGGAGCCGGGGGGCTCGCGGTCGAGCGGACGATTGATTTCACAGATGGTAGATGGACTGCCGCTGTCCTTAAATGAGGAGGGGAAATGTCGCGTCCCGTATTCGTCGTAGGATTGATTGCAGTCTGCTCCCCGCGGGTCACTTCAAATTCCTCCGGGTGTGGTCAGTCAAATTCCTCCACCCGCGAGGCAGGACAAGGGACTGTTAGTTTGAGTTTGTTTCCCGGGCAAGAGCTTCAGCGGCTTCTTTGAGCCGATAGCTGCGTCCGTCGAACTCAAGCAGATGGCAATGATGCATAAGGCGATCGAGGATCGTCGTGCTCATAGTGTTGTCCCCAAGGTATGCCCCCCAATCCTGCACGACGCGATTGGAGGTGACGATGACGCTGCGGCGCAGTTTGTAACGCTGATGGATCAGGGTCTGCAGCAAAGTGCCGGCGTCGTCGGGGATGGCGCGTGCGAGGAATAGATCGTCCAGCACGAGGAGATCGCAGTCGATGATGGTTCGCAGCCGGACCTCGCGTTGTGCCGGAGAGTTCAGGGCGTAGCGGTGGAAGAAGTCGTCGGTCTCAAGATACTGGACCTTGTGGCTTTGCAGGATCGCCTGATAGGCAATCGCCTTGGCGATGTGCGACTTCCCGGTGCCAGGTTTGCCAACAAGCAGAGCGTTCTCGCCAGCGGCAATGAACGCCAGGGTGTGGAGCTGGAAGCAGGTCTGACGTGGCAGTTTGGGATTGAAGGACCAGTCGAACTCGGCGAGCGTCAGCTTTTCGTCGAGCCCGGATTGCTGGTATCGCCGCTCGATAAGACGGGACTGACGACGGTCCAGTTCATCCTGCAGGATAAGGGAGAAGGTCTCGAGGAAGGGCTGGTTGGCGCCCTGCGCCTGGAGCACGCGCGTCTGCAGCGTGTCGCGGACACCCGACAGGCGCAGCTGTCGTAGGCAACGCTCAATTTCCGGCATGGTCATCATGTGGCTAGGTCTCCAGTTTAAGGTGAGAAGGTGCAGCGGGAGCGCTCGTGGCGCCGGAGTTGGCCGGGGTTGCGCAGGCGACACGAGCGCGGATTGCCGTGGCGTGATCGTCGTGAGCCTCGGCCTGCCGACCATTGTCGTCGGCGTCGCGCCGCACAGCGCGGCTGAAGAGGTCGCCGTATTCCGCGGGGGTACGGATCAGCGGATGATCCTGGGTGAGCGGCGATGCCGGCTGTGGCGTCACTCCAACCTGCTCGATCGCCTGTTCGAACAACCGCTCGACGGTCGCACGCACGTGCTTGTAGCGGTAGATGCGGTTGTCGATGGCGTGCGCGCAGGCCTGCTCGACCAGCCGCGCCGGATACTTCCGGCCCAGCCCGACAATGCCCCACATCGCGCGCTGTCCGGGGCGCCCTTCGGTGTCGAACACCTGCTGGCACAAGGCCCTGGTCTGCGGTCCGATGCGCTCGGCGCTCGCCAGCAGCACGGCGGTTTGCCGCGACGGGTTGAACGGCCGTTCGCTGGTCGGCAGGACGACAGAACCGGGGTGCGCCATCCGGGAATGAACACGCAGCAGCGCACGGGTGTGGCGATCACGGATCTCGATCGTGGTGGTGTAGATGCGCACGACGACCTGGCTGCCGATCGGCGCGGGCCGCGCGGCGTAATAGCTGTTGTCGACGCGTACGGTGGTGTCGTCGCAGACAGTCCGGACGACTTCGGTGAAGATGCGGAAGGGAGCGACAGGCAGCGGCCGCAGGTGCGGCTTCTCTTCCTGGAACATCGCCTCGACCTGACGGCGCGTGCTGCCGTGGATGCGTTTGGAAGCCCAGTTCTCCTCCCAGTGCCTCAAGAACTCGTTTTGCGCCTCCAGCGTCTCGAAGCGCCGTCCGGCCAGCGCAGTGCCCTGGGTATGTTGAATCGCATTCTCGACGCATCCTTTCCGATTTGGATCGGCCACGCGCGCGGGATCGGCGACCACGGCGTAATGAGCCAGCATCGCGCTGTAAATCGGGTTGAGCTGGGGCTCGTACAAATCCGGCTTGAGGACGCCTTCCTTCAGGTTGTCGAGCACGACATAGCTGGGGACCCCGCCAAAATACCGGAACGCCTCTTCGTGGAGCTGCGCCCAGACTTGTTGGCTGGACTTCCAGACTACCCGCCGGAAGCTGCGCCGCGAGTAGCGTAGCGTCATCACGAACAGGCGGGGACGACGGTACCGCCCGCTCTTCGGATCAACCGTCGGCGCGCCCTCGCCATAGTCGACCTGAGCTTCCTCGCCGGGGAGGAACTCAAGACGATCAAACTGCTCAGGATCAGCGTGCCGCAACCGGCGCACAAACCGCTTGACACTCTGGTAGCTGGACGGAAAGCCAAATTGATCAACCAGGTCCTGGTAAATCGCCTGCGCGTTCCGCTTCAGCCGGACCTGTTCTTCGATCCACGTCCGATGCGCTTCGCAAGCCGAACGGGCCAGGCTGCTGGTGACCGTCGCTTCCGATGTCCCAAAAGCCGGTGGTCGGGGTGGAGGAATTTGGCCGTCCGCGCTCACCGAGCCGGTGGTCACTTCCCCGGGGGAATTTGCCTCCGCACCGGCCCGCAGCGCCTGATAACGCCGGATCGTCTTGCGATCGACACCCGTCAGCCGGTGAATCTCGCGCTGGCTGGTGTTGCGATCAAGTAATGTAAGTACGGTGCTTTGCAGATGTCGCTTCAAGACGTTCAACTCCCCGGCCCCTTGCTGGCTAAAGGGGTCGAACATAAACGTCCTGCCTGACCGGCTACTGCTGTTCAGCGGCGCTGACGGCGATCATCAGGTGGGGGAGTTTCAAGTGACCATACCCGGGGGATTTTGACCGACCGGTCTGCTCCTTCTTTCTTTGCCACCATAGAACGCAGCACAGGGACAGCTGTGCGATCCGTGCCTACGCTCAGGTGAGAAATGCTGCGGTCTGCAGCCGTCTGGTTCGGCGCGCGTTCAATGTAGCGTCGGTTATGGATACGAGCGCACCGGCGACGAACGTCGCTGTCGCCAGAACCAGCGGAAGTGTTCTCGCCACTGACAGAGCGACAATACACTCCTGACGTGGTGCCTTGGAAAAAGATGCCCCATGAAAATGGGAGCGCAGTCCCCTGCGCTCCGGTCGTTCTTACCATATACGGAAACGGTCACGCTGCCCGTTGCATCACAGCTGTAGCTCTGATCATCGCTAAAGTTCTGATGACAATATATGGACTATGGACCGGGATGCCACCCCTTCTTGCGCAGCGTGTTGTCAGAACTTTAACAGAGTCGATTGTCAGCTCTGAAACAATGTCTGACTTCCGACGCTACAAACATTCGTAGAAGACGCAGAGCAGCTGCGATTTTCATCGACACGTCCCTTGCTTGGCTCGCGGACGAATATCTCGGATCGCTTTTACAGGGGGGGTGCTGAAGGTTGCCATCTCGCGTGTCGCCACGAGCGCCGTGGTCGTCAGCTTACTCTGAGGCAACATGAAACTAGGCTTCAAGCAATAAGGTCGCGTTGGCTTGGCGTCTCCGCCCTCAGCGGTCGGACTTATCAGACGTGATGCCGACGGCCATTTGTTCTTAGGACATCGAGATTGTCGATCTGCTCAGCAAGGGGTTTATACCCGGACGTCGTTTGGCGAACGCAAGTGACAAGCGTCCGCAAACAGCAGGGGCCTTTGGCATGAATGTGGCATCAGGGCTCAGTGCAGGGCGGACATCGGTTAGCACGTGATGCCCCATAACATCGGGGTGAAGGAACTTCTGATGAGGGCCGTATCGATTGAGTTCACTAGCCCGTCCTATTCGTGAGAGTGCGGCTTTTGGGCCCGATTGATGCGGCCGCACATCTTGTCTGACGAGGCGCACAGGATTGCCTTCGGCTTTTCGCCGCCTGACGACCGGTACTTTGCAACGCGCTTGAGGGATGGGTTGGGCGAACGGGGGCGGACGCCCCGCCGGTCAAGGACCGAGCGGCAGCAGCGCGCCGGGCAAGCCGCAGATCAGGTCGGCTTCGGGACATGCCGCGGCAAACGCAAGGCGAATGCGGCTCGTGGTCTCAGAGCTGGCCCCGCAAATTCGGACAGTAGCTTGAGTGGATTTTCTGCCTGACAGCGGCGAGGATTCTTGCTGCGAATCAGGAGCGAAGATGACGAAGAAGAGCCGCCGGACGCATTCTCCGGCATTCAAGGCGAAGGTTGCTTTGGCTGCGGTCAAAGGCGACAAGACACTGGCGGAGCTGGCGCAACTGTTTGATGTTCATCCGAACCAGATCACGATCTGGAAAAACCAGCTCCTGGAAGGCGCCGCCGGCGTGTTTGGGCATGACAAGACATCGGCCGAGACGCCGGTCGATTTGAAGGCGTTACATGCCAAGATCGGCGAGCTGGCGTTGGAAAACGATTTTTTGTCCGGCGCGCTCACCAAGGCGGGCCTGCTGAGCGCAAAGCGATGATCGACCGCGATCATGATCTTTCTATCGTGCGCCAGGCGAAGGTCCTGAAGCTGGCTCGCAGCACGGTCTACTATGAACCTCGGCCAGTTTCGGCCGAGGACCTTGCCTTGATGCGTCGGCTCGATGAGCTGCATCTCGATTATCCCTTCGCGGGAGCGCGTATGCTGCGATCGTTGCTGCGGCGGGAGGGCGTATACGCCGGTCGCCGCCACATCGCGACGCTGATGAAGCGCATGGGGATCGAGGCGGTCTATCGTCGCCCGAACACGAGCAAGCCGGCTCCGGGTCACAAGATCTACCCGTACCTGTTGCGCGGATTGAAGATCGAGCGGCCCGACCATGCGTGGGCAATGGACATCACCTACATTCCGATGCGGCGTGGCTTCGTCTATCTCGCGGCGGTCGTCGATGTGTTCAGCCGACGGGTCCTGGCGAGCTATGCGGGATTTTGGGTGACGAGGCGATCAGGCGGCGTGGTTTTCCGGCACTTGGATGACCTCGATGCCGTTTTCGAATCTGACACCTGCGACGACCTTCGGCAACTGATTTGTGCCTTTCAGCCGCCGCCAGGTCTTTGATGCGGCGCAGAGCAGCTTGAACACCATCAACTTGGCAGTCGTTGACGATAACGAACCTTTCGTGCGCACCGTTCTGTGCCGGACCGTCGCGAACACGCTTTCGATGGGATTCGTCGTCCGCAAGTGGTCCCAATGCTCGGCGGGGAATTCGTAGAACGCAAGCATTGCGTCGCGATCTTTCGTCAGGCACTCGACCGCCTTGTCGTACTTCGCTCCGTATTTCTCGGCAAAGACATCGATCGCCACTTCGGCCGAAGCTCGGTTGGACGCCAAATAGACCTCGCGCAGGTCCTTCTTCATGCTGGCCTGTACCGACACTGCGACTTTGTTCAAGATATTCGCGGTTTTGTGCACCCAGCACCGCTGATGTCGCGTGGCGGGAAAGACCTCGTCGAGCGCCTTCCAGAAGCCGAGCGCGCCGTCACCGACGGCGATTTCCGGGGCGATCTTCAGCCCTCGGGTTTTCGCCTCGACGAGCAGTTCGTGCCAGCTCTGCGTGCTCTCGCGCACGCCGACCTGGAAGCCGATGAGTTCCTTCTTGCCTTCCGGCGTCGCGCCGATCAGCACCAGCATGCATTCGCTGTGGTCTTCCATGCGAGCCTGCAGGAAGACGCCGTCCGCCCACACGTATACGTACCGGCGCGCCGACAGATCGCGCTTCTGCCAACGCTCGTACTCGAGCTGCCACTCCGTCGTCAGTCTGGAAACCACCGCCGGAGAAAGATTCGGCGCATCCTTGCCCAAGAGCGCCGCCAGCGCCTCCTGGAAGTCGCCCGTCGAGATGCCTCGCAGGTACAGAACCGGCAAAAGTGCATCCAAGCTCTTCGTGCGCCGTGCCCACAACGGCAGGATCGCCGAGGTGAAGCGGATCCGCTCGCCATCGCTGGTCACCGCGCGATCGCGAATCTTTACCCGGGCGACTTCGACGGCGCCGATCCCCGTCTGGATCGTCCGCACTGGACCATGGCCGTGTCGCACGAGGCGGTCGCGGCCATCGGGAAGCTTCAAGCCCTTCATCGCGGCGAGAAACGCCTCGGCTTCCATCTCGACAGCCTGCGCAAGCAGCTGCCGAGCTCCAGATCGCAAAATATTCGTCAGTGGATCGTCGATCTCATCGGGCTGACGCAGTGGGACAATGTTGCTATGCTCGTTCATGGCGTATCGCTCTCCTTGAGGTTCTGGCAGGCTCGACACCCGCCTCGATACGCCGCCTATCTCATTCCGTCATCACCCAGTTTCCCGCATAGCTCGGTCCTGGCCCATCGCGTCTCGATCACAATGGAGGCGGCCTTCTGCGTCGAAGCGGTCCAGGAGGCGTTGGCGAAGCACGGCAGGCCCGAGATTTTCAACACGGATCAGGGCAGCCAGTTCACCAGCCTCGAGTTCACCGATGTGCTGCTGGACGCGAAGATCGCCATCAGCATGGACGGCAAGGGCGCCTGGCGCGACAACGTGTTTGTCGAGCGGCTCTGGCGCACGGTCAAATACGAAGAAGTATATCTCCGCGCCTACGACAGCGTGTCCGAGGCGCGAGCGTCAATTGCCAAGTATCTGGCCTTCTACAATCAGGGACGCCCTCACTCGAGCCTTGACGGGCGCACGCCCGACGAGGCTTACTTCGGCACGCAAGCTATGGTGATGGCCGCATGACCGTCGCCGACGGTTTTGTCGTCGCTCTGGTCGGGCTACGCCCTCCCGACGCAACGACAAAACCGTAAAGCCCCGCGTTCAGCATAACCCGGCAGGAATCCACTTAAATCCAGCGGGGCGCTGTCCAAACAACCGGGGCCAGCTCTCTCGACGACACGGGCGGCGATTTTCAAGAGCCGAAGACGCAGCGTCGCGAACTCGGCAGCGGCCAATTCCCGGGCTTTGGGAATGGCGTCGCGCACGGTCAGCATCAGCCAATAAGCGGCCGTATGGAGCACGAGACGGACCTGGTTGGCGAGCGCCGAACGGCAGCTGGTGCGATCGGAGGCGAGCTGCGTCTTATGCAGCTTGATCAGATTCTCGGCTTGGCCGCGCGCGCAATACAGGCTGTCGTAGATCCACTCGGCCGAGCCGACATCGAGGCTGGTGACGACGAAACGGATGTCGAGGCCGAGCATCGTCGCCTCAATACGGGCGACGGTGCGCCGTTCGCGATCCCAGGACTTTGCCTTGTGGCGCGTCTCGGTATAGCCACGCAGAACCGGCAGGTTCTCGATGGCGCGTCGCGTGCGGATGTCGTCGGCGACCTCGTCGACTTTTCTGGCGAGAGGCTTGGTGCCGGACAGACCGAAGATGTAGTCGATGCCGTTGGTCTCGCACCACGCCATTGCCTCCGGCCGGGCATAGTGCCCGTCGCCACGGAACGTAATTTGCGTGTTGTGCCATCGCGTCCGGATATGCCGTACCAGGCGGCGCAGATGGGCACGCACCTCGACGCCGCCCGGCGTCTTGCCGGGCCGCAGCACGACGGCCACGGGCCGGCTCTTCTCCGTGTCGTAGACGTGGATCGGCAGGAAGCAGCGTTCGTCATAATGAGCGTTGAACAGCGAGAGCTGCTGATGGCCGTGGACGACGTCGCAGGTATCATCGATGTCGAGCGTGACGGATGCCGGCTCGCGCGGGTAGCTATCCATCCATGCGTCGACCAAAGTGTAGGTCAGCCGGATCACGTCGCGCAGGCGCGGAGCATTCTCCAGCCGCGACAGCGTCGGCTGGGAACACAAATCCCGGCCCGTGTCCGGTAGGCGACCGCAGGCCAGTTTGAATGCCGGATCGGACCTCAGATGATCGAGGTCGTCGGCGTCCTCGTAGCCGCAGCAGATCGCGAACATGCGAGCGCGGAACATATCGACCAGGCTGTGCACGACCCGCGTCGGATCGCGCCGATCCGGGAACACCCGGGCCAGATTGTTGGCCAAACCGAGACGCCGCTCGGCCATCGCCAGAAGCATCACGCCCCCGTTCGAGGTTAGGCGCCCACCATCGAAGGCAGCTGTGACTTTCTTGGCGTGAACGGCTGGAAACGAGAAGGGCGGAATCGTATCGTCGGTCATGGCGGGCGTGGCGTTCGCGGTTGGAGGTGATGGGGTTGGCTTCGCAACCGAATCCTACGCCGCATCAGCGCTTTACCCCTCAGGCGCACTCTTACGAATAAGACGGGTTAAGTTGAAGAAAGATTGAGTGACTCCCGATCATTTCTGTGCCGAAACGTGGAGTCGCGGTCGTGCCGCGTCCAAAGAAACCGGCGCGAGCGGCCTATTAGACGCGGTAGGTGCTCAGCCTCCGAAACGAGACTATCAAGCATGAAGAGATCGAGCGCGAGGCAGAGGTTTTATTTGTGTTGAATTCTTGCTTCTCGATAGTGGTCTGAAATCGTATCATCGGTCATGGCGGGCGTGGCGTTCGCGGTTGAAGGTGATGGGGTGGCTTCGCAACCGAATCCTACGCCGCATCAGCGCTTTACACCACGCTCGCCAGCCTCTCAGGCGCCCTCTCGCGAATAAGACGGGCTAGGCTGGTGTTTTTGTACTTCGTGAGCGTGCTTGCGGCCTTGCTTTTGCTGGTGGTGAGCAACCGCGGAGCCATGGCAAAACGCTCCGGCTATCGGAGTGATTGTGCCGGGATGCTGATTGTTTCTTCCATCCTACTTGTTGATAATTTTCAGTCGGAATGCCAAGCCCTCCATCTTTTCAGTGACAACCAGCCCATACGAGGGGAGCGCCGGCTCGGCCGACTTTGGGCCAGCAGTGAAGCTGTGTCTGATCCTCTGGCACCAATCCGCAAACGGCGGAGCAGAACACAACATTGGCCTCTGGCCCCGACGGTTGCGTTATTCGCGGCTTCGGCCTGAGCCTTCCCATTCTGCACATCAACGGTTTCACCCGCTCGCGCTTCACCGCATGGCTCCCGGCCCGCATAATGGCCGTCATGCGCCGGGGGGCGTGAAACGGCCGATTAGCAAGCAGCTGGCATATTCGCCGCAACAACAACAGATCAGCATCCTTCGGAGTAGGTCGCAGCTGACAGATATCGGAACGACCCACGCGAACCAAGTGGCATGGTCGGCGGACCGACAGAGAGCTGGCCCCGGTTGTTTGGACAGCGCCCCGCTGGATTTAAGTGGATTCCTGCCGGGTTATGCTGAACGCGGGGCTTTACGGTTTTGTCGTTGCGTCGGGAGGGCGTAGCCCGACCAGAGCGACGACAAAACCGTCGGCGACGGTCATGCGGCCATCACCATAGCTTGCGTGCCGAAGTAAGCCTCGTCGGGCGTGCGCCCGTCAAGGCTCGAGTGAGGGCGTCCCTGATTGTAGAAGGCCAGATACTTGGCAATTGACGCTCGCGCCTCGGACACGCTGTCGTAGGCGCGGAGATATACTTCTTCGTATTTGACCGTGCGCCAGAGCCGCTCGACAAACACGTTGTCGCGCCAGGCGCCCTTGCCGTCCATGCTGATGGCGATCTTCGCGTCCAGCAGCACATCGGTGAACTCGAGGCTGGTGAACTGGCTGCCCTGATCCGTGTTGAAAATCTCGGGCCTGCCGTGCTTCGCCAACGCCTCCTGGACCGCTTCGACGCAGAAGGCCGCCTCCATTGTGATCGAGACGCGATGGGCCAGGACCCGTCGGCTGAACATATCGACGACCGCCGCGAGATAGACGAAGCCACGCCGCATCGGAATGTAGGTGATGTCCATTGCCCACGCATGGTCGGGCCGCTCGATCTTCAATCCGCGCAACAGGTACGGGTAGATCTTGTGACCCGGAGCCGGCTTGCTCGTGTTCGGGCGACGATAGACCGCCTCGATCCCCATGCGCTTCATCAGCGTCGCGATGTGGCGGCGACCGGCGTATACGCCCTCCCGCCGCAGCAACGATCGCAGCATACGCGCTCCCGCGAAGGGATAATCGAGATGCAGCTCATCGAGCCGACGCATCAAGGCAAGGTCCTCGGCCGAAACTGGCCGAGGTTCATAGTAGACCGTGCTGCGAGCCAGCTTCAGGACCTTCGCCTGGCGCACGATAGAAAGATCATGATCGCGGTCGATCATCGCTTTGCGCTCAGCAGGCCCGCCTTGGTGAGCGCGCCGGACAAAAAATCGTTTTCCAACGCCAGCTCGCCGATCTTGGCATGTAACGCCTTCAAATCGACCGGCGTCTCGGCCGATGTCTTGTCATGCCCAAACACGCCGGCGGCGCCTTCCAGGAGCTGGTTTTTCCAGATCGTGATCTGGTTCGGATGAACATCAAACAGTTGCGCCAGCTCCGCCAGTGTCTTGTCGCCTTTGACCGCAGCCAAAGCAACCTTCGCCTTGAATGCCGGAGAATGCGTCCGGCGGCTCTTCTTCGTCATCTTCGCTCCTGATTCGCAGCAAGAATCCTCGCCGCTGTCAGGCAGAAAATCCACTCAAGCTACTGTCCGAATTTGCGGGGCCAGCTCTGGGCCAGCTCTTTCAGCACGAATTCCCTGGGCCGAAGCGAGGCCGACTTGAAGAGATTTCAGCGTAGCGGTTCGCGTCGATTGCCGAGGGTTTCTGCGCAACCGCAAGAGGGCTGGAGCCAGTGCTACGGCTCGATGCCGAGAATTTAAGGTAACGTGTTCACCATTTTCCTGCTCGCTGTTGTGGCTAGTTGTATCAGGACGTCAAGTAAGTGTGAGTTCATGCAACTGGAGACTTCGGTCTGGCCGCCAGTCTGCGTTGGCCGCTTCATCAGATTGTTGGCCTTGCTGACCCGACGGAAAGGTTAGTGGCTGTGGCTGCGCATCGTCACAAACTGACTGCGGTTGCGCCAGGGCACGATCCGTGGCTCTTTACGTCGCTAGTCTGCGACTGCTTGCTTGCCATAGCCGTTGTCATCGCGACTGGTTTCGGCCCCGTCGTAAAGGCATCGGCGCAGAACGTCTCCTACAATACGCAGCCGCCGCGTCCGAAGCCGCCGAAGGCCGCCAACGACAACCAGATGCTGGTTCAGGCGACCGAGGTCGTCTACGACTACAATAATTCGCGGATCTCGGCGGTCGGTAACGTCCAGCTGTTCTACAACGGCACCAGCGTCGAGGCTAACAAGGTCGCCTACGACCAGAAGACCAAGCGGCTCCATGCCGAAGGCAACATCCGCATGACGGATGCCGAGGGCAAGATCACCTATGCCGAGACGATCGATCTGTCCGACGACTATCGCGACGGATTCGTCGGTTCGCTCCGGGTCGATACCGCCGACCGGACACGGATGGCCGCAACGCGCGCCGACCGGACACGGATGGCCGCAACGCGCGCCGACCGTTCCAGCGGCAACTACACCGTGTTCGAGAACGGCGTCTACACGGCCTGCGCTCCGTGCAAGGACGATCCGAAGAAGCCACCGCTCTGGCAGGTCAAGGGTGCCCGCATCATCCACGACCAGCAGGAGAAGATGCTGTACTTCGAGACGGCGCAGCTCGAGTTCTTCGGCGTGCCGCTCGCTTACATGCCCTACTTCTCGACGCCCGACCCGACCGTGAAGCGCAAGTCCGGCTTCCTGATGCCGGGCTTCACCTCGAACACGGGCTACGGCTACGGCGTGGAGGTCCCGTTCTACTGGGCGATCGCGCCCGATATGGACGTGACCTTCAACCCGCGCATCACCTCCAGGCAGGGCGTGCTGTTACAGGCGGAGTTCCGCCAGCGCCTGATGGGCGGCGCCTACCAGATCCGTGCTTACGGCATCGACCAGCTCGATCGCGGCGCCTTCGCCGGGCAGCCCGGCGACCGCCAGTGGCGCGGCGCCGTCGAGACCAAGGGTCAGTTCGCGCTGAACGACAAATGGGTCTGGGGTTGGGACGGCGTCGTGATGTCCGACTACTATTTCTTCTCGGACTACCGCCTGTCGCAGTACCGTGACCCGCTCGGTTCGTTCCTGAACCTGCCGACCGACGCGGTCTCGCAGCTCTATCTGACCGGCGCCGGCAATCGCAGCTTCTTCGACGCACGCACGATGTACTGGCGGAGCTTCTCGGGCAACCAGGACAAGGTCCCGATCGTCTACCCCGTGATCGACTACTCGAACGTGCTCAACTATCCGGTGTTCGGCGGCGAGTTCAGCTACAAGACCAACTCCGTCAACCTGTCGCGTGACAGCGCCGTGTTCGATCCGATCACCACGCTCGCCAACACCAACAGCCTGTGCACGACGGCGTCGGCCGATCCGCTCGCGCGCACGCCATCGCAGTGCCTGCTGCGCGGCTTCCCCGGCACCTATACCCGCCTGTCGGCGGAAGCGCAGTGGCGCAAATCCTTCACCGACCCGCTCGGCCAGATCTGGACGCCGTTCGCCGGCCTGCGCGCCGATGCAATCAACTCCTCGGTCTCGAACCAGCCGGGCGTGTCGAACTACCTACCGGTCGGCGACACCCGAGCTATGCGGGATTTTGGGTGACGAGGCGATCAGGCGGCGTGGTTTTCCGGCACTTGGATGACCTCGATGCCGTTTTCGAATCTGACACCTGCGACGACCTTCGGCAACTGATTTGTGCCTTTCAGCCGCCGCCAGGTCTTTGATGCGGCGCAGAGCAGCTTGAACACCATCAACTTGGCAGTCGTTGACGATAACGAACCTTTCGTGCGCACCGTTCTGTGCCGGACCGTCGCGAACACGCTTTCGATGGGATTCGTCGTCCGCAAGTGGTCCCAATGCTCGGCGGGGAATTCGTAGAACGCAAGCATTGCGTCGCGATCTTTCGTCAGGCACTCGACCGCCTTGTCGTACTTCGCTCCGTATTTCTCGGCAAAGACATCGATCGCCACTTCGGCCGAAGCTCGGTTGGACGCCAAATAGACCTCGCGCAGATCCTTCTTCATGCTGGCCTGTACCGACACTGCGACTTTGTTCAAGATATTCGCGGTTTTGTGCACCCAGCACCGCTGATGTCGCGTGGCGGGAAAGACCTCGTCGAGCGCCTTCCAGAAGCCGAGCGCGCCGTCACCGACGGCGATTTCCGGGGCGATCTTCAGCCCTCGGGTTTTCGCCTCGACGAGCAGTTCGTGCCAGCTCTGCGTGCTCTCGCGCACGCCGACCTGGAAGCCGATGAGTTCCTTCTTGCCTTCCGGCGTCGCGCCGATCAGCACCAGCATGCATTCGCTGTGGTCTTCCATGCGAGCCTGCAGGAAGACGCCGTCCGCCCACACGTATACGTACCGGCGCGCCGACAGATCGCGCTTCTGCCAACGCTCGTACTCGAGCTGCCACTCCGTCGTCAGTCTGGAAACCACCGCCGGAGAAAGATTCGGCGCATCCTTGCCCAAGAGCGCCGCCAGCGCCTCCTGGAAGTCGCCCGTCGAGATGCCTCGCAGGTACAGAACCGGCAAAAGTGCATCCAAGCTCTTCGTGCGCCGTGCCCACAACGGCAGGATCGCCGAGGTGAAGCGGATCCGCTCGCCATCGCTGGTCACCGCGCGATCGCGAATCTTTACCCGGGCGACTTCGACGGCGCCGATCCCCGTCTGGATCGTCCGCACTGGACCATGGCCGTGTCGCACGAGGCGGTCGCGGCCATCGGGAAGCTTCAAGCCCTTCATCGCGGCGAGAAACGCCTCGGCTTCCATCTCGACAGCCTGCGCAAGCAGCTGCCGAGCTCCAGATCGCAAAATATTCGTCAGTGGATCGTCGATCTCATCGGGCTGACGCAGTGGGACAATGTTGCTATGCTCGTTCATGGCGTATCGCTCTCCTTGAGGTTCTGGCAGGCTCGACACCCGCCTCGATACGCCGCCTATCTCATTCCGTCATCACCCAGTTTCCCGCATAGCTCCGACACCCAGGCATTCCGCCTGATGCCGACGGTCGGCCTCGAATACCGCTACCCCTTCATCAACGTTCAGCCCTGGGGCTCGACCACCGTCGAGCCGATCGCGCAGATCATCATCCGCCCGAACGAGACTTATGCCGGCAAGTTTCCCAACGAGGATGCGCAGAGTTTTGTATTCGAAACGTCGAACCTGTTCAGCGTCGACAAGTTCTCCGGTTACGACCGCGTCGAGGGCGGCGGCCGCGCCAATGTCGGCGTGCAGGCCACCACGCAGTTCGACAAGGGCGGCGCGGCCAAGGTGCTGTTCGGCCAGTCCTACCAGCTGTTCGGCATGAACTCCTACGCGGTCCGGGACTCCATCAACACGGGCCTCGATTCCGGTCTCGACAAGCCCCGCTCCGACTACGTGGCGAGTATCGACTACTCGCCCAACCGCACCTACACCTTCAGCGTCCGCTCCCGCATGGACGAGCAGACCTGGAACGTCCAGCGTTTCGAGGCCGAAGGCCGCGCCAACTTCGATCGCTGGTCGATCAGCGTGATGTACGGCAACTACGCGGCACAGCCGGAGCTCGGCTATCTGACCCGCCGCGAAGGCATCCTCACCACCGGCTCGCTGAAGGTCGCGACCAACTGGGTGGTCACGGGCTCGGCGCGCTGGGACCTCGAGGCCAACGAGATCAACCAGTATGTGGTCGGTGCCGGCTATGTCGACGATTGCTTGGTGCTGGGATTGAACTATCTGAAATCCTACAATTATACGGTAGGCGGCGTGCCCCCCGTCTTGAATGAGACCTACATGCTAAGTATAGTTCTACGAACATTCGGGACGATCGCAATCGGCTTCTGAGGCACGGATAGCGGCGCATGCGGGTCACGTCGGGGGACGTCACCACCACGACCGAGGCGCGCAATAGCGGGCAGGCGGTCACGGCTGTGCTGGGAAAGCTCGAGTTCGACGAACGCGCAGAACTGTTCCACTTCAGCCATGTCGGTTTTGGGCGCGCGAGATCGCGGCTTTGGGTCATGACGTCAAACTGCTGCTACCTCAATATGTGAAGCCATTCGTCAAGCGCGGGAAGACTGATGCTGCCGACGCAGAGGCGATCAGCGAAGCTGTCGCGCGCAATACCATGCGCTTCGTCCCGGTTCGTCGAACACTGCAATCACGTCCGCTATCATGAGAGCATCGACAACCTCACTCCTGTCGATGTCTACTTCGGCAGGGCTGAGGCGATCCTTGCAAGCCCGCAGCAATTGGCTCTTCCATTCGGTCGTCCCCCATCGCGGGTGTCAAGCCGCGCACGCGGGACCGCGATTTTAATCGACCCGAAGCTACCGGTCAGCGACCGCGGCTGGCTGCCGTGTCGATGCCCGTAACGGGGCGTTCCCTCATGGCCGGCCTTCATGCCGCGTCCGTAGCGCGGCCGCGCAAGGGCCGCATCGAGCTCGCTGCGGAGCAATTCCTCTAATGAGTTCCCGCGTTGGTTTCCGCACCGCCGTTTCAACCGGATCGAACCAATTTCGAAAAGCTGCGGAGCCGTCTCTCTTTCACACGGCGGGGAAATGCATCTTTGTGACATTGCTGGTCATGGCATGGTCTCCGATCCGGCGCTCCAAACGGCGGATGATTCGAGGTTGATCACCTCAGAGACTACGCCGCTTTCAATTCCAACCAATCCTGCGGCGGGACCCTGTCTGAAATCCGCCAGCCTGTCGGGAACGCAACCCGGAGCGCGAGAAAAATAGCACGTCTGGCTCTGCGCATAATGGCCCAACTCTTGCGAGGGGCGAGCGGGCAAAGGTCAGGTTGGAGATTGAGAATGGCGAGCGTGTCAAAGCTAAAGGTGTTTGCGGCCCTGAGTGCGGCCAGTGTTGCGCTTGTGCCAATATCGGCAAAAGCTCCGATATGGAGTTCGAGCGCTCAATACGGGAGCTTTTCAATCGATGGCTACAGTTGGAACAACGACGTATGGGGCAGGGGCGCAGGACCCCAGACTATCTCGGTGAGTGCTGTCAACCAGTGGGGGGTGTGGTCGAACCAGCCTGATACTGGTGGCATCAAGAGCTATCCCCACGAGGGTTTCAATGTCGGCAAACCGCTCAGTTCGATCAACACTCTGATCTCGAACTTCAATCAGGAAGTTCCGACTAGCGGCGCCTGGGACGTCGCCTACGATATCTGGGATAGCTCAAATCAGTATGAGATAATGCTCTGGACGAATTACACCGGCAATCCCGATGGTGGCGGCAACGTCAAGCCCATTTCTTACAAGTACGCTTCTTCCGGGGCGGCGATACCGATCTACACAAATGTCGATGTAGGCGGAGCGACTTGGAACGTGTTTCAAGGAGAAAATCACCATAAGGTCATCTCATTCCTGCGCACTTCGAAGACCAACAGTGGGACGGTGGATATCAAGAGTGTCCTGCAGTGGATCAAGTCTAAAGGGTACTTTGGGGAGATAAACGTCGGCAACGTCCAATACGGCGTTGAGATCACCTCCTCTCCAGGTGGGATGAACTTCAACTTCAATAATTGGACCCTGACATCGAGGTGAGTACCCACGGTCGGTGAGGTGAAGTGGCCTCGGATTTTGGACCGGCGGCTCAGATGGTGCGGATGCCGTTTTGTTTTGATAAACGGAGACCATGAAGAAGAACGAGACGGAAAATCGAAGCAGCGCTGAAGGCAAAGATCGCCTTGGAGCCGCTGCGAGAACAATCAAAGGTGACGGATCTGGCGCTACCAGCGGTGGAGAGAAAATTACGTGAGGCAACAACTCAGTTCAGGAACATTTTCGGCCAGGCAATGCGACAGCTCCCTAGCAAACATGTGGAGCTGATCGCACCGGACGAAAATCGATTCGCACAATGCTCACGCTGCGTGGGCAGCCCGTCGGGGGCTGGGTGGTTTGTTGCGGGGGCGACGTCGAGAAGTGGACTCTTCGCCTAGTCGCCCTCGATCTTCGTTCGCAATCCCCCGAGGAGAGAAACATGTCGTGGGACGACCAGCAATTCTAACGGACGAAAGCTGTGCCGCTGCTCCTACCTTGCAGTGCGCCCGTTTTTCACAAGCTCAAAGAAATAGCGAGCGAAATACGCAATTTTGGATTTTCGCATCACCACCGAACTTTCGGCACTGTTCTTGAAACGGGCCATTCCGCACCTCGCCGAGTTGGGTGAGAACGATCAATGCCCGCTGCGCGGCCTTTCGTGAGCGAAGGTAGCGGGAGATGTCCCGATCGCTGTTGAGCGCCGCGCTCGTGACGTGGGCAACGGGCTTGATCGTCATGCGATCGTGGTGAGCTTGAAGGGCCGCACGCAGAACCGACGATTTCTTATGCGCCTTCAATCATCGGAAACCCTTGTTGGCCTCGATCATGCCGGCCGCGACCCATCGCAAGGTCATACCGGCATCCCGCCGGCGTTTGACGTTGCGCGTGACCCGGCGAATGGTGCCCTGAAATGGACACCGGTTTTGGGACGAGAGGCCAGGTTGGAAAAGGGCCGCTCCGTTTGATCGTAAACGGTACGAGAGGCCCACGGAGCCACGGACTTGGTGCGGACGGCCTACGCACCGCGCTTGAAGCGTATAGGCATCCAGAACTGCCGGAGGGCCTCGACGGTTGCTGGAATGTTGCGCCAGGCGTTTTGGATGATGGGCTGCGTTCCCAGCGTGCGCCGGGCCGGGGGTAGCAAGGGTCGACCGGCGTCGTCGATGCAATGGACCAAGATCGGCCGCAGCATAAGGTGTTCGGTTCCATTCGGGGGGAGAAGCCGCGACCAGACGAGAAGCCGAAGCTTCATGACGGCGTAGAAGCCCATGCACCAGGGCTGCGGGTCGACTTCGCCGTCCGGTGATCGCACGAACAGCGGCTCGAAGCTCTCCGGTCTCGTCGACAGCGTCTCGCTGATAGCGTTGTGGCGCATCAGCGTGGCGGCGATTGCCGAGAACTCCTCGGTGTCGTGATTGAAGGCGTCGGGATCTACGCCGAGGAGCGGGCACACCCATTCCTCGGACGCCATCGAGACCGGCCCGGCGACGACCGCGGCCACCGCGCCATCGAGCATGGAGAGCGACGTCGCCCGCGGATGCCGAAGCGTCGGCGACCTGGCGCGCTTGCTGATCCATTGCCCGAGCCGTTCGAACGACATGGCATAGTCCGCCATCGTCGTCTTGCGTGCTTTTCGCGTTCCCCGCCCTTGCTTCGGCTTCGTCATGCCACGGCCCGCTTTTCGGCTTCGCGTGCGGCCTTCCAGTTCCAGGCCAGAAGTTCGTGAAGCTGGTTGGTCTTCGTGGCGCCGCTCACCATGCGATCGAGAACGTCGACGAGATACGCCTCGGGGTCGAGGCCATTCAATTTCGCTGTGTTAAGAAGCGAAGCGAGTATCGCCCAGGTCTCGCCCCCGCCTTCGTCACCACTGAACAACGAGTTCTTTTTTCCGATCGCAATTGGCCTGATCGATCGTTCGACCGTGTTGGTGTCCGGCTCGAGCCGCCCGTCATCCAGGAACGTCGTCAGGCCCTGCCAGCGTTCGAGCATGTAGTCGATCGCCTTGATGAGCGTCGAGCGGCGGGAGATCCCGTCCTTCACCGCGATCAGACGGGCCCTCAACGCCTCCATCAGCGGCTTCGTCTCGGCCTGTCGCGTCGCGCGGCGTTCCCCAGCATCGAGACCGCGGATCCTCTCCTCGATCGCGTAGACGGCCGCAATGCGCTCGATGACCTCCGCGGCGAAGGGTGAGTTCGTCGTCTTGTGCACCCTCACGAAGTTGCGGCGCGCGTGAACGAGACAATACGCCAGCTGGATCTGGCCCGACATCATCGCATCGCCCGCCAGCGAGGCGTAGGCGGCATAGCCGTCGACTTGCAGCACGCCTTCGAAGCCGGCTAACTGCGCCACGATCTCCTTTTTGCCGCGACCACCTGCGAACACGTAGGCGACCGCCGGCGGCGCCGGCCCCTTCCACGCCCGATCGTCCGTCGCGTGCGCCCAGAACTGGCAGATCCTCGTGCGGCCGCGTCCCGGATCGAGCACTGGCATCGGCGTCTCGTCGCAGAACAGCCGCTCGAAGCCGTGCATAGTCTTCAGTTGCAGATCGTAGAGGCCCCTGACCAGCCACGCCGCGCTCC
>NZ_JBMGPZ010000002.1:0-1683889 GCF_049739505.1 Bradyrhizobium sp. USDA 241 | reverse complement strand
GGGAGCGCGGCGTGACTGGTCAGGGGCCTCTACGATCTGCAACTGAAGACTATGCACGGCTTCGAGCGGCTGTTCTGCGACGAGACGCCGATGCCAGTGCTCGATCCGGGACGCGGCCGCACGAGGATCTGCCAGTTCTGGGCGCACGCGACGGACGATCGGGCGTGGAAGGGGCCGGCGCCGCCGGCGGTCGCCTACGTGTTCGCAGGTGGTCGCGGCAAAAAGGAGATCGTGGCGCAGTTAGCCGGCTTCGAAGGCGTGCTGCAAGTCGACGGCTATGCCGCCTACGCCTCGCTGGCGGGCGATGCGATGATGTCGGGCCAGATCCAGCTGGCGTATTGTCTCGTTCACGCGCGCCGCAACTTCGTGAGGGTGCACAAGACGACGAACTCACCCTTCGCCGCGGAGGTCATCGAGCGCATTGCGGCCGTCTACGCGATCGAGGAGAGGATCCGCGGTCTCGATGCTGGGGAACGCCGCGCGACGCGACAGGCCGAGACGAAGCCGCTGATGGAGGCGTTGAGGGCCCGTCTGATCGCGGTGAAGGACGGGATCTCCCGCCGCTCGACGCTCATCAAGGCGATCGACTACATGCTCGAACGCTGGCAGGGCCTGACGACGTTCCTGGATGACGGGCGGCTCGAGCCGGACACCAACACGGTCGAACGATCGATCAGGCCAATTGCGATCGGAAAAAAGAACTCGTTGTTCAGTGGTGACGAAGGCGGGGGCGAGACCTGGGCGATACTCGCTTCGCTTCTTAACACAGCGAAATTGAATGGCCTCGACCCCGAGGCGTATCTCGTCGACGTTCTCGATCGCATGGTGAGCGGCGCCACGAAGACCAACCAGCTTCACGAACTTCTGGCCTGGAACTGGAAGGCCGCACGCGAAGCCGAAAAGCGGGCCGTGGCATGACGAAGCCGAAGCAAGGGCGGGGAACGCGAAAAGCACGCAAGACGACGATGGCGGACTATGCCATGTCGTTCGAACGGCTCGGGCAATGGATCAGCAAGCGCGCCAGGTCGCCGACGCTTCGGCATCCGCGGGCGACGTCGCTCTCCATGCTCGATGGCGCGGTGGCCGCGGTCGTCGCCGGGCCGGTCTCGATGGCGTCCGAGGAATGGGTGTGCCCGCTCCTCGGCGTAGATCCCGACGCCTTCAATCACGACACCGAGGAGTTCTCGGCAATCGCCGCCACGCTGATGCGCCACAACGCTATCAGCGAGACGCTGTCGACGAGACCGGAGAGCTTCGAGCCGCTGTTCGTGCGATCACCGGACGGCGAAGTCGACCCGCAGCCCTGGTGCATGGGCTTCTACGCCGTCATGAAGCTTCGGCTTCTCGTCTGGTCGCGGCTTCTCCCCCCGAATGGAACCGAACACCTTATGCTGCGGCCGATCTTGGTCCATTGCATCGACGACGCCGGTCGACCCTTGCTACCCCCGGCCCGGCGCACGCTGGGAACGCAGCCCATCATCCAAAACGCCTGGCGCAACATTCCAGCAACCGTCGAGGCCCTCCGGCAGTTCTGGATGCCTATACGCTTCAAGCGCGGTGCGTAGGCCGTCCGCACCAAGTCCGTGGCTCCGTGGGCCTCTCGTACCGTTTACCCTCGACTGCCGGGCTGGCGTGGCCTTTGGCGGGCGATCTGACCGACGCCGTTCTTGAACAACGTCTGTTTGCCCATGCCGGCGTCAGGCGCGGCTTTCGCCGGCGCCGGGAGCCGGATTGGGCCTCGCTGGCCTGTGAGCTGAAGCGGCCTGGCGTCAATCTGATGGTGCTGTGGGAGGAGTACCGGGCGGTCCACCCGGAAGGTTATGGCTACAGCCGGTTCTGCGATTTATTCCGAGAATTCGACCGGCGGCTGTCTCCGACGATGCGGCAGGACCATCCGGCCGGCGACAAGGTCTTTGTCGATTACTCCGGCAAGAAGATCATGATCGTTGATCGCGAAACCGGGGTTGTACGCGATGCGGAGATCTTCGTCGCCGTGCTTGGCGCCTCGAATTACACCTACGCCGAGGCGACCTGGACGCAGACACTTCCGGACTGGATCGAGGCCCATGTCCCCCCGCGGGTCACTTCAAATTCCTCCGGGTGTGGTCAGTCAAATTCCTCCACCCGCGAGGCAGGACAAGGGACTGTTAGTTTGAGTTTGTTTCCCGGGCAAGAGCTTCAGCGGCTTCTTTGAGCCGATAGCTGCGTCCGTCGAACTCAAGCAGATGGCAATGATGCATAAGGCGATCGAGGATCGTCGTGCTCATAGTGTTGTCCCCAAGGTATGCCCCCCAATCCTGCACGACGCGATTGGAGGTGACGATGACGCTGCGGCGCAGTTTGTAACGCTGATGGATCAGGGTCTGCAGCAAAGTGCCGGCGTCGTCGGGGATGGCGCGTGCGAGGAATAGATCGTCCAGCACGAGGAGATCGCAGTCGATGATGGTTCGCAGCCGGACCTCGCGTTGTGCCGGAGAGTTCAGGGCGTAGCGGTGGAAGAAGTCGTCGGTCTCAAGATACTGGACCTTGTGGCTTTGCAGGATCGCCTGATAGGCAATCGCCTTGGCGATGTGCGACTTCCCGGTGCCAGGTTTGCCAACAAGCAGAGCGTTCTCGCCAGCGGCAATGAACGCCAGGGTGTGGAGCTGGAAGCAGGTCTGACGTGGCAGTTTGGGATTGAAGGACCAGTCGAACTCGGCGAGCGTCAGCTTTTCGTCGAGCCCGGATTGCTGGTATCGCCGCTCGATAAGACGGGACTGACGACGGTCCAGTTCATCCTGCAGGATAAGGGAGAAGGTCTCGAGGAAGGGCTGGTTGGCGCCCTGCGCCTGGAGCACGCGCGTCTGCAGCGTGTCGCGGACACCCGACAGGCGCAGCTGTCGTAGGCAACGCTCAATTTCCGGCATGGTCATCATGTGGCTAGGTCTCCAGTTTAAGGTGAGAAGGTGCAGCGGGAGCGCTCGTGGCGCCGGAGTTGGCCGGGGTTGCGCAGGCGACACGAGCGCGGATTGCCGTGGCGTGATCGTCGTGAGCCTCGGCCTGCCGACCATTGTCGTCGGCGTCGCGCCGCACAGCGCGGCTGAAGAGGTCGCCGTATTCCGCGGGGGTACGGATCAGCGGATGATCCTGGGTGAGCGGCGATGCCGGCTGTGGCGTCACTCCAACCTGCTCGATCGCCTGTTCGAACAACCGCTCGACGGTCGCACGCACGTGCTTGTAGCGGTAGATGCGGTTGTCGATGGCGTGCGCGCAGGCCTGCTCGACCAGCCGCGCCGGATACTTCCGGCCCAGCCCGACAATGCCCCACATCGCGCGCTGTCCGGGGCGCCCTTCGGTGTCGAACACCTGCTGGCACAAGGCCCTGGTCTGCGGTCCGATGCGCTCGGCGCTCGCCAGCAGCACGGCGGTTTGCCGCGACGGGTTGAACGGCCGTTCGCTGGTCGGCAGGACGACAGAACCGGGGTGCGCCATCCGGGAATGAACACGCAGCAGCGCACGGGTGTGGCGATCACGGATCTCGATCGTGGTGGTGTAGATGCGCACGACGACCTGGCTGCCGATCGGCGCGGGCCGCGCGGCGTAATAGCTGTTGTCGACGCGTACGGTGGTGTCGTCGCAGACAGTCCGGACGACTTCGGTGAAGATGCGGAAGGGAGCGACAGGCAGCGGCCGCAGGTGCGGCTTCTCTTCCTGGAACATCGCCTCGACCTGACGGCGCGTGCTGCCGTGGATGCGTTTGGAAGCCCAGTTCTCCTCCCAGTGCCTCAAGAACTCGTTTTGCGCCTCCAGCGTCTCGAAGCGCCGTCCGGCCAGCGCAGTGCCCTGGGTATGTTGAATCGCATTCTCGACGCATCCTTTCCGATTTGGATCGGCCACGCGCGCGGGATCGGCGACCACGGCGTAATGAGCCAGCATCGCGCTGTAAATCGGGTTGAGCTGGGGCTCGTACAAATCCGGCTTGAGGACGCCTTCCTTCAGGTTGTCGAGCACGACATAGCTGGGGACCCCGCCAAAATACCGGAACGCCTCTTCGTGGAGCTGCGCCCAGACTTGTTGGCTGGACTTCCAGACTACCCGCCGGAAGCTGCGCCGCGAGTAGCGTAGCGTCATCACGAACAGGCGGGGACGACGGTACCGCCCGCTCTTCGGATCAACCGTCGGCGCGCCCTCGCCATAGTCGACCTGAGCTTCCTCGCCGGGGAGGAACTCAAGACGATCAAACTGCTCAGGATCAGCGTGCCGCAACCGGCGCACAAACCGCTTGACACTCTGGTAGCTGGACGGAAAGCCAAATTGATCAACCAGGTCCTGGTAAATCGCCTGCGCGTTCCGCTTCAGCCGGACCTGTTCTTCGATCCACGTCCGATGCGCTTCGCAAGCCGAACGGGCCAGGCTGCTGGTGACCGTCGCTTCCGATGTCCCAAAAGCCGGTGGTCGGGGTGGAGGAATTTGGCCGTCCGCGCTCACCGAGCCGGTGGTCACTTCCCCGGGGGAATTTGCCTCCGCACCGGCCCGCAGCGCCTGATAACGCCGGATCGTCTTGCGATCGACACCCGTCAGCCGGTGAATCTCGCGCTGGCTGGTGTTGCGATCAAGTAATGTAAGTACGGTGCTTTGCAGATGTCGCTTCAAGACGTTCAACTCCCCGGCCCCTTGCTGGCTAAAGGGGTCGAACATAAACGTCCTGCCTGACCGGCTACTGCTGTTCAGCGGCGCTGACGGCGATCATCAGGTGGGGGAGTTTCAAGTGACCATACCCGGGGGATTTTGACCGACCCACGGGGATGTCCGGATGTTCCGGTTCTTTGGCGGGGTGCCGCGCCTCGTCGTCCCTGACAATCTGAAGTCCGGCGTGCACCGGGCTTCGTTCTACGACCCTGAAATCAATCGCAGCTACGGGATGATGGCGTCCCATTACGGCGTTGGCGTCCTTCCGGCACGGCCAAGAAAGCCGCGGGATAAGGCAAAAGTGGAGGCCGGGGTTCGGTTTGCCCAGACCTATATCCTCGGGCGGCTTCGTCGCCAGACCTTCTTCTCGTTGGCCGAGGCGAACGCAGCCATTGCCGCTGCGCTGGAGCGGATCAACGCGCACATCATGCGCCGGCTCGGTGTCAGTCGCCGTCAATTGTTCGAGACGGTCGAGATGTCGGTCCTGGCGTCGTTGCCGGACGCCGATTATCAGTTTGCGGAATGGCGCGTGGCCCGCGTCTCGCTCGATTATCATGTCGAGATCGACGGCTTCTTCTACTCAGTTCCACACGGCCTGATCCGGGAGCAGGTCGACGTCCGCGCCACCACCCGGACCATCGAGCTGTTCCATCGGGGTTCGCGTGTTGCGGCTCACCAGCGCCGCTACGGCGGCCGCCGGCACGGCACCGATCCCGACCACATGCCCAGCGCGCATCGGCGTTACGCCGAGTGGACTCCCGAGCGGTTCCGTCGCTGGGGACGATCGATCGGGCTAAACACTGAGGGTCTCGTCCTCGCCATTCTGGCCAATCGGCCTCATCCCGAACAAGGATTCCGGACCTGTCTGGGTGTGCTTCGGCTGTTCAAGGATCTCGATCCGGAACGCGCCGAGTTGATCGCGGCCCGCGCGGTTGCGGTCCGCGCGCTGACCTACAAGAGCATCGCCTCGATCATCGCCAACAAGCTCGACCGCAGCGCTCGCCCCACCGATGACGTCGTCGTCGACCATCCCAATCTGCGCGGCCCCGGCTACTTCCATTGAAAGGAAAATCCAGCATGCTGACCCATCCCACGCTCGACCTGCTGCAAAATCTCGGTCTCCACGGCATGGCCAAAGGCTTCAAGGAGCTTGATGCCCAGCCCGAAGCACGCAGCCTCGAACATGCCGAATGGCTGGCCCTGCTCCTGGAACAGGAGAAAACGCAGCGACAGCAAAAGCGGTTTGAGAGCAGAGCTCGCGCCGCCAAGCTACGTCATGCCGCTTGCGTCGAGGATGTCGACTACCGTGCCATCCGCGGGCTCGACCGCACGCTCTTTCTAAAACTCGCCGCCGGCGACTGGATCCGAGCGAGGCATAATCTCCTCGTCACTGGGCCATGCGGCGTCGGCAAGAGTTGGCTTGCTTGCGCCCTCGGCCACAAGGCCTGCCGGGACGACTTCGCCGTTGCCTACCATCGCGTCCCGCGTCTGTTCGCCGCTCTCGCACTGGGACGCGCCGACGGACGCTATACCAGGATGCTGCGGGCGATCGCACGACTTGATCTGCTGATCCTGGACGACTGGGGACCAGAACCTCTCGACGCCGACCAGCGCCGTGATTTGCTCGAAATCGTCGAGGATCGATACGAAGCCCGTTCGATCATCGTCACCAGCCAGCTGCCCGTCGATCGCTGGTACGAAATCATCGGAAACCCCACCATCGCCGACGCGATCCTCGATCGCCTCGTCCACAATGCCTACCGCATCGAACTCAAAGGAGAGAGCCTCAGGAAGCAGAAGCAACCCGCTCAAGATCAACCGGTCTCTTGACCTTCCCAGCCCTCGACGACATCATGAAATTGACCCATGCGAACGACGCCACGGGTGGCCGGCTTCAGATCGGAATACCCGGCCGGCTTCGAATTGGAATACATGGCCGGCTTCGTTGGAATCCACAGTCTATCTCGCGGCGGTCGTCGATGTGTTCAGCCGACGGGTCCTGGCCCATCGCGTCTCGATCACAATGGAGGCGGCCTTCTGCGTCGAAGCGGTCCAGGAGGCGTTGGCGAAGCACGGCAGGCCCGAGATTTTCAACACGGATCAGGGCAGCCAGTTCACCAGCCTCGAGTTCACCGATGTGCTGCTGGACGCGAAGATCGCCATCAGCATGGACGGCAAGGGCGCCTGGCGCGACAACGTGTTTGTCGAGCGGCTCTGGCGCACGGTCAAATACGAAGAAGTATATCTCCGCGCCTACGACAGCGTGTCCGAGGCGCGAGCGTCAATTGCCAAGTATCTGGCCTTCTACAATCAGGGACGCCCTCACTCGAGCCTTGACGGGCGCACGCCCGACGAGGCTTACTTCGGCACGCAAGCTATGGTGATGGCCGCATGACCGTCGCCGACGGTTTTGTCGTCGCTCTGGTCGGGCTACGCCCTCCCGACGCAACGACAAAACCGTAAAGCCCCGCGTTCAGCATAACCCGGCAGGAATCCACTTAAATCCAGCGGGGCGCTGTCCAAACAACCGGGGCCAGCTCTCCGGCGCGCATGCGGTATCGTGCTGAGAAGCGAAAGACCTTCGATGATCTGGTGGATATGCGCCTCGTCCTTGGCGCTGAAGAAAACGATGTGACGAATCATGGCCGTCCGTGGAGATGTCGCTGGCGGGTGCCATAACTATCTGGGAATAGATTCGGTTGCAATGAGGCTAGTCGCTTGCCGCATGATCGTCGCTTGCAACCGTCGGCGATCTGCAATGGAGCTTGCCAGATTTGCTCAGGACGCCGGAAGGGCAAGTCGCTCAATGGTTTGAATGTGCCGCGTGAGCAGGTTACAGGCGTGATCGACGTTGCGCGTTCGCAGGGCTTGCAGAATCAGGCGGTGATCTTGATTGGAGCGCGGTCGCCAGCCCACCGATCGCGCCATCGCGAACACCAATCGAGAATTGGCAAGCTGCAATCCATCGAGGCTCGCGAGCAGACGCGGCATTCCGCACGGCGCGACCAAGGCTTGGTGAAAGGCGCGGTTGGCCATCTCAAACTCCTCGATCGTCTTTGCATTGTCTCCTTCGATTAGGGCGAGCTCGATTTGAGCCAAATGAGCTGTTGTCAGTCTTGGCCCCGAATGGCGCAATGCCACCACCTCGAGCGCGGCGCGCATTTCGGCGATCTCCTTCACTGAATGGGTATCGAGCGGGGCAACCCGAACACCGCGACGCGGCACAGCGACAACAAGATGTTGTGCCTGCAGGTGCCGAAAGGCCTCGCGCACGGGGACGTGGCTGGAATTGAATTCTCGTGCAACGTGATCCTGACGGAGTGGTGCGCCTGGCGCTAAGGCGCCGCTGATAATGCGCTCAGCGATTGAGTCCGCGATGCGCGCGACCATCGTCATGTTGTCAGCAGTGATCATAGATTATCTACCGCAATAATCGGTGCATTTGCGAGGCAGCTCGATTAGCATCTCTTCGAGGGCGATGACTATAGATAATTTACGCGATTATCTACAATTGAGCGAGATTGGGTTATGGATGCTGCTGTGCAAGTCCAACGAAAGAAAGCTAGCAACGGGGCGCAGGTTCGTAATCATTGGAACGTCGAAGAGGCTAAGGCGCTCTACGACCTTCCTTTTGCCGACCTGATGCTTCAGGCGCAGCGCGCTCATCGCAAGAACTTCGATCCAAACTACGTCGAAACTGCGAGCCTGCTCAGCATCAAGACCGGCGGCTGTCCGGAGGACTGCGGCTACTGCTCGCAAAGCGCGCATTACGCGACCGGCCTGAAAGCGACCCGTCTGATGCGTTGCGCCGATGTGGTTGCGACCGCACAGCGCGCGAAGGATGCCGGCGCTACGCGCTTCTGCATGGCCGCGGCCTGGCGCACGCCAAAAGATCGCGATCTTGATTCCGTCTGCGACATGGTCAACGCGGTCAAAGGTCTCGGCATGGAAACGTGTGTCACGCTCGGCACGCTGACACCGAAGCATGCCGCGCGCCTCGCCGAGGCCGGCCTTGACTTCTACAATCACAACGTCGACACATCGCCCGAGTTTTACAGCAAGATCATCACCACCCGCAGCCTCCAGGACCGCATCGATACGCTGGCGCATGTGCGCGATGCCGGCATCAAGATCTGCTGCGGCGGGATTATCGGCATGGGCGAGCGCGTCGAGGACCGCCTAGGTATGCTCGTGTTGCTCGCCAATCTTCCCAACTATCCCGAAAGCGTGCCGATCAACCTGTGGAACAAGATTGAGGGCGTACCGGTGGAAGACACCGCGGAGCCTCCCGATCCGATCGCGCTGGTCCGGCTGCTGGCGACCGCGCGGGTCATGATGCCGAGGAGTGTGGTTCGCTTGTCCGCCGGGCGGCAATACATGACCGATGAATTGCAGGCGCTTTGCTTCTTGGCCGGCGCAAATTCAATCTTCGTCGGCGACGTGCTCTTGACCACCAATAACCCGAAAGTTGATCGCGACGCGGATCTGCTGGCCCGGCTCGGCATCACGTCCGGGCTCGCCTGACGGAAGCAGCGCGCCCAATATGTTGCCCCTACACCAGCCTAGGTGAGAAATGCAGATAACTTTGATGAAGGGCAAAATCCATCGCGCCTCAGTGACCGAAGCTGATCTGCACTATGAAGGCTCGATCTCGATAGATCGTACGCTCCTGGAGGCAGCAGGAATGGTGATCAACGAGCGCGTCGAAATCTACAATGTAGAAACAGGGACGCGCTTTGCCACCTACGTGATCGAGGCGCCGCCGATGTCTGGTACGATAAGCCTGAACGGTGCGGCTGCCCGACTGGTGATGCCCGGAGACAAGATCATTATCGTTGCATATGCCTCATTCGATGAGGCCGAAGCAAAGAAGTTCAAGCCACGCGTTGTGCGTGTGGACCGAGATAATCGCATCCTGGCAAGTTGAACCTAACGGGCCATCCTTCCTTCTTAAACGGCCAACGCATCTTTTGCGTGATTTGATGCGATCCTCGGAGTGATGAATGCGGTCGATCCAGACAGCTAGACTTAGTCCCTACGTCGCAGCGTTGAATGCCTTGAACGAAGATAAACGGCTGCGCTGCCTCAAGCCGCGCGTGGGGATCGATTTCGCATCGAACGACTATCTGGCGCTCGGGAACGCCTCGCGCATCAAAAAGGCGATGGTCGCCGCGCTCGAGGCGGGCACTCCGGTTGGAGCCGGCGGGTCGCGGCTTCTGCGCGGCAATTGCGAGGAGCATGAACGGCTCGAAACAGAAGCGGCTCAGTTCTTTGGCGCGGAGGCAGCGCTTTTCTTTGGAGGCGGCTACATCGCAAATTTTGCCCTCCTGACAACGCTCCCGCAGCGCGGCGATCTGCTCGTTCTCGATTCGCTCGTGCACGCCAGTATTCACGAGGGGGCGCGGGCCGGTCGCGCAGAGTGTCGAATTCACGCGCACAATGATCCCCAGTCAGTCGAAGACGCAATTCGCGCCTGGCGAAACAAAGGTGGAGCGGGCCGCGTGTGGATTGTGGCCGAAAGTCTCTACAGTATGGATGGCGACTTCGCTCCACTCGAAGAGCTAGTGGCAATCGCCGATCGCCAAGACGCGTTTCTGATCGTGGACGAGGCACATGCCACAGGCGCTTACGGGCATCAAGGACGAGGGCTCACGGCCCCTTATGACAAGCGCGAAAATCTCATCGTCGTTCATACCTGCGGCAAAGCGCTCGGTGCGGCGGGTGCACTTGTTACGGCCTCCGGCATCTTGCGCGATTTCATGGTCAACCGCTGCCGTCCGTTTATTTTTGCCACCGCCCCATCACCATTGATGGCCGTTGCCGTTCGAGAGGCACTCCTCACCCTGCAGAAAGAGCCGGAGCCGCAGCAACGGCTGGCCAAACTCGTTGCGTTCGCGCATCGGCAGATCACCTCGCTTGGTTTGCGCACACCATCGACCTCTCAGATCGTGCCCTACATCGTAGGTGACAATGCTCATGCAATGCGACTTGCCTCTGCTCTGCAGGCGCGCGGCTTCGATATCCGCGGAATTCGGCCGCCAACCGTCCCTGCAGGCACCGCCCGCTTGCGAATTTCGTTGACACTCAATGTTGGCGAAGCGGACGTGCGCGCGATGCTCGATGCGCTGGTTGAGGTGACGAGGGGCTCGTTTCGATGAATAAACGGATCGTCGTGACTGGTACGGACACCGGGGTCGGCAAAACGGTATTCTCCGCAGGGCTCGCCGGGCTTCTCGGCGCGAATTACTGGAAGCCGGTCCAGGCTGGACTCGAACAAGAGATCGACTCCGAGTGCATCCGCCGCCTCGGTGGCCTCTCGTCCGATCGGATTGTCCCGGAGCTCTATCGACTTCGGACGCCCGCGTCGCCCCATCACTCAGCGGAGATCGACGGCGTTCGCATAGATACAGAGACGCTTGGACTGCCGGACAGCGGCGAGCGGCGACTCGTGATCGAAGGCGCCGGCGGACTCATGGTGCCGCTGACAGCGCGCACGCTTTACATCGACATCTTCGAGCGCTGGCAGCTTCCCGTCGTGCTTTGCGCAAGGACGGGACTGGGCACAATCAATCACTCCCTGCTCTCCATAGAGGCTCTGCGGAAGCGTCAGATTCGAATCCTTGGGATTGCGTTCATTGGCGAAAGAAACGCCGAAACTGAAAGCGCGGTTTGCGAGATCGGGAGAGTGCGTTGGTTGGGACGGCTCCCGTGGCTTGTTCCCCTCACAAACGATAGGCTGCAGGCCGCTTTCAAAGACTCCTTTGTTAGCAGCGATTTCCTGAACCTATGAAGACAGCTAAGAGGTCGCCGATCTGGCATCCGTTCACGCAGCATGCTCTACAGCGGGACATGACGAAGGTGGTCCGGGGAGAAGGGGCCTATCTCTACACCGAAGATGGCCGACGCCTTATCGATGCAATCTCCTCCTGGTGGGTCGTGACCCACGGCCATTGCCATCCATGCATCGTGAACGCGATCCGAGAACAGGCAGGCAAGCTCAACCAGGTCATCTTCGCCGGATACACTCACGACCCGGCTGAGCAGGTTGCGACGGAACTATTGAAGGTCACCTCCCCAGCGCTCGAACATGTGTTCTTCTCCGATAGCGGGTCCACCAGCGTCGAAGTCGCGCTGAAAATGGCGCTCGGCTACTGGCGCAATACCGGAAGAGAGCGAACCAAAATTGTGGTGATGCAGCACTCGTACCATGGCGACACGATCGGGGCGATGTCGGTAGGTAGCCGAGGCATCTTCAATGCGGCCTACGGGGCGCTGATGTTCGAGGTGACCTCGATTCCGTTCCCGGCAAGAGATTGTGAGCAAAGAGCTCTCGATGCGCTTGAAAACGCGTGTCGAAACGAACATCCCGCAGCCTTTATCGTGGAGCCCCTGATATTGGGTGCCGGTGGAATGCTGATGTATTCGCCCTCGGTGCTAAGAGAGATGAAGCGGATTTGCGAAGCCTTTGACGTCCTGTTCATTGCGGACGAGGTCATGACAGGCTGGGGCCGGACGGGTACCTTGTTTGCGTGTGAGCAGGCCGATGTCACGCCCGATATTGCTTGCTATTCGAAAGGCCTCACGGCTGGGGCGCTGCCGCTCGCCGTCACACTGTGTCGTGCCGATATTTTCGATGCGCATTATTCTGAAGATCGCACGCGTACGTTTTTTCATTCGAGCTCATATACGGCCAATCCAGTGGCCTGTGCCGCCGCCAAGGCTAATCTGGACCTATGGCAGGATCAGGAGTATCGCTGGCGGCTGGCATCCTTGGCGAGGATGCAAGAACAGGCACTCGCGCCGTTCCGCCTCGATTCACGGTTCGCAAACGTGCGGCGCACAGGAACAGTCACAGCGGTTGAACTCAACACGCGCGATGCCGGCTATCTGGCGGACATCGGTCCGAGGCTTTTGGCTTTCTTCCAAGCGCGGGATCTGCTGTTACGCCCACTCGGTAACACGATCTACGTGATGCCGCCTTACTGCGTTACGGCGGCCGATCTTGATGAAATCTATACTGCCATCCGCGACGCTGCTGACTTGCTGATGTGAGATGCACGAGACTGTGCGATCGTCTGCAGTGACAGGATCTTGGAAGGGAAAGTGCCCGTATTGCTGCTTTTGATAGTGCAACGAGGATGCAGCCCCCAACTTAAGCGCTCCCGATCCAACTGCCGCAGTAATTCTGCGGGCTAGTCATGCAAGGCGCAGCATTTGACCGAAATGTCGAGCGAATTGCGTAAATCACGATAGAGAAATCAATTATCTTGACCAAATTCTCGGCGAGGCTATCTGCGGAAAGTACTGCTTCGCGAGGCAGCCGCACATCAGAGTCAAGGCTCTTGATGGCTGCAACAACCAGGAAGACGGACCGCCGGGCGGGCCGCACCTTCGGTGCGCGCGTGGTGCTGTGGTCAGAGGGCAGCGGGGCTTCCCAGGTAAATGTCTGACAGGAGGCGAGAATGCACATTGGCTTCCGTAATTCCCTCGACCATTCAGCCACTTGCTGCGCGATATGCGGCGGAAAGTTTGGGCTGATCCGCCATTACTGCTGGCGAACGGCTCTTTGCTCGAAGAGATGCGTCAACCGCTTCAAGGCGCGGCGGGAGGCCGATCAGAAATGGAGCTATGGCGGAATCTGGGTGATGACGGTGTGAGGAAGGCGGCGTATCGAGGCGGGTGACGAGCCTGCCAGAACCTCTCGAGGAGAGCGATACGCCATGACCGAGACTACCAATGTTCTTGCTTTCCGTCAGCCGTCCGCGGTTGATGATCCACTGACCGATATCGTTCGTGCCGGCGCGCGGGACCTGCTTGCCAGGGCGATCGAGATCGAGGTTGGCGCGTTTCTGGCCAGCACGGCCAATCTGACGCTGCCCGACGGTCGAGCGCGCCTGGTCCGACATGGGCACGGTCCGGTGCGCGAGATTGCGACCGGCATCGGTCCGGTGGAGGTCGCTCGTCCCAAGGTCCGCGACCGCGGAGCGAGCGGGCCAGGCGACCGCCTCCGCTTCAGTTCGGCAATCCTGCCGCTATGGGCGCGGCGGACGAAGAGCCTGGATGCCTTGATCCCGGTCCTCTATTTGCGCGGCATCTCGACCGGCGACTTCCAGGAGGCGCTCTCGGCGCTGCTCGGCAAGGATGCGCCGAACCTGTCGCCTTCGGTGATCGCCGGCCTGAAGGCCGATTGGCAGGTCGAGTACGAACGCTGGCAGAGACGCGATCTGTCGGCGCGTCGCTATGTCTACATCTGGGCCGATGGCGTGTACCTGCAGGCCCGCATGGAAGATCACAGCGAATGCATGCTGGTGCTGATTGGCACCACGCCGGAAGGCAAGAAGGAGCTGATCGGCTTCCAGGTCGGCGTGCGCGAGAGCGCGCAGAGCTGGCGCGAACTCCTGATCGACCTGCGGCAACGCGGGTTACGGATTGCCCCGCAACTCGCCATCGGCGACGGCGCCCTCGGCTTCTGGAAGGCACTGGACGAGGCCTTTCCCGGCACGCGGCACCAACGATGCTGGTGCCATAAAGTGAGCAACGTACTCGACAAGGTCGCCAAATCCGTGCAGGGCCCCATGAAGAACGACCTGCGGAACATCTATCTGGCCCCACACCGGGCCGAAGCTGAAACCGCGATCGACGTCTTCGTCGAGAAATACCACGTCAAATACGGACGTGCGGTGGAGTGCCTGATCAAGGATCGCCATGCGCTGCTCGCCTTCTTCGACTTCCCTGCTGAGCACTGGATCCACCTACGCAGCTCGAACCCGATCGAGAGCGTCTTCGCCACGGTGCGCCACCGAACGGTGCGGACCAAGGGATCGCTGTCGCAACAAACTGCGAAGCTGATGGTGTTCAAGCTCATCGACGCCGCATCGAAGACCTGGCGGCGATTGAAGAGCACGAACCAGTTGCCGAAAGTCATCGCCGGTGTAAAGTTCATCGACGGAATCGAAGTCATTCCGAACACTGAAAGCCACGCCGCCTGATCAGGCCGCGTCACCCAAAATCAGCCATAGCTCGAAATGGCTTCGTTGGCTTCGAGCGGCTTAGGAATGGACTGAGTTGTGCCGGTACGGCCCTGGTCAGAGAATTCGAGTGGCCCTCTAGAGCACGTGGAAATCAAGTGACAGAAACATCGGCAAAAATAATCGACTTCACGGCCTACAGGGCCAGCAGGCTGGCGCGGTCTGAGCGCGTTCGCGACGACATCTACTCGACCGCGACTCTCGCTGCGCTTACGGCGGCCTGTCACCTTTGGACGTTCCTGGCCTGCCATCCGTTTGCTTTGCTCGGTGCGCAGGCGCCGAAGCAGGAGTCTCACGAGTCCCCCTAGCGGGCAGACACGGAGATGTGCCCTAAAGACGAAGTCCCCACTGCGCGCATCTGCGCTCGGTCCGGTCGCCGTCACCGTTTGGAGAGACTGCAATCAGCCCAGAAACGCGTGCAGATGGTGACTCGTCGCGAGCGCCGCTCCTCGATTGAGGGCGCGGCTGGCATAGCCGCTGAAACTGCACGTGAAGACGAGCCATCGGGTGGTGAAATGGATGAGGAAGGTCTTGTCTCATGGTTGCGCGACCATTGGACTGTTTTTGCGCTGTTCCCCAGTTCTAGACAACTGGGATCTCCATCCTCCATGCCATTGACAGGTTTCTCCCGCGTTCTCTAGGAAGCGCCGACGGTGTGTGCGGAGCGGATTCAATATGAGCCACAGTTCAGAGCAGCCTCTAGAGCGTGTCACGATTCCGGCACTGCAGCAGTGGAAGGATAAAGGACGGCGTGTCGTGATGACCACCGCCTACGATGCGGTTGCGGCGCGCATCGCGGATCCCATTGTCGATATCATCCTGGTCGGCGATAGCGTTGGAAACGTCTGCCTGGGATTCGACAACACGCTGCCCGTCAGCGTGGCCATGATGAATCATCACCTGGAGGCTGTTGCGCGCACGAGGCCTCATGCCTTGCTTGTGGCCGACATGCCCTTTCTCAGCTTTCATGTCGGTTCTGAGGATACGATTCGCAATGCAGGAGGTTTTTTACAGCGTGGCGCCGATGCTGTGAAACTCGAGGGTGGTGCCAAACGCATCGAGATGGTACGCGCCTTGGTCGATTGCGACATTCCTGTGATGGGACATCTCGGTCTGACCCCGCAGAGCGTCAACGTCATGGGTGGATTCAAAGTGCAGGGAAGGACAACAGATACCGCCTTGCGGTTGCTCGATGACGCGCACCGTCTGCAGGAAGCCGGTTGCTTCGCGCTTGTCCTGGAGGGCATTCCTGCCGAGCTCGCGGCGCGAGCGACCGAATCTCTCACGATACCCACCATCGGGATCGGAGCAGGACCCGATTGCTCGGGCCAAGTGCTCGTGTTTCATGATGTCTTGGGGCTAACCGAAGGCCATCGCCCCAAATTCGTTCGTGCCTATACAAATGGATTCCAGTTGTTCCAGGAGGCGCTGTCGCGCTGGGCTGCCGATATCCGCAAAGGGGCGTTCCCGGGCTCAGAGGAGTGCTATCGGCTTCCTGATCAGCTTCGGCATGCCGTCGCCAACTGGGTGCCCTCCAGTTCAACCTCAAGGTAAGAAATGAAAGTAATTACGAAGGTGGCTGAGCTGCGTCGCGCCCTTGCAGACGTTCGCAATGCCGAAAAGCGCATCGGATTCGTTCCGACGATGGGATACTTGCACGACGGCCACCTGGCCTTGATCTCGGCCAGCCGGGAACACTGCGACGTCACTGTCGTTAGCATCTTCGTCAACCCCACTCAGTTCGGCCCAAATGAGGATCTCAGCAGGTACCCCCGCGACTTCGCGCGCGATGAAGCGTTATGCGGCAGTGCCGGGGTCTCCATCATCTTCGCGCCAAGTGCAGAGGAGATCTATCCGGCTCAATTTGAGAGCTTTGTCGAGCCGGGCGAACTCGCAAAGCCGCTCTGCGGAGCTTTCAGGCCTGGACATTTTCGTGGTGTAGCGACCGTCGTCTGCAAGCTATTCAACATGGTGCAGCCGGACGTCGCGTACTTTGGACAGAAGGATTTCAGCAATGCGCGGTAATACGCCGCATGACGGTTGATCTGAATCTTCCGATCGAGATTGTCACTGTGCCAACCGTGCGGGAGCCAGATGGGCTGGCAATGAGCAGTCGCAACCGTTATCTCTGCCCGGAAGAACGTGATCGGAGCTTGGCGATCAGCCGTGGTTTGTTCGCCGCAGCGCATGAGTTTGCCTCAGGGGAACGCGACGCCGCAACGCTGATTGCGCTTGCAAGAAGGCATTTGGAAAGGGTCGATCGACTACAGTACCTTGAGCTTGTCGACCCTGGGACTCTAAGGATTGCTGACAGCCCTCTGCGCTATCCGGCGGTGCTCTGTGTCGCAGCGTACGTCGGCTCCACGCGGTTGATCGACAATGTAGTCCTGTCCTGGTCGCCATCGTAGCGAGATCCGCAAGTGATTGCGCTCAGGAGCAGTCGAACCGGATGGGCTGGCCCTGAAATCCTCAACATCCTGGAAGAACTCTCGAAGACGATCCGGAACTGCCCTTTGCGTGCTGAACAACTCCCCCACGCTCGAGCTCATGATGTCGGTTGGAGATTGGCTCTGCCGCTGACGGGGTGGAGCGAGGCGGGGCCGCTCCACGCTGCCGAGATCATCCGCCTGCAAGCGGGCATCGCCAAAGGAGATTCGCTCAAAATCGTGTGCTGCCAATACGTGCGATTATGGATCAACAACCACGCGCCCATGACCATGAAATTACTTCACGATGGCGCAGACGACCTCGTCAAGCTGCAAAAAGCCGAAGCTCCCTAAGAGCGGCCAGGGGCGAGTCAAGGGGGCAGTGAAGCGCGGGCGCCGGATCCTGGCCCGATTTCGTCGCCAGACGTCGGGCGGGCGCTGGTTTTTGACGCAAAGATATGCTTCACCGCAAGAATTGGTCGCGATGTCCCTCTACAGTGTAGGATGCCAGGCGCTCGGGTTGAGCTATGGCTGATTTTGGGTGACGCGGCCTGATCAGGCGGCGTGGCTTTCAGTGTTCGGAATGACTTCGATTCCGTCGATGAACTTTACACCGGCGATGACTTTCGGCAACTGGTTCGTGCTCTTCAATCGCCGCCAGGTCTTCGATGCGGCGTCGATGAGCTTGAACACCATCAGCTTCGCAGTTTGTTGCGACAGCGATCCCTTGGTCCGCACCGTTCGGTGGCGCACCGTGGCGAAGACGCTCTCGATCGGGTTCGAGCTGCGTAGGTGGATCCAGTGCTCAGCAGGGAAGTCGAAGAAGGCGAGCAGCGCATGGCGATCCTTGATCAGGCACTCCACCGCACGTCCGTATTTGACGTGGTATTTCTCGACGAAGACGTCGATCGCGGTTTCAGCTTCGGCCCGGTGTGGGGCCAGATAGATGTTCCGCAGGTCGTTCTTCATGGGGCCCTGCACGGATTTGGCGACCTTGTCGAGTACGTTGCTCACTTTATGGCACCAGCATCGTTGGTGCCGCGTGCCGGGAAAGGCCTCGTCCAGTGCCTTCCAGAAGCCGAGGGCGCCGTCGCCGATGGCGAGTTGCGGGGCAATCCGTAACCCGCGTTGCCGCAGGTCGATCAGGAGTTCGCGCCAGCTCTGCGCGCTCTCGCGCACGCCGACCTGGAAGCCGATCAGCTCCTTCTTGCCTTCCGGCGTGGTGCCAATCAGCACCAGCATGCATTCGCTGTGATCTTCCATGCGGGCCTGCAGGTACACGCCATCGGCCCAGATGTAGACATAGCGACGCGCCGACAGATCGCGTCTCTGCCAGCGTTCGTACTCGACCTGCCAATCGGCCTTCAGGCCGGCGATCACCGAAGGCGACAGGTTCGGCGCATCCTTGCCGAGCAGCGCCGAGAGCGCCTCCTGGAAGTCGCCGGTCGAGATGCCGCGCAAATAGAGGACCGGGATCAAGGCATCCAGGCTCTTCGTCCGCCGCGCCCATAGCGGCAGGATTGCCGAACTGAAGCGGAGGCGGTCGCCTGGCCCGCTCGCTCCGCGGTCGCGGACCTTGGGACGAGCGACCTCCACCGGACCGATGCCGGTCGCAATCTCGCGCACCGGACCGTGCCCATGTCGGACCAGGCGCGCTCGACCGTCGGGCAGCGTCAGATTGGCCGTGCTGGCCAGAAACGCGCCAACCTCGATCTCGATCGCCCTGGCAAGCAGGTCCCGCGCGCCGGCACGAACGATATCGGTCAGTGGATCATCAACCGCGGACGGCTGACGGAAAGCAAGAACATTGGTAGTCTCGGTCATGGCGTATCGCTCTCCTCGAGAGGTTCTGGCAGGCTCGTCACCCGCCTCGATACGCCGCCTTCCTCACACCGTCATCACCCAGATTCCGCCATAGCTCGCTCGGGTTTGGAGCCGATAGGTGCCGTCTTGTGAAACGACATCGGAGCAGTGGCAAGCTATTTCTACCAACTCCATCGGGGCAGGTATGCCGAAGCGCAGCAGGCGCGATAAACGGCAAATCCTCTGGCCGCAATTGAACCTGATGAGGCTCGGCAACGAGCTAGCCCGTCCTATTCGTGAGAGTGCGGCTTTTGGGCCCGATTGATGCGGCCGCACATCTTGTCTGACGAGGCGCACAGGATTGCCTTCGGCTTTTCGCCGCCTGACGACCGGTACTTTGCAACGCGCTTGAGGGATGGGTTGGGCGAACGGGGGCGGACGCCCCGCCGGTCAAGGACCGAGCGGCAGCAGCGCGCCGGGCAAGCCGCAGATCAGGTCGGCTTCGGGACATGCCGCGGCAAACGCAAGGCGAATGCGGCTCGTGGTCTCGACGACACGGGCGGCGATTTTCAAGAGCCGAAGACGCAGCGTCGCGAACTCGGCAGCGGCCAATTCCCGGGCTTTGGGAATGGCGTCGCGCACGGTCAGCATCAGCCAATAAGCGGCCGTATGGAGCACGAGACGGACCTGGTTGGCGAGCGCCGAACGGCAGCTGGTGCGATCGGAGGCGAGCTGCGTCTTATGCAGCTTGATCAGATTCTCGGCTTGGCCGCGCGCGCAATACAGGCTGTCGTAGATCCACTCGGCCGAGCCGACATCGAGGCTGGTGACGACGAAGCGGATGTCGAGGCCGAGCATCGTCGCCTCAATACGGGCGACAGTGCGCCGTTCGCGATCCCAGGACTTTGCCTTGTGGCGCGTCTCGGTATAGCCACGCAGAACCGGCAGGTTCTCGATGGCGCGTCGCGTGCGGATGTCGTCGGCGACCTCGTCGACTTTTCTGGCGAGAGGCTTGGTGCCGGACAGACCGAAGATGTAGTCGATGCCGTTGGTCTCGCACCACGCCATTGCCTCCGGCCGGGCATAGTGCCCGTCGCCACGGAACGTAATTTGCGTGTTGTGCCATCGCGTCCGGATATGCCGTACCAGGCGGCGCAGATGGGCACGCACCTCGACGCCGCCCGGCGTCTTGCCGGGCCGCAGCACGACGGCCACGGGCCGGCTCTTCTCCGTGTCGTAGACGTGGATCGGCAGGAAGCAGCGTTCGTCATAATGAGCGTTGAACAGCGAGAGCTGCTGATGGCCGTGGACGACGTCGCAGGTATCATCGATGTCGAGCGTGACGGATGCCGGCTCGCGCGGGTAGCTATCCATCCATGCGTCGACCAAAGTGTAGGTCAGCCGGATCACGTCGCGCAGGCGCGGAGCATTCTCCAGCCGCGACAGCGTCGGCTGGGAACACAAATCCCGGCCCGTGTCCGGTAGGCGACCGCAGGCCAGCTTGAATGCCGGATCGGACCTCAGATGATCGAGGTCGTCGGCGTCCTCGTAGCCGCAGCAGATCGCGAACATGCGAGCGCGGAACATATCGACCAGGCTGTGCACGACCCGCGTCGGATCGCGCCGATCCGGGAACACCCGGGCCAGATTGTTGGCCAAACCGAGACGCCGCTCGGCCATCGCCAGAAGCATCACGCCCCCGTTCGAGGTTAGGCGCCCACCATCGAAGGCAGCTGTGACTTTCTTGGCGTGAACGGCTGGAAACGAGAAGGGCGGAATCGTATCGTCGGTCATGGCGGGCGTGGCGTTCGCGGTTGGAGGTGATGGGGTTGGCTTCGCAACCGAATCCTACGCCGCATCAGCGCTTTACCCCTCAGGCGCACTCTTACGAATAAGACGGGTTAAGTTGAAGAAAGATTGAGTGACTCCCGATCATTTCTGTGCCGAAACGTGGAGTCGCGGTCGTGCCGCGTCCAAAGAAACCGGCGCGAGCGGCCTATTAGACGCGGTAGGTGCTCAGCCTCCGAAACGAGACTATCAAGCATGAAGAGATCGAGCGCGAGGCAGAGGTTTTATTTGTGTTGAATTCTTGCTTCTCGATAGTGGTCTGAAATCGTATCATCGGTCATGGCGGGCGTGGCGTTCGCGGTTGAAGGTGATGGGGTGGCTTCGCAACCGAATCCTACGCCGCATCAGCGCTTTACACCACGCTCGCCAGCCTCTCAGGCGCCCTCTCGCGAATAAGACGGGCTAGCACCGTGCGAGCATTGGCCTGCGGCAGCCGCCCAGTCAGTCCGGCGCGCAATAGATGGCCGAGCATGCTGTACATCATCGCAGAGCATGATCGCAGGGAGCTCACATTGGCCTCTGAGCTCTAGCAAGCTTGTCTGCTAGGCCCAGACGGCCGACGAGAAGACAAACGCAGGCCGATCAAGCGAGCTGCCGCAATGGATCAGCGATCGCAGAGGTGCTGGACATTGCACCGCGCTGGAAATCGGCCGACCGGCAGTCGCGGAGGCTCATGCGATCCGATGTACTTGAGTTGCGGTCCAGCAAATGCCCATTATCTTCCCCGATGGTATGAGGGAGATCTCTCAATGCTGGACGTTGGCACGATCACGCTTCTGCGCACGATCCTGGATGAGGTTTGCGTGAGCGTCCCACCGTATGACGCCGGCGTCCGCGCCTACGTTGCCTCCAGAATCCTGGAGGCCGCCACCAGGGGTGAGACGCGCCCCGATCTGCTTAAACAGATCGGTCAGGAAGCTCTTTCCAGGGCACCAACGATGTGGCGATAGATCTAGGACATGGCTTGTCATTGAGGTGAATTTCCAAGTCACAGTGCTGAAGATCCAGCTCGCAGAGTGTATCGTGGTCGCAAATCGATGGTGGCCTAACGTCACCCAAGACGCGGCGTTATCTGATGTGAATCGGTTGGCGCGCTGCTCGGTGCCCGGCCGATCCTTGAAACGAGAGAGCAGCTCGCACAGCAGACACCGCATCCAAGCCTTGGCGCACGCACCCTTGCGCGCCACGATGCCGGTGAGGCGACGCTCCAATAACCTTCGTCCGGAAACGGGGGCGAAGTCAGTGTTCGGCGCCGGAGCGCCGTCAACTCACGCGAGCCGGTGCGCCGTTGCTGTTTACTCCTGTGTGAGCGCCGCAAGTGCCCTTTCGATCACTGTGATGTCTTGACTGACCTGAGCGATCGCTGGCTTCGGATCAATGCCGGTAACGCAGTTCAACTGCTGCAGCAACTCCCGCCGATGCGCCAGAAGGTTCTCCAGCGCGCTGCGGTTGTTTAGTTTCACATAGCCGTCGACAATCAGTCCAATCGAAAGAGACATCGAAACTCTCAAACAAAGCTGTTCTCAACGAAGATGCGTATAGCACATCGGCAAACGATGTTCAGCTCCTCGGAAGAGAATACTGACGGGCGAGCTTGTTAGCGACAAGCGTCCGGCGCCGGGAGCGTGACCGACTATTCCTTGCGCCTTCCAAGCGCCCAGCTCTGTTTGAGCGACTAGCCGAGCAGAAAGACGGCGTATGGTGAGCCAAGAACGCTGCGGGTCGTGGCGATGGAAATGCTACGCTAGCGGAAGGAGTGTTGTCACGAACTGCCATTGTCCTTATCTGCCCGCCGAACGGCTTCCGAGATGCGATGGCGGGTGGCGCGTTGATCGACGACATGCTCGCCTGAATATCTCTTCGTAGAGATTGCGACGACCTCAGGAGCGTCCAGGATGCTCGATGAATATTTGGCCCGCATTCGTGCTCACCGCAAAAACATCCACCGCTATCGTCGCCTGCTGAAGTCGAACCTGTCGGATGTCGAACGTCAGTTCATCGAAAAACGCCTCACCGAAGAGCAGACCGCGCTGGAGTTCCTTTCAGCCGAGACCTTCCCGCTCGCGTTTAGCCTCCGGAAGGGGCGGACATGCCGGCAAACTAGCCCGTCTTATTCGCGAGAGGGCGCCTGAGAGGCTGGCGAGCGTGGTGTAAAGCGCTGATGCGGCGTAGGATTCGGTTGCGAAGCCACCCCATCACCTTCAACCGCGAACGCCACGCCCGCCATGACCGATGATAAGAGCTGGCCCCGCAAATTCGGACAGTAGCTTGAGTGGATTTTCTGCCTGACAGCGGCGAGGATTCTTGCTGCGAATCAGGAGCGAAGATGACGAAGAAGAGCCGCCGGACGCATTCTCCGGCATTCAAGGCGAAGGTTGCTTTGGCTGCGGTCAAAGGCGACAAGACACTGGCGGAGCTGGCGCAACTGTTTGATGTTCATCCGAACCAGATCACGATCTGGAAAAACCAGCTCCTGGAAGGCGCCGCCGGCGTGTTTGGGCATGACAAGACATCGGCCGAGACGCCGGTCGATTTGAAGGCGTTACATGCCAAGATCGGCGAGCTGGCGTTGGAAAACGATTTTTTGTCCGGCGCGCTCACCAAGGCGGGCCTGCTGAGCGCAAAGCGATGATCGACCGCGATCATGATCTTTCTATCGTGCGCCAGGCGAAGGTCCTGAAGCTGGCTCGCAGCACGGTCTACTATGAACCTCGGCCAGTTTCGGCCGAGGACCTTGCCTTGATGCGTCGGCTCGATGAGCTGCATCTCGATTATCCCTTCGCGGGAGCGCGTATGCTGCGATCGTTGCTGCGGCGGGAGGGCGTATACGCCGGTCGCCGCCACATCGCGACGCTGATGAAGCGCATGGGGATCGAGGCGGTCTATCGTCGCCCGAACACGAGCAAGCCGGCTCCGGGGCACAAGATCTACCCGTACCTGTTGCGCGGATTGAAGATCGAGCGGCCCGACCATGCGTGGGCAATGGACATCACCTACATTCCGATGCGGCGTGGCTTCGTCTATCTCGCGGCGGTCGTCGATGTGTTCAGCCGACGGGTCCTGGCCCATCGCGTCTCGATCACAATGGAGGCGGCCTTCTGCGTCGAAGCGGTCCAGGAGGCGTTGGCGAAGCACGGCAGGCCCGAGATTTTCAACACGGATCAGGGCAGCCAGTTCACCAGCCTCGAGTTCACCGATGTGCTGCTGGACGCGAAGATCGCCATCAGCATGGACGGCAAGGGCGCCTGGCGCGACAACGTGTTTGTCGAGCGGCTCTGGCGCACGGTCAAATACGAAGAAGTATATCTCCGCGCCTACGACAGCGTGTCCGAGGCGCGAGCGTCAATTGCCAAGTATCTGGCCTTCTACAATCAGGGACGCCCTCACTCGAGCCTTGACGGGCGCACGCCCGACGAGGCTTACTTCGGCACGCAAGCTATGGTGATGGCCGCATGACCGTCGCCGACGGTTTTGTCGTCGCTCTGGTCGGGCTACGCCCTCCCGACGCAACGACAAAACCGTAAAGCCCCGCGTTCAGCATAACCCGGCAGGAATCCACTTAAATCCAGCGGGGCGCTGTCCAAACAACCGGGGCCAGCTCTGTTTCAATATCGTGATCGCGCCCGGCTTGGCCGTTTTGGGTAAAATCGTGCTGCGCGAACCGAAGCCCCAGGCCGACCAGGAGCCTGACTAGATGCCCGGTCGGTAGCCGAAGCGGCTAGGCTCGTGGACGCGTTTCGCGACCTTATCGACAAGACTTCTTGGCCACACTGGCGCAAGGATGAATTCGTTCGGGCCGTTGAGGCTCTGGCTGAAGCCCAGCTTGTCACTGAAGCGGCGATTGCGTTGCCGGGCGATGCTGGATTCCGGGAGCGCTTTGCCGCGGCCTTCATCGTGTTTGCGAAATGCTAAGGCTCTCCTGCGGGAGGGCCTTTTAAATACGGCGTGCCCCCGCGGGCCGGGCTTTAGGCTTAGCCCGGAGCCGCTGCGCCGTCTCCGCCATGCGGGTAACAATCCCTCACGCAAGGCATAATGCACTCCTCGCCGGAGGCACTCGGTCAAGCAGCTGCCTACGGCACCGCTATCACTGCTGCGTGCGCCGGGTGCCTTCTTAACCGGTCTCGTCGCCGCAGTCGGTCCCGCATCCCGCTTCGCGGTCGCTATGCTGATGCTCTTGCGGCTGCATTTCGCTCGGCTCCGCTTTGCTTCGCGGCAAAAAAAGGTCCATTCTGTCCTGATCGCGTCAAGGCCAAGCCCGATGGGCGCTACGCGGCTTTGACCCGCTCGCGCCAGCGTGGAGAGTGGCCTTCCGTCGCGCTAAAGCGCACTCAGGTCGGTTGGGACCTCACCGAACTTCCTGATCAGCTTGGCGTCGCTGAAATCGCCGGTGGCTGGATCGCCCGTTCGCGAAAACGCGACAGCGCCGATATGCCCGGGCTTTCGCGACAGAGCCTCGGCGCGCATGACCGCCGCATTAGGATTGAAGCACTCCGTCGGCTCTCCAGGCGCCATGCCGTCATCGGCGGCGACGAAGGGCAATGCGACGTAATAGGTTACTTCTGACATTTCCTCCGCTCCTAGCCGTTGTAGGGATGAAATCTTCCGCGCGCGTAGGCGTGAGAGACTGACTTCATCAGTTCGGCGACCTCGGATTCCAGATACTGGTTTGCAACTATCAAAGCCTTGATCGTAGCGCGAACGTCCCCACCGCACGCGGCAAGGGCTTGATCGACAGACTCCTCAAGCGGGTCCTCGTCGCCTTGCGGAATAGGCATAGGACTTTGAGACATCAGCCGTTTCCGCAATAAATGAGACTGCAAAAGGTTCTCATTTTGCTCCTTTGGAGTCAAGCGCCGCCGTTTGCCAGAGCTGCTATCTTTTCCCGGGAGCGCGGCGATCAGTGTCGTGGAATTTCAAGCGGGAACGCCCCTGGGCGCGAGATGCTTAAGCTAGGTTCGATAACCTGTTTTGTTGAGTAGCGTGATGGTCAAGGTTGCCAAGCCCCGAGCCATGGCTCGATCGCGTCCTCGGCGGGCTTGAACACCGGGATGTGGTAGTTCGAGCGCATTGATGTGACGCGCTCGCGGGTCCAGCGATTGCCGTTGCCGGTCTTGAGGCCGTTGCGATTGAGGAGGCCGGCAATCAGATCGTCGCTGGCGATCAGCACCAGTTGACGCACGGCCTGGACGATATCGGCAGAGGTGCTGTTGCGCTGTCCGCGCCGGCGCTTCGGCAAGCGCAACTCGCTGTGGGCGCCCCCCACCCAATGGACGATGAGAACGATCTCCGAGGCCGCGTCGTCGATATCGGCCACGACCTCATGGATGAGGGTGCGCACAATGCGCTTCTTGAGGCGAGCATCCGTCGTCGGCGCATCCCAGACCGTTTTGAGGTTCGAGGCCAGAACGCCGAGCGAGACTGGATCGGCAAGGGGTGCGGGCGTGGCCGCATCATGCATGGCGATCTTGGCCTCAACCTCCGCCGCGTGAGCGAGCGCCCTGTTCCAGCGCGCTTCCAGCTCACTGGCCACCAGCCGGTTCGCGGGATCAGCGGCATCGTATTGCCGGAAAGCCCTGTCGGCGGCATAGCGCGCCGCTTCGAGGTCGCGACTGAGAGCATCGCGTACCTGATCGCGCCGTTCCCTGGCTCCCTTGGCGGCAGCGGTTGCGGCGGCGACAGCGCCCGGACCGACGACTCCAAGCAGCGATTCTTCGATGGCGTCATCGACGCGCAGTCCGCCGAAGGCGATGCAGTGGGCCCAGCCATTATCCATCCAGGCACGGTTGCAGCTGTAGCGCGGGATATGGTTCTCCATGCCGGAGTACCGGAGTGTGAGCTTGCGACCGCAGCGCTTGCAGCGGATCAGACCGGCCAGCAACGCGTCACCATGGTTGGGCGCGCCGTGATGCCGACTGGTGGGAACATTGCTGCTGACCATGGTGCGAATCGCCTCGAACTTCTCCCAGCTCACATACCCTTCGTGAGTGTTGGGCTTCAGCGTCAGCCATTCGTTCCGCGCCTTGCGGCGGATCTTCAGGCTCACGCCAGCGGTGCTGTATCCCGCCGCCACAGCTGTCTTACCATAGGCATAGGCGCCGCCGTAGACCGGGTTCTCAATGATCCGGTGGATGGCAGAGTAGTTTGGTCGCCGCCAGGCCGTGTCGCCGTTGGTCTGCTTCACCGGCAGATCGAGATTGTACTCATGGAGCCAGCAGAGCGCCTGTCGCGCGCTGCCCAGTTCCTCGACCTTGTCGAACACCAGCTTGATCGCCTCCTGGACACGCCGATCCGGGTCTTTCTCATAACGGTCGCCGGCCTTCACGAAGCCGACGGGCGCTGTCACAACCAACTCGCCCCGGCGCGCCTTCTCGTAGCGGGCCGAGAGCGAGCGCTGGCGCAACAGATCCAGCTCGTACTCGTTGAGGCTGCCCTTGAGCCCGAGCAGCAGGCGGTCGTTGCCGTGCCTTGGCGCATAGATGGTCTCTTGATCGACCAGAACGGTATCGACCACGCGGCACATCTCGATGAGTTGCTGCCAATCCCGGCTGTTGCGGGCGAAGCGCGAGACCTCGCGGGCGCAAACCGCACCAACCCTGCCGAGGCAAACCTCCGCCACCATTCGCTCGAATCCGGCGCGTTGTATGCCGCCGGCGGCTGAACGACCATCTGACGACGGACAATCACGGACAAGCTCCGTTCGTACGGCGCTGCGAGGGCGAAGATGGGCTTTCACGTCGAACATCGCCAGCACAAAGCTCTCAACAATTGGGCCGAGAATTCTCATCAGCCGACGCGGCGGCGCGAGCGGATCATGGAGCGTTTCAAATCGTCCCGTCAGGCTCAACGGTTTCTGTCAGTTCACGATCAGGTCGCGAACCTTTTCCACATCCCCTATTCTGGAGCCGTCACTGCCGACTTCCGTCGTGCTTCGCGCGGGCGAGCCTTTGCGACTTGGCGCGAGATCTCCGCGACAAGCGCTATCGCCGAATCTCGAACCTTTGAGAAGCGCCTCCTTCGGCTCGCGGTCGATTAAGTTGACGATGCCCCGCTGCCTCCAGCAGCACGCCAGGCGCGATGGAATTGCACCCCACGGTGATCCGGGTTTTCCTGTGAATCGGGGAGAAGCGCCCTACGTCAGCTACTCGTCAGCCAGCCAGTCTATGCAGACTGGCTGCGCACTCTCGACTTTATCGGAGGTGGAATATGACAGGCATTGGCCGAGCTGGTAAATCGCACGTTGGGCCCGCAGGAGCCGACAGCGCATGGGGATCGAGTAGTTCGAGCCCGGAGCTCGGTCCCGCCCCCGGGGAGGGCGGGCAATCTTTCGACTCTGTCGTGGAGCGGATGCGCTCCGGGCCTCGAGATGGAACGGCTCCGCTCGTGAGCCTGCCACCAGCTTCGGCGGTGGCAGTCCAGATTTCCTCAAGTGGCGACGGAATCAAGGCAGCGAAGCAAAAAATGCGCAGCCTGCTTGCGGGGCTTGATGCTTCTAAAAATGCAGCCACACGAGCCCGGAACCCGAACCCGTCGGAGGCGCAAGAGCTGATCGATCAAGTCGTCAAGGCAGGCTCGGAAGTTCTGGGCTATTACGCGAGCCTCCCCCCGGACATGGCGCGCGGGCTTCTTTCCGACGGTCGGGCTCGCCGACTCCGCGAGGAAACTATCGCTGCGGGAAACGAATGCGACATCGTGGCCACCTGGATTATCGGCGACCTGGAGAAGAGCAGGAAGAAAGCAACAGCCTTGCTCAAGAATATGCGAGTTGCCAACGCTCAGCCTGACCAGCTGAGCCGGGCGGTATCCAGCGTGGCGAAGCACTACGAGGCCTGCATGGAGGGGTGGGGAAAGAAGGCATTGCGCATGGAACGGATGCAGTCCGTCTGCGCGGCCACCGCCAACTTGCCGAGCACCACGCCCGAGATGCGGCAGGCCGAAGAGGCCGCACTACGCCTGCAGACCGGCTGGGCACTTTATACGAAGTGCGTGTATCTGCAATCGCAGGTTGCTCTTGCTCAGCTTCTAATTGAGTCGCGGGCGAGCACGTTCGAACCAGCTGTAAGCGACGCCCTCATGGGTGAGGATGGGCGGGTGCGTCTGCTCGGGACCTTTATCGAGGATGTTTTTCCGGCATTTAACTCGGCGTCCGAAGCCGTTCTGAGCAGCAACGGAGCGGCACTCGACGCAGACCACTGCACCGTTCTGGAAGGAGTCATGGAGCGGCTTTCGGAATTTGCCTTAGGGGTGCACGGAATCGTTACCAGGCTAAGGGACGCCGGAACGGATGCCGACCTTCCATTAAAACTGTTGGGCCAGATCGCGGATGGTGCATGGGTCACCGCGGACGACGTCACGCGTCTTTTGGACGTGCAGCCAAAGACGCCCGCCGTGATTGAGCCGACGGCCCGGACTGCCGTAGTGGTTGAGGGGGGCGCGGCCCGCAGGGAGGGGAAGGGCAAGCGCGCACCGGCCGCAGGCGAGCGAAGTTCGGCGGCCGGGCCGCGCGAGCCGCAGCTCGCCACGCCCGACGCTGCCACGGCCCCGACAGTCAAGGTGATCGTACTCTCGGATCTGGGTACGAAGAAACTCGCGAGCGCGGAGGAGGCGGCACTCGCGAGGGCGTCATCGTCGGCGACCGGGCACCTGGAGATATTGCAGGCTCCGCCCTCCAGGAACGCACTGACCGGATTACTCAAGCGATTGGACGAACTTTTGCAGTTCGATCTGCCGGCTCAGCAAAGCGCGGTCTCGCAAGCGCGCCACGGGAAGCCTGAGGACGCCGATCACGCCGTGGATCTCGTCGTTAAGCGCCTGCAGACACAGGCCTCCGAGATTGAGGCCAGTGTAGCCGCGCTGGAGGAGCCTCGCCGACGTGTCCTACTCACGCCTGCGCAAGTGCCGGAAGTGCACGACAAAATAGCCCGGCTCAAGGCGATGTTGTCCGAGGTGCAGGGACACGCAAACTCTTTCACGGCGCGAAAGGCGGTGATCACGATCGATTGCATGAAGACCTACGCGTTTCCGTCCCAGAAGTATCTTGAACAGTTGCGAGCGGCCGGGGAGTTGGCGGCTGTGAATTCACCGCGCGCCTTGAAGGATGATCCGGGGACACTGTTCGAGATCAAGCTGCAGCCCAAGGCCCTGCGCAATGGCGCGACGCCAAGCCCGATGTGGGTGCACATCCATACCAAGCGGCCGGTACATGCCAGGCAGTTGGCAACGCTGAGCGATGCCGGGTTCGCCGCTTGCCACGTGAAGTCCAATGACCAGCGCGGCTACAATCAGGACTGGCAGAGCGCTCGAGCTGCGACGGGGCGCGAGAACGTCGTGATCCACCGCGGCAAGCTCACGCCGGCGTTCTGTAGGTCCTTGTTGCGCACCGCAGCTGGCGGCCAGCCGTGGCATCCCCTTCCCGAGGCGGAGCACGCGTCGATGCAGTTCGCGCGCCTCGGGATGTAGTTACCTGGGTGTCCCGCGCCAGAGCGTCGCTGTGGTGACACGATCAAGTGGACCGTTTCTCACCGAGAGGAAATCCTCGATGAGCTCGAAGCCGGCGCGGGCTTCCTCGAACAGATCGACAACAGGGTCCGATTGAAATTCGATCGGGAGCGTCGTGACCCCAACTTCCTTTCGCTTGGCAGCTGAACCGTCAAATGCCGGCGATGTGTCGTCTCAAGTCCAGGCGCATGCGATCAGCGCTCCAGGCTCTTCATCTTCGAAAGTGAGTACACATGAAATTCGTCTCAATGAATCGGGGGGGGGCAACAAACGGATAGCGTGGACGCGCAAGATGCCTCTCCAGCCGACTCGTCGGCAGAGGCGGCGGCCTTTCAGCGGCAGCTGAGCGAGGTCGCTGTCCTGTCCGCTCCCGTGCTCATGCAGGTCCGCGCCTATCAAGCGGATGCATCGCGATCTGAGGCGCGACCCATCGTGCGGGCGAGCGGGCAACCATATACGCCGGCTCCGCACGGTGAAGGCGGTGGAACGACGCTGAATGCGTCGGCGCTGCCGCTCGGCCATGCAAATTTGGTTTTCGCAGGAAGCGGCATGGATCCTGTTTATTCCGACGATGCGTCTCTTATTGAGGGGCTCGGGCCGGCACTCTTCAAGGCTGGGGCCTCCGAGCGCACCGTCAGGCGCAATGTACGTTGTCTTCTCGGATTGGGGCATTGGCTCGTAAAGAACGGAAAGCCGGGCATTGCTGCCCGGCTTTCCGAAGAGTCGCTGGTCGAGGATGCCCTGGAGTTCGGCAAGCAGGAGGGGCAGGCCATCGCTACGCCACTGGTTCATCTTCGAGCCTCCCAATCGCCGGGCGGCATCGCGCCGATTGCAAGCCGGGTTGAGCTGAATCCCTATTCCCAAGATGCGGATCTCATCAAAGGGTACAAGGAAGATGCAGCGTCAGGCACCGCCAACACCGTCAGGAAGTATGCAACTCTTCTTATCGATTTCAGTGATTACCTCCGTGAGAACGATAAGCCCGGCATTGCTGCTCGACTTGGCGACGGCTCGCTGGATAATGATGTCAGCCAGTATAAGGAGGCGGACCCCCGTGGCCGCAGAAAAGCCGGGGCCGCACTGGCTCATCTCCTGAGGTCGCCGGCGGGTGCTAGAGCGATCGAGCTCCGGCCTCATATTCGCCCCGTTCCTGATTTCGAAGGCGCGGTTCGCGCTGAGCCGAGCCGGACCCGGGCCGCGACTGCACAGCACAGCTCGAGCGGAGCTATCAGCTGGCCGGAGACTCTGCCTGCGAACCAGCAGGATCTGCTTTTGGAGACGATGGACGGACCCAGCTCCTCGCCGCCTATCGAGACAATTGCGCACCATCAACAAGCAGCGGATGCAGGAGGGTCTTTTCGTGACTTGAACTTGCCCCGCGCCGACCATGGGGTTTCACCGCCGCATGGCCTGGCATTGAATGCTGCAGGGTCCCTGAACTGGCGCCACCATGACGACGAACTGACGGATAAACGTCACAGGAACCCGCTCGGGCCAGGCGAGCAGGTTCTCGTCATCAATGAGCATGATATAGGGGAGTTGAGATCAGCGAAGAGGCAGAAGACGCTAAGCAATCCGCAGGGCGTCGCCGTTGAGCGGCAGCTGATGCAGACGCCATCCCATCAACTGGCGGCGTCCCCATCGCAGATGCAGGCTCCGATGCTGTCGCAAAACGAGCTGATCGGCGAGCCGCTCCCGGGGGAAGACGCGGAGCTCTTGGCGAGGTTTCGTGTAGACGCCAAGCGGCGCAAGCTCACCCCAGGCGCCATCAATAACAGTGTTTCCGGGCTTGGGAGATTTGTTCGCTGGGTCAACGCAGAGCATGGGGGGTCCGTAGCTTCTCGGCTACGAAAAGGTACACCGCTGGATGAGGAAATTGCGGCGTACCGGAGATTGGGCCGTGACCCCCAGCACCGCATTACATCGGCCCTGGATGTTCTCCGGCGGCTCTTGCGTGGGGGTGAAGAAGCCGAAGCTCCCGAACCCCGCGTCCTCGGTGCCCCACGTCGCCTGGTTCCTCATCCAGAAGATGCGCCCCTCATCGAGGGCGCGCTGAGCCAAGCTCTGAAACATGTTAAAACTGCGAAGGATAAGGGGTCTGCGCAAAAGCGGGCGACACGTCTTCGCGCGCTGAGTGCGTGGCTTAAAGGGAATCGCAAAGGGAGCATCATCGGGCGACTTAACGGCTCTAGCAAGGAGCAGTTAACGCTGGACAACGATGTGCTGGCGTTCCAACGGACCGGAGGCGCAAGATACCGTCCCGATTTGTCGCATCTTCGCAGCTACTTAAAACTCATCGAGGCGAACCGAGAGCTGGGGCTGCCAGGCCCTGAGCAGCCGAGCTCGCCGGCCGCGTGGGGCGATCGGCATCCCGGCTCGGCGCAGGATCTTCCCTCAACGCCGGCAAGCCCAAGCGCGGGAGCTTGGGTTTGGTTGGGTGAACAGCTGCACGAACCAGCATCACCATCCAGGCCCCCGTCACATGCTAAGGGCAGGCTTGAGCCATCTGTTGATCTGAATGCGCCGACGCCGTCCGAGTTGCGCGACGATGCTCATTTTGCGCCAGCGCATCCTGCCAGGGCCCGTTCAGACACCTACGCTGGTCTTGAGCCATTTGTTGATCTGAATGCGCCGACGCCGTCCGAGTTGCGCGACGATGCTCACTTTGCGCCGGCGCATCCTGCCAGGGCTCGTTCAGACACCTACGCTGGTCTTGAGCCATTTGTTGATTTGAATGCGCCGACGCCGTCCGAGTTGCGCGACGATGCTCACTTTGCGCCGGCGCATCCTGCCGGGGCTCGTTCAGACACCTACGCTGGTCTTGAGCCATTTGTTGATCTGAATGCGCCGACGCCGTCCGAGTTGCGCGACGATGCTCACTTTGCGCCGGCGCATCCTGCCAGGGCTCGTTCAGACACCTACGCTGGTCTTGAGCCATTTGTTGATCTGAATGCGCCGACGCCGTCCGAGTTGCGCGACGATGCTCACTTTGCGCCGGCGCATCCTGCCAGGGCTCGTTCAGACACCTACGCTGGTCTTGAGCCATTTGTTGATCTGAATGCGCCGACGCCGTCCGAGTTGCGCGACGATGCTCACTTTGCGCCGGCGCATCCTGCCAGGGCTCGTTCAGACACCTACGCTGGTCTTGAGCCATTTGTTGATCTGAATGCGCCGACGCCGTCCGAGTTGCGCGACGATGCTCACTTTGCGCCGGCGCATCCTGCCAGGGCTCGTTCAGACACCTACGCTGGTCTTGAGCCATTTGTTGATCTGAATGCGCCGACGCCGTCCGAGTTGCGCGACGATGCTCATTTTGCGCCAGCGCATCCTGCCAGGGCTCGTTCAGACACCTACGCTGGTCTTGAGCCATTTGTTGATCTGAATGCGCCGACGCCGTCCGAGTTGCGCGACGATGCTCATTTTGCGCCAGCGCATCCTGCCAGGGCCCGTTCAGACACCTACGCTGGTCTTGAGCCATTTGTTGATCTGAATGCGCCGACGCCGTCCGAGTTGCGCGACGATGCTCATTTTGCGCCAGCGCATCCTGCCAGGGCTCGCTCAGACACCTACGCCGGTCTTGAGGCAGCGGTTAATCCGAATCCGCGCACACCATTCGAGTTGCGTGACAATGCTTGGGCCCCGGCGCCTGACTTTCGGCCGCTGTTTGCCGGGCCAGTACCGGGGCATCACCAGGGCGCTCGACAGCCCGGCTCGCCGCAGGGGCTTTCTCCGGCGCCAGCCTTCTCGGATGATGAAGCTTTGGCGTGGTTGCGCGAGGAGCTGGCGCGACGGCAGATGCAAGAACCGGCCTCACCATCAACCGGCAGGGCTCCCTCAGACATCTACGGCGGCCTTGAGTCATTGGTGCATCTGGATGCGCCCACGCCGTGGGAATTGCGCGACGATGCTCACTTTGCGCCGGCGCCCGCTGCCAGGGCGCGCTCGGACACCTACCGCGGTTTTCCATTGGTTGATCTGACTGCGCCCACGCCGTCCGAATCACGCGACGATGCTAATTCTGTACGGCCGTTTCCGATCACCTCCGCCAACGCTCAGATCGGGGCTTTAGATCCGACAGTCTCGTCTCACGGCCACGGGCTGGTGCTCGAGGACACGGAATGGCTGGGCGACGAGCATATCGACAGGGATTACCGGCTCCAGGAGCAGGATTTGCAGAGGAACGATCCGGATCTCGCCGCCCGGACGCGGTTCGTGAATCCCCTCATCGTCCTAAATTATCTGGGCTCTAACGACGATGGCGTCGTGCAAACCGAGTTCCAGCGCATCGTCGATGATGATGAATTTAATGATACAGCCGACTTCCTGTTCCTGCCCGTGATTAATGCCAACCCTGAAGATCCTAATAACCTCGGCAACCATTGGTCGCTGCTGTTCGTTGATCGCAGTGACCGGGGGCAGCCGGTCGCCTACCACTACGATTCCTACAGGGGACTCAACAAAAAGCATGCAGAGCATCTCGCAAGTAGGCTGCACCTCCGCCTGGAGCCAGCCGGCATGGCCCAGCAGCAGAACACTTATGATTGCGGCGTCTTTGTCGTGGACGGGACGCGGGCGCTGGTTAGGCAATTGGAGCAAGGAGGGCAGACAGTCCACCTGGACCAGCTCGTCGTCGATCGGCAGGCACTGCAAAACCGACTCAGGGGCTGATGTCGCCGTGGGCGAGATAGAGTTGGCTGTGAATCGACGCTGAACATTGACCCCCGTACGCGCGAAGTCAATCAAGTACTTGGGACGCCGATCGGCGTCCGGACCCCACACGATGACATAATTGCGGTCGGCGCCCGCGGGACGAAAGGTCCGCTATCTTCAAGCCTGCACGCAATCACACGAATCGGAGGGGCTATGAAGCAATATGTTGGGCTTGACGTCTCACAAAAGGAGAGAATCAGGAACAGCAGAAGCCCGTTCCCGAAGATCATACGTCCGTCAGCAAGGACGAGGAATCGGGCGCACGAGGGTTGCAGCGCGATTTGCAGGATCGGTTGCAGCCGGCGCACGACGAGCCGGTGAGCGAGCCCGTCAGCGATAGTGCTTCCCATCCCGAAGTACCTGCAGGCTCGCGCCGGTTCGCCGCCTGCTCAAGGTCGGCATTGGCCTTGCGATTGTGGCCGTCTTCGGATGGTTGCCGCTGAAGGCCGTGCTGCAGACCTCGAGCGTTGCGGCCGTGGTCAATGCCAGGATCGTGACGTTGCGCTCGCCGATTGACGGCACCGTGAGCGCGAAGCCGCCGCAAGGCTCGACGCAACTCAGCGTGGTCCATGAGGGCGACGCGATCCTTCATGTCGTCAACGCGCGTGGCGATCGCGTGCGGCTCGACGATCTTCGGCGGCAGATGTCCCGGATGGAAAATGAGCGCCCGAGTTTCGCCGCCAAGCTTGCGGCCGCCGAGACGGCGCAACAGGACCTCGCCCGCCAGGCGGCCCAGTTCCGCGACGGTCGCATCCTCCAGCTCCAGGCGCGCATTGCCGAAATCCAGTCGGCGATCGAGGCCGCGGCCGCGCGACGGGAGAAGGCAGTGGCCGCCGTCGAGCGGGCCTCGTCACTGATCAAATCGGGCAGCGTCTCGACGGTCGAAATGGCCCGCCTGACGCGCGAGCAGGCGATCGCCCAGCAGACTGCGGATTTCACGGATCGTGAGCATCGATTTCGCGCGATCGTGAGCACTGAATTCAGACGATCGTGAGCAGCCCGCTACGGCCGATGGGAGATAGAGTCAGTGTTCTGGTTGGCCGTCAAGGGTGATGGTTTTGGCGCTGCGTTTTCGCATGCTTTCTCCGGTGAGCTGGAGGCGGTGGGCGTTGTGGACGAGGCGATCGAGAATGGCGTCGGCGACCGTGGGGTCCCCAATGGCTCCATGCCAGGTGTCCACGGGGAGCTGACTTGTGACGATGGTGGATGCGCGGCCATGTCGGTCCTCGAGGATTTCGAGCAGATCGCGGCGTTCCGCGGCGGTGAGCACCGATAGTCCCCAATCATCCAAAATCAGAAGCTGAGCGCGGCCGAGGCTTTTGAGGAGCCGGGCGTAGCGTCCGTCTCCGCGCGCGAGCGCGAGCGCCTCGAACAGCCTTGGAACGCGATGATAGAGGACTGATCGGTTGTCGCGGCAGGCCTTGTGGCCGAGCGCGCAGGCTAACCAACTTTTGCCCAGGCCGGTTGCCCCGGTGACGAGCAAATTCTCGTGGCGATCGATCCAGCGACCTTCGACGATTTTGGCGAAAACGGCGCGGTCGATGCCCCGCGGGGGGCGCAGATCGACGTCCTCGACGCAAGCAGTCTGGCGCAGTGCGGCGATCTTGAGGCGCGTGGTGAGCCGCCTGGTGTCGCGTTCGGCGGCTTCGCGGTCGACCAACAGGCCGATGCGATCTTCGAACGGCAGGGCTTCGAGATCGGGCGATCGGCGCTGCTCCTCGAAGGCCTTGGCCATTCCGGTCAGTCGGCGCCGTAGCTTTTGACGAGCGCCAGAATGCCAAGGCAGGTTCGAAAGCCTTGTTCTGGATGGGGGCGGGCGTCGATCACGGCCTGGAAAAACGCTGCTGTCGAAGGACCGATCCGCTCGCCGGCGGCGATCACCGCGGCGGGGGTCCATTTGCCGTAGCGGCGATGGGCGCTGGGCATGTGGTCGGCGATGGTGGTGTGTCCGCGTCGGTTGGGCGCGCGGGCATGGCTGGCGATCCGCTGGCCCTTGTGGAAGATCTCGACCGTCCGATCGTCGATACGGGCATCGACCAGCTCGCCAATCAGACGATACGGCGCGGAGTACCAATGGCCGTCGACCTCGACATGATAATCGGGAGCGAGGCGGCAGCGCTTCCAGCGTGCGAAGGCATAAGGCTGATCTGGCAGCGGGGTTAGCTTGGGTTTGTCGAGTTCGGCAAACAGTTCGGCGCGGCTTGAGCCGAAGCCACGCATTTGACGAGCATTGAGTTCGTCGACGAGTGTCTTGATGGCGGCGTTGAGCTCGGCCCGGGAAAAGAAGCGCTGATTGCGCAGCCGGGCCAGAATCCAGCGCTGGGCGATTTGCACCGCGACCTCGACCTTCGCCTTGTCTTTTGGGCGCCGCGGCCGTGCGGCGAGAATGGCCGTGCCGTAATGGCTCGCCATCTCGGCATAAGTGCGATTGAGGCCGGGATCGTAGCGGTCGGGGTTGCTGACGGCGGCTTTGAGGTTGTCGCAGACCACGAACGTCGGCGTTCCGCTCAAAAACGTGAACAAGTTGACGTGGGCCCGGATCCAGTCGGCCAAGCTCTCGCTGGGGCAGGCCTCGGCGTAGGTGTAGTTCGAAGCGCCCATCGCCGCGACGAACAGCTTCATCGGCTGCACTTCCCCGGTCAGGGGATCGACGATGTCGATGGTGTCGCCGGCGAAATCCACGAACACCTTCTCGCCGCCCAGATGAATCTGCCGCATCGAAGGTCGGACCCGCCCCTTCCAGGCCTCGTAGGTAGTGCAGAACCACGTGTACCCGAAACCGTCGGGATTAACGGCGCGATACTCCTCCCAGAGCAGGCGACGGGTTACGTTGCGCCGGCGGAGCTCTTTATCGATGTAGCTCCAGCCCCGTGGGTCGGTCAAAATCCCCCGGGTATGGTCACTTGAAACTCCCCCACCTGATGATCGCCGTCAGCGCCGCTGAACAGCAGTAGCCGGTCAGGCAGGACGTTTATGTTCGACCCCTTTAGCCAGCAAGGGGCCGGGGAGTTGAACGTCTTGAAGCGACATCTGCAAAGCACCGTACTTACATTACTTGATCGCAACACCAGCCAGCGCGAGATTCACCGGCTGACGGGTGTCGATCGCAAGACGATCCGGCGTTATCAGGCGCTGCGGGCCGGTGCGGGAGCTATGGCTGATTTTGGGTGACGCGGCCTGATCAGGCGGCGTGGCTTTCAGTGTTCGGAATGACTTCGATTCCGTCGATGAACTTTACACCGGCGATGACTTTCGGCAACTGGTTCGTGCTCTTCAATCGCCGCCAGGTCTTCGATGCGGCGTCGATGAGCTTGAACACCATCAGCTTCGCAGTTTGTTGCGACAGCGATCCCTTGGTCCGCACCGTTCGGTGGCGCACCGTGGCGAAGACGCTCTCGATCGGGTTCGAGCTGCGTAGGTGGATCCAGTGCTCAGCAGGGAAGTCGAAGAAGGCGAGCAGCGCATGGCGATCCTTGATCAGGCACTCCACCGCACGTCCGTATTTGACGTGGTATTTCTCGACGAAGACGTCGATCGCGGTTTCAGCTTCGGCCCGGTGTGGGGCCAGATAGATGTTCCGCAGGTCGTTCTTCATGGGGCCCTGCACGGATTTGGCGACCTTGTCGAGTACGTTGCTCACTTTATGGCACCAGCATCGTTGGTGCCGCGTGCCGGGAAAGGCCTCGTCCAGTGCCTTCCAGAAGCCGAGGGCGCCGTCGCCGATGGCGAGTTGCGGGGCAATCCGTAACCCGCGTTGCCGCAGGTCGATCAGGAGTTCGCGCCAGCTCTGCGCGCTCTCGCGCACGCCGACCTGGAAGCCGATCAGCTCCTTCTTGCCTTCCGGCGTGGTGCCAATCAGCACCAGCATGCATTCGCTGTGATCTTCCATGCGGGCCTGCAGGTACACGCCATCGGCCCAGATGTAGACATAGCGACGCGCCGACAGATCGCGTCTCTGCCAGCGTTCGTACTCGACCTGCCAATCGGCCTTCAGGCCGGCGATCACCGAAGGCGACAGGTTCGGCGCATCCTTGCCGAGCAGCGCCGAGAGCGCCTCCTGGAAGTCGCCGGTCGAGATGCCGCGCAAATAGAGGACCGGGATCAAGGCATCCAGGCTCTTCGTCCGCCGCGCCCATAGCGGCAGGATTGCCGAACTGAAGCGGAGGCGGTCGCCTGGCCCGCTCGCTCCGCGGTCGCGGACCTTGGGACGAGCGACCTCCACCGGACCGATGCCGGTCGCAATCTCGCGCACCGGACCGTGCCCATGTCGGACCAGGCGCGCTCGACCGTCGGGCAGCGTCAGATTGGCCGTGCTGGCCAGAAACGCGCCAACCTCGATCTCGATCGCCCTGGCAAGCAGGTCCCGCGCGCCGGCACGAACGATATCGGTCAGTGGATCATCAACCGCGGACGGCTGACGGAAAGCAAGAACATTGGTAGTCTCGGTCATGGCGTATCGCTCTCCTCGAGAGGTTCTGGCAGGCTCGTCACCCGCCTCGATACGCCGCCTTCCTCACACCGTCATCACCCAGATTCCGCCATAGCTCCCGGTGCGGAGGCAAATTCCCCCGGGGAAGTGACCACCGGCTCGGTGAGCGCGGACGGCCAAATTCCTCCACCCCGACCACCGGCTTTTGGGACATCGGAAGCGACGGTCACCAGCAGCCTGGCCCGTTCGGCTTGCGAAGCGCATCGGACGTGGATCGAAGAACAGGTCCGGCTGAAGCGGAACGCGCAGGCGATTTACCAGGACCTGGTTGATCAATTTGGCTTTCCGTCCAGCTACCAGAGTGTCAAGCGGTTTGTGCGCCGGTTGCGGCACGCTGATCCTGAGCAGTTTGATCGTCTTGAGTTCCTCCCCGGCGAGGAAGCTCAGGTCGACTATGGCGAGGGCGCGCCGACGGTTGATCCGAAGAGCGGGCGGTACCGTCGTCCCCGCCTGTTCGTGATGACGCTACGCTACTCGCGGCGCAGCTTCCGGCGGGTAGTCTGGAAGTCCAGCCAACAAGTCTGGGCGCAGCTCCACGAAGAGGCGTTCCGGTATTTTGGCGGGGTCCCCAGCTATGTCGTGCTCGACAACCTGAAGGAAGGCGTCCTCAAGCCGGATTTGTACGAGCCCCAGCTCAACCCGATTTACAGCGCGATGCTGGCTCATTACGCCGTGGTCGCCGATCCCGCGCGCGTGGCCGATCCAAATCGGAAAGGATGCGTCGAGAATGCGATTCAACATACCCAGGGCACTGCGCTGGCCGGACGGCGCTTCGAGACGCTGGAGGCGCAAAACGAGTTCTTGAGGCACTGGGAGGAGAACTGGGCTTCCAAACGCATCCACGGCAGCACGCGCCGTCAGGTCGAGGCGATGTTCCAGGAAGAGAAGCCGCACCTGCGGCCGCTGCCTGTCGCTCCCTTCCGCATCTTCACCGAAGTCGTCCGGACTGTCTGCGACGACACCACCGTACGCGTCGACAACAGCTATTACGCCGCGCGGCCCGCGCCGATCGGCAGCCAGGTCGTCGTGCGCATCTACACCACCACGATCGAGATCCGTGATCGCCACACCCGTGCGCTGCTGCGTGTTCATTCCCGGATGGCGCACCCCGGTTCTGTCGTCCTGCCGACCAGCGAACGGCCGTTCAACCCGTCGCGGCAAACCGCCGTGCTGCTGGCGAGCGCCGAGCGCATCGGACCGCAGACCAGGGCCTTGTGCCAGCAGAGAGCTGGCCCCGGTTGTTTGGACAGCGCCCCGCTGGATTTAAGTGGATTCCTGCCGGGTTATGCTGAACGCGGGGCTTTACGGTTTTGTCGTTGCGTCGGGAGGGCGTAGCCCGACCAGAGCGACGACAAAACCGTCGGCGACGGTCATGCGGCCATCACCATAGCTTGCGTGCCGAAGTAAGCCTCGTCGGGCGTGCGCCCGTCAAGGCTCGAGTGAGGGCGTCCCTGATTGTAGAAGGCCAGATACTTGGCAATTGACGCTCGCGCCTCGGACACGCTGTCGTAGGCGCGGAGATATACTTCTTCGTATTTGACCGTGCGCCAGAGCCGCTCGACAAACACGTTGTCGCGCCAGGCGCCCTTGCCGTCCATGCTGATGGCGATCTTCGCGTCCAGCAGCACATCGGTGAACTCGAGGCTGGTGAACTGGCTGCCCTGATCCGTGTTGAAAATCTCGGGCCTGCCGTGCTTCGCCAACGCCTCCTGGACCGCTTCGACGCAGAAGGCCGCCTCCATTGTGATCGAGACGCGATGGGCCAGGACCCGTCGGCTGAACACATCGACGACCGCCGCGAGATAGACGAAGCCACGCCGCATCGGAATTTAGGTGATGTCCATTGCCCACGCATGGTCGGGCCGCTCGATCTTCAATCCGCGCAACAGGTACGGGTAGATCTTGTGACCCGGAGCCGGCTTGCTCGTGTTCGGGCGACGATAGACCGCCTCGATCCCCATGCGCTTCATCAGCGTCGCGATGTGGCGGCGACCGGCGTATACGCCCTCCCGCCGCAGCAACGATCGCAGCATACGCGCTCCCGCGAAGGGATAATCGAGATGCAGCTCATCGAGCCGACGCATCAAGGCAAGGTCCTCGGCCGAAACTGGCCGAGGTTCATAGTAGACCGTGCTGCGAGCCAGCTTCAGGACCTTCGCCTGGCGCACGATAGAAAGATCATGACCGCGGTCGATCATCGCTTTGCGCTCAGCAGGCCCGCCTTGGTGAGCGCGCCGGACAAAAAATCGTTTTCCAACGCCAGCTCGCCGATCTTGGCATGTAACGCCTTCAAATCGACCGGCGTCTCGGCCGATGTCTTGTCATGCCCAAACACGCCGGCGGCGCCTTCCAGGAGCTGGTTTTTCCAGATCGTGATCTGGTTCGGATGAACATCAAACAGTTGCGCCAGCTCCGCCAGTGTCTTGTCGCCTTTGACCGCAGCCAAAGCAACCTTCGCCTTGAATGCCGGAGAATGCGTCCGGCGGCTCTTCTTCGTCATCTTCGCTCCTGATTCGCAGCAAGAATCCTCGCCGCTGTCAGGCAGAAAATCCACTCAAGCTACTGTCCGAATTTGCGGGGCCAGCTCTCCCTTCCTCGAGACCTTCTCCCTTATCCTGCAGGATGAACTGGACCGTCGTCAGTCCCGTCTTATCGAGCGGCGATACCAGCAATCCGGGCTCGACGAAAAGCTGACGCTCGCCGAGTTCGACTGGTCCTTCAATCCCAAACTGCCACGTCAGACCTGCTTCCAGCTCCACACCCTGGCGTTCATTGCCGCTGGCGAGAACGCTCTGCTTGTTGGCAAACCTGGCACCGGGAAGTCGCACATCGCCAAGGCGATTGCCTATCAGGCGATCCTGCAAAGCCACAAGGTCCAGTATCTTGAGACCGACGACTTCTTCCACCGCTACGCCCTGAACTCTCCGGCACAACGCGAGGTCCGGCTGCGAACCATCATCGACTGCGATCTCCTCGTGCTGGACGATCTATTCCTCGCACGCGCCATCCCCGACGACGCCGGCACTTTGCTGCAGACCCTGATCCATCAGCGTTACAAACTGCGCCGCAGCGTCATCGTCACCTCCAATCGCGTCGTGCAGGATTGGGGGGCATACCTTGGGGACAACACTATGAGCACGACGATCCTCGATCGCCTTATGCATCATTGCCATCTGCTTGAGTTCGACGGACGCAGCTATCGGCTCAAAGAAGCCGCTGAAGCTCTTGCCCGGGAAACAAACTCAAACTAACAGTCCCTTGTCCTGCCTCGCGGGTGGAGGAATTTGACTGACCACACCCGGAGGAATTTGAAGTGACCCGCGGGGCTCCAGTCGGGCACCGGCCGCTGCGGGCTCTGAGACGCTGGTCGTGGGGCCGGGAAAAGCAAAAGCTCCAGGTCTTCATCGGTCATTCCCTCCGGAAGCGGCCAGCTCAACCCAGCAGAGCGGGCGCGGCTCAGGTAGCTGTGCACAACGCCGTTGCTGACGCCCACGCTCCGCGCGATGGCCCGCTCTGGCAGGCCTTGAAAATGTTTTAACCGAAGGACTTCCTTGATCCGGCGCATCGACAATCTCTGGGTAGGCATTGGACTTCCTCGTTAACCACGAGGTCATCCCTAAGCCGGTTGAGTTGTCGGCCGAAGCGCTGCAAGGCTCCGAAAGCCTTGCTCACGATCCCGCGAAATCGTTGCTCACGATCCCCTGAAATCCGCGCTCACGATCCCGCGAAACGCGCATGAAACTGACGAGAACCGCTTTGCTGGGCGATTTCCCGCCTGTTGCGTTGCGTAGCTTCGGCATTCACAACGAATTCGCCATTGGAAAGCATTGCGGGAATGCTGTCCGAGACGCTTGTCCCAGCGCCGGAGACGAAGCCGCCGGTGCTAAAGCTAGGTATCGACATAGAGCTGATCGCGGCGACCTTGGCCATACCGGCAGCGAGCACGCCCGCAGCCAACGCATCATTGAATGGCGGCACGGCCGATGCCAACGCCTTCGTGAAGGCGGTGTAAGTGTTGATCCTTGCCTCGACAATGCCGAACGCTTTAGCCGCCCTCGCCATAGCCATGCTGTGCTTGCCGAATTCCTGCGAGAGTTGTGCAAATTCGCCCGCCATGGAGGCGCCGGCGGTGTTCCACGTCGATTGGGCGTTCTCCGCTAGTCTTTGTTGCGCATCCAGGAATTGCTGCGCACTGATCGTATTGGCGTTGAATTGCGCTTGGATCTTAGGCTCCTGTAGGTAACTCTCAGAGGGAGTCAAGTTCGCTTGGATCGTCTGGAGCCCGGCCAGCGTCATGGCGTATTCCGAAGTCTTCTGCTTCAGCAGGTCGAGCTGCACCTGCTGCGCGGCGGTGATCGCGGTGTTGTTCGCCCGCGCGATCGACTCCGTTTGCAATTGCAGCTTCATCGCCTCCATTGCGCCGGGAAGCAGTCCATAGGTTGCCACCTCGGCCTTCATTCCCTCCGGCGACTTGCTTTGCGATGCAATGAACTGATCGACCACGTTTTTTCCGCCCATCACCGGAAAGTTGAAATCCTTCTGAGTCTTCGATGCCTTGTCCGTCGATGCAGCCGCGGCTTCCTGGGGACCGCGCTCACCGCAGTATCGACCGCGATGAAGGCGCTCGTCACCAGTGGGGTGATTGTTTCACGGCCGCCTTCGAGAAGGTGAAGGGCGGCATCGCTGGGATTGAGGAGACGGCAAGGCGCCGTGTTCAAAGTCGCTCGCCAAATACATCTCAACCGTCTCCGGTTGCGAGCCCTTCCACAAATTGTCGACGATTCTTGCGTCATTGATGCCGCTCGAGCCCGCACCGAGCCCGGCAGTGGATGTGCCCGAAGCGCTGAAAGCCAGCTCGCTCGAGCTGTGGTATCAGCAGAAACTTCATCTCCGGACATTGGTTCCGAGCGGCGCCGAGGCGCTGATCCGGATGCGCCATCCCGCATGGGGCGTCGTGCCGCCTGCCTACTTCATCCCCGACGAAAGCGATCCGCATTTTCATGCGCTGTCCGAGTTCGTGATCGCGCGCGCGATCGAGGACTGGCGCTATCTGCTCGGGCAGATCGGACCGGTCGATCTCTCGATCAACCTGCCGATCTCGTTTCTGGCCGACGATGCTGCGGTGCGCGAGCTTTGCTACCGGATTCCGGATCATGCGGCGTTCGCCGGCCTGCTGATCGAGATCGACAGCGCCGAGGTGATCGACAATCTCGACCTGGCGATCGATGTCGCCCGGCGCGTTCGCCTGCACAATATCGGCATCTCGATCGACAATGTCGGCGCGAAGTGGCCATCCTTGCTGGGATTGCCGAACTTTCCGTTCGTCCAGCTGAAGGTCGACCATCAATACGTCACCGGTTGCGCGGATCAGCGCCTCAAGCAGACGGTGTGCCGGCGTATCGTCGAGCTCGCACACGACTCCGGCGCGCAGGTTATTGCGCAGGGGGGCGAGACGCGCGCGGACTTTCTTGCCGCACATGAGATGGATTTCGATCAGGTCCAGGGTTACCTGTTCGGCAAGCCGATGGGCGTCAAGAAGTTCGCCCGCTCGCGCACGCACTTCTCGGAGAAAGAGCCGATCGTCCTGAGGCATGGCGCCTAGTCAGGCGCGAGTGTCGCCATCGATCGCGCGCAGCGCTTCGCCGCGGGCGATCAGGCGCTTTGTGTGAATCGGCGGATGGAATGACCCTGCCCAGATTAATGATGTCAACGGCTTAACGTGCCGATCGGCGCCGGGCCCCGCGTCAACTCACATGCTGACGGCGGTCGTCTTCCCCTCGGCTTTGCTATGCACTTCAAACTCGAGAGATCGATTCGTTCAGGATAATGTCCTGAATAACGAGATAAGCCGTACGGCAGTTGCCGCACGGCTCTTCCGGAGTTCGTCATTCACTGCGCGGATCCGGTAGCGACGCGCTGAGCCGCCGTCTTGGCAGACTTATTGGACGCGCTCGTCGGCGACCTTCTTCTCAGAAGAGAGCTCGGTCGTAATTCTGCGCATTGCCACGGCCTGGGCCTGAACTTTTTGGCTAACACGCTCGAACTCAGCCATCTGGTTCTGGAAACCGGCATCCTGGGTCTGCTGGGTAGCAGGAGCGGCGCCGTTACCGCCAACACTATTAACCGCCATGTCTATTCACCTTTCTTTATGATAGTCGTTAGTTGTGGCCTGCTACGTCGGGCGGGCCGACGATACGAGGGGCAGGAATAGAAAGAAAGACGGTGCTCGCCCCCCAGACTTCTCAGGCTCAGTTCGGCGCTCTTGCCGAGACCAACGGTCTTGGGCTGTACGTTGTCCGTTTTGCCGGCGTTCTTGTTTTCGGCGGCCATCGCTTTCTCCTATGCTCGTCTTGTTACGTCTCAATAGACGTGCTCGCCTAGAGTTCAGCAGCCTCACGCTAGGCGCGCTACCTTTCGAGAAGCTGACGAGTCTCGGTCGGGGTGATTAGGTCGATCCTTTGCAGCAGCCCATCACCTGCCGGCAGCTGCAACCTCACCTAGGGTCTGTACCTAAATAGCGCCACGTGATTCTCTTGCCTACGTGTTGATTCGGGGGCGAGAGAATGCGCGCTGGTTTGTTTTGGCTGAACGACAGGCAATGGGCGCGTATCGAACCGCATCTGCCGAGGGGACTGACGGGGCCGGATCGGGACGACGACCGACGCATCGTCAGCGGCATCATTCACATGCTGCAATCGGGTGCACGATGGCGTGATTGTCCACGTGAATACGGCCCTTACACGACGATCTACAATCGCTTCAATCGCTGGGCCAAGCGAGGACGATGGTGCGCAATCTTCGAAGCGCTGGCCAAGCCTGGCGAAGACGGCGTCGTACTGTCGCTCGACTCGACCTCGATTAAAGCTCACCGGTGTGCCTCCGGCGGAAAAGGGGGGAGCACAATCAAGCAATCGGCCGCTCGCGCGGAGGCCGCACGACAAAAATCCATGCGCTGAGCGATCCGCTCTGCCGGCCGGTCGTCCTGCATCTGACTCCAGGCCAGGATGCCGATATCGCTGCGGCTCCCGATGTCCTGGCGCTCGCGCCACCCATGAGCGTGCTCCTCGCCGACAAAGGGTATGATGGCGACAAGCTTCGCGGCGAAATCATTCGTCGTGGCGCCAAGCCCGTAATCCCCAATAAATCTAACCGTGTCGTCATCCATCGCTTCAACAAACGCGCCTACAAAGAGAGCTGGCCCCGGTTGTTTGGACAGCGCCCCGCTGGATTTAAGTGGATTCCTGCCGGGTTATGCTGAACGCGGGGCTTTACGGTTTTGTCGTTGCGTCGGGAGGGCGTAGCCCGACCAGAGCGACGACAAAACCGTCGGCGACGGTCATGCGGCCATCACCATAGCTTGCGTGCCGAAGTAAGCCTCGTCGGGCGTGCGCCCGTCAAGGCTCGAGTGAGGGCGTCCCTGATTGTAGAAGGCCAGATACTTGGCAATTGACGCTCGCGCCTCGGACACGCTGTCGTAGGCGCGGAGATATACTTCTTCGTATTTGACCGTGCGCCAGAGCCGCTCGACAAACACGTTGTCGCGCCAGGCGCCCTTGCCGTCCATGCTGATGGCGATCTTCGCGTCCAGCAGCACATCGGTGAACTCGAGGCTGGTGAACTGGCTGCCCTGATCCGTGTTGAAAATCTCGGGCCTGCCGTGCTTCGCCAACGCCTCCTGGACCGCTTCGACGCAGAAGGCCGCCTCCATTGTGATCGAGACGCGATGGGCCAGGACCCGTCGGCTGAACACATCGACGACCGCCGCGAGATAGACGAAGCCACGCCGCATCGGAATGTAGGTGATGTCCATTGCCCACGCATGGTCGGGCCGCTCGATCTTCAATCCGCGCAACAGGTACGGGTAGATCTTGTGACCCGGAGCCGGCTTGCTCGTGTTCGGGCGACGATAGACCGCCTCGATCCCCATGCGCTTCATCAGCGTCGCGATGTGGCGGCGACCGGCGTATACGCCCTCCCGCCGCAGCAACGATCGCAGCATACGCGCTCCCGCGAAGGGATAATCGAGATGCAGCTCATCGAGCCGACGCATCAAGGCAAGGTCCTCGGCCGAAACTGGCCGAGGTTCATAGTAGACCGTGCTGCGAGCCAGCTTCAGGACCTTCGCCTGGCGCACGATAGAAAGATCATGACCGCGGTCGATCATCGCTTTGCGCTCAGCAGGCCCGCCTTGGTGAGCGCGCCGGACAAAAAATCGTTTTCCAACGCCAGCTCGCCGATCTTGGCATGTAACGCCTTCAAATCGACCGGCGTCTCGGCCGATGTCTTGTCATGCCCAAACACGCCGGCGGCGCCTTCCAGGAGCTGGTTTTTCCAGATCGTGATCTGGTTCGGATGAACATCAAACAGTTGCGCCAGCTCCGCCAGTGTCTTGTCGCCTTTGACCGCAGCCAAAGCAACCTTCGCCTTGAATGCCGGAGAATGCGTCCGGCGGCTCTTCTTCGTCATCTTCGCTCCTGATTCGCAGCAAGAATCCTCGCCGCTGTCAGGCAGAAAATCCACTCAAGCTACTGTCCGAATTTGCGGGGCCAGCTCTTCGGTACTGGCTCTTTGAATCGCGAGGACGTTGGTACCGGCGGTCCACCAGTCGTTGCCAACAGCGACAAGCACGTCGGGCGACTGGAGCATCGACTGCAGCACGGGCCAGACGAGCAGTTGCTCGTAACAGATCAAGGGCGCCACGCGGTGGCGAGCGGACTCCGCGACGGGGTTGGCAAAGAAGGTGGCCCTGGCGCCTCCGCCCTGTCCCGTCCATGCGAGCCAGGGTTGCCACATCGAGACCGGGACCGGCATGCGCTCGCCATAGAGCCGGCGCGCGCGACCGGCGCTGACCTCCATCATGGCGTTGTCATAGCCTTCGCGATCGACGATCGCCGCGCCAGCGATCACCGTGATGTCGGAGCCGCGAAGGCCGTCCATCCAGAAGCGGCTCATAGTCGGTGTCCACAGCCCGGCCGCACTCTCGGGAAGCACGACAACGCGCGCGCCAGTCGCACCCGCTCCGTGCACGCGCTGGAGAAGCGCCTGGGATTGAGCGAGGTCCGGAGCCGGGCCGAGCGCACTCCCTAGCCTGGTATCGAGACCAACCCATCCGTCTGGTTGCGACGGCGCGGTCCAGTGCGCGGCCGACCAGGCCGAGATGCTGGCCACGACCATCGCCGCGATGGGCCACTTGCCGGTCGTCATGGCGACCAGGATCGCCGCGGTCGCGCCCAGTCCCCACCATCCCCATCCCGGAAACAAAATGCCGGCCGCGGTGATCGGCTGTGCCCATCCGACGATCCCGAAGGGCGGCACGCTCATCAGGATCGCCGCAAGGGCGAACCAAACCGCCCTCCGCCATCCCGGCCGGCTTTGCCACAGCACGGCGTGGACCAGGACGAAGATGGCCGCGGCGCCGATCCACAAGGCGATGCCGACGCTGAGATCCGTGCCGTAGAAATTGACGACGCCCTGTGGCAGGCCGCGCGATGCGGCCAGGAAATAGGCCGCGCTCACCACCGCCGAGATTAGCCGCGACGGCGCGAACGCCCACAGCGTCGGGAAGGCGCAGGCGAGCGGCAGGGCGAGCGCGTGACCGGACCAGGCGGCAGCCCCGAGCGCAGCTGCGGCGACGATCTTCGCCACGCCATGCCAAGCGCTAAGGACCGAAGGTGAAGACGGGCCGGGCGAGGCCGAGAACACCCGATGACGGGATCGGGCCGAAGTAGCGGGAATCATAGGAGCCTGCGAAGTCGGAGTGGAGATAGAGCTCGCCGGCGGGAATGATGCCGCCGGCAAAGGATGCGAGAAGACGGCCGGCGGCATCGGCACGCCGGACATCGGAACCGGGCAGCGGACGACCGTCGATTGAGACCTGATCAGTGACATCGACCTGTTGGCCACTGACGGCGGCGACGGTTTTGATGAGCGGGCTTAAGCCCCCGGCGCAAAGTCCGCGCCGGATGTAACCGCGCGCGAATGCGCGTTTGAACTCGGCAGTGTCGGGCGGGCAGATGAAGACGAGATCGCCGGCGGCGGCGGCCCGATCCAGCGTCTTGATCCGCCAGAGCCCCCGCGGGTAGCTCGGCGTCAGGTTGATGCGCAGTCCGGCGCCCCAGCCGGCACCCGCCACGGCGGCGACGAGGCCGGTACCAGCCAGCAGGATTACCAAGGGCAAGCGCCGAATGCTCATTTCAGGGTCTGCGCCTGGCTCTGGGTCAAACGCTGCGCCTCGGCCTGCTTGAGGGCCTGCGCGGTGCGCTCCCCTGCTGCGAGCTGGAGCTATGGCGGAATCTGGGTGATGACGGTGTGAGGAAGGCGGCGTATCGAGGCGGGTGACGAGCCTGCCAGAACCTCTCGAGGAGAGCGATACGCCATGACCGAGACTACCAATGTTCTTGCTTTCCGTCAGCCGTCCGCGGTTGATGATCCACTGACCGATATCGTTCGTGCCGGCGCGCGGGACCTGCTTGCCAGGGCGATCGAGATCGAGGTTGGCGCGTTTCTGGCCAGCACGGCCAATCTGACGCTGCCCGACGGTCGAGCGCGCCTGGTCCGACATGGGCACGGTCCGGTGCGCGAGATTGCGACCGGCATCGGTCCGGTGGAGGTCGCTCGTCCCAAGGTCCGCGACCGCGGAGCGAGCGGGCCAGGCGACCGCCTCCGCTTCAGTTCGGCAATCCTGCCGCTATGGGCGCGGCGGACGAAGAGCCTGGATGCCTTGATCCCGGTCCTCTATTTGCGCGGCATCTCGACCGGCGACTTCCAGGAGGCGCTCTCGGCGCTGCTCGGCAAGGATGCGCCGAACCTGTCGCCTTCGGTGATCGCCGGCCTGAAGGCCGATTGGCAGGTCGAGTACGAACGCTGGCAGAGACGCGATCTGTCGGCGCGTCGCTATGTCTACATCTGGGCCGATGGCGTGTACCTGCAGGCCCGCATGGAAGATCACAGCGAATGCATGCTGGTGCTGATTGGCACCACGCCGGAAGGCAAGAAGGAGCTGATCGGCTTCCAGGTCGGCGTGCGCGAGAGCGCGCAGAGCTGGCGCGAACTCCTGATCGACCTGCGGCAACGCGGGTTACGGATTGCCCCGCAACTCGCCATCGGCGACGGCGCCCTCGGCTTCTGGAAGGCACTGGACGAGGCCTTTCCCGGCACGCGGCACCAACGATGCTGGTGCCATAAAGTGAGCAACGTACTCGACAAGGTCGCCAAATCCGTGCAGGGCCCCATGAAGAACGACCTGCGGAACATCTATCTGGCCCCACACCGGGCCGAAGCTGAAACCGCGATCGACGTCTTCGTCGAGAAATACCACGTCAAATACGGACGTGCGGTGGAGTGCCTGATCAAGGATCGCCATGCGCTGCTCGCCTTCTTCGACTTCCCTGCTGAGCACTGGATCCACCTACGCAGCTCGAACCCGATCGAGAGCGTCTTCGCCACGGTGCGCCACCGAACGGTGCGGACCAAGGGATCGCTGTCGCAACAAACTGCGAAGCTGATGGTGTTCAAGCTCATCGACGCCGCATCGAAGACCTGGCGGCGATTGAAGAGCACGAACCAGTTGCCGAAAGTCATCGCCGGTGTAAAGTTCATCGACAGAATCGAAGTCATTCCGAACACTGAAAGCCACGCCGCCTGATCAGGCCGCGTCACCCAAAATCAGCCATAGCTCCGGGGTGTTTGGCGTCATCTTCTCGATTTGCAATTGTACTTCCTAGACTGGACTGTACGTTACCATAGCTCTGATTCTTCCACCCTTAACTACCAATCGAGAATGGCGCTTAAGAAATCCGAACTCTACTCATCGCTCTGGGCAAGCTGCGACGAGCTTCGCGGCGGCATGGATGCCAGCCAGTACAAGGACTACGTCCTGTTCATGCTGTTCATCAAATATGTCTCCGACAAGTACGGCGACTCCGATGACTTCGCCCCACCCGTTACGATTCCAAAGGGCGCCAGCTTCAAGGACATGATCGCCCTCAAGGGCAAGAGCGACATCGGCGACAAGATAAACACTCAGGTCATCCAGCCGCTCATCGACGCCAACTCACGCCTCGCCCGCACCGACTTTCCGGATTTCAACGATCCGAATAAGCTCGGCGAGGGGCAGGCGATGGTGGACCGCCTCACCAATCTCATCAGCATCTTCCAGAAGCCAGAGCTCGATTTCTCGAAGAACCGCGCGGATCACGATGATATCCTGGGCGACGCCTATGAATATCTCATGCGGCACTTCGCCACCGAGAGCGGCAAGAGCAAGGGACAGTTCTACACGCCCTCCGAGGTCTCCCGGGTCATTGCCAAGGTCATCGGTATCTCTCCCCGAAACACTGTGGCTTCTACGACCGCATATGACCCCACTTGCGGATCCGGCTCGCTGCTATTGAAGGTCGCCGCGGAGGCTGGAAAGCACATCACCCTGGAGGGGCAGGAGAAGGACGTGACCACCGCCGGTCTCGCCCGCATGAACATGATCCTGCACGATTTTCCGGCGGCGAACATCCTTTCAGGCAATACCCTCGCCGCGCCAAAGTTCAAGGACGGCGAGCAGCTTCGCACCTATGACTATGTCGTTGCCAATCCGCCGTTCTCAGACAAGACTTGGAGCACTGGGCTTACAGTCTCGGCCGATTCTTATCAACGCTTCCAATGGGGCGAGCCACCCGCCAAACAGGGCGACTACGCCTATCTGCTGCACATCATCCGCTCGCTTAAGAGCACCGGTAAAGGCGCCTGCATTCTGCCCCACGGTGTTCTCTTTCGCGGCAATGCCGAGGCCAGCATCCGTACGCAGCTCGTCCGTTCCGGCTATCTCAAGGGCATCATCGGTCTACCGCCCAACCTCTTCTACGGCACCGGCATCCCTGCGTGCATTCTTGTGCTTGATAAGGAAAACGCCACTGCCCGCAAGGGCATTTTCATGATCGATGCCAGCAAAGGCTTCATCAAAGACGGCAACAAGAACCGCCTACGTGAACGCGATATTCACCGGATCGTAGATGTCTTCACCAACGCGGAAGCGCATCCGGGCTACTCCCGCCTCGTGCCGCATGACGAGATCGAGAAGCACGAGTTCAATCTCAACCTTCCGCGCTACATCGATTCCCAGGAGGCGGAGGACGTCCAGGATATCGGCGGCCATCTCCACGGTGGGATCCCCACGCGGGATATCGACGCCCTGGGCGACTACTGGACAGTCAGCCCTGACCTGCGCGCCACCTTGTTCAATGCCAACCGTCCAGGCTATGTCGACCTTGTTGTCGGGATCGCCCAGCTGAAGACCACCATCCACGGCCACCCGCAGCTCTCAGCCTTCATTGCCGGATTGACGGCGCATTTTGCAAAGTGGCGCACCGCCGCCGCCGCAAGCCTGCGCCAGCTCAAGCGCGACTGCCTGCCGAAGGAAGTCATACACGAGCACGCCGAGCGCCTCTTGGCTCATGCCGAGGGCCAGCCGCTGATCGATCCCTACGCCGTCTATCAACACCTCATGGACTATTGGGATGAGACCATGCAGGACGATTGTTATCTCATCGCTGCCGATGGCTGGGTGGCCGAGACTCATCGTGTCATTGAAGAAGTGAAGAGCGGAAAGAGGAAGGGCGAAAGGCGAGACACTGGTTGGGCCTGCGACCTTGTTCCCAAGCCGCTCATCGTCGCCCGCTACTTCGCCAAGGAGCAGGCGGCCATCGATGAGCTTAATGTCCAACTAGAAGCCATCACGTCTGAGATGGCGGAGCTTTTGGAAGAGTATGGCGGCGAGGAGGGCGTGCTGAAGGATTTGTCGTCCAAGGCAGACGCTGAATTCGCCTACACACAAGCGATCGTGGCTATCTGGAATGATGAGGACAGGCCAGCTTGCGCTGCTTACAGAACGGTCATTGACTCTGCGGATGGCTACGCAACGCACCTCCGAACGCTCAGCGACCAGCATCATTTTTCGGCGCTCAAGAACCCCAAGGGAAAACTAACCCTCAAGGCCGTGAAGGACCGGCTCGCGCGACTTTCGACTGGTGAAGAATATGATGCTCTAGCTGATTACGTAAGCACGGACAAAAAGCAGAAGGATGCCACGAAGAGGGCGGATGAACTATTCGCGGCGATCGAGTCGATATTTGTTAATCGGCTCAGTATGAATCCATTGCCGGAGAGTTTGCTTGATTTGCAAGCCACTGTCCGGTTCCTCAAACTTCTCGACCAACAGACCGTTCTCAAAACCAAGATCAAAGATGCCGAGGCGGTGCTCGACCAACTCGCATATGACCAATATCCAAAGCTCACCGAGCCCGAAATTCAAACCCTTGTCGTGGATGACAAATGGCTGACGACGCTGGCCACCGCCATCCAGGGTGAGTTGGACGGCGTCTCCCAGACCCTCACCGGTCGCATTCGGTTGCTTGCGGAACGCTACGCCGAACCGCTGCCGCGGATCGTCGATGAAGTAGCCGCCCTGGCCGCGCGCGTAGATGGACATCTCAACACGATGAAAGCCAAGCCGAGTTTAGACGGATGTGAAGCTCTGCCCCTGCAGCGTCCCAAACTCGGAAAGGCTGCTGGGCGATGAAACTTGGCTACAAACAGACCGAGGTGGGAGCGATCCCAAAGGACTGGGAAGTGCTTTCGTTGTCTGAGCTTACCGAACCTCAGAGGCCCATCTCCTACGGCATTGTGCAGACCGGGCCGAATATCATCAACGGCGTCCGTTGCCTCCGCGTCCTCGACATCAATGAAGGTAAAATCAATAAGGCGGAGCTAATTACTACTTCGAAAGAGATAAGTGACGCCTATCGCCGCACAATCTTGAAGGCTGGTGACCTCGTGATGCCGCTTCGTGGAAAGGTTGGTGATGTTGGCCTAGTGGATGAGGATTTGGCGGGCGCAAACTTGACCAGAGGAGTCGCGCTCATCGCGATACGCCCAGGCTGGTCGCCGGAATATTGCCAGCAGGTCATTTCCTCTTCTGCCACGCGAAAGCGTTTAGAGCAGGCCATGAATGGATCAGCGTTGCAGGAAATCCCCATTGCCTCTCTGCGCACATTCAAGATTCCAACACCAAAGTGCCTTGACGAACAACGCGCAATCGCGAAGGCGTTGAACGATGTGGATGCGCTGCTAGGAGCGATAGATCAGCTCATCGCCAAGAAGCGCGACCTCAAGCAGGCCGCGATGCAGCAGCTCCTCACCGGCCAAACACGTCTTCCCGGTTTTCACGGTAAGTGGGCCCCATTAAACATGGCCGATAACTCCACTTTAAAGGCTCGCATTGGTTGGCAGGGATTGACGACGGCCGAGTATCTTGAATCGGGCCCCTATTATTTGGTCACTGGGACGGACTTCCTCGATGGACATATCGCTTGGTCGAGCTGCCATTTCGTCGCCGCAGAGCGCTACAATCAGGATCGAAACATTCAGCTGCGCCCCAAGGACATCCTGCTGACGAAGGATGGGACTATCGGGAAGGTGGCCTTCGTCGATGATCTTCCCGGTCCAGGAACGCTAAACAGCGGAGTGTTTGTCATTCGTCCAAAAAACGAGGCCTATGATCCGAAGTTCTTCTTCTACGTACTGACGTCACGCATCTTTGATGAGTTTCTCACCAAGCTCCAGGCCGGGTCCACGATCTCCCACCTTTACCAAAAAGACTTTGTGAGCTTCTCGTTTCTTGCACCAGTGTCCGTCGACGAACAAGCGGCAATCGCCGAAGTCTTGGGGGACATGGATGCGGAGTTGGCGAGCCTGAAAGAGCGGCGAGAGAAGACCCGGGCTCTCAAGCAGGGCATGATGCAGGAACTCCTCACCGGATGGACGCGGCTCATCTCGCCGAATGAATCCCATGCCTGAACAACCACGCTCCGAGCGCCGCACGCAGAACCGCGTTGTCGCCTTGTTCACCGACAAGACGCGGCTTGATTGCCTCGGCTACCGCTATCTCGGGGACTGGAATAAGCGGGAGAACAATCGGCCCATCGAGACCGCACTCTTGCGCGATAATCTAAAGCAGCGCGGCTATGCCGGCGTACAGATCTCCGCTGCCCTTCAAAAGCTGGAGACCGCAGCCGACGCCACCGGGGTCACCCTGTATCAGGCAAACCTGCGTACCTATCAATTACTCCGCTATGGCGTGCCGGTGCAGACTGCCGCTGGTCAAGCTCACGAGACAGTGCATCTTGTGGATTGGGAGCACCTGGAGAAGAATGACTTCGCCCTCGCCGAGGAAGTGACCCTCCGCGGCGGCTATCAACGGCGGCCCGACATCGTCCTCTACCTGAATGGAATCGCCATCGGGGTGATCGAGCTGAAACGCGGCTCGGTGGAGCTGGCCGACGGCATCCGACAGCTCGAAACCAATCAGGAGGAGATTTTTAACAAGGGCTTCTTCAGCACGGTACAGCTCGTCTTCGCCGGCAACGATTCCCAGGGGCTACGTTATGGCACCGTCACCACTGAGGCGAAGTTTTTCGTGGAATGGAAAGCGCAGGGCGGCGGCAATGTGACTCCGCCGACTAGCGGCTCTCTGTTGGACCGGCCGCTTGCGGAGATGTGCGAAAAGGGCCGGCTGTTCGACCTCATCCGCAACTTCATCATCTTTGACGCGGGTCGGAAAAAAGTGCCGCGCGTACACCAATTCCACGGCGTGAAGGCGGCACAGGAACGCGTCGGCAAACGTGAGGGTGGCGTCATCTGGCACACCCAGGGAAGCGGCAAGAGCATCCTCATGGTGCTGATCGCCAAGTGGCTGCTGGAACACGATCCCGACGCCCGCATTCTCATCATCACCGACCGCGACGAGCTTGATAAGCAGATCGAGGGCGTGATGCGCAATGCCGGAGTTATCGGCGCAGAATCGCCGTCGCCCCGCGTCACCTCGCGGCAGGAATTCGTGGAGAAGCTGAGCAGCACCACGCCTAGACTCCTCTGCGCATTGATTCACAAGTTCACCCCCGGATTCAACGTCCCGGCGCCGCCGACGCATGGGCGTTTTTACGTCTTTGTGGACGAATGCCACCGCACCCAGGGTGGTGACATGAACAAGCAGATGAAGCGTTGGCTCGAAAACGCGATCTTCATCGGCTTCACGGGCACGCCCCTCCTGCTGAAGGACAAGCAGACCACTCGCGATGTCTTCGGTACCTATATTCACACCTACAAATTCCAGGAGGCCGTGGCCGACAAGGTAGTGCTCGATCTCAAATATGAAGCCCGCGATGTGCCACAGCGCCTTACCTCATCGAAGGCAATCGATGCGTGGTTTGAGCAAAAGACCAAGGGCTTGAACAATTTCCAACGGGCTGTCCTGCGCAGACGCTGGGCGACGATGGAGGAACTAATGAGCGCTGGCGAGCGCAAGCAGCGTATCATTGCCAGCATTATCGAAGACTTCGGCCTGAAACCACGGCTGAACAATGACCGAGGCACTGCGATTTTAGTGGCGGCCTCCATCTACGACGCCTGCCATTATTACCGTCTATTCCAGAATACGTCCTTCGGACGATACTGCGGCATCATCACATCCTTTGAGCCGAACCACAACGCCATCTCGCGCGAGCCGGCCAACAGCGACGAGCGCTACAAGTTCGATACCTATACACAGCACGTTCTAAAGAACGGACAGACCACCAAAGCCTATGAGGATGATACCAAGCGCCGCTTTATCGAGGAGCCAGCCAACTGCAAGCTTCTCATTGTGGTGAGCAAGCTACTGACTGGCTTCGACGCGCCGAGTTGTACTTACATTTATCTCGACAACGAGCTTCACGACCATAACCTCTTCCAAGCGATCCGTCGCACCAATCGGCTTGACGGTGACGATAAGGACTTCGGTTACATCGTAGACTTCAAGGAACTGTTCCAACACGTACAGAAGTCGATCGGTTCGGACGAACTGGACATCGACGCCGATGGAAAAGATGGTAACGTTATTGTCAAGGATTGGCTGGTGGAGGGGAAGGCGCAGCTTGACTCCGCCCGCGAAGCGCTCCGCTACCTATGCGAGCCCGTTGCGCAACCGCGCGAGATGGAACAGTACCTCCACTACTTTTGTGGTGAAGCAAGCAACGCGAAGAGCTATGGCGGAATCTGGGTGATGACGGTGTGAGGAAGGCGGCGTATCGAGGCGGGTGACGAGCCTGCCAGAACCTCTCGAGGAGAGCGATACGCCATGACCGAGACTACCAATGTTCTTGCTTTCCGTCAGCCGTCCGCGGTTGATGATCCACTGACCGATATCGTTCGTGCCGGCGCGCGGGACCTGCTTGCCAGGGCGATCGAGATCGAGGTTGGCGCGTTTCTGGCCAGCACGGCCAATCTGACGCTGCCCGACGGTCGAGCGCGCCTGGTCCGACATGGGCACGGTCCGGTGCGCGAGATTGCGACCGGCATCGGTCCGGTGGAGGTCGCTCGTCCCAAGGTCCGCGACCGCGGAGCGAGCGGGCCAGGCGACCGCCTCCGCTTCAGTTCGGCAATCCTGCCGCTATGGGCGCGGCGGACGAAGAGCCTGGATGCCTTGATCCCGGTCCTCTATTTGCGCGGCATCTCGACCGGCGACTTCCAGGAGGCGCTCTCGGCGCTGCTCGGCAAGGATGCGCCGAACCTGTCGCCTTCGGTGATCGCCGGCCTGAAGGCCGATTGGCAGGTCGAGTACGAACGCTGGCAGAGACGCGATCTGTCGGCGCGTCGCTATGTCTACATCTGGGCCGATGGCGTGTACCTGCAGGCCCGCATGGAAGATCACAGCGAATGCATGCTGGTGCTGATTGGCACCACGCCGGAAGGCAAGAAGGAGCTGATCGGCTTCCAGGTCGGCGTGCGCGAGAGCGCGCAGAGCTGGCGCGAACTCCTGATCGACCTGCGGCAACGCGGGTACGGATTGCCCCGCAACTCGCCATCGGCGACGGCGCCCTCGGCTTCTGGAAGGCACTGGACGAGGCCTTTCCCGGCACGCGGCACCAACGATGCTGGTGCCATAAAGTGAGCAACGTACTCGACAAGGTCGCCAAATCCGTGCAGGGCCCCATGAAGAACGACCTGCGGAACATCTATCTGGCCCCACACCGGGCCGAAGCTGAAACCGCGATCGACGTCTTCGTCGAGAAATACCACGTCAAATACGGACGTGCGGTGGAGTGCCTGATCAAGGATCGCCATGCGCTGCTCGCCTTCTTCGACTTCCCTGCTGAGCACTGGATCCACCTACGCAGCTCGAACCCGATCGAGAGCGTCTTCGCCACGGTGCGCCACCGAACGGTGCGGACCAAGGGATCGCTGTCGCAACAAACTGCGAAGCTGATGGTGTTCAAGCTCATCGACGCCGCATCGAAGACCTGGCGGCGATTGAAGAGCACGAACCAGTTGCCGAAAGTCATCGCCGGTGTAAAGTTCATCGACGGAATCGAAGTCATTCCGAACACTGAAAGCCACGCCGCCTGATCAGGCCGCGTCACCCAAAATCAGCCATAGCTCAAAGTCTTCCGAGCTTCCTCGCTGAGAATCCAGTATCCCGACAGACGTTGTTTTTGGTGTGATCACGCTGATCGGCACTCTCGATGCCCCCAGATTCGAAAGCTGAACATCTAGGTACTGTTCTTTCCCGGCCATGCCGAGCCGACAAGAGTTAAACGTTTCGTTCCATTGAACAGAAATTTGCGAGGTTCTCTCGGTTCCGTTCATCGATTCCATCAGGAAGAGCAGACCGCCCCCATTAACCGGGTCTGAGCCGAGCAGATGCGGGAGCGCAATGTTCCAGTATTTCCCTGATTTTCCTGTCTCCTTCGGAGTCACGGAAAAACCGTTCACAGCATCTTCAACGATAAATTGGGTCGCGGCCATGTTCGGGCTCCTCATTGAACCTCGGGCCTGGACCGGTTGCAGCTCCGCTTCGCGCGGATCGAGCCGCTCGCGGACAAGGCTGTTGCACCAGATTGAGGCCACCAGTGTACTCTACTCCTCGGTGGAAGACACGCTTTTTGTGTATGAGGCTCGCCACCCTCGCCCGATGCTTATGGCCTCTCCTGCAGCTCTCTCAACATCGACCCCGCGCCACGCCTGCAGCGAACTGACGTGGACCCTCAAAACGGCTCACATCACCGACCTCGGTCGCGAATGTCACTGCGACGACCAGATCGACGCCGCGCAATGTTTGAAGCGCCCGCACGAGCGGCTCCAGAGACCAGGTCGAGACGAACTCTTCGATCGTGCGCTCGAGCCGGTCGACCCTGTCCCTGGCGACGCGAACTGCTTCGACCATTTCTTGTAGCGCGATCTGATGTGCGGGGTGGTCGAACTGTTGTTCCTGGAGCCAACGCAAATAGCGCATTGTCCAGCCCTTTTTGCGGGGATAGGTGCGGCCATGCTTGAGCATGAAGGCGCTCACCTGCTGCCGGTGGATCCGCAGCGTCTCAACCGCTGCCGATCGAGCGCGAACGAGGTCGCGCATCGCTTCGTGACCTTCATCGGGAACCCACACAGCCGTCAGCTCGCCGGCGCGTAAGCAGCCGCGCGAGAGAAACGGCGTGTGGATTCCAACGAAGCCGGCCATGCATTCCAATTCGAAGCCGGCCGGGTATTCCGATCTGAAGCCGGCCACCCGTGGCGTCGTTCGCATGGGTCAATTTCATGATGTCGTCGAGGGCTGGGAAGGTCAAGAGACCGGTTGATCTTGAGCGGGTTGCTTCTGCTTCCTGAGGCTCTCTCCTTTGAGTTCGATGCGGTAGGCATTGTGGACGAGGCGATCGAGGATCGCGTCGGCGATGGTGGGGTTTCCGATGATTTCGTACCAGCGATCGACGGGCAGCTGGCTGGTGACGATGATCGAACGGGCTTCGTATCGATCCTCGACGATTTCGAGCAAATCACGGCGCTGGTCGGCGTCGAGAGGTTCTGGTCCCCAGTCGTCCAGGATCAGCAGATCAAGTCGTGCGATCGCCCGCAGCATCCTGGTATAGCGTCCGTCGGCGCGTCCCAGTGCGAGAGCGGCGAACAGACGCGGGACGCGATGGTAGGCAACGGCGAAGTCGTCCCGGCAGGCCTTGTGGCCGAGGGCGCAAGCAAGCCAACTCTTGCCGACGCCGCATGGCCCAGTGACGAGGAGATTATGCCTCGCTCGGATCCAGTCGCCGGCGGCGAGTTTTAGAAAGAGCGTGCGGTCGAGCCCGCGGATGGCACGGTAGTCGACATCCTCGACGCAAGCGGCATGACGTAGCTTGGCGGCGCGAGCTCTGCTCTCAAACCGCTTTTGCTGTCGCTGCGTTTTCTCCTGTTCCAGGAGCAGGGCCAGCCATTCGGCATGTTCGAGGCTGCGTGCTTCGGGCTGGGCATCAAGCTCCTTGAAGCCTTTGGCCATGCCGTGGAGACCGAGATTTTGCAGCAGGTCGAGCGTGGGATGGGTCAGCATGCTGGATTTTCCTTTCAATGGAAGTAGCCGGGGCCGCGCAGATTGGGATGGTCGACGACGACGTCATCGGTGGGGCGAGCGCTGCGGTCGAGCTTGTTGGCGATGATCGAGGCGATGCTCTTGTAGGTCAGCGCGCGGACCGCAACCGCGCGGGCCGCGATCAACTCGGCGCGTTCCGGATCGAGATCCTTGAACAGCCGAAGCACACCCAGACAGGTCCGGAATCCTTGTTCGGGATGAGGCCGATTGGCCAGAATGGCGAGGACGAGACCCTCAGTGTTTAGCCCGATCGATCGTCCCCAGCGACGGAACCGCTCGGGAGTCCACTCGGCGTAACGCCGATGCGCGCTGGGCATGTGGTCGGGATCGGTGCCGTGCCGGCGGCCGCCGTAGCGGCGCTGGTGAGCCGCAACACGCGAACCCCGATGGAACAGCTCGATGGTCCGGGTGGTGGCGCGGACGTCGACCTGCTCCCGGATCAGGCCGTGTGGAACTGAGTAGAAGAAGCCGTCGATCTCGACATGATAATCGAGCGAGACGCGGGCCACGCGCCATTCCGCAAACTGATAATCGGCGTCCGGCAACGACGCCAGGACCGACATCTCGACCGTCTCGAACAATTGACGGCGACTGACACCGAGCCGGCGCATGATGTGCGCGTTGATCCGCTCCAGCGCAGCGGCAATGGCTGCGTTCGCCTCGGCCAACGAGAAGAAGGTCTGGCGACGAAGCCGCCCGAGGATATAGGTCTGGGCAAACCGAACCCCGGCCTCCACTTTTGCCTTATCCCGCGGCTTTCTTGGCCGTGCCGGAAGGACGCCAACGCCGTAATGGGACGCCATCATCCCGTAGCTGCGATTGATTTCAGGGTCGTAGAACGAAGCCCGGTGCACGCCGGACTTCAGATTGTCAGGGACGACGAGGCGCGGCACCCCGCCAAAGAACCGGAACATCCGGACATGGGCCTCGATCCAGTCCGGAAGTGTCTGCGTCCAGGTCGCCTCGGCGTAGGTGTAATTCGAGGCGCCAAGCACGGCGACGAAGATCTCCGCATCGCGTACAACCCCGGTTTCGCGATCAACGATCATGATCTTCTTGCCGGAGTAATCGACAAAGACCTTGTCGCCGGCCGGATGGTCCTGCCGCATCGTCGGAGACAGCCGCCGGTCGAATTCTCGGAATAAATCGCAGAACCGGCTGTAGCCATAACCTTCCGGGTGGACCGCCCGGTACTCCTCCCACAGCACCATCAGATTTGCGGATTTCACGGATCGTGAGCATCGATTTCGCGCGATCGTGAGCACTGAATTCAGACGATCGTGAGCAGCCCGCTACGGCCGATGGGAGATAGAGTCAGTGTTCTGGTTGGCCGTCAAGGGTGATGGTTTTGGCGCTGCGTTTTCGCATGCTTTCTCCGGTGAGCTGGAGGCGGTGGGCGTTGTGGACGAGGCGATCGAGAATGGCGTCGGCGACCGTGGGGTCCCCAATGGCTCCATGAGCTATGCGGGATTTTGGGTGACGAGGCGATCAGGCGGCGTGGTTTTCCGGCACTTGGATGACCTCGATGCCGTTTTCGAATCTGACACCTGCGACGACCTTCGGCAACTGATTTGTGCCTTTCAGCCGCCGCCAGGTCTTTGATGCGGCGCAGAGCAGCTTGAACACCATCAACTTGGCAGTCGTTGACGATAACGAACCTTTCGTGCGCACCGTTCTGTGCCGGACCGTCGCGAACACGCTTTCGATGGGATTCGTCGTCCGCAAGTGGTCCCAATGCTCGGCGGGGAATTCGTAGAACGCAAGCATTGCGTCGCGATCTTTCGTCAGGCACTCGACCGCCTTGTCGTACTTCGCCGTATTTCTCGGCAAAGACATCGATCGCCACTTCGGCCGAAGCTCGGTTGGACGCCAAATAGACCTCGCGCAGATCCTTCTTCATGCTGGCCTGTACCGACACTGCGACTTTGTTCAAGATATTCGCGGTTTTGTGCACCCAGCACCGCTGATGTCGCGTGGCGGGAAAGACCTCGTCGAGCGCCTTCCAGAAGCCGAGCGCGCCGTCACCGACGGCGATTTCCGGGGCGATCTTCAGCCCTCGGGTTTTCGCCTCGACGAGCAGTTCGTGCCAGCTCTGCGTGCTCTCGCGCACGCCGACCTGGAAGCCGATGAGTTCCTTCTTGCCTTCCGGCGTCGCGCCGATCAGCACCAGCATGCATTCGCTGTGGTCTTCCATGCGAGCCTGCAGGAAGACGCCGTCCGCCCACACGTATACGTACCGGCGCGCCGACAGATCGCGCTTCTGCCAACGCTCGTACTCGAGCTGCCACTCCGTCGTCAGTCTGGAAACCACCGCCGGAGAAAGATTCGGCGCATCCTTGCCCAAGAGCGCCGCCAGCGCCTCCTGGAAGTCGCCCGTCGAGATGCCTCGCAGGTACAGAACCGGCAAAAGTGCATCCAAGCTCTTCGTGCGCCGTGCCCACAACGGCAGGATCGCCGAGGTGAAGCGGATCCGCTCGCCATCGCTGGTCACCGCGCGATCGCGAATCTTTACCCGGGCGACTTCGACGGCGCCGATCCCCGTCTGGATCGTCCGCACTGGACCATGGCCGTGTCGCACGAGGCGGTCGCGGCCATCGGGAAGCTTCAAGCCCTTCATCGCGGCGAGAAACGCCTCGGCTTCCATCTCGACAGCCTGCGCAAGCAGCTGCCGAGCTCCAGATCGCAAAATATTCGTCAGTGGATCGTCGATCTCATCGGGCTGACGCAGTGGGACAATGTTGCTATGCTCGTTCATGGCGTATCGCTCTCCTTGAGGTTCTGGCAGGCTCGACACCCGCCTCGATACGCCGCCTATCTCATTCCGTCATCACCCAGTTTCCCGCATAGCTCTGGCTCCATGCCAGGTGTCCACGGGGAGCTGACTTGTGACGATGGTGGATGCGCGGCCATGGCGGTCCTCGAGGATTTCGAGCAGATCGCGGCGTTCCGCGGCGGTGAGCACCGATAGTCCCCAATCATCCAAAATCAGAAGCTGAGCGCGGCCGAGGCTTTTGAGGAGCCGGGCGTAACGTCCGTCTCCGCGCGCGAGCGCGAGCGCCTCGAACAGCCTTGGAACGCGATGATAGAGGACTGATCGGTTGTCGCGGCAGGCCTTGTGGCCGAGCGCGCAGGCTAAGAGCTGGCCCCGCAAATTCGGACAGTAGCTTGAGTGGATTTTCTGCCTGACAGCGGCGAGGATTCTTGCTGCGAATCAGGAGCGAAGATGACGAAGAAGAGCCGCCGGACGCATTCTCCGGCATTCAAGGCGAAGGTTGCTTTGGCTGCGGTCAAAGGCGACAAGACACTGGCGGAGCTGGCGCAACTGTTTGATGTTCATCCGAACCAGATCACGATCTGGAAAAACCAGCTCCTGGAAGGCGCCGCCGGCGTGTTTGGGCATGACAAGACATCGGCCGAGACGCCGGTCGATTTGAAGGCGTTACATGCCAAGATCGGCGAGCTGGCGTTGGAAAACGATTTTTTGTCCGGCGCGCTCACCAAGGCGGGCCTGCTGAGCGCAAAGCGATGATCGACCGCGATCATGATCTTTCTATCGTGCGCCAGGCGAAGGTCCTGAAGCTGGCTCGCAGCACGGTCTACTATGAACCTCGGCCAGTTTCGGCCGAGGACCTTGCCTTGATGCGTCGGCTCGATGAGCTGCATCTCGATTATCCCTTCGCGGGAGCGCGTATGCTGCGATCGTTGCTGCGGCGGGAGGGCGTATACGCCGGTCGCCGCCACATCGCGACGCTGATGAAGCGCATGGGGATCGAGGCGGTCTATCGTCGCCCGAACACGAGCAAGCCGGCTCCGGGTCACAAGATCTACCCGTACCTGTTGCGCGGATTGAAGATCGAGCGGCCCGACCATGCGTGGGCAATGGACATCACCTACATTCCGATGCGGCGTGGCTTCGTCTATCTCGCGGCGGTCGTCGATGTGTTCAGCCGACGGGTCCTGGCCCATCGCGTCTCGATCACAATGGAGGCGGCCTTCTGCGTCGAAGCGGTCCAGGAGGCGTTGGCGAAGCACGGCAGGCCCGAGATTTTCAACACGGATCAGGGCAGCCAGTTCACCAGCCTCGAGTTCACCGATGTGCTGCTGGACGCGAAGATCGCCATCAGCATGGACGGCAAGGGCGCCTGGCGCGACAACGTGTTTGTCGAGCGGCTCTGGCGCACGGTCAAATACGAAGAAGTATATCTCCGCGCCTACGACAGCGTGTCCGAGGCGCGAGCGTCAATTGCCAAGTATCTGGCCTTCTACAATCAGGGACGCCCTCACTCGAGCCTTGACGGGCGCACGCCCGACGAGGCTTACTTCGGCACGCAAGCTATGGTGATGGCCGCATGACCGTCGCCGACGGTTTTGTCGTCGCTCTGGTCGGGCTACGCCCTCCCGACGCAACGACAAAACCGTAAAGCCCCGCGTTCAGCATAACCCGGCAGGAATCCACTTAAATCCAGCGGGGCGCTGTCCAAACAACCGGGGCCAGCTCTGCAAGACCTTCAATCAGCATCGCCAGTTGCGCCCCCGTCACCGGCATCGTACCCTCGCGAACAGGTGGCCAGGCAAAGCCCCCATTCTCCAGCCACTTCGTCGCTAGAACCATTCCCGAGCCGTCAAAAACCAGTAGCTTCAAACGATCCGATCGCTTCGATCGGAAGACATAAACGTCACCGCTGTAGGGCTTGCCGCCTAATCCCTCCGCTACCAGCGCGACAAGGCCATGAACGCCTTTACGAAAGTCAATCGGCTGCGTCGCGACGAACACACGGACCATTGGACCGAAAGAGATCATCGCGTCGATCTCACCGCCGCCAGCACGCGCTCCAGCGTCGCGGCGTCGACGCCGACGGGCACGCGCACCGTCGCGCCCGCGATCATCACCTCGATCCGCTCGGCCGGATCCGTCAGAACATGCGCCTTATCGATCGCGTTCGGCTGCGCCTCGACGGCGGCCTGGAGCCTGACTTGCACGAACTGCGGCGCTTCGCTCGACGCGAGCCGCGCCTGGCGCCGCCACACACTGAGCAGTCCCCGGTTCACCCCGTTGCGTCGAGCCACCTCGGAAATGCTCGTCTCCGGATCGGCACTCTCGGCCACGATCCGCGCCTTCTCCGCATCGCTCCAACTGCGCCGTCGCCTCTCCCCTGTGATCACCTCGATCCGCTGATAGGAGGCGGCATCATGCCCGTCTTGATGTCTGTCTTGATGCATGGAACGAGCGTCCCTCGCGTTGTCAAATCCACGCGCGAGTCTCGCTCATCCCGTCCACCTAAACGAGGTGGGGTCGTCGTACTGCTATCGATCAACGCGGGACTTGATGCCTGAGGGACTGATCCAAACGAAAACGCCGACTTCCAAAAACCCGGCCGACTTCAAATCGGAATGCCGGCCGGTTTCATTTCGGAATCGTGGCCGGCTTCAAATCGGAACGATGGCCGGCTTCAAGTCGGAATACCCGGCCGGAATAAATCGGAATCCGCACCAAACAACCGGGGCCAGCTCTAATCAAAACTGGCCCAGGCGATCCGCTACGCCGTCTCGCGCCGCGCCATCTTCGAACACTTCCTGACCGATGGTCGCATCAAGATAGACTCTAACATTCGTCGAACGCGTCGTTAGGCCGCAAACAATTACGAGAGAGAATCGCCTCTTCGCTCGCAGCGAAACGGCGGGGGACGAACCTGGGCGACGATCGCAGCACGGCTGCAGACAGCGAAGATGAACAACGTAGATCCGCTCGCCTTCCTCAACCTAACAGTTCAGTCATTGCCTACGGCTGGCTAAGCAGCGAATCGAGCGGGCTATCAGCGCCCACTCGGTGTCGGTCAGATCGCTTGCGTTACGCAGTCCACTGCACTGATACTCGATACGAGCGGCTTTGGTCCACGGCATGGTGTCCTGCCTCGAAGCTTTGCAAATCCGAAGGAATTACAGGCCAGGGCCAAAACCGCTCACCTCTTTCGGTCAGCTCTCAGGAAACTGAACAGGACACTATCTGTCTAAGGACGGTGGCGGCGTCTCCTTTGTGCGAGTTGGCAGTATCGGATATTCGATTTTGGGTAGACGGCCGCTCAATGAATAAAGAAACGCAACGATATCGTTATTCTCCCTCTCGCTGAGCTTGGCGCCGAGCTGGACCTCACTCATAATTCCTACGGCTTCCTGGAGCGTCCAAACCTGACCCGAATGGAAGTAGGGAGCCCGCAAGGCAACGTTGCGCAAAGGGGCCACGCGGAACACGTATTGGTCGCTAGAGGCCTTTGTGACAGCGAAACGCCCCTGGTCGGCTGCCGGACGCAGTTTGATGTTTGGTCTTTCCATCACGCCGAACGGGACAAAATCCTGCCCGCCAATGTTGATGCCGTTGTGACAGGAGGCGCAGCCTTTGTCCATAAACAGCTGCAATCCCGCCTTTTGCTGATCATCCAGCGCGTTGCCATCGCCGTTCAGGTATTGGTCGAACGGAGCTGCTGGTGTCGTGAGCGTCGCTTCGAACGCCTCGAGCGCCTTCGCGAAATTGTCGAAGGTGACCGGCGGTGTATCACGCGGGAACGCCCGCTTAAACTTGCCAACATAATCTTCCATCGAATTCAGCGTGCTTGTCACGTGATCCGCGGTCGCATTCATTTCGGCGCTCGCCTGAACGGGCCCCTTGGCTTGTGCCTTAAGATCCGGCGCGCGTCCGTCCCAGAACTGCGCGACATTGAACACCGAATTGTAGACGGTTGGCGCCCGACGCGCTCCCCGTTGCCAGCCGTGACCAACTGAGGTTGGACCCGCGTCTACGCCGCCGGTGCCAAGATTGTGGCACGTATTGCAGCTAATGATCCCACTCGCCGACAGACGAGGATCGAAGAACAGCATCTTGCCAAGCTCCACTTTCTCGGTTGTCATGGGGTTGTCGTTTAGCGTGGGGATAGCGTAAGGGATCGGTTTGAAAATCTGTTTGGCTGTCTTCATCAAATCGTCGTGTGCGATAGCATTGGATGAGACGAGCACCAGAACGGTAGCAATCGATGCCTTGCGCATGACGTGAGACTTCCAGATCTTTCCGCGCCGCTACCGAACAACAGTTCTTCAGAGAGGGCGCCCACTGCATGGATGGCTGCTGCTGTGCGGGAACTGAGCCAGCGCTCACGAGTGAATTGGTCTTGGGTTTCTGTGTTCGATGTTGGCTTCGCGACAGTTGTCGCTAGCCCGACACGAACACTTTGACCTTCGTACGAAACATAGCTTTTTGCCGCTCTTCGAGGAGGCAAAAAGCGTCTCTCCTGATGTGACCGCTTTGTCTCGGCTGTTGGATCTGCTGGACTGCCAACTCCGCCCGACCAACTCCACTTGCGCTTGGTGGTTGCCGAGATCGAGAACTTCGGCAGGAGCGCGGACACTTTGAGTAGCGATGCGACTTCATCATATTCCGCGCTCGACCTATCAATAAATCCAGTGCGCCCCTTGATACCACTCCATAAAACAATCGCCTTCCACGCCGTAGACCATCAAACCGGAATGGAAGTTGTAACCGGCTTGTACGCCGCCGGTTCATCTGCACCTGCGGCAATGGCGCATTCAAATCGGCAGTGCCGCCGATGAGCTGGTTTACAGTCTGGTTGACGGGGGCGCCAATGAATGTATTGCCCACAGCGAGGTCGGTCTGGCTGGTACCCCAACCCGCGCCTACACTGCCTCCGATGTAACCTCCAGCCCAGCTGAAGCGAGGATAAACGGGAGTCGGTGCTTTGACGACAGGTGCCGCAGGCAAATCAGCAGATGAACTTTCGCTGCCAAAAGCGATCGTCCCGAACGCATTGATGCCCGCGAGCGACAATTGCTTGTTGCACTTCATCCCAGAGTCCTCCTGCAGGGCACGAAAAATATTGCGTAGCTTGTCCCCAAGTTGAGGTTAGCTCGATAGTTCGAGCTGGCAGGCAGATCACCTCTCTAATCTGGTAGGCCGCAGCATCTTGCTGCAACTGCGACAGCCGCTTCTTGCCGTGTCCATTCCAGAGAGGCTAGCAGGCTCTGCTTTCAAGCTTGTACGACAGTGCTCAGCAATCCTTTCGCGAAGATCCGTGACACGGCCGAATAATGGGCTATTTTACAAAGCCACGTCGTGGTGATTCTCGCGGCCCCCTAACTGGACCGGCTGATGTTGGCCGACGTATTTCGCCGCTGGGCCTCGATTTGGCTGCGATTTCCACGTTCGCCCTTGATGCGACCCACCATCGGGAAGGGTAGGCTAAATGTCGATGACTCGTGCGTTTCATGTCGTTGTCGTCCGGGACGCGTAGGAGATGTATGTCCTTGCTCTGGTCACCCAAAAAGGCGGAAGCGGCAAGAGCACGCTGGCGGTCGAAATTGCAGTCGCAGCGTTGGGGAACGGGGAGCGCGTCGCAATTGTCGAGGCGGATCCACAAGGCACGATTTCAAAATGGAAAGAGCGGCGCGGCCATCCCGATCCCCGGGTCGTTCGGGTCGCTGATTCGGCCGAAATAGAAGGGGCGCTCGTCAGCCTTGAAGCCGAGGGGGTCTGGCTTACGGTTATCGATACCGCCGCCACGAACAATGCACTGGCCATGCACGCCATCGCGAGGGCCGATCTTTGCCTGATCCCGGTGCGTCCGAGTCCGGCCGACATCGAAGCTGCGATACCGACGCTAGTTGCTATTCGTAGGCTCAACCGCCGATTTGCTTTCGTCCTCGCTCAGACGCCACCGCGGGGCTGCCGCGTGAGTGAAGCCGCAGCGTCGCTCAATTCGCTCGGGGTGCTCGCGCTACCCTATGTCGGGCAGCGCAATGACCATCAGGACGCGCTTGGGGCAGGATTAGGCGTGACTGAGTTTGCACGAGAGGGAAGAGCCTCGGAGGAAGTTCGTGAGCTGTGGCGCTGGATCTTGAAGAAGCTTGTCGAGGGGTCGTCAGATCATGAGCCACACGCAAGAAACGAAAAAGCCGCGTACTAGGCAGACGCGCTGCGCGCGACGCTCGCTCGTGGAGCTTACCGCGGCGGCGAGCCGAGCCGTTGACGATGGCCTATTTGTGTTGTCCCGCGGGATTGCTGCTTACAATCCGCGATCGGAGCACACACGCTCGAATACGTCTGATCAAACAATCCTTGCAAGGCAAGCGACGGCTCCAAGTCCCGTTGCGGGGCTTGAATCTCGGAATGCGGCGGCGCCGCGCAAGGACGAACTCCTAGATTCCGACATTACCACCGAGATGATGGTGAAAGTTGCCGAGGACTCTCAAGACAGAGCTTCTGAAAACATCAAAGCCGGCCTGAATGCTGCGTTGGACCATGCAAAGGGCCTCGTTGAGACACGGGTGGGAGGCGAAGCGGCGTCGAAAACCGTCGTCGGTTCCAGACTTGAAGGCAATTTTCGGACCGTTCTCAACGAAGCCGCAACGGGTTTTCGCGCGGATGCGGCCGAATTGACTATGCAGAAGGAACCAGCCGACAGCGAGGGGCGGTCGCAACCGCGACATATGCGGCGGCTCACTGGCGAGGCGGTCAGTTTGCTCGACGATCTTCGGAGCGGCAAGCTGCAGAATCAGGCGAACTTCATCCTGAGCGAGTGCTTCAGGGAAGCCGCCAGCGCATTCTCTGTCATCAATCAGCAGCTTAAGCGCGACGGCTATCCCGCGAGCATTGATCCATCAATTTTCATTTGGCTTGCCAATATCACCGAACCGGAGACGCGTGACACCGGAACCATGCGACTTGAGATCGTACCCAACCACCGAGGTCGTCCGAGCACGTACACGCGCCAGGTCGCTCAATTCATCTGGCACCTTGTCGAGGGACAGGGCTGCCGACGACAGGCCGCATACCGGGCGGCGCTCACGAAGTTCACCGTAACCGAGAGTTTCGTCGAGAACGCCTATGCGTTTTGGGAGCCGATCTTCAAACGGGCGGGACCGCACGTGAGGATGCTGACCCGCATTTCAGATCCAGAAGTGTAAAGCTAGGCAGCGCAGGCGTTTGGAGCCCGATTGACTGAGGCCGAGGTCCGGCGAGGACCGCCCGGCAACTTCGTCCGAGCTTTGGACGAAGAGGAGGCTTGACGTCGGCGCCGCTCTTGCATGGCCCATGATTGCGCTGATAACCATTGAGATGCCGCTGCCGCGCATTCCCCGGCACGGCTGTCTACTTGCTCCCGAGCGTAGATGGCTTGCTTGTCATCCGGCATGCAAAATTGGCTCTGACGCAAGTTTGGGGCAGCGCTGACTATGACCTTGCCCCACGGGCTTAATCCAGTTTGAAGTTCGCTCTGGCCCACGACAAGGACCAAAGCATGAAGCGCAGCCGCTTTTCGGACGAGCAGATCATCGGGATTTTGAAGGAGCATGAGGCCGGCGTGTCGGTCGCCGATTGAAGTGGACCCCGGATTTTGGACCGGCGGCTTAGGTGGTGCGGATGCCGTTCCGTTTTGATAAACGGAGCGGACCATGAAGAAGACGAGACGAAAAATCGATGCAGCGCTGAAGGCAAAGATCGCCCTGGAGGCGCTGCGAGAACAATCAACGGTGACGGATCTGGCGCAGCGCTACCAGGTGCATGTGAACGGCGGTCTTCAAATCGGCATGCTGGCCGAGAAAGTCTGCGACTTCGGCCTCGACCGCCTTGGCGAGAAGGGCTCGTGCCCCGTTGCGCAAGACTTCTGTGAGTTGATCGTCGAAGATTCCTGGCTGAATCAGCTGGATGACGTTATCGTTTGACACGGCATATCGCTCCTTCGGTGGAGAAGTGGAGGCGTCAAGCACCCCCACGATATGCCGCCTTTCCGATTCCCGCCGTCACCAACTTTCAGCGATAGCTCTCAGCCTTGCCATAACAACGCTAACCACCCTTCCCGTGGGCGGGGGTTAAGCCCGCGGGGCGCCGCCAAGTTGTATCGGCGAGAAGCCTCCCTGGGCCGCCACTGAACGCTAACCCGTCCTATTCGTGAGAGTGCGGCTTTTGGGCCCGATTGATGCGGCCGCACATCTTGTCTGACGAGGCGCACAGGATTGCCTTCGGCTTTTCGCCGCCTGACGACCGGTACTTTGCAACGCGCTTGAGGGATGGGTTGGGCGAACGGGGGCGGACGCCCCGCCGGTCAAGGACCGAGCGGCAGCAGCGCGCCGGGCAAGCCGCAGATCAGGTCGGCTTCGGGACATGCCGCGGCAAACGCAAGGCGAATGCGGCTCGTGGTCTCGACGACACGGGCGGCGATTTTCAAGAGCCGAAGACGCAGCGTCGCGAACTCGGCAGCGGCCAATTCCCGGGCTTTGGGAATGGCGTCGCGCACGGTCAGCATCAGCCAATAAGCGGCCGTATGGAGCACGAGACGGACCTGGTTGGCGAGCGCCGAACGGCAGCTGGTGCGATCGGAGGCGAGCTGCGTCTTATGCAGCTTGATCAGATTCTCGGCTTGGCCGCGCGCGCAATACAGGCTGTCGTAGATCCACTCGGCCGAGCCGACATCGAGGCTGGTGACGACGAAGCGGATGTCGAGGCCGAGCATCGTCGCCTCAATACGGGCGACAGTGCGCCGTTCGCGATCCCAGGACTTTGCCTTGTGGCGCGTCTCGGTATAGCCACGCAGAACCGGCAGGTTCTCGATGGCGCGTCGCGTGCGGATGTCGTCGGCGACCTCGTCGACTTTTCTGGCGAGAGGCTTGGTGCCGGACAGACCGAAGATGTAGTCGATGCCGTTGGTCTCGCACCACGCCATTGCCTCCGGCCGGGCATAGTGCCCGTCGCCACGGAACGTAATTTGCGTGTTGTGCCATCGCGTCCGGATATGCCGTACCAGGCGGCGCAGATGGGCACGCACCTCGACGCCGCCCGGCGTCTTGCCGGGCCGCAGCACGACGGCCACGGGCCGGCTCTTCTCCGTGTCGTAGACGTGGATCGGCAGGAAGCAGCGTTCGTCATAATGAGCGTTGAACAGCGAGAGCTGCTGATGGCCGTGGACGACGTCGCAGGTATCATCGATGTCGAGCGTGACGGATGCCGGCTCGCGCGGGTAGCTATCCATCCATGCGTCGACCAAAGTGTAGGTCAGCCGGATCACGTCGCGCAGGCGCGGAGCATTCTCCAGCCGCGACAGCGTCGGCTGGGAACACAAATCCCGGCCCGTGTCCGGTAGGCGACCGCAGGCCAGCTTGAATGCCGGATCGGACCTCAGATGATCGAGGTCGTCGGCGTCCTCGTAGCCGCAGCAGATCGCGAACATGCGAGCGCGGAACATATCGACCAGGCTGTGCACGACCCGCGTCGGATCGCGCCGATCCGGGAACACCCGGGCCAGATTGTTGGCCAAACCGAGACGCCGCTCGGCCATCGCCAGAAGCATCACGCCCCCGTTCGAGGTTAGGCGCCCACCATCGAAGGCAGCTGTGACTTTCTTGGCGTGAACGGCTGGAAACGAGAAGGGCGGAATCGTATCGTCGGTCATGGCGGGCGTGGCGTTCGCGGTTGGAGGTGATGGGGTTGGCTTCGCAACCGAATCCTACGCCGCATCAGCGCTTTACCCCTCAGGCGCACTCTTACGAATAAGACGGGTTAAGTTGAAGAAAGATTGAGTGACTCCCGATCATTTCTGTGCCGAAACGTGGAGTCGCGGTCGTGCCGCGTCCAAAGAAACCGGCGCGAGCGGCCTATTAGACGCGGTAGGTGCTCAGCCTCCGAAACGAGACTATCAAGCATGAAGAGATCGAGCGCGAGGCAGAGGTTTTATTTGTGTTGAATTCTTGCTTCTCGATAGTGGTCTGAAATCGTATCATCGGTCATGGCGGGCGTGGCGTTCGCGGTTGAAGGTGATGGGGTGGCTTCGCAACCGAATCCTACGCCGCATCAGCGCTTTACACCACGCTCGCCAGCCTCTCAGGCGCCCTCTCGCGAATAAGACGGGCTAAACTGGTCACCCAGCCTGATATCCCGAGCGACACGGGCGCCGTACTGGCCCGCGAGATCGGCCGAGCCAAACACCTCGCCATCGCTGTCTGGCTGAAAGCGACCGTTGTGGATGATCGGGAAATAACAGCGCTCATAGCTTTGGCCGAGCTATGCGGGAAACTGGGTGATGACGGAATGAGATAGGCGGCGTATCGAGGCGGGTGTCGAGCCTGCCAGAACCTCAAGGAGAGCGATACGCCATGAACGAGCATAGCAACATTGTCCCACTGCGTCAGCCCGATGAGATCGACGATCCACTGACGAATATTTTGCGATCTGGAGCTCGGCAGCTGCTTGCGCAGGCTGTCGAGATGGAAGCCGAGGCGTTTCTCGCCGCGATGAAGGGCTTGAAGCTTCCCGATGGCCGCGACCGCCTCGTGCGACACGGCCATGGTCCAGTGCGGACGATCCAGACGGGGATCGGCGCCGTCGAAGTCGCCCGGGTAAAGATTCGCGATCGCGCGGTGACCAGCGATGGCGAGCGGATCCGCTTCACCTCGGCGATCCTGCCGTTGTGGGCACGGCGCACGAAGAGCTTGGATGCACTTTTGCCGGTTCTGTACCTGCGAGGCATCTCGACGGGCGACTTCCAGGAGGCGCTGGCGGCGCTCTTGGGCAAGGATGCGCCGAATCTTTCTCCGGCGGTGGTTTCCAGACTGACGACGGAGTGGCAGCTCGAGTACGAGCGTTGGCAGAAGCGCGATCTGTCGGCGCGCCGGTACGTATACGTGTGGGCGGACGGCGTCTTCCTGCAGGCTCGCATGGAAGACCACAGCGAATGCATGCTGGTGCTGATCGGCGCGACGCCGGAAGGCAAGAAGGAACTCATCGGCTTCCAGGTCGGCGTGCGCGAGAGCACGCAGAGCTGGCACGAACTGCTCGTCGAGGCGAAAACCCGAGGGCTGAAGATCGCCCCGGAAATCGCCGTCGGTGACGGCGCGCTCGGCTTCTGGAAGGCGCTCGACGAGGTCTTTCCCGCCACGCGACATCAGCGGTGCTGGGTGCACAAAACCGCGAATATCTTGAACAAAGTCGCAGTGTCGGTACAGGCCAGCATGAAGAAGGATCTGCGCGAGGTCTATTTGGCGTCCAACCGAGCTTCGGCCGAAGTGGCGATCGATGTCTTTGCCGAGAAATACGGAGCGAAGTACGACAAGGCGGTCGAGTGCCTGACGAAAGATCGCGACGCAATGCTTGCGTTCTACGAATTCCCCGCCGAGCATTGGGACCACTTGCGGACGACGAATCCCATCGAAAGCGTGTTCGCGACGGTCCGGCACAGAACGGTGCGCACGAAAGGTTCGTTATCGTCAACGACTGCCAAGTTGATGGTGTTCAAGCTGCTCTGCGCCGCATCAAAGACCTGGCGGCGGCTGAAAGGCACAAATCAGTTGCCGAAGGTCAGCGCAGGTGTCAGATTCGAAAACGGCATCGAGGTCATCCAAGTGCCGGAAAACCACGCCGCCTGATCGCCTCGTCACCCAAAATCCCGCATAGCTCCTGATTGGCTGCAAACACCGCAAGCGCTTGGGACCGCAGGGACGTGATTTGCTGCTCGAATATGTGCATCCATTGGCCTGTAGCTACCCTGTGTGGTGACGTCGCAAGCGATGGTGGCCAGCCTTCGCCCCTTGGATTGGCAGGGCTGGCCACCCTTGCTCCCGAGGGGCCCAAAATTCCCCCCTAGCGCCACCAAGGAGTATCGCTGAGAAGGACTGGAAGCACCTACCAGCACCAGTGGGTTGCCGCGCCCCCGCGTGCATGCCATATCAAAGTGCTCGGCCCGCAAATGTTCGAGCCGGCTCCGCTCATAGGAGTAACCGCCGTGCCTAGGACCGAAGTGGTAGCGGCAATCCAAGCATTGACGGACTACGTCCGTAGGCCAAGCCATGCATCGGCAGAAGACACGTACGCGCCACAGCGAACTGAAGAACAGCTGGCCGATTGGCGATCCCGGGTTGAAGTTATCTGCTCAAAAATGGACGCGGTGGCGGATTGCCCTCTTTCGACCTTATCCGAATTCGAGGCGCTCAGACGCGAGATGGGGACAGATTTTCCCGCAACGCCACCCGCTTTACTAAACCGTGTAGCGGACGCATTTTTACGCTGCGGGTCGGCGGATGCCGGCCCCTTAATCAGGACGGAGCCGGATGATGCCTAGCACATTCTCGCTGCACAAGATCGACGAAGCTATACGCGACCTCGAAGAAAAAGTTGCTCACGGTGCAGAAATCAGCCGCGAGGAGCTCGCGAGCGGCATTCTGCGGATTACGAAGCGTCTTCGAGATGAACTCGAAGCCGCGCTCAAGGTAATCGATAGCCTCAAGGATCACACCGGGCTCACGGTGGCAGCCGCGCGACCTAAACAGCGGGAACGTTAGCGGCCACGTGACTCGGCGCTTTGGGGTGGACCGATAAAGCGCTGTCCCTATCACGCGCCGCTAACTTCGCCCGGTCAGCCTCAAGGGAGGGAGAAGCTGACCGGGCAACGTTATCCTCCGGACGAATGCCCTAGAGCAACTACCAGGATAGGGCGGTGACTTGGCAATCAGTCTCGGATCGCAGGCAGCGCCGTCGCGTGTCGCCATCGGCAACTTACTACCAAGGAAGGTACAGCGCGACGAACAGTACCAAGAGGATTAGAGCGCACGCCCACGCGAACAATAGCGCCTTATCCATCGGCCGATTCCGATCGATCTCCTCGGCCGCCCGCAGCGGCGTACCACTGCGGCCTTTTTTCGTTGAAGGCACGTTGCGGTCCTTCACCCGATTCGTAGATTTTCCGCCGAGTCTTTTCCGCGATTGTTCACGACGTCGAAGCTAACCTTAGCTCCCTCTGCGAGTGAGGTGAAACCAGCCTTCTCAACTGCCGAGATGTGAACAAAGACGTCCTTCCCACCAGAATCCGGTTGAATAAACCCGTACCCCTTCGTCGGGTTGAACCACTTCACCGTCCCCATTGCCACTTAACTTCTCCATTTTTAAAAAACCAAAGCTATTCCCGACTTTCGACAAAAGAAAGGCGAGCTATGCGGGATTTTGGGTGACGAGGCGATCAGGCGGCGTGGTTTTCCGGCACTTGGATGACCTCGATGCCGTTTTCGAATCTGACACCTGCGCTGACCTTCGGCAACTGATTTGTGCCTTTCAGCCGCCGCCAGGTCTTTGATGCGGCGCAGAGCAGCTTGAAGAGCTGGCCCCGCAAATTCGGACAGTAGCTTGAGTGGATTTTCTGCCTGACAGCGGCGAGGATTCTTGCTGCGAATCAGGAGCGAAGATGACGAAGAAGAGCCGCCGGACGCATTCTCCGGCATTCAAGGCGAAGGTTGCTTTGGCTGCGGTCAAAGGCGACAAGACACTGGCGGAGCTGGCGCAACTGTTTGATGTTCATCCGAACCAGATCACGATCTGGAAAAACCAGCTCCTGGAAGGCGCCGCCGGCGTGTTTGGGCATGACAAGACATCGGCCGAGACGCCGGTCGATTTGAAGGCGTTACATGCCAAGATCGGCGAGCTGGCGTTGGAAAACGATTTTTTGTTCGGCGCGCTCACCAAGGCGGGCCTGCTGAGCGCAAAGCGATGATCGACCGCGATCATGATCTTTCTATCGTGCGCCAGGCGAAGGTCCTGAAGCTGGCTCGCAGCACGGTCTACTATGAACCTCGGCCAGTTTCGGCCGAGGACCTTGCCTTGATGCGTCGGCTCGATGAGCTGCATCTCGATTATCCCTTCGCGGGAGCGCGTATGCTGCGATCGTTGCTGCGGCGGGAGGGCGTATACGCCGGTCGCCGCCACATCGCGACGCTGATGAAGCGCATGGGGATCGAGGCGGTCTATCGTCGCCCGAACACGAGCAAGCCGGCTCCGGGTCACAAGATCTACCCGTACCTGTTGCGCGGATTGAAGATCGAGCGGCCCGACCATGCGTGGGCAATGGACATCACCTACATTCCGATGCGGCGTGGCTTCGTCTATCTCGCGGCGGTCGTCGATGTGTTCAGCCGACGGGTCCTGGCCCATCGCGTCTCGATCACAATGGAGGCGGCCTTCTGCGTCGAAGCGGTCCAGGAGGCGTTGGCGAAGCACGGCAGGCCCGAGATTTTCAACACGGATCAGGGCAGCCAGTTCACCAGCCTCGAGTTCACCGATGTGCTGCTGGACGCGAAGATCGCCATCAGCATGGACGGCAAGGGCGCCTGGCGCGACAACGTGTTTGTCGAGCGGCTCTGGCGCACGGTCAAATACGAAGAAGTATATCTCCGCGCCTACGACAGCGTGTCCGAGGCGCGAGCGTCAATTGCCAAGTATCTGGCCTTCTACAATCAGGGACGCCCTCACTCGAGCCTTGACGGGCGCACGCCCGACGAGGCTTACTTCGGCACGCAAGCTATGGTGATGGCCGCATGACCGTCGCCGACGGTTTTGTCGTCGCTCTGGTCGGGCTACGCCCTCCCGACGCAACGACAAAACCGTAAAGCCCCGCGTTCAGCATAACCCGGCAGGAATCCACTTAAATCCAGCGGGGCGCTGTCCAAACAACCGGGGCCAGCTCTCTTGTCGAGTACGTTGCTCACTTTATGGCACCAGCATCGTTGGTGCCGCGTGCCGGGAAAGGCCTCGTCCAGTGCCTTCCAGAAGCCGAGGGCGCCGTCGCCGATGGCGAGTTGCGGGGCAATCCGTAACCCGCGTTGCCGCAGGTCGATCAGGAGTTCGCGCCAGCTCTGCGCGCTCTCGCGCACGCCGACCTGGAAGCCGATCAGCTCCTTCTTGCCTTCCGGCGTGGTGCCAATCAGCACCAGCATGCATTCGCTGTGATCTTCCATGCGGGCCTGCAGGTACACGCCATCGGCCCAGATGTAGACATAGCGACGCGCCGACAGATCGCGTCTCTGCCAGCGTTCGTACTCGACCTGCCAATCGGCCTTCAGGCCGGCGATCACCGAAGGCGACAGGTTCGGCGCATCCTTGCCGAGCAGCGCCGAGAGCGCCTCCTGGAAGTCGCCGGTCGAGATGCCGCGCAAATAGAGGACCGGGATCAAGGCATCCAGGCTCTTCGTCCGCCGCGCCCATAGCGGCAGGATTGCCGAACTGAAGCGGAGGCGGTCGCCTGGCCCGCTCGCTCCGCGGTCGCGGACCTTGGGACGAGCGACCTCCACCGGACCGATGCCGGTCGCAATCTCGCGCACCGGACCGTGCCCATGTCGGACCAGGCGCGCTCGACCGTCGGGCAGCGTCAGATTGGCCGTGCTGGCCAGAAACGCGCCAACCTCGATCTCGATCGCCCTGGCAAGCAGGTCCCGCGCGCCGGCACGAACGATATCGGTCAGTGGATCATCAACCGCGGACGGCTGACGGAAAGCAAGAACATTGGTAGTCTCGGTCATGGCGTATCGCTCTCCTCGAGAGGTTCTGGCAGGCTCGTCACCCGCCTCGATACGCCGCCTTCCTCACACCGTCATCACCCAGATTCCGCCATAGCTCCCAGAAATCGAGCCACGACTCGATCATTATGACCGTGTAAATGTAGAGCAGCATCACGCACCGCTCAAAATCGCAGCGCATGACAGTAATCGGCGGTAGGATCTTCGTTCGCGCTTTGAGGTGCAATCTGAGCACACGCGAGAAAACGGCAGTTGCCAATCGCGCATAAGAAAATCTCACGTCCTGAAAAACGACCAAGTCACTATCGCAACCAAAGGTTGTCCACCGGAAAGAGACAGCTTCGCTCTCCGTAAATGCCCGGTGGTTGGCTAGGGGGATGTCCCGGGTTCTGTTGAATTTCTGAAGAGGTCGGCGTTGCCCACCTTGAGCCGGTAGGCTGGGGGTGCTGATTCCACAAAGGAGAGCAACGCCATGACGAGAGATATCACACCGGCTGGTTGGCCGGCGACCGGGGCTGTGGACGAAGCGTTTGCAGAGGTGCGAGCGAGCTTCGATCGGTTCTGCCTCGCGGCAGGGATCGAGGCGCTCGGCACGATGATGGAGGCGGATGTTGTGGCGGCCTGCCCGCCGCGCCACGATCGCGACGCGGCGCGGCGGGCGCACCGTTGGGGCCGAACGCGGGGACGGATCGGTTTCCACGGCGGCAAGATCGAGGTCGAGCGCCCGCGGGTCCGGGGCGTGGATGGCCGCAAGGTCACGATCCAGAGCTGGGAAACGGCGGCGCAGGAGGATTGGCTCGGTCGCTGGGCGATGAACCTGATGCTGGTCAATGTGTCGACGCGCCGGCACCGCCCGGATCGGGGGTTTCGAAGTCGGCGGCCTCGCGGAGGTTCGTCGCGCTGTCGGCGGCGCGGCTGGCCGACTTCATGGCTGCCGATCTGTCCGCGCGCTCGACCTTCTGGTGGTCCAAATCGACGGGCTGCATCTCGGCGACGATCTCGTGCTGGTCGCCGCGATCGCGGTTGACGGCGAAGGCAACAAGCATCCGCTGGCGCTGGTGGAAGATGCTATGGGGCGGTGGCGAGGATATTGCATCTATCTTTGCTAATGTGAACCGATGGAGCGCCCCATGCAAAAGTTGAACGATCTGAGCCGATCCCCGAGCCCACTCGATCCGGACGGCACGCTAATCGCCGTTATCGAACTGAGCCTGTCGAGCTGGCTCGTCGCCGGCATTGTGCCTGGTGTCGAGCGCCAGCCATTGAAGAAGCTCGCGGTCGATGAGAGCGCATTGCTGAAATTGCTGCATCGATGGCGAGATGAAGCGGCGAAGGCTGGGCATCACATCAAACGCATCGCTGTCGCTTTCGAGGCCGGCCGTGACGGCTTCTGGCTGGCGCGCTGGCTCAGGGCACATGATATTGAGGCCCACGTCATTCACGCATCGAGCGTCGCGGTATCGCGCGAGCACCGGCGCGCCAAGACCGATCGGCTCGACACCAGCTTGCTCAAGCGCTCTTTTCTCGGCTGGCTGCGCGGCGAGCGTGATCACTGCAAGATGGTGGCGATCCCGACAATCAAGGACGAAGACGCCAAGCGGCCTAACCGCGAGCACGAGAGCCTCGTGGGAGAGCCGAGTCGGATCGTCAACCGAATGAAAGCAGCGTTAATTCGGCTGGGCATCCGCGGCTTCAATCCCAAGCTAAAGAAGGCAGCCGGACGCCTTGAAGATTTGCGCACTCCTGAGGGAGAGCCAATACTGCCCAACATGTTGGCTGAGCTGCGTCGCGACATGGAGCGCCGCCAGCTGATCAATGATCAGATCCGCCAAATCGAGGATGCTCGCCTGGAACGCATCGAGCAAGCGCCCGGTGATGGACCAAACGCCATGGTGCTCCTACTGGCGCGGGTGATCGGGGTTGGCATCGAGACGGCCGACATGCTGGTGCAGGAGGTGCTGGCGCGAAACATGCGCGATCGACGGGCCGTCGCACGTTATGCGGGCCTCACGGGTTCGCCCGACGAGAGTGGCATAAAACGGCGAGAGAAAGAGCTGGCCCGTTCCGGCAACGCTCGGGGTCGACGCGGCATGATCCAATTGGCGTGGCGATTTCTCATGCTCCAGAAGGACAGCACCTTGGCGCAGTGGTTTCGAGGCCGCACTGAGAGCACCCGCGGCACTCGCAAGATCATGATCGTGGCCTTGGCGCGCAAGCTTCTGATCGCCCTGTGGCGGCTGGTGCGCGAGGGCGTGGTACCGGACGGCGTCGTTCTGCGCCCGGCGCAATGAACGGAGGTCACTGAAGGCACCCGACAGTTTCGGCCCAGTCCGTCCGCTTGTGACGGGCCGCCGATGACGGTTCGAGGTGGCGGGGTCCCGAGTTGCCCCATGGCTATCATGCCGAGAGGAAGAATGGGTCCGCCGCCTCGGAGCTTCGCTGCCGATGCGCATGACTGCATCATGGTTCGGGTCCCTGGACCCACCGGATACAAGGCTGTGGCGCGACTGATCCGCGCCCGAAAGCGGGCTCCCCTCTGATCGTCATCTCGACCGCACCCACCGTGCCGGCGTGCTCGAAGCTGTCAAGGTATGGCCTCGCAAGAGCGAAGCATCTCGAAAGGTTGGTCCGCCGGCCAACCTTGACAGCCCCTGCGCGCGACGGCCTGGCGCTGCCGCGGGTCGGGACGAAGAAACGGGCTTTCAGATCGAACAAAGAAACTGACGAAGGACAAGACATGCGTTGCACTGCCGAACTTCTTGACAAAAGAAGCCCCATACAAGGGGCGACCGAGAATGCCGCAACGGTTCAGGCCCTGCTGGACAACCTGGTCTCGCGCGGGCTCGACCCGACGGTGCCAAGACTGTTCATCGCCGACGGCGCGAAAGCGTTGTCGAAGGCGATCCGCCGCACCTTCGGTCCGGCCGCCGCGATCCAGCGCTGCCAGATCCACAAGGCGCGCAACATCATGGAACGCCTGCCGACAGAGCATCATGCGGCCACCCGTCGGGTGCTGCGCCAGGCCTGGGAGCTCGATGACGCCGACAAGGCTGAAAATTTGATCCGCAATCTCGCGCGTCGACTCGACCAGCAATGGCCCGGCGTAGCGGCCAGCATCCTCGAAGGCCTCGACGAAATCCTGACTGTCGTCCGGTTGACGCTGCCGAAGGAGCTTCGTCGATCGCTCGCCTGCACCAACATCGCCGAGAACATGATGGGCACCATTCGCCGCGTCACGCGCAACGTCAAACGCTGGCGGGATGCCGGTATGGCGTTGCGATGAGTCGCGGCCGGCATGATCGAGGCCAACAAGGGCTTCCGACGATTGAAGGCGCATAAGCAATTGTCGGTTCTGCGTGCGGCCCTTCACGCTCACCACGATCGCATGACGATCAAGCCCGTTGCCCACGTCTCGAGGGCCGCGTAACATGCATTCCGGCAACGTCGGCCCGACGTAGTTCAACACCGATCGGGACATCCCCTTGGCTAGGTGCGAGAGGTTTTACATCAAGCGACGTAAGGAGATTTGGGAGCAGGTGCAGGCAGAAATGGCCGTTGGAGAAAGTGCGAGAATTTCTCGCACTTTACCGAAGCCGAAACGGGCCGAGGGAATAGACAATTCGCATCTGCAGCAGGCCATCTCCACTGGCGCCGGTGCGGCGAGTCTCCGCGCCGTAGCCGATTGGAACGAGCGCAAATCGTTTGACGAACGCCGCCGCGCTGGCGGCCCTGAAGCTCCGTGTCGGGATGCGCAGGGCGGCCGGAAGGAAAAAGCGTTAGCTCGCGGAAGGTGGGGGTCTTAGCCGTGGAGGCCGTCGCTAGTGGTTCATCACAGTAATTTTGACTCTTTGGGGGTGGCTGGATAGGCGCGGCCGAGTTTGGCGCGGGCTTTATCTGTTGTGAACATCCATTTGATGCGGACTCGGGTTTTATTTCGCCTCTTTTGCCATGCTGCGATCTCGTTTCGGAGCCTTTTGGGATCTGCGATGCGGCGGCCGAGACACTGGCGCTGTAGCACGCTGATCTCGCATTCGACCATGTTGAGCCAACTGGCGTGTTTCGGGGTGAAGTGGAATTCGAGGCGGCGCAGGATGCGCCGGGCCTCGGCGGGCGCGAAGGCCTCATACAGCGCCCCAGGCTTATGGATCGACAAATTGTCCTGCACGACACGGATGCAGGCGGCGTCGGGATAATGGACGTCGACGAGATCACGCATGCAGTGGGCGTAGTCCACGGCGGCGCGGCGATCGGTGACCTTGACGTTGCGCCAGCCCCGATGTGGATCGAAGGTGACGAAGAGATTGGCGGTGCCGTTGCGGCGATACTCGTAATCGTAGCGCTCGCGCTGTCCCGGTTGGGCCGGGACCGGCTGGCGCACCTCGCCGATCAGCTGGACGGGAGTCTCGTCGAAGCAGACCAGCGGCCGGGCGGGATCCGGCGTCTCGGCGTAGAGATCGAGCACGTCCTCCATGCGGGCGACGGGGAGTGTCAGAAGTTTTGTGTAAGAGCGTCTCTGTGAGGGGTTTGCGGGGTCAGCGGACTGACCCCATGGGGTCAGTCCGCTGAGCCTGCAAAGCGCTCGCCGAACTGGATGGCAAACTGGCCCATTGCGGCCGTCCATGCAACCGGTCGTCGCCAATGGATGCCGGCATTTCTGATGGCGAGGTAAAGCAGCTTCATCGCCGCCTCGTCGTTGGGGAAGCTGCCGCGTGTTTTGATGATCTTGCGCAGCGAACGGTTCAGCGCCTCGACCGCGTTGGTGGTATAGATCATTTTGCGTATCTCCGGCGCGAAGGCGAAGAACGGAATGACGTGCTCCCACGCCCGGCGCCAGGCCGCCCCGATCGCGGGATAGCGCTTGCCCCACTCGGCTTCGAAGTCCTCGAGCCTGAGCAGAGCGGCGTCGGCATTCTCGCATGATAGATCGCCTTGATCGAGGGAAGGATCGCCTTGCGATCCTTCCAGGACACGAAGGATAGGCTGTTGCGGATCAAATGCACGATGCAGGTCTGGACCATCGCCTTGGGAAAGACGCTGTTGATCGCCTCGGGAAAGCCCTTCAGACCGTCGACGACGGCGATCAGGATGTCGGCGACGCCGCGGTTCCTCAGATCGTTCATGACCTTGAGCCAGAATTTGGCGCCTTCGGTTTGCTCGATCCAAAGCCCGAGCACGTCTTTCTCGCCCGATGCAGTGATGCCCAGCACGACGTAGACTGCCTTGTTCTTGACCATCCCCTCATCGCGAATCTTGACCCTGAGCGCGTCGAAGAAGACCACCGGATAGATCGCTTCCAGCGGCCGGCTCTGCCATTCGCGGACCTCGTCGAGAATCGCGTCGGTGACCTTGCTGATCAGATCGGGGGACACCTCGGTGCCGTAGAGCTCGGCCAGATGGCCCTGGATCTCCCGTACCGTCATGCCCCGCCCGTAGAGACTGATGATCTTCTCGTCGAAGCCGTCGAAGCGGGTCTGGCCCTTCGCGACGATCACCGGTTCGAACGTGCCGGCGCGGTCGCGCGGCACCTCGATCTCGATCTCGCCGTCGTCCGTCAACAGCGCTTTGCTGCTTGTGCCGTTGCGGCTGTTGCCCGACCCGCGGCCCGCCGGGTCGCCCTTCTCATAGCCAAGGTGGTGGGTCAGCTCCGCACCCAGTGCGCGCTCCAGAAGCGCCTTCTTCAGTCGTCTGAAAAGCCCGTCTTCGCCGGCTAAGTCTTCTGGCTTGAGGCTGCCCCCGGCAAGAAGCTGGTCCAAAATCTCAGGTGAAAAATCCGTAGCCATGTGAGTCTCCTGTCAAAGGTAAACTCACAGAAACCATCTTACACCGAGTTACTGACACCCTCAGGCGACGTATTCGCCGTCGACATGGGGAATGCACCACATGTCCCTGCGCCACGGCTTGAGGTCGTTCTCGGCCAGCCGGCGACGCACGGTCTCGCCCGACAGGCTGTTGTGATCGGTGAGCTTGACCATCGTGTCGGCCAACAGCGTCAGCGTCCAGCGTTTGCAGCCGGCGGGCGGCTTGGCGCATGCGGTCGCCACCAGCAGGGCTTCCTCCTTGCCCGTCAGCTTGCGCTCAGCGCCCGGACGCGGCTCCTCGCTCAAGGCCCGCTCCAGATTGCCTTCCACGAAGCGGCGCTTGGTCCGGCCGACGGTGGAGAGGCTGACACTCACGGTCCGGGCAATCTCCTCGTCGCGGCAGCCTCCATCGGCCGCCAGCAAAACCTGCGCCCGCTTGAGCTTGCGGGCGGCGTGCTTGCCGCCACCGAGCATCGCCGTCAGTTCGTTGCGCTCGGCTTGGCTCAATTCGACCCGATAACGTACATTGATGCTTTGCCTCCTTGTCGGAGGCCGGGACGAATCCAACGATGAGTCAAAAATCAGGCACGCGCTTCACCGAGAAGCAGGGTTATTACCTGGCCTTCATCCATACCTACGCCCACATGTTCGGACGTCCACCCTCCGAAGCCGACATCCAGCGCCACTTCCGCGTCAGCCCGCCTTCGGTCCACCAGATGATCGTCACCCTCGAACGAAACGGCTTCATCCAACGTCAACCTGGCGTCCCCAGAAGCATCGAAATCCTCGTGCCGCCGGAAAGCTTGCCGATCCTCGAATGGCTCGGTATCAAAACGTCGAAATCACTGTGATGAACCACTAGTGGGGATCACGGACACTCAGCCAGTGAAAGAAGATTGTCTGGCTGAATGCCGTCCGCCGTTGTCTTGATGTATTTGTGCCCGTTGTGTTCGGCCACGACCACGCCAGCCATGAGTCCGTCTTCTTCGACATAGAACTCCCATTCGCCGCTTTCAATGTCTCTGATCGTCTGAACGACAGACTGCTTCCATTGACTTCCGTTTGAATATTCACCTCCGACACTTTCAATCCTCTCATGGGGATTCATCCTGTCGGTCTTATTGATGCAGCGAACGCGTGCGAGTTTAACCACAGGGCTCTCTCCTTCGTGTGCAAAGGCTGGGTGACCAGTTTAGCGTTCAGTGGCGGCCCAAGGCAGCCCAACCAATCCTGGTAGGTGCCCGGGAGGCTTTTCGCCGATACAATGCGAGGGCACCCTGTGGGCCAGCCTGGCACCCCCGGGAGGGGTGGTCAGCGTGTTATGGCAAGGCTGGCCGCCGAAGTTGGTGGCGCATGATAGGGACAGCGCTTCATCGGTCCGTCGCGAAGCGCGGAGTCATGTCGCCGCTAGCTTCACTGGGCAGCGCGGGCGCGGTAGGGACAGCGTCGGTTGCGCATTTCGACGCCGAGCCGCGCCCGCGCTGCTTCTTCCCTTGAGGCTCAGAAGACGGAGCAGCAACGCGCGGCATTCGGCGGCGTTAATGCTTCGGTTGCGTCGCCGGATGTATTTCAATTCTCTCGGCCGTCATAACGACGCGCTTCGCAGCGTAGTTGGGGAGGGAGCTTTCGGTCAAGTCAGCTGGGATAATTCGAACATTCTTTCGGCAAGCGGGCAGGTGAGCCATCGCCTGGATCTCCGCGCAGTCGTTCCTCAAGGCTTCCCGTTCTGCCGCAGGTGCGACAGACTTTGCAGAAACAATCGTAACCATTCCGGGCTGAGGTGCAATGCAGTGGTAGCCGTCCATAGCGTAGAGGCACCTCACGTTTCTAAGCTCGATAGGCTGCCCGATGAACAGAGCTGGCCCCGCAAATTCGGACAGTAGCTTGAGTGGATTTTCTGCCTGACAGCGGCGAGGATTCTTGCTGCGAATCAGGAGCGAAGATGACGAAGAAGAGCCGCCGGACGCATTCTCCGGCATTCAAGGCGAAGGTTGCTTTGGCTGCGGTCAAAGGCGACAAGACACTGGCGGAGCTGGCGCAACTGTTTGATGTTCATCCGAACCAGATCACGATCTGGAAAAACCAGCTCCTGGAAGGCGCCGCCGGCGTGTTTGGGCATGACAAGACATCGGCCGAGACGCCGGTCGATTTGAAGGCGTTACATGCCAAGATCGGCGAGCTGGCGTTGGAAAACGATTTTTTGTCCGGCGCGCTCACCAAGGCGGGCCTGCTGAGCGCAAAGCGATGATCGACCGCGATCATGATCTTTCTATCGTGCGCCAGGCGAAGGTCCTGAAGCTGGCTCGCAGCACGGTCTACTATGAACCTCGGCCAGTTTCGGCCGAGGACCTTGCCTTGATGCGTCGGCTCGATGAGCTGCATCTCGATTATCCCTTCGCGGGAGCGCGTATGCTGCGATCGTTGCTGCGGCGGGAGGGCGTATACGCCGGTCGCCGCCACATCGCGACGCTGATGAAGCGCATGGGGATCGAGGCGGTCTATCGTCGCCCGAACACGAGCAAGCCGGCTCCGGGTCACAAGATCTACCCGTACCTGTTGCGCGGATTGAAGATCGAGCGGCCCGACCATGCGTGGGCAATGGACATCACCTACATTCCGATGCGGCGTGGCTTCGTCTATCTCGCGGCGGTCGTCGATGTGTTCAGCCGACGGGTCCTGGCCCATCGCGTCTCGATCACAATGGAGGCGGCCTTCTGCGTCGAAGCGGTCCAGGAGGCGTTGGCGAAGCACGGCAGGCCCGAGATTTTCAACACGGATCAGGGCAGCCAGTTCACCAGCCTCGAGTTCACCGATGTGCTGCTGGACGCGAAGATCGCCATCAGCATGGACGGCAAGGGCGCCTGGCGCGACAACGTGTTTGTCGAGCGGCTCTGGCGCACGGTCAAATACGAAGAAGTATATCTCCGCGCCTACGACAGCGTGTCCGAGGCGCGAGCGTCAATTGCCAAGTATCTGGCCTTCTACAATCAGGGACGCCCTCACTCGAGCCTTGACGGGCGCACGCCCGACGAGGCTTACTTCGGCACGCAAGCTATGGTGATGGCCGCATGACCGTCGCCGACGGTTTTGTCGTCGCTCTGGTCGGGCTACGCCCTCCCGACGCAACGACAAAACCGTAAAGCCCCGCGTTCAGCATAACCCGGCAGGAATCCACTTAAATCCAGCGGGGCGCTGTCCAAACAACCGGGGCCAGCTCTGTAGATTGGATTGGGGACGGCCTCGGCGGCGCGATCTACCCTCGGCTCAAAAGCATAAGCCACTGTTTCGCGTTGAGCCCTGCCTGTCTTTAGCCTACGAAGCCGGGCGTGAACCCTTGCGCTCCCAGAACATCCATCATCCTCTCACGAAGCCGGAGGCGCCATGGCTTTGAGCATCACCATTTCCGTCAAAGTCTGCTGTTGGGGACGCCAAAGGGACGTCGCAGCAGCCCGCTGCCAAAAAGATCCAGGTGCATTCGGATTCGCGGAGCAGTTCGCAGCGGACCTGAAAGATCATAGAATGCGCATCTAACTGCTGGCGTGTGCCAAGTCTCACTTGGCACGTCTTCGATTCAATCACCAGGCGGCCGTATCGCTATCTGGCGCCGACCATCGGCTCATCCATCATCAAGCTCGCTCATGGCCTCATCCATATCCGACTGCGAATCGCTTATGACTTGCGTCGCGACGGAAACGAGAGCCTTTTCGAATGCTCGGCGCAGTAGCGCTGCACGCGTGTCATCGCCGCCGTTCTCGGCGGTGTCGGAGGGGGCGCCAACCTGCGACGCTGTTGCATTGATATCGGCTGCGTCTGCGTTCATGTCGTAACACCCGGATAGCGGCGTCGCCTAGATGACCTATCCTCTTCATGCTAGCAGGAGCAGCTTGCGAAAAGCTGACTAAGATCGAGCTTCCTTGGCGGCTTCATCCATGATCGAGAAGGATCATGAGCACGCGCCAGCGGAAGTGATGACATTCAAAGCGGCGCGCGATGCTGCTGTCGAGCTGGCTGCACGCAAGCGGGCCAATCTCGTCAAGGTGCTGCCTTAAAGAATTGCGGACTCAGGGCTTTACCTGCGACGGTTCGATCACGAAGTAGCATGTACCGGGGCGAAGGCCGCATACGTTATCGCAGGTGCACGAGCCGCCATCACATTCGTCTCCTTTTCCGCCAGTTAGCAATTCGTGGAACAGAAACGCGCCCTCTGCAAATTCCTTTGCGTTGCCTTGGCGAACTCCTCGGATACCGTTTTTCGATTGAGCGATTGCTTTCGTATACAGATGAAGTTTCGGGCAGTTCGCAGCAATGCCGAACGCCGCGCCCTGCAGAAATGCAACGCTTCGGCCATCGGCGTGCGCTGATGATGAGCACGGCCGTTGTTGGCGATTTGAACAACATCAGACCTCTTGTCCCCATAACACCATACCGATTGCGGCGCTAAAGCATCGCTACCCTGCTGTTGGCTGATCTTCCTTATCCGCGCCGCGCATCACGATCTTCAGCGCATCATCCGGCAACGGCCGCTGCAATGCCTTTGCTTCATCCCGCGGCGCGCGCATCCATACGTCGCGCTCCTCATCGGTCGTCAGGAAGCCATAAACGAGGTGAGGGCCGGGGGCCGGCTTGGACTTGGTGCCCCGGTCGCCCTTGAACCCGGTCCAGATGCCCGCGATCAGATGGGCATGGCGGCTACCGGCCGGTTGTACACGCCGCTCGCGGGAGAGATCGACAGGCGCGCAGCCAGCCAAGGAGCAAGGTTGTGTTCCAGCCAGCCATGGCAATCGCTGATGAGCGATCCTCATCAGTGGTCGCGTTGTCGACCGTGGTGAGGCATCCGGGCGAAACTTTGCGCCGCAATGCTGCTCGAAGAACAGGGAGTCGTCCAGAAACCTGACGGCGTTTGCCCCTGAGGTTGGTGAGCGTGATTTTGGTTTGATGAGCGCTCATCCATGCGAATAAGTTGCTGAGAAACACGATGCCAGCAGGTCGGACAAAGCCGAGATTGCCGAAATCGTTGATGACCTCCGGCGGCCAGCCGTTGACGGCGTGCGCCGCAAGATCGGCCGCAACCTTCGACAGGGACAGTCCATTGAACGGTACCGTCAAATTAACGAATTGGAGCGGCGGAGGGGTAGACGACCGGCAGACCGCCCGGGACCCTCTTTATCGCCGCCATCGCACCGGAAGTGATCAGTTATCCCGTTTGGTTATATTTCCGGCTTCCCTTAAGCTTGCGGATGGTCGAGGAAATGCTGGCGGCGCGTGGCATTGGCGTGACCTATGAAACCGTGCGCCAGTGGGGACGGAAATTCGGCAAGCCGTTCTCCGATCGGATCCGCCAGCGCACTCCCCCTCGCGGTGACAAATGGCATCTGGACGAAGTCGTTATCTCGATCGCGGGCGAACAACATTGGCTCTGGCGCGCTGTCGACCAGAATGGCTTCGTTCCTGACGTCTTGATCCAGCGCCGAAGAAACTCGCGCGTTGCGCAGCGGCTCATGAAGAAGCTCTTGAAATCCGCCGGCACGCCGCCGCGCGTTATGATCACGGATAAGCTGCGTTCGTACGGCGCTGCGAGGGCGAAGATGGGCTTACACGTCGAACATCGCCAGCACAAAGCTCTCAACAATCGGGCCGAGAATTCTCATCAGCCGACGCGGCGACGCGAGCGGATCATGACGCGCTTCAAATCGTCCCGTCAGGCTCAACGGTTTCTGTCCGTTCACGATCAGGTCGCGAACCTTTTCCACATCCCCTATCCCGGCGCCGCCACCGCCGACTTCCGTCGTGCTTCGCGCGAGCGAGCCTTTGCGACTTGGCGCGAGATCTCCATGACAAGCGCTATCGCCGACTCTCGACCTCTGAGAATCGCCTCCTTCGGCTCGGCGGTCGATTAAGTTGACGATGCCCCCTGATGAGCCAGAGCCTCCCTTCTCGAAAAGCCTGATCAGTCTCAAATTGTCTGACGACGGACAATCGTTGCCACTGTCTCAGCCAGGCTGCTGTCATCCGAAAGACGGCAAATCCGGGCGCGGGTCCACCCTTCTTCCCGAGCTCGTCAGCTTCTCGAAAGCCAACCTTCCTAGCATTCAAGCCCGGTCTCTAGATGCCGATGCCGCCCATGCTGAACTAGGGGGCCCGCTAGTGGATCTGCAGGAGATTTTGTTATCAGAAAGGAGAGCTTTATGGATTCCAATCGGATAAGCGGTGCCGGCGCGCAAGGGTCTCCAACGGGTTACGTCCGGACACAGGAGGATCATGATCTATTTAGGCAGGCCGCGAATGAAGCCCGGTCATTATCATCTGCCGGGCCTGTGTCGGCACAGACGCCGATTTGGCGTTCGAGCGCTCCATACGGAAGCTTTTCACGCGATGGCTACTCTTGGAACAACGACGTATGGGGCCCGCACCCTGGGCCTCAGACGATTTCGGTGAGTGCAGCCAACCGGTGGAGCGTGTGGTCGAACCAGCCCAATACTCCTGGCATCAAGAGCTATCCGCACGTGGCTTTCAATATCGGGAAACCGCTCAGCTCAATCAACACTCTGAGCTCGAGCTTCAATCAGGAAGTTCCCACTGGCGGCGCCTGGGATGTCGCCTACGATATCTGGGACAGCTCAGACCGACATGAGATAATGCTCTGGACAAACTACACCGGAAACTCGGACGGGAGCGGCAACGTTAAGCCCATTTCATATCATTATGCCCCTTCCGGTGCGGCGATTCCGGTCTACAGCAATGTCAATGTAGGCGGGGCGACTTGGAACGTGTTTGAAGGCGAAGGCTCCGATGGTCACAAGGTCATCTCATTGCTGCGCACTTCGAAGACCAACAGCGGGACAGTGGACATCAAGAGTATCCTGCAGTGGATCAAGTCGAAGGGGTACTTTGGCGACATAAACGTCGGTAGCGTCCAATACGGCGTCGAGATTACCTCGTCCCCGGGGGGAAAGAACTTCAATTTCAACAACTGGTCCGTGACTTCGAAGTGAAGTCCGCGCGGGCGGTAAGGTGAGCTGCGCTATGCCAATGAGCCACGCTGACTGACGGCCTTGGCTTGCCGCTCACATCCCGACCGCCACGATCCCGGCCTCAACCGAACCTATGCCGAGATGGCAAGCCATTACGGCACGGCCATCTCGCAGCCCGGCCGCGGCGCCCAAAAGATAAGGCAAAGGTCGAAGTTGCGGTGCAAGTCGCGCAGCGATGGATTTTGGCGCGGCTGCGCAACCAACGCTTCTTTTCGTTGGCGTGACCTGCCACTGAGCATTTCCTCCAGAAGGATTCAGAGTCCGCCCCGAAGAAGGACGGACAGATGAAGCGAGCAAGGTTCACGGAAGAGCAGATTATCGCAGTGTCGAAGGCGCATGAGGCCGGGGCGAAGACGGCCGACCTAGCTCGCAAGCACGGGGTCTCCGAAGCGACGATCTACAATTGGAAGGCCAGCTCGCAATGGTTGGCACGCAAGATCGCGAGCTATGGCGGAATCTGGGTGATGACGGTGTGAGGAAGGCGGCGTATCGAGGCGGGTGACGAGCCTGCCAGAACCTCTCGAGGAGAGCGATACGCCATGACCGAGACTACCAATGTTCTTGCTTTCCGTCAGCCGTCCGCGGTTGATGATCCACTGACCGATATCGTTCGAGCCGGCGCGCGGGACCTGCTTGCCAGGGCGATCGAGATCGAGGTTGGCGCGTTTCTGGCCAGCACGGCCAATCTGACGCTGCCCGACGGTCGAGCGCGCCTGGTCCGACATGGGCACGGTCCGGTGCGCGAGATTGCGACCGGCATCGGTCCGGTGGAGGTCGCTCGTCCCAAGGTCCGCGACCGCGGAGCGAGCGGGCCAGGCGACCGCCTCCGCTTCAGTTCGGCAATCCTGCCGCTATGGGCGCGGCGGACGAAGAGCCTGGATGCCTTGATCCCGGTCCTCTATTTGCGCGGCATCTCGACCGGCGACTTCCAGGAGGCGCTCTCGGCGCTGCTCGGCAAGGATGCGCCGAACCTGTCGCCTTCGGTGATCGCCGGCCTGAAGGCCGATTGGCAGGTCGAGTACGAACGCTGGCAGAGACGCGATCTGTCGGCGCGTCGCTATGTCTACATCTGGGCCGATGGCGTGTACCTGCAGGCCCGCATGGAAGATCACAGCGAATGCATGCTGGTGCTGATTGGCACCACGCCGGAAGGCAAGAAGGAGCTGATCGGCTTCCAGGTCGGCGTGCGCGAGAGCGCGCAGAGCTGGCGCGAACTCCTGATCGACCTGCGGCAACGCGGGTTACGGATTGCCCCGCAACTCGCCATCGGCGACGGCGCCCTCGGCTTCTGGAAGGCACTGGACGAGGCCTTTCCCGGCACGCGGCACCAACGATGCTGGTGCCATAAAGTGAGCAACGTACTCGACAAGGTCGCCAAATCCGTGCAGGGCCTCATGAAGAACGACCTGCGGAACATCTATCTGGCCCCACACCGGGCCGAAGCTGAAACCGCGATCGACGTCTTCGTCGAGAAATACCACGTCAAATACGGACGTGCGGTGGAGTGCCTGATCAAGGATCGCCATGCGCTGCTCGCCTTCTTCGACTTCCCTGCTGAGCACTGGATCCACCTACGCAGCTCGAACCCGATCGAGAGCGTCTTCGCCACGGTGCGCCACCGAACGGTGCGGACCAAGGGATCGCTGTCGCAACAAACCGCGAAGCTGATGGTGTTCAAGCTCATCGACGCCGCATCGAAGACCTGGCGGCGATTGAAGAGCACGAACCAGTTGCCGAAAGTCATCGCCGGTGTAAAGTTCATCGACGGAATCGAAGTCATTCCGAACACTGAAAGCCACGCCGCCTGATCAGGCCGCGTCACCCAAAATCAGCCATAGCTCCAAGATCGCCGCGATGGGGCATACCGTCCGCATTATTCCGGCTCAATTCGTCAAGCTGTAAAGTCCAACAAAAGTGACATCATCGATGCCGCAGCGATCGCGGAAGCAGTGACGCGACCAACAATGCGCTTCGTCGAAATACGGTCGCCCGAACACATTGACCTGCAAGCGCTGCATCGTGTTCGCGATAGGATGATTTCGCAACGGACGTGCCTCATAAATCAGATGCGCGCTTTTTGCCTTGAATATGGGATCGCTATTCACCAGGGCGCCGGCAAGTTCAAGGCAGATCTGCCGAGGGTTTTGGCAGATGAATCGAATGATCTAACGTCGGCCATGCGTCGCATTCTTGCATCTACATTCGACGAGCTGCGGCAGCTGGAGCTGCGGATTGCTGAAGTCAACCGCGAGATTGAGGCGATTGCCTCTCAAAGCGATACTGCACGTCGATTAATGACTATCCCGGGCATTGGGCCACTCGCGGCGACAGCGCTTTTGGCAGCAGCTGGATCTGCCCGACAGTTCAAAAAGGCCCGCGATATGGCAGCTTGGCTGGGTCTTGTTCCTAGAGAATAGAGCTGGCCCCGCAAATTCGGACAGTAGCTTGAGTGGATTTTCTGCCTGACAGCGGCGAGGATTCTTGCTGCGAATCAGGAGCGAAGATGACGAAGAAGAGCCGCCGGACGCATTCTCCGGCATTCAAGGCGAAGGTTGCTTTGGCTGCGGTCAAAGGCGACAAGACACTGGCGGAGCTGGCGCAACTGTTTGATGTTCATCCGAACCAGATCACGATCTGGAAAAACCAGCTCCTGGAAGGCGCCGCCGGCGTGTTTGGGCATGACAAGACATCGGCCGAGACGCCGGTCGATTTGAAGGCGTTACATGCCAAGATCGGCGAGCTGGCGTTGGAAAACGATTTTTTGTCCGGCGCGCTCACCAAGGCGGGCCTGCTGAGCGCAAAGCGATGATCGACCGCGATCATGATCTTTCTATCGTGCGCCAGGCGAAGGTCCTGAAGCTGGCTCGCAGCACGGTCTACTATGAACCTCGGCCAGTTTCGGCCGAGGACCTTGCCTTGATGCGTCGGCTCGATGAGCTGCATCTCGATTATCCCTTCGCGGGAGCGCGTATGCTGCGATCGTTGCTGCGGCGGGAGGGCGTATACGCCGGTCGCCGCCACATCGCGACGCTGATGAAGCGCATGGGGATCGAGGCGGTCTATCGTCGCCCGAACACGAGCAAGCCGGCTCCGGGTCACAAGATCTACCCGTACCTGTTGCGCGGATTGAAGATCGAGCGGCCCGACCATGCGTGGGCAATGGACATCACCTAAATTCCGATGCGGCGTGGCTTCGTCTATCTCGCGGCGGTCGTCGATGTGTTCAGCCGACGGGTCCTGGCCCATCGCGTCTGAGCTATGCGGGAAACTGGGTGATGACGGAATGAGATAGGCGGCGTATCGAGGCGGGTGTCGAGCCTGCCAGAACCTCAAGGAGAGCGATACGCCATGAACGAGCATAGCAACATTGTCCCACTGCGTCAGCCCGATGAGATCGACGATCCACTGACGAATATTTTGCGATCTGGAGCTCGGCAGCTGCTTGCGCAGGCTGTCGAGATGGAAGCCGAGGCGTTTCTCGCCGCGATGAAGGGCTTGAAGCTTCCCGATGGCCGCGACCGCCTCGTGCGACACGGCCATGGTCCAGTGCGGACGATCCAGACGGGGATCGGCGCCGTCGAAGTCGCCCGGGTAAAGATTCGCGATCGCGCGGTGACCAGCGATGGCGAGCGGATCCGCTTCACCTCGGCGATCCTGCCGTTGTGGGCACGGCGCACGAAGAGCTTGGATGCACTTTTGCCGGTTCTGTACCTGCGAGGCATCTCGACGGGCGACTTCCAGGAGGCGCTGGCGGCGCTCTTGGGCAAGGATGCGCCGAATCTTTCTCCGGCGGTGGTTTCCAGACTGACGACGGAGTGGCAGCTCGAGTACGAGCGTTGGCAGAAGCGCGATCTGTCGGCGCGCCGGTACGTATACGTGTGGGCGGACGGCGTCTTCCTGCAGGCTCGCATGGAAGACCACAGCGAATGCATGCTGGTGCTGATCGGCGCGACGCCGGAAGGCAAGAAGGAACTCATCGGCTTCCAGGTCGGCGTGCGCGAGAGCACGCAGAGCTGGCACGAACTGCTCGTCGAGGCGAAAACCCGAGGGCTGAAGATCGCCCCGGAAATCGCCGTCGGTGACGGCGCGCTCGGCTTCTGGAAGGCGCTCGACGAGGTCTTTCCCGCCACGCGACATCAGCGGTGCTGGGTGCACAAAACCGCGAATATCTTGAACAAAGTCGCAGTGTCGGTACAGGCCAGCATGAAGAAGGACCTGCGCGAGGTCTATTTGGCGTCCAACCGAGCTTCGGCCGAAGTGGCGATCGATGTCTTTGCCGAGAAATACGGAGCGAAGTACGACAAGGCGGTCGAGTGCCTGACGAAAGATCGCGACGCAATGCTTGCGTTCTACGAATTCCCCGCCGAGCATTGGGACCACTTGCGGACGACGAATCCCATCGAAAGCGTGTTCGCGACGGTCCGGCACAGAACGGTGCGCACGAAAGGTTCGTTATCGTCAACGACTGCCAAGTTGATGGTGTTCAAGCTGCTCTGCGCCGCATCAAAGACCTGGCGGCGGCTGAAAGGCACAAATCAGTTGCCGAAGGTCGTCGCAGGTGTCAGATTCGAAAACGGCATCGAGGTCATCCAAGTGCCGGAAAACCACGCCGCCTGATCGCCTCGTCACCCAAAATCCCGCATAGCTCATCGCGTCTCGATCACAATGGAGGCGGCCTTCTGCGTCGAAGCGGTCCAGGAGGCGTTGGCGAAGCACGGCAGGCCCGAGATTTTCAACACGGATCAGGGCAGCCAGTTCACCAGCCTCGAGTTCACCGATGTGCTGCTGGACGCGAAGATCGCCATCAGCATGGACGGCAAGGGCGCCTGGCGCGACAACGTGTTTGTCGAGCGGCTCTGGCGCACGGTCAAATACGAAGAAGTATATCTCCGCGCCTACGACAGCGTGTCCGAGGCGCGAGCGTCAATTGCCAAGTATCTGGCCTTCTACAATCAGGGACGCCCTCACTCGAGCCTTGACGGGCGCACGCCCGACGAGGCTTACTTCGGCACGCAAGCTATGGTGATGGCCGCATGACCGTCGCCGACGGTTTTGTCGTCGCTCTGGTCGGGCTACGCCCTCCCGACGCAACGACAAAACCGTAAAGCCCCGCGTTCAGCATAACCCGGCAGGAATCCACTTAAATCCAGCGGGGCGCTGTCCAAACAACCGGGGCCAGCTCTTTCTGTTCTACGCGCTACCCGACATAGGCATCCGTCTGACGCCGTTCGAGACTTCCTGGCTAGCGCTCGCATTGTGGGGCGGTGCTTATCAAACGGAGGTCTTCAGGGCCGCATTCGAAGCTGTGCCGAAAGGCGAAGTGACGGCAGCTCGCGCTCTCGGCTTGCCGGCGTTCCAGACCTTTCTTGACATCACACTCCCGATCGCGTTGCGCATCGCGATCACCGGAACAACAACCACGGCGATCACGCAGTTCAGGTCGTCCTCCTTCATGATCGTCGTCGGCTATCAGGAATTGACCTATGTCGCCAACCGGATCGTGTCAGATACGTTTAAAGTGTTTGAGACCTTCGGAATCGCTTGTCTCATGTACCTGCTGGTGTGCAGCATCCTAAGCGCTTTGTCTCGTACGTTCGAGCGCAGGCTCGCGGTTCCGGAGCTATGCGGGAAACTGGGTGATGACGGAATGAGATAGGCGGCGTATCGAGGCGGGTGTCGAGCCTGCCAGAACCTCAAGGAGAGCGATACGCCATGAACGAGCATAGCAACATTGTCCCACTGCGTCAGCCCGATGAGATCGACGATCCACTGACGAATATTTTGCGATCTGGAGCTCGGCAGCTGCTTGCGCAGGCTGTCGAGATGGAAGCCGAGGCGTTTCTCGCCGCGATGAAGGGCTTGAAGCTTCCCGATGGCCGCGACCGCCTCGTGCGACACGGCCATGGTCCAGTGCGGACGATCCAGACGGGGATCGGCGCCGTCGAAGTCGCCCGGGTAAAGATTCGCGATCGCGCGGTGACCAGCGATGGCGAGCGGATCCGCTTCACCTCGGCGATCCTGCCGTTGTGGGCACGGCGCACGAAGAGCTTGGATGCACTTTTGCCGGTTCTGTACCTGCGAGGCATCTCGACGGGCGACTTCCAGGAGGCGCTGGCGGCGCTCTTGGGCAAGGATGCGCCGAATCTTTCTCCGGCGGTGGTTTCCAGACTGACGACGGAGTGGCAGCTCGAGTACGAGCGTTGGCAGAAGCGCGATCTGTCGGCGCGCCGGTACGTATACGTGTGGGCGGACGGCGTCTTCCTGCAGGCTCGCATGGAAGACCACAGCGAATGCATGCTGGTGCTGATCGGCGCGACGCCGGAAGGCAAGAAGGAACTCATCGGCTTCCAGGTCGGCGTGCGCGAGAGCACGCAGAGCTGGCACGAACTGCTCGTCGAGGCGAAAACCCGAGGGCTGAAGATCGCCCCGGAAATCGCCGTCGGTGACGGCGCGCTCGGCTTCTGGAAGGCGCTCGACGAGGTCTTTCCCGCCACGCGACATCAGCGGTGCTGGGTGCACAAAACCGCGAATATCTTGAACAAAGTCGCAGTGTCGGTACAGGCCAGCATGAAGAAGGATCTGCGCGAGGTCTATTTGGCGTCCAACCGAGCTTCGGCCGAAGTGGCGATCGATGTCTTTGCCGAGAAATACGGAGCGAAGTACGACAAGGCGGTCGAGTGCCTGACGAAAGATCGCGACGCAATGCTTGCGTTCTACGAATTCCCCGCCGAGCATTGGGACCACTTGCGGACGACGAATCCCATCGAAAGCGTGTTCGCGACGGTCCGGCACAGAACGGTGCGCACGAAAGGTTCGTTATCGTCAACGACTGCCAAGTTGATGGTGTTCAAGCTGCTCTGCGCCGCATCAAAGACCTGGCGGCGGCTGAAAGGCACAAATCAGTTGCCGAAGGTCAGCGCAGGTGTCAGATTCGAAAACGGCATCGAGGTCATCCAAGTGCCGGAAAACCACGCCGCCTGATCGCCTCGTCACCCAAAATCCCGCATAGCTCGCGGTTCCGGGGCTGGGAGTAGTTAAATGAACAACTGGGTTTGGCCTGTCACCCTTTACCTTGGTAAGGGCCTTTTGGTTACTTTGTGGATCTCGCTGCTCACCGTCATTTTGGCGACAATGCTTGGTCTCCTGATCGCGGCGCTGTCGCAAAGCACGCTCACGTTCGCGCGCTTTGTCGGACGGCTTTACGTTGAGTTGTTCCGCGGCGTGCCGTCGCTTATGATACTCCTCTTCGTGTTCTTTGCCCTTCCGCAAATTGGTCTCCGCACGGGCCCACTCACGGCCGCAATAATCGGATTGGGGCTCTGGGGCGGGGCGAACATCGGTGAGGTCTTTCGAGGCGCCTTGGATTCAATTCCACATCGCCAAGAGCAGGGCGCCCGAGCGCTTGGCTTGAGCGCAACGGAAGCGCTTGTGTTCGTCATTTTGCCACAAGCATTTCGGCGTGCGTTGCCGCCCTACGTCGGGCAGCTCACCGTTCTCGTCCAGGCGAGTGCACTGACGTCCGTTGTCGGCGTGTCGGATCTCTTGGGATCGGCGCGTCAAATGATAGAAAGACTAGCGTATGTCGGAACCGGAGACTCACACGCCATCGAGATCTATCTGGGCGTGCTGAGCATATTCTTTGTGATCTGCTACGCGTTGAGCGGGCTGGCCAGTATGATCGAACGCTGTCTTCGAGTCTGAAAACAATTCCTAGTCGATCGAAACCTTCTAGGGAAAGGCAATTGCGCCGTTTGAGCGAACCCGCTCGACTCCATCGAGCGCTTTGCGCGGAGACATGTTCTAGGGTCCAGACTCAATTGAGCCAATATGCGACGAGAGCGGCGAGATGAACAGCGGCCAAAAAATTACGGGCGAGCTTGTCATATCGCGTGGCGATGCGCCGGAAGTCCTTGAGCCTGCAAAAGCAGCGTTCGATGACATTTCGTCCTTTGTAGGCGCGTTTGTTGAAGCGATGGATGACGACACGGTTAGATTTATTGGGGATTACGGGCTTGGCGCCACGACGAATGATTTCGCCGCGAAGCTTGTCGCCATCATACCCTTTGTCGGCGAGGAGCACGCTCATGGGTGGCGCGAGCGCCAGGACATCGGGAGCCGCAGCGATATCGGCATCCTGGCCTGGAGTCAGATGCAGGACGACCGGCCGGCAGAGCGGATCGCTCAGCGCATGGATTTTTGTCGTGCGGCCTCCGCGCGAGCGGCCGATTGCTTGATTGTGCTCCCCCCTTTTCCGCCGGAGGCACACCGGTGAGCTTTAATCGAGGTCGAGTCGAGCGACAGTACGACGCCGTCTTCGCCAGGCTTGGCCAGCGCTTCGAAGATTGCGCACCATCGTCCTCGCTTGGCCCAGCGATTGAAGCGATTGTAGATCGTCGTGTAAGGGCCGTATTCACGTGGACAATCACGCCATCGTGCACCCGATTGCAGCATGTGAATGATGCCGCTGACGATGCGTCGGTCGTCGTCCCGATCCGGCCCCGTCAGTCCCCTCGGCAGATGCGGTTCGATACGCGCCCATTGCCTGTCGTTCAGCCAAAACAAACCAGCGCGCATTCTCTCGCCCCCGAATCAACACGTAGGCAAGAGAATCACGTGGCGCTATTTAGGTACAGACCCTAGTTCAAGCAAAGCCCAAACTGCACCGAGAGCGCGCCCACGCCAGTCAGATCATCGCCTAAAAAGCGGCCGTGCGGACGGCCAGAGTCGAATCCTCTTGGTCTGGACTCGCATCATCATACCGGACGGCAACTCGATCGTGCTGGAGCGCCAGCCGGGCGCCGACAGTGGTGGTTATGCCGGACTCGAGGACGATGTCGACAACCACTGGGGCATGCTATTCAAGGCCGCCGTTCTCTCGACCATGCTCAGCGTCGGAGCAGAGGCGGCACGAGCCAAATGAGAACAACCTCGTTCAAGCGATCCGTAGCGGTGCGTCCATCAGCATCAGCCAGACCGGCCAATTGGTCGTGCAGCGTCAGCTCAACATCCAGCCGACGCTGACCATCCGGCCAGGTTTCCGGTCCGCGTGATCGGCACGCGCGATTTGGTGCTGGCGCCCTACAGCAATGGAGGAGCGCCATGACGAAGCTCAAGCTTGGGCCGCTTGAAGACGACAAGCCAGTCAAGCTCACGACCGAGCTGCCGGCGGCGGTCTTTAGGGATCTCAGAAGCTACGCCGAGATCCTGACGCATAGCGTAGGTCTGATGACGCGGACCGAGCCTGCTAAACTGATTGCGCCGATGATCGAGCGTCGCATGGCGACCGACCGCGCCTTCGCGAAAGCACGGCGAAATACACTCAGCTCGCACCTCGGTCATAGCGTTCACGACGCAGGTCAAGAAACGGACGCAACGATGGATTGCCGTTAGCTTGCCGCCAGTAAGCGCGAAAGCTGAGCACAGGGTTTGCCGGTTCGGGAAGGCAAGGCGTCCAGCCATAAGATGTATTGGCCGAACAATTCGGTCGTCAAATCGGCCGGCGCCTGAACCCTGCCGCTATCGGCGAGAAAGCGGGCAAAGAACTTCAGTGCTTTCCAGCATTGGTGACGCGTGCTAGGTGACGACGATGCATGATGCCCCCGGAACGCCTCGGCATAGGGAGCAACAAATTCGGCTGGAAGATTGGGTTGCCCGAGGTCGAACCGCTGCGCCGGTTCGCCCCACGCATCCCGGAACGGCATCGTCAACTTAATCGACCGCCGAGCCGAAGGAGACGATTCTCAGAGGTCGAGAGTCGGCGATAGCGCTTGTCATGGAGATCTCGCGCCAAGTCGCAAAGGCTCGCCCGCGCGAAGCACGACGGAAGTCGGCAGTGACGGCTCCAGAATAGGGGATGTGGAAAAGGTTCGCGACCTGATCGTGAACTGACAGAAACCGTTGAGCCTGACGGGACGATTTGAAACGCTCCATGATCCGCTCGCGCCGCCGCGTCGGCTGATGAGAATTCTCGGCCCAATTGTTGAGAGCTTTGTGCTGGCGATGTTCGACGTGAAAGCCCATCTTCGCCCTCGCAGCGCCGTACGAACGCAGCTTATCCGTGATCATCACGCGCGGCGGCGTGCCGGCGGATTTCAAGAGCTTCTCATGAGCCGCGGCGCAGCGCGCGAGTCTCTTCGGCGCTGGATCAAGACGTCGAGAACGAAGCCATTCTGGTCGACAGCGCGCCAGAGCCAATGTTGTTCGCCCGCGATCGAGATAACGACCTCGTCCAGATGCCATTTGTCACCGCGGGCGGGAGCGCGCTGGCGGATCCGATCGGAGAACAGCTTGCCGAATTTCCGTCCCCACTGGCGCACGGTTTCATAGGTCACGCCAATGCCACGCGCCGCCAGGATTTCCTCGACCATCCGCAAGCTTAAGGGAACCGGAAATACAACCAAACGGCATAGCTGATCACTTCCGGTGGGAAGCGATGGCGGCGATAAAGAGGGGCCCGGGCGGTCGGCATGCCGGTCGTCTACCCCATCGGCCACCCCTATTCGTTAACTTGACGGTGCCGGTTGGGAGTGAGCCTACAAGCTTTGGCAGGCGACCAACTCAACGAGTTAAGGTATTCTGGGGCAAACTCGGTCGCAGATCACCGCGCAAAGCCGGGACACCGACCAGATCAAGGAGATCACTGATGGCCCACAAGAAACTGGTCAATCAGAGCGGGTTGTTGCTTACAGTGTTACTCATCACGCGTGTTGGCTCGGAGCCCAACCAGTCCGTGACGACGCGCGGCAGCAGCTGGGATAACGTGCTAAACACACATGACACGCTGGCCTTTAGCGGAGCGGACGGCCTGAACGTGGTGGGCTCGAATACGTAACCGCGGTCCACGGCGCTACGACCACCGACTCTCTACGGCCTGAACGCCGCCGGCAGTTTGATGGAAGCTCCCGTCGGCGACTAACGCGTCCCGGAAATCCGACGCTTTGTCGTGCTGAACATCGTCACCTTTCTGTGATCTTCCAGACAGTGCGTCGCGCCGCCAGTTAAGCCTGTGGTCAGGCATAGGCAAAAGCGAATCCCTTTAAAGCGATCGTCAACGACGACTATCGCAAGGCCCAGAGAAGCCGGAAACGGACCGGCGCTTCCCCACATGATGCTCCGGTCCCTATCCAATTCTGAACCGATGATGTGACGCCGACCATGCTGCCCAGTTCTCAACAGGCCCGAGATGTGGCCTATCAGCTTCACGCCTATACCAACGCGCGGTCGCACCAACGGGCCGGGCCGCTCATAATTGAACGCGGCGAGGGCCCCTACGTCTTCGACACGGCAGGAAAACGCTACCTCGATGCGATGGCCGGTCTCTGGAGTGCGGGTCTTGGCTTCAGCGAAAAGCGGCTTATCGAAGCCGCGCATCGCCAGATGCAAATCCTGCCATTCTATCATACCTTCGCATCACGATCGAATGGGCCTTCCATCGCGCTTGCCGAGAAGCTGGTGAAGATGTCTCCGGTGCCAATGAGTAAGGTGTTCTTCACAAATTCCGGCTCGGAAGAGAGCTGGCCCCGCAAATTCGGACAGTAGCTTGAGTGGATTTTCTGCCTGACAGCGGCGAGGATTCTTGCTGCGAATCAGGAGCGAAGATGACGAAGAAGAGCCGCCGGACGCATTCTCCGGCATTCAAGGCGAAGGTTGCTTTGGCTGCGGTCAAAGGCGACAAGACACTGGCGGAGCTGGCGCAACTGTTTGATGTTCATCCGAACCAGATCACGATCTGGAAAAACCAGCTCCTGGAAGGCGCCGCCGGCGTGTTTGGGCATGACAAGACATCGGCCGAGACGCCGGTCGATTTGAAGGCGTTACATGCCAAGATCGGCGAGCTGGCGTTGGAAAACGATTTTTTGTCCGGCGCGCTCACCAAGGCGGGCCTGCTGAGCGCAAAGCGATGATCGACCGCGATCATGATCTTTCTATCGTGCGCCAGGCGAAGGTCCTGAAGCTGGCTCGCAGCACGGTCTACTATGAACCTCGGCCAGTTTCGGCCGAGGACCTTGCCTTGATGCGTCGGCTCGATGAGCTGCATCTCGATTATCCCTTCGCGGGAGCGCGTATGCTGCGATCGTTGCTGCGGCGGGAGGGCGTATACGCCGGTCGCCGCCACATCGCGACGCTGATGAAGCGCATGGGGATCGAGGCGGTCTATCGTCGCCCGAACACGAGCAAGCCGGCTCCGGGTCACAAGATCTACCCGTACCTGTTGCGCGGATTGAAGATCGAGCGGCCCGACCATGCGTGGGCAATGGACATCACCTACATTCCGATGCGGCGTGGCTTCGTCTATCTCGCGGCGGTCGTCGATGTGTTCAGCCGACGGGTCCTGGCCCATCGCGTCTCGATCACAATGGAGGCGGCCTTCTGCGTCGAAGCGGTCCAGGAGGCGTTGGCGAAGCACGGCAGGCCCGAGATTTTCAACACGGATCAGGGCAGCCAGTTCACCAGCCTCGAGTTCACCGATGTGCTGCTGGACGCGAAGATCGCCATCAGCATGGACGGCAAGGGCGCCTGGCGCGACAACGTGTTTGTCGAGCGGCTCTGGCGCACGGTCAAATACGAAGAAGTATATCTCCGCGCCTACGACAGCGTGTCCGAGGCGCGAGCGTCAATTGCCAAGTATCTGGCCTTCTACAATCAGGGACGCCCTCACTCGAGCCTTGACGGGCGCACGCCCGACGAGGCTTACTTCGGCACGCAAGCTATGGTGATGGCCGCATGACCGTCGCCGACGGTTTTGTCGTCGCTCTGGTCGGGCTACGCCCTCCCGACGCAACGACAAAACCGTAAAGCCCCGCGTTCAGCATAACCCGGCAGGAATCCACTTAAATCCAGCGGGGCGCTGTCCAAACAACCGGGGCCAGCTCTCTTTTTCATCAGAGCTGGAGACAGCCCGCTTTTTCGGCAGATTGGAGGGATTCAAACCTCCAGATCGCGCCAAAATCCGCCGAGCAGGGGCCGGAGCCCTGATCGGACAGGCGCGGAAGGAAATGCGGCAGGCGCTTCGGCCGGAGACTTGTCGGCACGTCACCTCATTCCGGTATTGGAGATCGGTCCATATGAAGACTCTTCGCCTTCTGACAGCGGTCAGCATCGCGGCGCTCGTTGCCGCCCCGTCGGTCGCCTCGGCCCAGCAAAAGACCCTTTACGTCGCCGGCTACGGCGGCTCGTTCGAGAAGACGATCCGCGACGAGGTGATCCCGGCCTTCGAGAAGGAGAACGGCGTCAAGGTCGAGTACGTCGCCGGCAACTCCACGGACACGCTGGCCAAGCTCCAGGCGCAGAAGGGCAATCAACAGATCGACGTCGCCATCGTCGACGACGGCCCGATGTACCAGGCGATCCAGCTCGGCTTCTGCGGCAAGCTCGACGGCTTGCCGGCCGATCTCTACGACACCGCCCGCTTCAAGGACGATCGCGCGGTCGCGATCGGCATCGTCGCGACCGGCCTGATGTACAACACCAAGGTGTTCAAGGAGAAGGGCTGGGCGCCGCCGACTTCGTGGAACGACCTGAAGGACGCGAAATACGCCAAGCAGCTCGTCATCCCGCCGATCAACAACACCTACGGCTTGGAGGCCCTGGTGATGCTGTCGAAGATGAACGGCGGCGGCGAGACCAACGTCGATTCCGGCTTCAAGATCTTCAAGGAGCAGATCAATCCGAACGTGCTGGCCTATGAGCCGTCGCCGGGCAAGATGACCGAGCTGTTCCAGTCCGGCCAGGCCGTGATCGCGGTGTGGGGCACGGGCCGTGTGCAGAGCTTCGCCAATACCGGCTTCCCCGTCGACTTCGTCTATCCGAAGGAAGGCGCGGCGACGCTGCTGACGACGGCGTGTCCGATCGCCAAGCCGAATGCCTCGCCACTCGCTGCGAGCTTCGTCAAGATGCTGCTCGATCCCAAGATCCAGCTCGTGATGCTGAAGGATTACGGCTACGGCCCGGTGCTGAAATCGCTGGTGATCCCGCCGGAGCTCGGCAAGATGGCGCCGATCGGCGAGCGCGCGGCCAAGCTCTACAATCCCGACTGGACCGTCATCAACGAGAAGCGTGAGGAGTGGACCAAGCGCTGGAATCGCGAGGTCGAGCGCTGATCGGTCGCGGCGGAGACAGCGTCATGGCCTATCTCGAGCTCGATCGGGTCGCAAAGCAGTTCGGCGCGCAGACTGTGGTCGACGACTTCAGCCTGTCGGTGGGGAAGGGGGAGTTCATCTCCTTCCTCGGCCCGTCCGGCTGCGGCAAGACCACGACATTGCAGATGATCGCGGGCTTCCTCGACCCCACGCGCGGCGCGATCCGCCTGGAGGGCAAGGACCTCACCGCGGTTCATCCGGCCAAGCGCGGCCTCGGCATCGTGTTCCAGAGCTACGCGCTGTTTCCGCACATGACGGCGGCGGAGAACGTCGCCTTTGGCCTCGAGATGCGCAACGTGCCGCGCAGCGAACGGGCCGATCGCGTTCGGGCCGCGCTGGCGATGGTGGGGCTCGCCGGCTACGAGGACCGCCATCCGCGCCGCATGTCCGGCGGCCAGCAACAGCGCGTGGCGCTGGCACGCGCGCTGGTGATCAAGCCGAGCGTGCTGCTGCTCGACGAGCCGCTGTCGAACCTCGACGCAAAACTGCGCGAGGAGATGCAGATCGAGCTGCGCCAGATCCAGCGCACCATCGGCACCACCACGATCCTGGTCACGCACGACCAGAACGAGGCGATGTCGCTGTCCGACCGCATCGTGGTGATGAGTCAGGGCAAGATCGAGCAGATCGGCACGCCGCAGGAGACCTATGAAAGGCCGGCATCGGCTTTCGTCTCGCAGTTCCTGGGCAAGACAAATGATTTTCCCGGGATGATCGACCGGGTCGTATCGCCTACCCAGTTGGTGGCAGGCTCCTGGCGCGCGCCGGCGCCGGCCGGGCTCGGCGGACCCGTGACAGTGAGTGTTCGCCCCGAACGAATCGGCTTTGGTGATACGGGGCTCAGCGCCAAGATTATCACGCGCATCTTTCAGGGGAATCACTGGCTGTTTCAGTGCGATAGCGAATGTGGTCCGGCCATCGTGATCCGTCAGAACGATGGCAAGCCGCAGCCAGCCGAAGGCGAGGCAGTACGTCTCACGTGGCGGCCGGAGGACATGAGCGTGCGCGGCGGAGCCTCCGCATGAGCATGGCCGCCGACGAACGAAACGCCCGTGCGCCCTGGGCGCTGACGGCGCCGGCCTTGATGTTGTTTGTCGGCGTGCTGCTGATTCCGCTGGCGATGACGGTGATGCTGTCATTCCACGATTGGGGCCAGTACAAGGGCATCGAGCCGGTCTTCATCCTCAAGAACTGGCACGAGATCGCGACCGATCCCTACTATGCAGAAATGTTCTGGCGGACGTTTCGCGTCGCGATCCTGACCACGCTGCTCACGGCCTTGCTGGGAGCGCCCGAAGCGTACATCCTCAACCGCATGAGCGGCCGCTGGAAGAGCTTTTTCCTGCTGGTCATTCTCGGGCCGCTCTTGATCTCCGTCGTCGCGCGCACACTCGGCTGGGCGCTGCTGTTCGGCGGCAACAATGGCCTCGTCAACAAGCTTCTGATGTCGCTCGGGGTCATGCGCTCCCCCATCCCCTTCATGTTCACCGAAACAGGAATGATCATCGCGCTTGCGCACGTGATGATGCCGTTCATGGTGCTGTCGGTGTGGGCCGCGCTCCAGCGCCTCGATCCGCAGATCGAGAATGCCGCGATGTCGCTCGGCGCCGGCCCCGTTACCATCATCCGCCGCATTGTCATGCCGCAGATCCTGCCCGGCGTGCTGTCGGGGGCCATCATCGTGTTCTCGCTCTCGGCCAGCGCCTTCGCGACGCCAGCGATCATCGGCGGTCGACGGCTCAAGGTCGCGGCGACGCTCGCCTATGACGAGTTCCTCAACACGCTGAACTGGCCGCTCGGCGCCGCGGTCGCGACGCTGCTGCTGGTCGCGCTGGTGCTGATCGTCGTCGGCAGCAACGCGTTGATCGAGCGACGCTACGCGGAGGTGTTCCGATGAGACGGAACGGCCCGCTGGCGCTGATCTTCCATGCCATCTTCGTCATCGTCATGGTGGCGCCGATCCTGGTGGTCTGCCTCGTCGCCTTCACGCCAGAAGGCTTCCTCTCCTTGCCGACCAACGGATTCTCGCTGCGCTGGTTCAGGACGATCGCGAACTATCCCGAATTCATCCACGCCTTCTGGGTCAGCCTCGGACTCGGCGCGCTCTCGTCCTTCGTCGCGCTTCTGTTCGCGGTGCCGGCGGCGCTCGCGATCGCGCGCTACCGCTTCCGCGGCCGCGATGCGCTGGCGGCGCTGTTCCTGTCGCCGCTGATGATCCCGCATGTCGTGCTCGGCATCGCCTTTCTGCGTTTCTTCACTTCAGCTGGCCTCGGCGGCAGTTTTGCCGCGCTGATCATCGCGCATGTCATCATCGTGTTTCCGTTCGCGCTGCGGCTCACGCTGGCGGCGGCAACCGGCATGGACCGCACCGTCGAGATGGCGGCGGTCTCGCTCGGCGCCGGCGGCTGGACATTGTTCCGCCGCGTGACGCTGCCGCTGATCCTGCCCGGCGTCATCAGCGGCTGGGCGCTCGCCTTCATTCAGTCCTTCGACGATCTCACCATGACCGTCTTCCTTGCCACGCCCGGTACCGAAACGCTGCCGGTGCGCATGTTCCTCTACATCCAGGACAACATCGATCCGCTGGTGACGTCGGTCTCGGCCTGCGTGATCGCGATCACCATGACCGCCCTCATTCTGCTCGATCGCTTCTACGGGCTCGACCGCGTGCTCGCCGGCAAGGGCGATACGGGGCGATAGGAGAACCTATGCCAGGAGAATATGACGTCGCCGTCGTCGGCGGGGGATTGCTCGGCTCCGCCGTTGCCTGGGGCCTCGGCCGCCTCGGCAAGAAGGTGGCCGGCTCGACGAAGGCGATATCACCAAGCGCGCCTCGCGCGCGAATTTCGCGCTGGTCTGGGTCCAGAGCAAGGGCTTGGGCATGCCGGCCTATACGGTCTGGACCGTGCAGGCGTCGCAGGCGTGGGGACGACTCGCCTCCGAACTGAAGCAGCAGACCGGCCTCGACGTCTGCCTCCAGCAGAACGGCGGCTTTCACCTCACGCTCGGCGAGGACGAATTCGGCCAGCGCACCGAGCTCGTCAAGCGCATGCACAACCAGGCCGGCGCGGCCGACTACAAGATGGAGATGCTTCCCGCATCCGAGGTGAAGAAGGCGCTGCCGCTGATTGGCCCGGAGGTCTCCGGCGGCAGCTATTGTCCGCTCGACGGCCACGTCAATTCGCTGCGCACCTTCCGCGCGTTTCACACCGGCTTTAGGGCGTTCGGCATCGACTATTTTCCTGAGCGGCCGGTCTCGTCGATCAGCAAGAGCGGCGGCGAGTTTCGCCTGACGACGCCGAAGGGCGAGCTGCGCGCCGCCAAGATCGTGCTGGCCGCCGGCAATGCCAACCAGACCCTGGCGCCGATGGTCGGTCTCTTTGCTCCGATGGGACCGACCCGAGGCCAGATCGTCGTGACCGAGCGCACCATGCCGTTCCTGCCGCATCCACTGACCACGATCCGCCAGACCGACGAGGGCACGGTGATGATCGGCGACAGCAAGGAGGACGAGCTCGACGACCGCGCGCTGAAGCATTCGATCAGCGCAGTGATGACCGACCGCGCGCAGCGCATGTTCCCGCATCTGTCGCGGCTCAACGTCGTCAGGAGCTGGGCCGGCATCCGCGTCATGCCGCAGGATGGTTTTCCGATCTACGACCAGTCGGAGACGCATCCCGGCGCCTTCGTGGCCTGCTGCCATTCCGGCGTGACGCTCGCTTCCAACCACGCCTTCGAGATCGCGCGCATGGTGGCGCAAGGCGCGCTCGAGCCGGAGCTTGTCGGCGCGTTCTCGGCCAGCCGCTTTGGTGACGCGGGCGCAGCCAACAACAGCGGCTATTAGAGATTTCAGGAAGGAGCCAAGGGGTATCCCCATGTTCAGGCGATCCGAACAGGACAAGCGTCCGCAAGTGCAGATCTTCGTCGACGGCGTTGCCGTCGCGGCGCGCCAAGGTGACACCGTCTCCGCCGCGCTGCTGGCCTCCGGCGTTGACGCACGGCGTTCCACCGCAGTGAGCGGCGCGCCGCGTCTGCCTTATTGCATGATGGGCGTGTGCTTCGACTGCCTCGTCACCATCGACGGCGTCGGCAACCGGCAGGGTTGCCTCGTGCCCGTCGCCGAGGGCATGCAGGTCGAAATCCAGAAGGGCAAGCGGGAGATCGGAAAATGACTGTGGCTCCCAAGCGTGAAGCGTATGACGTGGTGGTGATCGGCGCCGGGCCTGCGGGTCTTGCTGCTGCCGCGACATCCGCCGAGGCCGGCCTGTCGACGCTGCTGCTCGACGAGAACATCGGCCCCGGCGGCCAGGTGTTCCGCGCGATTTCCTCGACGCCGGTCACCGAGCGCAATCAGCTCGGCGCCGATTATTGGGTCGGTGCCGATCTCGTGCAGGCGCTGCGTGCGAGCGGCGCCGAAATCATCCATCGTGCGACGGTCTGGAGCCTCGACCGCAATCTCGAGATCGCCGTCTCGGTCGGCGGCGCATCCGCCTTCGTCAAGGCCAGGCGCGTGATCCTTGCGACCGGCGCGCTGGAGCGGCCGTTCCCGATTCCCGGCTGGACGCTGCCGGGTGTGATGACGGCGGGTGCGGCGCAGACCATGCTGAAATCGTCGGCGCTGGTGCCTGACGGCCGCACGGTGATCGCGGGACAGGGGCCTCTGCTATGGCTGCTCGCCGCGCAAATCCTCCGCCTCGGCGGCCGCATCGACCGCATCCTCGACACCACCGAGCGCGGCAATTACTTCGCGGCGCTGCCTCATGCCTTTGCCTTCCTGACCTCGCCCTATTTCAGCAAGGGCCTGTCGATGATGCGCGAGGTGAAGGCGAAGGTGCAGGTCGTCTCCGGGGTGACCGAGCTCTCCGCGTCCGGCGACGGTCAACTCGCAAGTGTGAGCTATGTCGCGGGCGGCAAGCGCGAGACCATTCCAGCCGATCTGCTGCTGCTGCATCAGGGTGTCGTGCCCAACGTCAATCTGGCGATGTCAGCCGGTGTCGAACATCGCTGGGACGATCTGCAATTGTGCTGGTCGCCGGTGCTGGATGCGAGCGGCAATTCGTCGGTCGCGGGCATCGCGATCGCCGGTGATGGCGCGGGCATCGGTGGTGCGAATGCCGCGGTGGTGCGTGGCCGCATCGCGGCGCGCGCGGCGGTGGAGGCGCTGGCGCCCGCGGACGCTGCGAAGCTTCCGGCAATGGCAACGCTCCGCTCAGATCTCGCCAAGGCCGAGCGCGGCCGTGTCTTCCTCGACACGCTGTTCCGCCCCGCGACGCAGTTCCGCATTCCCTCGGGCGATACCATCGTCTGCCGCTGCGAAGAAGTGACGGCAAAGGACGTTCTCGATTCCGTCGCCATTGGTGCAACCGGGCCGAACCAGCTCAAGGCCTATCGCCGCACCGGCATGGGTCCGTGCCAGGGCCGGCTCTGCGGCCTCACAGTCACCGAGCTGATGGCGCAGGCGCGCGGCAAGTCCCCGCAGGAGATCGGCTATTACCGGCTGCGTGCGCCGGTGAAGCCGATCACGCTCGCCGAGCTCGCCGCCGTTCCCAAGAGCGAAGCCGACGTCAAGGCCGTGGTGCGCGGATGACCAGGAATGTGGATGCGATCGTCGTCGGCGGCGGCATCCACGGATGTTCGACCGCGCTGCATCTGTGCCTCGCCGGCTTGAAGCCGGTGCTGATCGAGAAGGACTATGCCGGCCGCCATGCCTCGGGTGTCAATGCTGGCGGAGTCCGTCAGCTCGCACGGCACGTCCCCGAAATCCCGCTCTCGATCCGCTCGATGGGGATCTGGGAGAAGATTTCCGAGCTCGTTGATGACGATTGCAGCTTCGAGAGCTACGGCCAGGTGCTGGTCGCGGAGAACGAGGAGGAGCTCGCGATCTGCCGCGCGCGTGTCGCCGAGCTCAACGCGCTCGGCTTCACCCATGAGGAACTGATCGACACGACTGAATTGCGGCGCCTCGTGCCGGCCGTCGCCGAGACCTGTCCGGGCGGCGTGGTCTCGCGCCGTGACGGAGCCGCCAATCCGGCGCAGACGACGACGGCATTCCGTCGCAAGGCCGAGCAACTCGGCGCGACCGTGCGCGAGGGCAGGGCCGCCGGCAACATCCGCTACAACGACGGGCTCTGGCACGTCGACGTCGGCTCGGACACCTATGCTGCGCCGGTGCTCGTCAACGCCGCGGGCGCCTGGGCCGGCAAGATCGCGGCTGATCTCGGCGAACCCGTTCCGGTCGAGACGGTGGCGCCGATGCTGATGATCACCTCGCGCGTGCCGCACTTCATCGATCCCGTCGTGATCCTGCGCGGGCGCAAACTCTCCTTCAAGCAATTCAAGAACGGCACCGTGCTGATCGGCGGCGGCCATCTGGCGACGCCGTATCAGGACCGCAACGAGACGGTGCTGGACTGGAAGAGTCTTGCGACCAGCGCGCAGACCGTGTTCGAGCTGTTCCCCGTGATGCGCAGCGCCACCATCGTCCGCGCCTGGGCGGGCATCGAGGCGAAGATGAAAGACGATCTGCCCGTGTTCGGCCCGAGTAGCCGACACAAGGGTCTGTATCACCAGTTCGGCTTCTCGCTGCACGGTTTTCAGCTCGGTCCCGGCGCCGGCGCCGTGATGGCAGAGCTGATCGTCAACGGCGGCAGCCAGACCCGCGTCAGCGATCTCGGCATCGACCGCTTCCATCCTTCCACGCACTAGAGACAAGAGGACATCATGAGCATCACCCGTAGCATCCGCACGCCCATCATGCACCGCGCCGTCGAGGCAGGCGGCTTCGTCTTCCTCGGTGGAACCATTGCCGACGACACGTCGGTCTCGATGGGCGAGCAGACCCGCAACATCCTCGGCAAGATCGCCGGCTATCTGAAGGAGGCCGGCACCGACAAGTCTCGCGTCGTCAGCGCCTCGATCTTCGTCACGGATCTCTCCAAGAAGAAGGAGATGGATGCGGCCTGGACCGAGTTCTTCGGCGACAATCTCCCCACCCGCGCCACCGTCGGCGTCGCCGATCTCGGCGGCGGCGCGCTGATCGAGGTGGTGGTGACCGCTTTGAAGGGTTGATGGCGCACGGCGACGGAGGACGACGGCGCCTTCGGCACGGTCGTCCTCCGCGCGCCCCGCCTTGATCTTGCCCTTCGATCGTCGGAATCGGGCTTCGCCTGCCTTCGATCTACCCGCCTCCGCCCGGTTCCAGCGCCTCGCCGATCTCCAGCGGATGGGCCATGGTCTCGTGCAGCGCGTCGCGGTCGAGCTCGCCTTCGGAGATGCTGATGACGACGCAGGCGACGCCATTGCCGATCAGATTGGTCAGCGCGCGGCACTCGCTCATGAACTTGTCGATGCCGACCAGGATCGCGATCGACTGGATCGGAATGTCAGGCACGATCGAGAGCGTTGCCGCGAGCGTGATGAAGCCGGCGCCGGTGACGCCCGAGGCGCCCTTCGAGGTGATCATGGCGATGCCCAGAATGCCGAGCTCCTGCCAGATGGTCAGATGCGTGTTGGTCGCCTGCGCCAGGAACAACGTCGCCAGCGTCATGTAGATGTTGGTGCCGTCGAGATTGAAGCTGTACCCCGTCGGAATGACGAGGCCGACCACCGAGCGCGAGGCGCCGAGATGCTCCATTTTCTGGATCATCTGCGGCAGCACCGTCTCGGAGGATGAGGTGCCGAGCACGATCAGGAGCTCGTCCTTGATGTAGGCGATGAAGCGCAGGATCGAGAAGCCCGCCAGCCGCGCGATCGCGCCGAGGACGACCAGCACGAACAGGATGCTGGTGAGATAGAACGTGCCGATCAGCGCCGCGAGGTTGAGCAGCGAGCCGAGGCCGTAGGCGCCGACGGTGAACGCCATCGCGCCGAAGGCGCCGATCGGCGCGACGCGCACGATGATGCGGATGATGCCGAAGAACATCTTCGCGGCCTTGTCGATCGCGTCCGCAATGGGCTCGCCGGCCTTGCCGAGGAAGGCGATGGCGAAGCCGGAGAGGATCGAGATCAGCAGCACCTGCAGGAGGTCGCCGCGCGCGATGGCGCCCAGATAGCTGTCGGGGATGATCGCCATCAGATGGGCGACGATGCCCTCTTCCTTGGCCTTGGTGACGTAGGTCGCGACCGATTTCGGATCGATCGTGGCGGGATCGATGTTGAAGCCGTGCCCGGGCTGGAGAATCTCGCCGACCAAAAGTCCGACCGCGAGCGCGACGGTCGAGACCGTCTCGAAATAGATCAGCGACTTCAGCCCGACCCGGCCGACGCGCTTGAGGTCGCCCATCGAGGAGATGCCGTGCACCACGGTGCAGAAGATCACCGGCGCGATCATCATCTTGATCAGCGCGATGAAACCGTCGCCGAGCGGCTTCAAGGCCTTGCCGAGATCAGGATAGAAATAGCCGATGAGCACGCCGAGCGCGATCGCGATCAGCACCTGGACATAGAGGATCTTGTACCAGGGCTGGTGCCGGCGATGAATGGCTGGCTGGATCGCGATTTGTGTCATGGAGTGTGCCCCGGAACGCATTGATCATGCATGATCTGAATCATGAATGACTTGCATCATGTGATGGCCGCCGCCGAAGCGACAATCACATTTTTGTCTGTTTGCACGAAGATCGATCGCGGAGCCGCAAGCGCGCTTGTTGTCGATCGCAGCCACCATGGCGCCGGCGGCGGCAAGCTCTCGATGGGGTGGGCTCGTGACCGTTCCGATGATCGGAGTGCTTGCCTTTGCAGCCCAGGCATGCGGCGCTGCCTGCCGATCATCCTCGGTGCGATCGGCGGTTGTCTCGGGTGCCTGGTGAACGGCCTCGCCCCGGCATGCCGATCGATTCCACTCAGCTGCCAGCCGCGCCGCGTCCAGGAGTGCGTGCGGCGTATGCACAACCGGGTGGAACAAAACGCCGGTTCCAGCCATGATGACGCATCTGGAGAGAAGCCATGCCGCAAACCGAACGTTCAACCTCGTTTCCCTCGCGCCTTGTCGGCCAATACGCTCTGGTGACCGGTGCCTCACAAGGAATCGGCCGCGCCGTCGCCGTCCGGCTCGCCCAGGAAGGCGCAACCGTCGCCATCAACTATTTCGAGAACGTGGAGCGGGCGGAGGAGACGCTCGCGCTCGCTCGGGCAGCTTCGAGCGACCGTGGCCACGGCGCGCCCGATCATTGCATCGTCAAGGCCAATGTCGGCGATGAGCAGGACATTGCCGCGATGTTCGAGACGATTCTTTCTCGCTGGAAACGTCTCGATTGTCTGGTCAACAACGCCGGCTTCCAGAAGGAATCGCCGAGCGAGGCGCTCGACGTCGAAACCTATCTCCGCATCATCGCCGTCAATCTCAATGGCGCGGTACTCTGCGCGCAGAAGGCGCTCGCTCACTTCGTCGCACGCGGCGGAGGCGGCAGCATCATCAATTGTTCGAGCGTCCACCAGATCATTCCAAAGCCCGGCTATCTCGCTTATTCGATCAGCAAGGGAGGCATGGCCAATCTGACGCGCACGCTGGCGCTCGAATTTGCCGGCCGGGGCATCCGCGTCAACGCGGTGGGGCCAGGCGCGATCGACACGCCGATCAATGCGGCATGGACCGGCGATCGCGAGAAGCGCGGCGTCGTCACCAGCCATATTCCGCTGGGCAGGGTCGGCACGCCGGAAGAGATCGCCGCCGTGTTCGCCTTCCTCGCCTCGGAGGATGCGAGCTACATCACTGGGCAGACGATCTATGCCTGCGGGGGCCTGACGCTATTCCCCGAATTCCGGGAGAATTGGGCGAGCTGAACCTCAGCTCGGACCATCCGCATCGGCGGGCCGCCGGTGCCCGCGGAGAAATCAGGATGGGTTGGGGGCTGCGGCGCCGTGTGCTATCGACCGTGGACGACGCGGCCGTTATTGGCAAGCGCCGACACAAGACGGGCTCGTGACCACAACCATCAACATCAATGCCTATAGCGACGCGCTCGTGGTTCTCGGCACCGCCGGCGTGGTGGTGCCGATCGTGCGCCGCTGGGGCATCAACCCCGTGCTGGGCTATCTCGGCGCGGGCGCCATTCTCGGTCCGCTCGGGCTTGGTTCGCTCGTTCAGAATCTCCCGTTCCTGTACTGGTTCACGGTGACGGACGCGCAGAATGTCGAGGGCATCGCCAATCTCGGCATCGTGTTCCTGCTATTCCTGATCGGGCTCGAACTGTCTTTCCGGCGTCTCGTCACGATGCGACGGCTGGTGTTCGGGCTTGGCGGCCTGCAGGTGCTGGCGACGTCCGCCATGATATTTGGCGCGGCGCTTCTCTCCGGGCAGAGTTCCGATACTTCCGTTATCATTGGCGCGAGCCTTGCGCTGTCCTCGACGGCCATCGTGCTCGAGCTTCTCTCCGCCGAGAGGCGGCTTGCGACCACAGCCGGGCGCGCCAGCTTCTCGGTCTTGCTGGCCCAGGACCTCGCCGTGGTCCCCATTCTCGTCTTCGTCTCGGTGCTCGGTGCAGGCAGCGGTGGCTCGGTCGTGACGCACATCTCCAGTGCGATCCTGAAGGCGGTCGTGGCGGTCGCTTTTCTCATTCTGATCGGACGGCTGCTGATGCGTCCGCTGTTCCAGATGGTTGCGGGAACCCATTCGACCGAGTTGTTTGTCGCGGCGACCTTGTTCGTCATCGTCGGCGCAGGGCTTGCCGCACACCAAGCCGGGCTGTCGATGGCGCTCGGGGCATTCGTTGCAGGACTGATGCTGGCGGAAACGGAGTATGGAAAAGCCATCGAGGCCACCGTCGAGCCGTTCAAGGGCCTACTGCTCGGCATCTTCTTCACCGTCGGCATGGCCATCGACTTCCGCGTGTTCATGCGCGAGCCTGTTTGGCTGCTGGCTGCCGTCATCAGCATTCTCGCCGGCAAGGCGATCGTGCTCATCATTCTGGGCCGCATCTTCAGGCTCTCATGGCCGGCGGCGATGGAGATCGGCTTCCTGCTGGGGCCCGTCGGCGAGTTCGCCTTCGTCAGCATCGGCATGGCGGCGGCCGCCGGTCTGATCGAGCCTCGTGTGTCGAGCTTCGTCGTCCCATCACCGCCGTGACGATGGCGCTGACGCCGCTCTTGGGCGCGCTCGGACGACGACTGGCCGCCAAGCTGGCTGACGAGCGCATCCTCGATCCCGAACTGACGGTTCAGCCGCCAAGTGACCGAACACAGGCCATCGTGGTCGGTTATGGCCGTGTTGGAAAAGTGGTCTGCTCGCTGCTTACCTCCCATGGCGTAGACTACATCGCGGTCGATCACGATCCGATCGCCGTGGCGCGCGACCGCCGCGACGGCCATAAGGTCTTCTTTGGCGACGCGACAGAACCGGGCTTTCTCGAAGCTTGCGGCCTGATGCAGACGACCGGTGTGATCATCACGATTCAGTCGCGAACGGCGATCGATGCCGTCGTCGAGCGGACCCGTGCGGTGCGGCCGGATGTGTTGATCGTTTCACGTGCGCGCGACGCTGATCACGCCCGTCACCTCTATGCAATCGGCGCAACTGACGCGGTGCCGGAAACCATCGAGGCAAGCCTGCAGCTTTCAGAAGCTGCGCTGGTCGGCCTCGGGGTCGCGGTCGGACATGCGATAGCCTCGGTGCACGAAAAGCGCGATGAGTTTCGGCGGACGTTGCAGCAAGCCGCCCACACGGCAGACCAGGAGAAATCTCAGCCATCGTCCATCGCAGGGCGTCCGTCCCGTCGACAGTGATCTGGAAAAGGCCGGGCTCGCGACCTACATCTGGTGCCATGTCAAACCCTCCGCTCCAGGACTTCGTCGGCCGGCACGAACGTCTGTTCGTGCTGACCGGCGCCGGCTGCAGCACCAATTCAGGCATTCCCGATTACCGCGACAGCCAGGGCAACTGGAAGCGGACCCAGCCGGTCAACTTCCAGGCCTTCATGTCGGACGAGCATACGCGCCGGCGCTATTGGGCGCGCAGCCTGATCGGCTGGCGGCGGTTCGGCCAGGCGAGGCCGAACGATGCGCATCATGCGTTGGCTCGGCTCGAGACGAACGGCCAGTGCGGGATGCTGCTGACCCAGAACGTCGATCGGCTGCATCAGTCGGCCGGCCACCGGCAGGTCATCGACCTGCACGGCCGGCTCGATCTTGTCCGCTGCATGGGCTGCGGCCGCAAGACGCCGCGCGACGAGTTTCAGCACGATCTTGGCCGCGCCAATGCGGCATGGCTGACGCTCGATGCCGCGGATGCACCTGACGGCGACGCCGATCTGGAGCACGAGGATTTTTCCTCCTTCGAAGTGCCGCCATGCGAAGCCTGCGGCGGCATCCTCAAGCCCGACGTCGTGTTCTTCGGCGAGAACGTCCCGCGCGACATCGTCGCCACCGCGCAGGATCATCTGGCGCAAGCCGACGCCATGCTGATCGTCGGCTCCTCGCTCATGGTCTATTCCGGCTTCCGCTTCGTCCAGGCTGCGGCGCGCCGCAATATTCCGATCGCGGCGGTCAACCTCGGCCGCACCCGCGCCGACGATCTCCTGACGCTCAAGGTCGAGGAGCGCTGCGAGACGGCGCTTGCATTCCTGCTCTGATCGCGCACGTGGCGCACACGCCTTGCCTATTGCATAGGTGCCAAGCAGAATAGCCGGGCGCGGCATGCATCTCGTCGTCCATGGCATGGAAATTGCTGCGCTTTTGTCCCCAGTCTTGACGACCAGCACGGAGAATTTGGAATGCTTGAGGGAGCCGAGGTGCGGCTTGCCGTTGATATCGGTGGCACGTTCACCGACATCGTGCTGGACGTGGGGCAAGATCGCAAAACCCGCAAGGTGCTGACCACTCCGCAGCGCCCCGAGCAGGCTGTGCTGGACGGCATGCGCCTCATTCTTGCCGATGCACGTGCGCATATCAGCGACATCGACGTCTTCATTCATGGCACGACGCTCGCGACCAATGCCATCATCGAGCGCCGCGGGGCCAAGACCGCGCTGATCGCGACCGAGGGCTTCCGCGACGTGCTCGATATCGGCACCGAAAGCCGCTACGACCAATATGATCTCGGCATCGACAAGCCGAAGCCGCTGGCGCCGCGCGGCCTGCGCTTCACGGTGCCCGAGCGCATTGACGCCCACGGTGCCGTTCGTCTCCCGCTCGACGAAGCGGCGGTGCGCGCACTCGCGCAGAGATTGCGTGAGCTGAAGGTCGAGAGCGTCGCAATCGCGTTCCTGCACTCTTATGCCAATCCCGAGCATGAGCGCCGCGCGGCCGCGATCATCAGTGATGAAATGCCCGGCATCTCCGTGACTGTATCGTCGGCAGTGTGTCCCGAGATCCGGGAATATGAGCGCACATCCACTGCGGTCGCCAACGCCTATGTGCAGCCGCTGATCGATGGCTATCTTGCCCGCATGGCCGATGCCCTGCAGGTCGAGCAGTTTCGCGGCGCCATCTATCTCGTGACCTCCGGCGGAGGCGTGACTTCGATCGAGACCGCGCGACGCTTTCCGGTGCGCCTCGTCGAATCCGGTCCCGCCGGCGGCGCGATCTTCGCGGCCCAGATCGCGGCGCGTCTCGGCGAGAGCAAGGTGCTCTCCTTCGACATGGGCGGCACGACCGCAAAAATCTGTCTGATCGAAAAGTACCAGCCCGAGACCTCGCGCGTGTTCGAGGTCGATCGCGCTGCGCGTTTCCTCAAGGGCTCCGGCCTGCCGGTGCGCATTCCCGTCATCGAGATGGTCGAGATCGGCGCCGGCGGCGGTTCGATCGCGCATGTCGACGCGATGAAGCGCGTCACCGTCGGTCCCGAGAGCGCCTCCTCGGAGCCGGGGCCTGCCTGCTATGGCCGCGGCGGTCAGCGCCCGGCCGTGACGGACGCGGACGTCGCGCTTGGCATGATCGATCCCGATGCGTTTGCTGCCGGCACGATCAAGCTCGACCCGGAGCTTTCGAAGCAGGCGCTGCTGCGGGACGTCGGCGACCCGCTTGGCCTTACCGCGGAAACCGCGGCCTATGCTGTCCACGAAGTCGTCTGCGAGAACATGGCGAGCGCGGCGCGCGTGCATGCGGTCGAGCGCGGCGAGATTATCGGCCAGCACACGCTGATCGCTTTCGGCGGTGCCGCGCCGCTGCACGCGGCCCGCGTCGCCGAGAAGATCGGCGTCTCTCGCGTGATCGTGCCATCGAATGCCGGTGTCGGCTCCGCCGTCGGCTTCCTGGCCGCGCCCATCGCCTATGAGCTGGTGCGCAGCCGTCATGTCCGGCTCGACGACTTCGACACCGAGGCCGTCTCTGACCTCTTGCAGGAGATGGTGACCGAAGCGCGTGCGCTGGTGGAGCCCGGTGCAGCCGGTGCGCCGGTGCGGGAGCGCCGCGCCGCCTTCATGCGCTATGTCGGCCAGGGCCACGAGATATCGGTCGAGCTGCCGAACCGGCGGCTGGCGACCGCCGATCTCGCCGGCCTGCGCCGGAAGTTCGAGGCGGATTATTCCGCGATGTTCGAACGGCCGATCCCGGGGGCTGCCATCGAGGTGTTGAGCTGGTCGGTGCTCGCCACCACCGAGGCGCGCAATCCCCCCACCGTCGCTTCCGTCGCACGCATGCCTGCGGCCAAGGCGTCCGGCAGCCGCAAGTTCTTCGACGGCCGCGCGGGCGAAGTGATCGAGATCCCGCTCTATCGCCGCGAGGACATGGCGCCGGGCGCAACGATTGCGGGTCCCGCCGTGATCGCGGAGGACGAAACTTCGACCTTCGTCTCCAACAGTTTTGACGCCCATATAGACGGTGCCGGCAGCATCGTCATGGAACGGAAGGCGGCCTGATCATGAGCAAGGCAAATGGCGCGAGCCTGATCGACCTTCAGATCATGTGGCACCGGCTGATCGCCGTGGTCGAGGAGCAGGCGCAGGTGCTGCTCCGCACTGCGTTCAGCCCGATCGTGCGCGAATGCGGCGACCTGTCGGCCGGCGTGTTCGACCTCGAGGGGCGCATGCTGGCGCAGGCGGTGACGGGCACGCCCGGCCACGTCAACTCGATGGCGGAATCGGTCAAGCATTTCATCACTCACTTCCCGATCGAGACGATGAAGGAAGGCGACGCCTACATCACCAACGACCCCTGGATGGGCACCGGCCATCTCAACGACTTCGTCGTCACCACGCCGTGCTTCAAGGATGGCAAGCCGGTGGCGCTGTTCTCCTGCACCAGCCACCTCATGGATATCGGCGGCATCGGCTTTGGGCCCGACGCCACCGACGTGTTCATGGAGGGGCTCTACATCCCCATGCTGAAGCTGATCGACCAGGGCGTCGTCAACGAGACGCTGATGGCGATGATCCGCACCAATACGCGACTTCCGATCGACACCGAGGGCGACACCTATTCGCTCGCAGGCTGCAACGACGTCGGCTGCGAGCGCCTGGTCGAGATGATGACCGAGTTCGGCATCGACACGCTGGACGAGCTCGGCGACTACATCTGCGACCGCTCGCGCGAGGCCGTGCTCGCCGAGATCGCCAAGCTGCCGAAGGGCAGCTGGCGCAACACGATGGTGGTCGACGGCTATGACGCGCCGGTGACGCTGGCTGCGACCCTGACGATCTCGGACGAAGGCATACACGTCGATTTCGACGGCACCTCCGCAGCCTCGAAGTTCGGCATCAACGTGCCCTTGTCCTACACCACCGCCTATACCGTGTTCGGCCTCGGCTGCGTCGTCGCCTCGCAGATCCCGAACAATGCCGGCTCGCTCTCGCCGCTGACGGTATCGGCGCCGGCGGGCGCGATTCTCAATGCGCCGAAGCCGGCGCCGGTCGCCTCGCGCCACATCATCGGCCAGATGCTGCCCGACGTCGTGTTCGGCTGCCTGCGCCAGATCATTCCCGAGCGCGTGCCAGCGGAAGGCACCTCGTGCCTGTGGAATCTCAACCTGCGCGGGCAGACGCGAAGCGGCGTCGGCGGCAATTACGGGTTCTCCATGGCGGTGACCTCCAACGGCGGCACCGGCGCACGCTTCGGCAAGGACGGGCTGTCCGCGACCGCCTATCCCAGCGGCGTGCGCGGCACGCCGGTCGAGATCGCAGAGACGCAGACGCCTCTGATCTTCTGGCGCAAGGAGCTGCGTCCGGATTCCGGCGGGGCAGGGCGCACCCGCGGCGGCCTCGGTCAGATCATCGAAGTCGGCAGCGGCGTCGACGCGCCGTTCGACATCTTGGCGGCGTTCGACCGCATTGATCATCCGCCGCGCGGCCGCGATGGCGGCCGGGACGGCGAGGCCGGCTATGTCGGTCTCAAGTCCGGAAAGAAGCTGCGGGGGAAAGGCTTTCAGCAGGTGCCGCCGGACGACCGGCTGGTGGTGCTGACACCGGGCGGCGCGGGCATCGGCGATCCCGCCAAGCGCGCGGGCGCGGCGGTCAATGACGACGTCGAAAGCGGACTCGTGTCCGTCGACAAGGCGGTCGCAGTTTATGGGTACTCGCGGTGACGCCAGGCGTCGTGCGCGTAGCAAACGGAGGGGTGCAATGATCACGCGACGGAACTTCACCGCGGGCGCAGCGACGCTGCTCGCCGCCGGCCACATCTCCACCCGCGCGCGGGCGGCGACGGTAAGCTGGGACATGTCGACGGTGTGGCCTGATGGCAATTTCCACACCCAGAACGCTTTTGCCTTCGCCGAGGAGGTGAAGAAGCAGAGCGGCGGCACGGTCAACATCACCGTGAAGGCGGGTGGTCAGCTCGGCTTCAAGGGCCCCGAGCACTTGCGCGCCGTGCGCGACGGCCTGGTTCCTCTCGCCGACGTCCTCAACATCCAGCAGGTCGGCGACGAGCCCTTCATGGGCGTCGAGAGCATTCCCTTCCTCTGCGGCTCCGTGGAAGAGCTCAAGGTGCTGCACAAATATGTGCGGCCCGAATACGAGAAGATCGCGGCGCGCAACAACCAGAAGATCCTCTACATCGTGCCGTGGCCGACGCAGTATCTGCATCTGAAGGCGAAGGTCGCCGATGTCGAGGGCCTGAAGAACATCAAGATCCGCGTGCCCGACAAGAACGCGGTCGACATGCTGAATGCGATCGGCATGGCGGCCGTGATGATCCCCTGGGGCGAGACGATTCCCGCGCTCGCTTCCGGCGCCGTGGCCGGCGTCTCCACCTCGTCGGTGTCGGGCGTCGACGGCAAGTTCTGGGAATTCCTGAAATACGTCTATCCGACCAACCACGTCTGGTCGTCGCAGATGCTCACCGTCAATCTCGATTCATGGAAGGCTCTCTCCGCCGATCAGCAGAAGCTGGTTGCGGATATCGCGGCGAAGATGGAGCCGGGCTTCTGGGCCAACTCGCTCAAGGCCGACGTCGACAGCCTCAACCGCCTGAAGGAAGGCGGCATGGAGGTGGTGCCGGTCTCGCAAGCCATGATGACGGACATCCGGGCCAAGACCGCGCCGCAGCTCGATGCCTTCCTCAAGCGCGTGCCGGCGGCCGACAAGCCGGTGCGGGCCTATCTCGCCGAAATGAAGCGTGGCTGAGGATGACGTCGTGGTGAGCATCTCGCCCGAAGCTCCGCAGAGCCTGAATGCAGCGGCGCCGGCGCCGCTGCGCATCCTGCTTGACGGAATCGATCGCCTCGGCCGGCTCGACGGCTGGATCGGCGGCGGCTGTCTCTTGATGCTGACGCTGCTGATGCTCTGCGAGGTCGCAACCCGCTTCCTGTCGAACTTCCTGCCGTTCTTCCCGCCCAGCATCTCGATCGCGTGGGAATATTCTTCTTATCTCATGGCGGCGTCCTTCACTTTCGGCGCCGCCATGACGCTACGTGTCGGCGGCCATATCCGCGTCGTGCTGCTCCTGAAGAACGTGCCGGCGCCGGTGCAGCGCGCGCTCGAGATTCTCTCGGCGGCGGCCGGCTTCGCCTTCATGGCGTTCCTGACCTCGGCCATGGCGAAATTCGCCTGGGGCGCGTTCGTGCGCGGCCAGGTCTCCACCTCGAGCGACACGCCGCTATGGTTTCCGGAAGCCGTCGTCACCTTCGGCATGCTGCTGCTCACGCTCCAGTTCCTGGCGCGCGCGATCCAGGCCGCGCTCGGCCTGCCGCTGGAGGATCATCGCATGAAGGCCTCGCCCGTCGAATGACCGCTTTGCTCGCTCCCGGATCCAAGATCGCATGACCATCGAAGTCGTCGCCCTGTTCGCGATCCTGTTTGCACTGCTGGCCTGCGGCGTCTGGATCGGCCTGACGCTTGCGCTCACCGCGACGCTGCTGCTCGCGATGTTCCGCTCGATCCCGCTCGACAAGCTGCTGCCTCAATACGCCTGGAACATCCTGACCACGCAGGAGCTGCTCGCGCTGCCGCTGTTCATCCTGATGGGCGAATTGTTGTTCCGCACCCGCCTGTCGCGCTCGCTGTTCCAGGGACTGGCGCCCTGGGCCGGGCTGCTGCCCGGCCGCCTGCTGCATGTGAACGTGATCGGCTGCACCATCTTCGCGGCGATCTCGGGCTCGTCGGCCGCGACCACGCAGGTGATCGGCCGCATGTCGCTCAACGAGCTGCTGCGCCGCGGCTATTCCCGCGACATCGCGATCGGCTCGCTCGCCGGCGCCGGCACGCTGGGGTTCCTGATCCCGCCGTCCAACATCATGATCATCTACGGCGTGCTCGGCGACGTCTCGATCCTGAAGCTGTTCACGGCCGGCGTGCTGCCGGGATTCCTGCTGGCCGCCACCTTCATGGCCTGGGTGATGCTGCATACGAGCCTCAATCCGACCATGGTGCCGGAAACGGAAGCCAAGCTCTCGCAGGTGCCATGGAGCGAACGCTTCGCCGCTCTGAAGGACCTCGCCCCGGCGCTGTTCCTGATCGCCTGCGTGCTCGGCTCGATGTATGGCGGCCTCGCGACGCCGTCGGAGGCTGCCGCCGTCGGCGTGCTCGGCGCGGCGCTCGTGGCGTGGGCGCAAGGCGCGATGTCGCAACAGGTCATGCGCGACGTGCTGATCGGCTCGGTCGTGACCTGCTCGATGATCGCGCTGATCGTGCTCGGCGCTTCGATTCTCGGCAATGCCGCAGCCTTCCTCGGCATCCCTCAGGCGGTGGCCGCCTTCGTCAAGGGGCTCGGCCTGTCGCCGTTCATGCTGATCGTGACGCTGATCGTCTTCTATCTCGTTCTCGGCTGCTTCCTCGACGGCTTCTCGATGATCGTGATGACGCTGCCGATCATGCTGCCGATCGTGAAGGGCGCAGGCTTCGACGAGGTCTGGTTCGGCGTCTTCCTCGTGCTCGCCGTCGAAATGGCGCAGATCACCCCGCCGGTCGGCTTCAACCTGTTCGTGATCCAAGGCCTGACCGACGACGGCCTCGGCTACATCGCCCGCGTGACGATGCCGTACCTCATGATCATGATCGGCTTCGTGCTGCTGCTGACGCTGTGGCCCGGCATCGTCACGATACTGCCGAAAGTGCTCTACGGATAAGCCACTTCGCTCCGGGACTGGCCGACCGAGGTCGAAACGGTCAGTGCCGCTGCCGTTTCAATTCGCCTCGTGCGTCAAAGTCGTCTCCTGCGCGCGTTCCGTGTTTGCACGCCCTGTGATCCGTCGTAAGCTGCAGCGGCAAGCAGAAGTACAACAGCAATCACACTAGTGAAGGTGGCTCCTTCGGCGCTATCCGCCGAAAGAGGGGATATCTGTTGGCGACTCGGTCCGATGGAGGACGATCGACGCGTACTGAACTGCAAATGCCCCCTCGCGGCCGCGCTCACGAGACGCAATCAACAAACACAAGAGCGGGAGGAAGTGCAAATGAGAAAGCAGTGGCTCAGCTCGGCCTTGCCTGTCGTCGTCGCTGCGACACTTGCAGCATCGGCGGCGTCGGCACAAGCCGTGGATACGGCCCGCATCGAGGCCGCCGGCCAGAACGACTGGCTCACCTATCACGGCTCGTACAAGTCCCACCACTACAGCCCGATCGCGCAGATCAACACGAACAACGTCGGCAATCTGGGCGTGGCCTGGATGCACATTCCCGGGCGATCGACACGCGGTCTGCAGTCCATGCCACTCGTGGCTGACGGGGTGCTCTACTATTCGGGCTCTTACAGCCGGGTCTTTGCGCTGAATGGCGCAACCGGCGAGGTCATCTGGTCTTTCTTTCCGGAACTGGACGAGGCGCTCATCAGCCGGCAGACCCACTCTCCCTACAACCGCGGCGTAGCTCTCGGTGAAGGCAAGGTGTTCGTCGGCACGATGGATGGGCGTGTCTTCGGGCTGGATTCGAAGACGGGAAAGGTCCTCTGGGAGACCAAGCTGATCGACTCGCAGAAGCTCACGGTCGGCTTTACCGGCGCGCCGCTCTACGCGAAGGGAAGCGTGATCATCGGCGCGCAAGGTGGCGAATGGCCAGGCCGCGGCCCGATTTTCTCGCTCGATGCCACGACGGGAAAGAAGAAGTGGGAATTCCTGACGGTCGCGGGCACCGAGGAGGCCATGAAGACCTGGGGCAACGAGTCCTGGCGCACCGGCGGTGGCGGCGGCTGGATGCCGGGCACCTACGATTCCGAGACCAACACCATCCTGTGGGGTACCGCGAACCCTGCGCCGCTCTACGACTGGTCGGGTGCCGACTACAAGACGCAAGGTGCGCGTCCCGGCGACAATCTCTATACGAGTTCGGTGATCGGCCTCGATATCGATACCGGCAAGCTGAAATTCTATCATCAGGAGCTGCCGCACGACGCCTGGGACTTTGACAGCTCCGTCGGCGAGTTCGTGATGCTCGAGCGCGACGGTCAGAAATACGTGGTTCATCCGAACAAGGGCGGCTTCGTCTTCGTCTACGACCGCAATCTCAAAGTGAAGAACGTCTGGCGGCTGGTCGAGAACATCAACTTCGTCAAGGATATCGACCCCAAGACCGGCGCGCTGATCGGCCGCCGCGATTTCTCCGTCGGGAAGGTCACTGAACCGCCTCTGTGTCCGTTCATCGGCGGCGGCATCAGCTGGAACGCCGGCTCATACAGCCCGAAGACCGGTCTCTACTACAAGATCGGCCAGGAATGGTGCATGACGCTGGACATCCAGAAGACGACACCGGTCACGACGCCGCAGGTCCAGCTCAACATCGGCGCCGATTTCAAGATGACGCCTCCTCCCGGCGGCGAGATCTATGGCCATCTCGACGCGCGTGATCCCATAACGGGAGCGAAGAAATGGGAGGTCCGCTATCCCGAGCCGCCGCTTGGAAGCGTGCTGTCGACGGCGGGCAATCTGGTCTTCGTGCCGGACTCCCGCGGTGTCCTCCACGCCTATGATGCCGAAACCGGAGCCGAGCTGTGGAAGCACAACAACGGCACCGGTCACCAGGGCGGCATCGTCAGCTACTCCGTCGGCGGCAAGCAATATATCGCCGTGACCGCGGGCTTCGGCGGCATGCTGGCTGACGAGTATGCGCCGAACTTCGGCGGCGTATACAAGAGCATGCCGCGTGACGACGGCGCGCTCGTCGTCTTCAGCCTGAAATAGTTGCCGCAAACGATCTGCAGGAGCGGGTGCAAGCCCGCTCCTTGCCGATCGCAACGGCCACCTGCTTCAGGAATGGAGTGGACGTGTTGAAGCTGCATTTGAGAACAGTTCCGGTAGGCGCCTCGTTGCTGTGTGCTGCAATGGCCCAAGCACAATCCGCGGCGCCTGCGCCCGAGAATGCGCCGTTCGAGGTCGAGCAGGTATTCGCGGGGACTTGCGGGTTTTGTCACTCCGACGGCGGCCGGGCCGTCGGCAAGGGGCCGCAACTGATGAATTCGCCGCGCGACGACGACTTCATTCGCAATCGCATCAAGTTCGGCAAGCAAGGCGCGATGCCGGCATTCGATGGCGCTTTCACCGACACGCAGATCGACCTGATCGTCAAATACATCCGCGCCTTGAAACCACGCGAAGGCTGAACCAGACCGCGATGCGTCCAGATGAGGGTGTGCAATGAAGGCGATCGTGCCGGTCATCGTCGCTGCCGCCATCGGGCTGCCGGGACCGGCGCAGGCGCGAACCCTGGACGCGATCCGTGCGAGCGGCGTGATCGGGCTGTGCGCGCATCCCAACTCGCTTCCCTTTGCCCGCAAGAGCGGCGAGCCGCCCGGCTTTCAGGTCGAGCTGGGACAGGTGATGGCCCGCGAGCTCGGTGTGGCGCTGAGGCTCGACTGGATCATCACGCAGTACCAGATGCGCAGCGCCGGCTGTGACATTCTCCTGGATGTCATCGCCGACCGCGAGGCACAAGGCGAAACACGTTTGAGGATTTCGAAACCGTATTATCGCACGGGCGTCGCGCTCGCGGTGCCGTCATCCAGCCCGCTCACCTCGTTCAAGAGTCTCAACGAAACGACCAAGGTGGGGGTGCAGGTCGGATCGATCGCCGCCATGATCATCGGCCAACGGCGCGTGCCCCTGTCGACGTTCGGCTTCGAGAGCGACAGCCTGGAGGCCGTGTCGAACCGCGAGATCGATGCTGCCGCTGTCACGCCCACGGCGGCGAGCTATTTCAATCTGACGCATCCGGACAATCCGCTCCGGATCCTGGATCGTGATGAGAGCATCGCCGATCTCAACTGGAATGTCGCCGTCGGCATTATCCGCCCGGACGATGCGTTGCGCGAGGCCATCGACCGGGCCCTGGAACGGCTGCGAGGCGACGGCACGATCGACCAGATCTACCGCCGCTATGGCATCGTGCTGCAGGCGCCGAAATAGTCGATCTGCACTCCGGAACGGCTTTCGTTGAATCGATTGCCGCGGCTCGTTCACCTCTCCCGCTTGCGGGAGAGGTCGCGCCGGTGCGCGGGTGAGGGCTTTCTCCTCTTGGGGATTGTCCCATTGGAGAAGCACCCTTTGCCCAACCCTCTCCCGCAAGCGGGAGAGGGAGCGCGCCTCCGTCGTTGCAGCGATCAAGCCTCATTCATCGTGTTTTACGCCGCGGCCTTCTTCCGCGCGAGCTCGGCCTTGTACAGCTCGAACTCCTCCGCGATCGCCCTGGCGATCGACGGGCGCTGGCGCAGGCGTTCGTAGTAGGTCTTCACGTTCGGCCATTTTGCAAGCTCTATCGGCGGCGTCGCCATGGTCCAGTTGATGACCGTGACGAGATAGGCATCCGCCACGCTGAAATGGTCGAGCAGGAAATCGCGGCCCTTCAGATAGTTGTCGAGATAGTCGAGCCGCGACAGGTTCTTTTCCAGCGCGTAGGCTTTGGTTTCCTGCGGCGCCTTGCGGTCGAGCACGGGGATGAACAGGCCCTTGTGCAGCTCGGTGCCGATGAAGCAGAGCCATTGATGCAGCCGGGTGCGCTCGATGCCGGCCCCGGCACCGAGGCCGGATTGCGGAAAGCGGTCGGCGACATATTGCAGGATCGCGGCGTTCTCGGTCAGCACCACGCCCTCGTCGGTGCGCAGCGTCGGCACCAGGCCGATCGGATTGACGGCCCGGAAGTCGGAGCCGTCGTTCAGCACTGTCTTGGTCGGCGGATCGACTTCGAGATAGTTCGCCTCGGCGCCGGCTTCATACAGCGCAACGCGCGTCGCCATGGAGCAGGCGAGCGGCGAGAAATAGAGATCCATCTGTAGCCTCCTTGGGCAATTCTCTGGAAGTTTCGCTCAACCTGGCCAGATTGATTTTTGTACTGTCTTGCATAATATATCCGGGGTCAAGGATTAATTTGCGAAATGGTACAAAAATCGAAGCTGCCAACCGCTGCCGGTCAGCCCAAGCGCCGCGGCCGTCCGCGCGCCTACGAGCCCGATGTCGCGCTCGGCAAGGCGCTTGACCTGTTCCGCAGGCAGGGCTTTGCCGCGACCTCGCTCGACGATCTCAGCGAGGCCACTGGCATGAATCGCCCGAGCCTCTACGGCGCCTTCGGCGACAAGCGCGAGCTCTACATCAAGAGCTACCAGCGCTACCGTGAGGAAGCGCGGGCCTCCATGGCCGCGATCTTTCGCGAGGAAATGCCGCTGCGCCAGCGCCTGGAGCGAATCTTCGCCTCCGCGCTGAACATCTATCTCTCCGGCGAGACCGGCCCGCGCGGCTGCTTCACGGTGGTGACGGCGGCGTCCGAGGCGGTGAGCGATCCCGAGATCCGCGCCATGGTGCTCGACGGACTCACCGAACTCGACAAGGCTTTTGCAAGTTGCTTCCGCCGTGCCAAGGAGAAGGGCGAGTTGCCGGAGAGCGCCGATCCGGCCGTGCTGGCGCAGATCGCATCAGCCACCGTGCACAGCATCGCCGTCCGTTCGCGCGCCCGCGTTCCGCGCAAGGAGCTGGAGGCGATCGTGAAGGGCGCGATCGATATGATGGTCGGCGCGAAAGCGTAGGCTGCCGTCCGGCAAGCGGAGACATCGAGCCTGAAGCGCCAGCGTTCGCGAAATCCCGGCGCTCAATAGCCCCTTGCCCGATCCACCACATTCTCCAGCGCTCCGCCGGCCTCGAACCGTCCGATCTGCTCGGCGACATAGGCCGAGATCGCGTCCGCGTCGGTGTCGGCTGCGTTGTGCGGCGTCAACACCACCTTGGGGTGGGTCCAGAAGCGGCTGTTCGCCGGCTGCGGCTCCTGCACGAAGACATCGAGCGAGGCGGCGCCCAGCGTGCCGTCGTCGAGGCAGGCCAGGATATCGGCTTCGTTCTGAAGGCCGCCGCGGCCGGCATTGATCAGCACGGGCGCGCCGAGCGGGCTGTTGCGGTTGAGCTTCGTGAAGACGTCGCGGTTGAGGATGCCATGCGTATCCGGCGTCAGCGGCAGCAGGCAGACCAGGATGTCGGTCGTGCGCAGGAAGGCATCGATCTGCGCAGTGCCGTGGAAGCACGCGACGCCGTCGATCGTCCGCGGGCTGCGGCTCCAGCCGGCGACGCGGAAGCCGAGCCGCCGCAGCACATTGGCCGCATCGGCCCCCAGCGTGCCCAATCCCATGACGCCGACGGTGATCGCGCTCGCCGGCCATTGATATCTTGGCTCCCAGCGTTTCTCGTGCTGCGATTGCCTGAGGTAAAGCTCCTGGCGGTGGTGCATCAGCACGTGCAGCACGACATATTCGGTCATGCGATTGGTGAGATCTGGCACGGCGACGCGCACCAGCGGCACATCGGGCAGGCTCTTGTCCGCCATCAGCGCGTCGACGCCGGCGCCGAGATTGAAGATCGCGCGGAGATTGGGGAACGCACCGAGATCGCCCGGCACCGGCTTCCACACCGCGGCATAGTGCACCTCCGCCGGATCGAGCCCGGCGTCCGGCAGCAGCACCACGCGACGGTCCCCGCAGACCGCTTCGAACCGGGCCTTCCAGCGCTCCGGCAGCCAGTTCTGCTGCGTGCTGTTGATCAGGACGGCCAGTGTACCCAGGGTCATTCGAAGTGCCTCGTCGGTTCCGTTTGAGAAGGCCCTCCTTGGCACGATCTGCCGGATTTTTCTTGCAAATTTTTTCCGCAGCCGTGTCGGCGCGAGGCATATTGGCGCGTCTTTGAAACAGACGAGGAAAATGTCGCCCATGCTTTACGCCATTCTTTGCTATCACGACGAGGATTTCGTCGGCTCCTGGACCAAGGAGCAGGACGAGGCCGTGATGAAGAAGCTCGCCGTGGTGCAGGAGAAGCTCACCAGGCAGGGCCGGCTCGGACCGGTGGCGCGGCTGTTGCCGACGACCGCGGCGGCGACCCTGCGCAAGGAGGACCCACCTCTGGTGCTCGACGGCCCCTATGCCGAGACCAAGGAGCAGCTGCTCGGCTTCTACATCGTCGATTGCAAGAACCTCGACGACGCCCTCGACGTCGCAAGCGAACTGGGCGCCGCCAATCCGGGCGGTGCCTACGAGGTGCGTCCCGTGGGCGTGTTCAGGCCCGGAGGGAATCTGACGTGAGCGAGGCCGACACCGCCTGGATCGAGACTGCGCTGACCTCGGCGCGACCCCAGGCGGTGGGCGCGCTGCTGCGCTATTTCCGCGATCTCGACACCGCAGAGGAGGCTTTTCAGAACGCCTGCCTGCGCGCGCTCAAGTCATGGCCGCAGAACGGGCCGCCGCGCGATCCCGCGGCCTGGCTGATCATGGTCGGCCGCAACGTCGCGATCGACGAGGTGCGCCGCGCCCGCAAGCAGCAGCCGCTGCCGGAGGACGACCTGGCCATCTCGGATCTCGATGATGCCGAGGGGAAGCTGGCCGAGCGGCTCGACGGCTCGCATTATCGTGACGACATCCTGCGGCTGATGTTCATCTGCTGCCATCCCCAGCTGCCGGCGACGCAGCAGATCGCGCTCGCGTTGCGCATCGTCTCAGGCCTCACCGTGAAGCAGATCGCACGCGCCTTCCTGGTCTCGGAAGCCGCGATGGAGCAGCGCATCACGCGGGCGAAGACAAAGGTCGCCGACGCGGGCGTGCCCTTCGAGGCGCCCGGCGCGGTCGAGCGTTCCGAGCGGCTCGCCGGCGTCGCCGCCATGATCTACCTGATCTTCAACGAAGGCTATTCGGCGAGTGGAGACACCGCGGAGATCAGGAAGCCGCTGTGCGAAGAGGCGATGCGGCTGGCGCGGCTGCTGCTGCGGCTGTTTCCGAGCGAGCCCGAGATCATGGGCCTGACGGCGCTGATCCTGTTGCAGCACGCCCGCAGCGCCGCGCGCTTTGCCGAGGACGGATCGCTGATCCTACTGGACGATCAGGATCGTTCGCTGTGGAACGGCACCATGATCGCGGAAGGCCTCGCGCTGATCGACAAGGCGATGCGTCACCACCGCAGCGGTCCTTATCAGATCCAGGCTGCGATCGCCGCGCTGCATGCGCGCGCAGCGACCCCGGAGGAGACCGACTGGACGCAGATCGACCTGCTCTATGGCGCTCTGGAAGTGGTGCAGCCGTCACCGGTGGTGACGCTCAATCGCGCGGTCGCGGTCTCCAAGGTGCGCGGGCCGCAGGCCGCGCTCGAGCTGATCGAGCCGCTGGCGCCGAAGCTCGCCAACTACTTCCATTTCTACGGCGTCCGCGGCGCCTTCCTGATGCAACTCGGCCGCAACGACGAAGCCCGCGTCGCCTTCGACCGCGCCATCGCGCTCGCCAACACCTCGGCCGAAGCCGCCCACATCCGCATGCATCTCGATCGCCTGATCCGGGACAGCCAGCCGAAGACGGCCAATGGCGGCGCCAGGCAGGGCGCGAAGGCGAAGTAGGCCCGCCTGCTTCCACGTCGTCGTGCCCGGGCTCGTCCCGGGCATCCACGGTCCTTCCCTCCGCGCCAAGAACGTGGATGGCCGGGACAAGCCCGGCCACGTGGGGTGGGCAGTGCGCCAAAGAATTTCTGTCCCATCTGTCGGCGCCGGCCATCCCTCTTCGTCCTTAGCCCGTATCCCGGGGAGCCATTCATGCTGAAAGTCGTTGCCGTCATCGCTATCGTCCTCGCGGCCGGAATTGCGGCCGTGCTCGTCTTCGCCCTGACCAAGCCCGACACGTTCCGCGTCGAGCGCAGTCTCGCCGTGAAAGCTCCGGCCGATGCGATCTATCCGCTGGTCGCTGATTTCCATCGCTGGACCGCCTGGTCGCCCTATGAGGAGCGCGATCCCGCCATGAAGCGCACGTTCGGCGGAACCGCGGCGGGAAAGGGTGCGACCTATGCCTGGGACGGCAACAACAATGTCGTTGCGGGCCACATGGAGATCCTGGAGGCGAACGGGCCCTCCAAGCTCCGCATCAAGCTCGATTTCGAACGGCCGTTCGAAGGGCACAACACTGCCGAATTCACCTTTGTGCCGCAAGGCGATGCCACTCTGGTCACGTGGGCGATGTACGGTCCGGCCCCGTTCCTGTCGAAGGTCATGCAGGTGTTCGTCAACATGGACAACATGATCGGCAAGGATTTCGAGGCAGGTCTCGCCGGCCTGAAGAAGCTCACCGAGAAGCAATAAACCTCACTGCAAGCGAAGAGGAGAGAAACGATGCTTAATCCCTATCTGTTCTATCAGGACACTTGCGAAGCGGCGTTCAACTATTACGCCAAGGTTCTCGGCGGCAAGATCGATGCGATGATGCGGTCATCGGACGCGCCGCCGGACGTGCCGGCCGCTCCCGGCCGTGAGAAGATGATCATGCATGCACGGATGTCGCTGCCCGACGGCAGTGTCCTGATGGCCTCCGACGCGCCGGCAGAGCACTTTCACAAGCCGCAGGGCTTTTCGATCTCGCTCACAGTCAAGGATCCCGCAGACGGCGAGCGCAAGTTCAACGCGCTCGCCGACGGCGGCTCGGTCACCATGCCCTTCAGCAAGACGTTCTGGGCCAAGGGCTTTGGCATGTGCGTCGGACAAGTTCGGCATTCCCTGGATGGTGAACTGCCCGGCGGAGGGGATGTGACGGACGCGACCGCGCCCACGATCCGTTGAGTTGCGATCCCCTCTCTCCAATGCTGCGGGAGAGGGGACACGCATGGATTCCTTACGTTACGCACCGATCGGCCGTTTGTTCTCTCACCGGATTGATCCGGTGACGTTCTCGCTCGGCGGCGACGACTCCACGCAGCGAGGGCAGATCAGGAGCTTGGTGCCGAGCCGCCTGTCGTTCTCCGCCTGTATTTCGTCATGCACCGCCCACCACGCCTGGGAATAGGGCTGCAAGGTGCCGAGCACGCGTTCCCGCTCCTGATTGGGATCCGACGCCGCGGGCTCGGGATTTGCCACGCGCCGCTTCGCGACGTGAGGACGGTTCGGATCCTTGCCAAGACCATCCCACGCGATGGGGCGACGTTCCTGCGCTGGAGCGCCTGCGCAAGCAATCAGCGCTGTGCAAAAACTGAGCAGGATGAAGCTGTATCGAATCATGCCGGGGCCTTTGCTGCGTATGCCACGCGCAATCCGCGTGAAACACTTCGCGTCACGTCAATCTAATGGAACTCAACGCAAAAGGACCAGCCGGCATGGCCGAATACGAATCAGAATTCTATGTCACTTTGCGCGCGGAGTGAGGCCGCTTCGTGAAGCCGACTGCACCGCACAACAATTGGCGCAATATTGGGCTGTGATCTGCACAACAGAATCGCTAACTTTGCTTCATAAAATCTAAAAACTAGGGCGGGGCGACTTGGAAGGGAGCGACCGATGGCGGCGGCGCTACAAATCAACTTTGCTCTTTGGGGAATGGTCATTTGCGTGAGCATGAAGCTCGCGCCGGTGGTCCAGACTTTGTTCTAAAGCATGATCCGGAAAAGTGCGCAGCGTTTTTCCGAAAAGATCATGCTTAAACAACAACCTAAAGCGCGATAACGATTCATCCTGATCGCATCGCGCTTTAGATCGCGAGCTCTCTGACGAAATCGTGCTGCGGCTTTCGACGATGGTCGTCAGTGCCGGTCGCGAGCGATCGCGAGACTATGAACGATGGCTTCGTCATCGACATCGCGGATAGATCGCGGCGAGGTCGCGCCCCTTCAACAGCAGCAGCCGTGAGCTCAGGCCGCCACGGCGGCTGATCCAGTCGCGCACCGGGCCGGGATAGGCGGCAAGCACCGCGACCGATGCTTCCGGCTCGGCATAGAAGCGCCCGCGCCGGTCCACAGAGCGCGCGGCGTGGAAGCCCAGCACCGCGCGCTTGGTGACGCAGATGCGCTCGCCCGGCACGATGCTCAGCACCAGCGTGCAGGCGGACAGGCAGGGGCCGTCGATCACGACGCGTTCGCCGCTCTCGCGCACTTTCTCAAACAGATCGAGGAACGGCCCGACCTGTCCACCCGGCGACTGGATGATGCGGATCTCGGCCGCCGCGGGTGTGACGCCGAGCAGCGCGGATGCAAGCATCAGGGCTTTGAGGCAGGTGATACGTCGCATGAAGCTCTCCACCAACTCGCTCTTGTAGGGTGGGCAAAGCGTAGCGTGCCCACCATTGTCGCCTCATATCTGGAGAAGTGGTGGGCACGGCGCTTGCGCGCCTTTGCCCACCCTACACGGCCTACCCGTTGCGCCGCTGGCCGCGCAGCGTTGGCAGGCCGATACCCGCCGCATCGAAGCCGCCATCAACGGCCAAAATTTGTCCGGTGATATAGCTCGCGCTCGCCGAGCACAGGAAATAGATTGCTTCCGCGAGCTCCTCTTCCAGGCCGTAGCGGTTGAGCGGAATGGCGTCGTGATAGTCGGCGCGGATCTCCTTGGTGTGAACCTGCTTCGCCATCGCGGTGTCGACCGGTCCCGGCGCGACCGCGTTGACACGGATATTGAGGGAGGCGAGCTCGACCGCGAGCTGCTTGGTGAGGTGCGCAAGGCCCGCCTTGCTGGTGCCGTAGGCCGAGCGCAGCGTGGAGGCGCGCACCGCCGAGATCGAGGTGATGTTGACGATAGCGCCGCCATTGCCGTCGCGCATCAGGGGCACCGCCGCCTTGGTGCAGAGGAACGGTCCGGTGAGGTTGACCTCGAGCACGCGGCGCCAGTCAGCGTCGGACGTCTCCATCAGCGGCGCGAACACCGCGATGCCGGCATTGTTGACGAGGGCATCCAACCGGCCGAACCGCCGCTCGATCGTCGTCATTGCAGCGCTGACCGCGACCGCGTCCGAAACGTCGCAGGTCAGCGCCAGCGTCGCCTCGCTCTTGCCGATTTCGGCGACCGCGCGGCCGAGCAGTTCGCCCTCGATGTCGAGCAGCGCCACGCGCCAGCCCTCGGCCAGGAATTTCTTCGCGGTCGCAAGCCCGATGCCGCGTGCGGCTCCTGTGACGAGGGCGACTTTTTGCAGGGCTTGCGGCATTGGCTGATCTGTCCTGTGTCCGGGAGGGGCGCGCGAGCGCCGGCCCCTTTTACTTCGCTTTGGTTCCGGCACGAAAGGCCCGCGCCGTGCCTATCGAGCCCAATTGGGCCCCGAATACCCCTGCCGCAGTCGCGCTTGCGCGCCTCCAAATAATTCCTGTTCCGCTGTCGGCTCGGCAGAAGGTCGTTCGTCTTGGAGGGGAGTGCGGGCCAGCTGTTTCCGCCCGCGGGAAAGACGGAATGACTGAGAGCAGCGAGGAAGTTCCATGCGGTTCATGATGCTGATGATCCCGCTCGGCTACGAGAACGCACCGCCGGACGTTCAACTCGATCCCGAACGTGTCGCGGCGATGATGCGCTACAACGAGGCGCTGAAGGATGCCGGCGTGCTGATCACGCTCGACGGACTGCATCCGCCATCGATGGGGGCGCGCGTCTCCTTTGCGACCGGCACGCCCATGGTCACCGACGGCCCCTTCGCTGAAGCCAAGGAAGTGCTGGGCGGCTACTGGATGATCGAGGTCGCCTCGCGCGAGGAAGCGATCGCCTGGGCGAAGAAGTGCCCGGCTTCGGCCAACGAAATCATCGAGATCCGGCAGGTGCAGGAGGTGGCCGACTATTCGCCTGAAGTGCAGGAGGTCGTGGCCGGGTTTGGCGACCTGAAGAAGTAGACGACAGCCGCGCCCGTTTTCCGATCAACCAACCAAAGGAGATATCCATGAGCGCCGAACACAAATTTCTCGCTGTCTATCTCGGCAGCACGACCGGTACCAAGATGGCGGCCTGGCGCGCCCTGCCGGAGGCCGAACGGAAGGCTAGGGAGCAGGAGGGCATGGCTGCCTGGCACGGCTGGGTCGAGAAGCACAAGTCCGTCATCGTCGAGATCGGCGGCCCGCTGGGCAAGACCCGCAGGATCGACGCGAGCGGCGTCACGGAGGTCAGCAATGCGCTGACCGGCTTCACGGTGGTACGCGCCGCCTCGCAGGAGGAAGCTGCCAAACTGTTCGAGAACCATCCGCATTTTGCGATCTTTCCGGGCGAGGCGATCGAAGTGATGCCCATTCTGCCCATTCCGCAGATGTAGCTTCGGTGCGAGCCCGTTCCGGGCTCGATGCCGACGCATCGGCCCGGCATGGCCGTGGAAGTACGGGGTTAATCCTGCCTCATCGCCGCTAGTGACCTTCACGCCCGGCTCATGTAAAGGTCGTTCACATGAGCTGGCGCAAGGAGCAGGGCCGCGCCGAGCGCGGCTATCACCACGGCAATCTGAAGGAAGCCTTGTTGCAGGCCGCTCTCGGGCTGATCGCCGAGAAGGGTGCGGCCGGCTTCACCTTCGCCGATGCCGCGCGCATGGCCGGCGTCAGCGCCGCGGCGCCCTATCGGCATTTCCGCGACCGCGACGAGCTTCTGTCCTCGATCGCTCAGCGCGGCTTCGAGCAGTTCGAGGCGCGCCTGGGCGCGGCCTGGGACGACGGGCGCCCCGACACGGTCACCGCGTTCGAGCGCGTCGGCAGAGCCTATCTCGCTTTCGCCCGCAAGGAGCCGGCCTTCTACAACGCGATGTTCGAATCGGGCCTGCCGGTCGATGCCAATCCTGCCTTGATGGCAGCGGGCGAACGCGCATTCGGCGTCATCCGTGCCGCCGCCGAGCGTCTCGCGGCGCTGACGCCGCCCGGCACACCCCGTCCGCCGGCGATGATGATGGCGCTGCACATCTGGTCGATGTCGCACGGCGTTGCTTCGCTGTTCTCCCGCGGCGATGCCGCGCGTCGCAAATTGCCGATGTCGCCGGACGAGCTGTTAGAGGCCGAGGTACTGATCTATCTGCGCGGGCTCGGCTTCCCGATCGACCGCCGTCCGGCCTCGAAGGGGGCCGAGCCGCCGCCGGTGCCGCCGGAGGCTTCCTCCGGTTCGGGCGTGCCGCCGGGCGGACCCTGGGGCAAGCCGAAATAAAGTTGCGCAAATAATTCCGCGGGCCTGTCAGGCGCTCGGCTTGACAAAATCGCGGGATGGTTTAGCTATGTAAATGTTATTTACATTCACAACGGCGCAGGTGCCGTGATGGAGATGGGAAATGGCCTACACCGCTGATGTCAATCGATGGCGCGGCCCTTCGGACCAATACCAACAGTACGAGCGTCCCCGCATGCTGGATACGCCCTGGCATCCCGGCTGGATTGCCGTAACCATCCTCGGCTTCATCATCTGGTGGCCGATCGGACTTGCCCTTCTCTTTTTCACACTCGGGAGCAGAAGAATGTCGTGCTGGAACCATCAGGATCGCTGGCAGAACAAGATGGAGCGGATGCAGTACAAGATGGACCGCATGCGCGGCCGCATGGAGCGCAGTGGTTTCGGCTTTGGCTTCGGCCCGCCGTCTTCCGGCAACCGCGCCTTCGACGAATATCGCTCTGAAACGCTGCGGCGTCTTGAGGAGGAGCAGGTCGAGTTCAAGAACTTCCTCGACCGTCTGCGTCACGCCAAGGACAAGGAAGAGTTCGACCAGTTCATGGCGCAGCACAAGACGCGTCCGACCCCGCCGCCCACCGACCAGCAGCAGGGCTGACATCCAAGCCTGACGCCTCTCAAAGCCTTCAGGCGCATGCCCCCAAAGTCCTGATGGCCCCGAGCCGCCCGTTTGCGCAACCCGCAGGCGGGCGGTTTGGCTTTGGCGTGTTCGCGCTACCGGGAGAGCCGGATAGCCGCGCGAGAGGACGCGCATCCCGTGGACACCGCTGGCGCCTTGATCCGGACCGCCTATATTCGCGGTCACAGATGCACGCGGATCGGAGGCGACAATGCCGGAAGCTGCGATAGACGCGAGCGACGACCTCTGGCCGGCGATCCGCCGCGAGGCCCAGCGTGCGGCAGCTGCCGATCCCTTGTTCGGCAAGGCGCTGGCCGGCGCCATCCTCACCCATGACGATTTTGCCGCGGCTCTGGCCGATCTGATCGGGCGGCGGCTTGGCAGCCGCGCCGAACGCGCGCGCTTCACATCCTTTTCCCGCGACGCCTTTCACGACGAGCCGGACCTGATTGAAGCTGCCGGCAGGGACCTCGCGGCCATCGCGCGCCTCGACCCCGCTGTCACCGACCTGCTGCCACCGTTGCTGCACTACAAGGGTTACATCGCGCTGCAAGCCTGGCGCGTCTCGAACTGGCTCTGGCGTCATGACCGTCGCGACGCGGCGCTGTTCAGAACGAGGCGTCGAACATGCTCCAGGTCAGCATTCATCCGGCTGCCAGCATCGGATCCGCTGTCTATCTGGACCACGCCACCGGCATCGTGATCGGCGCCAACGTCGTCATCGGCGACGACGTCACCATTCTCCAGAACGTCAGCATCGGCCGCAGCAGCGAACTGCCGGCGCGCTCGCCGCGCATCGGCCGCGGCGTCTACATCGGCGCGGGCGCGAGCATTCTCGGCGACATCAGCATCGGCGATCTTGCAAAGATCGGCGCCGGCACTGTTGTGACGGGCGACGTGCCCGCCGGCTGCACGGCTGTCGGCAATCCTGCGCGACTGACCAACTGCCCCGAGACGGTCTCGGCCGCCTGACGCGCCCTCGCTTAGAGCATGCATTCCCACGGCTCTCGCACGTCAGGCCGCACGGCAAGTTGTTTCAACCCGGGTTCGCTTTGACGCTTTCTCTGCGCCTGTTGACGTGAATCAAGCCGCGCGCGTCGCGAACGCGATGTAGTTCGCCAGGCACAGGCGAGGAGCACGACGATGGCGAACGCAAGGATACTCGTGGTCTATTATTCCCGGACCGGCACGACGCGCAAAGTTGCTCAATCCCTGTCGGCTGCGCTGTCCTGTGACAGTGAGGAAATCACCGAGGCGGGTAGCCGCAAGGGGATATTCGGTTATCTGCGCTCGGCCGTGGAAGCGCGACGGCAGATCCCATCGCGCATCGCCGCCACCGTCAGGGATCCATCTCTCTACGATCTCGTTGTGATCGGAACCCCGGTCTGGGCCTGGTCGCTGTCTTCGCCCGTCCGTGCCTACTTGCTCGCAAACAGGTCGAAACTCCCTGCGGTGGCGCACGCTTGGCGGGGCCGGCAGCGATCAGGTCTTCGGCCAGATGCGGGAGCTCGTCGGCAGGCAGCCCCTTGATTGTCTTTCCGTCACTGCGCGCGAGGTGGCATCGGCGAACGACGCAGCGCGGCTCGCCACGTTCGTCGAGGCCATACAGCGGGCAGTTGCGAACGGGCGCAGCAGTGCAGCGACGAACGCGGCCTGAGCGGAGTTCGAAACCCGGTTCCGGGACCGCGGGTCTTGTCCTCGATTTCGCCGCCAGATGCCGCCGCCCCCGCGGCTGCCGGGCCAAATCCCTGGCCGGCCTGCCTTTCCGGCAGCCAAATTCGCCGCCGGTAACCGCGCATTAACCAACGCCGGGCTCTGGTAATTGCGGACAGTCGCGCCCAGAGCCGTGTCGAGGCCCATAGTTTTGACATCTTGGCGGGGAATGCAGGCGGCCGGCTTGGACGAGCCCTGCACCCCAGAAAGACAAGGCTTTGAGCGGGCTTGCCGGCCGCGCCGATTCCAGCGCGGCTGTTGGGGAACCGGCCATTTCGTTGGCCAGGACATCAGGTAACGATCGCCTTGAGAGGATACTGCTTATGAATCCGGCCGACGTGGCTCAATCAGCCCTTCCGGTTGCCGCCTCCGCCGACGTGTCGCTGATTGCGCTGTTTTGGCAGGCTCACTGGATCGTGAAAGCGGTGATGCTGGGACTTCTGTCCTGCTCGGTCTGGGTCTGGGCGATCGCCATCGACAAGATCTTTCTTTACGCGCGCACCCGGCGCTCGATGGACCGGTTCGAGCAGGCGTTCTGGTCCGGGGAGTCGATCGAGGAGCTCTATCGCACGCTGTCGGCCAAGCCGACGCACTCCATGGCAGCCTGCTTCGTGGCGGCGATGCGCGAGTGGAAGCGTTCTTTCGAAAGCCATGCCCGCTCGGTCGCCGGCCTGCAGATGCGCATCGACAAGGTGATGAACGTCTCGATCGCGCGCGAGGTCGAACGGCTGGAACGGCGCCTGCTGGTGCTGGCGACCGTCGGCTCCGCCGGCCCCTTCGTCGGCCTGTTCGGCACGGTCTGGGGCATCATGTCGAGCTTCCAGTCGATCGCGGCGTCGAAAAATACCTCTCTGGCGGTTGTTGCCCCCGGTATCGCAGAAGCGCTGTTTGCGACCGCCGTCGGCCTTATCGCCGCCATTCCTGCCACTATTTTCTACAATAAGTTCACGTCCGAGGTGAACCGGCAGGCCCAGCGGCTGGAGGGCTTCGCTGATGAATTTTCCGCCATCCTGTCGCGTCAGATCGACGAGCGGGGCTGACGGACGGCATGTATAGTGTGAAGGGCAATTTGGGCACTCGATCATGGCGATGAACGTTGCGAGCTCATCCGGAGGCGGCGGGCGCCGCGGCCGGCGCAAGCCCGTCGTGGCCGAAATCAACGTCACGCCGATGGTCGACGTGATGCTGGTGCTGCTCATCATCTTCATGGTCTCGGCGCCGATGTTGACGGTCGGCGTGCCGCTCGACCTGCCCCAGACCCAGGCCAAGAGCCTCGAAAACAACGACCAGAAGCCGATCCAGATGTCGGTCGACATCAAGGGCAAGGTGTTCATCAACGATGCCGAGATCGCGCTGAACGAGCTGGTGCCGAAGCTCAAGGCGATCACGGATGCGCGGGGCGGGCTCGAGGAACGCATCTACCTGCGCGCCGACAAGAAGGCCGATTACGGGACGGTGGCCAAGGTCATGGGCCTGCTGTCCGGCGCCGGATTCAAGAAGCTGGCCCTCGTCACCGAAGCGGATCAGGGGTAAGCGGTGAAGGTGAACATCGACAAGACACTCGTTGCGTCGATTGCCCTCCATGTCCTCGTGCTTGGATGGGGCCTCGTCACCTTCAGCAGCAGGGCCTATGTGGCGCCGGAGGAATCCCTTCCGGTCGACATCATCTCCTCCGATCAGCTCGCGAAGATGATGGCGGGGCAGAAGACCGGCAAGAAGGAAGAGCCGAAGCCCAAGGTCGAGAAGATCGCGGAAGCCAAGCCCGAGGAAGACGCCGTCGGCAAGGTCACCGAGAAGAAAGAGCTGATCAAAACCAACTCGACGCCCGAGCCGCCGCCGAAACCCGTCGAGAAGCCGGTCGAGAAGAAGCCCGAGCCGCCGAAGCCCGTGGCAGAGGCGAAGCCGAAGGAAGAGCCTAAGCCGCAGGAAAAGAAGCCTGATCCGGCCAAGGAAGATCCGATCGCCGAGCTCCAGAAGAAGCTCGACACCAAGAAGCCGCCGCCGAAGCCCCTGGAGCAGAAGGTCGCGGCAGTGCAGCCGCAGCAGCAACCGAAACCCAAGGAGCGCACCTTCGATCCCGCGCAGATCCAGCGCGACCTCGACAAGCGTGCGACGACACGGCACGAACTGACTGGATCAGCGCTGAATGCGTCGGCGTCGCTGGGAGCGGCGACCGGCACCGCCGTCGCCAACGTCGCGACCTGGCGCGGTGCTTTCCAGGGCGCGGTCAAGCGCTGCTTCACGCCGACCTATAACGGGCAGGATGCCGATCAGTACGAAGCCGACATCGACATCCCCATGAAGATCGACGGATCGCTGGCATCGGAGCCGATCGTGGTCGCGGTGCGCGGACCGTCGCGGTCGATCGCCCAGGCGGTGGCCGAGAGCGCCAAGCGCGCCATCGTGCAGTGCCAAGTCTATTCGTTCATGCCGAAGCAGCAATACGAGAGCTGGAAGCTCATTCCGATGACTTTCGGTCTGAAAGATATGTTGTGACATCCGAACCAAAGAATTTTGCGATGAATGACGCCCGATCGATGAACCGCCGCCGCTTCATGACCCTGACCGGGTCGACGCTCGCGATGCTCGGCGGCGGACACGCCTTCGCTCAGGGGCGACTGCGCATCGATCCCACCGAGTTTCAGCCGGTCCCGATCGCGATCACCAATTTTGTGCCGGGTTCGCCCTCCGACGGCGACGTCGGCAACGGTGTCACCCAGGTCATCACCAACAATCTGAAGCGCTCGGGCCTGTTCGCGCCGATCGACCAAGCCGCCTTCATCGAGCGCATCAGCAACATCGACGTTGCGCCGCAATTCCAGAACTGGAAGACCATCAACGCCCAGGCCCTCGTCACCGGCCGCATGACGCGGCAGCCGGACGGCCGGCTCAAGGCCGAATTCCGCCTGTGGGACGTGGTCTCCGGCCAGCAGCTTGCCGGCCAGCAATATTTCACCTCGCCCGAATATTGGCGCCGCATCGCCCACATCATCTCCGACCAGATCTACGAGCGGATGACCGGCGAGAAAGGCTATTTCGACAGCCGCGTGGTGTTCGTGGACGAGACCGGGCCGAAGGAACGGCGCGTCAAGCGGCTCGCGATCATGGATCAGGACGGCGCCAATGTGCGCTATCTGACCCGCGGCTCCGACCTCGTGCTGACGCCGCGCTTCTCGCCGAACTCGCAAGAGATCACCTACATGGAGTTCGGCCAGGGCGATCCGAAGGTCTATCTCTACAACATCGAGACCGGCCAGCGCGAGATCGTCGGCAACTTCCCCGGCATGACCTTCGCGCCGCGCTTCTCGCCGGACGGCCAGCGCGTCATCATGAGCCTGCAGCAGGGCGGCAATTCCAACCTGTTCGTGATGGATCTGCGCTCGCGTTCGACCACGCGCCTCACAGATACGCCGGCCATCGACACCTCACCGTCCTACTCGCCCGACGGCACCCGCATCTGCTTCGAATCCGATCGCGGCGGCCGCTCGCAGATCTATGTGATGGCGGCGGGCGGCGGACCGGCGCAGCGTATCTCCTTCTCCAAGGACGATACCAACGCAACCTATTCGACCCCGGTGTGGTCGCCGCGCGGCGACTACATCGCTTTCACCCGGCAGGGCGGCGGGCAGTTCTCGATCGGCGTCATGAAGCCGGACGGCAGCGGCGAGCGGCTGCTCACCTCCGGCTTCCACAACGAGGGCCCGACCTTCTCGCCGAACGGCCGCGTGCTGATGTTCTTCCGCGATCCCGGCGGCAATGGCGGGCCGTCGCTGTATTCGGTCGACATCTCCGGCCGCAACGAGCTGAAGGTGCCGACCCCGGGCTTTGCCTCGGACCCCGCATGGTCGCCGCTGCTGTCCTCGACGTCGGGCTGACGGGAGTGCAGCTAAAACATCGCGTGTTCAGACGCGCGATGTTTTCGAAAAAACGCGCCGATTTTTTCGAGTTCGCAGCGCACGGCAAGACTTCCTTCACCTTGTGCCCGGCAAGGCTTGCCTAGCTGCTTGATATCTAAACGGAAATCGGTTCGCTATTGCCGAAAAACAACTCGACTTTAACGATGTTCCCTCAGAAAGGCTTCATCTCAGTTGGGTTAGAACTACGCGCCCAACCAGGACGCGCGTACACACCAACATGCAGTTCGCTAGCCAGAGCGGAGAGCAGGAGGAGCAGGCCTCGCCGACGATTTCGGCGGCGCTGACCGATTCGCTGTTCGAGGCGCCCGGCACGGTGCTTACCGGCATAGTGTTCTCGGCGTTCTCGGCCTCCTTGACGGCGCTCAAGACGGGACAGACGCTGCTTTGGCTATTTGTCCCGCTGCTCATTCTTGCGGGAGCCATACGCGCCTTCGATTTGAGCCGGTACCAGGCCAGAAAATCGGTTCTGAGCGCAGAACAAGCGGCGCGTTGGCAGCAGCGCTACCAGATCGGAGCGCTCATCCAGGCCGCGGCCATCGGTCTATGGTGTTCCACGACCCTGCTGAGCAATGAGGACGCCATCGCTCACATGATTGCCCTCTCGGTCACCACCGGAATCGTGGCGGGAGGAGCGGGGAGAGCTTACGGACGGCAGTGGATATTTCGTCTGCAAGCCACCTTGATATTCGGCCCGGCCGTGATCGCGCTGGCGCTGCACGCCACACCTTACTACATGGCGATGTCGGTCGTGTGCGCCGCGTTCCTCTTCTCGGTCATGCGGCTCTCCGCCAACCTGCACAGGATATTCTTGCGCGCCGTTGTCGCGCGCGAGCGCGAGGCCGCGCTCGCCGGCCAGTTCGACACGGCCCTCAACAACATGCCGCACGGGCTCTGCATGTTTCGCATCGACGGCCAGCTCGCGCTGATGAACCACCGCTTTGGCGCGATGATGAATCTGCCCGACAATCTCACCCAGACCAGCACGACTGCGCGCGACATCATCGCCGCATGCGTCGAAGCGGGATCGATTTCGGCGGCCAGCGGCGAGGCGATCATCTCCGACATCGAAACCGCGCAGGCGAACGAAATCATCACCGCCGACCCCGATTCGCACAGGAATCGTTCGCTGTCATGGACCGTCCAGCCGATGGCTGATGGCGGTGCGGTTTTGCTGCTCGAGGACATCACGGAGCGCCGCAACGCCGAGGCCAGGATCAGCCATCTGGCCCGCTATGACGATCTCACGGCGCTGCCGAACCGTGTCAATTTTCGGGACGAGATCGAGCGTTTGCTCGCAGTCGCGCGCCATTCGGAGCGTCTGTCGGCTCTGCTCTTCGTCGATCTTGACCAGTTCAAGCAAGTCAACGATACGCTGGGTCATCCCTGCGGCGATCAGCTTCTGTGTGCGGTCGCCAATCGCCTGCGCGAGATGCTGCGCCCCGAGGATTTCGTCGCCCGCTTCGGCGGCGACGAGTTCGTCGTCTTCCAGCAGAACATCTCTTCGCCGGAGGACGCGGCGGCGCTTGCCCGCCGTATCGTCGAACGGCTGAGCGAGCGCTACCGTATCGAAAATCATCTGGTCGAGATCGGCGCCAGCGTCGGCATCGCGCTGACCATCCCGGGCGAAATCAGCGCCGATACGCTGCTCAAGAATGCCGACATGGCATTGTACCGAGCCAAGGCCGACGGCCGCGGCACCTTCTGCTTCTTCCGCGACGAGATGGCGGCGACCGTCGAGGCCCGTCGCATCCTCGAGCTCGACTTGCGCAAGGCGCTCTCCAACGAGGAGTTCGAGCTGTTCTACCAGCCATTGGTCAATCTGAAGTCCGGCAAGATCACCACCTGCGAGGCGCTGCTGCGCTGGAATCATCCGGTGCGCGGCACGGTCTCGCCGGTCGACATCATCCCGGTCGCCGAGGACATGGGCCTGATCGTCGATCTCGGGCGCTGGATCCTGCGCCGCGCCTGCATGGAATGCATGAAGTGGCCGGACGGCGTCAGCGTTGCCGTCAATTTCTCGCCGCAGCAATTCCATCAGCGCGACGTCCTGAGCGAAATCCGCTACGCGCTCGAAGTGTCGGGCCTGCCGGCACATCGACTGGAAATCGAGATCACCGAGTCCTCGCTGCTGCGCAATACCCAGCTCACCCACGACATCCTGTCGCAACTGCGCGCGCTCGGCGTGCGCATCTCGCTCGATGATTTCGGCACCGGTTATTCCAGCCTCAGCTACCTGCACAATTTCCCGATGCAGAAAGTGAAGATCGACCGCTCCTTCCTCGAAGGCATCGATACCGACCGGCCGCTGACGCTGCTGCGCGGCGTCGCGCGGCTGTCCGCCGACCTCGGTATGGCCGTCGTGGTCGAAGGGATCGAGACCAACGAACAGCTCGAGTTGATTAGCGCCGACGGCACCGTGACCGAAGGGCAGGGTTACCTGTTCAGCCGGCCGGTTCCGGCGGTGCGCGTCCGTCAATTGCTCAATGCCTCGCATGGCCGTCGTATGCCTGACGACCAGCTCGCCATCGCGTCGTCGCGATCGGCCTGATCCTTCGTCGCGGCTCCTTCATTGCAATCGGCTCCCGCGAGCACCGTAATATTGCGGACCCCAAAAGGTTAACCCTAACAGTTCTAATGCTTTGCAATTTCGTTAAGGAACCATTAATCTGCTACTACTCGCGGAAGTTGCTTGAGTTTAGAGGTAGCAGATGAAGTCCGGAGCCGAACCGAGCGCGGCGCTCCTTCCACGCGGCGCCGCGTTGTTTGACCGTATCGATTACCGACTCATCGAAACTCCCGAGGACAAGGACAACCTGTACTTGATGCGCTACCGCGCCTATCTGCAGGCCGGACTGATCCCTCCGTCAGAGTCGCAGCGGGTGACGGACCGTTTCGACGACGCGCCCAACGTCTGGAATTTCGGCGTCTATGTCGACGACGAGCTCTGCAGTTCCGTTCGCATCCACGTTCTGACGGCCGAATGCCGGATGTCCTACACCACGGAGGTGTTCGGCGACGTCCTGCATCCTCGGCTGGACCGGGGCGAGGTCTTTGTCGATCCGTGTCGATTTGTTGCCGATCCCGAAATGCAACAGCGGTTCCCCGAACTGCCTTATCTGACGGTCCGGCTTCCCTTCGTTGCCTGCGAGCATTTCAATGCCGATGTCGGGCTCTCGATGGTACGGACCGATCATCAGGCGTTCTACCGCCGCGTGTTCCTGTCCGAGACTCTCACCGAGCCGCGCTCATTTCCCGGCTGGCCGACGAAGAAGGCCGTGCTGATGGCCTCGGACTATCCCAAGGTCCGGGAAAAGATTCTGACGCGTTTCCCGATCATGCGCTCCAGCGCGTTTGAGCGGCGCATGCTGTTCACACGCAGCATCCCGCGCCAGGCTGCCACGCGACCGGCGCTGCTGACCACGCCGCGGAACCGGGATGTGGCGGCGCCGGCGGTCGGTTCGGCCTACTAGGGCGTTCCCCTCTCGATTCAGCTCAAAATTCCTGCAGAAGCCGGCGCTTTTGCCGGCCGGCGCGGCTTGCCTTCACCCTCGCGCCACATTTACAACTCATTAACCATGACGGTTGCTTTTCGCTGATTGGGGGCATTTGAGCGGCTGAGGCAAGGTTCCGTCAAGGTTGACGGAACGTTCGCTTAACCAACCCCCTGTAGACCGGACAGCAGTGGACTAACGTGAGCGTGGAGGCTCCGGAATGAAACATCCTATGCGTATCCTCCAGGGATTGAAGCTGGCCGCGGTGCTTGCCGTCGCGCTGTCGATGGGCGCCTGCGCCAACAAGAATGCCGCGACGGATGCGATGGCCAATGCGGCGACGCCCGGCAGCCAGCAGGATTTCGTCGTCAACGTGGGTGATCGCGTGTTCTTCGAAAGCGACCAGACCGATCTGACCCCGCAGGCGATCGTGACCCTGGAGAAGCAGGCGCAGTGGCTCCAGACCTATCCGCGCTACAGCTTCACCATCGAAGGTCATGCCGACGAGCGCGGCACCCGCGAATACAACATCGCGCTCGGCGCCCGCCGCGCCCAGTCGGTGCGCTCGTTCCTCGCCTCGCGCGGCATCGATCCGAACCGCATGCGCACGATCTCCTACGGCAAGGAACGGCCGGTCGCCGTCTGTAACGACATCTCCTGCTGGTCGCAGAACCGGCGCGCCGTCACCGTCTTGAACGCGAGCTCCTGACGCTTCAGTCAGCCGCCGTTCAGCTTCGGAAATGGACTATGCCGGCGCCCTCTCGGGCGCCGGTTTCGTTTCAGCATTCTGTGACAGAAACCGCTTTGTAGCAGTCACATTTTTGGCGTACTCCACTTCAATGTGGGGCGCGTCGAATGTTCCGTCGCAGGCCATTTCGCTTTTGTCGTCAGGGCAAGATGTCATCCAGAATTAAGGTCTTTACCGGCACCGTGGCGACCGCCGCGCTGCTCTCTTTGTGCTCGCCCGCACTTGCGCAACCGGTCTTCGCGCAGTCGGATGATGCCGACCCCGAGATGCGGATCGAGCGGCTGGAGAACCAGCTGCGCCAGCTCACCGGCCAGAACGAAGAGCTGCAATATCGCAATCGCCAGCTCGAGGAGCGGCTGCGTGCGCTCGAAGGCGGTGCGCAAGCCACGCCCGGCCAGGCACCGAACGTTGCGGCGATGCCGCCCGCCCAGGTAGCACCAACCCAGGTCACGCCGGGCTATCGCCAGCAGCAGCCGGCCGCGCAGCCGAACTACGAGCAGCCGCAGATCGCCGCCCCTGCGCCGATCATTCAGGAGCAGCCGGCGCCCGGCGCACCCGGCACGCGCCGCCGCGGCGATGCGTTCGATCCGAACCAGAACCCGAACGCGCCGGGCGCGCCGCGCGCACTCGGCGGCGGGCAGCAGCCGATGCCGGCGGGAGCCGGCGCCGGCGGCCGCAACCCGGGCGAGCCGCTTGATCTCGCCAACACCAGCCCCCGCTACCAGCAAGGCGTGCCGCCAGCCGCACAGCCCGGCTACCCGCCGGCCCAATCCGGCTATCCCGCGCCGGCCGCCGGCGGCGCTGGCCTGACCACCCTGCCGCCCTCGGCGACGCCGCGCGACGAGTTCGACCTCGGCATCGGCTACATGCAGCGCAAGGACTATGCGCTTGCCGAGCAGACCATGAAGAATTTTGCGCAGAAATTTCCGAGCGACCCGCTGGTCGGGGACGCGCAGTACTGGCTCGGCGAGAGCTACTTCCAGCGCCAGCAATATCGCGACTCCGCGGAAGCCTTCCTCGCCGTCACCACCAAATACGAGAAATCGGCCAAGGCGCCGGATGCGCTGCTGCGGCTCGGGCAGTCGCTCGCCGCGCTGAAGGAGAAGGAGGCCGCCTGCGCCGCCTTCGGCGAGGTCGGCCGCAAATATCCGCGCGCCTCCGCCGGCGTCAAAGCGGCGGTCGATCGCGAGCAGAAGCGGGTGAAGTGCTGAGGCCCGGCGTTTCTGTCCTGACAATGCGGGTGGTGCTGCGCTAAACATCGCGATCATCCGCTGATGATGCTGGGCCGGGTCATGTCAGACGACGATTCTCCGATCTCGGCGCGCGAGGCGAAGCGGCTCTTCGCCGGCCTGAGAGCTGCGCCGGCGCTGGTGCTCGCGGTCTCGGGCGGGCCCGACTCGGTCGCGCTGATGTGGCTTGCGGCGCGCTGGCGGCGCAGCCTCGCGCGTGGTCCGCTTCTCACCGTCGTCACGATCGATCACGGCTTGCGGCGAGAGGCGGCGCGCGAGGCGCGCGAGGTCAAGCGGCTCGCCGCCGGGCTCGGGCTGCCGCACCGGACCCTGCGCTGGCGCGGCACAAAGCCGAAGGCGGGGGTGCCTGCGGCAGCGCGCGAGGCCCGTTACCGTCTGCTCGCCGACGCCGCGCGTGCCGCGGGCGCGAGCCATGTGCTGACGGCCCACACCCGCGACGACCAGGCCGAGACGCTGTTGATGCGCCTCTTCCGCGGCAGCGGACTTGCCGGGCTGTCGGCCATGGCTCCCCTCAGCGAGCGCGACGGAATCGTGCTGGCGCGTCCGCTGCTCGATGTTCCGAAGTCGCAGCTGATCGCGACCTTGAGGCGGGCGAAGGTCGACTTTGCCGAGGACCCCACCAACCGGGACGCCGCCTTCACCCGGCCGCGGCTGCGCGCGCTGCTGCCGCTGCTCGCGGCCGAGGGCGGCGATGCGCGCAACCTGGCGCGGCTCGCGGCAAGGCTGGCGCGGGCCAATGCGGCGGTCGAGGTGCTGGCCGACGGCGCCGAGCGCTTCCTCCGTTTGCGGGATCGCGGCGTTGCGCCGCAGGCGGGGGTCCGAAGCTTCGAGGCCTCGGCCTTTGCCGCCCTGCCGGAGGAGGTCCGGGTGCGGCTCCTGCTGCGGGCGATCAACGCGCTCGGACATGAAGGGCCGGCGGAACTCGGCAAGGTCGAAACCCTGATGTCCGCACTGGACCAGGCGGTGACCGCAAGTCTCCGCGCCCGCCCGACCGGCCGGCCGGTCCTGAAGCAGACCCTCGCGGGAGCCTTGATCAGCCTTGCTGGCGGGCGTATCCACATTGCGCCGGCACCGGCCCGGCGGCGCACCGGGAGATGAGCACGAATGAGGGCGGAGAGCTATGGCTGATTTTGGGTGACGCGGCCTGATCAGGCGGCGTGGCTTTCAGTGTTCGGAATGACTTCGATTCCGTCGATGAACTTTACACCGGCGATGACTTTCGGCAACTGGTTCGTGCTCTTCAATCGCCGCCAGGTCTTCGATGCGGCGTCGATGAGCTTGAACACCATCAGCTTCGCAGTTTGTTGCGACAGCGATCCCTTGGTCCGCACCGTTCGGTGGCGCACCGTGGCGAAGACGCTCTCGATCGGGTTCGAGCTGCGTAGGTGGATCCAGTGCTCAGCAGGGAAGTCGAAGAAGGCGAGCAGCGCATGGCGATCCTTGATCAGGCACTCCACCGCACGTCCGTATTTGACGTGGTATTTCTCGACGAAGACGTCGATCGCGGTTTCAGCTTCGGCCCGGTGTGGGGCCAGATAGATGTTCCGCAGGTCGTTCTTCATGGGGCCCTGCACGGATTTGGCGACCTTGTCGAGTACGTTGCTCACTTTATGGCACCAGCATCGTTGGTGCCGCGTGCCGGGAAAGGCCTCGTCCAGTGCCTTCCAGAAGCCGAGGGCGCCGTCGCCGATGGCGAGTTGCGGGGCAATCCGTAACCCGCGTTGCCGCAGGTCGATCAGGAGTTCGCGCCAGCTCTGCGCGCTCTCGCGCACGCCGACCTGGAAGCCGATCAGCTCCTTCTTGCCTTCCGGCGTGGTGCCAATCAGCACCAGCATGCATTCGCTGTGATCTTCCATGCGGGCCTGCAGGTACACGCCATCGGCCCAGATGTAGACATAGCGACGCGCCGACAGATCGCGTCTCTGCCAGCGTTCGTACTCGACCTGCCAATCGGCCTTCAGGCCGGCGATCACCGAAGGCGACAGGTTCGGCGCATCCTTGCCGAGCAGCGCCGAGAGCGCCTCCTGGAAGTCGCCGGTCGAGATGCCGCGCAAATAGAGGACCGGGATCAAGGCATCCAGGCTCTTCGTCCGCCGCGCCCATAGCGGCAGGATTGCCGAACTGAAGCGGAGGCGGTCGCCTGGCCCGCTCGCTCCGCGGTCGCGGACCTTGGGACGAGCGACCTCCACCGGACCGATGCCGGTCGCAATCTCGCGCACCGGACCGTGCCCATGTCGGACCAGGCGCGCTCGACCGTCGGGCAGCGTCAGATTGGCCGTGCTGGCCAGAAACGCGCCAACCTCGATCTCGATCGCCCTGGCAAGCAGGTCCCGCGCGCCGGCACGAACGATATCGGTCAGTGGATCATCAACCGCGGACGGCTGACGGAAAGCAAGAACATTGGTAGTCTCGGTCATGGCGTATCGCTCTCCTCGAGAGGTTCTGGCAGGCTCGTCACCCGCCTCGATACGCCGCCTTCCTCACACCGTCATCACCCAGATTCCGCCATAGCTCGAGGGCGGATCATGGCACCGGCCGTTTCGCATCCGCGCCGTCAGGCCACCTTAACCAGGCCGGAAAACCCCCGATCGGGCGCCATTATTTCCGCGGGAATCGCGCTAAGATGGGATAAATAGTCCCATCTCGTTCCCTTGGCAGCGACCGGGGCGGCACCTAAATTGTATCCGTCTAACCGAGAGGATTCCTTGGGATTTCCTCGCATTGACCAAAGCCACTGCCCAAGGATCAGGGTTGCGATCCGCGCGACCACGAAGGAAGATCAATGAACGCCAATCTGCGCAATTTCGCCCTCTGGGTCATCATTGTCTTGCTGCTGTTGGCGTTGTTCACGCTGTTTCAGAATCCGGGTCAGCGGGCCTCCTCGCAGGACATCGCCTTCTCCCAGCTCCTGAGCGAAGTTGACCGCGGCAATGTGCGCGACGTCGTGATCCAGGGGCCTGATATCCATGGCACCTTCACCAACGGCTCGAGCTTCCAGACCTACGCGCCGAACGATCCGACGCTGGTGAAGCGTCTCTACGACAGCAAGGTGCAGATCACCGCGAAGCCGCCGGGCGACAACGTGCCCTGGTTCGTCTCGCTGCTGGTCTCCTGGCTGCCCTTCATCGCGCTGATCGGCGTGTGGATCTTCCTGTCGCGGCAGATGCAGGGCGGCGCCGGCAAGGCGATGGGCTTCGGCAAGTCGCGCGCCAAGATGCTGACCGAAGCGCATGGCCGCGTCACCTTCGAGGACGTCGCCGGCGTGGACGAAGCCAAGCAGGACCTGCAGGAGATCGTCGAGTTCCTGCGCGACCCCGGCAAGTTCCAGCGCCTTGGCGGCCGTATTCCGCGCGGCGTGCTGCTGGTCGGCCCTCCCGGCACCGGCAAGACCTTGATCGCGCGTGCGGTCGCGGGCGAAGCCAACGTGCCGTTCTTCACCATTTCGGGTTCTGACTTCGTCGAAATGTTCGTCGGCGTCGGCGCGAGCCGCGTCCGCGACATGTTCGAGCAGGCCAAGAAGAACGCGCCCTGCATCATCTTCATCGACGAAATCGACGCCGTCGGTCGTCACCGTGGCGCCGGCCTCGGCGGCGGCAATGACGAGCGCGAGCAGACGCTGAACCAGCTGCTGGTCGAGATGGACGGCTTCGAGGCCAACGAGGGCGTGATCCTGATCGCCGCGACCAACCGTCCCGACGTGCTCGATCCCGCGCTGCTGCGTCCGGGCCGCTTCGACCGCCAGGTCGTGGTGCCCAATCCGGACGTCGTCGGCCGCGAGCAGATCCTCAAGGTTCACGTCCGCAAAGTGCCGCTGGCACCGGATATCAACCTCAAGACCATTGCACGCGGCACCCCGGGCTTCTCCGGCGCCGACCTGATGAACCTCGTCAACGAGGCTGCGCTCACCGCCGCCCGCCGCAACAAGCGGATGGTGACCCAGGCCGAGTTCGAGGAGGCCAAGGACAAGGTGATGATGGGTGCCGAGCGCAAGTCGCTCGTCATGACCGAGGAAGAGAAGCTGCTGACGGCCTATCACGAGGGTGGCCACGCCATCGTCGGCCTCAACGTGCCCGCGACCGATCCGATTCACAAGGCGACCATCATCCCGCGCGGCCGTGCGCTGGGCATGGTCATGCAGCTCCCGGAGCGCGACAAGCTGTCGATGTCCCTGGAGCAGATGACCTCGCGCCTCGCCATCATGATGGGCGGCCGTGTCGCCGAAGAGCTGATCTTCGGTCGCGAGAAGGTGACCTCGGGCGCCGCCTCCGACATCGAGCAGGCCACGCGCCTTGCCCGCATGATGGTGACGCGCTGGGGCCTGTCGGAAGAGCTCGGCACCGTCTCCTATGGCGAGAACCAGGACGAGGTCTTCCTGGGCATGTCGGTGTCGCGCACGCAGAACGCGTCCGAGGCGACCGTCCAGAAGATCGATTCCGAGATCAAGCGTCTGGTCGAGGAGGGTTATCAGGAAGCGACCCGCATCCTCACCGAGAAGCGCGCCGACCTCGAAGCGCTCGCCAAGGGACTGCTCGAATTCGAGACGCTCACCGGCGACGAGATCGTCGACCTGCTCAAGGGCAAGAAGCCGAACCGCGAATCCGTGCTCGAGCCCACCACGCCGCGCGCCTCCGCGGTGCCCCCGGCCGGCAAGTCGCGCCCGCGGCCCGATCCGGATCCCGGCCTGGAGCCGCAGCCGCAGGCCTGATCGCAAGCGGCAGACCGAATTGAAGAACGCGGCGGAAACGCCGCGTTTTTTTTGGGGGGGCCTGCGCGGTCGCCGCAAACTCCGTCATTGCGAGCGCAGCGAAGCAATCCGGAATCATTTCGCGGTGGCAGTCTCGATTGCTTCGCCGCGCCCGCAATCCGGATGCGCCGTGGCCGCAACGACTTGCGATAGCGCCGTCGAGGTGGGCAAAGGCGCCCCTGCGCCATGCCCACCATCTCTCGGCTGTCGTGCAACGGATGGTGGCGCGCTTCCGCCTTCGTCCTTCGAGCTACGGCGGGACAAGCCCGCTTCGCCCAGCCTGTGATCCCCTTACTTCGCCGTTGCTCCGGACTTGGCGCCGCGCGCGAGGAAGCGCAGCACGTCATCGTTGAACTGCTCCGGATCCTGCAGGAACGAGAAGTGGCTGACCTCTGGCTGGATCAGCAGGCCGGCGCCCGGAATGCTCGCGGCCATGAACTCGGTGTTCTCGCGCTTGATCGCCTCGTCGTGATCGCCATCCACGATCCAGGTCGGCACCTTGATCGTCGCGAGGTCCGAAGCCGTCCACTTCGGCTGGCTCTCCCACATCTTGGTGATCTCCGCGACAAAGCCCTTGTACTCGGTCGGGGTCGACGAAAGGCGCTTGTACTCCTCGCCGGCCCTGGCGATGTAGGCATTGAAGACGTCGCTTGACGCAATATCCGCAACGCCTGACGGGTCCGAGTTCGCCGCGAAGGCGAACAGCCTGCTCACCCGCTCCGGATGCTTCATGGCGATGTCGAGACCGATGATCGCGCCGTCGCTCCAGCCGACGATCGCAGCCTGCCTGATCTTGAGATGATCGAGCAGCCCGATCACGTCCGAGGCCATCGAATCATAGCCATATGGCTCCTGGTTGCGGCTGCTGCGGCCATGGCCGCGGCTCTCCATGACGATGACCTGATAATGCCGTTGCAGCGCGCGGACCTGGTGGCCCCAGTAGTTGGCGTTGGCGAGGCCGCCATGCAGCAACAGGACGGGCTGGCCGCGACCGAAGACGGCATACCAGACCTTGATGCCGTTGACGGGTGCGAAGCCGCTCTGTGCCGCCTTGGGCAAGGTTGGAGTCGGCGGCAGGCTGAGCCATTGCGGCGCCGCCTGCGCCGTTGTGATCGAGACCGTGACGAGAAATGCGATGAAGAGATTGCGAAGCAGCATGACACCTTTTCCTTCGACCATCCGATAGTACCGCATGGCAGAACGTGCGCGTCAGCTCTCGAGACGGTCTGCACAGAGAAGTGAAAACTCCATGCGATCGCGCCGGCGACAACGCCGCGCGGCACGCAGCAGCTCCTGATTGGTCGCGCAGCCCGGCCTGGCAAGACTGTTCGGCGGGAGCAGCAGCGACGACCCGGCGAGCCGCCTTGGCGCGAATGCGAGAACACTCAAGAAGAACTTAACGCTTGCGTTCTAGGGTCTGTACCTAAATAGCGCCACGTGATTCTCTTGCCTACGTGTTGATTCGGGGGCGAGAGAATGCGCGCTGGTTTGTTTTGGCTGAACGACAGGCAATGGGCGCGTATCGAACCGCATCTGCCGAGGGGACTGACGGGGCCGGATCGGGACGACGACCGACGCATCGTCAGCGGCATCATTCACATGCTGCAATCGGGTGCACGATGGCGTGATTGTCCACGTGAATACGGCCCTTACACGACGATCTACAATCGCTTCAATCGCTGGGCCAAGCGAGGACGATGGTGCGCAATCTTCGAAGCGCTGGCCAAGCCTGGCGAAGACGGCGTCGTACTGTCGCTCGACTCGACCTCGATTAAAGCTCACCGGTGTGCCTCCGGCGGAAAAGGGGGGAGCACAATCAAGCAATCGGCCGCTCGCGCGGAGGCCGCACGACAAAAATCCATGCGCTGAGCGATCCGCTCTGCCGGCCGGTCGTCCTGCATCTGACTCCAGGCCAGGATGCCGATATCGCTGCGGCTCCCGATGTCCTGGCGCTCGCGCCACCCATGAGCGTGCTCCTCGCCGACAAAGGGTATGATGGCGACAAGCTTCGCGGCGAAATCATTCGTCGTGGCGCCAAGCCCGTAATCCCCAATAAATCTAACCGTGTCGTCATCCATCGCTTCAACAAACGCGCCTACAAAGGACGAAATGTCATCGAACGCTGCTTTTGCAGGCTCAAGGACTTCCGGCGCATCGCCACGCGATATGACAAGCTCGCCCGTAATTTTTTGGCCGCTGTTCATCTCGCCGCTCTCGTCGCATATTGGCTCAATTGAGTCTGGACCCTAGTTTGGCCCGCCATGTCTGACCAGGTCGTCCACAGCGCGGTTCAACCGTTTTCGGCACGTGCAGCGCTCCCTTGGCTGGTGGGCCTCAGCGTCTATGCGGCGCTGCTCGTCGCCGGGCCACGGTTGCTCGGCGATCCCGACACCTATTCTCATGTCGAGCTCGGGCGCTGGATCATGGCGCATGGCGCCCTGCCGACGAGCGATCCCTTTTCGTTTTCCAAGCATGGCGCGCCCTGGATCACCTTCGAATGGCTCTCGGAGGTCATCTACGCGGCCGCGTACGCAATTTCCGGCTGGCCGGGCGTCGTCGTCGTCGCCGCGGCGGCGATAGCGCTCGCCTTTGGCTTGTTGACCTTTTTCCTGCTGCGCGAGCTTTCGCCGATCCAGACGCTGCTCATGGTGATCGCCGCCGTCATCCTGTTGGCGCCGCATATGCTGGCGCGGCCGCACGTCCTCGTCCTGCCGGTCATGGTGATTTGGGCGGCCGCCCTGGTGCGCTGCATGGATCGTGGAGGGCCTCCGCCATACTGGGCCCTGCCGCTGCTGGTGCTGTGGGCCAATCTTCACGGCAGTGGAGTGCTAGCTCTCGGGCTGATCGGCCCCGCAGGGCTCGAGGCGCTGCTGCGCGAGAAGCGAAGCGAATGGCCGCGCGTGCTGCTGCGGTGGCTGCCCTTCACGGCACTCGCAGTCGCAGCCTCCTGCCTGACGCCCCACGGGCCGGAACCGCTGCTCATGCCGTTGACGACACTCGGCCTCGGCCCCGCGCTCGCCTGGATCGCGGAATGGCGACCGCAGGATTTCGGCCATGTCGGCGGTTTCGAGTTGCTGCTGCTGGCTGGAATCTTTGCGCTCTCGCGTGGCGCGACGCTGCCGGTCGTGCGCGTCCTTGTGGTGCTAGGCCTGCTCCATTTCGCGCTGGCGCAGATGCGCAATGCCGATCTGTTGGCCATGCTGGCGCCGCTCTATCTGGCGGCCCCCCTGGGGCGGCGATTCGGCGGTGCGGCCGCGGACGATGTGGCCGTCGCGTCACGCGGCCTCACTCTGGCCGGGCTCGGCGTGTTGATCGCGGCGAGCGGAGTGGCCCTGGCGCATGACGTCAGGCCGGCTCCGACCATCACGCCTCAGGCAGCCATCGCTGCAGCCGATCTCGCCAAGGCTGGGCCCGTGCTCAACGACTATTCCTTCGGCGGCTATTTGATCTTTGCCGGCATACCGACCTTCATCGATGGTCGCGCCGAACTGTACGGTGGACCGTTCATCGACCGCTACAATCGTGCACTGGCGCTGATCGATCTCGGAGATTTTCTCAACTTGCTGGAGGAATACCGCATCGGTGCGACGTTGCTCGCACCGCACACACCGGCAGTTGCGATGCTTGACCGGCTGCCCGAGTGGCAGCGCGTCTACAGCGACGACGTGGCGGTCGTGCACAAGCGGCGGGAGACGCCGCAAAGATAGGTAAAGGGCGTGTCGAATCCGACATATCGTCCTCCGGACAACACGCCCGTCCGGCGACTGGTCGCGCGTCGTCAAGTCACTCGTTGATGGCGTGGATCGCGGGTGGGGCCGCCGCCTCGTTGCGGTCGAAGCCGGCCCGCGTCTGCACCACGTAGAGCGGGCGGCGCTTCACCTCGGCGTGGATGCGCCCGACATAGAGCCCCACGATGCCCGTCATCAGCATGTTGATTCCACACAGCAGCGACATGAGGACGATAGTCGAGGACCAGCCGGTCACGAGGTGGCTGTCGTTGCTGAGCCACATCAGCACCACCCAGCCGCCGTAGAGCATTGCGAGTCCGGAGACCGACAATCCGCACCAGATTGCCAGCCGCAAGGGCAGGTCGGAAAAGCCAAGTGCGGCATTCATCGCGAGCCGTACCATCTTGAACAGCGGGTATTTTGTTTCGCCCGCGGCGCGCTCGAGGCGGTGGAAGGCGACCTCGGCCTGCCGGAAGCCGAGCCAGGCGATCATGCCGCGCACGAAGCGGTCCTGCTCCGGCATTTGCCGAAGGGCGTCGAGCACCTTGCGATCGATCAGGCGGAAGTCGCCGACGTCGGCGGGAATGCCGACTGAGGACATCCTGCCGAGAAGCCGGTAGAACAGATGCGCGGTCGCACGCTTGAAGCGGCTTTCCCCCTCGCGCGACAGGCGGCGGGCGTGGACGACGTCGTTGCCTTCCTGCCATTTTGCGATCAGTTGCTCGATCACTTCGGGCGGATCCTGCAGGTCGGCATCCATCACGATGATCGCGTCACCTTGCGCGGCGTCCATACCGGCGGTGATGGCGACCTGGTGACCGAAATTTCGCGACAGGCCGATATAGCGAAAGCGCGGGTCGCGCGTGGCGAGCGCCTGCAGCACGATCGAGCTGGAATCGCGGCTACCGTCGTCGACGAAGATCGCTTCTGCCGGCCCGTCGAGCCGCGACAATACCAGGTCGAGACGGCGCAGCAGGACCGGCAGCACGGCTTCCTCGTTGAATACGGGGATGACGAGGCTGTAGCGGATCGATCTGGGCCTGGCCGCCATGCGAAAGATTCCAACTGTGTTTCAGGAGCGGGACTCTAACGCGCCGGTGGTTAAGGTCGCCTTGTCGCAACTATTAAGGATCTATTGCTCCGGGGCCCTTGTCGCGGGTTTAAACTACCCGGAGACGAAAGGGCGGAGCAGCTGGATGGTGCCTGATTGTCCACGTTGTGCCGAGCGCGCGAGACCGATCCATCCCGATCTCATCGCGCTTCAGGACCGGCGACGGATCCTGTAGAGAACAAATCGATCCGAACTGTCCAACAGCTGGAGCAGATCCGGCAGCGGATTCGCGCCAGGCGGCCCAACCAAATAGAGATAGTCGTAGTCCCGGTACCACGTGCGGACGAGGGGCGGGGCGTTCGCCGGCGGCTGGCCTGCCGCAATCGCAACAAGCAGCCCTGACGGCACTATTCCTCCGTCGGACAGCGCAAGACGGCGCACGGCCTCGCGTGTCCGTACGGGTTGCTTGCCGGCTTCCGTGAAGAGATTGATCACGAACGCGTCGGCATAGTGCACGGCCAGCGTCGGCGCATAGTACATCGGATACGAGGTGAGGTCGGCGAAGGGCGGATCTCCATTGTCGCCGGTGCTGCCAACCAGGACGCGCGAGCCGCGATCGAGCTTGTGGAACGACTCGATGATGGCCGCATAGTCGGCACGGTAAGGCAGCCACACCGCGAGGACGACGGCGAGATTGATCAATGTGATGCAGCTGATCGCAGCGAGCGCAGTCATGTTCCACGCTCGGCCGGGCAGCGACAGCGAGCAGAAGGCCGGCAGGATCAGGGCCGCGGCGGGAATGATGCGGAGGTCGGCGAACGAGGTTCCGAACAGTCTCGAAGGAATGACCAGGTACAGCAGCGCAAGGCCGATCGCGAGCCAGATCCCGGCTGGCTCGAGCTTGAGGATGCCGCGTCTTGTGGCGAAGTACAGCACGATCGCGAGCGTCAGCCCGGTCGCCGCCGCGGCCGTCAGATTGTAGCCGTTCATGATGCGGAGCGGCCAAATCGGCTTGAACCCGAGGAACCAGCTCGAACCCTCCCCTCCGATCGAGCCGGCAGTCAGATGCATGACCACGAACAGCGCCAGCGCCGGCAGGGCCAGAGCGACGAGCCGTGCAGCGGCGACCGGGTATGCAATTCGCTGATGGCGGAGGCGCCAGAGCTCGTAGAGGCCAAGCGTCGCGCCGTAGATGCCGAGTGAAAAGAAGTGCGCCACGAACAGCGCAGCGACGAAGACCAGGTTGGCGGCGAAACGCAGCGGCCATGGGCGTTCTGCCAGCATCAGATAAACGGCGATGCCCCAGAGCGCGAGGCCCAGTCCGAACTCGAAATTCACGAAACCCCAGCTGAACGGCAGGCAGTAGAGGAAAGCGAGCGCTGCGAAGCCGGCAAGATGAATCCGTCCCTTTCGGGTCCATTCGAGCAGCAGCGCGCCCCCGACGACCAGCAATTGGCTCAGCAGAAGAAACAGCCGTGTGGCGTTCTCGACGCTCATCAGCCGCGCCATCTGCGGGACCAGCAGATCCATCCCGAGATTGGGATAGAACGCCCACACCACCTCGTAGTGCGGATTGGCGTTGGAGGTACCGTTCTGGCTCAGAATGTACATGCGGGCGAGGTGATTGGGATAATCGACCATCGCGGGGATCGGGGTCAGCAGCACCGGAAGAAACGAGACGGCCGCCAGCATTGCAAGAACGCCAATCGCCACGGATCGGTCCGAGCGGAGACGATCCGGAATGGTCAAGGTCGGCCTGTTGGAAGACACCGATGTCGTGGGATCGTTTGGTCTGAACGCGGTGGGCGAGGTCTTGTCTGCGTCACGTCTGCAAGGACCGGCCGCCGCCCGGATCCGGACGCCTGCACGGAATCCCGGCCGCGGGCCTAATCGCAAGCGGTAGATCGAATTGAAGACGGCGGCGGAATTCCCGACTCGCGAGACTTCGCCTGGCTATGCACCCTTGCGAACACGAGGCCGATGAGAGCGATGGTGAGGAGCGGTGATAGACGTCCCGCAGGTACATAAACCGCAGGGCTGAGCAGCGGGACCATCCAGATGCCGAGCCCGATCAGCCAGTCGAGAAGGCGCGGCGCATCGATCGATGCGGCGAGCCACAGCACGATGGCGACCGCCAGCAGCGTCGCATCATAGGGGCCCGAATGCGGGGCCGCCAGCACGGTTGCCGCAAGCAACACGATCAACTTGCTGTCGCTATTCAGCGGGGAGCGAAACGCCACGAACGTCGCTGCCGCGCTCGATACGATCGCGCCCAATTGCAGGATCGAGGCGATCCGCTCCGGCACGCCCAGCAGTACCGCGCAGGCCCACACGCTGTGACCCCAGATGCGGCCATAGGCCAGCCATTTCTCGTCGGGGCTGACCAGATTGTTGAACGCCTGTGGTATCCATCGAATCCACAGCTCGATGCCAAAGATCATGACGCTTGCGAACGCCAGTGCGAATGCCGAGCATGCCGCCGCACGCAGGCCGCGATATTGGCGCAGACCCAGCAGCGCAAACGGAACGAGCAGAAAGAATTGCGGCTTGAAGCTCAGGAGTCCGAGGATGGCGCCGCCAAGGAGCGGCCGCGGTCCGAGTAGTCTGACGCCCGCCACCAGCAGTGCGGCGACGAGAAACGCGCATTGTCCATCGGCCAGATTGAGCGATGCGGATGGCGAGACCAGCACGACAGCGATGATGTAGGGCGTCAGTCGTGGCTGCTCGGCGCGGTTGCGAAGCGCCCAAGCCAAAAGGCCTGCGGTCGCAGCCTGGAATGCAACATAGGAGCCGGCAAAACCGAGCGGAGCGAACGGCAGCAGCAGAACGAGAAAGCTGGGCGGATAGAACCACGGGCGGAACTCCAGGGGCACCGTGAGCCATGATGCGAACGACTGGTTGAGATGCGCGGTGAATGCCTCGGCATCGAGGACCAGCGCGAGCTTGCCGGCAAGCATCGATCTGATGGCGCCGTAGAACACCATCCAGTCAGTGCCGGGCGCGATGTGGTTCAGTCCGATCCATCCGGGATGGACGAAGGTGGAGATCAGAATGCCCCAGCCGAACAGCGCAGCGATCGACAAGGCCGGCAGGAACATCAGGGGAATTTCGATCCGGCGACGCGCCGGAGCGGATATCGGCGGTTGAAGGGACATGCTCATTTGCGAGCATCCTTAGGGATCTCCGCTCCCGGCGCCAAGCCGGCCTGCCCGTCGTCCCGCACATGGATCACCGCAATGTCGTCCGCATAGATCCGCTTCCAGCCCTTGAGCTGGTCGAGGATCTGCGGGCCCGGCGCGTCGGCGACCAGGAGCGTCGCGTCGATCCTGTACTCATCCAACAAGCGCGGCAGCAATTCGGGCTTCTTGCCCTCCGTCGCCTTGAAGAAGTCCACGACGAATTTCTCGCCATAGAGCTCGGCGCGGCCGTCGACGAAAACAGGGATGTCGCGCGAGATCAGATAGCCGCCGAACTGGTAGGCGTTGAAGATGCGCCGTACCTTGCGTTGCTCGAGCAGATCGACCGCCGCCACCGGCGTCTGCGTCATCGTGAAGGTGAAGCGGTGGTGTCCCAGATAGAGCGACGTCGAGGTCCAGCTTGCCGCCACGATCATCAGCGCGCCGAGCGCAGTGACATGGCGGGCCGGCCAGCGGTCGGCATCTGCGGCGTCGGGCGCCGGGCGCGGGAACATCTGGCCGAGCGGCTTTGCCAGCACCAGCGGCACCAGGAACGCAAATGCCTCGACGCTTCTGACATGGGTCAGCGCGCTCCAGGTCAGGAACAGGATCAGGAAGATCCGGGGCGCCGACAGCACGAGGCCCCGATAATAGCCGAACGCGATCAGGCCGAGCAGGGCGCCTTCGAACGAGGTGAACGTGGCGAAGTTTGCCGGCATCCATTCGAAGATCAGCGACAGCAGCTCGCCGAGGCTGAGGATGTTGGTCGCGCCTTGCAGCGTCCGCCAGCCGTAGGGTGTGCAGCAACTCGCGATCAACGCACCGATTCCGAACAGCACCCAGCGCATGAACAGGGCAAGCCGCCGCCCCTTCTCGGCATGCTCGACCGCCTCGAGCGAGATCGGACCGATCAGCGCGAGGCCCAGCACGAAGCCGCCGTGCAGGTTCGCCCAGAGCGCCATCAGGGGGAGCCAGGTCCAGGACGGCGCGCTCTTGCGGTCGGCGGCGGCCATCAGCAAGCCGACCCACGCCACCATGACGGGCAGCGCCAGGATATGCGGACGGGCGAGCACGTGATGCATCGACAGCAGCAGCGCCAGCATCGCGAACAGCACCGCGCGCGGTGCCTCGATCTGCGCGTTGAGGAAATGGACGAAGATGGCGGCGGTGAGCGCGACACCGATCGCGGTGATGATGACGGGGCCCGCCCAGCCCCAGTGCGCGTAGGAGAATGCGAACAAGACCTGCGACAGCCACGCTGTCGAGATCCAGGCTTCGCCGGTGCGCGTGAAAGAGTAGAAGTCGGTGTACGGCACGGCGCCGTGATCGAGGATCCATCGCCCGATCTTGATCTGCCAGAACGAGTCGGAATCCTGAAGCAGCGTGTCGCCGAGATAGAGAAAGAACAGGTAGGCGCCGGCACCGACGCACAGGGGCACCAGAGCCCGCGCGCGGCTCTGAACCGCGATGCTGTTGGCAAGGGAAAGGGACATGCCGCCTCGTCGTCCTGTTGTTCTCGTCGGGTCGGGCATGATCCGGAAAAGTACGCAGCGGTATTCCGAGGAGATCACGCTCAAACGATCACCTGGAGCGCGATGAACGGGTCATCTCATCGCGCTTCAGTCCGAGCGGGCGGCATTGGACCATGGCGGTCATAACTTCGGGTAAATCGGCCGCGCTGGGCCGTGTCCCGACAATTTAACCGGTTGTTTTGGATTTCGATTTACCATCGGCGAATACTCGCAAACCACCCGATGTTTACGTAGTCGGATTAACTGCGGCGCAATTCTTTGCCCCTACGTTCGGTTCCATGGTCGGGCGGCGCTGGGAAGCCGAAAAGACCAGATCAGTTGTAAGCCTCGTGTACCCATTTGGAGCACTCTATGAAGAACCTCGTTGCGCGTTTCGTGAAGGATGAATCCGGCGCCACCGCCATTGAATACGGCCTGATCGCTGCCGGCATCGCGCTGGCGATCATCACCGTCGTCAACAATCTCGGCACCACGCTGAACACCAAGTTCTCCTCGATCTCGACCAGCCTCAAGTAAGGCCAGGACGAGCTGCGAATTTTTGAGAGCCCCGTCCCTGGTGGGGCTCTTTTTCGTACGAGGCGCCTGGACCACCGGCCGAGGTGCATGATTCAGGACGTTCGCTTTGGCAGGCGCCTTGCGATGAGCCTCAGACATCCCGCTGCAAAAGCGACCCTGGGGCCCGCTGCAGCCGAAGGATGACTCAAGGCGAGCTCTGCCTCGGCGAAGGCCCGCGAGAGCTGGCAGTCTTTTTTTGGCTCACCGTGATGCGGAAGGCGTCGGCGCGGCGTCGCGGACGTGAACCACGGCGATATCATCCGCATAGAGCCGCTTCCATCCCGGCAGATGGTCCATGATCCTGGCGGCGGGAACGGTGGCGTTCAGCAGCGTCGCGTCGATCCGGTAGGTCTCGAGCAGGCGCAGCAGGGTGTCCACGTTCTTGCCCTCGACGGCATCGAAATAGTCGAGCACGAACTGCTCGCCATACAGCTCGGCGCGGTCATCGATGAAGCTCTTGATGTTGCGGGAGATCAGATAGCCGCCGATCGGAGCGGTGCTGAAGATCCGCTGCGCGTGCCGCTTTTCGAGCAGGTCGACCGCGGCCGCTGGCGATTGATTGCCGATGAACGCATACCGGTTCGGCGTGGCATAGGGCCGCGTGATGCTCCAGCCGGCCGCGACGATGGCCAGCGCCGCGATTGCGGTCAGAGCAAAGGAGGGGCGCGCCTCGTTTCCCTTCAGCGCGAGCGCTCTCGTCACTCCGAAATGTTCGGCGAACGGTTTTGCCAGCACGAGGGGCGTCAACAGCGCGAAGGCCTCGATGTTTCTGACATGGTTGAGTGCCGCCCAGATCAGCCCGAGCAGCAGGAATATGCGGGTCCATGACAGCACCACCCCGCTGCAATAGCCGATGGCGATCAAGCCGAGCAGGCTGGCGCCAAACAGATCGAGCGAGCTGAAGTCGGCCGGCATCCACTCCCAGATCAGCGAGAGCAGCTTGCCGAGGCTGAGGATCTTGGTCGACGCCAGCAGCGTGTTCCAGCCATAGGGCGTGCAGCAGCTTGCGGCGAGCGCGGCAAGGCCGAACAGGGCCCAGCGCGCCGCCAGGGCAAACCGGTCCTTGCGATCGGAAGACGCGATCGCATCGAGGCCGATGGCTCCGATCAGGGCCAGGCCCATGACGAAGCCGCCGTGAAGATTGGCCCACAGCGCCATCAGGGGCAGCAACAGCCAGGACGGCGCGCTACGCCGATCGGCGGCCGCCAGCAGCCCGCCGACGAAGGCCACCATGACGGGCAGCGCCAGCATGTGCGGGCGCGCGAGAAAATGACCCATCGACATGAAGAGGAGCGGGGTGACGAGCACGAAAGCGCGTGCCGGCTCCAGATAGGGCTCGAGCAGGTAAACGAAGATCGCCGCCGTCGCGCCGATCGCGAGCGACGTCAGGATGACCACGCCCGACCAGTTCGATGGCTCGTAGACCAGTGCGAACAGGACTTGCGACAGCCAGGAGCTCGAGATCCACGCCTCGCCGGCGCGCGTGAACGAATAGATGTCGGTGTAGGGCATTTCGCGGTGTTCGAGGATCCACTGCCCGATCTTGATCTGCCACAGCGTGTCCGAATCCCGCAGCATGATGTCGCCGACGCCCAGAAAGAACAGGTAGACGCCGACGCCGATGCAGACCGGCAAAAGCCAGCGCGCAACGCCGCGGACGGGAACGCTGCTGATGACGGAAATCGACATTGGAGTCTCGGGGTTGGGCGACCGCGCGCAACGGCGCATCCGAACCTGAGCATGATCGCCTTTAAGTTGGGTAAACCGCACCGGTTTTCCATGTCAGGCGGTGCAAGGATGCGTTTACCATTTGCTTACGTGCAGCTCGGAGCTGTGTCGCGCTCGCATTCGCATTTGCATCTTACCGCTGTGGGTCTCTATAAAGTTCTATCATTGTTCGAGGCGGTACTTCCTCGCGCTGCATGACGGTGCGAGGTCGCGCCGCATCGCCCTCGATGCCTTCAATCGTGATGGTCTTGCGACTTCGGCTCCATACGATGCGGCGGGGGACATCGAAATTCATCGATAGCATGACCTCATCCTGGCCCGCATCGGTGACCTCACCGCGAAAACCCTCTTGCTTCCTCGCCGCGCTCGAAGAGTGCTTGTTTGGAAGCGGCATCCATCGTGAAATACATGTACCCCGCGTCTTCGCAGCGAACGGAGATCGGATGCTGAATTGGTTCGCGAACCCGGAAGCTCAAAATGCTTCTCGGCGGTGTGACGGTGCACTGATGAGTCAATGTCGGCCGAAAGGTGGGGTCGTCGAATCCCGGCCAAGTCATTGTCTTCCTATTGCGATCAAAGATCAGGTCGATCCGTCCTGGACGGACGTGCAGTATGAATTCAATCTTTCCATCATTTGTGGAAATGATCTCTCCCGAATGCACATTGATGCCGAAATTTGTTTCGACGTCTATCGGCGGCGTTTCAAAGACGACAGCTTTTGCGTCGATGTCGAACGTTGCGAAGTAGGGGCGAACCGGAGCGCCACCTTCACACCGCACCGAAAATAAGTCGCTGGCTGCCGCGCGGTCTGACGTCGGCATCAGAAAGCAAATGAGCGCGAGGCCCAAGAGCCGATTCATGTCGCACGCTCCGTTCTTCCGTGAGACCCCCAACACCGCAGATCGACAGCGCCGATCTCGCTCGAACTTTCGAGATTGCCCGGCAGTGAGGGGCGACGCCATCAGCACACTGCGCGTGACTGAGGTCAACGTCCGGCTGTGAAACAGGATAAATGAACCTATAAGTTTATGATCGCAGCGCAATCACAGGCGGAACAGCGACCACTGAACTCAAATTGTGAACTGGCGGTCCAAGCCCTCGAAGAATACTCGTTCGGCCGCGCGATGGGTTTGTTGCACGTCGAACGGACCGGCCAAGTGTGACGCCGGGCAAACTCCCAGCGTTTGGACGGCGGTCTCGACAAAATGCCGTCGATGCAGGCTTGACGCCTCCGTCCGCTCGCGATGGCGCTTCAAGCATTTCCCATCTTGTCATTCACCCTGAATAGTTGTTCAGTCCTTGCGGGGCGATTTGCATCTTTTGACGTGACGAAGCGTTGGGCCGCAGGGCGTGCGGTCGGCGTGTGGGACAGGAAGCGCGCCATGGTTTATCGGCGGACGCATCAAGTGGTGAAGCGCCTTGCGGCGCGGCGGAGCGCTATACTGGCGGCGGCGCGGGACGCGGCCGCGGAAGGCGGGATGGCGGCGGTGCAGATCGCGCCCGTCGCGGTCCGGGCCAATGTCGCGGCCGGCACGGTCTACCGCTACTTCCCCTCCAAGGCCGACCTGATCTCCGAGCTCATTGCCGAGGTCTCCCGCGACGAGCTCGCGGCGATCCGAAGGGCCGCCGACGCCGCGCCGGGGCCGTCCTCGGCGCTGGCGGCGGCCGTGACCACCGTGGCTGTCCATACCCTGTCGCAGCGCAGGCTGGCCTGGGGCATCCTGGCCGAGCCTGTCGATGTCGATGTCAGTGCGTCGCGCCTCGCCAGCCGGCGCGAGATCGCGGGCGAAATCGCCGCGCGAATCGATGCCGCCGTGCGAGCCGGCCACCTGCCGGCTCAGGATACAGCGCTCGCTGCCACCGCATTGCTCGGTGCGCTGCACGAGGCCCTGGTCGGGCCGCTCGCGCCCGACAATCTCGATGATCCCGTCAAGATGCGCGATGCGGTGCAGACCGTGACACTGCTGGCGCTGCGTGCGGTCGGCGTCATGGACGCCCGCGCCCGCGGCCTCGTGGTGCAGCAGACGCTGCTGCCGACGACGAAGGCGCTGGTCGGGGCGTAAAGTCGGCCACGCGACGAGGTGGCGACCTGATCGCGCTCAGGCCGTTGCTCGGGCTCGCCTTTTCGAAGAACCGCAGCGCGCGCGCCGAAGTCGCCTTCTACTGTGCATGGGGTTGTTTTCGCACTTTTTGTTGGAGCGGCCGGAAATCATATGTTGGCGTCGCCTTCGGGGCCGACCGAGGCGATGCGCACCATGTTGGTGGTGCCGGGAATGCCGAGCGGGACGCCGGCGACGATGATCACGCGCTGGCCGGCGCGGACAAAACCGTCCCGGAACGCGATCTGGCCGGCGCGGCTCACCATGTCGTCCTGGTCGCGCGCGTCTTCCGCCACCACGCAATGCACGCCCCAGACGACCGCGAGCCTGCGGCCGGCGGCGATGTTCGGCGTGATCGCCACGATCGGCGGTTTCGGCCGCTCCCGCGCCACGCGCACGGCGGTCGAGCCCGAGCTGGTCCAGCAGATCAGGGCAGGCAGGTCGAGCGTCTCGGCGATCTGCCGGGCGGCGTCCGCGATGGCGTCGCCCACGGTGGATTCAGGGGCGGGGCGCTGGGCCATGATCACCGACCGGTAGGTCGGGTCGCGCTCGACCTCCTCGCCGATGCGGTTCATGGTCGAGACCGCCTCGACCGGGAATTTGCCGGCCGCCGATTCCGCCGACAGCATGATGGCGTCGGCACCCTCGTAGACGGCCGTGGCGACGTCGGAGACCTCGGCGCGGGTCGGCACCGGCGACTGGATCATCGATTCCAGCATCTGGGTCGCGATCACCACCGGCTTGCCGGCGCGGCGCGCCATCCGCGTCATCTGCTTCTGCAGGCTCGGCACGCGCTCGAGCGGCAGTTCGACGCCGAGATCGCCGCGCGCCACCATCAGCGCGTCGGAGGCCTCGATGATGTCGGCGAGGCGGTCGATCGCCTGCGGCTTCTCGATCTTGGCCATCACGGCGGCGCGGCCGCGGATCATCTTCTTGGCCTCGATGACGTCGTCGGCGCGCTGCACGAACGATAGCGCGATCCAGTCGATGCCGGTGACCAGGGCCGCCTCGAGGTCGGCGCGGTCCTTCGGCGTCATCGCCGAGACCGGCAGGTCGGTGTCGGGCAGGCTGACGCCCTTGCGGTCGCTCATCTTGCCGCCGACGACGACACGCGTCACCGCGTGCTCTTTCGAGGTCTCCTCCGCGATCAGCCGCACCTTGCCGTCGTCGAGCAGCAGCGCATGGCCCGGACGCAGCGCAGCCAGGATCTCCGGATGCGGGAGGTGGACGCGCGTGGCATCGCCCGGCGACTTGTCGGAATCCAGCGTGAAGATCTGCCCGTTCTGGAGCTGGACCGCGCCTTCGGCGAAAGCGCCGAGTCTCAGCTTCGGACCCTGGAGGTCCACCAGGATGCCGATCGGCCGGCCATAGCTGCTCTCGACGTTGCGGATCGTCGCCACCAGCTCCCGCATCTTGTCATGCGGGGTGTGGCTCATGTTGATGCGGAACAGGTCGGCGCCGGCCTCGAACAGGCGGCGGATCATCGCGAGGTCTGAAGAAGCCGGTCCCAGGGTCGCGAGAATCTTGATACGGCGAAGACGCCTCATGGCTTATTTCCAGACGGGGGCGAGGGCGCTGGCGGGAGGCCAGGCGCGGCGGGGGGCGTACCACCGGGCGGACCATTGGGCAAACCGGGAACGCCGCCCGGGCCAACCGGGCCGGGCAGGCCAGGTACGCGTTGCTGTGCCGGCTGTTCGTTGGCATCGGTCAGCTGCACCGTCCAGGCCCGCTGCTCACCGGTGTCGACCTCGAAATAGCCGGTCCGGTCATAGCCGCGCGCGAGGCAATCCTCGGTGCCGCGGATGGTGAACTCCTTGTCGCGCGAGCACATGAAGGCCTGGCCCGACCATTCGCCGCCGCGGTCATAGTCGATGGCGTAGATGTAGTAGTAGCGGGCGACCAGCGTGCCCCGGAGCAGCGTCTCACAAGAGCGCGACGAGATGTTCCACCAGCCCTCGGTGGTCCAGCCCTCGGCATCCTTGTAGCCGAGCGCAATCCCGACCCGGCTCGAAGTGTTGTTGCAAAGGCGGAAATCGGCCGAGGCCGGGCTGGCGCAAAGGCACAGCAGGGCGACGACCAGCACCGGGACCAACCGGGCGAGCAGGCGAAGCGGGAAGCGGGGAGATTCGGCAATCATTGTCGCGGAAGCTATACCAGATCATTGACGATTTGGCGTTGGGCCGGGGCGCGCCCCGAAGCCGGGCTTTGGCCCGTTTGCGCCGCGATATGGCAAAATCTGTGACAGGACCCCACCTGATCCCGTAAGGGTGACCGCCACCGGGACGGGCCCTTAAGGAATACAGCCATGGCAATCGACGACAAAACCAGAACGGAGCTCGAGGCGGCGGCTTTCCGGCGCCTGGTCGACCATTTGAAGACGCGGACGGATGTCCAGAACATCGATCTGATGAATCTGGCGGGCTTCTGCCGCAACTGCCTGTCCAACTGGCTCAAGGACGCCGCGGACGCCCAGGGCGTGCCCTTGAGCAAGGACGAGAGCCGGGAGGCCGTCTACGGCATGCCCTACGAGACCTGGAAGGCGAAGTACCAGGGCACGGCCACGCCTGAGCAGCTCGAGACGATGCAGAAGGTCCATCCCCACGGGCATTGAACGGCCCGACCTCCATCGCCCGAGTCGCACCCAGACAACAGCTTTCTTCGCCTCGGCGCAGGAAGGTGTGGGCGCGCTGTGGACGAGCGCGATGCTTGCTTGAATGCAACTGGCCCCAACCCTAAGGGTCTACCCAGCACGCGCGGTGAGGGATGCCGGCGTCACCTCGTTTTGCCAGTTCCATTGGGAGTACAAGATGGCCACCTCCGCCGCCGTCCGCGACGACGAGCCCGCGACGAAATTTGCCAAGGACCAGCTCAAGTCCATCATCGAGCGCATCGAGCGGCTGGAGGAAGAGAAGAAGGCGATCTCCGACGACATCCGCGACGTCTATGCCGAGAGCAAGGGTAACGGCTACGACGTCAAGGCGCTGCGCACCATCGTGCGCCTGCGCAAGCAGGACCCCAACGAACGCGCCGAGGCCGAGACCATTCTCGAGACCTACATGCAGGCGCTGGGGATGATCTGAGACGCATCGCCGGTGTGTTGCCGCGCAACACGCTTGGGCGGAACCTCTGCGTCTGCTAGAGTGCTCGGTGAAGGGACCGAGCGATGGATGTGCCGGGACCAGAGCGCAGGCTCGCCGCGGTCCTCGCCGCCGACATGGTCGGTTTTAGCCGGCTCATGGAGGTCGACGAGGCCGGCACTCTCGCGCGCCTCAAGACCCATCGGGTCGAACTGATCGATCCAGCCATTGCCAAGAACCGCGGCCGTATCATCAAGACGACCGGCGACGGCATGCTGGCCGAATTCCACAGCGTCGTCGATGCCGTGCTCTGTGCCGTCGAGGTTCAGCGCCGGATGGCGCGGCGCAATGCCGACGTCCCGCCGCCACGGTGGATACAATTCCGCATCGGCATCAATCTGGGCGATGTCATCGTCGATCAGAACGACATTTTCGGCGATGGCGTCAACGTCGCGGCGCGGCTGGAGGCGCTGGCCGAGCCTGGAGGAATCTGCACTTCAGGCGCCGTGCGCGATCAGGTCGGCGACCGGCTGGACGGGGTTCAGTTCGATGATCTCGGTGAACAGAGCGTCAAGAACATCGCTCGCCCGATCCGCATCTTCCGCATTCGGCTGGCCGAAGGGCCTGCAAGCCAGCCCGGCGGGTCGAACACTGCACTGACGCCGCCGGGCGTCTCGAAGAAGCCGTCCATCGCCGTGCTGCCATTCGCCAATATGAGTGGCGATCCGGAGCAGGAGTTCTTCGCGGACGGCCTCACCGAGGACATCATCACCGAGCTTTCACGCTTTCACGACCTGCTTGTCATCTCCCGCAACTCAACGTTCGTCTACAAGGGCAAGGCCGTAAAGGTTCAGGACATCGGCCGCGAGTTCGGAGTCGACTACGTCATCGAAGGCAGCGTGCGGAAGGCCGGGGGGCGCGTCCGCGTCACCGTGCAGCTGATCGATGCAGAGACCGACCGCCATGTCTGGGCCGAACGCTACGACCGCGAGCTCCAGGACATCTTCGCCATCCAGGACGAGATGACCCGCGCGATCGTGGCGACTCTGCCCGGCCGGGTAGAAGCCGCAACGCACGACCGCACCAAGCGCAAGCAGACCGACAACATGCCCGCTTACGAATGCGTGCTGGCTGCAAAACTCCTGCATCACCGGTCGAACCGGGACGACAACGCCCAGGCGCAGACGCTGCTCAACCGCGCGCTGGCGATGGATCCGAACTATGCCCACGCTCATGCCTGGATGGCATGCGTGCTCGGCCAGTGCTGGATCTATGGCTGGTGCGCCGACCGCGAGGCGACCTTCGAGCAGGTGGCTTCGGAACTCGAGATCGCGCTGGCGCTCGATGACAATGACGCGGACGTGCACCGCATACTCGCAGCACTCAATCTGACGCGCCACAATTACGAGAAGGCCACCTATCATCAGGAGCGTGCGCTCGCCCTCAACCCGAATTACGACCTGGTGGTCGTGCAACAGGGGGAGCTCTTGAGAGCTATGGCGGAATCTGGGTGATGACGGTGTGAGGAAGGCGGCGTATCGAGGCGGGTGACGAGCCTGCCAGAACCTCTCGAGGAGAGCGATACGCCATGACCGAGACTACCAATGTTCTTGCTTTCCGTCAGCCGTCCGCGGTTGATGATCCACTGACCGATATCGTTCGTGCCGGCGCGCGGGACCTGCTTGCCAGGGCGATCGAGATCGAGGTTGGCGCGTTTCTGGCCAGCACGGCCAATCTGACGCTGCCCGACGGTCGAGCGCGCCTGGTCCGACATGGGCACGGTCCGGTGCGCGAGATTGCGACCGGCATCGGTCCGGTGGAGGTCGCTCGTCCCAAGGTCCGCGACCGCGGAGCGAGCGGGCCAGGCGACCGCCTCCGCTTCAGTTCGGCAATCCTGCCGCTATGGGCGCGGCGGACGAAGAGCCTGGATGCCTTGATCCCGGTCCTCTATTTGCGCGGCATCTCGACCGGCGACTTCCAGGAGGCGCTCTCGGCGCTGCTCGGCAAGGATGCGCCGAACCTGTCGCCTTCGGTGATCGCCGGCCTGAAGGCCGATTGGCAGGTCGAGTACGAACGCTGGCAGAGACGCGATCTGTCGGCACGTCGCTATGTCTACATCTGGGCCGATGGCGTGTACCTGCAGGCCCGCATGGAAGATCACAGCGAATGCATGCTGGTGCTGATTGGCACCACGCCGGAAGGCAAGAAGGAGCTGATCGGCTTCCAGGTCGGCGTGCGCGAGAGCGCGCAGAGCTGGCGCGAACTCCTGATCGACCTGCGGCAACGCGGGTTACGGATTGCCCCGCAACTCGCCATCGGCGACGGCGCCCTCGGCTTCTGGAAGGCACTGGACGAGGCCTTTCCCGGCACGCGGCACCAACGATGCTGGTGCCATAAAGTGAGCAACGTACTCGACAAGGTCGCCAAATCCGTGCAGGGCCCCATGAAGAACGACCTGCGGAACATCTATCTGGCCCCACACCGGGCCGAAGCTGAAACCGCGATCGACGTCTTCGTCGAGAAATACCACGTCAAATACGGACGTGCGGTGGAGTGCCTGATCAAGGATCGCCATGCGCTGCTCGCCTTCTTCGACTTCCCTGCTGAGCACTGGATCCACCTACGCAGCTCGAACCCGATCGAGAGCGTCTTCGCCACGGTGCGCCACCGAACGGTGCGGACCAAGGGATCGCTGTCGCAACAAACTGCGAAGCTGATGGTGTTCAAGCTCATCGACGCCGCATCGAAGACCTGGCGGCGATTGAAGAGCACGAACCAGTTGCCGAAAGTCATCGCCGGTGTAAAGTTCATCGACGGAATCGAAGTCATTCCGAACACTGAAAGCCACGCCGCCTGATCAGGCCGCGTCACCCAAAATCAGCCATAGCTCAGCTCTTGACCTGGCTGGGCTTGCCGGAGGAAGGCATCGACTGGATCAGGAAAGCGATGCGCCTCAACCCCTATCATCCCGAGCGCTTCTGGAGCCACCTGGGCCGCGCCTATTATTGTGCGGAGAAATACGCCGAGGCTGCGGAGGCGTTTTCAAGGATCACACGCCCCGACTACACCCATCACGCGTTCCTGGCCGCGACGTTCGCGCAGATGAAGAATGCGATCGCGGCTGGCGCTCACGCCGCGGAGGTGTTGAAGCGCGAACCAGGGTTCTCGGTGGCAGTTCATCTTGCGACGCTGCACTACAAGCGCGAACTCGACCGGAAGCGCCACGAGTTAGGCCTTATCGGGGCTGGCCTGCCGGCTTGATCGATCCGGGCGAGGGAGAGCAGAAAGAGCCTTCCTGGACCCGGGACTCAGCGCAGCGAGGCGGTGCGCACGACGAAAGAGGTGGTTTCGAGCTTTGCAGTCGCGCTGCCCGAGAAGCTGTCGCAGGACAGGCCCTGCATCGGATCGTCGACAAAACCCATCGCGACGACTGCGCGCGGCTTGACGAAATAGGCACGCAGCGCGACCGTGTCGAGCTCGCCCATCAGCGTCACCGACATCGCGCGGCTGGCGCTCGGCGACAGCATCACGATCTTGAGCCAGATGCTTTCGCCCTTGGCGGCGGAGAGGCGGGTGGCGGTTGCGACCCTGCCGTCGATGCTCTTGCCGACCACCATGTTGATCTCCGTCGCCTGAGCCACGCTGCGGGAGGCCGCAGTCGGGCGGGCGGTGCGCGGGATCGGCGCTGACGCTGCGACGACGTTGGCGCGGTCGACCGGGGAGGCCGCCGGTGCGTAGGCCAGGGCCTGGAAGGCCGCGTTGGTCACGCTCGCGGTTGGTTGCGGATCGGTGGCGGCGGCCAGCGCCTGACGCGCCTTCAACGCTGCGACCTGAGCCGGCGTCGCCTGCTGCGGCGCGGCCGGGACATCATCCCAGAAGCCGCGGGCGTTGATGATGTCGGCCGGTGTCTCCAGCTTGCCATCAACAGACTTGCCTTCAACAGACTTGCCGGCCGCCGGCTTCGGCTTGGGCGGCGCAACGATCTGGGCATCGGCCGAAGCGAGCTGGAGGGTTGCGGCGATCTGCGGCTTGGCGCGGGGCGTCGGCACCGGCTCGGCGGGCTTGGCGGCGGCTGCAACCACGGTCGGCGCGGACGGCTTCGCGGCCGTTGCGGGCGCGCCCTCGTCGTCCTCGTCGCTGCTCGCGGCGGGAGCCGGCTTGCTCCTGAACAGGGCGGCGAAGAAATTCGGCTTGCTGCCGGCGTCGTCGCCGCTGCCGCGCCGCTCGATCTCGGCCTTTGCCAGCTCATAGTTCTTCAGCGGAACGCCGTCGGTCGGCAGATGCACCGTCTTGCCGTCCGGGAAGACGCGGGCGAGCTGGTCATGCGTCATGCGCGGCCAGTGCCGGACGCTGCCGGTGTCCAGATGCACGAAGGGTGAGCCGGAGGTCGGATAGAAACCGACGCCGCCGCGCTGGAGGCGCAGGCCGGCGAAACGGATCTGCTCCAGCGGCACGCCCGGGATGTAGAAGTCCATCGCATGTCCCAGCATGTGCTGGCTGGAGCGCGCCACGCCGGAGGAGCGACGTCGGAGCATGGCGTTGGTGGCGGGGGAGCGGTAGGAGGAGATGATCTGGATCGGCTGTTTGCCGTCGACGTCGCGATAGACTTCCCAGAGGATGTCGAAGAGCCGACGGTCCATGACCGTTTCATCTTGGGTGCGCCAGTCGCGCAGGAAATGGTTGAGCTGCTTCAGCGCGGCCTCGTCATAGCGGCCGTCGCGTTTGAAGGTGACGGTGAGGTCTTCGCCGGAATGGGTGTGGTGGAAGGAGAGCGTCTTGGTCTCGTTCAGCGCCGCGGCGTCGTGGACCGAGCCTGCGGCGGCAAGCAGCAACACGGAGGCGAGGCCGATCCGGGATCCGGCCTTCACCCCCGCATGGGACAACGACAGCACAACGAATTTGCGTGCGAGACCAGTCAGCACGTATGAGCCCACCCAGTCGACGAGCGTTCAAAATGGACTCTCCCGCCAACCCCGTTAGCAGCGCGAAGAGGATGAACGCTTTCTTAAAGCAAGAAGGTTAATTCGAGGTTGACCTTCCCGCCCCCAAACCAAGTCAGAGTACAATCCTAAGCGGTTGACTGTGGCCAAAAGAAGCCGCTACCCGGGCCCAGGTTGACGATGGTTAACGTTAAGCGACCCCATCCCGGCGGACGGAGTCGCTGATATTATTGTGGAATTCTCGGAAATGAGGCGGCGAGCCGGGTTCAGCGGGTAAACACCCGCTGCTGCTGCGGACGGCGGCCGACCGGAGCCGGCGGCGCGGCCTGGGTGGGCGCCCCGAACAGCCGCTCGAAGAAGTTGGGCCCGGACGAACCGAAGCCACCGCCATTGTTGGCCACCGCCACGCCGGAGGGCAACGTCGTCGCCGGGCGCGAATAGCTCGGCTGGGAGTGGGCGACGACGCTCTCCAGGTCCTTGCCGCGGCTATTCTTCAGGATGTTGATCATGGCCGCATCGCGACCGTAGATGTCCTTGCGGAATTGCAGCTTGCCGGCGTCATCCACGAACGCAGTCTGATAGGTGATGTTGACCGGGATCGGGGTCGGGAATTTCAGATCGATCTCGCTCTTGCCGTACATGCTGCGCACGCGCTCCGGCGTGTACTTCTCGTTCGGCAGGGTGATGTTGAGCAGCACGGAGGCGTATTGATCCGGATTCTGCACGCGCATGCAACCATGGCTGAAGGCGCGCTCGTCCCTGGCGAACAAATTCTTGTCCGGCGTGTCGTGCTGATAGACCAGGAACTTGTTCGGGAAGTTGAAGCGAATGCGGCCGAGCGCGTTGGCTTCGCCGGGCGGCTGCGAGATGTGCACCGAGCCGTCGCGATTCTGCTCGAGCTTGAGGCCCATGCGCTGAAGCACGGTCGGGTCCTGCTGCAGCGCCGGCAGGTATTCGTTGTAGACGATCGACGGCGGCACGTTCCAGGTCGGATTGACGGTGATGTACTTCATCGTCTCGGTGAGCAGCGGGGTGGCGTGCTGGCCGGGCTTGCCGGTGACGACGCGGGTGGTCCAGACCTGTTGGCCGCGCTGCATCACCTTCAGCGTGAAGTCGGGAATGTTGAGGATGACATAGGCATCACCCAGCGAAGGCGCGCCGAGGTCGCGCGGCAGCCAGCGCCAGCGCTCCATGTTCACCACCACCACGTCGATCTGCTTGTCGCGCTTGGGGGTGTTGAGCGCCTTGACCGTCTTGTCGTCGAGGATGCCGGTCGGCTTCATCTCGGCGCCGCTCTGGAATTTGCGCACGGCCTCGGCGACCGCCGCGTCGTAGCGGGTGTCGCCGGCGTTCTCGGCGAGGCCGAGCTTGGCGCGGAGCTGTGGCACGCGCGGATCTTCGACGACGATTTCAGCGTGCTTCTTGCCCGCCGGGGTGTATTTCAGCGCCGGGCCGTCGGCGATCTCGATCACCGGGCCGTTGCCCTGGCCGCGCAACTCGGCGAGCTTGGCCTTCAGCTCCTTGTAGAGCTTGTGCGGCGGGTTGTAGCTGTCGAGCGCTGCGGACGCATCCGCCGCGGTCGTGACCTTGGCGAGCACCTCGTTGGGGTCGACCGGATGCTCGGGATAGAGAATGTCGCCGCTGACCTGCGACCAATGCATGCGGCCGCTCTGGGCATGGCGCGCGTAGTCGAACATGCTGGCGGTGAGCTTGAGCTCGGCATCCGCCAGCGCATCGGGCGTCGTGGCGGCGGCGAAATCCGGCAACGGATAATCCGCGGGATTGAGGCCGTCGGAGGCCGCGTCCTTCAGCCGCGCGATCACGCCCTTCGCCGCAGCGGTCGGGTTGCCGCCTTGCGTCCAGACCGGCGCGAAATCGCGTGCGCCGTAAAACTTCTCGATCGCCGCGCGCTCGTTCTTGCGGTCGAAATAGCGCGAGGTCTTGGCGCCGATGATGTCCTTGAGCTTGTCCGCGACCGGCTGGTCGGCGGCGGGCACGTTGCTCGCGGCCTTCACCGGCTCGGCGGCGGGAGCCGCTGCAGCGGGAGCCGCCGGCGTGGCGGTCGCGGTGTCAGCCTTTGCAGGCTCGGTGTTCGCAGGCTCGGTCTTCGCAGTCTCGCTCTTCGGCGCTTCGGGCGCCGGCGTGGTGGCGACGTCGGACGGCCTGGTCTCGACCTTGTCCGGCGCAGGCGCGGCGTCCGCCTTGACGGACTCCTTCGCGATTTCCTTGGTGGGATCCTGCACCGTGGCGGTGGTGTCGAGCTTGATGTCGGCTGCAGTGGGGGGCGGGACGTTCGCGGGCTCGGGACGCGGGATCGCAGCTTCGATCGCGAGCTCGGCGGCGCTGCTGCGCGCCTGGTCCTGCGCCAGGGCCGAGCTGGCGGACACCGCGAGGAAGGTCGCTGCGACCGTCATCAAGACACGGTCAAAGCCCGCACGGTGGTTCAAACAGTCACGCATTGTGTCGCACCCCTCGGGTGAGCTGTCCCCTCGTGGAACAGCTTCGTTATCGCCTATTGATGAGCTTCGGCTAAACCGCGCCGGCCTCTCGAAAGTTGCACGCCTGCACGCAACGATTCCTACGCAGACGATATACAGGCCCCGATTCTGCGGCCAGCGCTACCCGGGACAACTCACGACAAACTGACTTCAAGGGAGCCTCTTGGCAACGGATTGTGCGCTTCTGCCACGCGGTTTTCCGTCTGTCTGTCACTTCCAGGTCACGGTTCAAATCACAGTCGAATTCGGTCGTCATGCGAACGGCTTACAGCTGTCGCGCACCGTCGCGCGAACCTCCGTTCGCGCCCGGCTCAGTGCGTCTCCTCATCGCTTTTGCCGCCATGTCCGGGAACCCCGGCCTCGTCGAGTTTGCGGTAGAGCGTCGACCGGCCGATCTTGAGGCGGCGAGCCACTTCAGACATCTGGCCGCGATAATGCGAGATCGCGAAGCGGATGATCTCGTTCTCCATGTCCTCCAGCGCCCGGACATCACCGGTCGCGGTGAGCATGGCGAGAGTTCCCACGGCGGGGAGTGGCGCGATCGGTATTTCGTTACCTGATACCACCGAAGGCATCGCCGCCGGCTCGAGCATCAGCGGTGCGGTCGGAATATCCGTGACGGGATGCGGCTGCGAGGCGAGCAGGGGGAAATCGGCAATGTCGAGCTGGTCGCCGTCGCTCATCACCACGGCGCGGTAGACCGCGTTTTCGAGCTGGCGGATGTTGCCGGGCCAGTCGAGCTGGGCCAGGTGCGCGACCGCCTCGCCGCTGATGCCGGAGATCGGGCGATTCTCCTCGGCGGCAAAGCGCGCCAGGAAATGCCTGAGCAGATGCGGGATGTCCTCGCGCCGGGCACGCAGCGAGGGGATCGTCAGCGGCAGCACGTGCAGGCGATAGAACAGGTCTTCCCGGAAATGTCCCTGTTTCACCCGCTCCAGCAGCTTGCGATTGGTTGCCGAGATGATGCGGACGTCGACCTTGACCGGCTTGCGGCCGCCGACGGCCTCCACGGCACCTTCCTGGAGCGCGCGCAGCAGCTTCACCTGCGCGGTCAGCGGCAGCTCGCTGACCTCGTCCAGAAACAGCGTGCCGCCATGAGCCTCGACAAACTTGCCCATATGCCGTTCGGTGGCGCCGGTGAAGGCGCCCTTCTCGTGGCCGAACAGGATGGACTCGACGAGGTTGTCGGGAATCGCGCCGCAATTGACCGCGACGAACGGCTTGGCCTTGCGCTCGCCGCTGCCATGGATGGCGCGCGCGAACATTTCCTTGCCGACGCCGGATTCGCCCTCGATCAGCACGGGGATCGCGGAATTCGCCGCCTTCTGCGCGGCGCGCATCACCGGGGTCATTGCCTCAGCGCGCGTGATGATGTCGGAGAATGTCAGCCGGCCCTCACGGCTGTGACGGATGCGCTGCAATTCACCCTTGAGCGCGGACGTGTTGAGCGCGTTGCGCAAGGAGACCTGGAGCCGCTCCACGCCGACCGGCTTGACGACGAAATCGGCCGCGCCCGCGCGCATCGCCGAGATCACGTTGTCGATGCCGCCATGGGCGGTCTGCACGATGACGGGGATGCTCAGGCCCGCTTCGCGGATCTTCGCAAGTACGCCCATGCCGTCGAGGCCGGGCATCACGAGATCGAGGATGACGGCGTCGATGGCCGGCGCGTCGGGGGCGGTGAGGGTGGCAATTGCGGCGTCCCCGGAGTCCACGACGACCGTCTCATAGCCGCATTTCTGCACCATGTTCTCGATCAGCCGGCGGGCTACTGCGTCGTCGTCGGCGATCAAAATACTGGCAGCCATGGTGTTCCCCGCACGCTACTACTATCTGTCTCGAATCGGGGCACTCTGGCCGAAGCCGATTAACACATGCTTAAGCCTTGATGCCCCCGCCCGCCGTCGCGATTGTTGAACACAGGTTTTCCACACAATGACTTCGCGCTCCAAGACCGCACTCGCAAAATCTGCACTCCGCAAGCCAGCCACCAAGAAATCCGCCGCCAAGAAAAAATCCTCCCAGCCTTCGCCCGCCAAACCTTCACTCGCCAAACCTTCACTTGCAAAGTCTGCGAGCAAGACCGGCAAGCTTCCAGAGTGGAACCTCGCCGATCTCTATTCCGGGATCGACGCGCCGGAAGTGGCGCGCGATCTCGAAAAGCTGGATATCGACTGCGTCGCCTTCGAGACGGACTACAAGGGCAAGCTGGCAACAGGGACAGCAAACGAAGATGGCGGAAAATGGCTCGCTGTAGCCGTGCGACGCTATGAGGCGATCGACGATCTCGCCGGCCGTCTCGGCTCCTATGCCGGTCTCGTCCATGCCGGCGACAGCGTTGACCCTGCGATTTCAAAGTTTTACGGCGATGTGTCCGAGCGCCTGACGGCGGCGTCGACGCATCTTCTGTTCTTCGCGCTCGAGCTCAATCGGATCGATGACGATATTTTGAACCGCGCGATGCAGGCCGCCGAGCTTGCCTACTATCGTCCCTGGATCGAAGACTTGCGCAAGGAGAAGCCGTATCAGCTCGACGACAAGCTCGAGCAGCTCTTCCTGGAGAAGGCGCAGACCGGCTATTCCGCCTTCAACCGGCTGTTCGACCAGACCATCTCCGGCCTGCGCTTCAAGGTCGGATCCAAGGAGCTCGCGATCGAGCCGACGCTCAATCTGCTGCAGGACCGCGACGGCGCCAAGCGCAAGAGCGCAGCGGAAGCCCTGGCGAAGACCTTCAAGGCCAACGAGCGCACCTTCGCGCTGATCACCAACACGCTGGCCAAGGACAAGGACATCTCCGACCGCTGGCGCGGCTTCAAGGACGTCGCGGATTCCCGCCATCTCAACAACCGGGTCGAGCGCGAGGTGGTGGATGCGCTGGTCGCCTCGGTGCGCGCGGCCTATCCGAAGCTGTCGCATCGCTATTATGCGCTGAAGGCGAAGTGGTTCGGCAAGAAGCGGCTGGCCTATTGGGACCGCAACGCGCCGCTGCCGTTTGCGGCCACCGACGTCATTGCCTGGCCGGAGGCGCGAAGCATGGTGCTGACGGCCTATCGCGGCTTCTCGCCCAGGATGGCCGATATCGCCGAGCGCTTCTTCACCGATCGCTGGATCGACGCGCCGGTGCGACCGGGCAAGGTGCCGGGGGCGTTCTCGCATCCGACCACGCCGTCGGCGCACCCCTACGTGCTGATGAACTACCAGGGCAAGCCGCGCGACGTGATGACGCTCGCGCATGAGCTCGGTCACGGTGTGCACCAGGTGCTGGCGGCCAAGAACGGCGCGTTGATGGCGCCGACGCCGCTGACGCTGGCGGAGACCGCGAGCGTGTTCGGCGAGATGCTCACGTTCAAGCGTCTGCTTGCCCAGACCAGGAATGCAAGACAGCGCCAGGCGCTGCTCGCCGGCAAGGTCGAGGACATGATCAACACCGTGGTGCGGCAGATCGCGTTCTATTCCTTCGAGCGCGCGGTCCACACCGAGCGCAAGAACGGCGAGCTCACCGCGACGCGGCTCGGCGAGATCTGGCTGTCGGTGCAGGGCGAGAGCTTAGGACCCGCGATCGAGATCAAGGCGGGCTACGAGAACTACTGGATGTACATCCCGCACTTCATCCATTCGCCGTTCTACGTCTACGCCTATGCCTTCGGCGACTGCCTCGTGAACTCGCTCTACGCCGTCTACGAGAATGCGGCCGAAGGCTTTGCCGAGCGCTATCTCGACATGCTCGCCGCAGGTGGCACCAAGCACTATTCCGAGCTGCTGCGCCCATTCGGGCTCGACGCCAAGGATCCCAAATTCTGGGACGGCGGGCTCAGCGTTATCGCCGGGATGATCGACGAGCTGGAGGCGATGGGCTGAGGTAGGGCCGTAAAACTTTTGTTGAACGATCGCTCGGGGTCATGTTATACAAGTGTATAACGAGGTGTGGCCATGAACGAGAATGCGGACCCCAAGGATCTGAAGAACGAGTCCACCGTGCTCCAGGTGCGCAAGATAGGCAATTCGATCGGCGTCATCTTGCCGAAGGAGCTCGCGGCTCGTCTGAATCTCAAAGAGGGCGACAAGCTGTTTCCGGTCGAGCAATCGGACGGTGGTGTCTTGCTGACGCCGCGTGATCCCGACTTCGAAAAAGCGATGGAAGTCGCGCGGCGAGGTATGAAGCGTTATCACAACGCCCTCGCCGAGCTTGCCAAATGAGCGAGCCGTTCTGGCTGACGCGTCGGATCATCATTGCGATCCATGACGAACAGCTGGCGACCCATGGCGGTGCAAGCGGTCTTCGAGACGAAGGCATGCTCGAATCCGCGCTCGATCGGCCCAGAAACAAATGGTCTTACGAGAGCGCCGATCTTCCTGAATTGGCGGCGGCATACGCTTTCGGCATCGCGCGCAATCATCCGTTCGTCGACGGCAATAAACGCACGTCTCTGCTGGCGCTGTACACGTTTCTCGGCGTGAACGGCATCGACTTCGTTGTGCCCGAGGCAGAAGCGGCAGCCATGATCCTGTCGCTCGCTTCCGGCGAAGTCAGCGAGGAGAGCCTCGCGCGCTGGATCCGCGACAATTGGGATTCCAAATGACCCGATTTGCCGGAAAACTCCGCCCCGGTGCCGTTGCCCTGTTCAAATCTTTAAGGTATCCCAGCCCGAGAATTCGACTTTCGACTGGGGACATCCATGGCTGACCATAGTGAAGTGGCGTACACCACCGCCGACGGCAACGACTATGTTGCCCACGAGCAGACCTATGAGGGCTTCATCAAGCTGGTGAAGTACGGCACGGCCTCGGTCGCGCTCATCGTGATCCTGATGGCGATCTTCCTCACCTGATCCATAGCCTGCCGCACCGCCAGCGTCGTCGGTGCCCATAAAATTTGCATTCAAGCCGGTCCCAAAACCGGTATCCAACGTTGCGGGAGTAACGCTAAGTTCGCGTGCGCGCTTTTTCCCGCGTCGCCGGAGGCCTCATGAAGATTGCCGTTGCCAAGGAAATCGATCCGTCGGAGCCGCGCGTCGCCGCTTCGCCTGACACGGTGAAGAAGTTCAAAGCGCTGGGCGCCGAGGTTGCCGTCGAGCCGGGTGCCGGTATCAAGTCGGGCCTGCCGGATTCCGAATTCACCGCGGCCGGCGCCACCGTCAGTGCCGACGCGCTCAAGGACGCGGACATCATCATCAAGGTGAAGCGCCCCGAGGGGGCCGAGCTCGCGCAGTACAAGCGCGGCGCGCTCGTCATCGCGATCATGGATCCCTACGGTAACGACGCGGCGCTCAAAGCAATGGCCGATGCCGGCATCTCCTCATTCGCTATGGAGCTGATGCCGCGCATCACCCGCGCGCAGGTGATGGACGTGCTGTCCTCGCAGGCGAATCTCGCCGGCTACCGCGCCGTGATCGAGGGCGCCGAGGCCTTCGGCCGCGCCTTCCCGATGATGATGACGGCCGCCGGCACCGTGCCTGCGGCCAAGGTGTTCGTGATGGGCGTCGGCGTCGCCGGCCTCCAGGCGATCGCGACCGCGCGCCGCCTCGGCGCCGTCGTCACGGCCACGGACGTGCGTCCCGCCACCAAGGAGCAGGTCGAATCGCTCGGCGCGAAATTCCTCGCGGTCGAGGACGAGGAGTTCAAGAACGCACAGACCGCCGGCGGCTACGCCAAGGAGATGTCCAGGGAGTACCAGGCCAAGCAGGCCGCGCTCACCGCCGAGCACATCAAGAAGCAGGACATCGTGATCACGACCGCGCTGATTCCGGGCCGGCCGGCCCCGAAGCTCGTCAGCGCCGACATGGTCAGGTCGATGAAGCCGGGGTCGGTGCTGGTCGATCTCGCCGTCGAGCGCGGCGGCAATGTCGAGGGTGCGAAGCCGGGCGAGGTCGTCGATGTCGATGGCATCAAGATCGTCGGCTATACCAACGTCGCCGGCCGCGTCGCGGCTTCGGCTTCCAGCCTCTATGCCCGCAATCTGTTCTCCTTCATCGAGACCATGGTCGACAAGAAAGAGAAGAAGCTCGCCGTCAACTGGGACGACGAGCTGGTCAAGGCCACTGCGCTGACGAAAGACGGCGCCGTGATCCACCCGAACTTCCAGCCCAAATCATCTTAAATCGGGTTTAAGGAGAGCCGCCATGGAGCATGCAGCACAGCTCGTCGACCCCTTCATCTTCCAGCTGTCGATCTTCGTCCTCGCCGTCTTCGTCGGCTATTTCGTCGTCTGGTCGGTGACGCCGGCGCTGCATACGCCGCTGATGAGCGTCACCAACGCGATCTCCTCGGTGATCGTGGTCGGCGCACTGCTCGCGGTGGGGGTCGGCATGATTTCGAGCGGCTCGGGCTGGGCGCGCGGCTTCGGCTTCGTCGCGCTCGTCTTCGCCTGCGTGAACATTTTCGGCGGCTTCCTTGTCACCCAGCGCATGCTGGCGATGTACAAGAAGAAGTCGAAGTGAGCGGCCACCTCGGGCTGAAGGGATCAATGGGGACCTGAGATGAGCGCCAATCTCTCTGCATTCTTGTATCTCGTGGCGGGGGTGCTGTTCATCCTGTCGCTGCGCGGGCTGTCGAGCCCGGCATCGTCGCGCCAGGGCAATCTGTTCGGCATGATCGGTATGGCGATCGCGGTCGCCACCACGCTCGCAAGCCATCCGCCGGCCGATGGCGTGGCGTGGATCCTCGTCATCCTCGCGGTCGCGATCGGCGGCGGCGTCGGCGCGGTGATCGCCCGCCGCGTGCCGATGACCTCGATGCCGGAACTGGTCGCCGCCTTCCACTCGCTGGTCGGCATGGCCGCAGTGCTGGTCGCGGCCGGCGCGTTCTACGCGCCGGAGGCCTTCGGCATCGGGACCCCCGGCAACATCCATCCGCAGAGCCTGGTCGAGATGTCGCTTGGCGTCGCCATCGGCGCGCTGACCTTCACCGGCTCGGTGATCGCGTTCCTGAAGCTGTCGGCGCGCATGAGCGGTGCGCCGATCCTCCTGCCGTTCCGCCACATCATCAACATCGCGCTGGCCCTGGCGCTGGTGTTCTTCATCGTCGGCCTCGTGCTGTCGGGCAGCGCGTTCGACTTCTGGATGATCGTCATCCTCGCGCTGGCGCTCGGCGTGCTCATGATTATCCCGATCGGCGGCGCCGACATGCCGGTCGTGATCTCGATGCTGAACTCCTATTCCGGCTGGGCCGCGGCCGGCATCGGATTCACGCTCGGCAATTCCGCGCTGATCATCACCGGCGCGCTGGTCGGCTCCTCCGGCGCGATCCTGTCCTACATCATGTGCCACGCGATGAACCGGTCCTTCATTTCGGTCATCCTCGGCGGCTTCGGCGGCGAGACCGCCGCGGCCGGTGGGGCAACCGGCGAGCAGAAGCCGGCCAAGCTCGGCTCGGCGGACGATGCAGCCTTCATCATGAAGAACGCCTCCAAGGTCATCATCGTGCCCGGCTACGGCATGGCGGTGGCGCAGGCCCAGCACGCGCTGCGCGAGATGGCGGACATGCTGAAGAAGGAAGGCGTCGAGGTGAAATACGCCATTCACCCGGTCGCCGGCCGCATGCCCGGCCACATGAACGTGCTGCTGGCCGAAGCCAACGTGCCTTATGACGAGGTGTTCGAGCTCGAGGACATCAACTCCGAATTCGCGCAGGCCGACATCGCTTTCGTGATCGGCGCCAACGACGTCACCAACCCGGCGGCGGAAGAGGACAAGACCTCGCCGATCTACGGCATGCCCGTGCTCCAGGTCTGGAAGGCCGGCACCGTGATGTTCATCAAGCGCTCGCTGGCTTCCGGTTACGCGGGCATCGACAATCCGCTGTTCTATCGCGACAACACCATGATGCTGCTCGGCGACGCCAAGAAGGTCACCGAGAACATCGTCAAGGCGATGTAGGCGGAAGGGACCGTGTCCATCAACAAGGAATGGCACCGGTCCCATCCCATGCCGTCCAAAGCCACGCGCGAGCAGCGCGTCGAATGGCACGCTGCTCATAAGGCGGCATGTGGCTGCCGCGACGTTCCGGCCAGTCTGCGCCCTGACGTCATGAAAATTGCTGCGGAGCCGTCGCAAGCCCTAGGCTCACTCGAGGGGCGCGCCGCGCAATGATGACCGTCGTCAAGTGGATCGCCATCTTGCTCGTGACCGTCTACCTCGCCGGTCTCCTCGTGCTGTATGTCCGCCAGCGCGAGTTGCTGTTTCCGATCCCGCCCGTCGGCCGCACCGCACCCGATGCCGCAGGCCTGCCCGAGGCGGAAGAGCACATTCTGACCACGTCGGACGGCGAGAAGGTGATCGTCTGGCACGTGCCGGCGAAGCCTGGTCGTTCCGTGATTCTGTACTTCCACGGCAACGGCGATTTCCTCGCCGGGCGCGTCAGCAGCTTCAAGGCAATGACGGCCGACGGCACCGGCCTCGTCGCACTGTCCTATCGCGGCTATGCCGGCTCGAGCGGGACACCGAGCGAAGAGGGGCTGCTGCGCGATGCCGCAGCCGTGTACGCCTTCACGACCGCGCGATATGCCGCGGAACGAATCGTCGTCTGGGGCTTTTCGCTGGGGACGGGTGTCGCGGTTGCCATTGCTTCCGAACACCCCGTCGCCAAATTGATCCTGGCGGCGCCATACACCTCGACGGTGGACGTCGCTGCCTCGCAGTTCCGCTTCATTCCCGTGCGCCTGCTGATGCGCGATCAGTTTCGCTCCGACGAGCGGATCGCGCGCGTCACGGTGCCGCTGTTGGTGATGCACGGCACCAATGACCTTGCCATTTCGATCATGTTCGGAGAGCGTCTGTTCGCGCTCGCGCGCGAACCGAAGCAGTTCGTTCGCTTTGCGGGTGGCGGACACGACAATCTCGACGCCTTCGGTGCGGTCGAAAAGGCAAGGCAATTCATTGGACCCTAAACGGCTCGTCACGCGGCTCTGGAGCCAGGCCCTCGCCGCCATCCTGACATTTTTGCCGCATCAGGCGTGGGCCGCGACCGGGCTCGACGGCGCGGCGATGCGCTGGCCCTATGCGCTGCCCTTTGCCGGCCTGTTGCTGTCGATCGCTCTGGGGCCGCTGCTGTTCGCAAAATTCTGGCACCACCATTACGGCAAGATCGCCGCGGCCTGGTCGCTGCTGGCGCTCGCCTCGCTCGTCATCTTTGCCGGCGGCATGGCGACGCTGGCGGCGCTCGTTCACGCCGTGCTCGTCGAATATCTCGGCTTCATCGTGCTGTTGTTCTCGCTCTATGTCGTGGCCGGCGGCGTCCTCATCACCGGGGACATCAAGGCGACGCCGGCGACCAATGCCGGCATCCTCGCGCTTGGCACGTTGGGGGCGAGCGTCGTCGGCACCACGGGTGCCGCGATGATCCTGATCCGCCCCTTGATCCGCGCCAACCGCCCGCGGCGCCACAACACCCATGTCGTCATCTTCTTCATCATCCTGGTGGCCAATGTCGGCGGCGCGCTGAGCCCGCTCGGCGATCCCCCGCTCTTCGTCGGCTTCCTGCACGGCGTCGACTTCTTCTGGACCACGCGGGCCCTCTGGTTGCAGACCGCGATCGTGGCCGGACTGCTGCTCGCGATTTTCGTCGCCGTCGACGTCTGGCATTTCCGGAGCGAGCCGCTCGGTGACACCGGCCCGGCGCAGCCGGTCCGCATCCGCGGCCTCGTCAATCTGGTTCTGATCGCGGCCATCGTCGCGAGCCTGCTGGCCTCGGCGATGTGGAAGCCCGGCGTAGCCTTCGACATTCTCGGCACCAAGCTGGACCTCGAGGACGTCGTCCGCAATCTGGCTCTGCTGGCCATTGCGGCGCTGTCGGTGTGGCTGACGCCTGACGAGCACAGGCAGGCCAACGGCTTCACCTGGGAGCCGATCCGCGAGGTCGCAAAGCTGTTCGCCGGCATCTTCGTCGCCATCATCCCGGTCATTGCCATGCTCAATGCAGGCCATCACGGTGCGTTCGCATGGCTGCTCTCCGCCGTGACGGGGCCGGACGGCGCACCGCGCGAGGTCGCCTATTTCTGGTTCACCGGCCTGATGTCCGCGTTCCTCGACAATGCTCCGACCTATCTGTTGTTCTTCGAGCTCGCCGGCGGCGACCCGCAGGTGCTGATGCACGAGCTCTCGGGTACGCTTGGCTCGATCTCGATGGGGGCCGTCTACATGGGAGCGCTCACCTATATCGGCAACGCGCCGAACTTCATGGTGAGCAGCATTGCCAGCGAGAAAGGCATCAAAATGCCGAGCTTCTTCGGCTATTTCTTGCGCGCCGGCGCCGTGCTGATCCCGCTGTTCCTGCTGCTGACGCTGCTGCCGGTGGCGCCGATCCTGCACTGGAGAGCTGGCCCCGGTTGTTTGGACAGCGCCCCGCTGGATTTAAGTGGATTCCTGCCGGGTTATGCTGAACGCGGGGCTTTACGGTTTTGTCGTTGCGTCGGGAGGGCGTAGCCCGACCAGAGCGACGACAAAACCGTCGGCGACGGTCATGCGGCCATCACCATAGCTTGCGTGCCGAAGTAAGCCTCGTCGGGCGTGCGCCCGTCAAGGCTCGAGTGAGGGCGTCCCTGATTGTAGAAGGCCAGATACTTGGCAATTGACGCTCGCGCCTCGGACACGCTGTCGTAGGCGCGGAGATATACTTCTTCGTATTTGACCGTGCGCCAGAGCCGCTCGACAAACACGTTGTCGCGCCAGGCGCCCTTGCCGTCCATGCTGATGGCGATCTTCGCGTCCAGCAGCACATCGGTGAACTCGAGGCTGGTGAACTGGCTGCCCTGATCCGTGTTGAAAATCTCGGGCCTGCCGTGCTTCGCCAACGCCTCCTGGACCGCTTCGACGCAGAAGGCCGCCTCCATTGTGATCGAGACGCGATGGGCCAGGACCCGTCGGCTGAACACATCGACGACCGCCGCGAGATAGACGAAGCCACGCCGCATCGGAATTTAGGTGATGTCCATTGCCCACGCATGGTCGGGCCGCTCGATCTTCAATCCGCGCAACAGGTACGGGTAGATCTTGTGCCCCGGAGCCGGCTTGCTCGTGTTCGGGCGACGATAGACCGCCTCGATCCCCATGCGCTTCATCAGCGTCGCGATGTGGCGGCGACCGGCGTATACGCCCTCCCGCCGCAGCAACGATCGCAGCATACGCGCTCCCGCGAAGGGATAATCGAGATGCAGCTCATCGAGCCGACGCATCAAGGCAAGGTCCTCGGCCGAAACTGGCCGAGGTTCATAGTAGACCGTGCTGCGAGCCAGCTTCAGGACCTTCGCCTGGCGCACGATAGAAAGATCATGATCGCGGTCGATCATCGCTTTGCGCTCAGCAGGCCCGCCTTGGTGAGCGCGCCGGACACAAAATCGTTTTCCAACGCCAGCTCGCCGATCTTGGCATGTAACGCCTTCAAATCGACCGGCGTCTCGGCCGATGTCTTGTCATGCCCAAACACGCCGGCGGCGCCTTCCAGGAGCTGGTTTTTCCAGATCGTGATCTGGTTCGGATGAACATCAAACAGTTGCGCCAGCTCCGCCAGTGTCTTGTCGCCTTTGACCGCAGCCAAAGCAACCTTCGCCTTGAATGCCGGAGAATGCGTCCGGCGGCTCTTCTTCGTCATCTTCGCTCCTGATTCGCAGCAAGAATCCTCGCCGCTGTCAGGCAGAAAATCCACTCAAGCTACTGTCCGAATTTGCGGGGCCAGAGAGCTGGCCCCGGTTGTTTGGACAGCGCCCCGCTGGATTTAAGTGGATTCCTGCCGGGTTATGCTGAACGCGGGGCTTTACGGTTTTGTCGTTGCGTCGGGAGGGCGTAGCCCGACCAGAGCGACGACAAAACCGTCGGCGACGGTCATGCGGCCATCACCATAGCTTGCGTGCCGAAGTAAGCCTCGTCGGGCGTGCGCCCGTCAAGGCTCGAGTGAGGGCGTCCCTGATTGTAGAAGGCCAGATACTTGGCAATTGACGCTCGCGCCTCGGACACGCTGTCGTAGGCGCGGAGATATACTTCTTCGTATTTGACCGTGCGCCAGAGCCGCTCGACAAACACGTTGTCGCGCCAGGCGCCCTTGCCGTCCATGCTGATGGCGATCTTCGCGTCCAGCAGCACATCGGTGAACTCGAGGCTGGTGAACTGGCTGCCCTGATCCGTGTTGAAAATCTCGGGCCTGCCGTGCTTCGCCAACGCCTCCTGGACCGCTTCGACGCAGAAGGCCGCCTCCATTGTGATCGAGACGCGATGGGCCAGGACCCGTCGGCTGAACACATCGACGACCGCCGCGAGATAGACGAAGCCACGCCGCATCGGAATGTAGGTGATGTCCATTGCCCACGCATGGTCGGGCCGCTCGATCTTCAATCCGCGCAACAGGTACGGGTAGATCTTGTGACCCGGAGCCGGCTTGCTCGTGTTCGGGCGACGATAGACCGCCTCGATCCCCATGCGCTTCATCAGCGTCGCGATGTGGCGGCGACCGGCGTATACGCCCTCCCGCCGCAGCAACGATCGCAGCATACGCGCTCCCGCGAAGGGATAATCGAGATGCAGCTCATCGAGCCGACGCATCAAGGCAAGGTCCTCGGCCGAAACTGGCCGAGGTTCATAGTAGACCGTGCTGCGAGCCAGCTTCAGGACCTTCGCCTGGCGCACGATAGAAAGATCATGATCGCGGTCGATCATCGCTTTGCGCTCAGCAGGCCCGCCTTGGTGAGCGCGCCGGACAAAAAATCGTTTTCCAACGCCAGCTCGCCGATCTTGGCATGTAACGCCTTCAAATCGACCGGCGTCTCGGCCGATGTCTTGTCATGCCCAAACACGCCGGCGGCGCCTTCCAGGAGCTGGTTTTTCCAGATCGTGATCTGGTTCGGATGAACATCAAACAGTTGCGCCAGCTCCGCCAGTGTCTTGTCGCCTTTGACCGCAGCCAAAGCAACCTTCGCCTTGAATGCCGGAGAATGCGTCCGGCGGCTCTTCTTCGTCATCTTCGCTCCTGATTCGCAGCAAGAATCCTCGCCGCTGTCAGGCAGAAAATCCACTCAAGCTACTGTCCGAATTTGCGGGGCCAGCTCTCCCAGCCTCTCGTTCCAGCCGCCGGCTCGACTGCACTCGGTTTAGATAGCCGTAAATGTAAAGCTTCAGGAGAACCGAGGGATGGTACGACGGCCGACCGGTGGCCGCCGGCTCCGCACCCTCAAAGCCCACCTCAGCCAAACTGAGCGCATCGACAAATACGTCGATCACGCGAACTGGGTTACTCTCGTCAATGAAATCATCGAGGCATTCGGGCAACAGCGTCCGCTGCCCACGATCCGCCTCTTCAACGAAGCGCCTCATCGATTCCCCCAAAAGAATCACGGGAGAATCATAACAGCCGCTCGCCGTTTTCACACAGCCAGGGTCAATCGCGACGGTTTGGCCCGTCTCGTCGTGGTCCGCTCTTACCCCTGCTCCGGAAGCGACGCCGTTTATGGCCAATAGACCCGATGGGCCAACGGGCGACATAGCAGTAGGCATGCCATTGCCCGGGGATCGGCTCCATGCCAAAATCACTGAATGCAAATACGAGATGCTATACTAGAAGATGCGCCCGCTGCCTGCATCGTGTTGAAGCGGTCGATAGCGGAGCTTTGCGAAGTTGACCACCGAAACGACCCATCCATTCTGGCGCGATGGTTAGGCAATAAGACACACGAGAATTTCTGTGCTTGGGTCAAGCAAACTGACAACTCGGTGCTCGTGGCTGTCGAAGATCAGGATATCCTAGCGGTCGGATCAGTAACCGATGCGGGAACGATTGGCCTCAACTACGTATCGCCCGACGCGCGATTTCGGGGAGTTAGCCGCACCCTGCTGCAGGCACTGGAAATACGAGCCGCGGAAAGAGGCAATAACCGGTGCAACTTGACGAGCACTGAAACCGCTCGCCGATTTTACTTGTCCAACGGCTATGTTGAAAATGGACCGCCGATCGGCGGATTTGGGACGAGTTCCGGCTATCCAATGACCAAGGCTCTGGCGACGCTTGGGCCGATAGAATGCACGATCCGGCCAGCGCGTGAAGATGACGCCGAAGAAATAAGCGCTGTCATTTTACGTACATTGCGCGAAACCAGAGCTATGCGGGAAACTGGGTGATGACGGAATGAGATAGGCGGCGTATCGAGGCGGGTGTCGAGCCTGCCAGAACCTCAAGGAGAGCGATACGCCATGAACGAGCATAGCAACATTGTCCCACTGCGTCAGCCCGATGAGATCGACGATCCACTGACGAATATTTTGCGATCTGGAGCTCGGCAGCTGCTTGCGCAGGCTGTCGAGATGGAAGCCGAGGCGTTTCTCGCCGCGATGAAGGGCTTGAAGCTTCCCGATGGCCGCGACCGCCTCGTGCGACACGGCCATGGTCCAGTGCGGACGATCCAGACGGGGATCGGCGCCGTCGAAGTCGCCCGGGTAAAGATTCGCGATCGCGCGGTGACCAGCGATGGCGAGCGGATCCGCTTCACCTCGGCGATCCTGCCGTTGTGGGCACGGCGCACGAAGAGCTTGGATGCACTTTTGCCGGTTCTGTACCTGCGAGGCATCTCGACGGGCGACTTCCAGGAGGCGCTGGCGGCGCTCTTGGGCAAGGATGCGCCGAATCTTTCTCCGGCGGTGGTTTCCAGACTGACGACGGAGTGGCAGCTCGAGTACGAGCGTTGGCAGAAGCGCGATCTGTCGGCGCGCCGGTACGTATACGTGTGGGCGGACGGCGTCTTCCTGCAGGCTCGCATGGAAGACCACAGCGAATGCATGCTGGTGCTGATCGGCGCGACGCCGGAAGGCAAGAAGGAACTCATCGGCTTCCAGGTCGGCGTGCGCGAGAGCACGCAGAGCTGGCACGAACTGCTCGTCGAGGCGAAAACCCGAGGGCTGAAGATCGCCCCGGAAATCGCCGTCGGTGACGGCGCGCTCGGCTTCTGGAAGGCGCTCGACGAGGTCTTTCCCGCCACGCGACATCAGCGGTGCTGGGTGCACAAAACCGCGAATATCTTGAACAAAGTCGCAGTGTCGGTACAGGCCAGCATGAAGAAGGATCTGCGCGAGGTCTATTTGGCGTCCAACCGAGCTTCGGCCGAAGTGGCGATCGATGTCTTTGCCGAGAAATACGGAGCGAAGTACGACAAGGCGGTCGAGTGCCTGACGAAAGATCGCGACGCAATGCTTGCGTTCTACGAATTCCCCGCCGAGCATTGGGACCACTTGCGGACGACGAATCCCATCGAAAGCGTGTTCGCGACGGTCCGGCACAGAACGGTGCGCACGAAAGGTTCGTTATCGTCAACGACTGCCAAGTTGATGGTGTTCAAGCTGCTCTGCGCCGCATCAAAGACCTGGCGGCGGCTGAAAGGCACAAATCAGTTGCCGAAGGTCAGCGCAGGTGTCAGATTCGAAAACGGCATCGAGGTCATCCAAGTGCCGGAAAACCACGCCGCCTGATCGCCTCGTCACCCAAAATCCCGCATAGCTCGCGAAACCAATGCAAAGGACTATGCAGGAGAGATCATCGATAGGATCGAGCACAGCTTTACTCCGAGCGCCGTGCTAGCCCGTCCTATTCGTGAGAGTGCGGCTTTTGGGCCCGATTGATGCGGCCGCACATCTTGTCTGACGAGGCGCACAGGATTGCCTTCGGCTTTTCGCCGCCTGACGACCGGTACTTTGCAACGCGCTTGAGGGATGGGTTGGGCGAACGGGGGCGGACGCCCCGCCGGTCAAGGACCGAGCGGCAGCAGCGCGCCGGGCAAGCCGCAGATCAGGTCGGCTTCGGGACATGCCGCGGCAAACGCAAGGCGAATGCGGCTCGTGGTCTCGACGACACGGGCGGCGATTTTCAAGAGCCGAAGACGCAGCGTCGCGAACTCGGCAGCGGCCAATTCCCGGGCTTTGGGAATGGCGTCGCGCACGGTCAGCATCAGCCAATAAGCGGCCGTATGGAGCACGAGACGGACCTGGTTGGCGAGCGCCGAACGGCAGCTGGTGCGATCGGAGGCGAGCTGCGTCTTATGCAGCTTGATCAGATTCTCGGCTTGGCCGCGCGCGCAATACAGGCTGTCGTAGATCCACTCGGCCGAGCCGACATCGAGGCTGGTGACGACGAAGCGGATGTCGAGGCCGAGCATCGTCGCCTCAATACGGGCGACAGTGCGCCGTTCGCGATCCCAGGACTTTGCCTTGTGGCGCGTCTCGGTATAGCCACGCAGAACCGGCAGGTTCTCGATGGCGCGTCGCGTGCGGATGTCGTCGGCGACCTCGTCGACTTTTCTGGCGAGAGGCTTGGTGCCGGACAGACCGAAGATGTAGTCGATGCCGTTGGTCTCGCACCACGCCATTGCCTCCGGCCGGGCATAGTGCCCGTCGCCACGGAACGTAATTTGCGTGTTGTGCCATCGCGTCCGGATATGCCGTATCAGGCGGCGCAGATGGGCACGCACCTCGACGCCGCCCGGCGTCTTGCCGGGCCGCAGCACGACGGCCACGGGCCGGCTCTTCTCCGTGTCGTAGACGTGGATCGGCAGGAAGCAGCGTTCGTCATAATGAGCGTTGAACAGCGAGAGCTGCTGATGGCCGTGGACGACGTCGCAGGTATCATCGATGTCGAGCGTGACGGATGCCGGCTCGCGCGGGTAGCTATCCATCCATGCGTCGACCAAAGTGTAGGTCAGCCGGATCACGTCGCGCAGGCGCGGAGCATTCTCCAGCCGCGACAGCGTCGGCTGGGAACACAAATCCCGGCCCGTGTCCGGTAGGCGACCGCAGGCCAGTTTGAATGCCGGATCGGACCTCAGATGATCGAGGTCGTCGGCGTCCTCGTAGCCGCAGCAGATCGCGAACATGCGAGCGCGGAACATATCGACCAGGCTGTGCACGACCCGCGTCGGATCGCGCCGATCCGGGAACACCCGGGCCAGATTGTTGGCCAAGCCGAGACGCCGCTCGGCCATCGCCAGAAGCATCACGCCCCCGTTCGAGGTTAGGCGCCCACCATCGAAGGCAGCTGTGACTTTCTTGGCGTGAACGGCTGGAAACGAGAAGGGCGGAATCGTATCGTCGGTCATGGCGGGCGTGGCGTTCGCGGTTGGAGGTGATGGGGTTGGCTTCGCAACCGAATCCTACGCCGCATCAGCGCTTTACCCCTCAGGCGCACTCTTACGAATAAGACGGGTTAAGTTGAAGAAAGATTGAGTGACTCCCGATCATTTCTGTGCCGAAACGTGGAGTCGCGGTCGTGCCGCGTCCAAAGAAACCGGCGCGAGCGGCCTATTAGACGCGGTAGGTGCTCAGCCTCCGAAACGAGACTATCAAGCATGAAGAGATCGAGCGCGAGGCAGAGGTTTTATTTGTGTTGAATTCTTGCTTCTCGATAGTGGTCTGAAATCGTATCATCGGTCATGGCGGGCGTGGCGTTCGCGGTTGAAGGTGATGGGGTGGCTTCGCAACCGAATCCTACGCCGCATCAGCGCTTTACACCACGCTCGCCAGCCTCTCAGGCGCCCTCTCGCGAATAAGACGGGCTAGAGCTGATCGGCAAACGCACCGTCTTCGTTGCCGCGATTGGTAGTCGCGTCGTTGGAACAGCAAGCCTCGATGGAAGCGTAGTCCGTACCGTCTTCGTGTCTCCAGACTTTCAGACCCGGGGCATAGGCAAGCTGCTCATGGCCGAGGTTGAGCGCACGGCGCGCCAGAGAAACATCGGTAGGTTGGCTGTCCCTTCTTCGATCAGCGCCGAAACATTCTACGCGCAGCTCGGATTTGAAGCCGTGCGCGATAGTTACTTTGGTGAAGAGCGCACGATCATCATGGAGCGATCACTGGAGGACCGTCCGTAAACCTGATTATGGTCATGAGGAAGGTCGGCCGGTTGTCTTCCCGGTCTACCTCGATGAGCCGACAACTGAGGATGAACTTCGCATTCGGGTCAGAAGCGGAATCAGGTGTTTAGCTTCATCGCGTACTTCACGCCGCTATCGCCAACCACCGAAAACCCCAATCTTTCGTAAAGTCGCCTGGCGGGATTGTTTTTCAGAACGGTCAAAACAACCGGCTTTGCCGTCGCTCTCCAAGCCGCTAATAGGCCTCGCAGGACTTCTGTGCCGATGCCATTGCCCTGCTGATCCGGCGCGATGAAGAATTGAAGCAGATGGACCTCTCTAGGGCTCTCTTGAACTTGAAGCCAGCCGACCTCTCTTCCATTGACCGCCACGATCCTGACCTCCGGCAACTTCCATAGTGCGGCAAAACTAGCCCGTTGCTTGGCTTCATCCCACACCATAAGTTCTTGGGTGTAAGGGCGCATAGTCGACAGATACAGCTCGAGTGCAAACTGGTAGTGCGCCGCGGTCGCAGCATTTAGATAGAGCTGGCCCCGGTTGTTTGGACAGCGCCCCGCTGGATTTAAGTGGATTCCTGCCGGGTTATGCTGAACGCGGGGCTTTACGGTTTTGTCGTTGCGTCGGGAGGGCGTAGCCCGACCAGAGCGACGACAAAACCGTCGGCGACGGTCATGCGGCCATCACCATAGCTTGCGTGCCGAAGTAAGCCTCGTCGGGCGTGCGCCCGTCAAGGCTCGAGTGAGGGCGTCCCTGATTGTAGAAGGCCAGATACTTGGCAATTGACGCTCGCGCCTCGGACACGCTGTCGTAGGCGCGGAGATATACTTCTTCGTATTTGACCGTGCGCCAGAGCCGCTCGACAAACACGTTGTCGCGCCAGGCGCCCTTGCCGTCCATGCTGATGGCGATCTTCGCGTCCAGCAGCACATCGGTGAACTCGAGGCTGGTGAACTGGCTGCCCTGATCCGTGTTGAAAATCTCGGGCCTGCCGTGCTTCGCCAACGCCTCCTGGACCGCTTCGACGCAGAAGGCCGCCTCCATTGTGATCGAGACGCGATGGGCCAGGACCCGTCGGCTGAACACATCGACGACCGCCGCGAGATAGACGAAGCCACGCCGCATCGGAATGTAGGTGATGTCCATTGCCCACGCATGGTCGGGCCGCTCGATCTTCAATCCGCGCAACAGGTACGGGTAGATCTTGTGACCCGGAGCCGGCTTGCTCGTGTTCGGGCGACGATAGACCGCCTCGATCCCCATGCGCTTCATCAGCGTCGCGATGTGGCGGCGACCGGCGTATACGCCCTCCCGCCGCAGCAACGATCGCAGCATACGCGCTCCCGCGAAGGGATAATCGAGATGCAGCTCATCGAGCCGACGCATCAAGGCAAGGTCCTCGGCCGAAACTGGCCGAGGTTCATAGTAGACCGTGCTGCGAGCCAGCTTCAGGACCTTCGCCTGGCGCACGATAGAAAGATCATGATCGCGGTCGATCATCGCTTTGCGCTCAGCAGGCCCGCCTTGGTGAGCGCGCCGGACAAAAAATCGTTTTCCAACGCCAGCTCGCCGATCTTGGCATGTAACGCCTTCAAATCGACCGGCGTCTCGGCCGATGTCTTGTCATGCCCAAACACGCCGGCGGCGCCTTCCAGGAGCTGGTTTTTCCAGATCGTGATCTGGTTCGGATGAACATCAAACAGTTGCGCCAGCTCCGCCAGTGTCTTGTCGCCTTTGACCGCAGCCAAAGCAACCTTCGCCTTGAATGCCGGAGAATGCGTCCGGCGGCTCTTCTTCGTCATCTTCGCTCCTGATTCGCAGCAAGAATCCTCGCCGCTGTCAGGCAGAAAATCCACTCAAGCTACTGTCCGAATTTGCGGGGCCAGCTCTGATGGATGCTTCTTTCCATGTTCGGCAGCGTAGCACTTGCTTGTCGCCAATGTCAGCTTTGAGTCAAAATGCGACTTGCGTTTTACGTCGGCTCTTGGGGCGGGACCGGACGTTCGGGGAGCTATGGCGGAATCTGGGTGATGACGGTGTGAGGAAGGCGGCGTATCGAGGCGGGTGGACGAGCCTGCCAGAACCTCTCGAGGAGAGCGATACGCCATGACCGAGACTACCAATGTTCTTGCTTTCCGTCAGCCGTCCGCGGTTGATGATCCACTGACCGATATCGTTCGTGCCGGCGCGCGGGACCTGCTTGCCAGGGCGATCGAGATCGAGGTTGGCGCGTTTCTGGCCAGCACGGCCAATCTGACGCTGCCCGACGGTCGAGCGCGCCTGGTCCGACATGGGCACGGTCCGGTGCGCGAGATTGCGACCGGCATCGGTCCGGTGGAGGTCGCTCGTCCCAAGGTCCGCGACCGCGGAGCGAGCGGGCCAGGCGACCGCCTCCGCTTCAGTTCGGCAATCCTGCCGCTATGGGCGCGGCGGACGAAGAGCCTGGATGCCTTGATCCCGGTCCTCTATTTGCGCGGCATCTCGACCGGCGACTTCCAGGAGGCGCTCTCGGCGCTGCTCGGCAAGGATGCGCCGAACCTGTCGCCTTCGGTGATCGCCGGCCTGAAGGCCGATTGGCAGGTCGAGTACGAACGCTGGCAGAGACGCGATCTGTCGGCGCGTCGCTATGTCTACATCTGGGCCGATGGCGTGTACCTGCAGGCCCGCATGGAAGATCACAGCGAATGCATGCTGGTGCTGATTGGCACCACGCCGGAAGGCAAGAAGGAGCTGATCGGCTTCCAGGTCGGCGTGCGCGAGAGCGCGCAGAGCTGGCGCGAACTCCTGATCGACCTGCGGCAACGCGGGTTACGGATTGCCCCGCAACTCGCCATCGGCGACGGCGCCCTCGGCTTCTGGAAGGCACTGGACGAGGCCTTTCCCGGCACGCGGCACCAACGATGCTGGTGCCATAAAGTGAGCAACGTACTCGACAAGGTCGCCAAATCCGTGCAGGGCCCCATGAAGAACGACCTGCGGAACATCTATCTGGCCCCACACCGGGCCGAAGCTGAAACCGCGATCGACGTCTTCGTCGAGAAATACCACGTCAAATACGGACGTGCGGTGGAGTGCCTGATCAAGGATCGCCATGCGCTGCTCGCCTTCTTCGACTTCCCTGCTGAGCACTGGATCCACCTACGCAGCTCGAACCCGATCGAGAGCGTCTTCGCCACGGTGCGCCACCGAACGGTGCGGACCAAGGGATCGCTGTCGCAACAAACTGCGAAGCTGATGGTGTTCAAGCTCATCGACGCCGCATCGAAGACCTGGCGGCGATTGAAGAGCACGAACCAGTTGCCGAAAGTCATCGCCGGTGTAAAGTTCATCGACGGAATCGAAGTCATTCCGAACACTGAAAGCCACGCCGCCTGATCAGGCCGCGTCACCCAAAATCAGCCATAGCTCACGTTCGGGGCAAGCGACCGCCGGCACGACAATCCGGCAGACTCATTATTGGCTAAAACCGACTCGTTTCTGCTCTCAGGGCACAGCAACGGGCGTGTAGACAGCCAAGCTCAACGAGGAGTAGCCTCGCCGTTTACAATCGATATTCCAGTCGCAACCATCTTCCGAAACTGGAATTGTATCCCCGCTTCCTCCAATGTTTTCCGCAGACGACCCGACGTCTCCGAGTTGAGGATCGTCAGACCCTGCTCGAAGCGATTCAAAGTCGTCTTCGACAGGCCTGCCTTTCTCGCCAGAAAATCTTGATTCCAATTGAGCCACGCTCGGGCGGCTCTCACCTGGGCAGGAGATATGCTCGGCGCCGACGCGTTAACCATGATCCTGGACTTTTCTTCCCTTCGGCATGCGGATTTGCTATTATTAAGAGGTTGTTAAGCGTGGCGTCCGGGCGGGCGGACAAGAGGCGCCATCAAAACAGCAATCGAATCCTACAATGTAATCCTTGCTAGGTCATTTGCCTGGACGGAATGACGTTGGCTCGACCTATCTCGCCGGGAGGAACTTAGGCAAATGAGTCCTTGGCGATAGGCGACGCGGGGGCGAAGTTCGGCGCCGCGTCCAAAATTCGGAATGTCATAAATATGGATCGAGGCCACCACCTTGCGATTGGGGGAACGTATGCGCACGACCAATGGAAGCGTCGTTCACGGCAATCAGCTGCCGAACACCAACGCCCGGGAGCAATTAGCTCGCCGTATGGCGGCCCCACCAACCCATTGGTGGCGGCTTCGAAGCCCTCACGACTTGAGTATGCGCGATGTAAGAGCGATCCGTGAGGCACTCCTAAAGACGGATTTGGTGAGGGACTGCGATTGTGTTTCGGCATGGAATAAGGACCCCGTTTTCGGGGTGATCGGCATCCAATCGGGACCCCGGGATAAGGGTCCACAGTGGCTTCCATCGAGTCATGGAAGCCGAGGTTGGGATGCTGGTGGTGGAGACGATTGGTAAGATCCGTCGCGCCTACTTTGTTGATGGTCGTCCGATCAAGGCGATCTGCCGAGAACTTGGCGTATCGCGGAAGGTGGTTCGCAAGGTCATTCGTTCTCAAGCGACGGAGTTCCGGTACGAGCGCGAGACGCAGCCGCTCCCGAAGATGGGTGCCTGGAGTGCCGAGCTTGATCGGTTGCTGGCAGGGAATGAGAGCAAGGCGGCGCGGGAACGGCTGACGCTGATCCGGCTATTCGAGGAGCTTCGCGGCCTGGGTTATGCCGGCGGCTATGATGCGGTTCGTCGATACGCACGACGGTGGAGCAAGGAACGCGGCACCTCGACAGCGTCGGCTTATGTGCCGCTGAGCTTTGCACCCGGCGAAGCTTACCAGTTCGACTGGAGCCACGAGGTCGTCCTGCTGAGCGGCACCACGGTGATGGTGAAGGCTGCTCATGTCCGGCTCTGTCACAGCCGCATGCTGTTCGTGCGGGCCTATCCGCGGGAGACGCAGGAGATGGTGTTCGACGCCCACGACCGGGCATTCGCCTTGTTCAAAGGCACCTGCACCCGCGGCATCTACGACAACATGAAGACCGCGGTGGAGACGATCTTTGTCGGTAAAGGCCGTCTCTACAATCGCCGCTTCCTGCAGATGTGCAGCCACTATCTGGTCGATCCGGTCGCCTGTACGCCAGCGTCGGGCTGGGAGAAGGGGCAAGTCGAGAACCAGGTCGGGCTGGTCCGGGAACGCTTCTTCACGCCGCGGCTGCGGTTCAAAACCCTCGACGAGTTAAACGCCTGGCTGCTCGACAAATGCATCGCCTACGCCAAGGCTCATCGCCATCCGGAGCTGACCGATCAGACGATCTGGGACGTGTTCGAAGCCGAACGCCCCAAACTCGTTCCCTATGCCGGCCGCTTCGACGGCTTCCATGCGGTGACGGCATCGGTCTCGAAGACCTGCCTGGTGCGCTTCGACAACAACAAGTACTCGGTCGCAGCCAGCGCAGTCGGACGACCGGTCGAGGTTCAAGCCTATGCCGATCGCATCGTGATCCGTCAGGATGGACGTATCGTTGCCGAGCACCCGCGATCATTCGGTCGCGGCGAGACGGTCTACGACCCTTGGCACTATGTGCCCGTGCTGGTGCGCAAGCCCGGTGCCTTGCGTAATGGCGCTCCCTTCAAGGACTGGGTGCTGCCCGCAGCGATTGAGCGTGTACGGCGCAAACTCGCCGGTGCCGACGATGGCAATCGACAGATGGTCGACATCCTCAATGCGGTGCTGACAGACGGATTGCCCGCGGTGGAAGCCGCCTGCGCCGAGGCGGTCGCTCATGGCGTTCATTCCGCCGATGTCGTTCTCAATATCCTGGCCCGTCAACGTGAACCCGCCCCACCGGCCAACATCATGACGCCGGCCGCACTGACGCTCCGTCATGCACCGATCGCCGATTGTGCCCGCTACGACAACCTCCGGAGGACCATCTGATGGAACGAACCCAAATCTTCGACCTCATGGGCGAACTCAAGCTCTACGGCATGAAGGCTGCCTTCGACGAGATCATGGCAACTGCCGTTAAGCGCCAGCACGAACCTCAGCGCATTGTCGGCGACCTGCTCAACGCCGAGATCAACGAGAAGCAAGCCAGGTCGATCAAATACCAGCTCACCATTGCCAAGCTGCCGCTCGCCAAGGACATCGCCGACTTCCAGTTCGACGGCACGCCGATCAATCAGACTCTCGTCAATGATCTCGCTGACGGCGGCTTCATCGCCCAACAACGCAACGTCGTGCTGGTTGGCGGCACCGGTACAGGCAAAACACACCTGGCCATTGCCGTCGCCAGAAGTTGCATCCGCAATGGCGCTAGAGGACGCTTCTACAACGTCGTCGACCTCGTCAACCGGCTCGAGACCGAAACCCGCAACGGTCGGCAGGGACGGCTCGCCGAGCATCTGACCCGCATGGACTTCATCGTCCTCGACGAGCTGGGCTATCTGCCGTTCGCGCAATCCGGCGGTCAGCTCTTGTTCCATCTCATCAGTCGGCTCTACGAGCGCACCTCAGTCATTGTCACCACAAATCTTGCGTTCGGCGAATGGCCGAGCGTGTTCGGCGATGCCAAAATGACCACCGCGCTACTCGACCGATTGACCCATCACTGCGACATCGTCGAGACCGGCAACGACAGCTGGCGATTCAAAAGCCGCGACGATGTTCAAACAACCCGCGCTCGCGCCGTCTCCGCAACCCCGACCAGCTCCGACGACCCGAGCGCTACCAGCAGAGCACGCCGATCAAAGGGGTCCCTTTTGGAGGCCGATAGGGGGTCCCAGTCAAACGCCGATTGACAGACACCCGAAATAAGAAAGGTGAGAAAGTGAACACAGCGGGCGGCCTGCACATCGACAATGAGCATGTGGCAGACGCCATCGCCATCGTCCACGCCGGAATCCGTTTGCCGGAGTTCAAACAGTCGTTAGCATTTCTCAGGCTGGGCGCTGCAAATCCGGGATGATATCCCTTGATTCTATTTGGCTTTTTGTACATTTCGGAACAAATCAAGAACAAAAAATCGCTTGCATTCGCTGGGGACCCGCTGTAGGGACGCGCATTAGCACTTCCGCAAAAAGCAAATGGAGGTCGATGTGCAAATGTTCAGAACCATTGGATTCTCCTAGGAAATTGTTGTGAGGAGCCCCGAACCCCGGGGGCTACCTGATTTTTTGTTAGGCAAATCGTGTTACAGGAGGAGAGCTATCGTGAATGTGGCCCTCGAAAAGATGAAAAAGACGCAGACCCCGAAACAGGTGGTGATCGAGTGGATCACCTACATCCTGGATCGTAGGCGGATCAATGCGACCGAGCTGGCCCGCAAGGCGGAGCTGGCTCCCTCGACGCTGCTCCGGCTACTGAATAATCCAGAACATCCGTTCGTCCCGACCCTGAAGACCCTTCAGAAGGTCGCCAACGCAGCTGGCATCCCCATTACCAAGAAGGTGATGGGGGCCCTCAATGTCGACGACGGCGAGAACGTCATCGAGCTGGGCACCACCGAGAAGGCGATGCGCCGGGCTGGCTATAGCGGTGGTGCTCGCCCGGCTCAGGTGGAGTTCAAGCACGTGTCGGCGCTGCCGGCATCGCTACAGGCTGCCGCAGGCTCGAAGAAGGATGGCTACGTGTCGGCACCGCCCCAACTTGAGGACGATGAGACCGCGTTTGCTTTCCACATGCCGGATGACACGTTCGGCGACTGGCTGAAGGCCGGCTCGCTGATGTTTGGCACCAAGCGGCGCGACCCGATCGCGGGCGACATGGTCCTGGTCACAGGCAAGGACGGCAAGAGCCGCGTGCGCTTGCTGACCAGCATCGACGAGAAGGGCTTGAAGCTTACGAAAGAGATGCCGGCGAAGAACGAAGAGACGTTCAAATTCGACGACATCCAGGACATCGCCATCGTCGCTGTTATTGTTCGGGTGTAAGTCAGTCCTGACTTACACCGCCGAACAGATCCTTGGTCCGAGCGAATAGGGACCTGATCAACGTTGCGGGCGCGGTCATCGCGTCGATGTTGAAGTCGGTTCGCAGGGCCTCGAGCTTTGCGAGCCATTCCTTGTCGGCATCGAGCTTGGCCCGATCCGCACGATCCTTCCACTCCTCCTTCTGAATTGCGAGCCTGACCTTCTCGATCTCGAAATCCAGGTACTCCTGAAACTCCTTCAGGTGTACGGCTAGGTCCTGGATCTCCGGCTCGATCTTGACGAGGATGTCGCACACCCTCCGCATGAGCTGCGGCAGCCGGTTGCGGAAGCGAGGGTTGATCTCCCGCGTCCCCGGATTCTGCAGCACTCCAACTTCACTCGACTTCATCCGTCTCACCTTTCGTCGCCTTTTCCCGCTCTTCCCAAGCCTTGTAGTCTTCCGGACCAGGCTTCATCGGCGGCAGGCCGCGGTCTATCGCCGCAAGTGCGAGAGCCATGACTCTCGATACGCCACGTCGCTCCATTTTGCTGATTGCTTGTGGGCTAAGGCCCAACCATCCAGCCAATTCCGGCTGTGTCAGTCCCCGCGCGATCCGCCAAACTCGCGTTTCCTCGCCAGTCAAGAACTTTCCATTCGCATCTTTTCTTCTACGCTGAACCATGCCACCTCGGGGCAGCATTCGCGCTGTCCGTTTATTGGGTGCTATCGACCACCGTCGATATGTGGGTTGCCCCGGAGGTCACCGAAATGCAACCTCCGTTGCGCCGCCGCAACCCTCCTATGTTGTTATTGTCGTTGCCGAATCAGGCTGCTGCCTCAGCTCTTTGCACGCTCCGCATTCGCGCCATATTTCCAGCCTTCCACGCCTCCTGTATCAGGCGCACGGCGGCCGGCCGCAGCACGGGCTGGTCGGTCAGCCTCACCCATTTGCGGCCTCGCCAGGCGATGACGAAGTATGTGGGCGGTTGATTGAACTTCTTCTTCACGTAGCCTCCAGGAAGTTGGTGATGGAACCGTCAAGCTGAGGCTCAGCGGAAGTTGCGTCAGTCATGGTTCCTCCTATGCAAAGTCCAGTTCGTCGTAGCTGTCGTCGCCCTTGCGGCGGCGGCGATAGTCATTGCTCCGATGCGGAGCAGCTCGGCCTGACCCGCGAGAGGTGCGCATCAGGCTTCCGAGATCGACGCTGCCATCGAGGTCGTCGTCGAGCAGCGAAACGTTCTTCCATTCGAAGACGCCAGGCTGTGCCATCACGCCGCCTCCAGGGCGAAGTGCTTGGCGCCAGCGCCGTGCGCCTCGATCGTGATGTCGGCTTTGCCACCCGAGCGATGACCGCCGCAGAGCAGGCAGTAGGCGCACTGCACGGCCTTGCCCATCTCGGCAGCAGCAGGGCAGTGGCCTTCGCCGGCAGCCTTGGGCTCACCCTTGGGGCGGACCCGGTAGGTGCGGAAGCCGAGCGCCTTCGCCATGATGCGATCGGCCTCGCTGTCGCAGGACGCCATGCTGAAGTCCGCGAGCCCCGGATACTCACGCCACAGGTGCGTGTAACCGGTCAGCTCGTCGACCTGGGCCAGGGCCGTCTGCCACACCTTGAGCGGCACGGCGCCAGGATCGCCATAGGCACCGATGCGACAGCGCTTGCGGGCCAGCAGCTTGCGAGCCTTGGCCAGCGTCACGTCCGGATAGACGCCGCGAGTGAACGCATCCCAGACCACGCGAGGACCGTGCATCAGGGTGACGTAGCAGGACCGGCCGACGTTCTTGCGGTTGCCGGTCTTGGGATCGATCTCGATGCGACCACGGTGGACGCAGCTGCCGCAGATCGACACGTCATCGCCGGTCTGCACAGCTTCCAGCGGGTTCTGGTCGCCACGGATGATGTAGATCTGGACCATCGGGCCAGTCTTCGAGTTGCTGCCGCCGTCCTCCAGGCCGGTGGCGATCACAACAATGGGCTGGCCATCGATCATCGACGGCCCGCGGTACAGAACGAAACCGTTCACGGGTCTCTCCTTCATAGATACAGCTCGATGTGATTGGGGTCGGTGAGGGCCAGCTCGCGCTCGGCGAGCCGGAGATTTCCTTGGAGGATGGCGATCTGCCTCCTCTTGCGGGCCTTGAAGGACTCGAGCGCCTCGTCCTCGGTCTCGCAGGCCCACCTCTTCTTGGCGGTCAGCAGCACGAACTTTTCGCAGACCCATGCGCCCTTCGGCGTGCGGCGATCGACTCGCCACCAGGTCATCTCCAGGCGAGGCGGGGAGACGCTGTAGAGGTCGGCATCTGCATCGACGACGACCGAGTAGCGCTTCGCCTCGCAGCGCCAGAGGACATCGACACCCTCTGGCGCTGGTCCGAACGGATAGTGCAGCTTCACGCTGCTTTCTCCGCCGGCCGCTGGTTGTCGTTGACCGGCTTGACCTTGGGCAGCGGCGGGAACAGGTCGATCAGCTCGCTCATGGCGCGGGTCGCCGCGACATATTGCAGGTTGATCTCCTGCTCCCTCTCCCAGGGCATGCTGGCGTACTTCGACGGGCATGTGTTGAGCCTGTCGAGCCAGAACACCCGCTTCCATTCGCGTCCCTTCGCTCGGTGGATGGTCGAGAGCGTCAGGATGCCAGTCACGTTGTCGGAGAAGATGCGGTCGATGTAGGTCACTACGTGGATGATGAGGTCGCGCTCGTCCTCCATGCAGGCGTCCATGATGACCTTCAGGGTTTCGAACTTGTCCTCGGCCTCCTGGACCTTCGACATCTTCTTCTTCGGCAGCCAGCGCTGCTTCTCTTTCTCCAGCCAGTCCTCCAGTTTTTCCTCCAGCTCCGGGATCGTGCTGATGGACTTCCAGCGGGTGGCCAGCTTCTTCAGAGCCTCGCCGATGTCCCGGCCTTCGATGCGGCACGGAATCTTTTCGCGGATCAGGGCGAACGCTGAGGTGACCAGCGGTCGGGTGTTGCGGCACAGGATCGCCGCGTCACCATCGAGCCGGTCTCGCGTCTGCACCATCTGCTCGAAGGTCTCCATCGAGATGGAGCCCTGCGGAACCGAGGGATGCGCCTGGATGTGGTTGACCCAGGTCTGGGCGAACTCCACCACCTTCTTGGGGCAGCGGTAGGTCACCGTCAGCGGCATCTCCTTGCAGCCGAACTCCTGCTTGATGATCTCCAGGCTGTCGTTGTCGGCGCCCGTGAAGCCGAAGATGGCTTGGTGGGGATCGCCGACCGCAAAGAGCCGACCGTTCGGCTTCATGATGGCACGGGCCAGCAGCCGGCGGACCGTGTTGGTGTCCTGCGCCTCGTCGATGATCACGTTGTCGTACTGCCAGAACCGGATCTGGTACAGCAGCGGCAGGTAGATCATGTCGTTGAAGTCGATGACCTCGGGGTTCTTGTTGGACTCCTTTAGAACCTCGATCGCCAATTCGATCAGGTCGTCAGCCTTCTTCTGGATGGCGTCCTCGTCGAGCAGGTCGAAGTGCTCGGCGATATCCTCCCAGATCGAGGTATCCTCGATGTGGCCCTGGCCGGCGATGCCGAGGCCGCTCTGCTTGGCGAGGGCGACCAGCTGGCACACGACTGATACGTGCGGAGCCAGAGAGGCGTCGATCTTGTTGATATCGACCCAGTCCGCGGTGATCCGGCCGACCTTCTCGTCGTCGATGCGGACGCCGGGGAAGGCTTTGCGGTAGTTGCGCAGGGCGATGGCGTGACAGGTCGAGGCCTCAGCCTTCTTCCAGTCGATGCCGAGCTTCTTCAGCTTGCCCTTCATTTCCTCGGCAATCTTCTTGCCGAAGGCCAGGATGATGGAGCTGCCGCGCATCCCGCTGACCGAATGCACGATGGTCGTCGACTTGCCGGCGCCGGCAACCGCGATAAGGACGACGGAACTGACACCGTTCCTGGCTTCGTCCATGAAGGCCGCCTGCTGCGGCGAGGGAACAAACATTGTGGTCCTCGATCTCGTTGTGTCGGGGTTGGTTAGCATTGATTTGCATTCAAGCAAACAAGAAAGCAAATCTAGGCCGCGACTTTTTCGTCCTGCTCCTGCTCGCGAAGCAGTTTCAGCGCCTTTACGATGCGGTTGGCTGCCTCCTCGGTCCGAGGCTTGGCCATGATCGTGCGGCCATCGAAGATGATCCAGCAGTTGTCGTAGATGCCCTCGATCGCGAACACCTCGTCGTTCTCCTGGAAGAAGATCGACTTCACCTCGGGGGTGAGGTGGCCATACTGCAACATCGTGTAGCATTGCTTGTCGATCAGGCCCTTCTCGATCAGGTTGCGGGTCGAGTGGACGTGGCCCTCGCGCAGATACAGCGTCTGGGCCGGCGCCGCGAGCACGCGGGCAATGATCCGCTCCTGGAGCTTGGTCAGTGTCTTGGGCATGTGAACCTCAGAATTTGATCAGTTCGAGTTCCTCGCCGAGATCATTGATGACGGCTGCCGGGTCATCGCCATCCTCGAAGGCGCGCTCGATCACGTCGTCATGGTCGAAGACCAGATCGCGGTACTTCCACTGCTTCTCGGCTTCTCGCTCGCAGTCCCAGACGTAATGCTTGAAGAGCACCTCGCGGGCGACCAGCTGGGCGATAGCGCTCGGATCGGGCAGGCTCTCCTTGTAGATGGCCGGCACGCCAGCGGGATCGTTGGCGTAGCGCATCATCATCGGGATGACCTCCCAGTCGTAGGACATGGAGTCGAAGAAGTCCCGGTCCTGCTTGGTCAGGGCGTCGTAGATCTTCAGACACCACTTGCCGAGCACGATGGACTGGTGCCGCAGCTCGACCGAGCCGACGCCCTCGCGCAGCTCGACCCATTCCTTGAGGTTCTGCGGCGTGTCGTCCAGCGTCACGTCGTTGATCCACTCCCAAACGCAGAGAGCTGCCTCCATTTCGAGGTGGGTGTATTGCTTCCGGGACGCGGGCATCAGAACGTCCCTCCGACAAAGGGGTCGCGCCGGTCGTGATCGAACAGCGAACCGAAGGTGGTGAATGAGAGGTAGAGGTCCAGCCGCTTGAGTTGGAGGCAGAAGGTGAAGTCGCAGGCCTCGGGATAGAGGCGCTTGTTCGGGATCAGGTGGCGGGCGTCGAACGCATCGCCCGTCTCCTTCACGGTGAACTCCCGATTGGTCCCTAGATAGACAGCCTTGTGGAGCTGGCCGTCCTTCTGGAAGATGTGCCAGGTGTACCGATCGCAGTCATAGCCATAGAGGAGCGTGCGATCAGGGCCAGGAACCACGCCGATGCTGAAGTCAGTGCCTGGGGCCGCCCGCAGGATTTCGAGTTGCTCGGGTGTCATGTTCTTTCTTTCGGAAATATGCGGCGATGCCCCGGAGCGCTTCGCGGATCGGCTTCGCGGTGCATTCGATCTTCATGGGTTTGCGGTGCATCCAGCCATCGAGCCGCCAGGCAAGCCGGCAGCCCTCGCACTGACGCTCCGCCTCGGCGATCAGGACATCAACGAACGGGGAAGCATCGGACATGATCTCGGCGAGGCGGGTCAGCCACTCGTCCATGAACCGTTGATGGTTCTCCAGGGCGCGCTCCATCGTGGAGGCTGCGCTCTGCATCCGGTCCGCGGCGGAGGCCATGATGTGGGCGGCCGACCTGACATCATCGGCGCCGATCAGGTGCATGTATCGCTCACTCATCCTTCAGTATCTCCTTGATGGAGGTGTTGGCGACGAAGCCGAAGTAGTCCTCGTCGCTCTCGACATAGACGCGCTTGTCCACGTCGTTGTTGTCGACCTCGCCTACGGTGTAGATGCCGTCCGGTGCATCCTCGTCGCCCTGAACGCGAACCCGGTCACCCGGGCTCACGAGCAGGACCTTCATGGAGTCCGGAGCCGCCACGGCCTTCGCTTCCCATTCCTCCGACAGCTTCTCGCCGTGGAGGAACAGGCCGTCATCGGACAGAAGGGCTGCGCCTTCCGTTGCAGCGTCGATCGCCACCCGAACGTCAGCGAGCTGGCAGAGGCGCTCTGCGTCGTCCGTGCCGGACTGCAGCAGTTCCTTGATGTCGCCGAACTTCGGGTGATCGGCCGCGAGGACCCACGGACGGGCCTTGGCGATGAACGTGATCGATGTGTCTGTGATGATGCTCGGGATCATGACGGTCTCCGGATTGGTGCTTAGGCCGCCTCGTCGAGGTGGTCCTCGTCTTCCTCTTCCTCGGCCTCCACGACGCCGACCACTTCCACGGACGGTTGAGCCGTGGTGAGCAGGCCGAAGTAGTGCCGAAGCTGAGTGAGGGCTTCCGACTCGAGACGGTAGTAGCTGCTCTGCTTCAGGATGAGGTTGAGCAGCGGGTACTTGGTGCAGAGCGCATTGAACTTCGCGTTGATCGCCTCGATCGGGCAGGCAATCGCCGGCCGGTCGACATGCACGCCGAGCTTCTTCAAAGCCGTGTAGGCCTTGTCGCTCGTCGTCGAGGTCCCATCGGAATTGTTGCGCCTGAGCTGGCGAGCCAGTTCAGCCAATTCCAACCGGAACTCGAGGATGTCAGTCGGTACCGCCCGATAGTTCGGTGACTCGTTCCAATGCTTCAGCTTGGTATCGAGGTGATTGATGTTCTTCTGGTAGAGACCAGTGAACTGCGTCACATCGATCTTGGCTTGCAGCTCCGAGATCAGCTCGTCGCCGAGCAGGGTCCAGTTCTCCGGGACGTCCTTGTCGGCGTCCTTGAGCAGGATGACCTGACCAACTTCGAGGATGCCCAGTTCCACGCAGGTGGAGATGAACGAGTCGAAGTCGTAGGACGACATCGAGCTGCGGTTGTGGGCGAAGTAGTACCTGTCACGACCACGACGGCCCCAGCCGCGAGAGCTGGAGGTCTCGCAGTAGAAGCCGCCATCAGCCAGGTCGATCTCCTGGGTCATCTTGGTGACCCCGTTGTGACCGACGACGATCGTGCGGCGCTTGCGGATCGTCTTGCTGCCGGTACGCTTCTCGACCGGGACCTTGAAGGTGTCCAGATCGATGACCTCGGGATTGCCGAGGCGGGCGAGGGCGCGCTCGCGGTCGATGCGCTTGCACCGGATCCACAGCACCTTCTCGCCGACCAGCCCGGCCATCGTGAACCGACCGAACGAGTAGCTCGGGTTGTGCTCGATGACCACAGTCGCATCGGCAGCGTTGACCGTGCGGATGTCGCGATCCTCGAACTTGTCGAAGGTCTGCCACCCCTCGCGCAGCATGCAGGTCTTGAAGCCGTCGCGGTAGATCACGCAGCTGAGACGATGATCGTTCCACTTCACGACCTTGCGAAGCTGCTCCTGCCGGTAGTTGCCGAGTGCAGACGTCTCGTCTTCGAACGCCTTGCAGGCGCCGAACAGCGTCGTCGCCTCGTCCACCTTCGCCTGAAGCTGGGTGATGAAGCTCTGCTCGTAAGTCGAGACCAGGTTCTTCAGCGTGGTCTTGGTGACCTCGTCATAGGCCAGCTCTTCACGCGAAAGGGTGACCTTGAGCGATCCGATCGGCGCCTCGAACAGAACCACGTCATCCGGAGCCAGGAAGTCGATGGTCTGGACCTGGTTCAGATCGAACGGATACATGACGCAGCCCATCCGAACCTGCGGACGGGAGAACGGAACGGTGCCGGCCTTGTAGCGGGTCCAGCCCTCGCCCTGCGCCTCGATCACCGGCTCCTTCCACTCGATCGCCGGGAAGATCTTCGGGCGCGGATTGAACGACCAGAGGATCGTGCGGGCGCGGTCATGGAAGGTCTGAATGTCTTCCCGGCGGACCGGGTATGAGACCTCAAGACCGGACGGCTGATCCGTCGCGATTTCACAGAGGCGGCGGATCTTGATCTTGCCCTCCTCCGAGAGCGAGACCGTGTAGGTCCGCATCATGCCCTCATAATAGGACGTAACGGTGAACGAGCCCGCACCGTCCGGACCGAGCAGGTACGCGAACGGGCTCTTGGAGCCCAGACCCCAGCCGCCGACCTTGTTGTCGTCCTTGCGCTTGTCCGAGGCGTAGAGCTTGCCGTAGACGCCCCGCATGTTCTCGGGCGAGATGCCCGTGCCATAGTCGCGGACACGGAACATCGGGCTCAGCCTGGTCGGAAGATGGACCTCGAAGTTGCCGCGGGACGCATCCCAGGCGTTCGACGGGATCTCACGCACGCCGTAGCCGACCTTGTCCTTGGCCAGGCCGGAGATCTGGGCGTAAATGGCGACCGCATTGGCCTCGATCTCGCCGTCGAACTCCTCCTCGACGGCGGTGGCGATGTCGACGTGCTTCTGCATTCCAATCTGCATTGGTCAATCTCTCTGTTCAGCGATGTTGATGAATGGGGTGATCAGGCGACCATCGGGTCGTAGTCGCCGTAATCGAAGGCCGGCGTGCCGCTGGCCTCGATGTGATCCTTGAGGTCTTCGTAGGAGACGCCGGCATCCTGGAGCAGCTCGGCGACGACCTTCGGGTGCCAGTAGACGAGGTCGTACATCGTCTCCTCGCGTCGATCCCGCAGCATGCTGAGCTGCTGCACGATCTTGCTGGTCTTGCCGTGAGCCTTCGGCTTCGGTTCGACGAACTTTGGGTCGCGCTCGATGACGAAGCTGGTCGGATCGATGGAGACCATGAAGTCGCGCAGCTCGATCAGGTGCTCGACGTCGAGGATCTCGCCCGGACTGTGCTCGCGGTAATAGCCGACCGAGATGTTCGTGCATTCCGGCACAAGCTTCATGTACATCTTGGTGTCGGTCAGTACGCCGGTCGGGTCCAGCTTGAACCGCGGAGGGAGCTGATCCTTCAGCGACCTGCCGAACGAATCGGAGCAGCAGCGGGAGCCCTGATGGGTGATCACCGAGTCGGTGCCGCGCCGATCGAAGGCGATGGCTGCCTTGATGTTGGCGAGGAAGTCCGGCTGCTTCTTCGCGATGTTCCGTGATCCGACGCAACCGATCTCTTCGGCAGCGTGGAACACGTAGAGGCCGGGCACCTTCGCCTTGATCATCTCGATCATGATCCAGACGCCGGCCGCGTCGTCGGCGCCGAGGCAGTTCGACTTGGAGTTCTGCGGCAGCCGCAGGAACTTGCCGTCGAAGTCCACGTGCTGCTTGCCGTGCTTGGTGTGGACGCTGTCGGTGTGACAGGACCACAGGATCGACGGATTGTCCTGACCCACCGCAAGGACGTGGTTGCCGAACGCATCGCGCTTCACCCCGAGCGGTTTGATGAACTCGTGGATGAAGGCCGCTTCTGCCTTCGAGCCGGCCGGGCGCTTGAAGGACAGCATTTTCTTGATGGTATCGATGTCAGACATAGTTCTGCTTTCTCTTAGGCAACGCGACGACGATGGGTGCGACCGTCAACCGTGTGGATGGTTTCGTAGCGATGACCGCGGTGATCCACGGTCTGCTCGGCCGACCTGACGCGGTCGGGAGCAATGGGGTTGCCGTCCAGGTCGACCTGGATGGTGTGGAGTTCCGCGTTGCGGTACTCGTAGGGATCGATGGTGGCCAAGCGCCGGTCCATCATGACGAGGTCCCGCATCGACATCTCCTGCCGACGAGTCATCTCGCGGTAGTAGCGCTCACGACGCAGTTGATCCGCGTCCCCGTAGAAGGAGTCACGGACTGAGGAGTCGAGCATGGGCTGGACGGCGTCATAGAAGCGCATCGTGCGCTCGCGGTTTGCAGCCCGCTCAGCACGCCACTTCTCTTCTTGCCGATCGGTCTCGATCTTCCGCTTGTAGCGGGATGAGACCTTCTTCCCCTCGAACTCCACGACCTCGGACTTCCGGATCTTGCCTCCGGTCGCCTCGCAGATCGTGCCGTTCGCCTCGAACCACTCCTTGCAGACGTAGGTGCCGCAAGCGAGCATGACCTTGTGCTCGTTGGTCCAGTACTCCCGGGTCTCCTCGCAGTGGAATGCGTAGGAGTACATGGCAGACTCGGACCATTCTGCTTCGGCGCCACGGACCCTCTTGAAGGAGGCTTTGTCGTAGTAGCCCGTCAACTTCGGGCACCACCGCTTGACGCGGGTGTAGCCTTCGGTGCTGCCGGAGAAGCACATGTCCGGCTGCGTGGGGCTGTCCCCATCGGGCTGCTCGTCAGCGGTGATCCAGAAGTCCCCGCCGTCGACGCAGCAGGCGATGTCGTCGAGGTACGGCATAACGGTGTTCTTGCCGTCATCGAACAGCACCTTCAGCAGGCGGGCGCCGACGAGGTAGCCGCCATTGCCGTCGACGCTGTGGTCATCACCGCGCTCGGTCTCGTAACCGTCCGCTTCGAGGGCGCGGGCCATGCGCTGCACGTCACCGTAGATCCGGCCGTACAGCTTCTTCTCCGGCCAGACGAGGCAGCGAGACTGGATGCGGCCCTTGGCATTGAGCTGATAGGCGAGAGCCAGATCGCCGGCACCGTAGACCGAGGTCGGCCAAACCGGAGTGGAGAACCGGTGCGTGCCATCCATGCAGGATGACGGGCCTTCCTTGTAGACGCGCTCAATCTCTTCAGGCGTCCAGGCGAATTGAAGCTCGCCGCTCGGATCGATCGCCGCAATCAGCTTGCGCCGCCGATCGTCCGCCATCTTCTCCTCGGTCTCGTAGAACCGGGTGATGTAGCGGCCGGGGGTCACTGCGGTGACGCGGTCGATGATTCCGAGCTGATCGTTCTCGGTGAAGCAGATCATGCCCGGATGCCGGTCCGGGTCGAGGTGGGCGAAATGATCCTTGATCGGGGGAAGATCCCACTTCGCCGGCAGCGCCTTCAGCGTCCCATCAGCGAGACGCTTGGCTTGCCGTTCGCGCCAGTCAGCGGCCTGGCTCATGCGGCGCGGTTGCACCTTGTAGCCGTAGATGTCGGTCAGGGCCTTGGCCGCCTTCGCCGCATCACTCCCCTTCTCGTAGGGATCGTGATCGGGGAGGGGGACCTCGACCATGTTGCCGGCAGCATCCGGCTGAAGACGCACAAGGTAGAAGGACATGCAGTTCTCCGTTTGCAGTCTGATTGCATTCAAGCAAACGTGCGGACGCACGTGTGCCTTTGAGGCGTAGAGAGAAAGGCCTACTTTATCGGCCCTTTTCCTTACGCCCTTGCGCCTAATGTTTGCATTCAAGCAAACAAAAGGGCAAGAGAAAAGATAGTCACCAGCGGTGCATCGCCGATGGTCTATCTCGTGGCCAATAGAGTGGACCGGTGCTCATGGATGACTCCTGTTGGTGTCGATCTCATCGGCAGCGTTCCGCAGTGGTCTGTCTCGGGGGTAGTACCAAACGTTGCTCATGCCTGACGCCCTTTGTTGTTATGAGGTGCAGAAGCAGCGATGGCGTGGTCTGTCCCGAGGAAAAAATTGGCGGACACGAAGCACGTGCCCGCCTTGAACTATTATGATTTTCATGAAGATGACGCCTTACTTTGTACTCTTCACCATCCGGAAAATTCGGAAGAGTGTGGTGTCTCAAGCTGTTGATGCCTTTCGTTAGTCGCGTTTTGGTGATGCAGTCACCGGCTGCTGCCGCCCGCAGCCGGCTTGTAGTTTCAGTCCTCCTTGTCCACGTAGTCGATGACGAATGATGCCAGCCCGTCAGCGTGGGCTGCATCGCAAACCTCATAGATGTCGGCGTACCTGCCGTGCCACCGCTTGCCGGGCCATTTAGCCCGCAGCGTCCCGCCGTTCAGCCTGGCTTGCAGCACAGGCTTGTCGGCCTGATCAGAGTCGCCGGACACGGTCGATACCGAACATCCTGATCTCCTCGCGGAGATTGGCGACGACGCAAGACGCCTCGACGCCGGCCGATTGCAGCTCGTCCAGGAGCGGCAGTTCGGTGAAGCGGGCTGGGACCCTGCGGTTGTGGCGTTTCGTTTGACCCATTTTACTCATCCTTCCAGTCGATGGTGATGGTCCCGTCAGGACCGGTTACAAGCTCGGCCTCGAAGAACGCGATGGCCTTGCGAATTGCTGGCATGTACGGCGCAGATCCTCGCCTGGCGCGCTGGGCTGCGACGTTGGTGAAATAGCCGGACGTTCCCAGCTCGCAGTCGAGACCGCGCATGGAGAGGCCGTCCTCTCTGGCGCGCTGGCGAATTGCGTCCGCGAGCGGCTCGCCGACGATGGCGAGTGGCTTCTCGTGGTAGTTAAACAGCTTGATGCCCAGCGCCTTGGCGCGCAGGTTGATCTCCCAGACCGTGCGGTGCGGAAGGACATGGTGGATGGCGGTTGCGCCTTTCGTCGGCGCAGCGCGTCTCAACTCTTCGTCCTCGCCCTTGCGCCAGGGCAGGCAGCGATAACCAAGGCCTGGCGTCTTGTCGCGCTTGGCTTGGATCGACGCCCTCGACCGGTGAGGCGGCAATAACTCCTGGAGCTGGGCCGTTCTCAGGTGACGATTGCGGCGCAGGATGTCTAGTTCGCCCACGGTCCAGACGCTGCCAAATTTGACGAGGGAGGCGCTATCGAACTTCTCGGCACCAGAAGCGGGTCTGGCAGGCGGGACACTCGATCGCCTCGCTCGATCGGTCTCCCTCCTCGTCGAAGTCGAAGTTGCAGTCGGGGCAATTGAAGTGGGTACGGATAAAGCCAAGGACATGTTCGAGGCTGTCACGGTCTTTCTCGCTCATACGAAGGCCCTCTTGGATGCGATGACGAAGCGCTGTTCCGCTCGTCGATCCCGGCCTCGCTTGGTCTTATTGAAGGGGGCGGGGTGGCGCTTCCAGGTGTGGGTCTCCAGGAGGAAGCGGAAGGCAGCGCCGATCTTGCGCTGTGCGGGCTCGCCCTTATCGCAAGGGTGACGCCTCCGGCGGTGTCGAAAGAACATTGCAGTTCTCCGGGGGGGAGCCCGTCCCCCGAAGGGAACGGGCTTCCTTGCATCAGCCGATGCGGTACTTGACGTTGACGTTGCGGGCCCAGTAGGGCTCCTCACCGCCGTTGTCGGCTTGGACGTAGAGCGACTTCCACTGGTCATCGCGGGTCTTGATGACCGTGCAGGTGCGCTGGCCGCGGTTCTTGCGGTAGACGCTGACCTTGTCGCCCGGCTGGACGTAGAAGCCGTTGACGCGGACCGAACCCTCCGGCTGAACCTCGATGGTCGAGGTGACCGTGTCGTCGTGGTGATCCTCGTCGTGGTCCTCGTCGCTCTCCTCCTCGATCTCGGCCGCCTGTTTGGTCGCCGGGATGGTGATCGGGAGGACGGCGAAGAAGTCGCCGTCGTTGGAGTGGTCGTTGAAGGCATCGCCTTCGGTGCCGAACAGCTCGTCGAGGACGCCGAACTCGCGGCCCTCACGGGTGATGACGATGAACATCGTGCGCTCACCGACCGTCACGTTCTCGACCTTGAGGTCGCCATCGACCGAGTCGCCGTCCGTATCGAACTGGGCGACGACCTGATCGCCGGACTCGTTGGTCGAAACGACCACGACCGGGTAGCTGTTGCCGGCCAGTACGGCGAGGACGCGCGGCTCCGAATGAACGACGCTGTCGTCATAGGAGCTGAACACCTCGAACGGCTGGTTGAAGTCGACCTTGCCGACCGGATAGTTGGTCGCGGGAGTCTCGAGCGCAGTGGCCGGAGCATCCACGACCGCCGCGGTCACGGCCGGCTCTTCGCTGCCGAACGCGGCCTGACCCGTCACAGCGGGAGCGGGCAGTGCGAGGATGTTGGTCTGACCCATCGTCGGATCCATGTAGTTCTCCTTTGGTTGGTTGCGTGCCGTGTTGATCCCACCCCCGTTCAGGGGCGACGCGCTGGTTGAAACGGGGGGGTTGGTTGCTGGCGTTTGCAGTCAGGCAAACGGCCAGACGTGGTAAAGCCCGGCCGGACCGAGGAAATCGATCCTGCAGCGCTTGCCGTGTTCGTCCTCGATCGCCTCGTCCTCGAAGCCCTCGATGTCGTAGTCCATCACCTTCACGACCGTGCCGTCAGGGACTTGGGTGACATCGACGCAGCCCTGCTTGACAGTGACGATGACCATCGCCTGCGGCGTCGGGGCGTTGATGACGTCCCAGTCGGACGAGTACTCGCCCTTCAGGTGCTCCGGCACCGAGGACTGCGCGCGGGGATACCGGCCTTCGGCATCACGGTAGCCGAGCTTCTCGACGCCTTCCGGGTGGAGGATGGCGAACACCAGCGGACCATAGGCGTGCCGGTGCTTGTCGAAGATCAGACGGGCAGGGTAGCCGTGCCGGGTCTGCATCGGCTTGCTGAGGTCAAGCATGGTCGATCTCGCCCATGTCCGCGCCGACTGCCGCAGCCCAGTCGAGCCGACCAGCGAGGAAGCTGTCGATTGCCGCGAGCGCTGCGCCTGGGGTGATGTCGTCGTAGTTGATCTCGCCGATCTCTTCCTGCGGTGGGAAGAACAGATCCCTCAGCGCATAGCTGCGCTCGTTGTTCACATATTGCGCAGCGTTGGGGGCGAAGGTGGTGCGGTCACGGTTCATTGCCAACCACATCCAGCCGCCGATGCAGCAGGTCGTGCCGCACTTGGTCTCGTCGATGGCGAAGTTCATGTTGAAGCCGTTGGGCTTGTCGACGAGCGCCTCGGGATCGTGATGGAAGGTGCCGGCGGCGAACAGCTCGCGGATCTCAAGCGCGGCTTTGTGCTCGCCCTCGGTGATGCCGAGCGCTTTGTAGGACAGGACAGTTCTCTGGTCAGGCATTGTGCTCTCCGTTTCGGGTGATCTAATTTGCATTTTGTCGTCCTGCAAGCAGAATTTGCATTTAAGCAAATCTTTTGCTATGGGGCAGCATGGCTGAGAACGTGTGTGGGTTGCCCTGGCTTTCATCGAAGCCGGAACGCGCCATCTTTTCGAATTTCCAGTTCGCCTGCGTCTACGTGGTTGGCCCGACAGGTGGCCGGCCGCTGCGCATCGGATGGTCGCGGCAGCTCAAGGATCGCATGGGCGAACTCCAGCTCGGTTGCTGGAAGCAGTTGCAGATCCACGACATCACGTGGACCCAGGGTGACATGCTCGCCATCCGCATCCTCCACGAGGTGCATGGCGTGCTCGACAAGGCGAAGCGCAGGCTCACGGGCGACTGGTTTGACCTAACCCCGGAATACGCCACGCAAGCGCTGCGCTTCGCCGTCGACAAACTGGCCATCGAAACCTTCTCCCATGGGGAAATGCTCGAGAAGGTCCGAGCGGCCAGGCGGGCTAAGATCGACGCCGCAGTCCGGGCTTCCGGACTGGAACGCTGATCTTAACTTCCGTTTCGGGGTCGGGTTTGGTCCTGACCTCGATTGATGTTGGTCGGATGCCGAAGCTCTCCTCCCGCCGCACACCACGCCCGGGGGCACGATCGTAGCGGGGCCGCTAATGTTCTGAATTTACTTCCGCTATCGCGGAATAACGGACATAGCCGGACTTGCTGCTGGCTCGACCCGGTCGCGAATAACCCAAACCGGTCTTCTAGCCGGATTGCGTTTTCATTGCTATCCTTCCCGGGCGGGCGATGATCTGACTGCTTATGAGCAGTTGGCGAAATCTATTTTTCGTGTTCCATAATTGAATAATTGGTGCATCGGCCCGCGAGCGCGGCGACCACAAAGGGTGGATTGCCATGGCCAGGATAGTGGAGCTTCCGTCGATCAAACCCTCCTCGACGAGTCACCGTCAAGGTCTTCGCAAGCTCTCACCTGATCTGATCAGCAAGGCAAGGGATGAGACCGCCTCGCAGGTCACTCGCATTGGTCTGACATTCGTCGGTACGACTGCGTTTTGCCTTCTGGTTCTGCTCACTCCGGACAGCGCCCTTTTGGGCGGCAGCGACAGGATAAACGTGCCACTTGCTGGGCCAGTGTCGTTCTTCGGGTTCATGCTGCTAGGTCCGGCAATCCTGATCGCGCTTAGGGTCTATCTGCAGATTTATGTCGAGCACGGCGACCGGCTGGATCGACTTGCAAGGTCAGTGTCGGTAGTGCGGGCGCCAAACTTGGTTGCGCTCGATAACTCGCTCATCCGACTGTTCAGTGGCTTTGTGTTCTATATCTTGCTGCCAGTGGCCATGCTGCGCTTTGCATGGAAGGCGGCTGTATTTCCCGTCTGGGGTTTGGGTCTGTTCAGTGTTGCGGTGGCGGTCATCGTTAGTCATGTCATGTTGCCATTCGGCAAGTTCTCGTGGCGATCTAGAAAAGTGTTACTTCCCGTAAGCGCGGCCATAATCGTCGGTGTGATGATGCATAGTTTCGGGGCTCCGCGTCGTCCGTTTGACTTGTTCCGCGCAAACTTGGCACATCAGTGGCTTCCTGAAGTGGATCTCCGCAAGAGCGACCTTGCGCAAGCCAATCTGAGCGGCGCCGACCTGACGGTTGCCAATCTGAGCGGCGCCAGCCTTGAGCGAGCCAATCTGAGCGACGCCAAACTGAGCGGCGCCAACCTGCGCGGCGCCAACCTGCGCGGCGCCAACCTGCGTGGCGCCAGCCTGGAGCGCGCGCAAGACCTGCAGAGCGCCGACCTGAGCGGCGCCACCCTAAGCTTCGCCAACCTGCGCGACGCCACCCTGAGCGGCGCCACCCTGAGCGGCGCCGACCTGAGCGGCGTGATCCTGTTCAACGCCGACCTGAGTCGCGCCAACCTGAGCGGTGCCAGCCTGCTCGGCGCCACCCTACTCGACGCCGACCTGAGCGGCGCCAGAAATTTAACCCAGGCGCAACTGGACAAGGCGTGCGGCAACGCGAATACAAAGTTGCCCGAGGGCCTCACAATAAAGCGCTGCCCGACAGATTGAACGCGCACTTTGTTTTGCGACAAGGTGATCGAGTAGATTCTTGCTCGTTTTGCGGCATTGCATGAGTCCGGAAGTGGCCCATCGCGTCATTTCGCTGGGCTGCGCCATCGGTGTAAAGCGGACATGAGCAGGACGCACCGCTCCCCGCAACTGCAACCATCGATTTTCTAGCAGCAGATATCCTCGACATGTGGGGTCGCGCGGGCCCCGCATCAGTTCACGCTCTCGGAAGGACCCTGCCGACCGATTGCGGAGGGACCGCGACGGCCTGCACCAGCGCGTCATCACCTCGACAGTCACGACCACGATGTCCGCTCACCGGGGCAAAGCAGACATCCCGCCACAAGTCCGCGACTTCCGTTGATGACCCATACCGGAAGTCGGCATCTGCGCCACGAGGCGGCTGGTCGTGTCCAATTCCGACCGCTGCCAGATATCGACATCATCCGGCGGATCGGATGCCTCGCGGGTCGGTATCTCGGTTCGAGGCGACGTAGTCGATCTCGCCACGCGTAATCCCGATATCCATTAGCTCCCGATCACTTAGGTTGAAGATCGACTCGCAGCCGCTCCCATTTGCGCCATTCTTGAAACGCACCCCAAAAAGTTTTGAAGGCGCTGGAGACGCACGGCGTCGATGCGGTCGTCTGGGCTAAACTCGTTGTACTGTAGGTCGTGCTCATTGCAGCACCTCCAGGGTACGTTTTTCCCACCCAGACAAGGTGCCTGGGCCTGAGCGAGCGCGCTTAACAAGCGGCTTACATTTTCCTCACCGGCGGCTTATTCTTGGCCCTCCAAGCGGTGCTAGAGCGCCTCCGAACGATAATCGAAGGCACACCCTGGGGATTCGCAGCTTGCGCTATCTCTTCGAGGAGTACGCATTCGACACTGACCGGCGCGAGTTGCATCGCGGGGCAGACGTGGTCTCCGTCACGCCACAGGTGTTCGATCTGCTCGATTATCTGATCCGCAACAGGGCGCGCGTTGTCAGCAAAGACGACCTCATCAACGCCATTTGGAATGGGCGCATCGTGTCCGATGCAGCGCTGACGACCCGCCTGAATGCCGCTCGGAACGCGATTGGCGATTCGGGCGACGAACAGCGCCTCATCAAAACCCTGCCGCGCAAAGGCTTCCGTTTCGTCGGACAAGTGCGGGAAGCGCAAGAGCCCGCAGGCGTGGCAGGCGACGATAACCCGATAGAATCGCCGAAGCCCGCTCTCCCGCTTCCCGATAAACCCTCGGTCGCCGTTCTCCCCTTCACCAACCTGAGCTCCGATCCGGAGCAGGACTACTTCGCTGATGGAATGGTGGAGGAGATCATTACCGCGCTGTCGCATTTCCGACAGCTGTTCGTGATCGCCCGCAACTCGAGCTTCACCTACAAGGGGCGCGCCGTCGACGTGAAGCAGGTCGGACGTGAACTCGGTGTGCGCTATGTGCTCGAAGGCGGCGTGCGCAAGGCCGCGAACCGGGTGCGCATCACGGCGCAGCTCGTCGATACCGCCACTGGGGCACATCTTTGGGCAGAACGGTTTGATGGTGGTCTCGGCGACATCTTCGATCTGCAGGATCAGGTGACTGAGAGCGTTGTCGGGGCGATCGCGCCGGTGGTGGAAAAAGCCGAGATCGAGCGTGCCAAGCGCAAGCCGACCGAGAGTCTCGACGCCTATGCCCTCTATTTACGCGGGTTGGCCAGGCTTTATCAGTTTGGTAACCGGCAAGCGAACGACGAGGCATTGCGCCTGTTCAACAGCGCGATCGAGCTCGACCCGGATTTTGCCTCCGCCTACGGTCGTGCAACCTATTGCTACGTCCATGCCAAGGCCAGTGGCTGGATTTCAGTCACACCGAGCGAGATTGCCGAAGTGAAGAGGCTCGCCCAACGGGCGGTTGAGTTGGGCAAGGATGACGCGATGGCGCTCGCCGCCAGCGGGTATGCGTTAGCGTTTGTTGTTCGCGATCTCGAGGTAGGCGCCGCCTTAATCGATCGCGCGCTGGGGCTCAATTCTAACTTGGCCGAGGCGTGGTTTTGCGGCGGCTGGGTGAAAAACTGGCTGGGCGAGCCGGAACCGGCGATCGAGCGCTTCGCGCGTGCCATGCGCCTGAGCCCACTCGATCCGTGGGTAACAAGAATGCGAGCCGGGACCGCGCATGCCCATTTCCTCCTGGGCCGGTATGACGAAGCGGCATCCTGGGCGGCAATGGCATTGCAGGACAGGCCGGACCATCAAGCTGCATTACGCGTCGCCGCCGCAAGCAACGCAATGGCCGGACGACCGGAGCAAGCACACAAGGCAATGGCTCGGCTGCGGCAACTGAATCCCACGCTACGTGTTTCCAATCTCAAAGACGTGCTGGGCCCTTGGCAGCGCGAAGACCTTTTGCGATACGAAGAAGGATTGCGGCAAGCCGGGCTGCCCGAATGACCATCGCAGCTAAGTGTTCGCCCGTGGCGACGAGGCGATCGAATCAGTGCGACTTCCCCTTTTGGCCCGTCGCTTCAGTTGGCGCAGTGCAGCAGTATGTCTGAAGTTAGGGGTAGATCGGACGTGTCTGGCCAATTGCAAGAATGTCGAGATTGACCCTTAGCGCACGTCACCGTTGTCGTGATGAATGTCTGCTTTTGGCGTGTTAAAGCAGACGTAGGAATTGAGCGAGCGGACCTCCTATGATCGTTTGTTCCTGCAACGTCCTAAGCGACACCGAGGTGCGAACTGTCGCCAACACTGCGACGCGCCGAACCACCAGCTATGTCTTTAGCTGCCTTGGCACCAGAGCTCGGTGCGGTCGCTGCGCCCGCACCATCCGAGAAATCATGGACGAGGTATTTGACGGAGCGAAAGTCGGTCGTGCGGATGGCGGCGCCGTACTTGCTGCGCCGACGGACAAGCAGCCCTAGGCTTCATGGTGCCGCCATCCAGGTGATCGAATAGCGATGCTATTTGCTGCGGTGCATGAGTCCGGTTGTGGCCCATCGCGTCAATTCGCTGCGCTGCGGAATTTGGTCGCTATCGGGGCATACCGGACTCTCGGCAAACCGTCCGCCCGGCAGGTTTATGAAATCACGGCCTAGATCTATGTCCATGATCAGGCGGCCTTCTCGTTGTCGTTGTTGGCGGGTCGAATGGCTTCGACGTTCATCGCCAGCAGGTGGATGTTGAGCGTGATCGGCTCCTGCCAGGTGAAGCCGGCGCGGTCCCGATGTGTGTGGTTGAAGGTGACCTGATCGACCACCACCGTCGTGAACGGCAGGCGATAATCAGGCCGGGTTCCGATTGCGAACATGAGCGCCTCTATTTGAGCAGCATGTGCATCAGCGCCAGAAAGAGCGGCGATGAAGCGATGAGGAAAACCCTGGCCCGGATGAACTCGCGAGGATCGGTCATGCGAACCCCACGGGGCGACCGCCGCGCATCAGCACAGCGACGAAGCCGAAGTCCCAGGAGCGATCATCGTTGCGCTTGCGGCTGGGCTTCACGTGGAAGCTGTCCGCCTTGTGCTCGGTGATGGCCTTGTTGGCAGCCTTGGTGGCCGCAGTCGGAGACACGTAGAGACGATCAGCGTCCATGGCTGTTCTCTCAGGTCAGGGGTTGCAGGGTTGGTTAGCTGGCTATTTCCACTGCCAGGATGGTTCGTCCTCGGGATCGATCCCGAGGGCCTTCTGGATCATCTGACGCACCGCACCGCGGTGATTGCTCATCGCGAGGGAGAAGTGCAGGGCGGTGTCGGCCAGGATCGCAAGTCGATCGAGCTGAACGACAGCCCACCACAGGCGGCGCATGCCTTCAGCGTATTCGTCCGCGTCGTCCTTCACGGCCTCGGCGCGGGCAAACATCTTGCCAATGATCATCGCGGCGAATGGCTCGCATTCTTCGCTGATGATCGGGAATTTCGTTCGGGCGGTTTCGAGGTGCATCACTGCACCTCGCCGCAGCCGTTGCAGACGTAGGCGCCCTGATCGGGCATCCACTCCCACTCCGACTCCATGCCGGCATCGTTGCATTCGCAGCCGATGTCCTCGGCTTCGTAGAACGGCTCGGCCGGTTCCTCAGTTTCGGGCATTGCTGCCTCCAAATTGGCGCTCCCAGCTGGACTCGAACCAACGTTTCCGGCCTGAGAAGCCGGCGTCCTGGGCCACTAGACGATGGGAGCTATGGGGTTAGATTGGATCGCGGCTGCACGAAAGCAAAGCAAATGCAAGAGCAAATTTTCGCCATGGTTCTGTGAGAGAAGGGGAGGGTCGGAGGGGCCAATTTTCCGGTCGGGAAAATCGCCAAATAATTCCTCCGAAAACCCATCAGAAATTCCCGGACGGGAATTTCGGCCTCAATTTTCGAAAGCCGCCCGGAGCGTATCGATCGCCGCCCGGACCATGTGAGCCGGACGATGCCGAGCCCCCAAGAGGAAGGCAGCATTGGCCAGGGCATAGCACTGGTTCAGGTTCTTGCCGGGGCGATGACGACCCTCCCGGTAGAGGGTATTGAGCAGATCCAGCATCGGTTCCTCCGTTGCGCTGACGACACCAAATCCCAAGAAAGCAGCAGGTATCGAGGGCGCCGCCGATCGCGGGCCGCCGGACATGCACATCCTCAAGGGGACTAAGAGACAGGGGGAGGACAGGGGACGGAGATAGCCGGACCATGGCAGTTACCCCGGGGACGGCAGAAGCCTCCAGCCGGTCATGCCAGTCCATTTGCACGCTATTCCCTGACAAACCCGGCAAAGACGCTCAGGTCCGTCGAACGGTCCCTTCTGACCCCATAAAAAGCAAATTTGCCAATTTCCACTCCGTTTGCACTGCTCAGGCACAAGATCTAGTGCAAATGGGGTGCAAAATGGTCTCCAAACCGGGGTCGAGACCCCATTTTCAGGGGTCCAGACACCAGATATTGTGTTTCACCATTTCAGCGGTGTGTTCTGCTCGATCAGGTCATCGACGAACCGGACACATTGCCGGCCGCAATCCTCCTTTTCGAGCGCGATGTCCCAGAGCTGACGGAAGGCCTCGACGTCCTTCTTGGTCAGGGGCAGCTTGATGTAGCGGCGGATGCGCTGGAGCCTCGAACGAGCGCTCTCATAGCCGGGGTGCATCATGACGCTCATGCGATTTGCTTCCCGATGTGGTCGATGACCTTCTCGGTGTCGACGAAGAGCTGATCGATCGCCACCCGCCGGCCCCGATCGGAGCGGGCAGAGGTGATGCGGTTCATGTCGATCTTGAGCCAGGTCTGGGCCCAGTGCGTCTTGAGGGTAAGGGAGGCGACTTCGGCCGCCATCATGATCAATTCCATGCCGCGCCTCCCGTCATCCAGCCAGCGATGGCGCAGGCGCACAGGATCGCAGCCGCCCAGTGGGGCGGTATCGTCGCGTTGAGCAGTCTCATGGGGCTATGCCTTCGTGGTCAGTCCAAAGCCACCGATGCGGATGCGCTTGGAGTAGGGGTTGATCTCGATCGCTCCACGGGCACGCCCGGAGGCGTCCTCGATCGTGAAGGTTTGCTTGCGCCGGTAGTCCGGGATCTCGCAGTCCCGTTCGTTGCGCTCGGCAGCCTTGCGCTTGGCCGGACGTTCGAAGCGGATGCGGGAGGCGGGTACGGGCGAGTAGATCGACTTGGGCTCGTGCTCGCCGGTCTTGCCGAGCTTGTCGGGGATGTCGTTGGTGTCCCACTCGTCGTAGAACCGATTGAACGTGGCGTACTCGGCCGCCGCCTTCATGTCCGCCTTGGACACGGCAGGGGCAGGGGATGCGACGGGGGCGAAGTTGGCCGCCAGCCAGTCCGCGTTCACGTTCTTTGCCCGTTCGTATCGGGCCTCACGCTCCGCCTTGTCGACGATTTGGCGCGCAGTGGGGCGTTCGATGAAGCGCTTGCCCATCGTTTGGTCTCCAAAATAGGGGTGGGGGTCTCGCCTCAAGGGCGAGGGAAAATTTCCAAACGCCGTCGCGCCGTTCAGAGCCGCAAAAGTGTGGCCCCTGCGATCGGGCAAAAAAAATGCAAGCTAAAGCCCCCGGGGGAGTGACCCCGGGGGTTAGCGGTGGGTTGGATCAGGCCGCGGCCTTTTCCTCCGCCTTGATCAGCACGGGGGTTTCGGGCGCATCGCCGAACACCGACTCGATGCTTTCATCGGCCGCCGCCCGCTTGGCGGTAATCTCGCCGAGTCGACGGATAAGGATTGCCAGCTCGGAGTCGGTCATATTCTCCGCCCGCTTCACAATCGAGTCGATTGCGTCACGGTCCTGTTTCGGCTTATCGACCGAAAGGCGGGCGGTAAGCTTGGCGAAGGAGTCGCCATACTGGCCCTTAACGAAACGGGTAAAGACTTGCTGCAAAGCATCGCCCGTTGCGCCTGCCGCTTTCTTGGCGACGATATCGCGGATAACGTCCGCATGGTTGGCGCAAACGTCCGCCATAAGCCGGAAGGACCATGTCCGCAGTTTCGCCAGCCCTTCCACAAGCCGCGCGCCTTCCGGCTTGGCGAATTGCGTTTTGGCGTGCTTGCCGCCGTCGATATAGTCGGAAACCGCGGTTTCGCGTTCCTTCCGGTCCTTGATCGCCATAAAGCCGGTGACCAAATGGTCAGTGTCGCGCCACACAAGATTGCCTTTGCTGGCGTAGTATTTCAGGAAGGCGCGGAATGTCCGCTTGTTTTCCTTGTCCGTAATGTCCTTGTCCGTTTCCGCCCGCTGCGCTTGCTTGTCAGCCATGACAAGGGCGAGTGCAACGGTAGCAGTGAACGCGGCGGAGTCGTCAGCCTTCACAGCCTTGACCGCTGCATCAAGTGCAATCTGGCCAAGGGATTTGGCGGGGGTGGTATTGGTCGCTTGTGTCATTTGCTCTAGTCCTTTCCAGTTTTCCGGGGGTGCGGAGAAATTTCAGCGATCAGGCAAAGCTCTCCCGTGCCTTGCGAAGGTCCTTCGCAAGGTGTTGGAATGCGCGAGTCATAAGACTCGCTATGAAAGCCCAAACCTAAACCGTTCAAATCACTCCGTTTGCATTTCCCATATGCACAATACAGGAAAGCAAACGATTTGAAAGAGAATTATTTGCATGGATGCAAATTTTTTTCTTGAACTAGGGCCATGCTGGGCCGACTCGCGCCTAGTTTCCACGCCTAAAAGAGCCTTTTTCGACGTCGAGGGGGAGGATCACGCCCAAATGGGCATCAGGCAATGCAAATCCTGGGCAGGATGCGTTTGCATTCCTCAAGCGCTGCCTTTGTACCCCTGACTGGGACGGCCTCCCAGCGGCCCGCGCTGCGGCTCCCGACGGCCCTTCCTCCGTTCGCCGTCTGATCTCTGCAAATCTACGGAGTTGGCAGCAGGTGTTCGCGGTCTGATCTGCAGGGACGTTGAGGACAAGGCATCAACAATAACGCACTGGATGCCGCTGCCTGATTTGCCACCGCTGCCGTAGGCAACCACTGCGCGGTAGCCTGAAAAACCTTCGCGCCTCGTGAAAAACCTTGACTCCCTCTCAGATTGTGGTGGTACGCTAACCCTTTTCAGAGTGGGGGTTTCTATGAAAAGATTGGTTTTCGCCGCGCTTTTTGCCTGCTTAGCCACGTCAGGCGCATTCGCGCAACCGGAGGAGATCGGGCCAGAGGAAGTCGTTAGCCTTGTGGTGGGCAACGAAAAGGTACTCAGCTTCCCCAAAGACATTACCGACGTCATTGTGGTTAACGACGGTATTGTCAGGGCGCGAGCTCATACCCAGCGCACTATATCGCTAACGGCCATAGGGCCAGGCGCGACGAACATCATGTTTTTGGGAAGCGGCGGACAGCGCGTCTACCACGCGCAAATAGTCGTAGGCCCGGCCATGTATCCAGATAAGGAGCCTGGTCACGTCGTCAGGATCTACGGCTGGACGCCCAGCGGCAAACAACAGGGCAACGGCGGCGGCCAGACAATCAATATCAACAATGGTGGCAATCTTAATGCTGGTGGTGGCTCAGATCAGCCCGATTTCGTCGCCCGCTATTGTTCACCAACCGGATGCAGCGCACCGATGCCTCAAACAAAGTCGGAGGGCAAAGAAGAATCTAGCGGAACCCCCGTCCGCTAGGGTCAATCATTTGGCCAGGATTAAGAGTCAGATATGCGAGAAGGCATGGCCAGCGAACGCTATGCCCATTCCCGGCTTACCATTCCAGAACTGCTCGGCCGAGATATAGGCGGGTGTTCACTTGGGTGATACACCCCGCCCCGAAAAAAAACCCACCCTGCTCGGGAGGTTCACGCGGCCGATATCGGCTATGGCCGGCGAGCGCTACGCGCTGATCTAAGAGAACAGCCGCGGTCCGCGAGCAACAAGACCTTCAGTTCAGATCCTTGCCGGTCATGATCTTGTAGCATTGGCGCTCTGCCTTGTCCGCCAGCTCCAAGTAACGCGGCGTCACGTGCAGCCCGCCAGCCATCATCTCGTCGAGGTCCCGTTGAGTGATGAAAGTGGCTACCCCAGTGGCCTTGCACTCGCAGTACACGTGCATGACCTCAGACGTGCTGCCCTCATCACGCAAGCATTTTCGGACCGCGCTATCGATGAAGACCGTCCGATAGTAGCTCGGCTCTCGATAGGGATATTCCTCGGCGAGAGCATCGCCGGCTCTGATTGCAATGGCGCTGATGCAGAGGGCAAGACGTTTCATGCTCGGCACCATAACCCGGAACCATTACCAGCGGATGAGTGAGACCCGCAAAATGCCTCCTACTATCCCACGTGGGCGGCGGTGCCGGGCGGCCCGCCACGCCCCAAAACAAAAGAACCCCCCTATTCGGGAAGTTCTCCTGGAAAGGACGCATTGGACTTTGGGAAATGCAACGGTCCCGAGGTGGACCTGCTACCACATCAGCGCAAAAATGCAAATTACGTGCGCTGGGCTTCGCCCAGACCAATACCGAGCTGGTGCGCCTTCGCCCGCAGCGCCGGCACGGTCCGCTTCATCTGCTTCGAGATCTTGGCGATCGGCGTCCTGGCTTTCGAGTGCGCCTTCAGCGCCTTCACGTCTTCCTTGGTGTATTCCCGCCGCGCGATCTTCTTCGCCTTCGCCATATCAGTCCCTGTTTGCTGAGGATGTGCCGCGCGGCAGCGCAAACGAGGAGCAAATCGTTCCCCGGCGGCCAGCGCTTCGCGCTGTGTACAGCAACACTTTGAAAACAGCAATCCGCCACACAAACGTTCTATGCCGAGCTCCGAGCGAGGCTATAGGGTGGGTCACCTTCATCCCCCACGCATCGCCGTAGCCGCATTCTCGATGATGCGGAGCTGATGGGAGCTGAATATGACCTTCAATCGAGAAGTCTTCCGAGAAGAGCGCTTCGACAGCTGATCGACCGGCACATCGGCCCATCAAGCAGCTTCAAGGACTACATCGAGATATTCGAGGAGCTGGAGCGCGAGCAGGAGCGGCTTGGAGCTGCGGGTGACAAGGCCGGCGGTTTCTCGCCAGAGGATATGGATGAGGTCGAACGAGGAGATGATTGAGGACTAGCCCCACCGCTTCCGCGTCAATGTGACGGTTGCTGTGGCGATTGCGCCACTACTTGCGGATGCCGCCGTGATCTGGTTGGCTTAGGGTCGACGAGGTAGCGTGATGGAAGTTCTCGGGTTCACCATCGAGGAGCTGCGCCGGCTGATGGCCGTGCGATCGGTCCTGCTCAAGATCCTGCGTAGCACGAATGCAAATCAGGAGATCGTCGCCTGGATCGAGCGCGGCGGATCCGCCGAGGTGGTCAGCCTCGATGACTTCAGAACTGATCCTGGACGCGAGAGAACGCGGGGTGCTGTCGGTTCTTCACCTTGATCCACTCGCAGGTCCGCGGCCGGTAGCGCCGCTCGCGGTGCTTGCTGACCAAACCCTCGAGCCCCATGCGGCAGGCCGCGTCGAACAGGCTCGGCCCGATCTCGCCTTGCTCAAAGCGCGCGACGAAGATGCCCTCCGGACGCCAATGCAGGATCTTGGCCAGCCGGCTCTTGCGCTCGAACAGCGGCAGGTCTCGCAGGTCATCGCCGTCGAGCACTACCAGGTCGAAGGCGTAGAGCTGGGCGTCGTCGTTGTAGCGGCCGGAGTGTAGCCAGTCGAACTGCGAGATGCCGCGCACGTCGAGCACGCAGATCTCGCCGTCGATGACGAAGCGCTGCTGCTTCATCTTCAGTGCCGCCTCGACGATCATCGGGTAGCGCCAGGTCCAGTCGAGCCCCGCCTTCGAGAGCACCTTCACGTCCTTGCCCTCGCGGACCACGCGCCCGCGGTAGCCGTCGTACTTCACCTCATGGATCCAATCGGGGCCGGCCGGGACCACCTTCTTGGCCGCCGGCCTGCAAAATTCGAACTTGGTTGGCATGGCCGCCATCTATGCACGGGCGGCCAGAATGCGAGTCCTCAGCGCAGCGGCAGCGGGAGCTGCACGCCGATCTTCCGCCCGAGGTGGCTCTCGATGAAGTCCTGGAGCGCGTCGGAAATCTCCCGACCCTCGGCGCTGATCCGGTGCTCCAGCTCGCGGGCCACGTCCTCCGAGGCGTCTCGCGACCATCCCTCGGCCGGGTTGAAGGCGACGACCCGCCGCACCTGGTCGTACTGGCCGCCGAGCAGGTCGGTGATCAGAGTCTGGTAGTCGATGCCCTCGTCGGTCTCGCGGAACGCCGCGCCGCTCCTGAAGTCCTCCAGGACCAGGTAGAAATGATCATCAAGGGCATGGGCGACAAGTGCCAATTTCAATGGCATGCCGGTCGGCCGGCTGATCTCGGGCGTCATCGCTGTGGCCTGGGGGCATGCTGGGCCGCGGCGTCATCAGCCAGACGCGGGCGTTGGTGGCTTACAGCAATTGCGCCAATCGGCGACTCATACGAGTTCGGCCAGCCAAATTAGCATGGTAAAAGGTGTCGAGGACTTCATCTTCGCGAAGGAAGAAATCAGATGAATCCCCAAGCACCGGCACGCCTAGCCCTTTGAAAGTGTCCCGGATGGCAGAAAACAGCACCAGGTAGCGCATCTCCGAGTAAGCCGCGCGATCGATCATAGGAGGCCAAACGTATTTTACATTGACCCCATTTGCTCTCGCCCAATTGACGAAGTCAACGATCGCCTGAATTGGGTTGTGGCTCTCTGGAGCTGACACTGAGATTGGCGGATAGGACCTCGCCAGAGCTCGCATTCTTGGAGTTATATCCGCGTCTGCCCCAGCCGTTTCGTCGCCCGAAGCAGTTACGGTCTCGGCCCGGTAAAGGGGAAGAGTCCAAGGGATGAGCCTTTGAAAATATGTCGAGATTAAATGCTTGGGAGAAAAGCCATAAACAAATTGCGGGATGTCCTTCGGCGGACACTCAGCCATATAGCCTGAATCAAACATCGCAACGAAACTGCCGGCAACGTCGCTCGGTCGCGCCCGCTTGAAAAGATGATATTCCAAGGAAAGAACGGCCGTATCGCCGCGCTTCAGAGAACGCTTAGCTCGATCGAGAATATAGTCGGCGCCCAGGCCGGCGTGGACACCTAGATTTACGACCGGAACACCGATCAACCGCGAGATCGTCTCACCCGAGAAGCCAAAATGCGTAGAAGATCCTCCGATGAGGACAATCTTAGGCCCTTCAATCTCCGCTGCTGCCGTTTCCTTGCGCTCATAGGTACTGGCAATCCATGCCGCGTCATACGGCGGTGTGATGAGACGAATGAATCCGTTCCAGCCCAATGCAAGAAGTAAGATCACAGCCAAAGTGAGGAGAAGGCGGCGCATGCTAGAACTGGAAATAGAGAAATTCAGATGGTGCCGAGCCGAATATTCCAAAGCAAGAAAGCCACAGCAGCACCCCCGAAACGATTGCCGTTCTGAATGAGAGATGCAAACTCCGCTCCGTTAGCGGCGCGCCCTTTCCGTCTAGCGCAAATATCTCGGCCGTATTTGGGGCGCACCATATGATCGCAAACGCGATCACCAGCATGAGCCAGAGTACGCTGAAATCTGTAAACGGCAAAGTCTGCCCCCAAGCGATGCCGGCCAATCGATCAACGCCGAGAAGGTAGGCAACCTCGCCGGGCAACGAGACGACCGAACCTCCAAACATGGCCTGAACAACATTCCATGCCGTCACGAAGTCAGGGGCACGAAAAAAAACCCAAGCGACCACGACCATAAAAAACGTCATAGGCGCATAGACCGGGCGCAGCAATGTATCCACCAGTGGAAGCCGCGACGATACGTTGTCCCTCCACAAGTGATTTGCCGCGAGAAGGGCTCCATGGAATGCGCCCCACGCGACGAAGGTCCACGCCGCGCCGTGCCACAAACCACCGAGAAGCATCACGGTCATAAGATTTGCATATCGCCTGACGGGTCCTGACCGCCCACCTCCCATGGGGATATACAGGTAGTCTCGCAAGAACCCAGATAGTGTTATATGCCATCGGCGCCAGAATTCGATGATGGACGTTGCTTTGTAGGGCGAGAAGAAGTTTAGCGGGAGCACTATTCCGAACATCAGGCCGAGGCCGATCGCCATATCTGAGTAGCCGGAAAAGTCGAAATATAGCTGCGCAGTATAGCCGAGCGCCGCGCCCCATGCCGAAAAGAAATCAGGGAGTGCCACCGAGCTTTTTGCAAAAATAGGCGCGATAGAACTGGCGATCGAATCCGCAATCAGGGTTTTCTTTGCAAGGCCCACCGCGAATACGGGCAAGCCAAGCCAAAACGTCTCCCAAGAAACCGCAAACCTATTTTTGAATTGAGTTATGATATCCTGATAGTGCAGCAGTGGGCCGGCGATCAAATGCGGGAAGAACACAACAGACAGTAAATATTCCTTTAGAGGAACAGTCTCCATCTCCCTATTGTAAGTGTCGACGATAAAGGCGACCTGTTGAAAGCTGTAAAACGAGATCGCCAATGGGAGTGCTATTGCCATGGTGCTTTGATGGATGCCTAAGAGGCCACCTAAATTTCCCAAGAAAAAATTGGCGTACTTGAAATATGCCAATGCACCTATATTTCCCGCAACGCCCAACCACATTAGCGCGAGGCGCTTCCTTCGCCGCTTCGAGTCAGCGATCAATCGCGCAACAGTAAAGTTGAAGGCAATCGATGTTCCGATTATAGGAAGCGCCCGCCAGTCCCAATAACCATAGAAAAACAATGAGCATGCGGCCAAGCAAATCATTCCGAACCGCCGATCGCCAAGTCTGGACGAAAGAGCGGTTGCGATGAGAGCGACGGGGAGGAACGCGAACAGGAACTCTGGCGAATTGAAAAGCATAAAGACAGACAACCCCAGCGGGCGATCTGCCTAACATAGTCTGGGGCAACTTGGAACAGGACTCGGGCCGCGGGTGCTTACCAGGAGGCCGCCTCCACAGCGCAGGCTACTGCTCTATCCTGAATATGAAGGAAGGATCGTCTTGTCGAAATAAAACGTCTTGTAATCGCCGGCTGTAATGTAGCTCCTTGTCGAGCCGGTCGTTCGGGATGATGGAAGGGGACGCCATACGCGGAACTCCACTGACGGAGTCCAAGGTAGGTCATCGATCGCTCGAATGCGAATCATTCGCCCCGATGCCGCGGTGCGCCGCCTGGATGTGCGCCGGCACGCCGGCATTGGTAATCTCCTCGCCGCAGAAGCAGCGCGCCCGGCCGCTCTCTCGCTGCGTCGGCATCGGCAGCCGCTCGTCATGCATCCGGTCCTTCCAGGCATGGAAGTCACGGGACTGGCGCCACAGCTCGAAGTGCGCCTCGGTGCGGGTGACGAGCAGCTTCCTCCACGCCTCCTCGAAGCCGGCCCGCGCCTGCTCGAAGGTCTCGGCCGTCCCGTTGGTCGACTGACCTGGGTCACAGCCGGGATAGAAGCCGCAGTTCCATACCCACTGCGGAGCATGGGTGGGGACGCCGGCACGCTTACCGATGTGCCCCACCCGGACGTCGCCGTAGTAGACGAACCATCCGCCGGCTCGGTGAGGCTCCTTGTCCGGGCGTCGGGTCAGCTGGGTCAATTGTGTCAACCAGAGCTGGCCCCGCAAATTCGGACAGTAGCTTGAGTGGATTTTCTGCCTGACAGCGGCGAGGATTCTTGCTGCGAATCAGGAGCGAAGATGACGAAGAAGAGCCGCCGGACGCATTCTCCGGCATTCAAGGCGAAGGTTGCTTTGGCTGCGGTCAAAGGCGACAAGACACTGGCGGAGCTGGCGCAACTGTTTGATGTTCATCCGAACCAGATCACGATCTGGAAAAACCAGCTCCTGGAAGGCGCCGCCGGCGTGTTTGGGCATGACAAGACATCGGCCGAGACGCCGGTCGATTTGAAGGCGTTACATGCCAAGATCGGCGAGCTGGCGTTGGAAAACGATTTTTTGTCCGGCGCGCTCACCAAGGCGGGCCTGCTGAGCGCAAAGCGATGATCGACCGCGATCATGATCTTTCTATCGTGCGCCAGGCGAAGGTCCTGAAGCTGGCTCGCAGCACGGTCTACTATGAACCTCGGCCAGTTTCGGCCGAGGACCTTGCCTTGATGCGTCGGCTCGATGAGCTGCATCTCGATTATCCCTTCGCGGGAGCGCGTATGCTGCGATCGTTGCTGCGGCGGGAGGGCGTATACGCCGGTCGCCGCCACATCGCGACGCTGATGAAGCGCATGGGGATCGAGGCGGTCTATCGTCGCCCGAACACGAGCAAGCCGGCTCCGGGTCACAAGATCTACCCGTACCTGTTGCGCGGATTGAAGATCGAGCGGCCCGACCATGCGTGGGCAATGGACATCACCTACATTCCGATGCGGCGTGGCTTCGTCTATCTCGCGGCGGTCGTCGATGTGTTCAGCCGACGGGTCCTGGCCCATCGCGTCTCGATCACAATGGAGGCGGCCTTCTGCGTCGAAGCGGTCCAGGAGGCGTTGGCGAAGCACGGCAGGCCCGAGATTTTCAACACGGATCAGGGCAGCCAGTTCACCAGCCTCGAGTTCACCGATGTGCTGCTGGACGCGAAGATCGCCATCAGCATGGACGGCAAGGGCGCCTGGCGCGACAACGTGTTTGTCGAGCGGCTCTGGCGCACGGTCAAATACGAAGAAGTTTATCTCCGCGCCTACGACAGCGTGTCCGAGGCGCGAGCGTCAATTGCCAAGTATCTGGCCTTCTACAATCAGGGACGCCCTCACTCGAGCCTTGACGGGCGCACGCCCGACGAGGCTTACTTCGGCACGCAAGCTATGGTGATGGCCGCATGACCGTCGCCGACGGTTTTGTCGTCGCTCTGGTCGGGCTACGCCCTCCCGACGCAACGACAAAACCGTAAAGCCCCGCGTTCAGCATAACCCGGCAGGAATCCACTTAAATCCAGCGGGGCGCTGTCCAAACAACCGGGGCCAGCTCTACCTGTGGTTTCTGACAGGCCCCGCACCTGGGGGGCGGGGCGCTGACGCGCCCAGATCTAACCCCACGCGCGCGCCGCCGCGAGGGGATGGACCACCGGCAGGAGCTGCCGGTGTGGCAAATATGGCGCGGCGAGAGTTGCCGGTACCCACCGGCAGGAGCTGCCGCTACCACCGGCAGGAGCTGCCGGTAAACCATCATATAACCATCAGTGAACCATCATCATAACCTTGGACCCCGCCTGGCGGCTGGTCGACCGGTTTCAACACCTGGGACGGATTTCGGGCCTGACTTGTTGAAACGCAACCCGGCCGGGGTCCCCCGTTTGCATTCCATTTGCATTCCCCTTGACGAAACCGGGGGGGGGCGGTGTATTGGTCGGCGTAGATTAGCATTCGTGCAAATCATTCAACCCTCTGTTCGCCCCGACCTCGGAACAGCCGGCTCCAACCTGGCTGAACCGGGGAAGGAGGCCTTTTGCCAATTTCAACCCGGGAGCTGCGACATGATGGACGACCTCGTCTTCGTCGTCGCGCTCGGCCAGCTCACGATCCAGCTGATGGCCCTGACTTTCGTGGCTCTGGCGACCGGAGCTGTGACCTTGATCGTCATGAACCTGCTGGCCCCGGACCAAACCGACAAGGCTCGCAAATGAGTTCCGATCCCATCCTCAATTCCGTCATCGGCTTCGAAGTCGCCTGTTTCCTGGCGCTCGCCCTGACGCAGCTTTCGTACCTGCACTGATTACCCAGAGCCCGGTCTCGTCTGAACGGCGAGCCGGGGCACCATTCAAAAAAGCGAAGGACATCATGGGCGTGATGGAAAAGCTGACGAATGCGGCACTCGACGCATTCGAAACCGAACTGAAGTGCTGGCAGCGGCGCGGCACCTGGCGACCAGGCACCACGATGCTGGTCCGCTATCCGATGTCGCGGTCCATCGACATGGACATCAAGGTCGCTGCCGAGGAGCGCATCGAGCAGATCGAGATGGAGGACGAGCACGTCCACATGTTCATCGTCCGCGCAGCCATGGAAAAGGCGGTCACCGCCGTCCGTGAGGAGCTTGGCCGATGATCCCGCCCGAGTTCACCCAGCTCCTGATCGGCGCCGCCATCGCGATCGCCTTTGGCATCCTCGTTGCGGACATCGCCGCGTGAACGAGATCCTGAGCCGGCACACCGAGAACATGATGCTGTTCGGCTGGACATCGAGCTGAGCATCGACGGCAAGCGCATCCCGCTCGACGACTTCAGCTTCGGTCCGACGCGGGAGATCGACACCGAGATGCTCTCGACCTTCGCGACCACGAACCTCCAGATCGAGGGCGAGATCGTGATGACGGCGGAGCAGGAGGCCGAGATGGCCAAGTGGTGGGAAGACCTCTGGCACCGCGAGTTCATGCGCCAGTGCATGGGGTATCCAAGCGAATACGCCGAGAGCCTCCGCGCCGCCAAAGCGCAGGTCTGACGTGGTCCACGACCCGATCTCGACGTCGCCGATGGCGATGCAGGCCTACCAGATCATCAAGCAGCTCGAACCGCTGGTCGGCAACGTCAAGGCGCAAGCCTGGATGCTGCGCGGCAACGAGCTGCTCGGCGGGATCACGCCGGTCACAGCAATCAAGGAGCAGCGGCTTCCGGACGTCCAGAGGGCGGCCCGCGTCGTCGCCATCGATAGGGGACGTTTCAATGAGCCGGCTGACACTGGCGCGAGGCGATGACTGGAGCGGCATCTACGTCGACGGCCAGCTCATCACCGAAGGACATTCATTCCGCGAGCTGGAGATCGTCGAGATCTGCATCGAGCACAAAGTCACCGTCGCAGAAGGCAAAGAGGTCGACACCATCTGGCTGAACGGCCAGGGCAGCCTGCCTGAGCGCGAAGAAGAGGTAATCTGGGCATGACCGGCCACTATCCCCCCGCCTACTTGGTTTCGCGACCCTGATCGCTTACGTCCTGGCCATCGCCGCCTGGGTCACCCACGTCGTCACCTGCATCAAGGCGGCGTCCTGGGCGCTGCTCTTCATCGGCGCCATCATCTTCCCGGTCGGGGTCATCCACGGCTGGGGCGTCTGGCTGGGGATCTGGTGATGAACTACTGGCTCATCACTCTGGCGCTTCTGATCGGCGCCAACTGGATCGCCTCCGCCATCATCGACTCCACCGACGAGCTGAACAACACCATCGAGCGCCTGGTTCAGGAGCTGATCGGCGATGAAGAGGAGGAGTGATGCCATTCCCCCTGTCCGTCTTCATGTTCAGCTACGCCATCTGGCAGGCCTCGATCGAGCGCGCATTCACCTTCAACCCGTTCGAGGTGATCGATGCGCGGCTCAAGAACCTTTGATCGCATCATCATCCTGGTGCCCCTCATCGTTGTGATCGTCGCGCTGCTGTTGATGCACGCCGTGGTCATCGTCTTCGGCTGAGCGGCCAGCTCCTCGAGTCCACCATGAACTCCCTCGTTCGCCTGGCGCTCGCCGGGCTGCTGGCGCTTGCCTCGGTGCCGGCATCCGCGACCGTGTTCGTCGCAAACGACCCCGGCGGCAAGATCGTCGACTACATCCAGAAGTACTCGGCCCTGCGCGACACAGGCGAGAAGGTCGTCGTGGCCGGCGAATGCGTCTCGGCCTGCACCTACTTCCTCGGCCTGCTGCCGAAAAGCCAGTTCTGCACGACGCCGGAAGCCATGCTCGGCTTCCACAGCGCCTCGGTCAAGACGGTCTATGACGACGGCCGGGTCGAGTACACGCACGCCGTCGAGATGAGCGCGCTGATCTGGCGACTCTATCCGAAGAACGTGCAGCGCATCCTCAAGAGGCTGGGCTGGAACGGCGACCGCGCCGAGATCCCGCACCCGGCTGTGGTCTGGGTCAAGGGCACCACGCTGCGCGCCATGGCGCCACCCTGCACCGCGGACGATCTGACATGAGACGCCGCAAACTCGCCGACAGGACCAAGCTCCCGTCGACCATCAAGATTGGCATCTTCGAGTACAGGCTGATCCACTGGGATCCAGAGGAGGCTGAAGCCGAGGCTGCAAGGGCGTCTGCCAGATATTCGCCTTCGAGATCAAGGGTAAACGGTACGAGAGGCCCACGGAGCCACGGACTTGGTGCGGACGGCCTACGCACCGCGCTTGAAGCGTATAGGCATCCAGAACTGCCGGAGGGCCTCGACGGTTGCTGGAATGTTGCGCCAGGCGTTTTGGATGATGGGCTGCGTTCCCAGCGTGCGCCGGGCCGGGGGTAGCAAGGGTCGACCGGCGTCGTCGATGCAATGGACCAAGATCGGCCGCAGCATAAGGTGTTCGGTTCCATTCGGGGGGAGAAGCCGCGACCAGACGAGAAGCCGAAGCTTCATGACGGCGTAGAAGCCCATGCACCAGGGCTGCGGGTCGACTTCGCCGTCCGGTGATCGCACGAACAGCGGCTCGAAGCTCTCCGGTCTCGTCGACAGCGTCTCGCTGATAGCGTTGTGGCGCATCAGCGTGGCGGCGATTGCCGAGAACTCCTCGGTGTCGTGATTGAAGGCGTCGGGATCTACGCCGAGGAGCGGGCACACCCATTCCTCGGACGCCATCGAGACCGGCCCGGCGACGACCGCGGCCACCGCGCCATCGAGCATGGAGAGCGACGTCGCCCGCGGATGCCGAAGCGTCGGCGACCTGGCGCGCTTGCTGATCCATTGCCCGAGCCGTTCGAACGACATGGCATAGTCCGCCATCGTCGTCTTGCGTGCTTTTCGCGTTCCCCGCCCTTGCTTCGGCTTCGTCATGCCACGGCCCGCTTTTCGGCTTCGCGTGCGGCCTTCCAGTTCCAGGCCAGAAGTTCGTGAAGCTGGTTGGTCTTCGTGGCGCCGCTCACCATGCGATCGAGAACGTCGACGAGATACGCCTCGGGGTCGAGGCCATTCAATTTCGCTGTGTTAAGAAGCGAAGCGAGTATCGCCCAGGTCTCGCCCCCGCCTTCGTCACCACTGAACAACGAGTTCTTTTTTCCGATCGCAATTGGCCTGATCGATCGTTCGACCGTGTTGGTGTCCGGCTCGAGCCGCCCGTCATCCAGGAACGTCGTCAGGCCCTGCCAGCGTTCGAGCATGTAGTCGATCGCCTTGATGAGCGTCGAGCGGCGGGAGATCCCGTCCTTCACCGCGATCAGACGGGCCCTCAACGCCTCCATCAGCGGCTTCGTCTCGGCCTGTCGCGTCGCGCGGCGTTCCCCAGCATCGAGACCGCGGATCCTCTCCTCGATCGCGTAGACGGCCGCAATGCGCTCGATGACCTCCGCGGCGAAGGGTGAGTTCGTCGTCTTGTGCACCCTCACGAAGTTGCGGCGCGCGTGAACGAGACAATACGCCAGCTGGATCTGGCCCGACATCATCGCATCGCCCGCCAGCGAGGCGTAGGCGGCATAGCCGTCGACTTGCAGCACGCCTTCGAAGCCGGCTAACTGCGCCACGATCTCCTTTTTGCCGCGACCACCTGCGAACACGTAGGCGACCGCCGGCGGCGCCGGCCCCTTCCACGCCCGATCGTCCGTCGCGTGCGCCCAGAACTGGCAGATCCTCGTGCGGCCGCGTCCCGGATCGAGCACTGGCATCGGCGTCTCGTCGCAGAACAGAGCTGGCCCCGCAAATTCGGACAGTAGCTTGAGTGGATTTTCTGCCTGACAGCGGCGAGGATTCTTGCTGCGAATCAGGAGCGAAGATGACGAAGAAGAGCCGCCGGACGCATTCTCCGGCATTCAAGGCGAAGGTTGCTTTGGCTGCGGTCAAAGGCGACAAGACACTGGCGGAGCTGGCGCAACTGTTTGATGTTCATCCGAACCAGATCACGATCTGGAAAAACCAGCTCCTGGAAGGCGCCGCCGGCGTGTTTGGGCATGACAAGACATCGGCCGAGACGCCGGTCGATTTGAAGGCGTTACATGCCAAGATCGGCGAGCTGGCGTTGGAAAACGATTTTTTGTCCGGCGCGCTCACCAAGGCGGGCCTGCTGAGCGCAAAGCGATGATCGACCGCGATCATGATCTTTCTATCGTGCGCCAGGCGAAGGTCCTGAAGCTGGCTCGCAGCACGGTCTACTATGAACCTCGGCCAGTTTCGGCCGAGGACCTTGCCTTGATGCGTCGGCTCGATGAGCTGCATCTCGATTATCCCTTCGCGGGAGCGCGTATGCTGCGATCGTTGCTGCGGCGGGAGGGCGTATACGCCGGTCGCCGCCACATCGCGACGCTGATGAAGCGCATGGGGATCGAGGCGGTCTATCGTCGCCCGAACACGAGCAAGCCGGCTCCGGGTCACAAGATCTACCCGTACCTGTTGCGCGGATTGAAGATCGAGCGGCCCGACCATGCGTGGGCAATGGACATCACCTACATTCCGATGCGGCGTGGCTTCGTCTATCTCGCGGCGGTCGTCGATGTGTTCAGCCGACGGGTCCTGGCCCATCGCGTCTCGATCACAATGGAGGCGGCCTTCTGCGTCGAAGCGGTCCAGGAGGCGTTGGCGAAGCACGGCAGGCCCGAGATTTTCAACACGGATCAGGGCAGCCAGTTCACCAGCCTCGAGTTCACCGATGTGCTGCTGGACGCGAAGATCGCCATCAGCATGGACGGCAAGGGCGCCTGGCGCGACAACGTGTTTGTCGAGCGGCTCTGGCGCACGGTCAAATACGAAGAAGTATATCTCCGCGCCTACGACAGCGTGTCCGAGGCGCGAGCGTCAATTGCCAAGTATCTGGCCTTCTACAATCAGGGACGCCCTCACTCGAGCCTTGACGGGCGCACGCCCGACGAGGCTTACTTCGGCACGCAAGCTATGGTGATGGCCGCATGACCGTCGCCGACGGTTTTGTCGTCGCTCTGGTCGGGCTACGCCCTCCCGACGCAACGACAAAACCGTAAAGCCCCGCGTTCAGCATAACCCGGCAGGAATCCACTTAAATCCAGCGGGGCGCTGTCCAAACAACCGGGGCCAGCTCTGAACAGCCGCTCGAAGCCGTGCATAGTCTTCAGTTGCAGATCGTAGAGGCCCCTGACCAGCCACGCCGCGCTCCCCATCCAGCGCGCCAGCGTCTGACGGTCGACGACGACACCCTGACCCGCCAGGATCTGCGTCTGGCGATAGAGCGTCGATTGCCAGGCATATTTGGCCGCGGCGATATGCGCGATCAGCGCCGTCGTTGCCATGCCGCCCTCGACGAGCCGCGCCGGTGCCGGGGCCTGGACAATCGGGCCCTCACAGGAGCGGCAGGCGTATTTTGGACGGATCGTGCGGAGCACGCGCAGCCACGCGGGAACCCGATCGAGCGCTTCGCTGCTCTCCTCGCCGATCCGATGCATCTGACCCGTGCAGCACGGGCACAGCGTGGACGCCGGCTCGATCACCCGCTCGACCCGAGGCAGATGCGCCGGCAGCGCGCCGATGTTGCGCTTCGCTTTGCGCCGCTCCGGCCGCGGCGCGTCCGGTTTGTCGTCATTGGCCGGGAGCTGTGAGCCGGCGGTCCGTTCCAGATCAAACGCGATCTGTTCGGCGCAGACGATCGCCGCGCGCTCCGATCGTGCGCCGAAGATCAGGCTCTTCAACGTGGCGATCTCTGCGCGCAGATCATCGTTCTCGCCTTCGAAAGCCAGCACCATCTCGGCAAGAGCCGCAGGGTCAGAGGGGAGATCTTCGGGGCGAAGCGCCATATCGCAGAGCTACACGAACGCACTCGCAATCGCCAGCAAAACAAGACGCTTCAGGCAACCTTCGTCGGCCGCTTCGTCACCTTCGGGACCACACGCGACCACTCCGCAAGACCTTCAATCAGCATCGCCAGTTGCGCCCCCGTCACCGGCATCGTACCCTCGCGAACAGGTGGCCAGGCAAAGCCCCCATTCTCCAGCCACTTCGTCGCTAGAACCATTCCCGAGCCGTCAAAAACCAGTAGCTTCAAACGATCCGATCGCTTCGATCGGAAGACATAAACGTCACCGCTGTAGGGCTTGCCGCCTAATCCCTCCGCTACCAGCGCGACAAGGCCATGAACGCCTTTACGAAAGTCAATCGGCTGCGTCGCGACGAACACACGGACCATTGGACCGAAAGAGATCATCGCGTCGATCTCACCGCCGCCAGCACGCGCTCCAGCGTCGCGGCGTCGACGCCGACGGGCACGCGCACCGTCGCGCCCGCGATCATCACCTCGATCCGCTCGGCCGGATCCGTCAGAACATGCGCCTTATCGATCGCGTTCGGCTGCGCCTCGACGGCGGCCTGGAGCCTGACTTGCACGAACTGCGGCGCTTCGCTCGACGCGAGCCGCGCCTGGCGCCGCCACACACTGAGCAGTCCCCGGTTCACCCCGTTGCGTCGAGCCACCTCGGAAATGCTCGTCTCCGGATCGGCACTCTCGGCCACGATCCGCGCCTTCTCCGCATCGCTCCAACTGCGCCGTCGCCTCTCCCCTGTGATCACCTCGATCCGCTGATAGGAGGCGGCATCATGCCCGTCTTGATGTCTGTCTTGATGCATGGAACGAGCGTCCCTCGCGTTGTCAAATCCACGCGCGAGTCTCGCTCATCCCGTCCACCTAAACGAGGTGGGGTCGTCGTACCGCTATCGATCAAGGTCCGCACCGACCTGCCTGACTTAGGCTTCGCCGAGACGCTCGAACACGAAATCAACCACGCCTGCTGGGACGCCGCAAAGCTGAAGAGCAGGGCAAGTGAAGAGACCGTCGTCAACCGACTGACGCCGGTCATGATGATGGCCCGGCGCGACAACCCGGAAATCTACGCCTGGATCGACCAGGCTATCGCCCAGAAAGAATGACCATGCTGAACGCAATGGTTGCTTCATCCAAGAAGCATGCCGAGGCGATGATCGCCTGGCTGCGCCTCAACCCGAAGGAATGGGAGCCGCTCGCATACGGCGACCCTGTCACGAAGCTCTATTCGAACGCAAAGCTCGTTCGACCGGGCGAGGGTATCGAGCAGGCGCACGCGGACTGGGTGCTCGAAAAGCTCGTCCCCAACCTGTGCCTTGCGATTTCGACGGTGCCGCCGAACTGGCGCATCCCGCAGGAGCACGTTGCCTGAAGAAAGCACGATGGCCAAGAAAAAGAAACGCATCAGCAAGGAGAAAGCTCTTGCTGAACTGAAGCTTGAGCGCAAGCGACGTCGCAAGCGCCTGGCTGCAAAAGGCTAACCCGGAGCTGTTTGTGTAACAGGGAGGCGCGCACCGAAGGGTTGTCGCGCACCGTCTGACCCAGCCCGGCCGCACGGCTGCGGGGTTTCCCCTCCTTTACCCGCCCCGTGCGCCAGAGAACAAATCAGCCGGCGCCCACCGGCTGCAAAACCTCTGGCCCCAACCCTTTCAACCAGGAAAAGACAATGGACAAAGTCAAAGCCGTTCACGAATACGCAGTGAACTGGGTTGCGGCGCATCCGGCCGCGACCGTGAATGCGATCATCGCAGTGGTCGTGCTCAAAGCCGTTCTGGTCATCTTCTGACCAACGAAATAGGTGGCCCACAGGACCGGTAGCCCATGCTGGTCCTGCTATTAGCCGTGCTATTGAAATTGAAACGTTTGAATCTGTTCCATTTGCACGCCTTTTTGTAAGCCTAACCCATCTACGACGTTGTAATGAATTATCTCACCTACCAGTGTCGCGCTGCAGTGATGGTCGCCACTGGGGTTTGGCACCATGCGGGAATTGAAACATAGAAAAGTTGGCGTGTTGGGTTTGATTTCTCCCGAGCAACGCCCTGCGCCGGATGGCCCATCGTAATGTGATTGTTTCGCCTCCATTGTCGCGGCGATAAAAGACCAGTCCTTTTTGGGGGCCAAACAGACCGACTTACTCCGTGTATCTTCCGAGAAGGCGTAAAGTCCGACCGTTTTTTCCTCTCCAGGTTGAGGCTGCCAAATCTCTTGCTCAGGCTTGAGAACGAGACGTTGCGGAAGATAGGCGTCAGCCGTGCCATGGATTGCATTTGCAATGAGCAGCAGGTCTATCGCTCCAGAGCTAAATTCGAGATTAACAGTGCAGGGGACTTTATCTCTCAACGCGTTTTTAGCGGAAAGACATTCCTTTCCGGCTACGACCTGGACGTCTTTCTCTTTGTCCTTCGGAATAAGAATATCGTCCTTTAGTTTGGTATCGGTCGAAACACCTGGAGCGACGGGGTAAGCGTACCACTCAAGAATCAATGTGACCGCTTTTGCCGACGAAGCCTCGAACCTCATCGATAGTCCCCTCCTGTCCTGCATGCACTTGGACCAAGCCTCCAAAATCTTAGGGTCGCCCGACGCCAACAAAACGGATGATTCATGGTTCAATACGGTGCTTACATCCAGCTTCGTTCGAAGCTCCTGAATATAACGCTTCACATCGTCCTTATTGAATTTACCGCCAAAAACTATGCCGGCCCAACTCATTGAGCCGTCGTGAGATAGTTTCTCGTCGGTTTGCTCATCGGTCTTCTGCGCAAATTCGGCAGCAAGTATTTGAAGAAAGAAGGTGTGGGATCTCAGTTGGGTGGTCGTCATCGTGCCATTGACCAAGACGTCTTTGCACCCATTGTCCGCAGAAGCTGGAGAGGCGAACCCGCTAATGATCAAAGCCGACAGAACAGCAAATAGCGATTTCATGAATACACCTCTCAAGGAGAAAGAGAATCCGATTTGAAATACTCCTTAAAATAGTGCTCCGAAACGGTGTTGGAGTCAAAGCGAAAACAAAAACGGCATTAGGTTGCGAATTCGTGGGGAAGGCCTTGATCTCGAGCCCGCCCCAAATTGAAGCGCCTAAACGCCGGGCGCTTTTCGCGGCGATGTCAGCTCGTGGCACTTAGCGTCGTTTCGCTGCGATGCGAAATTTGGTCGCTTTCGGGGCATAGCGGACTCTGGCAAACCGTCAGCCTGGCAGATTTATGTGTTCACGGCCTAAATTTCTCGGTGCCAGCCGAAACGTCAAATAATGAGCTGAGCGCAGGATATCTCGGAGCCGTTGGGCCTGCGCCCGCTAACGGCTCTGCCTAATTCGCCAAGGTAGCTCAACGGTAGAGCAGCGGACTCATGACCTGCAGGTCGTTGGTTCAACTCCTCCCGCTGGCACCAACCCAAACCCGCCTCACGAACCCGAGTGCCAGACAACCCATCGCGCGGCCTGGTCCGGAAGTAAGAGGCGGGCATCCAATTCACGCCATTGAAAATTCATGCATCGGAGTCCTCCGGCGTAGGCGCGCGGTCTCCAAAACTGTCGTGCGAGGTTTCGAGTACCTCCTCCGGTGCCAGCTTTCAAACAAGGAGAACGTCATGACCATCAAGCAAGCAGCCAAGAAGGGCGCAGTCCAGCTGCTCGAAGCCGGCGCCAAGAAGAAGACCTGGACGCCCGCCGAGAACCGGCAGTGGACCAAAGCCTTCAACGCGCTGATGCGCCTAGCCGGCGAGTAATGTGGGTCTTCAAGCTGCTCAGCTTCGTCCCTGGACTGGCGTCCGGGTTTCTGGAGTGGCTCAACAAGAAGACCGACGCGGATCTGGGGAAGTGGAAGACCGCAGTCGGCGGTGACGTCACGCTGAACGTGGCGGAGCTGCGCTACAAGGTCGAGGTCGCCCGCATGGCGGCCGAGATGCGCAAGGACGACCGCGAGCATTGGTTCACGGCCTGGATGGTCCCCACCGCCTTCGCCGTCCTGTTCACCCATGTCGCGGCTGTCGTGTTCGACAGCATGCCGCTGTTCGGCCACGAGGTCGGAAGCTGGCAGATCGCGGCGTTGCCGGCCCCCTACAACACCATGCAGGAGCAGATCGTGCTCACGATCTGTGGCGTGGCCGGCATTTCGTCCCTCAAAAAGATCTTCTCGAAATGAAACCGCTAACCGACACCACCTTCATCGAAGCAATCGAAGGTGCCACCAAGCCGATCGTCATCAAGTTCGAGGCCAAGTGGTGTCAGCCCTGCAAGGCAATGACACCGCTGCTCGTCGATATCGAGAAGCAGCTCGGCGACCGCGTCGACTTCTACTCGGCAAACGTCGAGCACTGCATGCTCGTGGCGCAGCGCTACAAGGTCAACCAGATCCCAGCCCTGTTGGCGATCGACAAGGGCGTCGTGACCGCAATGCGGACCGGCGCCGCTTCCAAGGCTGAGATACTGCAATGGATCAAGACCGCGCTGCCGGCCCCGGAAGGACCGTAGGCTTCACCATCGACTTCGTGTCGATGACCATCGTCTACGAGGGCGGCTTCTCCATCCCGATCATCGCCATGTACGACCGCTTCGACATGGAGACCGACGACCCTGAGGAAGCGGAAGTCCTCGACGTTGCGATGCCGCCAGACGGCATCATCGTGACGATGGTCATGGATGACCTGTTCGACATGGACTGCGTCATACCCGACATCAAACATTAGCCCGGGCCGGCCTCTGCCGAAAGGCATGCTCCCGGGCTCAGTCAAAGAAGAAGAAAAAGAATGGCTGATCTACCCAAACGTCGCCGCGGCCGGCCGACGAAAGAGGAAGCGGCTGCCCGCGAGGCCGCAGCCAAAGCCGCCGCCGAGAAGGATGCCAAAGAGACCGCTTTTCTCGATGAGCTTCTTTCTCGTCCCGTCGGACCTCGCAAGACGAAGCTCCAACCTGATGAGGATACGCTACGTGCTCTGGCTGAGATCGCCCGCCTTTTCGGCACACAAGAAGAGGCCGCCGCAATCCTCGGTGTAAGCCCTCGGACCCTGACCAACTTCTTCAACGCCTATCCCGAAGCGCGTGAGGTCTGGGACGACGGACTGATGCACGCCAAGGTCTCGCTGCGAAGAAAGCAGATGGCGCTGGCCGACAAGAACGCGCCAGCGTCCATCTTCCTCGGCAAGAACTACCTCGGCCAGAAGGACGAGAACCACACCAACCTGAACGTCCGCAAGGAAGCGGCTGAGATGTCGGAGGACGAGCTGCTTGAGCTTGCCAGCCGCGCCCGGAAGCCGAAGGCGGAGGAGAAGAAAGAAAGCGTCCACTGATGAAGGGCCGACGTACCTCAGAGGATGTGCGTCGGCAACGCATCGCGGCGCTTATGAACCCTCACCGGCCGGTCGTCGCACCGGCCCCCAGCGAACCACGGTGGGAAAGTCAGAGACCGGCTGACCTTCCACGGCCCGTAGTCATCGCTCCACCCGAGCAGATCGAACCGCCCAAGGAGCCCGAACCCGTTCGGGAGCCGGACCCTGCTCCAATCATCGACACCGGTCCAAAGGAGACTACCATGCCATTCGTACCCAACATGCCCACCGTCGTGATCGTGGGCGCAGACAAAGGCGGCGTCGGCAAGACCACGCTGTCCCGCGTCATCCTCGACTATTTCGGCGCTCAGGGCCTTCAGACCCGCGCTTTCGACACCGAGAGCCCGAAGGGCAGCCTGAAGCGCTTCCACCCCTCGATCACCGAAGTCGTGAACCTGCGCGACTCCGATGACCAGGTGAAGGTGTTCGACACCATCAGCACCTCTTCGATCACCCTGATCGACATCCGCGCCGGCCTGTTGACCGACACGCTGACGCTGCTGACCGAGATCGGCTTCCTCGACATGGTCAAGGACGGCAAGATCAACGTCGCTGTCATGCACGTCATCGGCTCGACGATGGACTCCTTCGGCGAGATCGAGGCGACCTCGAAGCTTCTCGCCGGCTCCAAGCACTGCGTCGTGCTCAACCGGAACAACAGCGCGGAGTTTTTCAAGGGCATCGACGACACGGCCCGCCAGGCGCTCGGCCTCGGCAGCGCGGTCATCGACGTTCCGATGCTCGATCCGCGCGCCATGGAGCACGTTGACGCGGCCTCCGTGCCGTTCGCCGAGTTCGAGAAGGACCCGAAGTACTCCTTCGTGATGCGCGGCAAGGTCCGCCACTGGGAGAAGCAGGTCTTCGCTCAGCTCGACGCCGCCGACTTCAACATCCACTAAGGGCTGTTCTCAGTCCGTTCGATTTCGGAAAGAAGTTGCCCGTGTTTGGAAAAGTTTTTCCGGACACGGGACGTTCCGCGAACCCAACTAGTCCCCTGACGGGATCGCGTCACCGCGCGACCGCAATACTAAGTCCTGAACTGACAGGACGATCCGCTTGGCCAGCGGGCGTGGGGACCTCCTTTTTTCACTCTGACCGAGTCGCCGCTTCGGGGGCGTTCGCCGCACGCGGCCTCGGTCGGAGTTTAAACTCCAACCAGAAAAATGAACCCGTACACCGATGTCTCCCCCGAGGAGGCAGCGGCCGAAATCCTGCGTCGTAGGAGGGGCCGCGAGCACCTCATCGATTTCACGCAGTACACGCTCCCCAAATATTACGCCGACCCGTTTCACTTCAAGGTCGCCGACGCGCTGGAGCGAGTGGAGCAGGGGCTGTGCAAACGCCTGATGATCTTCGCGCCTCCGCGGCACGGCAAGTCCGAGCTGTCGACCCGGCGCTTTCCGGCCTACTTCATGGCCAGGAACCCCAGCAAGAACATCATCTCGGCGTCGTACAACTCCGACTTCGCGACGACCTTCGGCCGTAACGTCCGCGACATCATCAAGGGTCGCGAGTTCGAAAGGCTCTTTCCGAGCGTCAAGATCAGGTCCGACCTGCGCGCTGCCGACGAATGGCAGCTCGATTACGATTGCGGTGGCGGTCAGTATTACGCGGTCGGTGTCGGCTCCGGTACCACCGGTAAGGGCGCCCATCTCTTCCTGATCGACGACCCGATCAAGGACCGCAAGGAAGTCAAGTCGGCCTCGTTCCGCGATGACCAATGGGATTGGTACCGCGACGTCGTTTACACCCGTCTCGAAGAAGACGCCGCAATCGTCCTCACGCTGACGCGGTGGCACTACGACGACATCGCCGGCCGCCTCATCGAGCTAATGAACGACGGCAAAGGTATCCCGTGGGAGATCCTGTATCTGCCCGCGCTGCCTTACGTGAAGAAGACGCCTGACGGCGAAGTGATCCTCAATGAGGATGGCACCGTCCCTGGTGATCCGCTCGGCCGCAAGCACAACGAGCCGCTCGCGCCGCACCGCTTCTCGTACAACGCACTGATGGACCGTCTCGACGTTTTGGGCGAGCGGTCGTTCGCCGCGCTGTACCAGCAGCAGCCGATGTCCGACGACGGCGGCATGTTCCGCGGTGACTGGTTCGTTCCAGTTTCCGTTGCTGATCTGCCGGCTCGCCGCGTCCGCGTGCGTGCCTGGGATTTGGCCGCATCTGCTGACGGCGACTACACGGTCGGCGTCCTGATGTCGAAGGACGCAAGCGGCATCTTCTACATCGAGAACATCATCCGCTTCCGCGGCTCACCGCTCGAAGTCGAAAAGAAGATCTTCGAGACGGCCAAGAACGATGGCCGCTCCGTCCAGATCTTCCTCCCTCAAGACCCAGGCCAGGCCGGCAAGAGCCAGGTCCAGGGCTTCATCCGCCGGCTCGCCGGCTACATCGTCAAGACTGCACGCCCCACCGGATCGAAAGAAGTCCGCGCTGCTGCATTCGCCGCGCAGGCGGAGGCCGGCAACGTGAGAATGGTGCCAGGTCACTGGAATACCTGCTTCACGGATGAGTTGGAGACCTTCCCGCTTGGTACCTATGACGACCAAGTGGACGCGGCTTCCGACGCATTCAACACGCTCCTCGGTCCAAAGAAGGCGGCGGTCCTTGACTGGTAACGTCAGGACACCCCACCACAATGGCTGCTAACGCCACCGACCAAAATGTCTATACGCCGTCGCCACAGACCGGCAACCCGGGCCAGCTTTCGTCCGCCGCGACGACGATGCAGGCCCGCACGGCGATGCTCCGCGCCGTCTATGGCGGCACCGAGACGATGCGCGCCCAGGCGCAGACCTTCCTGCCGCAGTACGACAAGGAGTCGGACACGCGGTACCAGTCTCGCCTTGCATCGACCTTCGCGCTCAACAAGCTGCGTGAGGCGGTTGACGCCGCATCGGCGAAGCCCTTCCGCACACTCTTGAAGGTGCTCAACGGCGATCCAGACCTCGACATGTGGGTGCAGGACATCGACCTGCTCGGCACACACCTGCACGTCTTCGCCCACCAGTTCTTCAACAATGCCATGCTGGACGGCATGTGCCACATCCTGGTGGATCACCCGGACACCTACAATCTGCCGAACCTCGCCGCCCAGAAGGCGGCTGGTCCCCGGCCGTTCATGAAGCTGTTCAAGGTCGACGACGTGGCTGCCGCCTACGACCAGTATGTCGGCGGCGACACCAAGACGGTCCATGTCCGCATCCGCAGCCAGCGCGCTGCCCGCGACGGCTTCAAGGAAGTCCTCTACAACCAGATGCGGGTGATCGAGATCGATCCGACCAAGACGTCCGGTATCGTGCAGCTCTGGGAGCAGAAGGCGACCTCGGGTGGCTCGAACTGGGACTTCATCGGCGAGACGCCGCTGACCAACATGGCAGAGGTGCCCTTCGTCACGCTCTATGCCGGCGAAAAGGAAGCAGACTATACCGTGCGTCCTGTGTTCATCGATCTCGCCTACAAGCAGATCGAGCATTGGATCTCGTCCTCGGATCAGCGCTCCATCCTCTCGGCGGCCCGCTTCCCGATGCTGGCCTGCTCCGGCGTCCAGATCGACCCGGACGACGAGGCACAATTCGCGATCGGCCCGTACAAGGTTCTGTACGCTCCGGAGGCCAACGGTCGCTGGTACTACGTCGAGCCCAAGGGCACGGCGATCGACTCCGGCATGAAGGATCTCGAAAAACTTGAGATGCAGATGGACATGATGGCGCTGAACCCGGTCACGGGCACACACCGTCAGTACGTCCCGCAGAACGAGCGCGACATCCAGGAGACCCGGGTCCACTCGGTCGTCCACGACATGGCGATCAACTGCCAGGATGCGCTGGAGAAGGCGATCCGCTTCATGGGGCAGTGGACCAGCAAGGACTACAGCCAGGTCACCGCCGTCCTGAACACCGAGTTCTCGAACACGAAGGACCGGCTCGCTGAAGTCGCGCAGCTCGCCAGCCTGTGGGCTCAGCGCGGTCTGTCTCGCGAGGTCTTGCTGCAGGAGATCCGAGCCCGCAACCTCTTGGGCGATGACTTCGACATCAAGGCGGAACTTGCGCTCTGGGCCCAGGTTGATCAGCTCATGCAGGCGAACCCTGATAACATGTTTCCTGGTCGATGGACTCAGGCAGACCCGGCCAAGGCTGGCGGTGCCGGCGGCGCGGCGCCGGCAGGGGGTTCAAGCTCCTCGTCGACCGCACCGGCTGCTAACCAAAACCAGCCAAAGCCCGACTTCCCGCCCGGTCAGCTGCGCCCGAAAAAGCAAATCTGATTGACTTGCAGGAATGCAAGTGCTACTTGCCGCGGTCCCATGGCTGAGATCGAACTGACATTCAAGGCTGAACCGTATTACTGCGAGCCCTGCTCTCTGAAGCAGGGCACGCTGGTGCAGGAGCTTGTCAGGATGATCCCGAAGTCCGTGGTCATGTTCGGTAAGCTGGTCGGCGACGAGTACTACTGCTGCCCGATTTGCTTTGACCCGAAGTTCAACGTCAAAGGCAAGACGAAGGTCAAAGATGGAGCCCGCATCAAGCAAAAGCCTGTGGCAGAAGACCCTGGCGCTGTTCGAGCTGGACGAAGCGACCCTGGCCCAGCGCCGTCTCCAGTCCGGCTCGTCTCAGATCGAGATAGTTCCGACTGAGCCTGTCTCGCCACAGGTCATCGAGCTGCGCCGGGCGAATCGACTCCGGAAGCTGCTGATCCTGATGCTCTTCGCGGTGACCATGCCGTACTGGCTGCCGGGGTTCCTCTCGGCAATTTTCGTCATCTGGGTCCTCCTGGTTTCGAAGTAGCCCCGTTTGCAGGGGGCTTGACAAAACCGGGGTACTGTGCTTTTTCATTTGCTTGAATGCAAATGGAGTGCCCGTGCAGCTCTTCCACCGCAACATCTTGGTCGAAGCCTTCAAATCGCCCCTGTGGGGCCAGGTTGCCGACGAAGTCCCGCCCCCGTGGCTGGTCCGTGGCCTTCAGTCCGGAGAGCTGGTGATCAATCGCCTCGGAGGTCTCACGATGAACACCCCGCACGGCGTGCAGTCCTGCACTGCGGGCGACATCATCGTCCTCTTCGCTGATGGATCGCTCGGGTTCGAAACACCCGAAACGCTCGAACGAGACTTCGAGCCCGTCATCGCGGAGGAGCTGCAGCAGGCAGCCTAACTACCCCTCTCATCAGAGAGCCTCTTCAAGCCGCTCAGGGACGACCTGGGCGGCTTTTCAGTTTCCTCACTCCACCACTTCCCCCGCTCGTGCCAACGCATGGGCGTGGCTCTTTTCGGCGGCCTTCGCCGGGCCAGTAAGTCGGCGACATGTTTCTTATCGCGCTCCCCGGTCGGGTTGAGCGCGGTTTCAGCGGTCTCAGCTCGCATCCCGCACAAGACGAGCAGAGATACCCAAGAGCGTGTCGCACGCCCACGCCACCGCTGAACAAAACCAATTCGCCAGCGCTGATCAATCGAGAGCCGGGACGGCCTCGAAGCGACCAGTGCCGGCAAAATCGATTCCCCGGTCCTCGGGGATATCGCCGGCTCAGTGGCGGGATGCCCTGGGCCTTTTATCACGAGGGGCGGGATGCCCCGCATTTCCGGGATGGATATGCTTAAAGCAGTCGTAACTGATCTCAACACCGTCGAAGAAGGTCATCGCGGGTTTTATGTCGAGAAGGACGGGAAGTTCTTCCTCAACGTGACGCCGATCGATGGTTTCCAACTCGACAACGTCCAGGGCCTCAAGAGCGCCCTCGGCGCGGAGCGCAACAACGTTGCCGTTCTGACCGAGCAGCTCAAGCCCTACCAAGGCCTCGACGCCGCCGCGGCTCGCACTGCGATCGAGCGTATCGGTGCCTTCGGTGAAATCACGCCGGAAGCCGCCAAGACGGCTATCGAAACGGCGCAACGACTGGCTGCACTCGATCCCGAGAAGCAGGCCGAGCAGATCGCCACCACCAAGCTGGAGACCTTCAAGGGTCAGCTCACCGCGCAGTTCAACCTGCGTGAGACCGAGCTGGTCACCCAGGTCAACGGCCAGAAGGCGACGATCGAAAGCCTGACGGGGCAGCTTCAGTCCGTGATGGCCGATGGCCAGATCAAGGCTGAAGTCGCAAAAGCCAACCCACTGGACGACGCGCGGGATGCCGTCGAACTTCTGGTGAGCAAGTACGTCCGGTCGTCCATGAAGGACGGGAAGGTCGTCGTCGATGTCATCGACACCAACGGCAACCCCCGCATCAAGGACCATAACGGAACCCCCTTCACCGTCGCCGATCTCGTCGCTGAGATCCGCGAAAAGAGCGCGTCTCTCTTCAAAGCCGAGGAGAAGCGCGGCATGGGGCTCACCCCCGGCCACAACGGGACTCCCCCGGGCGGCGCCAAGCAGCCGAACCCCTGGGTCAAGGAGACCTACAACCTGACGCAGCAGATGCTGCTCGAAAACACCAAACCTGAACTGGCCAAGCAGCTGAAGGCTGTAGCCGGCGTCACGGACTAACACCCCAAAACGTCTCATTCACTGCAGCGCCGGGACGCATTGCGCCCCGGCGTTTGCACGAATGCAAAAAGCTGCCATCAGAAGCAAAGGCCAGTCAAACCTCAAGAGTGAGAAATGACTGAGACTCGTCTCGCGGACATGATTGTCCCGACCAAGTTCAACAAGTACGTCCAGGTCCTGTCGACCCAGAAGTCCGAGCTGTTCCAGTCGGGCATCATCACCGACCTGACCAGCGTCATCGACGCCGAGATCGAAGGCAAGACGGTCAACATGCCGTTCTTCAACGATCTCGATGCGTCTGACGCCGAGCAGGTGCTCGACGACACGACCGACCTGACCGTCAGCAAGATGACGTCGGGCCAGGACGTGGCCGTGAAGCTCCTGCGCGGTAAGGCGTTCGGCTCGACCGACCTCGCCGCCGACCTGTCCGGCGCCGACCCGATCGACGCAATCGCCAACCGTTTCGCCGACTGGTGGAACAAGCGCATGCAGACCGCTCTGCTCGCGACCCTCGCTGGTGCGATGGGCTCGGCCGACATGGCGGCCAACGTGAACGACATCTCCGGCCTGACCGGCGGTGCCGAAAACTTCGATGCCGACTCGTTCATCGACTCCGCCTTCTTGCTCGGCGACGAGCAGGGTGGTCTCTCCGCCGTTGCGGTCCACTCGCTGACCCTGAAGGCGATGGTGAAGGCCGACTTGATCGACTTCGTGCCCGACAGCCAGGGCAAGCTGACGATCCCGACCTACCTCGGCAAGACCGTCATCGTCGACGACAGCATGCCGGTCTCCGGTGCGGGCGCGAACCGCGTGTTCACGACCTACATCTTCGGCCCCGGCGCGGTCGGCTTCGGTGAGAAGTCGCCGAAGGTGCCGGTGGAAGTCGAGCGCCAGGCTCTGAAGGGCATGGGCCAGGAGTACATCGTGAACCGCCGCCAGTGGGTCATGCATCCCCGCGGCATCAAGTGGCTCGGCACCAACCAGGCCGGCGTCACCCCCGCGAACTCCGAGCTGGCCGACGTCGCCAACTGGAAGCGCGTGTACGATCCGAAGATCGTCCGCATCGTCGCCTTCAAGCACAAGCTGGCGGCCTAATCGTCTGACCCCAGACGGTTAACACCTGAAACACAAGACCCTCCTCGGTGAAAGCCGGGGAGGGCTCTTTGTGACACTGGAGACAATCATGATTGGAGCGAAGGGCTTTCGAGCCCGTGAGGCGGCTGCGAACTACAAGCGCCGCGATCGTCGGCTCGTTTCTGACGAAGTCCGTGCTGTTCGTGCAGCTCAGCTTCCCGGCGTGTCCTACCACGCGAGCGAGGAAGTGACGGATGACGTGGCTGCAAAAGCTGCTGCGGAAGCCGCCGTCAAGGAAGCCGCCGAGAAGGAGGCTGCCGAAAAGGCTGCTGCCGAAGCCGCTGAAAAGGAAGCTGCCGAGAAGGCCGCCGCCGAAACCACCGAGCAGGCTGGCGATGACGGCGGCGAGCAGGCCGGCGAAGAGACCGCCGCCGATAAGCCCGCCAAGAGCAAGAAGAAGAAGTAATCATGCCCTACGCGACCAAAGAGGACATCGACGAGCTTTACGGCACTGACCTCCTTGTTCGCGTAGCCGATTACAACAAGGACGGCACGCCCGACCCGGAAGTCGTGGCGCGCGGCCTTCAGTCCGCCGACGAGGTCTGTAACGCCTACCTGTCGGCGCAGTATACCGTCCCGGTCGTTCCAACGCCGGGCGTCGTCCGGACCTGTGCCATCGACATCGCCATCTACAAGATGGCGCTCGGGCGCGGCGTCCGCACCGACGAAATGCGGGTGCGCTTCGAAGATGCGCTCGCCATGTTGGAAAAGATTTCGACGGGCAAGGTCGGTCTCGGCCTGCCGCCGGTCACCGGCACCGACGAGAACGGCAACCCGGTCACGACTGATCCGAACGTCAAGCGGAGCGGGCGCAGCTTCGATACCTGGAGGGCCTGATGTCAGGCCTTCAGCTCAAGATCGACGCCAGCGACTTCAGCCGGCTGACCAAGCGACTCGAGCGACTGCTCCACCAGGCCGATCACATGCGGCCGGTCATGCAGCAAGCCGCCGAGTACATGGTCAATTCGACCAAGAACCGCATCCTGCGCACCAAGCGCGGGTCTGACGGTGAGAAGTGGGCGGCGATCAGCGCGCTGACGGCAGAGCTGAAGGGCTCCACCGCCATCCTGCTCGAGCACGGCGATCTCGCCGGCAGCGTCCAGGTCGGAGACGTGAGCGATCACGGCTTCATGATCTTCACCGACGCCGAGCAGGCCAGCTGGCTGCAGAACGGCGTTCGGCGCGTGAAGGGCAAATACCGGCCGAAGAAGCCGTCGCCGCAAATTCCGCCGCGCCCGTTCATGGGCTTCTCGCAGTCCAACATCAAGCGGATCTCCAAGATGATCCGCGACTACCTCGATGAGTAGCAGCAGATGGGAAAGATCACTGAGTTCCGTCAGAACGTCATCGACGGGCTGAAGGGCCTCATCCCGCAGCTGGACGTCGACTGGTACGACGGTTTGTTCGACGAGCACGACATCGCTGACTGGGTCCTCAAGACCCCCTGCGCGCGTGTCGCCGTCATGAATGTGCCGACCGAGCACCACAGCACGGGCGAGCTGAACGCTTGCCTCCGCGTCGTGTGCGTCTTGATCGATGAGAACAAGTTCGCCTCGCTCGATGGCGATGGCCGCGCCTGGGACATGGTCGAGCAGGTCGCGATCTGGGCCAACCAGAACCAGTTCGGCAACAAGGACGCAGGTCCCGCCGACAAGGTCAAATTCCAGCGACTGAGCCAGCCGGTGCTGCGCCGTGAGGGCGTGACCGTTGGCGTGGTCGAGTGGGTCAGCGACCTCATGATCGGCACCAACAAGGTGCTGGGCCGCGACTTCGTCTGGTTCAACGGCAAGATGGTCACGCAGACGCCGAGCACCACGGTCACCGCTCGCGGGAACGTCCACACGCAGCGCTACGGCGACACCGAAGAGTTGGATGTAACACCAGAGGTTCCATAATGGTTCGCGCAATCCATGCCATGGAGCGCCGGCTCCAGGACTTGGAGCGCAAATTTCAGAACAAAGAGCGTCTCGGAAAGATCGTTCAGGTCAAGTACGAGAAGGATCGCTGGTACGTCAAAATGAACGATGGCGATGACCAAACGCCGTCCGGAGGCGAGACGTTCTCCAAGCAGGACACCTTCAAGAGCGGCTGGATGCCTTGGCAGGCCCACTCGCACTCCACCATCAAGTATTCGACGCCACCGAAAGTCGGCCAGCACGCTTTGCTGCGGTCGGTCGGTGGCCACGCCGAGCTGGCGACCGTCGAGCCCTATCACTATGGGCCGGACACGCCGTCGCCGCACGGCAAGCAGGATGAAACGGTTGGCCTGATCCACGAGAAAGAGGATCAGCAGCACTGGGTCCACCAGACCAAAGACACCAACCACCTGATCATCAAGTCCAAGAAGCAGGGCGGCGGTCTCCCCGGACTCGGGGACATCGGCGGCCTCGGCGACCTTGCAGGTCTCGGTCAGCTGGCCGGCCTGAGCGGCATGGATTTCTCCAGCATGCTCGGCGGTCTCGGCAACCTGGGCAATCTCGGCAACCTCGCCAACCTCGACATCTCGAACCTGACCAACCTGACTCAGCTCACGCAGCTGGGCGGCCTCACCAACATCTCGCAGCTCGCTGACATCGGCAACCTGGCCAAGATGGCCGGCCTGCCCGATCTGGCGCAGCTCGGCAACGTCGTGAACATCGCACAGCAGGTCAAATCCGCTGGGCTGATGGGCGTCGTCGGCAAGATGATCGGCGGCGGCGCCGGCGGTGCAGCCGGCGTCCCGGCATCACTCGGCGGCTCTGGCGGCGGTGGCTACGGTGGCGGTGGTTCGGGCAGCGGTGACGCTGCTGGCAGCCAGTCGCAACAGACTGAGGCCCCGAAGCTTCCCGAAATCCCGGAAGATGGCGAGGACGGCGTCACGCAGGTGAAATCCACGAAGGAGTCCGTTCTCAAGACGGTCGGCAAATTCAAGTCGTACTACCGCCAGGACGAGAAGCTGGTCCACATCCGCTACGGCGAAAAGGACGCCAAAGGCGACGTCCTGATGGACGAGAACCAGGTCAAGATCCAGTTCAAGGACAAGAAAGCGCTCGTCAAGTGGACCGAGGAAGACCTGACGGTCCAGTTCGGCGAGGACGAAAACGCCAAGATGGTGATGACCGAAGAGGACATCACGATAACTCAAGGCGGCGAAGACGCCTCCAAGATCTACATCACCGACCACGAGATCGTCGTCTCGCAAGGCGAGGACGCCTCGCGCGTCACGATCCAGGAAGACTACGTCGAAGTGAAGGGCGCTGCAGAGTGCTCGTGCGGCGTCGATGGTCGCTGGGTCTACATCAACCAAGGCCGGGTCAATCTCGGCGTTGGCGGGCCGAAGGAAATGGCTCAAGTGCGAGTCATGACCGAGGCGGGCCCTTCAAACAGGGTCTGGGCCAACATCGCTTAAGAAAGAGAACAATGAAAGCCTACACCGTTATCCGATCCTTCTTCCGCAACGGCATCGAGCAGGAAGTCGGCGCCGTGATCTACGCGGTCGAGAAGGAAGTGAAGTACCTCAAGCACGCGGTCGCCGAGAAGGTCGCCGAGGTGGCACAGAAGGTCGAAGCAGCTGTCGCCCCCGTCGAGCCCGCCCCCGCGCTGGGTGCGGAAGTGACGGAGACGCCGGCCGATGGCGACGTCAACTGAGCACCTGGTCGACATCGACCGTGAGACGGGCGAGCTGATCCAAGGCTGGCCCCGCATCAAGCAGAGCATCTACGTCATCCTCACCACCCGGCTGCGCAGTCGTCTGATGCGGCTGTGGTGGGGATCGAACTTCATCGACATGCAGGACAAGCCCGGCAACGAAGAGGTCATCTTCGGGGGCATCATGGCGGCCATCGCCGCCATCAACGCCTACGAGCCGGAGTTCAAGGTGACCAAGGTCGCGATCGACGCATTCGACTCGACCGGAGACATCACCTTCACGGTCGATGGAGTCGACCTGATCGATGCTCAGCTGAAGAGGATTAAAGCAACGATCTAAGGGAGCCTCCCAATGCCCAGTTTCGAGTCTCCCGCGCTTTACATCGATTTCGCGAGACTTCCTCCTCCTCAGGTCATTGAGGAGATCGACTACGAGGTGCTGCTCAAGCGGTACCAGGACGACGTGGTCTCCAAGAATGACAAGCTCGCGGCGGCTATCGCCCTGGAGCAGTCACCCACCAACATCATCCTCGAGGCTGAGGCCTACGGCGAGATGATCGTCCGCAAACGGATCAACGCCGCGGCGCGTGCCAGCATGCTGCCGTTCGCGACCGGTTCTGACCTCGAAGTCATCGGCGCCCGCTTCAACGTGGCGCGCATGACTGATGAGAAGAACGATCGGCTCCGCAGGCGCATCCAGCTCTCGATGGAGAGCTTCACGACCGCCGGCAGCCCTGGCGCCTACATGTTCCACGCGCTTAGCGTCTCGACGTCAATTCGGGATGTGACCGCGGTAGCGGAGCGGGGGACGGGCAGGGTCACCGTGACGATCATGGCCGATGGCACCAACCCGGTGCCTTCTTCGTCCCTGGTCGACGCGGTCTATGACCGGCTCATGGAAGACGGCATCAAGCCGTTGACAGACGACATCTCCGTTCTGCCGGTCGTCAAGGTGCCGGCTGATCTCGAAGCAAAAATCACGCTCTACCCTGGCCCTGACGCCTCAATCGTCGTCGCCGACATCAACAAGTCGCTGAACGCGCTGCGCAACCGTGTCTCCATGATCGGTCGCGATCTGAAGCGCTCGGCGGTCCTTGCGGCCCTCACTCAGGAGGGCGTGCAGAACGTCGAGATCGACTTCCAGGACATCAACGTCGGAACTGACAAGGTCGTCTGGATCGAGTCGGCCAGCGTGAGCGTGGCAACCACCCGCGAGGAGTAATCATGGCCGAGCGCCTGATGGACAACATCCTGGCGCCGAACGCGACCGTCTACGAGCGCACTCTGGCCTCGGAAGTGGAGCGACTGCTGGCGCTGGACACCGATCGCCTGCGCCGGCTGTGGGATCCATTCCGATGCCACATCGACGACCTGCCGTATCTGGCCTGGTCCCTTTCGGTTGACCTCTGGGATCCAGACTGGCCAGAGGCGAAGAAGCGCAAGGTCGTCGCCGACGCCGTCTCGCATCACCGGATCAAGGGCACCAAGGCCGGTGTTGCCACCTACCTCGACATCGTGGACTGCGCGCTGAACGATCTGATCGTTCCGCCTGCGCGCGGCTACCGCATCCCGGCGATGACGAACGGAGAGTTCATGTCGTGGCTGGTGAAGCTGCCGCAGATCCGCATGTATCCCTACGTGATCCGCGACCCGGCCGGTCCCCGAGAATTTCGGATGCCGGTCCACTACTTCCGGAACGACAATTTCCGTGAGCCCAGCCTTGGGCCGCAGCTCTACGGGCGCAAGGCATCGATATTCAGGAACGGCGTTGAGACCTTCGTCAAACTGGAGGCGATGACCGAGCTAGGCGGCCAAGCCGTCGAGCGCATCTCCTTCGGCAGCAACTCGACTCGTGACTATCACACCGATGGCTTTCGCGGGCACAAGTTCTATGCGCCTACCGACGCAACCGACAACATCGTCACGGTGCGCCTCAACCAGGCGGCTTCCGACCTTGTATCGGTGACGTCGGGGCTCACGCCCCAGGACGTCAAGCCGGTCCAGATCGCAGAGCGTCACGACGCCTATCCGGCGCAGCACTTCCACGATTACAACGGATCGTGGCGCGGCAAGAACTTCCGCTGCGAGACCGATGCTGCCTACTGGATCTATGACCGAGTGGCGCTCCACAACAAGGACGATCTGCCTGCAGGTCTGTCCACCAAGTCTTATCGCGGTCACATGCGGTACGGCATCCCAGCCTACACGGCACAGGCAAGAGTCAGCGTTCCGCTGAAGCGCTCGCCGGCTCAAGGCTTTGGTGGCCGCTTCCGCAATGGCTTCCGCCTTCCCACCGACATGTCGAAGCTCGACGACGCCTGCGGGGCGATCGTCTCCGCCAAGCCCCTCCGCGACACCGTCCTCGTCGACACGGTCAATTACCGCGTCGTTCGTCTGAAGGACCGGAGAAAGCTGGGGTCTTTCAAGCTCGGCGAAATCAAGAAGGTCGCTTGACGGCGGCCCCCAGGAGAAAACAGTGGAAAACAAAATCATCTTCCATGCGAACATCGACGATGATCCGACCGACTTCACTCGGTTGCAGGACTTCGCCGAAGCTTCGCTTGACCATGTCGTGCTCGACGGCATCAGCAGCCTGACCAAGTACACCGGCTTCGGCGTGACCAAGTCGGCCGTGACCCAGATCTCGGTTGCGACGGGTCGCCTTTATTCGGCGGGCAAGGTCTATGCGTCGGCTGACACCGGCTGGTCGAAGGACTTCATCACCCAGCTGCCGGTCGCCGGCAAGCGCATCGCTTCGGTCGTGACCTGGGGCCAGGAGTCGGACACCGACGTCCGCCCGCGCCAGTTCCTGATCAACGCCGAGACCCGCCAAGCCGAGCCGCAGGCTGTGCCGCTGGTCCATGCCCGCGTTGCCAACCTGAACGTCGTCCTCGGTACTGAGGCTCCGGACCCGACCGCTCCGCTGGTTGATGCCGGTTACACTGTAATCGCCAACGTCGTTCTGACGCCGACCGGTGTCGATACGATCACGATGGTCGTCGACAATCAGCTCCCGAGCGTTCAGGGTCACGAGCAGCGCATCGGCGACCTCGAAGACTTCGAGGAGACCGCTGGTCTCCAGATCAAGACGCTCGCCTCCGACATCGCGGCGCTCAAGGCCTCCGGCTCGAAGGGTGACGTCGACCAAGCCACCATGGGTCGCACGCTGGTTCGTCTGGCCGTGCTCGAGTCCAAGAACGGCGTGGTCTACAACGCGATCGACTCGGACGCGAACTTCTTCCTCGACACCACGAAGTCGTTGCTCGCCGACCCGCTGTCGCATGTGAAGGTCGAAGAGGGCATCCGCATGCCGCACGCCGCCGAAGGCGCGGCTGCACTCCAGATCTTCAACCCGCTCGATCCGAGCGCGACGATCAAGAATGGCGTCATGTTCCCGGCCTACACCCGGGAAGCTTGGCTCCAGTCGGGCAGCATCACGGGCGAGCTGCAGGTTGCGGCCTATTCGGTCCAGTCGTTCGACATGGTCCAGAAGATGATGGCCAAGCAGCGCATCCGCTACGGCGACGAGTTCTACGTCTGTACGAACAGCCTGTTCTGGCAGACCGGTACCTACAACGGCGCCGGCCTGTTCTTCCGCGACGGCCAGACCTACGAGGTGGAGAACCCGCAGGATACGCCGTATCACGCATTCATCCGCCTGCGTCAGATCTGGATCGACACCTGGGAAGAGCCTTACTGGGAGAAGGTGACGATCACGACCACGGTACAGGGCACCCAGATCGCCGAGACCTGGCTCCAGGGCCAGAACATGTGGCTCGACGCCGTTGGCGTCTGGTTCACCCGTCTGGCAGCGTCCGGTTCGTGCCACTTCGCGATCTGCGAGGTCTCAGACTACGGTCTGCCGAACCTCAAGGCGGTCATCGCTCAGACCACGATGCTGCGCGAGCAACTGGTGCTTCAGGGCGAAACGAAGGTTTCGTTCCAGCCGACCTTCCTCCAGGCCGGTAAGCGCTACGCGGTCGTCGTGACCACGGCTGCCGACCACTGGGTCGCCACGGTTCCGGGCCAGCAGTTCACCTCCGGCACGTTCTTCTACGTGCTCGATGGCGCTTACGCCCAGGGCGATGCGTTCAAGGATCTCTGGATGCGGCTCTACCGCTGCAAGTTCAACCAGGCCCGCGCGGTCATCACGTTGAACCCGTTGCAGTTGGCCGGCGGCATCCTCGCGATCGACCTGCTCACCGGCACGGTCATCCCGGATGGCACCACGCTCACCTATGAGATTCAGGTCGGCTCTCAGTGGTACAACTTCCTGGATGTCGACAAGTACATGCTGGGCCAGGGCGGTACGGTTCCCCCGCTGCTGCCACTGCGAGCCGTCTTCATGGGCTCGGTTGACTGCATGCCGGCGATCAACCTCGCTGATAGTTCGGTCTTCGTGTCCCGCCCGGACGTCTATGCGCAGCACGTCACCACGACGCGAACGCTGCCGGCGCCGTCCACGCAGATCCGCGTCATGGAGCGCTACGAGTACTTCGATCCGGTCTATCACACCGCCAGCTGCAAGCTGCTGACGGGTGCGGGTTTCGGAACGCAGGTGGCTCCGTCCAGCGTCTCCACCTGGATCGACCCGACCGATGGCGCCTATGAGCGAACCTACGTGTTCAACCTCGGCGCCTCGATCACGCAGTTCCGCAAACTGACCCGGCTCGACACGTCGAGCAACCAGCGCGTCTTCCACGTCGCCTGGCAGAGGGACTACGCCGTCTAAGACGGCAGAAGGACAACACCATATGACCGATGCACCGAACGCGGCCACCCCCGAGGTGGTCGCGGTTGAGCCCGCTGCTGCGCCGGCTGCTCCCCTCTATTACGATGTGAAGCTGAACGCGCGGTTCAACTGGCTCGACTTCAATTACCTGCCGAGAGATCATCACATCGTGGATAAGACCATCTACGACGCGATGGATGCTGCGGGGGTGGTTGCCGATGTCAAGCAACTTTCCTGAGCTTGTGTTCGACGAAGACGAAGACTTCACGGCTGATCGACTGAACGCGGCGATGGAGGTGCTGGATCAGCGCCTCCGCGCTCTCGAACCCTTCACCCCCTCGTGGCAGCAGGCGGTCAACGATCTGCGTGACGTCGGACTCTCTCGTCTGAACGACGCCATTCTGCCGGCGTACAATCGCATCCAGCTGTTGTCCACGCTCGGCTTCCTATTCGCTGGCTCGTCCAGCGAAGTCACTCTCACCGATGAGATGACCGCGACCTTCGTCATCGACGACGAAACGGAAAAGTCTCTCTTCACCCCGACGCCGTTCCTGGCGCTGACCCGATCCTCGACTGTTGATGACTGGGCCATCGCCCAGCTGATCTCGTATGAGGCGGCTACCGGCACCCTGATGGTGAAGGTCAAATCTATCAGCGGCAATCCCGGTCCTCACACGGACTGGCAGATTGGCGCTTGCGCGGCGAGCACTATCGCTGCCATGGCCTACTTCGCTGAGATCGATGCGGCTCGCAACCAAGCGAATACGGCCAAGGCTGCGACCGCGGCCGATCGTGTGCAGACCGGTCTCGATCGCATCCAGACTGGCACGGATCGCAACGCGGCGGCTCAATCCGCTATCGCCGCGGCAAACTCGGCAGCCAACGCCGGCACCTGGGATCCGACCAACTACGCCCTCAAGACGTATGTGGACGGCAAGATCCAGGCACTGGTTGGTACCGCGCCCTCGACCCTGGACACGCTCCAGGAAATCGTGGCGCAGATGCAGTCGGACGAGAGTGGCTTTGCCGCCCTGACGACCACGGTTTCGGGCAAGCTCACCGCGAGCATGAACCTGAACGACCTGGCCGACAAGGCTCAGGCTCGCATCAACCTGGGCGTCACCTTCGCCAACCCGACCAGCAAGTCCGGAATGACGGCGGTCAATGGCTCGGCCGTGACCTACATGCGGTCGGACGCGGCTCCCGCGATCGATCCGGCAATCGCGCCGACTTGGACTGGCAAGCACATCTTCCAGTACAACTCTGGACAGACCTACAGCTTCAACTCATCGACGTATAGCGGACTCACGGTCTACTGTACTGATGGTGGGGCGGCGTTCATGAGCTTCCATCGCGGCGGTTATGCGCTGCAGGTTGGTTTGGATGGTGACAACTGGTTCAGGTTTGGTGGTTGGTCGGACGGTGCGACGTATCGATTGGCCATCGGCGCTGGTGGTCTGATCTACACGCCTGGCGGTTTTGGCGCTGCGACCACGGCTGTAGCCGGGCAGGTTCGCGCATCAGGCGACATCATCTACGGGCTGTCGGATGAACGTCTGAAGGACGACATCCAGATCATCGAAGATGCGCTGGAGAAGATCGAGCAGCTCGACGGCGTGACGTGGCTTCAGAATGACCTTGCGCGTGCTGTCGGCGCACCCAAGCAGGACGGGCGCAAGTCCGGTCTGTTGGCGCAGCAGCTCAAGAAGGTCTTGCCGGAAGCCGTCTGTCTCGCTCCGTTCGATTCGGACAAGAACCTGAAGAGCAAGTCCGGCGAGAACTACCTGTCGATCCAGTACGAGCAGACCGCCGGCCTGTTCGTTGAGGCCATCAAGGCGCTGAAACGCAGGAACGACTCGTTGGAGGATCGTCTCGCTAAGCTCGAAGCGAAGCTGGGGGTCTAAGAGATGGCCGTTCCTGCATCAGGAGCGGTCGCCTTCTCGACCGTCAACTCCGTCTTCGGCTACGGCATCGCGATGAGCAGCTACGTCGGCCGGGTCTACTACTACTACGATTCGACCTGGGGCGTGCTCTCTGGGACTTTCCCCGGCTCGAACTTCCCGATGTCCCTGTTCTACGGGAAATCGAACCACGACGAATGGAACTGCGCCTGCGACTGCAATTGCGCGTGCAGTAAGTGAGGATCAATGACCAAGGCGCCGAGCAGCATCTTCAGCTACCGAGTCAACCATTGCAGCCCTGATGGGTGGGCTCTGGTCGAATACCGGCACGAGACGCTCGGCAGCCTGGTCAAGAAGGTCTTCATCCCGCTGAACCATTCGGCCGAGGAACAGCGCGGCGCCATCGTCATGCAGTTCCCCTCGCAAACCTTCCACGCGAGATACCTCGAAATATTGGCGCGGGATGCAGCTCTGGCTCCCGCGTCAATGGAAGGACAATTCACGCACCGCATCGATCGTCCAATGGAAGATCCGGTCGGTCTGCCCATGGAAACCCCAAAGGTGTAGCGATGCAGTTCAGGCGCATCCGTTTTGAGAACTTCACCGTCACGATCTTCACGGCGCATGCCGGCGAGGAGCGCATCTGCCCGCCGTCCGAATTGACGCGAGGCATGACCGCTGCCGACGCTCCGGCAATCGCCCATCTGCTCGAAGGGAAGGATGACGCCCGGCCGCTCCACACGATCCCGGTCTACACCAAGGGCGGCTTCGAGGCCCTCGGCGGCGATCACGCGCCGGACCCGCGGCCCGCTGGCAGCGGCGCCACTCAGTTCGTGAGGGGCATCGACAACTATCGCCTCCGCTCTACCGCGGAAGGTAGCGAATATCACTGCATCACCCCTAAGAGCAAAACGCCCGTGTTCTGGGAGCGCTCATTCGTCTCCGGCAAGTCCGGCGACACGTTCGAGATGCTGCCGAACCAATTCATCTACATCGCGGAGGGCTCCATCGAGCTGGCCGGCCAAACCTTCGTCGGCCCAACGATGCTGGAGATCACCAAGCCTTACACGGCCAAGATCACCGAGCCGGTGATGGGCGCCAAGCTCTGGTGCTGAAAGGAGCACAATGCCCACGATCCGCTTTTTGACGCCTGCTGACTTCGGCGACATGTGCGACATCATCGACAAGCATAGCAGCGGAATGGGCGCCTGGTGCAACGATCGGACTGCCCCAGAGAGGCAGAACTTCCGCCAGCTCGCGAAGGACCATGTGGATCTTTGCTTTGAGCACGCGATGTCGAACTTCTGGGGCTACTTCGACGACGCCGGCAAGCTCGTCGCCTGGGTCAACTGCACTCGCTGGGCTGACCCCATCAACATCACCATCCGAACCGTGATCGAGGACCCGGATGCAGACCTGCCGCGCCGCGATGGCGCAGTCTGGTCGGATGCCGCCGTCGATCTCGTGAACTGGGGCATCGGTTTCTTCTGGTCCGAAGGAGTCGAAAGCTTCTGGTGCAGGCTCTTCGCTGGCAAGGAAGACCGGCATATCTCGGCTCACCCAAACTGCATGCTGACCCAGTACCAGCGGGAAAAGGTCTACTTCATCCGGGCGGGCGAGCAGCCGCCGCCCGAGTACCGGAGGGTCAGCTGGTCGCCGTTCGACGATGCAACGGCGATCTACCGGTTCTCCGACCCACTGCCGCTGCTGGCCTACCTCGAACTCGAAAGTGCAAATGATCCGACTGGAAATGCTGAGTAGGGACGGAGAGGTCGTGCCTCTGTTCTATGACCAGCACACCTCACGTCTGCTCGACCAAGACGGATTTCAGGCCGTCGACTTCACCAACAACCCGCTCTACGACCCCGAGCCCGTGCAGGCCCGGCCGTTCATCGCGGTGGACTACGATCAGCCAGGCCGCAAGGTGCGCCAGGTCAAGAAGCTGAAGATCCAGCTCGGCCTCGGCTGCAACTATTCCTGCGCCTACTGTCTCCAGGCGGCTCAGATCCACAAGGCTGCGGCGTCCTCGACAAGGGACGCGAGCGAGTTTCTCGCCAACATCGACAGCTGGATCGCCGATCCGGAGGGGATGGAGAAGCTGGAGTTCTGGGGCGGAGAGCCGCTGCTCTACTGGAAGAAGATCGAGATCCTGGCTCCGGCGCTGATCGAAAAGTTCCCGAACTCGAGGTTCTCGATCATCACGAACGGCACGCTGCTCACGCGGGAGATTGTCGATCAGCTCAAGGCCTGGAATTTCTCCATGGCCATCAGCCACGATGGTCCAGGCCAGCAGGTGCGCGGCGATGACCCCTTCGAAGACCCGAACAAGTTCGCGTTCATTCAGTATGCCTACCGGACCTTCCATCCGCGGTTTTCATTCAACGCGGTGCTGACGCCTGCAAGTCATGACGTCAACGCCATCATCGACTGGTTCGAGGATTACTTCCCGGGCTGTAACGTCGGATTTGAAGGCGTCGTTCACAGCTACGCCAGCGATCCGTCATCGATTTTCTCGATCGATCAGTTGGGCCAGTTCAGCGATTTGCTGTCCCGCCAGCTGACTGACGGATCTGCGCTGCGTTCGCCGGCCATTCATGACAAGCTGAAGCGTGCGGTCAGCTCGATGGTCAACGAGCGCTCCTCGGAGTCGCTGTTCCAGAAGTGCGGCATGGATATGCCGGAGTATCTGGCGGTCGACCTGAAGGGCAACGTGATGACCTGCCAGAACGTGGGCGCCAACGGCAATCACAAGATCGGGCACGTCGACGATTTCGAGAACATCGCGCTCAACACCTCCAAGCACTGGAGCAAGCGGCCGGAATGCCAGAGCTGCCCCGTGCTGCAGCTTTGCCAGGGCGCCTGCATGTACCAGGGCGGAGATAACTGGACGCACAGCTGCAACGCTGAGTTCTACTACAACCTGGCCTTCTTCAGGGCTGCTCTCTTTATCCTAACCGGACGATGGATGGTCGGCTTCAGCGGTGACATCGTCAGGCCGAAACTGAAGAAGGATCGAGATGTCGAAGTTCGTTGATCTGGCTCAAAAGCTGGCCAACATCCCGCACCTGTACCTCAGGTCGTTCGACGTGCATCAGCTCCAATCCGAGCTGAACTCGATCGACCCGGCTTTGTTCGTGCCGTTTCGGTCCAAGAGCCGACACACGAAGCATCTTGCGAAGTTCTGGCACGGCCTGTCTCTGATCTCGCCGGGCGGCTCCGTCCACGACGATCTGACCGAGGAGGAATACGCATCCAGGACAGACTCGAGGTGGACGCCTATCGCCGAGGAGTGCCCCTACATCAAGGATGTGGTCACCGAGCTTGGTGGAGAGGGACAGCGTGTCAGGCTGATGTGCGTAAGGGCTGGCGGAAGCTTTCCCTGGCATCGACACGGATCGGAAATTTCGATGATCGCTGGGATCAGGAACGGGACGATGCGCCCGAACTGGTACGAGGTGGTCGTTCATGTTCCGATCAGGTCGAACCCTCAGGTCAGCTACGAGGTCATCGAGACGTCGGTCTACGAGTTGAGCGATTACTCAGCCGGCATCGATATTCACAAGCGCAACTATCCAGAAGGTGAGGCCTGGTCCTTCAACGCCGCCCACTACCACAACGTATTCAACAGGTCCGCGACCGAAGACCGCTACTCCATCATGCTGACGCTGGACCTCAGGATGAGGAAGACATTCGACATCGTGTCGAAGGCGGTCGAGCGCTACGAGGGGCCGATACTGACAGGGCTCTGAAATGGAAACCGTCCTTGCTTCGGGACCGCCCGACGTTCTCGAAGACTCTTTCCGAGCTGCCACTAACGAGGATTGGACTCGTGATTGGCAGATCAAAAACGATGGCGTCATCGTGCCGATCCAGTCGGGCTGGAAGCTGTACATGCAGCTCCAGGACACTGTGACGGGCGACATCGCCATCATGTGTTCAACCGACAACGGTCGGCTCTTGGTCATCGACCAGGACGCCGGCAAGTTTGGACTGAGAGTGAAGCAGGCCGACGCCGGCCAGGTCCCTCCCAGCTCCTACGTCTATGACATCGTCCTCGTCGCTGGCGATGGCATCTACCGCCTCGTCGCAGGCTCAATCGCGGTCGACGCCGGCATCACAATCGTGCCCGGCCAGGAGAAGTGGACTCACTATCCGCTGATCCAGCGACCGTAACCACCGCCAACAACTCCACCCTTCCAGCCGCCCCTTCCGGGCGGCTTTTTTGTTTGGGAGCAACTACGTGACTGTTCAATATCTCCACGGCATCGAGACGATCGAACTCGATAGCCCCTCCGGCCCGGTCGAGACCGTCAAGTCGAACGTGATCGGCTTGGTCGGTACGGCGCCCGACGCAGACCCGGATATCTTCCCGCTCAATACTCCGGTGGCTGTGTTCTCTGACGCGCTCAAGGCCGGCCAGCTCAAGAGCGCCGGTACGCTGCTCGATGGCGTGGACGCAATCTTCAGCCAGAAGTCGGCTGTCGTCGTCGTGGTCCGCGTTGCCGAAGGCGTGAGCCAGGAAGAGACCTGGTCGAACGCTGTCGGTTCGCCGACCGGCAAGACCGGCGTCTGGTCGCTGCTCAAGGCGCGCCCGATGCTTCAGGTCATCCCGAAGCTGCTCGTCGCTCCGGGCCTCACCAGCGGTCGGCCGACCAACGGTGTGAAGAACCTCGTCATCGGCGACGATGGCGACGGCTACGTCCTCGCCACCACGTCCATCAACATCGCCGCTCCCCCGGCGGGTGGCCGTCAGGCGAAGGCCGTGCCCCAGGTGGTCGGCGGCAAGCTGACCGGCGCGATCATCACCGACCCGGGCTACGGCTATACCGGAGCTGCTCCGGCTGTGACCGTCACGGGCGCCGGCACGGGCGCTGCGGTCACCGCGACCCTCGGCCACGTCGCCAACCCGGTTGGCGTGTCGCTCGCCTCGATCGTCGATCGCCTCCGCGCGGTGGCGTTTCTGGACGGTCCGGGCACCAACTACGACGATGCGGTCGAGTACCGCAACGACTATGGCAGCCAGCGCATCTTGATCGTCGACCCCGGCGTTCTGAGCTGGGATACCGAGAACTCCATCTACGTGACGAAGCCTGCTTCGGCCTACGCGGCCGGCATCCAGGCGCGAATCGATGAGGAGAAGGGCTTCTGGTACTCGTTTTCGAACGAGGTCATCCAGAACATCGGTGGCCCAGGCCGTCCGGTCGACTTCATGCCGAACGACCGCGACTGCGAAGCGAACATGCTGAACTCCAACCAGGTCACGACCATCATCCACGATGATGGCTTCCGGTTCTGGGGTCTGCGTGGCACCGGCACTGACCCGCTCTGGGCGCAGCTCTCGGTTCGCCGCACCGCGGACATGGTCTACGAGAGCCTGGAGCGCGCTGAGCGTTCCCGCCTCGACAAGCCGTTCAGCTACCAGCTGCTCTCCGGCATCCAGGGCGACGTCAACTCTTACCTCCGTCTGCTCCGCTCGCGCGGCGCGCTGATCGGCGGCAAGTGCTGGCTCGATCCGACCGTCAACACCCCGGCGACCTTCGCTGCGGGCGAACTGACTGTCGACTTCGATCTCGAGCCCCCGGCCTGCTTGGAGCACCTCCAGTTCCGCGCTCGCCGCAACCCGCAGTACTACACGGACTTCATCGAGGAGTTCGCGCGGGCGATCACCAACGCCTAAGCGCTGGTCACCAACAACCACCACCAAAACCAAGAGCTAGTCACGAGCCGCTCGGTCCTACGGGGCCGGGCGCGCTCAGAGCTGGCCCCGCAAATTCGGACAGTAGCTTGAGTGGATTTTCTGCCTGACAGCGGCGAGGATTCTTGCTGCGAATCAGGAGCGAAGATGACGAAGAAGAGCCGCCGGACGCATTCTCCGGCATTCAAGGCGAAGGTTGCTTTGGCTGCGGTCAAAGGCGACAAGACACTGGCGGAGCTGGCGCAACTGTTTGATGTTCATCCGAACCAGATCACGATCTGGAAAAACCAGCTCCTGGAAGGCGCCGCCGGCGTGTTTGGGCATGACAAGACATCGGCCGAGACGCCGGTCGATTTGAAGGCGTTACATGCCAAGATCGGCGAGCTGGCGTTGGAAAACGATTTTTTGTCCGGCGCGCTCACCAAGGCGGGCCTGCTGAGCGCAAAGCGATGATCGACCGCGATCATGATCTTTCTATCGTGCGCCAGGCGAAGGTCCTGAAGCTGGCTCGCAGCACGGTCTACTATGAACCTCGGCCAGTTTCGGCCGAGGACCTTGCCTTGATGCGTCGGCTCGATGAGCTGCATCTCGATTATCCCTTCGCGGGAGCGCGTATGCTGCGATCGTTGCTGCGGCGGGAGGGCGTATACGCCGGTCGCCGCCACATCGCGACGCTGATGAAGCGCATGGGGATCGAGGCGGTCTATCGTCGCCCGAACACGAGCAAGCCGGCTCCGGGTCACAAGATCTACCCGTACCTGTTGCGCGGATTGAAGATCGAGCGGCCCGACCATGCGTGGGCAATGGACATCACCTACATTCCGATGCGGCGTGGCTTCGTCTATCTCGCGGCGGTCGTCGATGTGTTCAGCCGACGGGTCCTGGCCCATCGCGTCTCGATCACAATGGAGGCGGCCTTCTGCGTCGAAGCGGTCCAGGAGGCGTTGGCGAAGCACGGCAGGCCCGAGATTTTCAACACGGATCAGGGCAGCCAGTTCACCAGCCTCGAGTTCACCGATGTGCTGCTGGACGCGAAGATCGCCATCAGCATGGACGGCAAGGGCGCCTGGCGCGACAACGTGTTTGTCGAGCGGCTCTGGCGCACGGTCAAATACGAAGAAGTATATCTCCGCGCCTACGACAGCGTGTCCGAGGCGCGAGCGTCAATTGCCAAGTATCTGGCCTTCTACAATCAGGGACGCCCTCACTCGAGCCTTGACGGGCGCACGCCTGACGAGGCTTACTTCGGCACGCAAGCTATGGTGATGGCCGCATGACCGTCGCCGACGGTTTTGTCGTCGCTCTGGTCGGGCTACGCCCTCCCGACGCAACGACAAAACCGTAAAGCCCCGCGTTCAGCATAACCCGGCAGGAATCCACTTAAATCCAGCGGGGCGCTGTCCAAACAACCGGGGCCAGCTCTCTCTGGCTTGGCTGGAGACATCTATGGCTAACCTTCGCGACTCCAACATTTTCCAGGACTTCACGGTCTGGATCCAAGACGTGGGCAAGATCGGCGAGGCCCCCGAGTTTCAGCCCCCGGAAATAAACATCGCGGTCGAAGAGTTCCGCGGTGGCGGCATGGACGGCACGGTCGAAATCCCGTTCGGCGTCGAAAAGATCGAGTTCGACTTCCAGCTCCACACCTGGGACGAACAGGTCTGGCAGAACCTCGGCTACGGCCCTGGCTCGCTCGACGTGCCCGTGACCTTCCGCGGCTACCTGATCACTCCGGGCGGTGCTGAGAAGGGTCTGATCATCACGACCAGCTCGCTGATCAAGTCCGTCAAGCCGGGCAAGGTCTCCGCAGGCAAGAAGGTCGAAATGACCATCAGCCTCGTGGCGAACTACTACGCCCAGTACATCGACGGCGACAACGATCCGGTCATCGAGATCGACGTCTTCAACAAGGTCACCAACATCGGCGGCACCGATCGCAGCGCGAATGCGCGGCGCCTCCTGGGCTTCACCTACTAAGCCCTGACCCCACACGCCAACCAACCTGAGGCCTCGCCATCCCGGCGGGGCCTTTTCTTTTACCCCACAACATAGGTGTGCAAACCCATGACTGAGAACCTTTTCGAACTGAAACATCCCTTCGAGTATCGCGGCGCGAGCTACAACAAGTTCACGCCCCGCCGGCCGAAGGTGCGTGACCTCCGCAACTTCATCAAGAACGTCGACAAGGACGGCGTCGGCGCGATGGAGAAGGTGCTCGCTGACCTCTGCGAGATCGACGAGAAGGTCATCGCCGAGATCGACATCGAGGACTTCGCTCCGATGAAGCACTGGTTCGAGGGTTTTTTGAAACCCATGCTGAGCGCATCGGACGAATAATCCCTGACGCTTTCCCGATCTTCGAGCGGTTCGGATGGACCCTCGAAGCGGTGGAGAACATGGAGTTCTTCGACTTCTGTCTGGTGGCAGACGGTGTCGCAGAACTCAACAAGCGAGACGCTGAAATAGCGGCAAAGGCTCGGGGCGGGAAATAGCCCCGAGCTTCTTTTTTGATTCCACAGGGAGCGGTTTGTGTCCGACAATCTCGACATCAAGGCAAAGGTAGGCCTAGAAAACGACCTCTCTCCCGAACTGCGCCGCGTCGTCGAGGACATCAAGCGGTTCGAGAAGCAGGTCAACAACCTCAAGAAATCCTTTGCCAACCCGCTCCGGGGATCGATCATCGACCCGAAGACGCTCGGCGATGTCCAGGCCTCCCTCGGCCAGACCGGCAAGAAATTCAACAGACTCACCCGCGACCAGATGGCTTGGGCGCGAGAGCAGAAGCGCATCGGTCAACTGACGACCGACACGTGGGTCGATGTCACCAACCAGATCAACGACACGGTCAAGGCCTTCGATAAGGCGACCGGCAACAAGAAGAAGGCTCTCGCCCGCCAGCTCAAGGAAGACATCGGATACGCCCGCGCGTTCCGGTACGTCTATCAGGGCGAGCACGAGCGCTACCTGCGGTCCGTCGAGCGGCGCGATGCTGCGGAGGCCCGCTACGGTTTGATGCGCCAGAAGCGTGAGGAAGCGCAGGCCCGCGTCAGGCAGAGAGCGCAGGACAAGGAAGCGAAGGCCCAGCTCCGAGAGGCTCAAAGGCAGGAGCGTGAGGCGAGGCGGCGCGCTGAGGAAGCAGCCAGAGAAGAGCGCCGCCAAATGCGTATGCGTGAGCGCGAGCAGCGCGTTCACATGGAGAACATGGTCAGGGCTCGTCGCGCTGTCTTCCGCAGTATCAGCCGCGTCGGCAACGCCGTAAGCCCCTGGAGTCCAGGCGGTCGTGGCGGTCTCGCCGCAGCCGTTGGCATCGGAGGCTTGGTCATGGGTGGCCATTCGGCCATCGCGTCGGCCAACGACCTCGATCGGGCGGAGATGAACGCTCGCATCAACATGCAGAGCACCGACGCCCGAAAGCTCCGCGACGAATGGGCTCTGCCCAAGGCTGTAGAGCTGGGTGAGAATCCGGCGAAGCTGATGACCGGCGCCGTGGAAGCGGCCAAGGCCGGTGTCCCGGAAAACCTGGCGGCTCAGACTTCCGAAATGGTCATGGCGCTCTCGAAGGCCTTCGGCATCGAGCAGGACCAGGCCCTCGAAGGTATGGGCTACGCCATCGCGCAGGAAATCGGTGCCGGACGTATGGGCACCGACTCGATCAATCCGATCCGCAAGCTCGGCAACATCACCGCCTATCTGGCGGCCAAGACCAACGCTCGTCCCGACCAGATGATCAGCTTCATGCGAACCGGCATGGGCTCCGGTGCCATGCTCGGCATGAACCAGGAGTCGACGCTGGCGTTCGGTGCGGCGGCGATCATGGCCGGTGCTCAGGGTTCGCAGGCTTCGCGTGCGCTCCAGCACTACAACGAGCGCATCGCTGGGCTGACCAACCGGGCTGACGCGATCCGCCACAAGAGCAATCGCTCCAAGGAAGACCGCGAGTTCCTCGCGTTGCCGGGCCAGCTCGGCTACGGCTCGTACAAGGACATCGAGGACAAGGTCCGAAAGAACCCGAACACCGAGCTGTTCAACCTGATCAAGTCGTTCGGCAAGATCAGCGATCCGCTGAAGCGCATTCAGGGCATGGATGAAATCTTCGGTCAGGAGTTCGGTCGTATCCTCGCCAACCTAATCTCGTCTCCCAAGATGATGGATGAGGCGCAGAAGTTCGTGAAGGAAGCGTCTGGCCAGACAGCTGACAACGACTTCCTCAGCCACACGATGACCGAATACATGCGGAGCTTGGATTACTTCCTATCCCGCGTGAAGGCGGTCTGGACCATCATCAAGGATGAGCTGGGCGACACGCTTAAGCCGTCTTTATCGAGGAGTTCAGCAACTGGGTTGCTGACTGGTACAAGGCGGTCGGCACTTCGGGCCTCAAGGATCGGTTCAAAGCCATCCTGCAAGGCCTGACCGAAGGCTTCCTCGGCCGGCCTGGCTCGTTCCGCGACCTGCTCGAGTCCATGTTCGGCAAGCCCGGACAGGGCAGTGCCGGCGCGGTGGAGAGCTTCAAGGCTTCCGCGAAGGGCTTCGCCGAAGGCATCAAGGCGGTCTTCGACTCGGTCATGTCGGTCGGCAAGGCGATCATGGGGATGTTCGGCAAGAACTCCTCCGATCCTGAAGCTGTCGGCAAGTTCGTCGGCGAAATCGTCGCGCTCGTCGCCGCCCTGGGGCTCCTGTCCCCGGTCATCGGCGTGCTCACCGCATTCGCAACCACCATCACGTCCATCGCCGCTGCACTGGCAACCATGTCGGCTGCCGGGTGGTTCGGTGGCGGCGCTGCTGGTGCTGCCGGCGCTGCCGGTGCAGCTGGCGCTGGTAGCCGTCTCGGCCTCCTCGGCCGTCTGGGCGCGTGGGGCGGTGGCTGGTGGCTCGGAAGCAAGATCTTCGGCCCGAATGGCGAGAACAACCAGTCCATCAAGGACCAGAATGCTCTCCAGGATCTCTATCGATCCGAGCGTCTGAAGAACGACAAGGATCGCGGCGCTTACGAGATCCAGAAGCAGATGCGGCGTAACGGCCTGCCGACTGTCGAGGGGCTCGACCCCTCGCTGCTGCACCGTAGCTCCTACTCGGGAGCGACCGACTTCTCCGGTCGTCGCCGCAGCCAGGTCGATGACCTCGCCGAGCAGCTGAAGAAGTTCGGCGGCAACGTCGAGCGCGCGGCGTTCATCTCTTCGCCGATGGGTAGCTTCTCGCGTCTCGGCACTGGATCGGGCGGCGGTGGCGTCATCGCCTCCGTTCCGTCATCGCTGTCGGCTGGTGGCGGTGGCGCTTACGACCTGTTCAAGAGCACGCCAGGTGGAACGTTGCCCAGCTTCGGTGTCGGCCGGAGCGGCAGCATCATCCGCAATCGCGGCAGCGGTGCTGGCGACAGCTTGGGGTCAATCGCGGTGCCTTCGGGCGGCGCAGGCGACATGAGCGTCGGCCAGGGCCTCAGCGGCAACGCTTTCCTCGCTGCGCGTCGGTCCAAGTTCGATGAGGAGATCAAGAACGATCCGACGTTGATGACTCACCTCGCGGCCATGCAGATGACCGAGGGTGCCAGCAAGGGCGCTACCATCGAGAGCATGATGAACCGCGCAGACATGCGTGGTTGGACGCTCCGACAGGCGCTCGGCTACAGCGCCGATGGCAGGATCAACCCGAAGAGCTTCTACGGACCCGTCCGTCGAGGTGAACTTGGACCTGCAATCGCCAAGCTCCAACGGAATCCGAAGCTGCTTGAGCAGTACAACGCCTACACCAGGGCGGCTCTCGCAGGCAGCCACCGCATCGGCGGCTTCACCGACCAAGGCTTGCCCACCGATCCCAACGGATCGTTGCGCGAAGGCCGCGGCCGGGAGATGCTCAAGATCGGCGGCAACGAGTTCCTCGACTGGGGCGCAGGCAAGTGGGGCGGCAAGTCCGGCCACGCCGGCTCGGAAGCCTATCGCAGGTTCATCGAGCAGGGTATCCGCGGCAGCAGCGACTCTCCGATCGGAGGTGTTCCGGCATCCTCGGACGCGATCAGGAACGTCCCGCCGCCGGCCATGTCGCCGATGGGAGGTGCCGGTGCTGGTGACGCTCGCGTCCCTGGCAACGTCGCGATCCACATCAACGGAGCCCAGGACCCGAACGCGCTCGCAACGCTGGTCCAGCGCCGCATCGACGAGTCGATGAACTGGCGCGCTCACGACAGCGAGTCCGAATATACCTAAGACTATCCCGGCCCCTACGGGGGCCGGGCTTCCCCTTCAATTCAGATGAGAGGATTCCATGGCATCTGTGCTCATGGGTCTGGGTTCGCTCGACCCCAAACAGCCTGACAACCAGATCCTTTTCTACGTGCCGTTTCCGAACAGGGACACGCCTGGCTTCGAGACGATGCAGAACGATGCGCAATACACCTGGGTCTCCAATGACCGTCTCTCGCGCGATCCTGCAATGCAATTCACGGGCCCCGGCGAGCAGAGCTTCACCGTCGAAGGCCGGATGTTCCCCTATCACTTCGGCGGTCTCTCGACCATCCAGCGCCTGCGAGATGCGGGCCGCGCCGGCAAGCCGCTCATCCTCGTCCGCTTCTATCCCCTGAAGGGTGAGCTGGACGCGAGGGAGAGCATCGCTCAGGCCGCGCGTGACGGCAAGGTCGGTTGGGGCGCCGAGAACTACGGCAATGTCGTCATCAAGCGCGTTCGAACCGTCGAGACGAAGATCGGTGCGATCGGTATCGCCCACAAGATCGACTTCACGCTCGAACTGACGCGATACGGCGATGACCTTGTGTCAGTCACCCCTGGCGATTGGATCCCGATCTGATGAGCACCTACGTCACCAAGATGTTCGATCGGGTCGACCGCATCGTCTACGACCGGTACGGGTCCAACAACAACCAGATCACCGAGTGGGTCATGGATCAGAACCCCGGCATCGAGCTGTGCGGCATCCTTCTGCCGCTCGGGATCACCATCAACCTGCCGGACCCTCCGCGCGCCATCACCGCGGCTCCGGTGCTAAAGCAATTCTTCCTCTGGAAGTAATTCCCCCTGGTTCAGTCAGTCATAGCTGCTTTTTCTGAGGAAATAAGCCCCGTGTAATCGTGGCAGGCAGCTACGCTTGAGTCAGACAGGCCGTCCTTCGGGGCGGCCTTTTTCTTTTTGGAGGCCGCGCGTGTCTACAGGCTACACCCCGATCTACCGGATCCATAAGGACGGGGTCGACATCACCGATCGATTCAACGATCGGACCGTCCAGATCAAGGTCGAACTCATCGCCGGCGGGGGCGAGGGCGACCGATGCGAGATCGTCGTTGACGACCGCGACTGGCTCATTGCCAGACCATATGGCGGCCAAAAGCTCCAGATCTGGCTCGGCTATGACGAGGTCGGGCTCGCCTACATGGGCACCTTCGAGATCGACGACGTCATCTTCGAGGGCATGCCGCGGTCGATCCAGATCACCGGCACCTCGACCGGCTTCAACGACATGAAGAAGTCGCCCCAGATCGCAAACTGGGACAACAAGAGCGTGGCCGAGATTCTCGGCGAGATTGCAGGTCAGGCCGGACTCGGAATGTCGATCGGCGAAGAAATCGGCAGCCTCAAAATCCCCTTCAAGAACCAGGTCGTCAGCAACCTCCATCTCATCCACGAGCTGGAGCGCATGACTGGCGCTGTCGGCAAGATCGTTGATGGCAACCTGATGTTCGTCAAACGCGACTCGACCAACAGCGCGAGCGGCGTAGCACTTCCGACCCTCGTCCTTCAGCCGGAGCATTTCGGCACGTGGAAGGTTCGTCACACCGCGCGTCCGGAATTTTCCGGCGTCAAGACGCGGTGGTGGGACGAGGCAAGCAAATCATTCAAGTCCGTCGAAGCAGGCATCACCGGCCTGCTCGAAGGCGGCGCTGGCGATAAGCCATATCCGCTCGTTGGGAACTTCAAATCTGCGGCTGAAGCTTTGGCAGGTGCGCAGGCGAAGGCCCAGGCGTTCAAACGAGCGGAGATCCAGGGCAACTTCGACCTCGCGAAGGGCGATCCCTGGATCAGAGATCAACAGACCATCATCGTCACCCGCATGCGGGACGGCATCAACGGCTCCTACGTCGTAGACAAGGCGATCCACACGTACATCAAAAGCACGGGCATCAGGTCGACGCTCGAATGTCGCTCACCGGGCGACGGCGTCGATTACAGCGACCGCGGCCCCGATTGGCTGCTTTCGCCCGATCCTGGCGATGTGATGGGCACGGTGCTGCGCCTGACGCCGGACGACCTCTAAGGAAAGTCCCCAATGTTCAGTCAAGAGATCATCGACGCCATCGTTGTGGCGGCGAACAAAGAAAGCTGGCCCGCTTCGGCGCTGCTGGCTGTGGTCGAATGCGAGACGTCGGGCAAGCCGTTCGAGACTGACGGCCACACCCCGACGCTCCTGTTCGAGCGCCACAAGTTCTATTCCGAACTCCAGGAGCATCAGCCGAGCAAGCTGAAGGCGGCAATCGCCAAAGGCCTCGCGATCCCGCACTGGAGCCGGAACACCCAGTACAAGGACCAGGGCACTTCGTCCGGCCGCCTCAGCGTCATCGCCAAGGCAAGAGCCATCGACGAGGAAGTCGCAAACAGAGCGGCGTCCTGGGGCCTTGGCCAAACCATGGGCTTCAACGCCGAGCGTCTCCACTATGAGAGTGCCACGGACATGGTCGAAGAGCTGTCCCGCGGCATCGCGGAGCAGATCGACGCTCTCGTCCGCGAGATCAAGTCGAGCCGTCTGGATCGCTACCTGAAAGCCAAGAACTGGGCCGCCTTCGCAAAGGGCTACAACGGCACCGGTTACAAGCAGAACAAGTACGACACCCGGATGGCAGCGGCCGACGCCCAGTGGGCTCGCCGACTCGATAGTGGTGAGATGCACGCCAAGCCCGGCAAGGCCATCACGCTGATCTATCAGTCCAAGCTCAAGGAGCTGAACTACCCGGTCGGCAAGGTCGACGGTGACTGGGGTGACCTCATCACGGGCGCGACTTCCGCGTTCCAGCGGCGCGAGGGCCTCAAGATCACCGGTCATCCGAACGACGAGACCACCGAGCACCTCGACAAGGCCACAGAGCCGCGTCCGGTGTCGCAGGCGCGCTCCGAGGCGACCGTGGATGATCTCCGCGCCGCCGGCTCGGAAACGATCGAGGCGGCAACCAAGGGCTCCACGCTGACGAAGATCATCGTCGGTGCCGGCGCGCTCGGTGGCGCTGACCAGACCGGCGTCCTCGATCAGGCGCAGGAGGTGGTTGGCAAGGTCCAGAGCGCGAAGGCGGTCATGGACTCCATCCAAGACCTGGCCATCGGCCTCAAACCCTACTGGTGGGTCGGCCTCATCGTGCTCGGCTTCGTCATGTGGCGTTGCTACGGCAGCGTCATCAAGGCGCGGCTCCGCGACGAGCAGCTCGGCCTGCACCTCGGAAGGTAATCATGTCCATCATCGAAAAGATCGTGGGGGTCCTCCCCACGGTCCGGGAACGTGCGCGCACGATCCTGGACTTCGCATTGTCCACCAAGGGCAAAGTCATCCTGGCTCTCGCCGTAGCGGTCATCGCCATCGGTTATGCACACCACCGAGGGGTCGAGAGCCAGGAACCTGCCATCGCCGCGCTCCGCAAGGAGCTGGGAGAGACCAAGCTCAAGCTGGCTGCTGCACAGCAGCCCAAGGAGCAGGTCCCCTTCTACGAGTGCAATGGCCCCAAGGAGACCCGGCATCCGCGCTGCCCTGACGAGAGTCAGCCGGTGCCGCCCAAGGTGAAGAGCTGGCTCGAAGAGCAGGCTCGCATCAACGAACAGCTCGACCTGAAAGTGAAGAAGTATGAGAAAGATCTGGCGAAGCGCCCTGCGCGCGGCGGTGATCGCCTCACTGCCGCTGAGTCTCGCCGGTTGCTTGACATCCGGTAACGAGACCCTGGGCGATGGCCCTCCCACCCTGGGGGACTGCATCAAGGCGGCACAGAAGGTGCCCGTGCCGCCGATCAAACCGGGCATGAGCAAGGTGGCGCTGATCGCGCAATACCGAGCGGCCCTCATCAAAGCTGATAACCGCATCGAAGGGGTCGCTGAGTGCCTCGCAGAGATCGATGCTCTGGGAGCAACCAAGTGACCACCACGCCGGGAGAAGTCCTGTCCTACCTCGCGAGCCTCGCAGGCCCGCTCATCGCCGCCGCCGGCTTCGTCAGCGGCGTCTGGTACCGCATGGAAAGCCGCGTCGAGAATGCCCGCAAAGAGGCGCGTGACGGGGTCGAGAAGGCGCGTACCGAAGCCACCAACAAGAACCACGCCCTGGAGAAAGAGATCAGCGACCTGAAGCTGAAGCTCGCGGAAGAGTACGCCTCTTGGGAAACCGTGCGCTCGATCGAGAGCCGTCTGACCGAACGAATGGACCTGCTCTCCGAGTCGGTCATGAAGATGCCCGATGCGGTGGTCGATCGCATCATGAAGTACTTGGCCTTAAAGCCGGCGGGATAAGACCGGCGATCTGAGACTTGCCCCTGGCCTTCGGGCTGGGGGCCCCCTTTTTTTGCGCCCGATTTGCAGTCAAATTTGCATGAATGCAAATTCTGTGGTAGGGCGTCAACCAGAATTTCCATTCATCCATGGGGTTCCATGACACTGTCCACCGAAGAACGTGCCCGCAGAAAGAAGGTCGTCGAAGACCTCTTGCAGCTCGGGTATCACCCCCAGGGTCAGCGCGGGGGCCTCGCCTCTGCCACCAAGACCGCCGAGCGCCGCGAAGGCATCAACTACCCCAACTGGGTCCGCGCCGAAGAGGCGCTGAAGCGCAAGCGCAAGCCGCACTTCGCGGTCGATTGGTCGCTCTACATTCCGCCGCAGCCCGCCGCCACCGTCACCCGGGGCGCCAAGGAAGTCGGCGAAGAACTGTCCGCCGAAGACCATGCCCACGCGCGTGCGGTCTCCCTGTCGTCGGAAGTCACCTCCCTCATCACCGCCTCGAAATATCCGGTCATCAACTCGGACGCCATCATCATCGACTCCTACCTGGTGCACCGCTACGACCGAACGGTCGGCAACTACGTCATCAAGGAAGGAACCCCGCGGACCTGGATGACCGACACCCTGCGTGTCGCTCCCGTCGCAGACTGCCGCAACCGCAACATCATCTTCACGGGCGCGCAGAACGATGCGCCGATCCATGAGGAGTTCTGGGCCAACCTCCAGGCCTATGCCGCCTACCTCAACGCCGAGATCGTTGTGGGGCCGTGGACCTACGAGACCCAGTGGTGGGCCGAGAACAACCCGACCGCGCGTGCCTACGCCACCGAGCTGACGCCATATCTGTGCTTCGGCCAGATGAAGTTTCGGCGACAACTTCGTGTTCTGCGGCGAGATGAACACGCTGCCGACCGCCTCGCAGCCGATCTCGGACCTCGTGACCTACAGCCGCGGTCGCTGGGCTGTGTTCCCGCACGCCAAGCGCCAGCTGAAGTCCGTACCCTCCGATGATCCGACAATCCAGGCCCATCAGGTCATGACGTCGGGCGCAGTGACGCGGCCCAAGGTCATCCCGCGCAAGGCCGGCGTGAAGTCCATCTTCCACCAGGTGGTTGGCGCCACCGTCGTCCAGTTCGACGAGGACGGCGACGTGTTCTGCCGCCAGATCACTGCTGGCGATGACGGCTCATTCTACGACCTCGACGCCCATGTGGCGAACGCTGAGGTCACGGTCGGTCATCGCGTGAAGGCGATCACCATGCCGGACATCCACGTCCGGAAGATCGACCAGACCAACTGCATGGCCATCTTCGGATGGGACATGCGCGGCGGTCGCGCTCAGTATCTCAACAGCATGATCGACGTCCTCAACCCCGAGAACGTCATCGTCCACGACATCTTCGACAATGAGGCGCGGAACCACCACCACGTCAATGACAACGCCTACAGCTACGAAATGGCGATCCGTGGCCGCGACAGCGTCGAGAACGAGGTCGAGGGCGTCGGCGACTTCCTGATGTTGGCCGCCCGCCATGATCGGAAGATCATCGTGGCGGAGGGCAACCATGACCTGGCTCTGGAGAAGTACGTCCGCGAGGGCCGGTACCGCAACGACGGCACCAACATCCGCTACGGCCTCCAGCTGGAGGATGCGTATCTCGGCTACGTCGAGGCGCGCTCGCATGCGCTCGACAATGACCTGCCGGTGCCGAAGTTCTCGCTGCTCGAACACGCGATCCGGATCAAGCGCCCCGAGCTGGGCGAATTGGTCGAGTGGTGCGTGGACGGCTACAGCTACCTGATCGACGGCATCCAGGTCGGCAACCACGGCTTCCGCGGCTCCAACGGAGCGCGTGGCACCGTGCGCGGCTTCGCCAAAGCCGGCCGCAAGATGTCGATCGGCGACAAGCACAGCCCGGAGATCGACGAGGGTGTCTACGTCTCGGGCGTGATGAACCTGCGCCACGGCTACAACAAAGGCCTGTCGGGCTGGGCGGTGACCGTGACCATCCAGTATCCGGATGGGAAGCGCTCGCTCGCCACTATGCAGAAGGGCAAGTGGCGGCCAGGGAAGCGGGTGATCCGCGTGCCGGCGCCGTCTTTGGCTGCCTAGTGATTTGCGTGAATGCAAATATGCTAGTACAACAAAGACTGAAGGAAGTTCTGAGCTACGATCCTGAGGGCGGAGAGTTCACCTGGATCTCTCCTCCCCAATCCGTCGCTTGGATGGTTGGAAGGAGGGCTGGCTGCAAGTGGTCGCACGGCTACCGAGTGATCGCGGTCGATGGTGTTCGTTATTACGAACACAATCTGGCCTGGCTCTACATGACTGGAGAGCTGCCACCAGCGGGGTTCACGGTCGATCATGAGGATCGGGTTCGCAGCAACAATCGCTGGTCCAATTTGCGACTGGCGAGTGACGCTCAGCAGAACGCGAACCAAGGTGCGCGGTCAAATAGCAAAACTGGATTCAGAGGCGTCCATAGCAACGGCAAAGGTCGCTTCAGGGCACGCATCAAGATCAACGGCAAGTCTGTAAGCCTCGGCACGTTCGATACGGTCGAGGAAGGAGCTGCAGCCTACGAGGCGAAAGCCAAGGAGCTGTACGGCGACTTCGCTTGCCAAGCGGCTTGCATGAATGCAAATTGAAAGGAAAGAAAATGACAGTTGTTGGTTTGGCGGGATTTGCTCAGTCGGGGAAAACGACTGCAGCGCTCTATTTGGAGAAGAAATACGGGATCAAGAGACGTCACATCGCCGATCCGCTGCGGGCGATGCTCGCGGTGCTGCTCAAGGCGAACGGCATGTCGAGCGACATGATCACGCGCTACCTGGAGGGCGATCTCAAGGAGTGTGTGATCCCAGAGCTGGGCGTGACCTCGCGCTATGCCCAGATCACCCTGGGGACGGAGTGGGGTCGCAAGCTGATCGGCGATAACCTCTGGGCCAACACCTGGGAGCGCGGCATCGAGGACGGCGATTCCGTGATGAACGATTCCGTCCGCTTCCCGAACGAGGCTGACGCGATCCGTCGCCGCGGTGGCGTGGTCATCATGATCAAGCGTCCGGGCACCAAGCCGGCGAAGTTCAAGTGGGGCAAGCTCGGCGAGTTCCTGTACGACAAGTTCGGGCTGATGTGGGGCGTCCACGACTCTGAGCGCACCGATCGTCTCAAACCGGATTTCACGATCCACAACGACAACACCGTCGGGCAGCTCTACGCTGACATCGACGAGGCCATGGCGCTGCATTTCAGTAGGGTTATGAAGACCATCGAAGGCGGCGTCAAACGCTGCTGTAGGCCTGGCGCTGGCCAGCGTAGCGGGTCTCTGATGGCTCAGTCGAAGCTAATGTCTTTGGTGGAGGCGCTCGCGAGCAACGCGGTCGCCTTCATCATCTCCATCCTGGCTAACTTTGCCGTGCTCCCGCTGTTCGGGTTCCACGTCAAGTTCGGCCAGAGCGTCTGCATCACCATCATCTTCACGGCGATATCGATCATCCGGACCTATTTGGTCCGCAGAGTGTTTACTTGGTGGGAGGGGAGAGAGCTTCTGATGCGCGTTACAAGCAGCCGGCGCTCATGCTGCCTGGAAGGACGATACGCTGTTACAATCTGGCCATTGACGACGACAAGCCGCCACTATTTCAACAGCCGCCGAGCGGATGACGCTGTCAATCCTGGCTCCGTTCTTAGCGCGTAGTTGTACCGCGCCTTTGGTTTAAAGCCGATCCGCTTGTATGGCGCCAGCCGGCGCCAGACGTCACTGGCCTGGACCTGGAGTTTTCGGGCCGTTCTTGAAAACGGGATGGAATCCTCTTGGTCGCCAGCCGAGCTCTCGGACGGCTGTTGACGCATCAAAATCAAGATCAACCAGCATTCTCGTCCCCCATGCGCTGTTGGCTCCTGGAAAGAGCGGCTTGGCAATTGCAAATAGCAGCTTCCAGACGGGCGCCGGAACTGAAACAATACGCCGACGCTTGCTTAGTGCATCAAAGATGCGACCAACCATTTCGCGGTAGGTGATCACTTCGCTCCCAGAGAGTATATATGTTTTGTTTGCTGCGATGCGTTCTCGAGCGGCGGATACTGCCGCGATGGCAACATCCTCTGCATGAACTGGCTGACGCAGCCCTTGTGCGGCTCCGACTACTGGCATGAAGCCGAAACGTTCGATCAAACGGGCTAACGGAGTGATATTTCCGTCGCGACCCTCAGCGTAGATCAAAGTGGGACGCAGGCACGTCCATTCGATGCTGCTCTCTTCACATGTTCTGATAATTTGGTGTTCGGCTGATGCCCAAGCCCTAACGCTTTCTCTTTCGCTCTCGACCTCCGAGTTTATTTTCGTGATTATGCTGGTCGACGTTATGAAAACGACGCGTCTCAATCTCGGATGGATAATGCAAGGCATTGCCGGAGCAAGATGGCGCGCGTCAGCAGTGCAAATCAACGTTTCAAACGGCGGAAGGTTTAAATCCTGAATTTGGGCCAGATCGCCCTGGTACCAATCAATGGCAGCGTCCGATTTTGATTTTCGGGATAGCGCGAGCGGCATTTCACCAGTATCCGCCAGGATATTCGCGATAATCGAGCCGACCACGCCCGTCGCACCGACGACCAAGGTCTTCTGCATCATAGACTTCTCCTCACAGATTCAGATAGGCTCACTTCGTTGGAAAATCGCGCCGCGCAAATTCCAACCAATCCTGTGCGGCACCTGATCTGAAGGGATCACATGTCCGGAAATTGCGCCCCTGAGGCTGTTTCCACGATTTCAAAGAGCAAACTTGGCGCCATCCGTTGGTTTGGAGCAGAACTTTCACTTGCATGTACAACGTGGAGCGGTCCGGACGCCGCTCGAGCGAATAACGCACGACTTCGAAATATTGACCTTGCTGTAGTGGCGCTTGCAGCAGCATTGCCCTGGTCGACCAGCGTAACCGGCATCCTAGGCATCGTCATTTTCTTTTTGATTTTGCCAACAGTTCGACGTGAACCACTACTGTCCACTCTCAAGCGACCTGCCAGCACGCTTCCCCTTGCACTCGCGCTCCTTGCGACGGTCGGGACGCTTTGGGCCGATGTTCCGTGGCAAGCGAGCCTTCTTGGTATCAAGCCGGTTGTTAAGTTGCTCGCGATACCATTCTTACTTTACCATTTTCAGCGATCGCAGCGCGGCGAGTGGGTATTTATCGCCTTTCTTGTTTCGTGTGCATTGCTGATGGGCCTTTCATGGATTGTGCTATTTGCGCCCGAGCTGAAACTGGCAGCCACTGTAAGTGCCGGAGTGCCGGTAAAGAACTATATCGATCAGAGTCAAGAATTCGCGTTGTGCATGGTGGCACTCGCGCCCTGCGTCGTCGTCTTATATAAACAGCATCGCTATGCGGCAGCAGCAGCATGCGCAGCGTTGGCGCTCGGCTTTCTCGCTAATATGGCGTTCGTGGTGTCGGCACGCACGGCACTCATCTATGTCCCGGTCTTGCTCATTGTCTTCGCATTAAAGCATCTCGACCGCCGCCAATCCGCGTTGCTGTTCGCTGGCACTATAGTGACAGCGATGACAGTCTGGTTCACCTCGCCATATTTGCGCACCCGCATCGCGGACATCTCGACTGAATACCAATACTACAAACAGAATATCCCCTTCTCGCAATACTACAAACAGAATGTCTCCCCCTCGACTGGGCAGCGGCTGGAATACTGGCAAAAATCGCTAAGATTTTTCGCGGACGCGCCGGTTTTCGGCAACGGGACTGGCTCGATCAAGACATTGTTTGAGCGTGACGCGGTCGGAGAGACCGGACTTGCTGCCGACGTCACGCGAAATCCGCACAATCAGACACTCAATGTGGCGGTCCAATGGGGCATTACCGGAATCATCGTGCTGTACGCGATGTGGCTGTCCCACCTCTTTTTGTTTCGTGGAGATGGATTCGCGAACTGGATAGGATTGCTTGTCGTGGTCCAAAATCTGTTCAGTTCGCTCCTCAATTCGCACCTGTTCGATTTCCACGAGGGATGGATGTACGTCCTTGGTGTGGGGGTCGCGGGCGGCATGAGTTTAAGATCTAGACAGCAGGCCGGAACACGTCCCAGTTGTCGCCACGAAGCCGGAAAAGAAGGGAGATCCGACGCTGAAGGCCTTCATTGAGGTCTTCAAATAGCCGAAGGTCAAGACGGAATCAGGCTCGCCTGTCAAGCCTATTTGAGCGAATCGAAGCGGGAGCAGAAAATTATTCTGCAAACATGCGATGGCAGAGTAGCGCGTACTCGACAAAGCCGTGGCCGCGCTTTCTGGCGGCTTAGCGCGAGTTGCCCTATAATTCCCAGAACCGTGCGGCTTCCGGAAATGCACGCGCGTGCTCCGCCGCGCCATTGGCAGGAGCAGCCTCCCGATCTTCCTATTCGGTATTATCACAATGGCTTTCTCAGTTATGCGCTATGCGAAAATCAGCTAAAAACGTAAGCGGGGCAGCGTGGCCGCATCTCCGTTGAAACGTCGTCCCGCGATGCCGCGCGCCTCGCAAATGATCGGATGGTTCGTCATTGGGGCTGTGGTGCTCGGCGGGTCCTTTTTTGGGTCCCTGCGTCTGATCGATTGGTACTTTCCGGGCCTCGGATACGATGTTGCCAGTCTCCCACGTCTTGAGATTGGACGCACGGTGACATTTGGAAACGGCGAGAATAGGGGCGCGCTGATTCAGGGTTGGTCGAACCCGGAGTCTTGGGGGGTATGGTCGGACGGCAATCTGGCCGAGCTCGGCTTTGTTGTTCTTGGATCTGCTGGCGAAGATGCAAGGCTAGTCATTGAATACAAGGCGTTCATCAATGACAGAATGCCCCGACAAGAGGTCCAGTTTTGGTCGCGTAATACGGAACTGAACGATGTTACGCTCGCAAAAGCGAGCGGTACGATTACGGTCCAGCTCGCGGGGTTACGCCTCGGTCCAGGTTATCCCCTAATTCTTCAACTCAGAATCCCACTCGCGACATCGCCTCGGCAATTAGCCCTATCTCAAGACGCTCGTAAACTGGGACTCGGGCTCGTGAGCGTACGATTTGAGAAGTGAGCCGCAGTGCAGGAGAAGCTTGAGACGACTTCGACTTTCAAGTCGCTCTCCCCAAAAAATCGGCGTACGCTTTGGCGATTCCGTCTTTAAGCCCTGTTCTAGCCTGCCATCCCAATCCGCGGATGCGGTCAACATTCAGAAGCTTGCGCGGCGTTCCGTCGGGCTTGCCAGAATCAAACACAATCTCTCCTTTGAAGCCGATGACCTCGTTCACGATTTCGGCCAGTTCACGAACAGTGATATCCTTTCCCGTGCCGACATTAAATAGGCCGTCGCGGATGTCCGTGCACTCCATCAAAAACACGCAGGCATCCGCCACGTCGTCCACGTAGAGGAACTCCCGTCTTGGCGAACCAGACCCCCACACTGGATACGTCGCCTCGCCCCGCTGTTTAGCTTCGTGAGCCTTGCGGATGAGCGCCGGTAAGACGTGACTGGTGTTCAAATCATAGTTGTCGCTTTGACCATAGAGATTGGTCGGCATTGCCGCGACGTACTGCGTTCCATGCTGCCGGTTGTAGCTCTCGCAGAGCTTGATTCCGGCGATCTTCGCGATCGCATAAGGTTCGTTGGTTTGCTCCAAGGGGCCCGTCAACAAATACTCCTCGCGGATCGGCTGGGGGCAATCGCGCGGGTAAATACAGCTTGATCCGAGGAACAGGAGACGCGTCACGCCGGCTCGCCAGGCGGCATGAATGATGTTCGCCTCAATCATGAGATTCTGATATATGAATTCGGCTCGATAAGTATTGTTGGCATGTATACCGCCAACCTTCGCTGCCGACAGGAAAATGTAATCCGGCCTCTCATGAGCCAGAAAGTCGGTAACGGCCGCTTGATTGGTCAGATCCAACTCAGGATGCGAGCGGACCAGCAGATTACTGTAACCTGCTGTTTCGAGCCGCCGCACGATCGCGGAGCCCACCATCCCGCGGTGCCCCGCAACATAAATCTTGGCATGCTTGTGCATTGTCTTACTCGTGATAGTTGAAGGTGCTAAAGCCGTGCCGCTTGATCAACTCATCCCGCTGCGCCGCCCTGAGATCCGCAGCCATCATTTCCTTCACAAGCTGCTGGAAACTGATTTTTGGCTCCCAGCCGAGCTTTGCCTTCGCCTTGCTGGCATCACCCAATAACGTTTCGACCTCGGTAGGCCGGAAATACCGCGGGTCGACCGCGACAATGCAGTTGCCTGACGCGTCATATCCTCTCTCGCTCACGCCGCTGCCCTTCCAGTCGATGGGGAGGTGTATTTCATTCGCTGCTGCTTCCACAAACTGGCGCACGCTGTATTGTACGCCGGTCGCAATGACAAAGTCATCGGGTTGATCTTGCTGCAGCATCAGCCATTGCATTTCGACGTAGTCCTTTGCGTGCCCCCAATCTCGCTTGGCATCTAGGTTGCCTAGGTATAGGCAATCCTGCAAACCAAGCTTGATTCGAGCCAACCCCCGGGTAATCTTCCGCGTCACGAAAGTTTCACCTCGCAGCGAACTCTCGTGATTGAACAAAATGCCATTGCAGGCGTAAATGCCGTAGGCTTCTCGGTAGTTGACAGTTATCCAGTACGCGTAAAGTTTCGCTACGGCGTAGGGACTCCGGGGATAGAAGGGCGTCGTTTCCTTCTGCGGGATTTCCTGAACAAGGCCGTAGAGTTCAGATGTGCTGGCCTGGTAGAAGCGAGTGTTTTTCTCAAGGCTGAGAATGCGTATCGACTCGAGCACCCGCAGCGTTCCGAGCGCGTCGGAGTTGGCCGTGTATTCGGGCTCCTCAAAGCTCACCGCAACGTGGCTTTGTGCGGCAAGGTTGTAGATCTCGTCTGGCTGCACTTGCTGAATGATGCGTACGAGAGATGATGAATCTGTCATATCGCCATGGTGGAGGATGAAGTGACGATCCTTCTCGTGCGGATCCTGGTAGAGATGATCGATGCGATCCGTGTTGAAGAGCGAAGTACGGCGCTTGATGCCGTGTACTTCATAGCCCTTGGATAGGAGGAGTTCAGCGAGATGGGCGCCATCCTGTCCGGTAATACCGGTAATAAGTGCTTTTTTCATTTCGATATTGTCCTTCATTTTCGTGTGTCTGGTCAGGTCGTTTATTGCGCCGGCATAGTAGAGCCGAGCATCTGCTTGAGATGATAGTCGGCGCTATAGCGATAAGTCGTTTTTGGCGGGAAAGACCTGTGATAACCGCCATTGCCATTCCCTCGCGACGTGGCGGAGCAGATAGGGCGCGACGGCGAGCCTCAACGCCGCCGTTGATGGAGCATAGCCCAAACAACGAGCGCGGATTCTGTTCATTTCCGTCCTGCCCAAACTGATCTGGGCTGTTGTCTTCTGGTCGGAATGCGCGCGGAAAGCGCCGATATAACGGGGCAAGTGACGAAAACGAGCGCCGAATTCCCGGAAGCGGACCAACAATTCCCAATCCATCGCAAAATTGAAGGAAGTGTCGACATATGGCCCAACTCGTTCCCAAAGGCTGCGCCGCCAGAAAAGCGTTTCTTGAGGGATATAATCGACCCACGAGAGAACCCAGTCGGAGTGGCTCGGCAGAATCCAGCGTCCGATTTCGTTCCCTTCGGCATCGATGATGATCCGGTCGCCGTAGACCACATCCACGTCCGGATGCGACGCGAAAAAGCGGGCGACGTACTCGAGAGCTCCGGGAAGCAGCAAATCGTCAGCATTAAGCCAACCAAGAATATCTCCTGATGCGCGCGCGAAACCTTTGTTGATCGCGTCCGCTTGCCCCTCGTCTTTTTGGCTCTCGAAGTGAGACAAATGCTCGTCGTACTGCGCAACAAGCTCGGCGGTCCCGTCAGTTGAACCGCCGTCCATAACGATGTATTCGAGCGGAGAAAAGCGCTGTCTGATAACGCTCTCGATCGTCTGACCAACGAAATTTATCTGGTCTCGCACGGGCGTAACGAGCGAAAACTTGAGTGGACTCGTGTAGGGCTCGGTGTCGAGGTCGGAAGGGAGGCCGATCGGACGGGGAGCATAGGCCTCAAGTTGACCGAGCCGGTATCCGCTGAGTTGACGAAGGATCCTTTTCAGCCGAGAGATATTCTGAAGATTGGCGAGCCGGTCCAATTGCAATCATCCCTCCTCTAGAGCTCGAGAAACCCCACGAGCTGCTCTGCTTCAGCAACCGGATCGGAAAACTGGTAGCCGAGGGACACGTAGAGTTTGCAAGCCGAGACATTTTCTGGATACACTTTTAACCGGATCCGCTTAGCGCCTGATAGGCGAGCGGTCAGATGCAGGTGCTCCATCATGAGCCGTGATGCGCCTGATCCGCGGAGCTCTTGCGCGACATAGATCCCAAGGCTCGGAACCGAAAAGCCCTCATCCCAGCCGCGCAACATTCCATAAGCCAAAAATTGATTGTTGACCCGGAGCGCCAAGTATCGGTCCCGTCCCCCGTAGTTGCAGATGCGATCAGCCTCGGCCGCGGTGAACGGATGCGGATGGAAGTGGCCGCCCAGCGGGTCAGCGGCGATACGCCCAAAGAGCTCGGTGAGCATCGGCGCATAATCCGGTCGCAGCACGAGAATTTCCAAGCTCATCGTCCTTGCGCTACTCGCGGTCGGCCGATTGCCTTCAGCAGGCCGCGCCAGTAGTCTCGGGCCATAAGCTTATCGCCGACGAGAGGACCGGACTTCGCGATCGTCTCGCAAAACAGCCCACGCAAGCAGTAAAGCGGCCGTCGGACGTTGAACCACAGCCAGACTGCCTTGAAGTAGAGCACGCGATAAAGCACATGATGCTTGTCACCATGGTGGTTGCCATGGAAGGTCTGGTAAAGGTTGTCGCTGATCGCCTGCACGAAATAAGGGGAAACCCGGCCAAAATACCGTGCCTGCACCGCCGAAACCTCGGCCAGCAGATCGAGCGTCTGACCCGCCGTCTTGGTCGTGGCGTACCAACGATTACCCGAAATGTCGGCGTCGCACCCGACAAAGCGACATCCCGCTAGCGCGAAGCGGGCCCACAGATCGTAGTCCATACAAAACCGCAGCGTAGGATTGACGCCGCCGATTTTGACATAGGTGGACTTACGGAAGAACACCGAAGGCTGGGCGAGATAACCTCTCTCGAATATCTCCCTTACGACATCGATCTTCGGACCAACCGAGATCGTCGGATATGGCCTCGGGTTGCCACCATATTCGTCCATATAATGACCTTTGCCAACGACGACTTCGGCATCCGGATTGCGCGCCACGACCTCATTAATCTCCCAAAGAGCGCGATTGCACTGCACGTCATCCGAGTTGAGCCAAGCGAGCCAACCGTCGCGAGCCCTTGCGAAGCCCTTCGCGATCGCGTCCGATTGACCATCATCCCTTTCGCTGACCCAGATAATGCGGTCTCGATAGCGCTTGAGCCGTTCGACGGTGTCGTCGGTCGATCCTCCATCCATTACGATGATCTCGAGCGCGGGATAACTTTGGTCAAGCAGACTAGACAGGGTCTCGTCGATGAAGCGACCTTGGTTGTAGGACGGTACGACGACGGTGATCGGGACTGGTACCTTATTCATGGAATCTTTCTCCTCAAGCGGCGATGCGCCGCGCTTGGGCAGCCCAAGCCCTGAAGTAACGTATCGAGCGTGACGCGAGGCGCGGCGCCCAGCGCAAGTTCATCACCATCCAATGCCAGCGAGCCATAAGCTGAACTTTACGTCCCGCCGCTGGCGATTCACCGCGGGCCCATGCGGCCCCGTGTTCGACGGTGTAGGCGTACTTGAAGGCCCAGCTAAACGGCACGATGCCGTAATAACGGTGCACGGTTTCGCAAATGCCGCTCAGCAGCCGATGGTCGGCATTCGCCGTAATCGCGTCGTCGTGCAACCGCGACAGTGAAAAATAGTCATCGCAAAAATAGAAAGGTAGATCCTTCTGCCATCTCATCCAGAGCTCGTAATCGAGGATCTTGGAGTCGAGCGCGCCGCAGAGCGTTACCGCCATTCGCTTGAAGAATAGCGATGGCTGCGGTACCAAACAGAAGTGCATCATGCGCCGCCGCTGCTCGGAAAGCAGCGGACTCCAATCGACCGGATAGTCGACGACCGGCTTGAGATCGCGGTCCGCATATCGATTGCGACCATAAACCACCATCGCCATTTGATTGTAGTGAAAGAAAGTGGCTACCTTCCAAAACGTATCCGGCAGATACACGTCGTCGGAATTGATCCAGGCTATGACGTCGCCCGTCGTATTCGCGATGCCTTTGTTCACCCCATGATGATGCCCCCCGTCGGGGCGGCTGTCGTAACGCAGGACCTCCGGATGAGCTCGCGCGTATTCTTCAAGAATTGCTGCGGACCCATCGGTCGAACCGCCATCGGCTACAAAGATTTCCACGTTCGGGTAGTCTTGCGCGAGTACGCTCTCGAGCGTCCCCCTGAGAAAGGCTGCTTGGTTGAAGGACGGCACAACGACCGAGAACCGGGGCAGCTCCGCGCGCGGCAAGCTCCGGACGTAGGAGAGCTGCACTGCACTAGGCGTGAAAGCGAGACTACGCTCAAGATCGTTCATAGTGGCGTTCCACAAGTCTTCGTTTGAATAAGTCCAGGGGCTAGATGAGCGTTATTGTTTGCACCGGACCCCATAATCGAGATGACGTCGGAGACTAGTAACATTTCGGGGCGGAGCCAGACGATCAAACATTCCGCGCGAGGTGTGCGATCGCGGTGCAGATCTCGTCAATCTCGCCGTCGTGCAAGCCTGTATAAGTCGGAAAATTCATGCCGTGCGCCGATAAGAAGTCCGTGTGCGGGAGCGACTGGCCCGACGCGTACATCGGCAGGCGATGCATCGGGACAAAAAATGGCCGTGTCTCGATGCCGTAATCTGAGGCCAAGTCGCGCATGATAGCGGCGCGCCGCTTCTCGCCACCGGTCGGTAGCACGGCCGAGAATAGCCAATAGGTGCCCTCGTAACCCTCGATTTGTACTGGGAGCTTGAGCAACCCCTCGGCCTCGAGCGGCCGCAGTTGCGCGAAGTAACGCTTGGCGATACGCCGGCGCTCGGCGAGATGGAAGTCGAGCATCTCAATCTGACCGAGACCGATCGCTGCCGCAATGTTGGTCATTCGATAGTTGTAACCGATGATCGGATGCCAATACCTCCTGTTCAGATCCATTCCTTGACCGCGCAGCATCCTTGCGTGGCGGCGACGCTCGGGATCGCGGACGTACAATGCGCCGCCTTCTCCGGTCGAGATGGTCTTGTTACCGTAGAAACTGAATGTCGATGCATCGCCACAAACTGCCGGTCGGTCTCCCGAAAACAGTCGCGCCTAGGCTTTCGGCGCAATCCTCCAATAGCCACGCTCCGCGTTCCCGGCACAGCCTCGCGATCCTCTCGATATCGGCTGGCATCCCATAAAGATGAACGGCGAGAACGCCGACGGTTCGCGGAGTCCAAGCCTCTTCGATGAGTTCGGCCGTTGCGTTCCATGTTACCGGATCGCAATCGGCGAACACGGGCGTCGCTCCGCAATAACGCACAGCATTTGCCGAAGCGACATAAGTGAGGGAAGGCACGATGACTTCGTCGCCTGGCTTCAAACCAAGCGCCAGGCACGCCAAGTGAAGCGCCGTCGTTCCGTTGCTGGAAGAAAGGCATTCATCGACCCGCAGCGTCCGGGCGATGGCCTCCTCGAATTTCTGCAGGTAGGCACCGTTACTTGAAATCCAGCCTGAATCGAGAGCATCGACTACATAACGCTTCTCATTGCCGCACAACACCGGTTTCGAGACTTGGTATCGAATATTCATTCGGTTCGCTCACGGTATATCGATGATATTTCAACGTCTAGAAATCGCTTCAACTCTTCGGGGGCGCCAGGACTAGGACAGATGTTGTGAGCCCCGGATTCTGGACCTATTTTTCCTGCTGCGGCGGCATAATCATAAACCCGCGCGAGGCCAGCGACGTAGTTTTCAAGGCTATGTTCCTGGCGTGCCTTCGATCGCGCCCGGTCGGCATGGGCTCTGCCATCTTCAGGATTATCAAGCCACAGCAGCATTTTGGCCGCGATATCCTCCACATCAAAAGGATCGAACAGGAGGCCCGCCCCGTCACGCATCAGTTCCGGCAGTGAAGTGATGTTGGAGCACATCGCAGGCACCCCCAGGACTTGCGCTTCAATGACCGGATAGCTTGAAGCCTCGAAGATTGACGACACAATGCAATAAACGGCGCCCTTATAAAGGGCGGCTAGGTGGCCCACGGGAACATGATCGAGGCAAATCACGTCCCCTTCGAGTCCAAGCTCTTCGATCGTAGCCTTCACCGCGGGCCAGCCGGAATGGCCGCGATAGCCGGTGAATACGAGTTTCAAATCGATGTCGGGCCGTTTGTTACGTAAGATCCGCAATGCCCGAACGAGCCTGACATGGTTCTTGTGCGGCCAGAACTGCGCCGGGTAGATCGCATATGTCGACGGCAATTTGTAATGCGCGGTAGCATCCTGCAAGCTGAAAGTATCTAGGCCCGCAATCACCATGGGATCCCAGGTGACAGGCACCGTAAACACTTTGGCCGCCGGCACCTGCATTTGGTTGATGAGATCGTTGCGAACAAAATCGGAGGAAACCACGATCGCATCGGCGAGTGAGGCCGACAAGCCGTAGAGCCGGTTGCGCGCGTCGATGTCTGACGGCGTGAAGTTCTCGGGGAAGTGAAGATGTTGCAGGTCGTGCAGGTTCAGGACGGATGGAACGCGGAAATCAAGTGTCGAAAATATCTGAACCGGACTATGGAGGATATCGACGCCGATGTCTTCGCGAAGATGTGCGAACGTGGCCAGCGAACTCGCTGCAGTCAGGCGGCTTGATCGACCGCGCAGGCGGTTCGAAACCTCGATTGACAACCCGACCGCGCGGCTCTCACGCATCACGAAGTAACCGACCCGAGTATCAAAAAGTCGGCGCAGGGATGCCACTTGATCTGGCAGACAAATGAGTGTGATCCGTCGGCCGCCTTGGAGCAATGCACCAGTTAGCATCTTCATGTACGTCTCGACTCCCCCCGAGACACCAAAGACGATTTCGAGCGTGTCGATCGCCACATGCACGCCTTGCGCGACGCCTTCGGGGGGGAAGTAGTCCCCGTAAACAGGGGTTACGTGCTGTCTCCGCACCAGAATGTCGGGGAAGCCGCCAAGCAGCGCTTTGCTCTTGAGTCCGCGACTGGCAATTGACTCGATTACTTGGTCCTTCGCGGCCAGCTTGCGTCGTTGGATGGCGCTGGTAACCGCAGAATGCTCAAGGTCAGCGGTGAGCCGCTCGACAATCCGCGACATCTCCGCGCGATCCGACTCAACCGCTCGGAATTCGGATTCAAGCCGCAGAGCGCCCTTCAAGACATTCTCGCGATCGTCCATCAATGCCTGACGCGCGATCTTCAACTCGGTTAACTCCCTGACAAGGCGTTCGACTACCTGTGATTTTTCGGTCCGGTCCGCTTCGACCGAGCGCAATTCGGTCTCCAACCGCTGATTTGCCTGCAAGATTATCCCGCATTCATTCATCAGCGCCTGCCGATTGCTTTTCAGTTCGGCGACTTCACCGACAAGACGCTCCACCACATGCGATTTCTCGTCCCGGTCGGACTCAATCGCATTTAGCGCAGTCTCCAGACGCTGGTTGGCGCTCAGGACATCCTCGCGCTCCTTCATCAGCATTTGCTGCTTGCGCTTGAGCTCGTGGACTTCCGCAAGCTCGAACCCATCATGAACGCAGGGCGGGAGGGAAAGCCGTCTTCGCAGACCTTCATCCTCGTTGCGCAAATAGAATCGGCTCAAGCCGTCGTACCACGCGAGCTGGTAGCCCGAGGCAAGCAGGAGGGGTTCCCAGCTATCCCAGTTGCGAATGTCGTCAACCCGGTCCCAGTCCTCGATCTTCACCGAGGGCAAGGTTGCTTCTACCACGAGCGCGCGGGGACGACGTCGCTGCCAGTCAACACCGCGCAGCACCGCCGCTTCGAAACCTTCGACATCAACTTTGAGAAAGTCGACGACGCGGTCCCCACAGGTAGCGAGGACATCATCGAGAGTTATCACTGGGACTTCGTAGTTTACGACTTCGTGCCCGGCGGCTCGCAAGGCTTCAGCTTGAGCTTCGTTCGCTGTTGAGAGCGACGTCAGGTCCTTACATTCGAAAAAGCGCAGCCGTCCGGTCGTGTCGCCCACTGCAACGTTGAGGTTGCGATCGCGCGGTCTCTCTTCAACAAAAAGCTGATGTTGCCGCAGAACCGGTTCGATATTAACGCCAGACCAGCCGAGATCGTAAAAATGCCTCGTCACCGAATGCAGCGTCGGATCCCAAGCGCCGACGTCGATGTAGAAACCGTTCGACTGCCCTTGGAAAAGCCTCGCGAGGAGCACATCCTCGAAGTTTTGGGAGTAGGAGATCATTTTACCGGATCGGACTCTCGCGTGGCCGCTTAGGGCAGAAGGGTTAGGTGCTGGTGACTGGGTAGATCGGCAACCCCGTAGTGGGTGAACAAGCATGGGTTCCCGTGATGCCGATAGATGACTGAAATCGCCGCAATCCCAGTTACGTGGGACAGCAAACGGATCTGTGGGACTATCTCGGATGGCGGATAAGATTGCCGGCGTTGAAAGACCGCCTTCGGCAACTCGGCGAGCCCGGTCTCGAGAGTATATTCGCCGACATCAACATCCAGCTTAAACTCTTGCATGCAGCGCAACGTCATGCCTTCGCCTGCTATCGAAGGAGGCACTGCCTCGAACTGCAGTGAGTTGCGCCCGTGAACGAGAATACCTTTCGCGTTGATCAACTGAACGCCGACCAGGGGGACCTCGACGCGCTCGCCAACGAAGAAGTCCACGTAGATCCGTAGCCAATCGCCTTGTTGGAAAACGCGCCGCGGTTTGTTGTCGCGCCCTGTGATCACTGCTTTAAGCGCTTGGATCGACGGCTGGCCGAACTGCTTGACAGCGGTCAAGTCGATCGTAGCCTTTCGATCGACTTGAAAAGGATCCTGATCCTGATCTTGGTTTGGCTGGACCGTCGCGTCCCGGCTATCGGACGTGCCTGGGCTTGCCGATTGCGCGGCAATTTTCCCGCGGCCAGTCGGTGTTCCGTATTCGTGATGAAAATAATATTCAACCGCTTCCTTGCCTAAACCCTCAAAGACCACCCGTCCTTGCGAGAGAACAATACCCCGATTGCAGAACTCGGCTGCGTCGGCCATCGAGTGGGTAACGAGCAGTACGGTCATTCCGCGTTTTCGGAGTTCGTTCAGCCGCGCGTAGCACTTCTGCTGAAAGAACACGTCCCCAACTGTCAACGCTTCATCCACGAGCAGCAGGTCGGGCTCCGCATGGATCGCCACGCTGAACGCGAGGCGCAGGAACATTCCGCTTGAGTACGTTTTGACCGGTTGGTCGATGTAGTCGCCGATGTCGGCAAAGGCAATAATGTCTTGGAGTCGGGCACGAATCTGGCGTTCGGTCAGGCCAAGTATGGCTCCGTTGATAAACACGTTTTCACGCCCGGTGAATTCGGGGTTGAAGCCGCTGCCAAGCTCGAGCAGACCGGCGACGCGTCCCAACATGTCGACCGAACCGCTCGAAGGCTTAAGCACGCCCGAAAGAATCTGTAGCAGCGTGCTCTTGCCGGCGCCATTGCGGCCGATAACCGCGAGCGCGTCGCCAGGCATTAGATCGAAGTTTACGTCCTCAAGCGCCACGTAGGCCGGCGGCTCCCGGAGCATCGATCCAAGCAGCGCCTTCGCTAACAGGTGGCCGGGACTGCGATAAAGAGCATATCGCTTGCTAATGGATCGGACGCACAAGACGGGGGCGCTGTCGCTTCCCTCCGGCGGCACGTAATCAAGAGCGACGGCGCTCATGCCAGCAACCCGTACTCGGCCAACAGACTGTGGTAGCTGCCAGCAAGATGGATGGTATCGACCTCTCGGCAACGCGCCAAGCAAGCCATGGCAATGTCGGAGGCACCGTAAACTGCCTCCATCGTCCAAGCGAGGCGAACCAAGTCGCGACTCGATAGTTGGTCGAGCCGCGGCAAGGACGGAATGAAAACGGCGTCGGCCCAGAGCGTCTGTGACGGCGCCCGACCGACCGTATATCCCCCGTGCATCATCCGCCGGCCTTCGATGTTGTGGAAATGGTGGAACATGAACCCTCTGCGGCGCAGGAAGATCTCGCATTCGGAGAACAAGGGCTCGCCAGCATAAATCTGGGCGAATTCCGTTTCCGCGTGCACCACGAGGGTGCGTGCCAGCAGTCGCTCGGCGTTCTCAAGCGCGAGGAGCGTTGCGCCCTGGATATCGATCTTCAGGAAATCCACGGCGCCGATTTCGCGGATATCGTCGAGGCGGACCGTCTCGATCGGGATCTCCTCCGTGACCTCGCACATCTCCGCGAGGCCCTCGAACTCTGCGAGCACAGGCCGATTGGGCTTTAACAAGGAGGAGGTGAGCGGCGTCCGGCAGACGTGAAAGATGCCGGGCGTTCCATTGCCGATGGCGTAAGGGAAGAACTTGCGGCGTTCAGACCATTTTGCGTTGAGATCGGCGCACTCAAGCGCGTTGGGCTCGAAGCCGATCACGATCGCGTCCTTGGCGTTGAGGGCCGGGACATAAACGTCGGCTCCGTCGGTGCCATGCGCACCCACATCGACCACCGTGTAGCTCTCAATGTGCGGCGAAAGCAGCCCGGCGAGCGCGCGTCGATACGCTTGCGTCGGGTCGGGAGCGCTCATAGTCACAGCAGGTCGGCGAAAGAGCGCCGCGTTCGTTGAAAGAAGGCGAATGCCGCGAGCGCAAATACGAGGCACGCGAGCGAGTGGACGGCCCAATCGCCGATTGGCAGGGCGAGACCGTCTAGCACCAAATTTCTGAACGCCGTCACGAACCACGTGATCGGATTCAGTTCGATGATTGTGGCGAACGCCGGCGGCACCGCTGAGGTAGGATAGCAAACTGGCGCCAGGAACATCGCCAACTGTGCCAACAGCGGACTGACTTGCGCCAGATCGCGAAAAAAGACGCCAAGAACGCCGAACAGGAAAGCCAGTCCGAGCCCCAATGCCGCTAGCGGCACGAAGAGCATCGGCAACATCAGGACGGTTCCCGGCACTGCGTGCCAGATGAGACCGACCGCACCAACGAGTATCAGAGCGTTGATTGCAGCGAGTACAAGCGCACTGTTCACAACGACCATCGGCAGCAGGGCCAGCGGGAAGCGGATCTTCTTGACGAAATTCGGCACCCCGGTAATGCAGGTCGCAGACCGAGTAAGGACTTCAGCGATAAACAAGTAGGGAACCAATCCGGCGAAAATCATCAGCGCGCCCTCGTTCGGACGCACCTCGTCGGCCGGCGACCAGCGCACCTTCAGCACGAGCGAAAACACGAAGGTGAACATGGCCAGTAAGAGTCCGGCATATAGAAAAGGCCATAGGGGACCCAACACAGTGCCTCGATAGCGCTGGGACAGCTCTCTTCGGGTTAACACGAAACCAAGCCACAAGGTCTGTGTCATCCCTTATTGCCTCACTTGCAGATCAAGCAGCGTGTCCGCGAGCAACGGATTCTCTAGTCGAGCGCGAGATGCAACAAATATGCTTCGGTAGAGGCCCGTCGCATTGGCGGGAGGCGTATTGAGCCAATTGGTCGGAAACTCCTCGTGCCAAGGTTGCGTCCGCGGAACATAAACATGCTCAAAAAGGCGCCGCAACGAGCGGAATACCCAAGGGCGGGTCGGGCGACAGCCGAGTCCGTGCGCAGCTTGTGTCGGATCGTTCGTATTCTCGACTATGGGGTTAATCGCCTCATGCGCGCCGAACGAGACACACGTCTCGAGAAGAAGCATGTTCGTGGCCACGGACGCAATGCGGTTCAGCGCTAGACTAGGATCTGCGAGATGATACAAAATCCCATACGCATAGACCACGTCATGCGGCGGCAGATCCAGCGGAAGATCGGCCTCAACATCGATGACCTGCGTCGTGACCGAAGGAAAGCGTGCGCGCAAATGGACTAGGTTATCCTCACGCGCATCCGTTGCCGTAACCTTGCAATTCCGATCGATGAAGAAGCTCGTGTGGTCCCCGACGCCGGCACCTAGTTCGAGGACTGTCTTGTCGGCAAGTGGTAACATCAAACTCGCCAAATGCTCTTGGCGTCGCCTGTTGTGCCGCTGATAGCCATCATGGGTGAAAAATTCTAAGGACATCGTCACATACGCAGCAAAAATCAGCCAGCAGCAGGGGGCTGGTGTTGCCGGGGAACTCATCGTCCCCTTTTCCCAAAGTGGCGGCATGGATCTGTCCCCAATTCGATCCGATGGGTTATTGGACTGCCCGGGTCGAGAAATCAAGCTTGGGCCCAGCCAACTTCGCCCTGACGTTGTCCGAAACTGTTGAATAGGCTCCCCCTCGGTTGTAAAGCGCCCCTCAGTTGTCAGTACCCACGCCCTAGCCCGTATGCCCACAAAGATGTCGCGGTGTCAGAACGAAGTAGCGATTGGGTGCGCGAAAAGCGGCGGGCGCCTCGCTCGATGACCGGACACCGTGTGTCCTGCCTTCCGGTCCGTTCCGCTAGCGGGCCAAATTGATTACCCGCAACGGGATAGCGAGTCAACTATTGTCAACCGTAGGGGGCGCCTTAAATGCCTGCGGCAACACGACTTTTGTGAATTGCCTGCTATAAATCGAGAGTCAAAGATGAATAGTTTGATTGTGCCATTGATTATGTGCGGCGGCGCGGGAACGCGCCTATGGCCTGCATCCCGCAACGGCCGACCGAAGCAGTTTCTGCAGCTCTTCGGTGAGCATTCGACGTTTCAAGAGACGTTGAAGCGGGTATCGGATGCGACGCTGTTTGATAAGCCGATTGTCGTTACCAACGCAGCCTATCGCTTCATGGTGCGCGAGCAGCTCGCTGAGATCGGTCTCGAAGCCGACGTGCTGCTTGAGCCGGCACGCCGCGATTCCGGTCCAGCGATCGCTGCCGGAGCGGCGTTCGCTCGCATGCGTAACGCGCACGCGGTCGTTCTGGCGCTTGCGGCCGATCACATCGTGCAGAATGCCCTGGCTTTCCTGGCTGCTTGCCGGCGTGCGCTTGAAGCGGTGCAGGACGACCGTATTGTCACGTTCGGTGTATGGCCAGAGCGGCCTTCGACCGAATACGGGTATATCCAGCCAGGTGACACAATCGCCCTCAATGTGAGCACGGTTGCCAAATTCGTCGAAAAGCCGGATGCGACGCATGCACAGACCTATGTCACCAGCGGGTATTTGTGGAATTCTGGAAACTTCCTGTTCAAAGCCGATACGCTGCTTTCCGAATACGCCGCGGTGGATCCTGATACTGTCGCCGCGGTTACCGCAGCCGTGGCAGAGGCAGGGCGTGATCTCGGTTTCGTCACCCTCAATCAGGAGAGCTTCGAGCGTGCGCGGGCACTCTCCATCGATTATGCGCTGATGGAAAAGACCTCATGCGCGGCGGTGGTCCAGGCCGATTGCGGCTGGTCAGATGTCGGCTCCTGGCGCTCGGTCTGGGAGTTGTCGGCCAAGGACGCAGAGGGCAATGTGGCCAAAGGACAAGCGGTGTTCGAAGGCGCGCGGAACTGCAATGTCAGCAGCGAAAAAGCGCTTGTGGCACTGGAAGGCGTCGAAGATCTTGTCGTCGTGGCCACCGAGGACGCGATTCTCGTGTCGCGGCAGCAGGACCCCGATGCGCTAAAGCGCCTCGTCGGCAAGCTGTGCAAGACGGCGCCGCAGGTCACTGAGGACCACCTTACGGTCCACCGGCCTTGGGGCTCATATCAGTCGCTCGACATGGGCGACCGCCATCAGGTTAAGCGAATCGTAGTGAAACCTGGCGGCCGCCTATCACTGCAGAAGCACCATCATCGCTCAGAGCATTGGATCGTGGTGCGGGGCACAGCATTAGTGACCATCAATGACGCACAGAGAGTGGTTCATGAGAATGAATCGATCTACGTCCCTATCGGTGCCATCCATCGCATGGAGAATCCCGGCAAAATCCGGCTGGAGCTGATCGAGGTTCAGACCGGGAGTTATCTCGGCGAGGATGATATCGTCCGTATCCAAGACGACTACAAGCGGTCTTGAGAAGGTCCGGTCTCAAGACCGCTTTGATCGCGCATCGTAAGCGGCGATGAAGTCAGCATCAACGGGTTGTTTAGTCGTCCCTGGAGAAGGCCGATTTCACGCTGGATTCATCAGAAGGCCGGCAAAGAGCGCGGTTAGGAATAGGCGCAGCTCGCTTCTGGCCGGAGAGGAGGACCCTGAACTTTGTAGTCGGACGGCGCGTTGTGGCCGCGATATCCCCTTGTCGGCGAGGATGCGCGCAATGGTGCTGCCGACGAGCGCCTCCATGTCCGGGGTCAGGTTCTTGAGCGTGTGACCGTCGTAGGGATTGCCGGGCAACGCCTTCACATGGGTGACGAACTGGCCGCCCTTGGCGTGGTTGATCGTGGTGGCGACGGAGATTCTGGCGCCGAACTCGTAAGGCCGACGGGCCTTGCCTTTGCCGATGCACTCGACTTCCGGCGCATGCAAGGACTAGACCTTCGGCCCGCGCTGACGCTGCTGCTCACGCACGCGCCGCGCCAGCGGCAGCAGGTTTGCGAACGCCGCTTCGAGCCCGCCGTTACCCTCGACCTTGCGGCCAATGTCCCGGATGACGCGGCCGAGATAGGTCCACAGCGCCTTGAGCTATCGGTTACCGCTCTTGAACCCTAGAATTGCAATCACGAACAGCATTGAATTCGACACTTTCTCGACGGAGCCATCCCGCTTAGTCGAAACCAGTGACGCCCCTTGACGGGGGATTGCGACCAGCACCAATTCGACCCCTGGGTTGCATTATAAGTATCAAGCGGCTAAGTCGTAATCTCGGTACCCACTGGGAGGGCCCGCCTGCTTGGAGCGGAAGCACATGAAGGGGCAAATTAGTCCGGCTGCGCCGATCGACACGGCCGCTACAACAGCGAACGCCGGAGCACCGCAGGTCACAGTAGTGGTCCCGTCACTCAACCAAGGCCGTTACCTTGCGGACGCGCTGCACTCGATCGCCACTCAGGACGTTATTACTGAAATCGTCGTTATGGATGGCGGCTCGACGGACGGTTCCGTTGGCGTGCTCGAGCGCTGGAGCGATCGGCTCACGCATTGGCGCAGTGGTCCTGACGGCGGACAGGCTGCGGCCATCAACGAGGGCATCCGGCACGGTGCTGCGCCGTACGTCGCCTGGCTCAACAGCGATGATATGCTAGAGCCCGGCGGCCTGCGTCTTCTGATCGATACGCTCGAAGCCAATCCTGCCGCGCCGGCTGCCTACGGCAAGGTCATCAATCTCGATCCGGACGGCGGTCGCAGCGACGTCTGGGTCCAGCAATTCAGCGAGCGCGCGCTGGCGCTCCGCTGCATCATCTCTCAGCCCGGAACGCTGATCCGCCGGACAGCGTGGGAGGCGGTTGGCGGGGTCGACCCGAGCCTGTTCCTGGCCATGGACTATGACCTGTGGTGGCGTCTTTACCGGCGGTTTGGACCGCTCCTGCACGTGCCTCAGGTGACGGCGATCAACCGCAGGCACCACGAGACCAAGACGCGAAACAACCGCATGGCGCATTACGCGGAGGCGATCGCGGCGGTGCGGCGCCATCGCGGCCGCATACCGATGAAGTGGTGGCTCGCGCAGCCTTACGCCGTGTGGTGGAAAGCGCTGATGGCGCGGCTCGGCGGCCTGACGACAGCCGATTAGTTCACGTCGCGCCGTCCGGCAACGCGACGCCATTCAGGTCCCAGCCAATATGTCTTCGTATAGCTGGAGATATTTCTCCACCATCATGTCGGCCGTGAACAGCGTCTCATAGCGCTGGCGGGCTCTGTGGCCCATCTGCGCCGCTTCATCGGGATGCTCGACGAGATAAGTCATCGCCTGCCTGAGAGCTTCATGATCAGACGGCGGGACTACGAGCCCCGTTTCGCCAGCGACATTAACGAATGTTGTGCCAGTACCGATCTCACTAGAGATCATCGGCTTGCCAAACATCGCTCCTTCCAGCAGCGAAATTCCGAATGCCTCTGATCGAAGATGGGATGGAAAAACAACTGCGAAACAAAGGGTAAGAAGAGCAGCCTTATCTTCCTCTGGCAACGTGCCAAGGAACAGGACGTTCGATAGATTGAGTCTCTGAGCATGCTTACGTAGTTCCTGCTCTACGGGACCCGATCCCACGATGACGACGGGAAGATTCGTGCCGCTGATGGCGTCCAAGAGAATGTGGAGGCCTTTGTAGTATCGCAGCATGCCGACAAAGAGGAAAAATTGGCCACCTACACGAGCCCGCCATCGATCAAGGCTTGCGTCAGAAGGCTCGGGATAGACTGAGCGGTCGATCCCGATCGGGATAACGCTGGTTTTTGATTGATATCGCCGCAAGACCTCACTAGTAGCGAAATAATTCGGTGATGTGGCAACTATGCGATCGACGCTTTGTAGAAAACGTCGCTTCAATGGACGATAAAGCTTGAGCGCATGGCGCTGCCGGACAATATCCGAATGATACGTGACGATGGACGGCTTAGATATTCGCGTCGCGAAATGAACGACGTCCATAAACGGCCATGGAAAGTGATAGTGGATGACATCCGCTTTGTTGGCCAGTTCAGCAAATCTCTTGAAGACAGATAGCGAGAAGCCGGTAGAAGCCACCTCAAAACTTAGAGATGCCGGATGGACTGTGTAATTTGCAACGGTTAGCGGACGAGGAGGTAGTTCGCGACTTAAAAAAAGGACGTCGACTACGTGACCGCGTTGGGCAGTGCCATATGCCAACTGATGTATGAAAGACTGAGTTCCACCCCATGAATCTGGCAGATGAGTTTTGAAGAAATGGAGAACCTTCATCGTTAATCTTTGCGCCACCATCTCCGATTTTGACAACAGCAATGCATCATCAACCCGTTCGGGATGATGGCCAATGCAGGCAGCCCTGCACGCGTCTGCCGGAGAAGAAAACACCGGTAGACCTAACCAATTTTCAAAATCTTGAACCCATCCAGAGTAATTGTCCGCACGCCCCGTTACGGCTCGTCCCTCACCCCTCGCAGCTCACGCCCCCAATCGATTTATCAATGCGGCTCAAATGGGAATCTTCCATCAAAAGACGAGCAGAATACCCCTATACAATTCTTACGATGGTGACAAGTCTCGACGCGTTTTGAACTCAACTTGAATACGCTACCAAAGTTGGAGGCGTTATGCGGAATAGAGATGGCTGACTGCCCTCAACCGCATTGCAGCACCGGCTGGTGTTCTTCCGATCTTAGATGCTGATGAGACCTTTGCAGGCCGCAAGTGCCAACACGCCAAGGTGCGTCTGCTCAGCGAATTCCCCCGAGACGATCAGATCGCGCAGTTCGGTGGGAGTAACGGAGGCGACTGAAACACCTGGCTCTTCGACAAAGTCCGACCTGCGTTCTCCGGCCTGGATGAAGAACGAATACATCATGTTACTGATGCGGCTGCTACAGGTTGCCGTCTTACCGATTAGCTCGATTGATCTACTCGAACATCCGGTCTCCTCCAACAGTTCGCGGACCATCGCTTTCGCCGGATCTTCGTTATCCTCGAGCAACCCCGCGGGCAATTCGAGTGAGTAACGTTCGATGGCTGGCCGATATTGCCTAACAAGTAGAAAGCGCTCCCCAGGTGTGACCGCCACTGCGGCCAGGTAAGACGGCTGGCCTATCGCATAGTAGGTGTCTGAGCGCGCTTGAGGAAAAAACTGCACGTCGCGCTCGATCACTTCGAGCCAAGGGGACACGACAGTGCGCTTGCTCCTGACCACCTTCGGCCAATAATCGTCCATATCGTTATATGCCCTTCATCTCACGTAGCCGATTGGGATATCGTCGTAGGTTAAGATGCTTATTGTCATCCATGCCAGGAGGATCGCCAGAGCCATGCCCATTCTTAGCCAGCGCTTCACAGGCCGAATCTCCTTTGAACCAACCCAGCTCGATGCGAGCCGGCCGTCGGCGGTCATTCCCGATCCGTCTGTCCTGGGCAGCCAGGGCGCCACCGACTGCTACAGACGGAACTCCTCGCCGAGGTAAAGGCGGCGCACGTCCGGGTCATTGACGATCTCATCCGGACTACCCTCGGTCAAGATCTCCCCAGCATAGACGATGTAGGCGCGGTCGGTGAGGCCAAGCGTTTCCCTCACATTATGATCGGTGATGAGCACGCCGATACCGCGGTTGGTCAAGTGGCGAACCAGGTCCTGGATGTCGCCGACGGCAATCGGATCAATGCCGGCGAAGGGCTCGTCGAGCAGCATGTAGTTCGGGCTCGTCGCCAGTGCGCGCGCAATCTCGACGCGGCGCCGTTCGCCGCCGGACAGCGCAATCGAAGGCGATTTGCGGAGCCTTGTGATGTTGAACTCGTCCAGGAGCGCATCGAGGTGGGCCTCGCGCTTCTTCTTCGACGGCTCAACTACTTCGAGCACCGCGCGGATATTCTGTTCGACCGTCAGGCCGCGAAAGATCGAGGCTTCCTGCGGCAAATAGCCGATGCCGAGCCGGGCGCGCTGATACATCGGCAGCTTGGTGACGTCGTGGCCGTCGAGTTCGATCGCACCCCGGTCGGCCTTGATCAGCCCGGTGATCATGTAGAACACGGTGGTCTTGCCGGCCCCGTTCGGTCCCAACAGACCGACCGCCTCGCCGCGGCGTAGATAAATGCTGACGCCGCGCACCACCTGGCGGCTGCCAAAGCTTTTCTCGACGCTATGCACAGCCAGAAAACCCGGGCGCCGCAACAGCTGCGGCCCAGCCGAACCGTTGGTGTTGGCGACGGCATGGCCTACCGATCGTGGTGGCATCGCGATAGCTTCCATTCCTGTTGTAGTAGTCCTTCGATTTTAGAAGGGGCTGGGCGGGAGAGTCCCCCACTATCCGCGGCCATCAGTGCCGACGCCGGTCAGACAATCGCCGGTTCGCTCAAGTGGGATCTTCAGTCCATATCGCTGCCCGTCGTCGGCGCCGTCAGTTGTGTAACGGTATGACCTTTCCGGCAGTGGGTCGTGGGGAATGGCTCGAAGGTAGCTACCCTCAACCAGCTGGGGAATAAGATCATCTACCGGATTATCGGCAAGTCGTCCTGGTGGGAAAACGCCCTTCATGGCGTGGTATCGATCCAACGCTCTTTTCACGACACGCGATTTCGATTGCAGCATCATCATCCGCAGTGTGGTGTTCCACCGACTAGTGCCTCATCGATTACAATCCTTCAGATTCGGCTGCAAGTGGGGTCGATTGTCGTGAATGAGAGAGCTGGCCCCGGTTGTTTGGACAGCGCCCCGCTGGATTTAAGTGGATTCCTGCCGGGTTATGCTGAACGCGGGGCTTTACGGTTTTGTCGTTGCGTCGGGAGGGCGTAGCCCGACCAGAGCGACGACAAAACCGTCGGCGACGGTCATGCGGCCATCACCATAGCTTGCGTGCCGAAGTAAGCCTCGTCGGGCGTGCGCCCGTCAAGGCTCGAGTGAGGGCGTCCCTGATTGTAGAAGGCCAGATACTTGGCAATTGACGCTCGCGCCTCGGACACGCTGTCGTAGGCGCGGAGATAAACTTCTTCGTATTTGACCGTGCGCCAGAGCCGCTCGACAAACACGTTGTCGCGCCAGGCGCCCTTGCCGTCCATGCTGATGGCGATCTTCGCGTCCAGCAGCACATCGGTGAACTCGAGGCTGGTGAACTGGCTGCCCTGATCCGTGTTGAAAATCTCGGGCCTGCCGTGCTTCGCCAACGCCTCCTGGACCGCTTCGACGCAGAAGGCCGCCTCCATTGTGATCGAGACGCGATGGGCCAGGACCCGTCGGCTGAACACATCGACGACCGCCGCGAGATAGACGAAGCCACGCCGCATCGGAATGTAGGTGATGTCCATTGCCCACGCATGGTCGGGCCGCTCGATCTTCAATCCGCGCAACAGGTACGGGTAGATCTTGTGACCCGGAGCCGGCTTGCTCGTGTTCGGGCGACGATAGACCGCCTCGATCCCCATGCGCTTCATCAGCGTCGCGATGTGGCGGCGACCGGCGTATACGCCCTCCCGCCGCAGCAACGATCGCAGCATACGCGCTCCCGCGAAGGGATAATCGAGATGCAGCTCATCGAGCCGACGCATCAAGGCAAGGTCCTCGGCCGAAACTGGCCGAGGTTCATAGTAGACCGTGCTGCGAGCCAGCTTCAGGACCTTCGCCTGGCGCACGATAGAAAGATCATGACCGCGGTCGATCATCGCTTTGCGCTCAGCAGGCCCGCCTTGGTGAGCGCGCCGGACAAAAAATCGTTTTCCAACGCCAGCTCGCCGATCTTGGCATGTAACGCCTTCAAATCGACCGGCGTCTCGGCCGATGTCTTGTCATGCCCAAACACGCCGGCGGCGCCTTCCAGGAGCTGGTTTTTCCAGATCGTGATCTGGTTCGGATGAACATCAAACAGTTGCGCCAGCTCCGCCAGTGTCTTGTCGCCTTTGACCGCAGCCAAAGCAACCTTCGCCTTGAATGCCGGAGAATGCGTCCGGCGGCTCTTCTTCGTCATCTTCGCTCCTGATTCGCAGCAAGAATCCTCGCCGCTGTCAGGCAGAAAATCCACTCAAGCTACTGTCCGAATTTGCGGGGCCAGCTCTTCTGCTTCCTGAGGCTCTCTCCTTTGAGTTCGATGCGGTAGGCATTGTGGACGAGGCGATCGAGGATCGCGTCGGCGATGGTGGGGTTTCCGATGATTTCGTACCAGCGATCGACGGGCAGCTGGCTGGTGACGATGATCGAACGGGCTTCGTATCGATCCTCGACGATTTCGAGCAAATCACGGCGCTGGTCGGCGTCGAGAGGTTCTGGTCCCCAGTCGTCCAGGATCAGCAGATCAAGTCGTGCGATCGCCCGCAGCATCCTGGTATAGCGTCCGTCGGCGCGTCCCAGTGCGAGAGCGGCGAACAGACGCGGGACGCGATGGTAGGCAACGGCGAAGTCGTCCCGGCAGGCCTTGTGGCCGAGGGCGCAAGCAAGCCAACTCTTGCCGACGCCGCATGGCCCAGTGACGAGGAGATTATGCCTCGCTCGGATCCAGTCGCCGGCGGCGAGTTTTAGAAAGAGCGTGCGGTCGAGCCCGCGGATGGCACGGTAGTCGACATCCTCGACGCAAGCGGCATGACGTAGCTTGGCGGCGCGAGCTCTGCTCTCAAACCGCTTTTGCTGTCGCTGCGTTTTCTCCTGTTCCAGGAGCAGGGCCAGCCATTCGGCATGTTCGAGGCTGCGTGCTTCGGGCTGGGCATCAAGCTCCTTGAAGCCTTTGGCCATGCCGTGGAGACCGAGATTTTGCAGCAGGTCGAGCGTGGGATGGGTCAGCATGCTGGATTTTCCTTTCAATGGAAGTAGCCGGGGCCGCGCAGATTGGGATGGTCGACGACGACGTCATCGGTGGGGCGAGCGCTGCGGTCGAGCTTGTTGGCGATGATCGAGGCGATGCTCTTGTAGGTCAGCGCGCGGACCGCAACCGCGCGGGCCGCGATCAACTCGGCGCGTTCCGGATCGAGATCCTTGAACAGCCGAAGCACACCCAGACAGGTCCGGAATCCTTGTTCGGGATGAGGCCGATTGGCCAGAATGGCGAGGACGAGACCCTCAGTGTTTAGCCCGATCGATCGTCCCCAGCGACGGAACCGCTCGGGAGTCCACTCGGCGTAACGCCGATGCGCGCTGGGCATGTGGTCGGGATCGGTGCCGTGCCGGCGGCCGCCGTAGCGGCGCTGGTGAGCCGCAACACGCGAACCCCGATGGAACAGCTCGATGGTCCGGGTGGTGGCGCGGACGTCGACCTGCTCCCGGATCAGGCCGTGTGGAACTGAGTAGAAGAAGCCGTCGATCTCGACATGATAATCGAGCGAGACGCGGGCCACGCGCCATTCCGCAAACTGATAATCGGCGTCCGGCAACGACGCCAGGACCGACATCTCGACCGTCTCGAACAATTGACGGCGACTGACACCGAGCCGGCGCATGATGTGCGCGTTGATCCGCTCCAGCGCAGCGGCAATGGCTGCGTTCGCCTCGGCCAACGAGAAGAAGGTCTGGCGACGAAGCCGCCCGAGGATATAGGTCTGGGCAAACCGAACCCCGGCCTCCACTTTTGCCTTATCCCGCGGCTTTCTTGGCCGTGCCGGAAGGACGCCAACGCCGTAATGGGACGCCATCATCCCGTAGCTGCGATTGATTTCAGGGTCGTAGAACGAAGCCCGGTGCACGCCGGACTTCAGATTGTCAGGGACGACGAGGCGCGGCACCCCGCCAAAGAACCGGAACATCCGGACATGGGCCTCGATCCAGTCCGGAAGTGTCTGCGTCCAGGTCGCCTCGGCGTAGGTGTAATTCGAGGCGCCAAGCACGGCGACGAAGATCTCCGCATCGCGTACAACCCCGGTTTCGCGATCAACGATCATGATCTTCTTGCCGGAGTAATCGACAAAGACCTTGTCGCCGGCCGGATGGTCCTGCCGCATCGTCGGAGACAGCCGCCGGTCGAATTCTCGGAATAAATCGCAGAACCGGCTGTAGCCATAACCTTCCGGGTGGACCGCCCGGTACTCCTCCCACAGCACCATCAGATTGACGCCAGGCCGCTTCAGCTCACAGGCCAGCGAGGCCCAATCCGGCTCCCGGCGCCGGCGAAAGCCGCGCCTGACGCCGGCATGGGCAAACAGACGTTGTTCAAGAACGGCGTCGGTCAGATCGCCCGCCAAAGGCCACGCCAGCCCGGCAGTCGAGGCACGCTTGAGGTTGTCCTGGATGGTGCTGCGCGCCACGCCGAGCGTGCGCCCAATCTCCCGGGCGCTCACCCCATCACGGGCAAGCCGCAGCATCTGTCGTATCTGTCGCATGGTCAGTTCTCTCTTGGCCGGCATCCGCTTCCCCACGTTGATCAACGCGGGACTTGATGCCTGAGGGACTGATCCAAACGAAAACGCCGACTTCCAAAAACCCGGCCGACTTCAAATCGGAATGCCGGCCGGTTTCATTTCGGAATCGTGGCCGGCTTCAAATCGGAACGATGGCCGGCTTCAAGTCGGAATACCCGGCCGGAATAAATCGGAATCCGCACTCTAAATTAAGCGGATTGCCGCGCCCTTGCGGGCCAGGTAGCCACCGGACTATTGCACGCTGATCTTGACCACCGGGGGATACGGGTCAGCGTGCTCAACCCCCATCACTGGGGATTACGTTGCTGCCTGCGCTTCTCGACGCCGGCCATGATCATGCTCATGATCTCGGCGACCTCGATGCTAAACTTGCGTTGTTCTCGGACAGCTCGCAGCCGACAGACGCGGCCGAGCCGATCGAGCTGGATGACAGGGACATCCTCATAGCCGTGGCGATAGCGCGGAGCGTTGGCTACGCTGTCGATGATGGCGCGCATTATCTTGAACCACGGGTCGTTGATGTCAGGATCGGAGGGCCGGTCCTTGTATTGCTTCTCCAGCTCGTACTGCCGGTTCGAAGCGGCAGTGAAGACGTCGCGCAGAAAGCGCGATGGAATGCCGGAAAGGGTCGACGTTCCGTTGGGGTGATGCTTTACCCGGATGGCGAGACGGGTCACAGGATGCCTCCCGAGTTGGGAAACGGGAGACTGACGTCGGACACAGACGAGGTACAATCAACGAGGTTCGATCCACGACACACGATCGCTCATTCAGCCGGTAGCGAGGGACGAAGCCCACAAATGGGAGCCATTGTGTTTGCCGGTTAACGAGGAGCGTTTGCGAACTACGGATGTAGGGCGCTGCCAATGATGATCTGTTGATCGGGTTCGTGTCTTCGGTTCAGCCTCCCGCCCATTGCCTTAGTGAGGCCTTGCTGCTGGAGCAGCTCGGCGTCACCCTCGGCAAGCTCGATCTTCACCGACGCATTCGTGCCGGTGCGGCTATCCTCAAGCGACTCCAGAGAGCGCTTCCAGCCTGTGTAGTTCTCCGCGGCCTTCTCGCGCAGCTCGGGCAGTACGACCGACACGTTCACGGAACGATCCGGCGGATTTTGTGAGCCAAGGTTGGGCGATTTAGATTGCCGCGGAAAATGCTATTTGAAGGTTGCTGCGTTGAGTTAAGCATCGTCAGACACTTCTTATCCGCGATCCAATACGGCTGCACCGTAATATTTCAGGCCGGCTCCTTGCGATTTCCGTTCTATTTGGAAATTTGAGCGAATAACTCTGGCGTTATAGCTCCGACAAAGAAGTCGCCGTCGACCCCCGGCTTACCAACGTCTCCGCGAGCATTCGTAGCACCAGGAGTGCCGCCGCTTCCGCCGGGACCGCCACCGCAGTAAGGCTTGGCTTCCTGACCTCCCGCGCCTGCAGGGCCAGGATTTCCTCCTGCACCTGGCGGCCCTCCGTTGCCGGGTTGCCCTCCAGAAACAAGAACGCGAAATTTCTGACTTAAACTCGGAAGCAAATCTGGTGGGGCGATAATAGTAACGGAGCCCCCATCACCACCATTACCACCAACCCCGCCCTTTCCGGCGGTGCCTCCTGTGCCTCCGTTGCCACCTCGACCGCCTCCGGCTTTACAATCGACCATGCTTAGCGAAGCGGGTGACCCTTGCCGCCCCGCACCGCCGTCTCCGCCTTTTTGCCCTTGCCCTCCCTCGCCTCCTTGGCCACCCCTCATATCAATTGCCGGACCGGAACCCGGCACCTTCATCACCGTAATTGTAAGTGCTGGAGCTGAAAACCCCTTCGGTCCCGGGTTACCGGGCTCGCCCGGACCGCCTTGATGGCCGGAGTCGCCGTCACCTGCGCCCGGCGGGCCGGATGGACCTTGCCCGGGCTTTGCTGACGCGGCGTCGACCGGAGCTTGTTCGTAAGTTATAACGCCTGGACTGTTCGAGTCCTCAGAAACAAGCTCATTCGCCACTATGAAAAAATTGCGACGATTCTGTAGGGCTTGGCGAGTAAAGATCAACTGCGACCCGGACTTGAATACAACCCTGTCCGCGACAATAAACCAGCCATCGAATCGCGTATTAACCGAAACCTCAAATGGCTTAGCCAACTTGAGCAAGCCAGCTTGCTTTATTGTTTGTGCTTCATTCAGGACTGATGCCTCAGACAATTGCTTCGGTGCTGCCTGCCCATAAGCTAACGAACTTGCCGATGAAAGAACGGCGGCTCCAATACAGGACATTAGGCGAATTTTGACCATGTTCATTTGTATTCTCCTAAACCCCGGCCTGACATCTTTGATCCCCACGCGGTGACCGCCGATTGTCCCCAATTCTACCGGTGGAGGCGGTAGAACGCCTCAGTCTCATCTAACAGCAATACACATTGTCCAGTGAAGCGATCGGCCTGGCTTTCGGCCTGCCAGCACCCCAGGGAAAGATACTACCTAAGTACATCACCAGGGTCGCATCGTCGCCAATCTCCATGCTCGTTTTGGGTGTAAAGCCCAACCGCGTCGGCCTTTGCAGCAATTGTGTCCTTGGCGCATTCGGAAAAGTGAGATGTGAAGTCGCTAACCATTGAAGAAGGGTTAGTGATAATTTTCAATAGTCCGATCTTTCCAGCTGATACGCTGCCGCAAGATTTTATTACATTGAAGGCTTCAGTTTCGAGTCTGACATTCTTCAGATCAATCTTGCTATACGCAACAATCCGAGCCTCCCTGCAGTAGAGTTGGAAGTTTTCAATTTTGGTTTGCGTGGGTAGTTTTGTCCAACCGATTTCGAAAGAAGCTTCTGTTTGGGCCTTTGCCACAACGGGCATTTGGAGCAGCCCGGCACCCATCCATAAAACTATCGCCACTCCGCGGAGTACGTGCATTGTTTTGCGTCCCTTCTCGGAAGCACGCCCAGACTTCAGACCGCGCGCGCCTAAACCCGCCCAGACGAGTACGCCTCATATTCAATGCTCATCGATAGTGCGACCACCATTGAGATCAGCAGATGCATCCGATGGCGCACTCACCATCCGGCGCTAAAAATGGTCGCGATCCAAAACACTGGGCTCTATCTTGTCGATCTTTGATAGCCGCATGCCGTAGTGCCACTTGCGCCCGAGGACCAACAATTCGGGCCAGTATACTGGCTGGTGCCCCTTTGCTGCGTGTTCTGCCGATCACGTTCAGCTTGTTGCCGCCTAGACACTTCGTCGGCATTTCTCATATTTTGACAAAACTGCGAATTGCTGGTTCGGCAATCCTCTGCACGTGCAGTTAACGCAGTCGTAAGGAGGACTGTGGCAACCACCGGTACTGTGGAGCAAATTATATAACGGATCGTACGCATCGAAGTTCTCCCTCTCAGCGTTCGGAATCCGACCTCGATCTGTAGACAGGTTCGGGGCTTAGTCGACGCCCGCTGCCCACATTTACAGATTCCGAGAGACAGATGATTTGCCTAAATCTCTCTCGAGATTTCGGTTCAATGTAAACATAGTGCGCCCTAGGCGGAACGGAGTCAATCGACCGATAGAAATATAATGAAGCGCTACCCTATGTTGCAGCGCAGCCAGAGCGCGATAGCTGCTGTCACAACGGCGAGAAAATTCCTCGCCGCTTTTGCGTAACACGTCGAAAATGCTTGAGCCTGTTCAGCGTCGCTCGCTGTAGAGCTTGCCGTCGACTAGGAACCCATTTCTCGGCCTTGTCGCTGTCGCGTTTGGCCACGACACCGACCTCGCATTTGGGCACCCAGTGCGCCCAGTCACCCCAGGCAGCGGTGACAACGAAGTTGTTCTCGTTCTCAAACTTGAACAGCCGCTCGTCCTTCACGATGGACAAGCCGCGCTCGATAATGGCGCCTGTGAAGCGCTCGTACGGGACAGGATGCCAGTTGCGGAGCGTCTCCATGGCGATGTCGAACTCGGTCCGGCCATTGACGACGCGCTGGAATCCGACCGGGTGGACGACGGCGGCTTTCGCCCACTCGCAATCCTCCTCGTACCAGCCGCCCTCGTTGCGCATGTAGTCCGGCATTGCCGCATTGCGCTCGCGGGACAGCTTGATGCCTGAGCTATGCGGGATTTTGGGTGACGAGGCGATCAGGCGGCGTGGTTTTCCGGCACTTGGATGACCTCGATGCCGTTTTCGAATCTGACACCTGCGCTGACCTTCGGCAACTGATTTGTGCCTTTCAGCCGCCGCCAGGTCTTTGATGCGGCGCAGAGCAGCTTGAACACCATCAACTTGGCAGTCGTTGACGATAACGAACCTTTCGTGCGCACCGTTCTGTGCCGGACCGTCGCGAACACGCTTTCGATGGGATTCGTCGTCCGCAAGTGGTCCCAATGCTCGGCGGGGAATTCGTAGAACGCAAGCATTGCGTCGCGATCTTTCGTCAGGCACTCGACCGCCTTGTCGTACTTCGCTCCGTATTTCTCGGCAAAGACATCGATCGCCACTTCGGCCGAAGCTCGGTTGGACGCCAAATAGACCTCGCGCAGATCCTTCTTCATGCTGGCCTGTACCGACACTGCGACTTTGTTCAAGATATTCGCGGTTTTGTGCACCCAGCACCGCTGATGTCGCGTGGCGGGAAAGACCTCGTCGAGCGCCTTCCAGAAGCCGAGCGCGCCGTCACCGACGGCGATTTCCGGGGCGATCTTCAGCCCTCGGGTTTTCGCCTCGACGAGCAGTTCGTGCCAGCTCTGCGTGCTCTCGCGCACGCCGACCTGGAAGCCGATGAGTTCCTTCTTGCCTTCCGGCGTCGCGCCGATCAGCACCAGCATGCATTCGCTGTGGTCTTCCATGCGAGCCTGCAGGAAGACGCCGTCCGCCCACACGTATACGTACCGGCGCGCCGACAGATCGCGCTTCTGCCAACGCTCGTACTCGAGCTGCCACTCCGTCGTCAGTCTGGAAACCACCGCCGGAGAAAGATTCGGCGCATCCTTGCCCAAGAGCGCCGCCAGCGCCTCCTGGAAGTCGCCCGTCGAGATGCCTCGCAGGTACAGAACCGGCAAAAGTGCATCCAAGCTCTTCGTGCGCCGTGCCCACAACGGCAGGATCGCCGAGGTGAAGCGGATCCGCTCGCCATCGCTGGTCACCGCGCGATCGCGAATCTTTACCCGGGCGACTTCGACGGCGCCGATCCCCGTCTGGATCGTCCGCACTGGACCATGGCCGTGTCGCACGAGGCGGTCGCGGCCATCGGGAAGCTTCAAGCCCTTCATCGCGGCGAGAAACGCCTCGGCTTCCATCTCGACAGCCTGCGCAAGCAGCTGCCGAGCTCCAGATCGCAAAATATTCGTCAGTGGATCGTCGATCTCATCGGGCTGACGCAGTGGGACAATGTTGCTATGCTCGTTCATGGCGTATCGCTCTCCTTGAGGTTCTGGCAGGCTCGACACCCGCCTCGATACGCCGCCTATCTCATTCCGTCATCACCCAGTTTCCCGCATAGCTCTTGATGCCTCCATGGCCGGCGGTTGAAACCTGCCAGATGCCAGGCGCCAGCTCCTGCTTGTCCTGATTGCGCCCCACGGAGACGTTCGGGGGCACGGCGATGACTTGTATGCGCTCACGCTGCTTTCGTCGCAGGTTCGGCGCATGCACCGCATTCAAAGCGGGGCTGGCCTTTCGGTTGAGGACGGGTTTGCTGCAGCAGCGGCAGTTGAAGTAGAACGCGACCACGGCTCAGAACTCCGCGATGTGGCGCTCGTAATAGGCCTTGGTGGACTCGGACGCCTCGCACAGGACGCGAGGCGTGGCGTGAACGTTCGATCTGCTTGCAGTCGAGCGGCAGCACGGCAAACTCGAAGTGCTGATCCCACACGCCGATTGGGTCGTGGTCGCGTGCCATCGCTAGGTGCGCTTGGTAGAGCGAGCCGGTGTTGATCGCGAACAGGTGCAGGTCGTTGGCGGTGACGATGCTTGGCACGGTTACTCCTCCAGCGAGTCGAGATAGGCCTGACCGGCAGGCGTGATGTACAGTTCGCCGTAGATCATGATCGCGAAGCCGGAGCAAACAGCGCTCCATACCGGGCTGAGGAATCTCAAGGCCTCGTAGGTCGCAGCTTGTATTGCGAGCATGGTTCGTCCTGATCTGGTGTGAATTGGGTTGGTTCGTCACCCGCCCCGCCGTTGCCTCAATGCGCATTTGCACGAAGACTAAAGCAAATACAAGGCAAACTTTCGCCATGCTTCTGTGAGACAAATGGGGTGTCGGACGGGGAAAATAATTCCCCGAAAAATCCCTCAGAAATTCCCGGATGGGAATTTCGGCCTCAATTTTCGAAGGCCGCCCGGAGCGTGTCGATGGCCGCCCGGACCATGTGAGCCGGACGATGCTGAGCCCCCAAGAGGTAGGCAGCATTGGCCAGAGCGTAGCACTGGTTCAGGCCCTTGCCGGGGCGATGACGACCCTCCCGGTAGAGGGTATTGAGCAGATCGAGCACGGGTTCCTCCGTTGCGTTGCCGACACCAAATCCCTTGAAAACAGCAGGGAACGAGCCGCCCGGATTTCGCGGGCCGCCGACCATGCACACCATCAAGGGGACTAAGAGACAGGGGGAGACACACAGAGAGAGGGGAAGGGGCTACAGGGGGATTTGACCCAGGGGGAAGCAAACGCCTCCAGCCGGTCATCTCTCTCCGTTTGCACGCCATTCCACGACAAACCCAGCAAGACGCTGAGGGCCGTCAACTCGTCCGTTCTGACCCCATAAAAAGCAAATTTGTCATTTCAGACCGGATTTGCACTGCTCAGACACAAGATCTAGTGCAAATCGGGTGCAAAATGGTCCCGAAAGGGGGGTGGAGACCCCGAATTGAGGGGGTCTCACACCAGATATTGTGTTCACCACTTCAGCGGACGGTTCTGTTCGATCAGGTCATCGACCAGCCGGACCGCTTGCAGGCCGGACTCGTGCTTCTGCATGGCCTCGTCGAACATGGCGCGGTACTTGCGCTTCTGCCGCTTGGTGAGACGGCAGCGGATGTGCCGGCCGAGGTGCATGATCTTGCGCTCGGCTTCGGGAAGGCGAGGGTGCATCATGCCAGTTCCGCCCAGATGGTGTTGATGACCTCCTCGGTGTCCTTGAAGAGGTGATCGACGTTGCCCTTGAGGACGTGCATCGAGTGCTTGGTCTTGCTGATGCGGTCCCAGTCGATGCGGAGCCAGGTCTTGACCCAGTGCTTGTCGAGGTGGAGCGAGGCGACCTCGGCCGCCATCTGGATCATTTGCCAGCCGGTCGAGATGTCAGGCATGGAAGCCTCCCACGATCCAGCCGCCAATGGCGAACAGGGTGAGGATGAACACCGCGAGGGGCATCGGCACGGTCAGCTCGAACAGGTATCGCATGGCGCTTACTTCCTCGTGGTAAGACCGAAGCCGCCGATGGTGATGCGCTTCGAGTAGGGGTTGATCTGGATGGCGCCACGGGCACGGCCTTCGCCGTCCTCGACCGTGAAGGTGCGATGGCGCCGGTAATCGGGGATCTCGCAATCGGTGCCGACCGCGTGGGGTCGCGGGGTTTGCGCTTGGCGGGGCGCTCGAAGCGGATGGGGGACTTCGGCGCCGGGGAGTAGATCGACTTCGGCTCGTAGTTGCCGGTCTTGCCGAGCTTGTCCGGGATGTCGTTGTGCTCGTACTCGTCGGCGAAGCGCTGGAACATCGCGTAGTCATCGGCCGCACGCTGGTCCGCCTTCGAGAAGCGGGTGGGCGCAGCCTTCGGGGTGGGGGCGTAGTTCGACGCCAGCCAGTCCGCGTTTGCATCCCGAGCCCGCTCGTATCTCGCCTCGCGTTCGGCACGGTCGACGATTTGGCGCGCGGTGGGGCGTTCGATGTAGCGCTTGGCCATCGTGGGTAGGCTCCAAAAATGGGGGTGGGGGTCGCCCGTGGGGCTACGAAAATTTCCAAATCGTCATGACTTTCCGAGAGAGGCGCGAGTGACGCCCCCCGGAAAAAGTTCAAAAAAAAGCCAGCCGAAATCCCCCCGAGGGGAGACCCCGGGAGGTTTCAGGTCAGGGATGGGCGGGGGATTAGGCCGCTTTGATCAGGCGCGGCGCTTCGCTTTCCGTTTCGCCCTCGCCCTCGCCCATGAAATCTTTCATGGAGTCGTCAGACTTGGCACGCGCGCCGGTCATGTCGTTAATCCGCGACATGAGGAGGACAAAATCGGTATCGGTCAGGGACTCGATACGCTTCATGAGCGAGTCCAGAACGTCCGGCTTTTCCTTATCGTCCTTTGACTTGGCGAGTCGGCCGGTCAACTTGGCGAATGACGCGCCATATTCACGCTTCACAAATTCCGTGAAGGAGTCGGCCAAAACTTGACCCGACGCGCCAGCGGCTTTCTTGGCGAGAATGTCGCGGATTGCGTCAGCATGGTTAGTGCAGACGTCCGCCATAAGCCGGAAGGACCATGTCCGCAGTTTCGCGAGTCCCTCCACAAGCCGCGCGCCCTCCGGCTTGGCGAATTGCGTTTTGCAATTCTTGCCGCCGTCAACGTATTCCGACGCGGCGGACTCGCGTTCCTTCCGGTCCTTAATGGCCATGAAGCCGGAAACCAAATGGTCCGAGTCGCGCCACACAACGCCGCCCTTTGCAGCGTAGAATTTCAGGAACGCGCGGAAAGCCCGCTTGTTTTCCTTTTCCGTGATATCCTTGTCAGTCTCCGCCCTCTCGACTTGGCGGTTTGCCATGACGAGTCCGAGTGCAACGGTAGCAGTGAAGGCGGCCGAGTCGTCATTCTTGACGGCCTTTGCGGCGGCTTCCAAAGCAATGGTTCCGAGAGACTTTGCCGGGGTGGTATTCTGTGCCGTGGTCATTTGCTCTAGTCCTTTCCAGTTTTCCGGGGTGGCGGAGAAATTTCGACGTTTGGACATGGCTCTCCCGTTCCCTGCGAAGGTGCCTTCGCGTGGTTCACAGAACGCGAGTCAAAAGACTCGCTATGAAAGCCAGAACCTAAACCGTCTCAATCACTCCGTTTGCATTTCCCATGAACACAATAGCAGAAAGCAAATAGCTTGAAAGAGAATTATTTGCACGGATGCAAATTTTTTTTGTTGACCTAGCCCCGGTCGTGGCCGACCGGTCCATACTTTCCACGCCCAAAAGGGCCTTTTTCGACTGCTGGGGGAGGATCCCCGCCAAAACGAGTCGCTGGCTTGAAATCCAGGGGCTGGATGCGTTTGCATTCCTGGGGACTGGCTTGTCTACCCTGTCGGGTGAGGCCTACAGGCGGCCCGCGCTGCGGCTCCTGTCAGAAAAACACCTACAAATTTCTGACAGGGGTGGCCCGAATAAAAGACCCCCTCGATCGGGAGGTCATGGCGGCCGAGCGCTATACTAGATCCGCGAGGACAGTATAACCGGCGGCCGAGTTGTTACCCTTCTGCCAAAATGGTCACAACCGGCGAGCGCTTCGCGCTGAATCTAAGACCCTTGGGGGCGGCGGGTCAGTCGGGGGCGCGTCGCGCCGGTCCCGACCGTTTCGATTAGCCTGGCGGCCCTTCCGTCGCGCCCATCGAGCAGCTTTCCTCGACGGCCTTCGATGACCCACCCCAAAAGCAAAAGAACCCCCCTGTTCGGGAGGTTCTCCTGAAAGGACGGTTGGACTTTTGGGAAATGCAAACGTCCCGGAAGGCCAGTCTGCTACCACATCTTTGCAGAAAATGCAAATTAGATGCGGCGGGCTTCGCCCAGACCAATGCCGAGCTGGTGTGCCTTCGCCCGCAGCGCAGCCGGCGTGCGCTTCATCGTCTTGGCGACCTTCGCGATCGGCGTCCGCGCCTTCGAGTGCGCCTTCAGCGCCTTGATGTCATCGCGTGAGTAGCGCTCCCGCGTCTGAATCTTCGTCTTCTTCTTGGCTGGCATTACATCTCCTTCATGCTTCAGGTGAGAAAGTGCGGAATCCGCTCGAACGCCGCGATCAACGTTCTGTTCCCTATTTTTCCGAGGGATTTGTGGGCGTGTAGATGCCGGGGCGCTCCGCGCCATTCTCATAACCGAGCACCGCGTCGGGCAGCGTCGCGTTGAGCAGCATCACACAGATGTGTATCGCAATCGCGAGCAGCAGCGTCAGCAAGGCGACCGACAGCGTGGCCTTGCCGGCCAGGACTAATGATTGCATCGAAACCTCGAAATAAGAAACGGACGGCCCCGACAAGGCCTGGGGGCTGATCAGTTTTGCCGAGACCGTCCGAGTGGTCCAAGTCAGGACGAGCGCGGGGTGCCCGCCCAATGTGACGAGAATGTGGATTGCAGAAAATTTGCTGCAAGCTTGCATTTGCAGAGCTGCCTTGCAGGAGCGCAGGTTCAGTTCCGCGTCAGCATGAGCAAATGCAGCGAGCGCTCCGCGCTGATCTTTAGAACCAAGAGGAGGAGGCCGTGTTGGCCGCGATGACCGACGACACTAACCTCTACGACGAAGTTGCAAACGCCGCGGCCCTTGCGCCGGTCATTGCCGGCGGCATGATGCTGTGGTGGATCGAGAGGCTGGGGGAGGGAAACATGAGCGATCCAGGCTTCACCGTCGTGCAGCTGCGCCAGCTGATCGCCATGCGCGACATCATCCGCAAGATCCTGCGGGGCCCGAACCCGGAGAAGGAGATCGCCGCCTGGGCGATGCGTGGCGGCAAGGCCGAGGTGATCCCGTTCCCCGTCAGAACTGATCAGCCACGCGAGAATAGGCGGGGTGCGCCCGGTTCTTGACCTTGATCCAGTCGCACGTCCGCGGCCGGTAGCGGCGCTCGCGGTGCTTTGACACCAAACCCTCGAGCCCCATGCGGCAGGCCGCGTCGAACAGAGTGGGCCCGATCTCGCCCTGCTCGAAGGGCGCGATGAAGATGCCCTCGGGCCGGCGGTGCAGCAGTTTGGCCAGCCGGCTCTTGCGCTCGAACAGCGGCAGGTCCCGCAGGTCATCGCCGTCGAGCACGACCAGGTCGAAGGCATAGAGCTGGGCGTCGTCGTTGTAGTGGCCAGAGTGCAACCAGTCGAATTGCGAGATGCCCTGGACGTCGAGCACACAGATCTCGCCGTCGATGACGAAGCGCTGCTGCTTCATCTTCAGCGCCGCCTCGGCGATCATCGGATAGCGCCACGTCCAGTCGAGCCCGGCCTTCGAGAGCACCTGCACGGCCTTACCCTCGCGGACCACGCGCCCGCGGTAGCCGTCGTACTTCACCTCGTGGATCCAATCGGGGCCGGCCGGGACGACCTTCTTCGCCGCCGGCCTGCAAAATTCGAACTTGGTTGGCATAGCCGGCATCTATGCACCGCCGGCCAAATTGCGAGTTAGAATTGGCGCAGCGGCAGCAACAGCTGCACGCCGAGCGCCCGCCCGGTGAAGCGCTCGATGAACTCACGCACAGTCTCTGTGACCTCGAACCCTTCCGCGACCCGCTGCTCCAGCTCCTTGGCGACATCTTCGGTGGCGTCGCGCGACCAGCCTTCGAGCGGATTGAACGCCACCACGCGCAGCGGATGGTCGTACTGGCCGCTGAGGAGATCGCTGATCAGGGTCCGGTAGTCGGTCCGGTCCTCGTCCGTCTCACGCCAAGCCGGGCCGCTGCTGAAATCCTCCAGCACCAGGTACATGTCCCGGTCGAGCCGGTCTGCTGGGATGATCGAGGGCGAGGCCATACGCGGAACTCCACTGACCGGAGTCCAAGTTAGTCATGACCGGATGGAATGCGAGTCGCCGAGGCCCCGGTGCGCCGCCTGGACATGCCGCTCGATCGAGGAACTGGTGATCTCCTCGCCGCAGAAGCAGCGAGCCCGGCCGCTCTCGCGCTGGGTTGGCATCGGCAGCCGCTCGTCGTTCATCCGGTCCTTCCAGGCGTGCCAGTCTCGCGACCGACGCCAGATCTCGAAGTGCGCCTCGGTGCGGGTGGAGAGCAGCTTCCGCCAAGCCTCCTCGAAGCCGTCACGCGCCTGCTCGAAGGACTCGGCTGTCCCGTTGGTCGCCTGGCCCGGATCACAGCCGGGGTAGAAGCCGCAGTTCCAGCCCCACTGCGGGGCATTGGTCGGAACGCCGGCACGCTTGCCAATGTGACCGACCCGGACGTCGCCGTAGTAGATGAACCATCCGCCGGCTCGGTGAGGATCTCCGTCAGGGCGTCGGGTGAGCTGGGGCAATTGTGTCAAACCTGTGGTTTCTGACAGGCCCCGCACATGGGGCGGGGCGCTGTCGCGCCCAGATCTAACCCGACACGCGCGCCGCCGCGAGGGGACCACCGGCAGCAGGTGCCGGTGTGGTAATTTGAACACGGCAGGAGCTGCCGGTTGCAAGCGGCGGGAGCTGCCGCTACCACCGGCAGGAGCCGCCGGTACCACCGGCAGGAGCTGCCGCTGAACCATCATATAACCATCAGTGAACCATCACCCTAACCGGTGACCGCCTCCGGCTGGTCGATCGGATCGGTTTCAACACCTGGGACGAATTTCGCCTGGAACTGTTGAAACCACACGCCGGGCGAGTTCCCGAATTTGCATTCCATTTGCATTGCTCTTGACGAAACCGGGGGACCGGTGTATTGGTCGGCGTAGATTAGCATTCGTGCAATCATTCAAACCTCTGTTCGCCCCAACCTCGGAACAGCCGGCTCAAACCCGCGCTGATCCGGGGGACGGCGGCCTTTTGTCCAATTCAACCCGGGAGCCGCGACATGATGGACGACATCGTCTTCGTCGCTGTGCTCGGCCAGCTCATGATCAAGCTGGTGCTCCTGTGCACAGGAGCCCTCACGATCGGAGCGATCACTTTGATCGTCGCGACATTGCTGGCGCCGGATCCAACCGACGAGGCTCCGCAATGAGTTCCGATCCCATCCTCAATTCCGTCATCGGCTTCGAAGTCGCCTGTCTCATGGCGCTCGGCCTGATGACGCTGTCGTTCCTGCACTGATTACCCAGAGCCCGGTCTCGTCTGAACGGCGAGCCGGGGCACCATTCCAAGCGGAGACATCATGGGCGTGATGGAAAAGCTGACGAATGCGGCACTCGACGCATTCGAAGACGAGCTGAAGTGCTGGCAGCGTGTCGGCACCTGGTCTCCGAAGACAACGCGGCTGATCAGGTATCCGCTCATGCGTGATCTCGGTCCGATCGGTCCCGCCGATTACGTCCCGGCGATCGAGGAGAGCGTCCAGATGGTCGAACTGCCGGACGACAAGGTCCACATGTTCATCGTCCGCGCTGCCATGGAGAAGGCGGTCACCGCCGTCCGCGAGGAGCTCGGCCGATGATCCCGCCGGAAATCACCCAGCTCATCATCGGCATCGCCCTCTCGATCGCCTTCGCCATCGTCATCGCCGACATGGGATGAAGCCTGATCCGATCTCGACATCGCCGCTGGCGATGCAGGCCTACCAGGTCATCAAGCAGCTCGAAAAGCACGTCGGCACCGTCGAGGCGCAAGCCTGGATGCTGCGCGGCAACGAGCTACTGGGCGGCATCACGCCCATCACCGCGATCAAGGAAGACCGACTTCCGGACGTCCAAAGGGCGGCCCGCGTCGTCGCCATGGAGAAGGGCGTCTTCACATGAATGCAGTTATCGCCGAGACCACGCATATCGCGGAGCAATACATCAAGGCCTTCGGCCTCGACACCCGCTTCTGGCGTGTCTTTCGCCACTCCGACAATCCGGCCGGACACCGCTTCGACCGCCTCGTGATCATCCGCCCGCACTGGCGCGTCACCTTCGAGCAGTACGCTGCTTTCGAAGAGCGCTGTGAGAACTGGTTCACGCGGGTCAGTCACGACGGCCAATACGCGATCCTCTGACATGACAGGGCACTATCCCATGGCGTACTTCGCCTTCGCTTACATCGCTTGCCTGCTCGCCGCGCTCGCCGCGTGGGTTACCCACGTTGTGGTCTGCATCAAGTCGGCGTCCTACCTGTTCCTGATCGCCGGAGCGGTCCTGCCGCCTGTCGGCGTGATCCACGGCTGGGGCGTCTGGCTGGGGGTCTGGTGATGATCATCGAAGCCATCCTCATCATGGTCGGCCTGATCGCAATCGGCGGCAAGATCCGCGACGGCATCGAGTACGCCGCAGACGAACTATCCTATCGCCTCGACCGCGTCATCGATTTGCTGGAGCGGGATGAAGAGGAAGACGAGTAATGCCGTTTCCTCTCTCCGTCTTCATGTTCAGCTACGCCATCTGGCAGGCCTCGATCGAGCGCGCATTCACCCTCAATCCTTTCGAGGTTCGTTATGACCCGCCGAAGGCTACCCGATCGGCGGAAGCTTCCGACCACGATTAAGATCGGCATCTACGTCTACACTCTGAAGCACTGGGATCCCGCCGAGGCCGAGGAGAAGGAGTGCCTCGGTCTGTGCGACCGCTTCAACTTCATCATCTACGTGCGTAACGACCTGCCGGACTCATCGTTCGCGGAAGTGCTTGAGCACGAGATCAACCACGCCTGCTGGCACGCGGCAGCTCTCAAGAGCCGCGCCCAGGAAGAGACCGTCGTGAACCGGCTGACGCCGGTCATGATCATGGCCCGACGCGACAATCCGGAAATCTACGCCTGGATCGATAAGGCCATCGCCCAGAAAGAATGACCATGCTCAACGCAATGGTGGCCGACACCAAGAAGGCGGCCGAAGCGATGATCGCCTGGCTGCGCCTCGATCCCAAGCAATGGGAGCCGGTGGTGTACGGGCAGGTCGTCACCAAGCTCTACTCCAACGCAAAGCTGATCCGGCCGCTCAGCGGCGTCCAGCAGGCCCACACCGACTGGGTCTTGGAGAAGCTCATCCCAAACCTGTGCCTTTCGGTTTCGACTGTCCCGCCGCACTGGGGCATACCGCAAGAGCACGTCGCCTGAGGACATTATGGCCAAGAAAAAGAAGATCATCAGCAAGGCGAGGGCGCTCCTCGAAATCCTGCTTGAACGACGCCGCCGCAGGAAACGCCTGAAGGCATCTGGCGGCTAACATCGATACCCGGAACTGTTTGTGTAACAGGGAGGCGCGCACCGAAGGGTCGTCGCGCACCGTCTGACCCAGCCCGGCTGCACGGCTGCGGGGTTTCCCTCCTTTACCCGCCCCGTGCGCCAGAGAACAAATCAGCTGCGCCCACGGCTGCAAAACCTCTGGCTCCATCAAGCCCCAGGAGCGGTGACGCAAACATGCGTCCAGCGCAAGAACTGCGCGATGGCGATGGTGCCCCACGAGCCCTGTAATCCGACACGAGGTGCGTCGCTCTTGCTTTCTCTCCTCGGTGCCAAGGTTGCCAGTATGCTGAAACACGGACATTCACGAGACTGCGGCGAAAGCCCAACGTACAGGTCGTGGGTCGCAATGATCCAGAGGTGCTACGATGAAGATGCCACTTCATACGATCGATACGGCGCTCGCGGTATCACTGTGTGCGACCGCTGGCGCTTTGGCGCCGATGGAATGTCCGGCTTCGAATGCTTCCTCGCCGATGTAGGAGAGCGTCCGTCGCTGGAGCATTCGATCGACAGGATTGAGAACGAACTGAACTACGATCCCGACAACTGCAAATGGTCGACCGTCAAAGAGCAGAACCGCAATAGGCGGTCCACGCGCTGGGTCGAGTTCATGGGCAGGACGATGTCGCTCGCTGAGGCGATCGAATTGTCGGGACTGCCACAAGCCAGAGTGAAGCGCCGGCTCTACGTCTACAAGTGGACGGTAGACGAGGCGCTCGCTGCCCGCTGAGTTCGTGGCGCATGATTCGAGGCTCCAGTTTCGAGAGCACCCGGGCTTGCTGCTGGCTCGACCCGGTCGCGAATGACCCATTAGCCGACTCGGCCTCAACCGTCCGACGGGTATTGAAGGTCGCGAGGAAGGCTTTGGCCAAATGCGGCGGTGTTCGCTAAGCGATCGGACTATCCCGCAGACCCCTCGCCTGTCGTCCGCAGTTCGCCCAGCGGCAGCGCTGGCGATTGCAGGATCCTGAACGGCTCGACGCCATCGGCGCGCGGACTGGCGACCGCGAGATGAATGTTCTTCTCCAGCAGTCCGGGCGTGGTGCTGCCGAACACCACGAAACCGAACGCGTTCCCGAACTTGGCCTGCAATGTCAGGATGTGCTTCTCTGGTGAGAGCGAGAACTTGTATTCGAACTGATCGTTCAGGTAGGTGCCCGATCGCGTCAGCAACGGCGCGTTGCCTGCGAGGTGCTGCAGGCTTTCGAACAGCTTGTATCCGCCGTCGCGCGCCACGTCGGCGTTCGTGTACCAAGTCATCGCGAGGCCACCGTCGTTCGGGAAGATGTCCTGCGTGTGTCGCCAGTAGATGCCCTTGGCGAGCTTCGCGGCGAGCACGTCGACGGCCTGGCGCATCTCGTCGGTGATCTGCCACTCGCCGCTCGCCTGCGGTTGTCCGTCCTCTCCGATCGCCAGCATCCGTTCGAACATGCCAGGGTGCCGCTTGTGCGCCCGTGCCATCAGGCCGGGCACCTTCCCGTCCCGATCGCCTCTGTTCTCGAGCGGATCGACGCGGGCCAGCATAGCGATCAGCAGGTCGTCGTCGCGCGTGCCGCCGTTGCATCGATCGCATGCTGGGAACTCGAAGCCTTCCGGCCACTGCCGGTTCTGAAACATCGCGCGCGGCGGGCAGTGCTCGATCGTCGTCGACGGCGTGACACCACCGCAGAACGCGCAGACCGGGTGCGCGAGCAGGAAGGCTTTGCGGTGTCGTGTGGCGGATCCCATGGTGGTGGAGACCTAGCAGTGAGTCGCCGGTCTGGCAAACCGTCCGCCCGGCAGATTTATGGGTTCACGGCCTAAATTTCTCGGTGCCAGCCGAAACGTCAAATAAAACGACATAGGGGTGGCTGGTTAAATGAGGCCATGCGTCAAGCCGCGCGCTCGCTTTTGCGAGCACAGCCCGTCATCGCATTCGGTGACGGGCATCCAATTCGCCAGTGTAGCTCAACGGTAGAGCAGCGGAATCATAACCCGCAGGTCGTTGGTTCAACTCCTCCCGCTGGCACCAATTCGGTCGAGGACGGAACGGCCTCCCGTCGCGCCACGATGACGGTGGCAAAGTAGCGATCCGCCTCCTGTTTGGCGGCGCGAAGAGATGCGGGCGTGGGCAACCCACCGACCGAACAGTTTAAGCCGCAAGGCGCACGCCAACCCCCAACAAAGGCGTCCCGACGACTGGGAAATCCGTCGCGAGAAGAAATCGGGCGGGGGATCAATCATGCATCGGGGTCCTCCGGCGTAGGCGGCCGGTCTCCAAAACTGCGCTGCGAGAGTTCGAGTCTCTCCTCCGGTGCCAACAAAAATGAGAAGAACGGATGAGCACGTTACGGTATCGGGTCATATCCCCGAGCGGAATCCACATCGGCACTGACTTCTACGACACGAATGAGATCGTCATCCTCACCGAGCGTGGCGCCAAGTACCTTCTCATCAACAAGCAGATCGCACTGGCTTCTGAACAGGCGCCGGTTGGAGTGCCGGATGGTCCGAGCGAGGATGACGTCGAGATCGACATCCACGTCAACAACAAAGAGAAGACGGTTTCGCTGACTGAGCTTCGGGATCTATTTCCTCGCGTCCAGGGGCCGGAGGGCGGCCCTGGACCGCAGGGGCGTCCTGGACCAAAAGGCGACAAGGGCGACAAGGGTGACGTTGGTCACGGCATTGCGCTGAAGGGTGCGGTCGCGAGTTATCTTGAGCTTCCCGCGCACGCAAATGATGGCGATGTTTACCTTGATCAGGGCACCGGTCACGGGTTGGCCTGGTCAGACGGCAACTGGATCGACATTGGGCAATTTAAGGGTCCAAAGGGCGATCCCGGAGAGTCTGGTGATCCATCCTACGCAGTGCAGACGGAACAAAATGCTGCGGCTGCTGCGTCATGTGCACTTCAAGCGGCTCAATCAGCAGAGGGTATTTTCGAGGCGGAGGTTGCTGCACAAGCAAGCGCAAGTGCGGCTGCTAACAGTGAGAGCAACGCGCGATCCCACAAGGACGCCGCGGCCACCAGTGAGAGCAACGCAGCATCCAGTGCCTCAGTTGCATCTACGAGTGCGACCAGCGCTTCAAACTCGGCCTCTGATGCGGCAACTTCGGCCAGCCACGCGGCGACCTCTGAGGCAAATGCGGCCACTTCGGAAAGCAACGCGCTCGCGAGCAAGAATGCTGCTGCTACCAGCGCAACCAATGCAGCAACCAGCGAGAGCAACGCACTTGCCTCGAAAAACGCTGCAGCCACCTCAGCCGCGAACGCTGCAACATCTGAGAGCAACGCGCTAACGTCTAAAAACGACTCTGCGACGTCGGCATCCAACGCGGCGACGAGCGAGAGCAACGCACTCAGCTCCAAGAACGCTGCGGCCATCTCGGAAAGCAACGCGGCAACCAGTGAAAGTAATGCTGCGACGTCGGCCTCAAACGCGCACACCAGCGAACTCAACGCGGCCACGTCCGCGTCGAACGCTGCTTCTGCGGTTCAGGCTGCTGCCGGCACGGCTTTGCCTGTTGGCGACGACGGCGCTGGCGCGGTAGGCACGGGTACGAAGTGGGCGCGCGAGGATCACAAGCATCCCACGGACACCACTCGTGCTCCCGTGGACTCGCCGAATTTTACTGGCACTCCCACGGCACCGACGCCAACTGCTGGTGACAACAGCACCAAGGTTGCCACCACGGCATTCGTGATGGCTAATGCCGGCGGCGCCCCTGCGACCGCAGCGCCTCTCGCTGACGGCACGGCTGCTGTTGGTGTGTCGACCAAGTACGCGCGTGAGGATCACGTTCATCCCACGGACAGCTCTCGTGCGCCCGTAAATTCTCCGGGCTTCACAGGGTCGCCTACCGCTCCAACTCCGACGGCTGGCGACAACAGCACAAAGCTCGCCACCACGTCCTTTGTTGCCACGGCTGTGTCGAATCTCGTTGGATCGGCCCCCGGGACGCTCGACACGCTCAATGAGCTGGCTGCCGCTCTCGGCAACGACGCCAACTTCTCGACCACGATCAGCGCTGCTCTCGGCAACCGCCTGCGGGTTGACACCAACGCGCAGGGTCTGACCGGCACGCAGCAGACCAATGCCCAAACCAATCTTGGCCTCGGTAACGCTGCGACCAAGAACGTCGGCACCACCGCCGGTACGGTCTGCGCTGGTGATGACTCCCGCTTCACCAATGGCGCATTCTCGACCCTCACGGTCGCGGGTAGCGCCGTCTGGCACGCAGGCAACTTCAACCCTGCCAGCTATGCGCCAGCCGCCAGCCCGACTTTCTCCGGTGTGATCGTTACCGGTGCAGTGTCTTCGCCCATGTCGGCGGACTCGACTGCCTCGATCCAAGTCCGCAACAACGGGGGCTCCGGCGACGGCGCCTTGGCGATGATCTCGTTCCTCGCGCAAGGCGCCTACGGCATCAAACTGGGCATCCGCGCGGACGGCTATTTCGGCCTTGGCGGTTGGTCGCGAGCGGCTTGGTCATGGTACTCGGCCCCGAACAGCGACATGGTCGCGGGTGGTAACATCACTGCCTATTCCGATCCGGATCTGAAGGACGACGTCAGCCCCATCGCAGATGCCATCGACATCATCCGGCAACTCGACGGTGTTCGCTTCACCTGGAACCACAAGACGAGGCTCATCGGTCGCCCCGGCGAGCGCGATGTCGGTGTGCTCGCCGACCAGGTCGAAGCCGTGCTGCCGGAAATCGTCGGCCGCTCGATCCCGGACGATGAGAACGACGGCAAGCAGTGGCGCACTGTCGCTTACGACAAGCTTGTTCCGGTCCTCATCGAAGGCGTCAAAGCGCAGCAAGACGTGATCGAGCGGCAGCAAACGCAGCTCGATGCTCTGCTGGGTTGGGCGCGATCGAACGGTTTTCCCGGCTAAGCCTTCATCACCGTAACCTCTTAAACCACAGGCCGCCCTTCGGGGCGGCTTTTTCTTTCCTAAGGAGACCGCTATGACCATCAAGCAAGCCGCCAAGAAGGGTGTCGCCCACCTGCTCGAAGCCGGCATGAAGAAGAAGACCTGGACCCTGGCCGAGAACCGGAAGTGGACGGCGGCCTACAACGCGCTGCTGAAGCTGGCCGAGTAAATGTGGGTCTTCAAGCTGCTCAGCTTCATCCCTGGACTGGCGTCCGGGTTTCTGGAGTGGCTCAACAAGAAGACCGACGCGGATCTGGAGAAGTGGAAGACCGCTGTCGGCGGTGACGTGACGCTCAACGTGGCTGAGCTGCGCTACAAGGTCGAGGTCGCCCGGATGGCGGCCGAGATGCGCAAGGATGACCGCGAGCACTGGTTCACGGCGTGGATGGTTCCCGCTGCATTCGGCGTCTTCCTGCTCCATGTCGCGGCCATCGTGCTCGATTCCATCCCGCTGTTCGGCCACGAGGTCGGCAGCTGGCAAATCTCAAAACTCCCGGCGCCCTACGACAGCATGCAGTGGAACGTGATGCTCACGGTCTGTGGCGTGGCCGGCGTCTCGTCCCTCAAGAAGATCTTCTCAAAATGAAACCCCTAACCGACACCACCTTCGTCGAGGCAATTGAAGGTGCAACAAAGCCGATCGTCATCAAGTTCGAGGCGAAGTGGTGCCAGCCCTGCAAGGCGATGACGCCGCTGCTCAATGACATCGAGAAGCAGCGCGGCGACGTCGATTTCTACACCGCAAACGTCGAGCACTGCATGCTGGTCACGCAGCGCTACAAGGTCAACCAGATCCCAGCCCTGTTGGCGATCGACAAAGGCGTCGTGACCGCGATGCGGACCGGCGCCGGCTCCAAGGCTGAGATATTGCAATGGATCAAAACGGCGCTGCCGACCCGCGAGGGGTCGTAGGCTTCACCATCGACTTCGAGTCGATGAGCATCGTGTACGAGGGCGGCTTCTCGGTTCCGATCGTCGCCATGATCGATCGGTTCGACATGGAGACCGACGATCCCGAGGAGGCGGAAGAGATTCTCGTTCGAGTGCCTCCTGACGGTTACGTGGTCGTGATCGTCATGGACGACATCATCGATAGCGAGGTCGTCATCCCCGAACTCAAACACTGACAGTCGAGAAGAAGAACAAGAAATGACTGATCTGCCCAAACGTCGCCGCGGCCGGCCGACGAAGGAGGAGGCTGCTGCTCGCGAGGCCGCAGCCAAAGCCGCCGCCGAGAAGGAAGCCAAGGAAACCGCGTTTCTCGATGAGCTTCTCGCTCGCCCGATCGGGCCTCGCAAGACGAAGCTCCAACCTGATGAGGATACGCTACGTGCCCTGGCTGAGATCGCACGCCTTTTCGGTACACAAGAGGAGGCCGCCGCAATCCTCGGTGTAAGCCCTCGGACCCTGACCAACTTCTTCAACGCATATCCCGATGCGCGTGAGGTCTGGGACGACGGACTGATGCACGCAAAGGTCTCGCTGCGAAGGAAACAGATGGCGCTGGCCGACAAGAACGCGCCAGCGTCCATCTTCCTCGGCAAGAACTACCTCGGCCAGAAGGACGAGAACCACACCAACCTCAATGTCCGCAAGGAAGCGACCGAGATGTCGGAGGACGAGCTGCTTGAGCTTGCCAGCCGCGCGAAGAAGCCCAAGGCGGAGGAGAAAAAAGAAAGCGTCCACTGATGAAGGGCCGACGTACCTCAGAGGATGTGCGTCGGCAACGCATCGCGGCGCTCATGAACCCCCACCGGCCACTCATCGTGCCGGCCCCCAGCGAACCACGGCAGGATAGTCAGCGACCGGCTGACGACGTCCCCTCCGTGGTCATCGCTCCACCCGAGCAGATCGAACCGCCCAAGGAGCCCGAACCAGTTCGGGAGACTGAGCCGTCGCCTGCTCCAACCCCTCCAGCCATCGACCCCGGTCCACCAAAGGAGACTACCATGCCATTCGTACCCAACCTGCCCACCGTCGTGATCGTGGGCGCTGACAAAGGCGGCGTCGGCAAGACCACGCTGTCCCGCGTCATCCTCGACTATTTCGGCGCCCAGGGCCTTGCGACCCGTGCTTTCGACACCGAGAGCCCGAAGGGCAGCCTGAAGCGCTTCTTTCCGTCCATCACCGAAGTCGTCAACCTGCGCGACTCCGATGACCAGGTGAAGGTGTTCGACACCATCGGCACCTCGGCGATCACGCTGATCGACATCCGGGCCGGCCTGCTCACCGACACGCTGACGCTGCTGACCGAGATCGGCTTCCTCGACATGGTCAAAGACGGCAAGGTCAACACCGCCGTCATGCACGTCATCGGCTCGACGATGGACTCGTTCGGCGAGATCGAGGCGACCTCGAAGCTCCTGGCCGGTGCGAAGCACTGCATCGTGCTCAACCGCAACAACGGCGCTGAGTTCTTCAAGGGCATCGACGATGTGGCCCGCCAGGCGCTCAGCCTCGGCAGCTCGATCATCGATGTCCCGATGCTCGATCCGCGCGCCATGGAGCACGTCGATGCGGCGTCCGTGCCGTTCGGCGAGTTCGAGAAGGATCCGAAATTCTCCTTCGTGATGCGCGGCAAGGTTCGTCACTGGGAGAAGCAGGTCTTCGCTCAGCTCGACGCTGCCGACTTCAACATCCACTAAAGGCTGTTCGCAGTCCGTTCGATTTCGGAAAGAAGTTGCCCGTGTTTGGAAAGGTTTTTCCGGGCACGGGACGTTCCGCGAACCAAACAAGTCCCCTGACGGGATCGCGTCACCGCGCGACCGCAATACTAAGTCCTGAACTGACAGGACGATCCGCTTGGCCAGCGGGCGTGGGGACCTCCTTTTCACTCTGACCGAGTCGCCGCTTCGGGGGCGTTCGCTGCGTATCGCAGCCTCGGTCGGAGTCTAAACCGCGTCGCGGCGGCGTCGCTCACCTTCAAAAACAATCACAAACAACGAGGTGTGATGTCTTTCTTCGATGAGTTCAACCTTCGACAGGTGCTGTCCCACCTCCTGGAATCCCACACGGAGCACGTCCGTTTGGGAGACGGTCGCTATCGGGCGATCGAAACTCACCTCCACCAACTGAAGGATCTATTCATGGCTCTTACCCCTGCTGTCCAGGCTCTCGTCGACCAGGATGCTGCTCTCAAGGCGGCTGTTCATGGTCTGCACGGCAAGCTGGACGAGGTGTCGTCCAAGGTCGCTGATCTTCAGGCCCAGCTCGCCGCGGCGCCCGCCGCCGGCATCTCGGCCGAGGATCTCGAAGCGATCAAGGACGTGACCTCCGACATCGCGGCCACCGTCGCGGAAGCGCAGGCTGCTGTTGCTCCGGCCGCTCCGGTCGAAGCAGCTCCGGCTCCCGAGGCTCCGGTTGCTGACGCGCCGGTCGCCGATGCGCCCGCTGCCGAGGCTCCGGCTGCCGATGCGCCGGTCGCCGACGCTCCCGCTGAGGCGGCGCCCGAGGTTGCCCGCAACATCTAACCTGTAATTCCCCTGAGAAGGGGAGTTCATCTGCGCTCTGGCCGGGCACTGTCTCGGCTGGAGCCTTTTTTTTGCGAACACAATGAACCCGTACACCGATGTCTCCCCCGAGGAGGCAGCGGCCGAAATCCTGCGTCGTAGGAGGGGCCGCGAGCACCTCATCGACTTCACGCAGTACACGCTTCCGAAATATTACGCCGACCCGTTTCACTTCAAGGTCGCCGAAGCGCTGGAGCGAGTAGAGCAGGGGCTCTGCAAACGACTGATGATCTTTGCGCCTCCGCGGCACGGCAAGTCCGAGCTGTCGACGCGGCGCTTCCCGGCCTACTTCATGGCCAGGAACCCCAGCAAGAACATCATCTCGGCCTCGTACAACTCAGACTTTGCGACGACGTTCGGCCGTAACGTCCGCGACATCATCAAGGGCCGCGAGTTCGAGCGGCTCTTCCCGAGCGTCAAGATTCGCTCCGACCTGCGCGCTGCCGATGAATGGCAGCTCGATTACGACTGCGGTGGCGGTCAGTACTACGCGGTCGGCGTCGGCACCGGTACCACCGGTAAGGGCGCCCATCTCTTCCTGATCGACGACCCGATCAAGGACCGCAAGGAAGTCAAGTCGGCATCGTTCCGCGATGACCAGTGGGACTGGTACCGCGACGTCGTCTACACCCGTCTGGAAGAGGATGCAGCTATCGTCCTCACCCTGACGCGGTGGCACTACGACGATATCGCCGGCCGCCTCATCGAGCTGATGAACGACGGCAAGGGTATCCCGTGGGAGATCCTGTATCTGCCGGCGCTGCCTTACGTGAAGAAGACGCCGGACGGCGAAGTGATCCTCAATGAGGATGGCACCGTCCCTGGCGATCCTCTCGGCCGCAAGCACAACGAGCCGCTCGCGCCACACCGCTTCTCCTACAACGCGCTCTTGGATCGCCTCGACGTTCTCGGCGAGCGGTCCTTCGCTGCTCTCTATCAGCAACAGCCGATGGCGGACGACGGCGGCATGTTCCGCGCTGACTGGTTCGTCCCGGTCGCGCTCGCCGATCTGCCGCCTCGCCGGGCTCGAGTTCGCGCGTGGGATTTGGCTGCATCAGCTGACGGTGACTACACGGTCGGCGTTCTGATGTCGAAGGATGCCAGCGGCATCTTCTACATCGAGAACATCGTCCGCTTCCGCGGGTCACCGCTCGAAGTCGAAAAGAAGATCTTCGAGACGGCCAAGAACGATGGCCGCTCGGTCCAGATCTCTCTCCCCCAAGACCCAGGCCAGGCCGGCAAGAGCCAGGCGCAGGGCTTTATCCGCCGGCTCGCCGGCTACATCGTCAAGGCACAACGCCCCACCGGATCGAAAGAGGTCCGCGCTGCCGCATTCGCTGCGCAGTGCGAGGCCGGCAACGTGAGAATGGTCCCAGGTCACTGGAATACCTGCTTCACGGATGAGTTGGAAACCTTCCCGCTTGGTACCTACGACGACCAAGTGGACGCGGCATCCGACGCATTCAACGCGCTCCTCGGTCCCAAGAAGGCGGCAGTCCTTGACTGGTAACGTCAGGACACCATCCAGAAATGGCCGACACTCAAGTCAAGTACACCCCGTCTCCGAAGGCGGGTAACCCCGGCCTGTTGTCTTCCGCAGCCACGACCATGCAGCAGCGCACCCGAATGCTGCGCGCGGTCTACGGCGGCACGGAAACGATGCGGGCCATGGGCGCGGAGTTCCTCCCGCAATACGACAAGGAAAACGACACCCGCTACAATTCGCGACTCGCCTCGACCTTCGCTCTCAACAAGATGCGTGAGGCCGTGGACGCTGCGTCGGCGAAGCCGTTCCGGACGTTGCTGAAGGTGATCAACAGCGATCCTGACCTCGATCTGTGGGTCCAGGACATCGATCTGCAGGGCAACCACCTGCACGTCTTCGCCCACCAATTCTTCAACAACGCCCTGCTGGACGGCATGTGCCACTTCCTGGTGGACCACCCGGACACCTACAACATGAAGAGCCTCGCCGACCAGAAAGCGTCCGGCGCTCGCCCGTTCATGAAGGCGTTCAAGGTCGACGATGTTGCTGCAGCCTACGACATGTATGTCGGCGGTGACGTCAAGACCGTCCACGTCCGCATCCGCAGCCAGCGCGCCGAGCGCGACGGCTTCAAGGAGGTGCTTTACAACCAGATGCGGGTGATCGAGATCGACCCGACCAAGACGTCCGGCATCGTCCAGCTCTGGGAGCAGAAGGCGACCTCGGGCGGCTCGAACTGGGACTTCATCGAAGAGACACCGCTCCAGAACATGGCCGAGGTGCCGTTCGTGACCATGTATGCCGGCGAAAAGGAAGCCGACTACCAGGTCCGCCCGGTCTTCATCGATCTCGCCTACAAGCAGATCGAGCACTGGATCTCGACCTCTGACCAGCGCTCCATCCTGTCGGCGGCGCGCTTCCCGATGCTGGCCTGCTCCGGCGTCCAGATCGATCCCGATGACGAGGCGCAGTTCGCGATCGGCCCCTACAAGGTGCTCTACGCTCCCGAGGCCAACGGTCGCTGGTACTTCGTCGAGCCCAAGGGCACGGCGATCGAGTCCGGCCTGAAGGACCTCGAAAAGCTCGAAATGCAGATGGACATGATGGCGCTGAACCCGGTCACGGGCACGCATCGTCAGTACGTTCCGCAGAACGAGCGCGACATCCAGGAGACCCGGGTCCACTCGGTCGTCCACGACTTGGCCATCCAGTGCCAGGACGCGATCGAGAAGGGCATCCGCTTCATGGGGCAGTGGACCGGCAAGGACTACAGCCAGGTCCAGGTCATCCTCAACACCGAGTTCTCGAACACCAAGGACCGGCTGCTTGAGGTCGCCCAGCTCGCCACCCTGTGGCAGAATCGCGGTATCAGCCGCGAGGTGCTGTTGCAGGAGATCCGTGCCCGCAACCTGCTCGGTGACGATTTCAATCTCCAGGCCGAGCTGGCTCTCTGGCAGAAGGTCGACGAGATGATGGCGACTGGCGGTGACAACATGTTCCCGGGACGCTGGACTCAGGCAGATCCTGCCAAGGAGTCCGGTGGAAGTTCGGGGTCATCGACCACCGGCACGCCTCCGGCCGCTTCGGCAGTTCCGGCTGCTCAGCCGAAGCCGAACTTCCCGCCCGGCCAGCTGCGTCCGAGAAAGCAAATCTGAGCAAATCGGATTGACTTGCCGGAATGCAATTGGTATTTGCCGCGGTCCTATGTCCAGGGTCGAGCTGACATTCAAAGCGGAACAGTATTACTGCGTGCCCTGCTCTTTGAAGCAGGGCACGCTGGTGACTGAGCTTGTCAGGATGATCCCGAAGTCCGTGGTGATGTTCGGTAAGCTGGTCGGTGACGAGTACTACTGCTGCCCGATTTGCTTTGACCCTAAGTTCAACGTCAAGGGTAAGACGAAGGTCAAAGATGGAGCCCGGATCAAGCAAAAGCCAGCTGTGGCAGCGGATTCTGAAAGCACTGGAGCAGGACCCGGAGGCGATGGCGCGAAAGCGTCAGTTCTACGAGTCGTCGCAGACAATGGAAGCGTGGAAGGAGACGCTGAAGCCTGACCCGGTGTCCCAGCTGGTGGTCGAGCAGCGTCGGTCGAACATGCTGAAGTTGGCGATCGTCTTCGCCCTTCTGGCCCTGTCGGCGCCCGTCTGGGTTCCAGGGCTCTTCACCCTCTACCTCGTCGTCTACATGTGGCTGCACTAAGGCCGTTTGCAGGCCCCTTGCATTGGGGGCTTGACAAAAGGCGGGTACTGTGCTTTTTCATTTGCTTGAATGCAAATGGAGTGCCCGTGCAGCTCTTCACCCGCAATATCTTGGTCCAAGCCTTCAAACTGCCCCTCTGGGGCCAGGTTGCCGACGAAGTTCCACCTGCGTGGCTGGTTCGTCGCCTCCAGTCGGGCGAACTTTCGATCAACCGCCTCGGCGGTCTCACGATGAACACCCAGTGGGGCGTGCAGTCCTGCGCAGCTGGTGACTTCGTGCTCCTCACTGAGGATGACCAGATCCAGTTCGCGACCCCCGACGAGTTCGAGAAGCTCGAACCCGTCGAGCAGCTGCAGCAGGCAGCTTAATCGAGGAGCCCTCCGGGGCGGTCAGGTCTGCAACCTCGTTAAACAAACGCAGGCGGGCGGTCGGTAAGCCCTCCGTAGGATCCGACACGATCCAGAAGCCGCATAGGACGCTCTCTCCGGGCCTCCTATGCGGCTTTTTCGTTTCCTCGCTCTGACACTTCCCCGCTCGTGCCAACGCATGGGCGGGGACTTTTTCGGCCGCGCCGGGCCAGCATAGCGGCGACAGGTTCTTTTCTGCGCTCCCCGATCGGATTGAGCGCAGTTTCAGCGGTCTCAGCTCGCATCCCGCACAAGACGAGCAGAGATACCCCAAAGAGCGTGTCGCACGCCCACGCCGCCGCTGAACAATCTTGGCAAGTAGCTCAGATCGGTAGAGCGCCTCGCTGTTAACGAGGATGTCGCAGGTTCGAGACCTGCCTTGTCAGCCGCCACACCAGTTTCGCCAGCATGACCAACCGAGCGCCGGGATGGCCTCGGAACGATCGCTGCTGGCTCCTCCGATTCCCCGACCTCTCGGGGATATCGCCGGCCCTCAGGCGGGATGCTTGACGGGCCTTTTATCACGAGGGGCGGGACGCCCCGCATTTCCGGGATGGATATGCTTAAAGCAGTCGTTACTGATCTCAACACCGTCGACGAAGCTCACCGTGGCTTTTACGTCGAGAAGGACGGGAAGTTCTTCCTCAACGTCACCGCCAGCGAGGGCTACGAACTCGACAACGTCCAGGGCCTCAGGAGCGCCCTCGGAGCGGAGCGCAACAACGTCGCCGTTCTGAAGGAGAAGCTGAAGCCCTACGAAGGCCTCGACGTGACCGCGGCTCGCACCGCGATCGATCGTGTGGCCGCATTCGGGGAAATCACCCCTGACGCAGCCAAGACGGCCATCGAGACGGCAGCACGACTGTCCGCTATCGATCCCGCGAAGGAAGCTGACAAGCTCGCCAACGAAAAGTTCGAGACCCACAAGGGCCAGCTCACCGCGCAGTTCAACCTGCGTGAGACCGAGCTGACCACGAAGGTCAAGGGCTTGGAGGAGACGAACGCCAGCCTCACGGGGCAGTTGCAGACGCTGGTTCGCGACAACGCGATCAAGTCTGAACTCGCAAAACTCAATCCGCTGGACGATGCGCGGGATGCCATCGAACTTCTGGCGGGCCAAATGGTCCAGACCAAAGTGGTCAACGGGCAGGTGACGGTCGAGGTTCTCGACGTCAACCGCAACCCGCGGATCAAGGACCACCTCGGTTCTCCGTTCACCATCGCTGACCTGCTCGTGGAAATCCGCGAGACGAAGCCTTCTCTGTTCAAGCCGGACGAGAAGCGTGGACTGGGCACCCAACCGGGCACCACTCCGGCTGCACCCACGGGCGTTGTGAACCCCTGGTCGGCGGAGACCCGCAACATCACCCAGCAAATGGTGCTGGAAAACACCAAACCTGAACTGGCCAAGCAGCTCAAGGCTGCAGCCGGCGTCACGGACTAACACCCGAAAACGTCTGCCTTCATCGCACCGCCGGGGTCATTGCGCTCCGGCGTTTGCATGAATGCAAAGCTGCTTCCTGAAAAGCAAAGGCCGGTCAAAACTCAAGAGTGAGAAATGACTGAGACTCGTCTCGCGGACATGATCGTCCCGACCAAGTTCAACAAGTACGTCCAGGTCCTGTCGACCCAGAAGTCCGAGCTGTTCCAGTCGGGCATCATCACCGACCTGACCAGCGTCATCGACGCCGAGATCGAAGGCAAGACGGTCAACATGCCGTTCTTCAACGACCTCGATGCGTCCGACGCTGAGCAGGTGCTCGACGACACCACCGACCTGACCGTCAGCAAGATGACTTCGGGCCAGGACGTGGCCGTGAAGCTTCTGCGCGGTAAGGCGTTCGGCTCGACCGATCTGGCGGCCGACCTCTCCGGCGCCGACCCGATCGACGCTATCGCGAACCGTTTCGCCGACTGGTGGAACAAGCGCATGCAGACCGCTCTGCTCGCGACCCTGGCCGGCGCCATGGGCTCGACCGACATGGCGGCCAACGTGAACGACATCTCCGCCCTGACCGGCGGTGCCGAGTTCTTCGACGCCGACTCGTTCATCGACTCGGCCTTCTTGCTCGGTGACGAGCAGGGCGGTCTGAGCGCGGTGGCCGTCCACTCGCTGACCCTCAAGGCGATGGTGAAGGCCGACCTGATCGACTTCGTGCCCGACAGCCAGGGCAAGCTGACGATCCCGACCTACCTCGGCAAGACCGTCATCGTCGACGACTCCATGCCGGTCTCCGGCGCGGGCGCGAACCGCGTGTTCACGACCTACATCTTCGGCCCCGGCGCGGTCGGCTTCGGTGAGAAGTCGCCCAAGGTGCCGGTGGAAGTCGAGCGCCAGGCTCTGAAGGGCATGGGCCAGGAGTACATCGTGAACCGCCGCCAGTGGGTCATGCATCCCCGCGGCATCAAGTGGCTCGGCACCAACCAGGCCGGCGTCACCCCCGCGAACTCCGAGCTGGCCGACGTCGCCAACTGGAAGCGCGTGTACGATCCGAAGATCGTCCGCATCGTCGCCTTCAAGCACAAGCTGGCGGCCTAATCGTCACTGACGGTTAGAACTGAAACACAAGGCCCTCCTCGGGAAACCGGGGAGGGTTCTTTGTGACTCTGGAGACAATCATGATTGGAGCGAAGGGCTTTCGGGCCCGTGAGGCGGCTGCGAACTACAAGCGCCGTGATCGTCGGCTCGCCTCTGAAGAGGTCCGTGCTGCTCGCGCAGCCCAGCTTCCCGGCGTGTCCTATCACGCCAGCGAGGAAGTGAAGGACGACGTAGCTGCAAAAGCTGCTGCGGAAGCCGCCGCCAAGGAAGCCGCCGAGAAGGAGGCTGCCGAAAAGGCTGCTGCCGAAGCCGCTGAAAAGGAAGCTGCCGAGCAGGCTGCTGCCGAAACCACCGAGCAGGCTGGCGATGACGCAGGCGAGCAGGCCGGCGAAGAGACTGCCGACAAGCCCGCCAAGAGCAAGAAGAAGAAGTAATCATGACCTACGCGACCAAAGAGGACATCGACGAGCTTTACGGCACTGACCTCCTTGTTCGCGTAGCCGATTACAACAAGGACGGCACGCCCGACCCGGAAGTCGTGGCGCGCGGCCTTCAGGGTGCCGACGAGGTTTGTAACGCCTATCTGTCGGCGCAGTACACCATCCCGGTCGTTCCAACGCCGGGTGTCGTCCGGACCTGTGCCATCGACATTGCCGTCTACAAGATGGCGCTCGGGCGCGGCGTCCGCACCGACGAAATGCGGGTGCGCTACGAAGATGCGCTCGCACTGTTGGAGAAGACTTCGACTGGCAAGGTCGGCCTCGGCTTGCCGCCGACGACCGTCGACAATGGCGACGGCACGACGACCACCACCGATCCCAACGTGAAGCGGAGCGGGCGGTCGTTCGATACCGGGAGGGCCTGATGCCGGGCCTTCAGCTAAAGATCGACCTCAGCCACATCACCAAGCTGAGTCAGCGAATCCAGCGCCTGCTTCACCAGTCAGAGGATCTGACCCCGGTGATGCGTCAGGCTGCCGACTACATGGTCAACTCGACCCGTAATCGCATCCTGCGAACCAAAACTGGTCCTGATGGCGAGCGGTGGAAGGCGATCAGCGAACTGACGGCGCAGCTGAAGGGCAGCACCTCGATCCTGTTCGAGCACGGCGATCTGGCCAGGAGCATCAAGATCGGCGACGTCAGCAATGACGGCTTCATGATCGTCACCGATGCTGAGCAGGCTCAGTGGCTCCAGGGGGGCGTCCGCAGGGTGAAGGGCAAGTACCGGCCGAAGAAGCCGGCGCCGCAAATTCCGCCGCGCCCGTTCATGGGCTTTTCGGCAGAAAACAATTCCCGGATCGCAAGGATGATCCGTGACTATCTCAACAACTGAGGGAGCGACAGATGGGCAAGATCGTCGACTTCCGCCAGAACATCATGGACGGGCTGAAGCTCCTGCTCCCTGAGCTGGACGTCGAATGGTACGACGGACTCTTCGACGAGCACGACATCGCCGACTGGACGCTGAAGACCCCGTGCGCGCGTGTCGCCGTCATGAACGTGCCGACCGAGCACACCACGACCGGCGAGCTGAATGCCTGTCTCCGTGTGGTCTGCGTCATCATCGACGAAAACAAATACGCCGAGCTGGATGGCGATGCTCGCGCCTGGGACATGGTCGAGAAGGTCGCTGTCTGGGCCAACCAGAATTACTTCGGCAATCCGGATGCTTCTGCGGCGACGAAGATCAAGTTCCAGCGACTGAGTCAGCCGGTGCTGCGCCGCGAAGGCGTGTCCGTTGGCGTGGTCGAATGGCAGAGTGATCTGATGATCGGTACCAACAAGGCGCGCGAGCGTGACACGGTCTACTACAACGGCCAGAGGGTCACGCAGGTGCCGCAGAGTACGGTCATCGCCCGCGGCAACGTTCACACCGAACTCTTCAGCCGCAACGACGAGATGGATGTAACACCAGAGGTGCCGTAATGGTTCGCGCAATCCACGCCATGGAGCGCAGGCTCCAGGACTTGGAGCGCAAGTTCCAGAACAAGGAGCGGCTCGGAAAGATCGTTCAGGTCAAGTACGAGAAGGATCGCTGGTACGTCAAAATGAACGACGGCGATGACCAAACGCCGTCCGGCAGCGAGACCTTCTCGCAGCAGGATACGTTCAAGAGCACCTGGATGCCGTGGCAGAGCTTCTCGCACGGCACCATCAAGTATTCGACGCCGCCGAAGGTGGGGCAACATGCCCTGCTGCGATCGGTCGGCGGAATGCCGGAGCTTGCGACGGTCGAGCCGTATCACTACGGCCCTGACACTCCGTCGCCGCACGGCAAGCAGGACGAAACGGTTGGCCTGATCCACGAGAAAGAGGATCAGCAGCACTGGGTCCATCAGACCAAAGACTCCAACCACCTGATCATCAAATCCAAGAAGCAGGGCGGGGGCATCCCTGGCCTGGGAGACATCGGCGGTCTCGGCGATCTTGCAGGACTCGGTCAGCTGGTCGGCCTGAGCGGCATGGACTTCTCCGGCATGCTCGGCGGCCTCGGCAATCTGAGCAACCTCGGCAATCTCGCCAATCTCGACATCTCGAACCTGACCAACATGACGCAGCTCACCCAGCTGACCCAGCTCGGTGGCCTCGCCAACATCTCGCAGCTCGCAAACATCGGCAACCTGGCCAAGATGGCCGGCCTCCCCGATCTGGCGAAGCTCGGCAACATCGTGAACATCGCACAGCAGGTCAAATCCGCTGGGCTGATGGGTGTCGTCGGCAAGATGATCGGCGGCGGCGCTGGCGGTGCAGCTGGCGTTCCGGCTTCGCTTGGCGGTGGTGGTGGTTCTGGCGGCGGCGGTGACGCGGCCGGCGGCGGTGGCCAAGGCCAGTCGCAGCAAACGCAAGCACCGAAGCTTCCTGAGGTCTCCGAGGACGGCGAAGACGGGGTGACCCGCACGCTGAACGACAAGGAGAAGATCCTCAAGACGGTCGGCAAGAACAAGTCCTACTACCGGCAGGACGAAGAGAAGGTCAACATCCGCTACGGCGAGAAAGACGCCAAGGGCGACGTCCTGATGGACGAGAACCAGGTCAAGGTCCAGTTCAAGGACAAGAAGGCCATGGTGAAGTGGACCGAGGAAGATCTCACCGTCCAGATGGGCGATGACGACAAGTCCAAGATCCACCTGACCGAAGATGTCGTTCACCTCTCGCAGGGCGAGAACGCCCACATCGAGATGAAGGAAGACGGCATCCTCTACAAGGTCGGCGAAACGTCGATGTACCTGGCGGATGACGGCCTGACCATCACGGCGGGCGGCACCTTCTGGAAGTTCTCCGGCAGCGGTCTGCATCAGACCGGCGGTGACATCGGCCACAACAAGAAATCCATCGGCTTCTTGCACATCCACGGTGCAACGCCGCCTCCGAGCCTGCCTTTCAACGGCGACGAGGGCGCTCCGCATACTGGCGGTCCCACGGACGCTGGTGGCGGACCCGACCCCGGCACAGGCACGGCATAAGAAAGAAGAAACATGAAAGAGTACACCGTTGTCCGCGACTTCTGGCGCAAGGGCATCCTGCAGACTGCAGGTTCTGTGATCTCCATGGTCGAAGCGGAAGCCAAGTACCTCATGCATGCGCTTGAGGAAAAGGCGACCGAGGTCGAGCAGAAGGTCGAGAGCGCAGTCAAGAAGGCACGGGCTGCTGTCAAGCCCATGACCGTGGCTGTTGCGGAGGCGCCTGCCGATGGCGAGCCTTCCAACTAAGCACCTGGTCGACATCGACCGTGAAACCGGCGAGCTGATCTCAGGCTGGCCGCGCATCAAGCAGAGCATCTACGTCATCCTCACCACCCGCCTCCGATCGCGGATCATGCGGCTGTGGTGGGGGTCTGACTTCCTCAACATCCAGGACAAGCCCGGCAACGAAGAGGTTCTCTTCGGCGGCATGATGGCGGCTATCGCCGCGATCAACACCTACGAGCCGGAGTTCAAGGTGACGAAGGTCGCGATCGATGCGTTCGACTCGACCGGCGATATCACCTTCACGATCGAGGGACACGACCTCGTGGATGCTCAGCTGAAGAGGACAAAGCAAACGATCTAACGGGAGCCTCCCAATGCCCAGTTTCGAGTCTCCCGCGCTTTACATCGACTTCGCGAGACTTCCGCCTCCTCAGGTCATCGAGGAGATCGACTACGAGGTGCTGCTCAAGCGGTACCAGGACGACGTAGTCGCAAAGAACGCCAAGCTCGCAGCGGCTATCGCCCTGGAGCAGTCGCCCACCAACATCATCCTCGAGTCCGAGGCCTACGGCGAGATGATCGTCCGCAAGCGGATCAATGCCGCAGCGCGGGCGTGCATGCTGCCGTTCGCGAACGGCTCTGACCTCGAAGTCATCGGCGCCAGGTTCAACGTGGCGCCGATGGACGGCGAAGACGACACCCGCCTCCGCAGGCGGATCCAGCTCTCGATGGAGAGCTTCACCACTGCCGGAAGCACCGGCGCCTATATCTTCCACGCTTTGAGCGTCTCGACCGCAATCCGCGACGCATCGGTTGTCGCGGAGCGTGGGACGGGCAGGGTCACCGTGACGATCATGGCGGACGGCACCAACCCGGTGCCGCCTTCGTCGATGGTCGACGCGGTCTATGACCGGCTCATGTCAGATGGCATCAAGCCTCTGACCGACGACATCTCCGTCCTGCCGGTCGTCAAGATCCCGGCGGACATCGAAGGAAAAATCACGCTCTATCCTGGCCCGGACGCCTCGTTGGTCGTCGCAGATATCAACAAGGCGCTGCAGTCGCTTCGCACCCGAGTCTCAATGATCGGTCGCGATCTGAAGCGATCCGCGATCCTCGCGGCTCTCAACCAAGAGGGTGTGCAGAACGTCGAACTCGATTTCGATGATATCAACGTCGGACCCGACTCGGTCGTCTGGATCGAATCCGCCAGCGTGAGCATCTCAAGCTTTCGCGAGGAATAATCCATGGCCGAGCGCCTGATGGACAACATCCTGCCGCCGAACGCGACGGTCTATGAGCGCACGCTCGCCTCTGAGGTTGAGCGGCTGCTTGCTCTGGATACCGATCGCATCCGGCGGCTGTGGGATCCTTTCCGATGCCACATCGACGACCTGCCGTACCTTGCCTGGTCCTTTTCGGTTGACCTCTGGGATCCGAACTGGCCCGAGGCCAAGAAGCGCAAGATTGTCGCCGATGCGATCAAGCATCACCGGCTGAAGGGCACCAAGCTTGGTGTCTCGACCTACCTCGACATCGTGGACTGCGCGCTGAACGACCTGATCGTTCCGCCCGCGCGTGGCTACCGCATCCCGGCGATGACGAACGAAGAGTTCATGTCGTGGCTGGTGAAGTTGCCGCAGATCCGCATGTATCCCTACGTGATCCGCGATCCGGCCGGCCCCCGCGAGTTCCGTATGCCGGTCAACTACTTCCGGAACGACAATTTCCGGGAGAAGAGCCTCGGGCCTCAGCTCTACGGGCGCAAGGCGTCGATCTACAAGAACGGCGTCGAAGCCTTTGTGAAGCTCGAAGCGATGACCGAGATCGGCGGCCAGGCCGTCGAGCGGGTCTCATTCGGATCGTTGTCGAACCGTGACTATCACACCGATGGTTTCCGCGGTCACAAGTTCTACGAACCCACGGATGCGACGGACAACATCGTCACCGTGCGGATCAATCAAGCTGCTTCCGATCTGATCTCGGTGACGCCGGGCCTCACGCCGCAGGACGTCAAGCCGGTTCAGGTCTCGGAGGTGCATACGGCTTATCCGGCCCAGCACTTCCACGATTACAACGGATCGTGGCGCGGCGAGAACTTCCGCTGCGAAACGGACGCGGCCCATTGGGTCTACGACCGCATTTCGCTGCACAGCAAGGATGACCTGCCCGCAGGTCTGTCCGCCAAGTCTTATCGCGGGCACATGCGATACGGCATCCCGGCCTACACGGCGCAAGCGAAGGTCAGCGTCCCGCTGCTGCGCTCGCCGGCACAAGGCTTCGGTGGCCGTTTTCGCAATGGCTTCCGCGTTCCCACCGACATGTCGAAACTCGACGACGCCTGCGGGGCGATCGTCGCCGCCAAGCCCCTCCGCGACACCGTCCTCGTCGACACGGTCAATTACCGAGTCGTGCGCCTCAGGGAACGGCGTCGACTGGGAACGTTCAAGCTCGGCGAAATCAAAAAGGTCGCGTAGCGATCTAGGACCATCAAGATCAACCCCAAGCCGCCCCTCAACCGGGCGGCTTTTTCATTTTGGGAACACCAGTGGAAAACAAAATCATCTTCCATGCGAACATCGACGATGATCCGACCGACTTCACGCGGTTGCAGGATTTCGCCGAGGCTTCGCTCGATCACGTCGTCCTCGACGGCATCAGCAACCTGACCAAGTACACCGGCTTTGGAACGACTAAGTCGGCAGTGACTCAGATCTCGGTGCAGCCTGGCCGCCTCTATTCGGCCGGCAAGGTCTACTCTTCGTCGGAGACCGCCTGGAGCAAGGACTTCATCACGCAGCTACCGGTCGCCGGCAAGCGCATCGCTTCGGTCGTGACCTGGGGTCAGGAGACGGACACCGACATCCGCCCGCGTCAGTTCCTGATCAACGCCGAGACCCGCCAGGCGGAGCCGCAGGCCGTGCCGTTGGTTCACGCCCGTGTCGCGAGCCTGAACGTCGTGCTCGGCACCGAGGCTCCGGACCCGAGCGCGCCGCTGGTTGACGCTGGCTACACGGTCATCGCCAACGTGGTCCTGACGCCGACCGGCGTCGACACGATCACGATGATCACCGACAACCAGCTGCCGAGCGTCCAGGCACACGAGCAGCGCATCGACGACCTCGAAGTCTTCGAGGAGACCGCTGGTCTCCAGATCAAGACGCTGGCGTCCGACATTGCGGCGCTCAAGGAAGCGGGCTCTCGCGGTGACGTCGATGCGGCCACTATGGGTCGCACCCTGACTCGTCTGGCGGTGCTCGAGTCCAAGAACGGTGTGGTCTACAACGCGATCGACTCGGACGCGAACTTCTTCCTCGACACGTCGAAGACGCTGCTCACCGACCCGCTGTCGCATGTGAAGTGCGAAGAGGGCATCCGAATGCCATCGGCTGCCGAAGGCGCTGCGGCGCTCCAGATCTTCAACCCGCTCGATCCGAACGCGACCATCAAGAACGGCATCATGTTCCCGGCCTACACCCGGCAGGCATGGCTCCAGTCTGGCAGCATCACGGGCGAGCTGCAGGTTGCAGCCTACTCGGTGCAGTCCTTCGACATGGTCCAGAAGATGATGTCGAAGCAGCGCATCCGCTACGGCGACGAGTTCTACGTCTGTACGAACAGCCTGTTCTGGCAGACTGGTACCTACAACGGCGCCGGCCTGTTCTTCCGCGACGGCCAGACCTACGAGGTTGAGAACCCGGAGGCCACGCCGTACCACGCATTCATCCGTCTGCGTCAGATCTGGATCGACACCTGGCAGGAGCCCTATTGGGAGAAGGTGATCACCACGAACACGGTGCTGGGAACTCAGATCGCTGAGACCTGGCTCCAAGGCCAGAACATGTGGCTCGATGCTGTCGGCGTCTGGTTCACCCGTCTGGCGGCCTCCGGTTCGTGCCATTTCGCGATCTGCGAGGTCTCCGATTACGGTCTGCCGAACACGAAGGCGGTCATCGCTCAGACCACGATGCTCCGCGAGCAGCTCGTTCAGGGCGGCGAGACGGTCGTCGCGTTCCAGCCAACCTTCCTCCAGGCCGGTAAGCGCTACGCTGTCGTCGTGACCACGGCTGCCGACCACTGGGTCGCCACGGTCCCGGGTCAGAGCTTCACCTCCGGCACGTTCTTCTACGTGCTCGATGGCGCATACGCTCAGGGCGATGCGTTCAAGGACCTCTGGATGCGGCTCTATCGCTGCAAGTTCAACACGGCCCGTGCGGTCATCAACTTGAATCCGTTGCAGCTGGCCGGCGGCATCCTCGCGATCGACCTGCTCACCGGAACGGTCATCCCGGACGGCACTTCGCTCACGTATGAGATCCAGATCGGATCGACCTGGTACAACTTCCTCGACGTGGACAAGTACATGCTCGGCCAGGGCGGCACGATCCCGCCGCTGCTGCCGCTGCGAGCCGTCTTCAACGGCTCGGTGGACTGTATGCCGGCGATCAACCTCGCCGACAGCTCGGTCTTCGTGTCCCGCCCGGACGTCTATGCACAGCACGTCTCCACGACGCGCACGCTGCCGGCGGCCTCCACGTCGATCCGCGTGATCGAGCGCTACGAGTACTTCGATCCGGTATACCACACCGCGAGCTGCAAACTGCTCACGGGCGCTGGCTTCGGAACGCAAGTCTCGCCGTCTTCGGTCACCACCTGGATCGACCCGGTCGACGGTGCCTACGAGCGAACCTACGTGTTCAACCTCGGTGCCGCGATCACGCAGTTCCGGAAACTGACCCGTCTCGACACCTCGACCAACCAGCGTGTGTTCCACGTCGGCTGGCAGAAGGACTACGCCGTCTAAGGCGAGAAGGACAACCACAACATGACCGACAACACGAACGCGGCCACCCCCGAGGTGGTCGCGGTAGAACCGGCTGCGCCCGCTCCGGAGCCCGTCTATTACGACGTGAAGCTCAACGCGCGGTTCACCTGGCAAGACTTCAATTACCTGCCGAGGGATCATCACATCGTCGATAAGACCATCTTCGATGCGATGACGGCTGCGGGGGTGGTTGCCGATGTCAAGCAACTATCCTGAGCTAGTATTCACCGAGGATGAAGACTTCACGGCAGATCGTTTGAACTCGGCGATGGGGGTGATCGATAGTCGCCTCCGCGCCCTGGAGCCGTTTACTCCGTCATGGCAGCAAGCGGTTAACGATCTGCGTGACGTCGGTCTTTCTCGGCTGAACGACACCATTCTGCCGGCGTACAACCGCATCCAGCTGTTGTCGACGCTCGGCTTCCTCTTCGCTGGTTCGTCCAGCGAGGTCACTCTCACCGACGAGATGACTGCGACTTTCATCATCGACGATGAAACGCAGAAATCTCTGTTCACCCCGACGCCATTCCTGGCGCTGACCCGGTCCTCGACGATCGACGACTACGCGATTGCGCGGTTGATCTCGTATGAGGCGGCGACCGGCACCTTGATGGTTAAGGTGAAGGCGATCACCGGCAACCCCGGTCCTCACTCGGACTGGCAGGTTGGCGCGCTGGCGGCCAGTACGGCTGCGGCGATGGAATACTATGCGCAGATCGATGCGGCAAGGAACCAGGCTAATGCCGCGAAGGCCTCGGCCGCTGCAGATCGCATCCAGACTGGACTTGACCGAGTCCAGACCGGCGCAGACGTCATTGCTGCGAATATCGCCAAGGAGGCGGCACAAGCGGCTGCTTCGGGTGCTGGCACCTGGGATCCGACCAACTACGCGCTGAAGACGTATGTCGACAGCAAGATCGCTGCAGTGGTGGGCGCGGCTCCGTCGACGCTCGATACGCTGCAGGAGATTGCGGCCCAGTTTACGACGGATCACAACGCATTCAACACGCTGACCACCACGGTGTCCGGCAAGTTGCAGAAGTCGTTCAACTTGAGCGACCTGACCGATACGGTCGCAGCGAGGGCCAATCTCGGAATCGCCTTTGCCAACCCGACCAGCAAGTCGGGGATGGCAGCGGTCAATGGATCGGCTGTGACCTACATGAGGTCGGACGCAGCTCCTGCGATCGACCCGGCTATCAATCCGACCTGGACTGGCAAGCACATCTTCCAGTTCAACTCTGGACAGACCTACCTGCACAACTATTCGAGTTGGGGCGGCTTGTCGGTCTACGCCCCCGACCAGGGGTCTGCATTCATAACCTTCCATCGCGGCGCTTACGCGATGCAGATGGGTCTCGACGGCGACAACTGGTTCCGATGGGGTGGCTGGTCTGACGGTGCTTCGTACCGCCTGGCACTCGGTGCTGGTGGGCTGGTCTACACGCCTGGCGGCTTCGGCGCTGCGACGACGCCTGTATCCGGCCAGCTCCGCGCTGCCGGCGACATCATCTACGGCGTCTCCGACGAGAGACTGAAGACCGAAATCGAGGTCATCGAGGATGCGCTGGAGAAGATCGCCCAGCTCCGCGGTGTCACCTGGTCGCAGAGCGATCTGGCCAAGGAATTGAAGGCGCCCGAGCAGCATGGTCGCAAGGCCGGTCTGCTGGCTCAGGATCTTCAGAAAGTCCTGCCGGAAGCGGTAGGCCTGGCGCCGTTCGATGCCGATAAGAACATGAAGAGCAAGTCGGGCCTCAACCTGCTGAACATCAAGTACGACCAGGTGACTGGTCTGCTGGTCGAAGGCATCAAGGCGCTGAAGGACAAGAACGAGGCGCTAGAAGCGCGGCTGGCCAAACTCGAAGCAGCATTGGGGGTGTAAGAGATGGCGGTTCCTGCATCAGGAGCGGTCGCCTTTTCGACCGTCAACTCCGTCTTCGGCTTGGGCACTGCGATGAGCAGCTACGTCGGCCGGACCTACTACTACTACAGCGGCGGCGTGTGGACCGGAACTTTCCCGGGATCCAACTTCCCGATGTCCCTGTTCTACGGGAAATCGAACCACGACGAATGGAACTGTGCCTGCGATTGCAATTGCAATTGCGGCAAATGAGGTCACATGGATACGAAGTTCACCTTCAAAGTGAAGGACTGGAGCGCTGATGGCTCAGCCCGCGTGGAGTACATCCACGCCACGCTCGGCACCGTCACCAAGTCAGTCTTCATCCCGCTAAACTTCTCCGAGGAGGAGCAGCGTAGCGCGATCGTCATGCAGTTCCCGTCAACCATGTTCCACTCTCGGTGGCTTGGTTACCTGCAGCGCGAGGCTCCGCTTCCGGCACCCGCCGCCATGGAAGGGGAGTTCGTGTTCAGCCTTGAACGGCCGGATGACAATCTGGTCGAGCAGGCGCATGAGATCGAAAAGGTCTGATGCGCCGCAAGCGTCTGCGGTTCGGCAGCTTTATGGTCACGCTCTTCACCTGCTATGCGGGTGAGGAGCGGATCATTCCTCCTGGCGAACTGAACCGGGGCATCACTGAAGCCCCGATCGATGATCTGATCAAGATCAACAAGAATGCCAAGCCGCTGAACCCAATCACGGTCTTCACCAAGGGATCGTTCGAGATGGACCTCGGCTGGGACAAGCCATTCCCCATCAAGGCGGGTGAGGGTGGATATAGAGGCGCTTTTGCGGAGCGCCTGGACAACATTCGGCTACGTGCAGTCGAAGATGGTAGTGAATATCACTGCATTCTTCCGCTCGATCGAACGGCTCGATACTGGGACAGGCGCCCGGTGAGCTGTGACGCGGGTCAATCGATCGAGCTTTCCGCCGGCCATTTTCTCTACGTCGCGACGGGCGAGATCGAGATCGGCGGCAAGACCTTCACCGGTCCTGCCATGGTGGAGTCCTCCAAGGACCAGACTGCAACGGCCACAGAGCGTGTGATCGGTGCAAAGATATGGATCTGAGTTTCAAACCCAAACACTACCTCCCGGTCCTGTACACGGGATTGGCTGCCCTCGTGCTCGGCGCGATCCTCGTGTTGACCGGCGTGGTTTGGTGGCCGTGGCTGCTGCTGACCTGGGGTGTCTACTGCTTCCTGGCCATCACCAATTCGGCCGGTCACCACCGGCTCTTCTGTCATGGCTCATACGAGACATCGACGTTCTGGGAAGTGTTCCTGATCCTGACCGGGACACTGTCCTGCTACAGCTCGTCGCTGCAGTATTGCGTGACCCACAGCTGGCACCACAAATACGCCGACACTGATGGGGATCCCCATCACTTCGAGTCGTTTTGGGACGTGTTCCGCGAGAGCTATCGCATGGAGAACGCCCCGCTCAGCAGCCGCAAGGCAATGGCCAGGCTCCTGAAGCGTCCGGGTCATGCCTTCTTTCATCGCTACTTCTGGGCTTTCCCGGCCCTGTTGGTGATGATCCTGGCCTTCATCGGCTGGAAGGTGCTCCTGTTCGGATATGTGGCTCCTGTCGGTGTCATCCTCTTCTCGGCGGCGATGTTCAACTTCCTGTCCCACGACGACGACGGCCCGAACAACAAGACAATCGCGTTGTTCGTCTCGGGTGAGGGCAGGCACAAGCTCCATCACGAAAATCCGCACCTTTGGGATTTGCGGCAGAAGTGGTGGCACATCGATCCGAGCGCCTGGCTCATCATGCTCATCAAGAGGTAACGATGCCGACGATCCGCTTCCTGACGCCTGCGGACTATCCTGACATCTGCGACATCCTGGACCAGCACACCAGCGGTCCAGGTGCCTACGCAAACGATAGGGATGCGCCTCCGTCGCAATACTTCCATGACCACGCCAAGGAGTTCATCGACAGGATGTTCTTCGAGGCGATGTCAAACTTCTACGGCTACTTCGACGACGAGGGGCGGTTGGCTGCCTTCTGCCTGTTCGTTCGTTGGGAGAACGTCACAGACATCACCATCAGCATCAAGGTAGAAAACCCGTCACTCGATCTCCCTCGTGCGGAGGGCGCCCGATGGTCGGACGCAACGATCGAGTTGGTGAACTGGGGTATCGGCTATTTCTGGTCGGAGGGTGTGACCACCTTCTGGACCTTGCAGATGAGGGGGCAGGAGCCGGCAAGCTTCATGGCCCATCCGAACTGCATCCTCAATCAGTACCAGCGTGAGAAGGTCTTGGATCTTCCGGCCGGCACGAGGCCGCCGGCAGAGTACAGCAGGGTGACGTGGAAGCTGCTGTTCCAGGATGCCTCGATCGTAAAATACACCGATCCGCTTCCGCTGGCGGAATATCTGAAAGCAAAGAATGATCCGACTGGAGATGCTGGATAGGGACGGGGAGGTCGTGCCCCTGTTCTATGATCAGCACACGTCACGACTGATGGACCAGAACGGCTGGCGAGCCATCGACTTCACCGGGCACCCGCTTCTCGACGCCGAGCCTGTTGAGCGTCGCAAGTTCATCGCCGTCGATTACGACGAGCCGGGCAAGAAGGTCAGGGCCATCAAGAAGCTGAAGATTCAGCTCGGCCTCGGCTGCAACTATTCCTGCGCCTACTGCCTCCAGGCAGTCCAGATCCACAAGGCTGCGGCGACATCCACCCGCGATGCCAGCGAGTTCCTCGCCAACATCGACAACTGGATCGAGCAGCCGGAGGGCATGGACAAGGTCGAGTTCTGGGGCGGCGAGCCGCTCCTCTACTGGAAGAAGATCGAGATCCTCGCTCCGGCGCTGAAGGAGAAGTTCCCGAACGCCAAGTTCTCGATCATCACCAACGGGTCGCTCCTGACCCGGGAGATCATCGATCAGCTGAAGGCCTGGGATTTCTCGGTGTCGATCAGCCACGACGGTCCCGGACAGAGCATCCGCGGTGAGGACCCCTTCGAGGACCCGTACAAGTTCGCGTTCATCCAGTATGCCTTCAAGCAACTGCATCCGCGCTTCTCGTTCAACTCCGTGCTGACGCCGTCGAACAACGATGCCAGCGAGATCATCGACTGGTTCCAGGATTACTTCCCGGAGTGCAACGTCGTGTTCGAGGGCGTGGTCCACAGCTACGCCAGTGATCCGTCGTCGATCTTCACGGTCGAGCAGCTCCAGCAGTTCAGCGACCGCCTCGCACACCAGCTGGTGGATGGCAGCGCGCTCCGCTCGCCTGGCATGGTCGACAAGCTGCGCAGGGCTACCGAGTCGCTCGTCAACGAGCGCCAATCGGACACGCTCTTCCAGAAGTGCGCGATGGACACGCCGGAATACCTGGCGGTCGATCTCAAGGGCAACGTGATGACCTGCCAGAACGTGGGCGCCAACGGCAACCACAAGATCGGGCACGTCAATGACTTCGAGAACATCGCGCTCAACACCTCGCGCCATTGGAGCAAGCGCCCCGAGTGCCAGAGCTGCCCTGTGTTGCAGCTTTGCCAGGGCGCCTGCATGTACCTGGGCGGCGATAACTGGACGCACAGCTGCAACGCTGAGTTCTACTACAACCTGGCCTTCTTCCGGGTCGCTCTCTACGGGCTGACCGGTCGATGGCTGGCGGCCTTCGGTGGCGACATCGTCCGGCCGACGCTGAAGAAGGATCGCGATGTCCAAGTTCGTTAAGCTGGCCGCCCAGCTGGACAAGATCCCGCACCTCGATCTCGGCCGGAGCTTCGACGTGGCCCGGCTCCAAACGGAGCTGGACGCAATGGACCCGGCCCTCTTCGTGCCGTATCGGTCCAAGAGCCACAACACCAAGCACATCGCCAAGTCCTGGCACGGCCTGTCCCTGATTGCTCCGGGCGGCACGATCCACACCGATCTGACCGAGGAGCCCTACGCGGGCCGGACGGACTGCGTGTGGACGCCGATCGCCGAGGCCAGCCCCTACATCAAGCAGGTCATCACCGAGCTTGGTGGCGAGGGGCAGCGCGCCCGCTTCATGTGCATGCGGGCCGGTGGCAGCCTGACCTGGCATCGGCACGGCACCGAGATTTCGATCGAGCAGGGCAACATCATGGGCCAGCTCAGACCGAACTGGTACGAAGTGATCGTCCATGTCCCGGTGAGATCGACTCCGGAATACAGCTACGAGGTCATCGCCGCTCACGACTACGAGCTGGGCGACTTCTTCGAAGCCGGTCTGGAGGTTCACCAGATGAACTATCCGGAAGGCGAGGCGTGGGCCTTCAACGGCACCCACTACCACAACGTCTTCAATCGCTCTGCGACGGTGGATCGCTACTCGATCATGCTGACGGCGGATATCAGAAGGAAGAAGACCTTCGACATCGTGTCGAAAGCGGTCGCTGCCTACGACGGGCCGCTGATCGAGAGGAGCATCTGATGTCGAAGTTCGTTGATCTGGCCGGGAAGCTCGACCGCATCCCGCACCTCGATCTCAGTAAGAAATTCGATACGGGTCTCTTACAGGCAGAGCTGGACAGCATCGATCAGGCGCTGTTCGTGCCATACAAGTCAGTCAGCAAGCGGCATCGCGAAATGGTCGCCAAGAGCTGGCAGGGCGTTTCGCTGATCTCTCCGGACGCCACGCTTCACGGCGACCTGAGCGAAGAGTACGTCGGCTCCCCGCCGACCTTCGGATGGACAAGCCTCGCCGATCAGGTTCCTTACATGAAGGAAGTGATCACGGAGCTGGGCGGTGTCGGGCAGCGCGTGCGCCTGATGCGCGTCCAGCCGGGCGGTCGCCTTGCTTGGCACCGACACGGCGGTGAGGTTTCGACGGCCGGCGAGAGCGGGCGCTTCAACGGCGCCGAGCTTCGGCCGAACTGGTACGAGCTGATCGTGCATGTGCCGGTCAGGACCAATCCGGACTTCAGCTACGAGGTCGCAGAGGTGGTCTCATACCAGATCGTCGATTTCCTGACCGAGCAGCCGGCGGTGCATCGCAAGAACTATCCAGCAGGTGAGGCATGGGCCTTCAACTCGACCCACGTCCACAACGTGTTCAACCGCTCCAAGACGGAAGCGCGATACGCCTTGATGCTCAACCTCGACATCAGGATGCGAAAGACGTTCGAGATCGTTTCGAAAGCCGTCGACCGCTACATCGCGAACGGCGAGGGGCCTTTAATGCCAGGGCTCTGAAATGGAAACTGTCCTTGCTTCGGGACCGCCTGACGTTCTCGAAGATTCGTTCCGGGTCGCCACCAACGAGGATTGGACTCGTGACTGGCAACTCAAAAGCGGTGACGATGTCATCCCGTTCCAGGCTGGCTGGAAGCTGTACATGCAGCTCCAGCAGGATGAATCCGGCGACATCGCCATCATGTGCTCAACCGACAACCGCCGGCTCATGGTCATCGACCAAGACGCCGGAAAATTTGGACTGAGGGTGAAGCAGGCCGACGCCTGTCAGGTCACTCCCAGCGCCTACGTATATGACATCGTCCTCGTTGCTGGCGATGGCATCTACCGCCTCGTCGCAGGCTCAATCGCGGTCGATCGCGGGATCACAACGGTCCCCGGTCTGGAGAAGTGGACTCACTATCCGCTGATCAAGCGACCGTAACATCGCCAACAACTCCAACCCTCCAGCCGCCCCTCCCGGGCGGCTTTTTTGTTTGGGAGAACCATACGTGACTGTTCAATATCTCCACGGCGTCGAGACGATCGAACTCGATAGCCCCTCTGGCCCGGTCGAGACCGTCAAGTCGAACGTGATCGGCTTGGTCGGCACCGCGCCCGACGCAGACCCGGACATTTTCCCGCTCAACACTCCGGTGGCTGTGTTCGCTGACGCCCTGAAGGCTGGTCAGCTCAAAAGCGAAGGCACCCTGCTCGACGGCATCGACGCCATCTTCAGCCAGAAGTCGGCTGTCGTGGTCGTGACCCGCGTTGCCGAAGGCGTGAGTCAGGAAGAGACCTGGTCGAACGCTGTCGGTTCTCCGACCGGCAAGACCGGCGTCTGGTCGCTGCTCAAGGCACGTCCGACCCTCAAGGTGATCCCGAAGCTGCTCGTCGCTCCGGGCATGACCAGTGGTCGCCCGACCAACGGCGTGAAGAACCTCGTGATCGCGGACCAGGGTTCGGCCTACGTGCTCGCAACCACGACCATCACCATCGAAGCGCCCCCGGCCGGCGGTCGTCAGGCCACGGCGGTGCCGCAGGTGGTTGGCGGCAAGCTGACCGGAGCGATCATCACCGACCCCGGCTACGGCTACACCGCTGCTCCGGCCGTGACGGTCGCGGGCGCTGGTGCCGGTGCCACGGTCACCGCAACGCTCGGCCACGTCGCCAACCCGGTTGGTGTCGCCCTCGCCTCGATCGTCGATCGCCTCCGCGCGGTGGCGTTCCTGGATGGTCCGGGCACCGACTACGCCGATGCGGTCGAGTACCGCAACGACTACGGTAGCCAGCGCATCAGCATCGTCGATCCGGGCGTTCTGAGCTGGGATACCGAGAACTCCATCTACGTGACGAAGCCTGCTTCGGCCTACGCGGCCGGCATCCAGGCTCGCATCGATGAGGAGAAGGGCTTCTGGTACTCGTTCTCGAACGAGGTCATCCAGAACATCGGTGGCCCCGCCCGTCCGGTCGACTTCATGCCGAACGACCGTGACTGCGAAGCGAACATGCTCAACGCGGCCCAGATCACGACCATCATCCACGATGACGGTTTCCGCTTCTGGGGTCTGCGTGGCGCGGGTCAGGACCCGCTCTGGGCCCAGCTCTCGGTTCGCCGCACCGCGGACATGGTCTACGAGAGCCTGGAGCGCGCCGAGCGTTCCCGTCTCGACAAGCCGTTCAGCTACCAGCTGCTCTCGGGCATCGAAGGCGACGTCAACTCCTACCTCCGACTGCTCCGCGCTCGCGGCGCCCTGATCGGCGGCAAGTGCTGGATCGACCCGACCGTCAACACTCCGCAGACCTTCGCTGCGGGCGAGCTGACGGTGGACTTCGATCTCGAGCCCCCGGCTTGCTTGGAGCACCTCCAGTTCCGCGCTCGCCGTAACCCGCAGTACTACACGGACTTCATCGAGCAGTTCTCGCGGGCGATCACCAACGCCTAAGCGTCGGCCATCACCAACCATCACCAACAATGAGCTAGTCACGAGCCGCTCGGTCCTACGGGGCCGGGCGCGCTCTGGCATGGCCGGAGAAATAAATGACCAACCTTCGTGACTCCAACATCCTCCAGGACTTCACGGTCTGGATCGACGACGTGGGCAAGATCGGCGAGGCCCCCGAGTTTCAGCCGCCGGAAATCAACATCTCCGTGGAAGAGTTCCGCGGCGGTGGCATGGACGGCACCGTCGAAATCCCGATGGGCATCGAAAAGATCGAGTTCGACTTCCAGCTTCACACCTGGGACGAGCAGATCTGGACGAAGCTGGGCTATGGCCCCGGCTCGCTCGACGTGCCGATCACCTTCCGCGGCTACCTGCTCACGCCGGGCGGCGCTGAGAAGGGCGTCTACATCTATACCCAGAGCCTGATCAAGTCGATCAAGCCGGGCAAGGTGAGCGCCGGCAAGAAGGTCGAAATGACGATCAGCCTGGTGGCGAACTACTACCAGCACATCGTCGACGGCAACACGCTGGCCGAGATCGACGTCTTCAACAAGGTGACGTTCCTCAACGGTCAGGACAAGAGCGCGTTCGCTCGCCGGACGCTGGGCTTCAACTACTAAGCCCCAACCAACACGCCAACCAACCTCAGGCCTCGCCATTCCGGCGGGGCCTTTTCTTTTACCCCAAGCATAGGTGTGCAACCAAATGGCTAACGAAGTTTTCAACCTCACCCACCCCTTCGAGTACCGCGGCGCGAGCTACGTCGAGTTCAAGCCCCGCCGGCCGAAGGTTCGTGACCTCCGCAACTTCATCAAGAACGTCGACAAGGACGGCGTTGGCGCGATGGAGAAGGTGCTCGCTGACCTGTGCGAGGTCGACGACAAGGTCATCGCCGAGATCGACATCGAGGACTTCGCTCCGATGAAGGCGTGGTTCGAAGGTTTTTTGAAGCCCATGCTGAGCGGATCGGACGAATAATCCAGGACGCTTTCCCGATCTTCGAGCGGTTCGGATGGACCCTCGAAGACGTGGAGAACATGGAGTTCTTCGACTTCTGCCTCGTGGCGGACGGCGTTTATGAACTCAACAAGCGTGACGCTGAAATAGCGGCAAAGGCTCGGGGCGGGAAATAGCCCCGGGCCATTTTTCTTTGTATCTATGGAGCGGTTCGTGGAGAAATCTCGACGTCAAAGCTAGGTTGTCCCTAGAGAACGACCTCTCGCCCGAAATGCGGCGTGTCGCCGAGGACATTAAGCGCTTCGAGAAGAATGCTCAGCGTCTGAAGAAGTCGTTCGAGTTTCCGCTCAAGGGATCGATCCTCGACTCGAAGGTGCTGGGCGAGGTCCAGAAGGAACTCGGACAGACTGGCAAGAAATTCAACCGGCTCACCAAAGACCAGATGGCGTGGGCCCGCGAGCAGAAGCGTATCGGTGCGCTCACGACCGACACGTGGCTCGACATCAAAAATCACATCGATGACGCGGTCAAAACATTCCAGAGTGCGACCGGCAAGAAAAAGAAGGAACTCGCAAAGCAGTTGAAGGATGACATCGGGTACGCCCGAGCATTCCGATACGTCTATCAGGGCGAGCATGAGCGTTATGAACGCGCCGTGGAGCAGCACCATAGGGCGCTGACCCGACTTGGCCTGATGAAGCAGAAGCGGGAGGAAGCGGTCGCTCGCGCCAAGCAGCGAGCAAACGACAAACAGGCGAAGGACGAGGCCAGAGCCGCCGCCCGCGCCGAGCGTGAAGCGAAGCGTCAGGCTGAAGCAGCGGCCCGCGAGGTCCGCAGGCAAAACCGTATTCGCGAGCGCGAAGAGCGCCAGCATGCCGAGAACATGGTTCGTGCGCGCCGGGCTGCATTCCGCAGCGCCAGGCGCTTTGTGAACATGGCTGGCAACAGCGGTCGTGGCATCGGTCCTGGACTGGGCTCGGCCGTCAGCGCTGGTGGCGCGATCTTGGGAGCGCGCTCTGCGATCCGTGCGTCGACCACCGTCGACACCGAAAAGGCCTATGCCCAGATCTTCCAGGGCATGACCGCGGAGCAGGCCGACAAGCTCTACAAAGAGTGGGCTGTTCCGACCGGCGCCAGGATGGGCATCAGGCCCTCCGAGCTGATGCGCTCGACGAACGAAGCGGTGCAGCAGGGTGTGCCGGAGGATCTTGCTCCGAAGTACGCCGAACTCGTCACCAAGGCGGCAAAGCAGCTGCGTATGCCGACCGCACAGCTGACCGAAAGCTTCGGTCCGATGATGGCGCAGCTCAGAGGCCAAGGCCGGCTGAAGACCACTGACGACGCCGAGAAGTACATCAACCTCGCCGTGACCATGGCGAACCAGTCGGCGGCGACCCGCGAATCCGTCATCTCCGCGATGCGTACCGGTTTCGGTGCGACCGATTTGATGGGTATGGACGACGCTCACGGCATGGCCTTGATGACGACGCTCATCGAAGGCGGCTCGCAGGGCCAGCAGGCGGCGCGCGGCGTCGGCCACATGGCTCAGCGTCTGGCAAATATGCCGCTGCATGCCAGGAACATCCGGCGCAAGGAGACCCGGTCGGCTGAGGATCAGTTGTTCCTCCAAGCGCCGAGCAAGCTCGGCTACGGCAGCTTCGAGGAGATCTCGCGTCGGTTCAAACAGAATCCGAACCAGGCTCCGTTCGAGTTCCTGCAGCGGTTCAACCGCATCAAGGACGTCCAAGAGCGATCCAACCTATTCTTCGCCCTGATGGGTCAGGACTTTGCGCGGTTCGAGCTGAACGTCGTGAAGATGTCGGAGAGCGTCACCCGCAACATCGACCTTGCCAACAAGGCGATGGGTGAAAAGCCGGGCGACAATGCTCTGTCGAGGGGCTTCGACGTCTGGCTGACGACGTTCGAGTCCATCCAGGAACGTATCGGGGCAATGTGGGAGCCGATCATCGCCGACCTCGGCGACGGCTTCAAAGACTTTGCCCATGACTTCATGGATGTCTTTGCCGACTTCTCGAAGAACCTGACGGGCAACCTCAAGAAGTACGTTCAGGAGTTCGGTCGCGGTCTGATCGCGGGCTTCGGCTTCAATTCGCTGAAGGACCTGCTGCGCTACATCATGCCCACCGAGGGCATGAACCCTGACAGCTTCTTCAAGTTCGGCAAGGGCTTGGCGGAAGGCATCAAGAGCGTTGGCTCGGCTATCGCGTCTGCCGGCAGGCTGATCATCGCGGCCTTCGGCGGCAATCCGGCAAGTCCGGAAGCGCTCGGAAAGCTGGTTGGCCAGATCGGCGCGCTCGTTGCGGCATTGGGACTGCTGTCTCCGGTGCTGACCGTGTTCGCATCGATGGTCACGATCATCAACGGACTCGCTGTTGCCTTGGGCGCTCTCGCCGCCACGGCGGTCGGCAGGTTCCTGTTGAGCAGGGTCGGCGCCCCTGGCGCTGCTCTGGCAATCGCATCTGACCCGCGCAGCAACAGCACCCAGGACATCACTGGCCTTCAGGACGCACTGCGCGAGGAGAAAGCGAAGAACAAGGCGCTCGGTCTCGACAAGGAGACCAGGCGCAAGCTCAAGCGCCTCCAGAACTACAAGACGCCGGCTGAGGCAGATCCACTGTTCCAGCCGACGAGCTACACCGGCTCGACCGATTTCTCCGGTCGGGCCCGAGTGCGCAGCCAGGTCGACGAGCTGAGCGATCAGCTCAAGAAGTTCGGCGGCACCGTCGAGCGCGCGTCGTTCATCGGCTCGACCGGAAGTGCATTCTCCGGGTACGGCACCGGCTATCGCGGCGGTGGCGGATCGGGCGGAAGCGCTATCTCTTCCGTCCCGTCCTCGCTGACGCCCGGCGGTGGCGGCGCATACAGCCTGTTCAGCAGCACTCCGGGTGGGGCACTACCCAACTTCGGTGTGGGATCTGGCGGTATCATCCGTCGCAGTGGCGGCGGTGGCGGTGGCGTCGGTGGCACCGACATCCCGGCAGGCGGACCGGCAGACATGTCAACCGGTGAAGGTCTCGCCGGCAACTCCTTCTTGGCGGCCCGTCGCGCTCGCTTCGGCGAAGAGTTCAAGAACGATCCGAACCTGAGACTGCACCTCGCGGCCATGCAAATGACCGAAGGTGCCAGCCGGGGCGGAACGATCGAGAGTCTCATGAACCGCACGGACATGCAGGGGTCTTCTCTCCGGAGGATGCTCGGCTACACCGCTGACGGCAGGATCAATCCGAGGAGCTTCTACGGACCCATCCGTCGAGGCGAGCTTGGACCTGCAATCGAGAAGCTCAAGCGTAACCCGAAGCTGTTCCAGTACTATGACGGCTTCACGCAGCGCGCTCTCGAAGGCAGCCACGTCGTCGGCGGCCATACCGACCAGGGCTTACCCACCGATCCCAACGGATCGGCGCGGACCGGTATCCCTGGGCTCAGGCTCCGCGATTCGAAGACCGGCAAGTTGGACGGCAACGAGTTCACTGACTGGGTTGGTCCTGGATCGGGTTGGGGCAAGGGTCGCGCAGGCGCGATCAACTATCGCCGCTTCATCGAGCAGGGCATCAGCGCCGTGCCATCTGGCGCGGACGCAGTCAAGAACGTTCCTGCTCCGCAGTCGAGCGCCCCGATGAGGGGTGGCTTTGGTGCGGGTGGCGGCGGCAACGTCGCGATCCACATCAACGGCAACAGCCACGATCCGGAAGCGCTCGCAACGCTGATCCAGCGTCGCGTCGACGAGTCGATGAACTGGCGCACCCACGACAGCGAGTCTGAATACACCTGATGTCTGCGTTCGCTGACATCCGGGAATGTCGGCGCTCGCTTACATAACTATCCCGGCCCTACGGGGCCGGGCTTCCCCTTCAATTCAGATGAGAGGATTCCATGGCATCTGTGCTCATGGGTCTGGGTTCGCTCGACCCGAAACAGCCTGACAACCAGATCCTTTTCTACGTTCCCGTCCCGACCCAGGACACCCCTGGCTTCGAGACGCTGCAGCGTGACGCGCAATACACCTGGGTCTCGAACGACCGCCTGTCCCGTGACCCGGCGATGCAATTCACCGGTCCCGGCGAAGAGAATATCTCGGTCGAAGGCCGGATGTTTCCGTACCATTTCGGCGGTCTCTCCACTCTCGACCGGCTGCGTGACGCTGGTCGCGCCGGTAAGCCATACATTCTCGTCCGATTCTATCCGCTGGCGGATGAGCTGGACGCGAAGCAGAGCATTGCCGAGGTCGCCTTCAATAATAAGGTCGTCTGGGGTTGTCAGAACCTCGGCAACTTCGTCATCAAGCGGGTCCGGACGGTCGAGTCGAAGATTGGCGCGGTTGGTATCGCGCACAAGATTGACTTCACGCTCGAACTGACGCGCTACGGCGATGACCTCATATCCGTAACCCCTGGCGATGTTGGGATCTTCAGCTGATGACCACCTACGTCACTAAGATGTTCGACCGGCTCGACCGCATCTGCTACGACAGGTACGGTTCGACCAGCAATCAGATCGTCGAGTGGGTCATGGATCAGAACCCTGGCATCGAGATGTGCGCGATCGTTCTGCCGCTCGGCATCACCATCAATCTTCCCGATGCCCCGAGGAAGCTGACGCCGCCTCCGGTGCTCAAGCAAATCTTCCTCTGGAAGTGACTCATCCGCGTTCGCGTATAAAAACGAAAACTATACGTGAGCGCGTATAGAAATCCCCCTGGCAAAGTAAGTCATAGCTTCTTTTTCTGAGGAAATAAGCCCCGTGTAACCGTGGCAGGAAGCTACGCTTGAGTCAGACAGGCCGTCCTTTGGGGCGGCCTTTTTCTTTTTGGAGGCTGTGCGTGTCTACCAGCTACACCCCGATCTACCGGATTGAGAAGGACGGGGTCGATATCACCAACAGGTTCAACGATCGAACCACCCAGATCAAGGTCGAGTTGACGGCCGGCGGTGGCTCGGGCGATCGGTGCGAGATCGTTATCGATGACCGCGACTGGGCCCTGGAGAGGCCGGCCGGAGCTGCAAAAATCCAGGTCTGGCTGGGCTACCAAGAGATTGGCCTGGCCTACATGGGCACGTTCGAGGTCGATGACGTGATCCTCCAGGGAATGCCGCGATCGATGCAGCTGACCGGCACGTCCACCGGTTTCAACGACATGAAGAAGGCGCCGCAGATCGCCAACTGGGACAACAAATCCGTCGCAGAGATCCTGGGCGAAATCGCCGGTCAATCTGGCCTTGGCATGTCAATCTCGGAAGAGCTTGGCAGCATGAAGATCCCGTTCAAGAACCAGGTGGTCAGCAACCTCCACCTGATCCACGAACTGGAGCGCATCACAGGCGCTGTCGGAAAGGTTGTCGATGGCAACCTGATGTTCGTTCCGCGAGATTCGGACAACAGCGCGAGCGGGGTCTCGTTGCCGATGCTGGTCCTGCAGCCCGAGCACTTCGGGCAGTGGCGGGTTCGCTTCACGAGCACGCCAAAATACACGGGCGTCAAGGCGCGCTGGTGGGACGAGGCAAGCAAAACGTACAAGGCCGTGGAGGCTGGTGTCACTGGTTTGCTGAGCGGCGGTGCAGGAGCCACTCCGTACACGATCGGCTCACAATTCCTATCGCAGGCAGAGGCCCTGGCCGGAGCACAGTCGAAAGCGCGGGCGCTGAAGCGAGCCGAGAAGGAGGGCAACTTCGACCTGGCAAAAGGTGATCCCTGGATACGTGACCAGCAGAAGATCATCATCACCAAAATGCGCGAGGGCATCAACGGCGGCTACACCGTCGACAAGGCCATCCACACGTACATCAAAAGCACAGGCATCAGAACGACGCTTGAATGCCGGGCACCGGGCGATGACGTGGACTACTCCGACCTGAGTGAGGGTCCGTATTTCCTGCTTCAGCCGAAGCCCGGCGAGCCGATGGGGACCGTGATCCCGGACGGCTCATTCAATGGGTCCGTTCCGTTCTAACGAAAGCACTAAATGTTCAGTCAAGAGATCATCGACGCCATCGTCGCGGCGGCGAACAAAGAAGGCTGGCCCGCTTCGGCGCTGCTGGCCGTGGTCGAATGCGAGACGTCGGGCAAGCCGTTCGAAGTTGACGGTCACACCCCGACGCTCCTGTTCGAGCGACACAAGTTCTATTCCGAGCTGCAGGAGCATGAGCCGAGCAAGCTGAAGGCGGCTATCGCCAAAGGCCTGGCCATCCCGAAGTGGAGCCGGAACACCCAGTACAAGGACCAGGGCACTTCGTCCGGCCGCCTCAGCGTCATCGCCAAGGCACGAGCCATCGACGAGGAAGTCGCCAACAGAGCGGCGTCCTGGGGCCTTGGCCAGACCATGGGCTTCAACGCCGAACGCCTCCACTACGATAGCGCCACCGCCATGGTGGACGAGCTGTCCCGCGGTATCGCGGAGCAGATCGATGCTCTCGTTCGCGAGATCAAGTCCAGCCACCTCGACCGCTATCTGGTCGCCAAGAACTGGGCAGCCTTCGCGAAGGGCTACAACGGCGCTGGCTACAAGCAGAACAAGTACGACACCCGCATGGCAGCGGCGGACGCCCAGTGGGCACGTCGTCTGGCGAACGGCGATCTGAACGCCAAGCCCGGCAAGGCCATCACGCTGGTCTATCAGACCAAGCTCAAGGAGCTGAACTACCCGATCGGCAAGATCGACGGCGACTGGGGCGACCTCACCACGGGCGCGACCTCCGCGTTCCAGCGGCGCGAGGGCATCAAGATCACCGGTCATCCAAACGACGAGACCACCGAGCACCTCGACAAGGTCAACGAGCCGCGCCCTGTGGTGCAGGAGCGTGCCGAGTCGACGGTCGATGACCTCAAGGCTGCGGGCTCGCAGACGATCGAGGCTGCGACCAAGGGTTCCACGCTCACGAAAGTCATCGTGGGTGCCGGCGCTCTCGGCGGTGCTGATCAGGCCGGCGTCCTCGACCAGGTGCAGGAGACGGTTGGCAAGGTCCAGAGCGCGAATGCGGTCCTGGACTCCATCCATGACCTCGCCATCGGCCTCAAGCCGTACTGGTGGGTCGGTCTCATCGTGGTCGGCTTCGTCATGTGGCGCTGCTACGGCGACGTCATCAAGGCCCGTCTTGCCGACCACCAGAGCGGCGCGAACATCGGCAGGTAATCCATGTCCATCATCGAAAAGATCGTGGGGGCTCTCCCCACGGTCCGGGATCGTGCGCGCACGGTCCTGGACTTCGCAATGTCCACCAAGGGCAAAGTCATCCTGGCTCTCGCCGCAGCGGTCATCGCTCTCGGTCACGCACACCACCGAGGGGTCGAGAGCCAGGAACCTCGGATCGCACAGCTCACGAAAGAGCTGGGTGAGGTGAAGAAGGAGCTGGGTGAGGCGAAGCTGAAGGCGGCCATAGTCGTCCAGCAGACCGCCGCTCCCTCGCCCAAGGTGCAGAATTGGCTCGAAGAGCAGGCTCGCGTCAACGAACAGCTCGACCTGAAAGTGAAGACCTATGAGAAAGAACTGGCAAGGCGTCCTGCGGGCAATGGTGATCGCCTCACTGACGCTGAGTCTCGCCGGCTGCTTGACATCCGGTAACGAGGATCTCCGCGACGTTCCTCCCACCCTGGCGGACTGCATCAAGATCGCCAGGAAGGTGGCGCTGCCGCCGATCCAACCGGGCATGAGCAAGGTGGCGCTGATCGCGCAATACCGGGCGGCCCTCATCAAAGCCGATAACCGCATCGAAGGGGTCGCTGAGTGCCTCGCCGAGATCGATACTCTGGGGGCTCAGAAATGAACTCTAACGATATCCTGTCCTACCTGACGAGCCTGGCGGGACCGCTCATCGCGGCAGCCGGCTTCGTCAGTGGCGTCTGGTACCGCATGGAAAACCGAGTCGAGAACGCCCGCAAAGAGGCGAGGGAGTCGGTCGACAAGGTCCGGACCGAAGCCAGCGACAAGTCTCACGCCGTCGAGAAGGAACTCGCCGAGCTGAAGCTCAAGATGGCCGAGGAATACGCCTCCTGGGACACCGTGCGTGCCATCGAGAGCCGTCTGACCGAGCGGATGGACGGCCTCTCTGACGCGGTCATGAAGATGCCCGACGCCGTGGTCGATCGCCTCATGAAGTATCTCGCAATAAAGCCGGCGCCCTAAGACCGGCAAACTGAGACTTGCCCCTGGCCATCGTGCCGGGGGCCTCTTTTTTTATGCCCGGATTTGCCGCAAATTTGCACGAATGCAAATTTTGTGGTAGGCGGTCAACCAGAATTTCCATCCATTCATGGGGTTCCATGCTCTCCACCGAAGAACGCGCCCGCAGAAAACAAGTCATCGAAGACCTTCTCAAGCTGGGCTACCACCCGCAGGGTCAACGTGGAGGCCTTGCCTCCGCCACCAAGACTGCGGAGCGCCGCGAAGGCATCAACTATCCGAACTGGGTCCGCACTGAGGAAGCGCTGAAGCGCAAGCGCAAAGAGCACTTCGCTGTCGACTGGTCCCTGTTCGTCCCGCCCGCACCCGCCGCCACCGTCACCCGCGGCTCCGAGGAGGCCGGCGAAGAACTGTCTGCCGAAGACCACGCGCACAAGCGCGCCCAGGATCTCTCGGGAGAGGTTACCGATCTCATCACCCGCTCGAACTACCCGGTCATCAACCCGGACGCCATCATCATCGACTCCTACCTTGTCCGCCGTTACGATCGCGAGATCGGCGGTTACGTCATCAAGGAGGGCACGCCGCGGACGTGGATGACCGACACCTTGCGTGTCGCCCCGATCACGGATCCGCGGAACCAGAACTTCATCTTCACTGGCGCTCAGAACGACGCCATGCTGCATGAGGAGTTCTGGGCGAACCTGCTCGCCTATGCAGCCTATCTCGACGCCAAGATCATCGTCGGTCCCTGGACCTACGAGACGCAGTGGTGGGCCGAGAACAATCCGACCGCGCGTGCCTACGCCACCGAGCTGACGCCGTATCTGTGCTTCGGCCAGATGAAGATCGGCGACAACTTCGTGTTCTGCGGCGAGATGAACACGCTGCCGACTGCCTCGCAGCCGATCTCCGATCTCGTCACCTACAGCCGGGGCCGCTGGGCCGTGTTCCCGCACGCCAAGCGCCAGCTCAAGAGTGTGCCCTCGACCGATCCCGCCATCCAGGCGCATCAGGTCATGACCACGGGCGCGGTGACGCGGCCGAAGGTGATTCCCCGTAAGGCGGGCGTGAAGTCCATCTTCCACCAGGTCATCGGTGCAACCGTCGTGCAGTTCGACGAGGCCGGCGACGTGTTCTGCCGCCAGATCACCGCGAGCGAGGACGGCTCGTTCTATGACCTCGACGCCCATGTGTCGAACGCCGAGGTCACGACAGGGCACCGCGTCAAGGCGCTGACCTGCGCCGACATCCACGTCCGCAAGCTCGATGCCGCCAACACCATGGCGACGTTCGGCTGGGACATGCGCGGCAACGTGGCGAAGTATCGGAACAGCGTGGTCGATGTCCTCAATCCCGAGAACATCATCGTTCACGACATCTTCGACAACGAGCCCGGCAACCATCACCACGTCGGCGATAACGCCTACAGCTACGAGATGGCGATCCGGGGCCGCGACAGCGTCGAGGAAGAGACCGTCCAGTGTGGCGACTTCCTGATGCGTACTGCCGGCGACGACCGCCAGATCATCGTGGCGGAAGGCAACCACGACCTGGCGCTGGAGAAGTATGCGAGGGAAGGGCGCTACCGCAACGACGGCATCAACGTCCGCTTCGGCCTGCAGCTCGAAGATGCGTATCTCGGCTACGTCGAGGCGCGCTCTGAGGCGATCGACAACGACCAGCCCGTGCCGCGCTTCTCGCTGTTGGAGCACGCCATCCGCCTGAAATACCCGGAGATGCGGGCTGCGGTCGAGTGGTGTCACGACGGCTATTCGCGGCTAATCGACGGCATCGAGGTCGGCAACCACGGCTTCCGTGGAGCCAACGGCGCCAAGGGCACGGTCGCTGGCTTCGCCCGCATGGGCCGCAAGATGACGATCGGAGACAAGCACACCGCCGAGATCAACGAAGGCGTCTACGTGGCAGGGGCAATGAACCTGCGGCATGGCTACAACCGCGGACCGAGCGGCTGGAGCGTCAGCCATGTGGTTCAGTACCATGATGGTAAGCGAGCCATCATCACGCTCCAAAAGGGAAAATGGAGGCCTGAGAAACCGGTTATCCGGCTTCCGGCTGTGTCTTCTGCTGCCTAAAGGTTTGCTTGAATGCAAATATTCGAACTGCGAGAGCGCGTTCTCGATCTCCTGGAGTACGACCCAGTCGATGGGTCGTTCACCTGGATCCGTCCGACGCATCCCCGCATCAAGCCGGGCCAACTCGCCGGCAGCGTGGGCGAGAACAACAACCGGTACGTCCGCATCAAGATCGATGGCGTGACCTGCGCGTTTCGCGGGATCGTGAGCGCGGATTTCAGGGGATCGTGAGCAGAGATTTCAGACGATCGTGAGCAACGATTTCGCGGGATCGTGAGCAAGGCTTTCGGAGCCTTGCAGCGCTTCGGCCGACAACTCAACCGGCTTAGGGATGACCTCGTGGTTAACGAGGAAGTCCAATGCCTACCCAGAGATTGTCGATGCGCCGGATCAAGGAAGTCCTTCGGTTAAAACATTTTCAAGGCCTGCCAGAGCGGGCCATCGCGCGGAGCGTGGGCGTCAGCAACGGCGTTGTGCACAGCTACCTGAGCCGCGCCCGCTCTGCTGGGTTGAGCTGGCCGCTTCCGGAGGGAATGACCGATGAAGACCTGGAGCTTTTGCTTTTCCCGGCCCCACGACCAGCGTCTCAGAGCCCGCAGCGGCCGGTGCCCGACTGGAGCTACATCGATAAAGAGCTCCGCCGGCGCAACGTAACCCGTCGCCTGCTCTGGGAGGAGTATCGCGCCGTTAATCCCGACGGTTTCGGGTACACGTGGTTCTGCACTACCTACGAGGCCTGGAAGGGGCGGGTCCGACCTTCGATGCGGCAGATTCATCTGGGCGGCGAGAAGGTGTTCGTGGATTTCGCCGGCGACACCATCGACATCGTCGATCCCCTGACCGGGGAAGTGCAGCCGATGAAGCTGTTCGTCGCGGCGATGGGCGCTTCGAACTACACCTACGCCGAGGCCTGCCCCAGCGAGAGCTTGGCCGACTGGATCCGGGCCCACGTCAACTTGTTCACGTTTTTGAGCGGAACGCCGACGTTCGTGGTCTGCGACAACCTCAAAGCCGCCGTCAGCAACCCCGACCGCTACGATCCCGGCCTCAATCGCACTTATGCCGAGATGGCGAGCCATTACGGCACGGCCATTCTCGCCGCACGGCCGCGGCGCCCAAAAGACAAGGCGAAGGTCGAGGTCGCGGTGCAAATCGCCCAGCGCTGGATTCTGGCCCGGCTGCGCAATCAGCGCTTCTTTTCCCGGGCCGAGCTCAACGCCGCCATCAAGACACTCGTCGACGAACTCAATGCTCGTCAAATGCGTGGCTTCGGCTCAAGCCGCGCCGAACTGTTTGCCGAACTCGACAAACCCAAGCTAACCCCGCTGCCAGATCAGCCTTATGCCTTCGCACGCTGGAAGCGCTGCCGCCTCGCTCCCGATTATCATGTCGAGGTCGACGGCCATTGGTACTCCGCGCCGTATCGTCTGATTGGCGAGCTGGTCGATGCCCGTATCGACGATCGGACGGTCGAGATCTTCCACAAGGGCCAGCGGATCGCCAGCCATGCCCGCGCGCCCAACCGACGCGGACACACCACCATCGCCGACCACATGCCCAGCGCCCATCGCCGCTACGGCAAATGGACCCCCGCCGCGGTGATCGCCGCCGGCGAGCGGATCGGTCCTTCGACAGCAGCGTTTTTCCAGGCCGTGATCGACGCCCGCCCCCATCCAGAACAAGGCTTTCGAACCTGCCTTGGCATTCTGGCGCTCGTCAAAAGCTACGGCGCCGAACGCCTCGACGCAGCCTGCCGGAGGGGCATCCTCATCAAGGCGCGCTCCGTCGCCTCGATTAGATCGATCCTCCAGAACGGCCTCGATCGCACGTTCTTCGACGAATCTTTCGAGCACCAGCCCCTGCGCCACGGCAACATCCGCGGACGCGACTACTTCCACTGAAGCAAGGAGAGACCCGGCATGCTTAACCACCCAACCCACGAACGGCTGATCGAGCTTGGCCTGACCGGAATGGCCAAGGCCTTCGAGGAGCAGCGCCGATCGCCCGATCTCGAAGCCCTGCCGTTCGAAGATCGCATCGGCCTGTTGGTCGACCGCGAAGCCGCCGAACGCGACACCAGGCGGCTCACCACGCGCCTCAAGATCGCCGCACTGCGCCAGACTGCTTGCGTCGAGGACGTCGATCTGCGCACCCCGCGGGGCATCGACCGCGCCGTTTTCGCCAAACTCGTCGAAGGTCGCTGGATCGATCGCCACGAGAATTTGCTCGTCACCGGGGCAACCGGCCTGGGCAAAAGTTGGTTAGCCTGCGCGCTCGGCCACAAGGCCTGCCGCGACAACCGATCAGTCCTCTATCATCGCGTTCCAAGGCTGTTCGAGGCGCTCGCGCTCGCGCGCGGAGACGGACGTTACGCTCGGCTCCTCAAAAGCCTCGGCCGCGCTCAGCTTCTGATTTTGGATGATTGGGGACTATCGGTGCTCACCGCCGCGGAACGCCGCGATCTGCTCGAAATCCTCGAGGACCGCCATGGCCGCGCATCCACCATCGTCACAAGTCAGCTCCCCGTGGACACCTGGCATGGAGCCATTGGGGACCCCACGGTCGCCGACGCCATTCTCGATCGCCTCGTCCACAACGCCCACCGCCTCCAGCTCACCGGAGAAAGCATGCGAAAACGCAGCGCCAAAACCATCACCCTTGACGGCCAACCAGAACACTGACTCTATCTCCCATCGGCCGTAGCGGGCTGCTCACGATCGTCTGAATTCAGTGCTCACGATCGCGCGAAATCGATGCTCACGATCCGTGAAATCCGCAGCGTGACCTACTACGGGCACCGGCTGGCATTCCTGATCATGGAAGGCTGGATGCCGGATGAGGTCGATCACGAAGACCTCAACCGCAGCAACAATGCGTGGGCGAACATTCGCCCAGCAACTCGTGCTGAGCAGAACCGCAATCGTCCAGTCCAGAGCCGCAACAAGCTCGGGATCAAGGGCGTGTCGTTCGAGTACGGGCGCTATCGCGCCAAGATCCGGGTCGACGGCCGGTCGATGAATCTCGGTTCGTTCACGACAGAGCAAGCAGCCATTGAGGCCTACGCAACCGCCTCTCGCCGCCACCACGGCGAGTTCGGTCGCGCGTCTTGACGATTGCATGAATGCAAACAAAGGAAAGCGAAAGTGACAGTAGTTGGTCTTTCGGGGTTCGCTCAGTCGGGTAAGACGACGGCGGCCTTGTACCTGGAGAAGAAATACGGCATCCGCCGTAAGCAGATCGCCGAGCCGCTGCGGGCCATGCTCGCGGTGCTGCTCAAGGCGAATGGCATGTCGAGCGATATGATCACGCGCTACCTGGAGGGCGACCTCAAGGAGTCCGTGATCCCGGAGCTTGGCGTGACCTCCCGTTATGCGCAGATCACCCTGGGCACCGAGTGGGGCCGTGAGCTGATCGGCGATGACGTCTGGGCCAACACCTGGGAGCGCGGCATCGAGGACGGCGATTCCGTGATGAACGACTCCGTCCGCTTCCCGAACGAGGCTCACGCGATCCGTCGCCGCGGTGGCGTGGTCATCATGATCAAGCGTCCGGGCACCAAGCCGGCCAAGTTCAAGTGGGGCAAGCTTGGCGAAGTCCTCTACGACAAGCTCGGCCTGCTCTGGGGCGTCCACGACAGCGAGCGCATCGACCGGATCAAGCCGGACTTCGTCATCCACAACGACTCCAGTGTGGAGCAGCTCTACGCGGATCTGGATGAGGCCATGGCGCTGCACTTCAAGAAGGTGCAGCGGACCTCGTTCGCTGGCTCAAAGGCTGCCGCCGGCGCCGCTGTGGGCCTCGCGCTCGCGAGCGCATCGGGGCTGTAATGGAGCAGTCCCGCGTAATGTCGCTGGTTGAGGTGGTGACGTCGAGCCTGATCGGGTTCGTCGTCTCTATCTGGGCCAATTACGCCGTGCTGCCGCTGTTCGGGTTCAAGGTGAAGCTCGCTGAGAGCTTCGCCATCACCCTAATCTTCATGGTGATCTCGATCATCCGCAGCTATCTGGTCCGCAGGTTCTTCGCGGTCTACCTCAAGCGCTTCGCTGCCTGGTGCCAGGAGATCTGCGACGACTTTTCGAGCAGAGGCACCTGACGTGAAGCAGCTCCGTTGATCAAAATGCCACCTCCGCCAGCGACGTCACGACGCTATAGTCGACGCCGATGCTCTCAAAATGCTTACGCCCGCAGGCGATCTTCTGGTTTTCCTTCGTCCGCAGCTCTTCTGAGTCCACAGTGCTTTTGGTTTCTCGCACGAAATAGAGCTTCTCTTCGCGCTCGGTGACAAAAGCCCAATCGGGATTGTAGGAGCCGATGGGCGTGTCAATCTTGAACCAGGACGGCAGCTTGACGAAGAGCTTGACGTTCTCGTTACTGTCCAGATCGCGAGCGAACTGCTTTTCGACTTCTGATTCGTACTCAATCGCATCGAACAGCGACTTCTCGCGGTTCTGCACCTTGTAGAGGTTGCTCAGATAGCGGACGATCCCTTCCTCCGCGTCCTGCTCGATGCGGCTCTGCTCCCAGTGCGCGCCCGCTACCTTCTCGTACTTGATGCCCTCCAGCATCAGGTCATGGAGCGCGCGCGAGATTTCCTTGGCGACGGCCGCCATGAAGGCCTGCGGGTTGATCTTGAACTCGGCGAGCCTCCCGGAGCGTTTGAGGATTTCGGCAAGCGTATGCCGGGTCAGCTCGGTTTCCTTCTGCAAGAAGGCGAGGATGTCCGGCAGCACCTTGACCGGCTCCGCGTCGCGCACGTGGGTGGCGATCTGCCTGTCCGCCGACACGCCTGCGTCGGTGATATCCACCTCTACAACGGTCGTGGCAACGCGCGGCGCCTTGATCGGCTCGATCTGCTTGATGCGCGCAAGCGCGCGGTCGATCAGGTCTGCCGTATCGAAGGTGACACGATAGCGGGTGCGGTGCTTGATCTTCTCCCACAGTTTCTGGAAGTCCTCGCTCAAGTGGACTTCCTTGCGGAATTTCAGCTCGCGCCGGTCGCGGGCATTGACGATGCGGTTCTTGAAGACCTTGCGGTTGACCTCGTCGGTGATCGCGGCCCGCAGGTCTTCGTAGCCTTCCGGCACCTTCAGCTCGAAATGCGGGTTCTTAGGATCGAACTTATCGAGGATGTCTCCCGCCGCGTTGAGATAGCCGTTGGCAACAAGGTCGGCCCAAACCTTGGCCGACTCGTCCTGCCCGATCTCGGCCTCCGTCCCGTCTTCCGCGCGCCGCACAAGCTTCGCAAAGGCGATCTTCTCGACCTTGCCGAAGCGGATGCCGAAATCCTCCTCGAACTCGGTCTGAAGGGTGCGGGCGAAGTCTTCATAGGACTCGTTGGCAATGACGGTCAGCCGGTTCACGGTTTCATCGTGCACGCGCTCGCCCGCCTCGTTGACGGGCAGGCGCAGCCCGCGCCCTATCTCCTGCCGCTTCTTATCGGCGGACTGGGTTTCATTGAGGGTGCAAATCTGGAAGACGTTAGGATTATCCCACCCCTCGCGGAGGGCCGAGTGCGAAAAGATGAAGCGCAGCGCAACGTTGGGATCGAGGAGCCGCTCCTTGTCGCGCATGATGAGGTTATAGGTGTCTTCGTCGTCGGTGGTATTGCCGCGCGTGTCCTTCGCGTGGCCCTGCTTGTCCTGCGAGAAGTAGCCGTTATGCACCTCGTCAACGTCGAACGGGATCAGACCCTTATAGATCGGCTTGACCGTCAGCTCCCGGTAAGCCTCCTCGAACCATTGCCCGATCTTGCCAAGACTGGTCGTGCCGTCCTCATTGTAAATGCGGTAATTGGCGACGCGGTCGATGAAGAAGAGCGAGAGCACCTTGATGCCCTTGCCCTTGAGCGCGCGCTCCTTCTTGAGGTGCTGCTCGACGGTTTCATAGACCTGCGCCTTCATGATGTCGTCGGCGAGGCCCCCGGTTTCCTGCCCCAGCTCAAGGAACCGACCCTGATTGAATTCGACGTACTCGGAGCCGGGCGTGCAGTCGATGTTCTGCACCATGTACCCGTTGCGGTACGCTTCGCGCTCCTCCGACTTCACAAACAGGTCGTCCCCCTGCTTCACCCAGAGCTTGGTCGGCTTCGGCCCCAACTTGCCTTCCTTGTGAATCTCAAGGCGGGCGCGGATGCCGTTCGTATTGTCCGTGCTTATCAGCTTCACATAGGCGTCGTTGAAATTCTCGTCCGAGCGGACGGACGCCACCTCGATCCGTTTCACAAGGCGCAGGTCGTAAGCCTTGATGGGATCGAGCTTGTAGACGAGATTGTACGGGTTCCTGTGCGTCGCGCTGTAGCGCAACGTCACCATTGGATTGAGATTGCCGATAGCCCGGCGCGATTTCTCGGTCGTATCTACGCTCTGCGGTTCGTCAATGATGACGATGGGATTGGCGGCCTGAATGAACTCGATAGGCCGCCGCCCGGACATGCGGTCGTTTTCGCGGTTGATGACGTTGAGCTTCTTCAGCTCGTCCTCGGTCATGTCCGCCAAGTCCTTGTCCGCAACATCCTTCTGAAAGGACTGGATGTTGATGACCATGATCTGAATCTGGTTGCTGGTCGCGAACTGCCGCACCTTGCCAAGGCGCTTGCTGTCGTAAACGAAGTGATCGAACGGCGCCTTGTCGTAGAGCGTCTCGAAATGCTCCTTCATCACGTCGATGCTCTTGAGCACGCCCTCGCGGATGGCGACGCTCGGCACGACGATGATGAACTTCTTGAAGCCGTACGTCTTGTTCAGTTCGAATATGGTACGCAGGTAAACGTACGTCTTGCCGGTGCCGGTCTCCATCTCGACGGAGAACTCGCGCCCCTCAAGCGCCGCGACCTTCTCGATCTCATTGACTTCCTGCGTCCGTTGGACGTTCTTCAGTAACTCGTCGTCGGGCAGGTTGAGCCGGTTGCCCATGCCAAGCTCGGTCTGGAACAGCCCGCCGATCTGGATCGACTGGAACGCCATCGCCCCGGTCTGCACGAAGGGCTGGCCGTCGAACACGCCGACGACGGCACTGATCGCATCCTGCTGATACTGAAGGGAGGGGTCGAACTTAAGCTTCATCCGACCACCTCAATCGCGTCCGGAAGCGAATCGTACTTCGCGATATTGCAGGGTGGGCAGGCCACCTGGCCGTTCGATACCGTGGTTTTGCCGCCTTTCGAATGAGGCACCCTGTGATCAGCGTGCCAGTCAGACCAACTTAGCTTCTCACCCTTGCAGTGAGTGCGGATCTGGCAGCAGCCGTCATCCTTGCGATAGATCGCAAGCCGTTGTTCCGGGGTGAAAGCGCGGATGGCATCGATCGTGGGAATATCGGGACAGGCAAGAAAGAAGCGCTTTTCGAGGGTTTCGAGGCGCCCCCTGATCGACTCTTCACCGTCAGTCGAATAGCTGGTTAAGCGCCGGTACTCGACAAGCTGAGAATCTCTGTGCTCTTCATCGAGTTCTTCCTGCTGGCGGCGCTCAGTTTCGAAGCCGATGAACCAGCTCGCAACCGCCGCCTCGGTGCCCGTGTGTACATACGTCTCCATGAGTGTCGAAGCGAGGCAATAGAGCGTAATGACGTTGTACCGCTCCAGCTCGGGAGTTTTGTCAGGAAACGCCCGGAGCAGATAGTCCAGAACACGCCGAACCTTCTTTGCTACCTTTCCGTTCGCATCAAAGGCCGCATTTTCCGAGTACATCCGGTTCAGATCGGCGTCACGAACGCTTGTCGGCCCGCCTGCCATTTCCAGGCAAACCACCTGCGCTGCGACCTGATCGAATGTAAACCGGCTGTTGCTGAACTTGCAGCTTTCGAAGAATTTGTGCTGCGCAAGCGACTTCACGAAGTCGCGCATCTGCCCTTGCATGGCATTGCGCTTCTCCTGAGCCTTAAGGGTCGTACCGTTTTGAAGCCGCAGGAACATGTCGCGGACTTCATCTTCTTCTTCGTTCTGCACGGCATCATCGACAATGACCACGTCCACAGGGTAGGCATCGAAGATCGTACTAACATCGAGGTCGAGTTGATCGTAGGTCTTTCCCGCGCAGGGAAAACCATTGACGGGATCGGCGTCCCTCGCAAGCGCAAATTCGCCAGCCCGAAACTCCCAAATGGTCCGCAGCCGCTGCTGCCCGTCGATAACCTCGTATTTGATACCGTCGGGGCGATTGACGGCGCGCCAGTACATCTTCGGCACGTCGTACTCACGCAGAATGGAATCGATCAGAAGTTGCTTTTGCTTTTTCGACCATGCGGGAGGGCGCTGATAGTCCGGCGTTGGATCAATGCGGTTCTGCCAACTACAAATCGTGGAGATCGGAAGGGGTTTCTTGCTCATTCTCATGGTCATCCCCCTCACACCGTCTTGAAGACGATTTCTGATTCCTCGGCCTTAGCCCGCGCCCGGAAGGTCTGAACCGCATTCGCCTTGAGCTGGTCGTTGCCCTTGAAGCCTTCGTCCAGGCAGATGACCTGCAACGGATTCGCCTCGGCCAACGCATCGATCAGTTCCGGCGTGATCTCCTTTTCAAGACAGATGAGCAGCGTGCCATCCTCGATGGAGAACGTATCCCTGCCAGCAAGTTTGATCGCCTGAACCTTGGTCGTCAGCGGAAAGCCTGCTTTGAGGAGCAATTCGTAGAGAACGTCTTCGGCAGTGCTGGCGTCCGATAGGTGGTCGATGTGCATTTCAATCTGTTCGCCAAGATCGGATTCCGCAGTTGCATCGGCATCCCATACCTTGAAATTCGAACGCGAGAGACCGAACGCCTTGAATCCCATATCGAAAGAAACCTGCCCCTCCAAGGCGAGTTCACCGGAGTTCTCGGAACTGATCTTCTCCGCCGCTCGCCTCATTCTGTCACGGCCAATGTCGGCGATTGTCTTGTAGCCGGACTTGAAAGCTGCTGATTTTGGATCACAGATTTCCGGCAGTTGAACCATTATAAAGCGCCTGCTGCCGCCATCTTCCGCGTTTAGTCGCATCACAGATTCTGCGGTGCTGCACGATCCAGCGAAGAAGTCCAGAACCGTCAGCTCTTTGTCGTTGCCACCGCAATATACAATCAAGCGAGCAAGAATCTCGTGATCCTTCGGATTATCAAAGATCTTCTTTCCCATGAGCGACCTTAGATACTTCACTGCCACTTGGGCCTGCTTGTAAATGACGCTCGGCATCACCTGAAGACCAACGGCAGTTTCCTCCTCATTCTCGCTGTCCGCTTCCTCGTCGATCTCCTCAGGCTCAACGTCGTCAAGTTCCTCCGGAATGGGGACCAGATGGGCTTTTCGAAACGGCGGCTGAGTGTGATCCTCGCGAAAGACCACAAGACCCATCGCGATTTGACGTTGCATCGTTTCTGGCTCGGAGAAGCGCCAACCGGCCTCCGGAACCGCGCATGGCTTCTTGGTTACCGGATGCATTACGTCATACCTCGGGCCGCCGCCGCCCGGCCAAGAAATATCCCGATCCCTCCATGGCCCATTGTTGTCGACCCACTTGTATCTGCTCAATTTCTTGGAAGGATGATTTTTAGGAAGCGACGCATACCATTCCCTGAGATCGGATTGCACGGCCTCATCGTCATCACCATGCTTGGCGCGGAGGGCTTGATATTGCGCGATTATCTCCTTGGCGCCGGGCTTTGGCTCGCGCCACACCGTCTTTAGCTCTCTGAGGTTGGCCAACGATTTTGCGTAAACGAGGAGATACTCGTGCCCTATCGAGAATAACTTTGCGTCGTTCTTTCGCGTCTTTTCCCACACCAATTGGGCAACGAAATTTTCCTCACCGAAGATGTCGTTACAAAGCTCTTTCAGGTGGTGCACTTCTTCATCGGATATGGAGAGAAGCATTACACCATCTTCAGTAAGAAGATTTCGCGCAAGATAGAGGCGCGGATACATCATACTGAGCCAGCGCGAGTGATAGCGACCCGATGCGTCCGTGTTGGTCGCGAACCTTCGGCCTTCGGCGTCGATCTGACCCGTGTACGCGAGATAGGTTTCAAGCGTCTCCGCATACTTGTCAGGGTAGATAAACTCCCCACCCGTGTTGTAGGGAGGATCGATGTAGATGATTTTGATTTTGCCGAAGTACGCCTTCTGAAACAGCTTCAGGATTTCGAGATTGTCGCCTTCGATAAACAGGTTCTGGGTCGCATCGAAATCGACCGACTCCTCGCGCAGCGGCTTGAGGGTCGCCACGCTCGGCTGCTGAATGATCTTCATGCATTCGGCCTTGCCGGGCCAGTTGAGGCCGAAGCGCTCCTTTCCGGGATCGACCCATTCGCCAAGAACGCGCTTGAGCTGATCGAAGTCAATGATGCCTTCCGCGAACACCTGCGGGAACGCCTGCCCGAGGTAGCGTTTTAGTTCGCCGCGCTTCTCCGCCGCCACGTCCATTGACGCGAGGCTCATCTTTTCCGGTTTCGGTTCCGGCTTGTTCATGGGCTCTTCCTCACACAATCTCGAACCTGACGGCGAACAGCTCCTCGTCGGATACGCTCTGCCCGAGGCGCTCTTCCACTTGATCCAGAAGGCCGTCCTTCTGGACCTCAATCTCTTTCGCCGCGGCGTCGTAGGCGCGCCACGCTTCATCCCGTTTGGTTTCCAGCGTCCGCGCCTGCCGCTGTAGCGCGAGCTTGTCCGGCAAATTGCCGGTCTGGCGGATTTCCTTCTTGAGCGCCTTGATCTGCTCGTCCAGTTCCTTCAAATCGGCCTTCAGCCCGGCGCGCTTGTCTTCCGCCCAGTTGTCCAGCTTATCAATTTCCTCGTCGAACCATGCAGATTGCCGCGCGGCCATGCCGTCAAGGATCGTCTTGCGCTCGCTTTCGACGGTTTGCTTGACCGGATCCGGCAAGCTCAATTCTGACGCGCCGTTAGTGCGGGCGGGAAGCTCAAACAGGCGCATGGCGGCCTTCGGGTCCAGCCGTCCGCCGTCCTCGGTCATGGCCACCAGGATGATATGATCCTGATCATCGGCCCCGCGCACGGAAAGCTTGTGCGCGACCAGGGTGCCGGACTTGCCGACAAAGCGCTCGATAGCCACGGCTGTCTGCGGCCAGGCCGTGTAGTCGAATACGATGGACGCGCCATTGAGCTTGCGCGAAGCGGCGGTGGAGAGAAGGTGCTGGGCCAGCGGATGGCGGAGCCGGTAGCGGTGACCGTCGATGCCGTGACGGGACATGAAATAGCTGCCCGGCGTGACATTGATCCCGGCGGGCGCACCCTTGAGGGTAAATGTGAAATAGTCGTCGTCAAACTTCGCCTGCTTGCCAAGCTCGTGCTTCGTGACCGCCCAAAGCATCCGCGCATAGCGGTCGAGATATTCCTTGCTCTGGCTCATGTTGATCTTGAGACGGTCGTGCACCTCGGCGTCGAAGTTTTCAAGCAGCTTGCGGCGGGTGTCCTCCATCGGGATGCTGATGTTCGATTCCATTTCCGTGCGCAAGCGCTCAAACTCGCTTTCGATGTCTTCGGTCGAGCGGCAGTTCTGGTAGATCGACACGATGCGCTTTTCGAACTCGACGCCGGATTCAATCGCGCCGAGCACTTCATCGGATGCGCCGAAGACGCCGGAGAAGAGCTTGAACTTCTCGGCGAGCAGCTCGTACACACGCTGGTCGGCGGCGTTGTTCTTGTTGAGGAAGTTGACCACGACCACGTCGTAGCGCTGGCCGTAGCGGTGGCAGCGCCCGATGCGCTGCTCGATCCGCTGCGGGTTCCAGGGGAGGTCGTAATTGACCACCATGGAGCAGAATTGAAGGTTGATGCCCTCGGCAGCGGCCTCGGTCGCGATCATGATCGCGGCCTTCTCGCGGAAATAATCGACGAGCGCCGCGCGCATGTCGGCGGTGCGCGAGCCGGTTACGCGGTCGGTGCCCTTGTGCCGTTCCACCCAGGCCTCATAGATGGCTTTGGACTGCGGGTCTGAATTCGAGCCGTTGAACAGGACAAGCTTGCCGTCGTAGCCGTTCGCGCAGAGCAGCCGGACGAGATATTCCTGCGTGCGGCGCGACTCGGTGAAGATGATGGCCTTCTCGGCGCTGCCAAGCTCCAGCGCCTTGGCGAAGCCCGCGCGCAGCGCGCTGAGCAGTGCCTGTCCCTTCGCATTTTCCGAGATCGAGACGGCGAGATCGCGGAAACCACGCAGGTCGGCAATCTCCTGCTCGATATTGGCGATGTCGGCGGGCGTGAGAAGCTCTGGCTCGCCGCCCTCCTCTTCCCATTCGTCGGCGACGTCCTCGAACTCCTCGTAGTCCTCGGCGATCTCCTCTTCGAGCTTCTGGCGAAGGTTCTTGTCGTCGCGAAGCTGGCGCTCCAGCTTCCGTGCGAGGGTGTCCAGCGCCCCGGCAATGGCGAAAGTGGATGATGCGAGCAGCTTGCGCATGATGAGCGTCATCAGCGTGCGCTGGCTCGAAGGCAGCGCCTGCAAGGAGGGCCGCCGCAGATAGTCCGACACCATATCGTAGAGCTTCTGCTCCGCCTCGGTCGGCACGAACTCCTGCGTTATGGGAATGCGATTGGTGTACCGGATATATTCGAGCACCTGCCGCCGCAGCGTCCGGTGGCACACAGGTTTCAGCCTGCCCTTCAGCTCGTCAAATAGGTTGTCGCCTGCGAGGCGGGCATACTGCGCGCGGAAGCTCTTGGCATCGCCGAAGGCATAGTCGTCGATCAGACTGACAAGCCCGTATAGCTCCATCAGCGAATTCTGAAGCGGCGTTGCCGTAAGCAGCACCTTGGGGGCGTTCGCAAGCGCGCCCTTGAGCGTCTTGCCGATGCGGTTGTCTGGCCGGTAGACGTTGCGCAGCCGGTGCGCCTCGTCGATGACAACCAGATCCCACGGAATGACCATCAGCTCTTCGGCATGGCGTGCGGCGAACTGGAAGGAGCAGATGACAAGGGCCTTCTGCTCGAAAGGGCGGCGGACGCCATCCTTCTTCATCTTGTTGTAGTTGCGAGCCTCAAGGATGACCGTGGGAAGGAAGAACTTTTCGGCGATCTCCTGCGACCACTGCTTGCGAAGGTTGGCGGGCGCGATGACGAGTATGCGGCGCCGCCCCTCGGTCCATTTCTGCGCAAGAACGAGGCCGGCCTCGATCGTCTTTCCGAGGCCCACCTCATCGGCAAGAATTGCTCCCTTGGAGAGGGGCGATTTGAATGCGAACAGCGCGGCCTCCACCTGGTGCGGGTTGAGGTCAACTTGCGCATCCAGGAGCGCAGCCGCGAGTTTCCCCGCGTCGGCGACGGAATGCCGCCTACCGAGCTCATGAGCATAGAGTTTCGCGTGGTATTCCGTCGTCACCCCTGCCGCCCCTGCCGCTTGGTCTGGCGCTTTGTCCGGCTCTCGATTCCCCCCGGTCGAACCGCCACGAGCCACCCACCTTGAAGGCGGGAATCGCACCCTTGGTGGTCAACTTGTAGGCCATCTTATTGATCTTCAAAAGCGCGGTCCCTAGGAATGTGGCAAAACATCGATAATCCTATTGTATTCAAACACTTGGGTGACGATTCGGAGGATGGTCAGGCGCGCAGCTCGGGGATGGCGATGTACCCCCGGCTGTGACGCCGGGGGAGTTTCTGCTTGAATACTTCAGAGGTGTATTTCTTCATGTGGGCGAGACCCAGGCTCGGATGCGGTTGCGCGAGTAGACAGCCTCTCGGACGCGGCCACCGTGGTTGCCGCTGATGACGATCGGATCACCGTTCTTGGTGAAGCCTGACACGATGCCGACGTGTCCACCGCCGCGGCGGCCCATGGTCACGACTGCTCCGACCTGCGGGGCGATGTGCTGATGACGCTCCCATGAGAGCGCACGATCATCGACGTCCTGGGCGCCAGTGATCTTGCGTAGGAATGCCGAGCACCAAAGAGTGGTACGGACTCCGACCTGGCTCGCAGTGTCGCCGACGAATTGGCGAGCACGGGAAACGATACCATTTCCTGCTGCGGAGCCTTGCTGGAATCCGTCTTGGAAACCAGAGATGAACGACGGTTGCTCCACCGGCTGCTGCACCACTTGGTGATGGTGGTGGCGATGACGATGATGGGGACGAGCTTCGGCCGTACTTACTGTCACGGCTAAGGCAGCGGCGCAGAGCAGCGCCGAGATCACTCTCTTCACAATATTCTCCTGGGTTATGCTGCTTGGGATGCGATCGGATCGATCGCGGTCTTCAGCTCCGGCTCACCGACCGGAGTGAATTTCTCGAGTTGATCGCCGAAGGCGTCCCAGCCAGGACGCAGCCGTCGCGCGAACACGTCTGCCTTCGGGTACGGACCTGCGATGCGCTCAGCGAGGTCGTAGCCTTCCTCGGGCTTGCGAGAGTGCTCGCGCCGCGGCGACAGGATTGCGGAGCGGCAGCCACGGTCATGGACCTTTGGCTTGCCGATCTTTCCGATCAGGAAGGGCTCGTGGCAGTTGCGGAGAACGTAGCCGGTGCCGAAGGTCGGCCGGCTGTTGTCCTTCGTCATCTTCACCCACACGCCATTGCTGACGTAGGTGACGCCCCATCGCTTGAAGCACTCGATTGCTTCGAGGAGCATGGGAGCTGTGGTGTAGAGCCAGACCCACATGCCATCGGGGTGAGCCAGCTCTGAGATCGGCAGCGAATAGATGCGCTCGATGTCCCAGCACTCGTAGTGCTGCTCGGCTGACTTGCCTTTGCCATCTTCGGAGTACGTCTCGAAGCGCCAGGGCGGATCGATCTTGGCGAGCCCGTAGTGTCTTCTGACCAGCGGGAACAGGGCGAAGTTATCGTTCATTTGCTCTCTTTGCATTCAAGCAAACAACAGGACGCACGTATCCCGTCGATGCTGTTGGATTAGTGACAGACGATCGATCGACCCATGGTGCGGCAGTTACCGCTCGGGAAGTCCGACTTGATCAGCTGCTGGCACCGCTCGTTGCAGGGCACCAGAAGCATGAACGCCAGGATCGATGCGATGATCGTCACGCCGAAGCCGAAGAACCACATCAGCGCGGCGTTAAAGTCAGATCGAAGTGGCGGCCGACGTAGAAGGCCTTTTTGTTTCGATCGTTCATTGGGACGCTGACGGCGATGTTCATCCACGGGCGCCATTCAGCGTCGGCTACCGCGCGCCCCTGGCCTTTGACGTGGAGCTTGTCGCCCATATCCAACACCTCCAGCACATGTCCTTCGATCTTCACTTCGGCTCCTCCAGCCACTTCGGTTTCCAGTCCGCCGCCTCTTCGATGAAGGACGGCTTGATGATGTCTGCCTTGCTCTCCGCCATGATCGCCTGCACGAGCAGGGCATCAGGCAGGATTGACTGACACGGCTGCTTCTTGATGGGCCGCTGGCAGTTGGCCGCAGTCAGCTTCTCGCGGACGACGAACATCTCCCGGTCAGGACCGAAGCGCTCGATCAGGCCATCCTTCTTCAGCCGGCCCTCGCGCTTGCACTGGGCGCACGCCACGCGGACGTAGGGCAGCGGCCAGTCGTCGAGCCTCATGGACGGAACCCGGTGTACTGGATGTACCCCGGCTCCTTCGTCTTCTGGTCGAGGTCGATCAGTTTCCAGCGGACGCCGGCCTCGTCATAGAGAGCGTGCGCCAGCTTCATCGACTCCGCCCAGCGCTCGATGTCGTAGGTGGGCGAGACGATGCGCTTGATGCCCGCCTGGATGATCAGCTTGGCGCAGCCTGCGCACGAGAAGAAGGTCGTGTAGATGGTGTAGCCGTGCAGCGGCTCCCGCGCCGTCAGGATAGCGTTGGCCTCCGCGTGGACCACCAGCTCGTACTTGGTCGGACGATCGTTCAGGCGCTCCCGCGTGTCAGCGATCCCGCGTGGAAAGCCGTTGTAGCCCCAGGCAGCCGTGGTCCTGTCAGGGCGCACGATGACGGCGCCGACCTTGGTGCTCGGATCCTTGGAGGCCTCGGCGTATTCCTTGGCGCAGCGGATGAAGTGACGATCCCACCAGTCCTGGTCGCGGCGATCGGTCTGCTTCAGGTGGACGAAATCCGTGTCCATCACGCCACCTCTTTCTGGTTCAGGTGGTCATAGCCGTCGCTGTCGGTGCATGGCGGGCACTTCGTCACCTTGCCGGACGCGATGAACCGCTCGATCTGGTCGAGGGTGTCGGGCGTGAGCATAGCCTTGCCTCCAGCTGCGCGGTAGCGATGCACGGCGCGGGCGCGGGCCTGGATCTTCGGCGACAGCGTGGCTTCGAGCTGCTCGACCGCGGTCTTGTCGAGGTTCAGTTTCGGCGGCTCGCTGCGATAGCGCTGCCGGTGGATTGCCGCTTCTTCCTTGCTGAGGCCCAGCTCGATCTCCTTCGCCGTGCGGCGGAATCTCTTGCCGTCAGGCATGATGATGGTTGGCTCGGTGACCGAGACCTTTGCGCGGACGCCGCGCTTGGCCATAGCCTGCTCGCGGGAGAGGCCGAGCCGGATCTCTTCCTTGGTGCGGCGGAAACGCTTGCTAGTCTTATTGTCGTCGCTCTCACGGGGAAGTGTCGCGACAGACAACGCATCTGTTGCTACGACGCGCAGCCTGCGGCGACGGACGACAGGCGAGTGTGTTGCTGTTGCAACATTTTCCTGAGACGGTTGCTCGCGCTCCGAAGCATGCGGAACGACGCCGGCATTTGCGGCGTTGGGGAGCACGTCAACAGCGACGGCTTCAACCCTGGTTGAGTAATTTCCCGCCAGGGTGCTCGTTTTATTTGCGCGCAAACGATGGAACAGTCCCGAAACACTTGAGAAAAGTGGCGTTACAAAATTGCGCAAGGTTGATCTCCGTTTGCATTATTGATTTGCGTTACTACAGCAAATGCAAACTATCAATAGCCAATTGTTGATCGCCAGCAGCGGCAATTAGGTCAAAATGGCCGGTTTTTCAGGGGTTCTATGTTGAACCCCGTAGGGCCACGGATATGACACAATTACTTGCATTTTTCTGCAGCTGGCTTTAGTGCAAACAGAAGTAGCGGGACCGCTGGGGTCCCGGAGGAAATGGCTTTGTTGCCCAATGAAAAACAGTTTCGAATACCGTAGTTACGTAATTTCCAATGAGAGAGGCCGTTACGTCGCCCGGCCGGAAGAAGGCGACGACTTCTGCATTAAGTCCGTCTACCTGCTGCGTGTCCTGCGCAGCGTCGATGCTCTTTGGACAGCACTTGATCAGATCGGAACAGCAGCCGCTGTGACGATTCCCATGTGGATCAGAGAGTGGCTCGCTGAACCGGTCGACTTCATCGACCTTGATCTGGCAAACGGAGCGGAGCCTCCCTCAACTCAGGTCCAGATCATCTCCTTCCCGACGCACAAGGTTGCCTATATCGGCAAATCTGCGGCCACCGCTTAAGAACAAAAGGCCTGGGCGATGCGTGAGAACTTCGAATATCGGGGGTATGAGGTTTCACGGAACGGCGCTAACTACGTCGGTCGCTCGCTAGATGACGGCGATGACTTCGTTTTGGTCTCGCGCGATGTCGAGCGGATCACTCAGGCCATAGATCAGCTCTGGGACGGGCTCGAAAATGGTATCCCCCCTGACTGGCTCAGGGGCTCAACCATTGATCTCGACGAGCCATCGGTCGCTGAGCACATCGGAGTGGCCGCGCAACCGCGACCACTTAATAGGTCTGGGCACCAACGTTGCATTCAGATCTTGCTCGCACTGGCCATGTTCTCCATCGCCGTGCCCTTGGCCATCTTCATGCATTTCGAGCTGTCGGAGTGCGAGCCGGAAATCGTGTTCACTCTCGCTGTGAGCGCGGTTGCCATGATCGACATGATGCCGGCGCTTCTGCTCTCCGTGTTCTCGGCTTTGGCATTTAACTTCTCAATCGTGCCGCCGGAAACCACGTTCACGGCGCCGACCAGGGGAGAGATCGTCTATTTCCTGATCAACATCATCGTGTCTATCGCGATCCCGCTGCTTCTCGGCTGGATCGGAGGGGCACGAAGGGCTCGAGTCCGTACTCCCAACACCTGATGTGCCACGACCTCCGGGGAAGGCGATGGCATACTCCGGCCGGCCTTCGCGCAGCATGCGCTCGTTCCGGTACGGACCCGCCGCGGCGTCGTAGAGTTTGCCGCGGCGGTTTCTTCTCACTACAGCTCCGGGACGAGTGATGTTGCCCCAGTCAGCCGGGTATGGATCGACGGCGACACCGCGGTCCTCCGCCCACGCACGCGCGAGCAAATCGGCGCCCGACATCTCGCCTTCGATGATGCAAGTGATCAATCGATCGACGTGAACCGCATCCAACACCTGGTACAGCCACCGCCGGTCGTCGAAGTCACGACCGCCGAAGACGACGACCCGCATCAGGTGTGCTCCTTCAGCCAGCTCAGCTGCTCGCCGAACGCAAAGCCAGGCATCGGCACCACGATCTCTTTGAAGCGATCGAGCAATGGCATCTCCAGGTGACGTCGGTAGTTGAGACCGGCGAGGACGACGGCCTCGTCACCCCGCACCTGGGCCAGGTCCATCTGCTTGGTGACCAGCTTGGCCCAGCCGCGCCGCTCGGCGATCGGCATCTTGTTGAGCGTCTTCTCGTAGGGCTCGATCACCCGGTCGGGTTCGACCAAGCCATAGGCGGCCGAGAGGATGAACCAGCGGTCGGCTATGGCGTGGGCATATCTTCTCGCCATGACGAACCATGGCGAGATGTAGAGGCGCTCCGCCGGCCGAGCCGAGTCGGCCTTGGTCTTCACGCAAGAGACGAACGCGACCCTCATTCCGGTAACCCCCAGTTCCGATCTGGATCGTTGCGACGATTGTTGATGTGCTCGTCGGTGATCGTGTGATGACTGCCGTCCGAACCGGTGAGCCATCCGGCCCAACGGGTTGTCTTGCCGCTGTTGGACAGTTGAGGCGACCAATGGTCGACGTAGGTGACACCGTTGAACACCAGCGGGTTATCGCTCTTCCATTGCTTGCGCTTCTTTCCTGGCTGGTGAGGGCACTGCTCCATCCAGTTGTAATAGGCGTCGATCGGATTCTTCGGATTGCGGCGACGTTCTTCACGGCGTGCCAGCCACTCCTGGTGCTTCGCCTCTTCGCGAGCGCGCTTCGCATCTTCCTTCCGCCGCTGTTCCTTGTACTCGTCAGACTCCATCCACTCCTTGATCCAGGGCTCGATCTCGGGCTCTTCGTCGCTTTCAACCGGCTCGGGGTCTGGAGGCGGGATCGTCCCCGTCTCCATCGCCTGCTTCAGCCTCCTGTGGAACGACATGCCCTCGTAGTTGATCCGGACGCTTCGGCGTCGGAGGTCGCGACGTTGGTAGTCGTCGACGACAAAGTTCCTGTCCGTCCAGAACTTGACGGTGCGTGCCACCGTCCCGCTAGACAACTTCAGCACACGTTCTATGTCTCGCAGGTAGCCGCCGCCTGTGTGCTCAGCGAGCAGGATGAAGGTCTGCAGCGTGTTCATGGTCGGGCGACCACCCAGCTCGGCCTTGATCATCTCCAGGGCTAGGGGTGCGTTCTTAATATCGATGGTCATGGTCCTTTATGATTCCACTTTCTCGAACTGGCCAGCGGACTGCCACTGGAGCGATCCTGCCAGCACGATTTCGCCGCGGCTGGCGCCAACCGCCTCGACACGCCTCGGCTCCCGACGATTGGTGTCTGGGATGGGGGCGCCGTTGTCATAGAGAACCTGGCGCACCAAGTCCCCGATCTTGATTGGTTGGCCGTTGATGTCTGGGACGGTCCTCATCTGTTTCAACGCTTCACTCTGGGTTGGTGGGGCGGGGCCCGCCGCGTATGCAGCGGACCCCAACGCTTCACGATCGGCCGCCAAAGGGGTTGGGCATCATCTTCATCGAGCGCTGTCGGCTCGTGACAGCGTCCTTCGCCGCCTTGGGAGCTGCGGCGCCCAGTTGCGTTACAACGCTCTCCAGCGCCTGCCAATCGGCCACGCTGTTGTTCCAGGGATGCAGCGACAGGGCGACCGCCTGTGCGTGCAGCTCGGCATTGCCGCGCCGGCTTGCGGGCTTGGCCTTGCCCATCACCGGAACGCCTTGCAGTAGTCACCACTCCTGAACGTCCCGGATGGGCAAGCCGTGCCCGGGACGTAGGGGTAGGCGCGCGGGGTGTCCTGGTGGAGCGCCTCGCACTTGTTGCCCACGCCCACGTAGCCGGTGGGGCACGTGCCATGGCGCGGCAGCCGCTCTCGGCCGTCACGGGTGGGGGTCGGATAGGGGCTCTCAGCGACCGCCGCAGCGGCGCTGATAATGGTCAGAGACAGCGCTGCGATCACACAGCGCGCGAGCGTCGTTGTCATGTCGTTCTCTCGATTTTGGTGATGTGCTATCGTGGACGAAGCCAGCACAGAAGGGGAATGATCGGCAAACCATTCTGTGCACCAATCTGTGCACCGAGAATTTGCCGATTTTGTAAGTGCTTGATTTCAATGGTGGGCCCGGCAGGACTCGAACCTGCAACCAGACCGTTATGAGCGGCCGGCTCTAACCATTGAGCTACAGGCCCCGCCGCGAGGCGGCCGATTCAGGGGCGGCCGGCAACGGTGCGCGGTTCGTTTACAGGGCCTGAGGCGGAGGTGCAATCCTCAAGCGTTTTCAAGGCGAAGCGGGTCTCGGCCCGCGTCGGGCAATGCGTGGAACGGGGCTGATCGAGGGAACGCCAGGGGTGTGTGGAACGCGCGGCGCGGTGACGGTCGCCGAATTCGGAATAGTCGCATTCTGCCACTGTTTTGCCCGACAAGTCAAACGACCTCGCGATCATCCGGCCGCGCCTCATTTAGCGCGTCCGTAAGCCCCTGTGATTGCTCAAGTCTTCTACTGTGCATGGGGTTGTTTTCGCACTTTTTGCTTTGAGAGGGCCTGTCGGCCCCCTCAAACGTCGTGCCGGCGAGCGGCGGCCTCCGCGGCGGGGCCGGTGCCTAGCCCGTCCTATTCGTGAGAGTGCGGCTTTTTGGCCCGATTGATGCGGCCGCACATCTTGTCTGACGAGGCGCACAGGATTGCCTTCGGCTTTTCGCCGCCTGACGACCGGTACTTTGCAACGCGCTTGAGGGATGGGTTGGGCGAACGGGGGCGGACGCCCCGCCGGTCAAGGACCGAGCGGCAGCAGCGCGCCGGGCAAGCCGCAGATCAGGTCGGCTTCGGGACATGCCGCGGCAAACGCAAGGCGAATGCGGCTCGTGGTCTCGACGACACGGGCGGCGATTTTCAAGAGCCGAAGACGCAGCGTCGCGAACTCGGCAGCGGCCAATTCCCGGGCTTTGGGAATGGCGTCGCGCACGGTCAGCATCAGCCAATAAGCGGCCGTATGGAGCACGAGACGGACCTGGTTGGCGAGCGCCGAACGGCAGCTGGTGCGATCGGAGGCGAGCTGCGTCTTATGCAGCTTGATCAGATTCTCGGCTTGGCCGCGCGCGCAATACAGGCTGTCGTAGATCCACTCGGCCGAGCCGACATCGAGGCTGGTGACGACGAAGCGGATGTCGAGGCCGAGCATCGTCGCCTCAATACGGGCGACAGTGCGCCGTTCGCGATCCCAGGACTTTGCCTTGTGGCGCGTCTCGGTATAGCCACGCAGAACCGGCAGGTTCTCGATGGCGCGTCGCGTGCGGATGTCGTCGGCGACCTCGTCGACTTTTCTGGCGAGAGGCTTGGTGCCGGACAGACCGAAGATGTAGTCGATGCCGTTGGTCTCGCACCACGCCATTGCCTCCGGCCGGGCATAGTGCCCGTCGCCACGGAACGTAATTTGCGTGTTGTGCCATCGCGTCCGGATATGCCGTACCAGGCGGCGCAGATGGGCACGCACCTCGACGCCGCCCGGCGTCTTGCCGGGCCGCAGCACGACGGCCACGGGCCGGCTCTTCTCCGTGTCGTAGACGTGGATCGGCAGGAAGCAGCGTTCGTCATAATGAGCGTTGAACAGCGAGAGCTGCTGATGGCCGTGGACGACGTCGCAGGTATCATCGATGTCGAGCGTGACGGATGCCGGCTCGCGCGGGTAGCTATCCATCCATGCGTCGACCAAAGTGTAGGTCAGCCGGATCACGTCGCGCAGGCGCGGAGCATTCTCCAGCCGCGACAGCGTCGGCTGGGAACACAAATCCCGGCCCGTGTCCGGTAGGCGACCGCAGGCCAGTTTGAATGCCGGATCGGACCTCAGATGATCGAGGTCGTCGGCGTCCTCGTAGCCGCAGCAGATCGCGAACATGCGAGCGCGGAACATATCGACCAGGCTGTGCACGACCCGCGTCGGATCGCGCCGATCCGGGAACACCCGGGCCAGATTGTTGGCCAAACCGAGACGCCGCTCGGCCATCGCCAGAAGCATCACGCCCCCGTTCGAGGTTAGGCGCCCACCATCGAAGGCAGCTGTGACTTTCTTGGCGTGAACGGCTGGAAACGAGAAGGGCGGAATCGTATCGTCGGTCATGGCGGGCGTGGCGTTCGCGGTTGGAGGTGATGGGGTTGGCTTCGCAACCGAATCCTACGCCGCATCAGCGCTTTACCCCTCAGGCGCACTCTTACGAATAAGACGGGTTAAGTTGAAGAAAGATTGAGTGACTCCCGATCATTTCTGTGCCGAAACGTGGAGTCGCGGTCGTGCCGCGTCCAAAGAAACAGAGCTGGCCCCGCAAATTCGGACAGTAGCTTGAGTGGATTTTCTGCCTGACAGCGGCGAGGATTCTTGCTGCGAATCAGGAGCGAAGATGACGAAGAAGAGCCGCCGGACGCATTCTCCGGCATTCAAGGCGAAGGTTGCTTTGGCTGCGGTCAAAGGCGACAAGACACTGGCGGAGCTGGCGCAACTGTTTGATGTTCATCCGAACCAGATCACGATCTGGAAAAACCAGCTCCTGGAAGGCGCCGCCGGCGTGTTTGGGCATGACAAGACATCGGCCGAGACGCCGGTCGATTTGAAGGCGTTACATGCCAAGATCGGCGAGCTGGCGTTGGAAAACGATTTTTTGTCCGGCGCGCTCACCAAGGCGGGCCTGCTGAGCGCAAAGCGATGATCGACCGCGATCATGATCTTTCTATCGTGCGCCAGGCGAAGGTCCTGAAGCTGGCTCGCAGCACGGTCTACTATGAACCTCGGCCAGTTTCGGCCGAGGACCTTGCCTTGATGCGTCGGCTCGATGAGCTGCATCTCGATTATCCCTTCGCGGGAGCGCGTATGCTGCGATCGTTGCTGCGGCGGGAGGGCGTATACGCCGGTCGCCGCCACATCGCGACGCTGATGAAGCGCATGGGGATCGAGGCGGTCTATCGTCGCCCGAACACGAGCAAGCCGGCTCCGGGTCACAAGATCTACCCGTACCTGTTGCGCGGATTGAAGATCGAGCGGCCCGACCATGCGTGGGCAATGGACATCACCTACATTCCGATGCGGCGTGGCTTCGTCTATCTCGCGGCGGTCGTCGATGTGTTCAGCCGACGGGTCCTGGCCCATCGCGTCTCGATCACAATGGAGGCGGCCTTCTGCGTCGAAGCGGTCCAGGAGGCGTTGGCGAAGCACGGCAGGCCCGAGATTTTCAACACGGATCAGGGCAGCCAGTTCACCAGCCTCGAGTTCACCGATGTGCTGCTGGACGCGAAGATCGCCATCAGCATGGACGGCAAGGGCGCCTGGCGCGACAACGTGTTTGTCGAGCGGCTCTGGCGCACGGTCAAATACGAAGAAGTATATCTCCGCGCCTACGACAGCGTGTCCGAGGCGCGAGCGTCAATTGCCAAGTATCTGGCCTTCTACAATCAGGGACGCCCTCACTCGAGCCTTGACGGGCGCACGCCCGACGAGGCTTACTTCGGCACGCAAGCTATGGTGATGGCCGCATGACCGTCGCCGACGGTTTTGTCGTCGCTCTGGTCGGGCTACGCCCTCCCGACGCAACGACAAAACCGTAAAGCCCCGCGTTCAGCATAACCCGGCAGGAATCCACTTAAATCCAGCGGGGCGCTGTCCAAACAACCGGGGCCAGCTCTAATTGTCGAAGATCAGCTGCACCTTGTTGGAGATGATGTCGGGGAACGCGATGGCCGAGCCGCGATAGGGCACGTGCACCATGGCGCACTTCGTCATCACCTTGAACAGCTCGGCCGACATGTGCACCGAGGTGCCGTTGCCGGACGAGGCAAAGGAGATCTTGCCGGGGTTGGCCTTGCAATAGTCGATGAACTCCTGAACCGTCTTCGGCGGAAACGCGTTGGAGACGACCAGCATGTTGGTGAGTTGCATGATGCTGGCCACCGGCACGGTGTCGCGCAGGAAGTCGAACGGCAGCTTCTTGTAGAGCGAGGTCGAGATCGCGTTGTTGGGCGCGACGAACAGCAGCGTGTAGCCGTCCGGCGGCGAGTTGATCGCGGCGGCGGCGGCGATGTTGCCGCCGGAGCCGGTGCGGTTCTCGACGATGACCTGCTGGCCGAGCCGCTCCGACAGCCACTGCGCCATGATCCGCGCCACGATGTCGACCGGGCCGCCGGCGGAAAAGCCGATCAGCCAGTGCACGGGACGGTCGGGATAGGCGGCGGAGGCGGGAAGGGTGGTGCTGAAAAGACCTAAGAGGACTGCGAGCCCGAACAAACCGTGACGCAAAATTCGCACCATGACGTCTCCCATTGCTTTATTGTCGTTGGCTGCATGCTTTCACAAAATCGGGTCGCTGCCTATATCGTCGCAAGTCGGTGTTGACGCAGGTCCGCCAGGAGCGACCATGAGATTCGCGATGATCCTTCTCGGTGCGGCGCTGCTCGCAAGTCCCGCTGCCGGCCAAACCGGAGGCACGGCCATTCCGACCACGACGATCAGCCAGACAATCAGCCTCGGCACCGCGACGCCCGGCGGCGGCTTCCCGCTCTACGGCAACGCCTTTGCGGAGGTGATGAACGCGGCCGATCCGCAATTGTCCATCGCCCCCCGCAACACCAGGGGCAGCAACGAGAACATCCCGCTGCTGGAGAAAGGCGAGCTCGATCTCGCGCTGGTCGCGGGCGAGCCGGCCTATGAGGCCTTCGCCGGCATCGGCCGCGCACCCGTGCGGCTGAAGATCCTCACCGCGATCTATTCCAACCCCGGCATGTTCGTGGTGCGCGCGGACAGTCCCTACAGGACGATCCGCGATCTCGTCGGCCAGCCCGTCGCGTTCGGCGCGAAAGGCTCGGGCTTGCCGATCCTGGCGCGCTACGTGCTGGACGGGCTCGGCCTGAAGCAGGACGAGGACTTTAGGGCGGTCTATCTCGACCGCGCCGGCGATGGCCCGGCGATGGTCGAGGACGGCCGCGTTGCCGCGCTGTGGGGCGCCGGCATCGGCTGGCCCGGCTTTGCCGCGGTGGCCTCAAGCGCGGCAGGCGCGCGCTTCATCGCGCCCAGCGCCGAAGAGATCACGCGCATCCGCGCCAGGCACGCGTTCCTGAAGCCGCTCACCGTGCCGGCGGGCTCCTACCCGAAGCAGACGGAGCCGATCGCTTCGCTCGGCTCCTGGAGTTTTGTCCTCACGCGCGAGGATCTGCCCGACGATGTCGCCTACCGGCTCGCGAAGACGCACGGCGTCGAGGCGACGTTGTGCAGGAAGCTCGCGCAGGCCTGCGAGACCAATGCGGCGAACACGGTCGCGGCCGCGCCGAAGGCCGAGCTGATCCATTCGGGCGTGATGAAGTATCTTCGCGAGATCGGGGTGGTGAAATAGCGAATGGCGAGTTGCGAATAGCGAATGGAGGTGTTCCCCCATTCGCCACTCGCTATTCGCCGTTCGCCAATCTCACTTCTTCACCATCGCACACGCCGGGTCCGGCGGGCCGAACGCCTTGTCGCCGGAGATGGTCGTGAGGATCTTGTAATAGTCCCACGGATATTTGCTCTCCTCCGGCGTCTTCACCTGCACCAGCCAGAGGTCGTGCACCATCAGATTGTCTTCGCGCAGCTTGCCGTTGCGGGCGAAGAAGTCCTCGATCGGCTTTTCCCGCATCTTGGCGGCGACCTTGAGCGGATCGTCGGTGCCGGTCTCCTTGATGGCGTTGAGATAGTGCATCACGCTGGAATAGACGCCGGCCTGCCACATCGACGGCATCTTGTTCAGCTTGGCGAAATAGCGCTTCGACCATTCGCGGGTCTTGTCGTCCATGTCCCAGTAGAACGACGTGGTCAGGAGCAGGCCTTGCGCCGCCTGCAGGCCGAGTCCGTGGATGTCGGTGATCAACGCGAGCAGCGCCGCCATCTGCTGGCCGCCCTTGAACACGCCGAATTCCGAACCGGTCTTGATCTCGTTCATGTTGTTGGGGGGACCGGCGGCAATGCCGATGATCTTGGCCTTGGAGGCCTGGGCCTGCAGCACGAAGGAGGAGAGGTCGGGCGTTGCCAGCGGCGGCCGTACCGAGCCCAGCACCTTGCCGCCATTGGCGGTGACGACGGCGGACGCATCGCGCTCCAGCGAGTGGCCGAAGGCGTAGTCGTCGGTGATGAAGAACCAGCTGTCGCCGCCGCGCTTGACCACGGCGTCCGCCGTGCCGACCGCGAGCGCGCGGGTGTCGAACACCCATTGGATCGCGTAAGGCGAGCAGAACTTGCCGTGGAAATCCGCGGTGCCGGTGGAATGGGTGATGAACAGCCGCTTCTTCTCGTTGGCGACGTTCTGCACCGCGAGGCCGACCGCGGAGACCGGCACGTCGACGATCAGATCGACCTGCTCGACGTCGTACCAGCGCCGCGCGAGCGAGGCGCCGATATCGGCCTTGAGCTGGTGGTCGCCGATCACGACGCGGATCGGCTTGCCGAGCACGGTGCCGCCGAAATCGTCGATCGCCATCTGCGCCGCGGTCACCGAGCCCTGGCCGGTCGGCGCGGAGGCGGGACCGTTCATGTCGGTGAGCACGCCGATCTTGACGACGTCGTCGGAGACCTGCGCCATTGCGGCACCCGGCAGCAATGCCGTCACCAAGGCAGCCGCGACCGGCAGTCCAAATCTGGTTGGATACACGCTTGTCCTCCCCTGAGCCGGCTCGTTGGCCGGTGTTGCATCCGGGTATGGCCCGGCTGAACTGGTTTCTTTTGCAACTATTCGGGGGCGGGCGTCAATGTCAGGCTGCGAAGCGGATCTGTCCTGCGGGCGAGGGATCGTAGCCGGTCAGTTCCTCGGCGCGCTGGTGCAGCCGCCGGTCGTTCAGGAAGCGGAGCACGGCCTGCATCGCCGGGCGGAAATAGCTGCGCTGCCGCATCGCGAGGTCAAGATTCTCCCAGACCAGCGGCACGAAATCGAGACCGGCCGAGCGCGCCGCGGCGCGGGTCGCGATGCCGCAATCGGCCTGGCCGGCGCGGACCAGTTCGGCGAGATCCGGCCCGGTCAGGGCCGCGGTTTCGATCCGGCGCAAATCGCGCGTCGAGGCGCCCGCGCGCTTCAGGAGCACGTCGAGCAGCATCTGCGCGCCCGTGCCCTGTTGCCGCATCGCCATCCGGGCGCCGAGTGCAAGCACGTCGGTCAGGCCGTGCAGCCGCTTGGGATTGCCGTGCGGCAGCACCAGACCCTCTTCGCGGCGCACGAACGCGACCAGCACCACATCATGCAGGTCCGGCGTCGCCCGCAGGGCTTCGATACTGGCATCGCTGGCGAGATCGTCGGAGGGGGTCAAGGCGTGGAAGTGCACCGCCGCGGCCATCACCTCGTTGCGCTGCAGGCGCTCCAGCCCGCGCGCGCTGCCCTCACTCATCGATCCCAGGCCAGAGCCGGATTCGCGCAGGCTCCAATCCAACAGTTCGTCCTGGCTGCCGCCGACGACCGGCGGCGGCTCCGCGATCAACATGCCGGCCGGACGTGCCAGGCCCGACAGGACCCAGAGGTCGAGCTCGTGCCGCGGGAAGAGCCATTTCCCCGTCACTTTGGTGCAGGGGATCGCACCCGTGGTGACGAGTTCGTAAAGCTTGCGTTCGCCGAGCCGAAGATATTCGGCGGCTTCACTGGTCGTCAGGAATTCCATCCTGCATTCCTATGCAAATTATTGCTTCTTTTTGACGCCCGACGCAGGTGGAATTCTGCATTTCAGATTTTTTGTCGGCGGGAACCATGCCCGATCATCTCGCCGCTTTGCAATACATCCCGCACGCGCGTTTTCTGCTTTGGTGAACGATCCTGAATCAATCTCGCGCGGCGCGCTCGGCGGCGTTGCCGAAACTTCCCGGGCGGGCCGCGCGAAAACGCGTCACGAGTGCGGCGCAATCGCTCATCATCATGATCGCGTCATAGCCAAGGGAACCCCGATCATGGGCCGCCTGTCCGTTGTATTTGCGCTGCTCTGCGGGCTTGCCGCGGGCATTGCGGCGTCATCCGCGCAGGACCGCGGCCTCGTCCTCGCCACGACCACGGCGACGCAGGAGTCCGGCCTGCTCGATCATCTGCTGCCGATCTTCCGCGACAAGACCGGCATCGAGGTCACGGTGATCGCGCGGCGCGCCGACGAAGTGCTCGACGGGGCACGACGGGGCGAGGTCGACGTCGTGCTGATGCACGCGCGGCCGCAGGAAGAGAAATTCGTCGCCGACGGATTTGGCGTGAAGCGCTACGACGTGATGTACAACGATTATGTGCTGATAGGGCCGAAGAGCGATCCCGCGGGCGTGAAGGGCAAGGACATCGCGACGGCGCTGAAGGCGATCGAAGCCAAGGGCGCGCCGTTCGTGACGCGCGGCGATCGGTCGGGCACCCACGCCGCGGAACTCGCGCTCTGGATCGTCGCCGGCATCGACATCGCCGCCGCCAAGGGCGCCTGGTATCGCGAGGCCGGGCAGGGCATGGCCTCGGCGCTCCACGCAGCGCGCGCCGCGAATGCATATGTGCTGGCGGACCGCGGCAGCTGGATCGCCTTCAAAGATCGCGGCGATCTCGACATCGTCGTCGAAGGCGACAGGCGCCTGCTCAACCAGTACGGCGTGATGCTGGTCAACCCAGAGAAGTTTCCGAACGTGAAGAAAGACCTCGGGCAGGCCTTCATCGACTGGCTGACATCGCCGGAGGGGCAGACGGCGATCGCCGGCTACAAGGTCGACGGGCAGCAGCTGTTCTTCCCCAACTCCGACAGGTCGGGCGGTTGAAGCCCGCATCGCCGGCGGTTGCCAAAGCGGGCGATGCATGGTCCATCATGGCGCATGACCCAGCGCCTGCCGCCCTCGCTGACGCCGCTCGACACCGCGCTCGCCGCGTTGCTGCGAGGCGTTGATCCCATCGCGCCGATGGAGGTGCCGTGCGCGGAAGCGGCCGGCTGCATCGCGGCGGGCACGCCGCTGCTCGCGGCCCGCCCGTCCCACGACATCGCCGCCGCGGACGGCTGGGCGCTGCGCGCCAACGATCTCGTCGGCGCGTCCTCTTATTCGCCGCTGCCTTTGACAAGCGCGCCCGTGTGGGTCGAGGCCGGCGACGCGATGCCGGCGGGATCCGACTGCGTGCTCGATGCCGATGCCGTGGAGGTGTCGGGGCCGCTCGTGCAGGTGCTGGCGGAGGGCGTGCCCGGACAGGGCGTCCGGCGCGCCGGCAGCGACATCGCCGAAGGCGCGCCTGCCGGCGCCGAGGGCCATCCGGTCGGTGCGGCCGATCTCCTGATGGCGCGCGTTGCGGGTCTGGAGAAGCTGGGCGTACGGCGGCCCCGGCTGCATATTGTCAATGTTCCGGGCGCAACGGCAACGACGCATATGGTCGCCGGGCTCGCGCGGGCGGCGGGACTCGACGTCGAGACGCGTCACGCTCGAGCACGCGATGAAGCATCGATTGCCGATGTGCTCGATGCGTCCTCTTGCGATCATCTGCTGATGATCGGCGGCAGCGGCGTTGGCCGCCATGACGCCGCCATCACGGCCCTGGCCCAGCGCGGCGAGGTGATGGCGCACGGCCTTGCGCTCCAGCCCGGACGCACTGCCGCGGTCGGACGGCTCGGACAGGTTCCCGTCGTCGCCTTGCCGGGCTCGCCCGATCATGCGCTTGCGGCCTGGCTCGCGCTCGTGCTGCCGCTCGTCGATCGTCTGTCGGCGCGCCGGCCGCGCCGACGGGTGACCTTGCCACTTGCGCGAAAAGTCGCATCCGGCGTCGGCATCGCCGAGATCGCTTTGCTGGCCGGGGAACATCGCGCCTGGATGCCGCTTGCCGTGGGCGAATGGCCGCTTCAGGCCATCGTCCGTGCGGACGCGTGGCTGCACATTCCCGCCAGTCACGAGGGATTTGCGGCAGGTACGCCGGTCGATGCCCATCTGTTGCGGGAGTGATATGGGTCCTGGCATGACGATGATCCCGAAATCACCGGACCGCAGCGCGCTCGAGCAGGAGCAGTTCCTCAGGATACTCTCGCGCGAGGAGGCCCTGGCGCGCTTCGAGGCGGCCTTGTTCCCGCGCACGCTTCCGAGCGAGTCGCGCAAGCTCGCTGCCGCGCTCGGTGCGGCACTCGCCGAAGACGTCACCGCGCCGATCGACGTGCCGCCGTTCGACCGGTCCAATGTCGACGGCTTTGCCGTGCGCTCCGCGGATCTTACGGCGGCCGGCGAGGGCGCGCCCGTGCGCCTCGCACTGAATGGCGAGACCATCCATTGCGGCACCGCGCCGAGGCTGCAGGTGGCGGGCGGCACCGCGACGCCGATTGCCACCGGCGGTCCGCTGCCGCGCGGCGCCGATGCGGTGGTCATGGTCGAACACACCCAGCCGGCGGGCTTCGATGCGATCGACGTCCGTCGCGCCGTCTCGCCAGGGCAATTCGTCTCGTACGCCGGATCCGACATCGCGCGCGGCGAGGCGCTGCTGCGCGCCGGCACTCTCATCGGCTCGCGTGAGATCGGCATGCTGGCGGCTTGCGGCATTGCCAAGGTGAGTGTCGTGCGCAAGCCGCGGGTTGCCGTGATCTCCACCGGCGACGAACTGGCTCAGCCCGGCCAGCCGCTCGCACCTGCCGAAATCTACGATACCAACGGCGCCATCGTCGCGGCCGCGATCGACGAGAATGGCGGCGAGGCCATCTTCCTCGGTGCCATTCCCGACGACGAAGCCAGGCTCGAAGCGGCCATGCGCCGCGCGCTTGCAAACTCCGACATGCTGGTGCTGTCGGGCGGTACGTCGAAAGGCGCGGGCGATCTCTCCCATCGCATCATCGACCGGCTCGGCGCACCCGGCATCATCGCGCATGGTGTTGCGCTCAAGCCCGGCAAGCCGCTGTGCCTTGCGGTGTGCGACGGCAAGCCGGTGGTGATCCTGCCGGGCTTTCCGACCTCGGCGATGTTCACCTTCCACGACATGATCGTGCCGGTGCTGCGCAAAATGGCCGGCCTGCCGCCGCGCGCCGATGCCAAGGTCAACGCGACTGTGCCGGTGCGCATCGCCTCCGAGCTCGGTCGCACCGAATTCATCATGGTCTCGCTGGTCCAGGGCAGGGACGGCCTGATCGCCTATCCCTCCGGCAAGGGGTCCGGCGCGATCACGTCATTTGCGCAGGCGGACGGTTTCTTGCGCATCGATGCGCTGGCAGACCAGATGCCGGCCGGGACTGAAGCCGAAGTGACGCTGTTCACGCCGCATGTGCGCGTGCCCGATCTCGTCATCGTCGGCAGCCATTGCACTGGCCTCGATCTCGTCACCGCACCGCTCGCGCATGCCGGCCTGACGGTGCGCTCAATCGCGGTCGGCAGCCTCGGCGGGCTTGCGGCGGCCAGGCGCGGCGAATGCGACCTCGCGCCGATCCACCTGTTCGACGATAGAAGCGAGACCTACAACACACCTTATCTCGTCGAAGGGCTCGAGCTCGTCCCCGGCTGGCGGCGGATGCAGGGCATCGTGTTCCGCAAGGGCGACACGCGCTTCGAGGGCCTGAACGCGAAGGATGCGGTCGCTGCCGCGCTCGCTGACTCCACCTGCATCATGGTCAACCGCAACCAGGGCGCCGGCACACGCATCCTGATCGACCGGCTGCTCGGCGGCGTGCGGCCGGAAGGCTATTGGAACCAGCCGCGTTCGCACAATGCGGTTGCGGCGGCTGTCGCCCAGCGCCGCGCCGACTGGGGCATGACCATTGCGCCGGTCGCCCATGCGGTCGGCCTCGGTTTCATTCCGCTGGCGGAAGAGCATTACGACTTCGCGCTGGTGACGGCGCGCAAACACCGGCCGGCCGTGCGGGCCTTTCTCGACGCACTCGGCTCGGACGAGGCGCGCGCGGCACTCGAGCGAGCGGGATTTCGGCCTGCATAGCAACCTTGCGGGAGACCTCGCGCGCCAACATCTGGCTGGAGGAAAGGACCAGCACGCGCAGGGTCTATGGTGACGGGGCTGGTGGTACCGCTGGCGGCCTGAGCGGAGCGGTCTGGTCTAGGGCCATGAACTTGGACGGCCGCCGCAGCGACCAAGGGACGTGAGCCAGATCATGACCGCGTCAACATCCGCAAATTTCCGCAAGATTGCTGCACTCGTCGCAGCGGCCGGCACGCTGTTCTGGCTCTACACCTTCTACTTCATCGCTCATGTCCCGTCTGGGGACGGCACCGGCTTTCAATGGCTCGCGGTGTTTCCGCTGGGCATGATCTTCATGCTGTTCTTCGTGCCGGCCTGGCTACTGATCGCGATCGGCCGCTTGCCGCGGTTCACCATCGTGGTCGGCCTCTGCGGCCTGATCGCGTTCGCGATCATCTGGTCGCAGCTGCTCAACGAGTTTCCGAAATCTTGAAGTTGCTAGGATGCCTCATCCAGCGCCGCCAGGCGCTCGGCTTCGGAGATGTCCTCGACCGTGTTGGCATTGAAGAACGGATCGAGCGGCTCCGCCGGCCACGTCACCGTTGCGAGCGGATAGCGCGCGGTCCAGCGGTCGATCTTGCGGAGGTCCTCGACGACCAGCGCGTGGCGCAGCTCGTTGCGCAAGGCGACGCGCCACAGGCCGATCACCGGATGCGACTGCTTACCCGATGCGGCGACCGCAAGCTGCGCATTCTCACGCGCGCGTGCGTCATGCAGCCGTGCGACGAGATCGCGCGGCAGGAACGGGCAGTCGCCGGCGGCGCTGAGCACCCATTCGATCTCCGGCCGGTTCGTCGCGGTCCAGTCGAGCGCAGCGAGGATGCCGGCGAGGGGACCGGGAAAGCCGGGCACGTCGTCAGCGACGACGTGCAGGCCGAACGCAGCAAAGCGGGCGGGATCGCCGTTCGCGTTGAGGATCAGCCCGCTGCACTGGGGCGAAAGGCGCGCGATCACGCGCTCCAGGATGGTACGCCCCCCAATGGTGCGCATCGGCTTGTCGCCGCCGCCCATGCGCCGCGCGAGACCGCCGGCGAGCAGCACGCCGAGAGTCGAAGGAACGCTCGTTGCCGGAACCCTAGTCGTCACCACCTTCACCCTTGCGCTTGTGCCTAGCCGACTCCTCCTCGACATAAGCAAGGTTCTGGTCGTAGACGATGCGCTCCTCGCCTGCGAGCGCGATGAAGCGCTTTCCGCGGGTGCGTCCCACCAGCGTCAGCCCGACCTGCCTTGCGAGATCGACGCCCCAGGCGGTGAAGCCGGAGCGCGACACCAGAATCGGAATGCCCATGCGGACGGTCTTGATCACCATCTCCGAGGTGAGACGCCCGGTGGTGTAGAGGATCTTGTCGCCAGGCTCGACGCCGTGGCGGTACATCCAGCCCGCGATCTTGTCGACCGCGTTGTGGCGGCCGACGTCCTCGGTGTAGCAGAGCGGGGTGCCTTCCTTGCACAGCACACAGCCATGGATCGCGCCCGCCTCGAGATAGAGCGAGGGCATGGTGTTGATGGTCTGCGTCATCTGGTAGAGCCAGGAGGTGCGCAGCTCGGCCTTCGGCAGCGCGACGCTCTCGACCGCCTCCAGCAGATCACCGAAGGCGGTTCCCTGCGCGCAGCCCGAGGTCTGCGTGCGCTTCTTCAACTTGGCTTCGAAATTGGTGTGGTGGGAGGTGCGCACCACGACCACCTGGAGGTCGTCGTCGTATTCGACCTCGGTGACCACGTCGCTAAATTTCAGCATGTTCTGGTTCAGCAGATAGCCGAGCGCCAGATATTCGGGATAGTCGCCGATCGTCATCATGGTGACGATCTCCTGGGCATTCAGGTAGAGCGTCAATGGCCGCTCCATCGGGACCTTGATCTCGACCCTGGCGCCGGTCTGGTCGGTCCCGGTCACGCTCTGGGTCAGGCGCGGGTCGTCGGGGTTGGGGATGATCAGGGGTACCGGGGCTTTGTCGATCTTCATCATGGCGGCGAGGTTAGCATGACATTCGGGTCAAGCCGATATATGCATGGCGGAGAGATAACGAAATGCCGCTTCGTCGTCTTTGCGAGCGCAGCGAAGCAATCCGGACTCCCACGCTGCGCTCGCAATGACGGGGAGAGGCCGCAGGTTCCATCGGCCAGCGAGCCGTTGGCGGAGTCGAACGGTTATGAAAGTCATCGGTCTTGCGGGCTGGAGCGGTGCGGGCAAGACCACGCTGTTGACGCGGCTGATCCCGCATTTCAATGCGCAAGGCCTGCGCGTTTCCGTGATCAAGCATGCGCATCACCAGTTCGACGTCGACGTGCCCGGCAAGGATTCCTGGCGCCATCGTGAGGCCGGCGCGGCGGAGGTGCTGGTCGCTTCCTCGAACCGCTGGGCCCTGATGCATGAGCTGCGCGGGGCGGCGGAGCCGCGGCTGCCGGAGCTGCTCGGCAAGCTCTCCGCCGTCGATCTCGTCGTGGTCGAGGGTTTCAAGCGTGAGCCGCACCGCAAGATCGAGGTGCACCGCGCCGGCAATGGCAAGCCGCTGCTGTTTCCCGATGATCCCGGGATTGCCGGAATCGCGAGCGACGTCGCGATTGACACAAGGCTGCCGACTGTCCATCTCGACGATATCGCGGCTGCCGCGGAACTGTTGCTGCGCGCGGCGATGCCGGTCGAGGAAGCGGTGGCAAAGAGCGCCGCGATACGCTGACGAGGCACCATGGCGCAACTATCGGACGATTGTTTTGCCTTCGGCGGTCCTATGATGTCGGTCGACGAAGCCGTTGGCCTCATCACGACGCGTGTCAACGCGATTGTCGATCTCGAAACCGTGGCGCTGGTCGATGCCGACGGCCGCGTGCTCGTGCGCGATGTGGCCGCACCTTTGCCGCTGCCGCCGTTCACCAACTCCGCCGTCGACGGGTACGCCCTGCGCAACGCCGACCTTCCGGAAAGCGCCGAACGGGCATTCCCGCTCGACGGTCGCATCCAGGCCGGTGGTCTTGCACAGGCGCCGATCAAGCCCGGTCACACCGCGCGCATCTTCACCGGCGCGCCGATGCCGCCCGATGCGGACACCGTCTTCATGCAGGAGGACGTCCGCATCGATGATTCCGGCAGGATCGTGCTGCCGCCGGGGTTGAAGCGTGGGGCCAATGTCCGTCCCGCAGGCGAGGACATTCCGCAAGGTCACGTCGCGCTCCGTGCCGGCCAGCGCTTGCGACCGCAGCATGTCGCCCTTGCCGCCGCATTCGGCCTGACGGGGCTCGAGGTCGTCAGGCGCATCCGTGTCGCCGTGTTCTCGACCGGCGACGAATTGGCGTCGCCCGGCGAACCGCGCACCGCCTCGCAGCTGTTCGATTCCAACCGTTTCATGCTGATGGCGATGCTGCGCCGGCTCGGCTGCGAGGTCAGCGACCTCGGCATTCTGCGCGACGAGCGGACGTCGCTCGCGAACGGCTTGAAGCAGGTCGCGGGTCACCATGACCTGATCCTCACCACCGGCGGTGTCTCGACCGGCGAGGAGGATCACGTCAAGGCGGCGGTCGAGAGCATCGGCTCGCTGGTGCTGTGGCGGATGGCGATCAAGCCCGGACGTCCTGTGGCGATGGGCATCATCGGCGGCACGCCGCTGATCGGATTGCCCGGCAATCCCGTCGCGAGCTTTGTGACGTTCGCCCATGTGGTGCGACCGACGGTGTTGGCGCTCGCGGGTGGCTTGCCGGAGCCGTTGACGCCCATCCCGCTGCGCGCGGCGTTCACTTACAAGAAGAAGGCCGGCCGGCGGGAATATGTGCGCGCCTCCCTGCGGCGCGCGCAGGACGGTGCGCTCGAGGCGATCAAGTTTCCGCGCGAAGGGGCCGGGCTGCTGTCCTCGCTGGTCGAGACCGACGGCCTCGTCGAACTCGGCGAGGACATCACGAATGTCGAGCCGGGGCAGGACGTCGGCTTCCTGTCCTACGCAGGTCTGCTCTAGTACCCACTTTTCGTGGAGCGTGAGTCGTGATTCAAGGTCGGGATGATACCCGAAGCAAGAGAAGTCCACCTTTCGAGGAAAGATCGCAAGGTGCTTGAGGCGTGCTGTCGCTCACCGGTGACGTTGCAGCGCGATTTGAAGCGGGCGCGGATAGTTCTGTTGGCGGCGGATGGGCGCAGCACCCGGTCGATCGCCAAGGAAGTTGGGGTCCAGCCGCGGATTGTCAGCCTTTGGCGGCATCGCTATGCCGACCATGGCCTTGAAGGGCTGCAAGACAAGCCGCGGCCTGGCAAGCAGCCGATCTATACGAAGACGACCGACAAGCGGATTCTGAAGCTGCTGGATAAGCCGCCACCGCAAGGGTTTGCGCGCTGGACCGGCCCCCTGCTGGCCGAGGCGCTGGGCGATGTCGATGTCCAATATGTCTGGCGGTTCCTGCGCAGCCACAAGATTGACCTGGTGGCTCGCAAGTCCTGGTGCGAGAGCAACGACCCGAACTTTACGGCCAAAGCCGCCGATGTTGTCGGCCTCTATGTCGCGCTGCCGGCGAAGGCCATTGTGCTGTGCGTGGACGAGAAGCCCTCGATCCAGGCTTTGGAGCGAGCGCAGGGTTATCTGAAGTTGCCCAATGGCCGCGCCTTGACCGGCCAAAGCCACGATTACAAGCGGCATGGCACCACAACATTGTTTGCGGCGCTCGAAGTCGCCACCGGAAAGATCATCGCGACCCATTCAAAACGCCGGCGCCGCGTCGAGTTTCTCGATTTCATGAACAGCGTCACCGCGGCTTTTCCGAACCGCAAGCTTCACGTCATCCTCGACAACCTCAACACCCATAAAAAGAACGAGGACTGGCTCAAGGCCCACCCCAACGTGCAATTTCATTTCACGCCGACAAGTGCGTCATGGCTCAATCAGGTCGAAGTATGGTTTTCCATCTTGCAGGGGCAGTCGCTCAGCGGCACCTCCTTCACGAGCCTCAAGCAGCTTCAGGAACACATCGATGCCTACGTCAACGCATACAACGACAGAGCCGAGCCCTTCGTCTGGACCAAGAAAAAGGTCCGTCAACGCCGTTTCAAAGGCCGCCGTATCACTCAGCTCTGATTCCGGGTACTAGGCGCCTTTGCGTTGACGCGATCGACTGGTCCCGCCATGTTGCAGCCATGACCCGAACGACGCTCGATCTCACCGGACTGAAATGCCCGCTGCCCGCCCTCAAGACGCGCAAGGCGCTCAAGCCCTTGCAGCCGGGTGATCAGCTCGAGGTTCACTGCACCGATCCCCTGTCGGTGATTGACATTCCGAACCTGATCCGCGAGACCGGCGACAAGGTCGAGATCACCGAGCGCAACGAGGCGCGCATCGTGTTCCTGGTCGAAAAGAGCGGCGCCCTGTAAAAGGGCGAATGTTCACGGCGGCGACGTTTGACTATGCTGCGCCTGCGGGGGAACGGCCGTAGCTTCGCTGCAATGCGAAAGACGCCGATTGTTGCGGTGGATGATCTCAAACCCAAGATTCTCAAACCTAAGACATCGGGCATGACTTTCTCAACATCGAGGGCAAGCGCAACCGCAAATTCCGCGGTGGGACGCGAGCCTGACGTCAAGCTCGGCAAGACGGCCGCAGGGCCGGAGTTCAGCGCGCTGGCGCAGGCCTCCATCCTGATCGTTGACGACGAGCCGGGCATGCGCAACTTCCTGGTGCGCACGCTTGCGCCGCGCTGCAAGCTAGTGGACGAGGCGGCCGATACCGACCAGGCTTCGCGCAAGCTCGATTCCAACCGCTACGACGTCGTCATTCTCGACAACATCATGCCCGGCAACGAGGGGATTGAGGAATGTCCCTGATAGTGAGTCTGACGAATCATTTCCGGAGGTGGTCGAGGTTCGGGACCCCCACCATCCTTTGTGGGGGCGCTCATATCGAGTGATTAGGAAGATCGGTCAGCGAGGCCGAGGCATTCCCGCTTCGTATGAAGTTGAGTATCGCGCAGGAAGCAGTCTTCTGATTCAAGCAACCGCAATCGAATATTATGAGCAAGAGGCAAATCAGATTAAGCTGAGTATGGAGGCTCTACTCGAGCTTTTATCGACAGCGGATTGTCCCGACGCACATGAGCATGGATCCAGCCGATCTTTGGTCGACGCTGACGCCCGCGCTCCGACGCCAGATCGTCGAAGACGTCGCCGCAATTTTGGCGGAGATCCCTCATGAAGTCCGAGCTGGTCACACCAAGCCACTTGGCGCGCAAAGCCGTAGTCTACATCCGGCAGTCGACGCCCCATCAGGTCGTAAGCAATCAGGAGAGCCTGCGCCTTCAATACGCGCTTCGCCAGCGCGCCCGCGAACTCGGATTGGCGTGAGGCGGCCATCGACGTGATTGATGCCGATCTCGGGTTGAGCGGCGCGTCTATAGCACAGCGTAACGGCTTCAAGGAACTCGTTGGCCGTGTTGGCCTGAGTGAAGTGGGACTCATCCTGTCGATCGACGTGACCCGCTTGGCGCGTAATTGTACCGACTGGTATCCGCTCCTGGATATCTGTGGTCTACGTGGCTGCCTGATCGCCGACCGCGATGGTGTCTATGATCCGGGCACTCCCAACGGACGGTTGCTTCTCGGGCTGAAGGGTTCGATCTCCGAGCTTGAGCTACATACGATCCGCAGCCGGCTGACCGCCGGCCTGCTGGCCAAAGCCGAACGCGGCGAACTTGCGGTTATGCTGCCAATCGGGCTGATGCGGGACCCGAGCGGTGTGGTCGTTAAGGATCCCGACATGGCCGTGCAAGGGCGGCTCGGTCTCGTCTTCCAGTTATTCCTGCAGCTGCGCAGCGTTGCCAAGGTCATGCGAGCGTTGAACGAGCGTGACCTGGAACTGCCGCGTCGTGATCGATATGGCGATTTGTGCTGGACGCGCGCGACGCTGGCTGCCGTCGCGGCGATCTTGAAGAACCCCGCATACGCGGGCGCCTTTGTCTATGGACGAACCCGCTTCCGGCCGCCGAAGCGGGAGGGGGCCCTGCCACAAAAGGCTCCGCGGCCGATGGAGGAGTGGCGGATCGTCGTTAAAGATCGATATCCAGCCTATATCGACTGGCCAATTTATGAAAAAATCCGATCCGTCATCAGAGATAACCGAGCCGAATACATGCGCATCAAAACCCGCGGCGCGCCTCGCAATGGCGAGCTCCTGCTCCACGGCATTGCCTGGTGCGCACGATGTGGCCATAAGATGTACGTCCGCTACAAGGGCGGCGGCGAATATGTATGCAATCACCTGCGTACCCAGGAAGGTCAGCCAACCTGCCAACACATCCGCGCCGCCCATATCGATGCAGCCGTTGGCGACGCATTCCTAACCGCACTAGTACCCGGAATCAGAGCTGAGTGATACGGCGGCCTTTGAAACGGCGTTGACGGACCTTTTTCTTGGTCCAGACGAAGGGCTCGGCTCTGTCGTTGTATGCGTTGACGTAGGCATCGATGTGTTCCTGAAGCTGCTTGAGGCTCGTGAAGGAGGTGCCGCTGAGCGACTGCCCCTGCAAGATGGAAAACCATACTTCGACCTGATTGAGCCATGACGCACTTGTCGGCGTGAAATGAAATTGCACGTTGGGGTGGGCCTTGAGCCAGTCCTCGTTCTTTTTATGGGTGTTGAGGTTGTCGAGGATGACGTGAAGCTTGCGGTTCGGAAAAGCCGCGGTGACGCTGTTCATGAAATCGAGAAACTCGACGCGGCGCCGGCGTTTTGAATGGGTCGCGATGATCTTTCCGGTGGCGACTTCGAGCGCCGCAAACAATGTTGTGGTGCCATGCCGCTTGTAATCGTGGCTTTGGCCGGTCAAGGCGCGGCCATTGGGCAACTTCAGATAACCCTGCGCTCGCTCCAAAGCCTGGATCGAGGGCTTCTCGTCCACGCACAGCACAATGGCCTTCGCCGGCGGCGCGACATAGAGGCCGACAACATCGGCGGCTTTGGCCGTAAAGTTCGGGTCGTTGCTCTCGCACCAGGACTTGCGAGCCACCAGGTCAATCTTGTGGCTGCGCAGGAACCGCCAGACATATTGGACATCGACATCGCCCAGCGCCTCGGCCAGCAGGGGGCCGGTCCAGCGCGCAAACCCTTGCGGTGGCGGCTTATCCAGCAGCTTCAGAATCCGCTTGTCGGTCGTCTTCGTATAGATCGGCTGCTTGCCAGGCCGCGGCTTGTCTTGCAGCCCTTCAAGGCCATGGTCGGCATAGCGATGCCGCCAAAGGCTGACAATCCGCGGCTGGACCCCAACTTCCTTGGCGATCGACCGGGTGCTGCGCCCATCCGCCGCCAATAGAACTATCCGCGCCCGCTTCAAATCGCGCTGCAACGTCACCGGTGAGCGACAGCACGCCTCAAGCACCTTGCGATCTTTCCTCGAAAGGTGGACTTCTCTTGCTTCGGGTATCATCCCGACCTTGAATCACGACTCACGTTCCAAGAAAAGTTGGTACTAGCGCCGGCCGAACTCGATGCCTTGTCGCGCTCCCGCCGGGTGCAGCAGCAGACGAACAATGCGCTACGCTCCAGTGCAGAACGAGAGCTCGAGCGCAAGCGATACACGGCGGCGCTCGCCGAACGGCAGTTCAACCGAGCTGATCCAGATAATCGGTTGGTCGCCTCGGAACTCGAGCGTCGATGGGAAGCGGCGCTAAACGACGTGCGCGCCGCCGAAGAGGCGCTTGCCCGACAGACGCCGCCCAAAGCCATCACACAAGTGGCCATAAGCAAGGAGCTCAACGACAAGGTCATCAGCCTCACCGGCCGCCTCCCGCAGATATGGGGTGACGAGACTATCTCGGATGCGCATCGCAAGGCGTTGTTGCGATGTCTCATCGAAAAGGTCGTTCTCGACCGCGGTGAGCGCGACTTGGCCCTGGCTAGGATCGTCTGGCGGGGAGGCGCCGTGACGGAGCTCGAAGTGAAGATGAGCGTCAACTCCGTCACCAGATTGACGCGAGGCACAGAGATGCGGGAACGCCTTCTGACGCTCGCTCGCGACGGCGTCCCAGACGACAAGATCGCCACAATCCTTACTCGGGAAGGTCACCGCTCTCCCCGTTGCGCCGATAAGGTGCTGCCTATCACCGTTGGGCGGCTCCGTCGTGCCGCCGCCATCAAGGTAACTGCCCAGCGCAGCCGATGGGAGCATGACGACTCATACCTCAGCCCGCCCGAACTGGCCCGAAGGCTCGAGATTCCAGTAAACTGGCTCTATGTTCAGATCCGAACCAAGCGTTTGCTAATTGATCGCCAGCCCAGCGGCGCCTATCTCTTCCCGAATACACCATCCGTTCTTCACGCCATCGGAGACCTTCGAAACCACGTCATCGCGCAACTTGATCTAAGAATCTGTCAGCCTAACAAGGAGGGGCATCAACATGGGTGATCGAAGAATGGCGTCGACTGGCTCGCCGAGCAGCGCGCCGTCGGCTTCTTCGCCGATGCCATCCTGATCACCGCCTATGCCGACCTCGACACCGCGATCCAGGCCCTGCGCGCCGGTGCGGCCGATTTCGTGCTCAAGCCGTTCCGCTCCAATCAGATCCTCAACGCGGTGGCACGATGCCTCGACCGCGTCCGTCTCCAGCGCGAGAATTATGTCCTGCGCTACGCTCTGCGTGCCTCGTCCGACCGCACCTTTCTGCGCGACAATCTGGTCGGACAGTCGGCAGCGACGCTGCGCGTGCGATGAGACCATCGCACGCGTCGCGCGCCTGCCGACCTCGATCCTCCTCACCGGCGAATCCGGCACTGGCAAGGAAGTGGCAGCGCGGTCGATCCACTCGCTGTCCGACCGCGCCGACAAGCCCTTCGTGCCGGTGAATTGCGCGGCGATCCCGCCGGACATGATCGAGGCCGAGCTGTTCGGACACATCAAGGGCGCCTTCACCGGCGCCGATTCGGGCCGCGAGGGCTTGTTCCTGTATGCCCATGGCGGCACGCTGTTCCTCGACGAGATCGGGGAGCTGCCGCTGCCGATGCAGAGCAAGCTGCTCCGCGTGCTCGAAGACCGCCGCGTCCGTCCGGTCGGCTCCGAGCGTGAAGTTCCGGTCGACCTGCGCTTCATCTTCGCGACCAATGCCGAGCTTCAGCAGGAGGTCGAGAAGGGCCGCTTCCGGGCCGATCTGTTCTACCGGCTCAACGTGATGCAGATCCGCCTGCCGCTCCTGAAGGATCGCGGCGACGACGTGCAGGAGCTTGCCACCATCTTCATGAGCAAGCTGTCGGTGCAGTTCGGCATGCCGCCGGTGCCGATCGACGCCTCGGTGCGGGCGGCGCTCGCAAGCTATGACTGGCCGGGCAATGTGCGCGAGCTGCGCAATTTGATCGAGCGCACGCTGATCCTCGGCGCCTTCCCCGACGATTTCGCCGGTCCCCGCAACAACGGTCAGTCGGCGCCTGCCGACAGTCTTGCGGAACTCGAGCGCCGTCACATTCTCGGCGTGCTGAAGGAGGTCAATGGCAACCGCGAGGAGGCGGCTCGGCGCCTCGGTATCTCGCGCAAGACCATCGACCGCAAATGCGCGTTGTGGGATGTCTGATGCTGCCGGCCGCAGCGACGAGCCCGTGCGGGGACGCTCCGTCCGCTTCCGGCTGCTCGCGATCGCGCTGCTGCCGATGCTGGTCATCCTGCCGCTCCTGCTCGGCGTTGCGATCTATCGCTGGAACGCGAAATTCGACGCGACCCTGATCTCCAAGGTGAACGGCGATCTCACCATTGCCCACCAATATCTTGCCCGCATCCTGGAAAAGACCGGCGTCCAGATCCGGGCGCTCAGCCTGTCGGCCCGCTTCCACGAGGTGCTGGCGCCGGAGGCGCGCAGCTCCCTGCAGAAGCTGCTCGACGAGACCCGCAGGGAAATCGGTCTCGATTTCCTGTATCTGACCAACGGTCGCGGCGACGTCCTGGCTTCATCGCCGCCGTTGCAGCATCAGCCGAGAAGTGACTGGCCGATCATCATGTCGGCGCTGTCGGGCCAGGTCCCTGCGACGGGCGTCGACATTTTCGGCAATGACGAGCTCGCCGCAATTTCGCCGGCCCTGGCCGAGCGCGCGCGATTGGACCTCGTGCCGACCCCGAACGCGGTGCCGACCGACCGCAGCACGGAGACGCGCGGCATGGTCGTGCATGCGGCGAGTCGGGCGATGCTGCCCGACGGTGGCGCCGCTGCGCTGGTTGGCGGCACCCTGCTCAACCAGAACCTGGAATTCATCGACACGATCAACGACCTTGTCTATCGCGCGGCGAGCCTGCCGGAGGGCAGCCAAGGCACCGCGACGCTGTTCCTGGACGACGTGCGGATATCGACCAACGTCCGCCTGTTCGAGGGACGGCGCGCGCTCGGCACGCGCGTGTCGGCGGCGGTGCGCTCGGCCGTGCTGGGCGAGGGGCGCACCTGGCTCGACAGTGCCTTCGTGGTCAATGACTGGTACATCTCCGCCTACGAGCCGCTGGTCGACAGTTATGGCAAGCGGGTCGGCATGCTCTATGTCGGCTTCCTGGAGAAGCCGTTCAGCGAAGCCAAATACCAGACATTGGTGATCATCGTCGCAGCGTTCATCGCGATCACCGCCGCGACCGTGCCGATCTTCCTGCGCTGGGCGACCTCCATCTTCATGCCGCTGGAGCGCGTCACGGCGACGATCGCCGAGGTGGAGCGCGGGAACCTCTCCGCCCGCACCAGCATGCCGGTGTTGGGTGACGAGATCGGCCGCGTCGCGGTTCATCTCGACAGTCTGCTCGACCAGATCCAGGAGCGCGACCGACAGCTCCGGGAATGGAATGAGGAGCTGAACGTCCGCGTGCGGGAGCGCACCCGGGATCTCGAGCACGCCAATCTCAAGCTCGAGGCCACCACCAAGCAGCTCATCATGTCCGAGAAGCTGGCTGCGATCGGCGAGATCACCGCCGGCGTTGCCCACGAGATCAACAATCCGATCGCGGTGATGCAGGGCAATCTCGACGTCATCCGCAGCGTGTTCGGCGCCGATGCCGACAAGGCGAAGGTCGAGTTTCGCCTGCTCGACGAGCAGATTCACCGCATCAGCCAGATCGTGACCAAGCTGCTGCAGTTTGCAAGGCCGGAGGAGTATGCCGGCTATGTCGAGCGCCATGCGCCGGCCAGCGTCATCTCCGACTGTCTGCCGCTGGTGCAGCATCTTCTGAACAAGACCGAGATCGCCGTGGTCAGGGACGATCGCGCCAACAGGCTCGTGCTGATGAACCGCAACGAACTGCAGCAGGTACTGGTCAATCTCATCGTCAACGCGATCCACGCCATGCCGGACGGCGGAACCCTGACGCTCCACGCCTTCGATGCCGAGCACGACGGCCATCAAGGCGTCGCCATCGAGATCGCCGACACCGGCATCGGCATGAGCACTGAGGTGATCGAGAAGATATTCGATCCCTTTTACACCACGAAGCGGCGGCAAGGCACCGGGCTCGGCCTCTCCATCAGCCAAACGCTGATCGAGCGCCAGGGCGGACAGATCACGGCCGAAAGCCGCGTTGGCTCCGGAAGTACATTCACGGTGTGGCTGCCGGAAGCGGCCTGATTGGACATTTTGTCCGAGGCTTCCAGGACATTCTGTCCGGCGCGGCACATTGCGCTGCGGGAAGTCGTTGAATCGTCACGATGCGACTTCTGGCACGCGCGTTGCTCATCTCAGGACAGGGTGTTGAGGGGGATGAGGGCGCGATAGCCGTCATTGCAACGCTGATTGCGAGGCGAAGGGACAACCCGCGATCGGCTGCTTGCTCGGCGCATATGACGCGAGGCGCACCGGATAATTCCGCTTCGGCATGAAATTCGACCTGTCATGCGCGGCTGCCGAGCTCGCGCGCGACCGGTCTCAAACCGATTTGCCGGCAAGGCCGCGCCTGGGAGGTAATGCTTATGACGACTGCCGATACTGTTCTTGCACCGGTCGGTGCTTCCGGCTTGCTCGATCGTGAACGCACGATCGCGACGGCCGGCTTCAATCGCTGGCTGGTGCCGCCGGCGGCGCTGTGCATCCATCTCTGTATCGGCATGGCCTACGGCTTCTCGGTGTTCTGGCTTCCGCTGTCGCGCGCGATCGGCATCACGGCGCCGAAGGCCTGTCCGGACATGTCGCTGTGGCAGGAGCTGTTCACCACGAGCTGCGACTGGAAGGTCGCCAGCCTGGGCTGGATGTACACGCTGTTCTTCGTGCTGCTCGGCGTCTCCGCCGCGATCTGGGGCGGCTGGCTCGAGCGGGTCGGTCCGCGCAAGGCCGGCTTCGTCGCAGCTCTGTGCTGGTGCGGCGGCCTGTTTCTCGGCGCGATCGGCATCTACACCCACCAGCTCTGGCTGATGTGGCTGGGCTCGGGCGTGATCGGCGGCGTCGGTCTTGGCCTCGGCTACATCTCGCCGGTGTCGACGCTGGTGAAATGGTTTCCGGATCGCCGCGGCATGGCGACCGGCATGGCCATCATGGGCTTTGGCGGCGGTGCCATGATCGGCGCGCCGCTGGCGAATCTCCTGATGAACTACTTCAAGAGCCCGTCCTCGGTCGGCGTCTGGGAGACGTTCGTTGCGATGGGCGTCATCTACTTCGTGTTCATGATGATCGGCGCGTTCCGCTATCGCATTCCGCCGACCGGCTGGCAGCCCGAGGGCTGGACCGCGCCGGTCAAGGCCAATGCGATGATCTCCAAGAACAACGTCCACCTGAATAACGCGCACAAGACGCCGCAGTTCTGGCTGATCTGGTGGGTGCTGTGCCTCAACGTCTCCGCCGGCATCGGCGTGATCGGCATGGCCTCGCCGATGCTTCAGGAGATCTTCGCCGGCAAGTTGATCGGCCTGCCCGACGTCGGCTTCAATCAGCTCGATGCCGGACAGAAGGCGCAGATCGCGGCCATCGCCGCGGGCTTCGCCGGCCTGCTGTCGCTGTTCAACATCGGGGGCCGGTTCTTCTGGGCCTCGCTGTCGGACAAGATCGGACGCAAGAACACCTACTACACGTTCTTCATCCTCGGCATCGTGCTTTACGCGCTGGCCCCGACCTTCGCGGCGATGGGCTCGAAGCTGCTCTTCGTGCTCGGCTTCGGCATCATCCTGTCGATGTATGGCGGCGGCTTCGCCACCGTGCCGGCCTATCTCGCGGACATGTTCGGCACCCAGTTCGTGGGTGCCATCCACGGCCGGTTGCTGACGGCATGGTCGACCGCGGGCATCATCGGCCCGGTCGTGGTGAACTACATCCGCGAGTTCCAGCTCGCGGCCGGCGTTCCCCGCGACCAGCTCTACAACACCACCATGTACATCCTCTGCGCGATGCTGGTCGCAGGCCTGATCTGCAACTACCTGATCAAGCCCGTCGACTCGAAGTGGCACATGAGCGATGCCGACGTCGCCAAGCTCCAGGCCGCGAGCGCCAGCGCCGCCGCCGCAGGACCGCACGGCTCCTACGGCATCGGCTTCGGCGGGCTCGACGCCAAGACGGCGCTGTTCTGGGCCTTCGTCGGCGTGCCCCTCGCCTGGGGTGTCTGGAAGACGCTGGAGAGTGCGGTCAAGATTTTCTGATCGCGCATTCACCGCCGGCAGCGCGCCATGCGCGCTCCCGCGATACGATTTCGCTATCGCAGCATGGGAAGCCTTTATTGATCTCCAGACCAATTCGGGCTTCGTTCTGTCATCAGGCGCGTTGTGACGAGCGCAAGGCTGTGTTCAGGCAGGAATCATGGTTGGCCTTGGGCCGCGCTTAACTGCTTCCGAGTGCATGAGAAATCGCTTGGCATCTGGCATGCCAGAAGCTAGAAGTGGAGCCGTTCTAAAAGTCGAGATCGGGACGAATCGATGAGCCATGACGACGTGCACAAGGTCCGCTCCTTCGAGCATCCCGGAGAGGGACGCCGGCGCGCCAAGGCGACCCCGAAGGGACGCCAGGTCGATCCGGCCGCTGCGCATGAAATTGAGTTGCTGCTCGGCGACCGTCCACGGCGGCGCGACCTGCTGATCGAATATCTGCACCTGATCCAGGACAAATATCACCAGATCTCGGCCGCGCATCTGGCAGCCGTCGCCGACGAGATGAAGCTCTCCTTCGCCGAGGTGTTCGAGACCGCGACCTTCTACGCCCATTTCGACGTGGTGAAGGAGGGCGAGCAGGATATTGCGCCGCTCACCATCCGCGTCTGCGACTCCCTCACTTGCGCGATGCTCGGCGGCGAGAAGCTGCTGCAAGATCTGCAAAGCAAAGCTGGACCGGGCATCCGCGTCGTGCGCGCGCCCTGTGTCGGCCGCTGCGACACCGCACCCGCTGCCGAGGTCGGTCACAACTTCGTCGATCACGCCACCGTCGACAATGTGATGGCGGCGGCAAAGGCCGGCGACACTCACGCGCATCTGCCCGGATATGTCGACTACGACGCCTATGTCGCCGGCGGCGGCTACAAGCTGCTGGGCCGTGTACGCTCGGGCGAGCTGCCGAAGGACGATCTCCTGAAGGCGCTCGACGACGCCTCGCTGCGCGGGCTCGGCGGCGCCGGCTTCCCGACGGGGCGCAAATGGCGCGCGGTGCTGGGAGAGCCCGGCCCGCGGCTGATGGCGATCAATGGCGACGAGGGCGAGCCCGGCACGTTCAAGGACCGCTACTATCTGGAAACCGATCCGCATCGTTTCATCGAGGGCATGCTGATCGGCGCGCAGGTGGTCCAGGCCTCCGACGTCTACATCTATCTGCGCGACGAATATCCGGCCGCGCGCGAGATCCTCCAGCGCGAGATTGCAAAGCTGCCGCCGGGCGGCCCGACGCTGCACATGCGGCGCGGCGCCGGCGCCTACATCTGCGGCGAGGAATCCTCGCTGCTCGAGAGCATCGAGGGCAAGCGCGGCCTGCCCAGGCACAAGCCGCCTTATCCGTTCCAGGTCGGACTGTTCGGCCTGCCGACCCTGATCAACAACATCGAGACGCTGTGGTGGGTGCGCGACATCGTCGAGAAGGGCGCCGACTGGTGGAAGGGCCATGGCCGCCACGAGCGTCACGGCCTGCGCAGCTTCTCGGTCTCCGGGCGCGTGAAGAATCCCGGCATGAAGCTCGCGCCCGCCGGCATCACCGTGCGCGAGCTGATCGAGGAATATTGCGGCGGCATGGCCGATGGCCATCAGTTCTACGCCTATCTTCCGGGCGGCGCGTCCGGCGGCATTCTGCCGGCGTCGATGGACGACATTCCGCTCGATTTCGGCACGCTGGAGAAATACGGCTGCTTCATCGGATCGGCCGCGATCGTGATCCTGTCGCAAAAGGACAGCGTGCGTGCGGCGGCGCTGAACCTGATGAAGTTCTTCGAGGACGAGAGCTGCGGCCAGTGCACGCCGTGCCGGGTCGGAACCCAGAAGGCAGCGCTGCTGATGCAAAAGCCGGTCTGGAACCGTGTCTTGCTCGAAGAATTGAGCCAGGCGATGCGCGATGCCTCCATCTGCGGGCTCGGACAGGCGGCATCGAATCCGCTGTCCTCCGTGATCAAATATTTCCCTGACGAGTTCAAGGAAGCGGCCGAATGACGAAGATTACGTTCGAGCTCGACGGCAAGCAGGTCGAGGCCAATCCCGGCGAAACGATCTGGCAGGTGGCAAAGCGCCAGGGCCGCGAGATTCCGCATCTGTGCTATTCGCCGGCACCGGATTATCGCCCCGACGGCAATTGCCGCGCCTGCATGGTCGAGATCGAGGGCGAGCGCGTGCTGGCGGCGTCCTGCAAGCGCACCCCGTCGGTTGGCATGAAGGTGAAGACCGAGTCCGCGCGCGCGGTGTCGGCGCAAAAGATGGTGATGGAGCTGCTCGTCGCCGACCAGCCGGCGCGCGAGACCTCGCACGATCCGGATTCGAAATTCTGGCACTGGGCCGAGACGACGGGCGTCACCGAGAGCCGCTTCCCCGCCGCCGAGCGCTGGGCGACCGACGCCAGCCATCCGGCGATGCGCGTCAATCTCGATGCCTGCATCCAGTGCGGCCTCTGCGTGCGCGCGTGCCGCGAGGTCCAGGTCAACGACGTCATCGGCATGGCCTATCGCAACCATGGCGCCAAGATCGTGTTCGACTTCGACGATCCCATGGGCGAGTCCACCTGCGTCGCCTGCGGCGAATGCGTGCAGGCCTGTCCGACCGGCGCCTTGATGCCGGCCGTGATGCTGGACGAGAAGCAGACCCGCGTGACCTATGCCGACAGGAAGGTCGACTCGCTCTGCCCGTTCTGCGGCGTCGGCTGCCAGGTGACCTACGAGCTCAAGGACGAGAAGGTGATCTATGCGGAGGGCCGCGACGGCCCCGCCAATCACAATCGTCTTTGCGTGAAGGGCCGCTTCGGCTTCGACTACATCCACCATCCGCATCGCCTGACCAAACCGCTGGTGCGGCTGCCGAATGCGAAGAAGGACGCCAACGACCAAGTCGATCCGGCCAATCCGTTCACCCATTTCCGCGAGGCGAGCTGGGAGGAAGCGCTCGACATCGCGGCCAGGGGACTCGTCAAGATCCGTGACGAGAAGGGTGTGAAGGCGCTGGCCGGCTTCGGTTCGGCCAAGGGTTCGAACGAAGAGGCCTATCTGTTCCAGAAGCTGGTGCGCACCGGTTTCGGTTCGAACAACGTCGACCATTGCACCCGCCTGTGCCACGCATCGTCGGTGGCAGCGCTGTTCGAAGGCTTGAGCTCGGGCGCGGTGTCCGCGCCGTTCTCCGCCGCGATGGATGCCGAAGTGATCTGGGTGATCGGCGCCAACCCGACCGTGAACCATCCGGTCGCCGCGACTTTCATCAAAAACGCGGTCAAGCAGAACGGCGCAAAGCTGTTCGTGATGGATCCGCGCCGGCAGACGCTGTCGCGTCATGCGACCAAGCATCTGCAGTTCAAGCCCGGCTCGGACGTCGCCATGCTGAACGCGATGATCAACACGATCATCACCGAGGGCCTCACCGACGACCAGTACATCGCCGGCTACACCGAGGGGTTCGAGGACCTCAAGGAGAAGATCAAGGAGTTCACGCCGGAGAAGATGGAGCCGATCTGCGGCGTCCCGGCGCAGACGCTGCGCGAGGTGGCGCGAACCTATGCGCGGGCGAAATCGTCGATCATCTTCTGGGGCATGGGCATCAGCCAGCATGTCCACGGCACCGACAATGCGCGCTGCCTGATTGCGCTGGCGCTGATCACCGGCCAGGTCGGCCGTCCCGGAACCGGTCTGCATCCGCTGCGCGGCCAGAACAACGTGCAGGGTGCCTCCGACGCCGGGCTGATTCCGATGTTCCTGCCGGACTATCAGCCGGTCGGGCGCGACGACATGCGCGGCGCTTTCGAAAAGCTTTGGCAGCAGGATCTCGATCCCGTCCGGGGCCTGACCGTGGTCGAGATCATGAACGCGATCCATGCGGGCGAGATCAAGGGCATGTATATCGAGGGCGAGAACCCCGCGATGTCCGATCCCGACCTCCAGCATGCCCGCCAGGCGCTGGTCATGCTCGATCATCTCGTGGTGCAGGATCTCTTCGTCACCGAGACGGCGTTCCACGCCGACGTCATCCTGCCGGCCTCGGCCTTCGCCGAGAAGGAGGGCTCGTTCACCAACACCGACCGCCGCGTGCAGCTCGCGCGTCAGGTGATCAAGCCGCCCGGCGATGCGCGGCAGGATCTCTGGATCATCCAGGAGATCGGCAAGCGCATGGGCCTGCCGTGGAATTATGCCGGCGCCGGCGACGTCTTCACCGAGATGGCGCAGCTGATGCCGTCGCTGAAGAACATCACCTGGGAGCGGCTGCTGCGTGAAGGCGCGGTGACCTATCCGGTCGACGGTCCGGACCAGCCCGGCAACGAGATCATCTTCACCACGGGCTTCCCGACCGCGAGCGGCCGCGGCAAGATCGTGCCGGCCAAGGTGATCCCGCCGGACGAGTTGCCTGACGCCGAATACCCGATGGTGCTCTCGACCGGCCGCGTGCTGGAGCACTGGCACACCGGCTCGATGACGCGCCGCGCGCAGGTGCTCGACCAGATCGAGCCGGAGGCGGTCGCCTTCATGTCACCGAAGGACATGCGCAGGAAGCAGCTCGCACCCGGCGACTTCATTCGGCTGGAGACACGGCGCGGCGCCGTCGAGGTCAAGGTCCGCTCCGACCGCGACGTGCCGGAGAACATGGTGTTCATGCCGTTCTGCTACGCGGAAGCAGCGGCGAACCTGTTGACCAACCCGGCGCTGGACCCGTTCGGCAAGATTCCCGAATTCAAGTTCTGCGCGGTGCGTGCCGAGCGCGCGGAGATGCGGGACGCGGCGGAGTAGGACTTGGCGCACTCCGCGGTCTTTCGACGTCACGAAGCCGCCAGGCCCTCGGTGTCGTCCCGGCGGAACGCCGGGACCCATACCGCGTGATTCACTCGAGTGGGGACGGTCGCAGTCCCGGACCACGAGTCTTCGCCAAATTCCTCCCTGGGGTTATGGGTCCCGGCGTTCGCCGGGACGACACCGGGTTTGTGGCGCGGGTGTGGATTCCATCGCATCGCTTCGCTCCTCGCAATGACGGTGGTAAACGTGGCTCATGTCCAAAGTCACGCCCGCTACACGCACGCTCACAGCCGCCGGTGTTGCCTTCACCGTCCATGCTTACGACTACGATCCCGACGCCGAGAGCATCGGCCTTCAGGCGGCTGCCGCCCTCGGCGAGGACCCGGCACGGGTCCTGAAGACGCTGATGGCGCTGGTGGATGGCAAGCCGGTCTGCGTGATCGTGCCGTCTGACCAGGAGGTCTCGATGAAGAAGCTCGCCGCTGCCGCGGTCGGCAAGTCGGCGCAGATGATGAAGCCGCCCGAGGCGGAGCGCGTCACCGGCTACAAGGTCGGCGGCATCAGCCCGTTCGGCCAGCGCAAGCCGGTACGTACCGTGATCGAGCAGAGCGCGCTCGCGCACGAGCTGGTCTATCTCAATGGCGGCCAGCGCGGATTGCAGGTGCGGCTGGAGCCGGCCGATGTGCGGGATGTCTTGAAGGCGGTCGTGGCGGATGTGCTGGCGTGACGGAGCGGGATCGTGAGGTGCACGCTGCTGCTGTGGTTCGCGGCGCTGCTCGGCATCGCTCTCCCGGCTGAAGCGCATCAGGTCAACCTCGTCACGGCGCGCGTGGCGCTGACCGCCGATCGCACGGTGAGCGTCGAGATCGGATTGAAGGGCAGCGATGTCGATCGCCTGATCGGCACGAGGACCTATGATGCAAGACAGGATACGGTCGATCCTGCGGCGGTCGAAGCTGCCAGATCCGCCATCCTCGTCTATATGAGCACGCACCTGAATGTGACAGGCGGCGCCAGGGCTTGTTCGGCCGGAGATGCAGCGATCCTGGCGGACGGCGACGGCATCATCTATCGCAACAGCTTTGCCTGCGCCGAGGCCCCCGGCGACCTGATCTATCGCTCGACCGTGCTGACCGAGAAAGACCCGGCCGCGCGACAGGTCGTGCTGATCGCGCAGGGCAGATCGGAAGCGCAGGCCTTGCTCGACGCCGGCAACACGACGGTCACGCTCTCGACCGCGCCGCCGCCGCTGTGGTCGACGATGCAGCGTTATCTCCTCACGGGTATCGAGCACATCTTCCTCGGCTACGACCACGTCGCATTCCTGATTGCCGTGGTGCTGTGGGCGAGACGGCTCATTCCGGTCGTCAAGATCGTGACGGCCTTCACCATCGCCCATTCGATCACCTTGTCGCTGGCCGCGCTTGATGTCCTCGTCATCCCGAGCAGCCTCGTGGAGCCCGCGATCGCGGCCTCGATCGTCTTCGTGGCCGTGGAGAACTTCTTCTCGCGCGATGTCGACAAGCGCTGGCGCATGGCCTTTCTGTTCGGACTAATCCACGGTTTTGGTTTCGCCGGTGCGCTTCGCGAGATCGGGCTGCCGCCCAACGCAGCGGTGCCGGCACTGGCCGCCTTCAACATCGGCGTCGAGATCGGACAGGTCGCGATCGTCGCAGTCGCGCTGCCGATCCTCCGCCTGGCCGATCGACTGAGTGCTGAGGATCGGTCCGAGCCGGTGAGGGCGGCGGGGCTGGTCTACGCAGTGTCCGCGGTGATCGGCCTGCTCGGCGGCTATTGGCTGCTCGCGCGCGTCCTCGAAGCCTGATTTCGGGCCGCGCCAGCGGCGAGACAAAACTTCACCCCTGAACGGGCGGCCTCCCCGCGGCACCGCATGCGGCCCCATGCACTTGAGTTCGCTCACAAGCCCTGTATAGAAGTGGAAGTGAAATAGAATAACGTTCTGACTAACAGAACGATGGAGAGGGAGGAACGAACCGATGGAATCCGAACGCGTCCATCAAGGCGGTGGCCCGCCGGTGTCGTTCACGCCCGGCGCCGTCATCACGGCCTTCGAGGCAATCCCCGACTTGCTGGCACGCGATGCTGCTCTGACCGCCCGCGGGCGCTGGCTCGACGTCGACTGCCTGCTTGGGCCGAGCACGCAGCCATTTCACGTTGCCATCCGCGCCGGGCAGATCGTGGATATGACGCCGGCTCCAGCGCTGATGCGTTCCTGGCGTTTTTCCTATCGCGCAACACCTGCCGCGTTCGCCGCCTATTGGCAGCAGATGCCGCCGGCAGGCTGGCACGATCTGCTGGCGATCAATAAGCGCGGCCATGCGACGCTTGAAGGCGATCTGCATCCCTTCATGACGCATCTTTCAGTACTTCAAGGATCTTTTGGCGCTGCCGCGACAGAACGGTTTTGGAGGTGCGCCATGAACGGATTCATCGAGCCGATCATTGGACGCTACGTCCATATCGAAGTCAATGGAGAGATCAACCGCATCTACTTCGAGGAAAACGGCAGCGGCATTCCACTGGTCTGCCTCCACACCGCCGGCTCCGATGCGCGGCAATGGCGACATCTGCTCGTGGATGACGAGTTCACCAGGCATTTCCGCGTCATCGCCTTCGACATGCCCTGGCACGGCAAGTCCAATCCGCCGGACAGCCAATACGGCACCGAATATCGGCTGACCACCGCAAGCTACACCGCGATCATCCGTGCGTTCTGCAACGCGCTGAAGCTGGAGCGCCCGGTGGTGATGGGCTGCTCGATCGGGGGCCGTATCGTGCTCAATCTCGCCATCGAGCATGCGCACGAATTCCGCGCCTTGATCGGGCTCGAGGCGGCGGACAGAGCTGGCCCCGCAAATTCGGACAGTAGCTTGAGTGGATTTTCTGCCTGACAGCGGCGAGGATTCTTGCTGCGAATCAGGAGCGAAGATGACGAAGAAGAGCCGCCGGACGCATTCTCCGGCATTCAAGGCGAAGGTTGCTTTGGCTGCGGTCAAAGGCGACAAGACACTGGCGGAGCTGGCGCAACTGTTTGATGTTCATCCGAACCAGATCACGATCTGGAAAAACCAGCTCCTGGAAGGCGCCGCCGGCGTGTTTGGGCATGACAAGACATCGGCCGAGACGCCGGTCGATTTGAAGGCGTTACATGCCAAGATCGGCGAGCTGGCGTTGGAAAACGATTTTTTGTCCGGCGCGCTCACCAAGGCGGGCCTGCTGAGCGCAAAGCGATGATCGACCGCGATCATGATCTTTCTATCGTGCGCCAGGCGAAGGTCCTGAAGCTGGCTCGCAGCACGGTCTACTATGAACCTCGGCCAGTTTCGGCCGAGGACCTTGCCTTGATGCGTCGGCTCGATGAGCTGCATCTCGATTATCCCTTCGCGGGAGCGCGTATGCTGCGATCGTTGCTGCGGCGGGAGGGCGTATACGCCGGTCGCCGCCACATCGCGACGCTGATGAAGCGCATGGGGATCGAGGCGGTCTATCGTCGCCCGAACACGAGCAAGCCGGCTCCGGGTCACAAGATCTACCCGTACCTGTTGCGCGGATTGAAGATCGAGCGGCCCGACCATGCGTGGGCAATGGACATCACCTACATTCCGATGCGGCGTGGCTTCGTCTATCTCGCGGCGGTCGTCGATGTGTTCAGCCGACGGGTCCTGGCCCATCGCGTCTCGATCACAATGGAGGCGGCCTTCTGCGTCGAAGCGGTCCAGGAGGCGTTGGCGAAGCACGGCAGGCCCGAGATTTTCAACACGGATCAGGGCAGCCAGTTCACCAGCCTCGAGTTCACCGATGTGCTGCTGGACGCGAAGATCGCCATCAGCATGGACGGCAAGGGCGCCTGGCGCGACAACGTGTTTGTCGAGCGGCTCTGGCGCACGGTCAAATACGAAGAAGTATATCTCCGCGCCTACGACAGCGTGTCCGAGGCGCGAGCGTCAATTGCCAAGTATCTGGCCTTCTACAATCAGGGACGCCCTCACTCGAGCCTTGACGGGCGCACGCCCGACGAGGCTTACTTCGGCACGCAAGCTATGGTGATGGCCGCATGACCGTCGCCGACGGTTTTGTCGTCGCTCTGGTCGGGCTACGCCCTCCCGACGCAACGACAAAACCGTAAAGCCCCGCGTTCAGCATAACCCGGCAGGAATCCACTTAAATCCAGCGGGGCGCTGTCCAAACAACCGGGGCCAGCTCTGTGCTCGCCGGTCAGCTTCCACTTCAATTACGATACTTACGCGCTGTCGAAGCTCACCAGCGACGCGATCACGCGGGCCGGCGGCAAGACCTGGTACTTCGTGACGGCCGACTATGCCTTCGGCCACGCACTTCAGCGCGACGCGACCAAATTCATCGAGGCCGCCGGCGGCAAGGTGATCGGCTCGGCCGCCCATCCGCTCGGCACCGCGGATTTCGCGTCGTTCCTGTTGCAGGCGCAGGGTTCCAAGGCCGACGTCGTCGGGCTGGCGACGTCGGGCGCGGACGTGCAGACCGCGATCAAGCAGGCGGGCGAGTTCGGCATCGTCGAAGGCGGTCAGATGCTCGCCGGTCTTCTCGTCTTCATCACGGACGTGAATTCCCTCGGCCTGAAGGTCACCCAGGGCTTGCAGGTGACGACTTCGTTCTACTGGGACCTCAACGAGCAAACGCGGGCCTGGTCGAAGCGCTATGCCGCTCTGATGGACGGCAAGGTCGCGAGCATGGTGCAGGCCGGGGTCTATAGCGGCGTCCACCACTATCTTGCCGCCGTGAAGGCGGCGGGCACGACGGATGCGACGGCCGTTGCCGCCAAGATGCACGAGATGAAAGTCAACGATATGTACAATAAGGACGTTGCGATCCGCGCCGACGGGCGCGTGCTGCACACCATGTATCTGGTTCAGGTGAAGAAGCCGGAGGAGTCCAAGTACAAGTTCGACTATTACCGGATCGTCAGCTCCAAGCCGGGCGAAGAGGTGTTCCGGCCGATGAGCGAAGGCGGCTGTCCGCTGGTGAAATGAATGCGTCGACCGGGCGGGCCTGCACCCGCCCGGTCATGGGATTTTCGAGGGAGAATAACGGAATGTCTGGTTCGATTGGGTTCATCGGTCTCGGTGTCATGGGCGAGCCGATCTGCCGCAACCTCTTGCGCAAGAGCGGGCGGCCGGTGCTGGCGTTCGACCTCGCCGCAGAGCCGCTGGCGCGGATCGTTGCGGATGGAGGGACCGCGGCGAGATCGGTCAAGGATGTCGTCGGCGGCACCGAGACGATCTTCCTGTGCCTGCCCAGTGCCAAGCATGTGATGTCGGTCTTCGAAGGCATCCTGCCGGCCATCGGAAGCGGCCAAACCGTGGTCGATCTCGGCACCTCCGATGTCGGCCTGACGCGGTCGTTCGCGAAGCAACTCGCTGACAAGGGCGCGCTCTGGATCGACGCGCCGATCGCGCGCACGCGGCAGGCTGCGCAGGACGGCACGCTCAGCGTCATGGTTGGCGCGACAGTGGAGCAGTTCGCGAAGGTCGAGCCGCTGATCCGGCATTTCGCCACGGACGTCACCCTCTGTGGCGACACCGGGGCCGGGCAGGTCACGAAGATCCTCAACAACATGGTGCTGTTCGAGACCGTCAATGCGCTGGCCGAAGCGGTCGCGATCGCCAAACACAGCGGCGTCGAGCCGAAGCTGCTGCTGGAGACCCTGTCCAAGGGGTCGGCGGACAGTTTTGCCCTGCGTAACCATGGCATGAAGGCGATCGTCGCCAAGGAGTTTCCGCTGCGCGCGTTCTCGACCGAGTATGCAATGAAGGATCTCTCTTACGCGCTGGAGCTGGGTGCGCGGGCCGGGCTCAATCTGCGCGGCGCCGCGCTGATGCGCACGATCTTCCAGGAGACGATCGACAAGGGCATGGGCGACGCTTATTTTCCCGTCATCGCAAAGCTCATCGATCCCTCCGGATTCCCTGACTAGGAGACCGCATGCCTTCGTCCGGTGTCGCCGCCGTCGACCGCGCCCTGAGCATCCTTGCGGCCTTCGAGGATGCGCCGGAGCCGATGACTCTGGCCGAGCTCGCCCGGCGCACCAAAATGTACAAGAGCACACTGTTGCGGCTGATGACGTCGCTCCAGGAATTCGGCTATCTCGTGCAGTTCGCCGACGGTCGTTATCATCTCGGCCCGACGCCGTTCCGGCTCGGTGCGGTCTACCAGCGCAGCAACAATCTGCATGATCGGGTGGTGCCGCTGTTGCGGCAGCTCGTGGCCGACGGCACCGAAAGCCCGTCGTATCACGTGCGGCATGACGCCAAGCGCAGGCTCTGCGTCTTCCGCGTCGATTCCCAGCATTCGACGCTCGACCGGGTCGAGGCCGGCATGCTCCTGCCGCTCGACCGCGGCGCAGCCGGCCGCGTCATCCTCGCCTTCGACGGCGAGAAAGGCGAGGGCTACGACGAGATCCGAAAGGACTGCATCGCAATGTCCTTTGGCGAGCGTGATCCGGATTGCGCCGGACTTGCCTGCCCGGTGTTCGGCCCCGCTGGCAAATGCGTTGGCGCCTTGTCGCTCTCGGGGCCGAAGCTGCGCTTCACGCGGAACAATATCAAGGCGATGACGTCGCTGTTGCTGAAGGCTGCCATCCGCCTGACGCGCACGCTGGGCGGTCCGACCGAACTGCTTGACAATGCCTTGCCGGCCTCGGCTGAAGATGTGCGTCCCGCGCGCAGGGTGAGGCGGTAGGCGGCCTATTGCTTCTGCAACAATTTCAGCCGGCAGCGCAGCGCTTCGCGAATGTGTGCGCGCGCGAGCTTTTCCGCCTTGTCGCCGTCGCGCGCGGCGATGGCCTCGATGATGGCCTGATGCTCGCTATGACTGGTCGAGGGGCGCCCCGATACGGTGAAGGTGGTCGGGCCGAGCAGGGCGATCCAGTCCTGCAATTCCCGCGAAGCGTTGTCGAGATAGCGGTTGCGCGCGGCGCGGCAGACCGCCTCGTGGAAGGCGCGGTTGAGCCGCGCCATCTCGGCGGCGTCGGTCTGCGGCGCCTCGACAAAAGCCTGCTCGATGTCTCGGAGCGCGTCGATCTCCGTCGTTGAGGCGTGCTCGGCGGCGAGGCGCGCGGCGGCGCCTTCCATGATCTCGCGCATGGCGTAGAGCTCAAGCACCTCGGAAATGTCGAGATTGCGAACGATCAGCCCGCGGCCAGCGGCGGGCTCGACGAAGCCGCGTGCCGCGAGGCGGCCCAGCGCTTCCCGCACCGGCGTGCGGCTGACCTTCAGCCGCTGGGCGACTTCCTCCTCGCGCAGGCGGTCGCCGGCGCGGTAGCTGCCGGCCTGGAGCGCCTCGCACAGCGAGCGGAACACGGCTTCGCCCAGCGCAACGCCGGCGCTGCGCGAAATCGACCCGCCTGTCCTTGCCGGGCGTCTGGCCATGATCCCTCGATGCGCATCCTGCCCATGCAGAGATGCCGCTTGCGTGCCTTCTGTATATCTTTGTATACAAAGGTGCGCAATGGCGGATCGTCTCCATCGAGACCGCCTGCTGACAGAATGTCTCCAACCTTTGTCGCATCAGGCAGACGGCATGAGCAGCAAATACGACGTGTTGGTGATCGGCGGCGGCAATGCGGCGCTGTGCGCGGCGATCAGCGCCAGGCGCGGCGGCGCCTCGGTGCTGGTGCTCGAAGGAGCACCAAAATTCTATCGCGGCGGCAACACCCGCCACACCCGCAACATGCGCTGCGCCATGACGCGGCAACCGAAATCCTGACCGGTCCCTATACGGAAGAAGAGTTCTGGGAGGACCTGTTGCGCGTCACCGGCGGACAGACCGACGAGATGCTGGCGCGCCACATGATCCGCGAATCCAAGGACATCTTGAACTGGATCGTGGAGCAGGGTGTGCGCTGGCAGCCTTCGCTCGGCGGCACGCTGAGCCTCGGCCGCACCAACTCCTTCTTCCTCGGCGGCGGCCGCGCGATGCTCAACGCGCTGTATCTCACCGCCGAACGGCTCGGTGTGGAGGTCGAATACGACGCCGAGGTCACCGACCTCGCGATCGAGGACGGCATGTTCCTCGCTGCCCGCCTCAAGCGGCCGATCAAGGGCGAGACCGAGATCCGCGCGACCTCGCTGGTCGCCGCCGCCGGCGGCTTCGAAGCCAACATCGAATGGCTGAAGCAATATTGGGGCGAGGCCGCCGACAACTTCCTGATCCGCGGCACGCCCTATAATCGTGGCTCGATCCTGAAGATGCTGCTCGACAAGGGCGTGCAGGAGGTCGGCGATCCCACCCAGTGCCATGCGGTCGCGATCGACGCCCGCGCGCCGAAATTCGACGGCGGCATCATCACGCGGCACGACTCGGTCGTGTTCGGCATCGTCGTCAACAAGCACGCGCAGCGCTTCTACGACGAGGGCGAGGACATCTGGCCGAAGCGCTACGCGATCTGGGGCCGGCTGGTTGCGGCGCAGCCCGACCAGATCGCCTACATCATCTTCGATTCGACCGTGGTCACGAGCTTCATGCCGACGCTATTCCCGCCGATCGCCGGGCAGACGGTGGCGGAACTCGCCGGCAAGCTCGAGCTCGATCCGGCCGCGCTGGAGAAGACCATCACCGAGTTCAACGCCGCGGTGCGGCCCGGCACCTTCGACCATACCATCCTGGATGACTGCCGTACCGAAGGCATCACGCCGGAGAAGACGCACTGGGCGCGCCGGATCGAGACACCGCCTTATCTCGCCTATCCGGTCCGGCCCGGCATTACCTTCACCTATCTCGGCACGCGCGTGAACAAGGAGGCGCGGATGCTGATGGAGGGCGGCAAGCCGTCGGCCAACATGTTCGCGGCCGGCGAGATCATGGCCGGCAACGTGCTCGGCAAGGGCTATGCCGCGGGCATGGGCATGACCATCGGCAGCGTGTTCGGGCGGATTGCGGGACGGGAAGCGGCGAAACATGCACGGAACTAGGATTCTCGACGAAGCAGACCGTCTGATGACGGTCTGCAATTCCTGCCGCTATTGCGAGGGCCTGTGCGCCGTGTTTCCGGCCATGGAGATGCGCCGCGCCTTCTCCGACGGCGATCTCAATTATCTCGCCAATCTCTGCCATGGCTGCGGCGCCTGCTACGTCGACTGCCAGTTCTCGCCGCCGCACGAGTTCAACGTCAACGTCCCCAAGACGCTGGCGGTCGCGCGCGCGGAGTCCTATGCGGCCTATGCCTGGCCGCAGGCGCTGTCCGGTGCGTTCGCGCGCAATGGCCTCGTCATCAGCATCATCGCCGCGCTCAGCATGGCCGCCTTCATCCTCGGCTTCGCTGCGCTCAACGATCGCAGCGTGCTGTTCGGCGTGCACACCGGGCCAGGCGCCTTCTACAAGCTGATGCCACATAACACCATGGCCGCTCTGTTCAGTGCCGCCTTCCTCTACGCCATCCTGGCCCTCGCCATGAGCGTGCGCGCCTTCTGGCGCGACATCGGCGCACCCATTGGTGGCCGCGCCGACGGCGGGTCGATCTTTCAGGCGATCCGCGACGCCGGCGAGCTGCGCTATCTCCATGGCGGCGGGGTCGGCTGCTACAACGAGGACGACAAGCCCACCGACCGGCGCAAGTTCTATCACCACCTGACCTTCTACGGCTTCCTGCTATGCTTCGCCGCGACGTCGGTGGCAACGCTCTATCACTATCTGCTCGGGCGCGAGGCGCCATATCCGTGGTGGGACCTGCCCGTGGTGCTGGGCTCGCTCGGCGGCATCGGCCTGATCATCGGGCCGATCGGCCTGTTCACGGCCAGGATGCGCCGCGATCCGGCATTGCTTGACGAGAGCCGTTACGGCATGGATGTCGGCTTCATCGCCATGCTGTTCCTGACCGGCCTCACGGGAATGCTGCTGCTGGTCCTGCGCGAGACCGGCGCGATGGGGCCGCTGCTCGCGCTGCATCTCGGCGCCGTGTTCGCGCTGTTCATCACCATGCCCTACGGAAAGTTCGTGCACGGCATCTACCGATTCGCCGCGCTGGTGCGCTACGCGCAGGAGCGGCGAACCGCGGCGTGACAGACGAACCCGGTCGCCGCCCTTACGCCACCTCCCGGTCGGGCGCCGACGCCTGCTCGCGCGCCATCGCCGTTGCCGTGACATAGTCGGTCTTGCCGGTGCCGAGCAGCGGCACCTTGTCGACCACCATGATCGCAGCGGGCACGGTCAGCTCGGAGGCGCCGATCGCCTTGGCCTGACCCTGCATCGCGCTGCGTTCGGCGTTCTTCTGCGTCGTCAGCAAGACGATGCGTTCGCCCTTGCGCTGGTCTGGGATCGACACTGCGACAGAGGCCGCCTGCGGCCACAGCGCGGTCGCGATGGCTTCGACCGCCGACAGCGAGACCATTTCGCCCGCGATCTTGGCAAAGCGCTTGGCACGGCCCTTGATGGTGATGAAGCCGGCGGCGTCGATCGCCACGATGTCGCCGGTGTCGTGCCAACCCTCGGCCAGCACTTCGAGCACGCCGGGATTTTCGGCCCTGAGGTAACCGAGCATCACGTTCGGCCCGCGCACCGAGAGGCGTCCACCGTCCTCGATGCCGGGGACCGGATCGAGGCGGCTTTCCATCAGCGGCGACAGGCGGCCGACGGTGCCGGGACGGTTGGCCATCGGCGTGTTCATCGCCAGCACCGGTGCCGTCTCGGTGACGCCGTAGCCTTCGAGGATGCGGATGCCGTAGCGCTCCATGAACACCTGCCGCGTGCGGTCCTTGACCGCCTCGGCACCGGCGATCACGAGGCGCAGGGTCCGGAAGTCGTAAGGGTGCGCCGAGCGGGCGTAGCCGGTGAGGAACGTGTCGGTGCCGAACAGGATCGTCGCGCCGGTCTGGTAGATCAGCTCGGGCACGATCCGGTAGTGCAGCGGCGAAGGGTACATGTAGATCGGGATGCCCGCCAGCATCGGCATCATCATTCCGCCGGTCAACCCGAAGGAGTGGAACACAGGCAGCACGTTGAACACCTTGTCATTGGCATTGGCGTCAACCCGCGCCAGCGCCTGCGCCGCGTTGGCGAGGATGTTGCGGTGGGACAGCACGACTCCCTTGGGCGTGCCTTCCGAGCCCGAGGTGAACAGCACGACGGCTGGATCGCTGGCCTGGCGGGACACGCGTGGCGCGGTGCCGGCGAGCAGGCCCTTGATCTTGTCGACGGCACCGATCGAGGCGCGGACGTCTTCGAGATAGACGACTCGCGCCTCGGTGGAGATCGCAGTCATCAGCTTGTCGAGCTTGCCCTTCTCGATGAAGGCCTTCGACGTCAGCACGGTGTTGACCTGCGCGGCCTTCATGGCGGCGAGGACGTTGACCGGGCCGGCCGAGAAGTTGAGCATCGCCGGCACCCGGCCGATGTTCTGCAGCGCCATGAAGACGGCGGCAACGCCCGCCGAGTTCGGCAGCAGCACGCCGACATTCTCGCCGACGGCGGTGCCGCTCTCCAGCTTGCGGCTCAGGACCTGCGCGCCGAGGATCAGCTTGCGATAGGTCAGCCTGGTGCCGAGCGCGTCCTCGATGATGACCTTGCCGGTGTCGCGGTCGCGATAGGCGTGTCCGAGCGCTTCGAACAGCGTGTGATCGAGCATGGCGTTCTTCACGAGCGCGTCGATCATGACGTCCTGCAGTGCGGCGCCGGCGGCATTGCGGCGCGCCTTGCCCCTGAGCGTTTCGTCGACCGGGAGCTTGACCGGCGGAAGGATGGTGACTGTCACGCGCGGAAACCACGACCGCTTGATCTGGCTGCTGTTGAGATAGCTGAGATATGAACGCTGCGCGCCTTCGATGCGAACCGGCACGACCACGGCGTCGGCCTTGTCCGCGATCATCGCGGTGCCGTCATAGACCTTCATCAGCGAGCCGGAGACGGTGATGCGTCCTTCCGGGAAGATCACCACCGGTTCGCCGGCGGCAACGAGCTTGATCAGGTCGCGTGCGGCCAGCGGCTTGGTCGGATCCATGGTGTAGTGCTTGACGACGCGCAGGAACGGCTTGGCCCACCAGGCCTTGGCGATGCCGGTATCGACCGCGAAGCTCGCGTCGATCGGCAGCACGGCGTGCAGCAGCGGGCCGTCGATCAGGCTGACATGGTTGGGCGCGATCAGCATGCGCGTGCCCGGAGGCGGCAGGTTTTCGAGACCGCGGACCTCGGTGCGGAACAGCGCGCGGAAAAGCAGTCCGCCGAAGTCGCGCACGCCTTCCTTGCCCCATTTGGTCAGGACGAACCAGACCGCGCCGAAGCTGGCGAGACCGAGGCCGAAGAAGATCCAGCCGATATGGAGACCGGCCGCCTGCAACAGCGCGACGAACAGCGAGCCGACCACCATGAAGGCAGCCTGCAGCACGTTGCCGGCGGCGATGATCCGGGCGCGCTCGGACGGCGCCGACCAGGCCTGGACCGCGGCAAAGGACGGCACGACGAACAGGCCGCCGCCGAAGGCAAAGGCGACGAAGTCGACCAGCATGCGCAGGCCCGCGAACGAGGTCGCGAAACCGGTCGCAGTAAGGTCCTGTGCCTTGGCGGTCACGCCGATAGCCCAGGCGAGATCGAGGCCGGCACATCCCATAACGATGGCGCCGATCGGCACCAGCGCAAGGTTGGGGCGAACGTGGCTCAGGCTTGCTGCAAACAGCGAGCCGATGGCGATGCCGATCGCGAAGATCGCAAGACACAGCGTCACCACGCCCTCGGTGCCGCCGACCACGTCCTTGACCAGCGCCGGCAGCAGCGACAGCACGATGGCGCCGACCAGCCAGAACCAGGAGACGATCACGGTACCGTCCCACAGCCGGTGGTCGGCGTGCAACGTCCTGAGCAGGCTCAGCGTCGAGGTCCAGGGATTGGCATCGACGGGCAGATCGGGCGCGGAGGGCGTTGTCTGCGGAATGCGGGACGCGAACACCCAGGACAACAGAGCCAGCACGACCACGGCCGATGCGACCCAGCCCATATGCGCGGAGCCTGCCACGAACTGACCGCCGGCGACGGTGCCGAGCAGGATGGCCATGAATGTTGCGCCTTCGACCAGCGCGTTGCCGGTCGCGAGCTCGCCGAGCTCGAGCTGGTCCGGCAGCATGGCGTACTTCACCGGGCCGAACAGGGCGGCGATGACGCCGAACAGCGCCAGCGCTGCGAACAGCAGCGGCACCGAATGCAGGAAGAAGCCGGCAGCGGCAAAGCCGGCGGCGAAGATCTCGGCGAATTTGAGCCGCCTTGCGACGACGGATTTGACGTACTTGTCGGCAAGCTGGCCGCCGAGGCCCGACAGGATGAAATAGGGGAAGATGAAGACGGCGCCTGCGACCGTCACCAGGGCATCGCCGTGGCCCATCGCTGCACTGTAAAGCAGGATGATGACGAGTGCGTTCTTGAGCACGTTGTCATTGAGCGCCGAGAAGAATTGCGCCCAGAACAGCGGCGCGAAGCGGCGTGACGACATCAATTCCCTGATCATGACCAGTCCTGTTTTGGAAACGCATCTTGGGGTTGTTACGCTGTCGGTGGGGCGTCGGGACCAGAGATATGCAATGGGCAAATTGCGAGGTGAGGACGATCGTCCGGCTCGCTTTGCGCCGTCGCTCCTTCCGATCCTGTTGGTCTCCGATTGGCGTCGTTAGGTTCGCAAATGACTTTGGAGGCGGCGTATCGGGCTCCGGCAGGAGGGCCGCAGCTCCACGGATATTGCGCCGGGCGATGAGGAAAAGCTGAACCGCATCGCCGAGGGCCGCGCTATTTGCCGCGAATGTCGGGGCATGGTGGGTCCAACATTGTAGCCGGCTCTTGCATTCGAACCGATCGGAGCGTGCCGGCTGCGTCTCAGGTGAGATGGGCGAGGTGCCGAAACGGCGAGAAACGACCGAGTAGGCTGAACCGGCGCCGCTCGTGGCGGGCTCGGGCGCGGTTCGTGTGCCACATCCGGAAGGTCGCGCGGCGCTCAGCAAGCACGCCGGCAATGTCGCAGGCATTGGCGATGCGATCGATCGGCGCCATCACGACCTTGAGGGCGGCCCGGCCGAGGCCGGTCACGAGAGCCGTGGCGTCATCGACGAAGGTGGCGGCGATATCAACAGCGAGGGTTTGCATTTCGCAGGTCTCCGAGTTAAATTGAACAATGTTCATATGGGTAGCTTGAAAATGAACAATGTTCAAGAAGAATCGCTGCGCGACCAGAAAAAAAATCGGCGGCGGCGCCAGATCCTGGAGATCGCCCGCGGCATTATCGCAGCTAAAGGGCTGAGATCATTGAAGGTTCGGGACGTTGCCGAGGCTGTCGGCTGTTCGGTTGGCAGCGTCTATAATGAGTTCGGCGACTTCGACGGGGTCATCCTGACCGTCAATCGGGAGACGGTTCAGGCGCTCACGGCGCGGCTGCGGGGCGTTCCCGTCGAGGATCCGGTTCGCCAGCTCTATGGGCTTGCCGAGACCTATCTCGATTTCTTTGCCGGACACGCCAATCTGCTGCGCTCCTTGTTCGAGCATCGGATGGAGGACGATCGACCTTATCCGGACGACATCCTTCAGATGGTGATGGATGCCTTCGCGCTGATGCATCCACCCCTGGTGCGGCTCTTGCCGGATGCGGATGACGTGAAGATCGCGCTGCTGTCGCGCACGCTGTTTTCCGCCGTGCATGGCATCATCTCGCTCGGCCTCGAGGAGCGCATGGTGGCCGTGCCGCCGCAGATGCTGCGCCAGCAGATCGAACAATTCCTCGACGTGCATCTCAGAGGGCTTGGGATTCTGCCCCAGCGCTGACAGCGGCGAGCCGCGTCAGACGCGCGCAGCTTCGCGCGGGCGGGTTGCGACGGCGACGGCGCCCGGACTTCCGCTCTCGACCTGAACGCGGTTGCGTCCCTTTTCCTTGGCGCGATAGCAGGCAGCATCCGCGCGCCGCATCGCATCCTCGAGCGTGATGTTGCGGTCGGCGATGCAGGTCACTCCGATGCTGGCGGTTACCGCAAAGCAACGATCGTCCCAGGCGAAGCTGAGCAGTTCGAGCGATCTGCGCAGACGCTCGGCGATGTCGACGGCATCGAAGGGCGAGCATTGCGGCAGGATCAGCCCGAACTCGTCACCGCCGAGCCGGGCCACCAGATCACGCGCGTGCCGGCCCTGTTGCAGGAGGCGCGAGACATCGCGGAGCAGCCGGTCACCGGCAAGGTGGCCACAGCTATCGTTGACGCTCTTGAACTGGTCGAGGTCGAGCAGGATCAGGCCGAGCGTACCCGCCGCGGCATTGTTCAGCTCGCTTTGCAGGCGCGCCTCGAAGGCGCGACGGTTCGACAGGCCGGTCAGCCAGTCGTGCGATGCCTGCCAGGCCAGACGCTGTGTCTCGGCATGCAGGGCGTTTTCGAACGCCTGTCGTTGCAGCACCAGCCGCCGCGTATGCCAGATCAGAAGCAGGATCAGCGCCGCGGCGGTGACGATGTTGATGCAAATCAGCGTCACCTTGATGGCGCGGGAGCCTTCACCGAGGACGGTGGAGAACCGCTTGGCATGCACCGTGAACTGGGTATTGAGCTCCGAGAGCCGCGACGACAGGAATTGCAGGCGGCCGTCTTGAATGGGACCGTTCTCCAGCTCGGAGCGGATCAACTCGCCGAACACGCTCAGCTCCAGCAGCATGGGATCTGTGGCCGCCCATTCCCGGATGGCGTCCTGGAGGAAGCTGACGCGGTTGAAGTAGAGAAACAGCCAGATCAGTCCTGGTACGTCATCGGGATGGTTGCCGCCCTGCAGGAAGCCGATACGGGCGGCCTCGACGTCGACCGGATCGCGTTCGAGCGCCCAGCGCGCGAACTCGTCCCCGATGGGAACGGCGAGCGCGGCCTGGTACTGCGCGAACTGGCTGGCCTCGCCCGAATGCAGGTAGCGATTGAGGAAGTAGACGGCATTCTTCTGCGAGCGCGACCATAGCGCTTCGCCCGCGACATAGGCGCGGACCGACGACATCACCTCGAGGCTGAATCCCGCGATCGCCGCCTGGAGCACGACGACCATCACGAAAGGCGAGTCGAGCTTGATGACGTGAAGGAAGCAGTGTCCCTCCGCCGACGTCGCTGTTCTGCGAAACACCTTATTCCCCAAGTCGATCAACGATCCCAACGGAGCGTTGCGCCTGCAACGCCAAGTAGACGGGATGGTTGCTTAACTCGACCTGAATGGTGCGGAGGACTCCGTCGCAGGGTGAAGCCGTCGTGAAGCAGGTGCCCGCAAATCGCTTCAAATGCCGGCGAACCGGGACCGGCGCGGCATCGGCGAGCCAATGCAGCGCATTCGTCGTGCGCGGTTCACCTGATCGAGGGAGCCGGTTCGGCTAGACCAGCACCGGCTTGCGCACGCGGCCTGCGTCGCCGAACACGCGCAGGTAACGCTCGATCTCCGAGGGAAGGCCGGTTGCCTTCTCCGGATTGTCGGAGAGCTTGACGGCCGGATGACCGTCGACCGACGAGACCTTGCAGACCAGCGAGATCGGATCGAGGTTGAACGAGCCGTCCGGCGTGCAGCCGACGAAGTCGTTGGTAAGGTTGGTGCCCCAGCCGAAGGAGAGTCGCACGCGCCCGGTGAAGTGGTGATAGGTCTCCTCGATCGAGCCGACGTCCATCGCGTCGGAAAAGACGAGCAGCTTATCCCTGGGGTTGCGGCCCTTCTTGTCCCACCAAGCGATGATCTCCTCGCCGGCCTGGATCGGCGGCGCGCTGTCGGGGCGGAAGCCGGTCCAGTCGGCGACCCATTCCGGCGCATCGCGCAGGAAGGCCTTGGTGCCGAAGGCGTCGGGCAGTGCGATCAGGAGATTGCCGCCATAGGTCTGGCGCCACTGATCGAGAATGCGGTAGGGCGCCCAGCGCAATTCCTCGTCGTCCCTGGCGAGCGCGGCCGCGACCATCGGCAGCTCATGCGCGTTGGTGCCGATCGCTTCGAGATCGTTGTCCATCGCGAGCAAAACGTTAGAGGTGCCGATGAAGGAGGAGCCCAGGCCTTCCTTCACCGCCTCCACGCACCAGCGCTGCCAGAGGAAGCCGTGACGGCGGCGGGTGCCGAAGTCGGAGAGCCGCAGGTTCTCGAGCTTGCGCAGCCGTTCCACCTTGGTCCAAAGCTTGGCCTTGGCGCGGGCGTAGAGCACGTCGAGCTCGAAACGGCCGCGGCCCTTCATCGCCGCGCGCGAGCGCAGCTCGTTGAGGATGGCCAGCGCCGGAATCTCCCACATCGTGGTGTGGGTCCACGGTCCGTGGAAATGCAACTCGTACTGGCCGTCGACCTTGCGCAGCTCGTATTCGGGCAGGCGGAATTCCGCCAGCCAGCGGATGAAGTCGGCCGAGAACATGTGGGTCTTGCCGTAGAAGGTGTTACCGGCAAGCCAGATCAGCTCTTTCTTGCTGAAGCGGATGGTGCGGGCGTGATCGAGCTGGGCGCGCAGCTCGCCCTCGTCGATGATCTCGGCGAGCCGCACATGGCGCGAGCGGTTGATGACCGAGAAGGTCACCTGCTGATCCGGGTAATCTTCCCGAATCATTTGCAACATCAATAGCTTGTAGAAGTCGGTATCCAGCAGGCTGCGGATGATGGGATCCAGCCGCCAGCTGTGATTGTAGGTCCGGCTCGCAATGTCGGTCACTGTCATGGGGGGATTTTAGCGTGGCTCCCCTTGCGCAACCAGTGGGTTTGGCGGGAATCAGGTTTTGCGGCGGAGGGCCGCTCGTTCAGGCGGTGGCCGTCGCCGCGACAGTCTCGAGCTGGCTCCTGATCCAGCGATGGGCCGGGTCTTTCTGATAGCGCTGGTGCCAGACCATGAACATCGGCAGCTCGGCCAGCGTTCGCGTGCGGGAGGCCAATGGTATTCGCGTTTGCGCGAAATCGCGCATCACGCCGGGCGCGAGCAGGCTCGGCATGCTCGCAAGCATCTTCGAGCCGCGCAGGAAGGACGGCACGCCGGAGAAGCTCGGCACGGAGATCGCGATGTCGCGGTGAAGCCCGTTCGCTGCGAGCCTGCGGTCGAAGTCCAGCCGCTCGTTGTCGGTGTAGACCACGGTGATGTGACGCGCCGCGAGATAGGCGTTGCGGCTGGCAGGCGCAGCACGCGCCTTTGCATCGTAATAGCAGACATAGTGATCCCTCAGCAGCCGCTTCTGCACGATGTCGACGCCTGACGGCGGCAGCGGCGTGATCAGGAGATCGCAGCGATTTTCGCGCAGCATCGCGGGCGAAGGCGATTGCGAGGGGATCACGCGCAGGTTCAGGCTCTTCACCTGCTCGGCGACGTGACCGAAGAACCGCGGTAGCAGCAGGTCGCGCTGGAAGTCGTTGGCGGCGATCGTCAGCGACAGCTGGGCCTGCGCCGGCGCGAAGCTGACGCCGCCGGCAAAGCTGCGCATCTCGTCGATCAACGCGCGCGCCTTCGCGGCGAGGGCCTGGGCGTGCGCCGTGGCGACGATGCCGCGGCCGGATTTGGCGAACAGGGGATCGCCGGCAATTCGCCGCAGCTTGTTCAGCCCGTGGCTGACCGCCGATTGCGTCAGGCCGAGCCGTGTCGCCGCCGCCGTCACCGAACCTTCCTCCAGCACGGCGAGGAACAGCTCGAGAGCGTGGCCGTCGAGGGCCAAATGATCAATTTCCTTCATGTAATTCATTATAAGCGATCTATTTATCTTGAGAATAGACCGTTCCATGATCTCCCGACAAGCCGCGCGCCCGGACCCGGGCGCCACAGGGAGAGACAACGCCGATGAATGCCCAGGCGCCAGCCTTGCGGGATCCCCGCCTCAATCGTCCCGAGCCCTTTACGCCGCCGCTCGGCGACGGCGGCTTCTTCCAGCGTGACCGTTCCATCCATCCGCCGGCGCATGCGCCGGGGTACAAATCCTCGGTGCTGCGCTCGCCGCGCCAGGCGCTGTTGTCGCTGGAGAACTCGGTCTCGGAGATCACGGGGCCGGTGTTTGGGCACAATGATCTCGGCCCGCTCGACAATGACCTGATCCGCAACTACGCCAAGGACGGCGATCCGATCGGCGAACGCATCATCGTCCATGGCCGCGTGCTGGACGAGACCGGCCGCGGCGTGGCGAACACGCTGGTCGAGTTCTGGCAGGCCAATGCCGGCGGCCGCTACCGGCACAAGAAGGACACGTATCTGGCGCCGATCGACCCGAATTTCGGTGGCTGCGGCCGCGCGCTGACCGACGAGACCGGTTACTACTATTTCCGCACCGTGAAGCCGGGTCCTTATCCCTGGCGCAACTACGTCAACAGCTGGCGCCCGGCCCACATCCACTTCTCGGTGTTCGGCTCGGGCTTCGCGCAGCGGCTGATCACGCAGATGTATTTCGAGGGCGATCCCCTGATCCCGGTCTGCCCGATCCTGACGACGATCCCGGACAAGGATGCGCTCGACCGCCTCGTCGCGCCGCTCGACCTCAACGCCTCGTCGCCCTTCGACTCGCTCGCCTACCGCTTCGACATTGTCCTGCGCGGCCAGCGCTCAACCTATTTCGAAAATCGTACCGAGGGGAACTGAGCCATGCCGCAGCCGCTCAACTATCTCAAGGAAACCGCCTCGCAGACGGCCGGGCCCTACGTCCATATCGGCTTGATCCCGGCGATGGCCGGCTTCGACATCTTCGAGAAGAACTTCTCCAACGTGCTGGTGACGCCGAACACTGCAGGTGAACGCATCACGCTGGAAGGCAAGGTGCTCGACGGCACCGGCACGCCGCTGCGCGACGTGCTGCTGGAGATCTGGCAGGCCAACGCGGCTGGGCGCTACAACCATCCGGCCGATCGCTCGGCGGGCGCGCTGGAGCCGGAGTTTCGCGGCTGGGGCCGCGCCGGTTCCGACTTCGAGAGCGGCCTCGTCACCTTCGAGACCATCAAGCCGGGCGCGATCACCGACAAGGCGGGCCGCAAATGCGCACCGCACATCAATGTCTGGGTCGTCGCGCGTGGCATCAACATCGGCCTCAACACGCGGCTCTACTTCCCGGACGAAGAGGCGGCCAACGCCGCCGATCCGGTGCTCAACCTGATCGAGCAGCCGACCCGTCGCAAGACGCTGATCGCAACGCGCAGCGAGCGCGCCGGCAAGGTCGTGTACTCCTTCACGATCAATTTGCAGGGGCCGGAGGAAACGGTGTTCTTCGACGTCTGAGGTGCCAGCGGCCGTCCCCGGTTCATTCCACCCGGTCGCTCCGATTGATGGATCCGCGCGCGAGGAATTGCGGTGGCTGCCGCACCTCGCGCGATCCCGGCCGGTCGACCGGATCGCGCGCCACTTTCGGTTTCAGGTCTGCCAGGTCGATGAACACGTCCGCCTGCCGGCGCAGGTCGTCGGCGACCATGGGCGGCTGAGTGGAGAGTGTGGAGACGACCGTCACGCGGACACCGCGGCGTTGCAAGGCCTCAACCAGCGACCGAAAGTCCCCATCGCCCGAGAACAGCACGATCTGATCGACGTGTTCGGCGAGCTGCATCGCACTCACGGCAAGGTCGACATCCATGCTGCCCCTCACCTTGCGGCGGCCGGTAGTGGCGTCGACGAACGTAAACGGTACGAGAGGCCCACGGAGCCACGGACTTGGTGCGGACGGCCTACGCACCGCGCTTGAAGCGTATAGGCATCCAGAACTGCCGGAGGGCCTCGACGGTTGCTGGAATGTTGCGCCAGGCGTTTTGGATGATGGGCTGCGTTCCCAGCGTGCGCCGGGCCGGGGGTAGCAAGGGTCGACCGGCGTCGTCGATGCAATGGACCAAGATCGGCCGCAGCATAAGGTGTTCGGTTCCATTCGGGGGGAGAAGCCGCGACCAGACGAGAAGCCGAAGCTTCATGACGGCGTAGAAGCCCATGCACCAGGGCTGCGGGTCGACTTCGCCGTCCGGTGATCGCACGAACAGCGGCTCGAAGCTCTCCGGTCTCGTCGACAGCGTCTCGCTGATAGCGTTGTGGCGCATCAGCGTGGCGGCGATTGCCGAGAACTCCTCGGTGTCGTGATTGAAGGCGTCGGGATCTACGCCGAGGAGCGGGCACACCCATTCCTCGGACGCCATCGAGACCGGCCCGGCGACGACCGCGGCCACCGCGCCATCGAGCATGGAGAGCGACGTCGCCCGCGGATGCCGAAGCGTCGGCGACCTGGCGCGCTTGCTGATCCATTGCCCGAGCCGTTCGAACGACATGGCATAGTCCGCCATCGTCGTCTTGCGTGCTTTTCGCGTTCCCCGCCCTTGCTTCGGCTTCGTCATGCCACGGCCCGCTTTTCGGCTTCGCGTGCGGCCTTCCAGTTCCAGGCCAGAAGTTCGTGAAGCTGGTTGGTCTTCGTGGCGCCGCTCACCATGCGATCGAGAACGTCGACGAGATACGCCTCGGGGTCGAGGCCATTCAATTTCGCTGTGTTAAGAAGCGAAGCGAGTATCGCCCAGGTCTCGCCCCCGCCTTCGTCACCACTGAACAACGAGTTCTTTTTTCCGATCGCAATTGGCCTGATCGATCGTTCGACCGTGTTGGTGTCCGGCTCGAGCCGCCCGTCATCCAGGAACGTCGTCAGGCCCTGCCAGCGTTCGAGCATGTAGTCGATCGCCTTGATGAGCGTCGAGCGGCGGGAGATCCCGTCCTTCACCGCGATCAGACGGGCCCTCAACGCCTCCATCAGCGGCTTCGTCTCGGCCTGTCGCGTCGCGCGGCGTTCCCCAGCATCGAGACCGCGGATCCTCTCCTCGATCGCGTAGACGGCCGCAATGCGCTCGATGACCTCCGCGGCGAAGGGTGAGTTCGTCGTCTTGTGCACCCTCACGAAGTTGCGGCGCGCGTGAACGAGACAATACGCCAGCTGGATCTGGCCCGACATCATCGCATCGCCCGCCAGCGAGGCGTAGGCGGCATAGCCGTCGACTTGCAGCACGCCTTCGAAGCCGGCTAACTGCGCCACGATCTCCTTTTTGCCGCGACCACCTGCGAACACGTAGGCGACCGCCGGCGGCGCCGGCCCCTTCCACGCCCGATCGTCCGTCGCGTGCGCCCAGAACTGGCAGATCCTCGTGCGGCCGCGTCCCGGATCGAGCACTGGCATCGGCGTCTCGTCGCAGAACAGCCGCTCGAAGCCGTGCATAGTCTTCAGTTGCAGATCGTAGAGGCCCCTGACCAGCCACGCCGCGCTCCCCATCCAGCGCGCCAGCGTCTGACGGTCGACGACGACACCCTGACCCGCCAGGATCTGCGTCTGGCGATAGAGCGTCGATTGCCAGGCATATTTGGCCGCGGCGATATGCGCGATCAGCGCCGTCGTTGCCATGCCGCCCTCGACGAGCCGCGCCGGTGCCGGGGCCTGGACAATCGGGCCCTCACAGGAGCGGCAGGCGTATTTTGGACGGATCGTGCGGAGCACGCGCAGCCACGCGGGAACCCGATCGAGCGCTTCGCTGCTCTCCTCGCCGATCCGATGCATCTGACCCGTGCAGCACGGGCACAGCGTGGACGCCGGCTCGATCACCCGCTCGACCCGAGGCAGATGCGCCGGCAGCGCGCCGATGTTGCGCTTCGCTTTGCGCCGCTCCGGCCGCGGCGCGTCCGGTTTGTCGTCATTGGCCGGGAGCTGTGAGCCGGCGGTCCGTTCCAGATCAAACGCGATCTGTTCGGCGCAGACGATCGCCGCGCGCTCCGATCGTGCGCCGAAGATCAGGCTCTTCAACGTGGCGATCTCTGCGCGCAGATCATCGTTCTCGCCTTCGAAAGCCAGCACCATCTCGGCAAGAGCCGCAGGGTCAGAGGGGAGATCTTCGGGGCGAAGCGCCATATCGCAGAGCTACACGAACGCACTCGCAATCGCCAGCAAAACAAGACGCTTCAGGCAACCTTCGTCGGCCGCTTCGTCACCTTCGGGACCACACGCGACCACTCCGCAAGACCTTCAATCAGCATCGCCAGTTGCGCCCCCGTCACCGGCATCGTACCCTCGCGAACAGGTGGCCAGGCAAAGCCCCCATTCTCCAGCCACTTCGTCGCTAGAACCATTCCCGAGCCGTCAAAAACCAGTAGCTTCAAACGATCCGATCGCTTCGATCGGAAGACATAAACGTCACCGCTGTAGGGCTTGCCGCCTAATCCCTCCGCTACCAGCGCGACAAGGCCATGAACGCCTTTACGAAAGTCAATCGGCTGCGTCGCGACGAACACACGGACCATTGGACCGAAAGAGATCATCGCGTCGATCTCACCGCCGCCAGCACGCGCTCCAGCGTCGCGGCGTCGACGCCGACGGGCACGCGCACCGTCGCGCCCGCGATCATCACCTCGATCCGCTCGGCCGGATCCGTCAGAACATGCGCCTTATCGATCGCGTTCGGCTGCGCCTCGACGGCGGCCTGGAGCCTGACTTGCACGAACTGCGGCGCTTCGCTCGACGCGAGCCGCGCCTGGCGCCGCCACACACTGAGCAGTCCCCGGTTCACCCCGTTGCGTCGAGCCACCTCGGAAATGCTCGTCTCCGGATCGGCACTCTCGGCCACGATCCGCGCCTTCTCCGCATCGCTCCAACTGCGCCGTCGCCTCTCCCCTGTGATCACCTCGATCCGCTGATAGGAGGCGGCATCATGCCCATCTTGATGTCTGTCTTGATGCATGGAACGAGCGTCCCTCGCGTTGTCAAATCCACGCGCGAGTCTCGCTCATCCCGTCCACCTAAACGAGGTGGGGTCGTCGTACCGCTATCCGACGAACTCCTTGGTGAGCTTGGTGACGACGGTGTATCCGTTGTAGTCGAGCCAATCGATCAGCGGGCGGATTGACGAAAACTCCTGATCCTCGATGACGGTCGTGTAGTAAAAGGCGCGCAGCAGCGTACCCCGGCTTTGAAACTCGCTGAGCAACCGCCTGTAATCGATGTCGAAGCCGAGCGCCTTGGAGGTGGCATAGAGATTGGAGCCATCGATAAAGAGCGCGATCTTCCCAAACGAAGACATTATGCACAAATCCCGAGTTCGACACGAAAGCTGACGGATCCAGCCGAAATGGCACGATGTGTCGGCCGGAAAATACTGAAGGCGCCGATGGCTTGCTGAAAAGGCGGCGCAGACGACCGGACAGGGGTGGCCGCCTTGCGCCGAGGTTAGGGAGGTTCCATGCCACCAGCGCCAGGGCGCTGAATGCAGTCACGCTAAGGCGCGCGCATTCGCCGCTCAATTGTACGGAGGTAAAGGGCCTCTATCCAAAGGATAGCACCCCTTATACGAAGGTAAGTGGGGCGCGCCGGTCATGCAGCTGCGCACGAAACGCGCGCGGCGATACGCCCGTGGCCGCCGCGTAGACCCGGCTGAAATAGGCGGGATCGTCGAAGCCGAGGGCGTAGGCGATCGTCGAGACCGGCAGGTTGGTGTAGACGAGGTTGCGCCGCGCCTCGCGGATCAGCCGGTTGAGGATCAGATGCGAGGCGGTGTCGCCGGTCGCCGCCCGCGTGATCCGGTTGAGATGGGTCGGCGTGATCGACAGCGCGCCTGCGTAGTCCGCAACGCTCCAGCGCTCCAGATGGTGCTGTTCGAGCAGCGCCTCGAAGCGGCGGAATAGTCCGCTTTCCGCCGTGCCGTTGCCGCCGCTCTCGCCCGTGAGCGCGCGGGCCACGAGCCCGATCATGGCCGACGACAAGGCGCGGAGCACATGCGCACGGCCGAAATCACGCGCGGCGTGTTCGGCGAAGATCTGCTTCATCGTAGCGCGGATCTGCGGCGTGCCGCGCACCACGGCCGATTGCGACAGCGCACCGCGCAGGCCCTCGGCGGCGAGCAGCGCCTCATCCAGAATCTCCGCCGCGATGGTCAGCACCCAGCCCTGGGTATCAGGCACGAAGCGGAAGCCGTGGACGTGGCCGACAGGCACGTTGACGATCTGCATCGGCCTTAACGGCACCACGCGTCCGTCGAGCGTGGCCTCGCCGCCGCCGCGCTCGATCAGCAGCACCTGGTGCAGCCGGGCATGGCGATGCACGGCCAGCGTCCAGTCGTGCAGCACCGAGCGCGACGCGATCGTCTCGCAATGCACGACGTCGGGCAGATCGCCGGACTCGCCGAACAGATTGTAGACCCGGATCGCCGGGCCAGGGGCTGAGCTTCTCATGTTCGAATAGTACAAGACAATGGCAAAACCCTCCATCGGTTTGCAGCGCTGAATCTGCAAAAAAGTGCCGACGGGAGGACGCAAAAATGAAAGTTCAGGTCTGTATCATCGGCGGTGGGCCGTCCGGGTTGTTGCTGTCCCAGCTTCTGCACCTGAAGGGCATTGATACAATCGTTCTGGAGAAATACAGCCGCGATCACGTGCTCGCCCGCATCCGTGCCGGCGTGCTCGAGCACGGCTTTGCCAAGCTGATGCGCGAGGCCCAGTGCGGCGAGCGGATGGACCGCGAGGGGGAGATCCACCAGGGCTTCGAGATCGCCCATGACGGCGCGCTCTCCAAGATCGACCTGCACAAGCATTCCGGCGGCAATTCGGTGCTGGTCTACGGCCAGACCGAGTTGACGCGCGACCTCTACGAGGCGCGCGACCGGCTCGGCGGCAAGGTCGTGCACAATGCCGAGGACGTGACGCCGCACGATCTGACGTCGGACCGGCCCTACGTGACCTATCGCTCGAACGGTGAAACGATCCGCATCGATTGCGACTACATCGTCGGCGCTGATGGTTTCCACGGCGTCAGCCGCAGGTCGATCCCGAAGGACGTTCTGCGCGAATATGAGAAGGTCTATCCGTTCGGCTGGCTGGGGGTGCTGTCGCGCACCAAACCGGTGTCGCCCGAGCTGATCTATGTGAAGCACGAGCGCGGCTTCGCGCTCTGCTCCCTGCGCTCGCAGGTGCTGAGCCGCTACTACATCCAGGTGCCTTTGACCGACAAGGTGGAGGACTGGAGCGACGATGCGTTCTGGGCCGAGCTGAAGCGCCGCCTGCCGGAGCAGGTCGCCGGCCGCCTGATCACCGGGCCGTCGATCGAGAAGAGCATCGCGCCGTTGCGCAGCTTCGTCGCCGAGCCGATGAGCTACGGCCGGCTGTTCCTCGCCGGCGATGCGGCCCACATCGTGCCACCGACCGGCGCACGCGGACTGAACAGCGCCGCTTCCGACATCTACTATCTCTACCACGCCTTGCTCGCGCATTATCAGAGCGGCGACGATTCCGGTCTCAAAGGCTATTCCGCCAAGGCGCTCGCGCGGATCTGGAAGGCACAACGCTTCTCCTGGTGGATGACGATGCTGCTGCACCGTTTTCTCGACCGGCTCGAATACGAGGACCGGCTTCAGCAGACAGAGCTGGACTATCTGCTCTCGTCCGAGACGGCACAGCGCCTGCTCGCGGAGAACTACGTGGGGCTGCCGTTCTAGAGGCGGCGATCTCTCTTTCACCCTCCCCTTGAGGGGGAGGGCAATCGCATATGAGGAAATGCGGCGGGAAACTTGCCTGCGGCCATCCTTCGAGACGCCCGCCTCCGGCGAGCCCTCAGGATGAGGGCGGAGTGTGCGGCAGCAGTTTCAACGGGCACCGATGCCACTTAGCCTCATCCTGAGGAGACCGCAAAGCGGTCGTCTCGAAGGACGAGGCGCTTGCTCAGGCCCGTCCGAAAGTCATATGCGATAGCCCTGCCCCTCCAGGGGAAGGTAAGGGCCGCTACTTCCCTTCCAGCGTGTTGACTGGTGTCCAGTCCGGCAGTGGTGGATCTGAGATGAGCGCTCGCGCGCGTTCGGCAAACAACGCCGACGCTGGATCAATCCTCGCGACCTGATCGAACGCGTCAGCGGCCTTCGCGAACTCCCGTGAGCGCCAGCACGCCAGCCCCTCCGCATACGCCGCAGCCACCTTGGTCTGCTCGTCGCTCGCGGCGTCCTTCTCCGCCAGCGGCTCGAACACCCTGATCGCCTCGCCGCGCCCCTGGACCCTGATCGCATCGAGCTCGCGCCAGGCGAAGGTGTCGTTCGTCTGCGCCATCGTGGTTTCTGACGCCATGATCGCGGTGCCGTAGTATTTGTTGGCGCCCTCGAGCCGCGAGGCGACGTTCACGGTGTCGCTCATCACGGTGTAATTGAAGCGGCGCCGCGAGCCGATATTGCCGACCACGGCTTCGCCGCTGTTGAGTCCGATGCGATGCGACAGGCCGTGGCCGGCGAAGGCGGGATGGCCGGCATTGAGCTCCGCCAGTTTCTCGTAGCACTTCAGCGCGGCACGAACCGCGTTGCGCGCGTGCGCGGGATCGTCGGCCGGCGCGCCAAACATGGCGACGATGGAATCGCCGATATATTTGTCGACGTAGCCGCCATGGCTTTCGATGATGTCGGTCATGGCGGAGAGATATTCGTTCATCAGCGTGACCAGCTCGACCGGTGTGATGGTCTCCGCGATCGAGGAGAAGCCGCTGAGGTCGGAGAAGAACATGGTGACGTTGCGCATCTCGCCGCCGAGCGCCGGCATCTTGCCGGACGCCACCATGGTATCGATGACCTCGGGCGCGAGATAATAGGCAAAGCTCTTGCGGAGGAAGCGCTCGTCGCGATCGGCCAGCACGAACCGGTAGCCGATCATCATCGCCAGCGCGGCGAGGCTTGCCAGGGCCGGTTCGACAAGAGGCAGCGCCAGCGCATGCGCGAACGCACCGACGGCGAAGGCTGCGTAAACGGCGATGACGGCGAGCCAGGCGGTCACCGCGCCGACCGGTGCAAGCATGCAGGCCGCGCAGGCGATGATCGCCGCGAGCGCAATCGTGAGAGCGGTCCGCGCGGCAAAGCCGGGCTCGGTCACCGCGTCTTGCTCGATCAGATTTCGGACCGCAGCGGCATGCACGAACACACCCGCGATGTCGCTACGGGCCTGCTGCGCGGTGCCGGCGCGGGCGGGCAGGGCGCATCGTGGCGCGGGCGAGCCGTCATAACCACCAGACAATCGCATCGAGGTCAGCTTGCGGTCCTCGAAGTTGAGGATGGTGCCGAGCAATACCACCTTGCCGTCGAAGCCGCGGCGGAAGAAATCGCGGTCGCCCTTCTCGGCGCAGGCGCGCAGGTCGGCGAAAGAATAGGTCGGGACGTCGCGGCCCAGGCCGCGAAAGTTGAGCGTCAGCGTGTTGGGCACCGCGCTGGGAATCGCATAGCCGGACAACCCCATCGCGCCGGATGGGCCGATCGCGGGCGTCGCGCCGAGTGCCCGCGCGGCGAGTTCGACGGCCATCGCGGGCACCGGCTTGCCATCGATGGAGAAACTCAGCGGCATCCGCCGGATCACGTCGTCGGGGTCGGTATGGACGTTGAGAGCGCGGATATTGTTCTTCACCGCCAGCTGCTGCGCGCGGTAGGGCCTCTCCGGATGGTCGTTGCTCAGGATTTCGCCGAGCACCAGCTTGCCGGTGTCGGAGATCTGCCGCAGGGCTATCAGGTAGTCCCGGTCAAAGCCCTTCATGCGCGTGCCGAGCGGCGCGTCGCCAAAGGAAATCTCGGATTGTTCGATCGAGCTCGGAAAGATGACGTCGAAGCCGATCACCTTGGCCCCGCCCTCGGCGATGCTCCCGAGCACCCGACCGATCTCGCGCGTCCAGGTCTGCGTCGGCGATCCCTTGAAAGGCGGGGTGTCGTAGGTCTCCCCGTCGATCGCCACCACGACGACCGGCGACGTGGCGGGGTCACGGCGATCGCCAATGACCTTGCCGCGCAGCGCCGTGAGGATGTCGAGGGAGAGACCTTGCAGCGTTTGAAGCGGCGGTGACGTGAAGACCGCGCCCGCAAGGAGCGCAATCAGGATCGTCGCAAAGATGTCCCGCCTGCCGATCCGCCGCATCGCGCCTTCGCGGAGCCGCCTATTCGAGCCGCAGCAGGCGGCCGACGATCGGCGTCGGCGATGACGTGGCGCTGGCGTCGATCTGGAAGGCGTAGCGCTTGGTGCCGAGAATAGCGAGATAGCTGCCGCCGGGCGTCAGCGACTTCCCGGCCTTGGCGAAGTCATAGAACTTGCCGCCGACCATGGTTTCGTTCCTGAGCGGCACGGTGATCGTGGGCTCCTTGCCGTCGGTGCGCTCGATCACCAGCGTGCTCCCGCTCCTGGCCTGCACCAGCGGAGCGACGCCGTAGAGCGTCGGCAGCTTGGATGGGGCGCTCTTCGCGTCCGACCGCACGGTGCGGAAGGTCGTTGCGGCGCTCTGGTTCGCCTGGCGCTCCGACAGTTTTGCCGCATTGGTATCGCAGGGCACCTTCTCCCGCTTGACCTCGCCCAGCTGCACGGTGCTCTGCTCGGTGCCGACCAGAACGACGCCCTCGCTGATCGTCTCGCGCTCGCACGATTTGAGGTAGCTGAGCGTGATGCTGGCCTTCGGCCCGAGCTTGATGATCTTGCCCGGCGCCACATAGTCCATGAACGCGATACCCTCGACCTTGCCCTGGACGTCCTCGACGATCGCGGCAGGAGTCTGCGCCAAAGCGGGGGCCGCAAGGAAGAATGCGCCGACACAGGCGCCAATCAGGCTTTTCATGGGAATTCTCATCCAATTCGACGATGCTCTGCCGCCCCGTCCCGGTTCAATGCGTAGCAGCAGGGCGCCCCGGGCAAGTGTGACCAGAATCACTCTTGGTTATTGGTGCCACTCTAGCAGGAACAGGTTCAAACCGGCGACCGGAGAAAAATGAAGCCGCGGCAAGATGTTGGCGGATCGCCAATGTCAGGCGGTCGGGACGGCACCGGCCGAATGGCCCCCGATCGAACCGCTCTCCGCAGTACTCACTAAGACGGAGCGAGAGGGGCCTCGGTCCTCTGAAAAGGAGTTGCCCGCTGGCCGGCGGCGATCTCGACCACCTCGTCCCAGCGCGACAGGAAGGCCTCGACGCAGGCTGGATCGAACTGCCGGCCCGCGTTCTCAGCCAGGTAATTGCGCGCCGCCTCGAGCGACATCGGCTCCTTGTACGGCCGCCGCGTCGTCAGGGCATCGAAGACATCGGCAACTGCGACCACGCGCGCGGCGACCGGGATTTCATCGGCCTTGAGGCCGTTCGGATAGCCTGCGCCGTCCCAGCGCTCGTGATGGCCTGCGGCAATTTGCGCGCCGAGCTGAATCAGCTCGCAGCTGGAATCGGCCAGGATCCGCTCGCCGATCGTCGCATGCGTCCGGATCACCGCCATCTCCTCGTCGGTGAGCTTGCCCGGCTTGAGCAGAATGTTGTCGGGAATGGCGACCTTGCCGACATCGTGCAGGGGAGCGGCCAGATAGATGTCGCGGCACAGCCGGGCCGGCAAACCGAGTTGGTTGGCGATGATACGGCTGTACCTGGCGACCCGCAGCGTGTGCTCGCCGGTGTCGTTGTCGCGGTATTCGACCGCGAGCGCGAGCCGCAGGATGATCTCCTCCTCGCGCTCGCCGAGCTTTCGCGTTGCTGCTGCGACGTCGCTGGCCAGATGCGCAGCGCGGTCGTTGAGCTTGCGCACGGCTGCACCAAGCTGAATTAAATTCCGCAGGCGCACCGTCATCTCGAGGCTTTGTGGCTGCTTGGGCAGAAAATCGGTTGCACCGGCCTGCAGCGCTTCCATCTTGACGTCATCGGTCTGACGCGAGGTGATCATCGCGATCGGGATGTCGGTGCAGCCGGGAAGCCTGCGGAAGGCGCGGATGAAGCCGATGCCGTCCATATGCGGCATCTCGTAGTCGACCAGCACCAGATCGAAGACGCGCTCCTGCGCGCAGGCCAGCGCCTCCACGGGATCGAGGAAGGTGGTGGCCTCGACCAGACCTTCAGCCTCGATGTGACGTTTCAGGAAGTTGAGGACGGAGCGGCTGTCATCAACCACGAGCGCTTGGGTCAGCATTGGTGGCCGGGGCTCTCTTCGCTGGCAAAGACACGAACCCCAGCCATAGCCCAAGCGAATTTAACGCGAAGCAAACGGCCGCACCGATGCGCACGTCTCGATGACATCTCGGCAGGTTGTGCACGCTTGCGCACAGTTGCGCGAATTCCGAGCGAGTGTGACCCGTAGTTGTACGGATGCCCGCGTTAGGAGTTTGCTCACTCGACTCAAGCGAAACGTGTAGCGGAATTTTAGCAAAGGCGGGGCAGCGATGGCGCTCAATCCGACGGAGCCGAAGTGGTCGTTGCGGTTACCCGCGGACTGCAGCATCGCAGCCATTCGCAATGTCTACGAGCTCATTCGCGAGGCGTTCGGCCGCCAGGAGCGGCTCGAGATCGACTGCTCCAGCGTCGACAAGGCCGACGTGACCTCGATCCAGCTTCTGCTGTCGACCGCCAAGACGGGCGAGGCCCAAGGCCGTCCGGTGGTGCTCACATCATTCTCCCAGTCTCTGCGCAACACCCTTCGCCGCGCCGGCTTCGCCAGCGAGGCGATGATCGATCAGCACTTCCCGCAAAAGAAAGATGGCACCTGATGGCCACGATTCTTACCGTCGACGATTCCCCCAGCATCCGGCAGATGATCAAGGTCGTGCTCGAGCCGGCCGGTCACAACGTGATCGAGGCGGGCGACGGCGCCCAGGGGCTCGCCAAGGCGCAAGCCGGCAAGCTCGATCTCGTCATCACCGACCTCAACATGCCCGTCATGAACGGACTGGAGCTGATCCGGGCACTGCGTAAGCTGCCGAGCGCAGTCGGCATGCCCATCGTGTTCCTGACCACCGAATCAAACGAGGCGGTGAAGCAGGAAGCCAAGAGCGCCGGCGCTACCGGCTGGATCACCAAGCCCTTCAAGCCTGAGCAGTTGCTCTCCGTGGTCGCCAAGCTGGTGCGCGCATGAGTGCGATGGATCCGACCGAGATCTTCCGCCAGGAAGCCAGCGAGCTGTTCGAGGTTCTGGAAGGGGCCCTGCTCGACCTCGGTCAGCGTCCTGACGACCGCGAACTGGTCGATTCCGCCTTCCGCGCCCTGCATACGATCAAGGGTTCGGGCGCCATGTTCGGCTTCGACAAGGTCGCCTCCTTCACCCACGAATTCGAGACCGCCTTCGACCGCGTCCGCAAGGGCGAGATCAAGCCGACGCAAGAGCTGATCTCGGTCGCGCTCGCCGCCAAGGACTACATCCGCGCGCTGATCGAGGATCCGCAGTCGACCGACGACGTCATCGGCGAAGCCATCCTCGACGACCTCAAGCGCTTCGTTTCGTTCGACCAGCCCGTCGCTGCGGTCGTCGAGATCGCCGAGGCGCCGCCGCTGGCACCTGGCGGAAGCAAGCAGGCCGGCTGGCACCTCTATCTGGAATTCGAATCCCACATCCTGCGCAACGGCTCGAATCCGCTCGACCTGTTGGAGGATCTCTGCAAGCTCGGTCCGTGCTTCGTCGTGCCTGTCACCGACGGCATCCCGTTCCTCGACGAGATGGAGCCGGAAGACTGCTACCTGAAATGGGACGTCAAGCTGCACGCGGCCTGCAACAAGGACGCGATCGACGACGTCTTCATGTTCGTCCAGGACGAGATGAAGTTGACGCTCTCGCCTCTGGAGCATGTCGAAACGCCCGCGCCTGCACCGCTCTTTCAGCTCCTCGACGAGGAGCCGGCCCCCATGGCCGAGACGCCTGCGCCCCCGGTCGAGCTTCCCGCCGCGCCGGTCGCCGAGCAGCCCGTCGCCAAGAGCGAGCCCAAATCTGAACCGAGGCCGGAGCCGAAACCCGAAGCCAAGCGCGAAGAGCGCGGCATTGCCACCGTCCGCGTCCAGGCCGAACGTCTCGACGAGCTGATGGATCGCGTCGGCGAGCTCGTCATCGCCCAGGCGCGGCTGACCCAGCTCGCCGCGTCCGGCTCCGACCTCTCGATCAAGATGATCGCCGAGGAGATCGAGCGCCTTGCCTCGTCACTGCGCGACACCACGATGGGCGCCCGCATGGTGCCGATCGGCTCCTTGTTCGGCCGCTTCCGCCGCCTCGTGCACGATCTGTCGCGCGATCTGTCCAAGCCGGTCGAATTCGTCACCACGGGCGAGGATACCGAGCTCGACAAGACCATGATCGAGTGCCTGGCCGATCCGCTGGTGCACCTGATCCGCAATGCCATCGACCACGGCATCGAAGATAACGCCACGCGCGCTGCCAATGGCAAGACCGAGCAGGGCCGCATCGAGCTCGCCGCCGTCCACTCCGGCGCGCAGGTGCTGGTCACCGTGAAGGACAATGGCGGCGGCCTCAACACCGCGCGCATCCGCGCGAAGGCGGAAGAGCAGGGTCTGATCGCGGCCGGCGCCGTGCTGACCGATCATGAGATCCACCAATTCCTGTTCCACCCCGGCTTCTCGACCGCCCAGACCATCTCGGCGCTGTCGGGCCGCGGCGTCGGCATGGACGTGGTCAAACGCACCATCGAGAACATGCGCGGCTCGATCGATCTGTCGACCAGGCCGGGACAGGGCACCACCGTGACGCTGCGCCTGCCTTTGACGCTCGCGATCATCGAGGGTCTGCTGATCCGCGTCGGCGAAGGCCGCTACATCATTCCGCTGCCGGCGGTTGAGGAGTGCGTCGAGCTGACGGCCGAGGACGAGCGTTCGCGCGGCCGCAACTTCCTCAATGTGCGCGGCAATCTCGTGCCCTTCCTTCGCCTGCGTGACATTCTCTCCGCCGAGGGGACGCCCGACCAGCACCAGAAGACCATCATCATCTCGACCGGCGAGACGCAAGTCGGCCTCGTCGCGGACCAGATCATCGGCAACCACCAGACAGTGATCAAGTCGCTGTCGAAGCTGCATTCGGACGTGACCATCTTCTCCGGCGCGACCATTCTCGGCGATGGCACCGCAGCCTTGATCCTGGACGTCGCCCAGCTCGTCGCTCTGGCGCAGTCGAAGGTCGAGAAGCACATCAGCGAGGCGGCGTGATGAACCAGCAGCAGGTAGACGCAATGCAGGTGGTGATGATCGGCCTCGGCGACGAGAAGTTCGCGCTCGACGCCGGTCTCGTTCGGGAGATCATCGATCCGGTGCCGGTCACGAAGGTCGCAGGGGCACGGGATTTCGTGCCCAGTGTAATCAACGTGCGCGGCAACGTTATCCCTCTCGCCGATCTGCGCATCCGCTTCGGCATGCCGCAGACCGACAGCTCGGCCGATTCGCGCATCGTCGTGATCGAGATCGAGATCGAGAACGAGCCGGTTCTCGTCGGCGTCACCGCGGACAAGGTCTACGAAGTCACGGAGATCTCCCAGGCCGACGTGCAGCAGACGCCGCGGGTCGGAATGCATTGGAAGCCGGAATACATCCGCTTCATCACCAAGTGGCGTGAAGAGTTTGTCATCGTTCCGAACATGGAACGGATCCTGAATTGAAGCCTGCGGGCGCGTTAAGCTATTGGGGGCACTAAGAGCTGGCCCCGCAAATTCGGACAGTAGCTTGAGTGGATTTTCTGCCTGACAGCGGCGAGGATTCTTGCTGCGAATCAGGAGCGAAGATGACGAAGAAGAGCCGCCGGACGCATTCTCCGGCATTCAAGGCGAAGGTTGCTTTGGCTGCGGTCAAAGGCGACAAGACACTGGCGGAGCTGGCGCAACTGTTTGATGTTCATCCGAACCAGATCACGATCTGGAAAAACCAGCTCCTGGAAGGCGCCGCCGGCGTGTTTGGGCATGACAAGACATCGGCCGAGACGCCGGTCGATTTGAAGGCGTTACATGCCAAGATCGGCGAGCTGGCGTTGGAAAACGATTTTTTGTCCGGCGCGCTCACCAAGGCGGGCCTGCTGAGCGCAAAGCGATGATCGACCGCGATCATGATCTTTCTATCGTGCGCCAGGCGAAGGTCCTGAAGCTGGCTCGCAGCACGGTCTACTATGAACCTCGGCCAGTTTCGGCCGAGGACCTTGCCTTGATGCGTCGGCTCGATGAGCTGCATCTCGATTATCCCTTCGCGGGAGCGCGTATGCTGCGATCGTTGCTGCGGCGGGAGGGCGTATACGCCGGTCGCCGCCACATCGCGACGCTGATGAAGCGCATGGGGATCGAGGCGGTCTATCGTCGCCCGAACACGAGCAAGCCGGCTCCGGGTCACAAGATCTACCCGTACCTGTTGCGCGGATTGAAGATCGAGCGGCCCGACCATGCGTGGGCAATGGACATCACCTACATTCCGATGCGGCGTGGCTTCGTCTATCTCGCGGCGGTCGTCGATGTGTTCAGCCGACGGGTCCTGGCCCATCGCGTCTCGATCACAATGGAGGCGGCCTTCTGCGTCGAAGCGGTCCAGGAGGCGTTGGCGAAGCACGGCAGGCCCGAGATTTTCAACACGGATCAGGGCAGCCAGTTCACCAGCCTCGAGTTCACCGATGTGCTGCTGGACGCGAAGATCGCCATCAGCATGGACGGCAAGGGCGCCTGGCGCGACAACGTGTTTGTCGAGCGGCTCTGGCGCACGGTCAAATACGAAGAAGTATATCTCCGCGCCTACGACAGCGTGTCCGAGGCGCGAGCGTCAATTGCCAAGTATCTGGCCTTCTACAATCAGGGACGCCCTCACTCGAGCCTTGACGGGCGCACGCCCGACGAGGCTTACTTCGGCACGCAAGCTATGGTGATGGCCGCATGACCGTCGCCGACGGTTTTGTCGTCGCTCTGGTCGGGCTACGCCCTCCCGACGCAACGACAAAACCGTAAAGCCCCGCGTTCAGCATAACCCGGCAGGAATCCACTTAAATCCAGCGGGGCGCTGTCCAAACAACCGGGGCCAGCTCTCTACATGCGGTTTACGGTCAAAGCCAAGTTGGCGAGCGCGTTCGGCCTGATCATCGTCCTGTCGATGGTCGCGGGCGGTATCGCATATCTCAAGCTCACCGACATGATCCACGGGTCCGAGGCACTGATCTCGCGTGCGAATCGCATGCAGATGGGCGCTCAGATCGAGATCAAATCTTCTGTCGCAGGTGAGAGCGGAGAAGAACGCGATCATCGCGCCCGAGAACGAGACCGACATGTTCATCGCCGACATCCCCAAGATGCGGGCGGCGAACAATAAGTTGAGAGAGGAAGTTTACGCCCTTGCAAGCGAAGGCGGAAAGCGGCTGCTCGAGAAGTTCGCGGTCGTTTACGACAAGATGAACAACGAGCAGGATCAGACCGTCAAGCTGATCAAGACGGATCGGCCCAAGGCCGCCGATCGGACGGTGCACGAAGGGCGGAAGGCCATTTCGGAGGCCGTCGACGCAATCGATGCCTACGTCGTGTTCACGAAGAAGAGCATGGCCGAGGAAGCCGAGAATACCCGGGCAGAAGCCGCCAAGGCCCAGATGATCGTCATCGTGCTCGTGATGGTATCGCTCGTGATAGCAGTCCTTGCCGCGCTGTGGATGGCGATCAGCATCAGCCGCTCGCTCAGCCGCGCCGTTGGTCTTGCAGGAGCGGTCGCTGCCGGTAACCTCACCCAGACCATTCCCTCGGCCAGCAACGACGAAATCGGTGATCTCATTCGTTCCCTGAACGGCATGGTGGAGAAGCTCCGGCAGGTCGTGTCGGAGGCCCTGACGGCGGCGCAGAACGTCTCTGCAGGCAGCCAGGAGCTTTCCGCCAGCGCCGAGCAGCTCTCGCAGGGTGCCACCGAGCAGGCCTCGTCGGCGGAAGAGGCGTCCTCCTCGATGGAGGAGATGGCTTCGAACGTGAAGCAGAACGCCGACAACGCCAACCAGACCGAGAAGATCGCCGCGCAGTCGGCCAAGGACGCAGAAGCGTCCGGAGCTGCCGTAGGCCGCGCCGTGGATGCGATGCAGACGATAGCCGAGAAGATCACCATCGTGCAGGAAATCGCCCGCCAGACCGATCTGCTCGCGTTGAACGCGGCCGTCGAAGCGGCTCGCGCCGGCGAGCACGGCAAGGGCTTCGCCGTGGTCGCGTCCGAAGTGCGCAAGCTCGCCGAGCGTAGCCAGGCGGCCGCCGCCGAAATCGGCACCCTCTCGACCGAGACCGTCAAGGTTGCGCAGGAAGCCGGCGAAATGCTGGGCAAGCTCGTGCCCGACATCAAGAAAACGGCCGAACTTGTCCAGGAAATCACCGCTGCCTGCCGTGAACAGGACGTTGGCTCCTCGCAGATCAATCAGGCGATCCAGCAACTCGACAAGGTCGGTCAACAGAACGCCAGCGCCTCCGAACAGGTGTCCTCGACCTCCGAGGAACTGGCTTCGCAGGCCGAGCAGTTGCAGTCGACGATCGCCTTCTTCCGCATCGAGGACGCTGCGCGCAAGTCGATAGCTCCCCAGGAAGTCGACCGGGCCGTTGGTCAGCTTCGCGCCAAGGCGGCGAAGATGGCGGCGGTCGATCGCCGCGGCAAGGCACCCGCAGGCAGGCCCGCAAAGGCCCTGAGGGTCGCGGGCGGAGGTGGATTCGCCTTCGACATGGATGACGGCGGCGACGAACGCGACGCCGAGTTTCAGCGCTAGACGTTCTTCCGGGACGCGGGCTGTCGCGCTCGCGTCCCCTCAAAATCAGACCGGGCCGAACCCGAGGGAATTCGAACATGAGATTCACCGTCAAGGCAAAGCTGGGCAGCGCTTTTGGTGCCGTTCTCGTCCTGTCCATGATCGCAGGCGCAATCTCATATTCGAAACTCAGCGACCTCGCGAGCACGACGGAGGTCGTCATCGGGGCCGCCGGACGATCGAGCAAAGCCGCCGAACTCGAGCGGGATCTTCTGCTGCAGGTGCGGGCCGAGAAGAACGCCATCATGGCGCAGTCGGACGCGGATTCCGAGCGTTACGTGGCTGAGCTCCGGAAGGTTCGCGAGAACCTGCTCAAGACCAGGGACGAGATCTACGCCACCGCCACAGAGACCGGCAAGAAGATGCTCGATAGGTTCTCGGGGCTGTATGCGAACATGAACGCCGCCGAAGACGAGGCGCTCAAACTGGCCCGCACCGACAAGGCAAAGGCGGTCGAGCATTCGACCAACGAAGTCCGCCGCGCCGTCGGCGAGGCCACCAAGGCGCTTGACGAATACCTTGAGTTTCTGAAGAAGTTGATGTCCGACAGATCGGATGAGGCCAGGGCGGAGAGCAGCCGCGCCCAGATGCTGTTGATGAGCATCCTCATCGTATCCTTGCTCCTGGGTGCCGCTGCTGCAACCTTGATCGCGCTGAGCATCAGCCGATCCCTCATGCGCGCGGTCGGCCTTGCCAACGCGGTCGCCATCGGAGATCTCAGCCAGACGATCGAGGTCAAGAGCGATGACGAGGTCGGTGATCTCATCAAGTCGCTGAACGCGATGACTGGAAATCTCAACGCGACCGCCGCAATCGCCAACGAGGTCGCGCAAGGCAATCTGGCCGTCGAAGCCAGGCGTCTATCCGACAAGGACACTCTGGGAATCGCGCTGGAGCGCATGATCGCGAGCCTGAATGCCAATGCGGAGTTGGCCAACGAGATCGCACAGGGCAATCTCACGATCGAAGCCAAGCGGATGTCTGACAAGGACAAGCTCGGCATCGCGCTGGAGATGATGGTGCAGAGGCTCCGGCAGATCGTCTCGGAAGCCCTGACCGCGGCCCAGAACGTCTCGGCGGGCAGCCAGGAGCTTTCCGCAAGTGCCGAGCAGCTCTCGCAGGGAGCGGCCGAGCAGGCCTCATCGGCCGAGGAAGCTTCCTCTTCCATGGAGGAGATGGCTTCGAACGTGAAGCAGAACGCCGACAATGCCAATCAGACCGAGCGGATCGCCGCGCAGTCGGCGAAGGACGCAGAAGCAAGCGGCGCGGCCGTCGGGCGTGCCGTCCAGGCGATGCAGACCATCGCGGAAAAGATCACCATCGTCCAGGAAATTGCGCGGCAGACCGACCTGCTGGCGCTCAATGCGGCGGTCGAGGCCGCCCGCGCCGGCGAGCACGGCAAGGGCTTCGCCGTGGTGGCCTCGGAGGTGCGCAAGCTCGCCGAGCGCAGCCAGGCGGCCGCCGCCGAGATCGGCACTCTCTCGACCGAAAGCGTGAAGGTTGCCCAGGAAGCGGGCGGCATGCTGTCCAGGCTCGTTCCCGACATCAAGAAGACGGCCGAACTGGTCCAGGAGATCACCGCGGCCTGCCGCGAGCAGGATGTCGGCGCGGCCCAGATCAATCAGGCGATCCAGCAGCTCGACAAGGTCGGCCAGCAGAACGCCAGCGCGTCCGAGCAGGTGTCCTCGACCTCGGAGGAGCTCGCCTCCCAAGCCGAGCAATTGCAGTCGACGATCTCGTTCTTCCGGATCGAGGAGAGCGGGAGGTCCAAGGCTGCTCCGCAGGAGATCGAGCGTGCCGTCGGTCAGCTTCGCGCCAAGGCGGCGAAGATGGCCGCGCCCGACGGCGCCAGGAGGCCGGCTGTCAGGCCGGCTCGGGCCCTGAAGGTCGGCGGCGGCGGCTTTGCCTTTGAAATGGACGAAGCCGATGACGATCGCGACGCGGAGTTTCAACGCTAAACGGTCCGAACGGGCCTCTCTCGAACATCTTGATCGAATGGACGCATCATGGCCGCAACCTCGCAATACCTGACGCTCGGTCTCGCCGGCGAGACGTTCGGCATCAGCATTCGCAATGTCCGGGAGATCCTGGACATGCGGCCGATCTCGCGGCTGCCGCATGCGCCGAGCTTCCTGCTCGGCATGATCGATGTGCGCGGCAGCGGCTATCCGATCGTCGACCTCAGGACCAAGCTCGGCCTGCCGAACGTAGCGGCGACCGAGGCCACGCGCATCATCATCCTCGACGTGCCGATGAAGGACCGGCTGGTCGGCGTCGGCTTTGTCGCCGATTGCGTGTTCGAGGTCACCGATATCGACGAGCAGGCGATCGAGCCGATCCCGGAAGTCGGCGGGAAATGGCAGTCCGACTATGCGGCCGGCATCGGCCGCAAGGGGGAGAAGTTCGTCGTGATCTTCGATCTCGCCAAGCTGATGGCCAACGACGAGATCCCCGGCGGGGCTGGCGCGGAGGCGCCGCGGGCCGCCTGAGTTCAAGGGCGAAGCGTAGCAGATCGTAAGCACCCATAATCAATGAGACAGAGAATGAGATTTACCGTCAAAGCCAAGCTCGCGAGCACCTTCGGCGTGGTCATCGTGCTGTCCATGATCGCCGGTGCGGTCGGTTACATCAAATTATCCGAGATGATCGCGACCGCCGACCAGCTGGTCAGCCGCTCCAATCGCATTGAGAAGGCCGCGGAGCTCAAGGAGGGCGTGCTGTTCCTGTTGCGCGACGAGAAGAACGCGATCCTCGCGGCTACGGATGCGGAGTATGACGAGGCCGCCGCTGATCTCGTCAAGACTCGCGAAGCGCTCACCAAGTCAAAGGACGAAATCTACGCTGCCGCGAGCGAAAACGGAAGGAAGCTGGTCGATAGGTTCTCGGCGGCATTCGGCAGGATGAATGCGTTCCAGGACGAGACGGTCAGACTAGCCCGCACCGACAAGGCGAAAGCCCTCGAGCGCTCGATGCGCGAAGGACGCAAGCTGGTCGAAGATGCGCTGGAGAGTGCCGACGGCTACATCAAGAACGCCAAGAAGAACATGGCCGACCAGGCGGAGCAGTCAAAGCAGGACGGCGTGCGAGCCGAGATGCTGCTGATCAGCCTGGTCATCGTCTCGCTTCTGATCGCGGTCGCTTCCGCGAGCTGGATCGCCGTCAATATCAGCCGCGGGCTTGCCCGTGCAGTCGGTCTCGCCAATGCGGTGGCGGTCGGCGACCTCAGCCAGAAGATTGCCGTATCCAGCAACGACGAACTCGGCGATCTCGTGACGTCGCTCAATGCGATGACCGGGAATCTGAATGCCACGGCGGATATCGCCAACGAGATTGCGCAAGGCAACCTCACGGTCGAAGCCAAGCCGCTGTCGGACAAGGACACGCTGGGCCTGGCACTCGAACGCATGGTGGAGAAGCTCCGGCAGATCGTCGCAGAAGCGCTCACCGCCGCGCAGAACGTCTCCGCCGGCAGCCAGGAACTCTCCGCGAGCGCCGAGCAGCTCTCGCAGGGCGCGACCGAGCAGGCCTCCTCCGCCGAGGAAGCCTCCTCCTCGATGGAGGAGATGGCCGCGAACGTGAAGCAGAATGCGGACAACGCCAGCCAGACCGAGAAGATCGCCGCGCAGTCGGCCAAGGATGCGGAAGCCTCCGGCGCAGCCGTTGGCCGCGCCGGCAGCGCGATGCAGACCATCGCCGAGAAGATCACGATCGTGCAGGAGATCGCGCGTCAGACCGATCTGCTGGCGCTCAATGCCGCAGTGGAAGCCGCGCGCGCAGGCGAGCACGGCAGGGGCTTTGCCGTGGTCGCCTCCGAGGTGCGCAAGCTCGCCGAACGCAGCCAGGCGGCAGCGGCCGAGATCGGCACGCTCTCGACCGGCACCGTCAAGGTGGCGCAGGAGGCCGGCGCCATGCTGTCCAAGCTCGTTCCCGACATCAAGAAGACCGCCGAGCTCGTCGAAGAGATCACCGCGGCCTGCCGAGAGCAGGACGTCGGTTCGTCGCAGATCAACCAGGCAATCCAGCAGCTCGACAAGGTCGGCCAGCAGAACGCCAGCGCATCCGAGCAGGTGTCCTCGACCTCGGAAGAGCTCGCCTCGCAGGCCGAGCAGCTCCAGTCAACCATCGCCTACTTCCGCATCGAGCAGGGTGGAAAGGGTCACGCCGCCGCGCCGATCGACCGGGCAGTGAATCAGCTGCGGGCCAAGGCGGCCACTATGGCGGCGGTCGAGCGTCCGGCGCGGAAGCCGCTGGCCAAGCCGGCGCGTGCCGTGAAGGCTGCCGGTGGCGGCGGTTTCGCCTTCGACATGAACGACGGGGAGGACGATCGGGACGCCGATTTCCAGCGCTATTCTGACGGATCGGCCCCCCATCGGCGGGCCGATCCGTCTTCGGCAATTTTAGTTAAAGTGTAGGATTCAAGATGCTCCGTATGGCCGGTTATGCAATGCAGGTGGCCGTCCCGGGTCGGGGCAGGCGGCCATGATGCCCGCCATGCAGGATACGGCCGTGCATCTGTCCGACCGCCACTTCCGGACCATTGCCGAATTGATCGAGGGCCAGGTCGGCATCAAGCTGCCGCAGGGCAAGCGGCTGATGCTGGAGGGACGGCTGCACAAGCGCGTGCGCGCGCTGAACTTCTCCGACCTTAATGAATACGTCGAGAACCTGTTCGAGGCGGACCATTTCGACACCGAGCTCACTCATCTCATCGATGTGGTGACGACCAACAAGACCGATTTCTTCCGCGAGCCGCAGCACTTCACTTTCTTGCGCGAAGTCGCGATTCCCGCCCTGCTCAAGGCGCGTGGACGGAGAAGCGCGAATCTGAAGATCTGGAGCTCGGCGAGCTCGACCGGCATGGAAGCCTACACGACCGCGATGGTGCTGGACGACATGACGCGGACCGGCTCGCGCTTCCAGTACCGCATCCTCGGGACCGACATCTCGACCGCGGTGCTGCGCCTCGCCAGGACGGCGATCTACAACCGCGACGTGCTCGCCCCCGTGCCGGAGCAGTTCGTGAAACGGTATTTTTCGTCGTCGCGCGACAAGTCGCGCGGCGAAGTGCGGATCGTGCCTGAGCTGCGGCGCATGACGCACTTCATGAGGATGAACCTTATGGACAAGTCCTATCCCGTCGATCGTGACGTCGATATCATCTTTTGCCGCAACGTCCTGATCTATTTCGAGCGCGAGACCCAGCGCAAGGTGGTGGAGCAATTGTGCAGCCATCTGCGTCCGGGCGGCTATCTGCTGGTCGGGCATTCGGAATCGATGTTCACAGTGCCGTGCCTGGGCTGAAGCAGGTTCAGCCAACCATTTTCCAGATCTAGCCGGAGCGCAACCAGAATGCCGAGGGAGAAAGTTCGCGTGCTGATCGTGGACGATTCGGCGTCGGTGCGCCAAATCCTGCTGACGATCTTGAGTGAAGATCCCGAGATCGAGGTGATGGCGACCGCGTCCGATCCGTTCGTGGCGGCCAAGCGGCTCGAGAAGGAGCTGCCTGACGTCATCATCCTCGACCTCGAAATGCCGCGCATGGACGGCATGACCTTCCTGCGCAAGATCATGGCGCAACGTCCGATACCGGTGATCATCTGCTCCTCGTTGACCGAGGAGGGCTCGAACGTGATGTTCGAGGCGTTCGAGGCGGGGGCGGTCGACATTGTGCCGAAGCCGAAGATCGACACACGGCAGGCGCTGCTCGAATGCTCCACGCGGCTGCGTGAGGCCGTGAAGTCGGCCGCCCGCGCCCGGGTGCGCCCGCGCGCGGAGCGTCGCGCAATCGAGAAGAAGCTGACCGCCGATGCCATCATCCCGCCGCCGGTGCAGGGCAAGGTCCGGCCGACCACGGAACGCATCGTGTGCATCGGTGCCTCGACGGGCGGCACCGAAGCGCTCAACGACGTCCTTGAAATGCTGCCGCCGCACTGTCCGCCCATCGTCATCGTCCAGCACATGCCGGCAGGCTTCACCGCAGCCTTTGCCAGGCGTCTCGACGGCGTCTGCCAGATCCGGGTCAAGGAGGCCGAGGACGGCGAACCGGTGCTGCCGGGTTGCGCCTATATCGCGCCGGGAGCCCGCCACATGCTGCTCCAGCGCATCGGCCTGCGCTACCAGATCGCGATCAAGGATGGGCCGCCGGTGTCCCGGCATCGTCCGTCCGTCGACGTGTTGTTCCGTTCGGCGGCCCAACATGCCGGCGCCAACGCGCTCGGCGTGATCATGACCGGCATGGGCGATGACGGCGCGCGCGGAATGCTGGAGATGCGCAAGCTCGGCGCCTCGACGCGGGCGCAGGATGAAGAGAGTTGCGTGGTGTTCGGCATGCCCAAGGAGGCCATCGCCCATGGCGGCGTCGAGAAGGTCGTATCGCTGAACCATATCCCGCGCGAAATCATGCTCTGGTATCAGACCGGGCACGTTGCGGTGGCAGGTTGAGCGCAATGTCCGTCATTCCCGCCGACACGCTTGCCGACGCGATCGCCGCGATCGAGGACGTCTCCTCGCGTATCGAGGACGTGTTCGCGCGCGTCGGTCACGAGCTCGGGCGCGGACATCTCATCTTCAAGGAGCTGAACCAGGGCCTCGCAACGCTTTCCTCGGAACTCTCCGGCGCAGAGATCGAGGGCGCCGCGACCGCGCTACAGGAGATCGCAGCGCGGCTGAGCGACCTGGCGCAGGCGCTGCCGGCCGAAAGCGCCCTGCTCGAGACGATCGGCAAGAGCACGGCGGAGGCGTCCGCCTTGCTCAAGCCGTTGTTCAAGCACATCCAGATGATCACCATCATCGCCCGCAGCGCGCGGATCGAGGCAGCCGCGCTCGACGGCGATCGCGAGGGCTTTCTCGCCTTCACGCAGGAGGCCTATGATCTCGGCAAGGCTGTGCAGGGCGCGATCGAAGGCTGTGCGCGGGATCAGCAGCGCCTTTCGGAGGCGGTCGCCACCGCATTCGGCCGACAGAAGGAGTTCGAGAGCCGCTACCGGAATCAACTGGCGGCGGAGAGCGCCGAACTCGGCTCCGCCTATTCCGGATTGCACGACCAGCGCCGCAACAGCAGCCATCTGGCCGACCGCGCAGGTTCCAGCACCAGGAAGATCGCCGAGGCGGTCGGCAGCGCGATCGTTTCCTTGCAGGCGGGCGACAGCACGCGTCAGCGTCTCGAGCACGTCTCCCACGGTCTCGGCCTTGTGTCTGGAGCCGCCCCGAGCCTCGTTCCCGAGCCGATCGCGAGCGATGACGGCGCGCGTGCGATCTGCCAGCTGCAGGCGGCCCAGCTCAGGGATGCCCAGCGCGAGTTCGGCGGCGACATCGGCCAGATCGTTCGCGCGCTGACCGCCATCCTGCACGATGCGGGCAGCGTCGTCGGGCACGGCCGCACCTTGTTTGGCGGCGAGGATGGCGGCTCGTCGTCGTTCCTGACACGCATCAAGCAGACGCTGGCGCACGCATCGACCCTGATCGCCACCTGCGAGGGGGCGGGCCGCTCGGTCGACGAGGCGCTCGCGATCGTCGAGGATACGCTGACGAAATTTCGCCAGGCGATCGCCGGGCTGGCCGAGGCGACGATCGATATCACGCTGATCGGAATGAATGCGGGCCTTAAGGCCAGCGCATCTCGGCAGCCGCGGCAGCGCTTTCGTCGTCATTGCCAACGAGCTCAAGGCAACCGCCGACCATGTCTCGGTGGGAGCGGGGCGTTTGAGGCCCGTGCTCGACGGCATCGAGCGGTCGGCCGGGGAGCTGAAGGAGCTCCGCGTGCAGGGCGATCCCACGCAGCTCGCCAAGCTCGAACCGCAGATCCTCCAGGCGCTGCGCGAGGTCGAGGCCGGCAATGAACGGCTCGGCAAGCTGATGAGCCGGCTCGTCGATGAAGGTGCGGAATTCGAGGGGCTGATGAATTCGGCGCAGGGCCTGATGACCACGCTCGGCGAAGCTTCTGCGGCATTGCCCGCGGTCGCGGCGCGGCTCGAGGCCGCGAGCGCAGCCGCGCAGCAGCCGCGGCCGCAAGCGCGGGACGAAGCGGTGCTCGACCAGCTCTTTGCGCGCTACACGATGGAACGCGAGCGCGACGTGCACCGGGAGTTCCTGCAAACCTTCGGGCTGGGGTCGATCGCCGCCGTGCGCCCGGTCGAGGCAGTCGAGACCGCGGACGACGGCATAGAATTGTTCTGAGCTTGCTGCGGGCGCCGCCTCCTGCGCCGGCGAAATTTGACGGATTGACTTTGCACGGCGTTAACCGTGGCGGAATGCTCGCCGCCGCGGTCATTGTCGCGGCCCCACGGTTCGTTGCAAATACGCATGGAATTCATGGGTGGATGTTTCCATGCTGAAAGAGGGCAAATACGCAGCGTGGTTCAGAACCGCGCAAGCGCAAGGCACCGGTATCGTGCATGTGGCCCAGGGTCGGATTTCCGGCAGTGACAGCTTCTTCACCTATGGCCCCGTGGGTCGGTCAAAATCCCCCGGGTATGGTCACTTGAAACTCCCCCACCTGATGATCGCCGTCAGCGCCGCTGAACAGCAGTAGCCGGTCAGGCAGGACGTTTATGTTCGACCCCTTTAGCCAGCAAGGGGCCGGGGAGTTGAACGTCTTGAAGCGACATCTGCAAAGCACCGTACTTACATTACTTGATCGCAACACCAGCCAGCGCGAGATTCACCGGCTGACGGGTGTCGATCGCAAGACGATCCGGCGTTATCAGGCGCTGCGGGCCGGTGCGGAGGCAAATTCCCCCGGGGAAGTGACCACCGGCTCGGTGAGCGCGGACGGCCAAATTCCTCCACCCCGACCACCGGCTTTTGGGACATCGGAAGCGACGGTCACCAGCAGCCTGGCCCGTTCGGCTTGCGAAGCGCATCGGACGTGGATCGAAGAACAGGTCCGGCTGAAGCGGAACGCGCAGGCGATTTACCAGGACCTGGTTGATCAATTTGGCTTTCCGTCCAGCTACCAGAGTGTCAAGCGGTTTGTGCGCCGGTTGCGGCACGCTGATCCTGAGCAGTTTGATCGTCTTGAGTTCCTCCCCGGCGAGGAAGCTCAGGTCGACTATGGCGAGGGCGCGCCGACGGTTGATCCGAAGAGCGGGCGGTACCGTCGTCCCCGCCTGTTCGTGATGACGCTACGCTACTCGCGGCGCAGCTTCCGGCGGGTAGTCTGGAAGTCCAGCCAACAAGTCTGGGCGCAGCTCCACGAAGAGGCGTTCCGGTATTTTGGCGGGGTCCCCAGCTATGTCGTGCTCGACAACCTGAAGGAAGGCGTCCTCAAGCCGGATTTGTACGAGCCCCAGCTCAACCCGATTTACAGCGCGATGCTGGCTCATTACGCCGTGGTCGCCGATCCCGCGCGCGTGGCCGATCCAAATCGGAAAGGATGCGTCGAGAATGCGATTCAACATACCCAGGGCACTGCGCTGGCCGGACGGCGCTTCGAGACGCTGGAGGCGCAAAACGAGTTCTTGAGGCACTGGGAGGAGAACTGGGCTTCCAAACGCATCCACGGCAGCACGCGCCGTCAGGTCGAGGCGATGTTCCAGGAAGAGAAGCCGCACCTGCGGCCGCTGCCTGTCGCTCCCTTCCGCATCTTCACCGAAGTCGTCCGGACTGTCTGCGACGACACCACCGTACGCGTCGACAACAGCTATTACGCCGCGCGGCCCGCGCCGATCGGCAGCCAGGTCGTCGTGCGCATCTACACCACCACGATCGAGATCCGTGATCGCCACACCCGTGCGCTGCTGCGTGTTCATTCCCGGATGGCGCACCCCGGTTCTGTCGTCCTGCCGACCAGCGAACGGCCGTTCAACCCGTCGCGGCAAACCGCCGTGCTGCTGGCGAGCGCCGAGCGCATCGGACCGCAGACCAGGGCCTTGTGCCAGCAGGTGTTCGACACCGAAGGGCGCCCCGGACAGCGCGCGATGTGGGGCATTGTCGGGCTGGGCCGGAAGTATCCGGCGCGGCTGGTCGAGCAGGCCTGCGCGCACGCCATCGACAACCGCATCTACCGCTACAAGCACGTGCGTGCGACCGTCGAGCGGTTGTTCGAACAGGCGATCGAGCAGGTTGGAGTGACGCCACAGCCGGCATCGCCGCTCACCCAGGATCATCCGCTGATCCGTACCCCCGCGGAATACGGCGACCTCTTCAGCCGCGCTGTGCGGCGCGACGCCGACGACAATGGTCGGCAGGCCGAGGCTCACGACGATCACGCCACGGCAATCCGCGCTCGTGTCGCCTGCGCAACCCCGGCCAACTCCGGCGCCACGAGCGCTCCCGCTGCACCTTCTCACCTTAAACTGGAGACCTAGCCACATGATGACCATGCCGGAAATTGAGCGTTGCCTACGACAGCTGCGCCTGTCGGGTGTCCGCGACACGCTGCAGACGCGCGTGCTCCAGGCGCAGGGCGCCAACCAGCCCTTCCTCGAGACCTTCTCCCTTATCCTGCAGGATGAACTGGACCGTCGTCAGTCCCGTCTTATCGAGCGGCGATACCAGCAATCCGGGCTCGACGAAAAGCTGACGCTCGCCGAGTTCGACTGGTCCTTCAATCCCAAACTGCCACGTCAGACCTGCTTCCAGCTCCACACCCTGGCGTTCATTGCCGCTGGCGAGAACGCTCTGCTTGTTGGCAAACCTGGCACCGGGAAGTCGCACATCGCCAAGGCGATTGCCTATCAGGCGATCCTGCAAAGCCACAAGGTCCAGTATCTTGAGACCGACGACTTCTTCCACCGCTACGCCCTGAACTCTCCGGCACAACGCGAGGTCCGGCTGCGAACCATCATCGACTGCGATCTCCTCGTGCTGGACGATCTATTCCTCGCACGCGCCATCCCCGACGACGCCGGCACTTTGCTGCAGACCCTGATCCATCAGCGTTACAAACTGCGCCGCAGCGTCATCGTCACCTCCAATCGCGTCGTGCAGGATTGGGGGGCATACCTTGGGGACAACACTATGAGCACGACGATCCTCGATCGCCTTATGCATCATTGCCATCTGCTTGAGTTCGACGGACGCAGCTATCGGCTCAAAGAAGCCGCTGAAGCTCTTGCCCGGGAAACAAACTCAAACTAACAGTCCCTTGTCCTGCCTCGCGGGTGGAGGAATTTGACTGACCACACCCGGAGGAATTTGAAGTGACCCGCGGGGCCTATGGCGGCTCCTATCAGTTCCATGACGACCAGCGATTCACGGCCGTCCTCACCACACGGCGACATGCCGACGGCCCGCCGACCGTGTTCGGGCTCGACGAAGTCGAGGTCGAGCTCTCCGGCGTGTATACCGGCGCGATGGCGACCTGTTCGGGAACGGCCCGGCAAGCGCCTGACGTGAAGTTCGAGGTGACGCTGATCTACAGTCAGGAAGACGCGCCGGCTGCCGACGCCCGCAGCGCGGTCGTGAAGCTCAAGGCCGACAAGCTGCCCAAGGGGCTCGACGCCCGTTCCCGCACGCGGCGTCCTTTCACGGCTGGCTCGCCCAAGTAAGAGCCAGATCGACGGCGATCCGCGCAGCGCCACAAGAAGCTCGCACCTGCCGCCCTGATTAGCGTTGCGTTGACATTGTTGTCTCGAAGTTGCGTCGCAGCCGCGCTGAAGCAACGCTGCCTTTAGAAGCGAGAGCTAGTACCCGGAATCAGAGCTGAGTGATACGGCGGCCTTTGAAACGGCGTTGACGGACCTTTTTCTTGGTCCAGACGAAGGGCTCGGCTCTGTCGTTGTATGCGTTGACGTAGGCATCGATGTGTTCCTGAAGCTGCTTGAGGCTCGTGAAGGAGGTGCCGCTGAGCGACTGCCCCTGCAAGATGGAAAACCATACTTCGACCTGATTGAGCCATGACGCACTTGTCGGCGTGAAATGAAATTGCACGTTGGGGTGGGCCTTGAGCCAGTCCTCGTTCTTTTTATGGGTGTTGAGGTTGTCGAGGATGACGTGAAGCTTGCGGTTCGGAAAAGCCGCGGTGACGCTGTTCATGAAATCGAGAAACTCGACGCGGCGCCGGCGTTTTGAATGGGTCGCGATGATCTTTCCGGTGGCGACTTCGAGCGCCGCAAACAATGTTGTGGTGCCATGCCGCTTGTAATCGTGGCTTTGGCCGGTCAAGGCGCGGCCATTGGGCAACTTCAGATAACCCTGCGCTCGCTCCAAAGCCTGGATCGAGGGCTTCTCGTCCACGCACAGCACAATGGCCTTCGCCGGCGGCGCGACATAGAGGCCGACAACATCGGCGGCTTTGGCCGTAAAGTTCGGGTCGTTGCTCTCGCACCAGGACTTGCGAGCCACCAGGTCAATCTTGTGGCTGCGCAGGAACCGCCAGACATATTGGACATCGACATCGCCCAGCGCCTCGGCCAGCAGGGGGCCGGTCCAGCGCGCAAACCCTTGCGGTGGCGGCTTATCCAGCAGCTTCAGAATCCGCTTGTCGGTCGTCTTCGTATAGATCGGCTGCTTGCCAGGCCGCGGCTTGTCTTGCAGCCCTTCAAGGCCATGGTCGGCATAGCGATGCCGCCAAAGGCTGACAATCCGCGGCTGGACCCCAACTTCCTTGGCGATCGACCGGGTGCTGCGCCCATCCGCCGCCAACAGAACTATCCGCGCCCGCTTCAAATCGCGCTGCAACGTCACCGGTGAGCGACAGCACGCCTCAAGCACCTTGCGATCTTTCCTCGAAAGGTGGACTTCTCTTGCTTCGGGTATCATCCCGACCTTGAATCACGACTCACGTTCCAAGAAAAGTGGGTACTAGTATTGCGGCCGGTCAAGCGTGGTGGAAGAACATGCCTCAAATCTGGATGACATACGACGAACTCGGTGCGCTGTGCGGCTGCGGCGCCATGGAGGCCCGGGACCGCGCCATCCATTTGTCACTCGATCGTCGCAAGAGCCGCGATGGGATGACACGCGTCAAACTCGATCCGGCACTGATGGTCGAATTCTTTGCATCCGTTCGCGAGACGGATTTCGATCTCGCCATTGAAGTGCTGCAGAACACCCATCGGCAGATGGCCGGACTCCTGGCTCCCTCCGAATCCCGCAACAGGCGTGGGGTGGCTTGAGCCGGCCGCCTTAGGAAGGTGGTCTGGGCAAGAAAGCCAAGATCATCTGGGCGAGCATGACGCCCACGGTGCCTCCCGCCGCCTTCTGCAACACGTCGAGGAAGCCCGGATCGCGGTCGGGTATGAACGCCTGCATCAGCTCCAGCCCCATAGCAACCGCGATGACGAGAGAGCAGGCCAGGCCGAATCGGCCGGGCAGCAGGAAGGAGAGCAGGAAGCCGAGCAGCCCGTAGGCACTGAAGCGCTCGATCACGACGACCCAATAGGCCTCGTGATGCCCCATGAGCGCGGGTCTACCCGCCAGCCTCGCCAGGGTGGCATAGACGATCAGCGCAAGACAGATGCTCGCAGCTGCTATGAGGTGGTTCCTGCGCATGGCGCCAACATACAAGGTTGGTTGTCCGTCAGGTTCGAAAGCCGAAAATATCGTTAAAAGGGGTCTGCCGCATCAAAGCGCCACTCGCACAGGCCTGCTTTCAAGGTAATACATTCGGGCGGTTCGACGTTGCAGGCGCAGCGACGGACTGTGCGGCGTGAGGCGTTCGGCGTGAGGCGCGCGCTGCCGCGCCGAAGTCAGGTCTTCTTGCCCGTCTTCGACTTCAACGAAAGGCCAAGCCGTAACGCCATGCGCTTGACTGCATCGGGTGAGCGCCCGAGAATTTTCGCCGCTTGTTCCAGCGAGGCTGAAGACTTCGCCAACTCCATGAGCCGGCGGTCTTCCTTGAATGACCAGGGCCTGCGCGCCATAGCGAAATGATCCTCTCGTCGACACAACGACAAAGCCGCCAAGCGGACCCATATTCGCTCGACGGCTTTGCTTGGGTGGGGCCGGGCCTTGGGGAAGCCCGGTGCGAGAGATGGATAAGGAAAGCGTGAAAATTCGCAACAAACAACGCGGATTAGGCTAACCTCTCAACCTTACCGAGAAGAAGTTCGTGCATGGCGCTCCGTATGATCACGGATGTTTCGTCAATGTCGTCTGCAACCGCCCGCGGCCGCATTCGAAATGCGCCGAAGCCGTCGTCATCAAATGCGAAGCGCAGACGCTGCCCCCAACATGAACGAGGGACATCAGGGGCTGCCGCCGCGGATGAAGTTGGATGGCTCGAGCTCAAGTGCCAGCAGGAAGAAGGCTTGGCTGGTCTAATCGCACAAAGCCGGCCGGGGCGGGCGCAAGCTTTAGGCTTTGTTAACTATGTCTGACCGATGGTATGCCGCCTGAATCTCGAATGTGGGATGGCCCAAATGTTTCAGCTGTTCCTGAGAGCGCGCGCACACAATCTTCTCGGCTCCCGCCGCGAGGACAAGACCTTCAAGGCGCGCTCCGCCGAGCGTGATGCGGAGACCGACCGCGCGCGGATCGGTGCCGTCCTGGCGGCGATCGAGACAGCATTGCAGGAAGCGGAGAGGGAGCAGGCCGGCCTCAACCGGCGTGTCGACGATGCCCTCGCGCGTGCGTCCGTCACCTTCGGAAACGGCACCGACGAATATCTCGAGCGGGAGCCTCTCGACAATCATCATCAGGATCTCTTTGCGGCCGACATTTCGAACGGCCAGCGCCGGCTCAAGGAATTGGCAAGCAGCATTGCTCACCTGAAGTTCGTCAAGACCGCAATGCTCACACGCTTTCCCGATTTCAAACCGCCGCAGCTCAACAGCTAGTATCGGGAAGGCGGCTCGATCGCGTGGCAATTCGCGCTCGTTTGCCGTTTGGTGCTCCGATCCTTTTTGATATGGTTCGGCAACCATTCACGGATTGAGGGAGCGCAGCGGTGCCGGTCAAAAATGTGCGGACGTTGGTTGGATTGGCAGGTGCTTTGACGCTGGCCGCGCCGGCGACGGCTTCGGCCATCACTGCCGAAGTGGCGCGCGCATGCGACGCCGCCGTGGCCAAGGCCTTTCCACCCAGGCAAATCGGCAACCCCGCGGCCGGGAGCGCCAAGGGAACGGGCAAGGACCAGCGCGAATACTTCCAAAAGTGCGTGGCCAACAACGGCAAGGTCGACGATATGCCGGCGGCCGCGCCCAAGGACAACAAGCCTGCCAAATAGAAGGCAAAGGCTGCGTTATCGCCGGGGCGGCGGGCAGGGCGAGTAGAACGCGCCGTTCGCCGCATTGATGCGCTCGACGCATTGATTGGGATCGGTGATCGTCCCAGCGACGGTGAAGTCATAGCCCATGCCCTTGACCACCACGACGTAGCGGCCTGGCGCGAGCGTGAAACCGTCTTGCTCCGGTTGAAGCAACAGCATTCTCGACTGGTCGTCGATCGGACCTACCTTGTAGGGGTAGGACATGCTGCGGATGACCCAGGAATCGCCGGCGCTGACCATGGCCGCTTTGCCGGTGGCATCGACGCCCATCGACCGGGAGACTTTCGCGATCACCCGAACTTCGGTCCCGCTTGCATCGACACCCCCGTCGGGCCTGAACACGATGAATTTGACATCGCCGTCCATCAAAGTGGTCGCGCTTGGCGTGTTGATGGCTGCCGAGATTGCGACGCGCCGGTCCGGTATCTTTCCAGGCACCGGCCTGAGCTCATGGAGCTGGCCCTCGCTCAAGGCGTAGACCCCGAATGTCGTCGGCAGGGGGATCGAGGGTTGTGCAGCTTGCGCCGGCTCCTTTGCGCTCTCCGGCAGTCGTTCGGCGGTCTCGCTGACCGAGGGAGTCGGAATCGCGGTCGCCTGAGGCTCCGGGCTCTTGGGCGTACGTTCGGGCATCGCCACCTGCGACAATGCCGTCAGGTGTGCCTTCAGCCGCGGCCAATAGACGACCGCGGTGCCGACGCCCGCAATGAGCAGGAGGATGGTGATCAATCGAACGAGAGAATTGAAGGCGCCGCTCCGTTTGGGTTGGTCAGGCGATCTTGGCGGTGCGGCAGGACGCCGCGGCATCTCGGCAGTCACCGGAATGGCCGATGACGCCAAGGCAGCCGGCGTCGGAATAGGCGGGGGAACGGGGACGTTCTCCGGTGGAGAATTCGCCATGGGGCCCGCGGCATCCTTGGTCGGTGAAGACCTCTCGCTTCGCTCAAAGGCGCGTTCGACCTCCCGAATGGCGCGTTCGAGGACTTGCTGGAGCTCTCGCGCTTCCCGCGCGTCGGCGTGGGTGAATTGTTCCAGGAGCTTGATGCGGGCCAACTCGTAGACGACGTCGCGCATCTGTCGGGGGTCGTCAGAGATGTCGCGGATCCGTGCCGACAACAGACGGACAAGTCCGGCCTTGATCTCTTGCGCCTTCGAGGCGTTGGTTGCTGTGTCGCCGGGCTCCGTCATCAAGGCCGATCAACTAGCCCGGATAGTGCTGTTTCGCTAGGCTTTTCACCCTGGCTTCCCTCGGCCGCGGTGGATCGCTTTGATGATCCGGCCTGCAAAGGTCCGGCGCGATCGTCTCGAAGAGCTTGCTTTTGAGCAGAAACCTGTGACATTTCGCCCAGCTCCTCTTTCCGGTGTTTGACCATGCGCGGCGTTTTGACAGCGATCATGTTTTCGGCCTTTCTGGTTCAGTCTGCTTTCGCGCAAGGAACCAAGGATCGGGCCAACACCACCAGCTCCAGCATCGTGACAACACAGGATAAGAAGAAACAGACCACCCAGGCTGCCTCCCGGCCGACCGCTGTCCGGAATGTGGCGGGAAGCCTTCCTGCCGGGCAGTCGGCTCAAGGTGTCTGGCGGGATGGCAAGCTGATTGCCGTGCCTCGGTGAGGTCATGCAACGAACCGTGAAGGAACGGTGTTCGCCTCCCTGACGTTCTTGCTAGGGAGATGTCGCACATGAAACGATTAATCTTGATCACGTTCGCACTTGTCGCGCCTGCCGGCGCCTCGGCTCAGGGCGTCAACGACCCCTCGACGCCCAATCGCAACGTGATCATCGTCAATCCGTCGCAGCCCGCGCGCCCCAACGCGACGCGGAATATTCCGAGCCGGATCGAGCCTCCGGTGACGAGTGGCGCACGGGCCCGGCCCTATCACGGGAATACAACCCGGGGTAGCGGGTCGGGCTACCGTTACTAGAGTATGCTGCACTGGAGCATGCTCCGCGGAACGACGGATTTATCCTGGTCTCATCGCGCTTGAGCCGCGGTTAGGCGTGCTCTATTGCGGGTTGACTTCGACCTCCAGGGTCGACGTTCCCAGGTCGTGCCGGTTCTTGCCTGAGATCAGCAGCGTAAACTTGTCCTGGCTCGGAGGATGGTTTTCTGCCGAATAACGAAAGCCGGACCCCACCACCGCAAGTTGTCCCCGCGATGGTCCGCTCACGACCGATACGTTGAAGATCTGCATGTACGACCAACGCAGTCCCTGGATGCAGTCGGCTCCAGGAGCAATGGACATGGTCCACTTCACCGTATCATCCGACAAGGCGAACGGCGTTCGTTCCTTGACGCAGAGAGGGCTCGCCTGCGCCGCGAGGCCAGACATGGCGGAGACCGCAACGACAACAGCCAACAGCAACATCGGTCTTGCAAGCATTCTCGGCAACTCCACGAGCGGACGCCGAAGGTAGCAGCAATGAGCTAATGAGGTCTTAGACCGGAGCTGGCTGCCCTAGCCGATCGTATGACGTGGAACTCACGTCCCCTCGATCAACCCGGCGGACCTCCTCCGAACCATGCCATCCTACCCCTGTTGTGCCCGACGGATCAAATCGAATTTCGGAAAACTCGTAACTCATTGATTTGGCTGGGGCCGCCTACTGTGCATGGGGTTGTTTTCGAGCTTTCGAGGGGGAAGGCGCCAGGTCAGGTGTTGAATATGTTAGTCGGCCCGTCATCCGCCGCCCGCCAAACGACTTGCGTGCGAATCTACCGTCTCGCAATTGTTGCAATTGGCAACCTCATAGGCTGAACTTGCTGTGGCCTCTGACTGCTGTTGGTCTCATTGGAGTCATCGGAATGCAATCCATGCGCCGCAATTCCGTATCAGATCGCCGGATGCTGGGAGACGAACCGGTCAGAGCGATCGTGGCCGTCGCTGTCGGACTTGCCATGTATCTTGCCTGTCCGCTCTTGTGTTTTGCTCAGAGCGAACCTGAGCCCTCGCTCAGCGACTATCTTCCACCGAGCGAGCCGGAAGTCTCGCGCGATGAATGGCGGCAGCGCATCGAGGAGGCACGGCGCCGGGCCAAAGAAGCCTCGCGCGAGCGGCGCGAGCATCCGGAGCTCTACAAGCCCACTCCCGAAGATCCGGACATCGTTGCGACCGAACGTCTCCTGCGCGATGACAGCCTGCAACGCGGCGACATCGTTACGACCAAGAAGGGCATGTTCGTCTACCAGGGACGATCCGACCAACCGCGCCGCGATCAGGACTTCGTGCCCGTCAACCCGAAATCCCTGCGCTGAATTAGTACCGGCGCAGAATCTCGTTGAATTTGGGATCGGTGACCTTCGTGGTCTCGAGCAGCAGGGACTTGCCTTGCGGCGTCGCCTGCACATAGGCCGCGATCAGCAGAGGCTCGTAACGCGAGCGATTGGCCAGCGCCGAGCGGATGTCGGATTGCGCCAGGAGCTTGATCTCTTCATCGGTCGCAGCCGCGCTCGCGGTCACCGTCCGGACGCGAGAGAAGGCAACATCGATCGGCACCGCGCCGGTCAGGTAAGACATCTTCACCGCAGGCGTGACCGCCTCACCGGCCTGAGCCTGTAGCGTGCCAAGCGTCAGCCATAGCGCGGGCCTGATCGGCGAGACTTTCAAGGCGGTGACGACCGCGCCTTGGGCCGCCCTGTTGTCGCTGGCTTTGCTGGTCGCTTCGGTCGAAGGGCGGTGGAGAACGTCAGCAGCAATCGCTGCCGCGTAATTCGCCAGCAGGTCGCCATCCCATGACACGGATGCCAAACCGGCTGAGGCAGCCAGCTTCGTCTTGTCAGGCGGAATCTGGCCCAAGAACAAATCGGTGGCGCGAAAGCTGGGTCGTATCAGATCGCCATAGAACGCGATGCCGGCGTGAAGCGCCAGCACGATTGCGGTCAGGATGCCGATGACGCGGAGCAGGATCACCGAAGTTCGGCCCAAGCTTTCAAATTGCCATCAGACTATCGCCTTGGATCGTCAGCAGCGTCAAGTTTCCGGTCGCGTAAGCGCCGGTGTCGATGTTGATGCGGTTGGGTCGGATATCGGGTGCGCTGACCGGCGTATGACCGTGCACGATATATTTGCCGAAGCGCTCCTCGGAGGCGAGGAATTCCTCGCGGATCCAGAGCAGATCCTCATCCTTCTGGCGATCGAGCGGGATGCCCGGCTTGACGCCGGCATGGACGAAAAAGAAGTCGCCGCAGGTAAAGGACGAGCGCAATTGCTGGAGGAAGGCCAGGTGCTCCGGCGGCAGCGCGCGTCTCAGTCCCTCGATCAATTCGACCTGCTGCTCCGCGGACGGGTTCATCGTCGGCGTGATGCCGTAGGAGACCAGCGTCAGCAGGCCGCCATAGTGGCGCCATTCCTGCAGGCGAGCGGGGTCCTTGAGCACCTCGAGCAGGAAGACCTCGTGATTGCCCTTCAGGCAGACCGTCTCGTGCGATTTCGAGCGCGCGATCAGGAGATCAAGAACGGCGCGTGAGTCCGGACCGCGGTCGACATAGTCGCCGAGAAAGACCTGAATGGCGCGCTGGGGGGCCGAGTGGGCAAGGTCGACGTCAATCACGGTTAACAGCGATTGAAGCAAATCGGCGCGGCCATGCACGTCGCCGATCGCATAGACGCGAATGCCATCGGGAAGCCGAGGCTTGATCTTCTTTCGAAAGCGGGAGGAAAGGCCCATCAGGTCGGTCGAATCGCTGCCAGCGTCACGAGCGGAACGTCGCGACCGCTCTTAGCAGAACAAGTCCCACATCGGTATTCTTAATTGTTTCCAACCGATGAGCCCGCATTTTGATTAAAGGATTACGCGGCCGTTGAGCCGTATTTCAAGACGTCTCGCGTAGCGTCTCCTCAACAAGAATGGGGAGCGCAACATGCGCAAAGTGGTAAAGTTTCTGGCGGCCGTGGCCGCGATCGTGGTTGCTGCGGGGGTGCAGCAGAAAGCGGAAGCCGCCTTCGTCGGTACGCCGATGGGGCTGCGCGGTGCCATCCAGTACATCAAGTTCGATCAGCCGACGCTGGCGCCGATGGCGTTCACCATGTTCTGCCTGAAGTACAAGGACGAGTGCAAAAAGCTCGATCACACCGTAGGCTTGTGGTTCATTTACAACGTAGCCGAATACGGTGGCCCCCGATTTTCGAGATGCCGCGGTGGACAGCATACTAGCCCGTCCTATTCGTGAGAGTGCGGCTTTTGGGCCCGATTGATGCGGCCGCACATCTTGTCTGACGAGGCGCACAGGATTGCCTTCGGCTTTTCGCCGCCTGACGACCGGTACTTTGCAACGCGCTTGAGGGATGGGTTGGGCGAACGGGGGCGGACGCCCCGCCGGTCAAGGACCGAGCGGCAGCAGCGCGCCGGGCAAGCCGCAGATCAGGTCGGCTTCGGGACATGCCGCGGCAAACGCAAGGCGAATGCGGCTCGTGGTCTCGACGACACGGGCGGCGATTTTCAAGAGCCGAAGACGCAGCGTCGCGAACTCGGCAGCGGCCAATTCCCGGGCTTTGGGAATGGCGTCGCGCACGGTCAGCATCAGCCAATAAGCGGCCGTATGGAGCACGAGACGGACCTGGTTGGCGAGCGCCGAACGGCAGCTGGTGCGATCGGAGGCGAGCTGCGTCTTATGCAGCTTGATCAGATTCTCGGCTTGGCCGCGCGCGCAATACAGGCTGTCGTAGATCCACTCGGCCGAGCCGACATCGAGGCTGGTGACGACGAAGCGGATGTCGAGGCCGAGCATCGTCGCCTCAATACGGGCGACAGTGCGCCGTTCGCGATCCCAGGACTTTGCCTTGTGGCGCGTCTCGGTATAGCCACGCAGAACCGGCAGGTTCTCGATGGCGCGTCGCGTGCGGATGTCGTCGGCGACCTCGTCGACTTTTCTGGCGAGAGGCTTGGTGCCGGACAGACCGAAGATGTAGTCGATGCCGTTGGTCTCGCACCACGCCATTGCCTCCGGCCGGGCATAGTGCCCGTCGCCACGGAACGTAATTTGCGTGTTGTGCCATCGCGTCCGGATATGCCGTACCAGGCGGCGCAGATGGGCACGCACCTCGACGCCGCCCGGCGTCTTGCCGGGCCGCAGCACGACGGCCACGGGCCGGCTCTTCTCCGTGTCGTAGACGTGGATCGGCAGGAAGCAGCGTTCGTCATAATGAGCGTTGAACAGCGAGAGCTGCTGATGGCCGTGGACGACGTCGCAGGTATCATCGATGTCGAGCGTGACGGATGCCGGCTCGCGCGGGTAGCTATCCATCCATGCGTCGACCAAAGTGTAGGTCAGCCGGATCACGTCGCGCAGGCGCGGAGCATTCTCCAGCCGCGACAGCGTCGGCTGGGAACACAAATCCCGGCCCGTGTCCGGTAGGCGACCGCAGGCCAGTTTGAATGCCGGATCGGACCTCAGATGATCGAGGTCGTCGGCGTCCTCGTAGCCGCAGCAGATCGCGAACATGCGAGCGCGGAACATATCGACCAGGCTGTGCACGACCCGCGTCGGATCGCGCCGATCCGGGAACACCCGGGCCAGATTGTTGGCCAAACCGAGACGCCGCTCGGCCATCGCCAGAAGCATCACGCCCCCGTTCGAGGTTAGGCGCCCACCATCGAAGGCAGCTGTGACTTTCTTGGCGTGAACGGCTGGAAACGAGAAGGGCGGAATCGTATCGTCGGTCATGGCGGGCGTGGCGTTCGCGGTTGGAGGTGATGGGGTTGGCTTGCAACCGAATCCTACGCCGCATCAGCGCTTTACCCCTCAGGCGCACTCTTACGAATAAGACGGGTTAAGTTGAAGAAAGATTGAGTGACTCCCGATCATTTCTGTGCCGAAACGTGGAGTCGCGGTCGTGCCGCGTCCAAAGAAACCGGCGCGAGCGGCCTATTAGACGCGGTAGGTGCTCAGCCTCCGAAACGAGACTATCAAGCATGAAGAGATCGAGCGCGAGGCAGAGGTTTTATTTGTGTTGAATTCTTGCTTCTCGATAGTGGTCTGAAATCGTATCATCGGTCATGGCGGGCGTGGCGTTCGCGGTTGAAGGTGATGGGGTGGCTTCGCAACCGAATCCTACGCCGCATCAGCGCTTTACACCACGCTCGCCAGCCTCTCAGGCGCCCTCTCGCGAATAAGACGGGCTAGGAAGGCCATGGCCATAGAAGATGTTGTCGCCAAGGATCAGAGCTACGGAATCTGAACCGACAAAATCTCGTCCCACGATGAAAGCGTCGGCCAACCCTCTCGGAGCATCCTGAGTGGCATACGCGAAGCGCAATCCAAATTCTTCGCCGTCACCCAGGAGGCGCTGGAAGAGTGGTTTGTCTTGGGGGGTAGAAAAGAGCTGGCCCCGCAAATTCGGACAGTAGCTTGAGTGGATTTTCTGCCTGACAGCGGCGAGGATTCTTGCTGCGAATCAGGAGCGAAGATGACGAAGAAGAGCCGCCGGACGCATTCTCCGGCATTCAAGGCGAAGGTTGCTTTGGCTGCGGTCAAAGGCGACAAGACACTGGCGGAGCTGGCGCAACTGTTTGATGTTCATCCGAACCAGATCACGATCTGTGCGCGTTTCGCGGGATCGTGAGCGCGGATTTCAGGGGATCGTGAGCAGAGATTTCAGATGATCGTGAGCAACGATTTCGCGGGATCGTGAGCAAGGCTTTCGGAGCCTTGCAGCGCTTCGGCCGACAACTCAACCGGCTTAGGGATGACCTCGTGGTTAACGAGGAAGTCCAATGCCTACCCAGAGATTGTCGATGCGCCGGATCAAGGAAGTCCTTCGGTTAAAACATTTTCAAGGCCTGCCAGAGCGGGCCATCGCGCGGAGCGTGGGCGTCAGCAACGGCGTTGTGCACAGCTACCTGAGCCGCGCCCGCTCTGCTGGGTTGAGCTGGCCGCTTCCGGAGGGAATGACCGATGAAGACCTGGAGCTTTTGCTTTTCCCGGCCCCACGACCAGCGTCTCAGAGCCCGCAGCGGCCGGTGCCCGACTGGAGCTACATCGATAAAGAGCTCCGCCGGCGCAACGTAACCCGTCGCCTGCTCTGGGAGGAGTATCGCGCCGTTAATCCCGACGGTTTCGGGTACACGTGGTTCTGCACTACCTACGAGGCCTGGAAGGGGCGGGTCCGACCTTCGATGCGGCAGATTCATCTGGGCGGCGAGAAGGTGTTCGTGGATTTCGCCGGCGACACCATCGACATCGTCGATCCCCTGACCGGGGAAGTGCAGCCGATGAAGCTGTTCGTCGCGGCGATGGGCGCTTCGAACTACACCTACGCCGAGGCCTGCCCCAGCGAGAGCTTGGCCGACTGGATCCGGGCCCACGTCAACTTGTTCACGTTTTTGAGCGGAACGCCGACGTTCGTGGTCTGCGACAACCTCAAAGCCGCCGTCAGCAACCCCGACCGCTACGATCCCGGCCTCAATCGCACTTATGCCGAGATGGCGAGCCATTACGGCACGGCCATTCTCGCCGCACGGCCGCGGCGCCCAAAAGACAAGGCGAAGGTCGAGGTCGCGGTGCAAATCGCCCAGCGCTGGATTCTGGCCCGGCTGCGCAATCAGCGCTTCTTTTCCCGGGCCGAGCTCAACGCCGCCATCAAGACACTCGTCGACGAACTCAATGCTCGTCAAATGCGTGGCTTCGGCTCAAGCCGCGCCGAACTGTTTGCCGAACTCGACAAACCCAAGCTAACCCCGCTGCCAGATCAGCCTTATGCCTTCGCACGCTGGAAGCGCTGCCGCCTCGCTCCCGATTATCATGTCGAGGTCGACGGCCATTGGTACTCCGCGCCGTATCGTCTGATTGGCGAGCTGGTCGATGCCCGTATCGACGATCGGACGGTCGAGATCTTCCACAAGGGCCAGCGGATCGCCAGCCATGCCCGCGCGCCCAACCGACGCGGACACACCACCATCGCCGACCACATGCCCAGCGCCCATCGCCGCTACGGCAAATGGACCCCCGCCGCGGTGATCGCCGCCGGCGAGCGGATCGGTCCTTCGACAGCAGCGTTTTTCCAGGCCGTGATCGACGCCCGCCCCCATCCAGAACAAGGCTTTCGAACCTGCCTTGGCATTCTGGCGCTCGTCAAAAGCTACGGCGCCGAACGCCTCGACGCAGCCTGCCAGAGGGGCATCCTCATCAAGGCGCGCTCCGTCGCCTCGATTAGATCGATCCTCCAGAACGGCCTCGATCGCACGTTCTTCGACGAATCTTTCGAGCACCAGCCCCTGCGCCACGGCAACATCCGCGGACGCGACTACTTCCACTGAAGCAAGGAGAGACCCGGCATGCTTAACCACCCAACCCACGAACGGCTGATCGAGCTTGGCCTGACCGGAATGGCCAAGGCCTTCGAGGAGCAGCGCCGATCGCCCGATCTCGAAGCCCTGCCGTTCGAAGATCGCATCGGCCTGTTGGTCGACCGCGAAGCCGCCGAACGCGACACCAGGCGGCTCACCACGCGCCTCAAGATCGCCGCACTGCGCCAGACTGCTTGCGTCGAGGACGTCGATCTGCGCACCCCGCGGGGCATCGACCGCGCCGTTTTCGCCAAACTCGTCGAAGGTCGCTGGATCGATCGCCACGAGAATTTGCTCGTCACCGGGGCAACCGGCCTGGGCAAAAGTTGGTTAGCCTGCGCGCTCGGCCACAAGGCCTGCCGCGACAACCGATCAGTCCTCTATCATCGCGTTCCAAGGCTGTTCGAGGCGCTCGCGCTCGCGCGCGGAGACGGACGCTACGCCCGGCTCCTCAAAAGCCTCGGCCGCGCTCAGCTTCTGATTTTGGATGATTGGGGACTATCGGTGCTCACCGCCGCGGAACGCCGCGATCTGCTCGAAATCCTCGAGGACCGCCATGGCCGCGCATCCACCATCGTCACAAGTCAGCTCCCCGTGGACACCTGGCATGGAGCCATTGGGGACCCCACGGTCGCCGACGCCATTCTCGATCGCCTCGTCCACAACGCCCACCGCCTCCAGCTCACCGGAGAAAGCATGCGAAAACGCAGCGCCAAAACCATCACCCTTGACGGCCAACCAGAACACTGACTCTATCTCCCATCGGCCGTAGCGGGCTGCTCACGATCGTCTGAATTCAGTGCTCACGATCGCGCGAAATCGATGCTCACGATCCGTGAAATCCGCAAGCTGGCGTTGGAAAACGATTTTTTGTCCGGCGCGCTCACCAAGGCGGGCCTGCTGAGCGCAAAGCGATGATCGACCGCGATCATGATCTTTCTATCGTGCGCCAGGCGAAGGTCCTGAAGCTGGCTCGCAGCACGGTCTACTATGAACCTCGGCCAGTTTCGGCCGAGGACCTTGCCTTGATGCGTCGGCTCGATGAGCTGCATCTCGATTATCCCTTCGCGGGAGCGCGTATGCTGCGATCGTTGCTGCGGCGGGAGGGCGTATACGCCGGTCGCCGCCACATCGCGACGCTGATGAAGCGCATGGGGATCGAGGCGGTCTATCGTCGCCCGAACACGAGCAAGCCGGCTCCGGGTCACAAGATCTACCCGTACCTGTTGCGCGGATTGAAGATCGAGCGGCCCGACCATGCGTGGGCAATGGACATCACCTACATTCCGATGCGGCGTGGCTTCGTCTATCTCGCGGCGGTCGTCGATGTGTTCAGCCGACGGGTCCTGGCCCATCGCGTCTCGATCACAATGGAGGCGGCCTTCTGCGTCGAAGCGGTCCAGGAGGCGTTGGCGAAGCACGGCAGGCCCGAGATTTTCAACACGGATCAGGGCAGCCAGTTCACCAGCCTCGAGTTCACCGATGTGCTGCTGGACGCGAAGATCGCCATCAGCATGGACGGCAAGGGCGCCTGGCGCGACAACGTGTTTGTCGAGCGGCTCTGGCGCACGGTCAAATACGAAGAAGTTTATCTCCGCGCCTACGACAGCGTGTCCGAGGCGCGAGCGTCAATTGCCAAGTATCTGGCCTTCTACAATCAGGGACGCCCTCACTCGAGCCTTGACGGGCGCACGCCCGACGAGGCTTACTTCGGCACGCAAGCTATGGTGATGGCCGCATGACCGTCGCCGACGGTTTTGTCGTCGCTCTGGTCGGGCTACGCCCTCCCGACGCAACGACAAAACCGTAAAGCCCCTCGTTCAGCATAACCCGGCAGGAATCCACTTAAATCCAGCAGGGCGCTGTCCAAACAACCGGGGCCAGCTCTGCCGCCGCCGCCGATCCCGACCGTATCCGGTTCTCGCCATCGGTCGTGCCGCCCTACATGCGGCGGTCGAAGTCGATCGAGACGCTGCTGCCGATCCTCTATTTGAAGGGGATCTCGACCGGCGACTTCTCCGAGGCGCTGGCGGCGCTGCTCGGCAAGGATGCTGCCGGGTTGTCGGCATCCGCCGTTGGTCGCCTGAAGGACGGCTGGCTCGACGAGTACGCCGCGTGGCAAAAGCGCGATCTTTCGGCCAGGCGCTATGTCTACATCTGGGCCGATGGCATCCATCTCGAAGCTCGCCTCGAGGACGAGAAGCAGTGCATCCTGGTGCTGATCGGCGCGACGCCGGAAGGCCGCAAGGAACTGGTCGGCTTCACCGATGGCGCCCGCGAGAGCGCGCACGATTGGCGCGATCTGCTGCTCGATCTGAAGCGGCGTGGGCTCGACGTGTCGCCGCGGCTCGTCATTGCCGACGGCGCGCTCGGGTTCTGGAAGGCCGCCGGTGAGGTCTGGCCGACAACGCGCGAGCAGCGCTGCTGGGTGCACAAGACCACCAACGTGCTCGCCAAGCTGCCAAAGAGCCAGCAGCCGAAAGCCAAACGCGCGCTGCAGGAGATTTGGATGGCGGAGTCCAAGGCCACCGCCGAGCTGGCATTCGACGCCTTCATCGAGAGCTACACACCCAAATACGAAAAGGCGGCCGACTGCCTCGGCAAGGATCGGGACACGCTGCTGGCTTTCTACGACTTCCCCGCCGAGCACTGGAAACACCTGCGGACGACCAATCCCATTGAAAGCACCTTCGCCACCGTGCGCCACCGCACGATCCGATCGAAGGGTTGCCTGTCCAACAGGACGGCGCTCGCGATGGTCTTCAAACTGGCCGAGGCCGCGCAGAAAAGTTGGCGTCGACTCGATGGTCACAACCAGTTGCCAAAACTCGTGCTCGGTGTGACATTCAACGACGGGATTGAGGTCATCGCCAAGCACGGCTGACCGTGAGCCCAAAACCGCCGCCGCCTGACCGGCCCGGCCGTCACCAAAATTTGGCGATAGCTCTGGCATCCGTCTCGCAACCAACTGTTCTGCCGCCCGAGCTCCCGTACGCTAAGGCACTGTTAGCAGTGTGCACCGCCGAAGAAGCGACGCAACGTTACAACTTGGATAAGGCCGATCTAGAAGTAGACGCAGCGGAAGTTTTGCGAGCTATGCGGGAAACTGGGTGATGACGGAATGAGATAGGCGGCGTATCGAGGCGGGTGTCGAGCCTGCCAGAACCTCAAGGAGAGCGATACGCCATGAACGAGCATAGCAACATTGTCCCACTGCGTCAGCCCGATGAGATCGACGATCCACTGACGAATATTTTGCGATCTGGAGCTCGGCAGCTGCTTGCGCAGGCTGTCGAGATGGAAGCCGAGGCGTTTCTCGCCGCGATGAAGGGCTTGAAGCTTCCCGATGGCCGCGACCGCCTCGTGCGACACGGCCATGGTCCAGTGCGGACGATCCAGACGGGGATCGGCGCCGTCGAAGTCGCCCGGGTAAAGATTGTAAACGGTACGAGAGGCCCACGGAGCCACGGACTTGGTGCGGACGGCCTACGCACCGCGCTTGAAGCGTATAGGCATCCAGAACTGCCGGAGGGCCTCGACGGTTGCTGGAATGTTGCGCCAGGCGTTTTGGATGATGGGCTGCGTTCCCAGCGTGCGCCGGGCCGGGGGTAGCAAGGGTCGACCGGCGTCGTCGATGCAATGGACCAAGATCGGCCGCAGCATAAGGTGTTCGGTTCCATTCGGGGGGAGAAGCCGCGACCAGACGAGAAGCCGAAGCTTCATGACGGCGTAGAAGCCCATGCACCAGGGCTGCGGGTCGACTTCGCCGTCCGGTGATCGCACGAACAGCGGCTCGAAGCTCTCCGGTCTCGTCGACAGCGTCTCGCTGATAGCGTTGTGGCGCATCAGCGTGGCGGCGATTGCCGAGAACTCCTCGGTGTCGTGATTGAAGGCGTCGGGATCTACGCCGAGGAGCGGGCACACCCATTCCTCGGACGCCATCGAGACCGGCCCGGCGACGACCGCGGCCACCGCGCCATCGAGCATGGAGAGCGACGTCGCCCGCGGATGCCGAAGCGTCGGCGACCTGGCGCGCTTGCTGATCCATTGCCCGAGCCGTTCGAACGACATGGCATAGTCCGCCATCGTCGTCTTGCGTGCTTTTCGCGTTCCCCGCCCTTGCTTCGGCTTCGTCATGCCACGGCCCGCTTTTCGGCTTCGCGTGCGGCCTTCCAGTTCCAGGCCAGAAGTTCGTGAAGCTGGTTGGTCTTCGTGGCGCCGCTCACCATGCGATCGAGAACGTCGACGAGATACGCCTCGGGGTCGAGGCCATTCAATTTCGCTGTGTTAAGAAGCGAAGCGAGTATCGCCCAGGTCTCGCCCCCGCCTTCGTCACCACTGAACAACGAGTTCTTTTTTCCGATCGCAATTGGCCTGATCGATCGTTCGACCGTGTTGGTGTCCGGCTCGAGCCGCCCGTCATCCAGGAACGTCGTCAGGCCCTGCCAGCGTTCGAGCATGTAGTCGATCGCCTTGATGAGCGTCGAGCGGCGGGAGATCCCGTCCTTCACCGCGATCAGACGGGCCCTCAACGCCTCCATCAGCGGCTTCGTCTCGGCCTGTCGCGTCGCGCGGCGTTCCCCAGCATCGAGACCGCGGATCCTCTCCTCGATCGCGTAGACGGCCGCAATGCGCTCGATGACCTCCGCGGCGAAGGGTGAGTTCGTCGTCTTGTGCACCCTCACGAAGTTGCGGCGCGCGTGAACGAGACAATACGCCAGCTGGATCTGGCCCGACATCATCGCATCGCCCGCCAGCGAGGCGTAGGCGGCATAGCCGTCGACTTGCAGCACGCCTTCGAAGCCGGCTAACTGCGCCACGATCTCCTTTTTGCCGCGACCACCTGCGAACACGTAGGCGACCGCCGGCGGCGCCGGCCCCTTCCACGCCCGATCGTCCGTCGCGTGCGCCCAGAACTGGCAGATCCTCGTGCGGCCGCGTCCCGGATCGAGCACTGGCATCGGCGTCTCGTCGCAGAACAGCCGCTCGAAGCCGTGCATAGTCTTCAGTTGCAGATCGTAGAGGCCCCTGACCAGCCACGCCGCGCTCCCCATCCAGCGCGCCAGCGTCTGACGGTCGACGACGACACCCTGACCCGCCAGGATCTGCGTCTGGCGATAGAGCGTCGATTGCCAGGCATATTTGGCCGCGGCGATATGCGCGATCAGCGCCGTCGTTGCCATGCCGCCCTCGACGAGCCGCGCCGGTGCCGGGGCCTGGACAATCGGGCCCTCACAGGAGCGGCAGGCGTATTTTGGACGGATCGTGCGGAGCACGCGCAGCCACGCGGGAACCCGATCGAGCGCTTCGCTGCTCTCCTCGCCGATCCGATGCATCTGACCCGTGCAGCACGGGCACAGCGTGGACGCCGGCTCGATCACCCGCTCGACCCGAGGCAGATGCGCCGGCAGCGCGCCGATGTTGCGCTTCGCTTTGCGCCGCTCCGGCCGCGGCGCGTCCGGTTTGTCGTCATTGGCCGGGAGCTGTGAGCCGGCGGTCCGTTCCAGATCAAACGCGATCTGTTCGGCGCAGACGATCGCCGCGCGCTCCGATCGTGCGCCGAAGATCAGGCTCTTCAACGTGGCGATCTCTGCGCGCAGATCATCGTTCTCGCCTTCGAAAGCCAGCACCATCTCGGCAAGAGCCGCAGGGTCAGAGGGGAGATCTTCGGGGCGAAGCGCCATATCGCAGAGCTACACGAACGCACTCGCAATCGCCAGCAAAACAAGACGCTTCAGGCAACCTTCGTCGGCCGCTTCGTCACCTTCGGGACCACACGCGACCACTCCGCAAGACCTTCAATCAGCATCGCCAGTTGCGCCCCCGTCACCGGCATCGTACCCTCGCGAACAGGTGGCCAGGCAAAGCCCCCATTCTCCAGCCACTTCGTCGCTAGAACCATTCCCGAGCCGTCAAAAACCAGTAGCTTCAAACGATCCGATCGCTTCGATCGGAAGACATAAACGTCACCGCTGTAGGGCTTGCCGCCTAATCCCTCCGCTACCAGCGCGACAAGGCCATGAACGCCTTTACGAAAGTCAATCGGCTGCGTCGCGACGAACACACGGACCATTGGACCGAAAGAGATCATCGCGTCGATCTCACCGCCGCCAGCACGCGCTCCAGCGTCGCGGCGTCGACGCCGACGGGCACGCGCACCGTCGCGCCCGCGATCATCACCTCGATCCGCTCGGCCGGATCCGTCAGAACATGCGCCTTATCGATCGCGTTCGGCTGCGCCTCGACGGCGGCCTGGAGCCTGACTTGCACGAACTGCGGCGCTTCGCTCGACGCGAGCCGCGCCTGGCGCCGCCACACACTGAGCAGTCCCCGGTTCACCCCGTTGCGTCGAGCCACCTCGGAAATGCTCGTCTCCGGATCGGCACTCTCGGCCACGATCCGCGCCTTCTCCGCATCGCTCCAACTGCGCCGTCGCCTCTCCCCTGTGATCACCTCGATCCGCTGATAGGAGGCGGCATCATGCCCGTCTTGATGTCTGTCTTGATGCATGGAACGAGCGTCCCTCGCGTTGTCAAATCCACGCGCGAGTCTCGCTCATCCCGTCCACCTAAACGAGGTGGGGTCGTCGTACCGCTATCTAAAGATTCGCGATCGCGCGGTGACCAGCGATGGCGAGCGGATCCGCTTCACCTCGGCGATCCTGCCGTTGTGGGCGCACGGCGCACGAAGAGCTTGGATGCACTTTTGCCGGTTCTGTACCTGCGAGGCATCTCGACGGGCGACTTCCAGGAGGCGCTGGCGGCGCTCTTGGGCAAGGATGCGCCGAATCTTTCTCCGGCGGTGGTTTCCAGACTGACGACGGAGTGGCAGCTCGAGTACGAGCGTTGGCAGAAGCGCGATCTGTCGGCGCGCCGGTACGTATACGTGTGGGCGGACGGCGTCTTCCTGCAGGCTCGCATGGAAGACCACAGCGAATGCATGCTGGTGCTGATCGGCGCGACGCCGGAAGGCAAGAAGGAACTCATCGGCTTCCAGGTCGGCGTGCGCGAGAGCACGCAGAGCTGGCACGAACTGCTCGTCGAGGCGAAAACCCGAGGGCTGAAGATCGCCCCGGAAATCGCCGTCGGTGACGGCGCGCTCGGCTTCTGGAAGGCGCTCGACGAGGTCTTTCCCGCCACGCGACATCAGCGGTGCTGGGTGCACAAAACCGCGAATATCTTGAACAAAGTCGCAGTGTCGGTACAGGCCAGCATGAAGAAGGATCTGCGCGAGGTCTATTTGGCGTCCAACCGAGCTTCGGCCGAAGTGGCGATCGATGTCTTTGCCGAGAAATACGGAGCGAAGTACGACAAGGCGGTCGAGTGCCTGACGAAAGATCGCGACGCAATGCTTGCGTTCTACGAATTCCCCGCGAGCTATGGCTGATTTTGGGTGACGCGGCCTGATCAGGCGGCGTGGCTTTCAGTGTTCGGAATGACTTCGATTCCGTCGATGAACTTTACACCGGCGATGACTTTCGGCAACTGGTTCGTGCTCTTCAATCGCCGCCAGGTCTTCGATGCGGCGTCGATGAGCTTGAACACCATCAGCTTCGCAGTTTGTTGCGACAGCGATCCCTTGGTCCGCACCGTTCGGTGGCGCACCGTGGCGAAGACGCTCTCGATCGGGTTCGAGCTGCGTAGGTGGATCCAGTGCTCAGCAGGGAAGTCGAAGAAGGCGAGCAGCGCATGGCGATCCTTGATCAGGCACTCCACCGCACGTCCGTATTTGACGTGGTATTTCTCGACGAAGACGTCGATCGCGGTTTCAGCTTCGGCCCGGTGTGGGGCCAGATAGATGTTCCGCAGGTCGTTCTTCATGGGGCCCTGCACGGATTTGGCGACCTTGTCGAGTACGTTGCTCACTTTATGGCACCAGCATCGTTGGTGCCGCGTGCCGGGAAAGGCCTCGTCCAGTGCCTTCCAGAAGCCGAGGGCGCCGTCGCCGATGGCGAGTTGCGGGGCAATCCGTAACCCGCGTTGCCGCAGGTCGATCAGGAGTTCGCGCCAGCTCTGCGCGCTCTCGCGCACGCCGACCTGGAAGCCGATCAGCTCCTTCTTGCCTTCCGGCGTGGTGCCAATCAGCACCAGCATGCATTCGCTGTGATCTTCCATGCGGGCCTGCAGGTACACGCCATCGGCCCAGATGTAGACATAGCGACGCGCCGACAGATCGCGTCTCTGCCAGCGTTCGTACTCGACCTGCCAATCGGCCTTCAGGCCGGCGATCACCGAAGGCGACAGGTTCGGCGCATCCTTGCCGAGCAGCGCCGAGAGCGCCTCCTGGAAGTCGCCGGTCGAGATGCCGCGCAAATAGAGGACCGGGATCAAGGCATCCAGGCTCTTCGTCCGCCGCGCCCATAGCGGCAGGATTGCCGAACTGAAGCGGAGGCGGTCGCCTGGCCCGCTCGCTCCGCGGTCGCGGACCTTGGGACGAGCGACCTCCACCGGACCGATGCCGGTCGCAATCTCGCGCACCGGACCGTGCCCATGTCGGACCAGGCGCGCTCGACCGTCGGGCAGCGTCAGATTGGCCGTGCTGGCCAGAAACGCTCCAACCTCGATCTCGATCGCCCTGGCAAGCAGGTCCCGCGCGCCGGCACGAACGATATCGGTCAGTGGATCATCAACCGCGGACGGCTGACGGAAAGCAAGAACATTGGTAGTCTCGGTCATGGCGTATCGCTCTCCTCGAGAGGTTCTGGCAGGCTCGTCACCCGCCTCGATACGCCGCCTTCCTCACACCGTCATCACCCAGATTCCGCCATAGCTCATTGCTATCGCCGGAGCGCTCTACGGACTCCTGCGATCCGAATCGTCCCCTGCCGAGTCCTACCGCGAACTAGCTGCGCCAACGGTCGTGCTGCTGGATGGATCGTTCGGCGCTCGATTTGCCGGAGAGATGGTTGCCGATAGGGAAGGCTTCTTTGCGCCCAATGTCGTGCTGCGAGCCGAGCCGAATGACCCCCATTTTGTGGCAACTGTTGCCCGCGAGCGCGCTATTGGCGTTACCAGCGGCCAGAAGTTCTTGCTCGCCGCCTGGGGCGGCATCCCGGTGACCGCTTTCGCGGCAAGCTTTCTCGACACGTCAATCGCAATATTTACATTGGAGGCCTCCGGGCTGCGCCGTCCAGCTGACCTGATCGACAAGCGTCTCGGCTACCGTAGGGGAAGCGAGGGCGAGGTGATCTTCGATGCCATGATGGCTCAACTCCGCCTTCCACGGAGCCAGATCGTCAAGGAGCTATGCGGGAAACTGGGTGATGACGGAATGAGATAGGCGGCGTATCGAGGCGGGTGTCGAGCCTGCCAGAACCTCAAGGAGAGCGATACGCCATGAACGAGCATAGCAACATTGTCCCACTGCGTCAGCCCGATGAGATCGACGATCCACTGACGAATATTTTGCGATCTGGAGCTCGGCAGCTGCTTGCGCAGGCTGTCGAGATGGAAGCCGAGGCGTTTCTCGCCGCGATGAAGGGCTTGAAGCTTCCCGATGGCCGCGACCGCCTCGTGCGACACGGCCATGGTCCAGTGCGGACGATCCAGACGGGGATCGGCGCCGTCGAAGTCGCCCGGGTAAAGATTCGCGATCGCGCGGTGACCAGCGATGGCGAGCGGATCCGCTTCACCTCGGCGATCCTGCCGTTGTGGGCACGGCGCACGAAGAGCTTGGATGCACTTTTGCCGGTTCTGTACCTGCGAGGCATCTCGACGGGCGACTTCCAGGAGGCGCTGGCGGCGCTCTTGGGCAAGGATGCGCCGAATCTTTCTCCGGCGGTGGTTTCCAGACTGACGACGGAGTGGCAGCTCGAGTACGAGCGTTGGCAGAAGCGCGATCTGTCGGCGCGCCGGTACGTATACGTGTGGGCGGACGGCGTCTTCCTGCAGGCTCGCATGGAAGACCACAGCGAATGCATGCTGGTGCTGATCGGCGCGACGCCGGAAGGCAAGAAGGAACTCATCGGCTTCCAGGTCGGCGTGCGCGAGAGCACGCAGAGCTGGCACGAACTGCTCGTCGAGGCGAAAACCCGAGGGCTGAAGATCGCCCCGGAAATCGCCGTCGGTGACGGCGCGCTCGGCTTCTGGAAGGCGCTCGACGAGGTCTTTCCCGCCACGCGACATCAGCGGTGCTGGGTGCACAAAACCGCGAATATCTTGAACAAAGTCGCAGTGTCGGTACAGGCCAGCATGAAGAAGGATCTGCGCGAGGTCTATTTGGCGTCCAACCGAGCTTCGGCCGAAGTGGCGATCGATGTCTTTGCCGAGAAATACGGAGCGAAGTACGACAAGGCGGTCGAGTGCCTGACGAAAGATCGCGACGCAATGCTTGCGTTCTACGAATTCCCCGCCGAGCATTGGGACCACTTGCGGACGACGAATCCCATCGAAAGCGTGTTCGCGACGGTCCGGCACAGAACGGTGCGCACGAAAGGTTCGTTATCGTCAACGACTGCCAAGTTGATGGTGTTCAAGCTGCTCTGCGCCGCATCAAAGACCTGGCGGCGGCTGAAAGGCACAAATCAGTTGCCGAAGGTCAGCGCAGGTGTCAGATTCGAAAACGGCATCGAGGTCATCCAAGTGCCGGAAAACCACGCCGCCTGATCGCCTCGTCACCCAAAATCCCGCATAGCTCGATATCGTGGGTCGCGACGCGCTCGGCGGCTCGCTCGATGCAGCCACCAAAGGCCGCAAGGACGAGCGCATTTATCTGCGTGCCGACAAGGCCGTTTCCTATGGCGACCTAATGGAGGTGATGAATACCTTGCGCAATGCCGGCTATCTCAAGGTCGCACTGGTCGGCCTCGACGGACGCAGCTGATGGCCGCGAATGCCTTCGCCCTGCACAAGCCGCTGGGTGAGCACGAGGGCGCGCGCTGGGGTGTCTCGGCGGCCGTGATCGTGGTGTTGCACGTGGCTGCCGCGCTGCTTGCGGCGAACTGGCTCAAGTCGCAGCCCGAGCACGGCGTCAGCCTGCCGGCGATCATGATCGACATGGCCCCGGTGACCTCGGCGCCGCAGCCGACGCAGGACGTCCTCGCCCCAGGACCGGTGATGCAAGAGGCCGACGCCTCGCCGCCCGAACCCGTCCAGCAGCAGGCCATCGAGGAGACCATCGCGCCGACGCCGCCGCAGGAGAAGCCGGAGGTGGTCGCGCCACCGGAGCAGAAGCTTGAGCCGACGCCGGCCAGGCCCGAGCCGGCGAAGACCGTGCCGGTCGAAAAGCTCGCTCCAGTGAAGCCGAAGGTGGTTCGCCGCGAGGCGAAGAAGCCGTCGGAGGCGACGCCCGCGCCGCGCACCAGCGCGCCGCCGCGCGCCGAGCGCGAGGCGCCGATGGCATCCGCCATGAGTGCGGGTGCGACGGCCTCCGCGATTGCATCCTACAATCAACGCGTCCGCGCGCATCTGATGCGCTTCCACCAATATCCGTCAGGTGGCGGCGGCCAGCGCGGCGTCGCGAGGCTGAGCTTCACCCTCAGCCGCAGCGGGCAAGTCACGTCCAGCCGCCTCGGCGGCTCGTCCGGCGTCGCCGTCTTCGATGCCCAGGCCATGGCGATGATCCGCCAGGCCTCGCCGTTCCCGCCGTTTCCGGATGAGATCAGGACCGGTTCGATGAGCTTTTCGATCCCGGTGGAGTTCACGGTGAGGTAGCGGGCGGTCTCCACGACTCAGACGTCGCCCCGGAGAAGCGTCAGCGCAGATCCCTAACCACGAGGCGTAAATTGACGAGGATCGGCCATTCCGATCTCGTTCGACAACCGCTCCCTACGGCTATGCGTCCCGGCTTTCGCGGGGACGCATAGCGGAGCTTGTGGCAGCTGTGGAGAGGCCGATCTGCTACTTCGCCTTCAGGAAATCCGCGACCTCGAGCAGCACGAACTCGTTGTCGTCGGCCTTGTTGGGATCGCGGCTGGAGGAGAACGGCAGGTTGTTGTCGTTGCCGACGATGATGTGGGTGTCGTCGACGCGATCGACGTTCTCGATGGTGAAGAACGGGAAGGTGTAGACGCCGTCGTTGAGCGGCTTCCGCGCCTTCTTGTCGGGATCCCTGATCTTCATCAGGTCGATATAGCCGATCTTGCGCACGGGCTTGCCGACATTGGCGTCGGAGAGCTCGATCTTGTAGACGCGCTTGAACTTGGCGAGGTCAGGGAAGCAGTTCTCGCCGCGGGTGCCCTGCGGGCAGGCCTTGTCGGCGGTGCCTTCGCCGTTGTCGCGCTCGATGATGAGGCCGGAGGCCTGATCGATCATGTTGAAGTCGCCGATGGCATTGCCGTTCTGCTCGAACACATACTGCCAGTAGCGGCCGGTGAACTTCTCCGCGGCGACGTCGAATTCGAGGATGCGGGCGGCTTCCTTGCCGTCGACCTTCTCCCAGTCCTTCTTCTCGGCATCCCACAGCGGTCCTTCGAGCAGGCCATAGAGGAACTTGCCGTCTTTCGACGAGGCGAAGCCCTCATAGCCCTTGGAGCGGCGGAGATTGACGTTGGTGTAGGTCGCGCCCGGCGCACCCGGCGTCGCGACCGCCCAATTGTCCGGCGAGCGCACCGGCTTGCCGTCGGCGACCGTGTCGAACACGCCGAGGATCTTGCCCGACTTGTCGGCCTTCAGGATATAGGGGCCGAACTCGTCGCCGATCCAGAAGGTGTCGCCGACGACCTGGAAGCCTTCGGTGTCGAAATCGGAGCCGGTGAGATAGCGCTTCGAGCTATCCTCATGCACGATGCGGAAGGGCACCTTCTTGTCGGGATCGTGCAGGAAGATGGTCTCCTGTCGCTCGATCCTGCCGCTCGCCCAATCCATCTTGTAGCGGTTCAGGTACAGCATCGAGTCCGGCGAGTTGGCGCGCGCACCCATGCCGTTGTCGGTGATGACCCAGAAGCTGCCGTCGGGCATGGTCTTGATGCCCGAATGACCCTGGAGCGGCTGGCCCTTGAACGGCAGCGACACGCCGGTCGGTCGCTCATAGGACTTGCCCATGACGGTACCAAGCGCGTCGACCCGCTTGCCGGTGGTATATTTGCCTGCAGTCTTGAGATCGGCGGGTGCGTCAGCCGGCGCGTCGATGAACGACTCGGCCGGCATCACCACGTGGCCGGCGAGCTTCGCCGGGAATTCGCCTTCGCTCTGCGCCAGCGCAGAACTTGCGGTGAGAATGATCGTTGCGACGGTGCTGAGAAGGGTCGCGCGCATGTGCGTCTCCTGTTGGTGGACGCACGCCTTATGCGGACGGCACGTTGCAGTTTTGTGAAGCCGGGCCAAAGGCCGCAGGCCCGGCTACTGTTTGGCGGCGAGGAGATCGGAATCGGGTTCGGTGACGCGGGATCCGATCTCGTTGCGCCTCAGGCAATCTTGCGAGCGAGGAAATCGCGGATCAGGGGCGTTACCTCGTCGAACCTGTCCTCGAGCAGGAAGTGGCCGGAGTTGATGAGATGAAACTCCACCTGGGGAAGGTCGCGCTTGTAAGGATGGGCGCCGTCGGCCGGAAAGATGAAATCATTCTTGCCCCACACGATCAGCGTCGGCGGCTTGTGCTTGCGGAAGTAGGCCTGCACTACCGGGTATAGCGGCAGATTGGTCCGGTAGTCGTAGAACATGTCCAGCTGGATTTCGTTGTTGCCGGGCCGGTCTAGCAGCGCCTGGTCATGGACCCAGTTGTCGGGCGAGATGCGGCTCACGTCGGACATGCCGTCGGTGTACTGGAATTTGGTCGTCTCCAGGGTCAGCAGCTTCATCAGCGCCTGACGGCTGCTGTCTGACCCGTCGGCCCAGTATTTCTTGATCGGATTCCAGAACTCCTTCAGTCCTTCGTCGTAGGCGTTGCCGTTCTGAACGATGAGGCCGCTCATACGCTCGGGATGTTTGAGCGCCAGCCGCCAGCCGACGGGCGCGCCGTAGTCCATGACGTACATCGCGTAGCGCTTGACGCCAAGCTGGTCGAGCAGACCATCGACGAGTTCGCCGAAACGATCGAACGTATACTTGAATGTCGCGCGCGGCGGCATGTCGCTCTGTCCGTAGCCCGGGTAGTCGGGAGCGATCACGTGGTACCGGTCGGCCAGCGCCGGAATCAGGTTGCGGAACATGTGCGACGATGTCGGAAAGCCGTGCAGCAGCAGCACCACGGGTGCATCCTTCGGCCCTGCCTCCCTGTAGAAGATCTTGATCCCGTCGACGGTCTTGGTCCGATGGTACGTGACTGGATAGTCCGCGGCTCTGGCATGATCGCGTTGCGGTTTCGCCGCGGCAGCCGGTGCAGCCGCGGCAACGGCAACTCCGGACAAGCCAAGGACGAGGTGTCGGCGATCGAGGCCGGCTGATGGGCCTGTGATGTTCTCGGTACTCATGTCGATCTCCCAGTCAATATCGGTGATGATTGTATTCGTCGGTACCCGCAGGTCCGGCGCAGCATTCTGCGATGATGTCGTCAAAGCGGCCGCTGGACTTGTGCTCGGCGGCTTATGGCTGGTGCGCCGGAGGATGCCGAAGGCAGATCCAATTCCATGCTGTCTTCGCGCGTGAGGCCGGGATGCCGGAATTGCGAGCAGCCGAATGATGTCCGGCGTTCGTCGATTGGTCGTTTTCCAGGCACCTTCCAGCCGTCCATTCCAAAGTCCGCAGCAAGCTTCGGGTAACCGATTGCGACCGGCGGGATCAGTCCATATGATCGAGAAGCTACTTCTCAGGTTACGGAAAGACGCGTCTGATGGACCGGCTGGAGGCGATGTCGGTGATCATCGCCGTCAATGAAACAGGAAGTTTCTCGGCAGCCTCCCGGCGCCTCAGGATGCCGGTCGCAACGGTCAGCCGAACGGTTGCCGAGCTGGAGGCACGGCTGAACGCCCAGCTGTTTCAGAGGTCGTCGCGCCAGATGACGCTGACCGATGCGGGACGATCCTATATCGAGGCCTGCAAGCGGATCATCGAGCAGGTGGACGATGCCGAGAGGGAGGTCTCCGGCGAGTACAGAAGTCCGAGGGGCGATCTCGCGGTCACGGCGCCGTGGGGACTGGGCCACATGCACCTTCTGCCGATCGCGCTCGAGTTCATGGAGGCTTATCCCGAGATCGCGCTGCGGCTCGTCCTTACCGATCACATCGTCAACACCGTCCACGAGAATATCGATGTGTCGATTCGTATCGGCAGTCTGCCGGACAGCAACCTGATCGCGACGCGGGTCGGCTCGGTCAGGTTCGTGCTCTGCGCCAGTCCCGGATACCTCGCGAAGCGGGGACACCCGAGCGAGCCCGCCGATCTCGCGTCGCACGATTGTATCGGCGTCGACAGCCACGCGGCGCAGAAGAGCTGGAAGTTCGTCAAGGACGGCAGCGAAGTCACGGTGCCGATACGGTCGAGATTGACGGTGAGCGACTCGGAAGCGGCGGTCGAAGCTGCCGTCGCAGGTGCCGGCGTCACGCGCGTGATGTCCTACAAGATGGAGGCTGCGCGACGTTCCGGCAAGCTCGTCCTCATGCTGGAGGAATTCGAGCAGGCGCCCTGGCCCGTGCATATCATCTACGCGGAGCGAAAGCCCGCTCCGCTCAAGCTCCGCGCCTTTCTGGATTGGGCCACGCCGCGGCTCAAAGCGCGGCTGGCCTAAAGCATGATCCGGAAAAGTGCGAAGCGGTTTTCCGGAAAGATCATGCGTAAACAACAATCTAAAGCGCGATGACGATTCATCCAAATCTCATCGCGCTTTAGCTACTCCTTCACCGCGCCGGTCAGCGAGGACACGTAGTAATCTACGAACAGCGAGTAGAAGATCGCGACCGGCAGCGAGCCGAGCAGCGATCCCGCCATCAGTGCGCCCCACTGATAGACGTCGCCGGTGACGAGCTCGGTCAGGATCGCGACCGGCACCGTCTTGTTGGCACCGCTCTGGATGAAGGCGAGCGCGTAGATGAACTCGTTCCAGGACAGCGTGAAGGAGAAGATGCCGGCCGAGATCAGGCCGGGCACCGCGAGCGGCAGCGTGATCCGCCGCAGGATCTGCAGCCGTGTGGCACCGTCGACCAGCGCGCACTCCTCGAGCTCGTAGGGGATCGACTTGAAATAGCCGATCAGGAGCCAGGTGCAGAACGGCACCAGGAAGGTCGGATAGACCAGGATCAGGGCAAGCGGCGAGTCGAACAGGCCGAACTGCACCACGACGGTGGCAAGCGGAATGAACAGGATCGACGGCGGCACCAGATAGGCGAGATAGATGCCGAGGCCGACATAAGGACTGCCGCGGAAGCGCAGCCGTTCGATGGCATAGGCGGCCAGCGTGCTCGCGATCAGCGACAGCGTGGTCGACCCGATCGCCACCAGCATCGTCGTCCACAGCCAGCGCGGATAGGCGGTGTTGAACAGCAGGTGCTTGATGTGCGCCAATGTCGGCGAGGAGATCCAGAACGGATTGTGCTCCTTGTAATTCATCAGCTCCGCGTTCGGCTTGAACGAGGTGACGGCCATCCAGTAGAACGGGAACAGCAGGATGAGCACGAAGCAGCCGAGCGGCAGATAGATCATCATCAGCCGCCGCAGCCCGGAATCCCAGGCCATGGTGTCGGGCGCGGCTTTGGCGTCCGCGGTCGGTTGCGCGACGGTGTCAGTCATTGCTTTCTCCCTGCTGCCATTTGCGGCGCGCCAGGCCGAAATAGGAGAACAGCGTCGCGAACACTAGGAACGGGATCATCGACACCGCGATCGCCGCGCCTTCGCCGAGTTCGCCGCCGGCGATGCCGCGCTGGAAGGCCAGCGTTGCGAGCAGGTGAGTCGAGTTGCCGGGGCCACCGCGTGTGATGGCGTAGACGAGCTGGAAGTCGGTGAAGGTGAAGATGATCGAGAAGGTCATGACGATGGCGAGGATCGGCATCATCATCGGGAAGGTGATGTAGCGGAAGCGCTGCCAGGCGCTGGCGCCGTCGAGCATCGCGGCCTCATAGAGCGAGGGCGAGATGGTCTGCAGGCCCGCCAGCAGCGAGATCGCGACGAAGGGAATGCCGCGCCAGATATTGGCGGCGATCAGCGAGAAGCGCGCCGGCCAGGGCGAACCGAGGAAGTCGACATTGCTGTCGCGCCAATGCAGCACGTCGACCAGCAGGTAGGAGATGATCGAGAATTGGGGATCGTAGATCCACCAGAACGCCAGCGCCGAGAGCACGGTCGGCACGATCCAGGGCAGCAGGATGATCGCACGCAGCACGCTCTTGAACGGAAAATGGTTGTTGAGTAGCAGCGCGAGCCAGAAGCCGAGGGCGAACTTCCCGAAGGTCGCGACGGCCGTGTAGAGGACGCTGTAGAACACCGCGTTCCACCACAGGGAGTCGGTGAGCAGGTACTGGAAGTTCTCCAGGCCGACATAGACGCCACGCCGGCCGATCGTGGTGTCGGTGAAAGCGAGCCAGATGCCCAGCCCGAGCGGATAGGTCAGGAACACCGAGAGCAGCCCGATCGCGGGCGCGAGGCACATCACGATCAGGAACGGCTTGTAGTCGAACAGCCGCACCAGCCAGTTCGGCTGCCGCTGCGCGAGTTCCGGAGAAGAGAAGGTCGTCACGGACATCAGTTTGTTGTCCTGTCGTTGAAGGTCACCACACCCTCATTGCGAGGAGCTCGCGACAAAATTGCGTAGCAATTTTGCGCTGTAGCGACGAAGCAATCCAGACTGTCTCCGCGGACACGCTCTGGATTGCTTCGCTTCGCTCGCAATGACGGCCGCTACTTCTGCCGCCGGAAGTACCGCTTGCAGCGCTGCTCGGCTTCGGCGGCCGCGGCCTCCGGCGTGGCCGCGCCGGTCGCGACGGACGCGAACATCTGGATCAGCACGTAGTCGGCGCTGACGGCACCCGTCGCCGTCGAGATCGGGCCCTTGTAGCCGTCGTAATAGGTGCTGTTCATCGTGTTCTTGAACAGCTTCACCTTGGGATCCTGCGACCACACGGTGGCCTCGGCATAGGCGGCCAGCGGCTGGGACCAGTAGCCGGAGTTGGCGTTGAGCCACGGCTCGTACTGGTCCTTTTCCAGCATGTATTGCAGGAAGGCCTTGGCGGCGTTGGGGTACTGGCTGTGCTTGAACACCATCGCGTTCAGCGTCAGGCCCGCCATCGGCGAGACCTTGGCGAGGCCCTTCGGCAACAATTGATGCTCGCTGTCCTCGGCAATCGCCTTGGTCGCCGGATCGTTCTTCAGCGAGAAGTACAGCGAGACGCCGTTGGCGGTCAGGGAAATCTCCTGCGAGGAATAGGCGCGGTTGTTGCTGACGTCGTTCCACGACGTCGTGCCGGCGATGAAGGTCGGGTACAACTGCTTCACCCAGTTCAGCGCGGCGATGGTCTCCTTGCTGTTGATGACGACGTTGCCCTCTTCGTCGAGCAGGGAGCCGTTGTGCGACCACAGCGCCCAGCTCGCAAAGCCGTTGCCGTCGCCCTTGGCGTTGCCGAGTGCGAACCCGGCCGGCTTGCCGGCCTTGTGCAGCTTCTGGCACAGGTCGAGAATCCCGGCATGGTCTTCCGGCACCTGGTCGAAGCCGACCGATTGCAGGATCGACTTGCGGTAGATCAGGGGGCCCGCGGTGGCACCGAACGGTAGTCCGATCCAGGCGTCGCTCTTGTTCTTCTTGCCGTAGCGCTGCGCCAGCGGCAGCCAGCCGCCATACCGCTTGTCGAGATAGTCGGCGACGTCCGTCAGCTCGATCAGCTTGTCGATGTAGATGTGCGGCGCATCCGAAAAGCCGATGATGATGTCGGGACCGGCGCCGGAATTGGCGGTCACCGCGGTCTGCTGGTTGATGTCTTCCCAGCCGACGAAGTCGACCTTGACCTCGACCCCGGTCTCCTTGGTGAACTTTGCCGCGTTGGCGCGGAACACGTCCTCGTCCGCCTGCACGAAGCGCACCGGGCGCAGCATGCGCAAGGATGCGCCCTTCTCGATCTCGCGCTTGGGTACCGCCACGTCGGCGGCCTTGATATTGGATGTTTGCGCTGCAGCACCGGTGGCCGCGAGCGTTGCAGCGGACAGGCCCAGCGCCAAGGCGTCACGACGTGTGATGTCGTTCCTCATCGGTTCCTCCCTATGATGTCTCCCTTCCCGGCGTTGATCGCCGGTGAAGGGCCGTTTCGGTCGTCGGCGCGTTCTACGCCGCCCGCCTAGCTGTTTGGGCCGCGGTCCATGCTGACGGGCTGCCAGCGGCGGAGCGCGGTATTCTGCAGCACCGACGGATTGACGCAGCTTACCGGCCACATGCCCTGGAGCACCAGTGACAATTCGTAGCCCACGCGGCGCTTGCGTGCCTCGTCAAACCGTGCCGAGGCCGAGGCGACGTGGGCTGTCAGGGTCACGTTCTCCATGCCGAGCAGCGGATTGTTGTGCGAGGGCGGTTCCTTCTCCAGCACGTCGAGGGCGGCATGCGCGATCCAGCCCTCTTGCAGCGCCTTGATCAGGCTCTCCTCGTCCACGGTGGCGCCGCGTCCCGTGTTGATGAAGATCGAACCCTTCTTCATCTGCCGAAAATGCTTCTCGGTCATCATGTGATGCACCTCGGGGCGGGCCGGGGCGTGCATCGACACGAAGTCGGATTGCGACAGCACCTCGTTCAGCGTCGCCGGGATGACGCCGTGGTCGTACATCAGGGTTTCCTGGATGAACGGATCATAGGCCATCATGCGCAGGCCGAACGGCGCCGCTCGCTTCGCAACTGCACGCGCGACGCGGCCGAACGAGATGAAGCCGAGCGTCTGGCCCATCAGCCTCGGGACCTTGAGCAGTGCCGGCCGGCCCTCGGCCCAGCGGCCGCTCCGCACCATCCTGTCCTGCTCGACCAGGCGACGGAAGCCCGCGAGCAGCAGCATCATGGCGTGGTCGGCGACCTCCTCGATGAAGGTGTCGGGGATGTTGGTGACGGGAATGCCGCGCGCGGTGGCGGCCTTGACGTCGACACTGTCGACGCCGACCGAGCCGAGCGTGATGACCTTGCAGCTCTCGAGCGCGTCGATGATCGACCTCGTGATCGGGATGCCCTTGGCGTAGATGGCGTCGGCATTCTTCGCGGCGGCGATGAACCCGGCCTCGTCGGCGGGCGCCTCGACGATCTCGGCATCGATCGGATCGAGCGCCTCGCGCTCATAGGAATAATCGCTGCCCGCGACGGTGAAGCTCGCACCCTTCGGCGTCACCACCCTGTATTTCGGCATTTTTCGCTCCCGATTTGGTTTGTCGGTTCTTGTTGTGACCCGCCTCCGCGGGCAGGCCTGTGCGTCTTTTACGCGAAATCGATGCGGTCGCGTACAATTCACGGTTGTCGGAGGGAGATAAATCTGCCGTTTCCGGCGAATGCGTCCGGGTTTCTACGGACGCATGTAAGTAAGTTGCTAAGGGCTCCCGCACTAAAAGTTGATTCGATTTTAGTCGATCTCGTCGCGTGCCCGTATCCCATCATTGCCGGAGCCAACCCGTGAAATTGAGCAATCTGAAGATCGCCCCGAAGCTCGGCATTCTCGTCGGCGTCACGCTGTTGGGTCTCTGCATCTCCGGCGTCCTCGCCGGCTACTTGATGAAGCAGGAGATGGTGAGCGCACGCATCGACCAGGCCAAGGCGATCGTGGAGATGGCGCGCAACTACGCTGCCGCGCTCAAGAAGCGCATCGACGCCGGCGAGATGACGAAGGACGCGGCGATGGCCGAGCTTCGCCGCTACGGCAACGCGATGACTTATGACAACGGCGCCGGCTACCTGTTCGGCACCTCATACGACGGCATCACCCAGCTCGCGCCCGATCCGAAGGTGATCGGCGCAAACCGCATGGACGTCATGACCAACGGCCGCAAGCTGTCCGTCGAACTGATGGACGGCGTCAAGGCCAAAGGGTCGATCCTGCTGCACTATGAATATGTGAAGCCCGGTCAGGAGAAGCCGATCCGCAAGATCGGCTACGCGGTCGCGGTGCCCGGCCTCGACATGTATCTCGGCACCGGCGCCTATCTCGACGACATCGATGCCAAGATGGGGCCGGTCTACTGGATGCTCGGCATTGCAATGCTCGGCATCGTCATCGTCGCCGGCGGCGTCGCCTGGCTGATCGGTCGCGGCATCAGCCGCCCGCTGGCGCTGCTCGGCGCCCGCATGAAGGACCTCGCCGACGGCAAGCTCGAGGGCGACATTCCGGGCGTCGGCCGCGGCGACGAGGTCGGCGCGATGGCCTCGACCGTGCAGATATTCAAGGACAACGCGGTTCGCATCCGCGCCCTCGAGAAGACCGAGGCCGATGCCAAGGAACGCGCCGCGGCGGAACGTCGCAGCGCGATGGAAGAGATCGCCCACGACTTCGAACGCAGCGTCAACGGCATCGTCCGCTCGGTCTCCTCGGCCGCCGCCGGCATGCAGACGACGGCGCAGTCGATGACGGCAACCGCCAGCGACGCCTCCTCGCGTGCCGCGACGGTCGGCGCTGCATCGCAAAAGGCCTCCGGCAATGTCGGCACGGTCGCGGCGGCCGCCGAAGAGCTGTCGAGCTCGGTTGCGGAAATCTCCCGCCAGGTCACCCGCTCGACCGAGGTCGCGAGCCGCGCCGTCAGCGACGCCGAGCGCACCAACGCCACCGTGCAGGTGCTCTCGACCGGCGCCGAGAAGATCGGCGAAGTCGTCAAGCTGATCCATTCGATCGCCGCGCAGACCAACCTGCTCGCGCTCAATGCCACCATCGAGGCGGCACGTGCCGGTGAATCCGGCCGCGGCTTCGCGGTCGTCGCCTCCGAAGTCAAGGCGCTCGCCAACCAGACGGCGAAGGCGACCGAGGAGATCTCCGCGCAGGTCGCGGCGATGCAGACCTCGACCAGCGACGCGGTCACGGCCATCTCCGGCATCACCCAGACCATCGCCGAGATGAGCGAGATCACCGCGGGCATTTCCGCATCGATCGAGCAGCAGGGCGAGGCGACCCGCGAAATCGCCCGCAACATCCAGTCGGTCGCGGCCGGCTCGAGCGAAATCAACGCCCATATCGGCAGCGTCACCTCGGCCGCGGAAGCGACCGGCAGCGCGGCCACCGACGTGCTCTCCAACGCGCGCGAGCTGGACAACCAGTCCGGCGCGCTGCGCTCCGCCGTCGACAACTTCCTCGCCAAGGTGCGGGCGGCGTAACTCGCTACGCAAAAACTCTACGCCGTCGTCATGGCCGGGCTTGTCCCGGCCATCCACGTTCGTGGGCGCCGCGCGCGCAGACAGACGTGGATGGCCGGGACAAGCCCGGCCATGACGGAAGATGTAGAGTAAGTGGCATTTGCGCGTGCCTACTGCTTCTCGATCTTCGCGTTGGTGATCAGCTTCTCCCACAGCACCAGCTGCTCGTTCACGAAAGTGCCGAGCTGTTCCGGCGTGCCCGAGAAGGCGTCCATGCCGAGCGTGGCGAGCTTGGCCTTGATCTCCGGATTCTCGACGATCTTCCTGATCTCGGTGTTGAGCCGGGTCACGATTTCCTTCGGCATGCCGGCCGGCCCGAAATAGCCCTGCCAGGACGAGATGTCGAAGTCGGGCACGCCGGCCTCCTGCATCGAAGGCAGGTGCGGCACCAGCGGCGAGCGGTCCTTGGTGGTGACGGCGAGTGCGCGCAGGGCGTTGCCGTTGACGTGGGGCAGGCCCGTCAGGATGTCGACGAACATCATCGAGACACGGCCGCCCATGACGTCGTTGAGCGCCGGCGGCGAGCTCTTGTAGGGCACGTGCAGGAGGTCGAGCCCGGCATTGTGCGCGAAGGTCGCACCCGAGTCGATCGCCGACGACGAGCCCGAAGCGTAGCTCAGCTTGCCCGGATTGGCCTTGCCGTAGGCGACGAGCTCGGCGACGGACTTGGCCGGCACTTCCGGATTGATGACCAGCATGAACGGCAGGTCGCCGGTGCGCGCGATCGGGGTGAAATCCTTGACCGGATCGTAGGTGAGGTTCTTGAGCAGATAGGGATTGGCCGAATGCGTGGTGTTGGTCGTCACCAGCAGCGTGTAGCCGTCGGGAGCGGCCTTCGCGACATAGGTCGCCGCGAGCATGCCGTTGGCGCCGGCCTTGTTCTCGATCACGATGCCGACGCCGAGCGCCTGCGACAGATGCTGCGAGATCAGCCGCGTCGTGGTGTCGGTGCCGCTGCCGGCCGCGAACGGCAGCACCAGCGTGATGTTGCGGCTCGGATAGTTGTCGGCTTGAGCCGTGGATGCTGCGGCAAGGCAAAGTACGGCCGCGCCGACGGTCCGCAGGTTTCGAATCAACGCTGAAATCATATTTGGTCGTTCCCTCTTTTTCGTTGGCGGGGAACCTAGCCGCTCGGAGGACAAAGAGAAAGATGCGTCGTCACTCGCTCATGTGCCCCGGGCGCAGTGCAGCACGTAGTGATGCGCTGCTGAACCGGGGCCCATGCCGCGGTAGACTGGGTCTCGGCTCTGCGCAGCGTCACTGCGTACCGCAGCGCGTCCGGGACACGAGCGCATCGTCCGTCTCGCGGAATTACTTCACCGCGGAGCCCTGGCGCGATGCGATCACGACGCCGGCGAGCACCAGCACGTAGCCGATCAGGTGGAACGCTTGCAGCTTTTCGCCCAGCAGCAGGATCGCCATCGCCGAGCCGAACACCGGCACCAGATGGAAGAACGGCGCCGCCCGGTTCGGCCCGATCAGCGCCACGCCGCGGTTGAAGAAGAGGTAGGCGAGGGTGGAGGGAAAGATCAGGATGTAGCCCAGCGTCGCCAGCGTGATCAGGTCGAATTGCAGCACGCGGCCGCTAGCGGCCTCCCAGATCGCCGTCGGCAGCAGCATCGTCGCGCCGCAGCAGGTGGTGAAGGACAGGAAGGAGAGCTGATGGATCTTCGGCCGCCGCGGGATGAAGGCGGAGTAGATGCCGAACGCCACCAGCGACGAGGCGAACATGATGTCGCCCCTGTTGAAGCTGATGCTCTTGAGCGCGGAGAGATCGCCGCGGAGGATGATGATCAGCACGCCGAGAAGCGAGATCGCGATGCCGCCGAGCTGCGCGCCCGTCAGCCGCACGCCGAACAGCACCAGCGACCACAGCGCCACGAACAGCGGACCTGCCGACTGGATCAGAAGCGCGTTCAGCGCCTCGGTGTATTGCATCGCCCAGTACGAGATCGCGTTGTTGAAGGCAAAGCCGACCAGCGACAGGAACAGCATCAGCGGCAGGCTCCTGCGCAGGGCGGGCCAGTCGCGCTTCAGATGCGGCCAGGCGAACGGCAACAGGATGAGGAATACGCCGTACCAGCGGATCGTGGTCACCGTCAGCGGCGGCACATGCGCGCCGACATGGCGTGCGAGCACGATGTTGCCGGCCCAGAACAGCGAGGTCAGGCTGAGCAGCAGATAAGGCTGGTTGTTGAGCCAGCTGGCCGGATTGGAGGCCGGTGGCGCGGGCGAAGCGGTCGTCATTGGCGTTGCATGCGAGCTTGCGCCGGATTGTCGTTGTGGCACAAGCCACAGGGCCGCAATGCTACAATGCAGACATGACCCGGGGAGGTGCCATTGGCGGTCAATATGTTGAACGTTGAGGGCCTGGAGCAACTCGATCCGCAGGCGCCGGTGGTGATGCTGAACCTGATGCGTTTCCATGCGCGTTAGCGCGACGGCAACGGGTCCGGCTGGGACGCTTATCTTCGCTACAGCGCGGTCACGGTGCCGATGATCAGGGCACGCGGCGGCACGCTACTCTGGACCGGCGAGGCCAAGGCGGTCGCACTCGGTCCGCACGACGGCAATGAATGGGACTTTGTGGCGCTGGTCTATTATCCGACGGTCTCGGCCTTTCTCGACATGATGACGTCGGAGGCTTACGAGCGCGAGGCCGATCCGCATCGCGTCAACGGCTGCGCCGAGCACCTCATCATCGCGACCAGCGAAGCCTACAGCAAGTTCAAGAAGTAGCTTGCGGCTATGTCGCCTGCTTTCTTGACGCTGCGAACACGCCCGCCAGCACCAGGGCGAAGCCGATGAAGTGGAACGCCTGCGGGTGTTCGCCCAGAAACGCCATCGCCATGATCGAACCGAACACCGGCACGACGTGGAAGAACGGCGCGGCGCGGTTGGCGCCGATCAGGCGCACGCCGCGATTGAAGCAGAGATCGGCGAGCGCCGAGGGGAAAACGGCGACGTAGAACAGGGTCAGCAGGTTCGGCCCGTCGAGCTTCATGACCGGGCGTGCGGACAGTTCCCAGATCTCCAGCGGAATGAGACAGGCGGTGCCGCAGCCGAAGGTGAAGGCGAGGAACGAGAGGCCGTGCATCGGCGGTCGCTTCAGCGATAGCACCGAATAGAGCGCGAAGATCAAGAGCGCGAGCAGGAAGATCAGGTCGCCCTTGTTGAAGTCGATGTTCGACAGCGTGGTGAAATCGCCATGCAGCAGGATGGTCAGCACGCCGCACATCGACAGCAGCACACCGAAGGCCTGCGCCGAGGTGAGCCGGATGCCGAGAATGACCAGCGACCACAGCGCCACGAGCAGCGGCGCGGCCGACTGCAGCAGCAGCGTATTGAGCGCCTGGGTATGCTCCAGCGCCCAATATTGCAGCGTGTTGAAGGCGCCGATGCCGGTGACCGAGAGCGTGACCATCAGGCCGAGCTTGCCGCGGATCGCGGGCCAGTCCTGCACGAGGTGCTTGAAGGCAAACGGCAGCACCAGCAGGAAGGCGAAGAACCAGCGCAGGAACGACAGCGTGACCGGCGGGATGTGTCCGGCGGCAAGCCGTCCTACGATGGCGTTACCGGCCCAGCACAGCGCGGTAATGCTGAGCAGCAGGTAAGGCTGGTTGGCGATCCAGCTGTGTCCGGATGTTTCCGCGCTCGTGGTGTGGCCGGTGGCGGACATGTGGCTGTTGGGGCCCCGCGTGGAGTACGCCGAAGCCTCCGGCCCGGCGAGACCCGGGCCGGCTGATCACCCGGCGCTGTCCAAAGACACGGAAATCGAGGTTGCATCAATGGGGGGCGGACGCATCGCGACCATGCAGCGGCGAAGGCGGCCTCTCACGCTTTGGTCGAAGCCATTGCGCCGGCCCGGAAGGTTTCTGGATTTTCGGGGGATATCAAAGGCTTGGAGTGCGCGTTGAGCCTGAAAAAAGCCCCGTTCTTGCTTGCCTAGAGGGGCTGCTTCCTTTATCCGGTTGGGCTGCCTCGCGTGCGAACGGCCTCGGCCGGGAATTGGGCTGGGCGCAGGCATGATCCCGGAAAAGTGGATCCCGGTTTTCCGTTCGGATCATGCCACTTACAGAGAAATCTTCGAAGGATTACCCGCGCATGGCCAATGTTGTCGTCGTCGGCGCCCAGTGGGGCGACGAAGGGAAGGGCAAGATCGTCGACTGGTTGTCGGAGCAGGCGGATATCGTCATCCGCTTCCAGGGCGGTCATAACGCCGGCCACACGCTGGTGATCAACGGCAAGACCTACAAGCTCGCGCTGCTGCCCTCCGGCGTGCTGCGCGAGGGCAAGCTGTCGGTGATCGGCAACGGCGTCGTGTTCGACCCCACCGCCTTTCTCGACGAGGTCACCAAGCTGAGGGCGCAGGGCGTCGATGTCAGCCCTGACAACCTGCGTGTCGCGGAAAATGTCACGCTGATCCTGCCGCTGCACCGCGAGCTCGATGCGCACCGCGAATCCGCCAGCGCCGCGACAGCGATCGGCACCACCCGCCGCGGCATCGGGCCGGCCTATGAGGACAAGGTCGGCCGCCGCGCCATCCGCCTGATGGATCTCGCCGACCATCAGACGCTGCCGCACAAGATCGACCGCCTGCTGGCGCACCACAACGCGCTGCGCCGCGGCCTCAACCTGCCGGAATTCGACAGTGCGGTGATCCTGAAAGAGCTGATGGCGATGGCGCCGCAGCTGCTGCCCTATGCCGAGACGGTGTGGCGGCTGCTCGACATCAAGCGGCGCGAAGGCAAGCGCATGCTGTTCGAGGGCGCCCAGGGCGCGCTGCTCGACGTCGACCACGGCACCTATCCCTACGTCACCTCGTCCAATACGGTGGCGGCGCAGGCGGCGACCGGCTCGGGCCTCGGGCCGGGCGCGGTCGGTTATGTGCTCGGACTCTGCAAGGCCTACACGACCCGCGTCGGGCAGGGCCCGTTCCCGACCGAGCAGGACAACGAGATCGGCCGCAAGATCGGCGAGCGCGGCCGCGAGTTCGGCACCAATACCGGCCGTCCCCGCCGCTGCGGCTGGTTCGACGCCGTGCTGGTCCGCCAGGCGGTCCGCACCTGCGGCATCAACGGCCTCGCGCTGACCAAGCTCGACATCCTCGACGGCTTCGATTCGATCGAGGTCTGCACCGGCTACAGGCTCGACGGCAAGGAGATCGACCATTTCCCGGCCGGCGAGGGCGCCCAGGCCCGGGTCGAGCCGATCTACGAGACCATCGAGGGCTGGAAGGAGCCGACCGCCAGCGCGCGGTCCTGGGCCGACCTGCCCGCCCAGGCCATCAAATATGTCCGGCGGATCGAGGAATTGGTGGGGTGCCCGGTCGCGCTGCTTTCCACCAGCCCCGAACGCGAAGATACTATCCTCGTGCAAAATCCGTTTGAGGCTTAACGATATCTTACCGGGACGCGCGTATAGTTGAGTAGAAATGGCTGATTACTATCCGCTGATCGCCCGCGCTATTGCCGCCTTGGACCCCAACGCTCCCGGCGAAAGCCGTCGCGCGCTCTATGAGAGGGCGCGCACGGCCCTGATCGCGCAGCTGCGGAGCGTGCAGCCGCCGCTTTCCGAATCCGAGATCACGCGCGAACGGCTGTCGCTGGAAGAGGCCGTTCGCAAGGTCGAATCGGAGGCCGCCCAGCGTGCCCGCGAGGCCTCTCGCCCGGGTGGCGGCGCCCGCGTCAGCAGCAGCGGCGATGCTTTTCGCCGGGCCAGCGCCCGCGCCGGCGAAGCCAACGCTCCCGCATCTCAGCCGGCTCCGCCGCGCACGCGACCGGCCCCGACGCCGCCGCGGGCCGACCGTCCGTCAATCAGCGTCGATGAGCAGGGCGAGGCCCCGCGCCCGCCGCGCGCTCCCCGTTTCGATGCCCCGCGCCCGCCGGGACCGTCCGTCCCGCCGCCGGAGCCGCCGCCCGCCGGGCGCGATCGCGCCGGTGCGCGCCGTCCGCCGGACATGGGACCCCCGCCGCCGGCACCGGGCGTGCGCGGCTTCCGCGACATCACGGCCGATGCCAATGATCTCGGCGGCGCTGCCGCGCAGGCGAGCCGCGCCGCGCGCCGCACCTATGCCAACGTGCCCTCGCCCTCGCCGGAATTCGACCGGCTGGAGCCGAGCCTGGAAAACCGCGCCGGCGAGTCCGAGGCGCCCCATTCCTACGACGAAGCGATCGAGGACGCCGAGCGCTACGCGCCGCCGTCGCCGCGTCCGCGCGCTGCGCCGGAGCGCGAGGCCAAGAAGCGCGTCCGAACCGGCTCTGCATTTCCGTTCAAGAGCGCGATCGCCGTCGGCATCGTGCTGATCCTGGTCGGCGCCGGCATCCTCTGGGGCAAGCAGGCCGTCCAGATCGTCAACGGCTTTCTCAAACCGTCCGCGACTCAGGTCGTGGAGACGCCGAGCCCGGCGCAGCCGCAGAGCAAGCCGAAGATTCCGGATCGCGTCGGCCAGCCCTCGGCCAGCGACCAGCCTGTCGCGCCGGTGGCGCAGAAGGTCGTGCTCTATGACGAGGATCCGTCCGACCCGAAGGGCAAGCAATATGTCGGTTCGGTGGTGTGGCGGCTCGAGCCGATCAAGGCCTCGGGCAACCAGAAGGCCGACGTCGCCGTGCGCGCCGACATCGAGATTCCCGACCGCAAGTTCAAGATGACGATGTCGTTCCGCCGCAACACCGACTCCTCGCTGCCGGCGAGCCACACCGCGGAATTGACCTTCATCCTGCCGCCGGATTTTCCGGGCGGCAGCGTCTCCAACGTGCCTGGCATCCTGATGAAGTCGAACGAGCAGGCGCGCGGCACGCCGCTCGCAGGCCTCGCGGTCAAGGTCACCGACGGCTTCTTCCTGGTCGGCCTCTCCAACGTCGATGCCGACCGGGCCCGCAACATCCAGCTCCTGAAGGAGCGCTCCTGGTTCGACGTGCCCCTGGTCTACGCCAACCAGCGCCGCGCCATCATCGCCATCGAGAAGGGCGCCCCCGGCGAGCGCGCCTTCAACGACGCCTTCGCCCAGTGGGGCGACTGAGTTAGGCGGCCACCGCTTCCGTCATTCCGGGGCGCGTCGCGCAAGCCCGGAATCCATCGTCCAGCGGACGACGCGGAGAATGGATTCCGGGCTCGACGCTGATGCGCCGCCCCGGAATGACACTCTGAATGAGCGAATGAGCGCTACCGCGCCGCCGCTTCGCGCTTGCGCGATGCCGCCGCGGCGGCGTGCTCGCGATCCATCACGGCGCGGCAGCCGGGGCTGACCTGCGACTTGTTCCGCACCATGCAGGCGGTGATCCGCGGGATATCCGGGATCTCACTTGAGCACAGCCGCATCGCATCGCCCGAGCACATCTGCTGCGCTTCTTGCGTGAAGGCGAGGCCAGGTGATGTCTGGAGTGCGAGGCTGGTGACGGCGAAAGCGAAGAGCGAAGCGATCGTCTGATGGCGTGTCATGCGGATGGGTCCCCGATTTCCCTAGGGCTTGAGCCACTTGGTTTTTGGGGCGCCGCACGCGGCTTGATCTGCCGTACGTCACAGCCTTCACGCCGGGAACTTTGGTCCCGCATGTGGTCGCTCGATCTCTTGATGCTCGAATCGAAAGTACTGCGCCGCCCGAGCGAAGTATGCGCCATTGGCACGCGGCTGCAATGGTCAGCGCAAAGGAATTCGCAATTGTTGCGCGCGAGTCACGTCGCGCGCGATCAGATCAGCCGATCGGAGGATGCGCTCGCTTATTCCGCATCGCTCACGCCGAGAGCGGCAGCGTGTTCCTCGACGGCGGTGACGCCCTTGGCCGTGAGCTCGAACAGATCGCCGTCCTTCATCACGTAGCCGTCGGCGATCAGTTGCCCGACCTTGCCCTGCCGCTCGTCGGCAAAGGCAACGGATTGGCTGATGTCCCGCAGGATCGAGAGTTGTTCGTCGCGCAACATGGCATCACTCTCCGTTCGCGGGGGGGCCGATCCTCACATGCCGTGGCTCTGAAACACCTTGCTGCAAGCGCGCGACAGCTTGGCGCGGTTGGCCTGCAGGCAGCCTTGCACGGCCATGTCGTTGCCGAGTTCCTTGCGGCAGAAGCGCGATGCATCCCGCGAGCAGGCCTTCTGCTCCTGCGGCGTGCCCATGTGGCCTTGGGCGAAAGCGGGGACACTCGAGAGGCCGCCCAGGGTTGCCAGCATGATTGTCGCCAGAACGAGTTGAGGGGACATTGGCGGCTCCAATCTGCCAGGGTTGAGTTCAGGTCCAGCATGAACTCGTCGCCTTGCCACTTGTTCCCCTCGGGTGGAGCCCGGCGCCCGCTGTTCAAGGTTCCCGCTGCGCTGCTATAATACTGGCGAAGGATGAGGGTATTTGATGAAACGCTATCTGGTGTTTGCGCTGGTCGGCCCGTTCGTGGGCGGGTTCCTGCTGCTGCTGACGACGACCTACCAGTCCGGCTATTGGACCCAGACCAGCCTCGGCGAGGTCGGCAAGCTGTTCGCGGTGTTCTTCAAGACCCTGCAATACAGCTATCTGTTCGGCTTCCTGCCCGCGCTGATGATCGGCGCGGTCGACGACATCCTGATCCATATCCGCCGGATCGGTCCGGGCCTGCGGATGCTCCTGGTCGGCCTGTTCGCCTTCGTCCTGGCGTCGCTCACCTATAGCTCGCGCGGGCCGGATTCGGGCGCGGTGCAGTTCATCCTGTATGGCCTCGTCGGATTCGTGCCGGCGGCAATTTCATCCTGGCTCGTGCATCGCTATGTCGAGGAGTCGCAGGCAGCGGCGGCGCCGACCTGACGCGCGGCATTCGATCGCGGCAGCAACCTCCGCCGCCGCGGCGCGTTGTCCAGAGACCATGACCATGTCCGACGACGACATCCTTGCTCCTCGCAGATCCCGTACGGGGAGCGGCTCGCGTGCGCCCTTTTCCGGCAAGCAGGCGCGCGGGCCGATCATCGACCAGGAAGGCCACGAGATCAGGCCTGAAAGCCTGGAGCAGGGATTTCGCGAGTTTCGCTTTGAGTTCCGGCAAGCGAGTCCGTTCGGCAATCTGACGCGCGAGCAGCGGATCGCGCGTATCGAGGCGATCGCGAAGCTGCTCGACGTCGCCTTCATCCTGCCCGGCACCAAAATCCGCTACGGCATCGACGGGCTGATCGGCCTGATCCCCGTGGTCGGCGACATCATCACCACCGCGATCTCGCTGTGGCTGGTGCGCGAGGCCCGCGCGCTGGGCGCGCCCTGGCACATCACGGCGCGCATGCTCGGCAATGTCGCGGTCGACGGCGTGGTCGGCCTGGTCCCGTTCGCGGGCGACGCCTTCGACGTGATGTTCCGCGCCAACATGCGCAACGTGCGCCTGCTCCGCCGCTGGCTGGAGAAGCAGCCGCGGATGTAGGATCGCTCCTCTCCGCAATTGATGCATATGCTCGAACGGTCGTCATGCCAGTGCTTGTCCTGGCTTGTCCTTGTCCTGGCTTGTCCGGGGCATCCACGTTCTTTGTGCCGCGGCGCGAGGCGTGGATGGCCGGGACAAGCCCGGCCATGACGCTATGGAAGCATGAAAGCCCAAACGCAAAAAGCGCGACGACCTTTCGGCCATCGCGCTTTCTGCGCACATCGGAGGGTTGCGAAAAGCTTATGCCGCGTCGGCGTCGGTCTCCGCGGCCGGCGCGGGCTTGGGCCGACGGGGCAGCGGGAAGGCTTCGCTCTCGTACAGCGAGCGGATGCCGTTCTGGTCGAAGCGGGCTTCCTCGACCTGGAGATAGGCGCCGTTCAGCGAATCCGTCGGCAACTGCTCCATCGCGAACTGCACGGCCTCGGCCGCGGTGCCGAACCGGCGATAGGTGAAACCTGCCCGCTTCTTCTTGCGGATCGCGGCAGGAAAGAGTTCGGCGGAGGTGTTGAAGTTGAACGGACGCAGTGGACGCATGGTCAAAGACCTCGTGATCTTCTCTGGGGCTTTAAGCGCGTGGGGTTGGGGAGGGCAGGAGCCGCCAGGCGGGCCCGCCGCATGTCATTCTCGCCCACTAATATAGGCCGATTTGACAGAAATGCGACCCCTGCGACGCGAGATGATGAATCCACGCATGGCAGCTCCGCGGGCGAAATAAATTTAGTTATTTCAACAACTTAGATGCTTCACATCTTGCCAAGAAGCAGCAGCACGATCAGCACCACCAGCACGACCCCGCCGATGCCCATGCCGGAATGGCCCAGGCCATAGCCGTAGCCGCCGAACCGGCCGGACAGGCCGCCGAGCAGATAGATGATCACCAGGATGATCAGGATGGTTCCAAGCGTCATGGCATCCTCCCTGGCGGTCGCCGAATGCGCTGATCGGCCGCACCGCCAAGGGAGAAAAGCACATCACACCGCCGGGTTCCACTGGGGAACCCGGCAGCGCGCAAGCTTATTTGGGCTCGAGCTTCAACGCCGCGGAATTGATGCAATAGCGCAAGCCGGTCGGCCCGGGCCCGTCGGGGAAGACATGGCCGAGATGGCCGCTGCATTTGGAGCAGAGCACCTCGGTGCGGATCATGCCGTGACTCGTATCCCGCTCCTCGTCGATATGGCTCTCGACCGCGGGCTGGGTGAAGCTCGGCCAGCCACAGCCGGAATCGAACTTGGCGTCGGACGCGAACAGCACATTGCCGCAGCCGGCGCAGACATAAGTGCCGGCGCGCTCGTCGTGCTCATATTCGCCCGAGAAGGGACGCTCGGTCGCCTTCTCGCGCAGCACGGCGAACTGCATCGGCGTCAATTCGCGCCGCCACTGCTCTTCGCTCTTGATGACCTTGTCGTCCGTGATCTTCGTCTTGGTGTCGGGCATGGGTTTCCCGTTTCTTCGGTGATCTCGATCAGTTGGTGGCCTTGCTGGCGTTCACCAGCGTCGGCTTTTCAATGTAGTTATCCGCAAATAGCTTTTTCAGGTTCTCGACCTTCGGGATGTCGTTATAGGCGATGTAGGGCTGGTTCGGGTGCAGCGTCAGATAGTCCTGGTGATAGGCCTCCGCCGGATAGAACGCCTCCAGCGCGCCGACCTTGGTCACGATCGGCTTGTTGAAGACCTTCGCACTGTTGAGCTGGGCGATATAGGCCTCCGCCACCTTCTTCTGCTCGTCGGACGTGGTGAAGATGGCCGAGCGATATTGCGGGCCGACGTCGGGGCCCTGGCGATTGAGCTGGGTCGGGTCGTGCACCACCGAGAAGTAGATCTGGAGGATCTTGCCGTAAGAGATCTTCTTCGGGTCGTACTTGATCTCGACCGACTCCGCGTGGCCGGTACGGCCGCTCGAGACGGTCTGGTAGTCGGCGGTCGCCTTGGTGCCGCCGGCATAGCCGGAGACCGCGTTGACGACGCCCGCGGTGTGCTGGAAGACGCCCTGCACGCCCCAGAAGCAGCCGCCGGCGATCACGGCGGTCTGGATGCCGCTGGCGGGCGTCGCGTCCAATGCGGGAGCGGGGATCACGACCGCCTCCTCCGCGGCGCGTGACGGCACGGCAAGGGCCAGCGTCAGGGCGGTGGTTGCGGCGAGCAGAAAGGCGAGGGCAGGTCGGCGCATGGCGGATCCTCTGGCAAGGGTGGGCAGTCTAAGGCGGGCCGGCGCGGGCGAATAGCCTCGCCGGCACTATCTCTGCCGAAGATACGACTGCCCCGCCCCGCTGTTACAGGCGGCCAGACACGAGTCCGTGAGGACGCCGGCGCACCGTCCCGCTCACGCCAGCGAATTGAACCAGTCGAACGCCGTCGGAGATCCGTTCAGAACGGTGCCTTCGCCGTAGAGGCTCGCCAGGAAGGTGCCGCGGTGGCTCGCGCCCTTGACGGGAACGCCGTCGGCGAAGTGCCCGCCGGCGACGACGGCCGGCTGCACAAGGCGCGGCGGCAAGGCCTCGTCGGCCAGTCCGTAGTAGAACTTGATCGGGGAATCGTAGTCCCAGAACGTCGTGCCATTGTCGCCCAGTTGGCGCATGAGCTTGCTGTTCGTATCGCTGGTGAAGCGATCGAAGAAGCCATCGACGAGGAAATCGCCGGCGGGAGGAATGCTCTTCGCGATCTCGCCCTCGAGGCTGTAATCGGACCAGTACTTCTCCGCGAACGCCTGATATTGCGGCTTGATCGCCGTTTTGAACAAGCCGTTCAGCCCGTAATAGCGCCGGTAACTTCCGAGCAGGACGATCATGCAGGGCGTGATCCAGGCCGGCGGCATCGGATACGAATTCTCAGAGGCCGGAATAAAAGCCGCGGCGTTCGCCCAGTAGTGGAAGCTCTCGGCGAGATTGTTGAACGGGCTCTGTGTCGCCGCCGCCCGCACCTTGATGCCGCGGCGCTGCATCTCCTGTTTCAGCCACTGAGTGTTCAGCGCGCCCTGCGACCAACCGTTCAGGAACAGGGATGACTGGCGCAGGCCGAGCTTGCGCAGTTCGAGCAGTCCCGCCTTCAGGATGTCGAGACAGCATTGCACGGTCGCGCCCTTCACAGCATAGGCTTCGCTCCGACCATTGCGATAGGGGCCCTTGCCGACATAATCGGCCGCGATGACGGCGTATCCGTTGCCGGCGAAGCGCTGCACGTTGAACAAGGTCTCGATCGAATCGACATTGTCGCGCAGCTCGTACGTCTCGTCCTCCAGCCGCAGCAGGTTCGAAGGGACCTGGTCGAACGAGAGGATCGTGCCGTGCTGCCATGACAACACCGGAACAGCGCCGCGCGCGCCCGCCGGGACGGCAAGCAGACCGCTGACCTTGACGCGTTCTCCCGTCTCCGGGATGCGCGTGAAGGTGACGATGCGCCTCAGCTCCACATCATGGCGTGCCGCATATTTGTCCGCAAAGCTCGCCGGCAGAATATTGCCTTCGTTGAAGACGGCATAGAATTTTGCCGCCAGCGCATTGAGCCGCTCCTTCGGGATTCGCACCGATCCGCCGGGCGCCGCAAGGGCAATCCCTGGAGCGGTGATCGACAGCGCGAGCGAACCGGCTGCCGCGCTCGCCGATTTCAGGAAGTCCCGACGGCTCGCTGTGAGAGTATCGGGATCGGTATCGGGATGCTCAGGCTTTGTTGCGCGCGCCGTCATTCGCTCCACTCCAATGCGGTTTTCGTACGGATACATCGCAAAGCCTAGCGAGCAGTGAATGCATCTCGGTGAAGCCGCTCACGCGGAAATCGGCGAGTTCTACACAACCACGCTGAGCCGCTTCGCCGCCCGCGTGATCCCGGTATAGAGCCACCGCGCCCGGGACTCCTGAAACGCGAAGCTCTCGTCGAACAGCACGACATCGTCCCATTGCGAGCCCTGCGACTTGTGCACGGTCAGCACGTAGCCGTAGTCGAACTCGTCATAGGGCTTGCGCTGCTCCCAGGCGATCTGCTCGATGCCGCCCTCGAAGCAGTCGGCGCGCACCGAGACCTTCGTCACCTTGTGGCCGAAATCCTCGTCCGGCGACAGCCGCATGCTGAGAATGCGGGATTTCGAGCGCGAGGTGTTGCGCGACTTCACGCGCCACAGGCCGCCGTTGAACAGGCCCTTCTTGCGGTTGTTGCGCAGGCACACCAGCTTGTCGCCGGCGACGGGAAAGACGTCCTCGATGTTCTGGCGCTGGCGCACCCGCATGTTGTAGGCGCGGCGGGTGTTGTTGCGCCCGACCAGGATCTGGTCGGCGCCCATGACGCGATCGGGGTCGAGCTCCTTCCGCGACACCACCTCGCTCTCGCCATAACGGCCGATATCGAGCTCGCGTCCCTCGCGGACGTCCATCGACATCCGCACGATCGGATCGTCCTGGGCCTGACGGTGCACCTCGGTCAGCATCGCGTCCGGTGAGGTGTTGGTGAAGAAGCCGCCGCCCTGGATCGGCGGCAGCTGCGCGGGATCGCCCAGCACCAGCAACGGGCAGTCGAACGACATCAGGTCGCGCCCGAGTTCGGCGTCGACCATCGAGCATTCGTCGATCACGATCAGCTTCGCCTTGGAGGCCGGCGCGTCGTCCCACAGCTCGAAGCTCGGCTGCTCCTCGCCGGATTCGCGGGCGCGGTAGATCAGCGAGTGGATGGTGGACGCGCCGTCGCAGCCCTTGTTGCGCATGACCAGCGCCGCCTTGCCGGTGAAGGCGGCGAACTTCACCTCGCCGTCGACGCCGTCGGCGATGTGCCGCGCCAGCGTCGTCTTGCCGGTGCCGGCAAAGCCGAACAGGCGGAACACCGGCGGCGTGCCGTTACGGCCCGGCTTGGCCTTGAGCCAGTCGCCAACGGCCTTGAGCGCGGCATCCTGATGCGGGGTGAAAGTGGCCATGTCTGTCTTGAGGAGGGGCGAAAAGAGGCGATTCGCCGATGCCCAAAACTAACCATTCGCCCCGCCGGTTCAAGCGCGGTCGCCCCGCAATTGCCGGTGGGGCACCCGCATGTGAGCCTTGCAAGAGATCGTCATGCCCGGGCTTGTCCCGGGCATCCACGTTCCTTGTGCCGTGTGGTTAGGCGTGGATGGCCGGGACATAGGCGAGCGGAAGCGACGCCGTCCTTCGGACGGCTATGCCCGGCCATGACGCGGTGAGAGCTGAGGCTACTGCCAGCCGGGAACGCCGCGCATGTCGGGCAGCTGGTGGGCGATGCCCTTGTGGCAGTCGATGCAGGTCTTTTCCTTGGTGAACAGGAAGCGCTGGTGCGCCACCGAGGCGCGCGGCGATTGCTTGGTGATGTCCATGGAATCGGCGCTGTGGCAGTTGCGGCATTCCAGCGAATCGTTGGCCTTGAAGCGTGCCCATTCGTGGGCCGCCAGCTCGAGGCGGTGATCCTGGAATTTCTCCCTCGTGTCGATCGTGCCGAAGATCTTGCCCCAGACCTCCTTGGAGGCCTGCATCTTGCGCGCGATCTTGTCGGTCCAGTTGTGCGGCACGTGGCAGTCCGGACAGGTCGCGCGCACGCCGGAGCGGTTGGAGAAGTGGATGGTCGACTTCAGCTCGGCGTAGACGTTGTCCTTCATCTCGTGACAGCTGGTGCAGAACTTCTCGGTGTTGGTCAATTCCAGTGCGGTGTTGAAGCCGCCCCAGAAGATCACGCCGGCGACGAAGCCGGCGAGCACCAGGGTGCCGAGGGCGAACACCGAGCTCGGTCGTGTCAGCACCCGCCAGAGCTCCAGCGCGAAGGCCCAGCTTCGCGCGAGGAAGCTGCGCTTGGCCTTCATCCCGGCATCAGGCTCGTCAGCGGTTGTCGTCATCGGCGGCCACCCGGGCTTGCGCGCGACAGCAGCGTGTCGATGTCGATGAAATCGTTGCTGACCGGCGGATTGGCGGTGTTCTGCGGCACGTGGCATTCCGTGCAGAAGAAGCGTCGCGGCGAGACCGAGCCCAGGAACTGGCCGTCGCGGTCCATAAAATGCGTGATCGACACCATCGGCGCCTGCGATTCAGCGGTGCGCGCCCGCGCGTGGCAGGACAGGCATTTGTTGCCGTTGAGATCGACCTGGTAGCCGTCGATACTGTGCGGGATGACGGGCGGCTGCTCCGGATAGTTGCGCACCTCCTTCTCGGAGGTGTTGCGGTTCGGCAGCATCGGCGGCGCCGGGCCCTCGTCGTTGAGCGGGGTCGGGCCGCGCAGGCCTGACGTCACCGTCTGCGCGGTGAGCGAGCTCGCGCCGGCTGCGACCGCGAAGGCGAGCAGAGCGATTGCGGATCGTTTCATCATGACATGTTCACCCGCTCGATGCGCACGGCGCATTTCTTGAAATCGGTTTGCAGCGAGATCGGATCGGTTGCGTCCAGCGTCACCTTGTTGATCAGCTTGGATTCGTCGAACCACGGCACGAACACCAGGCCGCGCGGCGGCCGGTCGCGGCCGCGAGTCTCGACGCGGGCGCGGATGAAACCGCGGCGCGAGACCACCTTCACTTCATCCCCGCGGCGGAGCTTGGCTTCCTGGGCATCGTCCGGATGCATGAAACAGGCGGCCTCGGGGAAGGCCTTGTAGAGCTCGGGCACGCGGCGCGTCATGGTGCCGGAATGCCAGTGCTCCAGCACGCGGCCGGTCGAGAGCCAGTAGGGATATTCATTGTCGGGCGATTCCGCCGGCGGCTCGTAAGGCAGCGCGAAGATGCGCGCCTTGCCGTCGGGATGGCCGTAGAACTGCACGTCGGTGCCCTGCTTGACGTAGGGATCGCTGCCCTCGCGGAAACGCCATCTGGTTTCCTGGCCGTTGACGACAGGCCAGCGCAGGCCGCGCTCGCGGTGATAGGTGTCGAATGGCGCGAGGTCGTGGCCATGGCCGCGGCCGAACTGGGCGTATTCCTCGAACAGGCCCTTGTGCACGTAGAAGCCGAACGCCTTGGATTCGTCGTTGAGATAGCCCGGCTCGATGTCGGTAACCGGGAATTTGTCGACCTGGCCGTTCCTGTAGAGCACGTCGAACAGCGTCTTGCCGCGGACGTCGGGCTTCTTGGCGATCAGCTCCTCGGGCCAGACTTCCTCGATCTTGAAGCGCTTGGAGAACTCCATCAGCTGCCAGAGGTCGGATTTCGATTCGCCGGGCGCCGAGACGAGCTGATGCCAGAACTGGGTGCGCCGCTCGGCATTGCCATAGGCGCCCTCTTTCTCCACCCACATCGCGGTGGGCAGGATCAGATCGGCGGCAAGCGCGGTCACCGAGGGATAGGCGTCCGAGACCACGATGAAATTCTCGGGGTTGCGGAAGCGAGCTATGGCGGAATCTGGGTGATGACGGTGTGAGGAAGGCGGCGTATCGAGGCGGGTGACGAGCCTGCCAGAACCTCTCGAGGAGAGCGATACGCCATGACCGAGACTACCAATGTTCTTGCTTTCCGTCAGCCGTCCGCGGTTGATGATCCACTGACCGATATCGTTCGTGCCGGCGCGCGGGACCTGCTTGCCAGGGCGATCGAGATCGAGGTTGGCGCGTTTCTGGCCAGCACGGCCAATCTGACGCTGCCCGACGGTCGAGCGCGCCTGGTCCGACATGGGCACGGTCCGGTGCGCGAGATTGCGACCGGCATCGGTCCGGTGGAGGTCGCTCGTCCCAAGGTCCGCGACCGCGGAGCGAGCGGGCCAGGCGACCGCCTCCGCTTCAGTTCGGCAATCCTGCCGCTATGGGCGCGGCGGACGAAGAGCCTGGATGCCTTGATCCCGGTCCTCTATTTGCGCGGCATCTCGACCGGCGACTTCCAGGAGGCGCTCTCGGCGCTGCTCGGCAAGGATGCGCCGAACCTGTCGCCTTCGGTGATCGCCGGCCTGAAGGCCGATTGGCAGGTCGAGTACGAACGCTGGCAGAGACGCGATCTGTCGGCGCGTCGCTATGTCTACATCTGGGCCGATGGCGTGTACCTGCAGGCCCGCATGGAAGATCACAGCGAATGCATGCTGGTGCTGATTGGCACCACGCCGGAAGGCAAGAAGGAGCTGATCGGCTTCCAGGTCGGCGTGCGCGAGAGCGCGCAGAGCTGGCGCGAACTCCTGATCGACCTGCGGCAACGCGGGTTACGGATTGCCCCGCAACTCGCCATCGGCGACGGCGCCCTCGGCTTCTGGAAGGCACTGGACGCAGGCCTTTCCCGGCACGCGGCACCAACGATGCTGGAGAGCTGGCCCCGCAAATTCGGACAGTAGCTTGAGTGGATTTTCTGCCTGACAGCGGCGAGGATTCTTGCTGCGAATCAGGAGCGAAGATGACGAAGAAGAGCCGCCGGACGCATTCTCCGGCATTCAAGGCGAAGGTTGCTTTGGCTGCGGTCAAAGGCGACAAGACACTGGCGGAGCTGGCGCAACTGTTTGATGTTCATCCGAACCAGATCACGATCTGGAAAAACCAGCTCCTGGAAGGCGCCGCCGGCGTGTTTGGGCATGACAAGACATCGGCCGAGACGCCGGTCGATTTGAAGGCGTTACATGCCAAGATCGGCGAGCTGGCGTTGGAAAACGATTTTTTGTCCGGCGCGCTCACCAAGGCGGGCCTGCTGAGCGCAAAGCGATGATCGACCGCGGTCATGATCTTTCTATCGTGCGCCAGGCGAAGGTCCTGAAGCTGGCTCGCAGCACGGTCTACTATGAACCTCGGCCAGTTTCGGCCGAGGACCTTGCCTTGATGCGTCGGCTCGATGAGCTGCATCTCGATTATCCCTTCGCGGGAGCGCGTATGCTGCGATCGTTGCTGCGGCGGGAGGGCGTATACGCCGGTCGCCGCCACATCGCGACGCTGATGAAGCGCATGGGGATCGAGGCGGTCTATCGTCGCCCGAACACGAGCAAGCCGGCTCCGGGTCACAAGATCTACCCGTACCTGTTGCGCGGATTGAAGATCGAGCGGCCCGACCATGCGTGGGCAATGGACACCACCTACATTCCGATGCGGCGTGGCTTCGTCTATCTCGCGGCGGTCGTCGATGTGTTCAGCCGACGGGTCCTGGCCCATCGCGTCTCGATCACAATGGAGGCGGCCTTCTGCGTCGAAGCGGTCCGGGAGGCGTTGGCGAAGCACGGCAGGCCCGAGATTTTCAACACGGACCAGGGCAGCCAGTTCACCAGCCTCGAGTTCACCGATGTGCTGCTGGACGCGAAGATCGCCATCAGCATGGACGGCAAGGGCGCCTGGCGCGACAACGTGTTTGTCGAGCGGCTCTGGCGCACGGTCAAATACGAAGAAGTTTATCTCCGCGCCTACGACAGCGTGTCCGAGGCGCGAGCGACAATTGCCAAGTATCTGGCCTTCTACAATCAGGGGCGCCCTCACTCGAGCCTTGACGGGCGCACGCCCGACGAGGCTTACTTCGGCACGCAAGCTATGGTGATGGCCGCATGACCGTCGCCGACGATTTTGTCGTCGCTCTGGTCGGGCTACGCCCTCCCGACGCAACGACAAAATCGTAAAGCCCCGCGTTCAGCATAACCCGGCAGGACTCCACTTAAATCCAGCGGGGCGCTGTCCAAACAACCGGGGCCAGCTCTCTGGTGCCATAAAGTGAGCAACGTACTCGACAAGGTCGCCAAATCCGTGCAGGGCCCCATGAAGAACGACCTGCGGAACATCTATCTGGCCCCACACCGGGCCGAAGCTGAAACCGCGATCGACGTCTTCGTCGAGAAATACCACGTCAAATACGGACGTGCGGTGGAGTGCCTGATCAAGGATCGCCATGCGCTGCTCGCCTTCTTCGACTTCCCTGCTGAGCACTGGATCCACCTACGCAGCTCGAACCCGATCGAGAGCGTCTTCGCCACGGTGCGCCACCGAACGGTGCGGACCAAGGGATCGCTGTCGCAACAAACTGCGAAGCTGATGGTGTTCAAGCTCATCGACGCCGCATCGAAGACCTGGCGGCGATTGAAGAGCACGAACCAGTTGCCGAAAGTCATCGCCGGTGTAAAGTTCATCGACGGAATCGAAGTCATTCCGAACACTGAAAGCCACGCCGCCTGATCAGGCCGCGTCACCCAAAATCAGCCATAGCTCTGCGGAAGCCCGGATAGGTCTCTTCGTTGATGTTGGGGCCGGCCTGAAGGTTGTTGTTGACCTGCACCCAATAGGCGTTGATCAGGCCGTCCTTCAGCATCCGGCTCTGCAGCACGGCGTGTGCGCCGTTCTTGTCGGGAATGGTGCCTTCGGGCAGCCGCCAGATGTGCTCGGCGTGATCGCGATGCGCCTTGTTGGTGACGACCATGTCGGCGGGCAGGCGGTGCGAGAAGGTGCCGACCTCGCGCGCGGTGCCGCAGGCCGAGGGCTGGCCGGTCAGCGAGAACGGGCTGTTGCCGGGCGAGGAGATCTTCCCGGTCAGCAGATGGATGTTGTAGACGAGGTTGTTGCACCAGACGCCGCGGGTGTGCTGGTTGAAGCCCATGGTCCAGAACGAGACCACTTTCGTCTTTGGATCGGCGTAGAGCTCGGCGAGAGCTTCGAGACGGTTGAGCGGCACGCCCGACATTTCGGCGGCCTTCTCCAGCGTGTACTCGGAGACGAACTTGACGAACTCGTCATAGCTCATGTCGGTGGCGTCGTTGGGCTTCGCCGCGCCCGTCGCCTTCTTCTGCAGCGGATGCTCGGGCCGCAGGCCGTAACCGATGTCGGTCTGGCCGCGCTTGAACACGGTATGCGCGGCGACGAAGTCCTTGTTGACGCGGCCGGTCTTGATGATGTGGTTGGCGATGGCGTTGAGGATGTAGAGATCGGTCTGCGGCTTGAACACCATGCCGATGTCGGCGAGGTCGAACGAGCGGTGCTCGAAGGTCGAGAGCACGGCGACGCGAACATGCGGCGCGGAGAGCCGGCGGTCGGCCAGGCGCGTCCACAGGATCGGGTGCATCTCCGCCATGTTGGAGCCCCACAGCACGAAGGCGTCGGTGGCCTCGATGTCGTCATAGCAGCCGGAGGGTTCATCGATGCCGAAAGTGCGCATCATGCCGGCCACGGCGGAGGCCATGCAGTGGCGCGCATTGGGATCGATGTTGTTGGTGCGGAAGCCGGCCTTGAACAGTTTGGAGGCGGCATAGCCTTCCCAGATCGTCCACTGGCCGGAGCCGAACATGGCGACGCCGTTCGGGCCGCGCTTCTTGATCGCCTCCTTCCACTTCAGCTCCATGATGTCGAAGGCTTCGGTCCAGGACACAGGCGTGAACTCGCCGTTCTTGTCGTACTTGCCGTTCGTCTTGCGCAGCAGCGGCTGCATCAGGCGGTCGTGGCCGTACATGATCTTGGAGAGGAAGTAGCCCTTGACGCAGTTGAGGCCGCGATTGACCTCGGACTTGGTGTCGCCATGGGTGGCGACGACGCGGTTCTCCTTGGTCGCGACCATCACCGAGCAGCCGGTGCCGCAGAAGCGGCACGCGGCCTTGTCCCACTTCATTTCGCTGATGTTCCGCTCGGCGACGAGATTGGCGGCGAGCGCCGGAGCGGGCATGCCAGCGGCAGCGGCCGCGATCGCGGCCGCCTCCAACTTCAGCATCTGGCGGCGGTCGAGCTTGGGCGATGTCATGATGGCTCTTTCTGACTCAGGCGGTTTCGATGGCGTGGAAGACGAGCGCTGCGGAATAGACGTTTGGCAGCGACTGGATGGTGTTGAGCAGGGTGCCGAGGCTGCCGGCATCGGGCGCCTCGGTCACGACGACGAGCTTGCCGCGCGCGTCGCGGCCGTAAATCTCGCAGCCGGGCAGCGCGGTGATCTCGGCTTCGAGCTCGGCGAGACGTTCGGGCCGCGCCTGCACCAGGATGCTCGCGATCTCGGCGCCCGGCGGCGCGATGATGCGATCGGCGCTGAGCACCCGGCCGGTGATCAAGGCACGGCGGTTGAGTGCGTGTGGGGCGGCCTGGGCCATGATGGCTGTCTTTCGCTTCAGGGGAATCAATGTCGGGAGGGCGGGCCGGGAGGGCCGGCAAACATCTGGTAGATCCAGACCCCGAGCCCGTAGCTGCCGACGGTTCCGACCGCGAGGACGGGCATCACGACCGCGGTCAGGAACAGGAAGGCGAAAATCTCCATGCGCTTACGGCGCACACGCGAAGTCGCGTCGTCTGGGGCCGACATATTCGGTCTCATCTGAAATGTGGGGATTAGGACGGCATCCGGGCCGTTGCCTTGCTGCACTTCTGATGCAATCGGGCCGCCGCGGCGTTGATCTGGATCAATGTGCCGGCTTGCGCGGATGTCGCAGCGCTGCGTCGCGGCGGTGCGCCTTGCCGCGCACAGGTGCGGGATTCTTCTCCCGCACGGCGGAATTGCCGCTCCGTAGACAGCGCCGCCTCACCCACTAAGATGCGATCAACAACAATAAACGGGAGGCGTCATGAAGTTCGGCATCTTCTACGAGCTGCAACTGCCACGGCCCTGGATGCCTGGCGACGAGCTCAGGCTCTACCAGAACGCGCTCTCGCAGATGGAACTCGCCGACAGTCTCGGCTACGACCACGCTTGGGTCCTCGAGCATCACTTCCTCGAGGAATATTCGCATTCGCCCTCGCCGGAATCGTTCCTGGCCGCAGCGAGCCAGCGCACGAAGAACATCAGGCTCGGCCACGGCATCCTCCAGCTCACCACCAACCATCCGGCGCGAGTCGCCGAACGTGTCGCGGTGCTCGACCTGCTCTCGAACGGCCGCTGCGAATTCGGCATGGGCGAGAGCGCGTCCATCACCGAGCTCACTCCGTTCGGGCGCGACATGGAGACCAAGAAGGAGGTGTTCGAGGAGGCGGTCGCCGCGATCTTCCCGATGTTCAAGGATGCCGGCAGCGAGCACCACGGCAAGTATTTCGACATCCCCTTGCGCAACGTGGTGCCGAAGCCGGTGCAGAAACCGCATCCGCCGCTGTGGATGGCGTGCTCGCAGCTGCCGACCATCGAGCGCGCCGGCCGCCACGGCTTCGGCGCGCTCGGCTTCCAGTTCGTCAGCGCCGATGCCGCGCACGCCTGGGTGCACGCCTATTACAATGCGATGACCAAGCGGCTGCACAAGCTGGCCGATTACGAGATCAACCCGAACATGGCGCTGGTCTCGTTCTTCATGTGCGCGAAGACCGACGAGGAAGCGCGTGCGCGCGCCGACGGGGCCACCTTCTTCCAGTTCGCGCTGCGCTTCTACGGCGCGGCGCAGAACCGCCAGCGTCCCGCGCCCTACACCGTCAACATGTGGGATGAGTACAACAAGTGGAAGCGCGACAACCCGGAAGCGCAGGAGGCGGCACTGCGTGGCGGCCTGATCGGCTCGCCGGAGACCATCCGCAGGAAGCTGAAGCGCTTCCAGTCCTCGCACATCGACCAGGTCATCCTGCTCAACCAGGCCGGCAAGAACAGCCATGAGCACATCAGCGAATCGCTGGAGCTGTTCGGCCGCGAGGTGATGCCGGAGTTCCAGAACGATCCGGCGCAGGCCGAATGGAAACGAGGCGTGATGAGCGGCGAGATCAAGCTCGAAGAGATCGACACCCGGGCTTTTGCGGATCGCTACGGCAAGCTCGCCAACAATGTTGCGCCGGTGAAGGCGGCGGCGGGCTAGGCTGTCCGTTAAGTCATGCTGCTGACGCAATCTCTGTCTTAGTCGGCGGCAACTTAAAACACTGCGTGGGAACCACCCCGGTTCGCACAACGGTTCCATAGCCAAGGGGTTTGGCTCGAACCCGCAAAACAACGGCGCAAGCTTCATAAACGCTTCCGCGTTCGCTTGCCTGTTTGCGGTTCTCGGAACCGACGATCGAAAATCACAGGAGATATAATGCTGTTCCGCTCGAGCGCCGCGATTTGCGGCGCCCTGGTTGCGCTTGCCGTTTCCGTTGCCGTTGCCCGAAGTGAAACGCGTGGGGTTCACTCAAACGCCGTCGTCGATGCCGCTTCCGGGGATGCGGTCGTTGGCGCTGCATCCATGTACAATCCGTTCAAGCCCGGCAAGGAGGAGGGCGGTCCGAGCACAGCCTCCGGCGAGCGATACGATCCCTCTGTCTGGGCGGCCGCCATCAAGACGAGTCTGCGCCGGAAGTTTGGTGGGGTCCAGTTTGGTGCCAGGCCGAAATATGCCCTCGTCGAGGCCGTCGGCAAGAAGGTCATCGTCAAGATCAATGACGTCGGACCACTCAGGCCCGGCCGCATCATCGACTTCAACGAGCGCACGATGCGCCATTTCGATCCGAGCCTCGAGCTCGGAGTCATCGGTGACGTGCGAGTTAGCCCGCTTTCAGGGGACTATTGGACACCGGGGCCGGTGGGCTGAACATCGCTCGCGATTGAATTGCACCCGCGTTGGCGACTTCCGTCGCTGGATCCCAAGCCGAGAAACATGACGAGGAAGAGAACGGGCATGCGCCGCTGGCCGTTGTGTCAGTTCACCTGTCGTTTCATTGCGAATGTCTACACGCTAGAGTAGCTCTTCACGAGCTGGAAGCGATTATCCTCAGTGGATTCCCGATGACAGGCCTTTGGGTGCTCGGATTTGTGTTCGGCGTCGACCTGATCCCTCACGGCATAGCCTGGCTAACCTATGCATGGCCGCCGGCGGCGAGAACGGCATAGCGGAAACGAGTCGATAAAAGGGAGTGCGCTGATGGCGATCGCAGCTGAAAGACCAATCCTCCTGATCAAGAAACTCGCGGGTATCCTTCTCCTGCTTTTCGGCTTGCTATTCACGGCGCTCGGCTTGAGCAGCGAATCCAGCGGAGTCACCGCGATCGGTGTTGCCTTCCTGGTTGCTGGCGCGATCTTCCTGGTTCTCAAGATCATGAGGCGCAACCAGGGCGATCCGCTCTGACCGAGGCCGCGGGATCGGTCTGTCGCTGCGAGAGCCATGCACGGCATCGCAATCGCGAAGGTCTGGCCGCTTCAACCGAACGCAGCCGATACGCAACGAGAGGGGCCGTGCGCGATGATGTCAGGAGCTCTCTTGAACAAATTGTACAGCGCGCGGCGGATCCGACCGTCGATGAGCGGAATATGCCGTTTGCTGTCGATCGCGGTGGTGCTCTCGACCTGGCTCGGTGGAGCGAGCCTGGCGCAGCAAGCGCTTCAGGCAGGTGGCGCGGCCACGCTCTTTCAGAACGTCCGCATCTTCGATGGCAAGAGCGCCACGCTGTCCTGCCTCCTCCAACGTCTTGGTGCGCGGCAACAAGATAGAATCAATCTCGCTACAGCCGATAGCGGTCGATAACCCGGCGGACATTCGCGTTGTCGAGGGCGGCGGACGCACACTGATGCCCGGCCTCATCGACAACCATTGGCATGCGATGTTGATCCGGGTCACGCCGGCACAGTCGTTCGGCGACGTCGGCTACGTCAATCTTGTCGCTGGCGACGAGGCCACGCACACTCTCATGCGCGGCTTTACCAGCGTTCGAGATGTGGGCGGGCCGGTGTTCGGGCTCAAGAGCGCCATCGACGAAGGTATCATCAAGGGTCCGCGCATCTATCCGTCCGGCGCGGTCATTACTGTCACGAGTGGGCATGGGGATTTCCGCCAGCTTACCGACCTGCCGCGGACGATCGGCGGCATGCTCACCCGCATGGAACAGACCGGCGGGGCAATGATTGCGGACAGCCCCGACGAGGTCCGCGTCCGTGTCCGCGAGCAGCTCATGCAAGGCGCTTCCCAGGTCAAGTTGACGGCTGGCGGCGGAGTGTCGTCGCCTTTCAGTCCGATCGACGTGACCACGTTCACCGAACCCGAAATACGCGCCGCCGTTGAAGCGGCTGAGAATTGGGGCACGTACGTCGCTGCGCATGCCTTTACGTCTGCTGCGATTCGGGGAGCCATTGCGGCTGGGGTGAAGTGTATCGAACACGGCTTCCTTATGGACGACGCAACAGCGAAACTGATGGCGGAGAAGGGTGTTTGGCTGAGCATACAGCCTCTCCCCGAGGATCTGAGGCTGGGCTTTCCCGTAGGCTCCATCCAGCGAGCCAAGGCGGATGAGGTCTGGCCCGGCATCGCCAGATCCTACGAGTTGGCGAAGAAGTACAAGATCAAGACGGCGTGGGGCACCGACGTCCTGTTCTCTGCAGCGCTGGCGCGCCAACAGGGGGCTATCCTGGCCTCACTCGCTCGCTGGTACACGCCCGCCGAGGCGCTGACCATGGCGACATCGACGAACGCCGAACTGCTGGCGCTGTCGGGCAAGCGGAATCCCTATCCCGGCAAACTCGGCGTCGTGGAACAGGGCGCACTCGCGGATCTGCTGCTCGTCGACGGAAATCCCCTGGACAATATCGGCCTTCTTGCCGACCCCGCCAACAACTTCAAGATCATCATGAAAGATGGAATTATCTACAAGGATGCGCTTGCCCGTTAGCAGCAACGCATCGCCCTGTTCGATGGACGAGGTCGCGCACGATCCCGAAGCGAACTACCAACCCGTGCCGGGCAATTCGGCCTCTGGTCCCTCAGCGAAGCGCCGGCGCACCTCGTTGAGGTCCGCTTAGTAGGACATGGCGGACTGGATTTGCTCAGGGTGAGTTCTTCGCATTTTGACCATGAGCCGACCTCGCGCTGCGGAGTAGTTCACTCAGCTTCGAGCGAACCATCGTGCGACTGGCTCGCCCGCCAGATTTATCGTACACTCGTCTTAGTTGAGGCTTTCGCGCCATGGACGGAAAGCGGCGAGTTCCGAGCGGACGCAGGCTATCGGCGATAATGGCCGCCGACGTCGCGGGCTATTCGCGGCTCATGCACGACGACGAGGAGGCCACGCACGGGCGTCTTACGACGCTCCTTGCCGATGTTATCGAGCCGACAGTGGCGGAGCACGGAGGCCGCATTGTCAAGAACACCGGCGACGGGTTCTTGGCCGAGTTTCCGAGCGCGGTCCAGGCAGTTCGAGCGGCCGTGCGCTTCCAAAGCGCTGTTGGCGGCCTGCAGCGGAATGATGCGAAGGGCAGACGCCTTCTTTTTCGCGTGGGCATCAACATAGGCGATGTCATCGTCGAGCCGCACGATATCTTCGGCGACGGTGTGAATATTGGGGCTCGCCTCGAAAGCATCGGGGAGCCAGGCGGCATCTGCATCTCGTCTTCGGCCTACGATCAAGTTCGCGGAAAGGTCGATATGGCGTTCGAAGACATGGGGCCGCAGGCGCTGAAAAACATTGCCGAGCCGATACGTGTCTGGCGCGCAAAGCTGTCGGACTCGGAAGTCCCGAAGGAGGTACCGGAGCAAGCGGTGTCCGCTGGCGCCGGCGGCTTGCTGGTTCAAATCCGGGGCCGTCTGAAGCTTGCTGGCGGCGCGCTCGCGTCGGTCGCCACGGTGGTCGGCGCGGTCGGCCTCGTCGGTTATTGGAATGTCTGGAACACCGTCCGCACTGACGTTTTGCCGGACGGGCAAAAGACACAGAGAGAGGCAGCGGCCCGGCCCGATATCGCTCCCCGCTTGTCTCTCGTCGTCCTGCCCTTTGCAAACCTCAACAACGATCCGGAGCAGGACTATTTCGCCGACAGTATTACGGCCGATTTGACGACGGATCTTGCGCGAATGCGCAATGCATTTGTCATCGGACGCGGGACGGCTTTTACCTATAAGAACAGGCAGGTCGATCTGAAGACGCTCGGTAAGGACTTGGGTATCCGCTGGGCCGTACAGGGCGCGGTGCGGCGCGCCGGAGAACAGGTCCGGGTCAACGTGTCGCTTACAGATGTTGCGAGTGGTCGCGACATCTGGTCCGATCGTTTCGACAGTGATCGCACGAATGTCGCCGTCTTGCAGGACCAGATCACAGTACGGCTCGCCCGCTCGCTCAATATTGAACTTATCCAAGCCGAAAGCCGCCGTAGCGAAACGGACCGATCGAAGAATCCGGACGCCATGGACTTCACTATGCGGGGCTGGGCAAAGTCCTATGAGCCCCGATCGAAGACGACAATTGCGCAAGCAAAGGAGCTATTCGACAATGCACTGCGCCTCGACCCAGACTACGTCGATGCAATGATCGGGAAAGCGTGGTGCCTGAGCCCCCCTATTAATTTGCTCTCCGGATGGCCTGTGTCCGTGGTGGAAGACAATAAGACGGCAACCAATCTCATCGACAGAGCCCTTTCGAAAAGCCCGGCAAATGCAATGGCCCACGTGGTCAAGGGAGACACTCTTCGATTTGGTAACCCTGAAGAGGCGCTGCATCAATACGACGCTGCGCTTGAAATCAATCCGAATTTCCCGGCCGCCTACTCAGGCAAAGGAGATGCACTAATCCTCGCCGGGCGGGCACGCGAAGCCCTCTCCGTGACGCAGCTAGCCCGTCCTATTCGTGAGAGTGCGGCTTTTGGGCCCGATTGATGCGGCCGCACATCTTGTCTGACGAGGCGCACAGGATTGCCTTCGGCTTTTCGCCGCCTGACGACCGGTACTTTGCAACGCGCTTGAGGGATGGGTTGGGCGAACGGGGGCGGACGCCCCGCCGGTCAAGGACCGAGCGGCAGCAGCGCGCCGGGCAAGCCGCAGATCAGGTCGGCTTCGGGACATGCCGCGGCAAACGCAAGGCGAATGCGGCTCGTGGTCTCGACGACACGGGCGGCGATTTTCAAGAGCCGAAGACGCAGCGTCGCGAACTCGGCAGCGGCCAATTCCCGGGCTTTGGGAATGGCGTCGCGCACGGTCAGCATCAGCCAATAAGCGGCCGTATGGAGCACGAGACGGACCTGGTTGGCGAGCGCCGAACGGCAGCTGGTGCGATCGGAGGCGAGCTGCGTCTTATGCAGCTTGATCAGATTCTCGGCTTGGCCGCGCGCGCAATACAGGCTGTCGTAGATCCACTCGGCCGAGCCGACATCGAGGCTGGTGACGACGAAGCGGATGTCGAGGCCGAGCATCGTCGCCTCAATACGGGCGACAGTGCGCCGTTCGCGATCCCAGGACTTTGCCTTGTGGCGCGTCTCGGTATAGCCACGCAGAACCGGCAGGTTCTCGATGGCGCGTCGCGTGCGGATGTCGTCGGCGACCTCGTCGACTTTTCTGGCGAGAGGCTTGGTGCCGGACAGACCGAAGATGTAGTCGATGCCGTTGGTCTCGCACCACGCCATTGCCTCCGGCCGGGCATAGTGCCCGTCGCCACGGAACGTAATTTGCGTGTTGTGCCATCGCGTCCGGATATGCCGTACCAGGCGGCGCAGATGGGCACGCACCTCGACGCCGCCCGGCGTCTTGCCGGGCCGCAGCACGACGGCCACGGGCCGGCTCTTCTCCGTGTCGTAGACGTGGATCGGCAGGAAGCAGCGTTCGTCATAATGAGCGTTGAACAGCGAGAGCTGCTGATGGCCGTGGACGACGTCGCAGGTATCATCGATGTCGAGCGTGACGGATGCCGGCTCGCGCGGGTAGCTATCCATCCATGCGTCGACCAAAGTGTAGGTCAGCCGGATCACGTCGCGCAGGCGCGGAGCATTCTCCAGCCGCGACAGCGTCGGCTGGGAACACAAATCCCGGCCCGTGTCCGGTAGGCGACCGCAGGCCAGCTTGAATGCCGGATCGGACCTCAGATGATCGAGGTCGTCGGCGTCCTCGTAGCCGCAGCAGATCGCGAACATGCGAGCGCGGAACATATCGACCAGGCTGTGCACGACCCGCGTCGGATCGCGCCGATCCGGGAACACCCGGGCCAGATTGTTGGCCAAACCGAGACGCCGCTCGGCCATCGCCAGAAGCATCACGCCCCCGTTCGAGGTTAGGCGCCCACCATCGAAGGCAGCTGTGACTTTCTTGGCGTGAACGGCTGGAAACGAGAAGGGCGGAATCGTATCGTCGGTCATGGCGGGCGTGGCGTTCGCGGTTGGAGGTGATGGGGTTGGCTTCGCAACCGAATCCTACGCCGCATCAGCGCTTTACCCCTCAGGCGCACTCTTACGAATAAGACGGGTTAAGTTGAAGAAAGATTGAGTGACTCCCGATCATTTCTGTGCCGAAACGTGGAGTCGCGGTCGTGCCGCGTCCAAAGAAACCGGCGCGAGCGGCCTATTAGACGCGGTAGGTGCTCAGCCTCCGAAACGAGACTATCAAGCATGAAGAGATCGAGCGCGAGGCAGAGGTTTTATTTGTGTTGAATTCTTGCTTCTCGATAGTGGTCTGAAATCGTATCATCGGTCATGGCGGGCGTGGCGTTCGCGGTTGAAGGTGATGGGGTGGCTTCGCAACCGAATCCTACGCCGCATCAGCGCTTTACACCACGCTCGCCAGCCTCTCAGGCGCCCTCTCGCGAATAAGACGGGCTAGCTCTTCGGCTCAGCCCCAGGGATCCTTCTGCTGTCGCTTGGCGTTGGACTCTCTGCCATGCACACCTGCACCTGCACGATTATCAAGAAGCAATCGAAGAATGCAGGCGGACGCTCAACATGAACAGCGCGTACTGGTTCGCCTTTATAGGTCTGGTCTCGGCTTACGGGGCGACCGGACAATTTGAGCAGGCACGGCTGAGCTTAGCCGAATTCAACAAGATCCGACCAGACTTCACGATCCAATGGTATCGTGATTTCGGTTACGCACTCACGAGAAATCCGCAGTTCCGCCGTGAGTTCGACGACATTCTCGACGGACTCAGGAAGGTAGGCGTGCGGGAGCACTAGCCCGTCCTATTCGTGAGAGTGCGGCTTTTGGGCCCGATTGATGCGGCCGCACATCTTGTCTGACGAGGCGCACAGGATTGCCTTCGGCTTTTCGCCGCCTGACGACCGGTACTTTGCAACGCGCTTGAGGGATGGGTTGGGCGAACGGGGGCGGACGCCCCGCCGGTCAAGGACCGAGCGGCAGCAGCGCGCCGGGCAAGCCGCAGATCAGGTCGGCTTCGGGACATGCCGCGGCAAACGCAAGGCGAATGCGGCTCGTGGTCTCGACGACACGGGCGGCGATTTTCAAGAGCCGAAGACGCAGCGTCGCGAACTCGGCAGCGGCCAATTCCCGGACTTTGGGAATGGCGTCGCGCACGGTCAGCATCAGCCAATAAGCGGCCGTATGGAGCACGAGACGGACCTGGTTGGCGAGCGCCGAACGGCAGCTGGTGCGGTCGGAGGCGAGCTGCGTCTTATGCAGCTTGATCAGATTCTCGGCTTGGCCGCGCGCGCAATACAGGCTGTCGTAGATCCACTCGGCCGAGCCGACATCGAGGCTGGTGACGACGAAACGGATGTCGAGGCCGAGCATCGTCGCCTCAATACGGGCGACGGTGCGCCGTTCGCGATCCCAGGACTTTGCCTTGTGGCGCGTCTCGGTATAGCCACGCAGAACCGGCAGGTTCTCGATGGCGCGTCGGGTGCGGATGTCGTCGGCGACCTCGTCGACTTTTCTGGCGAGAGGCTTGGTGCCGGACAGACCGAAGATGTAGTCGATGCCGTTGGTCTCGCACCACGCCATGGCCTCCGGCCGGGCATAGTGCCCGTCGCCACGGAACGTAATTCGCGTGTTGTGCCACCGCGTGCGGATATGCCGTACCAGGCGGCGCAGAAGGGCACGCACCTCGACGCCGCCCGGCGTCTTGCCGGGCCTCAGCACGACCGCCACGGGACGGCTCTTCTCCGTGTCGTAGACGTGGATCGGCAGGAAGCAGCGTTCGTCATAATGAGCGTTGAACAGCGAGAGCTGCTGATGGCCGTGGACGACATCGCAGGTATCATCGATGTCGAGCGTGACGGATGCCGGCTCGCGCGGGTAGCTATCCATCCATGCGTCGACCAAAATGTAGGTCAGTCGGATCACGTCGCGCAGGCGCGGAGCATTCTCCAGCCGCGACAGCGTCGGTTGGGAACACAGATCGCGGCCCGTGTCCGGCAGCCGTCCGCAGGCCAGCTTGAATGCGGGATCGGACCGCAGATGATCGAGGTCGTCGGCGTCCTCGTAGCCGCAGCAGATCGCGAACATGCGCGCGCGGAACATATCGACAAGGCTGTGCACGACCCGCGTCGGATCGCGCCGATCCGGGAACACCCGGGCCAGATTGTCGGCCAAGCCGAGACGCCGCTCGGCCATCGCCAGAAGCATCACGCCCCCGTTCGAGGTCAGGCGACCGCCATCGAAGGCAGCTGTGACTTTCTTGGCGTGAACGGCTGGAAACGAGAAGGGCGGAATCGTATCGTCGGTCATGGCGGGCGTGGCGTTCGCGGTTGAAGGTGATGGGGTGGCTTCGCAACCGAATCCTACGCCGCATCAGCGCTTTACACCACGCTCGCCAGCCCTCAGGCGCACTCTTACGAATAAGACGGGCTAGCGCCATTGCTCGCTGGCAAGGCCACGAACTTCCGCTTATGGCCCCGTTCGAGGCATCCAGCAATATCCGCTCTGTGGCCGCTATCGGGGAAAGCGGAAGTCCCCCGGGGCGCGCAATTTTGGGCGCAGACTGGCACGGCTATCCAGTTGCCGCGGGTCGGTTACCGGCTTCTCGCACGAGCGTTCGCGCGCCATCGCTCGGGGAGGCTCTGCGGCGAGGCGGCCGGTTTCCACTGCAGGGACACGAGCCAGTTGTCGAAGACCGTGTTGAAGCTCCCGGACTGGTACGAGAAGTTCTCGTACGCCGGCCAAAAGTAACCGCCATCGGCTGCGTAGGTGAAGAGCGTCCAGGTATGGGGCTTCTTCCAGAACGCGTTGCCGCCGTCCGGGTCCCCGTCGAGGGCGCTGAAGTCGAGGAAAAGCCAGAGAGGTGCATTCTTGGTGCCGAGGTTCGTATCCGGCGAGTTGAACTGCAGCGCGTTCCAGTAGATCCCAGGTCCGGCTCCGGGATCAGCATCGTCCACGAGCTTCTGCAGCCGCCAATAGAAGCTCGCGTCGCCGGTCATGGTGGTCTCGCCGGTGAACGTGATCAGGCCAGCCTGCGGGCCTGACTGGATGATGCCGCTGATGGAGGTGGTCCCGCTGATTGTTCCGCTTCCTTGCAATATGCCGCCGGGAGCAGGCGTATCGGTGCCGGTCGCTGCAATGGTGACCGGGCCCGAGACCGTCCCACCGTTCATGAACAGTGTGCCCGACTCGCCGACAACAACCGCGCCGGTCACCGTGCCGGCGACCTCCAGCGTCGCCGCGTAGGATACCAGCACCTCGCCGGCACCCGTTGCTGATCCACCGGTAGCGCCGGCAATCAGCGTCCCCCCATTGACCCTGATAGGACCGGAAAGCGTGCCGCTGCTGTCTGCACTCAGGGTCAGCGTGCCGGGACCGAAGATCGTCAGGCCCGCCGATCCCTTGATGGCGGCTGCGATCTGCGAACTACCGCCGCTGGCATTGGTGTAGATCAGGCCTTCTGCCGCGCCGAACGATAGGCTCGCAGTAGCGATGCTGCCGCCGTTCATGATGAGGCCCGCGGCGTCGCCGCTCGCCTGGCTTCCGACCAGAATGCTCGCATCGCCGCCCGTAATCGCCCCGCCGTTCACTTCGAGCGCCGCCACCTGCGGCACGCCGCCGCTCTCGACCGCCTGGCTGTCGACGACCTCGTAGACGGCATCGGCCGGAACGTCGTTGATGCTGACATCCGTCGAGGACACGGTCGCCGCGCTCGCGAAGCCCTCGGAGGACGAATAGGTCAGAAACTTGCCCGAGCTGGCCGCGTCGTCGTCCTCTCCGAGAATGTAGGGAGCGACGATCCCGTTCGTGACGATGGGCAGGTTTGCTCCCGTTCCTGCCACGAACACCTGTTGCGTCAGCCCAAGCTGGGCCATGCCGCCGCCCGGCACGATAACAAGAGTTCCGCCGGGGTTGCGGACAATGTTCGTCAGGGTACCGTCGTCATTGCCCCCGATCACGACGCGATAGTTGCCGCTTCCGGAAAGCTGCAAGGCGCCTCCCGTAGAGCCGATGACGAACGTCGCCAGAGATCCCGAGGCGATCTGCACATCGACCGTCGCGCCGTCCGAACGAAGCTCGAGTATTCCGCCGTTCGTCACCATCATCCTGAAGCTGCCAAATGGTGTGCCGGATGTCCGGGTACTTGCCAGCGTCCCGGCGCCTACGGTGTTGTGTCCTATCAGCTGGTTCGTGTTGGTGAGCAGGAGCGTGCCTTCGCCGTATTTGTGGAGGCCGCCCAGCCCGCAGATCGGCGCGACGACGGTCAGCGTGCCGCCGTTCGTGTTGATGACCTTAGGCTTGTTGATCGTCCAGGTGCTGGGTTCATATCCGGATGTCGAGGGCAGCGCCGACGGTGAGATCGCCCAAGCTTGCCCCTGCCAGAGCACGGCGTAGACGCCCCACCCGGTGAGCGCGTCGGTGACGACCTGGCTGTAGTCTTCGGAGGGGAGCGGCAGATTTTCCAGCGTCCATCCGCTGGGCATCTGCGCGATCTGGACGGTCTGCGGATTGCTGGACGGGAGGTTGGGTACGTTCTCGAACGAGGCGGGGAAAGCGTTGTTGATGGTGATCGTGCCACCCGTCAGGTTCACCGTGAGCGGCGCGAGGACATGGCCGCCGCTATTTTCCATGTATCCCTTCGTCGTCTGGGAAACGGAAAACCAGCCAACCGCGAAATTGGCCAAGACAATCGTCTGCGGACTCTCGGACACGTTCGGGGCCAACTGATCGGCGAGCCACGCGAGGTCCGGATTGGAAGTGCTCGTCAACTGATAGAGATCAGGCCCGATTCCGCAGGCCGATAGATAGTCGGCCATCCCGCTCGTCATGCCGTCCACGAAGCTGCCGCTCTCGCTCGACGTCAACATCAAGCCCGCGACCACCCTTTCCAGGTTGATTGCCACGGGGTCGTCCTCGCCGTTGTAGACCACAGGAGCAACCTGCGTGAAGCCGTTTGCCGACAGCCAGTAAAGGCCCATGACCATCGACGTCGGGCCGCAATAGGCTTCACCGTCCCCTGGCAGGCTCTGCCCGAAGGGCCCGAAATCGGTCTGGATGATCGAAGGCGTGCTCGTGATGGGGTCTTTCCACATGGGGCTGGTCCACTCCTGTCCGACAAGGCCACGGCACGCGCTTGAGCCGCAGGTTAATGTCTTGTTAATCGCGCGACACAACTTATGGGTACTTTAATGAGTTTATGCTGTCTAAGAGTGTAGAGCGGAATCCTGAAAATACGCAAGCTGGGTCTCCAGCTTGGCCGGCAGGGACGGCTCAGGAGTTCAAGCGCGGGCCGCCGACCGGCAGCATGTCCATCGTGAGTGGCGCATATCTGCCGCCAGCGGCGATGCCCTGCGGCAGGGCCTGATAACAGGTGGTGTCGCGGCCGGTCCGCGTAACGCGAACGTCTACTTCTGAGGCGTGCTGCGAATCCTGGAAGTGGCACCTTTGAGATATGGCGACCGGCTCTGAAGATGTCCGTTCATTGGGGTAGACCGGAAGTACCCGACTGACTGCTCAAACGGCGCCTTTGACTCATTGCGGATGTAAGCACGAGCGGTCATTGTACGAGCAAACATTGGCTGCCTGTGCGCTCCCATGAGATCAGGATGCGCGTTTCGCGGGATCGTGAGCGCGGATTTCAGGGGATCGTGAGCAGAGATTTCAGACGATCGTGAGCAACGATTTCGCGGGATCGTGAGCAAGGCTTTCGGAGCCTTGCAGCGCTTCGGCCGACAACTCAACCGGCTTAGGGATGACCTCGTGGTTAACGAGGAAGTCCAATGCCTACCCAGAGATTGTCGATGCGCCGGATCAAGGAAGTCCTTCGGTTAAAACATTTTCAAGGCCTGCCAGAGCGGGCCATCGCGCGGAGCGTGGGCGTCAGCAACGGCGTTGTGCACAGCTACCTGAGCCGCGCCCGCTCTGCTGGGTTGAGCTGGCCGCTTCCGGAGGGAATGACCGATGAAGACCTGGAGCTTTTGCTTTTCCCGGCCCCACGACCAGCGTCTCAGAGCCCGCAGCGGCCGGTGCCCGACTGGAGCTACATCGATAAAGAGCTCCGCCGGCGCAACGTAACCCGTCGCCTGCTCTGGGAGGAGTATCGCGCCGTTAATCCCGACGGTTTCGGGTACACGTGGTTCTGCACTACCTACGAGGCCTGGAAGGGGCGGGTCCGACCTTCGATGCGGCAGATTCATCTGGGCGGCGAGAAGGTGTTCGTGGATTTCGCCGGCGACACCATCGACATCGTCGATCCCCTGACCGGGGAAGTGCAGCCGATGAAGCTGTTCGTCGCGGCGATGGGCGCTTCGAACTACACCTACGCCGAGGCCTGCCCCAGCGAGAGCTTGGCCGACTGGATCCGGGCCCACGTCAACTTGTTCACGTTTTTGAGCGGAACGCCGACGTTCGTGGTCTGCGACAACCTCAAAGCCGCCGTCAGCAACCCCGACCGCTACGATCCCGGCCTCAATCGCACTTATGCCGAGATGGCGAGCCATTACGGCACGGCCATTCTCGCCGCACGGCCGCGGCGCCCAAAAGACAAGGCGAAGGTCGAGGTCGCGGTGCAAATCGCCCAGCGCTGGATTCTGGCCCGGCTGCGCAATCAGCGCTTCTTTTCCCGGGCCGAGCTCAACGCCGCCATCAAGACACTCGTCGACGAACTCAATGCTCGTCAAATGCGTGGCTTCGGCTCAAGCCGCGCCGAACTGTTTGCCGAACTCGACAAACCCAAGCTAACCCCGCTGCCAGATCAGCCTTATGCCTTCGCACGCTGGAAGCGCTGCCGCCTCGCTCCCGATTATCATGTCGAGGTCGACGGCCATTGGTACTCCGCGCCGTATCGTCTGATTGGCGAGCTGGTCGATGCCCGTATCGACGATCGGACGGTCGAGATCTTCCACAAGGGCCAGCGGATCGCCAGCCATGCCCGCGCGCCCAACCGACGCGGACACACCACCATCGCCGACCACATGCCCAGCGCCCATCGCCGCTACGGCAAATGGACCCCCGCCGCGGTGATCGCCGCCGGCGAGCGGATCGGTCCTTCGACAGCAGCGTTTTTCCAGGCCGTGATCGACGCCCGCCCCCATCCAGAACAAGGCTTTCGAACCTGCCTTGGCATTCTGGCGCTCGTCAAAAGCTACGGCGCCGAACGCCTCGACGCAGCCTGCCGGAGGGGCATCCTCATCAAGGCGCGCTCCGTCGCCTCGATTAGATCGATCCTCCAGAACGGCCTCGATCGCACGTTCTTCGACGAATCTTTCGAGCACCAGCCCCTGCGCCACGGCAACATCCGCGGACGCGACTACTTCCACTGAAGCAAGGAGAGACCCGGCATGCTTAACCACCCAACCCACGAACGGCTGATCGAGCTTGGCCTGACCGGAATGGCCAAGGCCTTCGAGGAGCAGCGCCGATCGCCCGATCTCGAAGCCCTGCCGTTCGAAGATCGCATCGGCCTGTTGGTCGACCGCGAAGCCGCCGAACGCGACACCAGGCGGCTCACCACGCGCCTCAAGATCGCCGCACTGCGCCAGACTGCTTGCGTCGAGGACGTCGATCTGCGCACCCCGCGGGGCATCGACCGCGCCGTTTTCGCCAAACTCGTCGAAGGTCGCTGGATCGATCGCCACGAGAATTTGCTCGTCACCGGGGCAACCGGCCTGGGCAAAAGTTGGTTAGCCTGCGCGCTCGGCCACAAGGCCTGCCGCGACAACCGATCAGTCCTCTATCATCGCGTTCCAAGGCTGTTCGAGGCGCTCGCGCTCGCGCGCGGAGACGGACGTTACGCCCGGCTCCTCAAAAGCCTCGGCCGCGCTCAGCTTCTGATTTTGGATGATTGGGGACTATCGGTGCTCACCGCCGCGGAACGCCGCGATCTGCTCGAAATCCTCGAGGACCGCCATGGCCGCGCATCCACCATCGTCACAAGTCAGCTCCCCGTGGACACCTGGCATGGAGCCATTGGGGACCCCACGGTCGCCGACGCCATTCTCGATGGTCTGAGCCCCTCGCTTCATCCAGCAATGGAAAGAGTCCCGGTTGAATATGAGCCCAAGGGGCTCGGTGAAGCAACGGGGCGGGGCGCGGAGCCCTCGGCATAGCGCAGCGTCCCGTCCCGTTGCGGCCCAAGAGCGTTGCGTTTGGCGTATTCGGTCGGCGTGAGGTTGCCCAGGGCGCTGTGCGGCCGGGCGTTGTTGTAGTCGTCTTTCCAGGCCGCCAGCACGGCTCGCGCCTGTGCGAGCGAAGTGAACAGCGTCTCATTGAGAAGTTCATCGCGCAGGCGGGCGTTAAAGCTCTCGATGAAGGCATTCTGGGTCGGTTTGCCGGGCGCGATGTAGTGCCACTCGATCTGCCTCTCTTGGCTGAAGCGCAGCACGGCCATTCCGGTCAGCTCAGTGCCGTTGTCGGACAGGCACATCGCCGGCCGGCCGCGCCAGGCAATGATGACATCGAGCTCGCGTGTGACCCGCAGGCCCGACAGCGAAGTATCGGCGACGAGCGCCAGGCATTCGCGAGTGAAGTCGTCGACCACAGCCAGAATCCGGAACCGTCGGCCATCGGCGAACGCATCCGACAGAAAGTCGAGACTCCAGCGCTGGTTGGCGCCTTGCGGGATCGCCATTGGCGCCCTGCTGCCGAGCGCCCGTTTACGGCCGCCACGCCGGCGGACTTGCAGCCGTTCCTCGCGATACAGACGTCGAAACTTCTTGTGGTTCATGACCAGCCCCTCGCGGCGCATCAGCACCAGCAGACGACGGTAGCCGAACCGGCGGCGGATGGCCGCCAGCTCGCGCAGGCGGGCGCGTACGGCCGCATCATCGGCTCGCCCGTTGCGATAGCGCACCGATGCGCGATCTGCCCCCAAGGCTTTGCACGCCCGCCGTTCGCTCACTTCGAAGTTGGTCCGCAGATGAGCGACGGCCTCTCGCCTCGCGGCGGGCGTCACCATTTTTTTGACGCAACGTCCTTGAGCATGGCGTTGTCGAGCATTGCCTCGGCCAGGAGCTTCTTCAGCTTGGCGTTCTCGTCCTCCAATGCCTTCAGCCGCTTGGCATCGGATACCTCCAGGCCACCGTACTTGGCCTTCCATTTGTAGAATGTTGCGCTCGAGATCCCGTGTTTGCGGCAGACATCAGCCGTCGCCACACCCGCCTCCTGCTCCCGCAAAATCCCGATGATCTGCTCTTCCGTGAACCGACTTGGCTTCATGGTCCATCTCCTCAGAGGTGACGGACTCTACCCATTCTTGGAGGAGTTTGCGGGGCTCAGACCATCGATCGCCTCGTCCACAACGCCCACCGCCTCCAGCTCACCGGAGAAAGCATGCGAAAAACGCAGCGCCAAAACCATCACCCTTGACGGCCAACCAGAACACTGACTCTATCTCCCATCGGCCGTAGCGGGCTGCTCACGATCGTCTGAATTCAGTGCTCACGATCGCGCGAAATCGATGCTCACGATCCGTGAAATCCGCAATCAGGACTTACATCTTTCAAATCACCCAGAAAATTCTCCGTTTTCGGCTACAGCATCAGCCATGGCACGCTGCTGCTGAGAAGCGGAAGGTCCGACGAGCATGACCTACGCCTCGACGTCTTGATTAAAGATGTTCGCGCGCTCGAAATTAGATCCTGGTTTGAAGGCATTGAAATAATTGAGGTCGAACCAAGCTTCTTAAATGACTTTCCAAGTAAGCCGATTGATATGCTCGATGTCGGTCTCAAAGTTTACGCGTTGCTTGGAACAGGATGGCGAGGGTTTGTTGTTGGAGGCGGCGTCTTCTTCCACGAAGATAATGCAGGCTTCATGGAGCCAAGTGCATTATTGCCGAAGATTGGCGAAAGGTGTGACTTCCGCTAGTGGGCCCTCAGCCGTCCAAGGTCATGACCCTTTGGACATCGGCTGTCAGACGGATACCGGGAGTGGCTATCCGAAGGACTAGTACCCGGAATCAGAGCTGAGTGATACGGCGGCCTTTGAAACGGCGTTGACGGACCTTTTTCTTGGTCCAGACGAAGGGCTCGGCTCTGTCGTTGTATGCGTTGACGTAGGCATCGATGTGTTCCTGAAGCTGCTTGAGGCTCGTGAAGGAGGTGCCGCTGAGCGACTGCCCCTGCAAGATGGAAAACCATACTTCGACCTGATTGAGCCATGACGCACTTGTCGGCGTGAAATGAAATTGCACGTTGGGGTGGGCCTTGAGCCAGTCCTCGTTCTTTTTATGGGTGTTGAGGTTGTCGAGGATGACGTGAAGCTTGCGGTTCGGAAAAGCCGCGGTGACGCTGTTCATGAAATCGAGAAACTCGACGCGGCGCCGGCGTTTTGAATGGGTCGCGATGATCTTTCCGGTGGCGACTTCGAGCGCCGCAAACAATGTTGTGGTGCCATGCCGCTTGTAATCGTGGCTTTGGCCGGTCAAGGCGCGGCCATTGGGCAACTTCAGATAACCCTGCGCTCGCTCCAAAGCCTGGATCGAGGGCTTCTCGTCCACGCACAGCACAATGGCCTTCGCCGGCGGCGCGACATAGAGGCCGACAACATCGGCGGCTTTGGCCGTAAAGTTCGGGTCGTTGCTCTCGCACCAGGACTTGCGAGCCACCAGGTCAATCTTGTGGCTGCGCAGGAACCGCCAGACATATTGGACATCGACATCGCCCAGCGCCTCGGCCAGCAGGGGGCCGGTCCAGCGCGCAAACCCTTGCGGTGGCGGCTTATCCAGCAGCTTCAGAATCCGCTTGTCGGTCGTCTTCGTATAGATCGGCTGCTTGCCAGGCCGCGGCTTGTCTTGCAGCCCTTCAAGGCCATGGTCGGCATAGCGATGCCGCCAAAGGCTGACAATCCGCGGCTGGACCCCAACTTCCTTGGCGATCGACCGGGTGCTGCGCCCATCCGCCGCCAACAGAACTATCCGCGCCCGCTTCAAATCGCGCTGCAACGTCACCGGTGAGCGACAGCACGCCTCAAGCACCTTGCGATCTTTCCTCGAAAGGTGGACTTCTCTTGCTTCGGGTATCATCCCGACCTTGAATCACGACTCACGTTCCAAGAAAAGTGGGTACTAGGGTCCAGACTCAATTGAGCCAATATGCGACGAGAGCGGCGAGATGAACAGCGGCCAAAAAATTACGGGCGAGCTTGTCATATCGCGTGGCGATGCGCCGGAAGTCCTTGAGCCTGCAAAAGCAGCGTTCGATGACATTTCGTCCTTTGTAGGCGCGTTTGTTGAAGCGATGGATGACGACACGGTTAGATTTATTGGGGATTACGGGCTTGGCGCCACGACGAATGATTTCGCCGCGAAGCTTGTCGCCATCATACCCTTTGTCGGCGAGGAGCACGCTCATGGGTGGCGCGAGCGCCAGGACATCGGGAGCCGCAGCGATATCGGCATCCTGGCCTGGAGTCAGATGCAGGACGACCGGCCGGCAGAGCGGATCGCTCAGCGCATGGATTTTTGTCGTGCGGCCTCCGCGCGAGCGGCCGATTGCTTGATTGTGCTCCCCCCTTTTCCGCCGGAGGCACACCGGTGAGCTTTAATCGAGGTCGAGTCGAGCGACAGTACGACGCCGTCTTCGCCAGGCTTGGCCAGCGCTTCGAAGATTGCGCACCATCGTCCTCGCTTGGCCCAGCGATTGAAGCGATTGTAGATCGTCGTGTAAGGGCCGTATTCACGTGGACAATCACGCCATCGTGCACCCGATTGCAGCATGTGAATGATGCCGCTGACGATGCGTCGGTCGTCGTCCCGATCCGGCCCCGTCAGTCCCCTCGGCAGATGCGGTTCGATACGCGCCCATTGCCTGTCGTTCAGCCAAAACAAACCAGCGCGCATTCTCTCGCCCCCGAATCAACACGTAGGCAAGAGAATCACGTGGCGCTATTTAGGTACAGACCCTAGGGCAGCCTTTGACCCAAACTGGGGCTCCGCCGAACGATTGCGTTGCTTTACGCAGCGCGATCCTTGTCCGACTGTTTCTCGACTGCGGTCGCGGTTTCTTCGAACCCCTTTTCGTAATTGGCCGCAAACCGTTCGATGCTGTCGGCCCACATCCTCAGCATTGAGACCTGAAAGTGCATAATTGGCTTCAAGGAAATCATACCGATTTCTGTCGCTGCGGTTGTGCGCTTTTGGGCGTCGCGCGCGAGACGGTCTGAGTTAGAGGTCTTGTCTGCCATGGCTGCTTGCTCCTTCGCGTTGATTAACCCCAAAGCTACCTGCCAGGTTGTACACCACGTGATGCTAACCGTTCGGCCAAAGCCTGATCTGCCGCGACTCTCGCACGTCGGTCGTCATGCAGTTCGTCCAGAGTCTTGAGGTAAGCGACCGCGCTATTTGCAAGAGATCGAAATCATATTCGCCGGCATGGCGAAGATTGGCGACGTGGCGAAAGAGGGCGGAGCGCCCTGTTGTCGTTCTCACTGATACCGCTATCGACCAGCAAGTAGTTCCGCCCAGCGAACGCACGTGCGCCTCTCTGGCCTGAGAAGTCATGGGCATGGCACCTGCCGAAGGTGAAGGACTGATGACCCCATTCGTTCCGCGAATTTCTCAGATGTAATGTTGTTCCGTAGGTGCACCGCAAGGTGTTTCGCGAAGATGTCAGTGCTGCGATCGGCGAGTCCCTAAAGCAATCGGTCGAGGCGGTTGGCTGTTACGGACGCGAGGACTCCGACTCTCTAGGCAAAAGAAACAGGGTCCACCAAGGATCTAATCTGCATCTTAGTCATCACCCGTGGCGGTGTGCACTTCGAGCTATGGCTGATTTTGGGTGACGCGGCCTGATCAGGCGGCGTGGCTTTCAGTGTTCGGAATGACTTCGATTCCGTCGATGAACTTTACACCGGCGATGACTTTCGGCAACTGGTTCGTGCTCTTCAATCGCCGCCAGGTCTTCGATGCGGCGTCGATGAGCTTGAACACCATCAGCTTCGCAGTTTGTTGCGACAGCGATCCCTTGGTCCGCACCGTTCGGTGGCGCACCGTGGCGAAGACGCTCTCGATCGGGTTCGAGCTGCGTAGGTGGATCCAGTGCTCAGCAGGGAAGTCGAAGAAGGCGAGCAGCGCATGGCGATCCTTGATCAGGCACTCCACCGCACGTCCGTATTTGACGTGGTATTTCTCGACGAAGACGTCGATCGCGGTTTCAGCTTCGGCCCGGTGTGGGGCCAGATAGATGTTCCGCAGGTCGTTCTTCATGGGGCCCTGCACGGATTTGGCGACCTTGTCGAGTACGTTGCTCACTTTATGGCACCAGCATCGTTGGTGCCGCGTGCCGGGAAAGGCCTCGTCCAGTGCCTTCCAGAAGCCGAGGGCGCCGTCGCCGATGGCGAGTTGCGGGGCAATCCGTAACCCGCGTTGCCGCAGGTCGATCAGGAGTTCGCGCCAGCTCTGCGCGCTCTCGCGCACGCCGACCTGGAAGCCGATCAGCTCCTTCTTGCCTTCCGGCGTGGTGCCAATCAGCACCAGCATGCATTCGCTGTGATCTTCCATGCGGGCCTGCAGGTACACGCCATCGGCCCAGATGTAGACATAGCGACGCGCCGACAGATCGCGTCTCTGCCAGCGTTCGTACTCGACCTGCCAATCGGCCTTCAGGCCGGCGATCACCGAAGGCGACAGGTTCGGCGCATCCTTGCCGAGCAGCGCCGAGAGCGCCTCCTGGAAGTCGCCGGTCGAGATGCCGCGCAAATAGAGGACCGGGATCAAGGCATCCAGGCTCTTCGTCCGCCGCGCCCATAGCGGCAGGATTGCCGAACTGAAGCGGAGGCGGTCGCCTGGCCCGCTCGCTCCGCGGTCGCGGACCTTGGGACGAGCGACCTCCACCGGACCGATGCCGGTCGCAATCTCGCGCACCGGACCGTGCCCATGTCGGACCAGGCGCGCTCGACCGTCGGGCAGCGTCAGATTGGCCGTGCTGGCCAGAAACGCGCCAACCTCGATCTCGATCGCCCTGGCAAGCAGGTCCCGCGCGCCGGCACGAACGATATCGGTCAGTGGATCATCAACCGCGGACGGCTGACGGAAAGCAAGAACATTGGTAGTCTCGGTCATGGCGTATCGCTCTCCTCGAGAGGTTCTGGCAGGCTCGTCACCCGCCTCGATACGCCGCCTTCCTCACACCGTCATCACCCAGATTCCGCCATAGCTCTGCACTTCGTCGTGCACTCTGATGCGCCCAATGGAGCGCTTCATTCATGAGAATATCCGCCTAGACCGGCGACTTCTTGAGGAGGAGAAGAATGAGGACGAGCTGGCCCTCATCCGAAAGCTCCTAGCCGCAGAAGAAGCCAGAGACTGCCCGCAACCCCGCGTGGGGGCTCGACACAATCGAAGGCAATAACCTTCGCGGTAGATGAGCGCGCGCTTCCCCTGCCCACACAGAACTCCGCGGCCAGAGTTTGCTTCTGAGAGGTTGCCTTGGTTGGCGGTTGAGGGTGCTCTCGATTTTGGTTTGCCCCCGGCGTGGGAGCACGACGGAATCTGTTTCCGTTTGAAGTCTTTGAACGAGCTGGGCCATCGGGCTTGCGATGATAGGAGAGGCGACGCTCCACGAGACGGTCCGCCTGCGCGAGCTCATGGTCCAGGATTATTGGATGGCTGCATCCCTTGAAAGGCGCCCGGGAGCATCTAGATAACGTCCAGAAACCATCCGGGGAGATGGTATACGGATGTTTCGCTATGGCCGGTAACATACATGAGCTGCGACCCAAAGCCCCCGACACCGAGAAGATCACGATCAACCTTGGCTATGTCGATCTCGGTCATGTCGATCTTATGGTTCAGGAAGGGTTCTATTCGAACAGGACCGATTTCATCCGGACAGCAATCCGGAACCAGCTCGAGCGTCACGTAGAGGTCGTCAGACAGTCCACGGCCCGGAAGAACCTGGACCTCGGGCTGCGCAACTACACTCGCGAGGATCTCGAAGCGGCACGGAGCGCCGGCGAGATGCTGCAGATCAATGTTTTGGGCTTAGCCACCATCGCCCAGGACGTCACTCCCGAGTTGGCTCGCGCCACGATCGCGTCGGTCTCGGTGCTGGGGGCCCTACACGCCACTTCCGCGGTCAAGGCCGCTCTCGCCGACAGAACGAGGTGAACGATGCTGAATCAAGACATAGTCCGCGAAGCAACCCGCCTCACGCGTGCCGGCCAACTGGTCGAGGCCACCGCGCTGCTGCAGCGCATGCTCCAGGGCGGTAGCGCTCCAAGACCGGAGGCGCGGAGCGCCTCTCAGGCTCCGCTCTCGCGGCTCGATCCGCTTGCCATCGACGCCACGGCCGAGCTTGTCGAGGAGCGGGAAGCTCCGCAGAGCGCACCGGCCCGCTCTGCTCAGGGACGCAGACGCTCCTTATCGCTCGACGGCATCCGGGATTTTTCCGGGCTCGGCCTGCGAAGTCCGATCACGCGCGCTCCTCTGTCGCCATCGGACATCGTGCCCGAGGGCACACGCTTCATCGCCGGTACCTTCAGTAGCGGCGCGGGAAGCCGGACCTACAAGCTGTTCATCCCAAGCCGCTGCCAGGGACAACGGCTTCCCCTGATCATCATGCTTCACGGCTGCACCCAATCGCCGGACGATTTCGCGGCCGGCACCCGGATGAACTTCCTGGCAGAAGAGCAGAATTGCTTCGTGGCCTATCCTGAGCAGCCGAGCGGAGCCAACCAGTCGAAGTGCTGGAACTGGTTCCGCACGAGCGACCAGCGCCGCGGCGGGGGCGAGCCCTCGATGATCGCCGGCATTACCCGCCAGATCATGCGCGACCATTTGATCGATCCGAAGCGCGTATATGTCGCGGGTCTGTCGGCCGGCGGGGCCGCCGCCGCCATCATGGGCGCAACGTATAGCGACCTGTACGCGGCCGTCGGTATTCATTCAGGCCTCGCGTGCGGAGCCGCGAGCGATCTTCCCTCCGCGTTCGTCGCCATGCGGCAGGGAGGCGGCTCCAAGGCAATTGCGGACGGCAAAACTTCTGTACCGACCATCGTTTTCCATGGCGATCGCGACACAACGGTGCATCCAAAGAATGGCGATCAGATTATCGAGCAGTCCGCCGGGGCAACGAGGCCGGCGATGAAGGTGCTTCGCGGACGCGTCCCCCACGGCCATGCCTATACTCGCACCGTCCTGATCGACGGCGCCGGTCGGGCGATTTCCGAACACTGGAACATCGATGGCGCCGGACACGCGTGGTCTGGCGGCAGCCCTGCCGGGTCCTACACTGATCCGCAAGGCCCGGATGCGACGAGGGAAATGCTGCGCTTCTTCCTCGAGCATTCGCTCGGTGAGTAGTCTGGCTTCACAGGGCGCTCAGAAGAGCGTGCGTGCGATTTATCTCAGGTTATTCGACCAACAGTGCACGGGCTTGGAACGCCACGTCACAAAGCCTGTTGTCCTTGCAGAAATGACCGTTTTGGTCGCACCCCCATTTTCTTGGAGCGTCAGATGAGCAAACGCAAAGCGGCGACAGCGGCAAAGCGCGTCCGCAACCCGAAAATGGCCGCGCGGGCCCAACGGAACAAGCAGGCCATTGTTAGAAGCCCGAAAGAGAATTCACTTCACCCTGCTGCGGAAGACTCGGTCGAATCGCCTCTTCATGATGATCCTGAGCACCAGGTTCCCGTCATTGAGCCTGAGGCGGATGCTTTAGTAGATGATCGCAGCCAGAGAATGACAGATAGCGATCCAACGAAAGGCTTTGCTCTAGCGACAGCAAACATGCAGGCGCAACAAGCGAAGCTTCTTGAGATAGCCGGGGCCAACGCGCAATTCGCTGTTGAATTCGGCCTGAGACTTGCGACGATCAGGTCACCAATCGAATTTTTCAGCGTCATTACGGAGTTTACAAGCAGACGGGTCGATATGTTCGCGCAGCATTCGAAAGAACTGGCGGCATATCCGTTCTGGCGCATCAAGCCGCTCCGGGAAGTCACGGCTCTGCCGGGACGATAACTGCAAGCCGTACCCTGCGGCAAACGATGGACGCAAATGCGGATCACGCACGCGCCGATCAGGGTTGCTTGCTTTCGGCTGGGGAGGCCGGCTCACAACGAGGGAGCGGAATCAGCGCTGGCCATCTCGTGCCGCTGATCCGAGGTACCCACCATCGCGAATATAGGTTGACACCTTTCGCAACTGAAGCCGCTCTCGACCGTCTCCGGTCAATTTTTGGCGGAGTGATTAGAAGGCCCAGCTTTGATGGGCTCTTCCACGGTCCTTGTCTAAGTCCTTGACCGTTCCGGCTCAACTAGCTGCGGGTGAGGCAGGGGCAGATGTTCGGTTGTCGGTGTATCCAACGGAGTAACAAGGTCCGCTGATGGCCCGTGGCTGACCCTCGCGCGAGCGACCGTGACTTCCGGTTCGCGAGCTAGACCTGACCATCTCTAATCCAAGAGCGGAGTCGCAGTTTGACCCTGGCTGTGTGAAAACGGCGAGCGGCTGTTATGATTCTCCCGTGATTCTTTTGGGGGAATCGATGAGGCGCTTTGTTGAAGAGGCGGATCGTGGGCAGCGGACGCTGTTGCCCGAATGCCTCGATGATTTCATTGACGAGAGTAACCCAGTTCGCGTGATCGACGTATTTGTCGATGCGCTCAGTTTGGCTGAGATGGGCTTTGAGGGTGCGGAGCCGGCGGCCACCGGTCGGCCGTCGTACCATCCCTCGGTTCTCCTGAAGCTTTACATTTACGGCTATCTAACCCGTCCTATTCGTGAGAGTGCGGCTTTTGGGCCCGATTGATGCGGCCGCACATCTTGTCTGACGAGGCGCACAGGATTGCCTTCGGCTTTTCGCCGCCTGACGACCGGTACTTTGCAACGCGCTTGAGGGATGGGTTGGGCGAACGGGGGCGGACGCCCCGCCGGTCAAGGACCGAGCGGCAGCAGCGCGCCGGGCAAGCCGCAGATCAGGTCGGCTTCGGGACATGCCGCGGCAAACGCAAGGCGAATGCGGCTCGTGGTCTCGACGACACGGGCGGCGATTTTCAAGAGCCGAAGACGCAGCGTCGCGAACTCGGCAGCGGCCAATTCCCGGGCTTTGGGAATGGCGTCGCGCACGGTCAGCATCAGCCAATAAGCGGCCGTATGGAGCACGAGACGGACCTGGTTGGCGAGCGCCGAACGGCAGCTGGTGCGATCGGAGGCGAGCTGCGTCTTATGCAGCTTGATCAGATTCTCGGCTTGGCCGCGCGCGCAATACAGGCTGTCGTAGATCCACTCGGCCGAGCCGACATCGAGGCTGGTGACGACGAAACGGATGTCGAGGCCGAGCATCGTCGCCTCAATACGGGCGACGGTGCGCCGTTCGCGATCCCAGGACTTTGCCTTGTGGCGCGTCTCGGTATAGCCACGCAGAACCGGCAGGTTCTCGATGGCGCGTCGCGTGCGGATGTCGTCGGCGACCTCGTCGACTTTTCTGGCCAGAGGCTTGGTGCCGGACAGACCGAAGATGTAGTCGATGCCGTTGGTCTCGCACCACGCCATTGCCTCCGGCCGGGCATAGTGCCCGTCGCCACGGAACGTAATTTGCGTGTTGTGCCATCGCGTCCGGATATGCCGTACCAGGCGGCGCAGATGGGCACGCACCTCGACGCCGCCCGGCGTCTTGCCGGGCCTCAGCACGACCGCCACGGGCCGGCTCTTCTCCGTGTCGTAGACGTGGATCGGCAGGAAGCAGCGTTCGTCATAATGAGCGTTGAACAGCGAGAGCTGCTGATGGCCGTGGACGACGTCGCAGGTATCATCGATGTCGAGCGTGACGGATGCCGGCTCGCGCGGGTAGCTATCCATCCATGCGTCGACCAAAGTGTAGGTCAGCCGGATCACGTCGCGCAGGCGCGGAGCATTCTCCAGCCGCGACAGCGTCGGCTGGGAACACAAATCCCGGCCCGTGTCCGGTAGGCGACCGCAGGCCAGTTTGAATGCCGGATCGGACCTCAGATGATCGAGGTCGTCGGCGTCCTCGTAGCCGCAGCAGATCGCGAACATGCGAGCGCGGAACATATCGACCAGGCTGTGCACGACCCGCGTCGGATCGCGCCGATCCGGGAACACCCGGGCCAGATTGTTGGCCAAACCGAGACGCCGCTCGGCCATCGCCAGAAGCATCACGCCCCCGTTCGAGGTTAGGCGCCCACCATCGAAGGCAGCTGTGACTTTCTTGGCGTGAACGGCTGGAAACGAGAAGGGCGGAATCGTATCGTCGGTCATGGCGGGCGTGGCGTTCGCGGTTGGAGGTGATGGGGTTGGCTTCGCAACCGAATCCTACGCCGCATCAGCGCTTTACCCCTCAGGCGCACTCTTACGAATAAGACGGGTTAAGTTGAAGAAAGATTGAGTGACTCCCGATCATTTCTGTGCCGAAACGTGGAGTCGCGGTCGTGCCGCGTCCAAAGAAACCGGCGCGAGCGGCCTATTAGACGCGGTAGGTGCTCAGCCTCCGAAACGAGACTATCAAGCATGAAGAGATCGAGCGCGAGGCAGAGGTTTTATTTGTGTTGAATTCTTGCTTCTCGATAGTGGTCTGAAATCGTATCATCGGTCATGGCGGGCGTGGCGTTCGCGGTTGAAGGTGATGGGGTGGCTTCGCAACCGAATCCTACGCCGCATCAGCGCTTTACACCACGCTCGCCAGCCTCTCAGGCGCCCTCTCGCGAATAAGACGGGCTAAACCGAGTGCAGTCGAGCCGGCGGCTGGAACGAGAGGCTGGGCGCAATGTCGAGGTGATGTGGCAGAGCTGGCCCCGGTTGTTTGGACAGCGCCCCGCTGGATTTAAGTGGATTCCTGCCGGGTTATGCTGAACGCGGGGCTTTACGGTTTTGTCGTTGCGTCGGGAGGGCGTAGCCCGACCAGAGCGACGACAAAACCGTCGGCGACGGTCATGCGGCCATCACCATAGCTTGCGTGCCGAAGTAAGCCTCGTCGGGCGTGCGCCCGTCAAGGCTCGAGTGAGGGCGTCCCTGATTGTAGAAGGCCAGATACTTGGCAATTGACGCTCGCGCCTCGGACACGCTGTCGTAGGCGCGGAGATATACTTCTTCGTATTTGACCGTGCGCCAGAGCCGCTCGACAAACACGTTGTCGCGCCAGGCGCCCTTGCCGTCCATGCTGATGGCGATCTTCGCGTCCAGCAGCACATCGGTGAACTCGAGGCTGGTGAACTGGCTGCCCTGATCCGTGTTGAAAATCTCGGGCCTGCCGTGCTTCGCCAACGCCTCCTGGACCGCTTCGACGCAGAAGGCCGCCTCCATTGTGATCGAGACGCGATGGGCCAGGACCCGTCGGCTGAACACATCGACGACCGCCGCGAGATAGACGAAGCCACGCCGCATCGGAATGTAGGTGATGTCCATTGCCCACGCATGGTCGGGCCGCTCGATCTTCAATCCGCGCAACAGGTACGGGTAGATCTTGTGACCCGGAGCCGGCTTGCTCGTGTTCGGGCGACGATAGACCGCCTCGATCCCCATGCGCTTCATCAGCGTCGCGATGTGGCGGCGACCGGCGTATACGCCCTCCCGCCGCAGCAACGATCGCAGCATACGCGCTCCCGCGAAGGGATAATCGAGATGCAGCTCATCGAGCCGACGCATCAAGGCAAGGTCCTCGGCCGAAACTGGCCGAGGTTCATAGTAGACCGTGCTGCGAGCCAGCTTCAGGACCTTCGCCTGGCGCACGATAGAAAGATCATGATCGCGGTCGATCATCGCTTTGCGCTCAGCAGGCCCGCCTTGGTGAGCGCGCCGGACAAAAAATCGTTTTCCAACGCCAGCTCGCCGATCTTGGCATGTAACGCCTTCAAATCGACCGGCGTCTCGGCCGATGTCTTGTCATGCCCAAACACGCCGGCGGCGCCTTCCAGGAGCTGGTTTTTCCAGATCGTGATCTGGTTCGGATGAACATCAAACAGTTGCGCCAGCTCCGCCAGTGTCTTGTCGCCTTTGACCGCAGCCAAAGCAACCTTCGCCTTGAATGCCGGAGAATGCGTCCGGCGGCTCTTCTTCGTCATCTTCGCTCCTGATTCGCAGCAAGAATCCTCGCCGCTGTCAGGCAGAAAATCCACTCAAGCTACTGTCCGAATTTGCGGGGCCAGCTCTCAGTCCCAGTCGGGTCCAAAGCCGGCACCGGCGTTTCGCTGTGGCAGGAATGGATAATGAATCACGACGGCCGCAAAGATGGCGACAGCGATAATTGCTGACATCAGCATCCATGCAGTGCCCGCGCGATCCGGAGTCCAGCGGTATCGCCAACTGGATCGATGCCTTTTTGGATTGGGGTGCTTCACCGTCGTGCCGTCGATTGGTCTCGCGGACATTTTGCGTATTCAAGCGGTTCCGCCACCCTTGTTGGCCTGGGATCCGGCCGTGCCCATCCCAAGCTCGAGAGCAGCAGCGATTCGCTCCAATCCGGCATTCGTTCTGCGCGTTTCGGCAATCTGCTGCTCATACAGATCGATCATCGTGGCGCCTGACGAAGTGCGTTGGCGCATCGCACGCATCGCGAGGATCGATCCACCCACTATCAGGATGAACGGCCACCAAGAGTACATCGCAAGCAGTATATCGGCTACGGTCATCCTCAACCTCCCAAGCCAGTAACTTCGACTATTTCCTGTTGTTCTTCTCGAGAACAGCTGCGATCCTCTCCATCACAGCGCTCATCCGGTGTGTTTCTGCGAGGTGCTGCTCCCGCAATTCGATCATCGATGCCCCGGAAGCTGCGCGTTCCCGGCACAATCGCCCTAACACGAACCATCCCGCAGGTATCAAGATGACTGGCCACGCGTAGTAAAGGACAACAGCCCAATCGGATGGTTGCATGCGATTTTGCGCCAAAGCTTTTCGATGATTGCAACTTAGGCGTTAATCGATCAGCTTGCACGTGAGGCGCGTGCTCACGATTAATAGATCATTGCCGGAGGCTCACGAAACAGACCAATGCCGCCCGTCCCTCTCGCTGGGGACAGACGCCGGCCGCGGAGTTCGCTAATCTGCCCTGAAGCACACAAAACCCCAGGAGGTAACGCCTTGAGCACCGCGCCGCGCATCGACATCGACCCGGCCGCCTTCTGGGCCGATCCCTATCCGATGCTCGCGAAGATGAGGAAAGAGGCGCCGATCGCCTTCGTGCCGCAGCTCGGCTCGACGCTGCTGACGAGCCGCGACGACATCTCGATCTCCGAGAAGCAGATCGACGTGTTCTCCTCGCACCAGCCCGCCGGCCTGATGAACCGGCTGATGGGCCACAACATGATGCGCAAGGACGGCGAGGCGCACCAGGTGGAGCGGCGCGCGATGTTTCCGACGGTCTCGCCGAAGACCGTGAAGGCGCACTGGACCGCGCTGTTCCAGGCCCATGCCGATCGCATCATCGACGCGATCGAACCTGGCCGGATCGATTTCATGCGCGACTTCGCGCTGCCGTTCTCCGGCGAATGCCTGAAGTCGATCACCGGCCTCACCAATATCGGCTTCGAGGACATGGATGCGTGGTCGCAAGGCATGATCGAGGGCATCGCCAATTACGCCGGCGATCCCGCGGTCGAGGCGCGCTGCCACGCCGCGACGTCGGGGATCGATGCGGCCATCGACGACATCCTGCCGGTGATGCGCAAGCACCCGGACCAGAGCATTCTCGGCGTCCTTCTCGCCTCGGGCATGCCGATGGAGAGCGTGCGCGCCAACGTCAAGCTCGCGATCTCGGGCGGGCAGAACGAGCCGCGCAAGGCGATCGCCGGCACGGTCTGGGCGCTGCTCACCCATCCCGAGCAGCTCGATCTGGTCTTGCGCGGTGAAGTGTCCTGGCTGCAGGCGTTCGAGGAATACGCCCGCTGGATCTCGCCGATCGGCATGTCGCCGCGCCGCATCGCCAAGCCCTGGAGCATTCGCGATGTGTCCTTCGAACGCGACGAACGCGTGTTCCTGATGTTCGGCTCCGCCAACCGCGACGAGAAGCATTTTGAGCGCGCCGACCAGTTCGACGTGCGGCGCGACACCACCAAGAGCGTCGCCTTCGGCGCCGGCCCGCATTTCTGCGCCGGCGCCTTCGCCTCCCGCGCCATGATCGCCGACGTCGCCCTGCCGACCGTGTTCGCCCGCGCGCCGCGGATCGAGATCGCTGACGACGAGCCGGTACGGATCGGCGGCTGGGCGTTCCGCGGGCTGCTCAATCTGCCGGTGAAGTAGTGCCCACTTTTCTTGGAACGTGAGTCGTGATTCAAGGTCGGGATGATACCCGAAGCAAGAGAAGTCCACCTTTCGAGGAAAGATCGCAAGGTGCTTGAGGCGTGCTGTCGCTCACCGGTGACGTTGCAGCGCGATTTGAAGCGGGCGCGGATAGTTCTGTTGGCGGCGGATGGGCGCAGCACCCGGTCGATCGCCAAGGAAGTTGGGGTCCAGCCGCGGATTGTCAGCCTTTGGCGGCATCGCTATGCCGACCATGGCCTTGAAGGGCTGCAAGACAAGCCGCGGCCTGGCAAGCAGCCGATCTATACGAAGACGACCGACAAGCGGATTCTGAAGCTGCTGGATAAGCCGCCACCGCAAGGGTTTGCGCGCTGGACCGGCCCCCTGCTGGCCGAGGCGCTGGGCGATGTCGATGTCCAATATGTCTGGCGGTTCCTGCGCAGCCACAAGATTGACCTGGTGGCTCGCAAGTCCTGGTGCGAGAGCAACGACCCGAACTTTACGGCCAAAGCCGCCGATGTTGTCGGCCTCTATGTCGCGCCGCCGGCGAAGGCCATTGTGCTGTGCGTGGACGAGAAGCCCTCGATCCAGGCTTTGGAGCGAGCGCAGGGTTATCTGAAGTTGCCCAATGGCCGCGCCTTGACCGGCCAAAGCCACGATTACAAGCGGCATGGCACCACAACATTGTTTGCGGCGCTCGAAGTCGCCACCGGAAAGATCATCGCGACCCATTCAAAACGCCGGCGCCGCGTCGAGTTTCTCGATTTCATGAACAGCGTCACCGCGGCTTTTCCGAACCGCAAGCTTCACGTCATCCTCGACAACCTCAACACCCATAAAAAGAACGAGGACTGGCTCAAGGCCCACCCCAACGTGCAATTTCATTTCACGCCGACAAGTGCGTCATGGCTCAATCAGGTCGAAGTATGGTTTTCCATCTTGCAGGGGCAGTCGCTCAGCGGCACCTCCTTCACGAGCCTCAAGCAGCTTCAGGAACACATCGATGCCTACGTCAACGCATACAACGACAGAGCCGAGCCCTTCGTCTGGACCAAGAAAAAGGTCCGTCAACGCCGTTTCAAAGGCCGCCGTATCACTCAGCTCTGATTCTGGGTACTAGTACCCACTTTTCTTGGAACGTGAGTCGTGATTCAAGGTCGGGATGATACCCGAAGCAAGAGAAGTCCGCCTTTCGAGGAAAGATCGCAAGGTGCTTGAGGCGTGCTGTCGCTCACCGGTGACGTTGCAGCGCGATTTGAAGCGGGCGCGGATAGTTCTGTTGGCGGCGGATGGGCGCAGCACCCGGTCGATCGCCAAGGAAGTCGGGGTCCAGCCGCGGATTGTCAGCCTTTGGCGGCATCGCTATGCCGACCATGGCCTTGAAGGGCTGCAAGACAAGCCGCGGCCTGGCAAGCAGCCGATCTATACGAAGACGACCGACAAGCGGATTCTGAAGCTGCTGGATAAGCCGCCACCGCAAGGGTTTGCGCGCTGGACCGGCCCCCTGCTGGCCGAGGCGCTGGGCGATGTCGATGTCCAATATGTCTGGCGGTTCCTGCGCAGCCACAAGATTGACCTGGTGGCTCGCAAGTCCTGGTGCGAGAGCAACGACCCGAACTTTACGGCCAAAGCCGCCGATGTTGTCGGCCTCTATGTCGCGCCGCCGGCGAAGGCCATTGTGCTGTGCGTGGACGAGAAGCCCTCGATCCAGGCTTTGGAGCGAGCGCAGGGTTATCTGAAGTTGCCCAATGGCCGCGCCTTGACCGGCCAAAGCCACGATTACAAGCGGCATGGCACCACAACATTGTTTGCGGCGCTCGAAGTCGCCACCGGAAAGATCATCGCGACCCATTCAAAACGCCGGCGCCGCGTCGAGTTTCTCGATTTCATGAACAGCGTCACCGCGGCTTTTCCGAACCGCAAGCTTCACGTCATCCTCGACAACCTCAACACCCATAAAAAGAACGAGGACTGGCTCAAGGCCCACCCCAACGTGCAATTTCATTTCACGCCGACAAGTGCGTCATGGCTCAATCAGGTCGAAGTATGGTTTTCCATCTTGCAGGGGCAGTCGCTCAGCGGCACCTCCTTCACGAGCCTCAAGCAGCTTCAGGAACACATCGATGCCTACGTCAACGCATACAACGACAGAGCCGAGCCCTTCGTCTGGACCAAGAAAAAGGTCCGTCAACGCCGTTTCAAAGGCCGCCGTATCACTCAGCTCTGATTCCGGGTACTAGGCCGGTGGTGCTCGGGGCACCTAGTCCTCACACGTTCGGTGTCATCGCCCGGCTTGACCGGGCGATCCAGTACTCCGAGACGGTTGTGGCTGAATCGATGGGCGGCGGCGTACTGGATTCCCCGCCTGCCGCCTTCGCTAAAGCTTCGGCGCCCCTAGACCTTAACCTCGGCGAAGCCTTGGCGTAGCCGGGTCGCGGGGAATGACAGCGGAGATGGTGGAAGCTTCGCGCCCCAGTACCCCCAGTCCACCATGGTGCCATTCTGCCACTGTATTGCCCGACGGGTCAAGTGAGTTTCGCTAAATACGAAATTCGTTTCGTAACAAGACCTTGGCTACTGTGCATGGGGTTGTTTTCGCATTTTCATGGTGCTGGGGCGCCGTGCGTTCCGATTGTCACGTTCGCGTGCGGAAAAATTCGCTCTGCATTCGCTCCGCGGATTGAAAGATTAATCATGCGCCGCGCCTCGCGCGCAGTGCGCGCATCGCTATTTTTCCGCACGTCTCGACACCTCCGATAAGCCGCACCATCATCCGAGCAACACGAATGAATGACGGCCGCATGCGGCCGGGAGTGTGGAATGCGGCGTCGAGACTTTCTGAGACTTTCCGTTGGAACTGCGGCCGTCGCCGCGTTCGCCTCGCGCGGCAACGCGCAAGGCGCGGTGAAGGAGATTCGTATCGGCTATCAGAAGAACGGCGTGCTGGTCATCACGCGCCAGCAGGCCGCCCTGGAAAAACATTTCACCCCGCAAGGCATCGAGGTGAAATGGGTCGAATTCTCCTCGGGGCCTCCAATGATGGAGGCGATGAACGTCGGCAGCGTCGATTACGGCGCGGTCGGCGATTCCCCGCCGGTGTTCGCCCAGGCCGCGGGCGCCGCGATCGTCTATGCCGCCGGCCAGCCCATCACCAACGGCCAGGGCATCCTGGTGCCGAAGGATTCGCCGATCCGCACCATCGCCGAATTGAAGGGCAAGCGCATCGGCTTCACCAAGGGCTCCAGCGCCCACAACATCGTGGTGCAGACCCTGGAGAAGGCGGGCCTCACCTATGCCGACATCAAGCCGGTCTATCTGACGCCGCCGGACGCCGGGCCTGCCTTCGCCAATGGCAGCATCGAGGCCTGGGCAATCTGGGATCCTTACCTCGCGATCGGCGAGACCAGGCAGAGCGGCCGCATCCTGATCAATGCGCGCGAGGTCACCAAGACCAATTCGTTCTACATCGCCAACCGCGACTTCGCGAAGAACCACGGCGCGATCCTGCAACAGATCGTCGACGTCACCACCGCGACCGCCAGATGGGCCGAGCAGCACCGCGACGAGGTCGCGAAATCGCTCGCTGCGGTCACCGGCATTCCCCTCGACATCCAGACCATCGCCGCGAACCGTTCGTCATTCGTGGTCGGCCCCGTCACCGACGACATCGTCGCGACCCAGCAGGGCGTCGCCGACCGCTTCTACAAGCTCGGCCTGATCCCGAAGCCGATCGTCATCCGCGACATCGTCTGGCGCAACCCGGCAGCCTGACCGTGCCGACCGGCCTTCCCATCCACAAGGGTTTGAACATGAGACGTATCATTCAGCGCCTGATCGCGGCCATCGTGCTCTCGATCGGCATCGTCGCCGCCGCAGTCGGCACGACCTACGGTTAGGAGCACATCCATGAGCCAATCCAGGAGCAATATCCTCTGGTTCCTGCCGACCCATGGCGACGGGCGCTATCTCGGCACCGGCATCGGCGGCCGCGAGGTCGACTTCAACTATCTGCGCCAGATCGCGCAGGCCGCCGACCAGCTCGGCTATTTCGGCGTGCTGATCCCGACCGGCCGGTCGTGCGAGGATTCCTGGATCGTCGCCTCGAGCGTGGCGCCGTTCACCGAGCGGCTGCGCTATCTCGTGGCGGTCCGTCCCGGCCTGCAATCGCCGAGCGTGGCGGCGCGCATGACGGCGACGCTCGATCGCATCTCGAACGGCCGGCTTCTCGTCAACGTCGTCACCGGCGGCGATCCCGTCGAGAACAAGGGCGACGGCGTCTTCCTCGGCCATGACGAACGCTACGAGGTCACCCGCGAGTTCCTCAATGTCTATAGCGACCTGCTCGCCGGCAAGACCGTCAATGTCGAAGGCAAGCACATCCATGTCGAGGGCGGCAAGCTGCTGTTTCCTCCCGTGCAGTCGCCGCGGCCGCCACTCTATTTCGGCGGATCGTCCGATGCCGGCATCGACGTCGCCGTCGACACCGTCGACAAATATCTCACCTGGGGTGAGCCGCCGGCGCAGGTCGCCGAGAAGATCGCGAAGGTGAGGGAGGTTGCCGCCGCGCGCGGCAGAAAGCTCTCCTTCGGCATGCGCCTTCACGTGATCGTCCGCGAGACCAATGAAGAGGCCTGGAGCGCTGCGAATGAGCTGATCAGGCATGTCAGCGACGAGACCATCGCGCTGGCGCAGAAGAACTTTGCCCGCATGGACTCGGTCGGCCAGCAGCGCATGGCGCAGCTCCATGGCGGCAGGCGCGACAAGCTCGAGATCGCGCCGAATCTGTGGGCCGGCGTCGGCCTCGTGCGCGGCGGTGCCGGCACGGCGCTGGTCGGCGACGCCCAGACCGTCGCGGCCCGCATCAAGGAGTATCAGGATCTCGGCATCGATACCTTCATCATGTCGGGCTATCCGCATCTGGAGGAAGCCTATCGCTTCGCCGAGCTGGTGTTCCCGCTGCTCTCGCTGGAGCAACCGAGCAACGTGACGAAGCTCCATTTCAACGGCGGTCCCTTCGGCGAGACCGTCGGCAGCGATCTCCGTCCGCAGCACCGGGTGTCACAGTCATGAGCCTGATCGACAGCGTTTCGCTTCCGCGCAGCCTGCGCCTGCCGCGCCTGGACGGCCTGATCCAGTGGATCGTGCCGCTCGCCATCATCGCGATCTGGCAGGTCGCGAGCGTCACCGGCTTCGTGCCGACGCGCGTGCTGCCGGCGCCGAGCGACGTCGTGCTGGCCGGCTGGAAGCTGCTGCTTTCCGGCGAGCTCGTCCGCAACATCTGGGTCTCGTTCTGGCGCGCCTCGATCGGCTTCCTGATCGGCGGCAGCATCGGTTTCGCGTTCGGCCTCGCCAACGGCCTGTCGCAGCTTTCGGCAAGGCTCACCGACACGACGCTGCAGATGGTGCGCAACGTGCCGCATCTGGCGCTGATCCCGCTGGTCATCCTCTGGTTCGGCATCGACGAGAGCGCAAAACTCTTCCTGGTGGCGCTCGGCGTGTTCGTCCCGATCTACCTCAACACGCTGCACGGGATCCGCACGGTCGATCCCCAGCTGATCGAGATGGGCCGCATCTACGGCATGACCGACGGCGAATTGTTCCGCCGCGTGATCTTCCCGGGCGCGCTGCCCTCGATCTTCGTCGGCATCCGCTTCGCGCTCGGCATCATGTGGCTGACCCTGATCGTCGCCGAGACCATCGCGGCCTCCTCGGGCCTCGGCTACATGGCAATGCAGGCGCGCGAATTCATGCTGATCGACGTCGTCGTGCTCTCGATCCTGATCTACGCCCTGCTCGGCAAGCTCGCCGACAGCGCCTCCCGCGTGCTGGAGCGCCTGACGCTCTCCTGGCACTCCGCCTTCCAGAAACGTTGAGCAAGAAATACTGGGAATCACATGCAGACAGCGCTTCGTATCTCCCTTCCCGAGACCGAGCTCGCCAGCCGCGCCAATTTCGCCCCTCATGCGCGTGTCGTGCACGAGGAGCGTCCGGTTCACACCGGCGGCCGGCCGCTCAGCATCCGGGGCTTGCGCAAATCCTTCGGCGACAACGAGGTGCTGCGCGGCATCGATCTGCACATCCCCGCCGGCCAGTTCGTCGCGATCGTCGGCAAGAGCGGCTGCGGCAAGAGCACGCTGCTGCGTCTGATCGCCGGCCTGGACGGGATCGACGCCGGCAGCATCAGCTTCGGCGGTGACGTCCAGCCCGAAGACATCCGCGTGATGTTCCAGGAGCCGCGGCTGCTGCCCTGGGCCCGCGTGCTCGCCAATGTCGAGGTCGGCCTCGGCCGCGATCGTGCCTCCAGCGATGCGCATGCACGTGCCGAGAAAGCCTTGGGCGAGGTCGGTCTCGCCGACAAGCGCGACCAATGGCCCTCGGTGCTGTCGGGCGGCCAGAAGCAGCGCGTCGCGCTCGGCCGCGCGCTGGTCTCGCGCCCGCGTGTGCTCGCCTTCGACGAGCCGCTCGGTGCACTGGACGCATTGACCCGCATCTCGATGCAGCGGCTCCTGGAACGCGTCTGGCGTGACCAGGGCTTTACCGCGATCCTGGTGACCCACGACGTCTCCGAGGCCGTCGCCTTGGCGGACCGGGTGCTGGTGATCGAGGAGGGCCGGATCGCCCATGACGTCACGGTCAACGCGGCCCGGCCGCGCCAGCGCGGCTCGGCCGAGCTCGCAAGCCTTGAAGGCTCGATCCTGAGCCACCTTTTGTCGGCGGACGATCGTACCTAAATATGAGGGAATCCCCGCTCCGGGGAGCAATGCCATGAATGTAGTGCCCCGCGATCTCATGACCGAAATCCCCGTCTCGTCCGCCGATTTTCGCGGCGCCATGCGCCACCTCACCGGCGGCGTCAGTGTCATCACCGCCGGGCGGGGCAAGGATATTACGGGCATGACCGTGACCTCGGTCACCTCGCTGTCGGTCGAGCCGCCGACGCTGCTGGTCAGCATCAACCGCGATGCGTCGTCCTTTCCGTTGATCAAGCGCCACGGCGCCTTTGGCGTGAACATCCTCAACGCCGACCAGCTCGAGATTGCCGAGCGCTTTTCCGGCAAGGGCGGGCTGAAGGGCGCCGACCGCTTCGCAGGCGCCAAATGGGTGACGGCGGTCTCGGGCGTTCCCCTGCTGTTCGGCGCATTGTCCGCCTTCGATTGCGAGGTCGAGGAGATCGTCGAACGCCACTCGCACGGCATCGTCATCGGCCGTGTCAGGGACATCAGGAGCTCGGCCCGCACCGCGGCCCTTGCCTATTGGCACGGCCAGTATGTGGCGGTCGACCAGGACGAGGACGCAGCCAGGCTTGCGGACGTCAGCCTTCCCGCGCGCGGCCGGCGCGGCATTTGATCGCCGCGCGTATCGGCGCGGAAGGCTGGCCTTTTCTCCGTCGTCGCTCTAGAAGCGCCTGAACCCCCATGCGGGACGGCAAGAGCTATGGCTGATTTTGGGTGACGCGGCCTGATCAGGCGGCGTGGCTTTCAGTGTTCGGAATGACTTCGATTCCGTCGATGAACTTTACACCGGCGATGACTTTCGGCAACTGGTTCGTGCTCTTCAATCGCCGCCAGGTCTTCGATGCGGCGTCGATGAGCTTGAACACCATCAGCTTCGCAGTTTGTTGCGACAGCGATCCCTTGGTCCGCACCGTTCGGTGGCGCACCGTGGCGAAGACGCTCTCGATCGGGTTCGAGCTGCGTAGGTGGATCCAGTGCTCAGCAGGGAAGTCGAAGAAGGCGAGCAGCGCATGGCGATCCTTGATCAGGCACTCCACCGCACGTCCGTATTTGACGTGGTATTTCTCGACGAAGACGTCGATCGCGGTTTCAGCTTCGGCCCGGTGTGGGGCCAGATAGATGTTCCGCAGGTCGTTCTTCATGGGGCCCTGCACGGATTTGGCGACCTTGTCGAGTACGTTGCTCACTTTATGGCACCAGCATCGTTGGTGCCGCGTGCCGGGAAAGGCCTCGTCCAGTGCCTTCCAGAAGCCGAGGGCGCCGTCGCCGATGGCGAGTTGCGGGGCAATCCGTAACCCGCGTTGCCGCAGGTCGATCAGGAGTTCGCGCCAGCTCTGCGCGCTCTCGCGCACGCCGACCTGGAAGCCGATCAGCTCCTTCTTGCCTTCCGGCGTGGTGCCAATCAGCACCAGCATGCATTCGCTGTGATCTTCCATGCGGGCCTGCAGGTACACGCCATCGGCCCAGATGTAGACATAGCGACGCGCCGACAGATCGCGTCTCTGCCAGCGTTCGTACTCGACCTGCCAATCGGCCTTCAGGCCGGCGATCACCGAAGGCGACAGGTTCGGCGCATCCTTGCCGAGCAGCGCCGAGAGCGCCTCCTGGAAGTCGCCGGTCGAGATGCCGCGCAAATAGAGGACCGGGATCAAGGCATCCAGGCTCTTCGTCCGCCGCGCCCATAGCGGCAGGATTGCCGAACTGAAGCGGAGGCGGTCGCCTGGCCCGCTCGCTCCGCGGTCGCGGACCTTGGGACGAGCGACCTCCACCGGACCGATGCCGGTCGCAATCTCGCGCACCGGACCGTGCCCATGTCGGACCAGGCGCGCTCGACCGTCGGGCAGCGTCAGATTGGCCGTGCTGGCCAGAAACGCGCCAACCTCGATCTCGATCGCCCTGGCAAGCAGGTCCCGCGCGCCGGCACGAACGATATCGGTCAGTGGATCATCAACCGCGGACGGCTGACGGAAAGCAAGAACATTGGTAGTCTCGGTCATGGCGTATCGCTCTCCTCGAGAGGTTCTGGCAGGCTCGTCACCCGCCTCGATACGCCGCCTTCCTCACACCGTCATCACCCAGATTCCGCCATAGCTCGGACGGCAATGGAGCGGATCGATGAAACGCGTTGCAACCTGGGCCTTCTACGCCGTCGGCGCGCTTGCGATCGCCTATCTCGCGCTCTACGCCTACGCGATGTTCTCAGGCTCTCCGATCGTGCCGGGCGACCCCATCCACATCTTCCGCAAGCCCGACGCGCCGAGTTATTCGTGAGGCTCGGGAGGTCTCGTAGGGTGGGCAGAGCGAAGCATGCCCACCGTTATCTCGTATAAAAGGCGATGGTGGGCACGGCGCAAGTGCGCCTTTGCCCACCCTACGGCACCTTCATTCACCCCCGCAGAATCGCCAATGCCAGCGCCTGTGCGCGCGGCACGATGCTGTCGAGCTCGAGATATTCCTCCGGCGTGTGCGCGAGCCCGCCGACCGGGCCGAGGCCGCAGATGGTCGGCGTGCCGACCGCGGCGGTGAAGCCGGAATCGGCGCAGCCGCCGGAGAATTCGCCCTGCAGCGTGGTGAGGCCGACCTGTCTTGCGGCGGCCTGATAATTTTCGAACAGCACTTTCGAATCCGCGCTCTGCACCACCGGCACGAACTCGCCCTTGATCGTCAGCGTTGCACTCGTGCCCGGCACGTAGGATGTCGTGACGATCGTCTCGATTGCGGCCATCACCCTCGCGCGATCCGCAGGATCGACATAACGCAGGTCGATCTGGCCCTCGGCGTAGGGCGCCGTGGTGTTGACGGACTGGTCGCCCGAGACGAGGCCGACATTCAGCGTGATGCCCTTGTCGAGATCGGTGAGCGCATGGATATGCACGATCTTGTGCGCGAGCTCGCCGATCGCGCTGATGCCCGCGGCGAAATTGGCGCCGGAATGCGCGGCCTTGCCGGTGATGCCGAGATGCATGAAGATGCCGCCCTTGCGGCCGGTGACGACGTTGCCGGTGGGACGGCCCGGCTCGGAATTGAACACCGCGCGGGCGGCGCGTCCCTCCCGTTCGATCACCGGGCGCGAGGAGGGCGAGCCGATCTCCTCGTCCGAGGTGATCAATACCTTGATCGGGTGCGGTGAGCCGCCGAATTTGTGGAAGGCGGTTGCCACGAACACGTTCATGACGAGACCGGACTTCATGTCGGCGACACCCGGTCCATAGGCGCGGCCATCTCGAATCGTGAAGGGACGCCGCCCGGCCTCGCCCTTGCCGAACACGGTGTCGCGATGCCCCATCAACAGCACGGGCTTCTCGTTGCTGCCGGGCTTTGCCACCTCGGCATGGATCGCATCGCCGAAGGTGGCGTTGGCCTCGCGCCGGAACGGAATGCCGTGCTCGGCAAAGTGCCGCTCGAACCGCGCACCGACTGCATCGACGCCTTCCTTGTCGTAGGATCCGGAATCGATGTTCACGACGTCGCGGAGCAGATCGATCATCGCCTGCCGCTGCGACGCCAGCCAATCCGTGATTTGAGCTTCAGACATGTTCATCCTCGCGTGATTCTCGCAGGGTTATAGGGCCTGGCGTCGCCATGGCCTAGTCACGCGGCGCGGTTCGGTCATGCGAAGGATGCTCTTGAGGTTCGTCATTTCGCTGCGCTCGCAATGACGAGGTTGGCAGCCTGCATCAAACAAAATGCCCGGGACCAGCCCGGGCATCTGCGTTCTCTCAACCAGCGGGGCCGCCTACGCCCCCATCATCGGCATGCGCGGATACTCGCCCGGCGTTCCCGCGGGCGGGATCGGGATGCCGCCGTCGGCATATTCGTTGAGCTTGTTGCGCAGCGTGCGGATCGAGATGCCGAGGATGTTGGCGGCATGGGTCCGGTTGCCGAGGCAGTGCTTCAGCGTCTCCAGGATGAGGTCGCGCTCGACATCGGCCACGGTGCGCCCCACCAGTGCGCGCGTCACCTGCTCCGCGGCCATAGTGGCATGCGCCACGGCCGGCGCGGTCTTGGCGAGATCGAGGCGGTCGCCGTCCGGCGTGATGATGGCGTCGGGTCCGATCTCGTCGCCGTGCGCCATCAGCACCGCGCGGTGCATGGTGTTTTCGAGCTCGCGGACGTTGCCCTGCCAGCGGTTGCCGGAGAGCACGCGGCGGGCTTCCGCCGAGATCGGGCGCAGCGGCACGCCGTTGGCCTCCGCATACTTCTTCACGAAGTGCTGGGCGAGCTCCAGGATGTCGGCAGGGCGCTCGCGCAGGGGCGGGATCTTCAAATTGACGACGTTGAGGCGGAACAGCAGGTCCTCGCGGAACGTGCCCTCGCGCACGGCTTCGACGAGATTGCGGTTCGAGGTCGCGATGATGCGGATGTCCACCGGCACCGGCTTGGTGCCGCCGACGCGATCGATCACGCGCTCCTGGATGGCGCGCAGCAGTTTCGATTGCAGGCGGACGTCCATCTCCGAGATTTCGTCGAGCAGCAGCGTGCCGCCGGTCGCTTCCTCGAACTTGCCGATGCGGCGCGCGACGGCGCCGGTGAAGGCGCCCTTCTCGTGGCCGAACAGCTCGGACTCCAGGAGGTGTTCGGGGATTGCGGCGCAGTTGATCGAGATGAACGGGCGCTTGGCGCGCGCCGAGCGGGTATGGACGTAACGGGCCAGCACTTCCTTGCCCGTGCCGGATTCCCCCGTGATCATCACCGAGGCGTCGGAGCCGGCGATCTGCTGGGCGAGCTTGATCACCTTCGCCATCGCCTCGTCGCGATAGACCAGCTCGCGGGAATCGTTGGCGACGGCGGCGAGCACCGCGGCGATCAGCTCCGGGTCCGGCGGCAGCGGGATGTATTCCTTGGCACCGGCGTGGATCGCGGCGACCGCAGCGCGGGCGTCGTTGGTGATGCCGCAGGCGACGATCGGGGCGTGGATGTGCTCGGCCTCCAGCCGCAGCACGAGGTCGCGGATGTCGAGGGCGACGTCGACCAGCAGGAGGTCGGCGCCCTTGCCGCCGCGCAGCACGCGCATCGCCTGCTCGTGATCCTCGGCATGGGTCACGGTGGCGCCGTTCTCCATCGCGATCTTGGTGGCGGTGGTGAGCTGGCCCTTCAATGTGCCAACGATGAGAAGCCGCATGTCAGTCTCCTGTCCGTCTGTTCGCGCTGCCGCGCGTCATGTCCTTGTGCTAGCCGCGTTCGGCCTTGATGATTTCCGTCATGGTCACGCCGAGCTTGTCCTCGACCAGGACGACCTCGCCGCGGGCGACCAGCTTGTTGTTGACGTAGATGTCGATGGCTTCGCCGACGCGCCGGTCGAGCTCGAGCACCGTGCCTGGCCCGAGCTTCAGGAGCTCGCCGACGTCCATCTTCGAACGGCCGAGCACGGCCGAGACCTGCACCGGCACGTCGAACACCGCTTCGAGGTCGGCGGCGGCACGCGCCGCATATTCGTCCTCGTTGTAGCCGACGTCGGTGCCGGTCGGCGGCATCGGGCCGTTGAGATCGGGCAGCGGGACCTGTCCGTCTGTTTCGCTCATGGCTTAATTCCCCCTGCGGGACGCGATATAGCGTCCGACCATTTCGTCGATCTTGGCCGTGATGGCGCCGCGCTCCAGCACGACGCCGCCATCGGCCCACTCGATCCGGCAGTCGCCGGTGGCGATTTCCGGCTCGGCCAGGATCACCAGCCGGCCCTCGAAGCCGCTCTGCTTGGCGAGCCGCTCGATCTTCTCGCGCGCGGCGTCGTAGAGCGCATCGTTGATGCGGACGACGAGATGCGGCGTCGCGACCAGATGCGAGAAGCAGTCCTTGACCAGCGCGACGACCTCGCCGAGCGGCTCGGCGGCGACGAGATCGGCGCACAGCTTGCGCGCCACCGCGACCGCGACCTCGACCGCCTCGGTCTCCATCCTGGTCTCGATGTTGCCGATGCCGGAGGCGACGCCCCGAATTGCGATGTTGATCTCCTCCATGGCGAGTGCGACGCGGCGGTCGCTCTCGGCCTTGGCCTCGTGCTGGCCGGCGGCAAAGCCCTGCTGGTAGGCACGCGCCTCGGCTTCCGCGATCTTCTGGGCGATCTCGGCTGCCGTCGCGGCCTTCTCGCGCGTCGTCCGCTCGGGCGCCGCGAAGTCGGTATCGAACAGGAATTTTGCCGGAGCGGCCATCAGTACACCAGCTCGTCGTCGGCGCGGTTCTTGGTCAGCATGATCTCGCCCTTTGCGGCGAGGTCCTTGGCGAGATTGACCAGAAGCGCCTGCGCCTCGTCGACGTCGCGCAGGCGCACCGGGCCCATCGCCGCCATGTCGTCCTGGAGCATCTTCGCCGCGCGCGAAGACATGTTGCCGAAGAAGAAGTTGCGGACGTCCTCGTTGGCGCTCTTCAGCGCGACGCCGAGCTTGTCCTTGTCGACGTTGCGCATCAGGGTCTGGGCGGAGCCAGAATCGAGCTTCACGAGGTCGTCGAAGGTGAACATCAGCGCCTTGATGCGCTCGGCCGATTCGCGGTTGTCCTCTTCCAGCGAGGTGATGAAGCGGGTTTCGGTCTGGCGGTCGAAATTGTTGAAGATCTCCGCCATCACCTCGTGGGCGTCGCGACGACGGGTCTGCGACAGGTTGGACATGAATTCGGTGCGCAGCGTCTTCTCCACGCTCTCGATCACCTCCTTCTGCACCGCCTCCATCTTCAGCATGCGGTTGACGACGTCGAGCGCGAGCTCCTCGGGCAGGATGCCGAGCACGCGGGCGGCGTGCTCCGACTTCAGCTTCGACAGCACCACGGCGATGGTCTGCGGATATTCGTTCTTGAGGTAGTTGGCGAGGACCTCTTCCTGCACGTTGGAGAGCTTCTCCCACATGTTGCGTCCTGCGGGGCCGCGGATCTCATCCATGATGCCGTTGACGCGCTCCGGCGGCAGGTATTGCTGGAGCAGGCGCTCGGTGGCGTCGAAATTGCCCATCAGCGCGCCGGAAGCCGACATGCGCGAGACGAATTCGAGCAGCATGTCCTCGACGGTTTCGACCTCGACGGTGCCGAGCGTCGACATCTCCAGCGAGAGCTGGCGCACCTCGTCGTCGTCGAGCAGGCTCCAGATCTTGCCGCCATATTGCTCGCCCAGCGCCAGCATCAGGATCGCAGCACGCTTCGGCCCGGCCAGCGCCTCGGTCTTGCTGCCGCCGCGGCTGCCGGCGCGCTGGCCCAGCGTGGAGATCACGCTGGTGATGTCGTTCGAATTGGCGTTTTGCAGGGAGGCGGCCATGTCAGATCACTTCTTGATTCACTTGGCAGAGTTGCGTGGCTTGGGTTATTTCGCGGGTTCGGTGAGCCATTGGCGGATGATGGCGACGGTTTCGTTGGGGTTGCGCTCGGCGAGCTCGCCGACGCGATGAACGGACTGGGCGTGGACCTGGCCCTGGATGGTGGCGACGTCGATGGCGCTGGCGGCGCCGCTCGGCAGCAGCGGCTGGCCGGAGGTCGGCGCGGCCTCTTCCGACGCGGCGGGGCCCGTCAGCACGCCGGAGATGGCGGCGGCGACCTCGTCGGAGGCGAGGATGCGCTTGACCAGCGGGCGGATCACCAGGAACAGCACGACCAGGCCGAGCAGCATCATCACGCCGAGCTCGACGAAGTACATGACGTCGTCCTTGGTGAACTGGAGCATGCCGAGGAAGCCTGAGGACTCGCCGATCGGCGCGGTTGAGGGCGCGTCGGCAAAGCGCAGATTCACGACCTCGACCTGGTCGCCGCGCTTCTGGTCGAAGCCGATCGCCGAGCGCACCAGGGTGGCGATGCTGTCGAGCTGCTCCTTGGTGCGGTCCTGGTAGGCCAGCTCGCCCTTGTCGTTCTTGCTGTAGATGCCGTCGACAAGCACCGCGACCGAGATGCGGTTGACCCGGCCGGCTTCGGTCACTTCGGTCTTGGTGGTGCGGGAGATCTCGTAATTGTTGGTCTCTTCGGACTTCTTGCTCTGGTCCTTGGCGACGGCGGCAGCGTTGTTCTGCTGGTTGCCGGGCAACTCGTTGTTGACGGTGACCTGGCCGTTGTTGTCGGCGGTCATGCTCTGCTCTTCGCGGGTCTGGCTCGAGCGCAGCACGCGGCCTTCGGGGTCGAACTTGTCCGAGGTCTGGGTGATCTTGTTGAAGTCGAAATCAGCGGAGAGCTGCACGCGGGCGCGGCCCGAGCCGACCACGGAGGACACGATGTCCTCGACCTGCTTGCGCATGCGCTTTTCGAAGGCGATGCGGCGCTCGTCTCCGACCGTCTGCTCCGGATCGGTCGCCGCGCCGTCGGCGAGCAGCTGCCCGGCCTCGTCGACGATCGAGACCCGCTGCGGCTTCAGCCCGTTGACGGCGGAGGCGACGAGATGGCGGATGGCGCGGATCTGCTGGGCTTCCAGCGAGCCGCGGACGCGGACCACGATCGAGGCCGACGGCTCCGGCGCCTCGCGCGCAAACAGCGGGCGTTCGGGCAGCACCAGATGGACGCGCGCGGTCTGGATGCGGTCGATGGCGCGGATGGTGCGGGCGAGTTCGCCCTCCAGCGCGCGGAGATGATTGATGTTCTGGACGAAGGAGGTGGTGCCGAGTGCGTCCGACTTGTCGAACACCTCGTAGCCGACACCGCCACCCTTGGGCAGGCCACCCTCGGCGAGCTTCATCCGCAGCCGCGTGACCTTGTCCTTGGGCACCATGATGATGGAGCCCTCATTGCGGATCTCGAACTGGATGCCCTGGCGTTCCAGGTCCTTGATGATGCTCGAGGAGTCCTCGACGCTGAGGTCCGTGAACAGCGTCGTCATCTGCGGCGTGGTGACGCGCATGATGACGAAGGCGAAGAAGCCGATGAGCGCGGCAGTGACCGCGATCATCGCCCCGAACCGGGCGGCACCGATACTCTTCAGAAAGTCCGCAAGCCCTTGCAAGCAACCGCCCCAACAGATTCGGCCGCTTTCACCGGAAAGGCCGAGTGGGCAATTATTGCCTAGGTGATGGTTTCGATATGGTTAACGAGAGTTAAGAGGTCGGACAAAACTGCATCATCAAAAAAATCGGCCTCGCAGGGCGAGGCCGATTTTCGTCAAAAGCCGCAGATTTCCGGATCGCCTACTGGCGATATTGCTGGATGCGGGTGGTGCGAAGACCCGCCAGACCGTGCTGGTCGATGGAAAACTGCCAGGAGAGGAATTCGTCGACCGTCAGGGTATAACGGCTGCAGGCCTCCTCGAGCGAGAGAAGTCCACCACGGACAGCGGCGACGACTTCGGCCTTGCGGCGGATGACCCAGCGTTTGGTGCCCGGAGCAGGCAGATCCGCGATCGTCAACGGACTGCCGTCCGGCCCGATGACGTATTTTACCCTCGGGCGATGGGGTTCTGTCATGGCGTACTCACAAACTCTCAACCACTGAACTCACGCCAGTAACCCTACGCCCCGCGGCTTAAAAATCCGCTAAGCCTAAGGCTTCAATACAATTCTCGTTGAAACTTGCGGGAACACGGCCGTCTCGGCCGGCGGGAGACGCGATTCCGGCGGGCCAAGTGGGGCAGAAGGTAAATACTTTACTAACGAACCGAACCCGAGCGCGGTGCCGCCGAGGCCCCAACCGTCGTCCCGGGGCGCGCGTAGCGCGAGCCCGGGACCCATAACCCCAGGGAGTAGTTCTTACGAAGACTCGGGGGTTACTGCCTTACGCGAAAACGACTTCCTGGGTTATGGATCCCCGCTTTCGCGGGGATGACACTGAATTTGTCGTTGCAGCGTTTCCCCTCAATAGGCGCTTGTCGCGATGATGCTCTTGACCTGGCTCAGCGTGTAGCTGGCACCGTCGATGGTGAGCAGCGGCGGCGACTGGGTCAGGTCGACCGACGACACCACGCCCTGCACCTGCGCGGCGATGCCGACATTGTTGTTCGCCACGTCCTTGCCCGTGGCCGAGATCGTGTACTTGCCGTCGGGCCATTGCGTGCCGTCATTGCCCATGCCGTTCCAGGTGAAGGGAATGTCGGTGCCGGCGGAGGAGCTGTATTTGCCGGTGAACACGGTCTGGCCGCTGGAATTGGCGATGGAGATCTCGACGGTGGAGTCCGTCGGCACGTTGAGATGCCAAATCGCCGCCGAGTTCGTCATGCTCGTCGTCGAGCCGTCGACCAGCGCGGTCTTGCCGACGAAGCCCAGCGCCTGGGTCGCCTGCGTGGTCTGCTGGAGGGTGACGAGCTGGGCCAGCGAATCGTTGGTCTTGAGCTGCTGCTCGACGCCGGCGAACTGCACCAGCTGCTGGGTGAACTGGTTGGTGTCGAGAGGATCCAGCGGGTTCTGGTTCTGGAGCTGCGTCGTCAGCAGCGTCAGGAAGGTCTGGAAATTGCCGGCGAGCGTCGACCCCGTGGTCGAGCTCATCGAGTTCGACGAGGAGGATTTCGGGATATCGGTCGTCCCGGAGACGACGGAAGGGGCGGTGGCGGCATTCGTAGTGGCCATTTTCGAATACTCCTCACACTCTGATGTCGACGCCGCTGCTCGACCCGAGCATGCGGCCGTAGCCGCGTCCGACGGGCGCGGCGGCAACGGTTTCGTCCTCGCTGATGATCAGCCGGCGGGCATTGCCGCCATTCTCGTGATTCTGCCCGGAATTCTGGCCCGATGAATTCTGGTCGCGCAGGCTGAAGGACAGCCCGTTGCTGCCGGTCTTGAAGCCTGCATCGTCGAGCGCGCGCTGCAATTGCGGTGCGTCCTGCTTGAGCATCGACAGCGTCTCCGGCTTCTCCACCGTGAGATGCGAGGTGACCTGGCCGTTGCGGTCGACATTGATGCGGACGTCGATGCGGCCAAGCTCTGCCGGGTCGAGGCTGATGTCGAACCGGGACTTGCCGGCGCGAATGGCAGCCGCGATCTCGATCGGCACGCCGCTGATCGGCACGGCCGCATGGCTTGCGGCGGGTCGCGGTGAGCGTCGCGGTCGATGCTGTGGCGGCCGAGGTCGTGTTGGTCAGCGGCGCCTGCACGGCGGAAGCGGCCTGCGCGCCGGTATCCGTCGGCGCGATGGTGGCTTGCGCGCCCGCATGCGCGTGCGTGGCTGGCGCGCCTTGTGCCGGGTCGGCGGCGCGGTCGGCGAGGGCTGCCTTGGCCTCGGTCGCTCCGCCATCTGCTTGCGGCTTTGCGGCTTGCGGATGCGGCCGTCGCGGTCGCCGGAGCCTGCGCGGCGTTCGCCTTGCCGGTGTCCTGGCCGATATTCGAGACGTCGGTCTGGGCCTGCGCGGTTGCGGCGTCCTTGAACGAGGTCTTCGGCGTGCCCGGGCTGACGGCAGCGATCAGTCCGCCATTGGCCTTTGCATCGGTCGCGGTCGCCTCGCTCGCTCCGGTCGCGGTCTCGCCGAGCGTCGTCGTGGTCTCGGCATCGACCTCGGCGCCCGCGGCCTTGGCGCTCTTGTCGCCGGCGGTATCGGTCTTGGTACCGGCGATCTGCGCCGCAGTGGAGGCACTGGCGGCAAGACCTGCTGCGGCGATCGTCAGCGGCGAGGCGGCAGCATCGCCGGCCTGGCTCGCAGCCGCATTCGGATCGGCCGGCACGACGGGCGCGGCAACGACAATCGCGTTCGGATCGGGCAGGGTGGGCTGCGTCGCATCGGTCGACGCGGCGGCAGCCGCATCGACGGCGGCGGCAGGAGCGTCGGCGCCGTCGGTCTTGTCGCCCTTGGTCTCGTCGGATTCGTCCGCCGATTTGGTGTCCGATGTCTCGGACTTGTCCTTGATCTTGCCGGCGTCCTTGGCGGAATCGCTGGCCGCGTCGCTCTTGTCGTTCTTCGCCGGTGCAGACGTCTCGGTATCGTCGCTCGCCTTGCTCTGCGAAGGCTGCTCCGTGGAAGAGGTGTCGCGCGGACTCCGGTCGGATGCCGTGGAGGATGACGTCGAATCGCTCCGGCGCGGGGCTGTGTCCTGCGCCTGCGCCTTGTTGCTGATTGCCTGGGTATTGCTGTCGACCAGCGAGCCGAAAGCGTCGCTCGCGGGCGTGTCTTTCGAGGCTTGCGACCGGGCAGGCTTTTGCTGCGTGCTCTGGACTTGCACGGCTGCCACGACATCTGACGTACGACCAACCACAGGCGACCCCTTGGAAGCAACTTCGGACAAGGGGTAGCAAGGAGCGGGCCAACGTCCCTCCATGTATATTTATATAACAAAATCAATGCGTTGATTGTTTATGTCGCCGCCCGGCAGCGCGCCGCGTCCCCGCCATTTCTGCCGGCCCCGGCAAGAATTGCCCTAAGCTGGCTGCCCGCATGATTGCTTCACCGGAATGCCGCCTATATTAAAGAGGTCACCCTCAGCCGCTTTCGACTTGGGCAGCCGTGCCCCTCGGGAACTAAAGTTCCGGGGGATCGCCGATGCCCCGCGAGAAGGCACAGGAATCGCGGATCGCGCTACGCCGCCGTCACAACGCTTTAAGGCCCATGCTGAACAGTCTGGATCTCGAAGGCCGTCCCGAAGACACCAGGGTCGTCGTCGCCATGTCGGGCGGCGTCGATTCTTCGACGACGGCTGCGCTGCTGAAGGCGGAAGGCTACGACGTCGTCGGCATCACGCTGCAGCTCTACGACCATGGCGCGGCGACCCACCGCAAGGGCGCCTGCTGCGCGGGCCAGGACATCCACGACGCCCGCGATGTCGCGGCCAAGCTCGGCATTCCCCATTACGTGCTCGACTACGAGGACCGCTTTCGCGAGTCCGTCATCGACAACTTTGCCGACTCTTACGCGCTCGGCGAGACGCCGGTGCCTTGCGTCGAGTGCAACCGCTCCGTCAAGTTCCGCGATCTCCTGAAGACCGCGCGTGAGCTCGGCGCGCAGGCGCTCGCGACAGGCCACTATGTTGCCTCCCGCCGCCTGCCCGATGGCTCGCGCGCGCTGGTCTGCGCGGCAGATAGCGACCGCGACCAGAGCTATTTCCTGTTCGCGACCACGCGCGAGCAGCTCGACTTCCTGCGCTTTCCGCTCGGCGATATGACCAAGCCGCAGACCCGAGAGCTCGCGCGCCGCTTTGGGCTCGCGGTCGCCGACAAGCACGACAGCCAGGACATCTGCTTCGTGCCGACGGGCCGCTACACCGACATCATCACGCGCCTGCGTCCGAACGCGATGGACCCCGGCGACATCGTCGATCTCGACGGACGCGTGCTCGGCCGGCACAACGGCATCGCCAATTTCACCGTCGGCCAGCGCCGCGGCCTCGGCATCGCATCCGGTTCGCCGCTGTTCGTGGTGCGGCTGGATGCAGCGCACCGCCGCGTCGTCGTTGGTCCGCGCGATGCGCTGAAGATGCACCGCATCGTGCTGCGCGACGTCAACTGGATCGGCGATGGCGACATCGACAGCGCGATCGGCGGCGGCCTCGAGATGTTCGTGCGCGTGCGCTCGACCCGCAGCCCCCAGCCGGCGTGGCTGCGCGGCGGCAATGGCCAATACGAGGTCGAGCTCGTCGCCGGCGAGGAGGGCGTCTCGCCCGGCCAGGCCTGCGTGTTCTACGACGCAGCAAGCGGCCAGGCCCGCGTGCTGGGCGGCGGCTTCATCCAGAGCGCTGCGGCGAAGGTCGGCGCGGGCACCTCGCGCCCGCTGGCGGAAGCGGTCCGCGGCTGATCATCATGAGATCATCGGACTGCACTCTCGCGACACCGGAAGTGCGCTCCCTCTCCCGCCTGCGGGAGAGGGTTGGGGAGAGGGTGCTTCCGCAATGGGATACTCCCGGTGGGGAGAGAACCCCCACCCGCGCCTTCGGCGCGACCTCTCCCGCATCCGCCTTCGCCAAGGCTTCGGCGGACAAGCGCGGGAGAGGCTCCAGACCGCGCGCGGGGCAGGATCCGTTCTCACCAACAAACACACATTAGAGAATCTTCGCAAGGGCAGGGGGCATGGCAGCAGACATCTCGCGGGCCGGGGTCGAGAAGGCCTATGGCCGCTGGGCGCCGGTCTATGATCTCGTGTTCGGCAAGGTGTTCGACGCCGGAAGGCAGTCGACCATCGCGGAGGCCGACCGCATCGGCGGCCGCATTCTCGACGTCGGCGTCGGCACCGGGCTTTCGCTCTCCGACTACGCGCGCACGACGAAGATCTGCGGCGTCGACATTTCCGAGCCGATGTTGCGCAAGGCGCAGGCGCGCGTGCGCGCGCTTCGCTTGAGCAACGTCGAAGTGCTCTCGGTGATGGACGCGAAGAACCTCGCCTTCCCCGACAAATTCTTCGACGCGGTGGTCGCGCAGTATGTCATCACTGCCGTGCCCGATCCTGAAGGCACGCTCGACGAGTTCGTCCGCGTGCTCAAGCCCGGCGGCGAACTGATCCTCGTCAACCACATCGGCGCCGAGAGCGGCCCCCGAAAGCTGTTCGAACTCGCCTTCGCCCCCATCGCCCGCCGCCTCGGCTGGCGCCCGGAATTCCCGTGGGCCCGCCTCGTCAACTGGGCCGCCAGGCACGGCGGCATCACCCTCACCGAGCGCCGCCCCATGCCGCCGATGGGACATTTCTCGCTGATCCGCTACCGCAAATCGTGATCGCGTGACATGGGAACAGGTGACGCCGCGCGGGCGTTTCCTTTTCATGCGCACGACATCACACATCATTCTGGCCGGCCTCCTGATCGCCGCTTCAGGCAGCGCGATCGCGCAGGCCCCGCCCGCCCCGGCGACGCCGCCGCAACAGACCGCGCCGCCGTCCCCGCAACACGCGGTGAACTGCACGCCGCAGGACCGTCCGAATCGTGAGGCCGACGGCACCACCACCGGCCAGTCCCGGGAACCGCTCGGCGACAAGCTGGCCAAATCCGACGGCGTGCTCTGCCCGCCCTCCGGCATCGACCCCGAGATGCATGCGCCAGCCCCCGACACCGGCAGCAACACCCCGGTGATCCCGCCCCCCGGCAGCCCCGGCGGCGATCCGAATGTGAGGCCGAAATAGGCCTTTAGTCCCCCCAGAATCTCGTCGTGCCCGGGCTTGTCCCGGGCATCCACGTTTCTGGGCTGCGAATGAAGGCGTTGAAGGCGTGGATGGCCGGGACAAGCCCGGCCATGACGAACGCATTGAAAAAGAGGCCGTATTCGCCAGGCGGCTTGTTCGACGTGGCCTCGGCGAGGCCGGAAAAAGGCGGCCCACTTTGCTTGACTTCCCGTCGCCCGCTTCTTTATATGCCGCGCGTTCGCGAGATCGGCCTCAGTCGCCGCCGCGATCCCTGTGGCGGGGTAGCTCAGCTGGTTAGAGCACGGGAATCATAATCCTGGGGTCGGGGGTTCGAGTCCCTCCCCCGCTACCAATCGTTCGATTTTGGCCGCTAAACTACGATTTCCTGCGATCTCGTCCGCCGACGGCAGGAAGCCGAGCCGCTGCGTGAATTGCGTCGGCTGCAAGGGCCGCGCCTACGGTCGGGAAACCCCGTTCCCGGCACAGACGCGCATCGCGCTTCAGAACGGATCTACGGGAACCGCGAAGATATAGCCGACGCCGCGTTCGGTCTGAATGACGCGCGGCGCACTCGGATCGACCTCCAGCTTGCGCCGCAGCCGCAGCACCTGAACGTCGATGCTGCGGTCGAAAATGTCTTCATGAATGCGGGTCGCCTGAAGCAGATGCTCGCGGGTCAGGGGACGCTGTGGCGCCTCGAGAAACGCTAGCAACAAGGCATATTCTCCCTTGCTGAGCGGGACCTGCGCTTGACTGGGATCGATGAGCTTTCGGCCACGCCGCTCCAGCTTCCACCCATTGAAGCGATAGCCTCCGCGCTCGGGATCGCGGGCGCGCGCGGCTCGGCCTATCTCCTGCCGCCGCAACACCGCCCGCACGCGTGCCAGCAGCTCGCGAAGCGAGAACGGCTTGACGATGTAGTCGTCGGCGCCGAGCTCGAGTCCGACGATGCGATCGATTTCGTCTGGGCGGTGGCCCGTCGTGATGATGACAGGCACATCGGAATGAGAACGGATCTCCCGCAGCACATCCAGACCGTCGTCCTGACCAAGGCGAAGGTCGAGAATGATCAGGCTGGGCCGGCCGGCCTCGAAATGATGTTTGAGTTCGGACCTGTTGCACGCCGCCCTGGTCGGGACATTGTGCTCCTCCAGATATTTGATCACCATCTGTCGCAAGGCGGGATCGTCATCGACAACTACGACGTGGCCAATTCCATGCATACTTCACTCAAAAATCCGCTATCGCATCCTGATCCCTGAGGATACCAGGGTCGAATCCAAACGAGCGCAATTCTCCCGGCAAGCCGCCAGCGAGATCCTGGCCGTGACATTCACGACCATCCTCATGGAACAAGGAGGCACTTGCCATCGCGTAGCGGTCTCGCCCTTTCTCAATCCGCACGGTCAAAGCGGCGTGATGTCTCGGTCATCAATTGTCGCTTCCGACCAAAGTCGCCGCCGTATCTCTGCGGCGCGCAGAACGCGCTCTTCCGACTACGAGCGCAGAATTACCGTCCCATTTCAGGCCCGGCAGCCCGCGTTACAATCGTAATCCAAATGCGTCATTACGGCTCGCGTCGTGCGGCTCGGCATCAATCTCCCCGGCAATGAGCCCACGCTCGAGGGGAGAGACTTCTCCACATCATCGGCGAGCCGCGAGCTTCGTGTCGTGTCCGCGCAGGAGCGACTATGGCCGGTCCGAACGATCAGGCGGTTTCAGCGGTAGCGATATCGCGCACGCGAAGTCCTGATGTAGCGCGCACGTCCTATCCATGACGGGCGGTCGTTCGCAACCGGGACGATCGACGTGATCGAGATAGGGGAATGCCGATGTACAAACGATTTGGGCGACGGACGGCGCTCGCCGCTTCGTTGCTGTTCAACTGGGTGCCCGCCCTTGCGGCCGATGCAAGCACGACCAGTGCGGTTCACGGGATCGCAGCCGGCTCGCTTGGCCAGGATCAAGCCTCGGAGCATGCCGGCGCGTTCCGCCAGGCTCCCATAGGTCACCGGCAGCCGCGGTCAGGCGACATTCCGGAGGGGATGCGTCTGTCGCCGCTTGAACTGGAGCTGCGACGGATCGATGAGGAGGTCGATCGCAGACTGATCATCTGCCGCGGCTGTTGAACCCCAAGCCATCCAGGGTGGACACGGTGCTCGAGCGCCCCAATGGGCAATGCGTCAACTGCGTCAAGAGTTGACGCTGTCGAACTTGATGCCTCACGCTTGACTGCGTGGAGGTGACAGCGCCCGTTCGCGTGGCACTCGTGTCCATTCCGAGCCGAAGGATTCACCTTGGCGCAGAACAAGACCAGGCGCCCGCCGGAAGCGGGCGCCTTGAGGGAATGGTTCACCAAGGGCCATTCGATCGGGTTTCTCTCCTATGCGATAGCCCGGACAAGAGAGGGGATCGTTTCCCAACCCAGGGCTATGTCACCTTGCTGCTCGGCGGGAGCGGGCGGGCTTCATGGTGGCGGCGCGCGGCTGCGCGCGTCGTTGTCTTTCCAGACGGTGGATGATCCGGAGAACCTCCAAACGTGTGTCGATGCTGGCGAATTCGTCGGCCATCTGGGTGGCGCGCATGCGGTAGGAAGGACGATCAAGCACTGTTCGCGTGGCCTCTCGCAGTGCTTCAGATGTCGGTGCGTTGGTCGCCAGGTTGATCCCGACGCCCGACCACGCCACGCGTGCATTGACGTCAGCCTTGTCCTCGATCAGGCCCGCCGTAACCAGAGGGATTCCGAAGCTTAGTGCCTGGTTGATGGTGCCATAGCCTCCGTTGGTGACGAGTGCATCCACGCGGGGGAGCAGCCATTCGAACGGCAGATAGCTGGCAAGCCGCGCATTGGAGGGTATGGGTCCGGGGATCGTTTCAATCGGTCGGCCGCCGGCGGTGGCGACAACCAGCAGGTCGGGCTCGTTGGCGAGAGCCGCAAATGTTGGCGCGAGCAGGAGCCCGAAATTGTGGTTGGCCACGGTACCCTGTGTGACCAGGACGACCTTGCGTGAACCGTCCAGCTCGTGCGCCCAAGGCGGCAACGGGCCCTGATTTCGAATGATAGGCGGCGTTCCGACGAAATGCACCGTAGGTGGAAGCTCGCGCGGGAATTCGAAGCTCGGCACTGACAGCTGCAAGTAGGCATCGGCCAGGCCGACGACGGAATGGAAGAGCGGCACCGACACCGGTCCCACGCCGTAGGTCTTCAGCACCCCGTTCAGTTTGCGCAGGACGGGCTGGTCGACGTTGGCGTCGTGATCTCCCGCCAGGACGGCGTATTGCTCGCGCTGCTCCTTCGTCGTCGCAGGTGGCAGGCCAACGAAATCCGGTGCGCCGTCATCGCGCTTCCAGTGCAAGAACGATGTGCCGCAGAGCACGATCGGTGGCCTCATCTCGCGCGGTCCGAGCAGCATCGGCAGGACGCCGAACAGCAGGTCATCGCCGACGATGACGTCGGCTTGAAATTGCTTCAGCGCCTCGCGAAGGCCTTGGTCCTGGGCAGGGATGGCATCGACGAAGAGGCGTTCGCAGACGATGCGCAGCCACTGGGATCCCGGTGGGATATCCTTCAGTTCGGGAATCGGCGAGGGCAGATCCGGCCCGTCGAAATCGGCGTCGGCCGGAAGAGGAAGGAATTGCGCGCCGCTGGCTTCGATGCGATCGCGAAATGCGGTCCCGGTCAGGAAGGCGATCTCGTGGTCGTCGTCGAGAAGTATCCGCGTGATCGCGAGCATCGGACTGATGTGGCCCGCCGCAGGCGTCGAAGCGATGAGAATCTTCATGGTTGGCCTCTGATTGTCGAACCTCGACCGTGGCTGGTCGACTAGCAGAGGGAGGGTGCTAAGCTGCCTGTTACGGCCAAGCTTCGGCGCGCCTCCAATTGGTTACGGCGGCAACGCAGCAAGGCCAATTCGGGACGCAGCCCAGCTTGCGCACGTCCCAGTGCGCGGCGGCTACCAGCTCGACGGCGGGAAGCTGCGGCTCGCAGCGGTGCCGTTCGGAACCCTCCGACACGTACGGCACAATGCCAGCCGCCCCAGTCGATAGGCGACAATGTTGCCTAAGAGACAACCGATGTTGCAGCCGTAGCATGAATTTGCCGATCAGCAATGATGTGGACATCGCGGTGCCCGAGGTTTCCTAGTACCCACTTTTCTTGGAACGTGAGTCGTGATTCAAGGTCGGGATGATACCCGAAGCAAGAGAAGTCCACCTTTCGAGGAAAGATCGCAAGGTGCTTGAGGCGTGCTGTCGCTCACCGGTGACGTTGCAGCGCGATTTGAAGCGGCGCGGATAGTTCTGTTGGCGGCGGATGGGCGCAGCACCCGGTCGATCGCCAAGGAAGTTGGGGTCCAGCCGCGGATTGTCAGCCTTTGGCGGCATCGCTATGCCGACCATGGCCTTGAAGGGCTGCAAGACAAGCCGCGGCCTGGCAAGCAGCCGATCTATACGAAGACGACCGACAAGCGGATTCTGAAGCTGCTGGATAAGCCGCCACCGCAAGGGTTTGCGCGCTGGACCGGCCCCCTGCTGGCCGAGGCGCTGGGCGATGTCGATGTCCAATATGTCTGGCGGTTCCTGCGCAGCCACAAGATTGACCTGGTGGCTCGCAAGTCCTGGTGCGAGAGCAACGACCCGAACTTTACGGCCAAAGCCGCCGATGTTGTCGGCCTCTATGTCGCGCCGCCGGCGAAGGCCATTGTGCTGTGCGTGGACGAGAAGCCCTCGATCCAGGCTTTGGAGCGAGCGCAGGGTTATCTGAAGTTGCCCAATGGCCGCGCCTTGACCGGCCAAAGCCACGATTACAAGCGGCATGGCACCACAACATTGTTTGCGGCGCTCGAAGTCGCCACCGGAAAGATCATCGCGACCCATTCAAAACGCCGGCGCCGCGTCGAGTTTCTCGATTTCATGAACAGCGTCACCGCGGCTTTTCCGAACCGCAAGCTTCACGTCATCCTCGACAACCTCAACACCCATAAAAAGAACGAGGACTGGCTCAAGGCCCACCCCAACGTGCAATTTCATTTCACGCCGACAAGTGCGTCATGGCTCAATCAGGTCGAAGTATGGTTTTCCATCTTGCAGGGGCAGTCGCTCAGCGGCACCTCCTTCACGAGCCTCAAGCAGCTTCAGGAACACATCGATGCCTACGTCAACGCATACAACGACAGAGCCGAGCCCTTCGTCTGGACCAAGAAAAAGGTCCGTCAACGCCGTTTCAAAGGCCGCCGTATCACTCAGCTCTGATTCCGGGTACTAGCCTCAACGTCACCTGCCGGGTGGCGCCTGGCGAACAGAAAATGGGAGCCGCATCCTTGAACCGTCGCGACTGTCTGATCACCAGCTGCCTTGCACTGAGCGGGCTCGCAAAACCCGCTGCTGCCAGCGTTGCACAGTCGGATCTCATCCGGCTTTCACTGAACGAGAACCCGTTCGGCCCATCGCCCCGCGCGCTCGCGGCGGTCCGCGATCAACTTGGCGAACTGTGCCGCTATGGCGGGGATCTCGGAGTCGCGCTCACGGAGTTGCTGGCCTTGCGCGAACACGTGCCGGACGACCAGATCGTGATCGGCGATATCCTCAAGCCGCTCGGATTGCATCTCGCCCAAGGCGCGCCGCTCGGAGCCGAGTTCATCTATTCCGAGCCGGGTTATGCGGCCCTGGTGGATGCGACGCGGCCAAGCGGCGGGGTCGTGGTCGGCGTTCCTCTCAATTCGAGGCTTGAGAACGATCTTGACGCCATTGCTGCCAAAGTCAACGAACGGACGCGGGCGATCTACCTCGTCAATCCTCATAATCCGTCGGGCACTGTCAGCGATCCGGCAGATTTTCGCGCTCACGTTCGCGCGATGTCGAAGCAAACGGCCGTCATTGTCGACGAGGCCTATCTGGAGTTCGATCCTGATTTCGAGAAGCGAACGGTCATGGATCTCGTTCGGGCGGGGGAGAACGTGGTCGTGTTCCGGACCTTCGACAAGATGTTCGGATTGGCCGGTCTCGGGCTTGGCTATGCGGCGGCGCCTCCGGCGCTCGCAACGTCGCTTAAGCGGGCCGGGTTCGGCCGGGTCGACGCACTTGATCGGCTCGCACTCGTGGCGGCGGCAGCAAGTATACGGGATATCGATTATGTGGCGACGACGCGTACAAAGGTCGCCGCCGAGCGAGACAAATGGCACCACTTGCTCGCCAGTCTGAAGCTTCGCCACTCCGACTCGCGGGCAAACTTCATCTTCTTCGAGGCCGACCGTCCTCAGACCGAGATAGCTGCGGCCCTGCGGAGCAAAGGTATCGACATTGGCCGCGCCTTTCCGCCGCTTGAGCGCTGGGTCCGTATCACGATCGGTCTGCCGCACGAGAACGCGGCGACGCGTGCTGCCGTTGCCGAACTATTGCGGTGAGACCACCTCGATCGCGCCTTTGGCGGCTCCACTGTCCCGGCCGCGATCCGACTGCCTCCTCAGGGCAATCGCATCATTCGTGAGCTGAGCGCGCGTCTCGAAGGATGGACACAGAGAAAACGCTCCCATATGCGATTGCCCTGCCTCTGTCCGGGAGCGGCCTCGTATCCTTCCCTGCCTGACAGAGACGTGAGTTGATCGCGGTCGCGGCCGTAACTACGTGAAGCGTCGACAGTCTCACCAGTTCCTCAGTCCTCGCCTTTTGCGACAACGGAGTGTCATATTGAATGAACGTTGTGGAGTATCCGATCGGCGGCGGTGCGACCATTTCGGTGCAGGAGCAGCCTGGTGTTCTGAGGTGTTTTCGATCGTTCCCACTATCCGACATCATCGAAGCAATCTGGGACTGTGACATTCCCGATGGCGATTTCGCCAAGTCGCTTACGATCAAGTGCCCGCCCGGCACATCCTTGCAGCTGATCGGCCAGTACCGGAAGCCGGCCAGAATTGCACAGAGCGAGACGGTCCTTCCGTCAAAATGCGCTACCCATGTTCAGTCGCATGCTCTCACTCTGTTCCCCACGGGAGCGTTCGGAGCCGTCATCGTCTGCCTCAGGCCGGACGCAGCCAGCCGCATCGTCAAGGCTCCGTTCAGGGAGTTCGCGAACGCCAGTCTCTATCTCGGGGATCTGTTCGGCAATTGGGAAGTCGAGATGTGTGACGACCTGCTCGCCGGGGCGAGGACGAGCCACGAGCGGATCGCCGGTGTCCAAGCCTTCCTGCTTAGGCAACTGAGTCCCCAAATAGACAGTCTCGCCAACCGCGCGGCTGGGTATCTCAGAAAAAATCCGGGCATGCCCGTCAGCGCGCTGGCTGCGCTGCTCGGCACCAGCGAGCGCAACCTGTCACGCGGCTTCAAGCGAGCCTTCGGCCTCAGCCCGAAGCGGTTTGCGCGCCTTGCGCGGTTTCAGAGAATTCTCGCCGAGCGGCGCATCGACCGCTCCTGGGCGCAGGTCGCCCATGCCTGTGGTCTTTCCGATCAAGCCCATCTCATCGGCGAGTTCCATGATCTCGTGGGCGAGGCACCGACGCAATTCTTCACGCGCGAGCTGCACATCGGCGCCGACGGAATGGACGAAGCCAACCTCATCATCCAGCGAACGGCCAGAACGGTCGATCGCAATTAGTTGATGCGAACTTCCGAAACGGCCAAGAACGGTCTTGAACGTTCACCTAGCTGAAACGCATTGGCTATTTCGAGCGAAGGTGAAGCATGTTGGCACCCCTGAGAGACCCCGGGCCGGTTGAGAACGCGGCGGAGAATCCCTCCGTCCACTCCGGCTTACCTCGGATTCGCGATAGTGCGGGTGCGACCACCTGCGCGGCGCACAATATCCTCCTTGTCGAGGACGATCCGGAAACGCGCTCGTCGGTCGTCGATCTTTTCGAAGATCATCATTTTGCCGTTCACGCCATCTGCCGCCGGCATGAGATCAGTCGATACTTCGCCTGCAATCATCCAGATTTGCTCATTCTCGACTTGCAACTGGGCCAGGACAGCGATTTGAACCTTTTGAGGGAGCTTCGATCCCGCTTCGACGTCCCAATTATCGCGACCGGCGACCGCTGCGACGAGATCAGTTGCGTAATTGCCCTCGAGCTCGGGGCCGACGACTATATCGCCAAGCCCCTCGGCCTGAGGGAGTTGCTCGCGCGCGCTCGCGCCGTGCTTCGGCGGCAGAAGTGCGGTCGGACGGCTCGAACGAACGGCTCGCAGCGCGGCGGGTTCAGGTTCTGCGGCTGGACGCTCGAACGCCGCGCCCGACGGCTGGTTAGGCCGGACGGCACTCCCCTGATGCTGACGAAAGCCGAATACGTCCTGCTCGTCGCTTTCCTCGAAGCACCGCAGCAGACGCTCTCGCGCGAGCAATTGCTGCAGGCAACCCGAATCCACGAGGATGTGTTCGATCGGAGCATCGATGTGCGGGTCTGGCGTCTCAGACGCAAGCTCGAGATCGATCCGCGCGCGCCCGAGATCATCAAGACCCAACGCGCTATCGGCTATCTGTTCACTCCCCCGGTTGAGGCCTTCTAACCGGCGAAGCGCGGGCTTTGATTCGGTCGCAGCGTCCCGCAAGCACCACGGAAGCGCGCCGAGACGTGAGCGATTCACGTCGGTCACGTAAACCTGACGCAGCCGTCCGAAACTGCCAAGACGGATATCGCCGATCTTGTCACGCTGGCCCGGGTGCGATTGTCTCGATGAGAGAGGAACGATGAGCAATTCGGAGAAAGTGGCTGTGGTGACCGGGGCATCCCAGGGAATCGGCGCCGGAATAGTCGAGAAATTCCTCGACAACGGCTACCGCGTCGTCGCCTGCTCGCGAAACATCACCAGCAGCGGTCGGCCAGATCTTGTCGAGGTGGCCGGCGACGTCTCACGGCCCGAAACCGCCCGACTCGTGATCAAGGCAGCGAGAGAGCGCTTCGGCCGCCTCGATACCTTGATCAACAATGCCGGTGCCTTCCTGTCGAAGCCCTTCACCGAGTACACGGAAGGCGAGTTTGCGAACCTCGTCCAGGTCAATCTGGGAGGTTTCTTTCACATCTCGCAGCTGGCCATTGCCCAGATGCTTCGTCAGGCGAGCGGCCACATCATCAACATTACGTCCAGTCTCCTGGCCGAGCAGCCGGTGAAAGGATTGCCCGCGGCTTTGACGGCAATCACCAAGGGCGGCGTCAACGCGGCGACACGGTCGCTTGCGATCGAATACGCGGATAAGGGCATCCGTGTGAATGCGGTAGCTCCCGGCGCGGTTCGCACGCCGATGCATGCCCCCGAGAGCCATGGGTTTCTAGCCCGTCTTATTCGCGAGAGGGCGCCTGAGAGGCTGGCGAGCGTGGTGTAAAGCGCTGATGCGGCGTAGGATTCGGTTGCGAAGCCACCCCATCACCTTCAACCGCGAACGCCACGCCCGCCATGACCGATGATACGATTTCAGACCACTATCGAGAAGCAAGAATTCAACACAAATAAAACCTCTGCCTCGCGCTCGATCTCTTCATGCTTGATAGTCTCGTTTCGGAGGCTGAGCACCTACCGCGTCTAATAGGCCGCTCGCGCCGGTTTCTTTGGACGCGGCACGACCGCGACTCCACGTTTCGGCACAGAAATGATCGGGAGTCACTCAATCTTTCTTCAACTTAACCCGTCTTATTCGTAAGAGTGCGCCTGAGGGGTAAAGCGCTGATGCGGCGTAGGATTCGGTTGCGAAGCCAACCCCATCACCTCCAACCGCGAACGCCACGCCCGCCATGACCGACGATACGATTCCGCCCTTCTCGTTTCCAGCCGTTCACGCCAAGAAAGTCACAGCTGCCTTCGATGGTGGGCGCCTAACCTCGAACGGGGGCGTGATGCTTCTGGCGATGGCCGAGCGGCGTCTCGGTTTGGCCAACAATCTGGCCCGGGTGTTCCCGGATCGGCGCGATCCGACGCGGGTCGTGCACAGCCTGGTCGATATGTTCCGCGCTCGCATGTTCGCGATCTGCTGCGGCTACGAGGACGCCGACGACCTCGATCATCTGAGGTCCGATCCGGCATTCAAGCTGGCCTGCGGTCGCCTACCGGACACGGGCCGGGATTTGTGTTCCCAGCCGACGCTGTCGCGGCTGGAGAATGCTCCGCGCCTGCGCGACGTGATCCGGCTGACCTACACTTTGGTCGACGCATGGATGGATAGCTACCCGCGCGAGCCGGCATCCGTCACGCTCGACATCGATGATACCTGCGACGTCGTCCACGGCCATCAGCAGCTCTCGCTGTTCAACGCTCATTATGACGAACGCTGCTTCCTGCCGATCCACGTCTACGACACGGAGAAGAGCCGGCCCGTGGCCGTCGTGCTGCGGCCCGGCAAGACGCCGGGCGGCGTCGAGGTGCGTGCCCATCTGCGCCGCCTGGTACGGCATATCCGGACGCGATGGCACAACACGCAAATTACGTTCCGTGGCGACGGGCACTATGCCCGGCCGGAGGCAATGGCGTGGTGCGAGACCAACGGCATCGACTACATCTTCGGTCTGTCCGGCACCAAGCCTCTCGCCAGAAAAGTCGACGAGGTCGCCGACGACATCCGCACGCGACGCGCCATCGAGAACCTGCCGGTTCTGCGTGGCTATACCGAGACGCGCCACAAGGCAAAGTCCTGGGATCGCGAACGGCGCACTGTCGCCCGTATTGAGGCGACGATGCTCGGCCTCGACATCCGCTTCGTCGTCACCAGCCTCGATGTCGGCTCGGCCGAGTGGATCTACGACAGCCTGTATTGCGCGCGCGGCCAAGCCGAGAATCTGATCAAGCTGCATAAGACGCAGCTCGCCTCCGATCGCACCAGCTGCCGTTCGGCGCTCGCCAACCAGGTCCGTCTCGTGCTCCATACGGCCGCTTATTGGCTGATGCTGACCGTGCGCGACGCCATTCCCAAAGCCCGGGAATTGGCCGCTGCCGAGTTCGCGACGCTGCGTCTTCGGCTCTTGAAAATCGCCGCCCGTGTCGTCGAGACCACGAGCCGCATTCGCCTTGCGTTTGCCGCGGCATGTCCCGAAGCCGACCTGATCTGCGGCTTGCCCGGCGCGCTGCTGCCGCTCGGTCCTTGACCGGCGGGGCGTCCGCCCCCGTTCGCCCAACCCATCCCTCAAGCGCGTTGCAAAGTACCGGTCGTCAGGCGGCGAAAAGCCGAAGGCAATCCTGTGCGCCTCGTCAGACAAGATGTGCGGCCGCATCAATCGGGCCCAAAAGCCGCACTCTCACGAATAGGACGGGCTAGAGCATTTCATGTTTTGATAGAAGCGTATCCAGCGTTTTCGAAGTAGTTGCTGCATTCGTTGGGCTGGATGGTTGTGATGAGGTCGCCGATATGGCGGCAAATGTCGTCAACCGTGCGTTTCTGGGCGGAACGCATCCAGTGCTTGATCTTGGCGAAGGTCTGTTCGATCGGATTGAGGTCGGGGGAGTATGGCGGCAGATACCAGAGCCTGGCGCCGGCCGCTTTGATCAGGCTGCGCAGGGCAACAGACTTGTGGCTGCCGAGATTGTCCATGATGACGATGTCGCCCGGCTGAAGCTGCGGGACGAGAACCTGCTGAACATAGGCGCGGAAGCATTCGCCGTTGATTGGGCCGTCGAACAGGCAAGGGGCGGTGAGACGGTCACAGCGCAAGGCGCCAAGGAATGTCAGCGTCCGCCAATGACCATGTGGCGTGAAGCTCCGCACCCGCTCGCCTTTTGGCCCCCATCCGCGTAATGGAGCCATGTTGGTCTTGATCCAGGTCTCGTCGATAAAGACCAAGCGTCGAGGGTCGAGATTGGCCTGCCATGAGCGCCAGCGCTGGCGTCTACGTGCGATGTCGGAGCGAGCCCGCTCGAGCGCGAGCAGCGTTTTTTTGAACCGCAGCCCTTCGCGGCGCAGGAACGTCCAAACCGCATTGTGGGAGACCTTGACCCCGCGCGCGGCGAGTTCGTCCTTGAGGGCGTGCAGCGTCAAATGCGGCGTCTGACTGATCCTCTCCTTGATGAAGGCGCGATGCGGCTCAAGAACGGGCTTGCGATGGCCGCCCATCTTGCCAGGGGCCACTGAGCCGGTCGCTCGATAACGTTGCGACCACTTCACAATTGACGACACCGCAACGCCAAACCGCGATGCCACCGAACGGCAGCTAGAGCTGGCCCCGCAAATTCGGACAGTAGCTTGAGTGGATTTTCTGCCTGACAGCGGCGAGGATTCTTGCTGCGAATCAGGAGCGAAGATGACGAAGAAGAGCCGCCGGACGCATTCTCCGGCATTCAAGGCGAAGGTTGCTTTGGCTGCGGTCAAAGGCGACAAGACACTGGCGGAGCTGGCGCAACTGTTTGATGTTCATCCGAACCAGATCACGATCTGGAAAAACCAGCTCCTGGAAGGCGCCGCCGGCGTGTTTGGGCATGACAAGACATCGGCCGAGACGCCGGTCGATTTGAAGGCGTTACATGCCAAGATCGGCGAGCTGGCGTTGGAAAACGATTTTTTGTCCGGCGCGCTCACCAAGGCGGGCCTGCTGAGCGCAAAGCGATGATCGACCGCGATCATGATCTTTCTATCGTGCGCCAGGCGAAGGTCCTGAAGCTGGCTCGCAGCACGGTCTACTATGAACCTCGGCCAGTTTCGGCCGAGGACCTTGCCTTGATGCGTCGGCTCGATGAGCTGCATCTCGATTATCCCTTCGCGGGAGCGCGTATGCTGCGATCGTTGCTGCGGCGGGAGGGCGTATACGCCGGTCGCCGCCACATCGCGACGCTGATGAAGCGCATGGGGATCGAGGCGGTCTATCGTCGCCCGAACACGAGCAAGCCGGCTCCGGGTCACAAGATCTACCCGTACCTGTTGCGCGGATTGAAGATCGAGCGGCCCGACCATGCGTGGGCAATGGACATCACCTACATTCCGATGCGGCGTGGCTTCGTCTATCTCGCGGCGGTCGTCGATGTGTTCAGCCGACGGGTCCTGGCCCATCGCGTCTCGATCACAATGGAGGCGGCCTTCTGCGTCGAAGCGGTCCAGGAGGCGTTGGCGAAGCACGGCAGGCCCGAGATTTTCAACACGGATCAGGGCAGCCAGTTCACCAGCCTCGAGTTCACCGATGTGCTGCTGGACGCGAAGATCGCCATCAGCATGGACGGCAAGGGCGCCTGGCGCGACAACGTGTTTGTCGAGCGGCTCTGGCGCACGGTCAAATACGAAGAAGTATATCTCCGCGCCTACGACAGCGTGTCCGAGGCGCGAGCGTCAATTGCCAAGTATCTGGCCTTCTACAATCAGGGACGCCCTCACTCGAGCCTTGACGGGCGCACGCCCGACGAGGCTTACTTCGGCACGCAAGCTATGGTGATGGCCGCATGACCGTCGCCGACGGTTTTGTCGTCGCTCTGGTCGGGCTACGCCCTCCCGACGCAACGACAAAACCGTAAAGCCCCGCGTTCAGCATAACCCGGCAGGAATCCACTTAAATCCAGCGGGGCGCTGTCCAAACAACCGGGGCCAGCTCTCCTGCTCGAACGAGTGCGCAGGACGGGTGCGAAGATCGTGTCGTCGGCAACCATCGTCGAAGAGGCGTTGTGGCTCGAGGATTCCGGTTGTGATGCGATCATTGCCCAGGGATTTGAAGCCGGTGGGCATCGAGGCACGTTTCTGCACCGGGATCCCACCCGGCAGGTCGGTCTCATGGCCCTCGTTCCGCAAATCGTCGATGCAGTACGGGTGCCCGTCATAGCAGCCGGGGGCATCGCCGATCCCAGGGGAGTTGCTGCAGCATTCGCCCTCGGAGCTTCGGGCGTCCAGGTCGGTACCGCCTTTCTGTTTTGCGAGGAAGCGAACGTCTCCCCTCTGTATCGAGAGGCGGCGCGCTCGACGCCGCCCGAGCAAACGGTGATCACCAACGTCTTCACCGGACGTCCTGCGCGCGTATGCGACACTCGGGTCGTTCGAGAGCTTGGCCCGATCGGGATCGACATGCCCGAGTTCCCCGTTCCGGCGGCTCCGCTGGCGCCGTTGCGTGCTGCATCCGAAGGTCAAGGGCGCACGGATTTCACCCCGCTGTGGTGCGGTCAGTCAGCGCGCCTGGGCCGCGCGCTTTCGGATGCCGCGTTGACGAGATGGCTGTCGGATGCCCGCGAGCACGGATCTCAACCATCGGTGACGAAAGTCGGTGATTGAGGTCACCATGCCCACCAAGTTTTCATAGCCGGGGTATTTACCCCGACCCTTGGATCAGTCGGGCAGGGTGGGCTCTCGATGGCGACTGAGGAACGGGAGCGTCGTCGAGCCAGGACAGCCTGCGCAGAAGCTTTCAAGGTTCGTTTGCCGGACCGGTTCATTCCGCAGTAGCGCATTGAGATCATCGCCGAGATATTCCTATCCGCCCGAGGCGCCTTCAGCACGCCAAGCCGAACCAGGCTTTGGCGCGTGCGGCGATCGGCTGAGGAAATCCTGAGCCCGGTGCCGCCAGCGGCAGGCCGGACGGCATACGCCCTTTTCGTGTCGAAGCATGCGCCGTCGACCTGCCCGGCGACGTCAGATGTGATAGATGTCGATCACGTGATGAATGTAGTCGTTCTTCAGCACGACCTTCTTTGCTTTGATCAGAGGACGATCGCCCGTTGCGTCAATCGTGTAGAACGACACGCCGAAATAGTTGTCGATCGTCTTGTATCGATAGCTCAACGTCAGCCAGTTGAACCGGAGATCGACGATTCCGTCGGCCTGAGCGCTGATCTCGATATTGGAGATGTTGTGGAGCGTGCGCGGCTCCGGGGTGCTGGCGCTCGACCGTTCGGTCTTGATGCGGAAAACGCGATCCTCGAGGCCGCTGCGGCTGGGGTAGTAGATCAGGGAAACGTCGGTCTGAGGATTCTCGACCAGGCAGTCGTCGTCATCCCAGGCTGGCATCCAGAACCGCACATCCGGAGCATAGAAGGTCAGCCAGGTGTCCCAGTCGCGATCGTCGAGGGCGCGGGCCTCAGCATAGAGAAATGCTTCGAGTGCGGGTAGGGTGATCGTGGTCATGCGTCATCGCCATGAAGTCGCGCCGCGCGCTGTCGCAAGCCTGGCGGCTTGCCAGCAGCGCTGCGCCGAGTTGTGTGGAGTGTCGCCGGCCGCCAACGAGCCACCGGCGACGAGGTTGAAGCTCTCTTGTCCGCCGATGCGGCCACCCTTGCTCCTGGCGTGGCGGGCAGCCGTGCGCCGATTGTCCGCCATCTACAGCGGCTGACCGGTGGAGCGGACCACGATCTCGCTGATATCCACGTCGGCCGGCTGCTCGATCGCATATGCGATCGCCCGTGCCACGGACTCCGCTGGAATTGCTTGCTGGTAGAAGCCCATCACCATGTCCTTTGCGGCGCCGGTGGTGTTGTGCTTGAGTTCGCTATCGACGATGCCGGGCTCGATCGATGCGACCCGGATCCCGTCCCCAGCTTCGACGCGCAGGCCATCGGAGATCGCCCGGATCGCAAATTTCGTTGCCGAGTAGACGGTCCCGCCCGGCGCGAAGACCTTGAAGCCCAGCACGGAACTCAGGTTGACGAATTGTCCTGACTTCTGCCTCTGGAAGACGGGCAGGGCCGCAGCAATGCCGTGGAGGACGCCACGTATGTTGACGTCGATCATGCGGTCCCACTCGTCGATGCGGCACTCGGACAGCGCAGCGATGGGCATGACGCCGGCATTGTTCACGAGAACGTCGATGCGGCCGAAATCTTTTACTGTGCCCTCGATGAAGTTGGCGACGTCGACCCGTTTCACCACGTCGACGGTATAGGCCTTGCCTCTCCCGCCCGCTCTATCGATCTCTGCGACGATCGCGTCGAGCCGTTGGCGGCGGCGGGCGCCTATCGCCACGATCGCCCCCTTGGACGCCAGCAGCTTGGCCGTCTCCGCGCCGATCCCGCTCGAAGCGCCTGTGATTGCGACGATTGTTCCTTCGATGTTCTTTGACATGTCGTGCTCCTGTTGCCTTGATAGTCATGAAGACGGCTGGTGCCGCCATGGCGTGCTCAAATTTCGTCTCCGTGCAGCACCGCTTGTCGCAGCGTGTCCAGCCAGTAGCGGTGCTGGACGAGGAAAAGACCTTCGCTATCGGTCTTGGTGCCGCTCCTCAGTGGGTGAAGATCAATGGCCTTGGCTTCTTCGTCGGCTCCCTCGATCCATTGTGACGAGCCGCGCGATAGGTCGTTCCAACGCATGGTTCTTGCCATGTAGGCCTGTTGGCATGCCCGGAATTCCTCGAGGTCGTCAGGCGTTGCCATGCCGCTGGCGTTGAAGAAGTCCTCATACTGACGAATGCGTCGTGCCCGCTCTGCCGGCGGCTCGTTCTTCGGCGCGATGCAGTAGATCGTCACCTCGGTTTTGTCCGCTGCCAGCGGCCGGGCTACGCGTATCTGCGAGCTCATCTGGTCCATCAGGTAGAGGTTTGGATAGACGCAGAGATTGCGCAGGTTTTCGACCATCCATTGCGCTTTGGCCCGTCCATGCCTCGCCGTGAGATCGTCGAGGTGCGCGTAAAGCGGACGTGATGTAGGGTCAGCCCATCTGGACCAGAGCACCAGATGGCCGTTTGCAAATGAGTAGTAGCCGCCCTCCTGCTTGCTGAGCTTGCCGACGTCGATTGCCTTGATGTTGTCCGTCGCCGCGTTGCGACGGCTCGTCGTCGCCACGTAGTTCCAATGGACCGAGGACACATGATAGCCGTCGGCCCCATTCTCGGCCTGCATCTTCCAGTTTCCGTCGTAGACGTAGGTCGATGAACCGCGCAGGACCTCGAGGCCATCGGGAGACTGATCGACCATCAGGTCGATGATCTTTCTGGCCTCGCCGAGATATTCCGTCAGCGGCTTCACCGCGGGGTTGAGGCTGCCGAAGATGAAGCCGCGATAATTGTCGAGCCTGGCAATCGCCTTCAGATCATGCGAGGCCGCCTTGTTGAACTGCTCCGGATATCCGGCATCGTCCGCATCCTTGACCTTCAGCAGCTTGCCCGAATTGCTGAAGGTCCAGCCGTGAAACGGACAGGTAAATGTGATCTTGCGGCCACGCTTGTAGCGGCAGAGCATTGCGCCGCGATGGCTGCACGCATTGATGAATGCGTTGATCGCGCCGTCCTTGCTGCGTACGACGAAGACGGGCTGGCGTCCCATCCACGTGGTGAAATAGTCGTTGTTGTCGGCGATCTGGCTTTCGTGCGCGAGATAGACCCAGTTCCCCTCGAATATGTGCTTCATCTCGAGCTCGAAGAATTCGGCGGAGGTGAAGATCTCGCGGTCGCAACGAAACAGCCCATTGGCGGCGTCCTCGACAACGGCCGCTTCCAGGCGTTCTAGGATGCTCGATGACATGACGGGACTCCCGAGAATGACCGATATGTCGCCGTCGAAGCTGGCACGGCGACCTTGGCGAGTGACCAGAATAGGGACGGAGCAAGACTCACGTCACTGGACTGCCGCGCCCTTTCTGCTTGGACGGAGACGACCGGCTTGATGTCCCGCTGCTGTGTGGAGTGTCTGTGTCGTGAACGATCGTGATGCGATGTCCACTTTGGTCGGCGCGCTCTGCTGACTAGACTTTGGCCGTCCCAGGAGGATGGCCATGCATTCGGGCAACGTGAGTACCGACTTTCTCGGCGCGCCAAGTCTGGATTACGATGCGTGGCGGGATGCGGTCCGTACGATTTGCGGCCGGCACAGTCCCGGCGGAATCGATCCGGAGGCCTTCTCGGGCCGGGCGCGCGCGCGAAATATCTGCGGTTTCAAGGCCGTGGACGTGAGTTTCAATGCCCGAAGACTCGAGCGCACGCATCGCGACGTCCGTGCCGACGCAGTCGACCACTACTACGTCCTGTTTCAGATGACCGGCCGATCGATGGTCGTGCAGAACGATCGGACGACGGAGCTTGACGTCGGTGACGTTGCGCTCGTCGATGCGGCGCTGCCCACCACATATCTGGCCGAGGCAGGCGGCCATTGGGCTTCGCTGCAACTGTCGCGTCGATCGGTGACGTCTCATCTCGGGTCGGATCCGCGATGCCCTTGCGAGGGCAGGGGCGCGACTGCCGCGCGTTTGCTCCGCCAGCTGCTTCATGAGGACGTCGAAAACGGGGCCTATCCATCAACTTCGGCGGATGCCTATATGCGTCTGGCCATCTACGATTTGATCGGCGCACTTTTTGCGCCATCCGAAGGTGAGGACGTTCTCCGCCATACCGACAAGCTGTTCACGCGAATTTGTGCAATCGTCAGGGGCGGCTTTGCCGATCCGGCGTTCGGCCCCGGCGATGTCGCGGACCAGGCCGGAATTTCGTTGCGCTATCTCCAGAAGCTCTTCACGCAGAGAAATTCGACGTGCACTCAGTTCATCAACGCAGTGCGTCTCGATCATGCCCTTGCCCTCTTGAAGCGCAGGTCGGCCTTGAGAACCAGCCAGTCCATCAGTGATATCGCCTACGCCTCCGGCTACAGCGACTATACCAACTTTCATCGCAGGTTCCGCTGCCGGTTCGGTCAAACGCCGGGCTCGATCGTCGGCGAAGAAGGCCGCACCGGAAGCGATGGAATGGAGCTCGCCGCGCGATGATTGTTTTCGCGAAGTCAACGCGGATGGGGGCGATCAGGCCAGCTTGGGCAAGCGCTCCATGTCCCTGATCGTGTCGATCAACTGCCGGAGCCCCGGCGGCGTCTGGCGCCGGCCCGGGTAGTAGATTGTCAGTGGGGCCCCCTCGGAGGCCCATTCCGGCAACACCAATTGCAGAAGGCCTGCCTCGAGCTCCGCTGTGACCCTGCGCTTCAGGCAGTAGGCAAAGCCAATTCCCCGCACGGCGGCATCGACCGCATGTTCTGTTTCGTTCGCGGTCATTGGGCCGCGAACGGGCAATCGGAGGAGGTCCGGGCCATTTCCCAGCTCCCAGGGATAGTTGCTGTTGTCTCCCACGCGCATTTGGATGCAAGGCAAGTGCAAGAGGTCCGTCGGATGCGCGGGAAGGCCGATGCGCTCGATCAGGGCCGGGGAGGGCCACCACCACCCATTCCAGAGGTCTGGTGAGGGCAACGCCAATCATGTCCTGCGGAACGCGATTGCCATAGCGCATGCCGGCATCGAAACCTTGGGCGACGATGTCGACGAAATGATCGTCCACAGTGACGTCCAGATGCACGTCGGGATAGGTCGCGAAAAACGTGCACAGTGCCGGGCCGAGCACCAGCCGGGCGGCGTCTCGCGGAACGTTGATGCGAAGGGTCCCCACCGGGAGATCGCGATGGTGTTCGAGCGAATGAAGAGCGTCGCTGATCATTTGAAAGCCGTTCGTCAGCTCGCGCGCCAGCCCTTCGCCCGCTTCAGTTGGTGTGATCGAGCGGCTGGTGCGGTTGAGCAACCGTACGGCAAGGGCCGCCTCCAGCTTGCGTAGTCTATGGCTCAAGGCCGATGTTGTGACCCCAAGCTCGACTGCGGCTTTGACCATGCTGCGGTGGCGAACGATGGTCAGAAAGATGTTCAGGTCCGCGAGTGTCGCTCGGTCCAGACTGCGCACGGTGGCTTGCCTTGCTGATCGTTTCTTCCTCTCGGAGTATAAACTGGCTGGGAAGAGCAGAGTTTCGCCGAGGCGGCGCCGGCACCAGCGACGCCTCCGCAGCGGCAGCGGCTCGGTTCCGAGGGCGCCCAGCAACAGCGGAGGGCATCGTGGGCCGCTGTTGCAGAGGCGTCGAGTTGGCGGGCGCTAGGCGGGGAACTGGGGCAGCGGCGCGTTGTCTTCGATCAACCGCTGGCGCTTCAGCTCTTCCCAAAAGCCCGGAGGAACGGTTGCCATCATCGAGCTGGCATTGGCCAGAGCCTGAGCTTCCGTGTGGGCGCCGACGACCAGCGATACGGCGACATCCGGTGCTGACGAGAACTGCAGCGCGGCCGTGCGAAGATCAACGCCGAACTGGTTGGCGATGGCGCGCAGCTTGTCCCGCTTGACGATGTGCTCCGCCGGGATCTTCCAGCTGTTCTGGCCGTAATTGTATCGCGAACTACCAGAGATGAAGCCGGCATTGAGGGATGATCCCACGACGAAGCTCACGTTCTTTTGCCGTGCGACTGGGAAGAGATTGTTCAGCGCATTGGCGTGATCGATCAGGGAGTACTGCGAGGCGAGCAGGCACACGTCAGGGTCCGCCTCCTGCATGACGCGCAGGATCGGTTCCGGCGTGTTTACCCCGATCCCCCACGCCTTGATGATGCCCTCCTCCCGCATCCTGGACAGCGTAGGGAAGGCACCCTTCATTGCGATCGCGAACTCCTCCTGCCACGGGCGTGGCAGCAGTTTGTTGTCCGAGGATATATCGTGCACGAACACGACGTCGATGCGATCGATACCGAGTCCCCCGTGGGTCGGTCAAAATCCCCCGGGTATGGTCACTTGAAACTCCCCCACCTGATGATCGCCGTCAGCGCCGCTGAACAGCAGTAGCCGGTCAGGCAGGACGTTTATGTTCGACCCCTTTAGCCAGCAAGGGGCCGGGGAGTTGAACGTCTTGAAGCGACATCTGCAAAGCACCGTACTTACATTACTTGATCGCAACACCAGCCAGCGCGAGATTCACCGGCTGACGGGTGTCGATCGCAAGACGATCCGGCGTTATCAGGCGCTGCGGGCCGGTGCGGAGGCAAATTCCCCCGGGGAAGTGACCACCGGCTCGGTGAGCGCGGACGGCCAAATTCCTCCACCCCGACCACCGGCTTTTGGGACATCGGAAGCGACGGTCACCAGCAGCCTGGCCCGTTCGGCTTGCGAAGCGCATCGGACGTGGATCGAAGAACAGGTCCGGCTGAAGCGGAACGCGCAGGCGATTTACCAGGACCTGGTTGATCAATTTGGCTTTCCGTCCAGCTACCAGAGTGTCAAGCGGTTTGTGCGCCGGTTGCGGCACGCTGATCCTGAGCAGTTTGATCGTCTTGAGTTCCTCCCCGGCGAGGAAGCTCAGGTCGACTATGGCGAGGGCGCGCCGACGGTTGATCCGAAGAGCGGGCGGTACCGTCGTCCCCGCCTGTTCGTGATGACGCTACGCTACTCGCGGCGCAGCTTCCGGCGGGTAGTCTGGAAGTCCAGCCAACAAGTCTGGGCGCAGCTCCACGAAGAGGCGTTCCGGTATTTTGGCGGGGTCCCCAGCTATGTCGTGCTCGACAACCTGAAGGAAGGCGTCCTCAAGCCGGATTTGTACGAGCCCCAGCTCAACCCGATTTACAGCGCGATGCTGGCTCATTACGCCGTGGTCGCCGATCCCGCGCGCGTGGCCGATCCAAATCGGAAAGGATGCGTCGAGAATGCGATTCAACATACCCAGGGCACTGCGCTGGCCGGACGGCGCTTCGAGACGCTGGAGGCGCAAAACGAGTTCTTGAGGCACTGGGAGGAGAACTGGGCTTCCAAACGCATCCACGGCAGCACGCGCCGTCAGGTCGAGGCGATGTTCCAGGAAGAGAAGCCGCACCTGCGGCCGCTGCCTGTCGCTCCCTTCCGCATCTTCACCGAAGTCGTCCGGACTGTCTGCGACGACACCACCGTACGCGTCGACAACAGCTATTACGCCGCGCGGCCCGCGCCGATCGGCAGCCAGGTCGTCGTGCGCATCTACACCACCACGATCGAGATCCGTGATCGCCACACCCGTGCGCTGCTGCGTGTTCATTCCCGGATGGCGCACCCCGGTTCTGTCGTCCTGCCGACCAGCGAACGGCCGTTCAACCCGTCGCGGCAAACCGCCGTGCTGCTGGCGAGCGCCGAGCGCATCGGACCGCAGACCAGGGCCTTGTGCCAGCAGGTGTTCGACACCGAAGGGCGCCCCGGACAGCGCGCGATGTGGGGCATTGTCGGGCTGGGCCGGAAGTATCCGGCGCGGCTGGTCGAGCGAGGGTGTCAGTAACTCGGTGTAAGATGGTTTCTGTGAGTTTACCTTTGACAGGAGACTCACATGGCTACGGATTTTTCACCTGAGATTTTGGACCAGCTTCTTGCCGGGGGCAGCCTCAAGCCAGAAGACTTAGCCGGCGAAGACGGGCTTTTCAGACGACTGAAGAAGGCGCTTCTGGAGCGCGCACTGGGTGCGGAGCTGACCCACCACCTTGGCTATGAGAAGGGCGACCCGGCGGGCCGCGGGTCGGGCAACAGCCGCAACGGCACAAGCAGCAAAGCGCTGTTGACGGACGACGGCGAGATCGAGATCGAGGTGCCGCGCGACCGCGCCGGCACGTTCGAACCGGTGATCGTCGCGAAGGGCCAGACCCGCTTCGACGGCTTCGACGAGAAGATCATCAGTCTCTACGGGCGGGGCATGACGGTACGGGAGATCCAGGGCCATCTGGCCGAGCTCTACGGCACCGAGGTGTCCCCCGATCTGATCAGCAAGGTCACCGACGCGATTCTCGACGAGGTCCGCGAATGGCAGAGCCGGCCGCTGGAAGCGATCTATCCGGTGGTCTTCTTCGACGCGCTCAGGGTCAAGATTCGCGATGAGGGGATGGTCAAGAACAAGGCAGTCTACGTCGTGCTGGGCATCACTGCATCGGGCGAGAAAGACGTGCTCGGGCTTTGGATCGAGCAAACCGAAGGCGCCAAATTCTGGCTCAAGGTCATGAACGATCTGAGGAACCGCGGCGTCGCCGACATCCTGATCGCCGTCGTCGACGGTCTGAAGGGCTTTCCCGAGGCGATCAACAGCGTCTTTCCCAAGGCGATGGTCCAGACCTGCATCGTGCATTTGATCCGCAACAGCCTATCCTTCGTGTCCTGGAAGGATCGCAAGGCGATCCTTCCCTCGATCAAGGCGATCTATCATGCCGAGAATGCCGACGCCGCTCTGCTCAGGCTCGAGGACTTCGAAGCCGAGTGGGGCAAGCGCTATCCCGCGATCGGGGCGGCCTGGCGCCGGGCGTGGGAGCACGTCATTCCGTTCTTCGCCTTCGCGCCGGAGATACGCAAAATGATCTATACCACCAACGCGGTCGAGGCGCTGAACCGTTCGCTGCGCAAGATCATCAAAACACGCGGCAGCTTCCCCAACGACGAGGCGGCGATGAAGCTGCTTTACCTCGCCATCAGAAATGCCGGCATCCATTGGCGACGACCGGTTGCATGGACGGCCGCAATGGGCCAGTTTGCCATCCAGTTCGGCGAGCGCTTTGCAGGCTCAGCGGACTGACCCCATGGGGTCAGTCCGCTGACCCCGCAAACCCCTCACAGAGACGCTCTTACACAAAACTTCTGACACTCCCGGTCGAGCAGGCCTGCGCGCACGCCATCGACAACCGCATCTACCGCTACAAGCACGTGCGTGCGACCGTCGAGCGGTTGTTCGAACAGGCGATCGAGCAGGTTGGAGTGACGCCACAGCCGGCATCGCCGCTCACCCAGGATCATCCGCTGATCCGTACCCCCGCGGAATACGGCGACCTCTTCAGCCGCGCTGTGCGGCGCGACGCCGACGACAATGGTCGGCAGGCCGAGGCTCACGACGATCACGCCACGGCAATCCGCGCTCGTGTCGCCTGCGCAACCCCGGCCAACTCCGGCGCCACGAGCGCTCCCGCTGCACCTTCTCACCTTAAACTGGAGACCTAGCCACATGATGACCATGCCGGAAATTGAGCGTTGCCTACGACAGCTGCGCCTGTCGGGTGTCCGCGACACGCTGCAGACGCGCGTGCTCCAGGCGCAGGGCGCCAACCAGCCCTTCCTCGAGACCTTCTCCCTTATCCTGCAGGATGAACTGGACCGTCGTCAGTCCCGTCTTATCGAGCGGCGATACCAGCAATCCGGGCTCGACGAAAAGCTGACGCTCGCCGAGTTCGACTGGTCCTTCAATCCCAAACTGCCACGTCAGACCTGCTTCCAGCTCCACACCCTGGCGTTCATTGCCGCTGGCGAGAACGCTCTGCTTGTTGGCAAACCTGGCACCGGGAAGTCGCACATCGCCAAGGCGATTGCCTATCAGGCGATCCTGCAAAGCCACAAGGTCCAGTATCTTGAGACCGACGACTTCTTCCACCGCTACGCCCTGAACTCTCCGGCACAACGCGAGGTCCGGCTGCGAACCATCATCGACTGCGATCTCCTCGTGCTGGACGATCTATTCCTCGCACGCGCCATCCCCGACGACGCCGGCACTTTGCTGCAGACCCTGATCCATCAGCGTTACAAACTGCGCCGCAGCGTCATCGTCACCTCCAATCGCGTCGTGCAGGATTGGGGGGCATACCTTGGGGACAACACTATGAGCACGACGATCCTCGATCGCCTTATGCATCATTGCCATCTGCTTGAGTTCGACGGACGCAGCTATCGGCTCAAAGAAGCCGCTGAAGCTCTTGCCCGGGAAACAAACTCAAACTAACAGTCCCTTGTCCTGCCTCGCGGGTGGAGGAATTTGACTGACCACACCCGGAGGAATTTGAAGTGACCCGCGGGGACCGAGTCGCTGGAGACTGTCTTCGATCGAACGCTTCACGCCGTCGGCCGAATAGTCGAAAACGACGTTGTTCGGCGAATTCCCGTAAGGAAAATTCGATCTGGCATCGTTCTTTGGAGATGCCTTGAGCAATTTTCCAACTTTGGTGGAGATCAGATAACTGTCGCGAGGCTGATTGTGCAAGAACATGCCGAAGCGCCGCTCGGCAGCGCCCAACCCGTACCACGGTGAAACGTCAAAGTAGCGGATGCCGGCTTTCCAGGACGCTTCCAGCGTTTTCATGGCGTCTTCGTCGGTGACGACCTCGAACTCGTTGCCCTGTGGCACACCGCCGAGCCCCAAGCGGTGTCCCGATGTGAAGATCTGTTTTGCGCGATTGGTCATGGTTCTGTCTCCGTGAGGGGGCTGCTGTGCGGCAGTTGCCAGCGACGGCGCCAGGATGGTCCCAGCTGCGGCAGCTCCGGCGATTGTCAGGAAATCACGACGGCTGTTCGTTTTGTCAGGCACGAGACTCCTCCTTCGCGAGTGATATGGTTCGGCTAACAATCGAAAGAAGGTTACGTTCGTTGAGCTGTGCTCAATGCCGCCTTGATATCGGCGTGATCGGTTGGGATCCCAATGCTCATGTGCGAGCCGCCTTGTTACCATTGTAATCGTCGCGAGTTGGGCGCTTCGCTGCGAGCGGGGGCCAGACACCAGATGCTTTGTGACAGCAACTCTCTAAAACGTGTGCTGCGGTTCGGGGGGCCTTCCTATATCTTCGGGGGAGCCGCGACATGGAACACCCAAAGGACTGCAAGACCGACCGCGCTAGCCACCCATCCTCGGAATTGATGCGGTCGGATCGTCCATTGCCCCCAAGCGACACCTCAAAGCGCCGGGTGCCACTCTGTCTTGTCGTCGAGGACGACATGACCATGCGGCATCTGGTGACCAACTATCTCGAAGACCATGACATTCGGACCCTCTCTGCCTCGCGACGAGAGGAGGTCCCGGCTCTTCTTCTCCGCAGTTCACCGGACCTCGTGGTGCTCGATCTTCGCCTTGGTCAGGAGGACGGTCTGGATCTGCTGCGCGAGATACGCGCTCAATCGGATGTGCCGGTCATCATCACGACGGGGCATCGGCGCGACGAGATCGATCGCGTGATCGGCCTTGAGTTGGGTGCGGACGACTATTTGACGAAGCCCTTCGGCCTGAGGGAACTCGTCGCCCGCATCAAAGCCGTTCTCAGACGACGAGAGGCCGCCCCGTCCCTGGCCCAGCAGCGTGATGCCGAGAAAGGCCGCTTGCGCTTTGGCAGCTGGGAGGTCGATCGGCGCCTGCGTCGGCTGACAAATTCGCACGGCGAACCAGTCGGCCTCACGAAAGGCGAGTATGCGCTGCTGATGGCCTTCCTCGATGCGCCGCAACAGCCGCTCTCCCGTGAGCATCTCTTGCAGGCGACGCGTCTGCACGAGGATGTATACGACCGGAGCATCGACGTGCAGGTGCTCCGGCTGCGCCGCAAGCTGGAAACAGATCCGAGTGTGCCGTCCGTCATCCGGACCGAACGCGGCGTTGGCTATGTCTTCACGCTATCGGTGGAGCGGCTTTGACGGTCGGAGCGGTGAGGAGCCGCCCATTCGGCGGCGGGCTGGTAACATGGCTCGCCGCTTCGAATGTGCCGGAATTCGTATTACAGGTGTAGTCGTTTTGGCCCGCGTTGGAATGTCCTGGAAACGTGACGGCAGCAGAGTCTTCCATGCAAACGACATGGAGACGATCATGCTGATGGTCAAGAAGACAACATGCGATGGTCCACGAAGCGCGATACAGGAACGACCTGACGAACCTGCTCGCCACAAACGATCTCTGCCCGGAACAAGGCCCTCATCCTGGCCCGCGCCAATCGATGAAGGTGCGCTTCAACCGAAGGTGACGAGGCGCATCACGAATGTCCTCGCACGATCGGCGATGGTCCCGGCCAAGGCGTTTGTCGATTTTACGGTGACCGTTGGCTCCGTTCTGACTGCCGAGTTCCTTGCTGGTTGTGCCGCCTACGCTTGTGCGATGTATCCATACTATGCTGTGCCGGAAGAACGCGAAGCGGAAGTCGAGCTCGAGCCCGTTTCCGATCGGGCGAAGAGCGATCGGGCGCACAGGGCGCGGGGAAACCTGCGCTTGATCGCGCGTCAGGTGAGCCTTCCGGTCGAGGACGTGGAATCGCATCGGCCACTGCCGCTGCCGGATGCGCAGCCGTTCATGTCCGACGTTCCCCTCGTCAGTCGGCCCGCGCAATCGTCCCCAGCCTGGTATGCATCGATCGGCGCGGCGGCGCTGGCGCTGGGCAGATCGATCGCCGAGCGCAGGGCCGTGCGACGCTCCGTGGCCGAACTGCGTCAGCTCGATGATCGGCTCCTGCGAGACATGGGGCTTTGTCGTCTCGATATCGAAAACGCAGTCAAAGGTGAAATCGATCTGAGATGAAATCGATTGTGGCAGCCGTCTGCGCAACAGTGTTACTTGCAGGAGCGTTTGCCGGCCTCGGGCCGTCGACGGTATCTTCTTCGACGGCCCCGACCGAAGCCGATGGCGAGCCGATCACGCCGATCCCGCCGCCGCCGCCGGCTGATCCCCGAAAACTCGCTCTGGGCGAGCGCCTTTTTGGCGATACGCGGCTGTCCGCCGACGGGAAGTTTGCCTGCTCATCCTGCCACGACCTCCGCACCAATGGAGCGGGTGGAGGCAGGAGCCGGAATCCGGCCTCAGGGCAGCTCGACACGCTCACCGTGTTCAATGCAGCTCTGAGCTTTCGTCTGACGTGGGAAGGCCGTTTTCGCAGCTTTTCCGATCAGACGGAAGATTCGATCAGCAGCCCGACCGGCATGCGCAGCACCGTTGCCGACGTCGTGCTGAAGTTGAAGGCCGATGCGGCCCTGAACAGGCAGTTTCGTGCTGCCTACGGCCGCGACGTCGATCGCGACAGCCTGCTCGATGCCATCTCGACATTCGAGCGATCCCTGCTCACGCCGGGCAGCCGCTTCGATCGGTGGCTCACAGGCGATGCATCCGCGCTCTCTCCGGCCGAACTCGAAGGCTACATGACCTTCAAGGCTTTCGGCTGCAGCGCGTGCCATCAAGGCGTCAACATCGGGGGCAATCTGATCGCCCGTCAGGGCATCTTCCGTCCCCTGGTTGCACGCGGGCCTTTCCGGGTTCGTGTGCCGAGCCTGCGCAATATCGCCGTGACCGCACCCTATTTCCACGACGGAAGCGCCGCCACTCTCGAAGACGCTGTGCGCCGGATGGCGGCTGCGCAGCTCGATCGGACGTTGAACGATGATCAGGTTGCCTCGCTGGTAGCCTTCCTCGGAACCTTGACGGGCAACTACCGTGGCAAACCCGTGACCGGAGCGGCGCCATGAGGGCCGTGCGATGGGCGGCGGTCGTGATCGGGCTGTCGGTTCTGCTGACCTGGTTCTCATGGCGCGCGGTGAATCCGGAGGCGGAACTATATGATCGTGCGCTGATGGAAATCGATCGTTTCGGCATGATCGAGGACGCGCTGTACCGTGACCTCTTCACCGCCCGCGCAGGCCTGTTACTCAATTATGATCCATTGGTCAGCGAGATCGATGGGCTGCACAAGGCCATCGCCCGCTTGCGCGCAACCGTCGAGGTCGACAACCAGACCGCCGACATGGTCAATCGGCTCGCCGCCTCGGTGGACCGACAGGAGGAACTGGTCGAGTATTTCAAGAGCCAGAATGCGGTCCTGCACAACTCGCTGTCCTTCTTCGCGCGTTTCGCTGCGAATTCGGACCAGCGCGATCTGGACCTCGCCATCAGGTCGGCGGGGACGGCCATCCTCCACTTGACGCTGGACACGTCGTCGACTGCGGTCAAAGAAGCCGAGGATCGCCTGGACGAACTGGACGGGCAGGCGGCCGAATCCGGGCAGGTGGTCCTGATCGAGCCCTTCCTCGCTCACGGCCGTTTGTTGCATCGGCTGCTGCCTTCGGTCGACAACATCCTGAAGAAGATGTTGACGCTGCGACACAAGCAGGATCAGGCGGCCTTGCGCGCGACTATCCTGGACCGGCAGGTCACCTCGCGAAATTCGGCCCGCTTCTATCGCGCAATGCTCTACGGCTCCTCGATCGCGCTGATCGCATTCCTGATCTATCTCGGTCTCCGGTTGAGATCACGCGCCAACGCGCTGCATCGACGCGCGGCGCTGGAACACATTATTGCGGACATATCGATGAATTTCATCAATGCGACTCCGCAAGGCATCGAAGCGGAGATCCAGCGAGCCATCGCTTCGTTTGGAACTTTCGCAGGATCCGATCGCGTCTATGTCGTCGTGTCCGGCGCGACGACACGGTCGTATGTCTGGCATCAGCCGGGCAGGGAGTTCCCGCCGGGCTGGCCCGAAGCCGCGGTCGATCTGGCCTGCCGGATGGTCGACGGGGAAGGAGTCGTCCACGTGCCCGACGTGCGCCGCATGCCCGTGGGCGACAACAAGCTCTTCCTGGAGGACATGGGTCTCGGGGGATGGGCATGTGCGATCAATAGCGATCGTCAAGGCCGCATGGTCGCGTTCGGCTTCGATGCCGTCGGTTGCAAGTGTCGCGTTTCTCACGCTGGCGAACTCGTTCTCCTGCGTATGGCTTTGGACACCTTCATCCATGCAGTCGAGCGGCAAAGTGTCGACGAGGAGCGAAATCGCCTGCAGAAGCGCCTGCAGCAGGCGCGCCGCATGGAGAGGATCGGCACCTTCACCAGCGGCATCGCTCACAACTTCAATAACATCCTGGGAGGAATCCTCGGGTATGCCGAAGTGATGGAAGAGCACGCCCGCTCCAGCCCGGCACTGGTGCGCCATCTCGCGGGGATACGGCGAAGCGCAGATCGGGCCCGCGATCTCGTCAGTCAAATCCTCATGTTCGGTCGCCGCTGCGACATTCGTCGCGATTCCGTCAGCATAGGTGCGCTCGTCGCCGAGACGGTCTCGCTGTTGCGCGTTGCGCTGCCGCCCCGGATTGAAATGGTCGTCAGACAGCATCCGGCCGGATTGATCGTCATTGGCGAGAGCGTGCAGCTGCAACAGGTCATCATGAACCTGTGCAACAACGCGGCGAACGCGATACCGGAGTCCGGACGAATTGAGATCGAGATCGAGCTGCACGAGGTGCTCGATCCGATCTGCCTCAGCCACGACAAGATCGAGCCTGGCCAGTACGTGCGAATTTCGGTTTCGGACACGGGGGCGGGCATGGACGGACCGACATTGGACCGGATATTCGAGCCGTTCTTCACGACGAGGTCCAGCGGAAACGGATTGGGACTCGCAACGGTGAGGGAGATCGTTCTCGACCACGGCGGAGGGATCAATGTGCGCAGTTGTCCAGGCGAGGGCAGCCATTTCGACGTCTGGTTGCCGCGGGCCACGGCGGCGGTCTTACCGGAGCCGCGCCCGCCGGCGCATGTGACGGGACAAGGCAAGGTCGTGATGCTCGTGGCCGGCGACCGTCACCGCCTGCTCGCCGACGAGGAAATGCTGGCTGCGCTCGGCTTCGAAGCCGTGGGCTTCGCGACAGCCGAAGCCGCACGTGCGGCGTCCAAGGCAGTTCCGGATCGGTTCGACCTCGTGGTCGTCGGCCCGGTCGGCGCGTTCGGGCAATCGCTTGAACTGGCGACCGTGCTGCATCACGAGCTTCCGTCTGTTCCGATCGTGCTTGCGACCAGAGCGGTATTCGAAATCGGCGCCGATGCATTGTTGGCGGCCGGCATTTCTGACGTCGTGCGATGGCCCATTGTTGCCGAGGAGATTGCGATTGTCCTGTCGCAGATCTCCCGCGTCGGCAGGCGCGAGGTCTCGAGGCGACTGATATCGGAGGCGTCAGCGACACTTCCGGCGTTATCGTGATGCGGAGCAATTGGCGAGACGGAAGGACCGGCGGACTTTCCTATCACCTGACGCTTTTCGGCGCGCAAGGGTGCGAGTTGGGATGCCCTCCAAAAGGAAACAGGATCAACGGAAGCGTCGTAATAGATGTGACGGTGTAGAATCGCCTCTCACGGCTGGGTAAGCTGGCGGCCTACTGGAATAGCCGAGGGCGGCGGCGATGGTCCGGGCCGCCTCCATGACGTGAACCGAATACTCCCTGATCTGCTTGCGCTTGACGCGGGTGTCGGGGCCGGACATGCCGATCGCTCCCACCAGTTCGCCGGAGCGGCCGAGGATCGCGCAAGCGCAGGCCGCGATGCCCTCGCGCCATTCGCCATGCAGCACGGAGGAGTAGCCTTGCGCGCGTGCCAGCTCGATGTCCTCCCGCAGTTCCTCGATCGTCGTTCGCGTCGTTTCCGTGTAGCGCCTCAGATGCGGCCGGAATCGTTCCAGGTAGTCATCAGGCATATGTGCGAGCATCGCCTTCCCCGTCGCCATGGTGAAAGCGGGTGCGCGCATGCCCACGCTCGTATGGGCGCGGATATGGTGAGCGCTTTCGATCTTGTCGACGTAGACGACGTCGGTATCTTCGAGCACGGACAAGTGAATGGTTTCGCCGGTGATCTCGGCAAGCTTCGTCATTGCCGGTCGCGCGACGTTGATGAGGTCCATCCGGTGGATGACATGGCTGCCGAGCGCCCAGATCTTGGTCGTGAGCTCGTAGGTGCTGTGCGGGGGGATCTGGCGCACATAGCCTTGGGACTGCAAAGTCATCAGCAGCCGATGCACGTTGCTCTTGGTGAGCTTCAGCTCGCTCGCGAGGTCCGTGACCCCGCGGGGCTGCTCGCTCAGAGCAAGTGCTTCCAGGAGACGCAGTCCCTTGGTAAAAGCCTTATCCATCCACCAGCCAAAATAGAATGATCTTTCACTCGATCTAGCATGGCCACGCGAACGGCAATAGCCCAGGTGTGGAATCAGCCCCGATCCTTTCGGATCGGGGCCGATCAACCTGCCTACTGAGCGAGCAAGGCGTTGAGCTTCTCCTGCCCGTACTCTTCATTGGTGGAATTTCCGGCCGGCGAAGTCGCGCCCCAATAATCCGGGCTCCATTCGATCGCTTTCGAGACGTTGTCCGGGTTGTTGGCCCAGTAGCGCGCGAGCTTCTTGTCGGTCGCGGCCTCGAACACGATCGGGGAGGGAAGGGCGACCGGGAAGGTCGAGGTGAGCTGCGCCGCGCGCTTGGGCTCGAGCCGCCAGGACAGCAGTTTCAGCGCGTTGTCGTAGTTCGGCGCTCCCTTGGGGATCGAGAAGAAGTCGTAGTAGACGAAGCCCTGATTGAAGGTCAGCTCGATCGGGGCGCCCTCGAGGGCGAGCTTGCTCATCGAACCGGTGTAGGCCATGCACATGTCGGCCTCGCCATCAAGCAGGAGCTGCGGCGGCTGCGCGGCCGTCGTCCACCATTTGGCGATGTGCGGCTTGATCTCCTTGACCTTCTTCAGCGCGCGCTCCATGTCGATCGGATAGAGCTTGCTCTTCTCCACGCCGTCAGCCATCAGCGCCGCTTCGAACACGAAACGCGGCCAGGCGGGCATGCAGCGCCGGCCGGGGAATTTCTTCACGTCCCAGAAGTCGGCCCAGGTGGTCGGTACATTTTCACCCTTGTACTTGTCCTTGTTGTAGACGAGGCCGACCCCGATCACCTGTAATGCCACGCCCTTCTTGCGCTTCAGCTTGTCCGGCATCGCCGCCAGCGTCTGTTTCGCCGCGTCGGACAGCTTGGAATAGTCAAGGTCGGCCAGGCAGCAGTCGCCGAGCAGCTTCGTCTCCTGGTCGAAGATGAACGTCAGGTCCCATTGCGCCTTGCCGGCTTCGGCTTGAGCCTTGATGCGCGGGCCGCTACGGGCCTCCTGGACGGTGACCACCTTGATCCCGGTCTCCTTCTCGAACGGGTCGTACATCACCTTGCGCAATGCATCGCCATATCCGCCGCCCGGATCCTGCATGATCACGACGTTGCTCTGCGCCTGAGCCAGACCCGTCCCCATCGCGACGAACAGGGCCGAGGCCAATACGGAAGCCGATAGTTGCAAGCGTTTCATTCCCAGCATTTCTCTTTCCTCCAGTTGAAATTGATCTGCGTCACGTCGCCTTCCGCGACGTGGCGAGAACGGGTCGTGCAAGGACGAGCCCTGCGACCACCAGAAGCACCTCCAGCGTCGAGACCACGGCCAGCACCGGGTTGAGCCGATAATTGATGTCACCCCACAGCATGAGCGGAAGCGTCTTCAACTGCGCGCTCGACAGAAACAGCGTCAGCACCAGCTCGTCGAACGAGTGCAGGAAGGCAAAGAATGTCGCCGCAGCCAGGCCCGGCATGATGGCAGGCAGCGTCACCAGGCGGAACACGGTCAGGGACGATGCGCCATGGACGGCAGCCGCCTGTTCGAGCCTGGTATCGACGCCTTGAAGCGATGCGGACAGGATCACCACGACGATGGGAAGGCCGCCGATCGCATGCGCCGCGGCAAGGCCGAAGACGGAGCCGACGAGATCGAAACGCAGGAACAGGCTGTAGAGCGACAGGCCGAGCACGACCGGAGGGACGATGATCGGACTTACGAGAAGCAGCATGATGGCGGATTTGCCGCGAATGCTGCTCCTGACGATGCCGAGCGCGGCCGACGCGCCCAGCACGATCGCGATTCCGGCGGACATCGCCGCGACGACCAGGGATGTCCAGAACGCCCGCATCCAGTTCGAATCGGAAAAGAACTGCTCATACCAGCGCAGTGAGAAGCCCGGCGGCGGGAAGGTCAGATAGCTTGCGCTGCTGAACGAAATGATCATCACCACGATGATCGGCAGGATGAGAATGGCAATGACCAGGCCGCCCATGATGCGAACGGTCCAGGTCCCGCAGCTCGCCGGCAGGCGGCCGAACAGCCTCAGAAGCGGCCAGCCGATCACATCGGCGGCTGCGGCGCCGAGGCTGCGGCGGCCGACATCGGCGGCGTGGCGGTCTGTCGTCCTCGGTGTGGCCTCCGTCAGCTTGCGGCCGCCCCAGATGAACTCGAATCCGAGGAAGCGTCCGGCCACCGCGACCACCGCCAATGTGATCGTCAGCAGCACCACGCCCAAGGCCTGCAGGAATCCCTCCGAGGTGACCGAGTCTGCCTGCTGGGTGATATGCATGGCAAACATCTGGTCCCCGGGTCCGCCGAGCAGGGTTGGCGTAATGAAGAAGCCGATCGCGGCGACGAAGACGAGCAGGAAGCCGGCGCCCATGCCGGGCAAGGTCAGTGGCAGCATCACGCGCCAGAAAGCCGCAATGGGTCCGGCACCGCTGGCCAGCGCCGCGCGCGTCAGGCTTTGATCAAGCCGCGCCACGCTGGAATAGATCGTCAGCACCATCAACGGCAGAAGCACCGCGGTCATGCCGAGAAGCACCGTGCCGCGATTGAACAGCAGCTGCACGGGCTCGCTCAATATGCCGATCGAAACCAGCATCTTGTTGACATCCTGACGACGCGGCTATTCTCGGCATCGAAGATGGCCGGACGATCCGCATCTGGAACGGCCGCGGGGAGTGCTTTGCGACGGCAGAAATCACCGACAAGGTCCGTCGGGGCGTGCTGGTGCTTCCGACCGGTGCCTGGTTCACGCCGACGGGTAATAGCGGCCTCGAGGTCGCCGGCAATCCGAACGTGCTCACGCTCGATATCGGCACCTCTCAATTCGGCCAGGGCTGCTCGGCCCATACCTGCCTCGTGCGAGTCGAGCCGTACGCCGCCGATCGGCGCGATGCGTTCGAGGCCTATCAGGAAACGCTCGTCGCGCTCGCGGCAGTCTAACAGGAGCTTGGAACATGTCTGCGCCCGCCATCAGCCGCTTTCCCGTCCCCGATATCGCGACACTCCCCGAGGATATCCGCTCGCGGATCGAGGCGGTTCAGGAGAAGTCCGGCTTCGTCCCCAACGTCTTCCTGACACTCGCGCATCGTCCTGACGAGTTCCGGGCGTTCTTCGCCTATCACGACGCGCTGATGGACAAGCCCGGGCCGATCACCAAGGCCGAGCGCGAGATGATCGTTGTCGCGACCAGCAGCGCCAATCAATGCCAGTATTGCGTCGTCGCACACGGCGCCATCCTGCGCGTGCGCGCGAAGAATCCGCTGATCGCGGACCAGGTCGCCGTCAACTACCGCAAGGCCGATATCACCGCCCGGCAGAGGGCGATGCTCGATTTCGCGATGAAGGTCTCGGCGCGCGCCTATGAGGTGGACGACTCCGACATCGTCGATCTCAAGGGACACGGATTCACCGAGGAGGACGCCTGGGACATTGCGGCCATCGCTGCATTCTTCGGCATGTCGAACCGCCTCGCCAACGTCACCAGCATGCGTCCGAACGACGAGTTCTTCGCGATGGGACGCTGAACGCCGCGGACGAAAACTGAGATGGTATCGTTGGTCATCGACAGACGCTTCCGGGGCCCGCCCAATTCCGGCAACGGAGGCTACGTTTGCGGATGTCTCGCAAGGCACGTCGCCGGAGACGCCGAAGTGACGTTGCGCGCCCCGCCGCCGCTGGAGCGGCCGCTCGACGTGCTGACGAAGGCCAACGGCGCGATCGAGTTGCGCGAAAACGACGGGCTGCTCGCGACGGCGCGTGCAGCAGGCATTGATGTGTCGGACATTCCCCGGGTGAGCTACGCGGCGGCCGAAGAGGCGGTCGGCAGAACGCCCTACGACGAGCAGACCCACAACCTTCCGGGATGCTTCGTCTGCGGCCCCGCACGTGGCCATGGCGACGGTCTCCGGATCTTCGCAGGTCCGCTGCAGGCGGGGGCAGTCCCGGGCAAGCCCGTCGTATTCGCGGCCTCCTGGGTGCCTCACGATAGTCTGTCCGGCGAGGACGGTCATGTCGCGCCCGAATTCGTCTGGGCCGCTCTCGATTGCCCGACCGGCTATTGCAGCGTGGGCGCCCGTCACCTGGGATTGAACGGTGACGAGACGGTCCTGCTCGGACGCATGGCCGCTCGGATCGATCGCCGGCCGCGTCCCGGAGATCGATGTGTGGTGGTGGCGTGGCCGACGGGGCGGGAAGGCCGCAAGCTCTTTGCCGAAAGCGCCCTGCTTGATGCGAAGCAGGAGGTGCTGGCGACCGCGCGAGCCACCTGGCTGTTGGTCGACCGGCAGGTCCAGCTCGGAGCAAGTGCATGAACGCGAATTGGAAACAGGGCATGAGCGACTGCGATACAGAGCTCGAACTTCGTCAATCCATCATCGACGCGTGCCGCGAGATGGCGGCGCAAGGCATCAACCAGGGAACGTCCGGAAACATCAGCGTCCGAACCGAAGACGGCATCCTGCTCACGCCGTCCGGTCTTCCATACGACCGCATGAAGCCCGAGGACATCGTGGCCATGAAGTGGGACGGCTCGTGGACCGCGTCGGCCGGCAACGTTCCGTCGACGGAATGGCGCTTTCACCTCGACATCCTGAAGTCGAAGCCGGAGGTTGGCGCCGTGGTTCATGCCCATCCGATCTTCTGCACGATCATCGCGATCATGAATCGCTCGATCCCCGCGATTCACTACATGATCGCCGCTGCCGGCGGAAACGACATTCCCTGCGCGCCCTATGCTCAATACGGCACGGCGGAGCTGTCGCAGGCTGCCCTGAATGCGCTTCGCTATCGCCGCGCCTGCCTGCTCGCGCATCACGGGCTGATCGCCGTCGGTCCCAACCTGCGCAAGGCCATGTGGCTCGCGGTGGAGGTCGAGGTGCTCGCCAAGCAGTATCACGGCTGTCTTCAGCTTGGTTCTCCTCCGCTGCTGCCGGACGAGGAAATCGACAGCATCCTGAAGCGATGGGGGCAGTACGGCCTGCGCGATAGCGAAGGCAAGCCCAAAGCCCCCCAGCCGTTGAGCTAGATCACGATCAAACCACTGTCCTGCGAGAAATCATGGCTCACACTCACGACGTCAGCGTCTGCGGTACTTATATTCTGGATATTCTGGGGGTCCCGGTGACCGAGATTCCGCCCGGCGGCGGCCGCTTGCTGATCGAAGAGATTCGGCTGGCGGTCGCAGGCACCGCCGGCGGAACGGTCGTCCCTTGCGCGCGTCTCGGTCTGAAGGCGCTCGCGGTTGGCGCCGTCGGCTCCGACGAGAAGGCAGACTGGATGCTGAACGCGCTGGAGCGTGAAGGCATCGACATCTCTCTCATGGAGCGGATGGCCGGCAGTCCGACCTCGGCCACCATCCTGCCGATCCGGCCTGACGGCTCGCGTCCGGTCATGCACGCGAGGGGCGCCTCCGCCCGCTGGCGGATCGCACCCGAAGTGCAAGCGGCCGCCTGCCGCAGCAAGATTCTGCATCTCGGCGGGGTTGGCTCCCTGCTCGCGATGGATGGAGCGCCTTCCGTTGCATTGCTGCGCGACGCGAAGGCGGCCGGTTGTACGACGACGCTCGATCTCATCCAGGCGCGGGGTGAAACGCTGGCGCTGGTCGAGCCGCTGCTGCCTTATGTCGACTTCTTCATGCCGAGCATCGATGAGACCAATGCCATGGTCGGAACCGACGATCCGGCCGCGTGTGCGCGGTTCTTCATCGACAAGGGCGCGGGGGCCTGCGCCATTTCTCTCGGTGCCGATGGTTCGTTCGTGATGACACGCGACGGACGTCAGTTCACGGTGCCGGCGTTCGAGGTGGCGGTCCGCGATACCTCGGGATGTGGCGATTCCTACACGGGCGGCTTCATCGCGGGTCTGGTTCGCGACTGGGACCTGCTCAACTGCGCCAAGCTCGCGACCGCGACGGCCGCGATCGTCGCGACGGGGCTGGGTTCGGGCGCCAATCTCGTGTCGTTCGACGAGACCGTGAAGGCCATGAACACCCTCCCGGTCCGCAAGCCTGCTCGCGCCTGATCCATTCACACCGGCAAAAAACCATTCATCCGAACAACAGGGGAGAACGCAACATGGCCCGACATGCGATCGTGACGGGAGCAAGCCGCGGAATTGGCCGCGCGATAGCCATCGGCCTTGCAAGGCGCGGCTACGATCTCGCGCTGACCGACATCGCAGCCCAGGAGAAGGTCCTTCTCGAGACCGTTGCAGAGGTCAGGGAGCTTGGCGGCCGATGCATCCCGGTGCTGGGCGATGTGAGCGATGTCGGCGATTGCAGGCGGACCGTGGCTGAAGCCGTCCAGGGACTTGGGCACATCGATGTCCTCGTCAACAATGCGGGGATTCTCAGGCTGGCGACCATCGACGAGCTGACGACCGAGACTTGGGACCAGACGTTCGCCGTCAACACGCGCGGCGTGTTCCAGATGACCCAGGCCGTGGTGCCCCATATGAAGGAGCGCAAGTACGGACGGATCGTCAACATCGCCTCGCTCGCCGCCCGAACGGGCGGTCCGGGACAGTCCCACTACGCTGCATCGAAGTCGGCCGTGGTCGGCTTCACGCGCGTCTCGTCCATGGAGTTCGGAGGTCACGGCATCACCGTCAATGCCGTATGTCCAGGCATCATCGTGACTGAGATGGGGATGAACAATCTCCGCGATCCCGAGCGGGTCGCCTATTTCGAGAAGATCACGGACCTGCACCGGCTCGGGCAGCCGGAGGATGTCGTCGGTCCCGTGGCGTTCTTTGCGTCAGATGATTCCGCGTTCGTGACCGGCCAGGCCCTCAACGTGGACGGAGGCATCTTCTACAGTTAGCAGCCGGATTGTGCGCCGAAAGAACTCGCTACTGGGCTGGTTCCAGCGTGTCGGTTCGGATCCGAAGCTCCCCGTAAGCCCCAAGGCTTCGTGCGGAAGAACGGCCCTGACGGGTTCGTCTCGCAGCGAGTTTCTGGCTCCCTCGACAGGGCCGGTGTGGTGCTGATGACTTTCGCGGCATGAGACAGGCGAGAAGGACATCGGCTCCCGGGAGACGGGCGCAGGAACTCTTGCACATGGTCGAAGCTTGACTCCGCGGGCCAGCGTCGCCGCCGATGGCTGGCCTGCACGGCCCCGCCTCCAACCCCCCGTACCCCCAAGGGTGGGGCCGTGCTTCCAAAGCAGGAGGTGCAATTGTCCGAGCCGACCGAGCAAGAGATCAGAGAACGCGCGCATCGCCTGTGGGAGCAAGCCGGCAGGCCCGAAGGCCGCGAGGAAGAGTTTTGGCACGCCGCCGAGCAGGAACTGCGCAACGAGGACAAGTCGAACACGTTGCGGACGCCGGATACGCTGTGACCGACAAGACCTGCCCATTCTGCCAGAGACTGGGATGGTCTGCGCACTAGTACCCACTTTTCTTGGAACGTGAGTCGTGATTCAAGGTCGGGATGATACCCGAAGCAAGAGAAGTCCACCTTTCGAGGAAAGATCGCAAGGTGCTTGAGGCGTGCTGTCGCTCACCGGTGACGTTGCAGCGCGATTTGAAGCGGGCGCGGATAGTTCTGTTGGCGGCGGATGGGCGCAGCACCCGGTCGATCGCCAAGGAAGTTGGGGTCCAGCCGCGGATTGTCAGCCTTTGGCGGCATCGCTATGCCGACCATGGCCTTGAAGGGCTGCAAGACAAGCCGCGGCCTGGCAAGCAGCCGATCTATACGAAGACGACCGACAAGCGGATTCTGAAGCTGCTGGATAAGCCGCCACCGCAAGGGTTTGCGCGCTGGACCGGCCCCCTGCTGGCCGAGGCGCTGGGCGATGTCGATGTCCAATATGTCTGGCGGTTCCTGCGCAGCCACAAGATTGACCTGGTGGCTCGCAAGTCCTGGTGCGAGAGCAACGACCCGAACTTTACGGCCAAAGCCGCCGATGTTGTCGGCCTCTATGTCGCGCCGCCGGCGAAGGCCATTGTGCTGTGCGTGGACGAGAAGCCCTCGATCCAGGCTTTGGAGCGAGCGCAGGGTTATCTGAAGTTGCCCAATGGCCGCGCCTTGATCGGCCAAAGCCACGATTACAAGCGGCATGGCACCACAACATTGTTTGCGGCGCTCGAAGTCGCCACCGGAAAGATCATCGCGACCCATTCAAAACGCCGGCGCCGCGTCGAGTTTCTCGATTTCATGAACAGCGTCACCGCGGCTTTTCCGAACCGCAAGCTTCACGTCATCCTCGACAACCTCAACACCCATAAAAAGAACGAGGACTGGCTCAAGGCCCACCCCAACGTGCAATTTCATTTCACGCCGACAAGTGCGTCATGGCTCAATCAGGTCGAAGTATGGTTTTCCATCTTGCAGGGGCAGTCGCTCAGCGGCACCTCCTTCACGAGCCTCAAGCAGCTTCAGGAACACATCGATGCCTACGTCAACGCATACAACGACAGAGCCGAGCCCTTCGTCTGGACCAAGAAAAAGGTCCGTCAACGCCGTTTCAAAGGCCGCCGTATCACTCAGCTCTGATTCCGGGTACTAGTCTAACAGGTCGGTCGCCCGTAATCCCTCGCAAGACAGAAAAAGCCGCCGGGTTCCTCGCCCTGGCGGCTTTCGAAAGTCCGTAGCTGTCGATCGTCTCCGCAGCTCGTGCGTACCGCCGTTACCTTGTTTGCGGCCATGCCTGGTCTTTGTAGGGAAAGGCGCGTGCTTCTGCTGTGATCTGGAGCACACAATGGAAGGGATTCGGTCCATGTCGCCTTCCGGATCCCGGCGCTGCACCGCGATAAGCGCGTTCGCGACGCGCGATCTGCGTTGCAGCTTGTCCGGGACCCGAGAGATTTCGGCGAACTCCCCCCTCAGCTCCGATACCACGCCGCCAGATTCCACGTGATGGTGTCCCAGCCCGAGATGTCGGTCATGAGGCTGTTGACGCTCGCGTTGACGATGTGGCGCGAGAGCAGTGGCAGGAACACATTGGCCCCGCAGAAGATCTCGTCGACCTTCATCAGCAGCGCGGCGCGCTTGACCGGGTCGAGCTCTTTCTGCGCGGCCTTGTAGGCCTTGTCGGCTTCGGGATCGGAATAGCGCGAGTTGTTGCGGCCGAGCCACTTGTTGTCCTTGGTGGCGATCTCCCAGGAGACGCACTGGTTCAGCAAGCGCTCCGGATCGGGCTGCGGCTGCGTCGTGTTGTACATCTCCATGTCGGCATAGAATTTCGAGTAGGTGTCGGGGTTGCCGACGTCGGAGGAGAAGAACACCGATGCGGTGACGGCCTTGATCTCGATCTCGATGCCGGCTTTCTGGCAGGCCTGCTTGATGATGGCCTGGGTCTTCTGGCGCGGGGCGTTGGTCGAGGTCTGGAAGACGTATTTGAGCTTCTTGCCGTCCTTCTCGCGGATGCCGTCCGCGCCCCTGGTCCAGCCGGCCTCGTCGAGGATCTTGTTGGCCTTGTCGATGTCGAACTCGTATTTCAGCTTGGGGGACTTGAACTGCCTGGGCGCGTTGACGAAGCTCGCGGTCGCGACGGCGCCGCGCCCGTAGATGAATTTCTGAATCGAATCGCGGTCGATCAGGAGATTGATCGCCCGACGAACGGCGGGATCGGACAGCGTCGGGTGCTTGGTCTTGACGCTCGAACGCTCACCGTCGACCTCGGTCCAGGGGTCCGTCGTGTTGAGGATGATGAATTCGACATTGCCGGAAGGCGTGATGTCGAGCTTGCCTTTGCCGCCCGCCTCCATGCGCTTGAGGACCTCCTCCTCCACCTGCATGTTCCAGGCAAAGTCGTATTCGCCGGACTGCAGCACCGCGCGCGCCGCAGACACCGCGTCGCCGCCACCCTTGACCTCGAGCGTATCGAAATGCGGCTGGTTCTTGACGTGATAGTCGGGATTGCGCTCGGCGCGGATCATGTCGCCCGGCTTGAACTCGACGAATTTGTACGGACCGGTGCCGACCGGCTTGAGATTGCCCGGAGCCTCGCGCGACTTGGCACCGACATAGTCGCCGAAATGATGCTTTGGCAGGATCTGGCCGACCGAGCCGCCGACGAACGGGTCGGCCCAGAACGGCGTCGGCGCCTTGAAGAGCACCTTGACGGCGTAGTCGTCGATCTTCTCGACCTTGATGTCCTTGTAGGAGCCCGTGGTGTAAGCCGCGGTCGCGAGGTCCGCGGCGTACTGCCAGGTGAAGACGACGTCGTCGGCGGTGAAGGGCTTGCCGTCGTGCCAGTTGACGCCCCGCTTCAGCGTCCAGATCACGCTCATGCCGTCCGCGGCAAGGCCGCCGTTCGCCTTGGTCGGCACCTCGGCGGCCAGGCAGGGAATGAGATTGCCGTCCTTGTCCCAGCCGGCGAGCGGCTCGAAGAAGATGCGCGTGGCGATCTGGTCCTTGGTGCCGATCGCGAAATGCGGATTGAGCAGGGTGGGCGCCTGCCAGAGCAGGATCTTGAGCGTGCCGCCGCCGCCGGCCTTGGTCGGCTTGATTCTCGTTCATCGGACGACCTCCACCTGCACAAACCGTTTCCGGCAACCCATCAGTAGGCAAGCGTGGCGTCTGCCATCGCCACGTCGGAACGAGCGTCGCGACAGCCTGCCTTGCTTCACCTCGGCGATCAAACCGCGGATCTCCATCCAGAAGGTCGCCGCGATCGATTTCGCGCAGCGGGGAAGCGAATACGGTTCCATATTTGTCGCAGACCTACGGAGACCAAGATGTCGTTTCGCCTGCCTCTGATCCTCTCGGCCGTGCTCGCCGCATTGTCCTCCGCAGCCGGGGCCGAGACCATCAAGATCGGGGTGACGCCGGGGCCGCATGCGCAGATCCTCGAGGCCGTGAAGCCGATCGCCGCCAAGCGCGGACTCGATATTCAGCTCCTCGAATTCTCCGACTACGTGGTGCCAAACGCGGCGCTCGATTCCGGCGACATCCAGGCCAATTCGTTTCAGAACCAGCCTTACCTGGACAACCAGAAGGCCGACCGCGGCTACAAGATCGAGGCCGTCGGCCTGACCGTGAATTTCCCGATCGGCGTCTATTCGAAGAAGCATAAAGCCTTCGCCGACCTCCCCGAGGGCGGCAAGGTCTCGATCCCGAACGATCCGACCAATGGCGGCCGCGTGCTGCTGCTGCTGCGCGACAAGGGCGTGATCAAGCTGAAGGAAGGTGTCGGCTTCAAGCCGACGGTGCTCGACATCACCGAGAATCCCAGGAAGCTGAAGTTCATCGAGGTGGACGCGGCGCAGGCGCCGCGCGCGCTCGACGACGTCGACGCCGCCGCGATCAACACCAATTACGCAACCCAGGCCGGCCTCGATCCGGTCAAGGATCCGATCCTGCGCGAGGATCCCAAGGGTCCCTACGTCAACCTGATCGCCGTCCGCACCGCCGACAAGGACAAGCCCTGGGTCAAGATCCTCGTGGACAGCTACCACACGCCCGAGGTCAAGGAGTTCGTGCTGACCAAGTTCAAGGGCGCCGTGCTGCCGAGCTGGTAGGGGGGCGCAAACGGCGCGAAATCCGTCCCACTGAGATGAAACTTCGGTCAGTTCATTCGCTCTCCGGTCAAAAAGGCAAAAAAATTCCAATGCCATGATGCGATCATTTCATTCCGGAACGGGCCATTTGGGAGAGATTTGTGCCGGGTCAGGGATCGTATCGAACGGCTGTGGTGACGGGAGCATCGAGCGGCATCGGGGCCGCGACAGTCGAAAGGCTCGCCGCCGCTGGATTTGAGGTGCACGCCATCGCCCGGCGCACCGAGCGGCTGAAGGAACTGAGCGAACGCACGGGCTGCATCGCGCATGCACTCGATATCACCGACGCCGAATCCTGCCGCAAGGCGATCGGTGACCTCGATGTCGATATCCTCGTCAACAATGCCGGCGCCTCGCACAATGCCCGGCTTTACGATTACCCCTTCGAGAAGATCGACCAGCTGATCGACCTGAATTTCCGTGCCGTGGCGCACCTGACGCGCTGCGTTCTGCCGGGCATGATGAGCCGCAACAAAGGGCACGTCGTCATCGTCAGCTCGATGGCGGGCCATTATCCGATGCTCGGCTCGGCGATGTACTCCGCGACCAAGGCGGCGGTGTCGCAATTCCTCGACGTGATGCGGCTCGACACCAACGGGTCGCGCATTCGCTGGACCGAGATCGTACCGGGCCGGGTGGCGACCGAGGCCTTCGCGGTGTCGAGCGGCGACGCCAAACTCGCCAAGGAAAAGTTTCTCGACGGTAAGGAGCCGCTGCAGCCGGCGGACATGGCCGACATGATCATGTTCGCTTTGTCGGCCCCGCCGCATGTCAACATCAGCCGCATCGATGCCTATCCGACCCGTCAGGCATCAGGCGGATTTGTCTACTCCGAATGACGAAATTTCAACGCGAGAAGGTTTTGCTGATGTCGTTCACCAGACGGAATGTGGTCGCCGGTTTTGCTGCGGCAGGACTTGCGGGCGTCGCGATGCCCGCCGTCGTATCTCGCGCGTACGCCGCCACCCCGAAGAAAGGCGGCCTGCTCAGGATGTGGATCGCCGAACCGGTGATGCTAACCGGCGCCTTCAACTCGACCGGACAGATCTACGAAATCTCCGGCAAGCTGTTCGACGGGCTCGCGCGCTACGATTTCGACCTCAATCCGAAGCCGCAGCTCGCACTGTCCTGGGATATCTCCGCCGACGGCAAGTCGATCACGTTCAAGCTCAGGCCCGGTGTGAAGTGGCACGATGGCAAGCCGTTCACGGCGTCCGACGTCCAGTTCTCGGCGCTGAAAGTCTGGAAGGAGCTGCATCCGCGCGGACGCTCGACCTACCGCTATCTGGCCGACGTCGAGGTGCCGGACGCGCTGACGGCGATCTTCAAGTTCGAGCGCCCCTCTCCCTATGTCATGAACTCTCTCGCCTCCGTGGAATCCCAGATCCTGCCGCGGCATCTCTACGAGGGCACCGACATCCTCACCAATCCCGCCAATTTGAAGCCGACCGGCACCGGTCCCTTCAAGTTCAAGGAGTGGCAGCGTGGTCAGTACATCATCTTCGAGCGAAATCCGGACTATTGGGATGCGCCGAAGCCTTATCTCGACGGTGTAGTGATGGTGATCATACCGGACGCGGCGTCTCGTGCGGTCGCGCTGGAGGCGGGCGAGCTCGACGTTGCCGGCGCGATCCCGGTGCCGCTGGCCGATGCGCACCGGCTTGCGGCCCTGCCGACGCTCGAAATCCCGGTGCAAGGCAGCGAGGCGCTGGCGTTCCAGGCCTTCATGGAGCTCAATTTGCGGCGTCCCTATTTCCAGGACGTTCGCGTGCGCCGGGCGATGTACCACGCGATCGATCGCAACTTCGTTCGCAAGAGCATCTATTTCGACTTCGCCAAGGCGGCCACGGGGCCGATCTCCTACGAGAACGCAAAGTTTTATACGGCCGATGTCCCTCAATATGAGTTCAGCATCGCCAAGGCCAATGCGCTGCTCGACGAGGCCGGCATGAAGCGTCAGAGCGACGGGCTGCGCTTCAAGATCACCCATGATCCTCTGCCGGCTGGCGACCACTTCTCGCGCACGGGCGACTATTTCAAGCAGCAGATGGCGCAACTCGGCATCGCCGTCGACATCAGGAACCAGGACTTCCCGACCTATTACCGCCGCGTCTACAAGGACTATGATTTCGACACCACCTCGACAGGCGCCTTCGGGCTGACCGACCCGACCGTGGGGATCCAGCGCTTCTACTGGTCCAAGAACATCGTGCCCGGTGTCGCCTTCTCCAACGGGAGCGGCTACAACAGCGCGGAGGCCGACAAGGCGCTGGAAGACGCCCAGACCGAGGTCGATCCGACCAAGCGCGCCGGTCTGTTCCGCGATTTCCAGAAGATCGTCATGACGGACCTTCCGTTGTTTCCGATCGCCGACGCGCGTTACATCACGATCAAGAGCAAGACGGTCATGAATATCGAGGTCGATCCGCTCGGCGCTCACGGCAGTTTCGCCGAGGCCTATTTCGCCCGCTAGCAAGGACGCAAGACGCCATTGTCCCGCTACGCCATATTTTTGCTCCGTCGGCTCGCACAGGCCTGCATCATCGTCGTGGGCATCGTCTGCGTGAATTTCGCGGTGGTTCACCTCGCGCCAGGCGATCTCGCCGAGGTGATGGCCGGGCAGGGCGGCGGCGGCGATGCCGGCTATGTCGCACTGCTGCGCGAGCGGTTCGGTCTCGACCAGCCGCTGTGGGTGCAGTTCCAGCGCTACGCCCTCAACCTGCTGCGTCTCGATCTCGGCTACTCCTTCAAGGACAACATGCCGGTCGCCACCCTGATTGCCGACAAGCTGGCGGCAACCGCGATCCTGATGATTGCCTCGCTTGGAACTGCGTTCCTGCTCGGGATCGGCCTCGGCACGCTCGCGGCTGTCCGGCACAACTCGCTGTCCGACGTCGTCATCTCGCTCCTGGCGCTGATCGGCTACGCCACGCCGCTGTTCTGGCTTGGTCTGCTTCTCATTCTCCTGTTCACGGTCAAGCTCGGCTGGCTGCCGTCGAGTGGCATGCGCACGATCGGCGTGCCGGTTTCCGGCCTTGCCGGCGTCCTCGACGTCGCCCGCCACGCCGTGATGCCGGTGCTGACGCTCACGGTATTCTACATGGCCGTGTTCATCCGCCTGATGCGCGCCTCCGTGCTGAACGTAGCGTCGCTCGATTTCGTTCGTACTGCCTACGCCAAGGGCATGAGCCGGCGGCAGGCCTACACGAAGCATGTCGTCGGCAACGCGTTGCTGCCGATGATCACCATGCTCGGTGTCAACGCCGGCGGCATCCTTGGCGGCTCCGTCGTGGTCGAGACCGTGTTCGGCTGGCCCGGCCTCGGCCGGCTGACGTTCGATGCGATCTTCGCCCGCGACGTCAATCTCCTGCTCGGCATCCTGTTCTGTTCGTCGCTGCTGGTGGTGATCACCAATCTCGTCACCGATCTGGTTTCGGCCTGGATCGATCCCCGCATCGAGGTGGCCGCATGACCTTGCGTGCATTCCGACAGACGCCCTGGGGGCGGCCGCAGGTCTTGGTCGGTTGCGCCATCCTGCTCGCGATTCTGGCAGCGGCGCTGTTCGCGCCGCTGCTGTTTCCCGAGGGACCATGGCCCGCGGTCGGCACGCCCTATACGCCGCCGTTCCAGAGCACCGCGACGCCCCTGGGCACCGACACACTCGGGCGCGACGTGGTCGCCGGCCTGCTCTACGGCGCGCGCGTGTCCTTGATCGTCGCGGTCGCCGCGACCGCCGCCGCGATCGCGGTGGGTATCCTGATCGGCGCCATCGCCGGCTATGTGCAGGGCTGGGTCGACGATCTCCTGATGCGCATCACCGAGATTTTCCAGACCCCGCCGAACTTCATCTTCGTCATCGCGCTCGTGGTGATCCTCAAGCCCTCGATCGTCGCCATCATCGGCGCCATTGCGGTAGTGTCCTGGCCGCCGATCGCGCGTCTGGTGCGTGCCGAGTTCATGTCGCTGCGTAACCGCGAATTCGTGTTGTCCTGCCGCCTCGTCGGCGTGCCGCCGGCTAAGATCATCTTTGCCGAGATCCTGCCGAACTGCCTGTCGCCGGTGATCGTCACGAGCTCGATCATGGTGGCCACCGCCGTGCTGCTGGAAGCGGGGCTGTCCTTTCTCGGGCTCGGCGATCCAAACGTGATCTCGTGGGGCGGCATGGTCGCCATCGGCCGGCCGGCGCTGCGCAGTGCGCCTTATCTCTCGGTCTTTCCGGGGATCGCGATCTTCGTGACCGTCATCGCCATCAACCTCGTCGGCGAGGCGCTCAATGAAACCTTCGATCCAAGGCGCAGGCGCCGTTGATCGAAACTCCATCCGAAAAGACGGCATCGACATGAACAGCTCCCTGAAGGCTCTGGAAGACAGGCTCAGCCACGAGATGAAGCTGTTTTCCTACCCGGCGCGCGCCTGGCCGTTGAAGCACCAGGCCGAGGACGGTACCTCTATGGTCGACGTTCTCATCGTCGGCGCCGGGCAGGCGGGCATCGCGGCAGCTTTCGGACTGCTGCGCGAGCAGATCACCAACGTCCTGCTGATCGACCGCTGCGATCCCGGCCAAGAGGGGCCCTGGGTCACCTGGGCGCGGATGCGGACGTTGCGCACCGTCAAGGAACTGACCGGGCCGGACAACGGCTTGCCCGCGGCCGCATTCCGTTCCTGGTACGAAGCGCGCAAGGGTGCCGGGGCGTGGGACGAACTCGTGCGCATCCCGAAGGAAGAGTGGATGGAATATCTGCTCTGGCTTCGCGATTATCTCGCGCTGCCGGTCGAGAACAACACCAGCGTCGAGCGGATCGAATACGCGGGCGAGGCCTTGCGCGTGACGCTGGAGACGCCGCGCGGCTCGCGCGTCGTGGTGGCGCGCAAGGTGGTGGTCGCCACCGGCATCGATGGTGCCGGCGGCCCCAACATCCCGGCTTTCGCGCACTGCGCGCCCCGGCATCTATGGGCGCACAGTTCCGAGCCGGTCGATTTTACGGCGTTGAAGGGCAAGCGAGTTGCCGTGCTCGGCGCCGGCGCCTCGGCGTTCGACAACACCGCCACTGCACTGGAGGCCGGCGCGCGCGAAGTCCGGCATTCGGTGCGGCGGCCGCGCCTGCCGGAGGTGAGCGCACTGCGCTATCTCGAATTCGCCGGCTTCTTCCGCAACTTCCGCATGCTCGACGATGCGCGCAAGCTGCGCTTCATGCGCCGCTATTTCGCGCTGCCGACCCCGCCGCCTGCCGATACGCTGGAGCGCTGCCGCGCCCACGCCAATCTTGACCTGAGGCTCTCGGACGGCTGGACCGCGATGCAGGCGGCCGGCGATGGGCTTGCGATCACCACGCCGAACGGTACCTTCGAGACCGACTTCGCCATCCTCGGCACCGGCTTCAAGGTCGACCTTGCCAAGGTGCCCTATCTGGCGCCCCTCGTTCCGGACATGCTGTTCTGGAGGGACCGCTTCACGCCGGGCTCCGACAGGGTCGACACCCACATCGCAAACTATCCGTACCTGACGCCGGGCATCCAGGCGGTGGGGCGAACCCCGGAGGCGGATCGGGTCTTGCGCAACCTGCATCTGCTCAACGGCGCCGGCCTCATGAGCGAGGGGCCGATCTGCACCGGCATCAACGGCATGCCCTGGGGCGTCTCGGCGCTGGTGCAGGCGATCTCGCGCGATCTGTTCCAGGCCGACGCGGACGTCTTCTACGAACAGTTCGCCGCCTACGACGTGTCGGATCCGAACGAAGGCTACAAGCCAGCCGCCGTCGCGCGCTGAAGCGGCGAACTCACATCGCCGCCGAGTGCCGCGACGAGCCCTCGCGGCCGCGGCCGGTCGAGGCATACATCAGCGGCAGTTCGGTCGTGGACTTGATCTGTTCCATAGCGAACATCGACGAGACGTCGTGCAGATCGATTTTCGCGATCAACCGCTGATAGAGGTCGTCATAAGCGGCGATGTCCGGCACGACTGCGCGGATCAGATAGTCGACGTCGCCACTGAGCCTGAAGAAGTCGACCACTTCCGGAAAGCTGATCACGGTCTTCTTGAAGCGCGCCGCCCATTCGGCGTTGTGCTGGTTGGTCCTGACCGCGATGAAGACGCTGACGCCGAGATTGAGCTTGTCGGCGTCGAGCAAAGCGACGCGGCGGCGGATGTAACCCGTACTTTCCAGCTTCTGGATGCGGCGCCAACACGGCGTCGAGCTCAGTCCGACCCGGTCTCCAACCTCCTGCACGGACAGGCTGCTGTCCACCTGGAGCGTCGCCAGTATCTTGCGATCGAGTTCGGCGAGCATGCGATCTCCGAATGCAGCGAAGAGAGTGGAAGTTTCGTGTTGCCGAGCTCAATTCCACGACAATGCTATTGCTGGATATCCGCGTTTGCGAGCAAAAAAATTCGTCATGCTGCCGTCAAAGGCGGCAGGAAGCAAGCAAACTGCGGCCCGGCTTCGCTACGCTCACGGCATCGCTGGAAGAGTTTCGCTGATGACGCCGCCTTGTCGTGAATGGGTCAATGCCTCGATACGCCGCATCGAGATGGAACGAACGCGCTGCGCCGAGACGCATCTGCTCAAGGTCGAGCTGCCCAGCATGCCCGGCCTGACGTTGTATCTGAAGGACGAGACGACGCATCTGACCGGCAGCCTCAAGCATCGTCTCGCGCGTTCGCTGTTCCTCTATGCGCTCTGCAACGGGCGCATCGGCCCGAACTCGACGGTGGTCGAGGCCTCCAGCGGCTCGACGGCCGTGTCCGAAGCCTATTTCGCACGCCTCCTCGGCCTGCGCTTCGTGGCGGTGATGCCGAGGACGACGACGGCGGAGAAGCAGGCCGAGATCGTCGCGAACGGCGGGGAGGTCCATCTCGTTGACGAGCCCGGCGAGATCTACGCCGCTGCCATCCGCATCGCCGATGAGACCGGCGGCTGCTATCTCGACCAGTTCACCTTTGCCGAGCGCGCGGTCGACTGGCGGGTCGACAACATCGCCCAGTCGATCTTCCATCAGATGTCCGAGGAAGAGCACCGTGTTCCGACCTGGGTTGTGTGCGGCGCCGGCACCGGCGGCACGGCCGCGACGATCGGCCGCTACATCCGCTATCGCGGTCTCACCACGCGGCTCTGCCTCGCGGATCCCGTGGAATCGGTCTACCACCGACATATGGCCGACCGGAACGTGCGGACGTGGCGGGGCCGCTCTGTGATCGAGGGCATCGGCCGTCCGCAGGTCGAAGCATCCTTTGTCGCGGACCTGATCGAGCGCACCATCGCGGTGCCGGATGCGGCGAGCATCGCCGCGGCGCGCGTGATGTCCCGGTTCATCGGAAGGTCCTGCGGCGGATCGACTGGCACCAACCTCTGGGCATCACTGCTGATCATGCAGGAGATGGCCGCGGCCGGTGAGCGCGGCGCGCTCGTTACGATCCTGTGCGATTCCGGCGAACGGTATCGCAGCACGCTGTTCGAGGATACTTGGCTTGCGAAACGCAAACTGTCTTGCGCGCCCTATCAACGGCAGCTCGAAGCCATGCTTGCCGTGCCCGACGTGTCGTCGGATCCGGCGCGCCCGGAGCCGATTCAAGCGCCGCCGCCGCGCGCCCGTGTCGGAGGTTGATCGCTTCCATGCGCAGCGCCGGGCAGAGAATGGATTTTCCGATTTCAGCCGCACGCCGCGTGTTCCGGCCTCCGGCTTGCGAAGGGCCGAATAACGACGTAGCAGCTTTGCACAATGCCGCCTTGTGCAAGGCGGAAGCCATGGACATCATCGGGCCCGGGCCGGCTGGAGATCATCAAAGGCTAATGACGAACGCGGGGTTTGGGGCGTGAGTGCGATGGGCTTGTCAGTCAGTGGGGAGCGCGATGCGACGCTGCTCCAGCTCGACGACCTCGCGGTGAGCCTTCCGCCCGGGGCCGATCGCGCGTTCGCCGCCGAGTGCGTGTCGCTCAACGTGAAGCCCGGCGAGGTCGTCTGCGTCGTCGGCGAGAGCGGCTCGGGCAAGTCGATGACGGCAAGCGCCGTGATGCGCCTGCTGCCGCCTTCGACTTCGATTGCGCGCGGCCGCATCCTGTTCGAAGGGCAGGATCTCGCCTCCCTGCCGGAAAACGCAATGCGCCGGATCCGCGGCGCGCGCATCGGCATGATCTTCCAGGACCCGATGACGACGCTCAATCCGATCAAGCGGATCGGACGGCAGATCGCCGAGATGTTCGAGCTTCACACTGATCTCGGCCGCGAGCAGATCGGCGCTCGCGTCCTTGCGCTGCTCGAGAGCGTTCACATCCGCGATCCCGAGCGCGTCATGCGGTCCTACCCCCACCAGATCTCCGGCGGGCAGCGTCAGCGCGCGATGATCGCGATGGCGCTGGCGCTCAAGCCGCGCCTGCTCATCGCCGACGAGCCGACCACCGCGCTCGACGTCACCACGCAGGCGCAGATCCTCGCCCTGATCCGCGAGCTTCAGGCGAGGACCGGCACGGGCGTGCTCTTCATCACCCATGATTTCGGCGTCGTCGCCGACATCGCCGATCGCGTCGCGGTGATGCAGTCGGGCCGCATCGTCGAGCAGGGCACGGCGCAGCAGGTGCTTGGTGCACCGAAGCATCCCTATACCCGCCGGCTGATCGCCGCGGTCCCGAAGCTGATCGCGCCGCCGCCGCGCCCGCAGGCTCAGGACAAGGTGCTGGTGCTCGACAAGGTCTCGAAGGTCTACGCCTCGCCGGGACTGTTCGGCTTCGGCAAGCGGCACACGCTGGCCGTCAACGAGGTGAGTCTGGAATTGCCGCGCGGCGCCACGATCGGGATCGTCGGCGAGAGCGGATCGGGCAAGTCGACGCTGGCACGCTGCATCGTCCGTCTGCTCGAACCCGACGCCGGCAAGATCTGGCTGGACGGCATCGACTACGGCGCGCTCAAGCCGCGCGAATTGCGTAAGCGTTCGAAGGCTATGCAGATGGTCTTCCAGGATCCCTTCGCCTCGCTCAATCCGCGGCGCCGGGCGCGCGACCTGGTGGCTCAGGGCCTGCTCGAGCTCGGTGTTCCCCGCAGCACCGCCTACGCGCGGGCGGCCGAGCTGTTCACCATGGTCGGTCTCGATCCGGCCGCACTGGAGCGCTATCCGCATGAGTTCTCCGGAGGCCAGCGCCAGCGTATCGGCCTTGCACGTGCGCTGGCGCTCGAACCAAAAGTGCTTGTCGCCGACGAGCCGGTCTCCGCGCTCGACGTCATCGTGCAGGCCCAGGTGCTGGATCTGCTCGCCGAGCTGCGTCAGCGGCTTGGCATTTCGTTGGTGTTCATCACCCATGATCTGCGCGTCACCGCGCAAATCTGCGACTTCGTCGCGGTGATGCAGAACGGACGGCTCGTCGAGCAGGGGCCGACGGCGTCCGTGTTCGCCGGGCCCGAGCATTCCTACACGCAATTGCTGCTCGGCTCGATCCCGGGGCAGCGCTGGGTGGCGCCTTCCGCATATGTGGCGGTCGGCAATGCATAGGCAGTCCGGGACGACGATCCGAGTTTGCGCAAGACAGAGTGCCGCAAGGAGATGGACGAGATGACGTCGGCTCATTTTGACGAGGGCATGGCGCTGAAACGCAAGATGCTCGGCGACGACTATGTCGACCGTGCCTGGTCGGAAGCGCAGAACGATGATTTCGCGATGGCCATGCAGGAGGTCATGACCGAGGCCGGATGGGGTACGGTTTGGAAGCGTCCGGGCATCGACATCAAGGCGCGGCTGATGATGAATCTTGCGATGTTGACGGCGCTCAACCGGCCCCACGAGCTCGCGATCCACCTGCGCGGAGCGATACGCAACGGCTTTACGCGGGAGGAAATCCGGGAAATCCTGATCCACACCGGGCCCTATTGCGGCTGGCCGGCGACGCTGGACGCAGTCCGTGTGGCACGGCGCGTCTTTGCGGAAACGGAGACCGGGGGCAAGGCTGGGTGATGGCACGGCAAAAGACTGGACTCCGGAGGCTCGTGAGCGAACGATGATCGGCATGACACGGTCGGCAAAGCCGAAGAGACTTGGATTTTTCACGCGGTTGCTCGACGAGGCACCGCCGGCGGACCGCTATCGCTACGCCGCCGAGCAGATCGTGCACGCCGAGAAGGCCGGGCTCGATTCCGCGTGGATCGCGCAGCATCATTTTCACGAGCGCGAGGGCGGCCTGCCATCGCCCTTCACCTTCCTCGGCTACGTCGCCGCGCAGACCTCGCGCATCCGCCTCGGCACCGGCATCGTCACGCTGCCGCTGGAGAATGCGGTCAGGGTTGCGGAGAACGCCGCGGTGCTCGATCTGCTCTGCAACGGCCGCTTCGAGCTCGGCGTCGGCACCGGCGGCAATCCCTCGGCCTTTGCCGCTTTCGGCCTCGACAGCGCCCAGCGCAACGAGATCTTTGCGCGCAATCTCGAAATCGTTCGCACGGCCTTGGTCGGCAAGCCGCTCGACGGCGGTGACACGCTCTATCCGCTGCGGCCACAATTGGACAAGCGCATCTGGCAGGCGACATTCTCGGTCGCGGGTGGCGCCCGGGCCGGCAAGGCCGGCGACGGCCTTTTGCTGTCGCGCACCCAGCCGCGGGCCAAGGATGCGCCGAAGGCCACGCTGGCTGAGATCCAGAACCCTATCATCGACGCCTATCTCGCAGCGCTGCCGTCGGGATGCGAGCCGCGCATCATGGCTTCGCGCAGCGTCTTCGTCGCTGACGACCATCGTGAGGCGATGCGCCTCGCAGACATCGGACTGCGGCGCGCGCTGCCGCAATTCATGAAGGGCGGTCACCTTCCCCCGGGCGAGACGCTGGAGGAGATGATCACCGCGTTCGACACCCATGTCGGCGCCGCCGACGAGGTGATCGCCTCGGTCCGCACGGATGCCACGCTGGAGCGGGTGACCGATCTCGTCTTCCAGGTGCATTCGGTCGATGCGCCGCATCCTTATGTGCTGCGATCGATCGAGCTCGTCGCCGACAAGGTCGCGCCGGCGCTGGGCTGGACCCGGACGGCACCCGAAGTGGCGCTGGCGGGCTAGCCGGAATGAACATGTTCGCGCTGCACGAGGCTGACTGATGGGTACACAAGATATCATCGACACGCTCGCCGGGATCGAGCCAGGATCGGCTCTCGACGCCATCCGCACGCGTCGTCTTCAGGCGCGCGAGAATGCGCAAAAGAGCTATCTCGCCCTGTTTGAGCCGATCGACCCGAGCGAGTTTTCGCTTTCCGAGCGCGCGGCGGTCGCGGCCTTCGTGACCGGGCTTCATGGCGAGTCCCCCGTCGCCGCCTTCTATCGCGAGAAGCTTGCCACGAGCGCGGATGCAGCGTCCGTGCTCGAAGCGATCAAGGCCGAGACCGAGCACGGCAAGACGTCCGGGCCGTACGGCGCCTATCCGGCCGGTCCGTTGTCGATCGAGAACACGGCTGGGCTGATCTATCGCGTGAGCGCGGAGCGCAAACCTGTCCTCGGCACCCGGCTGGTCGCGGCACTGGAGCACGCGCATCTCCTGGTGTTCCACCCGCGCGATGCCGCGTCCGCCGACATGAAGGCGTTGCTGGCCGCCGGCTGGTCGAGCACCGGCATCGTCACGCTCTCTCAGCTCGTTGCGTTCCTGTCGTTCCAGGTGCGCGTCGTCAGCGGTTTGCGCACGCTCGCAGCAGCAAGCGCGCAGGAGGTCGCATCATGAACACCGTCAACCCGCCCGTCGTCTTCACCCAGGACGAGCTCGGCTGGGTCTCGTGGATCGATCCGCTGCCCGAGACCGAGCTGACCGAACGGCACTTCGCCGGTCTGGTCGACCGCGCCCGCGCCAAGTCGGAATATTTCCGACTCCTGGTGCGCGATCCCGAGGTGCTGGAAGCCCGCACCAGGACCGACAAGGACATCTTCTATAATGTGGCCGACGGCCTGCCGCGCGCCGAGCGCGAGCTCGCGGCGGCGGCAACCTCGCGCTACAACGGTTGCATCTACTGCGCCTCCGTGCATGCGCGGTTCGCCAGCACCTACTCCAAACGCCGCGACGACGTGCAGCGCCTGCTCGACGAAGGCATCAAGGCCGATCTCGGCGAACGCTGGAATGCCGTGGTCAAGGCGTCCGTGGCGTTGGCCGCGACGCCGATCGCGTTCGGTCCCGACAATATCGCGGAGCTGCGCCGTGCGGGGCTCGACGATGCCGAGATCGTCGACGTCATCAACGGCGCCTCGTTCTTCAACTGGGCGAACCGGCTGATGCTGTCGCTTGGCGAGCCCTCGAAATAGGCAATCTCACCGGCACGAGAATTGCTGCTGTTTCAACGTTGAATGGATGGAGCCGTGCATGAGCAACATCGATCGCCGTACCTTGGTCAGGGGCTCACTCGTCGCCATGATGGCGGGAGCGGCGTTTTCGCGCGCCGCCCTTGCGCAATCCGCCGAACCGATCCTGCTCGGCGTCAGCGGTCCCTTGACCGGGCCAAACGCGCAATATGGCGCCCAGTGGAAGCAGGGCTTTGATCTCGCGCTTGACGAGAGTCACGCCGCCGGCGGCATCAACGGACGCAAGCTCGCCTACCAGTTCGAGGACAGCCAGAGCGATCCGCGCCAGTCGGTGGCGATCGCCCAGAAATTCGTCTCCGATCCCCGCATCGTCATGGAGCTTGGCGATTTCTCCAGTCCTGCCTCGATGGCGGCCTCGCCGATCTATCAGCGCGGCGGCCTCGTGCAGTTCGGCTTCACCAACTCGCACCGTGATTTCACCAAGGGCGGCGACTTCATGTGGAGCACGTCCGTCAGCCAGGCCGACGAGCAGCCGCTGCTGGCGTCTTATGCCGTCAGGCGCCTTGGCCTGAAGAAGCTCGCGGTGCTGCACCTCAACACCGACTGGGGCCGCACCAGCCGCGACCATTTCGTCAAGGCGGCGAAGGAGTACGGCGCCGAGATCGCGGTGACCGAGGGCTACATCGCGGAGGAGCGCGATTTCCGCTCGACGCTGGTGCGCGTGCGCGACGCCAGTCCGGACGGGCTGATCCTGATCTCCTACTATTCCGACGGTGCGCTGATCGCCCGCCAGGCCCGCCAGGTCGGTCTGAAGCAGACGATCTGCGCGGCAAGCTCGGTGTACTCGCCGAAATTCCTGGAGCTCGGCGGTGAAGCGGTCGAGCACGTGCATCTCGGCACGCGCTATTTTCCCGAGGATCCGAGGCCCGAGGTGAAGAAGTTCATCGCGGGCTTCAAGGCCAAGTACAACGGACAGGAGCCCGACGCCTTCAACGCCTATTCCTATGACGCGATGAACATGGCGGCCGCCGTTGTGAAGATCGGCGGCACCGACCGCCGCGCCATCCGAGACGCCTTCGCCAAGGTGAAGGACGTCTCCAGCGTCATCTACGGCCAGGCGACGTTCGACGTCGAGAGCCGCCGCGTCAAGGGTGCCATGAACGCCGAGCTCGTCGTGCGCAAGGGCCAGTTCACGCTGTGGGACGGCAAGCCGACCTGACCTGATGGCCGGCGTGGGCGCTCCGGCCGCACTTCTCTTTTCGCGGGGATCATCGCTTGTCTTCCTGGCTCGACTACACGATCAACGGGCTGATCGTCGGCAATGTCTACGCTCTCGTTGCGGTCGGGCTCGCGCTGATCTTCGGCGTCAGCCGGCTGATCAACTTCGCGCAAGGATCGATCTACCTGGTCGGCGCCTATATCGGCTGGGTCGCGGTGGTGCGGCTGCATACGCCGCTGCCGCTGACCATCATCGTGGTGGCGGTGGCCGCCGCGATGGTGGGCCTGATCATCGAGCGGTTCGGCCTGCGTCCGCTCCAGAACTCGGTGCGCATCGCGCCGCTGCTCGCGACCATCGGCATCAGCTTCGTGCTCGATCAATTGGTGATGCTGACCTTCTCGCCCAATCCGCGCGCGCTGCCGAGCCAACTGCCTGACGTTCGCTTTCAGCTTGGTGGCGGCACCATCGGACCGCTCGATCTCCTGATTGCCGGCGTCGGCATCACCAGCGCGCTGCTGCTGTTCGTGTTCCTGCGTTACACCAAGCTCGGCTGGGCCGTGCGCGCCACCGCGCAGGATCGCGACGCCGCCATGCAGATGGGCGTCGATGTCAACCGCGTCAATCAGGCGGTGTTCGGCATCGCGGCCGCGCTCGGCGGCGTTTCCGGTCTGCTGGTCGGCATGTACTACAACCAGATCGACACCGCGATGAGCCTGCAGGCGACGCTCAAAGGCGTTGTCGCGGAAGTGGTCGGCGGCGCCGGCAACGTGCCCGGCGCGGTGATCGGCAGCCTGCTGCTCGGACTGGTGGAGAGCTACGGCGTCGCCGTGTTCGGCACCAGCTATCGAAATCTGTTCGCGTTCCTGCTGCTGGTCGTCGTGCTCGTGCTGCGCCCGAACGGCCTGTTCGCCAGCGCGCGGCAGGCCCCGCCCGAGCCGCTCACCGGTACCTTCATCGCGCCGAGCCGTCCGGTCCGCATTCCGCGCTGGGCTCTGTTGGTCGCGGCTGCTGCTTTCGCGGTCCTGCCGTTCTTCCCGGTGTCCTTCTACGTGCTCCAGACCCTGATCAACGCCTGGCTGCTCGGCATGCTCGCGCTCAGCCTGACGCTGGTCGCGGGCACGATGGGCCAGGTCTCGCTCGGTCACGCCGCGCTGCTCGCGATCGGCGCCTACACCTCCGCGCTGCTGTCACTGACGCTGGCCGTTCCGGTCGGCCTTGCCGTCATCGGCGGCGGCCTGATGAGTGCTGCGCTCGGCACGCTGTTGATCTCCCCATCGTTCCGCCTGCGCGGGCATTATGTGTCGATCGCGACACTCGCCATCGGTGAAATCGTCTCGCTGGTGATCCTGAATTGGGAGAGCGTCACCCGTGGTCCGATCGGCATCTCAGGCATCCCGCCGCTGTCGCTGTTCGGCCATGACCTGATCAGCCCGTCCTCGGTCTACTGGTTCAGCTTCGCGGTGATGCTCGTGCTGGCGCTGCTGCAAGGACGGCTGCTCGGTTCGCATCTCGGTCGCAGCTTCCGCGCCATCCGCGACGATGACATCGCCGCACGTGCCTATGGCCTCAGCCTGAACCGCTACAAGTCGCTGGCCTTCATCTTCGGCGGTTTCGCCGCCGGCGTCAGCGGCGGCATCGCCGCGCATCTTTACTCCTATATCAACCACGAGACCTTCAACACGCAGCAATCCATCCTGGCGCTGACGGTCGTGATCCTCGGCGGTCTCGGCAACGTCGTCGGCGCGATCGTCGGATCGGTCGCGTTGGTCGGCCTGCCCGAACTCTTCCGGATCGCGGCCGAGTACCGCATCCTGATCTACGGCATCGTGCTGCTGCTCCTCGTGCGATTCAGGCCGCAGGGCCTGTTGGGGACGATCTGATGGCGGAGCATCACGCGTCCATGTTGTCCCTGCGCGGCCTGACGCGTCGCTTCGGCGGCCTCACCGCGGTCGATACCATTGATCTCGACCTCGCCAAGAGCGAGCTCATCAGCATCATCGGCCCGAACGGCGCCGGCAAGACGACGCTGTTCAATCTCGTGACCGGGCTCGACCGGCCCGATGGCGGCGCCGTACGCTTCGAAGGCCAAGACATCACCGGTCTCTCGCCGGAACGGCTCGCGGCCGAAGGCATCGCCCGCACCTTCCAGCTCGGGCGCGTGTTCGGCAATCTCAGCGTCATGGACAACGTCCTGATCGGCGCGCACACGCGTCTGCGTGCCGTGAAGCCGGCGGTGCCGGTGATCGGCCCGCTCCTGGAGCTGGGGCTGGCGCTGCTGCGGCCCGCCAGCGTCAAGGCGGAAGAAGAACGATTGCGCGAGGAGGTGAAGGCTATTCTCGCCCGCTTCGGCGAGCGGCTGCTGCCGCGGATCGACCAGCCCGCCTATAGTCTGTCCTACGCCAACCGCCGCCGTGTCGAGATCGCGCGTGCGCTCGCCTTGAGGCCGCGCCTCTTGCTGCTCGACGAGCCCACGGCCGGCATGAACCCGACCGAGACCGCGGAGATGCAGGGCCTCGTCGCCGAGCTGAAGGCGGAAGGGCTGACCATCCTCCTGATCGAGCACAAGCTGGAGATGGTGATGCGCCTGTCCGACCGCGTCATGGTCATGGACGAGGGGAAGAAGATCGCGGAAGGGCCGGGCGAAGAGGTGCGTGGTGATCCCAAGGTGATCGAGGCCTATCTCGGCCACGGGCTATCAGGCACGACGGAGCAGGAGAGTGCGGCATGACGAATCCTTCGCCCGAACCGCTGCTGGCCCTGTTCAACGTCAACACCTTCTACGGCCAGGCCCAGGTGCATTTCGACCTGTCGATCACAGTTGCGCGCGGCCAAATCGTGTGCCTGCTCGGCGGCAATGCCAGCGGCAAGTCGACGACGATGAAGATCATTCTCGGTCTGGTCAAACCGCGCTCGGGCGAGGTGACGTTCGACGGCGCCTCGCTGATCGGCCTCTCCACGCCGCAGATCGTCCGCCGCGGCATCGCCTCGGTGCCGGAGGCGCGGCGGCTGTTCGCAGACATGAGCGTGCGCGAGAACATCCTGATGGGCGCCTTCGTGCGCAACGACCGTGAGGCGGTGGCGCTGGATCTCGACCGGATGCTGACGCTGTTCCCGAAGCTCGGCCAGCGGCTGTCGCAGCGCGCCGGCTCCTTGTCCGGCGGCGAGCAGCAGATGGTGGCGATGGCGCGCGCGCTGATGAGCCGGCCGCGCATGATCGTGATGGACGAGCCGACCATGGGCCTGTCGCCGCTCTACGTCGACCGCGTGCTGGAACTGATCCGCAGCATCAACCAGGTGGGCGTCTCGGTGTTCATGGTCGAGCAGAACGCCAGCCTCGCGCTCGAGATCGCACATGAAGCCTATGTGCTGCAGACCGGCAGGATCGTGCTGTCAGGTCCGGCGCGAGCGCTGAAGGATGATCCGCGGGTGCGCGACGCCTATCTCGGCGGCTCCGAGGCGGCGTAGCTAGTCGAGTGCGCTGACGCGCCCGCACCATCATGGCCCGGCTTGTCCCGGCCATCGCCGTCTGGAACCGCGGCACGACGCACCTTCTCCGGGACTAGCCAGTGTGACCAATCTATGAAAAAATCATACCGTTGGCGCGACAGGGTGTGTAGCGGGACGGAATGAAGTTCGTGACGAAATTGTCTGAGCGGGCGACCGAGCCCGGAACGGTGGTGCTGCTCGCCTGGGCCTTCTCGCTGTTCGGCGACCGGCCGACGGTGATGGCGACCGCGCTGCTGGCCTGGGTCTTCGGCCTCCGCCATGCCGTCGATGCCGATCACATCGCCGCCATCGACAATGTCGTGCGCAAGCTGATGCAGACGGGCGGCGTGCCGCGCAGCGCCGGTCTCTATTTCGCGCTCGGCCATTCCACCGTGGTCATGGTCGCGACCATGCTGCTGGCGCTCGGCGTCGTGAGTCTTGGCGGTGACAGCCTGCTCAAGGAGATCGGCGGTCTGATCGGCACGTCAGTGTCGGCGCTGTTCCTGCTGGTGATCGCGGCCATCAATCTCGCCATCTTCGCCGGCCTGTGGCGGACGTTTCGCATGGCGCGAGAGCAGGGCGTTCACGATGCCGCAGGCCTCGATGCGCTTCTCGCCCGCCGCGGCGTGCTGGCGCGGCTGCTCGGGCCGCTGTTCCGTCTGGTGACGAAGCCGTGGCATATGTATCCGCTCGGGTTCCTGTTCGGCCTCGGCTTCGACACCGCGACCGAGATCGGCCTGCTCAGCATCTCCGCCAGCGAAGCCGCGCGCGGCGCCTCGCTCGCCGATGTCCTGGTCTTCCCGGCGCTGTTCGCCGCCGGTATGGCGCTGGTCGACACCGCCGATTCGGCGCTGATGGTCAGCGCCTATCGCTGGGCCTTCGTCGATCCCCTGCGCAAGCTCTGGTACAATCTCACGATCACCGGCGCCTCCGTCGCGGTCGCCCTGTTCATCGGTGGCATCGAAGCGCTCGGCCTGATCAGCGATCGGCTCGGTCTCTCCGGCGGCATGTGGACGCTGGTCGATGGCCTGAACGAGTCGCTGGCGAATGTCGGCTTCGCCGTGATCGCGCTGTTCGCGATCGCATGGCTCGCCTCGATCGTGCTCTATCGCCGCATGTTCTCGGATGACGGGCGACGTTCCGCGGACGCGGTAGAAGGCTTCGATGCGACCGAGGCCGTCGTGGTGAGACGTCCCTGATTTCTACCGGTTCAGAGCGAAGCCGCGCTCGGTACCTGTTCCACCGGCAAGTCGTCGGCGTTGGGATCGCCCGGCGCCGTCGCCCAGGCGAGTTCCACCAGCGTCACGATCCGGCGTCCGCCGCCATCGAGCTGGCAGACGATCAGGCCCTGCTCTTCCATGTAGCCGAGCAGCCGCTGCGCGCGGCGCAGCGAATGCGAGCCGTAGGCGCGGGCGATCGCAGCATCGCCGGGACACGGCCAGCCTTCCTTGGCCGCGCGCGCGATCATCATGAACACGCCCTGCATGTCGTCGGGCAGGATCGAGGCACGCAGCGTGACGTCCTGCCAGGCGTCGTCTTCAGTGAGATCAGTCCCCAGCCCGGCGCGCGCATGCGTCAGCATGCGGCGGAATTCGTTGAGATCCGGCACCGCCGCGCCGAGGCCCTCGATGCGGCAGCGGACCACGAACTCCTGATAGAGCACGCCGATGGCGCGGAAGCCGGCATCGGGCTCCGCCAGCACGGCGCGCAAGGTGCGGGCGACGCGTTCGCGCCGCTCGGCGAGTTCTTCCGCGCTGACCGGCACCTCGGCCACCTCGGGCCCGATCTCCGGCGCTGCGGCCGCCTTCGCTGCGCGAAGCTGCTCCAGCAGATCCGGCGCAGGCCGGCGCTGCGGCCGGCTGGCATCGGGCGGTGGTGCCGCCAGGATCACGGCGCGCGCATTCTCCAGGGTTGCCTCCGGCAGCGGCATCAGCCGCGGCGTCGAGTTGCGCGGGCTTGTATCGGTCGGGCCGATGTTCAGGCGCAGCGGACGGCGCGACAGCGCAGGTCCCAGCGCCATGAACTGTCCGCGCTCGAGATCGCGAAAGGCTTCGGCCTGCCGCCGCTCCATGCCGAGCAGATCGGCGGCGCGCGCCATGTCGATGTCGAGGAAGGTCCGTCCCATCAGGAAGTTGGAGGCTTCCGCCGCGACGTTCTTGGCGAGCTTCGCCAGCCGCTGGGTCGCGATGATGCCGGCGAGCCCGCGCTTGCGGCCGCGGCACATCAGATTGGTCATGGCGCCGAGCGACAGTTTTCGCGCCTCGTCGGAGACTTCGCCGGCCACGGCCGGCGCGAACAGCTGCGCCTCGTCCACCACCACCAGCATCGGATACCAATGGTCGCGGTCGACGTCGAACAGGCCGCCGAGGAAGGCTGCGGCGCGCCGCATCTGGTTCTCGGCGTCGAGCCCTTCGAGATTGAGCACGGTTGAGACGCGATGCAGCCGGGCACGCTCGCCCGCGACCTGAAGGCCGCGCTCGGTATGGTCCTCGGCCTCGATCACGAGATGGCCGAAGCGCTCGGCCAGCGTCACGAAATCGCCCTCGGGATCGATGATGGCCTGCTGCACCCACGGCGCGCTCTGCTCCAGGAGCCGCCGCAGCAGGTGCGATTTGCCGGAGCCCGAATTGCCCTGCACCAGGAGGCGGGTCGCCAGCAGTTCCTCGAGGTCCATGGCGGCCGCGGCGCCTGCCGTGGTCTGCCCCATCTCGATCGCAACTGTCATGTCCCCGACTCAAGTCCCCATCATTCGCGGACAGGGGCTTATCAATCCCGTCGCGGCGCGTCGAGCGGCGCGGGGCGAATCATGCCGCGTTGCCCACGACGGGGTTCAGGCGTGCCCGGATAGCCGTAGAAGCGCGGGCCGATAGGGGGCTTGCGGATCATCGTCCTCGGTCTCGGGGATCGCGCAGGAGCCGAATTCCTGCCTGATCCGCTCGATCTCGGCGATTCGCTCGTGCAGCCGCTGCAAATGCTCAGGCGACGTCGCCTTCCAGAATCGGAACGTGTCGGCCGTGAGCGGCAGGAAGGCCGTGCCGAACGGCGTCGGATCGGGAACGGCAGTGCGTCCAAGCAGCAGGAATCGCTCGGTGCCGGAGACGACGAGGGTGGCATAGCCGCGGTTTCCGATCCGCCTGATGCCGTTCAGCGACCATTCGGTGAGCTTGCTGAAATATGGCTCCTCGCGCCAGCGATCCGGGCAGCCGTCGTCGACGGTGACATTGACGGCGTCCTGGCTGAAATGCACGACGAGGCCGGCCGTCTCGGGAAACCAATCGTCGTCGAGATGGCCTTGCAACCAGGCGCACGCGAATGAGCGGCACATTTGCGGGCGGCGGTCATAGATCGTGCACCCCGTGCCCGTCTGCCAATGCCGGCACAGCTGGTTCACCGGCTTGTCGACCGCGGCCACTTCGAGGATATCGCAGCAGGCGTTGCACGATCCGCATTGCCGGGCCGGCCGGGTCGTCTTCGGCAGGCCGGTCGCGCGAAAGCCCTGTCCGTCGCGGACCAGCAGCTTCTGCTTCTCCAGCGCGTTCAACGCACGTTCGATCTTGAGACGGGACAGTCCGGTGGCGTCGATCACGCCCTTCATCGTCGTCGCGCCCGCCTCGACTGCGCGGACGACGCTCAGCATCGCCTGATCCATTCTTGTTGTTCTTGTTTGGCTTCTCAGCAGTGCATAGCGATCGCGCCGGAACAAACGGACCGGCTAACAGGTCGCGAAAACCTGACTTAGAAACGTATCTTGCTCATCTCCCCGTGGCAGGGCAAGACGCCGTGCCCGTCCTGCGCGCATGCAACGTTTGCGCGAATGAAGGACCTGCACGTGTGCGAGCTTATTTCACGTGGAAATCGGCTCGCTTTGCCCACGAAGTGCCGGGATATGGCGACCGGCATGCGGTCGTCTCACGCAGTCGTGATATCAGCGATCCGCGCGCGGGGCGTGTGGCCGATGAGGCGCAAGGATTGTCGTTGAGTTTGTGCCACACCGGGAACAGCGTCGCGCCGAAGCTGGGTGAGCGGCAATGCAAAGAGGTGATCCCACGCTCGGCACGGAATGACGCAGATCAAGATCCGCGAGCCCCAGTCCTGTTATTCGGCCGTATGACTTTTCTGACCTTCATCACGGCGGCCTATTTCCTGCTGGCGGTGCCGGGGCCGACCAACACCTTGCTCGCGACATCAGGCGCAGGGGCTGGCATCTCGCGCTCCCTTCATCTGCTCGCGGCGGAGCTGTGCGGCTATCTGCTGGCGATCGCAGTGCTCCGGCTGGCGCTTGGTCCCGTCATCAACGACATCCCGATTGCGGCGATCGTGCTCCGCGTCGCCGTGACCGTCTACATCCTGTGCCTCGCCGTCATGCTCTGGCGTGTCAACACGCGCGAGCTGCGCGAGGGAGCTGCGGTGACGTTCGGTCAGGTGCTGCTGACGACCCTGTTGAACCCGAAAGCGCTTGTCTTCGCGTTCCTGCTCCTGCCCCTGGGGGCCGGGCCGCTTGAACTATTGCCCTTGCTCGGCGTGATCGCGCTTCAGATCGTCACTGCCGGAGCCGCGTGGATCATTCTGGGCGCAACGCTCGGCCGCGGCGCCCGCCGCCTCGGGCATCCCGACCTGATCGCGCGCACCGGCGCGGTCACGCTGGTCGCCGTGACCGGCCTGATCTGGCTTCAATCGTTCCTGATCGCCTGAGCGCCGACGTCGCCGGAGACGGCGCGTTATGGCGCGCCCGATCCACCCTGCACGATCTTCTCGTTCAGCTTCTGGTCCACGGTGTCGACGGTGCGGTCGATCTCGGCGTTCGGCACGCCGAGCTGATGCGAGATCAGTTTCACCAGGAGGTCGACGCGCTCGATGAAGGGCGCGCCGCTTGCGACTGCGCGCGCGGCCGAGGACGGCTTGAGCAGGCTTTCGGCGGCCTTGGCGTATTTCGCGAACGGCACCTGGTCCTGCGGATCGGCGCCGAGCCGGCGGGCGATCGCGTCGACATGGTCGTAGATCGTCTGCGAGCGCTTGAGATCGCCGTGCACGGCGTCGCGGATCGACTGCGGCTCGCTGGGCGTGATGCAGCGGTAATTGCCGGTGAGCAGCATCGACCATTTCGCCAGCGGCACGAACAGCGAGTCGAACACTTTCAGCTTCACCGGCACGTCGTGGCCGTCGAGCGTCACGGCGTCGATGTCGGCTTCGAGCTCGCGCAGCAGCTTGTTGTGCTTCTCGTCGGCAAAGACCGATGCCTTGAAGTTGGTCGGCAGGCCGACATGAAGCACGTTGGCGGCTTCCTCCGGTGGACGGAATGCCTGCGGGTCGGGCGAGCACAGCGTCACCAGCCCCGGCTCGAACCGCTCCCACACCTGCGCATTGGTGTAGGCCTCTTCGAGGTCCATGTCGGCGAGTGCCGGAATCCGCTTCAGATAGGGCAGCGGCGGCATGTTCATGATCGACAGGCACGGCAGTTTCGCCGCGGCGATCTTGACCATGAGAACGCGCACCGTGTGGTTGGTGTATTGCGGCTCCTGCATCGCAAGGCCGACCAGATCGTAACGGGAAAGGTCGACATTGGCCGGCGTGACCGCATCGAGCTTGCCGGGCAGGTCGCGCGAGAAGATCGCACGGTGCGCCGCCTCGTCGCGCAGCTTGATACGCACCTCGGTACCGTCGCGATTGATCAGCTCCGCGGTCTTGGCGCGGCAGACCAAGGTCACGTTATGCCCTGCCATCAGCAGCTTCGTGCCCAGCAGGGAGCCGTAAGAAGCCCCGAGAATCAATATGTTGCGCGCCATGCTCCGTCCCTTTGACTGTGTACTATTTTCAGCCCCTGCCCGTTCTCCGCGGGCGAGTTGGCGGCATGTAAGGCGAACTGCGGGAAGTTGGCAACTGGGATAATGCATACAAGGAAGCGCCGCTGCCCCGGAGCTGGGGCTCGGACCTTGGCGATTGAGCTTCCCGAATTGGGTTGGCGTTTCGGCTATTCCACTCCTCGCGGGCGCGACCGTCGTCGTCACACGCCCTTCGCGAAAGGCTGTCACAATGGAAGATCTTGGCCTCTCTCCTGCGGGTTTGGCACACGATGGTAGTGCGCTGCACCCTTCACCACATCGTGCTTTCACAATCGAGGCTTACACGGGCATGTGTCTTGTGTCGGCACGAGTGGTTTTGACTCGCCGGTCACAACAAGAAACGACAAAGCCCGCTGCGTAAACCTCGCAGGTTGCGTGGCGCTAAACTGTGTATCAGCGACGGAGCTGGGACGTGACGATTGGGGTGAGCCGGCCGGGATTTTGTGCCCAAGCCCGCTCGTTTGAAATGTGGATCGCTTTGCGCAGCAGCTTTGCTGCGCGGCGCTGCGCAGAGCGCGACGCCGGCGAGTCTGAACGCAGGTCCGCGCAATGGTTGGCGGCGGCGTTCGGGGGCTGACATGGAAGGTGAAACTTCGCCTCACCGTTCGTGCGACGGCGCCGGACGAAATCTGGCTCACTTGCGGGATCGAGCCTCCCAGTTTTTCGAAAGCCTGTCCGTCATGGAGCTTGCGCACGAGTCGGACCGGCATCTGTGGATTTCGGACTGGTTGAGGGTCGCCGACGACTACCGGGTATTGGCCGAATCTGCGCGCGAAACGCGTTCGGCTCAGATTGCCGGGGAAGCGTGGCTGTGCTCGCTGACGGCCCTCGAAGTCGTCAGAAGTCTGAGTAGTCCGGGAGATGTCGAGAGTGCCGACCTCGCAGACGAGGTTGGCAGCGGCCTGAGAGGCCTCGAGACAGAGGCTGGTCTGCCGATTGAGCGCGTCAAGATCGACTGCTTCGATCAAGGCGCCCTGGCTGGCTTCTTCCTGCCCGCGCTTCGTCGCGGCTCTGCCGCGCCGGCGGTGATCTGCGTCAGCGACGACGATGCCACCTTGGGCTCGATGATGAGCAGGCTGTTGCCCGCCTCGCTCTGCGGGACCATGTCGCTGCTGCTGGTCGATTCCGGCAATTCAACCGTTCATCGCTCCTTCAAGCCGGAGCACAGGCTTCAGTTCTGGTTGGACTACCTGGAAGCCCGCCCCGATGTCGACCCGCGGCGGATCGGTATCTACGGCGAAGGGGCGGGCGCCGCTCATGCCTCCCGCCTTGCGCTCTCGGATCGCAGGATCGCCGCCGCCGTGTGTGACGGCGGGCTTGTGAGGCCGGTCATGTGTCAGGCGTCACTTCGCTGGATGACCGGCTTCGGGCAGACCGTCCCTGACGAGGTCTCGAGAGAGGCAATGCTGCCGCCGCGTCGAGTCCCGTGCCCGCTGCTCATGGTCGTCGGGAGTCGCTCCATGGAATGGGAGCAGGATGCTCTCGAGCTGCAAGCCGACTACCGGCGGATTGGAGCCGATTGCTCGGTCGTCGTGCCCAACAACGTCCCGCACCCGCTCGGCGAGGTCGAGAATTTCGTTGCCGTTGACGACTTCATTGTCGAGTGGCTCGACAGCAAGCTTGGAACTGCCCGCAAGCTCGACCCGGTGACCCACCTCTAGCCTGGTCCGGCGGCATTGCAGGACCCCGCGGCGCGACGACAGCAGCGTCCGGCTCGCATTCTGGGCTCGGCATCGGCCGATCAGGACGCGTCGATAGCCAGCAATCGCGCAGCCAGCCGGGCGTTCTTGGCGATCATTGCGAGCGAAGCGTTCAATTCAGCCAAGGTCTTTTCGTCCAAATCGTTGAACATCGTCGAATTCAGGGCGAGCTTTCGCTTCGATAATTTCTCGATCTCGGTCGTCGCCTTCGCCGTGAGCGACATCAGGACGAAGCGGGCATCGTCCGCGGCCGGTCGTCGTGACAGAAAGCCGCCTTTTTCGAGGGTCTTGGTCTGGTTGGTCACGAAAGCCGGGTGGACCCGCAGCTTCTTGGCGATGTCGATCCCGGCGACGCCGCGCCCCTCGTCCAGTTCGGTGATCGCCATCAGGATCAGCCATTGCGGCTGGGTAATGCCCAGCAGTCCGGCCCAGCTGGTGTGAATGTTCTCCAGCTGCGAGTGAATTTCGACGACGTTCCAGACGAAGTCCATGATCGCCCTGTCGAGTTTCTTCTCGATCATCCAGCTGCCCCATTCTGCTCTGATCGTTCTTCTTGTTGTGCCCTGGAGCAGTATTTTAGCCGGATATTGCGGAGCCGTCTCGGACTTCGCGTAAAGATGGAACGGTAGACACCGCATCGCAAAAACAAATCGGCGCTTCGGCGATTGCAAAAAACAATTAATTAGATTACGTCTCTTCACACTCAGAATTTGCTGCTCTTGACCGTTGCGACAGGCAGCGATGTGAGACCTCCAAGAAAGCCCCCGGGATGCCCCCTGGGGGCTTTTTCTTTTGTTTCAAACCGTTTCTTAGGTGTTTGGGCCGCCTGTTGCGCCCGGGCAACATCCCCGATTGAAGTTTCAATTCACTGGATCAATAAATTGAGGCAATGAATTTTATAAACTATACGTGAGGTACGACGGAGGGGGGGCACCTCGCTGTCGTTTCAGTCCGGACCTTCAGTGCGGATCTGAATTGAACGGAAATCAAAGAGGGTAAAGCGGCCTCCGCCGAGGAGCCGAGCCCCCTGAACCGACGTGGAGGTTTACCAATGAAGTTGACGAAGACGCTCTTTCTTGGCTCGGCAGCTGGCCTGATGGCCGTCTCCGGTGCGTTCGCAGCCGATCTTCCCGTGAAGGCCAAGGCCGTCGAATACGTGAAGATCTGCTCGCTGTACGGCGCCGGCTTCTACTACATCCCGGGCACCGACACCTGCATCAAGCTGGGTGGTTACCTGCGCGCTGAAGTCGCGTTCAACACCAACAGCAACTACGGCATCTCGAACGGCGCTCCTGCCGGTGCGCACAACCGTCTGAGCAACTACTACTCGATGCGCGCTCGTCAGGATCTCAACATCGACACGCGCACCGCGACCGAATACGGTGTCGTCCGCACCTACTTCGACGCGGTCTTCACCTGGACGACCGGTGGCTACGTCGGCACGGGCTCCGGTACGGGCGCGACTGGTTACACAGCCACGACGGCTGGTACCACTACCATCAACTCGACCGACGGCGGCACCTCGGGTGGTTCGCTCGGCGTGTACTACGCCTTCATCCAGTTCGCCGGCTTCACCATGGGTAAGGCCGTGTCGCAGTTCGACGCGCCCTGGACCAACTATCCCGGCAACAACATCGACAGCCTCGTCGGCGGCAGCGGCACGGTCACTGGTGTCAACCAGTTCACCTACACCGCTGACTTCGGTCAGGGCATCACGGCGGCCTTCTCGGCCGAAGATGCGACGGCCTACTACCAGGCCGGCAACCTCAACATGACCGGCGCGACTGCCGCTGGCATGGTTGGCGGTTCGTATGGCTCGAATGCCATCGGCGGCTCGCGTTCGCCGAACCTCGTCGGTATGGTCCGTGTCGACCAGGCCTGGGGTCTGTTCCAGGCATCGGTTGCCGCGCATGACAACCACGTCGCCTATTACGGCGCGACCGAGACCACTGGTCACCCCGACGACAAGTGGGGTTGGGCGGTTCAGCTCGCTCTGTCGATCAAGAACATCCCGACCGGCGCGGGTGACACGATCAACATCCAGGGCGTCTACACGGACGGTGCGACCCGCTACAACTTCCAGAACCTGGCGGGCAGCTCCTACCAGATGTACGGCAGCTCGGGCACTGCCTACCAGAGCGTCGGCTTCGCCAATGCTCCGGATACCGTGTACGTCACGGGTTCGCAGCAGGAGACGGTCAAGACCTGGGGCTTCCGTGGTGCTTACACCCACAACTGGGATCCCTACTGGAACACCGCGCTCTACGGTGCTTACGCTCAGGCCCAGTTCGGCACGCTCGCCAAGACCACGCTCTGCGGCGCCGGCGGTGCTGGCGGCGTGTTCGGCGGTCTCGCCGGTGTCACGGGTTGTAACCCTGACTTCGCCGTTGGCCAGATCGGTATCATCACCCGCTGGACTCCGGTCAAGAACCTCACCTTCTCGGGTGACCTGAACTGGACCCGTCTCGACCAGAAGTACTCGGGCACTGCCGTGCTCAGCCCGGCTGCCAACACGGCCAAGCCGACCGCTGTGTACGAGCTGAAGGACCAGGACAGCTTCACGCTGCTGCTCCGCGCCCAGCGTAACTGGTAAGATCTGTCGAAGCATTTCGACGAGCACCCGGCGGGAAACCGCCGGGTGTTTTTTTGTTGTACGGTACGTGCCATGCAACTGGATCATTTGTCCGATCGCGCGCTGCGGCCATCCGGGCGTCCGCGCCTGAGACGCGATTGTCGGATGTCGTTGCGCGCGACCCCGGGGGCGGGGGCTTTGCTGTGTCGCCCTCTGTCAACCCGGTGTCGCGAAAATATTCCGCTTTACCGAAATTCGGATTTAGCGTATGCGTCGCCCATCCCGGCTCATCCTTGAGGGGCGATCATGTGGTCGTCATTGTCGCGAGCCGGGCTTGCGGTGGACGCGGCAGCGTCGTGCACGAGAGGTGAAGGGCAGGGCGGATTGCTCTCCGTGAGCCCGAAGCTGCGTGCGGACGAGCGGCGCTGCTAGGCTTCGTCTCGCCTGTAAGTTTCCAGCTCCGTCGACAGGGCTGGGAAAACTGCGGGCGAAATGGCGGGCCGCGCGTACGGCAAAACCGTGTGGTCCTGGCCGTCGTTGCTACGGTCAAGCTCTTGCGGAGGCGGCAGTCGCGTCAACCGGCGCGATGCCGGTGAATTTCGCAGGAGTGAGGGAGGCCAGAACGAACTCGGCTCCCGGGAGAGCACGGCATAAGCCGTCCGACCATCGCGCAGGGAAGGCCGAGTGATTGGCACCACCTGTATGCTGCTGTGCGGTCTCTTTGCGCTACATCTTCGCGCAGCAGACCGTGGGTGCGAGGTCAGCACCCGGTCTTCCCTGCGCCCTCTTGGCTCGAGAGGGTGAGCGACGAAGCAAAGCTCGGGCGAATTCGGCCGCGAGAACGCGAAGCCATGTCTGCAAGTTGAGATGCGGTGTTGGGACTGCGATGGCGCCTGTGCTCCGCAATGCGAGTTGGAAACAGGCTTGAGGAGCAGACGCGCGCTGGATGAAACTTTGGAATCCCTCCAGGGAAACGCACAGGATCTGCTTCGCTGCGCTTGCAATGCCGACGTGCTCCCGGGAGGGACACGTGCGCGTCTCGAAGAGATTCTTCCGCTGCGAGATCTTCCGCAAGTCTTGGGTCGTCATCCCAGGTTGCGGTCGGGTCGTCCGCCTCACCCCCGGCTCGCCACGCGCGCGGGGTCGAGATGCTGCTCGATCTTGGGGCGGTCGCGCGTGCGCTCGAAACTGGTGCAGAGCAGCTCGGTCTCTTCGAGCGAGACCGGCGCACGATAGAGCCGGCACATGAATTCGGCGGTTGCACGTCCCTTGCCGGTGCCCGGACCGCGCTCTGCGAGAAACATGCAGTCCCGGCAGATACTGGCATTGAGCCGCTGATGGGCTGCATCGAGGTGATTGAGGATCTCGCGGAGAGAGTCGCGCAACCTGATGCACTCGTCGGTCCCGAGCGAAGTGACCGCGTTCACCACGTGATTGATCGGGTCGTGCTGGCTCAGGCATTTCTCGCCCTGGGCGGTGACGTGCAGGACGACAGAACGCTTGTCCTCATGCGACGGCTTTCGCTCCAGAAAAGACTTGCCCTCCAGAGTCTTCACGATCTGCGATGCAGTCGCTCGGGTGGCGCCGATGAAGCCGGCCAGCGCGGACGGGGTGCGCGAAAATCTGTTGGCGCGGCCGAGAAAGCGCAGCGCCATCCACTCCCGATCGCGCAATCCATGCTGATCGCCTTCGAAATACCAAGCCCTCGCCGCCTGAACCAGCAGCTCGACGGCTTCTCGCGCCAACGGCATGGAATTCTACCTCGTCCCCGGAACTTTGTCTGCGGCGCCCCGGAGCCGCTCTGCGCCCTGAGTGTGCGACGAGCCTGTCGTGCCGAACTCTCGTTCAAAGGCACGGACCGCAACGCGCCGCACCTTGGCCGTTGCGGAACGCATCGTCCGGAACGAGAGGCTGCGTCGATGGCATGCCAGCAGCGTCGTCGTCGCGCGGGAGCCCGGGTTGCCGTCACCGGCAGACGGTGGATCGGAGTGGTTCAACCGAAGCCCCCAAAGTTCAAGTCACAGGCAGACGTTTCTTTTACTCGAGCGAAACGATGAATGAGCTTCTCAACAAAATCAAGTCAAGACGCTCGCTGAGACTGGATGTCGTCGTAAGCGGTTGTAACGTTCAAGACAATCGCGCTCTTCGGGACACATGATGGTGAACGCAATGCGCTACCCGACGAGCAACATGCGTCTGACTTTGCGAGCGGCTGATTGCGCGGCATGTTGTTGTCTGTCGTCGACGCAAATTGACCGAAGCTTGTGCACGACGATGATGTGTGTCGGCACGTCATCCACAACTTGTGCGTTCCGGCGGAGAATCGCCCAAGGGAACTCACAGGAATTACACGTGGCGGTTGTCGTCGCTCTGTTCGCAGAATCGTCGCGCTGGATTGCTTGCACCGCGGCGGCGCGTGGTGCTCACCCGAACGGTGACGGGCTCATGACGGAAATCGGTGATGGATCTGGGAACGCATGCGCGGGAAGCGCAACGCCATGCGCAATCTCCTGTCGAAAACCACGAGCAGGACGGGCGGCAGGCGCCTCTCATACGCCGCCTCACCCTTCCGTTCGCTGGTCGCCCTTGAGCATGTCCCGGAGCTCGCGGAACGGATCGGCGCTCGGCGGAGCCGAAGCGCCTTGCCGCATCGCGTTGTAGATTCTCGGAACCATGTCGACCGCCTGATCGAGACCCGAATCACGTCCCGACTGATATCCGCCCATCAGGCGAAGATCGCGCGTGTCCTCGTATTGCGCGATCATGGCGCGCAGCTTGCTCACCAATTCGCGCTCCTCGGGGTCCCAGACGTTATGGGCGAGGCGTGAAACCGACGCCAGAACATCGACGGCCGGATAGCGCGCCTGGTCGGCGATGTGCCTGGAGAGCACGATGTGCCCATCAAGCGTGCTGCGGATGGTGTCGGCGATCGGCTCGTTGTGATCGTCGCCATCGACCAGCACGGAGAAAATCCCGGTAATCGTGCCGGATCCCTCCTCGCCTGGACCGGCGCGCTCCAGGAGACGCGGCAAATCGGTGAAGACCGTCGGTGCGTAGCCGCGCGCGACCGCGGGCTCCCCGGCGGCGAGCGCGACCTCGCGGGCCGCATGGGCGAAACGGGTGATCGAATCGACCATGAGCAGGACCGATTCGCCCCGGTCACGGAAATATTCGGCGACCGCCATGGCCGTCTTCGGCGCCAGCCGCCGCATCATCGGGCTTTCGTCCCCCGTCGACACGATGGTGACGGCGCGGTGACGGTCGGTGCCCAGCACGTCCTCGATGAACTCGCGCACCTCGCGGCCGCGCTCGCCGACCAGGGCCAGCACGACGGTGTCGAAGCCCTGGCTGCGGGCGAGCATCGCAAGCAGCGTCGATTTGCCGACGCCGGAGCCGGCGAAGATGCCGACGCGCTGGCCGGCGCAGATCGGCGAAAACAGGTCGATGACGCGTACGCCGGTGCGCAGCGGCTTGTGCACGCGAGCGCGCTTCATGGCCGACGGCGCCTCCGCTTCCGCCGAGACCGCCTGGGGTCCCTGGATGAGGGGGCCCTGTCCGTCCAGCGGTGCGCCGAGGGCGTTGATGACGCGGCCCTTCCAGCTCGGATCGGGCGCGAAGGACAGAGGCGGCATCCGGTAGGCGACCGAGCCGAGCCCGCCGGCAAATTGCCGGTCGAACGGCTTGGCAACGATGCCGTCGCTGTCGATCCGCACCACCTCGCCGATCTGGCGCTTTCCGGCCGAATTGACGCCGATGAGCTCGCCGAGCCTGACGAAGCGCGACAGGCCGGAGACGCGGAAATGCGTCGGTGCGATCTCGGAGATCGCGCCGCTGACGCTTGCCAGGGGAGTGCTCTGCTGAAGCTCCAGCAGCGCCCACTCGAGTTGCCGAAGAGCGTTCAAGGAAACCGTCCAACCTCAATCTCAACGCGCGCGAGGCGCGGTCTACTTGCCGGGTTCGCCGAGTGTCCGGATCGCGTTTTGGAGCGAGCTCTCGGTGCCCTCGATCATCGAATTGGTGCCGTCGAAGGCGCGCGAGGCCGAGATCAACCGCGTCAGTTCGAGCATCGGATTGGCGCCGGAGCCCTCGACATAGCCCTGCTTGAAGCCGTCCCGGGAGAAATCGGCAATGGCGGTCGCCGGCCGGTCGGGCGTCACGCCGGAATTGCCGTAGCGTTCGAGATTGGCGTCGGCTGGAATGTTGAACAGGCCGATGGTGCCGATCTCGTTGTTGTCCTGGGTGATCGCGCCGCTGCGCGCGATCGAGATCGGTCCGCCGTTGGGATCGAGCGTGATCTGCGCGCCGCCGGAATCGACGACGGGGAAGCCGCTCACGGTCTGAAGATCGCCGTTGGGAGCGATCTGGAGGCGGCCGTCGCGCGTGTAGACCGTGCCGTTCGGACCGGCGAAAGCGATCCAGCCCTGTCCGACCACGGCGACGTCGAGCGGGTTGCCGCTCTCGGTGATGCTGCCCATCTCGCGGGAGATGATGTTGTCGCCGGGCGAGGAGAACGCCACCGGCGTCGGGCCCGCCTTGGAGAGCACGGTCTCGAACTTCACCACGTCGGTGCGGAACGCCGCCGTGTTGACGTTGGCGACGTTGTTGGCGATCGTCTGGAGGCGCTTTTCGAGGGCGACCTGCGCCGACAATCCCACATAGAGGGCCGATTGCATGGCTTACCTGTTGAACTTGATGTTCTGAAGTGTCGTGAGCATGTTGGTATCCATGCTGATCGACGTCGCGGCACCGGCGATCAGGACCAGCGCGGGGTTGGTCGAGGGATCGTTCTGGGCCTGGGTCGCATCCCACATCGCCGCGAAGCGCTGCACGAACTTGGTGACCTTGGCCGGGTCCTGGAAGTCGGTGAGATCGATCTTGCTCGCGATCAGCTTGGCCTGCGCGTCGATGTCGGCCGAGCTGATCGTCGACGGCAGGCCGAGCGCGGTCTGAACCACCTGCGTCAACGCCTTGTCGGCGAGGATCTGGTAGGGGGTCGTGATCGTGGAAGCCTTGCGGGTGAAATACAGCGCCAGGCGCAAGCCTTCGTTCTGATTGCCGGCCTTCTCTTCCATCGTCTGCGTGACGTATTGGGTCGCGGTGCCGGTCGTAGCTGCTGTGGTCTGCGTTGCCTTGTCGCCGAGGGCAGCGAAATTGAAGGCGGTCGCGAATTGCCGGTAGCGGGTGTCGGTCAGCTTGTTGGCGAAGGCGTCCTTGCTCGCAACGCCCTCGGTCAGCACCTTGCGCATGAACGCCTTGGCATAGGTCATGTCGCTGAGGCCGTAGGCCTTCATCGCGTAGGAATAGAGACGATAGTCCTTCAGGAAATCGTCGATGGTCTTCACGTTGCCGATATGGCTGAGGAAATAGTCGGTCTCGCGGCTGACGTCAGGCTGCTGTGCGACCTGCGTCAGCGACTTGCCCATGTCCTTGGTCAGTCGGGTGTAGTCCGCGATGGTGGATAGCATGACGCGCGCCCCTCTGGCCGCTGTTGCGGCTTCGCCTCAAACTGCCGCGTATTGCTTGCGCGAGGCTGGCGACGAAGAAGCCAGCCTCGCGCAAGCGTGGCCGACTAGATATTCCCGATGGGATCGGCGATGGAGCGGCGCGTTGGGCAGTTTCGTGGGGATTTTCATCACGGTAGCGGCACTGCTCGGCGGCTTTGCCGCCATGGGCGGGCACCTGGCCGTGCTCATGCAGCCGTGGGAATTCGTCATCATCATAGGCACCGCGGTCGGCACCTTCATCCTGGCCAATCCGTGGAAGACGGTCGTCGACAGCGGGGTCGCCTGCATGCAGGCCATCACCAACGCGGTGCCTGGCCAGCGCTATTACCTCGACCTGCTCGGCGCGCTGCACGCTTTGATGCGTGAGCTGCGGGGCAAGGGCCGCAACGAGGTGGAGGCGCATATCGACGATCCCTCGTCGTCCGAGATCTTCAAGGCATTCCCCAGCGTGCTCGGCGACCCTTCGGTGCTGCAGTTCATCTGCGACTATGTCCGCCTCATCATCATGGGCAACGCACGCACGCACGAGATCGAGGCGCTGATGGACGAGGAGATCCACACTATCGTCAAGGGCAAGCTGGCGCCTTATCATGCGCTGGTGACGGTCTCGGAGGCGCTGCCGGCGCTCGGCATCGTCGCCGCGGTACTCGGCGTCATCAAGGCGATGGGCGCGCTGGACCAGTCACCGAAGCTGCTGGGCGGCTTCATCGGCGCCGCCCTCGTCGGCACTTTCGCCGGCATCTTCCTGTCCTACGGCATCATTTCCCCCTTCGCGGTGAAGATCAAAATGATGCGCGAGAAGAAGTGCCGGCCCTACATCATCGTCAAGCAGACGCTGCTGGCGTTCATGAACGGCGCCATGCCGCAGATCGCCGTCGAGCACGGCCGCAAGATGATCTCGAGCAGCGAACGTCCCTCGATCGACGTCGTCGAGAACGAGACCATCGCAGGTCCCAAGCCGGTCGTGGCCGAAGCCGAACCCAAGGCGGCGCGCGCATGATGATGGAAGACGCCGAAGTGGATCAGCGCAAGCAGCTGCCGAACTACCTGCTGGACGCTGCCGGCATATCGATCGAGCGTATGCCGATGCTCAATGTGATCTTCGATCGCATGGCGGCATCGTGCACCGACAGCCTGCAGCCGATGGCCGGAACGCCCTGCTATTTCTCGGTCAACGGCATCTCCAACGACCGTGTCGGCGATATCATCAAGGACTACGAGGCCAACGCGGTCGCGGCGGTGCTGTATGCTGAGCAGTGGGACTCCCGCGTCATCATCATGCTCGACCGTGATTTCGTGTTCACGATGGTCGAGGCGATGTTCGGATCCGACGGCGCCGAGCCGCCGCTCGACGTCGAGCGCGCGTTCTCGAACATCGAGCTCCGCCTGGTGCAGGCACTGTTCGAGCGGTTTGCCAAGGCGCTGCAATCCGCCTTCGCCGGCACTTCGAACGTCACCTTTCGCGTGGAGCGGGTCGAGACGGCGATGGCTTCGCTGGCGATCGGGCGAAGCGGCAACATGTCTATCTGCGCGAACATCATGCTGCAGGCGCTCTACCGCGGCGGCCAGATGTTCCTCATCATCCCGCACTCCGCGCTCAATCCGCTCCGGCAGAAGGTTGCTCATGTCGTGGTCAGCGACGGTCGCGCGGCCGACCCACGCTGGCGCGAGCAGATGGAGAGCGAGGTCCACCGGACCGAGGTGACGCTCAGCGCGGTGCTCGACGAGAAGACGGTGTCTCTCGGCGACGTCGTGAAGTTCCAGGTCGGGCAGGTGCTCGAGCTCGAGGCCACGCCGCGCACGCTGGCCCGTCTCGAAAGCAACAATCAGGTGCTGTTCTGGTGTCAGATCGGTCAGCTTGACGGCTATTACGCCATGCAGGTGGCAGATCCGGTCGACCAGAAACGGGAGTTCGTCGATGATATCCTATCTCGTTGATGCCGTGCTGCTGATCGCGCTCGCCTTCACCAGCATGCGGGTGACAAGGATGCACCGCGAGCTGGCGCGGCTACGCAGCTATCAGGGCGAATTCTCGACAATCGTGCACGAGACGGCGGGCGCCTTCGACACGGTCATCACGGCGGCGCACGATTCCACCGCAAATCTCGGACGGCTCGCCAACGTGCTGAGCACGAAGATTGATCAGGCCCACGAGGCGATCGCGGCGCTCGATGCCAGAAGCGGCCTTGCACCCGCCGCGACGGCAGGCGGCGCCGACTTGAACAAGCATTGAAGCCGAAGCCGGCAGGACGACTACGATCGGAACGCCACGGCGCTCCGGCAGCGGACATACCAAGAGGCGATACCAGATGGCGCAATCCTTCGACTATGAATCTGCACCCGCATCGGCAGAGGCCGAAACGTCTCCCCTTGAGCGGCTGGCGGAGATCGCCCAGCGCACGGCCGAGGAGACCGGCAAGTTCGCCAATATCGACGCCATCCTGCGGATCCCCGTGACCATGCAAGTGGTGCTCGGCTCGGCGACCATTCCGGTGGCGAACCTGATGAAGCTTGGTCGCGGCGCGGTGGTTCCGCTCGATCACCGGGTCGGAGAGCCCGTCGACGTCGTCGTCAACGGCCGCATCGTCGCCCGCGGCGAGGTGGTCGTCGTCGAAGAGGACAATTCCCGCTTCGGCGTCTCGCTCACGGAGATTGTTGGTCCGCTGGGCCAGGGTGATACCTGATCATGGCGGCACCGGTCGGCATCGCGCCAGCCAAGCAGCGAGGTGTTACCACGCTGGGCGGCACGGAAAAGGTTGCCGCGCTCCTGCTGGCGATGGGCCGGCAGGCGGCGGCGAGCGTGCTGCAGCAGTTCGAGCCGCAGGAGATCCGCATCGTCACCAAGGCGGCGGCGGAGCTGCGGCCGATCACTGCGCAGGAGCTCGAGGGAATCGTCGAGGAGTTCGCCCAGCAGTTCTCGATGGGCGCCAACATCCTCGGCACCCTCGGCGGCCTGGAAGCCGTGCTCGGCGACGTGCTTCCGGCCGACCAGGTCTCGCAGATCATGTCGGATCTGCTCGGCAATTCGAGCCGGTCGGTATGGGACCGCGTCTCGTCGGTGTCTGAAAACTCGCTCGCGAGCTATCTGTCCAAGGAGCATCCGCAGACGGCGGCGCTGATCCTGTCCAAGGTCAAGCCAGCCTGCGCCGCCAAGGTGATGAGCCAGCTGCCCTCGAGCCTGCGCAACGAACTGATGCGGCGCGTTCTGAGCCTCAAGCCGATCGTCGACGATGCCATGCGCATCATCGAGAAGACGTTGCACGAAGACCTGACGCTGAACTTCGCCCGCAACCTCGGTGCCGACACTTACGCCCGCGTCGCCGACATCATCAATAAGATGGAGCGCGGTCATATCGAGGACATGCTGAAGAGCCTGTCGGAGAAGCGGCCGAAGTCGGCCGAAGTGCTGAAGGAACTGCTGTTCACCTTCGACGACGTGGTCAACCTGACGCCGAAGGCGCGCACCATGATCTTCGACCAGGTGCCGACCGATCGCATCGTCGTCGCGCTGAAGGGCACCGACAAGCATTTCCGCGAGCTGATCCTGTCCTCGGTCGCCTCGCGCGTCCGCCGCGTCGTCGAGCACGAGCTCGCCATCGGAGAGCCGTCGAACCAGCGCGACGTGCTGGAAGCGCGACGCGTGATCACCGATCTTGCGCTCGAGCTGGCGGAGAAGGGTGAAATCGAGCTCAACCCCGAGCAGGAGGATGAGCTGGTCTTCCGCTGACCGCTGAACGGGCATGGCAGAAACATCCGATCCGGAGAGCAAGACAGAAGAGCCGACCGAGAAGAAAGTCCGTGATGCGCTCGAGCAGGGCAAGATTCCGGTCTCTCGGGAGGCCTCCATATTCGCCTCGATGGCCGCGCTGATGGTGATCCAGGCCTTCCTGATCGGCCAGGGTGTGCAGCAATTGACGCCGACGCTGAAGAGCCTCCTCGACGATCCCGAGGGCTTCCCGCTCAGCACGGGCGCAGACGCGCAGAACCTGCTCACCGTGGTCGGACTCCAGGCGCTCCGGTTCCTGGTGCCGCTGGTCGTCATCCTGGTGGTGTTCGGGCTCGCCGCCTCGCTGCTGCAAAACGCCCCGCGCGTGGTGCTCGAGCGCATCAAGCCGGACTTGAACCGGATCTCCCCGATCAGCGGCTGGAGCCGTTTGTTTGGGACGCAGGGCCTGATCGAGTTCGCCAAGTCGCTGTTCAAGCTTGGCGCGGTGAGCGCCGTCGTCGCCTTCGTGCTGCGCTCGTCCGAAGCGAGGGCGTTCGAGGCAATGTACACCGATCCGGTCGCGCTGCCGGAGATGATTCTCAACATCGCGATGCGGATCGTCTCGGCGATCTGCATCGCGACCATCGTCCTGGTGGCGATTGATCTCGCCTGGGCGCGCTTTCACTGGCGGCGCGAGCTGCGCATGACGAAGCAGGAGATCAAGGACGAGCACAAGCAGGCGGAAGGTGATCCGCTGATCAAGGCGCGGCTGCGCTCGCTGGCGCGCGACCGTTCGCGCCAGCGCATGATCGCCTCGGCCTCGCGCGCGACGCTGGTGATCGCGAACCCGACGCATTTCGCGATTGCGCTGCGCTACAAGCGCGAGGAAAATGCCGCGCCGCTCGTCGTGGCCAAGGGCATGGACGTGATCGCGCTGAAGATCCGCGAGGTTGCCGAGCAGAACCGAATCCCCGTCATCGAGAACAAGGCGCTGGCGCGCGCGCTCTACGAGGCGGTCCAGGTCGATCAGGTGATTCCGGCCGAATTCTTCCGACCCGTCGCCGAGATCATCTACTTCCTCCAATCCAAGCAGACGCCGCGGCCGGAGAAGGTCCAGTAGAATTTCGGAGGATGGCGTCTGCCTCATCAGCCTGACGAAAGCTTGACTCCCTAAGCTTCCCTCGAATGGACCAGAATGGGGCTGTCGTGGGACCGCTTTATCTCTTTGAACTCGCATCGTCGCAGGCGCGGTACCTCGAACTCCGCCAGTCGACCATCGCCACGAATGTCGCCAACGCCAACACGCCGGGCTTTCGGGCGCGCGACGTCGAGCCGTTCAACAAGGTGCTCGACGGCATGCCGGTCAGGCTTGCGACGACGTCGCCGTCACACATGCAATTGTCCGCGACCGAGACCGACACGCGGGCGACCGCGAAGAAGGACAGCTGGGAGGTGGTTCACTCCGGCAACTCAGTCAGTATCGAGCAGGAAATGATAAAGGGCAGCGACGTCAATCGCGACTATTCGATGAACTCGGCGATCGTGCGGTCGTTCCACCGCATGGTTCTGTCGAGCGCAAAAGCCTGAGGTGAACTGACATGTTGGACTCACTGCAAGCTTCGTTGACGGTCGCGAGCTCCGGGCTCGAAGCGCAGTCGACGCGCATGCGCATCGTCTCGGAGAATCTCGCGAACGCCACCTCGACCGGGCGCATTGCCGGCGCCGATCCGTATCAGCGCAAGACCATCACCTTCGATGCCGCGATGGACCGCGCCTCGGGCGCGCAGCTCGCGAAGGTCAAGGAGATCGGGGTCGACACCACGCCGTATCGCGTGGAGTACGATCCGGGACATCCCGCTGCCGACAAGGCCGGCTACGTCAAGCTGCCGAACGTCAACATGATGATCGAAATGGCCGACATGCGGGAAGTCAACCGGTCCTATGAAGCCAATCTTCAGGTCGTGAAGCAGGTGAGATCCATGCTCGGCATGACCATCGATCTTCTGAGGAGCTGACAATGCTTGAGGCGATTTCATCCACGGCGATATCAGCTGGCCAGGCGGCTAGCCGCGCCACCGAGACGCAGGCCGTCTCGCCCGCGGCGACCACGGCGATCCAGACCGGTGACGACGTCGGCTTCGAATCCGTGATGAAGCAGGTGACGACCGACGCGATCGGGACGCTGAAGGCGGGCGAGGCGGCGTCGATCTCGGCGATGCAAGGCAAGGAATCGACGCGTCGCGTCGTGGAGGCGTTGATGTCGGCCGAGCAGGCCCTGCAGACGGCGGTCGCGGTTCGCGACAAGGTCGTGCAGGCCTACCAAGAAGTCGTTCGGATGTCGATCTGACCTGAAGGAATGAAATAAGTGAAATCGCTCGCCATTGCGGCCACGGGCATGAACGCCCAGCAGACCAACATCGAAGTCATCGCGAACAACATCGCCAACATCAACTCGACCTCGTACAAGCGGGCGCGCGCGGAGTTCACCGATCTGTTCTACCAGATGGACCGCATGCAGGGCGTCGCGAACGTCAACGGCTCCTCGCCGATCCCGGAAGGCGCAAATCTCGGCCTCGGCGTCAAGTCGGCGGCGATCCGCAAGCTGCACATCCAGGGCGCGCTGACCCAGACCGGCAACCCCTACGACCTCGCGATCAACGGTCGCGGCTGGTTTCAGGTGCTCGGTCCCAACAACGAGGTGCAATACACCCGCGCGGGCTCGTTCAATACCAATGCCAACGCCCAGCTCGTCACGATCGACGGCTATCTCCTGGATCCCGCGATCACCGTGCCGCAGGGGACGGTCGAGGTCACGGTCAACGCCACCGGTCAGGTGTTCGCCAAGCTGGATACGGAAGTGAACCCGCGGCAGATCGGTCAGCTCAACCTCGCCAACTTCGCCAATGAAGCGGGCCTGGAGCCGCTGGGGGGAAATCTCTATCGCGAGACCACGGCGTCCGGCACGCCGGTCGTCGGGCTGCCCGGCGACGCCGGCTACGGCAAGATCAACCAGAAATGGCTCGAAGCCTCCAACGTCGATCCGGTCAAGGAAATCACCGAGTTGATCTCGGCGCAGCGCGCCTACGAAATGAATGCCAAGGTCATCCAGGCCTCGGATGAAATGGCCCAGACGGTCTCGAAGGGCATGCGCTAGTTCCGGTGTCTCGATGTTGAACAGGGTGGGCCTGATCATGCGCGGGTTGGCCGCCGTGCTGCTGGTTCTCGTCGCGGCGCGCGGCGCTGCGGCTGAGGAGAAGCGGCTTCCCGTGCCGGCCGTCTCGATCCGCGCCGGCGAGCTGATCCGGGAGGAGATGATCACCGAACGCGCCTTCGCGCCGAGCCTGCTCGGCGTCGCCATGTTCATCGAGGGCCGTCAGGTCCTGGTCGGCCGCATGGCGCGGCGCGCTCTGTTTCCGGGCCAGCCCATTCCGACCAATGCGGTGGAAGAACCCCTGGACCGTCGCCCGCGGTGCCACGGTCAAGGTCGTGGTCGAAGACAGCGGCCTGTCCATCGTCACCTACGGTTCGGCGATGCAGTCGGGTGCCGCCGGCGCACTCATTCCGGTACGCAATACGGATACCGGGGTGATCATCAGGGGCGTCGTCCAGCCGGACGGCACCGTCAAGGTCGTGGACGGGTCATGACAAGACTCCTGCTTGCGCTCGTCCTGCTCATGTCGGTCACCGGCGCCCAGGCGGCCGTCCGCGTCAAGGACATCGCGGACATCAAGGGTTTGCGCGAGAACCAGATCGTTGGTTACGGCCTCGTCATCGGCCTGAACGGCACCGGCGACACGCTTCGCAACGCGCCGTTCACGGAACAGTCCCTGCAATCGATGCTCGAGAACATGGGCATCAACGTCAGGAACGAGACCACGAGCACCAACAACCCCCCGCGTCCGACGACGCTGCGCACGCGCAACGTCGCGGCGGTGATGGTAACCGCGGACCTGCCGCCATCGATCGGGCCCGGCGAGCGCATGGACGTCACCGTGTCGTCGCTCGGCGATGCGACGTCGCTGCTCGGCGGCACGCTGGTCATGACGTCGCTGCGCGCCGCGGACGGCGCCGTCTACGCGGTGGCGCAGGGCGCGATCACGGTCGCCGGCTACAGCGTCGGAGGCCAGGCGCAGAACGTCAGCCAGGGTACGCCGACGGCCGGGCGCATCCCGAACGGTGCGCTGGTCGAGCGCGAGGTGCAGGGAAGTCTCCGCGAGATGGAGTTCCTGGTGCTGGAGCTGAAGAACCCCGACTTCGTCACCGCGACGCGCATCCTCGACGCCATCAACCGATACGCCGGCGGACGCTACCGCGCGCAGATCGCCTTCGAGCGCGACTACCGCACCATCGTGCTGTCGAAGCCGCGTCACATCGGCCCTGTCCGTTTCCTGGCCGAGATCGGCGAACTGACGGTCGAGCCGGATACGCCGGCGCGGGTCGTGATCAACGAGCGCACCGGCACGGTCGTGATCGGGCGCGACGTGCGGATATCGACCGTTGCCGTGACCCACGGCAATCTGACGGTTCGTGTCACGGAGATGCCGGTCGTGTCGCAGCCGGCGCCGTTCTCGCGAGGGCAGACGGTGGTCGTTCCGCAGACCGTGGTCGAGGCCAACGAGGCGGGAGCGCAGGTGGCGATCCTGAGCGGGGTCGATCTCCAGCGCCTGGTGCGCGGGCTGAACCAGATCGGCCTGAAGCCATCGGGGATCATCGCGATCCTCCAGGCGATCAAGACGGCAGGCGCGCTCCAGGCCGACGTCATCGTGCAATGATGCATAAGCGTCGTGCAAGCTTGGTCGCTCAATGCTCAAGTCTCGACCGAGAATCGCACGCGGCCCGATGCTGAAGCTGGATCACAAAGCCAAACTCCTCCTGCTGGCCGCGGCCTCAATGCTCGCGAGCGCATCGCCCGTGCTGGCGCTGGACGAGGCCAGGCCGTCGAAGCCGCTCAACTTGCTCTCCTTCGCGCGCGCCCGCGCGGCGGGACCGCAGAAGCCGCAGGTGCCGGTCGCCCCGAATTCCGGCGAGAGTGCTTCGATCCGGGCGACGGCATGGGCGGCCGAAGAGTCGGGACCCGCGGTCACCGGGGCGATGCCGGCTTCCGAGACCCCGACACCCGCGCCTGCGCCCGCACCGGTCCGTCTGGCCAGGCCCGGCAGCGTCACGGCGCCGCCGAAGCCTGCGCCGCCGCAGGCTGCGCCGGCGCCGGACAACGAAATCGCCTTGTTCTGCAGCAACGTCGCCGATCCCGCCGTCGACGCAAGGCTGGCCTGGCAGCTCAAGGAGCTGGAGAAGGCCGAGAGCCAGCTGCGCGAGCGCATTGCCGAGGTCGAGGCCAAGCGCGCCGAATACGAGAAGTGGATGGCGCTGCGCGACGACTTCCTGAAGAAGGCCGAAGCGAGCGTGGTCGAGATCTATTCGCGCATGAAGCCCGAGGCTGCGGCGACCCAGATCGCCGGCATGACCGACGAGACCGCCGCCGCGGTGCTCGCCAAGCTCAGCCCGAGGAGTTCGAGCGCGATCTTCAATGAGATGGATACGGCTCGCGCGGCCCACCTTGCCGACCTGCTCGGCGGCATGCGTCGCGTGGATGACGGAAAGACCAAATAGATGAACAAGCCGATCCTCATCCCTTCGCTCCTGCTGGCGTCCGTGGTCCTGGCGGGATGCTTCCATGATCCGGCCGAAGTCCTGACCGGCCCGCAAATGTCGCCCGTCGGCAGCGGCCTGAGGATGCAGGCCGATCCGATCCCGGTGACGCCGCGCATGCGCACGCCTGTCAGCTATCGCTCGACCTGGGACGACGGCACCGATCTCTACCGCGATCCCCGGGCCCGGCGCACCGGTGACGTCGTGACGGTAATCATCTCGATGCAGGACAAGGCCAAGCTCGACAACAAGACCGACCGCTCCCGCGACTCCCAGGTCAAGTTCGGGCTCGACTGGCTGATGAACGTCGCAGGCTGGAGCGACACTGGCCAAGCCAATGCCAACCTCAACACCAATACCCAGATCAAGGGCAACGGCCAGATCGATCGCACCGAGGACATTAAGCTGTCGATCGCGGCCATCGTCACCGACGTGCTGCCGAACGGCAACATGATGATCAGCGGCTCGCAGGAATTTCGCGTCAACACGGAGATGCGCGTGCTCAACGTCGGCGGCATCGTACGTCCGCGCGATATCTCTCGAACCAACACGATCTCCTACGACAAGATCGCCGAGGCGCGCGTGTCCTATGGCGGGCGCGGAAATCTGTCGGACGTGCAGCAGCCTGGATGGGGACACCGGATCTATGATGCCGTGGCACCATTCTGAGGCTTGCCGACGGGTCGCGCCGCGATGGCAGGGGACGTTATGCGCCTGATTGCCGCCATCGTCGTGCTGACCTTGATCGCGATCGGCGCGGGCGCCCTTGCCGGCCTGCATCTGATCGCGGCCGCCGAGCGCGTTGCCGATGCGAAGAAGAGCGCCACGCCGCCGCCGATCGCCTCGAGCTACGCCGGCAGCGCGCGGCTCAGGAAACTGTCTCCGATCGTGACCAATCTCGCCGCGCCGGCCAACAACTGGGCGCGCATCGAAGCCTCCATGGTGACCGATAGCATGAGCGACGAGGATGCCGGCATTCTGGCCGCACACATCAGCGAGGACATCGTGACCTATCTGCGGTCGGCGACGGTTGCGCAGTTCGAGGGATCGCGCGGACTTCAGCATCTGCGTGACGACCTGACCGAGCGCGCCAACATCCGCTCGTCGGGCAAGGTCCGCGAATTGATCATCGAGACGCTGGTGATCCAGTGAGAGTGAAAGTCCTGCTGCTCGCATTGGTCCTGGTCGTGCTGCCCGAAGTGGCGCTGGCCCAGATTCCGGACCTGAATTCCCTGTTGCCGCCGGGAAACGGCTCGACCAGCGGCCGCATCATCCAGCTGATGGCGCTGATCACGGTGCTGTCGGTGGCGCCGGGGCTGCTCAGAGCTTCACGCGATTTGCGGTGGCGTTGTCGTTCCTGCGCGCCGGTCTCGGCCTCCAGACCACGCCTGCCAACCTGGTACTGATCAGTCTCGCGTTGTTCATGACCTTCTACGTCATGGCGCCGACCTTCGACAGGGCCTGGGAGACCGGCGTCCAGCCGCTGATGAAGAACGAGATCTCCGAAGAGCAAGCCTATCTGAAGATCACCGATCCGTTCCGCGAGTTCATGCTGGCCCATGTCCGCGACAAGGATCTCCAGACCTTCGAAGCGCTTGCCGCGGAAAGCTTCCGCAAGAAGTTCGACGACAAGCGCGTCGATCTGCGCGTCATCATTCCGGCCTTCATGATCTCCGAGCTCAGGCGCTCGTTCGAGATCGGATTCCTCATCATCCTGCCGTTCCTGGTGATCGACATGATCGTGGCGACGCTGACCATGTCGATGGGCATGATGATGATGCCGCCGACGATCCTCGCGCTGCCCTTCAAGATGCTGTTCTTCGTGCTGATCGACGGCTGGAACCTGCTGGCCTCCGGACTGGTGCGCTCGTTCTCTTAAGAGCCGAGATCGCTGACCGGCTGGATATGGTTAAGCGATTGGCGCGGGATATGGTTAGCGGCGGGTAATGTTAACCATATGATTTTACAGCGAAATTCTATCTGACCTTAATCTGGAGGCAAGATTCGGCGTGCTAGCAATGCGGCACGGCGGGTTGAGCTATGGCGGAATCTGGGTGATGACGGTGTGAGGAAGGCGGCGTATCGAGGCGGGTGGACGAGCCTGCCAGAACCTCTCGAGGAGAGCGATACGCCATGACCGAGACTACCAATGTTCTTGCTTTCCGTCAGCCGTCCGCGGTTGATGATCCACTAACCGATATCGTTCGTGCCGGCGCGCGGGACCTGCTTGCCAGGGCGATCGAGATCGAGGTTGGCGCGTTTCTGGCCAGCACGGCCAATCTGACGCTGCCCGACGGTCGAGCGCGCCTGGTCCGACATGGGCACGGTCCGGTGCGCGAGATTGCGACCGGCATCGGTCCGGTGGAGGTCGCTCGTCCCAAGGTCCGCGACCGCGGAGCGAGCGGGCCAGGCGACCGCCTCCGCTTCAGTTCGGCAATCCTGCCGCTATGGGCGCGGCGGACGAAGAGCCTGGATGCCTTGATCCCGGTCCTCTATTTGCGCGGCATCTCGACCGGCGACTTCCAGGAGGCGCTCTCGGCGCTGCTCGGCAAGGATGCGCCGAACCTGTCGCCTTCGGTGATCGCCGGCCTGAAGGCCGATTGGCAGGTCGAGTACGAACGCTGGCAGAGACGCGATCTGTCGGCGCGTCGCTATGTCTACATCTGGGCCGATGGCGTGTACCTGCAGGCCCGCATGGAAGATCACAGCGAATGCATGCTGGTGCTGATTGGCACCACGCCGGAAGGCAAGAAGGAGCTGATCGGCTTCCAGGTCGGCGTGCGCGAGAGCGCGCAGAGCTGGCGCGAACTCCTGATCGACCTGCGGCAACGCGGGTTACGGATTGCCCCGCAACTCGCCATCGGCGACGGCGCCCTCGGCTTCTGGAAGGCACTGGACGAGGCCTTTCCCGGCACGCGGCACCAACGATGCTGGTGCCATAAAGTGAGCAACGTACTCGACAAGGTCGCCAAATCCGTGCAGGGCCCCATGAAGAACGACCTGCGGAACATCTATCTGGCCCCACACCGGGCCGAAGCTGAAACCGCGATCGACGTCTTCGTCGAGAAATACCACGTCAAATACGGACGTGCGGTGGAGTGCCTGATCAAGGATCGCCATGCGCTGCTCGCCTTCTTCGACTTCCCTGCTGAGCACTGGATCCACCTACGCAGCTCGAACCCGATCGAGAGCGTCTTCGCCACGGTGCGCCACCGAACGGTGCGGACCAAGGGATCGCTGTCGCAACAAACTGCGAAGCTGATGGTGTTCAAGCTCATCGACGCCGCATCGAAGACCTGGCGGCGATTGAAGAGCACGAACCAGTTGCCGAAAGTCATCGCCGGTGTAAAGTTCATCGACGGAATCGAAGTCATTCCGAACACTGAAAGCCACGCCGCCTGATCAGGCCGCGTCACCCAAAATCAGCCATAGCTCCGGCGGGTTGGACCCCACCCACATCAGTCCAAAGGCATGATGCCGTCCCTCCGTACCGGTGAAAGCCCGGTATGTCCCCTCGTGAAAATGTATCGCGTACAAAAAAGGGACATTCGCAATGTCAAGCCTGCTTACGAACTCGACTGCCATGACCGCACTCCAGACCCTGCGGTCTGTGGGTTCGCAACTCTCCACCACGCAGAACCGAATCGCCACCGGTCAGCGCGTGGCCACCGCTTCGGACAACGCCGCCTATTGGTCGATTGCCACCTCGATGCGCGCCGACAACGCCGCGCTCTCCGCCGTCTCCGACTCGCTCGGTCTGTCGGCCGCGACCGTCGACACGGAGTACACCGCCCTGACCACGGTCATCGGCGACAAGGACTCCGGCTTGACCAAGCTCCAGTCGCTGCTGGTCCAGGCCAAGACCGCCGGTATCGACCGCACCAAGATCCAGGCGGACGTCACCCAGATCCAGCAACAGATGAAGAGCACGGCCAATGCCGCGACCTTCAACGGCATCAACTGGCTGAGCACGACGACCGGCACCACACCGACGAGCTTCAGCCTCGTGTCGTCGTACTCTCGCGTCGGCGGCACGCCCACCATCGGCTCCATCACCGTGACGACCGCCAACTACACGCTCTACTCCAGCACGCAGACCGGCATTCTGGACACCGTCAGCGGCAGTGCGTCGGTCGACACGATCAACATCTCCGCGCTGACGGACTCGGCAGCTGACCAGACCACGCTCGATGGCTACATCGCGCAGGTCACGACCGCCATCAACTCGGTGGCCGCGTCCGCCGCCAATCTCGGTGCCGTCAAGAACCGTATCTCGACCAACTCGGAGTTCGTGAAGTCGCTGATGGACTCGGTTGATCGCGGTGTCGGCCAGCTCGTCGACGCGGACATGAATGCGGAATCGACCCGCCTGGCCGCTCTTCAGGTTCAGCAGCAGCTCGGCGTTCAGGCGCTTTCGATCGCCAACAACAGCAGCCAGAGCATCCTGTCGCTGTTCCGCTAAGGCTCAAGTCATCGGAGGAGGGCCGCGCTTCTCGCGAAGCGCGGCCCTTTCATTGGGGCGTGACGCCACGCGTACGCCGTCATTTCGGCTCCCTGTTGCCGCTGGAGCACAGCGCCACAAGCCTCGCACAAGCTTCGCTCGCTAACCTCGCCGTTACGACAGATTGGGCCTTGAACCCGCGTTTGCGGGAAGCCCAAAGGCATGACGCCGCCCTGTCGTACCGGTGCAAGCCCGGTATGTCCCCCAAGCTCGATTCAATCTTCAAAGGGACATCAAAATGGGTTCTAGTCTTCTCACCAACTCCTCCGCCATGACCGCGCTCCAGACCCTGCGGTCTGTCAGCGCGCAACTCGCCACCACCCAGAACCGGATCTCCACCGGCCAGCGCGTGGCCACCGCTTCGGACAACGCCGCCTACTGGTCGATCGCGACGTCGATGCGCTCCGACAACGCCGCGCTCTCCGCCGTTTCCGACTCGCTCGGTCTGTCGGCCGCGACCGTCGACACCGAATATACCGCTCTGACCTCGGTGATCGGCGACAAGGAATCCGGCCTGACCAAGCTGCAGGCGCTGCTGGTCGAAGCCAAGACCGCGGGTATCGACCGCACCAAGATCCAGGCCGACATCACCCAGATCCAGCAGGATATGAAGCTCAAGGCCAATTCGGCCACCTTCAACGGCATCAACTGGCTGAGCACGACGACCGGTACCACTCCGACGAGCTTCAATCTCGTATCGTCGTATTCGCGTGTCGGCGGCACGCCCACCATCGGCTCCATCACGGTGACGACTGCCAACTACACGCTGTACTCGACCACGCAGACCGGCATTCTGGACACGGTGAGCGGCAGCGCGTCGGTCGATACGATCAACATCTCCGCGCTGACCGACTCCGCGGCTGACCAGACCACGCTCGATGGTTACATCGCGCAGGTCACCGCTGCGATCAACTCGGTGAGCTCGGCCGCTGCCGATCTCGGTGCGGTCAAGAACCGCATCTCGACCAACTCGGAGTTCGTGAAGACCCTGATGGACTCCGTGGACCGCGGTGTCGGCCAGCTCGTCGACGCCGACATGAACGCGGAATCGACCCGCCTCCAGGCTCTGCAGACCCAGCAGCAGCTCGGCGTTCAGGCGCTCTCGATCGCCAACCAGAACAGCCAGAGCATCCTGTCGCTGTTCCGCGGTTAAGCGGCGCTTTCGAAACGACCGTGCTCCCTCAGGGAGCACGGTCCCCGCCATGATCGGCGGATGCGACGGCACACAACACGCCGACATCGACCTTCCGACGCCAGACTTCATGCAATAAGCCGCAGCCGATGGCGCTGCCATGCGCCCGAGCGTCGGCTTGTGGCCGCCGAACGGATTACGTCGTCCTGGCTTCTTGCAAAATTGCAACGCCCCGCCAGCGAACTGACACATTCGCGGCCTCGCGCAACCTTCAGACAAGGTTGGCAGCTGAGTGTCCTGTACGTTCGCATTGGTACGAGGTCATATGCTCAGTCGTGCGCAGATACAGCAACTGCTCAACAATCTGCTGGAGCTTGGGCCGCGACGCCTGATGGCCTTGGGACTGATCGGCTTTGCCGTTCTCGTCACCGTCGTCGGCGGTACCTATTATCAGCCGCCCGGAGTTCGAGACGCTCTATACGGGCCTCACACGCGAAGATGTGACGCGCATGGGCGCTGCGCTGCGCGAGCAGAACATCGCGTTCGACGTCAATACCGCCGGCGATGCGGTCTCGGTGCGCCCGAGCCAGACCATGCAGGCGCGGATGCTGCTTGCCGAGAAGGGGCTGCCGACCAGCGCCAACTCCGGCTACGAGCTGTTCGACAAGATCGGCTCGCTCGGCCTGACGTCGTTCATGCAGGAGGTCACCAAGCTCCGCGCACTGGAGGGCGAGATTGCGCGCACGGTGCAACTGATGAAGGGCGTGAAGGCGGCGCGGGTGCATATCGTGCTGCCGGTCCGCGGCTCGTTCCGCGCGACGCAGCAGCCGCCATCGGCCTCGGTCGTGCTGCGCACCGACGGCGCGATCGAGGCGCGCACGGCGCAGTCGATCCGTCATCTCGTCGCCGCCGCCATCCCCGGCATGAGCCGCGACAAGGTGACGGTGCTGGACGCCGACGGATCGATGCTGCTCGCCGAAGAGGACGAGGCGAGCGCCGCGCCGACCAAGATGGCGAGCCTTCAGAAGACGGTCGGCGGCATGGTGCAGGAGAATATCCGCAAGGCGCTGACGCCGTATCTCGGCCTCGACAATTTCGAGGTGAGCGTTGCGCCGCAGCTCTCCACCGACAAGCGGCAGATCAACGAGACGGTCTATGATCCCGAGAGCCGCGCCGAACGATCGGTCCGGAACGTGCGCGAGAAGGAATCGTCGCAGAACGCCGACCGCTCGACGCCGACCACGGTGCAGCAGAATCTTCCCGACCAGCAGGTGAATGCCGGCGGCGGCAAGAACTCCAGCGAGGACAAGAGCCGCCGCGAGGACGTCACCAATTTCGAGGTCTCGTCCAAGACCACGACGACGGTAAGCGACGGCTATTCGGTCAAAAAGCTCTTCATCGCCGTCCTGGTCAACCGTGCGCGGCTGGTCGCCGATCTCGGCGACAAGAGCAACCAGGCCATCGTCGACAGCAAGCTTGCAGAGATCAGTCAGCTCGCGGCGACGGCGGGCGGACTGGACAAGACGCGCGGCGACCAGATCCAGGTGACGGCGGTCGACTTCATCGAGGGATCGCGTGAGCTGGCGCCGGTGCCCCCGATCAGCTTCGTCGAGATGATCAACAAGCAGCTCGGCAGCGTCATCAATGCAGTGACGATCCTGGCGGTTGCTGCGATGCTGGTCTGGTTCGGGCTTCGGCCCGCGGTCAACGGCATTCTGACCCATCGCGCGGAGCAGGAGCAGGCCGAGGCGGCTGAGGCCGCCCAAATCGAGGCTGCGGCGGCCCTTGCGTTGCCCGACAGCGAGGAGGCCGAGCTCAATCTCGTCGAGGACCTCGAAGGCAAGATGCAGCGAACGCCGCAGAAGCGGCTGGAGCAGATCGTCCGGCTCGATCAGATGCAGGCGGCTGCGATCCTTAAAGACTGGATGCGACGTGAGGAGGCGGCATGAACGCGGCAATCGGAAAACTCCTGACGCAGTTCGACGCGAATGGCCGGGTCAAGTCGTCGCCGCCTCCGTCGGCGAAAATCCAGGACGTGCTGACGAGGTCGAAGGAAGCCCGGCGCGAGCCGCAACCTCAACCGCAGCCCCAGGCCCAGCAGCAACCGCAGCTACAGGCGCCGCCTCCGGCGCCCGCGACGGAAGCTCCGCCCGCCAACCTCCTGGACGATGCCTATCGGCGAGGCCATGCCGCCGGCGTCGCGGAGGGCGAGGCCAAGTTGGCGGAGGAGCGCGTCCGCGGCGCGATCCGGCTCGGAGAGGAGCGGGCCAAATGGTCCGACCAGCAGGCGGTCGCGATCGTCGGCGGCTTCGAGGCGGCCTGCCGGGAGATCGAGAGCAACATCGCAAGCTCCGTTGCGCGGATATTGCTGCCGTTCCTCACCGAGGCGGTGCGCAACAAGGCAATCGAGTCACTGGTCGAGCAGATTGCGGTGCTGACCGGCGGTTCACCGGTGCCGGTCTTCAAGGTCACGGGCCCGAGCGAGCTGCTCGACCTCGTGAAGACGCAGCTCGAGGCTTCCAGGCGAACCGGCATCGCGTACGAGGCCGCCGATACCTTCGAGGTCCGCGTCGTGGCCGACCAGACCGTGATCGAGACGCAGATCTCCGCCTGGAGTGAACGCCTCAAGGAAGCGCGCCGGTAGTCCGCCATGGAAGAGGTCAAGCATGAGATCGTGATCGTCCGCCGGCGCAGCGCCTTCGCCGAGGAGGCGCATCATGGCGGCGTCTGGAAGATCGCCTATGCGGACTTCATGACCGCGATGATGGCGTTCTTCCTGGTCATGTGGCTGCTCAATGCGCTCAACCAGGACCAGAAGCAGGTGGTCGCGAGCTATTTCAACCCGATCAAGCTCGCGGAGAACGCGCCTGCTCCAAAGGGTCTCAAGGATCTCTCCAAGAAGGAGCCGTCCTCGTTCGAAGGCCAGGACGGCAAGCGTCAGCCGGCCGGGCCGAACGAAGAACGTCGCGGTGACTCTCCGACGGCCGAGAAGCCGGCCTCCTACGAGGAGAAGGTCCTGTTCCGCGATCCCTATGCAACGCTCGCGGAGATCGCCAACAGCGCGAACCAGTCCACGGGTCAGCGGCGTGCCGGCGCTCTGACGTCCGTCGAAGAGGAGGGCCTCAAGGGCGGCGACGCCTACCGCGATCCCTTCGATCCCGGCTATTGGAGGCTGGCGCCGCAGGCGTCCAAGGACGCCGATCGTTTCATCGAGAGCGAGCCCAAGCCGAATGCCTCCGCGCGCGACGGTGCAGCCGGACCAAACCCGGGCGAGCCGCAGGCACGCCGTGCCAAGGCGGAAGAGGCCGGCGGAAGCGTGGCTCCGAACGCGGACAGTCCGTCCGCAAGCCTGTCGCCCCTGTTGCCGCCGGGCCCCGCACCCACGCAATCCTCGCGCGAGGGCAGCGCCCAGTCTGGCGTTCAAGCCAATGCCGGCCCCCAGGCGCGTCCCAACGACACGGCAAAGGAGTCCGAACCGCGCGATGCGGCGCAAACGCAGCAGCCGACCCTCAAGCAGCTTCAGTCCGCGATCGCGGACGCGCTGTCGGATATCAAAGCGGGGGCGGGGCCGGCGGCCGAGGTGCGTCAGGTCGAGGAAGGTCTCCTGGTCAGCCTGACCGACGATGCGAGCTTCGGCATGTTCGCGGTCGGCTCGGCCGAGCCGCGGCCCGAGCTGATCCGCGTGATCGACAAGATCGGGCCGCTGCTGACGAAACGCCAGGGCATGATCATCGTGCGCGGCCATACCGACAATCGGCCGTATCGTTCGGAAACCTACGACAATTGGCGGCTGTCGACTGCCCGTGCGCAGATGGCCTATTACATGCTGGTTCGCTCCGGCGTCGATGCGCGGCGGATCGAGCATATCGAAGGTTACGCCGACCGGCGGCCGAAGCTTCCGAACGATCCGGCGGCCGCACAGAACCGCCGGATCGAGATCCTGATCCGGGAGAAACGCCCTTGATCAGGCTGCTGCGCCGCGCCGCCTTGCTGCTGCTGCCGTTCACGGCGGCGAGCGCGCTTGCCCAGCCTGCGCCCCAGTCCGGCGAGCCCTATGAGCTCGTCCGTGCGCTACAGGCGGTGCAGGACGGCATCGCCAACGGCGACACCGCCGCGCACAGCAGCCACATCGCGCTGATCCGGCAGATCGGCGAGAAGTTTCTCGCGGCCGATCCCGCCGTGTGGAGCAATCCGCAGAACAGCCAGGCCGTGGTCATCTACCTGCTCAGCGGCGGTGCGCCGCAAGTCGTCCGCAAGCTGCCGCGCGACAGGATGAACGTCGACGAGCGGCTGTTCAATGGTGCGCTCGCCTATGTCGAGGGTCGTCAGGACGACGCGCGGGAGCTGCTCAAGGACGTCAAGCCGCGGACGATTCCCTCGGGCCTAGTACCCGGAATCAGAGCTGAGTGATACGGCGGCCTTTGAAACGGCGTTGACGGACCTTTTTCTTGGTCCAGACGAAGGGCTCGGCTCTGTCGTTGTATGCGTTGACGTAGGCATCGATGTGTTCCTGAAGCTGCTTGAGGCTCGTGAAGGAGGTGCCGCTGAGCGACTGCCCCTGCAAGATGGAAAACCATACTTCGACCTGATTGAGCCATGACGCACTTGTCGGCGTGAAATGAAATTGCACGTTGGGGTGGGCCTTGAGCCAGTCCTCGTTCTTTTTATGGGTGTTGAGGTTGTCGAGGATGACGTGAAGCTTGCGGTTCGGAAAAGCCGCGGTGACGCTGTTCATGAAATCGAGAAACTCGACGCGGCGCCGGCGTTTTGAATGGGTCGCGATGATCTTTCCGGTGGCGACTTCGAGCGCCGCAAACAATGTTGTGGTGCCATGCCGCTTGTAATCGTGGCTTTGGCCGGTCAAGGCGCGGCCATTGGGCAACTTCAGATAACCCTGCGCTCGCTCCAAAGCCTGGATCGAGGGCTTCTCGTCCACGCACAGCACAATGGCCTTCGCCGGCGGCGCGACATAGAGGCCGACAACATCGGCGGCTTTGGCCGTAAAGTTCGGGTCGTTGCTCTCGCACCAGGACTTGCGAGCCACCAGGTCAATCTTGTGGCTGCGCAGGAACCGCCAGACATATTGGACATCGACATCGCCCAGCGCCTCGGCCAGCAGGGGGCCGGTCCAGCGCGCAAACCCTTGCGGTGGCGGCTTATCCAGCAGCTTCAGAATCCGCTTGTCGGTCGTCTTCGTATAGATCGGCTGCTTGCCAGGCCGCGGCTTGTCTTGCAGCCCTTCAAGGCCATGGTCGGCATAGCGATGCCGCCAAAGGCTGACAATCCGCGGCTGGACCCCAACTTCCTTGGCGATCGACCGGGTGCTGCGCCCATCCGCCGCCAACAGAACTATCCGCGCCCGCTTCAAATCGCGCTGCAACGTCACCGGTGAGCGACAGCACGCCTCAAGCACCTTGCGATCTTTCCTCGAAAGGTGGACTTCTCTTGCTTCGGGTATCATCCCGACCTTGAATCACGACTCACGTTCCAAGAAAAGTGGGTACTAGGCGGACAGGTCGCGCTGGTCCAGGGCGCGCTGTTCGCGCGCGCCGAGGCATCGCTCGCGATCGAGCGTCTGGACGATGCGCGCCTGCTGTCGCCCGGCACGCTCGTCGAGGAGGCGGCGCTGCGGCGCGAGATCCTGCTGGTGGGTCAGGCGGAGGATTTCGAGAAGTTCGAGTTCCTGACGCTGGCCTATATCCGCCATTACCGCAACTCGATCTATGCCGGCGATTTCTGGCAGCGATTCTCCACGGGGCTGACGCAGTCGAGCCTGGCGCTCGACGAGCGCCGTTTTGCACGGATCACGGCCCTGTTGGAGCAGATCGATCGTGCGAGCCGCCTCAAGCTGTACCTCGTGATCGCGCGCGCCGCGATGGTGCGCGGACGGCTGGCCGTGACCCGGCTTGCCGGCGAACGGGCGCTGGCGCTCAGCGCCGACGCCTCGGCGGATCGCGAGCGGGCCCATTTCTTCCGCGGCGCCTCGCGGGTGCTCACCGACGAATATGACGGCGGTCTCGCCGAGCTGAAGGCGCTCGACCGGTCGAAGCTGCCCGAGCGCGACGTCCCCCTTCTGAATGCCACGGTGCAGCTCGCGCTCGACGTCCGCAAGCCGTTCGCGGGCGGATCCGTTGCGGCTGCCGACAAGCCTCCGGCTACGCCGGCGAGGCTCGATCTGTCCTCATCGACCGTGACGCTCGCGCGCGCGCAGAAGCAGCTCGGCGAGCTCGAACTCCTTACCAAGGACCCGCCGTCCATGACCAAGCTCAGTGGAACCTCCGGACAGCTCTTCTCGGGTCTCGCCGAGAGCCTCAACGTGCGCGGGACTTCACGATCCGCAAAGAGCGCCGGAACCAGATCGCAGGCAAACTCGTCGTTCAACGATCTGCTCCACACCGTCTCGAATCTCGCGAAGCAGGCACTGAGCGATGGTGCCGGCGACACGACCGCGAAGACCGGAACGCTGCGCACGCGCCTGGCCCATTCCAACGAGCAGGAGAAGCCGAAGGACGCGACGGTGCGCGAACTCATCGCAGCATCCGAGGAACCAGAGGCCACAGAGGAACCCTCCGACAACAAGGCCGACAGGTCGTCGGAGAAACTACGACCGGTGGATCAAGCTGCCGGGGCGGACGTCCAGGGTCAATCGGGCATTGCCGTGGTGGTCGGGCAGGAGATCGCTGCCGCGCCTGCCGTGAAGACGCAGCTGCAATTGCCGTCCGCCGACAAGGACGGACCCGCCCGCGACGAGCGGTCCTCCACGACGAAGCGCGAGGCTTCCGGCACGGGCGCGGCGAAGGTGGCGACGGTCGACACCGCCCCATCCGGTGTCGCTCCCGCCGCCGCGCGCTCGCAGGCTACGGCTTCGCAAGCGATGAGCGCGGCTCAATCGGCACCGACGCAAGGCACGGAGGCTTCGAGTGCAATGCCCGCATCAGCGGGCTTCGAGGCGGTCACGGCCAATGTCGAGCGCGCCGCCAAGGCCTCGGCGCGCGCCGCACTGCCCGAGACGACCAAGGTCACCGTGGTCCAGCAGGAGACCCATCTGCCGCCAGCGCAGTTCAACGCCCCGCAACAGGTCGCCAATGCAGTCGTCGCCGAGCTCAAGGAGTCCTCGGCACCGGCGGCGTCGGCTGCGCCGCACCTTGCGGCTTCCCAGACCAATGCGCCGGATCAGCCGCTCAGGATCCTGACCGTCAATCTCGAGCCGCCGGCGCTCGGCAACGTCACCGTGCGCCTGCGTCTCGTCGGCACCGAAGTGTCCGTCCAGCTTGCGGCCGAGCGCAAGGACACGAGCCAGATGCTCGACCAGCAGCGCGACCAGATCCGCGATCTCATGCAATCGGCGGGCTACGTCGCCGACGTCGCGCCGGTCCAGCACGGCTCGCTGGACGGATTCCAGAGCGGCTCCGGCCAATCGCAGCCGCAGCTCTCGGGCCAGCACCAGCCCTCGTCGCAGTCGCAAGGCACGTTCGGCGGTGCCGGCACGTCATCGGGGCAATCCGATGGCGGTGCGAAGCAGGCCCGGCAGGAGCGCCAGTTCAACCAGGAGACGCGTCATGATCAGGACGTGGCGCCGCATCATCGTCGCGGCCCTGTTTATCTCTAGTGCGAGCGCTGCCCAGGCGTCCGCCGACATTGCGCGCCCCTGCGAACGCGAGATGGCGCGCGCGGCTCGGCAGCACGGGATTCCGCTCGGCATTCTCTACGCCGTCGGCCTCACCGAGACCGGTCGGCGCGGCGCGCTGCATCCTTACGCCCTCGGCGCCGACGGCCAGACCGTGTTCGCCAAGGACACGGATGACGCAATCGCGAATTTCGAGACGATGCGCAGCAAGGGGATAAAGCTCATCGACCTTGGCTGCATGCAGATCAACCACTATTACCACGGCGAGAAGTTCGCTTCGGTACGGGCGATGTTCGATCCCGCCAGGAACGTCGACTACGCCGCGCGCTTCCTGAAGGAGCTGAAGCAGCGCGAAGGCAATTGGACCATGGCAGTCGCGCGCTACAATGCCGGTCCCAACAACCAGCCGGCGCAGAAGCGGTACGTCTGTCACATCGTCGCTCATCTCGTATCGAGCGGTTTCGGCGCGTGGACCGACAAGGCGCGCTCGTTCTGTCAGCCGAAAACGACATGACAACATGAAGTTGTGCATCGCTTCCAATCATCAGCCCCGCGCAAGCAAGACCCCCCATTGTAGCTGCAACCTACCAAAGGAGCCTAATTCATGAGCCTGTATGGTGTTATGCGCACCGGCGTTTCCGGTATGTCTGCGCAGTCCAACAAGCTGTCGACGGTCTCGGACAACATCGCCAACGTCAACACGACCGGCTACAAGCGGGCTTCCACGGAATTCTCCTCGCTGATCCTGAAGAGCGGCTCCGGCAATTACGATTCCGGCGCCGTCGAGACCACGGTCCGCTACGCCATCAGCGACGCGGGACACACGCAGTTCACCACGTCGACCACAGACCTCGCCGTCCAGGGCAACGGCTTCTTCGTGGTCTCGAACGCCAACAACACGCAGCAATATTTGACGCGCGCCGGCTCGTTCGTGCCAGACGCCCAGGGCAATCTGGTCAACGCGGCCGGCTACTATCTTCTAGGACAGCCCGGTCTCGTGACCAACTTCTCGCAGAACAGCCTGTCCGGCATGCAGATCGTCAACGTTGCTCAGGTTCCGCAGGTGCCTGTGCCGTCGACGGCGGCAACGCTCACGACCGGCAACCTGGATCCGAAAGCGGCTGTTATCGCCGGTCCGCCCGGCCCGGCGTCATACTCATCGAAGAGCTCCATCGTGGCCTACAACAATATCGGCCAGGCCGTTACGCTCGACGTCTATATGTCCCACACGGCGACGGCTGCCGGCTCGGATACCTGGCAGATTCAGGTCTATGACTCCGCGACGGGCACCTCGCTCGGCGCCGCCACCACGTTCACCTTCGACACCACGGCGGCCGGCAGGGGCGCGCTGGACGCGGCGAGCCCGACCGGTCTCACCGTGACCGTCCCCGGCGGTGCGGCGCTGACCATGGACCTGTCGAACATGACGCAGGTCGGAACCGACTTCAGCTTCAAGACGACCGTCAATGGCAGCGTTCCCTCGGCCATCGACAAGGTCGACGTCGACGATGCGGGCCACGTGACGGCGATTCTCAAGAACGGGCAGCAGCTGACGCTCTACACGATCATGCTTGCCGACGTCGCGAGTCCCGACAATCTGACGCCCGAGCCGGGCAACGTCTATTCGACCAACCTGGATTCCGGCAACGCGCAGGCGGGAAATGCCGGCACCGGCGGGCTCGGCACGATCCAGTCCGGCGCCCTGGAGGCCTCCAACGTCGACCTCGCGGACGAACTCACCGGGATGATCGAGGCCCAACGCGGCTTCACTGCGAACTCGAAATCGTTCCAGACCGGTGCCGACCTGCTCGACGTCGTCGTCAACTTGAAGCGCTGAATTCTTCAGCGCCCATTCCGGGCAAGAGCAACCCATGTCCCTGACCTCCGCTCTCGACTCCGCTCGCGCTTCGCTCATGGCGTCGGGCATTCAGTCCTCGACGATCTCGCGCAACATCGCCGGTGCCAGCGCTGCCGGCTATTCGCGCAAGATCGCCGTGCTGGACAATCTGCCAAATGCCGGCGTCTATGTCGCGGCGATCCAGCGCGCCGCGAGCGGCGGCCTGTTCACCAACGTCCTGACCGCGACCTCGGCGTCCGCCAAGCAAAGCGTGATCTATGACGGTCTCCAGAAGATCGCGGCATCGACCGTGGATGATCCCGAGCTCGATCAATCGCCGACGGCGCAGCTCAATGCGCTGAAGCAGGCGCTGCAGAAATATGCCAACGCCCCGGACAACACCACGCTGGCGCAGGCGGCGGTCGCGTCCGCCAAGGACATGGCCACCGCGCTGAACCAGGCGACCCGGACCGTGCAGTCGGTTCGCGAGGGCGCCGATGCCGACATGAGGACGTCGGTCCAGAACATCAACCAGTTGCTCTCCCAGTTCGAGACCGTGAACACCGCGATCGTGAAGGGCACGATCTCCGGCGACGACATCACCGATTACCTCGACCAGCGCGACAACATCGTCTCGCAGCTGTCGCAGGAGGTCGGCGTCACGATGTCGATCCGTCCTAACGGCGACGCTGCGCTTTACGCCGACAGCGGCGTCGTGCTGTTCGACAAGACGGCGCGGACCGTGAGCTTTGCGTCGACGAATGCCTACACCGCCGGCACCACGGGCAATGCCGTCTACATCGACGGCGTCCCCGTGACCGGGGCCAATTCGGTGATGCCGCTGAAGTCGGGCAAGCTCGCGGGCCTCGCCCAGCTGCGTGACCAGGACGCCGTCACCTATCAGAGCCAGCTCGACGAAATCGCGCGCGGCCTGATCAACACTTTCAGGGAAAGCGATCAGACCGCCGCGGCGCTGCCCGACGTCCCCGGTCTGTTCACCTATCCCGGCGCGCCGGCCATGCCCGCGAGCGCCACCGTCTCGGTGGGCCTCGCCGGCACGATCTCGGTCGCCGCATCGGTCGATCCGGCCCAGGGCGGCAACCCGAACCTGCTGCGCGACGGCGCGATCAGCGGCAACCCCGCCTACCAATACAACACCGCGGGCAACGGCGGCTACTCGACCCGGCTGCAGCAGCTCATCGACGGCATGGATGCGTCGCAGCCGTTCGATCCAACAACGCAAGGCAAGCCGAGCGGCAACCTGATCGACTTCGCATCGTCGTCGACGAGCTGGATCGAGAACCAGCGCAAGACCGCCAACGACAACTCCGAGTACCAGAACACGCTGCTCAACCGCAGCATTACGGCGTTGTCGAACGTCAACGGCGTCAACATGGACGACGAGATGGCGCTGATGCTCCAGGTCGAGCGAACCTACTCGGCCTCGTCAAAGATCATTTCGACCGGCGATGAGATGCTGCAGAGCCTGCTGGCTGCCGTAGGGAATTAAGTCATGATGAGCGCAAACTACGTCTCGACCTTGATGCTGTCCTCGTCCTTGAGGTCCTCGATCACGAATAACCAGGCTGCGCTGAGCAAGGCATCGACGGAGGCGACCACCGGTCGCTTCTACGACGTTGGCCTCGAGCTTGGTGCCACGACGGCAAGCGACCTCACGCTGCGGGCTGACTTCAGCTTCGCCGATCAGCTCGTCGACACCAACGGGCTTGTCGCGGGACGCCTGGACGTGACGCAGAACCGCATCACCCAGCTCAGCAAGACGGCGACGGACTTCCTCAAGGACCTGATCGCGGCCCGCAGCACCGACGGCGGCGGGCGGGTCATCCTGCCGCCTGCGGCCTCCAATCTCCAGGATCTAATCGGGGCCTTGAACGTCTCCTACAACGGCTCGTATCTGTTCTCGGGCATCAACACGCAGAACGCGCCGATCACGGCCTATACCGCCGGCTCGGCCAGCAAGAATCAGGTCGACGCCGATTTTCTCGCGACCTTCGGCTTCGCGCAATCTTCGCCCGCCGTGGGCACCATTACCCCGGCCCAGATGCAGACCTTCCTCGACACCACGTTCGATGCCGAGTTCGCGAGCCCGGCCTGGAATACCAACTGGTCATCGGCCACCGACCAGACCATGCAAAGCCGCATCTCGACGACCGAGATCGCCGATACGTCCGTCAGCGCCAACGAGGCCGGCTTCCGCAAGCTCGCCGAGGCCTACACCATGATGGCCGATCTCGGGAATGTAAACCTGAGCCAGGAGACGTTCCAGGTCGTCGTGGACAAGGCGATCGGCCTCGTCGGTGAAGCCATCACGGACCTCGCTGCGCTTGGCGGCAGCGTCGGCACGGTTCAGCAGCGGATCACCACCGCAACCGAAAAGCTCAAGACGCAGCAGGACATTCTGAACAATCAGATCGTCGGTATGGAGAAGGTCGACCCGACCGAAGCCTCGGTCCGGGTCAACACCCTGCAGACCCAGATCCAGACCGCCCTGGCGCTCACCTCGCAGCTCCAGAAGATCAGCCTCATCAATTATCTCTGAGCCAAGGCTGCCCCTGGAAGCCTCGTAACCTTTGTCTAGTTGTTCGGTCTCCTGCGAAGAGTGGTCCTGATGACGTTTGAAGCCTATGAAGCCGTCGTTGACGAAAGTGGCTATGAGGCGCGAAGCCGCGAGCGGCAGGCGCTCACTCTCGGAATCGACCGGCTCGAGCGGATCCAGAAGGGTCGCTTCAGCGCCGAGGACCTGGTCGAGAGCCTGCTCTATGTGCGGCGGCTGTGGACGATCTTCATCGAAGATCTTGCGCACCCGGAAAACGGGCTGCCGGACAAGCTGCGCGCCGACATCATCTCGATCGGCCTGTGGGTCGTGAAGGAAGCCGATCGTCTTCGCGAGCAGAGGTCGAACGACGTGGAGCAACTCATCGAGATCAACCGCCTGATCAGAGACGCGCTCTAATGAAGATTTCCTTGCGGGCGGGCGAGCGGATCTACATCAACGGCGCGGTGCTTCGCGTGGACCGCAAGGTCTCCGTCGAGCTCGTCAACGACGTGATGTTCCTGCTCGAAGGGCAGATCATGCAGGCTTCCGACGCCACCACGGCGCTGCGGCAGCTCTATTTCATCGTCCAGCTCATGCTGATGAACCCGACCGACGTCCGCGACGCTGCGGCGCTCTACGCGCAGCATCACGCCGCCCTGTGTGCTGTATGCGAGAACCGCGAGATGCTCGACGGACTCGGCGCGATCGACGAACTGGTCGGGTCGACCCGCTACTTCGAAGCGCTCAAGCGAATTCGGGCGCTGTTCCCGGTGGAGCAGGCCATCCTGGCCGGCGCCGCCACCGTTTCCCCATTCGAGGCTGCCTGACAGCGGAGAGGCCAGATGAACGTCACCAGCGCAACCGACACGACCGGAAATGGCTCCAGTTCGAACAGCACGAACTCGCCGACGTCGAGCAACAGCGTGGATTACAACACGTTTCTTCAGCTCCTCATCGCCGAGATGAAGAATCAGGATCCGACCAATCCGATGGATACCTCGCAATATATGAGCCAGTTCGCCCAGCTCTCGACGGTCGAGCAGGCAATGCAGACGAATTCGAAGCTGGACGCGCTGCTGTCCTCGCAGTCCTTGTCGCAGGCCAACGGGCTGATCGGGAAGACGGTCAGCTTCACCGATTCGACCGGTGCCAGTTTCAGCGGCAAGGTCGTTTCGGTCTCCATCAACAACGACGGCTCCATCGCGACCCTCGCGGACGGCACGAAGGTCGCCGTCGGGCCCGGGCTCACGATCAGCCAGTCATGAACGAGCGGGACGCTCTCGATATCGTCCAGGCCGCGATCTGGACCATCATCGTCGCCTCCGGCCCCGCGGTCGGCGCCGCGATGCTGGTCGGCACCGTCATCGCGTTGATCCAGGCCCTGACCCAGATCCAGGAGGTGACACTGACCTTCGTTCCGAAGATCATCGTCATTCTCCTGGTCGTTGCCGTCTCGGGCTCCTTCATCGGCGCGCATCTCTCGACCTTCACCGAGATGGTCTATTCGCGGATCGAGCACGGCTTCTGATCCGGACAGCCCCGGCACCACCCTCGCGTAAGCTTTGCGCGGCAGATTGCGGGCGGACCCTCCTGCCGGTGACCCATGGCCGATACGTTAGCTGCCAGCCTGCCCAGCCCGCGCCGCCTCGGAGCGGACGCCTTCTTCGCGGCCGGCATCGTGACCATGCTCACGATCCTGTTCCTGCCGATTCCTCCGATCCTGATCGATCTCGGCCTTGCATTCTCGATCGCGCTGTCGGCGCTGATTCTGATGGTCGCGCTATGGATTCAGCGACCGCTCGACTTCTCGGCCTTCCCGACCGTGCTGCTGATCGCGACGATCCTGCGCCTGGCGCTGAACATCGCGACGACGCGTCTGATCCTGTCGCGGGGCGGGGAGGGCGAACAGGCCGCAGGCCATGTCGTTGCCGGCTTTTCGAAGTTCGTCATGGGCGGCGACTTCGTCATCGGCCTGATCATTTTCGCGATCCTTGTCACGGTGAATTTCGTCGTGATCACCAAGGGTGCGACGCGTATCGCCGAGGTCGGCGCGCGTTTCACCCTGGACGCCATTCCGGGCAAGCAGATGGCGATCGACGCGGATCTCTCCGCCGGCCTGATCGACGACAAGGAAGCCCAGCGCCGCCGGCGTGAGCTCGAAGAGGAGAGCGCGTTCTTCGGCGCCATGGACGGCGCCTCGAAGTTCGTCCGCGGCGACGCCATCGCCGGCCTCATCATTACTGCGATCAACATCTTCGGCGGCATCGTCATCGGCGTCACCCATCACGGATTGACTCTTTCCCGCGCCGCCGACGTCTACACCAAGCTCTCCGTCGGCGACGGTCTGGTGTCGCAGATGCCGGCGTTGATCGTGTCGCTGTCCGCGGGCCTCCTGGTCTCCAAGGGCGGCACCAGGGGCTCGGCCGAGCAGGCGGTGCTGCGGCAGCTCGGCGGCTATCCGCGCGCGGTGTCGGCGGCCGCGCTGATGATGTTCGTGCTGGCCCTGATGCCGGGGCTGCCGATGGCGCCGTTCGTGCTGCTCGGGGGTGTCATGGCCTTCGTCGGCTATTCGCTGCCGAGGCGGCAGGCGGCGCGGGAGCGCAAGGAGGCGGCATCCAAGGCCGACGAGCGCGCCCAGGCCGAGGCCAAGGAATCGGTGAAGGAGCAGCTCAAGACCGCCGAGATCGAGCTGGCGCTCGGCGGCCACCTTTCGGTCCATCTCTTGGGCTCGCGCACCGAGCTCGCCCACCGCGTGGGCAAGATCCGCAAGAAGTTTGCCAAGCAGTACGGCTTCGTCATTCCCGAGATCAAGCTCACCGACAATCTGTCGATCGATCCCAAGAGCTACCAGATCCGGATCCATGACACGCGCGTTGCCCATGGCGAGCTCAGGCTCGGCGAGGTGCTGGTGCTGGTCGACAAGGACGGCAAGCCCGACGTGCCGGGCGACGAGGTGATCGAGCCTGCCTTCGGCATGAAGGCGCTGTGGGTGACGGAAGCCTTCACCGACGAGGTCAAGCGGCAGGGCTGTAAGCCGGTCGACAATTTGTCGGTGCTGCTCACCCATTTGAGCGAAGTGATCAGGGCGAACCTCGCCCAGCTTCTGTCCTACAAGGACATGCGCGGGCTGCTCGACCGGCTCGATCCCGAATACAAGCGCCTTGTCGAGGATCTCTGCCCCTCGCAGATCTCCTATTCGGGCCTGCTGACGATCCTCAAGATCCTGCTGGCCGAGCGCGTGTCGATCCGCAACCTCCATCTGATCCTCGAGGCGATCGCGGAGATCGCGCCCCATGTGCGGCGCTCCGAGCAGGTCGCAGAGCACGTGCGGACGCGGCTTGCCCAGCAGATCTGCGGCGACCTCTCCGACAATGGCGTGCTCAACGTGGTCCGTCTCGGCAACCGCTGGGACCTGGCGTTCCACCAGAGCCTGAAGCGCGATGCCAAGGGTGATGTCGTCGAGTTCGACGCCGACCCGCGCCTGATCGAGCAGTTCGCGACCGAAGCCAGCGCCGCGATCCGCAAATTCACCGAGAACGGCACCAGCGTGGTGCTGGCGGTGACCCCCGAAGCCCGTCCCTATGTCCGGATGATCCTGGAGCGGGTGTTCCCGACCCTGCCGATCCTGTCGCATGTCGAAGTCGCGCGCAGTGCCGAGATCAGGGCGCTCGGAGCCGTATCGTGATCAGCGGCCTCGCCGACAGCGTACTGGTGACGTTCATCGTGTTCTGTCGCATCGGCGCCTGCCTGATGCTGGTGCCCGGCTATTCCAGCGTCAACGTTCCGCCCCAGGTGCGCCTGTTCGTCGCGCTGGTCACGACGTTTGCGCTGACACCGATCCTGATCGCGGTCCTGAAGCCGCTCACGGACAACGCGGCACCGCTGACGCTGGCGCTCCTGATCTGCTCGGAGCTCGTGGTCGGCAGCGTCATCGGGCTCGGCGGGCGCGTGTTCTTCCTCGCGCTCCAGACCATGGCGACCATGATGGCGAGTGCGATCGGGCTCAGCAACATCCCGGGCACCCCGGTCGGCGACACCGATCCGGCGCCGGCCCTGGTGCCTCTGATCATGGCGGCCGTCACCACGCTGTTCTTCATGACCGACCAGCATTGGCAGGTGCTGCGCGGGCTGATGAACTCCTACGACGTCTGGCAGCCCGGCAGCAAGCTTGGTGGCAGCATGGCGCTCGACCTGCTCGTCGGCCGACTCTCGGAAGCGTTCGTGCTGACGCTGCGGATCACCAGTCCCTTCATCGTCTATTCGGTGATCGTCAACCTGGCGGTCGGCCTGATCAACAAGCTGACGCCAGCGATCCCGGTCTATTTCATCTCCGTGCCCTTCGTGCTGTTCGGCGGCTTCCTGCTGCTCTATCTCACCAGCGACGAACTGCTGACGCAATTCATGCTCGGCGTCTCGTCGTGGCTGGCGGAGTGACCCGGTCATGACGTCGCGCGCGGACAAGCTCGGCCGGATGGTCTCGCTCGTGAAGCTCCAGCTTCGGCTGTCTGAATGGCAGCTCGCGCAACTGCGGCAACAGGAGCGCAGCCTGCAGGACGAGCAGGCATGGCTGGTCGGAGCCCTGAACGACGGCAGGGCGCCAGCGGGATCGTCGAGCGAATCGATCGCGCGGCGCCTGAACAGGACGAGCGTCGGCGCACGCGTGGTGCAGGTGCAGGCCGCGCAGCAGCTCGACCAGGTCCGCGCGGAAAGCCGCCGCGTGAAGCAGCTCGAGGAGGTCGCGAAGGCCGCGCTCGCCGACAAGCTCCGTGACGCGGAGAAGCGCGCGCTCGAGGAGATGACGGGAATAAACCCTGCCGTGCGCGCGTGGATGCCACGGCCAGCCAACCGGGACAAGATATGATCGTGACCGCGACACCCGACCTCGTTCTCGATGTCCTCGAAGCCGCCGATCCCGTGACACAGCGCGCGGCGACCGCGAAGCTCGACGCCTTGAAATCCGCCGATGCCGACTTCGCCGCCACGATGGACGCGGAGATCGGCAAGGCTGCCGCCGGTCAATCCGCGAAGGTCTCGGAATCGCAGCTGGGTGCAGTGAACGGTCCGCCGGTGCAGGTGATCAAGGCGCCGGCATCCGGCGATGTCTATCGCAAGTTCGAAGCGTTCATCCTCCAGACCTTCGTCGAGACGATGTTGCCGAAGGAGTCGGAGGAGGTGTTTGGCAAGGGCACGGCTGGCGGCGTCTGGAAGTCGATGCTTGCGGAGCAGCTTGGCAACCAGCTGGCAAAGGGCAAGGGCATTGGCATTGCCAGGCAGCTCGCCGCCGCACATCCGGCCGGACCGGACGCGGCGGGGAAGGCTGGATCATGATCTGCGAACGGGTGACAGAAGTTGAGGGGTGAATTTCCGATGCAGGCACAAGAAGGTGCGGCGGCCATGACGATGGACCAGGCGGTCGCGGACACCGAAATGATGACGACGGAAGCAGCAGCAAGCGATGCGCTGCTGCCCGTCCTGCTGCCGATCGCGGGCGGCGAGGCCGTGGTCGAGGCCGCGGATGCGGTGAGATCGGACGAGGTGCGCGGCCTGCTGGCCGCAATCCGCCGGCTCGCGAATATCGTCGAGGAGGAGACGGCCGCGCTCGCGACGGGTCGGAAGATCGATTTCGACGACTTCAGCGCGCGGAAGAGCCGGAGCATGCTCGAATTCGTCCGCCTGATGCGGGCGCGGATGCACCTCGGCGGTGAAGTCGAGATCACCGAGGAGATCCAGCGCCTGCGCGAGAAGCTCGAGCGGAATCGTTCCATTCTGGAAATGCACTACGATGCGGTGCGTGAGGTCGCGAGCATCATCGTCACTGCGATTATACCGGTCGCGCAACGCAGGACGGAAAATGATCAGGCTGGTGCTGGCCGGACTGTGGGTATGCATCCTCACCGCGGGCACGAGCTATGCGGTTGCCTACTGGAAGGAGAACGGCAGCCTGCTGCCGGCGAAGGACGAATATCTCGACGGGCTGCAATATCAGAAGACGCGGGCACTGAGCGTGCCCATGGTCGAGAACGGCAATGTGCAGGGCTACATCGTCGCGCGCTTCGTCTACACCGTCGAGGGGCGGACCATGCACCAGCTGAACGTTCCGCCGGAACCGTTCGTCGTCGACGAGGCCTTTCGCAGGATCTATGCCGACGAGCGTCTCGATTTCAGGAAGCTCGCCCGTTACGACCTCTCCATCCTGACCACGGCCATCAAGCAGCGTGTCAACGAACGGATGCAGGCTGAAATCGTTCAGGACGTCCTGGTGGAGGACTTCAACTACGTGTCCAAGGAAGAATTCCAGCAGAAGCCGTAGAGCAAGCCATCCGGAACGGCGTTTCCGGGAGGATCGCGCCCCAAATGGCCAGCTGACGCCGGCGCCACGATAGTCGCGCCGCGAATGCAGGCATATGTCCTGCCGCCTCTGCCGCTGAAAGTACAACGGCCTCTGCGAAGTTGCTCGCAGAGGCCGTTGCAGGTTTGGCGGCAGCCTCCTGCCGCGTCAGTTTCCGGCCGGATAGGCTGCCGGGGCGGCATGGGCTCTGTTCAGGAGGATCCCGACCTCGTCGAGCTCCTGCACCGGCTCGTCGAGGGTCTCGCCGGCCGGGATATTGAGGCGGTATCCGACGTAGCGTCGGGCCACGATCGCGTCGAAGCCGAGGCGGTCGCGGAGCTTCTTGCGCAGCTTGCGGACGTGACTCTCGATCACGCTCTCGTCGAAGGTGGACTCGAAGATGCCGTAGACCGCGTTGAAGATCTGCGTCTTTGTGATCCACTTGCCGTGGTTTGCGACCATATATTCGAGAATGCGCAGTTCGCGGCGGGGCAGGGTGAGGGCGTGGCCCGCGATCTCGGGGTCACGGCCGTTGAAGAAGACCTGAATCCTGCTCTCGCAGGGCCTCGGCAGCTCGCCTACCCGGCGCCGCGCGATCGCGGCCGTCCGGGCGAGGATCTCCCGCAGGTGAACCGGCACGTGCACGACGTCGTCGACGCCCGATTCGAACAGCTCCAGCGTGTTCTTGAGCATCTTCTGGCCGCTCACGGCGATGATGGGCGCCGAGGAACGCTTGCGCATCGCCCGTGGCAGACTTCCGCGTGCATCGCAATCCCCGAGGAGAAAGGCGTCCACCGCTGCCAAATCCGATTCACTCGCGGATTGCAGCCAGTCCCAGAATTCTCCGGAAGAGAAGCCGATCGACGACACACCTTCGCGAACGAGCCCTCCGACGTAGCTGTTCGCGACGCTCTCGCGATCATCAACGATAATATACATCAGTCTTTCGCCCCTGTTTCGCACTTGTTGCGGCCGGCTGGTTGTTGTGATGCTCCGGCTCGGCAACGATGCTGTTTGACGACATTCCTTCCCGCGAACCGTTGTTATGGTTTCGATATTCGCGGGCAGCCCTACGCATTCAGTGCTTGCGTCACGCAGGCCTGCTACATCAACTCGATACTGAACGCTTACTGGCGTGAGGCCCGGCGGGTGCCTTGCGGGTCACCTCGCGGAGCGGATTGAGAAACGACCTAGTACCCACTTTTCTTGGAACATGAGTCGTGATTCAAGGTCGGGATGATACCCGAAGCAAGAGAAGTCCACCTTTCGAGGAAAGATCGCAAGGTGCTTGAGGCGTGCTGTCGCTCACCGGTGACGTTGCAGCGCGATTTGAAGCGGGCGCGGATAGTTCTGTTGGCGGCGGATGGGCGCAGCACCCGGTCGATCGCCAAGGAAGTTGGGGTCCAGCCGCGGATTGTCAGCCTTTGGCGGCATCGCTATGCCGACCATGGCCTTGAAGGGCTGCAAGACAAGCTGCGGCCTGGCAAGCAGCCGATCTATACGAAGACGACCGACAAGCGGATTCTGAAGCTGCTGGATAAGCCGCCACCGCAAGGGTTTGCGCGCTGGACCGGCCCCCTGCTGGCCGAGGCGCTGGGCGATGTCGATGTCCAATATGTCTGGCGGTTCCTGCGCAGCCACAAGATTGACCTGGTGGCTCGCAAGTCCTGGTGCGAGAGCAACGACCCGAACTTTACGGCCAAAGCCGCCGATGTTGTCGGCCTCTATGTCGCGCCGCCGGCGAAGGCCATTGTGCTGTGCGTGGACGAGAAGCCCTCGATCCAGGCTTTGGAGCGAGCGCAGGGTTATCTGAAGAGAGCTGGCCCCGGTTGTTTGGACAGCGCCCCGCTGGATTTAAGTGGATTCCTGCCGGGTTATGCTGAACGCGGGGCTTTACGGTTTTGTCGTTGCGTCGGGAGGGCGTAGCCCGACCAGAGCGACGACAAAACCGTCGGCGACGGTCATGCGGCCATCACCATAGCTTGCGTGCCGAAGTAAGCCTCGTCGGGCGTGCGCCCGTCAAGGCTCGAGTGAGGGCGTCCCTGATTGTAGAAGGCCAGATACTTGGCAATTGACGCTCGCGCCTCGGACACGCTGTCGTAGGCGCGGAGATATACTTCTTCGTATTTGACCGTGCGCCAGAGCCGCTCGACAAACACGTTGTCGCGCCAGGCGCCCTTGCCGTCCATGCTGATGGCGATCTTCGCGTCCAGCAGCACATCGGTGAACTCGAGGCTGGTGAACTGGCTGCCCTGATCCGTGTTGAAAATCTCGGGCCTGCCGTGCTTCGCCAACGCCTCCTGGACCGCTTCGACGCAGAAGGCCGCCTCCATTGTGATCGAGACGCGATGGGCCAGGACCCGTCGGCTGAACACATCGACGACCGCCGCGAGATAGACGAAGCCACGCCGCATCGGAATGTAGGTGATGTCCATTGCCCACGCATGGTCGGGCCGCTCGATCTTCAATCCGCGCAACAGGTACGGGTAGATCTTGTGACCCGGAGCCGGCTTGCTCGTGTTCGGGCGACGATAGACCGCCTCGATCCCCATGCGCTTCATCAGCGTCGCGATGTGGCGGCGACCGGCGTATACGCCCTCCCGCCGCAGCAACGATCGCAGCATACGCGCTCCCGCGAAGGGATAATCGAGATGCAGCTCATCGAGCCGACGCATCAAGGCAAGGTCCTCGGCCGAAACTGGCCGAGGTTCATAGTAGACCGTGCTGCGAGCCAGCTTCAGGACCTTCGCCTGGCGCACGATAGAAAGATCATGATCGCGGTCGATCATCGCTTTGCGCTCAGCAGGCCCGCCTTGGTGAGCGCGCCGGACAAAAAATCGTTTTCCAACGCCAGCTCGCCGATCTTGGCATGTAACGCCTTCAAATCGACCGGCGTCTCGGCCGATGTCTTGTCATGCCCAAACACGCCGGCGGCGCCTTCCAGGAGCTGGTTTTTCCAGATCGTGATCTGGTTCGGATGAACATCAAACAGTTGCGCCAGCTCCGCCAGTGTCTTGTCGCCTTTGACCGCAGCCAAAGCAACCTTCGCCTTGAATGCCGGAGAATGCGTCCGGCGGCTCTTCTTCGTCATCTTCGCTCCTGATTCGCAGCAAGAATCCTCGCCGCTGTCAGGCAGAAAATCCACTCAAGCTACTGTCCGAATTTGCGGGGCCAGCTCTGAAGTTGCCCAATGGCCGCGCCTTGACCGGCCAAAGCCACGATTACAAGCGGCATGGCACCACAACATTGTTTGCGGCGCTCGAAGTCGCCACCGGAAAGATCATCGCGACCCATTCAAAACGCCGGCGCCGCGTCGAGTTTCTCGATTTCATGAACAGCGTCACCGCGGCTTTTCCGAACCGCAAGCTTCACGTCATCCTCGACAACCTCAACACCCATAAAAAGAACGAGGACTGGCTCAAGGCCCACCCCAACGTGCAATTTCATTTCACGCCGACAAGTGCGTCATGGCTCAATCAGGTCGAAGTATGGTTTTCCATCTTGCAGGGGCAGTCGCTCAGCGGCACCTCCTTCACGAGCCTCAAGCAGCTTCAGGAACACATCGATGCCTACGTCAACGCATACAACGACAGAGCCGAGCCCTTCGTCTGGACCAAGAAAAAGGTCCGTCAACGCCGTTTCAAAGGCCGCCGTATCACTCAGCTCTGATTCCGGGTACTAGATCAGTTGCGCCAAGTTGCTCATCGCTTCCGAACACTGCTGAACTGTGTCGATCTCCTCGCCAACTGGCGAGAATCACTTGAGTAGGACCGTAACAATTGCCGATTTCCGATCAAGCGTGCGCAGCAAAGCGGTTGCTACACGTGCTTGATGCTGTTGATTCATTTCCGGTTGTTGCTTGGTATATTCAATCGCATCAGTTGATTTGGTTTCCAAACTAGTACCCGGAATCAGAGCTGAGTGATACGGCGGCCTTTGAAACGGCGTTGACGGACCTTTTTCTTGGTCCAGACGAAGGGCTCGGCTCTGTCGTTGTATGCGTTGACGTAGGCATCGATGTGTTCCTGAAGCTGCTTGAGGCTCGTGAAGGAGGTGCCGCTGAGCGACTGCCCCTGCAAGATGGAAAACCATACTTCGACCTGATTGAGCCATGACGCACTTGTCGGCGTGAAATGAAATTGCACGTTGGGGTGGGCCTTGAGCCAGTCCTCGTTCTTTTTATGGGTGTTGAGGTTGTCGAGGATGACGTGAAGCTTGCGGTTCGGAAAAGCCGCGGTGACGCTGTTCATGAAATCGAGAAACTCGACGCGGCGCCGGCGTTTTGAATGGGTCGCGATGATCTTTCCGGTGGCGACTTCGAGCGCCGCAAACAATGTTGTGGTGCCATGCCGCTTGTAATCGTGGCTTTGGCCGGTCAAGGCGCGGCCATTGGGCAACTTCAGATAACCCTGCGCTCGCTCCAAAGCCTGGATCGAGGGCTTCTCGTCCACGCACAGCACAATGGCCTTCGCCGGCGGCGCGACATAGAGGCCGACAACATCGGCGGCTTTGGCCGTAAAGTTCGGGTCGTTGCTCTCGCACCAGGACTTGCGAGCCACCAGGTCAATCTTGTGGCTGCGCAGGAACCGCCAGACATATTGGACATCGACATCGCCCAGCGCCTCGGCCAGCAGGGGGCCGGTCCAGCGCGCAAACCCTTGCGGTGGCGGCTTATCCAGCAGCTTCAGAATCCGCTTGTCGGTCGTCTTCGTATAGATCGGCTGCTTGCCAGGCCGCGGCTTGTCTTGCAGCCCTTCAAGGCCATGGTCGGCATAGCGATGCCGCCAAAGGCTGACAATCCGCGGCTGGACCCCAACTTCCTTGGCGATCGACCGGGTGCTGCGCCCATCCGCCGCCAACAGAACTATCCGCGCCCGCTTCAAATCGCGCTGCAACGTCACCGGTGAGCGACAGCACGCCTCAAGCACCTTGCGATCTTTCCTCGAAAGGTGGACTTCTCTTGCTTCGGGTATCATCCCGACCTTGAATCACGACTCACGTTCCAAGAAAAGTGGGTACTAGTTTTGCACCGTGGCGGGTGTAAAGTTCCGCATCCCCGTGCAATTGCAGCTGTTTTGAGTAGAGCAACGGTCTTGCAAATCGAGCCCTCTTCAACCCCGGATTGACTCTGGCGCTTGTCTTTCCACATGCGACAAGTCGACTCACTTGTGGCGACACGACTCCACCTTGGTGAAATCTTGGCGAGTGTGTGTCTTTCGAGTCGCACTATCGCCGCGTGTATGACGCGATCCGACTCATGCAGCGCCGCATCGCGCGCTATGGAAAGTTTTCCATGCACACGTTTCAGGCAAGCTTCGGCAAATAACGTCACCGTTCGACACATCGAACGAACGGAGCATTTCATATGTTGTCCGATGGACAAGCTCGTCCCAACGCGACCGCGGATGCTTCCGCTGCGGCGAAGCCGGCTCCGGAGGCGCGCGATACAAGGGATGGTGCGACGCGAGCGGACAAGCCCGCTGCAAGCGCAAAGCGTGTATCGACCGCGGCGAGCGACGAAGCTCTCGCGAAGGAAGCTCTCGAGGGGCTGAAGCGCATTCGTGCCAAGGCGCGCCTCGACAAGATGGCGATCCCGAAACCTGCGCCGGCCGTGATCAAGCCGGCCGTGATCGTGGCGAAGCCGCCGCCGCCCCGTCCGACATGGGTCGCACCGCTCGCAACTCTGGCGGTCGCTGCCATGCTGGTGGTCTGCGCCTGCACCGGCGTGATCGCCTATCTCACCACCCAGCCCGCTCAGAACAACGTTGCGACCAATACCGAGATCAGGAACCTGCGCGAGACCGTGGCGCAACTGCGCAGGCAGTTGTCGGGCGTGTCCGAAAATCTCGATGGCTTGCGTACTGCGGTCGATCAATCGAGCAAGGCGACGAATGATCGCTTCGGCAGATTTGCCGAGAACCTGGACCGGATCGAGCGGGTGAGCTCGTCCTCGACGGCGAAGCTCGACAAGCTTGCCCAGGCACAGGTTCAGGCCCAGGCTCCGGCGCCGGCGATGGCGCAATCGCAGCCGGCGTCGCAGCAAGGACCGATGATGGCTTCGGTCGCGGCGCCCGAATTCACGGGCTCGGTGCCTGCGTCCGAGCGTACGTCGGTGCCGCGCAAGACGATCAAGGGCTGGTCAGTCCGCCAGGCCTATGAGGGGATTGCGATCCTGCAAGGCCCGAACGGGGTCATCGAGGCCGTACTGGGACAACAAGTGCCCGGCCTCGGTCGCATCGAAGAGATCAGAAACGAGAACGGGCGCCTGGTGGTGGAATCCAGCGGCGGCGTCATCTATTCGTCACGCAAGGCAACGCCTTGACCAGCCTTCTATTGACGGTGATGCTCGAAGCTGGTGCATAGCAGATCGACCTCCGTCTCCGCGATCGGTGCACGAAACAGGCGGCAGCTGAACTCGACCGTCGTCTTGCCGTCCGTGGTGGTGCGATCTTCCCGCAGGAAGATGCATCGCTTGCAAACGTCGGTGTGATGCCGCTGCGAGCTATGCGGGATTTTGGGTGACGAGGCGATCAGGCGGCGTGGTTTTCCGGCACTTGGATGACCTCGATGCCGTTTTCGAATCTGACACCTGCGCTGACCTTCGGCAACTGATTTGTGCCTTTCAGCCGCCGCCAGGTCTTTGATGCGGCGCAGAGCAGCTTGAACACCATCAACTTGGCAGTCGTTGACGATAACGAACCTTTCGTGCGCACCGTTCTGTGCCGGACCGTCGCGAACACGCTTTCGATGGGATTCGTCGTCCGCAAGTGGTCCCAATGCTCGGCGGGGAATTCGTAGAACGCAAGCATTGCGTCGCGATCTTTCGTCAGGCACTCGACCGCCTTGTCGTACTTCGCTCCGTATTTCTCGGCAAAGACATCGATCGCCACTTCGGCCGAAGCTCGGTTGGACGCCAAATAGACCTCGCGCAGATCCTTCTTCATGCTGGCCTGTACCGACACTGCGACTTTGTTCAAGATATTCGCGGTTTTGTGCACCCAGCACCGCTGATGTCGCGTGGCGGGAAAGACCTCGTCGAGCGCCTTCCAGAAGCCGAGCGCGCCGTCACCGACGGCGATTTCCGGGGCGATCTTCAGCCCTCGGGTTTTCGCCTCGACGAGCAGTTCGTGCCAGCTCTGCGTGCTCTCGCGCACGCCGACCTGGAAGCCGATGAGTTCCTTCTTGCCTTCCGGCGTCGCGCCGATCAGCACCAGCATGCATTCGCTGTGGTCTTCCATGCGAGCCTGCAGGAAGACGCCGTCCGCCCACACGTATACGTACCGGCGCGCCGACAGATCGCGCTTCTGCCAACGCTCGTACTCGAGCTGCCACTCCGTCGTCAGTCTGGAAACCACCGCCGGAGAAAGATTCGGCGCATCCTTGCCCAAGAGCGCCGCCAGCGCCTCCTGGAAGTCGCCCGTCGAGATGCCTCGCAGATACAGAACCGGCAAAAGTGCATCCAAGCTCTTCGTGCGCCGTGCCCACAACGGCAGGATCGCCGAGGTGAAGCGGATCCGCTCGCCATCGCTGGTCACCGCGCGATCGCGAATCTTTACCCGGGCGACTTCGACGGCGCCGATCCCCGTCTGGATCGTCCGCACTGGACCATGGCCGTGTCGCACGAGGCGGTCGCGGCCATCGGGAAGCTTCAAGCCCTTCATCGCGGCGAGAAACGCCTCGGCTTCCATCTCGACAGCCTGCGCAAGCAGCTGCCGAGCTCCAGATCGCAAAATATTCGTCAGTGGATCGTCGATCTCATCGGGCTGACGCAGTGGGACAATGTTGCTATGCTCGTTCATGGCGTATCGCTCTCCTTGAGGTTCTGGCAGGCTCGACACCCGCCTCGATACGCCGCCTATCTCATTCCGTCATCACCCAGTTTCCCGCATAGCTCTGCCGCTGCTCGGCTGCGTCGGACTGATCCAGCACGTGCCGGAACGTGTCGCGGAAGCGGGTCTTGACGTCGTCGTCGAGAACGGCAATCGCCTCGACGAGAACGTTGACGGGGTCGCGCACCAGGAATTTCTTGCCCTGCTGGGTCACGCTCAACATCACCGACCGCTTGTCCGTGGCCGAACGTTTTCGTTCGAGGTAGCCGAGCCGCTCGAGCTCGCCGATGATGAACGAGGCGGTGCCCCGCGTGGTGCCGACGTAGCTCGCCAGCGCCGACGGCGTTCGGGAAAACCGGTTGGCCCGGGAGAGGAAGCGCAGCGCCATCCATTCGCGGTCGCGCAAGCCGTGCTTGGTGCCTTCGAACCACAGGATTCGCGCGGCCTGCTCCAACAATTCAATCGATTCGCGAGCCAAGTTCATTTCAGTTCCAGGTCGTATAAACGTTTATTCAATTGAGCCTTGGGTAGCGCAATCTGGGTGGACGAGAATGAAGCCCGCAGGCGCTCCTTCGTCCGTTGATGGGCGGCGGATCGCGCTTGGGGGAAGAAGCCTCTCCGTTTCGGAGATGGAACTTCCGGCCGTGGACTAGTGCTTCACAAAGAAAGTTCGAGTAAATCGCGCGGCTCGGATACTCGGAAAATTTCAATCAAATGACGACGGTTCGCCCGCGAATTGGCGATGATATGCGATGCGCGAGCAACACGATCTGTCATTGCCGCCGCTGCAGTGGCCATTTGTTGCGGCCGAGCATGTCGAGCGTGCGAACAGGGGCATCCTTCGCAACCTCTCGCAGTGTGGCCGGCCGGGAAAGAACCATATTTTTCGGTTAATGGATGTTGCGATGCAATGTAGCTAGCCCGTCTTATTCGTAAGAGTGCGCCTGAGGGGTAAAGCGCTGATGCGGCGTAGGATTCGGTTGCGAAGCCAACCCCATCACCTCCAACCGCGAACGCCACGCCCGCCATGACCGACGATACGATTCCGCCCTTCTCGTTTCCAGCCGTTCACGCCAAGAAAGTCACAGCTGCCTTCGATGGTGGGCGCCTAACCTCGAACGGGGGCGTGATGCTTCTGGCGATGGCCGAGCGGCGTCTCGGTTTGGCCAACAATCTGGCCCGGGTGTTCCCGGATCGGCGCGATCCGACGCGGGTCGTGCACAGCCTGGTCGATATGTTCCGCGCTCGCATGTTCGCGATCTGCTGCGGCTACGAGGACGCCGACGACCTCGATCATCTGAGGTCCGATCCGGCATTCAAACTGGCCTGCGGTCGCCTACCGGACACGGGCCGGGATTTGTGTTCCCAGCCGACGCTGTCGCGGCTGGAGAATGCTCCGCGCCTGCGCGACGTGATCCGGCTGACCTACACTTTGGTCGACGCATGGATGGATAGCTACCCGCGCGAGCCGGCATCCGTCACGCTCGACATCGATGATACCTGCGACGTCGTCCACGGCCATCAGCAGCTCTCGCTGTTCAACGCTCATTATGACGAACGCTGCTTCCTGCCGATCCACGTCTACGACACGGAGAAGAGCCGGCCCGTGGCCGTCGTGCTGAGGCCCGGCAAGACGCCGGGCGGCGTCGAGGTGCGTGCCCATCTGCGCCGCCTGGTACGGCATATCCGGACGCGATGGCACAACACGCAAATTACGTTCCGTGGCGACGGGCACTATGCCCGGCCGGAGGCAATGGCGTGGTGCGAGACCAACGGCATCGACTACATCTTCGGTCTGTCCGGCACCAAGCCTCTCGCCAGAAAAGTCGACGAGGTCGCCGACGACATCCGCACGCGACGCGCCATCGAGAACCTGCCGGTTCTGCGTGGCTATACCGAGACGCGCCACAAGGCAAAGTCCTGGGATCGCGAACGGCGCACTGTCGCCCGTATTGAGGCGACGATGCTCGGCCTCGACATCCGCTTCGTCGTCACCAGCCTCGATGTCGGCTCGGCCGAGTGGATCTACGACAGCCTGTATTGCGCGCGCGGCCAAGCCGAGAATCTGATCAAGCTGCATAAGACGCAGCTCGCCTCCGATCGCACCAGCTGCCGTTCGGCGCTCGCCAACCAGGTCCGTCTCGTGCTCCATACGGCCGCTTATTGGCTGATGCTGACCGTGCGCGACGCCATTCCCAAAGCCCGGGAATTGGCCGCTGCCGAGTTCGCGACGCTGCGTCTTCGGCTCTTGAAAATCGCCGCCCGTGTCGTCGAGACCACGAGCCGCATTCGCCTTGCGTTTGCCGCGGCATGTCCCGAAGCCGACCTGATCTGCGGCTTGCCCGGCGCGCTGCTGCCGCTCGGTCCTTGACCGGCGGGGCGTCCGCCCCCGTTCGCCCAACCCATCCCTCAAGCGCGTTGCAAAGTACCGGTCGTCAGGCGGCGAAAAGCCGAAGGCAATCCTGTGCGCCTCGTCAGACAAGATGTGCGGCCGCATCAATCGGGCCCAAAAGCCGCACTCTCACGAATAGGACGGGCTAGACGGTTAAGTCCGGTACACGCGCGATCCAGGGACCGAGTGTCCGTGGGAGATGGACAGGCAGGCGAGGCTCGACTTTGAAACGTGCCGCCTTCTTGGCCGCGATCGGCAACATCCTCGAATTTCGACGACTCGTGCTCGCAGGCTGGTGATTTGCGTTTCGCCGGCAACTATTGGCGAATGCGTCGCCCCAGGGGTAGCAGGCAGCAGGAAGGAATGGACCGATGAGCTTCGAAACCACCATGGCATCCGACGTCGTCGGGCTGACCAAAAGCGCCCCGGTCTCACGTCGCGGATTCATGAGTGCCACCGCGGCCGTTGCGGCGGGCTATACGCTTGCGGCCGGGCCCGTGCGCGCCGGGGTGGTCACGACCGACACCAATGGTCTTGAGGCCGGCGATGCCAAGATCAAGGTCGGCTCCGAGGAGATGCCGGTCTATTTCGCCCGCCCGGCCGGCAATACCAAGGCGCCGGTGATCGTCGTGGCGATGGAGATTTTCGGCGTGCACGAATACATCAAGGACGTGACGCGGCGCCTGGCCAAGCTCGGCGCGTTCGCGGTCGCGCCCGACTATTATTTCCGCAAGGGCGTCGACCTGACCAAGGTCTCGGAGCTCAAGGACCTGCTGCTGGTGGTGAACGCGAAGCCGGACGCCGAGCTGTTGTCCGATCTCGATGCGACGGTGGCGTGGGCTGGTTCGCAAGGCGGTGACGTCACCAGGCTCGGCATCATCGGCTTCTGCCGGGGCGGCCGCACGGTCTGGGAGTACGCCGCCCATAGCGGCGCTCTCAAGGCAGGCGTTGCCTTCTATGGCACGCTGGTCGATCCTGCCAATCCGGCGTGGCCGAAGAGCCCGATGCAGCTCGCGCCCGAGATGAAGGCGCCGGTGCTCGGCCTTTACGGCGGCGCTGATACCGGCATTCCCGTCGCCCAGGTCGAGCAGATGAAGGCGGCGCTCGAGCAGAACAAGAAGACGGCCGAATTCAAGATCTACCCCGAAGCGCCGCACGGCTTCCATGCCGATTATCGCGGCAGCTACCGCAAGGACGCCGCGGAAGACGCCTGGAAGCAGGCGCAGGCCTGGTTCAAGAAGTACGGCGTGTTGAGCTGATGCATGGTTTCGAAGGGCGGCCCGATCGGCCGCCCTTTTGATTTGCACGCAGCGACCTCACTTCGTCATCGCGCCGTAGACGATGTCCTGGACCTGCTCGCGGTAATATTTCCTGAGCTCGCCAGGCGCGGCCGTCCCCACCACGACGACGAGACGCTCCTTGGGATCGCAGAAGAACTGCGTTCCGTAGGCACCATTCCACGTGAACTCGCCGGGATTGCCGGGGACTGAAGACAATCCTTCGCTGGTCCGGACCGCAACCGAAAGGCCGAAGCCGAAGCCGCCGCGATGCGGCTCGACATTGGCCACCTTGTTCTTGATCTCGGGGCCGAGGTGATTGGCTGTCATGTGATGCACGGTCTTCGGACCGAGGATGCGCTGGCCGTCCAGCTCACCGCCGTTGAGCAGCATCTGTCCGAAGCGGATGTAGTCGCCGACCGTCGCGAACGAGCACGCGCCGCCGCAATCGAACTTGGTCGGGGTGTCCAGGAGCTTGATGGCCTGCGGCTTGCCGGTGAGCGGATCGTTCGTGAACGGGCGGGCAAGGCGAGGGCGCTGGGCGTCGGTCGGGTGGAAGGTCGCATCCTTCATGCCGAGCGGCTGCCAGACGTTGGCGGCGAGATAGTCGCCGAGCTTCTGCTCGCTCACCTTCTCGACGACCGCGCCGAGCACGTCGATCGAGAAACCATACTCGAACTCGGTCGAGGGCTGATGCGCCAATGGCAGTTTGGTGATGCGGTCGATGAAGGCCTGGGTGTCGCCCTCGATCGCCGGCGCGACGCCGTCGGGATATTGCCGCGCCAACGGGCTCGATGAGTCCGGGCGGCCGCCATACATTAATCCCGACGTGTGCCGGTAGAGATCGTGGATGAAGATCGGCGAGGCCTGCGGCTCGAGCTTGAGCGAACCGTCGGCCTGGGGAACGCCGACCTTCATGTCGGCGAAGCCCGGGTAGTAGTCGGACAGCCTGGCCTGGAGCGGCAGCCGTCCCTGCTCCATCAGGGTCAGGCCGGCGACCGCGGCCATTGGCTTGGTCATCGAGGCCAGCGCAAAGATCGCATCGATCGGCATCGGCGTGCTCTTGGCGGGATCGAGCATGCCATAGGCCTTGTAGTGGACGAGCTTGCCGTCGCGCGCGATGGCGACCACTGCGCCGGGTACGCGCTTGGCCGCGATTTCGCGCGCGAAGAAGCTATCGAGGCGCGCAAGGCCTTGTTTCGAAAAACCGACGTCGTCGGGATTGGCTTCGGGCAGCGGCGCGGCGCGCGCCGCACCGAGCGTGACGACGGCAGTCGCAGCGATCATGGCGATCGTCTTGTTCATTGCATTCTCCCAAGAGGCGAGCTCGTTGTGTGGTGGCTCGCTCGATGGCTAGATCACGGCCGCACCGGGATGAAGTCAAGCGCGGGCAAGGCATGTCTGGGAGGCGTGGGAGTGCAGGAACCCTATCGTCCTTCGCCTGCCCGCCACAGCGCGTCGAGGCCGTGCCGATAGGTGGGGTAGGCCGGCGAGACGCCGAGCTCGCGCTTCAGTTTCACGTTGGAGACACGGGCGCTGCTGGCATAGAAGCTGCGGGCCATTGCCGACATCTCGGCGGTCGCGAACGCTTCTTCTGGCGGCGGCGCCACGCCCATCAGCTTCGCCGCATAGGCGATCACGTCCTGCGGCGGCGCGGGCTCGTCATCGCAGACGTTCCAGGGGCCGCCGTTCGGATATCGAATAGCGGCCATGATCGCGCTGGCGATGTCGTCGACGTGGATGCGGTTGAAGACCTGTCCCGGCTTGATGATGCGCCTCGCCGTTCCCGCGCGCAGCGTCGCGAGCGCGTTGCGACCGGGACCGTAGATTCCCGCGAGCCGCAGGATCGCCGCATCGCCGCGCGCCGCGTCCGTCCAGGCCTGCTCCGCGGCAACCCGCATGCGCGTGCGGTCGAGGACGGCCTGCGGCGGCGTGCTCTCGTCGACCCACGCGCCGCCGTGATCGCCGTACACGCCGATGGTGGAGAGATAGACGACCTTGCGGCGGCCTTCCTGTAGCACGTTGCCGAACGCCGTGATGGCGGGATCGCCGACGCTGCCGGGCGGGATCGATACCAGGAGGACATCGGCGTCGCGGACCTGTTGAACCGTCTCTTGCGACGGACGGCCGCTGGAAAACGGATGCACCTCAACGCGGGCGAGGTCGTTGCGTTGCGCGGGGTCGCGCACGGTGCCGGCGACATGCGAGAAGCTGCCGCCGTGCTGGCGAACGAAGTGCCGGGCACTGTAGCCGAGGCCGAGGATGAAGAGCCGCATGCGTCTCCTGTGCAGGTCGGAGTTCCCGCTCGCGCCGTGGCGCCCCACGCTCATAAGAGATTTTTGGGTCCGGCAAAAGATATTGCGATTTGTCTCGCCCGCCACTGCGGGCAATGCTCGCACGTCACAGCCAGGTCGGGAGGGAGGCGTCGTTGGCGACCGGATCGATCATTCAGGCGGGAGCGCCCGCGGCAGCGCGATGCGATGGCGGTGAACTGATCCGGCGCGCGGCTGCGCTGATCTTCGACGTCGACGGCACCCTCGCCGAGACCGAGGAACTGCACCGCCGGGCCTTCAACTTCGCCTTCGCCCGCCACGGTCTCGACTGGCGGTGGGACCGTGCCGTCTACAAGGAGCTGTTGCGGGTCACGGGCGGCAAGGAGCGCATGCGCGCCTACCGCACGAGGCTGGGGACCGCTCCACCATTGTCGGACATGGACATCGCAGAGCTGCACCGCATCAAGACCGCGCATTATGCCGAGCTGATCGAAACTGGCTGCTGCCCCTTGCGGCCGGGCGTGACGAATCTGCTCGCTGCGGCCCGTGCGCGCGGCCAGCGGCTTGCAATTGCGACCACCACCTCGCACGGCAATATCGATGCGCTGCTCTCGCAGGCCCTGGGCAGGCGCTGGGCTGCGGATTTCGAGGCGATCGTCGCCGGCGATGACGTGCGGCACAAGAAGCCTGCGCCGGACGTCTATCTCGAGATCCTGGTGCGGCTGAAGCTAGGCGCGGCGGACTGTGTCGCGATTGAGGATTCCGCCAACGGTCTGGTTGCGGCCTCGCGTGCCGGCATCCCGGTTTGGATCACGCGCAGCATGTTCTTTGGGGACGATGACTTCACCGCGGCGCGGGTCGTACTGGACGACCTGTCGGAACTCGGTGCCGCCAAATAAAAAACTGAGGAACAACCCCATGCACAGTAGATCACGCCTACGTGATCGCTACGGTCAGTGGACGCGGTGACTCGTTCTATCGTCCTCGGCCTGTTCGACAATCTGCGCGATCGGGCTGGACTGGTGGTGCACCAGGCGCCAGTCGTCGCCGACACGACGAAAATGGTTCGCGGCGGCCAAGGCGGTGCCGTCGACGATCTCGATGCAGAGCACCCGCGCGCTGTCGCCATCGACGATCGCCTGCGGCTCGGCGCAGACGATCTGCGGCCGCTCCGGGTTTGCAGGATGTCGCGCCAGCTACCGATCACGGTGGCGCGCCCGATGATGGCCGGCCAGCCGGGATGGATGCAGGAGATGGCGTCGTCATCCGCCCACATCCGTTGCATTTCGTCGAAATCGCCGGTCGAAAAGGCGGCGTAGAAGGCCGCGTTGGCGGCGATGACCTTGCTGTCGTTTGCCATGCCTCCGGGGTGGGGCAAGGACAGGCAAAAATCAAGCGCGACTTCCGTCGATTTTGGCCGCAGTGCAGCATTCAAGTTCGCGCCCGCTCTGTGGGCGGTCCACACTGGGGAAGGCGGGCGAAGACGCATCATCCGATCGCAAAATCGGCTGCCGTCTCCGCGTGAATGGCCGTCGTGTCGAACGTCTCGACCGAGGTATCGTCCTGGCCGACCAGCATCGTGATCTCGGTGCAGCCGAGGATCATGCCCTCGGCGCCGCGGGCGACGAGGGCCGCCATCACCTCCTGATAGCGACGACGCGAGGGAGCGGCGACGTTCCCGAGGCACAGCTCCTCGTAGATGATGCGGTTCACATCGGCGCGCTCGTCGGCCGGAGGAATCAGCACATCGAGATCATGCGCGCGCAGCCGATCGATGTAGAAATCCTGCTCCATCGTGAACTTGGTGCCGAGCAGCCCGACCCGCCGGTATCCCTTGGCCCGAATCCGCTGCGCCGTCGCGTCGCCGATGTCGATGAACGGAACGGTCACGCTGGCCGTGATCTCGGGCGCCAGTTTATGCATCGTGTTCGTGCAGAGCACGATCGCGCGCGCCCCGGCGCTTTCGAGCCGCCGTGCGACCTCCGCCAGGCTGGCCGCCGCCTCCTGCCAGCGGCCGGCATACTGCATCTGTTTGATCTCCTCGAAATCGTAGGAATACAGCAACAATGGTGCCGAATGCAGCTTGCCCATGCGGTCGCGGACCCGCTCGTTGATCAGCTTGTAGTAGAGCGCGGTGCTCTCCCAGCTCATGCCGCCGATCAGGCCGATGGTTTGCATTCCAGTGCTCCCAGCAGTGATTCAATTGGATCGTAGACGAAGGCGCCGAAGCCCGGTAGCCGTCCCTTGATTGCGGCACCTTCGTTGTGTCATTGTTCCCTCGCGCCGATTTGATCCTCAGCTTGCGGGCGCTTCTACAAATGCAGCTAAAGAGAACCGCTATCCCTGCATCGTCCCGCATTGCGTGAATCGTCGGCCATCTCGACTGGGAGGGTCAAATGAAATTTGCTGCGATCGCGGATGTGCACGGGAATCTCCCGGCGCTGGACGCCGTCCTTGCGGACATTGCCGCGCTCGGTATCGACGAGGTCGTCAATCTCGGAGACCACGTCAGCGGGCCGCTCGAGGCGGCAAGAACCGCAGACCTGCTCATCGAGCGCGGCTTTCCGTCGGTGCGGGGCGATCAGGATCGAATTCTCCTGGAGCTCCGGCAGGCGGGTACTTCGGCGCGCAGTGATTTCCAGCAACTCGCGCGCAAGCATTTCGATTGGATGGCAAGCATGCCACCCACGCTGATGTACAGAGACCGCGCGTTCCTGTGCCATGCGTCACCTGGGAACGATGCCGCCTTCTGGCTCGATCATATAGCCGATGACGGCGGCGTGCGCGCCAGTCCGATCGAGGCGATCGAGTCCGAAGCCGCGGGAATCACTGCCCAGGTCATCCTGTGCGGGCATACTCACGTTCCGAGGGTCGTTCGTCTGAGGGATGGGCGACTGGTCGTAAACCCCGGCAGCGTCGGGCTGCCTGGTTACGACGGCAAGTCGCCTGTGCCTTACGTGGTTGAGGTCGGCACGCCCCACGCGTGCTACGCCATATTGGAGCATGCCGGACGCGCCTGGAGCGCGACGATCCGCTATGTGCCCTACGATAGCGCAGCCATGGCCGCACTGGCGCGCAGCAAGGGCATGCTCACCTGGGCGAGCGCGATTGCAACCGGTTGGGTTCGGCCGGAGCGAAGTTGGGCTGGCACCAGGTCAGAACGGCGCTCCATGGTGCCGCGCTGACGCTGCGGACCTCGAAGCGCTCCGGTATCTGTTCACGGATCTGGTCCAGGGTCGCCGCGACTCGGGCGGTCGTGCAAAGGGCAGGGACGGGCATGCCGCCTGCGCAGGCTGCGAAAAGCCTTTCGATCTTGCGTGTCCTGTCGGCCTGTCCTACGCCACGTCCGAACGTAATTTTGCGAGGCGGTGAGGGGCATCGCCGAAGTCTCGAGGGAGCCGACATGACCATTCGCAACACCCGCACCGGGGGCCAGATCCTGATCGATCAGCTCGTCGCCCAAGGCGTCGAGCGCGTCACCTGCGTGCCGGGCGAGAGCTATCTGGCGGCGCTCGATGCGCTGCATGACAGCCCGATCGACGTCGTGATATGCCGGGCCGAAGGCGGCGCTGCGATGATGGCGGAAGCCTATGGCAAGCTGACCGGCCGCCCCGGCGTCTGCTTCGTCACCCGCGGCCCCGGCGCGACCAATGCCAGCCACGGCGTCCACATCGCGATGCAGGATTCGACGCCGATGATCCTGTTCGTCGGCCAGGTCGACACCGGCATGCGCGAGCGCGAGGCGTTCCAGGAGCTCGACTACAAGGCGGTGTTCGGCTCCATGGCGAAATGGGCGGTCGAGATCGATCGCCCCGACCGCATTCCGGAGCTGGTGGCGCGCGCCTTCCGCGTCGCCATGCAGGGCCGCCCCGGTCCCGTGGTGATCGCGCTGCCGGAGAACATGCTGACCGAGACCGCCGCCGTTGCCGATGCCATGCGCATCGAGCCCGCCGTGAGCTGGCCGGCGCCTGCCGATATCGAACGCGTTGGTGCGATGCTTGCGAGCGCCAAGGCGCCGCTCGTCATTCTCGGCGGCACGCGCTGGACCGATGAGGCGACCAGGAGCATTGCGCGCTTTGCCGAGCGCTTCGACCTGCCGGTCGCGACCTCGTTCCGCAGGGCTTCGCTGATCGATGCCGACCATTCACACTATGCCGGCGATCTCGGCATCGGGCCGAGCCCGGGCCTGAAGGCGCGCATCGAGGGCGCCGATGTCATTCTTCTCGTCGGGGGCCGCATGTCGGAGATGCCGTCCTCGTCCTATACGCTGCTCGACATTCCGACCCCGCAGCAGAAACTGAATCCATGTGCATCCCGGCTCCGAAGAGCTCGGCCGGGTCTATCAGCCGGCGCTTGCGATCCAGGCGACTCCCGCCGCCTTCGCCGCCGCCGTCGAGACGCTGAAGCCCGCCGGCGCGGTGGCCTGGAAGGGCGAGGCCGCCAAGGCGCACGCCGATTATCTCGCCTGGACCGGGAAGGCGCGCGAGCTGCCGGGCTCGTTCCAGTACGGCCAGGTGATGACGTGGTTGCGCGACCGCCTGCCGAAGGACGCTATCGTCTGCAACGGAGCCGGCAACTATGCCGGCTGGATCCATCGCCATCACCGCTTCCACAGCTTTGCCGCCCAGCTCGCGCCGACTTCGGGCTCGATGGGCTACGGCGTTCCGGCCGGCGTGCTCGCCAAACGGCAGTATCCGGATCGCGTCGTCGTCGCGTTCGCCGGTGACGGCTGCTTCCTGATGAACGGCCAGGAATTCGCGACGGCCGTGCAGTATGACGCGCCGCTGGTCGTCATCATCATCGACAATTCGCAATACGGCACCATCCGCATGCACCAGGAGCGCGACTATCCCGGCCGTGTCGTCGGCACCCAGCTCAAGAATCCGGACTTCGCGATGTATGCGAAGGCGTTCGGCGGCCATGGCGAGCGCGTCGAGCGCACCGAAGAGTTCGCGCCGGCCTTCGAGCGCGCGCTCGCTTCCGGCAAGCCGTCGATCCTTCACTGCATCATCGATCCGCGCGCGATCTCGGTCGGCAAGGATTTCGTGCCCGCGGTGAAGGCCTAAGCGATGTCGGCCGGCCGCCACGTCGCCATCATCGGTGCCGGCGCGATCGGCGTGATCAGCGCGATCGAGGCCCTGCGCGAGGGCCATCGCGCCACGCTGATCGATCCGGGCGAGCCCGGCGGCGAACAGGCGGCGAGCTACGGCAATGCCGGCTGGCTGTCGTCGCATTCGGTGATCCCGCCGGCCGAGCCGGGCATCTGGATGAAGGTGCCGGGATATCTTTTGGACCCGCTCGGCCCGCTCGCGATCCGCTGGTCGTACCTGCCGAAGGCGTTGCCCTGGCTGATCAAGTACCTGCTCTCGGGCTGGACCGCGGCGCGCGTCGAGACGACGGCCTTTGCGTTGCGTGATCTCCTGAAGGACGCGCCGTTGCTGCACCGGAAGCTCGCGGAAGAGGCGGGCGTCCCTGAATTGATCGAGCGCAACGGCGTGATGCATGTCTTCCCGTCGCGAGGCAATTTCGACAGCGACCTCGGCTGGCGCCTGCGCAAGAAGGTCGGCGTCCAATGGCTCGAGCTCAACGCGGACGAGATGCGGCAGCGCGAGCCGGACCTGCATCCGCGCTACACCTTTGGCGTGGTGGTGGAGGAGGCCGGCCGCTGCCGCGATCCCGGTGCTTACGTTGCTGCGCTTGCCAATCATGCGATCGCCAGCGGCGCGAAGCACGTGCGCGCCAAGGCGACCGGGCTCAAGCTCTCCGGCGGCAAGCTCGTCGCGGTCATCACCGAAACCGGCGAGATCGCATGCGATGCCGCTGTGGTCGCGGCGGGTGCCCGCTCGAAGCAACTCACCGCGTCGGTCGGCGATCCCCTGCCGCTGGAGACCGAGCGCGGCTATCATGTCGTGATCGAGAATCCGGAATCGGGCCCGCGTAGTTCGATGATGGCATCCGACGCCAAGATGGTGGTGAACTGGACCAACAAGGGCCTGCGCGCCGCCGGCACGGTGGAGATCGCCGGCTTGGAGGCAGCGCCGAACTGGAAACGCGCCGAGATCCTGCGCAGCCACCTCCTCAGCATGTTCCCGAAGTTGCCGAAGGACATCCCGGCCTCGCGCATCAAGACCTGGTTCGGCCATCGCCCGAGCATGCCGGACGGGCGTCCCTGTATCGGCTACGCGCGCGCCTCGCGCGACATCGTCTATGCCTTCGGCCACGGCCATGTCGGCCTGGTCGGCTCGGCCCGCACCGGCCGTCTCGTCGCCCAGCTCGTGAGCGGCAAGGCGCCGGAGATTCCACTCGCGCCGTTCGCGCCCGACCGTTTCCTCTGAGAGCGTACCATGAGCACCTCAGCCAGCCCGTCCTCCCGTATCGCCCGTGGTGGCAAGGCTATCTATGGCGCGCCGCTCGGCATCCTGATGCTGGAGGCGCGCTTCCCCCGCATTCCCGGCGACATGGGCAACGGCACGACCTGGCCGTTCCCCGTGCTCTATCGTGTGGTGAGCGGCGCCTCGCCGGAGAAGGTGGTGCTGAAGGGCGCCGCCGGCCTGCTGCCCGACTTCATCGACGCGGCCAAGGATCTGGTGCGGCTCGGGGCCGAAGCCATCACCACCAATTGCGGCTTCCTCTCGCTGTTCCAGAAGGAGATCGCGGCGGCCGTCGGCGTTCCCGTCGCGACCTCGTCGCTGATGCAGGTGCCCTGGGTGCAGGCGACCTTGCCGCCGGGCAAGCGCGTCGGGCTCGTCACGGTGTCGGGCTCGACCCTGACGCCGGCCCATCTCGAAGGCGCCGGCGTGCCGCTCGACACGCCGCTGGTCGGCACCGAGAACGGCAAGGAGTTTTTCCGTGTCCTGATCAAGGCCGAGAAGGACGACATGGACATTGCGCAGGCCGAGCGTGACGTGGTCGAGGCCGGCAAGCAGCTCGTCGCCGAGAATCCCGACGTCGGCGCCATCGTGCTCGAATGCACCAACATGCCGCCTTATGCCGCAGCGCTTCAGGCCGAAGTCGGGCTGCCGGTCTACGACATCTATTCCATGATCACCTGGTTTCACGCCGGACTGCGCCCGCGCGTCTTTGCGTGAACGCGTCCGCGAGATCGTCACAAGTCCTGGAGCGAACCCATGAAACTATCCGGCAAGGTCGCCGCCATCACCGGCGCGGCGCGCGGCATCGGCAAGGCCTGCGCGAAGAGATTCCTGGACGATGGCGTCAAGGTCGTCATCTCCGATGTCGATGCAAACGGCCTCGCCGCGACGGCTGCCGAGCTGGGGCGGCCGGACGCCTTGCGCACCGTGGTCGGCAATGTCGCCAAGCGCACTGACGTGGATCAGCTCGTCGCGACCGCCGTGAAGGAGTTCGGCCGGCTCGACATCATGGTCAACAATGCCGGCGTCGCCCGCAACCGGGACATCCTCGACATTACCGAAGAGGAGTTCGACGAGATCATCGGCATCAACCTGAAAGGCGCATTCTTCGGCGTGCAGGCGGCGGCGAGGCAAATGATCGCGCAGGGCGGCGGCGGTGTCATCATCAACATGTCCTCGGTGAATGCGCTGCTCGCGATCCCGGCGCTGGCGACCTATGCAATGTCCAAGGGCGGCATGAAGCAGCTCACGTCGGTCGCGGCTGTCGCGCTCGCCCCGCACAACATTCGTGTGGTGGCGGTTGGCCCCGGCACGATCCTGACCGACATGGTGGCCTCGTCCATCTACACCTCGGAGGATGCCCGCAGGACCGTGATGTCGCGCACGCCCGCCGGCCGCGGCGGCGAGCCGAGCGAGGTGGCATCGGTCGTGGCGTTCCTTGCCAGCGACGATGCGTCCTACATCACCGGCCAGACGATCTATCCCGATGGCGGCAGGCTGATCCTGAACTACACGGTGCCCGTGAAGGAGAAGTAGGCACGTTGCCGCCCCACACTCGATGTCATCGCCCGGCTTGACCGGGCGATCCAGTACGCCGAGGCGGTCGTGATCGGATCGATGGGCCGCGGCGTACTGGCTTCCCCGCTTTCGCGGGGAAGACAGTCGTCGTGAGGCAGGCAGTCTGCCTCACTCCGCCGCAACGGTCAGCCCATATCCCAGCCGCTTCGAGATGCCGCCGGCGCAGTCGCGCAAGGCATGCGCGATGGGGCTGTCCCAGCGCGCATCGAAAGTGCCTTCCGGCCCCATCGCGGTGATGACCAGCGCGACGTGGCCGGAATGGTCAAATACGGGCGCCGAGAATGCGTTGACGCCGGGCAGGGGATCGCCGAGCGCACGGGCAAGGCCGTGCTTGCGGACCTCGGCGAGTATCTCGGCGACCTTCGCGCCCTTCACCGCGCGCTTCGGATTGTAGCCGACGCCGCGACGATCGAGCCCGCTTTCGAGCGCGGCAGCGATCGTCTTCTCCGGCAGGAACGCCGCAAAAGCCCGGCCCGTCGCGGTCTCCAGCAGTGCCATCACCGAACCGGCCCGCATCACGATGTGGACGGGCTGGGCCGGCTCTTCGAGCTGCACCACGGTTGGACCGTGCGTGCCCCAGACGGCGAGTGAGACTGCATGTCCGATCTGGTTCGCGAGCGCGGCGATCCTGGGACGCGCGATGCGCACGCCCGAGAGCCGGCGCAGGCTGATGAGACCGAGCTCGAGCGCCAGCGCGCCGATCTCGTAGCGGCCGGTGGTTTCGTCCTGTTCGATCAGGCCGATGCGGGAGAAGCTGGCGAGATAGGGATGCGCCTTGGCCGGCGTCATGCCGGCCTCGCGGGCGAGATCGCGCAGCATCATCGGCTCGCCGCATCTTGCGAGCGCGCGGAGCAATTCTCCGCCGACCTCGATCGACTGGATGCCGCGGCTTTCTCTCTTCATGCGCCTCCTGGCGGGTGGCCTACGCTGCGTCGCGCCTGGCGGCGCTGTCGGCAAGATGTCGTCCGGCAATGTAACCGAAGGTCAGCGCCGGCCCAAGGGTGATGCCGGCGCCGGGATAGTTGCCGCCCATGATGCTCGCCATGTCGTTGCCGGCGGCATAGAGGCCGGGAATCACCCGGCCTTCGGCGTCGAGCGCCCGCGCGTTCTCGTCGGTGACGATGCCGGCATAGGTGCCGAGATCGCCGATCACCATCTTGATGGCGTAGAACGGTCCGTTTTCGATCGGCGCGACGCAGGGGTTCGGGCCGTGCAGTGCGTCGCCCTGGTAGCGGTTATAGGCCTTCGAGCCCTTGCCGAAGGCAGCATCGTGACCGAGTGGGGCGGTCGCATTGAACTGCCTGACCGTTTCGGTGAACGCCTCGGCATCGATCCCGGCCTTGGCCGCGAGCGCCTCCAGCGTGTCGCCGCGCATGAGATAGCCGGACTTCAGGTGATGGCCCAGCGGCATCGGGAAGGGCGGCACGCAGCCGAGGCCGTATTTGCGCAACGTCTTGTGATCGCAGACGAGGAAGGCGGCGATCTCCTCGCCGGGCCTGGCCGCCTTGACCATGGCCTGGACGAAGTCATGATAGGAATTGCCTTCATTGGCAAAGCGCTTGCCGTCGCGCATCACCGCGATCACGCCGGGCTTGGCGCGGTCGATGAAATGCGGCATCACGCCCTTCGAGCCGTCCTTGCGCGTGGTCAGCGACACCGGCACCCAGGCTGCCGCGTTCGGCAGGCGCTCCTCGACTTGCCCGCCGGCGGCTTCCGCCAGGCGTAGTCCATCCCCGGTATTGCCGGTCGGCCCCGGCGAATAGTGCTCGTTGCCGGTCGGTGCATGCGGAAACATCCTCTTGCGCCGTTCCACATCATGCGGAAAGCCGCCGCAGGCGAGAACGACGCCCTGGCGTGCCCGGATGCGCACGTCGCGTCCCTCGCGCGAGACGATCGCGCCGGTGACGGCGCCGTTCTCGACGGTCAGCTCGCGCACCGGCGAGGACAGCCACATCGGAATCTTCAGATCGAGCGCGGATTTCGCGAGGCGCCCGGCCAGCGCGTTGCCGTTCGTCAGCGTCATGCCGCGGCCGTAGCGCAGCACGTCCATCAGATGCCGCGACAGGCGCTTGGCGACATAGACCGCCGAGGTCAGCGACTTCGTCACCCGCATGAAATGGATGATCTCCTTGCCGGAGCCAAGCATCATGCCGAACACGGTGAGCTCGGGCAGCGGCATGCCCAGCGTCTTGATCTGATCGCCGAGCTCGCGCCCGTCGAACGGGCGCGTCACCATGGAGCGGCCGCCCTGCGCGCCGCCGGGCGCCTCGGCATGGTAGTCCGGAAACACCAGCGGCATGTCGAAGCGTAGCGCGGTCTTGGTGGTGAAGAAATCGACCGCCTCGGGGCCGGCGCTCAGGAAGGCATCGACCCGCGCGGCGTCGTAATTGTTGCCGGCCTCGTGGCGAAGATAGGTGCGGGCCTGTTCCGGCGTCTCTTCGATGCCGTAGGCCTTTGCCAGCGATGTACCGGGAATCCAGAGCCAGCCGCCGGAGCGCGCGGTGGTGCCACCGAAGCGCGGCTCCTTCTCGACGATCAGCACATCGAGGCCGCGGGAGCGCGCGGTGATCGCGGCCGACATGCCGGAGCAGCCCGATCCGGCCACGAGCACATCGCACTCGTAAGTCTCAATGGCGCCATGCTCGTTGCCGGTCATGCCTCACCTCATTTCTTCAGGAGCGGACATTTGGATTCGGAGACGGGGCGAAAGGCGTCCTCGCCCTTCACGGTCTTGACAATATCCAGATAGTCCCACGGCTCCTTCGATTGCTCGGGCGTCTTCACCTTGGCGAGGTACATGTCGCGGATGACGCGGCCGTCCTCGCGCAACTTGCCGCCGTGAACGAAGATATCCTCGATCGGCAGCTCGCGCATCCTGGCCATCACCTTGGCGGAATCGTCGGTGCCGGCAGCCTTGATGGCCTTGAGATAATGCAGCACCGACCCGTAGACGCCGGTCTGGATCATGGTCGGCATCACCTTGGTGCGCTCGTAGAACTTCTTCGACCAGGCGCGCGTGGCCTCGTCCATGTTCCAGTAGGACGCCGTGGTCATGTAGGTGCCCTGCGCGGCCTTCAGGCCGATCACGTGCACGTCGGTGTCGAACATCAGGAGGCCGACCAGCTTCTGGCCGCCCTGGACCAGGCCGAACTCGCCGGACTGCTTGATGGCGTTGTCGGTATCCTGGCCGGCATTGGCGAAGGCGACCACGTCGGATTTCGAGCTCTGCGCCTGGAGCGCGAAGGAGGAGAAGTCCGCCGTGTTGGTCGGATGCTTGACGCCGCCGAGCACCTTGCCGCCCATCTCGTTGATGAAGCGGGTTGCGTCCTTCTCGAGCTGCTGGCCGAAGGCGTAATCGGCCGTGATGAAGTACCAGGACTTGCCGCCTTCCTTGATGACGGCCGAGGCCGTCACCTTCGACAGCGCGTAGGTGTCATAAGTGAAGTGCACGGTGTTCGGGCTGCACAGCTCGTCCGTCAGGGAGCTGGCGCCGGGACCGGACAGCAGCGCGATCTTGTTGCGCTCGCGCACCATGTTGTGCACGGCGATCGCGATGCCGGAATTGGGAATGTCGACCACGGCGTCGACCTTGCCGTTGTCGAACCAGCCGCGCACGATCTGCACGCCGACGTCGGTCTTCATCTGATGGTCGGCGCTGATGACCTCGATCGGCTTGCCGAGCACGGTCGGCCCGAACTCCTCCACCGCCATCTTCGCGGCTTCCACCGAGCCCGGCCCGCTGTTGTCGCGGCCCCAGCTCGACAGATCCGTCAGCACGCCGATCCGCACCACGTCGTCGGAGATCTGTGCGGTGGCCGCCGTGGTCATGGCAGCTGAAGTCATGGCCGCGAGCATGGCGCAGGCCAGAAGCCCTTTCATTGCCGTTTCCTCTCTTTTTGGCCGCTTGGCGCGGCGGGGTGAGAGCTGGCCCCGGTTGTTTGGACAGCGCCCCGCTGGATTTAAGTGGATTCCTGCCGGGTTATGCTGAACGCGGGGCTTTACGGTTTTGTCGTTGCGTCGGGAGGGCGTAGCCCGACCAGAGCGACGACAAAACCGTCGGCGACGGTCATGCGGCCATCACCATAGCTTGCGTGCCGAAGTAAGCCTCGTCGGGCGTGCGCCCGTCAAGGCTCGAGTGAGGGCGTCCCTGATTGTAGAAGGCCAGATACTTGGCAATTGACGCTCGCGCCTCGGACACGCTGTCGTAGGCGCGGAGATATACTTCTTCGTATTTGACCGTGCGCCAGAGCCGCTCGACAAACACGTTGTCGCGCCAGGCGCCCTTGCCGTCCATGCTGATGGCGATCTTCGCGTCCAGCAGCACATCGGTGAACTCGAGGCTGGTGAACTGGCTGCCCTGATCCGTGTTGAAAATCTCGGGCCTGCCGTGCTTCGCCAACGCCTCCTGGACCGCTTCGACGCAGAAGGCCGCCTCCATTGTGATCGAGACGCGATGGGCCAGGACCCGTCGGCTGAACACATCGACGACCGCCGCGAGATAGACGAAGCCACGCCGCATCGGAATGTAGGTGATGTCCATTGCCCACGCATGGTCGGGCCGCTCGATCTTCAATCCGCGCAACAGGTACGGGTAGATCTTGTGACCCGGAGCCGGCTTGCTCGTGTTCGGGCGACGATAGACCGCCTCGATCCCCATGCGCTTCATCAGCGTCGCGATGTGGCGGCGACCGGCGTATACGCCCTCCCGCCGCAGCAACGATCGCAGCATACGCGCTCCCGCGAAGGGATAATCGAGATGCAGCTCATCGAGCCGACGCATCAAGGCAAGGTCCTCGGCCGAAACTGGCCGAGGTTCATAGTAGACCGTGCTGCGAGCCAGCTTCAGGACCTTCGCCTGGCGCACGATAGAAAGATCATGATCGCGGTCGATCATCGCTTTGCGCTCAGCAGGCCCGCCTTGGTGAGCGCGCCGGACACAAAATCGTTTTCCAACGCCAGCTCGCCGATCTTGGCATGTAACGCCTTCAAATCGACCGGCGTCTCGGCCGATGTCTTGTCATGCCCAAACACGCCGGCGGCGCCTTCCAGGAGCTGGTTTTTCCAGATCGTGATCTGGTTCGGATGAACATCAAACAGTTGCGCCAGCTCCGCCAGTGTCTTGTCGCCTTTGACCGCAGCCAAAGCAACCTTCGCCTTGAATGCCGGAGAATGCGTCCGGCGGCTCTTCTTCGTCATCTTCGCTCCTGATTCGCAGCAAGAATCCTCGCCGCTGTCAGGCAGAAAATCCACTCAAGCTACTGTCCGAATTTGCGGAGCTCTGGTGGTTGTGGAGGTAAATTAGAGAATAGCGAATAAGTTTGTCAATGGCGAATAGCAGTGGTCGCGAGGTTCCGTCTTCGATGCCACCACGTCGTGGAGATAGACACGCAGCCGCCTCAACACCCGTCATTGCGAGGAGCCCTTGCGACCAAGCAATCCAGATCGTTTCCGCGGATCAAGTCTGGATTGCTTCGCTGCGCTCGCAAGGGCGGTTGTGGAGGCCGCGGCGCAAAATCCCGCGCCGTCATCCTGTGAGAGACAACACCTCCACAGATTGCAACCATCACAACGATTGGCCATGATGCGCACTGGAATCGTTGGGGCAGGGCATGACGGCAGCAACGGAGGTCTCCGCTTCCGCGGAGAAATCGACGACGGCGCATGTGGTGTGGGCGAGCGCGCTTGGCACTGCGATCGAATGGTACGATTTCCTGATCTACGGCACGGCCGCGGCGCTGGTCTTCAACAGGCTGTTCTTCCCGAGCTTCGATCCCTTCGTCGGCACGCTCGTGGCATTCTCGACCTATGCGGTCGGCTTCGTGGCGCGGCCGATCGGCGGTGCCATTATCGGGCATTACGGCGACCGGCTCGGCCGCAAGACCATGCTGGTCGCGACCATGATCGCAATGGGGCTCGGCACCTTCCTGATCGGCTGCCTTCCGACCTATAGCCAGATCGGCATCTGGGCGCCGATCCTGCTCGTCTGCCTGCGCTTCGTTCAGGGCATCGGGCTCGGCGGCGAATGGAGCGGCGCGGTGGTGATGGTGATCGAGCATGCCGGCAATCGCCGCGGCTTCTACGGCAGCCTGGTGCAGATCGGCTTTCCCGTCGGGGTCGCCGCGTCCACGGGCATCTTCGCACTGATGACGAAGCTGCCCGAGGCGGACTTCCTCAGCTGGGGCTGGCGCGTGCCGTTCCTGATCAGCATTCTGCTCGTCGGCGTCGGCTTCATCGTGCGGCTCAAGCTCGCGGAGACGCCGCACTTCAAGGAAGTGGTCGAGCGCAAGGAGGTGCTGGCGCAGCCGGCGCTCGAGGTGCTGCGCCGCGACTGGCGCAGCTTCCTCCTCGCGGTCGGCATCACGGTGTCGGAGGTCGGGCTCGCTTATCTCCTCACCGTCTTCACCGTGGTCTATGCCACGACAAAGCTCGGTCTGCCACGGCAGGTGATCCTGGATGCCGTGGTCTATGCCGCCATCGTCGAGTTCGCGACGCTGCCGCTTGCCGGCTGGCTGTCCGACATCTTCGGACGCAAGGCGCTGTATCTCGCCGGCGGCGTATTCTCGGTGGCGCTGGCCTTTCCGCTGTTCTGGTTCCTGGACACCAGGGAGCCGGCGCTGATCACCCTCGCGCTCGTCGTCACGATGACGCTGACCCATGCGCTGCTGTTCGGGCCGAAGGCCGCGTTCATGCCGGAGCTGTTCCGCACCCAGGTGCGCTACAGCGGTGCTTCGCTCGGCGCCAACGTCGCGGCAGCTTTGAGCGGCGGCTTCTCGCCGCTGATCGCGGCCGGGCTGCTGGCATGGGCCGGCTCGTACTGGGCGGTGTCGGTCTATATCATTGCCTTGTCGATCGTCACGATCATCGCGACCCTGCTGGCGCCGGAGACGGCACGGGGCCCGCTGAGATCCTGAAGGTCAGCCCCCGCCAGGGGACGCGGCGGCCCCGAAATTTTTCTCCGCCCCCCTCTTGAAAGCGGTCTCGGATTTTCTAAGTCGTTTTTCGCCGCGAGAGCGGTGTGCCGGATGCCAGGATCGGGTCCGGCACGGGCGCCGGGCTGGTCTTTCGGACCCGTCTGAATTCCCGCCTTGCGCTCCTTCGTATCCATCTTGCTCTTTGGAGGACTTGGTTATGAGGACCAGTTTTGATTTCGCGCCCCTGTGGCGCTCCACCATCGGCTTCGATCATCTGGCCGACCTCGTCGACAGCACGCTGCGCCAGGCGACCGAGGACAACTATCCCCCCTACAACATCGAGCGTTCCGGCGAAGACCATTACCGGATCAGCCTTGCGGTGGCAGGCTTCGGCGCCAGCGACATCACCGTGACGGCCGAGCAGAACGCGCTCACCATCGAGGGCAGGAAGCCCGAGACCGCTGCGCGCGAATATCTGTACCAGGGCATCGCCGCGCGTCCGTTCCGGCGCGTGTTCAATCTCGCCGACTACGTCCAGGTGAAGCAGGCCTCGTTCCAGGACGGGCTCCTGATCATCGACCTCGTCCGCGAGGTTCCGGAAGCCATGAAGCCGCGCCGGATTCCGATCGCGGGCGGCGCTCCTGCGGCATCGCAGATCGAGCAGAAGAAAGCAGCCTAAGCGCTCGATCGATTGAATGGCGGAACGCGGCGCGCGGATGCGCGGGCCGCGCTCCCGATGCATGAAGGAGAGAACCATGGCTTTTCGTGATCTCATTCCCTGGTCGAGAAACCAGGAGCTTGCGCCAGCGCGCGACAATTTCGATCCGTTCCTGACGCTTCATCGCGAGATGAACCGTCTGTTCGATGACGTCTTCCGTGGCTTCGGCGGGACCAGCCTGTCGCCGCTGATGGAAGGCCGGTTCGGCTGGCCGAAGGTCGAGCTCAGCGAGACCGACAAGACGCTGACCGTCTCGGCCGAACTTCCCGGCCTGACGGAGAAGGACGTCCAGGTCGAGATCGCCAATGGCGTCCTGACCGTCCGCGGCGAGAAGAAGGCGGAGCGCAACGGCGAAGGCAGGTACTTCACCGAGCGCTATTACGGCGCCTTCGAACGGCAGATCCCGCTGGAGGGCGTCGAGGAGGACAAGGCCGAGGCGTCGTTCAAGAACGGCGTCCTGACCGTGTCGCTGCCGAAATCGGAGAAGGCGCGCGAAGGCGTCAAGCGCATCGCCATCAACACGCATTGATGTCAAGCGGGACGGCGGCGTTCGGCGCCGCCGTCCCATCGTCGACAAACCCGTCCCCCCGGAAAGGAGCATGAGGGAGACACGCCGATGACCAACGTGAATTCCAATACCGGCACTCTCAATCCGCTGTTTCACCCTGCGGCCCATTACGACTCGCCTGCCGACGTTCTGAATGCGCCGGAGCTTTCTTCGCCCGAGAAGCGCATCATCCTGTCGTCCTGGGCGTCCGACATGTACGCGGTCGAATCCTGTCCCGCCTTGCGCGAGATTCCCGGCATGAGCCACACGGTCCGGCTCGCCGACATTCTGGCCGCCTTGCGCAGGCTCGACGGCGACAACGACAATGACGATCCGCCGCGGGGCGGCGGGGTGCCGATGCGGCCGCGGCGGCCATGGGCCGCCGCAGAGAGGCGGGCCGCATGATGTTCACACCGACCGTCCTCGGCCTCGTGCTGCTCGGCCAGGCCTCGGCAGCCTGTGCCGTTCCGTTCCTGGCCCTGCAGGGCTGGATCGTCGCATCGCGCGGCGAAGGCTGAGGCCACGCAGGTCGCGCATATCCACACAATAGAGCGACAGGTCACGAAGATGAATGCTGTGCGTCTGCTGTTCCTGGCCTTGCTGGTGCTGACGCTCACGGCGTCACAGCCTGCCGCCGGCCAGATTCCGGATCTGAAGACCGGCGGCCCGGTGCCGACCCTGGCGCCGCTGGTGCGCCAGGTGACGCCCGCCGTGGTCAACATTTCCGTGCACGGCCGCGTGCGCGAGGACAACCCGCTCTATCGCGATCCGCTCTTCCGCGAATTCTTCGACGTCCCCAGGCAGATCGAGAAGGAGGTCAATGCGACCGGCTCCGGGGTCATCGTCGACGCCCAGCGCGGCTACGTGCTGACCAACAATCACGTGGTCGAAGGCACCTCCGCCGTTCAGATCACGACCAAGGACGGGCGCCAGTTTTCCGCCAGGGTCATCGGCCGTGATCCGCCGACGGATGTCGCGGTGCTCCAGGTCCAGAACCCGGCCGGGCTCAAGGCGCTTCCCTTCGGCGACAGCGACGGGCTCGAGGTCGGTGATTTCGTCCTCGCGATCGGCAATCCGTTCGGCCTCGGCCAGACCGTGACGTCAGGGCTCGTCAGCGCGCTCGGCCGCACCGGGCTCGGCAAGCAGGGCTATGAGGACTTCATCCAGACCGATGCGGCGATCAATCCCGGCAATTCCGGCGGGGCGCTGGTCAGCCTGCGCGGCGAGCTCGTCGGCATCAACTCTGCGATCATCTCGCCGGCGGGCGGCAATGTCGGCATCGGCTTTGCCATCCCGGTCAACATGGCGCGCAAGGTGATGGAGCAGATCATCGTGAGCGGCCGCGTCGAGCGCGGCCGCATCGGCGTTTCGCTGAAGGACCTGCATCCCTCGATCAACAAGGGATTGAATCAAGGCGCCTTCATCGCCGAGATCGCTGCGGATTCGCCTGCAGAGAAGGCCGGCCTGCGCAAGGGCGATATCGTCACCGGAGCCGACGACCGCCCGATCCGCACCGCCGCCCAGCTCCGCAACACGATCGGTCTTGCGCGCATCGGCGAGGATGTGAAGCTCACTCTGCTGCGCAAGGGTGCGCCGCTCACCGCCACGGTGAGAGTGGCGCCAGCGACCGAGCCCAGCAGCGCGCTCGCAGGCCCCAACCGCCTCGTCCGCTGAACGAATGCGGGGACGAAGCGCGGAAGCTGGACGTCCCCTGCGATGGCAGGGCTATCGCATATGAAGGGCTATCGCATATGAGATGTCGCTATGGGCACCGGCTGTCTCCACGGCGTCATGGCCGGGCTTGTCCCGGCCATCCACGCCTTTCCACGCGGCACAAAGAACGTGGATGCCCGGGACAAGCCCGGGCATGACGACCTCTGCAAAATTCAAATGCGATTGCCTTGGGGTGACGGGGCGTGTGATCTCCCAGCTCAGGCGGCGCGGTGATCCAGTCCGCCTTGCAGGTCCCGGATCAGCCGCCGCTCGCGTTCGATGCGTTGGCGATAGAGCTCGCGCTCATGCTCGGTCTTGGCGCTTGCAAGGAGCAGCTCGTAATGGCCGATGACCTTCTCGCTGCCTCGAATGAGCAGGTCTCGCTGGCTGTTCATTGCGCTATCCCCGTCGCATTGGCCGGCGCTCCGGAAGCGCGGAAGCTGACAGGGAAGGTCGCCGCGGTCAGGCCATCGAGCGCCGATTGCTCTTCCGCGAGGCGTCTCTCGACGAACTGGCGCTCCAACTGAGACAGCCTGGTCTTCAGCAGACGCCGGTAGCGGTGGATGTTGTTGCGGTGCGCACGAATGCGGGCCAGATTCTCATCGAGCATCATCGTCTCTCCAGACGGTCGCGTTTGATCCTTTGATTGTCGAGAGGGTGAGAAGTCCTTTCGCCACGGAAAAATATGCCGCGGAAGATCGGTGTCAAGATCTGCGAAGGCGGTGCTGCTGCCGTGCTCGTGATCTCCAGGACGGCGTGGCGGCGCAGCAGAACCGCCGGGAGATCGGCAAGGGCTTCGACCCCGCCGCGGCGCTCGGCCCGATCCCTCCGGCCGGGAAGCAGCGTGCGCTCGGCACGTCTGGCGCTGGTCGTCTGGTTTGCCCGAGTTCCAATTTGGCCACTGCCTCTTGTCGGCCAGCAAGCGAACCTCGTGCGGCCATATTTCGGCAGGAGTGATTTCCCGAGAGGGAGGCGCTCCGATGACCAAAGCTCTGATCACCGCTGTTGCAATACTGGCGTGCGTGCCGGCGAGCGCGATTGCGCAGGAGCGCGCGGGCGATGCGGCGCTCGGCGCGGTGTCGGGCGCGGTCGTGCTGGGTCCGGTCGGTGCGGTCGCCGGAGCCTTGATCGGCTACACGGCCGGACCCTCGATCGCCCGCTCCTGGGGCATGAGAGGTTCGCAATCGGCAAGGCCTCGGCAGCCGCCGCGCCGGTCCGCCGCGACCGGCGGCCCGCCGCGCACGCGCGAGGCGATGGCAGCCAACGGCCAGATGAGAGCCGCCGGCAATCCGGCCCCACCGGTTCAAGCCGCGTCTGCCGTGCCGGCCCCAACCTCGGCGCCGCCCGTCCAGGGATTCGACTGAGGTCGGGACGTCAAGCCGAAGCCTGCGGGCGCAGCCGATCGAACGGACTTGGCTGCGCCCTGTTCTAGGGTTGACCGAGAATCTTCTTCGCAGCACGAAGGTGCGGCTTGTCGATCATCTGGCCATCGAGCCGCAGCGTGCCGGAATCGGGATTGCTCGCGAACGCCGCAATCACCTTCTCCGCCCATTTGCGCTCGGTGTCGGTCGGCTCGAACGCCGCGTTGACGATGTCGACGTGCTTGGGATGGATCAGCGCCTTTGCGGAGAAGCCGTCGCGCCGTGCCGCGCGCGTCTCGGCTTCGAGGCCCGCGAGATTATCGATGTCGGTGTAGACCGTGTCGATCGGCGCGACGTCGGCCGCCGCCGCGGCCATCAGGCAGAGATCGCGCGCCAGACGATAGGGGCTGTGGAAGACGCCGCCGCTCGCTTTCTCGGTCGCGCCGAGCGAGGCGGAGAGATCCTCCGCGCCCCACATCAGGCCGGCAAGGCGAGGGGAGCAGCCCTTGTAGCTGGCGAGCCCGAAGATCGAGCCGGCGGTTTCCGTCGCGACGCAGACGATGCGGGTCGTGCCGATCGCAATGCCGGCTGATGCTTCCAAGGCCTCGAGCCAGGTCGCGACCTGCCGCACGTCGTCGCCACCTTGCGATTTCGGCAGCACGATGCCGTCGGGCCTGCCCGGCATCACCGCGGCGAGATCGGCCAGCGTCATGCCGGTGTCGAGCGCGTTGACCCGGACATAGAGCTGATGTGGCTTGCTGCGGCCTTTCAGCATCGCAAGTGTCAACCCGCGCGCCTCCGCTTTCTTCTCGGTGACGACGGAATCCTCGAGATCGATGATCAGCGCGTCGGCCTTGCCTTCGCTCGCCTTCTCGAATTTGCGCGGGGAATCGCCCGGCACGAACAGCATCGAACGCATCAGACCGGCCTCTTGTGCATCATCGCCATGCGGCGGCATTTGCCGACGATCTCGTCGTTCTGGTTCAAGGCATGGTGCTCGAACTCGACGATACCGGCCTTGGGCCGCGATTTGGATTCCCGCACCGAGAGCACCTTTGTCGTGGCCCGCAACGTGTCGCCATGGAAGACCGGCTTTGGAAAGGTGACGTCGGTCATGCCGAGATTGGCGACGGTGGTCCCCAGGGTCGTATCATAGACCGTCATGCCGATCATGATGCCGAGGGTGTAAAGGCTGTTGAAAATGCGCTGGCCGAACTCGGTCTTCTCGGCGAAATGCGCGTCGATGTGGAGCGGCTGCGGGTTGAGCGTCAGCAGGCTGAACATGGTGTTGTCCATTTCCGTGACGGTCCGGGTCAGCGGATGCCTGAACTTCTGGCCGACGGAAAAGTCTTCGAAATATAGTCCGGCCATCGCGGTTTCCTCCCTGCGAAATTACGGCGCGCGCATACTTTCGCGCCGCATGACCCTATGCATGGTAGACACACTTCACGGATAAATTCACGTATCTGTGCGCGGATTTTCGAGCTAAAGAACGCGAGCGAAGGCACGCCCGGGCGCAGCAAGCGGCCACGGCCTTTGCGTGGGGAACGCGAAAGAAGGGAGATGGCGCGGTCGCGGCTCCCAAGAAGGAGACCAAGGACATGGATTTCGCGCTCACCGATCAGCAGGAAGCCATACGCGACGCCGTCGCCAAGATCTGCGAGGGCTTTCCCGATGCTTACTGGCTGAAGAAAGACCACGACGGCGGCTTCCCGCACGACTTCCACAAGGCTCTGGCGAACGCCGGCTGGCTCGGTATCTGCGTGCCGGAAGAATATGGCGGCTCCGGGCTCGGCATCACCGAAGCCGCGGTCATGATGCGCACCATCGCGGAGTCGGGTGCCGGCATGTCCGGCGCCTCCGCGGTGCACATCAACGTGTTCGGCCTCAATCCCGTCGTCGTGTTCGGCACCGAGGAGCAGCGTAGGCGCATGCTGCCGCCGATGGTCGAGGGCCGCGAGAAGGCCTGCTTTGCCGTGACCGAGCCCAACACGGGTCTCAACACCACGCAGCTCAAGACCCGTGCGGTCGCCAAAAACGACCGCTACATCGTCAACGGCCAGAAGGTGTGGATCTCGACCGCGCAGGTCGCGCACAAGATCCTGCTGCTGGCGCGCACCACGCCGCTGGAAGAGGTGCGCTCGCCCACCCATGGCCTCAGCCTGTTCTATACCGATTTCGACCGCAACAGGATCAAGGTCCACGAGATCGAGAAGATGGGCCGCAAGATCGTCGACTCCAACGAGCTGTTCTTCGAGGACTTTGAAATTCCGATGGAGGATCGGATCGGCGAAGAGGGCAAGGGCTTCGAGTACATCCTCGAAGGCATGAACCCCGAGCGCATCCTGATTGCCGCGGAAGCGGTCGGCCTCGGCAAGCTCGCGCTGTCGCGCGCCACCGAATACGCCAAGACCCGCGTCGTGTTCAATCGCCCGATCGGCAAGAACCAGGGCATCCAGCATCCGCTCGCAGTGAACTGGGTCGAACTCGAGGCCGCCTGGCTGATGGTGATGTCGGCGGCCTGGCAGTACGACAAGGGTATGCCGTGCGGCGCCGCGGCCAATGCCGCGAAATATCTCGCCGGCGAAGCGGGCTTCTCGGCCTGCGAGCAGGCGGTGATGACCCATGGCGGCTTCGGCTATGCCAAGGAATTCCACGTCGAGCGCTACTTGCGCGAAGTGCTGATCCCGCGCATCGCACCGGTCAGCCCGCAGCTCGCGCTCAGCTTCATCGCGGAAAAGGTGCTGGGGCTCGCGAAGTCGTACTGAACGAGTCTGGCGCAAGCCAGATAGGCGGCCTATTCGGCCGCGATCCGCTCCATCGCGATGGCACGGAGTCTGGCGCGCTGGATCTTGACGCCGTTGGCGCTGTCGGTGACGGGGAAGGCGTCCACCACGTAGATCCGCGCCGGCACCTTGTAGCCGGCGAGCCGCTCGCGCAGGCGTGCCGCGAGCGCTTCCTGCCGCGGCGGCTCCCCTGCCGGGATCACGAAGGCGACGCAGCGCGCCTGGCCCTTCAGATCGACAGCAACCACCTGCGCGTCGGCCACGCCGGTGCACGATTTGAGCTCGTCCTCGATCTCGCCCGGCGAGACCAGGAAGCCGCCGAGCCGCATCGCATCTCCGGCGCGCGTCTCGTAGACGAAGGAGCCATCGCCGCGCAGCCGGCCGATGTCGCCGGTGCGGAAGAACCCGTCGGCGGTGATCGCATCGCGCGTCGCCTCGGGATTGTTGAAGTAGCCGAGGAAGCGTGATGGTGCGCTGATCTCGATCTCCCCGGAGACGCCCTTGCCCGCAAGCTCGCCGGTCTCGATGTCGCGGACGCGGACTTTCGCATTTGGCGACATCGGCCAGCCGCCGCCCTCGATGCGGTCGGCGAAGGCATCACCGGCGCGGGCGATCGAAAACAGCGCCTGCACCTCGCTCGAGCCGTAGAGGCCGAACAACGGCATGCCGCGCGTCTCGGCCTCCGCTGCAAGCTCGCGCCAGCCGGGCTGAAACGCGGCGAAGCCGCAGACCTCGAGATTTGGAAATGGGCGTGGCGCATCGGTGAGGGCGAGGATGCGGCGGAACATCTCGTCCGAGCCGAAGGAGTGCGTGATCCCGTGCTCGCCAAGGATCTTCAGGGCCGGCGCGGCCTCGAAGGCGTCGAGTACATGGATGGTGGCGCCGGCTGCGATGAAACCGAGCAGGCTCGTCATGCCGAAGGTGCCGCAGAACGGCAGCATGGCCAGCAGCGAATGACGCTGGCAATCGAGACGGAGCGCGTGGGCAACGGAGGCGGCGTGCGTCGCCAGCGTTCGCTGCGAATGTGCGACGAGCCTCGGCCCCTTGGTCGTGCCTGATGTCGTGTAGAGCAGTACCGGCAGGTCGACGTCGCCTTGAACAGGCGGAGCCGGCGGATAGGACTTGTCGAAGGCATCGAACCGCACGCAGGGCCAGTGCGCCGGGATCGCATCCGCGCCGACCACGGCGAGCTTTTGCAGCGCGGGCACCTCGGCCTTGGCGATATCGGCGAGGATGGCGGCAAAGTCGATCGCGCGGAAAGCGGCCTCGACCACCATCAGCCTGGCACCGGACACCTTGAGCAGGTGCGCGACTTCCGCGCTGCGGTAGCGCGTATTGACGGCGGCGACGACCGCGCCGAGCCGTGCCGCAGCGAACAGCAGTGCCAGCCATTCGATCCGGTTGACCAGCCAGACCGCGACGACGTCGCCCTTGCCGATGCCTTGGGCCGAAAGCCAGGCGGCGGTCTGCTCGACCTTCGTCGAGAATTCCGCGCGAGAGACGGGTCTGCCGTCGAATACCAGGGCGGGATCGGCGGCCTCGGTCCGGATCAGCGATTGCAGCGAAAAATCGTTGGCACTCATGGCAATCGGAGTAACCCGATCGTGCCAAGCTGTCTACTTGGTGCCGAACATCCGGTCGCCGGCATCGCCCAGGCCCGGCACGATGTAGCCGTGGTCGTTGAGCCGCTCGTCGATCGCGGCGGTCCAGATCGGCACGTCGCCATGCTCGCTCTGAAACTGGGCGATGCCCTCGGGAGCGGCCAGAAGACAGACGAAACGGATGTCGCGGGCGCCACGCGCCTTGAGCAGGGAGGCGCCGGCGCAGGCCGAGTTGCCGGTCGCCAGCATCGGGTCCATCAGGATCACGGTGCGGTCGGACAGGTCCTGCGGCGCCTTGAAGTAATATTCCACGGCCTGCAACGTCTCGGGGTCGCGGTAGAGCCCGATATGGGCGATGCGCGCCGAAGGCATCAAGGCGAGCATGCCGTCGAGGAAGCCGACGCCGGCACGCAGGATCGGCGCCAGCGTGAGCTTCTTGCCGGCGATCTTCGGCGCCCGCATCGGCGCGATCGGCGTTTCGATCTCGACCAGCTCCAGCGGCAGGTCACGCGTCACCTCGTAGCAGAGCAGCATCCCGATCTCGTTCAGGATCTCGCGAAAGCTCTTGGTCGAGCGGTCCTTCTCCCGCATCAGGGAGAGCTTGTGCTGGACCAGGGGGTGGACGACGACGTTGACGTTGCTGGTGCTCATGAAACCGATCTACACGCTTCCGTGAAACTGCGCCAGATCGGGTTGGCCCTTTCCGTGGGAGACGCGGCCTAACCGGGCATCGCGACGGCGCTCCGGGCGCGGTTGCTCGCCTCGTAGGCAGCCATGGTCAGCTCGCGGTCGATCGCCATGCGCATGGCGTCCATGGCCGGCTGGCGCAGGCGCATCTTCGCGGTTGCATGCGACGGCTTGTGGATGGCGCGCAAGCCAGCGATGATCTTATCGAGCGTGGTGTCGACCATCTCCGGCGCGACCACGCGATCGAGAAGGCCAGCGGTCAACGCCTCCTCCGGCTCGTACATCTCACCCAGCGCGGCGGTCCGGCTGAGCCAGGCCGGATGCAGACGGGTGCGCGCGAGCTCGATGGCGAAGCTGGGTGGCGCGATGCCGATCGCGACCTCGTTCAGCCCCATGCGGTGCGGTCCGCGGGCGCCGAGCCTGACGTCGCAGGCGAGCAGCAGGAACGTCCCCATCGGGTAAGCATGGCCCTCCATCACGCCGATGGTCGGGTGCGGAACGGACATCAGCCGCAGCGCAAGCTCCGCGCCGGCCCGGACCATCTCGAGGCTCCTGGCGGCATCGCCCGAGGCGAACACTTTCAGGTCGAAGCCTGCGGAAAAGATGCCCGGCCGCGCCGAGCGCAGCACCACGATCTCCGCTTCCGTCTCGGCACGGTCGAAGGCGGCTGCGATCTCGCCCAGCATCGCGGCCGACATCGCATTGACCTTGCCGTCGTCGAGCCCGATCCGCGCCACGCCGTCTCTGAGTTCGTAGGTCACTCCCTTGGGCATCTGCCTCTCCCTGTCATGGTCATGTCTTGACTGTCGGAGGCTGATGTAGACCAATCAATATAATTCTTGACCGAAGGAGAGTAGTACGATGCCGGCCGTGCCAAAGCACCGTCAGCCCATACCCTGTTCCGCCGGCAGGGATTTGCCCGCACCGGCCTCAACGACATCGTCGACGTCAGCGGCGCGCCGAAGGGCTCGCTCTACCATTATTTTCCGGACGGAAAATCCTCGATCGCGGTGGCAGCGGTGGAGGAGGCGGGCCGTCGCGTCGCGGCGACGGTCGCCAAGCTCGCGGCGGAGTGCGGCTCGACCGGCGAGCTCCTGCGCGCGCACGCAAGGCTGCTGGCAGGCTGGATGCAGGGCTCCGGCTTCCGCAACGGCTGCCCGATCACGACCGTCCTGCTCGAGCTTGCGCCGCGCGAACGGGCCGTGTCGGAGGCCGGTCGCAAGGCCTATGCCGCGCGTCTATCGATCCTGCGTGACAAGCTGGTCGCCGACGGCTTCGCCAGGCCGCGGGCGGAGGCGCTGGCCGTGCTCTGCACGTCGGCGCTGCAGGGCGCATTGATCCAGGCCCGCGTCGAGCGTAGCCGCCGGCCGATCGAGGTCACCGCGGGGGAGCTGGCACGGCTGATCGAAGCGGAGCGGATGAGCTAGTACCCGGAATCAGAGCTGAGTGATACGGCGGCCTTTGAAACGGCGTTGACGGACCTTTTTCTTGGTCCAGACGAAGGGCTCGGCTCTGTCGTTGTATGCGTTGACGTAGGCATCGATGTGTTCCTGAAGCTGCTTGAGGCTCGTGAAGGAGGTGCCGCTGAGCGACTGCCCCTGCAAGATGGAAAACCATACTTCGACCTGATTGAGCCATGACGCACTTGTCGGCGTGAAATGAAATTGCACGTTGGGGTGGGCCTTGAGCCAGTCCTCGTTCTTTTTATGGGTGTTGAGGTTGTCGAGGATGACGTGAAGCTTGCGGTTCGGAAAAGCCGCGGTGACGCTGTTCATGAAATCGAGAAACTCGACGCGGCGCCGGCGTTTTGAATGGGTCGCGATGATCTTTCCGGTGGCGACTTCGAGCGCCGCAAACAATGTTGTGGTGCCATGCCGCTTGTAATCGTGGCTTTGGCCGGTCAAGGCGCGGCCATTGGGCAACTTCAGATAACCCTGCGCTCGCTCCAAAGCCTGGATCGAGGGCTTCTCGTCCACGCACAGCACAATGGCCTTCGCCGGCGGCGCGACATAGAGGCCGACAACATCGGCGGCTTTGGCCGTAAAGTTCGGGTCGTTGCTCTCGCACCAGGACTTGCGAGCCACCAGGTCAATCTTGTGGCTGCGCAGGAACCGCCAGACATATTGGACATCGACATCGCCCAGCGCCTCGGCCAGCAGGGGGCCGGTCCAGCGCGCAAACCCTTGCGGTGGCGGCTTATCCAGCAGCTTCAGAATCCGCTTGTCGGTCGTCTTCGTATAGATCGGCTGCTTGCCAGGCCGCGGCTTGTCTTGCAGCCCTTCAAGGCCATGGTCGGCATAGCGATGCCGCCAAAGGCTGACAATCCGCGGCTGGACCCCAACTTCCTTGGCGATCGACCGGGTGCTGCGCCCATCCGCCGCCAACAGAACTATCCGCGCCCGCTTCAAATCGCGCTGCAACGTCACCGGTGAGCGACAGCACGCCTCAAGCACCTTGCGATCTTTCCTCGAAAGGTGGACTTCTCTTGCTTCGGGTATCATCCCGACCTTGAATCACGACTCACGTTCCAAGAAAAGTGGGTACTAGCGTCCCGGGCCAAGTCCAGCTAAGGCGTCCGGCTGAGCCTCCGGCCCATAACCGATAGAGATTGGGAATGCCCGATACCGTCCAGGAAGTCTTGCAGGCCTTTGCCCGGGGTGAGCTCGTGGTCGTCACCGACGACGAGGACCGCGAGGGCGAGGGCGATCTGATCGTCGCAGCCTCGCTCTGCACCGCCGACAAGATGGCCTTCATCATCCGCCATACCTCCGGCATCGTCTGCGCGCCCGTGACGACCGAGGACGCGCGCCGCCTGCGGCTCGATCCGATGGTCGCCCACAACGATTCCGCGCACACCACCGCGTTCACGGTCTCGATCGACTACAAGCCCGATGGCGGCACCGGCATCTCCGCCGAGGAGCGCGCCTCGTGCTGCCGCGCGCTCGCCAATCCCAATGTCGGCGCCAACGACTTCGCCCGGCCCGGCCACATCTTCCCGCTGATCGCCAAGGACGGCGGCGTGCTGCTGCGCTCCGGCCATACCGAGGCTGCCGTGGACCTCTGCAAGCTCTCGGGCCTGCCGCCGGTCGGCGTCATCAGCGAGCTCATGAACGACGACGGCAGCGTGATGAAGGGCGAGCAGGTGGCCCGCTTCGCCGCCCAGCACAAGCTCAAGCACGTCACCATCGCGGATATGATCGCTTACCGCCAGGCGCGCGAAAAGCTGATCGAGCGGGTCTCGACCTTCGTCACCGAGAGCCCGATCGGTCCCTTGCAGGGCTATGCCTACCGCTCGCCGTTCGATTCCATCGCTCACGTCGCCTTCGTCTATAACGGCGTCGGCGACGGCAAGAACGTGCTGACGCGCTTCCACAAGCCGAACATCGTCAAGGACACCTTCACCGGTCACAAGCGCATGGCGGTCGTGCTCGAGCATTTCAAGAAATCGGGCCGCGGCGTGCTGGTCTACTTGCGGGATGGCGCGGCCGGCGTCCCCGTGGCGCCGTTGCCGGACGAGTCGTCGACGGAGGCCGACCGCAACCGCCAGTGGCGCGAGGTCGGCGTCGGCGCGCAGATCCTGCGCGACCTCGGCGTCACCTCGATCCGGCATCTCACCTCCTCGGTGCACGACTACAAGGGTCTGTCGGGCTTCGGCATCGAGATCGTCGCCAACGAGCAGCTCGAAAGCTGACCAAGACGTTTCCAGGTTCACGCCGTGGCGCGAGCCGGAACGACCGAAACCAGGATGCAATTGAACTTGTTGCCGCGGCGCTTTAGTTTGTCGGGCAATTATTGACGGAACCAGACGCGAAAGGACGTTTCATGAGCGTGCGCCCTCAGGCCAAGGACAAGCCGGCTGCGGCTTCTTTCCAGTGGGACGATCCGTTCCTGCTCGACGAGCAGCTGACCGAAGACGAGCGCATGGTGCGCGACACCGCCCGCGCCTACGCCCAGGACAAGCTGCTGCCGCGGGTCGCCAAGGCCTATCTCGAAGAGAAGACCGATCGCGAGATCTTCAATGAGATGGGCGAGCTCGGCCTGATCGGCATCACGCTGCCCGAGGAATATGGTTGCGCGAATGCGGGCTACGTCGCCTATGGCCTCGTCGCACGCGAGATCGAGCGGGTCGATTCCGGCTATCGCTCGATGAACTCCGTGCAGTCCTCGCTGGTGATGTACCCGATCTACGCCTATGGCGACGAGAACCAGCGCAAGAAGTACCTGCCGAAGCTCGCCAGCGGCGAGTGGGTTGGCTGCTTCGGCCTGACGGAGCCTGACGCCGGCTCCGATCCCGCCGGCATGAAGACCCGCGCGGAGAAGGTTTCGGACGGCTATCGCCTCACCGGCAGCAAGATGTGGATCTCGAACGCGCCGATCGCCGACGTGTTCGTGGTCTGGGCCAAGTCGGCCGCGCACGACAACCAGATCCGCGGCTTCGTGCTGGAGAAGGGCATGAAGGGCCTGTCGGCGCCGAAGATCGGCGGCAAGCTGTCCTTGCGCGCCTCGATCACCGGCGAAGTCGTGATGGACGGCGTCGTGGTTCCGGAAGACGCCCTGCTGCCCAACGTCTCCGGCCTGAAGGGCCCGTTCGGCTGCCTCAACCGTGCCCGCTACGGCATCTCCTGGGGTGCGTTGGGGGCCGCCGAGGACTGCATGCATCGCGCCCGCCAGTACACGCTCGACCGCAAGCAGTTCGGCAAGCCGCTCGCCGCGACCCAACTCGTGCAGAAGAAACTCGCCGACATGGAGACCGAGATCGCGCTGGGCCTGCAAGCCTCCTTGCGCGTCGGTCGCCTGATGGACGAGGGCAAGTTCGCGCCCGAGATGATCTCGATCGTCAAGCGCAACAATTGCGGCAAGGCCCTCGATATCGCCCGCACCGCTCGCGACATGCACGGCGGCAACGGCATCTCGATCGAATATCACGTGATGCGCCACGTCCATAACCTCGAGACGGTCAACACCTACGAGGGCACCCATGACGTCCACGCCCTGATCCTGGGCCGCGCGATCACGGGCATTCAGGCGTTTTTCTAGACGCCCAGGGAGCGAGGCGAGAAAACTCTCCTCCGTCATGGCCGGGCTTGTCCCGGCCATCCACGTCTTGGGCCGTGCGAAGAGCGTGGATGCCCGGCACAAGGCCGGGCATGACGAAGTCAGCAAGGTATGAGCAAGCCATGTCCGACAATGACGACGTCCAGTTCAACCGCAACTTTCCGCTGAAGCCCGGCTTCGTCGAGGAGGTCCGCCCCGGCGTGCGGCGCGTGCTCTGCAACAATCCGAGCCCGTTCACCTTCACCGGCACGGTCAGTTACATCGTGGGCAAGGGCAATGTTGCCATCATCGATCCCGGTCCGGACGATGAGGCGCATGCGGCTGCGCTACTTGATGCCGTGCGTGGCGAGACGGTGAGCCATATCTTCGTCACCCACACCCATCGGGACCATTCGCCGAACACTGCGCGCATCAAGCAGGCGACAGGTGCACCGGTCTATGCCGAAGGCCCGCATCGCGCCTCGCGCCCGCGTTTCGAGAGCGAGAAGCACAATCCGGAGTCCGGCGTCGACCGCGATTTTGCGCCAGACGTCAACCTCGCACACGGCGACGTCGTCGAAGGCGACGGCTGGCGGCTCGAGGCAGTGGCGACGCCCGGCCACACGGCCAATCATCTGGCATTCGCCTGGCCCGAGCGAAAGTTCAACTTCGTCGGCGATCACGTGATGGGCTGGTCGACCTCCATCGTGGCGCCGCCCGACGGCTCGATGATCGACTACATGGATTCGCTGGACCGACTCGCGGCACGCGAGGAGGATCTCTATTTCTCAGGCCACGGCCCCGAGATCCCCGAGGGCCAGCGCTTCGTGCGCTTCCTGATCCGTCACCGCAAGGCGCGTGAGGCCTCGATCCTGCACCGCCTCGCCAAGGGCGAGACCGACATCCCGACGATGGTCCGCGCGATCTATATCGGTATCGATCCGAGGCTGACGACGGCCGCCGGCTACTCCGTGCTGGCGCACCTCGAAGACCTGGTCGCACGCGGCGTGGTCGCGACCGATGGCGATCCCGTGATCGGCGGGACATACCGGATGGCTTGAGAGCGAATTGTGCATGGCGAGTAGCGAATGGAGAATAAAGCATCTTCCATTCGCCATTCGCTACTCTCTATTCGCCATTTTCACTTCTTCACCGTCTTCGCCGGCGCCTTGGGCGGCGCGACCGGCGTCTTCTTCACCGGCTTGAGCGCGTCGGCATCGGCGGCGGTGTTGAGATCGTCGATGAACTTCTTGATGCGCGCGGCGTTGCTGCCGAGATCGCTGTCGAAATTGCGCGAAGCGGAGCGCATGTCGACCCGGGAATCATCGCCATCCGACACGACCCTTATCGAAACGTCCTCGCGAAAACCCATGATCGGCGTGCGCGCCACCGCCTCGATGCGGCCGATGCGGCGCGGCGGCTGCGGCGCGCGCTCGTCGATGACGATCCATTTGCGCTTGTGCACGAGCTGGAGCGCGATTGCATAGGCGCGGTCGACGGAAATCTCGAGCTCGACGGGCACGATTTCGGGATAGAAGCGGCGCTGCTGCTCCGCCGAGTAGAGGCCGGCATAGACCGCGGTGTTGGTGCCCTCGCCGGTGCGCAGCCGCGCCATCGTGTCGAAGCGCGGCGGATCGATCGGGTCGGTGGTGATGTCGTAGATCGACGGCAGCTTGCGATATTGCAGGCCGAGATAGGCGGGATAGGCGAGGATCGCGCCGTCGATCAGGAAGGCGAGCAGGATGCGCGCCATGCCCCGCGAGCCGTTCTGCCAGATCGCGGCAAAGCCCGCGAGCCCGAACAAGATCGAGAGGCCGGCGATCGCGAGCCCGCCGAAGAAAGTCGCAAGCGCCGGCTTCGGCTCCAGGAAATCGAAGCGGACGACGATGACCGACACCACCACCGCCACCACCGCGAACACGGCCAGATTGCGCGCCCAGCTCGCCAGGCTGGACACGGGCTCCGACTGATAGGGAGCGGAAAACCTGCGGGCCATCGGGTGAGCTCTGCCGGATGTTGAGGGCGGCGCCGGCCGGTTTGGCGCGACGATACGCCGTTGAGACCACGGCCCGAGAGCAAATTCAAGGGACTCACCCTCCCCTGGAGGGGGCCGGGACGAGCGTAGCTCGCCCGTGGTCGATCGCGCGGAGCGCGAGCGGGGTGAGGTGACAGTCTCTCCGTCAAGGCGCTGCCCGTGTGGAGAGATCACCCCACCCCGTCTCACATTGCGCTTCGCTCCATGTCAGCCGACCCTCCCCCTCCAGGGGAGGGTGGCAGCCAGCCCGTTACGCGGCCGCGTTCGGGAAGCGATAATCCTTGAACTGGTCGCGCAGCGCCGTCTTCAGGATCTTGCCGGTGGCCGTATGTGGGATGCCTTCGACGAAGGCGACGTCGTCGGGCATCCACCATTTGGCGATCTTGCCATCCATGAACTTCAGGATGTCCTCGCGTGTGGCCTGCTGGCCCTGCTTGAGCTGCACGATCAAAAGTGGCCGCTCATCCCATTTGGGATGGAATACGCCGATCACGGCGGCTTCCGCCACGGCCGGATGGCCGACTGCGAGGTTTTCGAGGTCGATCGAGGAGATCCACTCGCCGCCGGACTTGATCACGTCCTTGGAGCGGTCGGTGATCCGCATGTAGCCGTCCTCGTCGATCGTCGAGACGTCGCCGGTGTCGAAGAAGCCTTCCTCGTCGAGGATGTTGGTGCCGACGCGGTAATAGGCCTTGGCGACCGCGGGGCCGGAGACCTTGAGCCGGCCGAACGTCTTGCCGTCCCAGGGCAGCTCCTTGCCGGCATCGTCGGTGATCTTCATCTGCACCGCGAAGGGCGCATAACCCTGCATCTGGAGCACGTCGAGCTTGGCATCGCCCGTCGCATTGTGGAACGGAGGCTTCAGCGCCGCGACGCTGCCGATCGGGCTCATCTCGGTCATGCCCCAGGCGTGACGGACGTTGGAGCCCATGTCGAGGAAGGCCTTGATCATCGAGCGCGGCATCGCCGAGCCGCCGCAGATCACCATCTTCAAATCCGGCAGCTTGAGATTGTTGGCGGCCATGTGCTGGAGCAGCATCAGCCACACCGTCGGCACGCCGGCGGTGTGCGTCACCTTCTCGGTCGAGAGCAGCTCATAGACCGAGGCGCCGTCGAGCTTGGCGCCGGGCATGACCAGCTTGGTGCCCTGCGAGGGCGCGGAAAAGGCGATGCCCCAGCTGTTGGCATGGAACAGCGGAACCACCGGCAGCATTGTCTCGGACGCGCTGGTGCCGAGCGCGTCGACATTGTTGGCCATCAGCGCGTGCAACACGTTGGAGCGATGCGAATACAGCACACCCTTGGGATCGCCGGTCGTGCCGGAGGTGTAACACATCGCGGCTGCCGTGTTCTCGTCGAACTCCTTCCACTTGAATTTGCCGTCGGCCTCGGCGATCCAGTCCTCGTAGGCGACAACATTCTTCAGCGTGGTCTCCGGCATATGCGCCTTGTCGGTGAGCACGACGTAGCGCTCCACGCTCGGCAACTTGTCGGCGATCTTCTCCAGGATCGGAACGAAGGTGATGTCGGTCATCACGATGCGGTCCTGCGCATGATTGATGATCCAGGCGATCTGCTCCGGGAAAAGGCGAGGATTGACCGTGTGGCAGATGGCACCGATCCCCATGATGCCGTACCAGACCTCGAGATGGCGCCAGGTGTTCCAGGCGATCGTTGCGACCCGGTCGCCGAGCTTGATACCGTCGCGCTCCAGCATCTGCGAGACCTTGAGCGCGCGCTTGTGGATCTCGGCGTAGGTGGTGCGGTGGATCGGTCCCTCGACCGAGCGTGTGACCACCTCCTGCTTGCCATGAATCCTGGCGGCGTGTTCGATGATCCGGTGGCAGAGCAGGGGCCAATCTTGCATCAAACCGAGCATTCCGACGTTCCTCCGAAAAGTCGCTGGGCGCGTTGTCGCTCTCAGCATTGGGCCAAAGACTTGTCATGACTTTTAGCCTGCCGGACTTTCGCCGCAAATGGTCTTGTCGCGGCTATATGTCCGTCGGCGCGGCAATGGTTACCGCCGCGCTCGGGCTGCTGCTCGTGCCTGTCGAGAGGGCAGAGGCGCGGAAATATCCTGGGCCACTCGATATCTTCGGCCTTGGTACACCACGGCCGCGCGCTGCAGCTCATGCCGCCAAGATTCCGCTACCAAGACCGCGCCCCGAAGAGGCTCCCAAGGCACCGAACAAGGCACCGAACAAGGTCTCGGACGAGGCCCCGCCGGAGGCAGGGGGGAAGTCGTCTCCAGACCAGCCGAGCGCCGACAAGCCTGCCGAGGCTGCGCCGCCACCCCAGAAACAGGTCTCAGCCTGCCGCCTCGCGCTGACGGAGGACATTGCGATCGCGCCCTCGATCCCGGACATCCGCGGCCCCGGCGCCTGCGGCGGCGAGGATCTGGTGCGGCTGGAAGCGGTCGTGCTGCCGGACAAGAGCAAGGTGACGGTCAAGCCGGCGGCCATCCTTCGCTGCACCATGGCGTCCGCGATCGCCGATTGGCTGCGCAAGGACATGGTGCCGCTGGCCACCAGCCTCGGCTCGCCCATCAGCGACCTCGACAATTTCGATTCCTTCGAGTGCCGCGGTCGCAACCGCGTCGCCGGCGCGCTGCTGTCCGAGCACGGCAAGGCCAATGCCATCGACATCCGCGCCATCAAGCTCGCCAATGGGCAGTCGATCGGCCTCACGGACCGCACGCTGCCGCGCGACGTTCGCGAGCGTGTGCTGCACTCGGTCTGTGCGCGCTTTTCCACCGTGCTCGGTCCTGGCTCGGACTGGTACCATGAGGACCACATCCATCTCGATCTGGCGCAGCGCCGCAACGACTACCGCATCTGCCAGTGGAACGTCTGGGATCCTCTGCCGCAGGTCGCCCCGCTCCTGCCGGCGGAACGTCCCGAGGAGGCGCCGCCGCGCGAGGTCGCGGCCAAGCCTGAGGCGAAGGAAGGTGCTGACGACGAGCCCGCGGAGAAATCGTCTTCACCTGAAGAGAAATCGCTCCCCGCAAAGAAGTCTTCATCGTCCAAGCAGGCAACAAAAAAGCGCCGGTAAAACCGGCGCCTTTTGTTGTCCAGAGGTCGTTGGCGATCAGTAGCTGGCCGCCTGGCCGGTTTGGCTGTTGCCGAGCGCCAATCGCGAATTGTACGGCGAGTCGCCGTGCTTGGGCTCGAGCACCACGACGAGGGTGCCAACCTTGACGCGATCATAGAGATCGATCGCGTCCTCGTTGGTCAGGCCCCCGTGGGTCGGTCAAAATCCCCCGGGTATGGTCACTTGAAACTCCCCCACCTGATGATCGCCGTCAGCGCCGCTGAACAGCAGTAGCCGGTCAGGCAGGACGTTTATGTTCGACCCCTTTAGCCAGCAAGGGGCCGGGGAGTTGAACGTCTTGAAGCGACATCTGCAAAGCACCGTACTTACATTACTTGATCGCAACACCAGCCAGCGCGAGATTCACCGGCTGACGGGTGTCGATCGCAAGACGATCCGGCGTTATCAGGCGCTGCGGGCCGGTGCGGAGGCAAATTCCCCCGGGGAAGTGACCACCGGCTCGGTGAGCGCGGACGGCCAAATTCCTCCACCCCGACCACCGGCTTTTGGGACATCGGAAGCGACGGTCACCAGCAGCCTGGCCCGTTCGGCTTGCGAAGCGCATCGGACGTGGATCGAAGAACAGGTCCGGCTGAAGCGGAACGCGCAGGCGATTTACCAGGACCTGGTTGATCAATTTGGCTTTCCGTCCAGCTACCAGAGTGTCAAGCGGTTTGTGCGCCGGTTGCGGCACGCTGATCCTGAGCAGTTTGATCGTCTTGAGTTCCTCCCCGGCGAGGAAGCTCAGGTCGACTATGGCGAGGGCGCGCCGACGGTTGATCCGAAGAGCGGGCGGTACCGTCGTCCCCGCCTGTTCGTGATGACGCTACGCTACTCGCGGCGCAGCTTCCGGCGGGTAGTCTGGAAGTCCAGCCAACAAGTCTGGGCGCAGCTCCACGAAGAGGCGTTCCGGTATTTTGGCGGGGTCCCCAGCTATGTCGTGCTCGACAACCTGAAGGAAGGCGTCCTCAAGCCGGATTTGTACGAGCCCCAGCTCAACCCGATTTACAGCGCGATGCTGGCTCATTACGCCGTGGTCGCCGATCCCGCGCGCGTGGCCGATCCAAATCGGAAAGGATGCGTCGAGAATGCGATTCAACATACCCAGGGCACTGCGCTGGCCGGACGGCGCTTCGAGACGCTGGAGGCGCAAAACGAGTTCTTGAGGCACTGGGAGGAGAACTGGGCTTCCAAACGCATCCACGGCAGCACGCGCCGTCAGGTCGAGGCGATGTTCCAGGAAGAGAAGCCGCACCTGCGGCCGCTGCCTGTCGCTCCCTTCCGCATCTTCACCGAAGTCGTCCGGACTGTCTGCGACGACACCACCGTACGCGTCGACAACAGCTATTACGCCGCGCGGCCCGCGCCGATCGGCAGCCAGGTCGTCGTGCGCATCTACACCACCACGATCGAGATCCGTGATCGCCACACCCGTGCGCTGCTGCGTGTTCATTCCCGGATGGCGCACCCCGGTTCTGTCGTCCTGCCGACCAGCGAACGGCCGTTCAACCCGTCGCGGCAAACCGCCGTGCTGCTGGCGAGCGCCGAGCGCATCGGACCGCAGACCAGGGCCTTGTGCCAGCAGGTGTTCGACACCGAAGGGCGCCCCGGACAGCGCGCGATGTGGGGCATTGTCGGGCTGGGCCGGAAGTATCCGGCGCGGCTGGTCGAGCAGGCCTGCGCGCACGCCATCGACAACCGCATCTACCGCTACAAGCACGTGCGTGCGACCGTCGAGCGGTTGTTCGAACAGGCGATCGAGCAGGTTGGAGTGACGCCACAGCCGGCATCGCCGCTCACCCAGGATCATCCGCTGATCCGTACCCCCGCGGAATACGGCGACCTCTTCAGCCGCGCTGTGCGGCGCGACGCCGACGACAATGGTCGGCAGGCCGAGGCTCACGACGATCACGCCACGGCAATCCGCGCTCGTGTCGCCTGCGCAACCCCGGCCAACTCCGGCGCCACGAGCGCTCCCGCTGCACCTTCTCACCTTAAACTGGAGACCTAGCCACATGATGACCATGCCGGAAATTGAGCGTTGCCTACGACAGCTGCGCCTGTCGGGTGTCCGCGACACGCTGCAGACGCGCGTGCTCCAGGCGCAGGGCGCCAACCAGCCCTTCCTCGAGACCTTCTCCCTTATCCTGCAGGATGAACTGGACCGTCGTCAGTCCCGTCTTATCGAGCGGCGATACCAGCAATCCGGGCTCGACGAAAAGCTGACGCTCGCCGAGTTCGACTGGTCCTTCAATCCCAAACTGCCACGTCAGACCTGCTTCCAGCTCCACACCCTGGCGTTCATTGCCGCTGGCGAGAACGCTCTGCTTGTTGGCAAACCTGGCACCGGGAAGTCGCACATCGCCAAGGCGATTGCCTATCAGGCGATCCTGCAAAGCCACAAGGTCCAGTATCTTGAGACCGACGACTTCTTCCACCGCTACGCCCTGAACTCTCCGGCACAACGCGAGGTCCGGCTGCGAACCATCATCGACTGCGATCTCCTCGTGCTGGACGATCTATTCCTCGCACGCGCCATCCCCGACGACGCCGGCACTTTGCTGCAGACCCTGATCCATCAGCGTTACAAACTGCGCCGCAGCGTCATCGTCACCTCCAATCGCGTCGTGCAGGATTGGGGGGCATACCTTGGGGACAACACTATGAGCACGACGATCCTCGATCGCCTTATGCATCATTGCCATCTGCTTGAGTTCGACGGACGCAGCTATCGGCTCAAAGAAGCCGCTGAAGCTCTTGCCCGGGAAACAAACTCAAACTAACAGTCCCTTGTCCTGCCTCGCGGGTGGAGGAATTTGACTGACCACACCCGGAGGAATTTGAAGTGACCCGCGGGGGTCAGGCGGATGCAGCCTGACGAGATCGAGGCGCCGATATATTCCGGCTGGTTGGTGCCGTGGATGCGGAACAGCGTGTCCTTACCCCCCGAATAGAGGTACAGCGCGCGGGAGCCCATCGGATTGTCCGGGCCGGGGGCGACATAGGTCGGTACGCCCAGACGCGAAATTTCGCCCGGGGTGGGGTGCCAGGCCGGCCACTCGGTCTTGCTGCCCACCTTGGCGATGCCCGACCAGGCCATGGCCTCTTCGCCAACGGTGATGCCGTAGCGGATCGCCTTGCCGCCCTCGAGCACGTAGTAGAGGTAATGGTTGTCGGAATCGACCACGATCGAGCCCGGCGATTCCTTGCGGTGGTATTCGACGATGGCGCGGCGGAACGGCTCTGCGACCGGGGTGTTCTCGTATTTGACCTTGGCGAGCAGTTCCTTGTCCTTCGGCTTGAACGACTTGGTGTCGGTCGCCTCATAGTGAGTGGCCTGCATGCAGCCCGACAGCATCAGGCCGGCGGCCAAAATCCCCAACATAACTTTCAGCGACGACATGGTTTGGTTCCAATCAAAACAATACCGTGCGGAAGGCTTGAGCTTGGCGCCCAAGTTCCTCGACTCCGTTAAGCCCATTATCGTTGAAATCTGCCACATCACTGACCGATATCGTTCGTGCCGGCGCGCGGGACCTGCTTGCCAGGGCGATCGAGATCGAGGTTGGCGCGTTTCTGGCCAGCACGGCCAATCTGACGCTGCCCGACGGTCGAGCGCGCCTGGTCCGACATGGGCACGGTCCGGTGCGCGAGATTGCGACCGGCATCGGTCCGGTGGAGGTCGCTCGTCCCAAGGTCCGCGACCGCGGAGCGAGCGGGCCAGGCGACCGCCTCCGCTTCAGTTCGGCAATCCTGCCGCTATGGGCGCGGCGGACGAAGAGCCTGGATGCCTTGATCCCGGTCCTCTATTTGCGCGGCATCTCGACCGGCGACTTCCAGGAGGCGCTCTCGGCGCTGCTCGGCAAGGATGCGCCGAACCTGTCGCCTTCGGTGATCGCCGGCCTGAAGGCCGATTGGCAGGTCGAGTACGAACGCTGGCAGAGACGCGATCTGTCGGCGCGTCGCTATGTCTACATCTGGGCCGATGGCGTGTACCTGCAGGCCCGCATGGAAGATCACAGCGAATGCATGCTGGTGCTGATTGGCACCACGCCGGAAGGCAAGAAGGAGCTGATCGGCTTCCAGGTCGGCGTGCGCGAGAGCGCGCAGAGCTGGCGCGAACTCCTGATCGACCTGCGGCAACGCGGGTTACGGATTGCCCCGCAACTCGCCATCGGCGACGGCGCCCTCGGCTTCTGGAAGGCACTGGACGAGGCCTTTCCCGGCACGCGGCACCAACGATGCTGGTGCCATAAAGTGAGCAACGTACTCGACAAGGTCGCCAAATCCGTGCAGGGCCCCATGAAGAACGACCTGCGGAACATCTATCTGGCCCCACACCGGGCCGAAGCTGAAACCGCGATCGACGTCTTCGTCGAGAAATACCACGTCAAATACGGACGTGCGGTGGAGTGCCTGATCAAGGATCGCCATGCGCTGCTCGCCTTCTTCGACTTCCCTGCTGAGCACTGGATCCACCTACGCAGCTCGAACCCGATCGAGAGCGTCTTCGCCACGGTGCGCCACCGAACGGTGCGGACCAAGGGATCGCTGTCGCAACAAACTGCGAAGCTGATGGTGTTCAAGCTCATCGACGCCGCATCGAAGACCTGGCGGCGATTGAAGAGCACGAACCAGTTGCCGAAAGTCATCGCCGGTGTAAAGTTCATCGACGGAATCGAAGTCATTCCGAACACTGAAAGCCACGCCGCCTGATCAGGCCGCGTCACCCAAAATCAGCCATAGCTCCAATTCCAGCTCTGAAGGGCTTATCCCGCGCTACGAGGGCCCAGCTGTGGCTTTTCTGCCGCAAATTTTGCGCTGTTGTGCGGGTTTTTCGGCAGGACGCGGCGAACTGTCGATTCCGTGCCACAGTTGAGCCTCGGGTCGCCACAAGTCTAAACGCCCCGTTAATGTTGTTGTCATCGTGAACCTGCCAGAATCGCGCTAAGGGCTGGCTGTCGCAGGATCTCTGGAGCTTTTCATGTTTTCGGTGTTTGTTCCCTCCGAGTCCGTCCTCAAGAAGGCGGTCATCGAGGATCTTGCTGCCGTGCCGGAGAACGCCGTCTGGATCGACCTGGTCAATCCGAGCGCGGCCGAGGACAAGGCGGTGGAGCGGCTCGCGGGCATCGCCATCCCGACCCGGGAAGACATGCAGGAGATCGAGATCTCCAGCCGCCTCTATATGGAGAACGGCGCGCGCTACATGACTGCGACGCTGATGTGCCACTCCGATACCGACATGCCCCGGACCACGGCGGTGACCTTCATCCTCGGCGACCACCGCCTGGTGACGGTGCGATATGACCAGCCGAAGCCGTTCGCGCTGGTCGAGGCCAAGCTCTCTCGCTCCTGCACGCCTTCCATCACCGGCGAGATGGTGCTGATGGAGCTGCTGGATGCGGTGAGAGCTGGCCCCGCAAATTCGGACAGTAGCTTGAGTGGATTTTCTGCCTGACAGCGGCGAGGATTCTTGCTGCGAATCAGGAGCGAAGATGACGAAGAAGAGCCGCCGGACGCATTCTCCGGCATTCAAGGCGAAGGTTGCTTTGGCTGCGGTCAAAGGCGACAAGACACTGGCGGAGCTGGCGCAACTGTTTGATGTTCATCCGAACCAGATCACGATCTGGAAAAACCAGCTCCTGGAAGGCGCCGCCGGCGTGTTTGGGCATGACAAGACATCGGCCGAGACGCCGGTCGATTTGAAGGCGTTACATGCCAAGATCGGCGAGCTGGCGTTGGAAAACGATTTTTTGTCCGGCGCGCTCACCAAGGCGGGCCTGCTGAGCGCAAAGCGATGATCGACCGCGATCATGATCTTTCTATCGTGCGCCAGGCGAAGGTCCTGAAGCTGGCTCGCAGCACGGTCTACTATGAACCTCGGCCAGTTTCGGCCGAGGACCTTGCCTTGATGCGTCGGCTCGATGAGCTGCATCTCGATTATCCCTTCGCGGGAGCGCGTATGCTGCGATCGTTGCTGCGGCGGGAGGGCGTATACGCCGGTCGCCGCCACATCGCGACGCTGATGAAGCGCATGGGGATCGAGGCGGTCTATCGTCGCCCGAACACGAGCAAGCCGGCTCCGGGTCACAAGATCTACCCGTACCTGTTGCGCGGATTGAAGATCGAGCGGCCCGACCATGCGTGGGCAATGGACATCACCTACATTCCGATGCGGCGTGGCTTCGTCTATCTCGCGGCGGTCGTCGATGTGTTCAGCCGACGGGTCCTGGCCCATCGCGTCTCGATCACAATGGAGGCGGCCTTCTGCGTCGAAGCGGTCCAGGAGGCGTTGGCGAAGCACGGCAGGCCCGAGATTTTCAACACGGATCAGGGCAGCCAGTTCACCAGCCTCGAGTTCACCGATGTGCTGCTGGACGCGAAGATCGCCATCAGCATGGACGGCAAGGGCGCCTGGCGCGACAACGTGTTTGTCGAGCGGCTCTGGCGCACGGTCAAATACGAAGAAGTATATCTCCGCGCCTACGACAGCGTGTCCGAGGCGCGAGCGTCAATTGCCAAGTATCTGGCCTTCTACAATCAGGGACGCCCTCACTCGAGCCTTGACGGGCGCACGCCCGACGAGGCTTACTTCGGCACGCAAGCTATGGTGATGGCCGCATGACCGTCGCCGACGGTTTTGTCGTCGCTCTGGTCGGGCTACGCCCTCCCGACGCAACGACAAAACCGTAAAGCCCCGCGTTCAGCATAACCCGGCAGGAATCCACTTAAATCCAGCGGGGCGCTGTCCAAACAACCGGGGCCAGCTCTGTGATCGACCGCTGCGCCGATATTCTGGAGCGTTGCGGCGCCGAGATCGATCAGGTCTCGCACGACATCTTCGAGCCCGAGAGCGAGCGCCACGGGCAGGCAAAGAGATACTCCCAGATCCTGATCTCGATTGGCCGCAAGGGTGATTTGACCTCGAAGGTTCGCGAGAGTCTGGTGTCGATCGGTCGCGTCGTGACGTTCCTGTCCGCGGTGGTCGAGGGCGTGAAATGGTCGAAGGACATGCGCGAGCAGCTCAAGACCATGCAGCGCGACGTCGCCTCGTTGACCGACCATGCCTCCTATCTCTCCAACAAGATCACCTTCGTGCTCGACGCCATGCTCGGCGTCGTCAATCTCGAGCAGAACAACATCATCAAGCTGTTCTCGGTGATGGCCGTCGTCCTGATGCCGCCGACGCTGATCGCCTCGGTCTACGGCATGAACTTCAAGGTGATGCCGGAACTCGAATGGGTGCACGGCTATCCGATGGCGCTGGTGATGATGCTGGCCGCCGCCATCGTCCCGTACTGGATCTTCAAGTGGAAGAAGTGGCTGTAGGAGTCATGCTCGAGCAAAGATCCCTACCGAGACCTTACGCCGCTCGCAGAGACACGGTAGATCGTGTCGCAGAATAGATCGGGATTGAGGCGGCGCCGTGATGTCCGCGCCATGCCGCAATTCCTCCGGTAAAATTTGAGCGGTGGGCTGAACGTTTGCGCGAAACTTGTCTGCGATAAGCAGTGCGTAGCCGCGAGGAACAGCCATGGTTGAGAAACACATAACGTCGCCCCGCAACGTCATCGATCTGGCGAACTATCGCCAGGTCCTGGCGAGCGGCAAGGCGCCGTCGATGTCGGCACGCATGTGCCGGCACTGTGGTGCTCCGCTGCTCGATGGTGAGAACGACGACGACTGCTCGACTGCATTCAGCACGGCCGCTCCGCGGCCACGCGAGAGGTCGCGTCGGATTCGACTCGATTGAGGAACGGAAGGTAAGGGCGATCCAGGCCTTGCGGCGGCGTTGTCTGGATCGCCTTGCTTCCGTCCTCCGGCAAACCAGCTAGCGCGTCACGATCTGCGCCGTCGAGACAACAGTCTCGGCGATCGCGCCGTCGCGGCTGAACGAGACGAGATGCTTTCCGACATCGCGCAGCATATCCTCGACATTTTCGCCCAAGACGTCCGGCGATGTCGACGAATAGGTGAGTGTGCGTTTCGCCAGGTCATGAAGGCCGACCAGGTGGCTGGTCTCGACTGTGACGAGTTGAGCCGGCCGAAACGAGCTGCCGCGAAAGAATGCGGCAAGGTCGCGGTGAGTCCGTGTGCCCCGACCGGTCGCCTTCCAGAGCCCGACTGGCGACCAGCGGCGCCGGATTTCGTTGTAGCCGTCAAGCCACGGGTTGCGGCCGTCGGTGGCGGAGAACGCGGCGCAGATGGCAATTACACCGTCGTGCGCGACCAGCCAGTCGAGCAGTGCTAGTGTCGGGTCGCGATCCATCCAATGCAGCGCGCGTCCGATCGTCACGATGTCGAAACTGCCGATATCGGGGGCAAGCGTTTCGGCCTTGCCTTCGATCAGCGTAACATGCCGCCCTGCGCCCCTTGCGGCATGGTGTGCCGCCTCGATCATCGCGGGTTCGGGATCGACGCCGACGACGCGACCGACATAGGGCCCGAAGCCGAGCGCCAAGAGCCCGGGGCCGGTGCCGAGGTCGATCAGGCTGCTCTCTCTGGAGAGACCAAGCTTTTGCGCGACGTTGCGAAACAATTCGCCCGGATAAGGCGGCCGCAAATGCTCGTAGAGTGAGGCGGTGCTCGCGAACCGGCCCATGCTTGCGCGCCTTGCCTAAACGTGCTGGCCGCCGTTGATGTGGATTTCGGCGCCGTTGACGTAAGAGCTGGTGTCCGTGCACAGCACGTAGATGATTTTTGCTACTTCGTCGGGCGTGCCGAGGCGGTGCATCGGGATCTGCTGCTCGACGATCTTCTCGGTGCCCGGCGACAGGATCGAGGTGTCGATCTCGCCCGGCGCGATCGCATTGACGCGGACGCCGATACGGCCGAAATCGGACGCCATCTCGCGCGTCAGCGAGGCGAGCGCGGCCTTCGAGGTCGCGTAGGCGGCGCCCGCGAAGGGATGCACGCGCGAGCCCGCGATCGAAGTGACGTTGACGACCGAGCCCTTGGCCACCTTCAATTCCTCGATCAGCCCGCGTGCCATCATGATCGGCGCGAAGAAGTTGACATGGAAGACATGCGTCCAGGTGTCGAGGTCGGTGTCGACCGAGCCGAGCCGGGAGCCGCCCGGGCCCTTCGGCGAGATCGCGGCGTTGTTGACCAGCGCATGCAGCATGCCGCCCTCCAGCCGGTTGCGGATATCGGAGATCGCGCGCGCAGTGTCCTTGGGATTGCCGAGGTCGACTTGGATGTGGTCCTCGGGCCCCGCGTCCCACGGGCAGTCCTCCGGGAAGGGATGCCGCGAGCACGTGATGACGCGCCATCCCGCCGAGGAAAAGCGGATCACGGTGGCGTGGCCGATGCCGCGGCTTGCTCCGGTCAGGAGCAGCGTGCGGCGCGGCGCATTGGACGAATGCGGCATGGACATCTTTCAGGTCGGCCCAAAGCTCGAGGCAAGTATCAAGATGAGGATCAAGGGTACATCCGCGCCTTGGACCATTTCTGGCCGGCGGCGTCACGGCGAAATTCGATGCGGTCGTGCAGGCGGAACGGGCGGTCGTGCCAGAACTCGATCCGCAGCGGCGTGATGCGCCAGCCGCTCCAGCCCGGCGGCCGCGGCACTTCGCCGATGACATATCTGGCCGCAACCTTGGCGATGGCCTGCTCGAAGGCGAAGCGGCTCTCAAGCTCTTGCGACTGCTTGCTCGCCCAGGCGCCGATCTGGGCCTGCTTGGGGCGGGTGGCGAAATAGGCGTCGGCTTCAGTGTCGGTCACCGGCGTCACGTTGCCGCGGATGCGGACCTGACGGCGCAGCGACTTCCAGTGAAACAGTAACGCTGCCTTAGGATTTGCGGCGAGTTCGCGGCCCTTCTGGCTGGCGATGTGGCTGTAGAAGACGAAACCTTCGGTATCGAAGCCCTTCATCAGCACCATGCGGACGTCCGGCAGCCCGTCAGGGCCGACGGTTGCGAGCGCCATGGCGTTCGGATCGTTCGGCTCGCTCTTGGTCGCCTCGTTCAGCCAGGCCTCGAACAGCGCAAATGGCTCGTCCGCGGCGGTGAAATCACCGGATGTTAAGGGTGTCTGGTGTTTCATCGAGGTCGTGTCGGTCATGTCTGGAGTCCGAGTTGCGTCCCGCGGCCCAAAATGCGTCCTTGTCCGCTACCGCCCTATATAGGGCATGGGATCGCGTTGGCCTATCGGCGATCCGGCCCTCCGGCCTCGTCGTGACGATGATTCTGGTCGGGCTCGGCGCCGGCGGCTGCAGCTTCTCCCGCAATGACACGAGTGCCTACGCCAAGACTGAGGACAGCGATCTCACCGGCTCGATCGCGCGGCCGGCGAGAGACGCGGCGCCCACCGAGACCGATCTCGCCTTCGCGCGCAATGCCGCCTCCGACGTCCTCAGCAAGGGCGACAAGGATTCCAGCCAGCACTGGGAGAATCCCGAGACCGGGGCGCGCGGCTCGGTGACGCCGATCGCCCAGTCCTATGCCGCCGAGGACGGACGCAAATGCCGCGACTTTCTGGCGAGCTACGTCAACGGCAGCACCGAAAGCTGGCTCCAGGGTGCCGGCTGCCAAAGCAGCCGTGGCCGTTGGCAGATTCATACGCTAAAGCCGTGGCGGAGCTAGGCACTGCGCTAGTTGCAAAAATGCCACTCTCTTCCCACATGATCCGCAGGTGGGGCGGGGAGCCCTTTGAAACAATTCGATTCTTGAAGGAGACGTGACGAATGCGCGACCCCTATGAGGTCTTGGGGGTGCCGCGGAGCGCCAGCGCTGCCGCGATCAAGGGCGCCTATCGCAAGCTGGCCAAGAAGCACCATCCGGACAGCAACAAGGGTGATCCGAAGGCTGCCGAGCGCTTCGCCGAGATCAACTCGGCCAACGAGATCCTCGGCGACGAGGACAAGCGCAAGCAGTTTGACCGCGGCGAGATTGATGCCGAGGGCAAGCCACGCTTCCAGGGTTTTCCTGGCGGCGGGGGGCCGCGCGGCCGCGCGGGTCCCGGCGGGTTCGAAAGCTATTCGTTCCGGAGCGGCGGGGCGGGTGGTGCCCCGGGCGGCGGCGCGTTCGAGGATATCCTCAACAGCATGTTCGGCGGCGGGATGCGCGGCGCCCGGCCTGGGGCCGGCGGCGGCGCCCAGTTCGAATTCGATACCGGCGGCATTGGGCTGGATCTCGATGTGAATGTCGCCATGTCCGTCTCGCTGGAAGAGTCGGCCAAGGGGGGCGAGAAGCGCGTCCGGCTGCCGACGGGCAAGGAGCTCAACGTCAAAATTCCGGCCGGCGTCACCGAGGGCCAGCAGATTCGGCTCCGGGGGCAGGGCGAGAGCGCGCAGGGCCATCCGCCGGGCGATCTCCTGATCACCATCAACATCGCGCCGCACCCGTTTTTCAAGGTCGAGGGCGCCGACCTCAGGATCGACCTGCCGGTGACGTTGTATGAGGCGGTGCTCGGCGGCAAGGTCCGCGTGCCCACCCTCGGGAATGCCGTGGAGCTTTCGGTCCCGAAGAACACCTCCAGCGGCCGGACCTTCCGCCTCAAGGGCAAAGGCTTGCCGAAAGCTGGTGGAACCGGGGATCTCTTCGTGACCATCAGGATTATGCTACCGGACGGGAACGACGCCGAGCTCGAAGCATTGATGGAGAAGTGGCGGGACCACCACCCCTACAATCCGCGTAGCGGGCTCGGCTAGGGCGCTATCCGAGGCCACCTCGACGATCGGAGCATGCTTTTCCCGAAAGGATGATGCTCAACTTGGGTCTGAAGCGCAGCGCGCTCAACGCTGACTTCAAGACGTGTCGGCTGTCCGGCGGGGCAGCCGTCAATAAGGTGCGGCCTCGAGAGGGGGACCAGCGCGGTACCAAAGCCCCAATCGAGGCCGCCCGCGTCGATCGGCGGATCGAACGCTGCTCATTTTCGCGTCATCATCCGGTGCGATAATGAGACGCGCCGATGTCTTGATTCCAAATTTTCAATGACGGAATCGAGGCATCCGCGTCCCGAAGCGCGTCGAGAGCGTGGCTTCGGCCATGGCGCTGCTGTCAGGTGCCGCTTTTCTCTACCTGGTCGTACACGGCCTGCGCCACCTTCGTCAGCCGCTCGCGATCACCCCCACCGCTGACGACGTAGCCGACGCCGCGTTCGGCCCAGAACAGCGCCTCGTCCTTGTCCGTTCTGGCGTAGCGCATCTGCGTCGCACCAGTCTCGGTCTTGGTGGCGTAAATCGTGTACCGCTCACCCGAGGCGCCCTCATACATCAGGAACGACGCCGGACCGCTCGGCCCGGGCAGAAGCCGGCCACCGACAAGCTTCAGCCCGCTCGCCTCCAGGTTCGGAGCGAACACCGTCCAGCCGCAGCGCCGGGTCAGCCAGGCCTGGAGATGGTCACGCTCGTTGCCGCCGACTTCGACGGGATGGCGGACCTCGACGACGTAGAGGCGGTGGGCATCGAGCGCGTCTGCCGTAAGCCTCTGGAACGTGGAGGGCGCGTTGGCGGCGCCATGTGCCACCCAGCCGGCCGTGCCGCCGGCGACGAAAGCAACCAGCACGGCCGCGGCGGCGCCATAGAGCCATTGCCGCGGGCGGCGCTCCAGCCGCTCGAGCTCCAGCCGTGCCGGCACCGACTCCTGCGCGACGGAATCGTAGCGGGCGTGCAGCATCTCGGCCATGGTCCGCCAGGATTGGACCCGCTCGGCATCGTCAGGATGGGCGGCGAGCCAGGCTTCGACGTCGGCGCGTCGTTCCGCCGGCAGCTCGCCGTCGACATAGGCGTGCAGCTCGTCTTCGGTCACCGGGATATTGCGGTCGTTCATATCGGTCGTCTCTGGCTCTGCGGCCCAAAAAATCGTTCGTGGCTCAACTTCGCTCGCGTCCTCGGCTGGCTGCGGGCGGACGATGTGCGATGCATCACGCTGTCCTCATTTCACCCGCCTGAGCGCCGGGCGCTCACCCTCCAGCGAGGCTTTAACATGGGCCCGTGCGCGTGCCAGGCGCGACATCACGGTGCCGATCGGCACGCCCTGGATGTCGGCGACCTCGCGATAGCTCATGCCTTCCAGCATCACCAGAAGCAGCACCGAACGCTGTTCCTCGACGAGGGTGGCCAGCGCCTTCTCGATGTCACGTCCTTCGGCCTCGGTCCCGCTGGCATCCGGGTTGTTCTCCGTCAGCGGCATGAATTGCGGCCGCCTTGCCAGTGAGCGCCGCCGGTTCTTGTTGAGGTTGGTCAGGATCGTATAGAGCCAGCTCCTGACGTCGCCCCCGAGAAACAGGCGTTCCGAACGCAGCGCGCGCACCAATGTATCCTGCACCAGATCGTCGGCCGCATCCGCATCGCGCGTGAGCGCGCGGGCGTAGCGCCGTAACGCCGGGATCATGACTTCCACACTCTGACGAAACGCGTTCATTGCGGTCTTGAAGTCCAAGCGTTCGGCGCGAGCGCCTCAACGATCATAACACCCGAGCGGAACGGCTATTCCGGCACTCGAAACAGCGTTAACGCCGCGTATTAGGGCTGTACCGCAGGGGAGGGCTGGTGTACCTCCAGACCTCAACGAGAGTTCGACGGGACGTTCAAATGGCGCAGAATTCAGGTCTGATGCAAGGCAAGCGCGGGGTGATCCTCGGCGTTGCCAACAACCGCTCGATCGCCTGGGGCATTGCCAAGGCATGCCACGCGGCCGGCGCCGAGCTCGCCTTCACCTATCAGGGCGATGCGCTGAAGAAACGCGTCGAGCCGCTTGCCGCCGAGATCGGCGGTCTCGTGCTCGGCCATTGCGACGTCACGGATGCCGCGACCATCGACGCCGCCTTCGCGGTGCTGAAGGAGAAGTGGGGCAAGATCGACTTCCTGGTGCACGCGATCGCCTATGGCGAGCAGCTCGACGGCCGCTACGTCGACACGACGCAGGAGAATTTTTCGAAGTCGATGCTGATCTCCTGCTATTCGTTCACCGCGGTGGCGCAGCGCGCCGAGAAGCTGATGACGGATGGCGGCTCGCTCATCACGCTCAGCTACTACGGCGCCGAGAAATGGATGCCGCATTACAACGTGATGGGCGTCGCCAAGGCTGCGCTGGAGGCCAGTGTGCGCTATCTCGCCGCCGATCTCGGCGAGAAGAACATTCGCGTCAACGCCATCTCGGCGGGACCGATCAAGACGCTCGCGGCATCCGGCATCGGCGACTTCCGCTATATCCTGAAGTGGAACGAATACAACGCGCCGATGCGGCGCAACGTCTCGACCGAAGACGTCGGCGGCAGCGCGCTGTACTTCCTCTCCGACCTCTCGCGCGGCGTCACCGGCGAGGTGCATCACGTCGATTCCGGCTACCATGTGCTCGGCATGAAGCGGCCGGATGCGCCGGACATCTCGCTGGGCGGGAAGGACTAGCCCGTCCTATTCGTGAGAGTGCGGCTTTTGGGCCCGATTGATGCGGCCGCACATCTTGTCTGACGAGGCGCACAGGATTGCCTTCGGCTTTTCGCCGCCTGACGACCGGTACTTTGCAACGCGCTTGAGGGATGGGTTGGGCGAACGGGGGCGGACGCCCCGCCGGTCAAGGACCGAGCGGCAGCAGCGCGCCGGGCAAGCCGCAGATCAGGTCGGCTTCGGGACATGCCGCGGCAAACGCAAGGCGAATGCGGCTCGTGGTCTCGACGACACGGGCGGCGATTTTCAAGAGCCGAAGACGCAGCGTCGCGAACTCGGCAGCGGCCAATTCCCGGGCTTTGGGAATGGCGTCGCGCACGGTCAGCATCAGCCAATAAGCGGCCGTATGGAGCACGAGACGGACCTGGTTGGCGAGCGCCGAACGGCAGCTGGTGCGATCGGAGGCGAGCTGCGTCTTATGCAGCTTGATCAGATTCTCGGCTTGGCCGCGCGCGCAATACAGGCTGTCGTAGATCCACTCGGCCGAGCCGACATCGAGGCTGGTGACGACGAAACGGATGTCGAGGCCGAGCATCGTCGCCTCAATACGGGCGACGGTGCGCCGTTCGCGATCCCAGGACTTTGCCTTGTGGCGCGTCTCGGTATAGCCACGCAGAACCGGCAGGTTCTCGATGGCGCGTCGCGTGCGGATGTCGTCGGCGACCTCGTCGACTTTTCTGGCGAGAGGCTTGGTGCCGGACAGACCGAAGATGTAGTCGATGCCGTTGGTCTCGCACCACGCCATTGCCTCCGGCCGGGCATAGTGCCCGTCGCCACGGAACGTAATTTGCGTGTTGTGCCATCGCGTCCGGATATGCCGTACCAGGCGGCGCAGATGGGCACGCACCTCGACGCCGCCCGGCGTCTTGCCGGGCCTCAGCACGACCGCCACGGGCCGGCTCTTCTCCGTGTCGTAGACGTGGATCGGCAGGAAGCAGCGTTCGTCATAATGAGCGTTGAACAGCGAGAGCTGCTGATGGCCGTGGACGACGTCGCAGGTATCATCGATGTCGAGCGTGACGGATGCCGGCTCGCGCGGGTAGCTATCCATCCATGCGTCGACCAAAGTGTAGGTCAGCCGGATCACGTCGCGCAGGCGCGGAGCATTCTCCAGCCGCGACAGCGTCGGCTGGGAACACAAATCCCGGCCCGTGTCCGGTAGGCGACCGCAGGCCAGTTTGAATGCCGGATCGGACCTCAGATGATCGAGGTCGTCGGCGTCCTCGTAGCCGCAGCAGATCGCGAACATGCGAGCGCGGAACATATCGACCAGGCTGTGCACGACCCGCGTCGGATCGCGCCGATCCGGGAACACCCGGGCCAGATTGTTGGCCAAACCGAGACGCCGCTCGGCCATCGCCAGAAGCATCACGCCCCCGTTCGAGGTTAGGCGCCCACCATCGAAGGCAGCTGTGACTTTCTTGGCGTGAACGGCTGGAAACGAGAAGGGCGGAATCGTATCGTCGGTCATGGCGGGCGTGGCGTTCGCGGTTGGAGGTGATGGGGTTGGCTTCGCAACCGAATCCTACGCCGCATCAGCGCTTTACCCCTCAGGCGCACTCTTACGAATAAGACGGGTTAAGTTGAAGAAAGATTGAGTGACTCCCGATCATTTCTGTGCCGAAACGTGGAGTCGCGGTCGTGCCGCGTCCAAAGAAACCGGCGCGAGCGGCCTATTAGACGCGGTAGGTGCTCAGCCTCCGAAACGAGACTATCAAGCATGAAGAGATCGAGCGCGAGGCAGAGGTTTTATTTGTGTTGAATTCTTGCTTCTCGATAGTGGTCTGAAATCGTATCATCGGTCATGGCGGGCGTGGCGTTCGCGGTTGAAGGTGATGGGGTGGCTTCGCAACCGAATCCTACGCCGCATCAGCGCTTTACACCACGCTCGCCAGCCTCTCAGGCGCCCTCTCGCGAATAAGACGGGCTAGCCCTAAGCCGGAATGCCCGTGCCCACGATCTACTTCCTTCGCCATGGCGAGACCGAGTGGAACGCGCTCGGGCGACTCCAGGGCACCAAGGACGTCCCGCTGAATGCGCGCGGCCAGGCCCAGGCCGTGCAGGCGGCCAGCATTCTGGCCGATCTGTTCAGGCGCGAGGGCAGGGACAGGGCGGCGCTGCCTTACGTGTCGAGCCCGCTCGGCCGTGCGCGGCAGACCATGGAACTCGCGCGTGAGCAGCTTGAATTGCCGGCTTCGGACTATTCGCTCGACGATCGCCTGCGGTGAGATCGGCTATGGCGTCTGGGAGGGGCTGACGCTGGCCGAGAGCGAAGCCTCCGATCCGGACGTCTATGCGAGGCGCCTCGCCGACAAATGGACCGTCGCGCCCGCGGGCGGGGAGACCTACGCGGCCGTGCAGTTGCGCATGCTCGACTGGTACGAGTCGCTTCTGGTCGATACGGTGGCTGTCGCCCATGGCGGCACCTGTCGGGCCCTGATGGTGGCCCTGGGCATCGAGACCCCTGGCAGCGCTGCGGAGCTCTTTATCGAGCAGGGCGCGGTCTACGTGTTCCGCGACGGCCGGCTGGAGAAGTTCAGTTAGGCTCCTCACCGTCATTCCGGGGCGCCCGAAGGGCGAACCCGAAATCTCGAGATTCCGGGTTCGATGCTGCGCATCCCCCCGGAATGACGGGAACGGGGTTGAACGCCGTGTTCCCGGGCGCTACCACAAGTCAGCACTGACTTACGAGCCAGCGAGCAGCGATGTCTTTCAACACCTTCGGCCACATGTTCCGCGTCACCACCTTCGGCGAGAGCCACGGGGTGGCGATCGGCTGCGTGGTCGATGGCTGCCCGCCCATGATCCCGCTCACCGAGGCCGACATCCAGCGTGATCTCGATCGCCGCCGGCCGGGCCAGTCACGCTTCACCACGCAGCGCCAGGAGCCGGATCAGGTGAAGATCCTGTCCGGCGTGATGGCGCATCCGGAGACCGGCGTGCAGGTGACGACGGGCACGCCGATCGGACTCCTGATCGAGAACACCGACCAGCGCTCCAAGGACTATTCCGAGATCAAGGACAAGTTTCGTCCGGGCCATGCCGACTTCACTTATGAAGCCAAGTACGGCCTTCGCGACTATCGCGGCGGCGGCCGCTCCTCCGCACGCGAGACCGCGATGCGCGTTGCCGCCGGCGCGATCGCGCGAAAAGTCCTGCCCGATGTGAGGGTGCGCGGCGCGCTGGTGCAGATCGGCCCGCACAAGATCGATCGCGACAAGTGGGACTGGGACGAGATCGCCAAGAATCCGTTCTTCTGTCCCGACAAGGACAAGGCCGCATTCTTCGAGACCTATCTCGACGGCATCCGCAAGAGCGGATCCTCGATCGGCGCGGTGATCGAGGTCGTCGCCGACGGCGTGCCGGCAGGTCTCGGCGCGCCTATCTATGCCAAGCTCGATTCCGATCTCGCCGCCGCGATGATGAGCATCAACGCGGTGAAGGGCGTCGAGATCGGCGCCGGCTTCGGCGCCGCAGAGCTTACCGGCGAAGAGAACGCGGACGAGATGCGCACCGGCAATGACGGCACGCGGTTTCTGTCCAACCATGCCGGCGGCGTGCTGGGCGGCATCTCCACCGGACAGCCGGTGGTGGTGCGCTTCGCGGTGAAGCCGACCTCGTCGATCCTGCAGCCGCGTCTCACCGTCGATCGGCAGGGGGCCGATACCGAGATCTTCACCAAGGGCCGCCACGATCCTTGTGTCGGCATCCGTGCCGTCCCGGTCGGGGAGGCCATGATGGCTTGCGTGCTGGCGGATCACTTCCTGCGCGACCGCGGACAGGTCGGGCGTTGATGTCGTGGTACTAGCCCACCGCGCAGCTTGACGGCCCCGCAACTTCGTCCGCAAATGCAGCCATGAACAGTTCCGAGCTTCAGCGCGTCTGCAACTGGCTGATCGACGGCGCTTGGTCGGCGGCGGAGCCGGACGAGATGATCGCCGATTTCTGCGAGCGTCTGGTCGCGGCGGGCCTGCCGCTATGGCGGTTCGGCATCTTCATCCGCACGCTGCATCCTGAAATCTTCGGCCGCAACTTCATCTGGCGGCAGGGCCAGGGAGTCGAAATCGGCAGCGTCGATTTTGAGATCCTGGACACGCCGGAATTCGCCCGCAGCCCGCTCCGCGTCGTGTTCGAGCAGGGGATCGAGGTGAGGGGACGCGCAAGCGATCCCGACAGCACGCGATTTCCGTTCCTCGACGACATGCGGGCGGAAGGCGCGACCGACTATGTTGCGGTGCCGGTGCCCTTTCTCGACGGCTCCAGCCACGCGACGAGCTGGATCACGCAACATCCCGGCGGTTTCAGCGACGACGACATCGCGGCAATCCGCTCCATCGTGACGCCGCTGGCGCGTGTCAGCGAGATCATCAGCCAGCGCCGTACCGCCGAGATGCTGCTCGACACCTATGTCGGCAATCGCGCTGGAGCGCGCATCCTCGGCGGCCAGATCCGCCGCGGTCATCACGACACCATGCAGGCCGCGATCTGGCTGTCGGACCTGCGCGGCTTCACCGCGCTGTCGGACCGGCTGCCGCCCGAGACGGTGGTCCAGATCCTCAATCATTATTTCGACTGCCAGGTCACGGCGATCCGCGGCCATGGCGGCGAGGTGCTGAAGTTCATGGGCGACGGCCTGCTCGCGGTTTTCCCGATCGACGAATATGTCGGCGATGCCGCGCATGTCTGCGCGCAGGTGCTGGAGGCTGCGCGCGAATCCCGCGCCAGCGTCGAGGCGCTCGCCTTTCCAGTCGGCGACGTCGTCGAACGCTTCCGCTTCGGCGTCGCGCTGCATGTCGGAAACATCCTCTACGGCAATATCGGCGGCGGCAACAGGCTCGACTTCACCTGCATCGGCCCGGCCGTCAACCTCGCCGCGCGGCTGGAGAAGATCACGGGTCGCCTGGGGCGCACCGTCGTCGCCTCGGAAGGTTTTGCCAATGTCTGCCAATACGATTGGCAGAAGCTCGGTGAATTCCCGATTGCGGGATTTTCCAAGGCACAACGCGTGTACGGGCTCGCCGAAGAAACGCCGGCTGTGATCGCCTAGCGGAAGGCGCGGTCAGCGGCGCTAGCTGCCGCGAACATACGACTGCTTCAGGCCCAGAGTTATGATCCTCAGAGTGATCCACAGCCTCAGCATCGCGAAGCTGAAGATGAACACGAAGTAGACCAGGTTCTTGGTGAACTGTGTCGCCGACGAGGTCTGCCAGAAATTCCAGATCGCGCTGCGCACCACTTCCTGCCCATAGGCGAGGGCGACGTTGATGACACCGAGCACGATCACGCTGACGCCGAGCCACACGCCGCGCCGCGCGAACTCACCGATGGCGGCGAACAATGCGATCTTGCCGTCATTGCGCTCGGCACGGACGATCATGAGGAGCACCAGCGTCGCGATCAACGCGCTCCAGAAACGCCCGAGATGCGTGAACTGGTCGAAAGCAACGCCATCGAGGCCGGCCATCAGGTGAGGCGCATACGCGACGTGGCCCGCGGCTGCGGTGCCGAGCGCAGCCGCGATCATCACCGAGGCGATCCGCCACAGAACCGAGAAGGACAGTTTCAACTGCTCCCCAAGCGTCAATTCACCGAGGGAGGATTGGCCTCCGGCCGCCTCGATCGATTGATGTGCCGTGGCAAAGAAGGCCAGCAGCACCGAAATGTCCGCGACGACAATTGCCGGCAAGGCGATCGCGCCGCCGCCAAATGCGATCACCCGCATGGCGGCCGCAAGGATCAGCCAGAGCAGGGCATGCAGCAGCCTGAACGGACCGAAAGAGGTCTCGGGGCGGGCCGGCCTGAGGTCGAGCCGTTTGCGCAGTGCGACTGTCATGCCGCCGTGGTGACACAGGAGATTGAACCTGCGGTAGCGCGGATCGGTAAAATTGATCCGAAGTGGAAGACCGCGTCCTATTCTTCCGGCTCGGTCGTGAACCGCAGCGGATAGCCCTTGGCGCGGCCGGCGTCGGTGGCGCGCGTCGCCTTGGTCTCGGCAACATCCTTGGTGAACACCGCGACGACGCAGGCACCCAGCTTGTGCGCGGTGATCATCACCTTGTAGGCCTGATCCTCCGTCATGCGGAATTCGGCCTTCAGCACCATGGTGACGAATTCGCGCGGCGTGTAGTCGTCGTTGATCAGGATGACCTTGTGCAGCCGCGGCCGCTCGACCTTGGTCTTTGTTCTGGTTTTCGGATTGGTGACGGTGTCGTTCAACGTTTCCTGAAACCCGGCCCTGAGGAGCTCCAGCCCTCTGATCATATTCCAGGCGCCCGGGCCTCTCCAAGGTGGTCGGTGCGCCGCCATCATGTCATTGCGGACGGGCAGGGATGCGCTGGTCGCGCTGCGCCCCTTAGGGGAGAGCGCGAACAAACTGCATTGCGGCGATCAGCGCCCCCACGGACAGCACCACCGATGCAATCATGTAGACGGCCGAGGCGACGGTCTGACCGCGCTCGATCAGATACCAGGCATCCAGCGAGAACGTCGAGAACGTGGTGTATCCGCCACAAATCCCCACCGTCAAGAATATCCGGGCGGTCTGCGGCAGGTTCCATCTCGTCGCGAACAGCGCGGCGAAGATGCCGATCAGGAATGATCCCGTCACGTTGATGATCAGGGTGCCCCAAGGAAAGTCGGTGCCGAAAGCGCGGCCCGAACCGATTGCAACGAGGTAGCGCACGACCGCGCCGAGCGCTCCGCCGGCGGCTACAGCCAGAATGTATTGGATGTTCAACGTCTCGTTCCCTGGTTTGTGACCTGCATTATTCGTCCTTTGCCGCCAGCCCGTTGCCGACCGTGAGCAGCCCGACGAGCGAGACCAGCGCGAAGCCGAGCCCTGCGAGGAACGTGCCTTGGGGACCATATGCGTCCCAAAGCGCGCCGGCGATCACGCTTGCGGCCAGCAGGGCAAGCCCGGTGAAAAGGTTGAAATAGCCGAATGCGGTGCCGCGCAGGCTCGGTGGCGCAGCGTCGGCGACGAGGGCCGAGAGCAGCCCTTGCGTTAATCCCATATGCAGCCCCCACAGCGCGACCCCGAGCGCGAGGCCGGTCAGATTCGGCAGCAGCGCCAGCGCGAGGTCGGCGCCGGCGAGGAAGACCAGACCGAGTGCGAGCAGGCCGGTCCTGCCGATCCGGTCCGACAGCACGCCGGCCGGATAGGCCGACAGGGCATAGACGATGTTCATCAGCACCAGCACCGCCGGCACCCACATCGCGTTGAGTCCGATGTTCTGTGCGCGCAGAATCAGGAAGGCCTCACTGAAGCGCGCGAGCGTGAAGACGATTCCGATCGCGACGACGCGCCAATACACCGCCCCGAGCTGCCGCATTGCGGCGAGATTAAGCGGGTTCTTCGCAGGCCCCCGGCTCGGGTCGGGCTCCGGCTCGTTCACAGCGAAGGCGATCAGTCCAAACGACAAGAACGCCGGCAACACTGCCACCCAGAACACGATCGTAAAATTGTCGACCGTCCACCACATCAGGCCGATCGCTGCGAGCGGCCCGACGAAGGCCCCGATCGTGTCGAGCGACTGGCGCAGCCCGAAACTCGCGCCGCGCAGGCCGACCGGGGCGATATCGGCGATCAGCGCATCGCGCGGTGCGCCGCGAATGCCCTTTCCGACGCGGTCGATGAAGCGCGCCGCCACCAGCCATTCGACGCTGGGCGCGAGCGGGAACAGCGGCTTGGTGAAGGCGGCCAGCCCGTAGCCGAGCGCGGCGAGCAGCTTGCGGCGGCCGAGCCAGTCCGACAGCGCACCGGAGAAGATCTTCGTGATCGAGGCGGTGGCCTCCGCAATACCCTCGATGAACCCGACGGTGAGCGTGGAGGCGCCGAGCACGGTGACCAGATAGATCGGCAGCAGCGCATGGATCATCTCGGAGGAGATGTCCATCAGCATCGAGACGAAGCCGAGCACCCAGATCCCTCTGGGCAGCGTCGTGCGCGCAGCATTCGGTGTCGGCATCGTCACGTCTTCTCCTGGCCTTCTCCGGCTGGCCTTCGTTACAAGGCAACAAAAAACCCGCCATCGGCGGGTATGTCCATGCTCCCGCCAAAGGCAGAGGCCTTGAGATTGCCTCTCCTCGAGCAGGAGTCATCAGCCAAGCACGGTCATCGACCGCCGGGCGGTTGTCGGGGGACTCCATCCCCATCTGTGCGACCAACCCTAGCATGGAAATCGTGCCGGACAAGTGGGCGGGGCGTGCACTCCACGCTTGCCGCCGTCATCCCGGGGCTCGCGAAGCAAGAACTCAGGCGCGCCCTTGCGTGCCTGAGAATCTCGTCATTACCGGTTCGGCTTTCTTCGAGTCGCCCCGGATTGACCAAGCCTGTGATCGCGCGTGCTCCGGTGACGCAAGCGCGGCAACACGGCGGCGTTTTCGCGCTGGCACACAAATTCTTAACTCGAATGTGAAGCGCAAGCGATCTTCGGCCTTTGCGGCAAGGCAATTGCATGTCACCATCGCGTCATACGACGGGAGACTGCGATGCGTTTGCTGTTCTCGATCGGGGCTGTGCTAGTGGCCGGCATGCTTGCCGGAGGGGACGTCGCGGGCATCGCGGCACCGGGACCCAAATTTGAATCGCCCGAGAGTCGATCTCAATCGCAAAGGCTGGCGGCCGACAAGGACGCGCAGGCGGTCGACGTCGAACTGATCCTCGCGGTCGACGTGTCCTACTCCATGGACATGGACGAGCTCGCGGTCCAGCGCGAGGGCTATGCGCAGGCAATCCAGTCGAAGGAGTTCCTGCAGGCGCTGAAGCTGGGTCCGAACGGCCGGATTGCAGTGACCTATTTCGAGTGGGCCGCCTCCAGCGACCAGAAGATGATCATTCCCTGGCGCCTGGTCGACGGACCGGAGACGGCGGACGCGGTCGCCGCCGAGATCATGAAAACGCCGATCCGGCGCGCCTCGCGGACCTCGATCTCCGGTGCAATCGCGTTCGCGATGCCGCTGTTCGATGAGGATCCCTATCGGGGCTTGCGCCGCGTCATCGACATTTCCGGCGACGGTCCCAACAACAATGGCGGTCCGGTCACGGTGGCGCGCGATGCCGCCCTGGAGAAGGGCATCGTCATCAACGGCCTGCCGATCATGGTCAAGGAGCCGTCCTACTCGACCATGGATATCGACAATCTCGATTTATACTATGAGGACTGCGTCATCGGAGGTCCCGGCTCCTTCGTCATCACGATCAAGGATCGCGACAAGTTCAAGGAAGCGATCCGCACCAAGCTGCTGATGGAAGTCGCCGGCCGCACGCCCGAGCGCCCCGTGATGCGCGTTGCCGACAAGGAGCCGCGCGTCAACTGCCTGATTGGCGAGAAGATCTGGTCGGACCGCTGGGGACGTTAACGTCGCGGCTGAGACCTTTTGCCAATCCCAACCGGCAGTTGAATTTAACTGCCCGTTAACCGGTGCATGGCCCTAATCAGACTGTTTCCTTCCGTTTCCAGCCGGCATCCCGACATTGCTGGAGCGAACGAAAGCGGGTTTTTCCAACCTGCCTTTGAGCAAGCCATGGCCATCGTCACGTCGAGCACCAACCAGATTTCGCCCGCCAACGAGCGGATGTATCGCCAGAGTGCTCTGGTCGGTGAATGGAAGGGCAATTGGGTCGGCAACAACCAGCCCGTCGGCTTCAAGGTCGTGAACATTCGCGGTGCCCGGGCGCAGGTCGAGTACACGCATAACGGTCGCACCGAGCGCGGCTTTGGCGAGGTCAACGGCACGCTTATCACCTTTGGCGGGGTCACAGTCGGCACCAAGGACGGGAAGAGTATGGTGCTGCTGTTCTCAGTGGGCGGCGCTGGCAAGCAGACCGCGAATCTCGAGAAGCAGGAGCCGCCGGCCTCCGACAGCCGCCTCATGGGAAGCTGGGGCGGCTATTCGAGCGACAACGGCAAGAGCGCGAGCTTCAAGGTGCTCTCCGTCAACGGCAAGGAAGCGCAGGTCAGCGTCACCACCGACGGCGTCACCCGCCAGGGCACTGGCATCGTCTACAAGAACGTCATCATGTTCGGACAGACGCAGATCGCGACCGACGACGGCAAGAACGGCAAGGTCATCTACCAGGTCGGCACGAAATCCTTCGTGGTGCCGGTGACGAAGTATCCGCCGGCGGATTCGTCGTCCTCGGTCGACAAGACGGCATAGCCGTTCACAGCGGCGTCCCGCCGGATCGTATCAGCGCCTTCAATTGCTGATCGACCTGCCGCAGGATCGCGCAGGCCCGTGCCAAGCCGCCATCCCCGATCAGCCGCCAGATTTCGTCGGACTGTTCCACCAGATGGGGAATCGTGAGGGGCAAGCCGGCCGTCTCGATGAGTGCGCCCTTTTCATTGATGAGATATCGACGGTTCAATGCAAACAGCACCTGCGCGATGCACGCGAGCGCTCTGTAGACGCAGCCCGCGACGTGGGTCCGCTCGTTGCGTGCTGTCGCAAGTTCCGCATTTTCGATGCTGAACAGGATTTCCCATTGAAAGCGCCGCAACAAGGCGCGGCCCAGATCCTCCGGATAGGGGAGCGCGATTGTCTTGAGCCGCGCGATCAGGCCTTTCGGATCGTGCAGAGGCTGACAATATGCGATCTCGCCCATCCAGATTGCCGAGCAGAAGCCATGTGGATGGCCGGGCTGGTAGGCCATGAGGACTGTACCGTTTCGGCAGTCCATCATGACTCGCTCGACGTTGTCGGCGTGACGGTACAGCAGATCGACCTTTTGTCGCTCGACCGACAGCCATGCGCCGCCGACGATCCATGGCCCCCATTCGCCGTATCTCGTTACGGTCGCAGCGCCGGGATCGTCGGCGATTTCCGTCACGACGGTCAGGAGCCGGTCCGTATCGAGCGGGCCGGCGCCAGCGCCAGAACAATACAGCCCGATGTCGTAGTCGGAGGAGGGATGTGCGCTGCCCCGCGCGCGTGAGCCGCCGAGCACGAGGGCTTGAACGCCCGGTACCTCGGCAAGAACGGACGTCAGGCGGGTGAGCAACGGATCGTGCGGCATCAGGTGCAGTTCCCCGGGAGGCCTGCAGCCGTGACACCGGCGCGGTCACTCCGCTGGCATTGATGAGGTTCGAGGAGTATAATTTGCTAGGTTGTTGACGGTAATCTGAATGTCCAAGTCTGCACTTTCATGTGCTCTTGCAGCTCTCGCGGTGCTCTGCCTCGGCGGAGAGCCGGTCCATGCGCAAGTTGCGCCGCTGAGATATTGGATTCCCGGCGGACCTTTCGGCCTCAGCGGTGGTGCCGGCCAGAGCTCCGACACCTACGGCAACTTCACGAGCTTCAATGCCGGCGATGCCGATTGGCGCACCAGCTCTGCGAACGGTTTCTTCGTCGGCAGCCAACGCGGCAATCTTGGTTTGAGCGGCTTCAGCCAGGCGGGCTCGATCGGCAATTTCAGCGCGCTATCTTATGACAGCACGCAGTTCGGCTATAACATGAAGACTGCGGGTGGCATGCCGGTCACGTTCTTTGCCGGTTTCGACACGCTGAAGTTCGGCAACGGCATTGGCAGCTCGCTGGCGCCGCTCACCTCCAGCGCTGCGCCCGGCTATGGCGGGTTTGCGGGTGTCGAATTCAAGCCGACCTCCAACCTCAGCCTGTCGTTCGGGGCCGGGTTCATCCAGCAGCAATCGGGACTTATGGACAGTGACATCAACTCGTCGATGCTGCCCGGCGAGTCTCCTGCGCTGGGCGGCCTTCGGCGCTAGTACCCGGAATCAGAGCTGAGTGATACGGCGGCCTTTGAAACGGCGTTGACGGACCTTTTTCTTGGTCCAGACGAAGGGCTCGGCTCTGTCGTTGTATGCGTTGACGTAGGCATCGATGTGTTCCTGAAGCTGCTTGAGGCTCGTGAAGGAGGTGCCGCTGAGCGACTGCCCCTGCAAGATGGAAAACCATACTTCGACCTGATTGAGCCATGACGCACTTGTCGGCGTGAAATGAAATTGCACGTTGGGGTGGGCCTTGAGCCAGTCCTCGTTCTTTTTATGGGTGTTGAGGTTGTCGAGGATGACGTGAAGCTTGCGGTTCGGAAAAGTCGCGGTGACGCTGTTCATGAAATCGAGAAACTCGACGCGGCGCCGGCGTTTTGAATGGTCGCGATGATCTTTCCGGTGGGGGAGTGTCAGAAGTTTTGTGTAAGAGCGTCTCTGTGAGGGGTTTGCGGGGTCAGCGGACTGACCCCATGGGGTCAGTCCGCTGAGCCTGCAAAGCGCTCGCCGAACTGGATGGCAAACTGGCCCATTGCGGCCGTCCATGCAACCGGTCGTCGCCAATGGATGCCGGCATTTCTGATGGCGAGGTAAAGCAGCTTCATCGCCGCCTCGTCGTTGGGGAAGCTGCCGCGTGTTTTGATGATCTTGCGCAGCGAACGGTTCAGCGCCTCGACCGTGTTGGTGGTATAGATCATTTTGCGTATCTCCGGCGCGAAGGCGAAGAACGGAATGACGTGCTCCCACGCCCGGCGCCAGGCCGCCCCGATCGCGGGATAGCGCTTGCCCCACTCGGCTTCGAAGTCCTCGAGCCTGAGCAGAGCGGCGTCGGCATTCTCGGCATGATAGATCGCCTTGATCGAGGGAAGGATCGCCTTGCGATCCTTCCAGGACACGAAGGATAGGCTGTTGCGGATCAAATGCACGATGCAGGTCTGGACCATCGCCTTGGGAAAGACGCTGTTGATCGCCTCGGGAAAGCCCTTCAGACCGTCGACGACGGCGATCAGGATGTCGGCGACGCCGCGGTTCCTCAGATCGTTCATGACCTTGAGCCAGAATTTGGCGCCTTCGGTTTGCTCGATCCAAAGCCCGAGCACGTCTTTCTCGCCCGATGCAGTGATGCCCAGCACGACGTAGACTGCCTTGTTCTTGACCATCCCCTCATCGCGAATCTTGACCCTGAGCGCGTCGAAGAAGACCACCGGATAGATCGCTTCCAGCGGCCGGCTCTGCCATTCGCGGACCTCGTCGAGAATCGCGTCGGTGACCTTGCTGATCAGATCGGGGGACACCTCGGTGCCGTAGAGCTCGGCCAGATGGCCCTGGATCTCCCGTACCGTCATGCCCCGCCCGTAGAGACTGATGATCTTCTCGTCGAAGCCGTCGAAGCGGGTCTGGCCCTTCGCGACGATCACCGGTTCGAACGTGCCGGCGCGGTCGCGCGGCACCTCGATCTCGATCTCGCCGTCGTCCGTCAACAGCGCTTTGCTGCTTGTGCCGTTGCGGCTGTTGCCCGACCCGCGGCCTGCCGGGTCGCCCTTCTCATAGCCAAGGTGGTGGGTCAGCTCCGCACCCAGTGCGCGCTCCAGAAGCGCCTTCTTCAGTCGTCTGAAAAGCCCGTCTTCGCCGGCTAAGTCTTCTGGCTTGAGGCTGCCCCCGGCAAGAAGCTGGTCCAAAATCTCAGGTGAAAAATCCGTAGCCATGTGAGTCTCCTGTCAAAGGTAAACTCACAGAAACCATCTTACACCGAGTTACTGACACCCTCTCCGGTGGCGACTTCGAGCGCCGCAAACAATGTTGTGGTGCCATCCCGCTTGTAATCGTGGCTTTGGCCGGTTAAGGCGCGGCCATTGGGCAACTTCAGATAACCCTGCGCTCGCTCCAAAGCCTGGATCGAGGGCTTCTCGTCCACGCACAGCACAATGGCCTTCGCCGGCGGCGCGACATAGAGGCCGACAACATCGGCGGCTTTGGCCGTAAAGTTCGGGTCGTTGCTCTCGCACCAGGACTTGCGAGCCACCAGGTCAATCTTGTGGCTGCGCAGGAACCGCCAGACATATTGGACATCGACATCGCCCAGCGCCTCGGCCAGCAGGGGGCCGGTCCAGCGCGCAAACCCTTGCGGTGGCGGCTTATCCAGCAGCTTCAGAATCCGCTTGTCGGTCGTCTTCGTATAGATCGGCTGCTTGCCAGGCCGCGGCTTGTCTTGCAGCCCTTCAAGGCCATGGTCGGCATAGCGATGCCGCCAAAGGCTGACAATCCGCGGCTGGACCCCAACTTCCTTGGCGATCGACCGGGTGCTGCGCCCATCCGCCGCCAACAGAACTATCCGCGCCCGCTTCAAATCGCGCTGCAACGTCACCGGTGAGCGACAGCACGCCTCAAGCACCTTGCGATCTTTCCTCGAAAGGTGGACTTCTCTTGCTTCGGGTATCATCCCGACCTTGAATCACGACTCACGTTCCAAGAAAAGTGGGTACTAGGATTGCATCACCAGCTCCGGCGGACGCCGCAGCGATCCCGGCAGGTCTGGACCGGTTCCGAAACGCATCACGATATCGGGACGCCGTTCGCCGAGGCCGAGTGAGGCCCCGAACTGCTGCCTCAGCGCCGCCACCTCGACCGGCTGGTTGATGAAGGAATATTTGAGTCCCAGCGCGGTCGCCTGCAATCCGAAGCGCTGGCAGGCGCGGCCGACCGCGATCCAGTGCGACTTGTCGCTGCGATCGGCAGCGAGCACGACGACGCCCGCAGAGCTGTCGAGTTCTTCGCGGTATTTCTTGTTTTCCCCGCCCTCGGTGAAGAAGAGCTTGAGAAGTGGCCGCGCCACCCACGAGGGCAGCGAGGGGTTTCCCGACGCGGGCGAGAACAATCCGTCCATGGTCGCGAGTGCCTCCGCCTCGTTGAAGCGAATCCAGCTGACGAGCTCGCGCATGAAGGCCTTGTCGCGCATTTGTGCCGAGTTGCCTTCGAGTACGTAGTCGGTGACCCCGGCGATCGCGGCGCGTTCGGTCATCAGGATCGCAGCGACGTTCGGTTCGCGACAGGCATCCTCGAGCCGACGCAATGTCTCCGGTGCGGCCGGCCTGCCGTCGAACGCTGCGCGGGTGCATTGCCTGATCGGAATCGCGGCCGCCAATGCCGATGTGTCCTGTGGGGCCTCGTCGAGCGTGATCACGATGCGGTCGCCGTCGACGGCCGCATCGGCGTGCCAGCCCAGCGTGGACGCGGCGAGGATGAGATTTTCGGCGGCACAGCCGAGACTGACGAAGAGATGATGATCGTCCGGATCGACGGCCGGACAGCGGCGCTTGAAGTCAGGCGCAATCGCGATGACGTTGCCGCGGACCGAAAAAATCCACGGCTGGGTGTTGTGGCTGTTGGCCGCGAGGGTGGCAAAGCGCACGAGTTCGCGATCCCGCGGCACGGCTTGCAGCGGAGCCCGGGACGACTTTACCGTCTCGTCATAGGTGTTCGCCGCCGCTGCGGCGGAGGGACCGGTGATGGCTGTTGCGGACAGCCCCAGCGAAGTCGCGATGAATTGTCGTCGGTCGAGCACGAACGTCCGCTCCGCATCTCATGGCACGGAACGCTTTTAGCGGCAGCGGAGGGCACGGTGATTGACTGGTATCAAGGTTGTCGGATCGATGAGGAGTTTGCAGCCTATCGGGCAAACCGCGCCACCAGCTCGACATGCGGCGTGTGGCGGAACTGATCGACCGGCACCACCGCCTCCAGCCGATAGCCGCCGTCGATCAGCAGCCGCGCGTCGCGGGCGAAGGTCGCGGCGTTGCAGGACACCGCGATCACGACGGGCGCCTTGCTCGCGGCGAGCTTCAGTGCCTGCGCCTGCGCCCCCTGGCGCGGCGGGTCGAACACCACCGCGTCGAAGTCGCGCAGCTCCGGCGGCACCAGGGGGCGGCGGAACAGATCCCGCGGCTCGGCCTTGATCGGCTTCAGGCCTGGTGTGCGCGCGGCCTTCGCGAGGGCCGCGACGGCGCCGGCGTCGCTGTCATAGGCCGTGACGCGGGCCTTCTCGGCAAGCCGCAGGGCGAACGGGCCGACGCCGCAGAAGAGATCGGCGACCTCCTTGGCCTTGCCGATGCGCTCGGCGACCAGTGCGGCGAGCGCCTCTTCGCCCGCCAACGTCGCCTGCAGGAACGAGCCCGGCGGCAGCGTCACCTCCGCGCGGCCCATCTTCACCGTCGGCGGAAGGCGCTGCAGCACCAATTCGCCGTGCCGCGTCAGCCGCGCCAGGCGGTGCTGCTCGGCGACACGCGACAGCGCCGTGACCAGCGGGGTCGGCAGCGGGCCGGAGCCGCGCACGTCGACATCGAGGCCGTTGGCGGTGGCCGTGACCTGGATGTCGAGCGGCTTCGTCACCGGCATCCTGGAAGTCAGCGGCTCGGCCAGCGCCCAGGCCGCATCGAGCGCACCCTCGAGCCCGGGATCGAGGATGGGGCAGCGATGGATCGGGATGACGTCGTGCGAGCTCGTGGCGGAGAACCCGACCTTGAGGATGTCATGCGTGCCGAACCGACCGTGCAGCGTGATGCGCCTGCGCCCGGCACCATGGGCGTCGACCAGCGGCGCCACCTCGCAATCAATGCCGGCCTGCGCCAGCGTTTCCACCACGATGTTGCGTTTCCAGGCGCGATACGGCTCAGTCGCCCAATGCTGAATGGCACAGCCGCCGCAGACGCCGAAATGCGGACAGAACGGCTCGATCCGTTCGGAGCTTGCCACCTCCACCGCGAGCAGCTTGCGGCGGTCGGGATGGTGGCCCACGACATGATCGACCTCGACGGTCTCGCCGCCGAGCGTATAGGGCACATAGATGGCTTCGCCGGCGTCGAGGCAGACGCCGTCACCGCGATGGCCGACATGATCGATCTTGATGCGCTCAACCACGGCGCGCGCCCAGGAAGAATTCGACATTGCCGTCGCCGCCGGTGATCGGCGAGGGGAATATCTCGATGTCGGTGCAGCCGAGCGAAGCGGCAAAGGCCGCGATATCGCCGCAGATCTCCTGGTGCACGGCGGCGTCGCGGATGATCCCCTTCTTGTTGTGCTTCCGGTCCGCCTCGAATTGCGGCTTGATCAGCGCCAGCAGGCTCGTCGGCGCGGCGGCCAGCGACAGCGCCACCGGTAGCACCGCCTTCAGCGAGATGAAGCTGACGTCGATCACGACCACATCGGGCCGCGCCGGCAGGCGCTTGCCCTCGTAGCTGCGGATATCGGTCTCTTCCATCGACACGATCCTGGGATGATCGCGCAGCGAGGGATGCAACTGGCTGGTGCCGACATCGATGGCGAACACCAGGCTCGCGCCGTTCGCCAGCAGCACCTCGGTGAAACCGCCGGTGGAGGCGCCGACGTCGAGGCAGACATGCTCCTCGATTTCAATCGGGTAGCGCTCCAGCGCCCCGGCGAGCTTGACGCCGCCGCGGGAGACGTAGGGATGTGCAGGCTCGGCCTGGATCACTGCGTCCTCGGCGATCGCCTCCGATGGTTTTGAAACCTGCTTGTCGTCGGCCATGACGAGCCCGGCTTCGATCGCCGCGCGCGCCCGCGCCCGGCTCTCGAACAGGCCGCGCTCGACCAGCAGGACATCCGCGCGCTTGCGGGGAGGGGGCATCGAATCTCCGAACGACGACTGAAGAGCTTATGTAGCGATCAATCGCGCGGCCGCCATCCGGACGCAAGCCTCGAACGCGCCGAGGTCGTGCCAGACGTCGATCGGCATCGTGGCCGGAGTTACCAGCGGGCAGCCGCGCAGCTCCAGCGCATGGATCATCATGAGGTTGTCGACGAGGCCAAAGTCCTCGACTATCAGCCCCTGTGCATCGACCAGCCGGCCGTCCTCGGTGGTGACGTCCATGAAACGGCCGACACGGTCGGCATAGGCTGCGCCGTCATTGGAATAGGCGAGACAGAATTTGCCGCGGCCGGCCATGTAGCCGAGCTCGTAGACGGTACCGGGGTCGGCGCCGGCGCCGCGGAACGGGGTGAGGTTGGCAATGATGGCAACCGCCTCGTCCATCATCGCCTCGTTGCCGCAAAAGATCTGTCGCGAGGCGTCGGGCGCGGCGAGGTCGATGGCGTTGTCGAGCGGATAGAGGCCGGTCAATCCGTGAGCCGCGCAGATATCGACCTTGCGCCGGCCGATCTCGACCGCGTCCGGCAGGAAAACGTCGGGGCCTGCCAGGTAGATTTTCATGGGAGCCAAAGCCGAGCAAGTTTGGATCGAGGTGCGAGCCGCGCGGCGTGCTCTGCTCCTCCCCCGCGCGCGGGGGAGGGTTGGGGAGAAGGTGACTCCTCAATCGAGAACCCCCGAGAGGAAAGAGCCCTCACCCGACGCTTCGCGTCGACCTCTCCCGCAAGCGCAAGCGGGAGAGGTGAAGAAAGCGTCCGTCAGGCCAACTTCACCGTTTCGGCCTTGATGTCCTTGCCGAGCGCCTCGAACACCTTGGCGACGATGCCCTTGGCATCGAGTCCGGCGCGGGCGTACATCGCGGCGGGCGTGTCGTGGTCCTGGAACACGTCGGGCAGAACCATCGTGCGGAACTTGAGCATGCCGGTGTCGAGCGCGCCCTGATCGGTCAGGTACTGCGCGACATGCGAGCCGAAGCCACCGATCGAGCCTTCCTCGATCGTGATCAGGATCTCATGGTCGCGCGCCAGCTTGAGCACCAGCTCGGTATCCAGCGGCTTCATGAAGCGAGCATCGGCGATCGTGGTCGAGAGGCCGTGGGCGGCAAGCTCGTCGGCGGCCTTCTCGCATTCGGCGAGGCGCGTGCCGAAGGAGAGCAGGGCGATCTTGCTGCCCTGACGGATCATGCGGCCCTTGCCGATCTCGAGCGGAACGCCGACGTCGGGCATCTCGACGCCGCGGCCTTCGCCGCGCGGATAGCGCAGCGAGCTCGGACGGTCGTCGATCGCGACCTGGGTCGCCACCATGTGCACGAGCTCGGCCTCATCCGCCGCCGCCATGATCACCATGTTGGGCAGGCAGCCGAGATAGGCGTTGTCGAACGAGCCGGCATGGGTCGCACCGTCGGCACCGACGAGGCCGGCGCGGTCGATGGCAAAGCGGACGGGCAGGCTCTGGATCGCGACGTCGTGCACGATCTGGTCGTAGCCGCGTTGCAGGAAGGTCGAGTAGATCGCGCAGAACGGCTTGTAGCCTTCGGTCGCAAGACCGGCGGCAAAGGTCACCGCGTGCTGCTCGGCAATGCCGACGTCGAAGGTGCGGTCGGGGAAGGCCTTGTTGAAGATGTCGACGCCGGTGCCCGACGGCATCGCCGCGGTGATGGCGACGATCTTGTCGTCCTTCTGTGCTTCCTTGACGAGGCTCTGGCCGAACACGTTCTGGTAGGCCGGCGCATTCGGCTTGGCCTTGGCCTGGGTGCCGGTCGCGACGTCGAACTTCACGACGGCGTGATACTTGTCGGCGGAAGCCTCCGCCGGGCCGTAGCCCTTGCCCTTCTGCGTCACGACGTGGACCAGGATCGGGCCTTCTTCCATGTCGCGGACGTTCTTGAGCACCGGCAGAAGATGGTCGAGGTTGTGGCCGTCGATCGGGCCGACATAATAGAAGCCGAGCTCCTCGAACAGCGTGCCGCCGTCCATCATGAAGCCGCGGGAATATTCCTCGACGCGGTTGGCGCGGTTGGCGAGGATCTTGGGCAGCCGCTTGTTGATCTGCTTGGCAGCATCGCGCAGCGTGCGATAGGTCTTGCCGGAATAGAGCCGCGACAGATAGGCGCTCATGGCGCCGACCGGCGGGGCGATCGACATGTCGTTGTCGTTCAGGATGACGATCAGGCGCGAGTTCATCGCACCCGCATTGTTCATGGCTTCATAGGCCATGCCGGCCGACATCGCGCCGTCACCGATCACGGCGATAACGTTGTTCGTGCCGCCGGAGAGGTCGCGCGCCACGGCCATGCCGAGGCCGGCGGAGATCGAGGTCGAGGAATGCGCCGCGCCGAACGGATCGTAGTCGCTTTCGCTGCGCTTGGTGAAGCCGGACAGGCCGCCGCCGGTGCGCAGGGTGCGGATGCGGTCGCGCCGGCCGGTGAGGATCTTGTGCGGATAGGCCTGGTGGCCGACGTCCCAGATCAGCCGGTCGCGCGGCGTGTCGAACACGTAATGGATCGCGGTGGTGAGCTCGACCACGCCGAGGCCCGCGCCGAAATGACCGCCGGTCACCGAGACGGCATCGATGGTCTCCTGCCGCAGCTCGTCGGCGACCTGGCGAACCTGCTCGACCTTGAGCTTGCGCAGGTCTTCCGGCGTCCGGATGGTGTCGAGAAGCGGCGTCTTACTGTATGCGTTCACGGCGATTTCCAATTTGTCAGCACCGGAAGGTCATTCCGGTGCGCGATGGGTTTGCACAATATCGGCGCAGCGCGAGTCCTCAAACCGTCGGAGCCACCTGCATGGGGCAAGGCCCCGTCTTCAAGCTTAGGTAAGCTTAAGTGCGCTCCGGTTCAGTCTCTGTGATCCCTGTCACTCAGATCGGCTTCGTCCGTCCCAAGCCAATTTCATTAGCAATTCGAAGCGCTTGTCGTCGGCAATCGGTGCCTACTCAAGGCTTGCAAAAAGCCACACTCCGCGCAGCTTTACACCAAAGCTTGGGCCAAAGCCAACCCGCCGCACCGATGAGTGGTATGCAGGTGCAACTTGCGGGCCGAATTGGTTAACCCTGGCCCGGGATGAGGGGTTCCGGCCTGCTCGGTTCCGCGGCCGGCTTTTTTTGCCTGAATGAGAGCCTTTTTGCCCTCGGCGCCGAATCTCGAACGGGTTTGGCATGGCCCCACCCGCCCAAAACCGCGATGTTCGGTGGAACAGCCCGTGCGATCATGAAGGCGACACAGGAACCATGCCCGCGAAGACGTTTTGCGGGCCGCCGGTCGTCAGGCGACCGAGCGGGGAAAGTTCCCGGCCGATTTACTGGACGTCGAGCGGTGCAGTGCCGGTGGCCTGGCCGCTGGCATCGGTGGTGATCTTGTCGACGCGCGCCTCGGCCTGACGCAACAACTCCTCGCAGCGCCGCTTCAGGGCCTCGCCGCGTTCATAGATCGTCACGGATTCCTCGAGCGGGACCTTGCCGTCTTCGAGCCGCTTCACGATCGTTTCGAGTTCCTCGATCGCGCGCTCGAAGGTGAGCCGGGAGACGTCGACTTGAGTATTTTCGGCCATATCCGTTTCCGATTGCCCGATTCGCTTGCCTTACAGTGAAGGCGGGTTTTGCGGGCTTAATGTGGCGGGCGTCCTCAGGCGCCCATCAAGGCGCCGACATGCGCCGTAACAGATTCTTTCAGTCCTTGCAGGTCATAGCCGCCCTCGAGCACCGAAACAACGCGGCCGCCTGCGGTCTTGTCGGCGAGGTCCATCAGCTTGCGCGTCACCCAGGCATAGTCCTCGGCGCGCAGGTTCAGCGACGCCAGCGGGTCGCGGTAATGCGCGTCGAAGCCGGCGGAGATGACCACCAGCTCGGGGCTGAATTTTTCGAGCTGCGGCAGGATCAGGTTCTCGAACGCGGAGCGGAATTCCGGCCCGCCGTCTTCGGAAGCGAGAGGCGCATTGACGATGGTGTCGTGATCGCCGCGCTCGCTTCTAGCGCCGGTGCCTGGAAACAGTGGCATCTGGTGCGTCGAGCAGTACATCACGGTCGGGTCCGACCAGAAGATGTCCTGCGTGCCGTTGCCGTGATGCACGTCGAAATCGACGATGGCCGCACGCTTGATGCCGTATTTGCGCTGCGCGTGGCGCGCCGCGATGGCGACGTTGTCGAAGAAGCAGAAGCCCATCGGCTTGCCGATCTCGGCGTGATGACCGGGTGGGCGGATCGCGACGAAGGCGTTGCGGTGCTCGCCCGCCATCACCGCCTCGGTCGCCGCGACTGCGCCGCCGACGCCGCGCATCACGGCTTCCCACGTGCCCGGCGACATCGAGGTATCGCCGTCGATATAGATCTGCCCGCTCGACGGGGCAATGTGGCGCAGCTCGGTGACGTAATGCTCGTTGTGGCACAGCGTGACGAGATCGAGGTCGCCCTCCGGCGCCTCCTCGCGCACCAGGAACTGGAAACGCTCATGCGACAGCGCTTCTTCCACCGCGCGCAGACGATCCGGCCTCTCAGGGTGTCCCGGCGGCGTGACATGGTCGAGGCAGGCCTTGTGGGAAAGGAGAAGCGTGCTCATCAGGTCGGCCTCATGGGATGCGGACTTTGACGTCGTTGGCGCATCCAGCGCCAAAACGCAATGCAAAACCCAATCTAAGCGCTTGGCCGGGAATGGCAAAGCGCCGGCGGTTTGATCCGGATCAATTCACGCGCAGGATGCGGGTCGGCGGCAGCGGACCGACCGGCCCGTGTGCCCGGAAGAAGGCGAACAGCGCGTCCGCGTCGTAGCCGCCATATTGCGGCGCCGTGCCCTGTTTTGCGACGCTAAAGCCGTCTCCGCCGACGGCGAGGTAATCGTTGAGCGTAACGCGATAGCCGTTTCCAGGTTCGATCAGCCTGCCGTTGAGCGTCATCTTCGCGGGGATGACGCGCTCGCCGAATGGCTTCGATGCATCCCAAGTATAGCTGAACCCGTTCGAGACCTGGAGAATCCGCGGCCGCTTCGGATCGAGCCATTGCTGCTCGAGCATGTCCTTGAGCTGGTTGCCCGTCAGCGTCATCCTTCGCGTCGCGGGTTGCGAGCAATTGCGCGTCGGCAATGACATTGCCAAGCGGGCTTTCGCCGGCCTCGTTCGGCACGCGCGACAGCGTCTGCGTCACCGAGCCGGCAGGCCGGTTGGCGATCGGCGCAGATAGCTTGTCGTAGGCGTCGATCAATGCGGTCTGCTCGGGATCCTTGGCCAGCGAAGCGTTGGCGACGATCACATTTTCGGCTTTGGCGCTGACGATGTCGCGCGTTGCGGGATCGAGCTTGAGGTCGATCGCGGTGACCAGCGTGCCGTATTTGTCGCCGCTGGTGACGAGGCGTCCGTCGATATCGCAGACATAGGCGCGGTGGGTGTGGCCGCTGACCACGACGTCGACGGCACGATCGAATTTGTTGACGATGTCGACAATCGGCCCCGCAATCCCCGGACATTCATTGTAGTCGCCGGCGGGCTCGCCGCCCTGGTGGATCAACACCACGATCGCTTCGACACCACGCGCCTTCAGTTGTGGCACGAGCGCGTTCACCGTCTCGGCCTCGTGGCGGAATTCGAGCCCGGCAATACCCGACGGCGAGACGATGCCGGCGGTCTCCCTCAGGGTCAGCCCGATGAAGGCGACGGGAACGCCGTCGAATTCCCGGATCTCGTAGGGCGGCAGCACGCTCTTGCCGGTCGCGGTCTCGATGGTGGAGGCCGCGAGATAGCGGAATTTGGCGCCCGTGAAGGGATGCGGTCCCTGGCAGCCGTCGACGGGATGGCAGCCGCCGTTCTGCATTCGCAAGAGCTCGGTTTTGCCCTCGTCGAATTCGTGATTGCCGACCGAGCTGATCGCAAGGCCCATCATCGAGAGCGACTCGATCGAGGGCTCATCGTGGAACATCGCCGACAGGAAGGGGCTTGCTCCGATCAGATCGCCGGCGGCGACGAAGATGGTGTTCCTGCGCCCCTCGCGCAGCTGCTTCACCAGCGTCGCCATGTACTCGGCGCCGCCGGCCGCCACCGTCACCTTCTTGGACTTGTCCTCGGGGTCGTTGATGCGGATGCCGCCCGGCGGCGGCCGCAGATTGCCGTGGAAATCGTTGATGGCGAGAATGCGCAGCTCGACCGGAGCGGCGGGCTGGGCCGAGGCAGGGACGGCGGCGAGGATGGTCAGGATCAGAAAGACGTATCGCATGGGACAAGACTAGACGCAGCGCGCGAAGATTTCACGATGCTTTGTCGTGAACACGCGTTTCGACAGGTATGAATCCTTGATGTCGGCGGTGAAGACGCCGGAGATGATCATGCAGCGGATATCGCGCGCCGCGACGCTTGCCGCTCTTGCGAAGCATCAGCCTACATCATCTCGCAGGCGTGCCAATGCGCCGCTCAACCTTTTCGACGCCGACGTCCCATAATTCTGATGCATGGTACCCGCTGCCGTCATGTGTCGCAACAATTAGCTACAATGTTTCATTTGAATAACCTTCGGTTGTAGTGCATGATCTCGCGCCGTTCCATGGCCGACCGCCCGATTGATGATTGCCGCAACCCGGATTGACGAATCCTCGCTGCACTACCGCGGCTGGCGTGTCGTGCTGGCCTGCTTCCTGATGGCCTTCTTCATGTTCGGCTTCGGTCTCTACGGCCAAGGCGTCTATCTTGCCGAGCTTCAGCGCGCCCACGGCTGGCCGGGCACGCTGGTCTCCGCGGCCAGTACTTTCTCGTTTCTCCTGAGCTCCGTCCTCGTCATCTTCACCGACGATCTGCTCGAGCGCATCGGGCTGCGCTCGCTGATCCTGAGCGGCCTGATGGCGCTCGGCGCTTCGACCGTGCTGCTGGCGTTGATGCAGACGCCTTGGCAGCTCTATCTCGCCTATGCGCTGATGTCGGTCGGCTGGACCGGCATGGGGACCGTGGTGATCGCGACCGTGCTCAATTCCTGGTTCGAGCGGCGCCGCGGGCTCGCGCTCAGCCTTGCCTTCAACGGCGCGACCTGCGGCGGCATCATCCTCGTCCCGCTGCTGCTGTCGCTGACCGGCAGCATCGGCTTCCGTTCCGCCATGCTGGCGGCCACGCTCGCGATGATGGTGCTGCTGTTGCCGGTGGTCGTGACCTTCATCGGCTGGCCGGCCCGGATGTCACCGGCATCGGACGGACGTCCGGCCGCTGGCGGCGCGGCCGCGCCGGGCCAGTCCCGCAAGGCGCTCCTCGCCAACGCGGCGTTCTGGACCATGGTGCTGCCGATCGCGATGGCGCTGCTGGCGCAGATGGGCTTCATCATCCACCAGGTGACGTTTCTCGAACCGCTGATCGGCCGCTCCGCGGCAGGGCTCGCGGTCACTATCATGGCGGCGATGGCGGTGGTCGGGCGCCTGTCGCTTGGCCTGTTCGTCGACCGGCTCGATCCGCGTCTCGCCTGCGCTGCGTCGATGATGAGCCAGGCGGCTGCGTTGTTCGTGCTTCTCCAAAGCACGAGTCCGACGGTGCTGCTGGCCTGCTGCGCCGTCTATGGCTTCTCGATCGGCAACATGATCACGTTCCCGCCCTTGATCATCCAGCGCGAGATCGGCTCTACCGCCTTCGCCGCCGCGATGGGGTTGGGCACATCGATCAGCGGCATCGTCAGCGCCTTTGGCCCGGGCATCGTCGGCGTCGCGCGGAGCTTGACGGGCAATTACACCACGGCGTTCGCGCTGTGCGCCGTGCTCGATCTCATCGCGGCGGGCATCGTGCTGTGGCGGCCGGGAAAGAGCGCAGCCTGAAGCTCCGCAAGCTAAGGGCAGGCTAAGGGCAGGCTAAGGGGAAGGCTCGCGCAAGTTATTCGAGGTCGTGGCGAGCCGATCCGACTTACCCCAGCAGCACCGCATCCGCCGCCGCGACCGACTCCGCGCTCTCTGTCACCGTGCGCTCGAGCGCTCCCGCCTGCACCGTGATGTTCTCGGCAAAGAAGCGCGCCAGCGCGACGTAGCGCGCAGCGTCCGCGTTGCCGTCGGCCTTGGCGGCGAGCGCTTCGGAGGCGAGCAGGCAGCCGCCGAGCGTGGCGCCGAACTGCTGCAAATAGGGCGTCGCACCCGCAAGTGCGTCGTTGGGGGCGGACGCAACGCGCTCCAAAAGCCATTTGCTGGTGCGCGTGAGCGCCTCCAGCGCCTCGCGCAGCTTGGTGCCCGTGGTGCCGAAGCCGGGGTCGTTGGACGCCTCCACCTGCTTGACGGTCGCTGCGAGCTCGTCGAGCAGCGCCCACACCGACGCGCCGCCATTGGCTGCGAGCTTGCGCGTGACGAGATCGATCGCCTGGATGCCGTTGGTGCCCTCGTAGATCGCGGTGATGCGGGCATCGCGGTAGTGCTGAGCCGCGCCGGTCTCCTCGATGAAGCCCATGCCGCCATGCACCTGCACGCCGAGATAGGCGACCTCGTTGCCGATGTCGGTGGAATAGGCCTTGGCCATCGGCGTGAGCAGCGCCGCGCGTGCGGCCGCTTCAGTGCGCACCTTCGGGTCCTTGGCGCGCGTCGAGACGTCGATCACGACGGCGGTCGCATAGCAGATGGTGCGCGCGGCCGCAGTCTGTGCCCGCATCCGCATCAGCATGCGCTTGACATCGGGATGCACGAAGATCGCATCGGAGCCGTCGCCCTTCTTGCCGACCGCGCGGCCCTGCTTGCGCTCCTGCGCATACGACAAGGCCTGCTGGTAGGCGCGGTCGGCAACGCCGACGCCCTCCAGGCCGACGCCGAGGCGGGCCTGGTTCATCATCGTGAACATGCAGCGCATGCCCTGGTTCTCTTCGCCGATGAGAAAGCCGATCGCGCCGCCATGATCGCCCATGGTCATGGTGCAGGTCGGGGAGGCGTGCATGCCGAGCTTGTGCTCGACGCCGGAGGCGTAGATGTCGTTGCGCTGACCCAGCGAGCCGTCCGCATTCACCATGAACTTGGGGACGAGAAAGAGCGAGATGCCCTTAGTGCCGGCGGGCGCATCCGGCAGACGCGCCAGCACGAAATGCACGATGTTGTCGGTCATGTCGTGCTCGCCATAGGTGATGAAGATCTTCGTCCCCTTGATGCGATAGGTGCCGTCGGCCTGCCGATCGGCCCGGGTGCGCAACGCGCCGACGTCGGAGCCGGCCTGCGGCTCGGTCAGCTGCATCGTGCCGGTCCATTCGCCGGAGACGAGTTTTCCGAGATAGATTCTCTTCAGCTCGTCGCTGCCATGCGTGTCCAGCGCCTCGATCGCCGAGGCGGTCAGCAGCGGGCAGAGGCCGAAGGCGACGTTGGCGGCGCTCCAGATCTCGGTGCAGGCGGCGTTGATCGCGATCGGCAGGCCCTGGCCGCCGAACTCCTCCGGGCCGGACACCGCGTTCCAGCCGCCCTCGGTCCAGCGCTTGTAGGCATCCGGCCAGCCGGGTGCGGTCGTGACCTTGCCGTCGCTGAGCTTGATGCCGTGTTCATCGCCGATCTTGTTGAGCGGCGCCAGCACCTCCGAAGCGAACTTGCCGGCTTCCTCCAGCACGGCGGCCGCGAGATCGGCGTCGAAATCGCCATAATGGCCGGCCTCCATGGCGGCCTTGAGGCCCGCGCCATGGTTGAGCGACAGCAGCATGTCAGAAATCGGCGCGCGGTAGGTCATGGCTCACTCCCGGGGGACAAATATTGACGCCGTATTCTCACGAAACGGAGGCAGTCTCAATGGTCGGGAGGTGGGCAGGGGCCGGCCGGAAACGGAGCCGGTGTGGGTCCATAGAGCATCAAGCGCGGCCGATCCCGGGCCTGCGGTATTTTGCCCCTCCAGACGGTTGAAATGCTGCCCCGCTCCCTATAGACCGGCTGCGACTGGAGAGAATCCGCGGTAGCCCGATCTTCCGCCATTCCGTCAGTCGCCTGGTGGGGCGTAGCCAAGCGGTAAGGCAGCGGATTTTGATTCCGCCATTCGGAGGTTCGATCCCTCCCGCCCCAGCCACAGTCAATGCGCTGATTTTACTACACAAATAGCCTTATTCGATGCGCGATTTCCGGCGCGTTTGGAAATTCAATTTGCCCCGCGTTTGGAAATTCTGTGCTGGTTTCGTTTTTGGGTCGAAGGCCGATGGATGACATCGCGAGTTGAACGCCGCTCTTATCAAAATGCGAATTGAGCGCCTGAACACTGTCTGCGAGCTGCAAGCTTCGATCGTTGCCTTTCACGTCGCATGCGGGATCGCCAGCGGCAAAACGCCGTCGACCCCCTTGCAGCGTTCAACGAAGCTCGAAGTCTATCTTCGCGATCCGACGCTAGTCTTCGACATTGGGGAGGTTTGCTGCATCTCGTCTTGAGGTGAAGTTGCTCCATCAGCATTCTGCTGATCGAGCTCCTTCCGCGCCAAGAGATGTGCATGTCGCTTGCGGGTCGCAGCCAAGGCTCGCATCATCGTTTCCTTGGCACAGCCGCGATAGGCCTGCGCGGTCTTATGTCCGGAGAGCGCACGACCCTGTCCGTCGGTCAGTTCGGCTTCCTCAAGCTCGGTCATGCCGCCGTGTCGACAGGCATCAAGCGTGAACAGTTTTGACACGCCGTCGATCTTCTTGCGCATCTGCTGCACTGCCTTTTCCACGCCGGGATAGGACTACACTTTGGCATCGCCCTTGCGTTCACCCTTTTCGATCAGACGCATGATCATCGGGACACCAAGCTTGGGCAGATGGCTCAAAACGTCCTCTGCTTCGGCATAAAACTTGATGGTCTCTCCGTCGAGCTATGGCGGAATCTGGGTGATGACGGTGTGAGGAAGGCGGCGTATCGAGGCGGGTGACGAGCCTGCCAGAACCTCTCGAGGAGAGCGATACGCCATGACCGAGACTACCAATGTTCTTGCTTTCCGTCAGCCGTCCGCGGTTGATGATCCACTGACCGATATCGTTCGTGCCGGCGCGCGGGACCTGCTTGCCAGGGCGATCGAGATCGAGGTTGGCGCGTTTCTGGCCAGCACGGCCAATCTGACGCTGCCCGACGGTCGAGCGCGCCTGGTCCGACATGGGCACGGTCCGGTGCGCGAGATTGCGACCGGCATCGGTCCGGTGGAGGTCGCTCGTCCCAAGGTCCGCGACCGCGGAGCGAGCGGGCCAGGCGACCGCCTCCGCTTCAGTTCGGCAATCCTGCCGCTATGGGCGCGGCGGACGAAGAGCCTGGATGCCTTGATCCCGGTCCTCTATTTGCGCGGCATCTCGACCGGCGACTTCCAGGAGGCGCTCTCGGCGCTGCTCGGCAAGGATGCGCCGAACCTGTCGCCTTCGGTGATCGCCGGCCTGAAGGCCGATTGGCAGGTCGAGTACGAACGCTGGCAGAGACGCGATCTGTCGGCGCGTCGCTATGTCTACATCTGGGCCGATGGCGTGTACCTGCAGGCCCGCATGGAAGATCACAGCGAATGCATGCTGGTGCTGATTGGCACCACGCCGGAAGGCAAGAAGGAGCTGATCGGCTTCCAGGTCGGCGTGCGCGAGAGCGCGCAGAGCTGGCGCGAACTCCTGATCGACCTGCGGCAACGCGGGTTACGGATTGCCCCGCAACTCGCCATCGGCGACGGCGCCCTCGGCTTCTGGAAGGCACTGGACGAGGCCTTTCCCGGCACGCGGCACCAACGATGCTGGTGCCATAAAGTGAGCAACGTACTCGACAAGGTCGCCAAATCCGTGCAGGGCCCCATGAAGAACGACCTGCGGAACATCTATCTGGCCCCACACCGGGCCGAAGCTGAAACCGCGATCGACGTCTTCGTCGAGAAATACCACGTCAAATACGGACGTGCGGTGGAGTGCCTGATCAAGGATCGCCATGCGCTGCTCGCCTTCTTCGACTTCCCTGCTGAGCACTGGATCCACCTACGCAGCTCGAACCCGATCGAGAGCGTCTTCGCCACGGTGCGCCACCGAACGGTGCGGACCAAGGGATCGCTGTCGCAACAAACTGCGAAGCTGATGGTGTTCAAGCTCATCGACGCCGCATCGAAGACCTGGCGGCGATTGAAGAGCACGAACCAGTTGCCGAAAGTCATCGCCGGTGTAAAGTTCATCGACGGAATCGAAGTCATTCCGAACACTGAAAGCCACGCCGCCTGATCAGGCCGCGTCACCCAAAATCAGCCATAGCTCTGGCCGTGCTGCGCTTCAGCCAGGAGAGGCAGATCGAGTGGCACTACATCGCGCCCGCCAAACCGACCCAGAATGCCTTCATCGAGAGCTTTAACGCCCGCCTGCGCGATGAACTCCTCAATGAGACGCTGTTCACTTCGCTCGCACAGGCGCGAGCCGTGCTGGCGGCCTGGAAAGACGACTACAACAACGCCCGGCCGCACAGCGCCCTGGGCAACCTCACGCCGACCGAATACGCCAAACGCAACGCTCTTGGGCCGCAACGGGACGGGACGCTGCGCTATGCCGAGGGCTCCGCGCCCCGCCCCGTTGCTTCACCGAGCCCCTTGGGCTCATATTCAACCGGGACTCTTTCCATTGCTGGATGAAGCGAGGGGCTCAGACCACTTGGTCCGCGCCTGCAACGAACGAAGTTGCTTGTGAGTGATCGCTGGCCTTTCAACGAAGTGCCAGGACAACGCCGCAGGGACAAGGGTCATGCAAAATCCAAGCGCGAAAGTGCTAAGCGGCGAAACGGCAGGCATTGCCGCGATCAGCGCCTGTTGTATGGGAAAAGCGTAAATATAAATGCCATAGGAGTAGTCTGGAGCAGATCTGGTCCACGCGATCCATTCTCCATCCGGAACAAACGCGAACCACATTGCCGCGTACGCAACTGCAATGCTTGCGACCGGAGCAAAAAGAGGAGTTTCAACGCTCGCTACCATCACTGCGAGCAACCCAACAACTACCATGAACTTAAGCGGCAGCCTGTGTCGAAGATCGCTGTAAAGCCCGCCCAGTTGGAAGCACAATGTTAGACGGGCGAGCTCATAGGCCATCGCCAGCTTGCCTTCTGATGGATGGAGGCCGCGGATATCGAGGAAAATGAGCGCTAGCGAGCTCGCCAGAATGCCGGCAACCAGGAACCCCATTCGTCTGCGTTGTACCCTAAGGAGGCCAGTCATGCCGACGGCGGCGACGCAAACATAGCAGAAGACCTCATAGCGAAGAGTCCAAAGAGACCCATTTACGGCTTCACTGGGATTGTCGACGAACACACCGGGTAGTTCGTATCTAACGGCGATGACACTGAGGCATCCCAAAAGATACTGGATTGTTCGATAGTCAACGATGTACTGAAGAAAGGGTAATGTAGAAAAACTGGCTCCCAATACCAATACAGTGGTGACCAGCATCACAAACAGGCCCGGAAAGATGCGGAGGAAGCGCGCCCAGAAGAAAGATAGCGGCGAAGGATTTCGTTCCCAGCTCACGAAGATCAGGTAGCCGGAGATAACGAAGAAGAGGTTCACTGCATACCAACTCAGCGCCCGGCCGGTGAAGTAAAACGCCCAATCGTGTTGCGCCAGGCCCGTGGGCAGCTCGTATCCATGAGACAGGACGACCAAGCTCGCTGCGACTACTCGCAGAATATTGAAGTTGTTTCTGCTACGCGCCTCGAACTTAGATTCGCGATCCATATCAGGCTCGGTATTCTTAAAGCGGTGTGGCGATCCTTGGTGGCGATCCTTGGGGCGAGCCGAGTTTTTATTCGGACGAACGGCCACGAGGGGCTAGCACTCCATTCTCTTGACGAGCCTGCATCCCCCGGATTCCCGCGGTTCGGTCGGTGGATGGCATGGTTTACCGCCAGAGCAAAAGCAGGTTGTCATTAATTACCTTCCACAAATTAAACAAAGACGGGTCTGGAAAACAAGCTTTTATTTAATTTGACTCGATGCTATCCTAATGTAGGATTTGGAGTAATAAACGTAAAATGAATTCATGATATTTGAAAATTATGCGAGCTCGGCGCCGAGCCGCGGAGTGACCGAGTCAGTTCGCGTTCGGGCTCAACTTCGAGTGTGGTCCCGCCCTTTTCAAGCGCAGGAGGGGGAAATCAGCGGCGCTTCGGAGCGCGGCGGATCATCAGATCATGAGCAATGAACAACTTTCCCGGTGTTGCGGTCGATAGCAATCAGTCCCAGTCGGAAGCCACATAAGGTCATTGGATGAAACTGGAACAGGTGCGATGTCCAATCGTCCTCGCTTGTGACAGGCGGTATGCCATGCCGCTCGCGACGACCCTGCGATCGATTGTGGACGCACGTAGGAGCAGCGAACCGTTCGAGTTTCATGTGCTCGTCGACGGTCTTTCCGAGCGTGTTCGACGAAGGATATTCGAGTCCCTTCCGCCTGGCTCCGCATCGATCCGCTGGATCGAAGTGGATTTGGAGGCGTTCCAGGATTTCTCGACGCTTAGCTACATTTCAAGAGCCACCTATGCCCGGCTCCTCATTCCGCGCATCTTCCCGGATACGGTCTCGAGAGTATTGTACCTCGACGCCGATCTTCTCGTTCTTGATGACCTGAGAGCGCTGCTGGCAACGGATCTCGAGGGAAACGTTCTTGGGGCGGTTTTGGACGGTCTGGATGCCGAACTGAAGAATCGAACCCTTCGGCTACCGGTCCCGCGGGTGCGAGATTATTTCAACGGCGGAGTGCTTCTGATAGACCTTTGCCAGTGGCGAAAGGCGAAGGTCTCCGAAGCAGCGCTGGAATATCTCAAACGTTGCCCGGAATCGCCCTTCTCGGATCAAGACGCACTGAATGTTGCATGCGATGGCCTCTGGAAAAGGCTCGACTTGCGATGGAACTATTTAGCATACGATGAGAAGCTCGACGTCTCCGAGCTGATGGGCGAGCACAAACCCAGCATTGTTCATTTCACGACCTGGAAGAAGCCGTGGAGAGCGGAGGCTTCGAATGCGAACGCCGCGTTGTACGACTCGTTTCGAAGCCGCACGCGATTCCCGCGCAGCTCCATGAACAAAATGGAAGATGCTTTGCGGGTCGGTTGGTTCCGCATAAAGGCCTTCCAAGAGACTAGACGGGGCAAATCAGTTCTCTCACGCAATACGGTCGAACGTCAGGTTGGTCCAAGTAGCGTCAAATAGCCGAATAGTTCTTTGTTGATTTCTTGATCATGAGGTTGGCTGATGGCAGTACTCCTGGACAATCGTGACGCTGGAAGGAGTGGCGCGCCTCACGAACCTCTCGTCACGGTTCTGATGTCCGTCTACAACGCCGGAGTATATCTTCGGCCATCGCTTCTGAGCATCATCAACCAGACATATCGGAATCTGGACATACTGATCATAGACGACGGCAGCACGGATGGCTGCTTTGAGTCAGTTCAAGATCTGTTGGCTGATCCGCGGGTGCGCGTCATCCACCAAGAGAACGCCACGAAGCCCGTCGCATTCAATCGGGCGCTGGATCACCTCCGTGGTGAATTCTATGCAATCCAAGACGCTGATGACATCAGTCATCCAACGCGTATCGAAAAGCAGGCCCGAGCACTCATCAGCAAGCCGCATCTGGCCGCGGTATTCTGCGGTAACGAGCTCATCATCAATGGGACATTCATGGCTCCGGTGTTTGCGCCGAAGAGCGAAGATGTCTGTCGGGTTGAGATCAACGCGTTCCGGATGCCTGCGCACGATCCCACAGGAATGTTTCGAACATCGATGGTCGGTCATATGCGATACGAGCCGTCATTGAAGGTCTGCGAGACGTTCGACTACATATTGAGAGTCGGGGAAGCGTTTCCGATGGCTGTCTTGGGCGAGTGCCTATATGCCTACCGAATCCTCCCAAATTCTCTGACGAGACGCGCGCCAGCCTGGCGCCAACAATTTGCGACCGAGGCATTCAAACGAGCATGCGATCGGCGAGGTCTACGGTTTGAGAAAATATCCGAAGACAGTAGGAGCGCCAATAAGCTGTCCCGCCACAGTCTGCTGGACAACAATATCGCCGCCCACTTCATGTCGAGCGTATTGGATCTTTGTCGATCAAACCGCCGTTTGCTGGCGCTGAAGACAGGCTGGCAATGTGCTTGCCTGCATCCGGCAGACCCACACTATTGCAAGGCGTTGGTTTACGCTCTGATGCCCCCCAGAGCTGCCAGACGTCTGCGTCGCGCGTTCCCGACGATATCTTTGGAGGCGAGGAAGTGAAAGGCTGATCATCAGCCGAGAAGCCCGAGGATTCATTGTCGAGGATCTCGCGCTTGCACGGTGTTTTCTGAAGTGTGGGGCCTAGGAGGTATTCGCGTTGGGCCGGAAAAGCGTCGAACTTGGTTCGGACTTTCAGTTTGGCCATCTGCAGGATCGTCGGCCACGCCAGATCGGACGCGCCGCGGGCGGCTCGATCTCACGTGACGAACTGTACTTAAAGCTCCTGCTGATAGCAATTTTTCTGCCCGAGGGCCTTTCGTTCTTCGTCGGTGATTTTCGTCTCTCTGCCGCTCGGGTTATGATTCTATTTTCAGGCATCTTGGCACTGGCCCGCTTGTCGCAGCGCATGAGCACGCGAGAGTACGCCTGTATCCCATCGGATATTCTGGCCCCGGCCGCGGGCGCTTGGATGATGTTGGCTGCCACCATCACCGATGGTCTCGTAGGTCTCAAGGGAGCCGGCATCGAGGTAGTTGAGTTCGTGGGGGCCTATTTAACTTTCCGGTTCCTTCTGGGTTCGCCCGATAGCGCCGTCCGAGTGCTGCGGTTCTCCTGCAAGCTGATGATAGTTGTCGTTTGTGTCGCGCTTATCGATCCCCTGTATGACAAACTATTCACCTACGAGTTTGTCAAAGGCATCACCGGTTATAGCAAGCCCAGCTATGAGAGTGCATTGGCATCGAGGGCCGAGTCGTTGTTTAGAGACGGGGTCATTCGCGCCATGGGCCCGCTGGAGCATTCAATCCTATTCGGCGCCGTTTGCGTCTGGTTCGGGGTCCTGGCTTTCACCGTGTTTAGGTCCGGCCTATTCGGCTGGAGCGTCGCAGGCATCGCACTTGTCGGCATCTTGTTTTCGCAGGCGCGGAGTCCGCTGCTCGGCTATGTGATCGGCGTTGCATTGGCGGTGTTCTACGCTACGACCCCGGGCTTCACGGTGCGATGGAAGCTGGTTGGATCGTTCGTGGCCGTCGCGCTCGTTGCAATCTTCTCATTCTCGGGAAGTCCCATCGCAACGCTTGTGCGACTTAGTGGAGTAAGTGCGGAGTCAGGCTGGTACCGTCAGGCGATTTGGGACACGGCAACTCCTGTGGTGCTTTCATCGCCGCTGTTTGGAATCGGTTTGAACGGTGACTGGAACTGGCAGTCTCACGGCGGGCTTGTCAGCGCTAGCCTAGACAGTTTTTGGCTCAGCGCCGCACTGATGTACGGAATCCCTGGAAGCCTCTTGGTGTTTTTGACAATTGTGAGCGCTTTCTGGCTCGGGCCGATTGATAGGTCACCTCATCTTTCTCTCGAGGAGAGGCGGCTATCAGTCGCGCTCGGACTAGTTACGACGACTGCCGTCGTTCTAGGATTCATTGTGCACTTCTGGGGCACTTGCTGGATACTTCTTGCCGTGTTTGCCGGAATGCGGGCAAATCTTGCCGAAACCGCGATCATGCGTGATACGGCCGCGCGAAGGGCGGAAGCAGAGCCGATCGCGCTATCAGATGCCTTTGGATTCGATGTTCTGCGCGCGCGCGGTTCCCACGACGGAAGGAGGAGCCGTTGGCATGACATGCATGCCCAGAGCGATGGCAGTCCGCGCTAAGCTGTCGGGGGCTACATCGATAGAGAGTTCTCGCCTGTCAAAGTGGAGAAGCTATGAAGGTTTCCATCGTAATGCGAACCTACAATCGTGCGCACATTATCGGGGAAGCAATCGAGAGCGCCCTGAGGCAAACGTATGGTGATTTCGAACTAATCGTCGTCGACGATGGATCTTCGGACGGCACGGCTGAAGTCGTAAGACGATTTGGCAGCGAGAAGATCCGCTATATCCGTCATGAGCAGAACCGCGGGGTCAGCGCAGCAGGCAACACGGGTATACAGGCCGCCACGGGGGATGTGATTGCGCATCTGGATTCAGACGACTTCTGGAAGCCGGAAATGCTTGGCAGGCTTGTCGATGTCTTGAATCGCTATCCTCAGCTTGGCGCAGCCTTCTGTGACGTCGAAGTCGTTCGTGGGAAATCTGTTTCATCGATCGTATCAAGCATGCGCGCGTTTCCTGGCTTGCTTGCGTCGCATGCGCAGTCGAGCTCCGACGTCTTTCTGTTCAGCAGTCGCGAGATGTATCTCTGTTTGCTGGAGGAAGTCCCTATAAAGCCGACGGCAATGCTGATCCGGCGGGATGTTCTGGCGACTTTGGGAGGCTACAAGGAATCGTGGCGTTCGGGGGAGGATTGGGAATTGTATCTCAGAATCTCGAAGCATTTTGGGTTCGGGTACGTCAACCGCAAGCTAGCGACCATGCGGGTCCTTGATGATTCGACCCTTTCTAGATTTCAGGAAGAGGACAAGTCCTCGTTGTTGCAGATGGTCTTGGGCGAAAAGAAAGCTCTTCGGCGGGATCACGAAGCGCGACACGCGGCAAATCGTGCGATCTCCCGTCATCATAAGGAGCTGGGATGGATTTATCTCCATTCGGGCAGGCGGATTAAGTCGATCTCCACCTACCTTCGAGGATTTGCGGAAACGGGACACCTCCCTCTTATGATGAGGAGCGTCTTGGCTTTCATGCCTTTAGGTCTCGCTACCGGCTTGAAGAAGATGCTTCCACCCCTTGATTCGCCGGCGTGCTTGAAAAAAATCCTGAGATGGCCAGTCGTGATCTGAGAGAGCCCGCTTCCCGAGAACGCCCGCTGATATGGCACTAATCAGATCAAGGGACGCCGGGTGCAAGACGTAAGTGGTTATCGGTTAGGTACCATGTAAACGTAACCGGGCGCTGCGCTAATCCCGGCACAAATCGTCCTTGGTCGAACGCATACGGTCGATAGCCGAAATCCGAAACAAGATGCGAAATTTGGTCGGAGGCGAAAGCGCACATCAATGCGGGGCTATGCTGCCTCAGCGTATCTTGCGAACCTTGCAATATCTCGAACTCGCAACCCTGAGCGTGCACCTTGATCAGCGAGGGCGACATGGCAAAGGAGTCGAGCGTACGGCATTCGACGTGATGTTCCTTCACGACCAATTTGGCATCGTCGAAGCGGTACATGCGCCCAGGATCGCTCAACCAGTCCGTCGCTGCTTCGCGGCTTGTCGCCGCCATCCCATCGCAGCCCCAGTAACCATATGACGGGACGAAAAACGTGATGCTGCCGGGCTTTGCTCCTAGCGCGCATCCAAATACCGAAACCGATCGGTCTCGTCTGAAGCGGGCTCGGAGCCGCTCGGCTGAGCCGGGCTCGGGTTCGAAGGCTGCAATTTCCGATCGAGGCCTATATCTCCTGAATGCGGAAACGCTTTGCCCCCGATTTGCTCCGATATCGATGATCAGCCCATCGGGATTGACGGGCCAGACCACTCCTTCGTACTCGGGCTTCGAGAAATATGCAGCCGTCAAATCCATGAACGCAAATCTCGCACGCGCGATGCCCGGAACCATCGCGTATGCGAAACGGGCATATGGCTTCAAATTCATCCGTCGCACCGTTGTCATTTAAAGTTATTCGTGCAAATTAAATAGAAAAATATATAATTGCAACGGAAGATGAGTTTCATTCAATCTCGGAAAGCTCGCGATGGAATTGAACGGCGACAAGATGAACGGATCAATAAAAGGTGGATATAGTGTAAAGGTTCCCGAGGTAGCAATTATCATCGTCGGCTTCCGCAACTCGGCGGATATCAGGGCTTGCCTGCAAGCTTTGTCGCGTCTCAGCCCGAGACCTGCCTTCGACGTGTTCATCTGCGAAAATGGCGGTACGGATGCCTTTGATCGACTGATCTGCGATTTGTTGGACGCAGAGGGGCCCTGCTGGCGACGGAGGCCCCCCGGAACTCCGATGGATCTTGCTGGGGGCCGGTTTGCTCGGATCGAGCGGCTCGGCTTGCGGTCAGGTACTCCTGATGTCTGGATCGGATGCGCCAGGGACAACCTGGGTTACGCCGGGGGCATTAACGCGTGGCTGTCTCGGCTTAGCCGCATGGAGGGCTGGCGGGGTATCTGGGTATTGAACCCGGATACGGAGCCAACCGAGTCGGCTCTGGCAGCGCTCTATGAGCGCGCCGAGTCCGGGCGCAAGGCGATGGTGGGCTGCACAATTCTGGACAGCGATGAAAGCGAGCACATCAGATTTCGAGGCGGCTTGCACTGGGAAAAGATGGCGGCGAGGGGTGTAGCGATCGGTCTTGGGGAGCGTCTCGATATTTCCTACGACATCGCAGCTGTCGAACAGGCCATGGATAGCCCTTCCGGAGCATCGATGTACGTGACGCGCTGGTGCATCGAGGCGATCGGTCCGATGGATGAAAGCTATTTCCTATTCTACGAGGATCTGGACTGGGGTATCCGCGCGAAACATCTGGGATTGGGCTACGCGCACGACTCCGTCGTAGTTCACAAGCGCGGTACGACAACCGGGTCGGCAAGAAGTGCGGCGGCCATACCCAAGCTCTCCGTCTATCTTCAGCATCGTAACGGCATTCGCTTCGTGCGCACGCATTTCCCATGGACGTTGCCACTTCGCGTGTTGATGTCGCTTTTCCAGGCCGCTCGCTTTCTCAGGCGTCAAGCACCAAGGAATTGTTGGGCAGTGCTTCAGGGTGTGTTGGCCGGGCTGAGAGGCGAGACGGGAAGACCAAGTTGGCACCGCGACGGCCTCGCGGGCGCCGCGGGCGCGCCATCGGAGCTTCGGCCAGGCTGACGTGTTTGGAGCTTTTCATGAGCGCACAATTGGATGTGTTCCTGCCTCTGCCGCTGACAATAAAAGGTCCGAGCTATACGTGCGGAATGCTGGCCAAGGGCATGGCGGCAGCGGACTTCCACATTGCGATTACGACGCCCCGCGCAAGAGGCCACCGGGTGTCTCCTGCGGAAGTTGTCCAAGTGCTTCCACCGTGGGCCCGGTATATGCCGTACAAATGGGTAAGGTCCCTCGCAGGTGAGATGATGGAGGGGCGATTTCTATCCCATGTAACCACGACGCGATCCGAAGGTGGTGTCGTTTACATTTGGCCGGACGCATCTTTGCATGTCATTCGCGCGCTGAAAAAGAGGAACATCAAGGTATTCCGTGAAATGATCAATTGCCATCGAGGCGCGGCGAAGATCATTCTCGATGATGCCTATGGGCGTCTGGGACTCGCTCCAGTTCATTCGATCACTGGTGCCTCAGTTCGGGCCGAGCAAGCTGCTCTCGAGGCGGTAGACTACGTATTCTGCTCGAACGCCATGGTCGAGGCGTCGCTTCTCGAGAGCGGCTTGCCCGCCTCGAAACTCATAAGTGCAAGCTACGGCTGGGACCCGCAGCGATTCAGCGGGAGCAAAAAACTCTTGCCGCCATGCGAGGGCGTGACGGCAGTGTTCGTTGGCTCGATTTGCGTCCGCAAAGGCTGTCATTTGCTGCTTGACTATTGGGCCCGAAGCAATGTGAACGGTCGTCTGGTGCTGGCAGGTGTCCTGGAGCCGGCCATACGAGAGCGATGCGCAAATCTGTTGGCTAGGCCCGACGTCGTCGTGCTCGACTACGTGAACGACGTCGGTGCGCTCTACCGCGCTGCCGACTTCTTTGTCTTTCCTTCGTTGGAGGAAGGAGGGCCGCAGGTTACGTATGAGGCCTGCGGATGTGGCTTGCCGGTCATCACCACCCCGATGGGAATGGGGCGGATTGTGCGACATAATCAAGAGGGGTTTGTCCTCGAACCGTACGATGGCGAAGGGTGGGTGGACGCGATCCGCAGCCTTGCCGAAGATGGCGTTGCTCGAAAGCGGATGGGTGCGGCAGCCGCGCAACGCGCCCGCTCGTTTCACTGGAATGAGGTAGCCATCAGACGACGCCAACAGATATTGGACCGTGTTGCACCCCTGACGCCGTGCGCGATGTCCAGCGGTGATTTCGTCGGGAGAGGAGCATGAGCTGTTCTTACGCACTGTCGATAACGCGGCGCGTGGCCTTCTTTCCTGCCGTCTTCCAGGTGCTTCTCTCGTCCTATTCGGAAGCGGAGACGGTCACCTTGCATGGCAGGACGATTGATCTGAGCGGATTTCCGAACGCAACCAATACCGGCGTTCCTCCAGGAACGACTTTGAAGGAGTCCGATGGATTTGTGATCAGCTCTTCAGGTGCGGTAATCGAGGGGCTGGATATCCGGGGAGGGGTCGTAATCGATGCCCCGAATGTAACGCTCAGGAATTGCAGGATTACGTATGATGGCGTTTACGTCGTTCTCATCAAGGGCGGGATCAGCGGGACTGTGATCCAGAATTGCGAGATCGACAATCTCGGATCAGGCGGCCAGTGCATAGCCGGGCAAGGCTCATTTCTCAGAAACAACATCAGGAATTGTGCCGACGGAATCGCAGTTGGCGGGAACGACACGGTGATTGAGGGAAACTACATTCACGATATGCGCGGAACTCCCGCTTCTCACTTCGACGGAATTCAGGCTGACGGAAATTTCTCACATCTTACAATTCGACATAACACCATTATCAATGAAAATATCCAGACATCCGCCATTATGGTCGACAATTACGCGGGGCCAATCAATGACGTGCTGATCGAGAACAATCTGCTGATCGGCGGTGGATACACCGTCTATATAAATGAAGTTGCCAAGGGCCAACTCGTCGGCGGTCCGGTGACGAATGTGACCTTCATAAACAATCAGCTTTTCGGATGGCACTGGGGAGGTCTCGACCTCAGGACTGAGCTCGGCAATATGCCAATCATATCAGGCAACATCAACAAAGCGACCGGCTCAGCCATCCCGCCTGGGAAGAAGCCGGCTTCCAAACCGACGAGGTAACGGCGCGCTCGTCATCCGTTGTTGGAGCAGCCTACGTGGACGCCTATGGTACGTTCTTAGCGCGGTCTATCCTAGGATGTCTGTGACGCATCCAGTGTCTTTCTGTACGCATCGCGCAGCTGTTGTGAGACTTCATCGTAGAAAAAGGAAATGAATGCATATCGGCGTCCGCGTGTTACGGGGGTCACTTCGTGCAGGAGCGAGCAGGAGAACACGATCGCGTCTCCAGGCGCATTACGGAAGGTCTGATGGCCAAATTCAGGGAAACGAAGATCGCCACCTTCATAATCGTCGTTCAAGTTTATCGTTACCGCAAAGCGGCGGTGAGCGACCACAGGTGCTGTGTTGTCGCGGTGCGGCCGAAAGTAACCTCCGGTCGCCGCGTCGTAGCAGCCTACGAGGTATCGTTCGATGCGCGTAGTGTTGAACTGAAAGGCGCGATAGACAATCGGCAGAAGGCGACGTTGGAGGAGATATCGGGTTTGTTGGAGCGCATGTTGATCAGATATGTAGTAGTCGAGGCGTTTCCGGAAGTTCGTATCAGTGCGCTCGAGAATCTTTCCTTGGTTTTCGATCAACCCAATTTCGCGTCCGCCTGTCGTGTCATAGAGATCGATCAACCGATGGCAGAATGCGCGATCGAATATTTGGGGCACCACCAGCACCGGCGCGTTCTGGGCCGCCGGAGGGACTGCCAAGAGTTCAGTGAGTCTCGATTGGACACGCTCAACAAATGCGGATGGCTCGGTTAAGGACAAGATCTCCATGATTTGCAGCGTTGGGCTGAGGACAAACGCGGCTGGACGGACCGTTGCGGGATGCCCGGCCGCGGCAGATCCTGTTACCCCGTATTGGCTCGCGACCATGTTATTCTGGTCCCAAAGAAGAAGCTGCCCAGGGGGAAGTTGGCGCGCGGGCTCTTGCGCAAAATCATTCGGATCATTGCTGATGCCGACCAGGAGCGCGCGTTCGTGGTCCAGCAAATCGTGGCGGCGCGCGAGCGTGGCAAGCACCTCAGCCACATCGGGGCGGGCGGCCGAGCCTATGAAGAACAGGACAATGTATCGGCCTGCCAGTTCATCGAAGGCGAAAGCACTGGCGGAGCTGCGGCCGGTGGCCGCCGAGAACCACGGAGCCGGTTCGCCAACACTGAGAGGTGAGGTTGCCATGTTTTTCTGATCTTTCTAAAATCCCCTCTACGTCGAGGGAGCCCCCTTCGAGGTTGACCAGGTGATCATTCCACTTGGGTGGGCACATATCGAGTTAATCTCGATCGCGAATACCTTTTTAGCCGCCGCCATTGTGTATTTGAGGCCAACATGATGTCGCTTCTGTGGTGTCGTCCAACCCATCGAGGCGCTCGCTTCCGCGACGAGAGTGCGGACGCGCTCTCGGTTCGAGATCGCATCCGGCGGATTCTGCCACGCCAGTCAGACCATAGTTCGCTCCTGTTCCTCTGCGTCAATTAAAGGAAATCCCATGCAACCGGAATCGCGAGGGTTTGTTTTCAGTAAGCTGTACGACAACAGAATTTCCGCGCCGTTCAAGTGCTCGATTGTGAGGTCGATTGCGCGTAGAAATGGATCACGCGCGATGCTCAACCATTACTATGGCTTGCTTGATGATCGGGCTAAGTCTCGGTTCCACGCAAGATACGCGAAGATATTCCGAGATCAGAGTGGTGAACGCCTGGCAACTGGCGACTGGACTGTTCACTTCGACGGCAAGGCAATCCGGCTGCCGCTTCGATCGTCATCCTTGTGGCTTGATTGGGATAGCGCGGTCTCAATCGTTGGGCACGACGTGGAGATCAAGCAGACATATGCTGAGCTGGTCAAGTCGGATGAGCGTCCGGCGCTTTTCTTGGACGTCGGAGCCAACTACGGAACACATTCGGTTCTTTTCTTATCGGCCGGCATACCGACGATCTCGTTCGAGCCAAATTCGAGTTGCTTCGCGTATTTCCAAACAGTTTGCGAATTGAACCGCCTCGAAGGATGGCGATGGGAGCAAGTCGCAGTTGGCGATCGGTGTGGCCAAGTCGAGCTGGTTTATCCTGAGCATGAAACATGGTTAGGCTCAGTATCCCTGGACGTAATGTCAAGCGTGAAGAGTTCGGGTAAGGTGACAACGAAGCAGGTGCCGCTCCGGAGGATCGACGAATATCTGGACGATATCGGCCGCGACAAGATCCTCATGAAGATCGACGTGGAGGGCTTCGAGCGCGAAGTCATCCAAGGCGCTTCGCAATTGCTAACGCGTTATGGCCCGAAGATTATATTCGAAAGCAACACGGCAAAGTCGCGGGGGGAATTCATTCAGCTGCTAAGCAGTTTCGGATACTCCGTTTACTCGCTCCCTTATCGCCCCTCCGCGGGTCATGTCGCTTTGCGGCCAGAGGCATTTTTGGCGAGTGTGGCGACCAATTTTATCGCGATCGCCGGTTGATCATCAACCGGCCGCTAAATGCGCATGGCCTTGATCGTGCGTCTTCCCGCACGTCCACGGCTCTCAAAGGGGGCGTGCACTCGAACGTTCGGCATTATCCGATCAGACATCATATGCCGATTATCCTAGGAAAAGTGAGGGCGGCACCATCCCCATTGGTTTCGCGCTCTGGCCGTTTTGGGCGGCTGTGCTGTCACGTTACTTTAGACTCAACGGTCATTTGCGGCTTCGCTTTTGTAAATACCCTAATTCAATCTTGCAAAATTCGTGATAAGAGAAGAGCCGCGAGAAAATGATTCTCGCGGCGGCCGCCGCTTTGCTTTGCGGAATGTACGGTGCCATTCGATGCCGCCGGGCTGGGCTCGGTGGCAGGATTGAATTGTGGATTTGCGCGATACGGCCGAAGGGGCGGAAGGGCGTAGTTGCGGGGCGTAGAGCTGAAGAATCGATTAAATATCTGATGTTTGATGGCGTTGTGTCGCAAGGCGCTGCCCTGCGTGGCTAGGGGATTTGGGCAGGGGCGCAAACAAAGACCTCAGGCAGGCCAGCATGTCGTCTAAAAAAAGCCGTCCGCAACCGACCATTACGCTCGCGTCGTGTCTAGGGCGGCGTGACGCTTCGGATCGGTTTCTTGGGGACATTAACTAATTAAATCGATCAAAATCACGCCGCTATCAAACTAAACCACTAAGGAGAACGATTTTGGCAACAGCGACTACAGCATGGGCGGATGCTACGAATACGGGGGTGCAGGCGGGCGTAGGTCTTACGACCCACAACGGTAATCTTGTCATCAACACGCCGGGAGCGGTGATCAGTGGACTCGACATCCGCGGGTCGGTGGTGATCAACGCTCCGAACGTCACGCTCGTGAATTGTAAGGTAGCGTCGTCATCCTTCTACGTCGTCAACGTGGCTTCCGGGGTGACCGGGGTTACGATCAAGAACTGCGACATCGATGGGATGGGCAGCGGCGGCCAGGGCATCGCCGGCGCAGGGACCTTTCTTAACAACAACATTCACGGAACTGCCGACGGCATCGGTGTCGGCGGCGACAACACGGTCATCCAGAACAACTACATTCACGATATGCGTGGCACGTCCGGCTCGCATTTCGATGCAATTCAGGCTGACGGTGGCTTTTCGAACCTGACCATCAGCCACAACACCATCATCAACGAGCAGATTCAGACGTCAGCGATCATGCTCGACAATTATTGGGGGCCGATCAGCAACGTCAAAATTGACAACAACCTCCTCATCGGCGGTGGGTACACGGTCTATATCAACGAGATCGCCAACGGCCAACCAGGCGGTGGCACAGTAACCGGGGTGTCCTATACGAATAACCACGTCGGCGGTGGTTATTTCGGTGATCTCAATTTGAGAATGGAGCTCGGAAGCTCGATCGTCCAGAGCGGAAATGTCAATGACGGCCTCGCTCTGAAGGCCATTCTCAATACATCCGCAAACACCGGCAGTGGGACGGGCAGCGGCTCCACTGCGCCCGGAGCGCCCGTCATCGCTTCGTTCTCGAACGATACCGGGACGACCGGTGACAAGATCACCAGCGACAATACCATCGAACTCAAGGGCTCCGCTGCTGCCGGCAGCACGGTCAAGTTCTACGATGGTACGACTCAAATCGGTTCGACAACGGCGAATTCCAGCGGCAGTTGGACCTACATTACGAAGGTGCTGACGGACGCCAAGCACATGCTCACCGCAACGGCGACCAATTCGTCGGGGCAGACCAGCGGGGCGTCGTCCGCGTTGGCAATCACCGTTGATACCAAGGCGCCGACTGCGCCGACGATTGCCAGCAGCAAGGTGAACAGTGCCAATCAGGTGGTGATGTCAGGCAATGCCGAGGCGGGCAGCGTCGTGAAGGTGCTCGACGGCACGACCCAGATCGGGACCGCGACCGTGAACACGAGCGGTGTGTGGGCCTATACGTCCGCAGCCCTTGCGGTCGGTGCGCACAGCCTCACGGCGAAGGCAGCGGACGCGGCAGGCAACACCAGTGTGGCGTCCGCCGTTGTCACGGCGAGCGTCACCTCGACGTCGCCCACTGCACCGACGTCGCCCACCACGCCGACCTCGCCTACTACACCGACGTCGCCCACTGCTGGCACGGTGATCGAGTCGGCCGGTGCGACACGTCTCGTGGAGAGTGCTGACAAGTACTACCTCAACAGCAGCACCGGGACAGGTCCCACGCTGAAGAAGGGCGGTGTGGCCTACATCGATGGGTCAGATGGCACCTGGGCTCCCATTGCTGCAGAGAAGACGGCGTCGGGCTATCAGGTCGTCTGGAAGGAGGCGAGCACCGGCAAGTACACGGCCTGGAACACCGACAGCAATGGCAACTACGTGTCCCACGTGAGCAGCGTGACCGGGTCCACATCGGGCGGCTTCGTGTCGAGCTATGGCGTCAAATCGCTCGAGACGAGCTTTCACCAGGATCTGAACGGGGACGGACAGATCGGTACTTCCAGCACGTCCACGCCGACGTCCCCCACCTCTCCGACGTCGCCCACTGCTGGCACGGTGATCGAGTCGGCCGGAGCGACACGTCTCGTTGAGAGTGGTGACAAGTACTATCTCAACAGCAGCACCGGGACGGGTCCCACGCTGAAGCATGGCGGTGTGGCCTTCATTGATGGGTCGGATGGCACTTGGGCTCCGATTGCCGCCGAAAAGACCTCGACGGGCTATCAGGTCGTCTGGAAGGAGGCGAGCACCGGAAAGTACACGGCGTGGAATACCGACAACGATGGTAACTACGTTTCCCACGTGAGCAGCCTGACCGGCTCGAGTTCCGGGGGCTACGTGTCGACCTCCGGCCTCAAATCGCTCGAGACGAGCTTCCATCAGGATCTCAACAGCGATGGGCAGGTTGGTACGTCGAGCATAGCTACTTCGTCCACGAGCACCACTTCGCTCGCTGCGACTTCGAGCTCGACGAGCAGCAACGTACAGACGAGCACTTCGGGTAATGACGTCTTCGTTGGCACCACCAAGGCCGACACATTCTCGTTCGCCGCGAACTTCGGTAACGATGTCATCAAGGACTTCGTTGCCAGCGGACCTGCTCACGACACGATCCAGTTCAGCAAGAGCGTGTTCGACAGTTTTGCGAGTGTTCTCTCCCACGCGACCCAATCGGGTCAGGACGTCGTCATCGCGACGGGGGGCGACACGCTCACGCTGAAGAACATGAAGGTCGGTTCGTTGACCAGCCAGGACTTCCACTTCGCGTAAAGTGTGGGCAGCCACACCGAGTAGTACTCAACAACTGCCTTGGGGATCTCTTGGGGGATCTTCAGACAAAGGCATGGTTCAAGGGCGGCTACAATGATGGACTTTGGACGGCGGGGGGCATTCCCCCCGCCCGCTAATCTCATTAGAATTCCACTTCTTCACATATCAGAGCTCTGGGCGGCTGGACGGCAGCGGGCGGAAAACGCCGAGTTGCGGACATCGCGACTGCTCGATTGGACGAAGCGCCCGATCGAAGCTCTGCGGCAGCGAATATTCACCGGTCGACGGCGGCCGGCGGATGACTATGACGATTCGCAGTCGGAGCTGTCGGCCTTCCTGCGGTCTTGCCGCCGGATTTTCTGGGCCCTCGCGGCCTTCAGCGGGATGAGCAATCTCCTCATGCTCACCGGTTCGTTCTTCATGCTGCAAGTGTATGACCGGGTGCTGCCCGGGCGCAGCATTCCGACACTGATCGCCTTGATGGTCCTGGCGACGGTGCTTTACCTGTTTCAGGGTGGGCTCGACCTCATCAGGGGCAGGATAAGTGCCCGGGTCGGGCGGTATTTCGATGAAATGCTCGGCGCTCGCGTTTTCGACGCGCTTGTTCGCCTGCCTCTCAAGACCAGGGCGGATGGCGACGGCTTGCAGCCGGTGCGGGATCTTGATCAGGTCCGCAGCTTCCTGTCGAGCGGCGGGCCGACGGCGCTGTTCGATCTGCCCTGGATGCCGATCTATCTCGGCGTCTGCTTCCTCTTTCACTTCTGGATCGGCGTCACTGCGCTGGCCGGCGCGCTTGTGCTTGTCGGCATTACGATCCTCACCGAAACTCGAACCCGAGGGCCGGCAAAGGCGACCTCGCGTCTGGCCGTATCGCGAACTGCCCTTGTGCTCGAGGGGCGGCGGAATGCCGAAGTCTTGCAGGCCATGGGCATGCGCCAGCAGGCGGCGATGCGTTGGCGCGATGCCAACGCGAAGTACCTCGCGGCGCAAGAGCGGGCCAGCGATGTCGCGAACGGACTCGGTGGCGCCTCGAAGATCTTCCGGGCAATCCTGCAATCGCTGGTCTTGGCCGTCGGGGCCGTCCTCGTCATCAACCAGGAATCGACCGCCGGCATCATCATTGCCGGATCGATCCTCACCGCGCGGGCACTGGCGCCCGTCGAGATGGCCATTGCGAACTGGAAAGGCTTCGTCGCTGCGCGGCAGTCGGGACAGCGGCTCGATCACTTGCTGAAGCTTCTGCCTCAAGAGGAGGAGCGATTGGCGCTGCCTGCGCCCGTTGAAACTCTCACCGCCGAGCATCTCTATGTCGGCGCTCCGAACTGCGAGAGGCCCACCCTCAGCGAAGTGTCATTCCAGCTGCGGAGCGGGCAGGCGGTTGGAATCATCGGTCCAAGCGGGTCCGGCAAGTCGACGCTGGCACGTGCGCTGGTTGGGGTGTGGCCGTGCGTTCGAGGCCGGATCCGGCTCGACAACGCCGCCCTCGATCATTGGTCTTCGGACGGCCTCGGCAAGCACATCGGTTATCTGCCCCAGGATGTCGAATTGTTCGACGGCAGCATTGCCATGAACATTGCAAGAGTCGACCCGCAGGCAACCGCCGCCGCTGTTCTTGAAGCCTCACATTCCGCCGGTGCGCACGACCTCATCCTCTCCCTTCCGGACGGATACAGCACGAAGATCGGCGAGGGAGGACTGGCGCTGTCCGCCGGGCAGCGGCAGCGCATCGGGCTTGCGCGCGCGTTTTACGGCAAGCCCTTCCTGGTCGTGCTCGATGAACCCTCGTCCAATCTCGATGCCGAGGGCGAGGAGGCCTTGACCGAGGCGATCATGAACGTGCGCCGCCGGGGAGGAATTGTCGCCGTTGTCGCCCATCGCCCGAAGGCGCTGGAAGCGGTTGACCATGTCTTGTGCCTCGGAGACGGCAAGGTTCAGTCCTTCGGCAAGAAAGAGGAGGTTCTCAACAAAGTGTTGCGAAATCCGGTACCGCTCAAAGTTGTCGGGGAAGCTCAAGGAGGTGGCCGATGAGCGGTCAGGTAGCGCCGGCACTGCAATCCATCCAGCGTTACATGATCGTTGGAATGATCATGCTGGCTCTGGTGACCTTCGGGGTCGGCGGCTGGGCGACCACGACCCAATTGTCGGGCGCGGTCATCGCCCAAGGCGTGGTTGTGGTGGATTCGAGCGTCAAGAAGGTCCAGCACGCGACGGGCGGGATCGTGGGCGAGTTGCGCGTGCGGCAAGGCGACCGGGTCAAGGCAGGCGACATTTTGATCCGGCTCGATGAGACCCAGACGCTCGCGAATGCGACGATCGTCACCAACAGCATCGATGAGCTGTTCGCGCGGCAAGCCCGTCTCGAGACCGAGCGCGACGGCGCCGAGCAGGTTGTGTTTCCCAAGGTGCTGCTCGACCGGGCCAAGGAGAGCAACTCCGAAGCAAATCGTGCAATTACCGCGGAGCGTAAACTGTTCGACCTGCGTCGTCAGGCGAGGAGCGGCCAAAAAGCGCAGTTGCAGGAGAAAAGCGCGCAGCTTGAAAACGAAATCAAAGGCTACATGGGGCAAACCGAGGCCAAGCAGAAGGAGGTCGAATTCATCCGCCAGGAGCTGGAGGGCGTGCGCAGCCTCTGGCAGAAGAACCTGGTGCCGATCACGCGGCTCAACGCCCTTGAGCGCGACTCCGCCCGCATCGAAGGCGAGCGCAGCCAGCTCGCCGGAATGATTGCTCAGTCGAGGGGCAAGATCTCGGAAATCGGACTCCAGATCATTCAGATCGACCAGGACCTGCGGACGGAAGTCGGCAAGGATTTGATTGAAACGCGCTCCAAACTAGCGGAACTGAGCGAGCGCAAGACTGCCGCCGTCGATCAGCTGAATCGAGTCGATATCAGGGCTCCGCAATCGGGCCGTGTCCACGAGCTGAATGTCCACACTGTTGGCGGCGTCATCTCGCCCGGCGAGCAGATCATGCTGATCGTACCTGATGCGGATTCGCTCGCGATCGAGGTCAAGATCGCACCGCGCGATATCGACCAAGTTTACGTGGGACAGACCGCAACGATGCGCTTCGCAGCGTTCAACCAGAAGACCACGCCCGAAATCGATGGGGAGGTCAGCATGGTCTCGGCAGATATCACGCAAGATCAGCGCGCCGGCACGAGCTACTATACGGGCCGCGTCCTGCTGAAGCCGGAGGAGCTGGCGAAGCTCGGCTCGGCCAAGCTGCTGCCCGGCATGCCGGTCGAGGTTTTCATCAAGACGGCAGGTCGGACCGCATTGTCATACCTGCTCAAGCCGCTGCAGGATCAGGCGGGGCACGCGTTCAAGGAGCGTTGAGATCTTTCGCGCAAGCATTCGTCGCCGGCGTCCACCCGAGGGCGCCGGGGACGAAAGCGCATCACGCCCCCTGACGGGGCCTACGACCGGAGCGCCCGCAGCGCGCCAGGCAAACGGTTCGCCGCAGGAGATTTAACGTGGCCAATGCGTGAGATCATCAGATCATCGGCCTCCGAATGAGCCGCAGCAGATCGCGCGGCTTTCGGTGGATCACCGTAACGGACGCCTGTTGCCTCTGGGGCGAGGCCCGCGATCTCTCGAGCGGCCGTCCGCTCGGCACGTCCTTTCGCCCGGAGTGAAGGGGCATCGCGGTTACGGAAGCCAATCACCGCAGCTTGGCCTCACGAGCAGCTCATCTCGCATATGCATCTGTCCCGTCCGGACTACCCGTTTGAGCATTGGCCTCGAATAAGCGGATTAAAAACGAGAATCATATGCAGCGGTAAATTTTGAGACCGCTGGATGCGCGAGCAACTCCCTCGCGGCGTTCTCCGTCGGGCGGCAGAGCTGGCCCCGCAAATTCGGACAGTAGCTTGAGTGGATTTTCTGCCTGACAGCGGCGAGGATTCTTGCTGCGAATCAGGAGCGAAGATGACGAAGAAGAGCCGCCGGACGCATTCTCCGGCATTCAAGGCGAAGGTTGCTTTGGCTGCGGTCAAAGGCGACAAGACACTGGCGGAGCTGGCGCAACTGTTTGATGTTCATCCGAACCAGATCACGATCTGGAAAAACCAGCTCCTGGAAGGCGCCGCCGGCGTGTTTGGGCATGACAAGACATCGGCCGAGACGCCGGTCGATTTGAAGGCGTTACATGCCAAGATCGGCGAGCTGGCGTTGGAAAACGATTTTTTGTCCGGCGCGATCACCAAGGCGGGCCTGCTGAGCGCAAAGCGATGATCGACCGCGATCATGATCTTTCTATCGTGCGCCAGGCGAAGGTCCTGAAGCTGGCTCGCAGCACGGTCTACTATGAACCTCGGCCAGTTTCGGCCGAGGACCTTGCCTTGATGCGTCGGCTCGATGAGCTGCATCTCGATTATCCCTTCGCGGGAGCGCGTATGCTGCGATCGTTGCTGCGGCGGGAGGGCGTATACGCCGGTCGCCGCCACATCGCGACGCTGATGAAGCGCATGGGGATCGAGGCGGTCTATCGTCGCCCGAACACGAGCAAGCCGGCTCCGGGTCACAAGATCTACCCGTACCTGTTGCGCGGATTGAAGATCGAGCGGCCCGACCATGCGTGGGCAATGGACATCACCTACATTCCGATGCGGCGTGGCTTCGTCTATCTCGCGGCGGTCGTCGATGTGTTCAGCCGACGGGTCCTGGCCCATCGCGTCTCGATCACAATGGAGGCGGCCTTCTGCGTCGAAGCGGTCCAGGAGGCGTTGGCGAAGCACGGCAGGCCCGAGATTTTCAACACGGATCAGGGCAGCCAGTTCACCAGCCTCGAGTTCACCGATGTGCTGCTGGACGCGAAGATCGCCATCAGCATGGACGGCAAGGGCGCCTGGCGCGACAACGTGTTTGTCGAGCGGCTCTGGCGCACGGTCAAATACGAAGAAGTATATCTCCGCGCCTACGACAGCGTGTCCGAGGCGCGAGCGTCAATTGCCAAGTATCTGGCCTTCTACAATCAGGGACGCCCTCACTCGAGCCTTGACGGGCGCACGCCCGACGAGGCTTACTTCGGCACGCAAGCTATGGTGATGGCCGCATGACCGTCGCCGACGGTTTTGTCGTCGCTCTGGTCGGGCTACGCCCTCCCGACGCAACGACAAAACCGTAAAGCCCCGCGTTCAGCATAACCCGGCAGGAATCCACTTAAATCCAGCGGGGCGCTGTCCAAACAACCGGGGCCAGCTCTGGCCCCACCAGGCCAAAACCCGCTATTCACTCGTCCCGATGTTTGCATCTGCAGGTCTGCGAACATCAGGGCCGTCTGCGTGCGGTATTCGCGTAGATTTAATTCGCGTTTATTATTGTTATTTAGATTAAATAGGATTAATATCAATAGTGTGAGCGACCGGACGGTTTCCCGCGACCGGGGGAGGCTCGAAGCAGCGAATCCTGACCTAGTTGGCGTTCTCAGGGGGCGGCGGATGCAGCGAACCTCGGGGCCGGCCGTTGCGGCGGCCATTGCTGTCATGATCGGAGGCGTTCAGTGGGCTCGTGCGGGATTGTTGACCGGGCCAAGGGCGCCGCCGGCTCTTGCGCGCATTGAACTCGGACGCCCAACGCTTCCGCCTCTCACATATACGGTGTTTTGCTTGCGGTATGAGGCCGAATGTCGCTCGCGGCGCTCCTTCCGCGGCGGTCCGATCCGGTTGACCGAGACGCGATGGGCAGACCTGCAGGAGATCAATCGCACGGTCAATCAGGCAATAGAACCGGCTCGCAACGAGTTCGGTCTCGCCGGCGAAGAGTGGACCATCAATCCCGATCGTGGCTTCCCCGTGGGTCGGTCAAAATCCCCCGGGTATGGTCACTTGAAACTCCCCCACCTGATGATCGCCGTCAGCGCCGCTGAACAGCAGTAGCCGGTCAGGCAGGACGTTTATGTTCGACCCCTTTAGCCAGCAAGGGGCCGGGGAGTTGAACGTCTTGAAGCGACATCTGCAAAGCACCGTACTTACATTACTTGATCGCAACACCAGCCAGCGCGAGATTCACCGGCTGACGGGTGTCGATCGCAAGACGATCCGGCGTTATCAGGCGCTGCGGGCCGGTGCGGAGGCAAATTCCCCCGGGGAAGTGACCACCGGCTCGGTGAGCGCGGACGGCCAAATTCCTCCACCCCGACCACCGGCTTTTGGGACATCGGAAGCGACGGTCACCAGCAGCCTGGCCCGTTCGGCTTGCGAAGCGCATCGGACGTGGATCGAAGAACAGGTCCGGCTGAAGCGGAACGCGCAGGCGATTTACCAGGACCTGGTTGATCAATTTGGCTTTCCGTCCAGCTACCAGAGTGTCAAGCGGTTTGTGCGCCGGTTGCGGCACGCTGATCCTGAGCAGTTTGATCGTCTTGAGTTCCTCCCCGGCGAGGAAGCTCAGGTCGACTATGGCGAGGGCGCGCCGACGGTTGATCCGAAGAGCGGGCGGTACCGTCGTCCCCGCCTGTTCGTGATGACGCTACGCTACTCGCGGCGCAGCTTCCGGCGGGTAGTCTGGAAGTCCAGCCAACAAGTCTGGGCGCAGCTCCACGAAGAGGCGTTCCGGTATTTTGGCGGGGTCCCCAGCTATGTCGTGCTCGACAACCTGAAGGAAGGCGTCCTCAAGCCGGATTTGTACGAGCCCCAGCTCAACCCGATTTACAGCGCGATGCTGGCTCATTACGCCGTGGTCGCCGATCCCGCGCGCGTGGCCGATCCAAATCGGAAAGGATGCGTCGAGAATGCGATTCAACATACCCAGGGCACTGCGCTGGCCGGACGGCGCTTCGAGACGCTGGAGGCGCAAAACGAGTTCTTGAGGCACTGGGAGGAGAACTGGGCTTCCAAACGCATCCACGGCAGCACGCTGCCGTCAGGTCGAGGCGATGTTCCAGGAAGAGAAGCCGCACCTGCGGCCGCTGCCTGTCGCTCCCTTCCGCATCTTCACCGAAGTCGTCCGGACTGTCTGCGACGACACCGCCGTACGCGTCGACAACAGCTATTACGCCGCGCGGCCCGCGCCGATCGGCAGCCAGGTCGTCGTGCGCATCTACACCACCACGATCGAGATCCGTGATCGCCACACCCGTGCGCTGCTGCGTGTTCATTCCCGGATGGCGCACCCCGGTTCTGTCGTCCTGCCGACCAGCGAACGGCCGTTCAACCCGTCGCGGCAAACCGCCGTGCTGCTGGCGAGCGCCGAGCGCATCGGACCGCAGACCAGGGCCTTGTGCCAGCAGGTGTTCGACACCGAAGGGCGCCCCGGACAGCGCGCGATGTGGGGCATTGTCGGGCTGGGCCGGAAGTATCTGTGAATCGGCGTGGGGTCTCGACGCCGATCGGCACGAAAAGTCTCTGATTCACATGACATCGAAGGGGGCGTGCTTCGGTGCCGATTCACAGTCTAATTCTGACTGATCCAACTTGTGCAGCACTCGCATGCAGAAGACCATCATGTGCTGGCGCTTCAGGCGTTTCGTTCTCGCGACCGCGCAATCGCCCATTCGATTCTCTACCCGCGGATCGCGGCATCAGCGATGACGTAACCTCCTCTCCGAAGCGACACTGACGTGCAAGCGCGCTCCGTGGACCATTTTGCAGGACTATTGTTCGCCGCGACCCGCCGCAAGTCCCGATAGCCGTTTGGACCCGCATTTTGCGAGGTTGAGCAATTGGTCGATTCTGCTTTTGCTGCCGAAGATCTCGTCTATGCCCGGTTCTCGGTGGTGCATGGGTCGATGAGCAATGTCTGTTTTGGTTGGGCGCTGAAAACGTCCAACCAAACGTCCCGTTCTGATGCTCATTCGCTGCAAGCGATTGATATCGCTTGGTGGGCGCACCAGGGCTCGAACCTGGGACCCGCTGATTAAGAGTCAGCGACGGGTTGAGAACTACCAATGACTTGCCGGTCGCGTTACGGGTCTGACCGGCCGAAGAATCAGCCATTTCCGTAGATTCATAGATCGTTGCACCGATTGGTCCGAGCGATCAGACATGGAAATCTCCATGACCTAGCGCCGTATCGACGACACCCTTCACGTTGATAGAACAGGCTCGCGGAGAACGTCGCTGATCTCCTAGGAAGTCGACTTCATGCTCTCGATATGTTTCTTGGCCATGCCGGCGCCATGCTCGGCGAAATCGCGGAAGACTTCCTGGAAATTCATGAGCGGTAAATCGAACCTCGGCTTTGCTCCATTCGCAATCTCATTCACTGGATCGGTATGCGTTCCGACTTTCACATTGGCATCATTCACGAGCTTTCATCCGTTCAAGCGAAACTAGTACCCACTTTTCTTGGAACGTGAGTCGTGATTCAAGGTCGGGATGATACCCGAAGCAAGAGAAGTCCACCTTTCGAGGAAAGATCGCAAGGTGCTTGAGGCGTGCTGTCGCTCACCGGTGACGTTGCAGCGCGATTTGAAGCGGGCGCGGATAGTTCTGTTGGCGGCGGATGGGCGCAGCACCCGGTCGATCGCCAAGGAAGTTGGGGTCCAGCCGCGGATTGTCAGCCTTTGGCGGCATCGCTATGCCGACCATGGCCTTGAAGGGCTGCAAGACAAGCCGCGGCCTGGCAAGCAGCCGATCTATACGAAGACGACCGACAAGCGGATTCTGAAGCTGCTGGATAAGCCGCCACCGCAAGGGTTTGCGCGCTGGACCGGCCCCCTGCTGGCCGAGGCGCTGGGCGATGTCGATGTCCAATATGTCTGGCGGTTCCTGCGCAGCCACAAGATTGACCTGGTGGCTCGCAAGTCCTGGTGCGAGAGCAACGACCCGAACTTTACGGCCAAAGCCGCCGATGTTGTCGGCCTCTATGTCGCGCCGCCGGCGAAGGCCATTGTGCTGTGCGTGGACGAGAAGCCCTCGATCCAGGCTTTGGAGCGAGCGCAGGGTTATCTGAAGTTGCCCAATGGCCGCGCCTTGATCGGCCAAAGCCACGATTACAAGCGGCATGGCACCACAACATTGTTTGCGGCGCTCGAAGTCGCCACCGGAAAGATCATCGCGACCCATTCAAAACGCCGGCGCCGCGTCGAGTTTCTCGATTTCATGAACAGCGTCACCGCGGCTTTTCCGAACCGCAAGCTTCACGTCATCCTCGACAACCTCAACACCCATAAAAAGAACGAGGACTGGCTCAAGGCCCACCCCAACGTGCAATTTCATTTCACGCCGACAAGTGCGTCATGGCTCAATCAGGTCGAAGTATGGTTTTCCATCTTGCAGGGGCAGTCGCTCAGCGGCACCTCCTTCACGAGCCTCAAGCAGCTTCAGGAACACATCGATGCCTACGTCAACGCATACAACGACAGAGCCGAGCCCTTCGTCTGGACCAAGAAAAAGGTCCGTCAACGCCGTTTCAAAGGCCGCCGTATCACTCAGCTCTGATTCCGGGTACTAGGTGATGGACTGAAGACCCCGACCGATCCTGGCGTTTGCTGCGCCAGAAGCTCAGTGCCCTTGTGAGCTATGCGGGAAACTGGGTGATGACGGAATGAGATAGGCGGCGTATCGAGGCGGGTGTCGAGCCTGCCAGAACCTCAAGGAGAGCGATACGCCATGAACGAGCATAGCAACATTGTCCCACTGCGTCAGCCCGATGAGATCGACGATCCACTGACGAATATTTTGCGATCTGGAGCTCGGCAGCTGCTTGCGCAGGCTGTCGAGATGGAAGCCGAGGCGTTTCTCGCCGCGATGAAGGGCTTGAAGCTTCCCGATGGCCGCGACCGCCTCGTGCGACACGGCCATGGTCCAGTGCGGACGATCCAGACGGGGATCGGCGCCGTCGAAGTCGCCCGGGTAAAGATTCGCGATCGCGCGGTGACCAGCGATGGCGAGCGGATCCGCTTCACCTCGGCGATCCTGCCGTTGTGGGCACGGCGCACGAAGAGCTTGGATGCACTTTTGCCGGTTCTGTACCTGCGAGGCATCTCGACGGGCGACTTCCAGGAGGCGCTGGCGGCGCTCTTGGGCAAGGATGCGCCGAATCTTTCTCCGGCGGTGGTTTCCAGACTGACGACGGAGTGGCAGCTCGAGTACGAGCGTTGGCAGAAGCGCGATCTGTCGGCGCGCCGGTACGTATACGTGTGGGCGGACGGCGTCTTCCTGCAGGCTCGCATGGAAGACCACAGCGAATGCATGCTGGTGCTGATCGGCGCGACGCCGGAAGGCAAGAAGGAACTCATCGGCTTCCAGGTCGGCGTGCGCGAGAGCACGCAGAGCTGGCACGAACTGCTCGTCGAGGCGAAAACCCGAGGGCTGAAGATCGCCCCGGAAATCGCCGTCGGTGACGGCGCGCTCGGCTTCTGGAAGGCGCTCGACGAGGTCTTTCCCGCCACGCGACATCAGCGGTGCTGGGTGCACAAAACCGCGAATATCTTGAACAAAGTCGCAGTGTCGGTACAGGCCAGCATGAAGAAGGATCTGCGCGAGGTCTATTTGGCGTCCAACCGAGCTTCGGCCGAAGTGGCGATCGATGTCTTTGCCGAGAAATACGGAGCGAAGTACGACAAGGCGGTCGAGTGCCTGACGAAAGATCGCGACGCAATGCTTGCGTTCTACGAATTCCCCGCCGAGCATTGGGACCACTTGCGGACGACGAATCCCATCGAAAGCGTGTTCGCGACGGTCCGGCACAGAACGGTGCGCACGAAAGGTTCGTTATCGTCAACGACTGCCAAGTTGATGGTGTTCAAGCTGCTCTGCGCCGCATCAAAGACCTGGCGGCGGCTGAAAGGCACAAATCAGTTGCCGAAGGTCAGCGCAGGTGTCAGATTCGAAAACGGCATCGAGGTCATCCAAGTGCCGGAAAACCACGCCGCCTGATCGCCTCGTCACCCAAAATCCCGCATAGCTCTGCCCTTGTTCTTGGCGTGGAGATGCCGCGCGGATGAACCGCTCGCCCCCGTACCGGCGACGACTATGATCGATTAAAACCGGGCTATCCGTTCGTTTTCGGACACTCGTCGTGATAATTCGATGGAATTGCGACCAAGCGGCGCAGGCTTGGATTTCAAACATACTAATTTGCAGCGCACGCCTGCTTGCCCTCTGAGCTGACTCGCTTCCGGACATAGCCCGGCTTACACCGGCCGCGCTGACGATCTTCTTCGCGATCAACTCGGTCTCTGAGACTCTCAAGTTCTGCGAACTGCGAGGCCAGCGCTTCGAGACGTTGCAGAAGAACAGCAGCGGGGTTGTCCGATTGAGCGCGCATGGCAGGCCTCCTCTCGAAATGTCCTTGAAAATTCCCCAGCCTCGATCACCGGGAAAAATATGCAATTGATCGAGATGCCGCACACTAACATTTGGCACGCTGCGTCGCCCAAACGATGTGGCGGCGCGTTAGGATCGCGCTCGGGTGTCGACGTGGTGCACTCATGCTAAGATCCGGTTGCGCTTGAAACTCGAGTGGCCGGTCGCTCGCAATCGGGATTGCGCTTGCGCACATTGTCATCTTCATCTGCACAATCAACGCTTCCGGCTGCGCTCGGATTTCCAGAGCTCCCCTCGGTCGCGACAGGACCGTTACCGCCCGATACCCCTCGACCACCGGATCCACCGCCGGACGTCCCGCCGGCTCTGGCTGACCCGCTCTGACGACCGCCAGATGCTCCACCACCTCCGGATCCGCCGCCAGAGGAGCCGGAGCTCCCTGACGCCGGCCCGGACGATCGATCGTTGTCAAAGAATGACCGCCCCCTGTCATCGGCCCGCGTCGTGCCGCGCAAACCGCCTGAACGTGCAATGGCTGTCGATGTGAGGGACGTAGATAGGAGTAGGGTCATGACCGGGGGTGTAACAGCCGCGAATCTTCCGCAGGTTTTCAAGAATGTCCGCCGATCGTCATCTTTATCGTCGTCGCGGGTCACAATGCGCACTCCTATATTTAATAACCCGCTCTCACAATATTATAAATTAAATAAAGGCTCAACGAATATTTAAATGGCGTCGGTACCCACGTGCAGCTTGGTGGGGCCCTCCGGTACGCAGCGGCTTGCGGGTAGCGCCACGCCCCGCCCAACAGACGCCCGGGCACGCCCCAAGCGCCGGAAATTCAGCTTGCATCTCAATTTTATATTATTCAATTATACGATATCTTCGTCGAATTTAATGCCACAGACGGATCATCGCCACATGCCACTGCAATTTCACCGTCCCGCTGCCGAGGGCATTGAGATCTGGAGCGCAAGCAGCGATGGCTTCTCTTTCGTGATCAGTTTCGGGAGCCCCTCCGGTCCAGGCTTTCACGGACGGTCCGGCTACTTGGCGAGTTGGCGACCGCTTTTCGAGAATATGGGAGCCATCAAGATCAGCGGCTCGCCGTTTCAAACGCTGGCCGAGGCCGAAGGGGCCTGCCGCAGCATGCTTGAATGTCTGAGCGCGATCGCGCTGACAGCACAAAACAATGACCAATACGAATGGCGCTACGCGCGTGGGCCATCTTCCGCAGGGTCGCGACCAACGTCTCCAGCTTGGCATCCTTGCCGAGAACGAGACAGGAGCCGTCCATAGCCGAGCTTTGCAGTTCGCGAACGCCTGCCGCATCTGCGAAGAGAACCACCTGAGTACCTCGGCCCTCGGCGTTTGCGAGAGTCAGCAAGTCCGGCAGGCCCAGCCAAGACTTGTTGTAAAGTCAGGCCCAGTGGACAATCTTAAATAGATATGTCAAATAAACGCTCGCAACGATGTATTTGCGTCAACATTGGCTCATCGTTCATTGCGGATTATTACCAAGGATATATAGTTACGCTCGCGATTTGAATCTAACGTTCAGCAAAGCTTGCCGAAAGCACTGGAAGGCAAGAAACGTTTTACCCATCCGCCGAGACGAAGGTGCGCTCGGATACGAAATAGCTGCAATCTTTTGTTGTTGGTCGTAGCGCCGGGAGGCCCAAAATGAGGAGCGCAAATTTTCTCAAGTGTTTGATTTCAAAAGAAGTAGGCGGACAGGCGCTCTTCAACGACAGAGGCATTGTCTTCCGATTTTAGGACCGTTGGGTGCTGATCGGCAAGTGGGATCAGCATCTCGCCAGGGCGACAAATTTCGCCAGGTGGTCATCAGTAATCTTCAGTAGCCAGTAGGTGGTCACATGTATTCTGCGGCTATTCTGCGTCAAACTCATCAAGATTTGATCGTCCAATTCACCGAATTGCAAAATTTGCGTAGTCGCGTGTTGAAGGCCGAGCAGCGCATGTTTGGCAGAAGGCGATCCAGTCGGCGCATCCTCCTTAGGAGACGCCCGCTCGGTCGGAACGTCGTCCCCAGTCGGTAGCGCTAACAAGCTTGCCCGACCGGGCTTGGACCTGATATGCCCCATTTCCTGCTTTGAGACTGGAAGTAGCTGGGGACAGCTTCCCAATGGACAACGAAAACTGGACGTCCGCCAGTACGGCGGAGCTGTGGCGGCTGTACGACGAAGTGACCGCGGTTCTTAGCCGCAGAATGACCGCGGAAAAAGTCAAACTCGAGGAGCGACTTCACAGGCTGGAGGGGACCACCGACGGCCAGGGGCCGCCTGCACGTCGCCCCTACCCTCCGGTGCTGCCAAAGTATCGGAATCCCAAGAATCCATCCGAAACGTGGTCGGGCCGCGGCAAACAGCCTCGATGGCTGAAAGCTCAACTTCGCGCCGGCAAGAAGCTGAATGACCTCCTGATCAACCGCCCATCTGGACAAAAGCGCCGCCGAACCGCCTGAAGCTCCGACTTAGGACGGCGGTGACAGAACCTTTTTGTAGGCGTCACTTTAACGGGTACCGTCCTCCTTACCGTTGGGGGAGCCATCGTAGCCACCGTTGCCCTTGCCATTGTTGCCCCGCACAATCCGCCCGCCGGAACTTGCGATAGCGGTTGAGGTCAGAGAGGTTGAAAGCAGCAAAGCCATCGCTGGAGGGGTAACGGCGGCAAATTTCCCGCAGCTCTTCAAGAACTCCCGACGCTCGTCGATCTCTCGATCCCGGTGAGCCATGACATCCTCCTGCTGTTGCAGCCGGCGACAACAAAGCCGGTGTCCCGGCATCGCGCATTCAAATATGTTATAGTTTAATTTACGTCGGGACAATGGCCACATCTGCCGGCACCGCTGGATCATATGGCTCTCGCTTTCAGACTATTTTATTTTGACATTTTGATTTTAGGATTTAAAGGTACAATTAAATATGGCCGGGGATGAGGGTAGGACAAACGAAGGCAACCAAAGGCTTTTCCTGAGGCGACGCCTTGCGCTGAATATGCAAACGCGAAGCCTCGGCTGCACATTTTCATCGTTGATGTCTTTCCAGCAGAGTTATTGGACATGCCCGCGGGCCGAATGCACAGCCCTCAAAGAGTCCCTCTGACGACCACGAACAGCGATCGCGTGGTGAAGCAGATGGCATCGGGGGGATTGGAGTCAGCCCTCCAGCATCTGTTGAGCTCGGCGCGTCGTGCTCACTTCCAAGAATTCTTATCGGCAGCACCACCTCAGCGCTCATACGCGATCTGTTGTACATCGCGCTCCCGACAGCGCGCGGTTGGTTTCCAGAGCGCCGCGGTCAACAATACGATGAAGCCGGTTTTATTCACGGGCAACAGCGGGGCAGATCGATGACTGTGACGGGAACAACGGTCGCGCAATTGCAATCTGGCGTCGCGGACACGAGAGCTTTTCGCAGACCGGGCTTCTCGCCTATCCGTCTACGAACGCTGATGAAGCTCGCCGTCGCCGAAACGGGACTGGACATGTCGGGAATGACTGTGTTGACCGAAGCCGCAACTGGCGCTTATGCCGTGACCCCAGTCCTCGCAGCAATGGGCGGAGCCAAGTACGTCCACGCGTTCACGAGGCCTGGCCGCCATGGGACCGTGCTCGATGCCGAGCGTGAGACTATGGAACTCGCGGCCCTTCTGGGCGTCGCTGACCGCATCGAGATCTTGGAAAATATCAGCCCTGAGATACTCCGCAACGTCGACATCATAACCAACAGTGGCCACCTTCGTCCTCTTACGGCTGAATTGATCGACCAGCTGCGCGACGACGCCGTGATTGCCTTGATGTTCGAAGCATGGGAATTCCGCGGTGAGGACCTCGATATCGAAGCGTGCGCCCGGCGCGGAATCCCTGTGGTCGGTGTCAACGAGCGGCACCCCGCTGTTGACGTCTTCTCATATCTCGGCCCGCTCGCCGTGAAGCAGTTGCACGACTGTGGTCTGGCGGTCCTTGGCAACAAGATAGGCCTGCTCTGCGACAACGACTTCCTTGCTCCCCTGCACACCGGGCTGACAAGCCTCGGCGCGAAGGTCACGACATTCAGCAGTGTTGCTGCTGTCCAGCCCGACGCCTGGGACGCCTTCGTCGTCGCCTTGCAGCCAGCGACCACGCCACGCGTCGGCCAGGCGGAGGCGACACATTTGGCCGCCTGCGCGCTCGCCGGCGCTGTCGTGGTACAGTTCTGGGGCGATATCGATGGAACGGCGCTGGCGCGAAATGGCTTCGCTGTCTGGCCAACGAGCCCCGTCAAGCCAGGCCACATGGGCATTCTGCTCTCGGAGATCGGCCCCGAACCGATCGTACGATTGCAGACCGGCGGCTTGCGCTCGGCCGAATGGATTCGGCGTGGCGGCGCCGTAACTCCGGATGGCTTCGCCCAACTCGTACCGTGGCCGGCGGCGACATGACGGAACCGTTGCAGCCCGATGTCGTGCTCCTCGCGGACGGACCGACGGGCTTCGCGGCGCTTCGCTCCTTGGCTGCGCGGTGCCGTGTGGTCCAGATCTTCCGAAGACCGGACCAGCCTGAGGCCCGCGCGTTAAGCGCGTTCGCAGAAGCAAGGGGCATCCCGGTTGCGGAGATGCTGGAGTTGAACCAGCTCCAGAAATTGATCGAAGACCTGCGCCCGGCGGCGGTTGTGATCTCCTCGTTCGATCGGATCATTCCCCCGCGCATTCTTGCATCGTGTCGCTTCATCAACGTGCACTATTCCCTTCTGCCGCGTTATCGCGGCCGCGCCAACGTCAATTGGGCAATCATCAACGGCGAGACCACCGCCGGCATCAGCATTCACCTTGCCGTCCCGGAGCTCGATGGCGGCAATCTGCTGTTTCAGCAAGCCATCTCGATCGGTGCGAACGACACGGTCACGTCCCTTTACGATCGCCTCAACGCGATCCAGGAAGATGAGCTCGGCGGGGTCGTCGTTCGAGCGATCACCGGCTATCAGGGCACAGCTCAAGATGCCGATCACGCCTCCTATGGCTGCACCCGTATTCCGGACGATGGAGAGATAGACTGGCGGCAACCAACCGACACCATCGATCGGCTGATCCGCGGCTTGACGCCGCCATTTCCTGGTGCCTTCACCCACCTCGCCGGGCAGCGTCTCATCATCACTCACGCCTCCCCCCAGCTTGATGCCCGCTGCTATGTCGGCCGCGTGCCAGGCCGGATCGTAGGGCGATCACCTTCCGAAGGCTGGGTCGACGTGCTGACTGGCGACGGCGTACTGCGTATGTTCAGCGTCCTCCTTCCCAACGCCGAGCAGCCGTGTGCTGCCGCTTCCGTCATCGGATCGACGCGAGCTACCCTGGGGCTGTCGCGCATCGATCTTCTCCGCCGGATCGTCGCGCTTGAAGATCGGCTCGCTTCGCTCGAGCAGCTGAATAGCGCTCACAAGTAAGCGCAACCGGTCCGGCCAAGGCAGCCTCAGGCTCCGGCGCCGCCCCTACCTCATACCCCTTCGCGTCCAACGGTGGCCCACAGCCCGACATTGCCTGCGCTTTGCACGCGAACCCAGCGATAGGGCGTCCGCGACCACGCGCTTGACCCGTGGCGTGAGATTGTCGAGGACGAAATCGCCGCTGCTAGTCCGCACCAGAAGCACCAGATGATGTTCGCCGGACCTCATAACCACTTCGCTCAATAGGAGGACGCGCGCCGGCCAGCCGCGCCGAAGCAGCTCGTGACGCTTGCTCACCGCGTAATCGTTGCAATCGCCACGCCCCGCGGGTCACTTCAAATTCCTCCGGGTGTGGTCAGTCAAATTCCTCCACCCGCGAGGCAGGACAAGGGACTGTTAGTTTGAGTTTGTTTCCCGGGCAAGAGCTTCAGCGGCTTCTTTGAGCCGATAGCTGCGTCCGTCGAACTCAAGCAGATGGCAATGATGCATAAGGCGATCGAGGATCGTCGTGCTCATAGTGTTGTCCCCAAGGTATGCCCCCCAATCCTGCACGACGCGATTGGAGGTGACGATGACGCTGCGGCGCAGTTTGTAACGCTGATGGATCAGGGTCTGCAGCAAAGTGCCGGCGTCGTCGGGGATGGCGCGTGCGAGGAATAGATCGTCCAGCACGAGGAGATCGCAGTCGATGATGGTTCGCAGCCGGACCTCGCGTTGTGCCGGAGAGTTCAGGGCGTAGCGGTGGAAGAAGTCGTCGGTCTCAAGATACTGGACCTTGTGGCTTTGCAGGATCGCCTGATAGGCAATCGCCTTGGCGATGTGCGACTTCCCGGTGCCAGGTTTGCCAACAAGCAGAGCGTTCTCGCCAGCGGCAATGAACGCCAGGGTGTGGAGCTGGAAGCAGGTCTGACGTGGCAGTTTGGGATTGAAGGACCAGTCGAACTCGGCGAGCGTCAGCTTTTCGTCGAGCCCGGATTGCTGGTATCGCCGCTCGATAAGACGGGACTGACGACGGTCCAGTTCATCCTGCAGGATAAGGGAGAAGGTCTCGAGGAAGGGCTGGTTGGCGCCCTGCGCCTGGAGCACGCGCGTCTGCAGCGTGTCGCGGACACCCGACAGGCGCAGCTGTCGTAGGCAACGCTCAATTTCCGGCATGGTCATCATGTGGCTAGGTCTCCAGTTTAAGGTGAGAAGGTGCAGCGGGAGCGCTCGTGGCGCCGGAGTTGGCCGGGGTTGCGCAGGCGACACGAGCGCGGATTGCCGTGGCGTGATCGTCGTGAGCCTCGGCCTGCCGACCATTGTCGTCGGCGTCGCGCCGCACAGCGCGGCTGAAGAGGTCGCCGTATTCCGCGGGGGTACGGATCAGCGGATGATCCTGGGTGAGCGGCGATGCCGGCTGTGGCGTCACTCCAACCTGCTCGATCGCCTGTTCGAACAACCGCTCGACGGTCGCACGCACGTGCTTGTAGCGGTAGATGCGGTTGTCGATGGCGTGCGCGCAGGCCTGCTCGACCAGCCGCGCCGGATACTTCCGGCCCAGCCCGACAATGCCCCACATCGCGCGCTGTCCGGGGCGCCCTTCGGTGTCGAACACCTGCTGGCACAAGGCCCTGGTCTGCGGTCCGATGCGCTCGGCGCTCGCCAGCAGCACGGCGGTTTGCCGCGACGGGTTGAACGGCCGTTCGCTGGTCGGCAGGACGACAGAACCGGGGTGCGCCATCCGGGAATGAACACGCAGCAGCGCACGGGTGTGGCGATCACGGATCTCGATCGTGGTGGTGTAGATGCGCACGACGACCTGGCTGCCGATCGGCGCGGGCCGCGCGGCGTAATAGCTGTTGTCGACGCGTACGGTGGTGTCGTCGCAGACAGTCCGGACGACTTCGGTGAAGATGCGGAAGGGAGCGACAGGCAGCGGCCGCAGGTGCGGCTTCTCTTCCTGGAACATCGCCTCGACCTGACGGCGCGTGCTGCCGTGGATGCGTTTGGAAGCCCAGTTCTCCTCCCAGTGCCTCAAGAACTCGTTTTGCGCCTCCAGCGTCTCGAAGCGCCGTCCGGCCAGCGCAGTGCCCTGGGTATGTTGAATCGCATTCTCGACGCATCCTTTCCGATTTGGATCGGCCACGCGCGCGGGATCGGCGACCACGGCGTAATGAGCCAGCATCGCGCTGTAAATCGGGTTGAGCTGGGGCTCGTACAAATCCGGCTTGAGGACGCCTTCCTTCAGGTTGTCGAGCACGACATAGCTGGGGACCCCGCCAAAATACCGGAACGCCTCTTCGTGGAGCTGCGCCCAGACTTGTTGGCTGGACTTCCAGACTACCCGCCGGAAGCTGCGCCGCGAGTAGCGTAGCGTCATCACGAACAGGCGGGGACGACGGTACCGCCCGCTCTTCGGATCAACCGTCGGCGCGCCCTCGCCATAGTCGACCTGAGCTTCCTCGCCGGGGAGGAACTCAAGACGATCAAACTGCTCAGGATCAGCGTGCCGCAACCGGCGCACAAACCGCTTGACACTCTGGTAGCTGGACGGAAAGCCAAATTGATCAACCAGGTCCTGGTAAATCGCCTGCGCGTTCCGCTTCAGCCGGACCTGTTCTTCGATCCACGTCCGATGCGCTTCGCAAGCCGAACGGGCCAGGCTGCTGGTGACCGTCGCTTCCGATGTCCCAAAAGCCGGTGGTCGGGGTGGAGGAATTTGGCCGTCCGCGCTCACCGAGCCGGTGGTCACTTCCCCGGGGGAATTTGCCTCCGCACCGGCCCGCAGCGCCTGATAACGCCGGATCGTCTTGCGATCGACACCCGTCAGCCGGTGAATCTCGCGCTGGCTGGTGTTGCGATCAAGTAATGTAAGTACGGTGCTTTGCAGATGTCGCTTCAAGACGTTCAACTCCCCGGCCCCTTGCTGGCTAAAGGGGTCGAACATAAACGTCCTGCCTGACCGGCTACTGCTGTTCAGCGGCGCTGACGGCGATCATCAGGTGGGGGAGTTTCAAGTGACCATACCCGGGGGATTTTGACCGACCCACGGGGTCGTTCGTTCCAGATTCTATCAATCTTCCCGAACCTGAGTGTCTTTGAGAACGTGCGAGTAGCCGTGCAGGCTCAGCGTCACGGCCTGGGTGGATTGTTCTTCGACGCTCACGGTATCACGGCTCTGAACGACAGAACGTGGTCCATTCTTGATGCCGTGGGTTTGGTCGAGCGGGCGGCGGATCTGGGAGCGGAACTCCCCCACGGAGCGAAGCGGCTGCTTGAGATTGCCGTGACCCTCGCAATCGACTCGAAGCTGCTCTTGCTTGACGAGCCGCTTGCTGGTTTGGCGGAAGCCGATCGGGTCGTTGTGGCCGACTTGATCAAGAAGCTCTCGGAAAAGCACGCGGTGCTGCTCATCGAACATGACATCGACAGAGTATTGGCCATCTCGGACCGTATCTCGGTTCTGCATCAGGGACGCATTATCGCGGATGGTAAGCCGGCAGACGTGGCCAAGAATCCGGAAGTGGTCGCAGCCTATCTGGGCGCCAGCAGGGGAAGCGAGGCGCAAGCGCGACCAACGGTCGAGCGGCTTGCCTGCGTCCCGGAGTCCAGGCTGCTGGATGCCCAGGGCGTTGCTGCGGGTTATTCCGGGAGCACGGTCCTCTCCGGGGTGAACCTGGCGATTCATGAAGGTGAAGCGGTCGCGCTTCTCGGCCGCAACGGTGTCGGCAAGACGACTTTGCTCCGAGCGCTCACGGGTAGCTTACCGTCGAGCGCGGGTACGGTCACGTTCAATGGCGCGACACTCAAGGGACTGAAGCCGTATCAAATCAACAGGCTTGGTATTTCGCTTGTTCCGGAAGGGCGCCGTCTGTTTCCGAACCTGACTGTTTTGGAGAATCTTCAAATCGCGATGCGGCCGGGTGGCATCGGTATCGCGGAGGTGTTCGAGCTATTTCCGCGCCTTCGGACCCGTCAAAAGGCGAGGGCGGAGAACCTGTCCGGAGGTGAACGCCAAATGGTGGCCATTGCCCGTGCGCTCGTTGTTCCCAGCAAGCTGATCTTGCTCGACGAGCCGTTCGAGGGCCTCGCGCCGGCCGTCGTGAGTGAAGTGATGGAGGCGCTCGTCAAACTGCGTGGGAAGATTGCGGTGATCGTGGTTGAGCATCATGCGGAGACCGTACTCACCATCGTCGACAGGGCGTACGTGCTCGTCAATGGCGCTGTCGCGTTCGAAGGAGCGGCCCGGACGTTGGCGGAAGACCATGCACTTCAGGCGAGGCTGCTCGGTGTCGTCCAGGATGACGCGTCGGCTGCTGTCGCCAGGCAAGCAATCGCGTAATCAAGTAAGGAGAGGTTAAATGGCTTCAGAGCGTATCGGCATCGTCGGCCTTGGCACGATCGGAAAGGCACATTGGAAGGTAATCCGGGAGTCATCGGAGACGACACTGGTTGCCATTTCTGACCCGACGCCCTCAGCCCTAGAGTTCGCTCGTGCCGAAGCCGTGCCTGCATATGCGGATTACCGCGACATGCTGGAGAAGGAGAAGCTGGACGGCGTGGTTGTGGCCGTGCCGAACGCGCAGCATGTGCCGGTCTCGCTTGCCTGTATCGAGCGAGGCATTCCAGTTTTGGTCGAGAAGCCCGTGGCCGACGAAGTCGAGGCCGCTCGCGAAATGTGCAGGGCCGCGGAAGCGCGGAACGTGCCAGTTCTGGTCGGCCACCATCGCCGTCACAGTACCGCCGTGCAGCGGGTGCGTCAGGCCATTCGTGATGGTCTCATTGGGCGACCAGTCACGGCGACGGTCATGTACAATCAACTGAAGACGGCGAGCTATTTTGATCTTGATTGGCGGCGGCAGGCCGGTGGCGGACCCATCCTGATCAACCTCATTCACGAGATTGACCTGATCCGCTTCATATTTGGTGAGATCCGCTCGCTTCAGGCCCTGAGTTCGAATGCGGTGCGCGGGTTCGCCGTTGAGGACACTGCCGCGGTGCTCTTGCAGTTCCACAGCGGCGCCATAGCAACGATCAGCGTTTCAGATACCGCCGTTACCCCCGTTCTCGTGGGATCTGGCCTCGGGCGAATTCGATCTGATGCTAGGAACTTCGGACCGGATGAAGCGGCAGAAGGTCAGTTCGCATGTATTTGCCGGGACGGAAGGCTCCGTGACGCTTCCGACGCTCCAGTACTACAATTATCACGGCACGGTCGAGCCCGGCTGGCGGAGCGATCTCAATGCAGAGACGCTGATGGCTGAAAGCGGTGACACTTATGTCCGCCAGATCGAACATTTCGCCCGAGTGATACGCCGCGAGGAAGCTCCGCTTGTGTCGGGTCTCGATGGGGTCCGTACGCTCCAGGCGACGCTGGCCGTGAAGGACGCGGCAGCGTCAGGCCGGACGATTGTTCTGAGCGAACAGTGAGCGAAGCCGTACCTGGTCGGCTCCCATCCTCAAGGATCTAGTACCCACTTTTCTTGGAACGTGAGTCGTGATTCAAGGTCGGGATGATACCCGAAGCAAGAGAAGTCCACCTTTCGAGGAAAGATCGCAAGGTGCTTGAGGCGTGCTGTCGCTCACCGGTGACGTTGCAGCGCGATTTGAAGCGGGCGCGGATAGTTCTGTTGGCGGCGGATGGGCGCAGCACCCGGTCGATCGCCAAGGAAGTTGGGGTCCAGCCGCGGATTGTCAGCCTTTGGCGGCATCGCTATGCCGACCATGGCCTTGAAGGGCTGCAAGACAAGCCGCGGCCTGGCAAGCAGCCGATCTATACGAAGACGACCGACAAGCGGATTCTGAAGCTGCTGGATAAGCCGCCACCGCAAGGGTTTGCGCGCTGGACCGGCCCCCTGCTGGCCGAGGCGCTGGGCGATGTCGATGTCCAATATGTCTGGCGGTTCCTGCGCAGCCACAAGATTGACCTGGTGGCTCGCAAGTCCTGGTGCGAGAGCAACGACCCGAACTTTACGGCCAAAGCCGCCGATGTTGTCGGCCTCTATGTCGCGCCGCCGGCGAAGGCCATTGTGCTGTGCGTGGACGAGAAGCCCTCGATCCAGGCTTTGGAGCGAGCGCAGGGTTATCTGAAGTTGCCCAATGGCCGCGCCTTAACCGGCCAAAGCCACGATTACAAGCGGCATGGCACCACAACATTGTTTGCGGCGCTCGAAGTCGCCACCGGAAAGATCATCGCGACCCATTCAAAACGCCGGCGCCGCGTCGAGTTTCTCGATTTCATGAACAGCGTCACCGCGGCTTTTCCGAACCGCAAGCTTCACGTCATCCTCGACAACCTCAACACCCATAAAAAGAACGAGGACTGGCTCAAGGCCCACCCCAACGTGCAATTTCATTTCACGCCGACAAGTGCGTCATGGCTCAATCAGGTCGAAGTATGGTTTTCCATCTTGCAGGGGCAGTCGCTCAGCGGCACCTCCTTCACGAGCCTCAAGCAGCTTCAGGAACACATCGATGCCTACGTCAACGCATACAACGACAGAGCCGAGCCCTTCGTCTGGACCAAGAAAAAGGTCCGTCAACGCCGTTTCAAAGGCCGCCGTATCACTCAGCTCTGATTCCGGGTACTAGTATGCCACTTCTTTCTCTAGCTCACTTCACGGTCATTGACGCTGACCCTATCACGCTGATCGAGGCCGCGCAGATCGGGGGGTATGACGCGGTCGGGCTACGCATCGTGGCGCCGTTCCCGACCGATCATATCGTCCCGGTCATCGGCGATCCCGACATGATGCGACGCATCAAAAGCCGGCTCGCGGACACGGGTCTCAGGATATTCGATGTGGAGGCGATCTGGCTTTCGGCTGAAAGCGATGTCACCGCGCTGGAGCCCGCTCTCGATGTCGCAGTCGAACTGAACGCCAGGTACGTCGTTGTGGCGGGGCGCGATCCTGATCGCGGTCGTCTTGCGGATAACCTTTCCCGGTTGTGCGCAGCGGCCAACATCAGGGGATTACGGGTAATGTTGGAATTCCTCCCGTACTCTGAAATTCGCTCGCTGGCGGAAGCAATAGCATTGCTGAAAGACGTCGGGCCCGCAAATGCCGGAGTGTTAGTGGATGCCTTGCATCTGAGCCGTTCGGGCGGCAGCCCGGCGGATCTGGCGCAATATGATCAGGCGCTGTTCTCGTACATGCATCTGTGCGATGCGCCAGCCGTCCCTCCGGCGCCTGAAGAAGTGCGTTCCGAGGCCCGGGGAGGGCGGCTTTATCCGGGCGAAGGCGGCCTTTGGCTCGCTGATTTTATAAGAGCCTTCCCCCCGGACACACCGATCGCCATCGAGGCGCCTAACGAGCAGCGGAGTGGTTTGGCGCCGGCGGCACGTGCAAGCCTGGCAATGTCAAGGACAAGGCGGTTACTGGAAGAGGCGGGGTTCAAATGACCGCCATCGTCACCCCATCGCTCGTCGGGAAAATCACCGATCTGCGTGCTCGGCTTCTTGCTACACGCTGGCCGTCCTATGATTCTGGTGACGATCGGTCGCTCGGCTTGAGCTCAGATGATGCCGGGCGCCTGGTCCGATATTGGGCCAATGATTTCGACTTCGCCGCCTGGCGGCAGCGCATCGACGCGTTGCCTCATGAGTTCCTCACCATAGAGGATGTGAGCGTCCATCTTGTCCATGTTCGAAGTCCGCATCCCCACGCAGTGCCCGTCATCATAACCCACGGCTGGCCCAGTACCTTCTTGGAGATCGTCCCGTTAAGTGAGCGCCTGACCCAACCAGAGCGGTTTGGAGGGCGAGCCGAAGATGCCTGCCATCTGGTTATCCCCTCGCTGCCTGGGTTCGGCTTCTCGTCCCCAACCAGTGTTCTTGGCGGATATACCGGCGCCGCGATTGCCGACCTGTGGGCGCGTGTGATGACCTCGCTTGGGTATGAGCGGTTCTTCGCCAGTGGTGGCGATGTCGGGGCGCGGGTGACGTCCTGGCTGGGCGTGCGGCATGCGCAACGCGTGCTGGCTATTCATGTCAGTTCGAACGCGCTCCGGGTGGCGCTGCCGGGCGAAGCCGCCGCGACGCCGGACGAACAGGCGTACCTCGACGCACGCAACCAATGGGCCGCCATGGAAGGCGGCTACATGCATGTTCAGCAAACCAAACCGCTCAGTCTTGCCTATGGCCTGAGCGATTCCCCCGCAGGGTTCATCGCATGGTTGGGTGAGAAATGGTCTTCCTGGAGCGATAAACTGAATCTCGCGAGCCCTGAAGTCTTGGACGTCATCCTCGGCCATGCCACGCTCTACTGGATCACCAATACGATCGCCACATCGTTCCTGCCATATTTTGTCTACGACTGGCCGCCCGGCGCAAGGGTAGAAGGGCCTCAGGTCAAGGTGCCTGTTGGCTTCTACCTCTCGGCCGCGGAGATCGGTGGCATTCCGCCCGAATCTTTTGCCCGCCGGCAATTCGAGATCTCGCGCTGGAGTGTGCTGCCGCGTGGCGGCCACTTCATGGCGACGGAAGAACCAGAACTGCTATCGGATGACCTGCTGTCCTTCATTCGTGCATTCCGATGACTTTCTCGGCCGAGGCAAGTCAAACCGATACCCTGTTCTAAGTGAGGACTGATCAAGATGAGCCGAGCCCCGGATCTGTTCGAAGGCTTTTCACCGCTCGATCGCCAAACTTCGCGCGTGCGCTTTTCGGGTGTAACTGGCGGAGAAGGGCCGCCGCTCCTTCTGCTTCATGGCTATCCGGAAAGCCACGCCACCTGGCATGAGGTCGCGCCGGCGTTGGCGAAGCGCTATACCGTCGTGGCACCCGATCTCCCAGGTTACGGGAAGAGCCGAGTTCTGGATGCGGGGCCGTGGAACAAGCGAGCAGTGGGCGTGGAGCTCGTCGCAATGATGCGCGGCTTCGGTCACGATCGGTTTGCCGTTCTGGGGCATGATCGCGGCGCGCGTGTCGGCTATCGGCTTGCGCTCGACCATCCAGACCGTGTGAGTGCTTATTGTTCGCTCGCCGTCGTGCCGACGCTGGATGTCTGGCCCGCGGTCGACCGGCAATTCGCCAAGGGCGCATTTCACTGGTTTCTGTTTCTTCAACCGGGCGATTTGCCGGAGCGGATGCTGGCGGCGGATCCTGATGCCTTTCTTGAGGCCACATTGAACCAGATGGCAGGTGGAATCGAGAAGCTGCATCCCGCTGCCGTGGCTGCATATCGCGAAGCATTTCGCGAGACCTCCGTGCGTCAAGCGATGATTGAGGACTATCGTTCCGCCTATGACACCGATCTTGATCATGACGCGGCTGATCGCGCGGCGGGACGCAAGATTGCCTGTCCTGTCATGGTGCTCTGGGCCGACGAACGCCTCGTTGCCAGTGGAATGGAAACCGGGGTGTTGACGGCAGCCGATGTCTGGCGCCGCTGGGCGGATGACGTGAGCGGATTCGATATCTCCTGCGGACATCTTTTGCCGGAGCAGGCGCCTCACGCGGTCATTGAAAAGATCGTGCCGTTTCTCGAGGCTTCCTTGAGGCGCGACACCGCGTAATTGGGCCTCTGTCGACAGATGATGGACTTCGTCGTTCCGCGGGCGCAATGCGCCCCGACACTTTGAAAGGTCAGCTTACGTGGAAACTCTTCGTCTTGGCGCCAGCACATGGACGTATCTGCAGACATGCGGCTTGGAAGCAGCTCTTCGGCGGCTGAAGGGCCTGGGTTACAGTCGCTTTGACGTCCTCACGATCCCACCACATCTTTGGCCGTATGACATCGATCTTGCTCAACGTCGTGCGCTTCGTACCTTCCTCGCCAGCGAAGGCCTGAGCTTTAATTCACTGAATTTGCCGAGCACCGATCAAAATCTGTGCAGTGTTACAGCACAGATGCGCCAATACTCGGTTCAGCAGTTTCTCGATATCATTGACCTCTGCGAAGAGATCGGCGTGCCCATGATCGTTGTGGTTCCAGGCAGACGCGCCAACTTCGTGCCGCCGCCACTCGAAGCGGCGCATGGCTGGTTGAAGGCCGGTCTCGAGATACTTCTTCCGCACGCCGAGCGCGCGGGCGTGCGCCTGATCCTTGAAAATCACCATATGAGCTCGATGCCAACCGTGAAGCAGATGGTGACGTTCCTGGATGCGTTTGGCAGCGATCATCTTGGAATCGCCTATGACGTCGCCAATGGAGAGTTTGTCGGCGAAGACCAGACCCAAGCCATCCGGACTGCTGGCCGCTGGTTGTGCCAAGTCCATCTTTCCGACGCGAGCCGCAGCAAATGGGACCACGCTCCGATCGGACGATCTGCCGTTGATTTCGGCGCGGTCGCGCGGGCACTTCGCGAGATCAATTTCTCGGGGACGAGCATCGTGGAATTGATCTCCGACACACCAGATGCCGATATGGCCGACGCTCTGCGAGAGTTGCACCGCTATGGCTGGCATTGAATCCTCGGCCATGGCATCGGGAGAAATAGATCCGGGCAACGAGTTTCCCAACGGTGAGATGCGCATCTTGGGGCTGATCGGCGATCCCGTGTCGCAGGTGCGCGCTCCTGCTCCAATGACGCAGCGCCTGCGCCACGGGGGCCTCAACGCAGCCCTAGTACCACTGCATGTGCCGGCCGTCGTCTTGCCAATCGCGTTCGGCTGCCTGAAGCTGATCAGAAACCTCGACGGTTTGGTCATCACGGTGCCGCACAAGATTCCGATGGCTGAGCTGGTTGACCACTGCTCCGAGCGCGCGCGCTTGGTCGGTGCTATCAATGTCGCGCGTCGCGAAGCGGATAGCTCCTGGAGTGGCGACATTCTCGATGGCGTAGGCTTCGTGCGGGGGCTTACACACCGTGGTTTCAATCCGGAAGGCCAGAGCGCCTTCGTGATCGGGGCTGGCGGCGCCGGCTGCGCGGTCGCTGCGGAACTAGTACCCACTTTTCTTGGAACGTGAGTCGTGATTCAAGGTCGGGATGATACCCGAAGCAAGAGAAGTCCACCTTTCGAGGAAAGATCGCAAGGTGCTTGAGGCGTGCTGTCGCTCACCGGTGACGTTGCAGCGCGATTTGAAGCGGGCGCGGATAGTTCTGTTGGCGGCGGATGGGCGCAGCACCCGGTCGATCGCCAAGGAAGTTGGGGTCCAGCCGCGGATTGTCAGCCTTTGGCGGCATCGCTATGCCGACCATGGCCTTGAAGGGCTGCAAGACAAGCCGCGGCCTGGCAAGCAGCCGATCTATACGAAGACGACCGACAAGCGGATTCTGAAGCTGCTGGATAAGCCGCCACCGCAAGGGTTTGCGCGCTGGACCGGCCCCCTGCTGGCCGAGGCGCTGGGCGATGTCGATGTCCAATATGTCTGGCGGTTCCTGCGCAGCCACAAGATTGACCTGGTGGCTCGCAAGTCCTGGTGCGAGAGCAACGACCCGAACTTTACGGCCAAAGCCGCCGATGTTGTCGGCCTCTATGTCGCGCCGCCGGCGAAGGCCATTGTGCTGTGCGTGGACGAGAAGCCCTCGATCCAGGCTTTGGAGCGAGCGCAGGGTTATCTGAAGTTGCCCAATGGCCGCGCCTTGACCGGCCAAAGCCACGATTACAAGCGGCATGGCACCACAACATTGTTTGCGGCGCTCGAAGTCGCCACCGGAAAGATCATCGCGACCCATTCAAAACGCCGGCGCCGCGTCGAGTTTCTCGATTTCATGAACAGCGTCACCGCGGCTTTTCCGAACCGCAAGCTTCACGTCATCCTCGACAACCTCAACACCCATAAAAAGAACGAGGACTGGCTCAAGGCCCACCCCAACGTGCAATTTCATTTCACGCCGACAAGTGCGTCATGGCTCAATCAGGTCGAAGTATGGTTTTCCATCTTGCAGGGGCAGTCGCTCAGCGGCACCTCCTTCACGAGCCTCAAGCAGCTTCAGGAACACATCGATGCCTACGTCAACGCATACAACGACAGAGCCGAGCCCTTCGTCTGGACCAAGAAAAAGGTCCGTCAACGCCGTTTCAAAGGCCGCCGTATCACTCAGCTCTGATTCCGGGTACTAGCTGTGGTTGGCGCAGCGGTGCGCGTCTTCGATGTCTCCTCCGACCGCGCCAGCGCGCTTGCCACGCGGTTGAGCCGGGCCGGTTACCCGGTAACCGCGGCCGATACGCCTGATCCCAGCGGGTTTAGCCTGGTGGTAAATGCCACGCCTCTCGGTATGCGACCCGACGACCCTCTGCCGTTGGATCCGGCGCTCCTGTCACCGGAGATGTTGGTTGCCGATGTAGTCATGAAGCCGCGGGTGACGTCATTTTTGGAGCAGGCGAGGGCGCGGCGATGCGAGATCCAGCTCGGTGAAGCCGTGATGCTCTATCAGCTCGATGCCCAAATCGAGTTCTTTCGGGAGAACCTGGTTGTCGGAGCGCCGGCGGCTCGCTAAGGCAGGAGGCAGCCGTCGATGGAGAGCATCATGGTCAACCGCCGCCTGACCGTGGGGAATAGGGGCAGGCGCATATCTTGACCCGTTGGCTCGTTAGCAGGTCCGGGTCGTCGGTGGGCGGGTGCTCCTACCATTCCCATCTTGGCGCCGGCAGCATCGCGTTGACATACAAGGCAGAATGACAGATTGGTTCATATATGTGAACTGGAGATGTCTTTGATGTCTGATACGGGACTGGCGGCAGTCAAGTCTGCCGATCGCGTGCTCGATCTCTTCGAGTTGTTATCCCACGCGGGACGCGAAATGTCGCACAGTGAAATTGCGGACATGTTGCGGATTCCGAAAAGCAGCCTTTCTCAGCTACTGAAGAATCTGATTGCGCGCGGTTATGTCGAAGTCACGGCGAACGGGCGTGGATACAGGTTAGGCGAAGCATTGCTTCGTCTGGCGCAGGGCGCGGGCCGGATGCGTGACCTGGCGACCCAGTCCGAAGCGTTCCTGGCGGAGCTAACGAACAAGACCGGCGAAAGCAGCGCGCTAAACCTTCTGAGGGGCGATGAGGCTGAGGTCGCGGCGACAGTTCTCGGACCGCACAGATTGGTCACCCATATGCGATTAGGTGATTTGGCGCCGCTTTATGCGACCTCCGGGGGGAAAGCAATTTTGGCCCACATGCCGAGCAGCTTTCAGAAAGAATATCTTGGCCGCGTGCAGTTTGAGCGGGCGACCCCAAAAACAATTCACTCGGTCAAGGTCCTGCGTCAGGAGATCGAAAAAATCCGTGCCAAAGGCATCGCATATTCGCTCGAGGAGTGGACCCCGGGAATCGTCGGCATGGGAGTTCCGGTGCTCGATCCGGCCGGAGAACCGCTGGGCGCAATCAACGTCGCAATTCCGGCCTCGCGATTTAATCCCGAAATGCAGCGTAGAGCAGAACAGGCACTGATCCAGACCCGGGATGATCTGTTGCGGCAACTCCTTGTAAACCCGCGGGCGGCGCGATCAGAACTCGACGCCCGCTAAGATTGACATTCGTCGCCTTGTGCAGGTACAAGAATATGTTCACATTTAAGAACGTGGTGACTTGGCATGGATGCGGCAGTGAAATCAGACGAACAGTTGGCAGATCGCCGACAGATCCGTGATTTGCTCGAGAACTGGGTCGTTTGGCGCGACGCTGGCGATTGGGAGCGATTTCGACAGGTGTGGCATCCTGACGGACGCATGATGGCGACTTGGTTTCAAGGAAGCGGCGACGAGTTCATCCTGGTCAGCCAGGAGGGCTGGGCGCGTGGCGTCAGCATCCTGCATTTCCTCGGTGGAATATCGATTGAGGTCAGCGGAAGCCGCGCTATCTCGCAGACCAAAATGACAATCTCTCAGCGCGGCGATGTTGAAGGTGTTACCTGCGATGTCGTCTGCACCGGCCGCTTTTATGATTTCCTGGAAAAGCGGAACAATCGCTGGGGCATCGTGCTGAGGCAGCCGATCTATGAGAAGGATAGAATCGATCCGGTCTCGCCAGCGGCGAAGCTGGAACTCGACGTCGCCTTGCTCGCTCGCTTTCCCGAAGGCTACCGTCATCTCGCCTATATGCAGACCCGCATTGGTTACACCGTTAAACCGGACATGCCCGGCCTCAAGGGCGAAGAGGTAGAACAGCTCTATGGTCGCGGTGCCGCATGGCTTCGTGGGGCAAAGCTCTAGCAGTGACGGGCATCTCTCCTTTCGCCTACGTCTCGAATCCGGCACGTGTGCTGTTCGGTTCCGGGAGGGTACGCGAGGTCGCGCCAGAGTTGGAGCGGTTGGGCTGTCGCCGGGCCTTCGTCGTTTGCACCGCGGACCAAAAGGATCTCGCGCTGCGTGTTGCGTTGGATTGCGCAGAGCTGGCCCCGGTTGTTTGGACAGCGCCCCGCTGGATTTAAGTGGATTCCTGCCGGGTTATGCTGAACGCGGGGCTTTACGGTTTTGTCGTTGCGTCGGGAGGGCGTAGCCCGACCAGAGCGACGACAAAACCGTCGGCGACGGTCATGCGGCCATCACCATAGCTTGCGTGCCGAAGTAAGCCTCGTCGGGCGTGCGCCCGTCAAGGCTCGAGTGAGGGCGTCCCTGATTGTAGAAGGCCAGATACTTGGCAATTGACGCTCGCGCCTCGGACACGCTGTCGTAGGCGCGGAGATATACTTCTTCGTATTTGACCGTGCGCCAGAGCCGCTCGACAAACACGTTGTCGCGCCAGGCGCCCTTGCCGTCCATGCTGATGGCGATCTTCGCGTCCAGCAGCACATCGGTGAACTCGAGGCTGGTGAACTGGCTGCCCTGATCCGTGTTGAAAATCTCGGGCCTGCCGTGCTTCGCCAACGCCTCCTGGACCGCTTCGACGCAGAAGGCCGCCTCCATTGTGATCGAGACGCGATGGGCCAGGACCCGTCGGCTGAACACATCGACGACCGCCGCGAGATAGACGAAGCCACGCCGCATCGGAATGTAGGTGATGTCCATTGCCCACGCATGGTCGGGCCGCTCGATCTTCAATCCGCGCAACAGGTACGGGTAGATCTTGCGGCTTGCTCGTGTTCGGGCGACGATAGACCGCCTCGATCCCCATGCGCTTCATCAGCGTCGCGATGTGGCGGCGACCGGCGTATACGCCCTCCCGCCGCAGCAACGATCGCAGCATACGCGCTCCCGCGAAGGGATAATCGAGATGCAGCTCATCGAGCCGACGCATCAAGGCAAGGTCCTCGGCCGAAACTGGCCGAGGTTCATAGTAGACCGTGCTGCGAGCCAGCTTCAGGACCTTCGCCTGGCGCACGATAGAAAGATCATGATCGCGGTCGATCATCGCTTTGCGCTCAGCAGGCCCGCCTTGGTGAGCGCGCCGGACACAAAATCGTTTTCCAACGCCAGCTCGCCGATCTTGGCATGTAACGCCTTCAAATCGACCGGCGTCTCGGCCGATGTCTTGTCATGCCCAAACACGCCGGCGGCGCCTTCCAGGAGCTGGTTTTTCCAGATCGTGATCTGGTTCGGATGAACATCAAACAGTTGCGCCAGCTCCGCCAGTGTCTTGTCGCCTTTGACCGCAGCCAAAGCAACCTTCGCCTTGAATGCCGGAGAATGCGTCCGGCGGCTCTTCTTCGTCATCTTCGCTCCTGATTCGCAGCAAGAATCCTCGCCGCTGTCAGGCAGAAAATCCACTCAAGCTACTGTCCGAATTTGCGGGGCCAGCTCTCATCCTCTCTATGAGTACCTGAAACATCAGCAATCCGGCCTTCTCGGCGCCTCCATCAAATGGAATTTCACCAAATTCCTGGTGGACCGTGCCGGCAAGGTGGTCGCGCGCTACGCGCCGACTGCACGGCCCGAAGGATTGCGGCAGCAAATCGAGACCCTGTTGTGAGCGAGACAATCATGAGCGACGAATTTCCGGACCGCCTCTCGGTCGACCCGAACAGCCCCTATTACAACGCGGACATTCTGGCGCGCGACGTCGGCATTCGCTTCAAGGGCATCGAGAAGACCAATGTCGAGGAGTACTGCATCAGCGAAGGCTGGGTCCGCGTCACCGCCGGCAACGCCAAGGACCGTCACGGCAACCCGCTGACCATCAAGGTGCACGGACCGGTGGAGCCGTATTTCAGGGACAAGAAGTAGTTTGAGCTGAGCGCGCGCAACAAGCGGCGCCGTCATGCCCGGGCTTGTCCCGGGCATCCACGTTCTTCGAGGCGGCCAAGACGTGGATGGCCGGGTCAAGCCCGGCCATGACGAGGAGAAAGCCCGCGAGAAAGCCAACCCCATGTCCGTCCGCATCGTCGACGTCCGCGAGATCACCAAGCCGATCTCGTCCCCGATCCGCAACGCCTATATCGACTTCACGAAGATGACGACGAGCCTCGTCGCCGTCGTCACCGATGTCGTGCGCGACGGCAAGCGCGTCGTCGGCTACGGCTTCAACTCCAACGGCCGCTACGGGCAGGGCGGCCTGATCCGCGAGCGCTTCGCCGCGCGCATCCTCGAAGCCGATCCGAACTCGCTGCTGGATGCGGCCGGCGACAATCTCGACCCCGACAAGGTCTGGGGCGCGATGATGACCAACGAGAAGCCGGGCGGTCATGGCGAGCGCTCGGTCGCGGTCGGCACTCTCGACATGGCGGTGTGGGATGCGGTGGCGAAGATCGCAGGCAAGCCGTTGTTTCGCCTGCTCGCCGAACGTCACGGCCTCACCGCCGATCCGCGCGTGTTCGTGTATGCCGCGGGCGGCTATTACTATCCCGGCAAGGATCTCTCGATGCTGCGCGGCGAGATGCGCGGCTATCTCGACCGCGGCTACAACGTCGTGAAGATGAAGATCGGCGGCGCTCCGATCGAGGAAGACCGCACCCGCATCGAGGCCGTGCTGAAGGAGATCGGCAAGGACGCGCAGCTCGCCGTCGATGCCAACGGCCGCTTCGATCTGGAGACCGCGATCGCCTACGCCAAGATGCTGCGCGAATATCCGCTGTTCTGGTACGAGGAGGCCGGTGATCCCCTCGACTACGCGCTGCAGGCTGCGCTCGCCGAATTCTATCCGGGCCCGATGGCGACAGGCGAGAATCTGTTCAGCCACCAGGACGCCCGCAACCTGATCCGCTACGGCGGCATGCGTCCCGACCGCGACTGGCTGCAATTCGACTGCGCGCTGTCCTATGGCCTGTGCGAGTACCAGCGCACGCTCGAGGTCTTGAAGACCTACGGCTGGTCACCCAGCCGCTGCATCCCGCATGGCGGTCACCAGATGTCGCTCAACATCGCCGCCGGCCTCGGTCTCGGCGGCAACGAAAGCTATCCCGACCTGTTCCAGCCCTATGGCGGCTTCCCGGACGGTGTCCGCGTCGAGAACGGCCACATCACCATGCCGGAGCTGCCAGGCATCGGTTTCGAAGGCAAGTCGGATCTCTACAAGGAGATGAAGGCGCTGGCGGAGTAGGGGCTGAGCGTACTGCGGGCACGAAGGCCGCGCCAAACCCTCCGCTGTCATGCCCCGGCTTGACCGGAGCATCCAGTACGCCGCGGCGGATGTGGGGAGAGCGAGCTCTTCAACACCGGCCTCTGGAATACTGGATCGCCCGATCAAGCCGGGCGAAGACACCGTCTCTGGCGCGTCGTCTGAGGCCCCCTACGACAGCCGCATGTCCAGCAGCCGCCGTCCTTCGCTCTTCAGCAGCTTCTTCACGGCGCTCGACGCGACCACCTCGCCGTCATTGGCGTAGGCCTCGTGGTTCTTCTCGATGTCGTCGAGGCGGTAGAGATAGTTGACCATGACGCCGGCCGACTCGCGCAGGCCCTTCGGCGAGAGGTCTCCGAGCCAGTTGATGCGCTCGAGCCTTGCGCCGTTGCCGAGATGGAAGCGCGCGACGGAATCGATCAGCCGGCCCTTCGACGTGCGTGCCTTGAGGAAATAATGCGCCGCGAGCGGCTCCAGCACGCTGCGCAGCAGCGCCGCCGTCTCGGGGCTCTCGAACCATTTGGGCTCGTCGAGACGCTTCAGCACCTCGCGATCCTCGTCCGACAGCGGCAGGTCCTTGTCCTGCTTCACCCAAGCCATGAAGCCGGGCACCGGCGACAGCGTCACGAAGGTGTCGAGCTTCGGCAGCTCGCGGCGCAACTCTTCCACCACCTGCTTGATCAGGAAGCTGCCGAAGGAGATGCCGCCAAGGCCGCGCTGGGTATTGGAGATCGAATAGAACACGGCGGTGCGCGCGCGCTCGATCGGCAGATGCTTGCGGTCGACCGCAAGCAGGGGCGCGATCGCGCCCGGTATCGTCTCGGTCAGCGCCACCTCGACGAAGATCAGGGGCTCGTCGACCATCGCAGGATGGAAGAATGCGTAGCAGCGGCGGTCGACCGGATCGATGCGGCGGCGCAGATCGTCCCAGTCGCTGATCTCATGCACGGCTTCGTAACGGATGATCTTTTCGAGGATGTTGGCCGGGGTCGACCAGTCGATCCTGCGCAGCACGAGAAACCCCCTGTTGAACCACGAAGAGAGAAGGTGCGAGACGTCGCGGTCGAGCGCGGCGAGATCGGTGTGCCCGTTCATCATGCCGAGCAAATCGGCGCGCATGTTGACGAGATCGCCGGTGCCGCCGGGCGCACGGTTGAGGCGGCGGATCAGCTCCTGCCGCCGCGGCTCGGAAGCGAAGTGCAGCGAGCTTGCGTCCTCGTCGCTGGGCTTGGCGCGCCATTTCTCGATCGCCTTGGACAGGCGCTCCCGATCGGGGCCGAAATCGCGCACCAGTCCCTCGAAGAAGGAGCGGCGTCCCGCCGCATCCAACTCCCGGTAGATGTCGAGCACCTCACGCGCGATCGCGGTGCCGGAGGCTTCGCCCCGGCCCGACAGCAACGCATCGCAAAGCTCGATCAGCCCATCGGCGTCCCGCCTGGTATCGGCGGAGTCCCCGCGGCGAAGCAGCGTGCGGCCGCGCTCGGAGATGGTGGCGAGCAGGTCGGAGAAGAAGGCATTGGCCATCTGGACTTTTCAATTCCGGTTTGTGCGTTGTGGAAGCTTACACGGGATTTAGGCGGAAGCCGATCACAATCAAGCGCCATTTTTGTGCTGTGTCATGATCGGTCCGCAGTCAATTTCTGTCATGGCCGGCTTGACCCGGCCATCCACGCCTTGCCACGCAGCACAAAGAACGTGGATGCCCGGGACGAGCCCGGGCATGACGGCCCCTGCGTTCATTGTGCTGGCGCCATCCAGAGTGTTCCTCACCCCTTCGCAAACTCCGTCGGTGTGCGTCCCGTCACCTGCCGGAACGCGGCCGAGAATGCCGGCACGCTGGCATAGCCGAGCTGGGTGGCGAGCTGCTTCACCGACACGCCCGCATCCGTCGACAGGCGCTGGATCGCAGAGGCGATCCGCGCGCGCTGACACCAGCTCTTGAAGCTCAGTTGCGTCTCGCTCGAGAACAACCGCGACAGCGTGCGCGCCGAGGCTCCGACCTCGCGCGCCAGCGTGTCGATGTCGTGCAGGCCGGTGGGGTCGTCGAGCACGATCATGGCGGCGCGGCGGCAGCGCGGCTCGCGCGGCAGCGGCACGAAGGTGGTGGAATCCTCGGCCTGGTGCAACTCCAGCATCACCAGGCGCACCAGCAGCTCGGTCCGCTCTTCCGTATTGCGCGCGTCGAACAGTGCCAGGATCGCCTGGTTCAGCAGCGGCGACACCCGGACCACGAATTCCCTGGTCAATCCCTCATAGCGCTTTTCGCGCTTGAGCCAGGGCAGGTCGAAATACAGCGTGCGCATCTCGATGTCGGCGAGCAGGTCGATGGCATGTTGAAGCCCGGCCGGCACCCAGACCGCCCGGTCCGGCGGCACCAGCCAGCGTCCCCCCGGCGTCGTCACCTGCATCGTGCCCTTGGCCGCATAGATCAGCTACGCCTCGCGGTGCAGGTGCGGCTCGATCCGCATGCCCCTGGGATAGTCGCGGGCGACCAGGTGCACGCCCGCGGGCGAGCGGTGATTGCTCCGGACCTCCCGCAGGATTGGCGTTTCCAAGATTGGCGTTTCCAAGACAGTCATTGGCGGCATCCCGTCATGGGCACGACATATAACTCATTTCGGAGCAGGAGAGGATTCGTATGAACAGCCCCAGCCGGGTGATCGGTTTCGTCAACGCAGGCCATTTCATCGACCATTATTCGATGCTGATCTTCGCCGCCGCCGTCATCATCATGGGGCCGGCGCTCGGCATGGCCTATTCGGAACTCCTGCCTTACGCGACGCCGGGCTTCGTTGCCTTCGGCGCGGGCTCGCTGCTGACCGGCTGGCTCGGGGACCGCTGGAGCCGCCGCCACATGATGCTGATCTTCTTCGTCGGCATCGGCGCCTCCATGATCGCTGTCGGCTTCGTGCAGACCCCGGTGCAGCTCGGCGCGGCGCTGCTCGCGATCGGCATCTTCGCCTCGATCTATCACCCCGTCGGCACCGCGATGATCGTATCTTATGCCGAGAAGCTCGGCCGCGAGATGGGGCTGAACGGCGTCTGGGGCAATCTCGGCGTCGCCTCCTCGGCGTTGGTCACCGGCGTGATCGGCCAATATCTCGGCTGGCGATTCGCCTTCATCGTTCCCGGCGTGGTCACGATCCTGATCGGCATCGCGTTTGCAATGACGGTCGTGCACGAGGACCGCAAGGGCTCGAAGCAGGCGGCGGCGCAGGCCCGCGTCGCCAGGCAGGACATGTGGCGCGTGATCCTGGCCCTGCTGATCGTCGTGATCGCGATCTCTACGACATTCAACGCGGTCACCGTGGCGCTGCCAAAACTGTTTGCGGAGCGGCTTGCGGACCTGACGAAGAGCCCGGCGCTGCTCGGCCTGATCGCTGCCTGCGTCTACGTGTTCGGCGCGATGACGCAGTACACGATCGGCCGGCTGCTCGACCGCTACTCGCTCAAGACTGTGGCGTTGCCGCTGTCCTTCATGCTGGCGCCGTTCCTGTATCTGGCCGCCAGCCTGAGCAACCTGCCGCTGATCCTGGTCTCGATCGGCATCGTCATGGGCGCGTTCGGTCAGGTCACGGTGAACGATGCCATGGTCGGCAAGTACACCACCGAGGAGTGGCGCTCGCGCGCCTACGCGGTGCGCTATTTCGTCGGCTTCACCGCGGCCGGCGCCTCCGTTGGCTTGGTCGCCTGGCTGTACGATCAGGGCGGCTTCGTCACCATGCTGCGCGCCTTCGCCGCCCTCTGCCTGCTCGCGATCGCCGCCGCGTTGATCCTGCCGCGCGAGATCAGGACGCCGCAAACGGTGTGAGGAAGCACTGCTCTCGTGTCCCGGACGCAGATCCGGGACCCAGAGGCCGCGAATTTCCCGTGTCGCATGGGCCCCGGCTCTGCAGCGCACCGCCGAAGTGGCGCTGCGCTGCGTCCGGGGCACGAGCGTGGCGTAGGGCCGGGACTTTCCCCACTCGTCATTTGCGAGGAGCGTGGCGATGAAGGTGCCGCGGAGGGGCCCTGGCTTGCTTCGCTGCACTCGCAGCAATGACAGCGAACCGTCGCCACGTCACGCATGCCACCCATGATGCCATTCTGCCAGTGTTTTGCCCGACGGCGCAAGTCACTTCGGTAAGGCCGAAATTTTCGCGAGGTTTTTCAACCCCATCCCTACTGTGCATGGGGTTGTTTTCGCACTTTTCGTTTTTTGACCCTCGACCCACCGCAAGCAGCGCTAAGCGCCGACCTCTCCCGCAAGCGGGAGAGGTTACACCGAACGCGCCGCGCCGCTGTTCGGTCGAACGGACTTTAGGATTTCACCGCCGCTACCGGCTGCGCCTTCGGTGCCTTCTTCGACGCCCGCCAGTTCTCGAAGCGCTGCACCACCACGAAGAAGGCCGGCACGAACAGCACCGCGAGGCAGGTCGAGGCCAGCATCCCCGAGAACACGGTGATGCCGATCGACTTGCGCGCGCTGGCGCCGGCACCGGTGGCGAGCACCAGCGGGACGACGCCGAGGATGAAGGCGAACGACGTCATCAGGATCGGGCGGAAGCGGGCGCGCGCGGCCTCGATTGCGGATTCGATGATCGGCTTGCCGTCGCGGCCGTGCAGCTCGAGTCCGACCTCGACGATCAGGATGGCGTTCTTGGCCGAGAGTGCGATCAGCAGGATGAGGCCGATCTGGCAATAGAGGTTGTTGTCGATCTTGAGCGCGGAGAGGACCAGCATCGGCCCGAGCAGTGACAGCGGCACCGCGAGGATCACCGAGATCGGCGCGTACCAGCTCTCGTACTGGCCGGCGAGCACGAGATAGACCAGCAGCATGGCGAGGCCGAACACCCAGTAGATCTGGTTCGAGACCGCCTTCTCCTGATACGACATCGCGGTCCATTCAAAGCCGGTGCCCGGCGGCAGCGTCTTGTCGGCGATCTCCTCCATCAGCTTCAGCGACTGGCCCGAGGAGTAGCCCTGCGCCGGCAGGCCGATCACCGTCGCAGACGGATAGAGGTTGTAGAGGCTGATCAGCGACGGGCCGGTGGCCGGCGTGATCTTGGCGACGGTGCCGATCGGGATCATGTCGCCGTTGGAGTTGCGCACCTGCATGTTGGCAATGTCGCGCTCGGTGACGCGGAATGCCGAATCGGCCTGGGTGTAGACCTGGAACACGCGGCCGAACTTGTTGAACTGGTTGACGTAGGACGAGCCGAGATAGGTCGACAGTGCCGAGAACACTTGATCGGTGGTGACGTGCAGCGTCTGGGTCTTGACGCGGTCGATCTCGACGTTGAATTGCGGCACCGAGGAGCGGAATGAGGACTGCACGCGCTGCAGTGCGCTCTGGCTCTGGGCGTTGGAGACCACCGCCGCGGTGATCGCCTGCAGCTTGGCGAAATCGCTGTTGCCGTCGCGCAGCTCGACCTGCATCGAGAAGCCGGCGGCGTTGCCGATGCCCTGGATCGGGGGCGGCGGCAGCACGATGGTGCGCGCCTCCATGATGGTCGCGAGCTTGTCGTTGAGTCCAAAGACCAGCGAACGCAGATCCTCGCCGGGTCCTTTGCGCGCGTCCCAGTCCTTCAGGATGATGTAGGCGACGCCGGCATTGGCGAGGCTCGCGCTGTTGTCGAGCGCGGAGATGCCGGCGATGGTGATGACCTGCTCAACGCCAGGTGTATCCTTGATCAGCCCGCTTGCCCTGTCGAGCACGGCTTGCGTCCGCTCCAGCGCCGCGCCGTCGGGCAATTGCACCGCTGCGATCAGATAGCCCTGATCCTCGATCGGCAGGAAGCCGGTCGGCACCCGCGACAGGCCGTAGGCGCTCGCTCCGATGATCAGCAGAGCGAACGCGACCGAGATGGTGGCATGTCTCACGAGGAACGTGATCAGCCTTGTATAGCCGCGCTCGACGCGGTCATAGACCGCGTTGAAACCGCGATAGAAGAAATTGCGCTGCTGCGGCGGCACTGTCGGCCGCAGCCAGAGCGCGCATTGCGTCGGCTTCAGGGTCGCCGCGTTGATGGCGGACAATAGCGCCGTTGCGGCGATCACCAGCGCGAATTGTGAATAGATGCGCCCGGTGAGTCCTGCGAGGAACGAGGCCGGCAGGAACACCGAGATCAGCACCAGGGTGATGCCGACGATCGGCGCGAACAGCTGGTCCATCGCCTTGATCGCGGCATCGTGGCCGTTCATGCCCTGCTCGATGTTGTGGGCGGCGCCTTCCACCACAACGATGGCGTCGTCGACCACGATGCCGATCGCGAGCACGATCGCGAACAGGGTGGACATGTTGATGGTGAAGCCGAGCGCCGCCATCGCGGCGAAGGCGCCGATGATGGTGACGGGCACGGTCGTTGCCGGCACCAGCATCGCGCGCCAATCCTGCAGGAACACCAGGATCACGACCAGCACCAGCAGGCCGGCCTCGATCAGCGTCATGTAGACCTCGTGCACCGAGGCCTCGACGAACTTGGTGGTGTCGAACGGCGTGTCGTACTTGATGCCCTCAGGGAATTGCCTGGCGAGCTCGGCCATCTTCTTCTCGACGGCCTGTTCGACCTGGAGCGCATTGGCGCCGGGCGACTGGAACACGCCGATGCCGACGGCCGGCTGATTGTTGAGCGAGAAGATCTGGCTGTAGGTCTGCGCGCCCAGCTCGACCCAACCGACGTCGCGCACGCGGGTGACGTCGCCGCTGCTGCCCGACTTGACGATGATGTTCTCGAACTGGCTGGTGTCCTCGAGCCGTCCGTTGACGTTGAGCGTGTACTGGAACGCCTGGCCCGGCGGCGTCGGCGGCGCGCCGACCTGGCCGGCCGAGACCTGCTGGCTCTGCTGCTGGATCGCCTGGATGACGTCCTGCGGCACCAGGCTCCTAGCCTGCAGCTTGTTCGGATCGAGCCAGACCCGCATCGAATACTGGCCGGCGCCGAACACGGTGACGTTGCCGACGCCGGGCAGGCGCGAGAGCTCGTCGCGGATGTTGATGGTGGCGTAATTGCTCAAAAAGAGGCTGTCGTACCGCGCATCCGGCGAGGTCAGCGTCACGAACAGGAGGATCGAGGTCGATCGCTTCTGCACCGTGACGCCCTGGTTCTGCACCGCCTGCGGTAATTGCGACAATGCGCTGGAGACGCGGTTCTGCACCAGCACCTGCGCGAAGTTGAGGTCGGTGCCGATCTTGAATGTCACGGTCAGCGTGTAGGTGCCGTCCGCGCCGCTGTAGGACTGCATGTAGAGCATGTCCTCGACGCCGTTGACCTGCTGCTCGATCGGCAAGGCAACGGTGTCGATCACGGTCTTGGCGCTGGCGCCGGGATAGCGCGTGGTGACCTGCACCGTCGGCGGCACCACGTCGGGGTATTGCGCGATGGCGAGGTTGAACAGCGCGACGCCGCCGATCAGGATCATCAGAAGCGCGATGACGTTGGAGAGGACCGGCCGCTCGATGAAGAATTTCGAGATCATGGCTGGCAGCCCCTCACTTGGCCGAGGCCTGAGACTGGTCGATGCTTGCGGGTCGATCTTCTGGCCCGGGATGACGCGCAAGAGCCCCGCGGTCACGACGCGGTCCTCCGGCTTCAGGCCGCTTTCGATGACGCGCAACCCGTTGTCGACGGGGCCGATCTGCACCCTGCGCTGCTCGACGACGTTGTCGCCGTTCACCACCAGCAGATAGCGGCCGCCCTGGTCGCTGCCGAGTGCGGTATCGGGGACGAGCAGGGCGTTCTTCTCCTGGTCGAAGGGCACGCGGACCCGCGCGAAGTAGCCGGGCAGCAGCACCCGCTTGTCATTGGGAATGAGACCGCGCACCGCCAGCGTGCCGGTCGATTGGTTGAGAGTCGGCGAGACATAGTCGAGATGGCCCGCATGGGGATAGCCGGTCTCGGTCTGGAGTCCGATCTGGATCGGTAATTGCTTGAGGTCGGCCGGCGTCAGTCCGCGGCGCGCCGCTTCGGCGCGGATGCGCAGCACGTCCTGCTCGTTGACGGTGAAGTTCACGAAGATCGGGTCCATCGCGACGATGGTCGCGAGCTGAGTCGGCGAGGAGACGCCGACGAACTCGCCGATCGAGACCATGTGCGCGCTGACGACGCCGTCGAACGGCGCGGTGACCTTGGTGTAGCCGTAATTGACTTCGGCGAGCCTGGTGTTGGCCTGGGCTTGCTGGAGGTTGGCTTGCGCGTTGTCGCGGTTGGCAGTCGAGGTGTCGAGCGTCGCCTGCGAGACCGCCTGGCGCTGCACCAGCTCGGCCTGCCGCTTGTAGTCCGCCTCCGCCTGCCGCAGCGAGGCCTGCGCGCCGGCCTCGGCCGCCTGCGCCTGCTCAAGCTTGAGCTTGTAGGTCTCAGGCTCGATCGTGAACAGCTGGGTGCCTTGCTTCACGAAAGTGCCGTCCTGATAATCGATCGTTTGCAGAAAGCCCTGCACGCGTGCGACCAGGTCGACGCTCTTGATCGGAGCGGTGTTGCCGGTGGCCTCGATGTAGCGCGTCACCGGACGCTGCACCGGCGTCGCGACGTCCACCTTGGGCGGCGGCGGGGCCACGAACGTGTTCTTGTCCTCGCAGCCGGCGAGCACGGCCATGGATGCCGCGATGGCCAGTCCCCGCCCGATATGTCGCCACACTCCATTGCGCCGTGCGGGAAATACGGGATTCGCTGAGGTCATTCGGTGGTCCCCGATGAGTGTCTGTCGGTGCGGCAGGCTAGCAACAAATGACTGGCCGTGGAACACCATAGCCATGGCAGTCACCGGCCTTGCAGCGCAAGGTGCAATGTGGCCTTTGGCGGATTTGTCGTGGCAAACCGCTTCGCACCGAGTGCACGATCGACCACAATTGTATCAAAAGCGGCCCGACCACGACCAACGGCACGCAGCGCAAGGCCCACGACAATGATGGCCTGACTCACCGATCGGGATGGCATGGTCCATCGGCGCGATGGGGCTAGATCCGGGTCGCAGCCGCCCCTTGCGCATGCCAGGCCGCAAGCACGTCCCGCTCCTCATCGGCGGTAAGCCCGATGACCGGGCCGTTGCTGGCGTGGAGCCAATGAAGCGTGTCGCGCGCGGTGTCTGCCGGTGGTCGCGAGATCAGTCCGGCCGCGCGCGCCGGCGAGGTGTCGCGTGTCAGGAATCCGGCGAAGTCGGGCAGGGGCAGCCACATCGGCAATGACCGCGGACCGGCCCAGCGCCGCACGTCATGCGCATCCAGAAAGGCGCGATCGACCCAAGTGAAGGTACAGGACGGGTTCAGCGCGGATGCGCACTCGGCCAGGAATTCGCCGCGCGTGCGAATTGGCCCGATCCCATCATAGATTCCGGTGAGGCGAATCTCTGCCGCATGCACGATCCATTGCGCGAGGTTGCGCACGTCGATGAACTGGATGGCGTCCTCCGGCGATCCCGGCGCCAGCACCTCGCCGCCGCGCGCCAGCCGCGCCGGCCAGTACGCGAACCGCCCGGTCGGATCTTCCGGCCCGGCGATGAGGCCGGCCCGGCAGATGAAGGCGTCGTTGCCGACCGCCTGCTCGCACGCCACCTTGGCGGCGCCGTAGATCGCGTCGGTGCTGTGCTCGATCTCCGTCGCAATGGGTTCGCGCAGCGGCGCCGTGTCGGCCCGTTGCCCCGGAATGCGGTTGTCCGCATACACACTGATCGTCGATACGAAGGTCCAATGCACGCCCGGCCGCTTCAGCGCGGCGACCGCGTTGCGGACCTGGCCGGGATGACGCGAGACATCGACCACGGCGTCGAATGTCTCGCCCGCGAGCGGCGCAAGACCGCCGGCGACGTCGCGGTCGATCCGTACGAAGCGCGCGCCCGCGGCAATCGGCCCCGCAAGGCCGCGGGCAGCGCAGGTCACGTCATGGCCGGTCGCGCAAGCATGGCTTGCGATCGCGCGTCCGAGGAACTGGCTGCCGCCGAGAATGAGAACGCGCATGTAACGGTCCGTGTCTCTGATGAGATCGAGAGACTACAACGTCAGGTGGCGGTTGCAACCGATCCATCAGCGCGGCCTGATCTCCGCGTATTTCGCCATCGCGCGCTCGAACTTCCGGTTGAACAGCCACATGGCAGCGAGGATCTCGCGGTAGCTTGCGGAGCTGCGCGCCCGGTCGGCCCGCCCGAATGCAAAGATGCTGTTGTTGCGCAGGTGCTTCATGATCGTGGGGCTGGAGACCCCATAGTTCAGGAGATCGCCCGATTTGAGCGCGGACCTGGTCGGGGTCGGCACGATCTGGATCAGCTCGAACAGCTTCATCTGGTCGATCGGGTTAGGCAGCGTCTTCACGATTCCAGGGATCTCACGGAACAGATCGGCGTGCGCGTTCATCAGGCCGTTGCGCACGTTGGTCCAGTGGTTGAAGCGGTGATCGGTGCCGCGGGCCCGGGCCTCTTCCTTGTCGTCGCGCGCACTCAGCGCCGGATCGATCGCTGCGATCTCGCCCTTGATGGCTTCCCATTTTCTCTGGCCGTTGCGGTCTTCGGAGGGGCCGGTCTGGAAGCTGCCCATATAGGTGTTCGAGCGCGCATTGCGGACATTCTGCTTGCCATTGGTCTCCGCAAAGAACAGCCCGAGGCTGATGCGGCCCGCAGTCTCGGCATGTTCAGGCGCCAGCCCCTTGGCGCGCGCGATCGCAACGGCGAGATCGACGACGTCCTTGAACGGCGTCGGCGAGTCCTGCGCGCTGGCAGGCGGTGCCTCCATGATGTCGAACAGCTTTCCGTATTCGTCGACCAGCGGCTCGATGTCGGCATCGAAATAGGCCGGCGGAATCTCGAACTTGTTGGGCCGGCCGATCCGCGACGGCATGGCGTCGGTGAGATCCTTGTAGCTGCTGATGACGGCGACGCGCGCGAGGTAGAGCGCCTGTCCCGGCAGGTTCGGCAGCGGCTGCTTCGCTTCGATCTGGCGCCGTCGCTCGGCGAGGATGGATTTGAAATCGCCGAGCGCGCGATCATAGGCGGCAAGCGCCTCCGATTGCCTGGCCGTGAGCGCACCTTGTCCCATGGCAGGCGCCGCGAGAAGCAGGGCAAGCACGGCGACAATCGCGGCGGCGTGACGTCTTGGTTTCATCGCGGGCTCCCGGGCCGGTCGAATCGGCTCCGGGAATCGTAGGCATTGCGGCCTCGCCTGGCGAGCCGCGAGTTCGGGTCGGGGGCAACTTGCCAGCCTTCACGTCGTCACGGGGTACTCCGGCGCGGAAGCCAGGAACTTCGCGTAGTCGTCCGCATCCGGAGGCAGGAAGCGGCCTGCGAGCCCGCCGCGCTTCTGGTTCTTCGCGCCGATGTCGGCCATCAGCTCGTCGAAATGGCGGTAGTGATAGGGCGCGACGCACAGGCCGCCATAGACGCCCGCCGCCGGCCGCTCGACGCGCTTGAAGTGCAGCATCATCTCGATGTTGTCGCGCATCGCTTGCGCCGTCGGCTGGTTGGCAAGCTGGCCGTCGGCATAGCGCACCAGCCAGTTGGCGGCGAGGTCGGCGCAGAGCACGGTGCAGAACGACGAGTTGAAGCCGACGAAGCCGAGCTCCGGCAGATCTGGATTGGCGATCAGGCGGTAGAGCCGGTACTGTCCGTCGGCATCGACCAGCTTCTGCCTGTAAGCTTCGGGAAGGAACGGCACGCCGAGCTTGTAGCCGATCGCGAGCACCGCGACGTCGGCACCGACGCGCTCGCCGCCGCTCATCACGATGCTGTCGCCTTCATAATGGTCGAAGGTGCCGAACACCGCCTTGATGCGGCCGTCGGCGACCATCGGATAGAAGCCGGGCGTTGCGATCGGCACCGAGCAGTTGATGCCGTCCTCGATCCGCTCGTTCGGCACCATCTTGCATTGCTTCAGCTTGAGCTGGGCCTTCAACAGGCTCTCCAGCCCGCGCCAGTTCGCCCAGACCAGCGGCGCCGCGATGCGGTGAGCGAACCGCGCCATCGCACTCGCGCCCCAGCCCGGAAACATCTCCTCCTGCGCGCGGATGTAGAGGATGCGCTTGAAGTTCACGAGGCCGCCGATGAAATAGGGAATGCGCCACACCGGCTCGCGCATCACGATCGTCACCTCGCGCGCGCCCGATTTCACCGCGTTCACCGCGATGTCGGTCGCCGACTTCGAGCCGCCGAGCACGACGACGCGGCGTCCCTTCGCCAGCGCCGGATCGCCGTATTTCGACGAATGCAGGATCTGGCCGCCCTGTGCGAGAAAGCCGTCCTCACCGGGACAATGCAGCTCACGTGGCTCGTTGAACTGGCCGGTGCAGACCGCGATGAAATCGAAACTCTCGCTCGTGCTCGTGCCGTCCTTGTGCTTCAGGGCCAGCGTCCAGCCCGGCTTGCCGTCGGCACGCCGTTCCATGCCGGCGACCTCCGTGTTCAGGCGCAGCATGCGATCGAGGCCAAAACTCTTGGCATAGTCGGCGAGATAGGCATGGACCTGCGGTCCGGTCGGCCATTCCGGATAGGTGGCCGGCATGGCGCGATCGGTGTAGCGGTAGAGCTCCTTCGGGCTCTGGGTCTGCACGTCCGGGTAGGAGCGCGCAGCCTCCCAGACGCCGCCAAGATCACCGCTGCGCTCGACGATGGTGACGCGGTGGCCGCGGGTGGAGAACGCTTTTGCGGCGGCAAGTCCGGAGACGCCGGCGCCGATCACGCAGACTTGCTTGGGGTTGACCATGGGATGGCTCGCAATCAGTGTGTTTCGCGCAAGCGGCCACGTTCGGCCGCAAGGCGCGGCCGGCCGAGCTGCAAGCAGATGAAAGTGGACGAGAAGGCGGATCGCCTAGTCGTTGGCCTCGGGCGGCAGGAAGTCGACCTCGTGCAGCGCCGAGATGCGCACGACTTCGGCAGGGTCGGTCAGATTGTGCAGCTGGTTGAACAGCACCTCCAGCTTCTGCATCGGCGAGACCCAGAACAGCGCGCGGCACGGCTTGTCGGACTTGTTGAAATAGCCGTGGGGGATGCCGCGCGGCATGCGGACGAGGTCGCCGGCATGGGCCTTGACCCATTGACCGTCCAGCTTGAGGTCGAGCGTGCCTTCCTGCACCAGGATGAACTCGTCCTGGGTCGGATGGATGTGCACCGGCACGAACTGGCCGGGATCGCTGTTGGTCTCGAACGCGAAGGTGGAGTCTGTGACGGCCTTGGGGAAATAGACCTGGCCCAGGATATTCCAGCTCTTCCCGCCATAGCCCGTGCCGTTTGCAGTAATGCCCTTTTCGAGTGCAGTCATGCTCACCTCCTCATGGATACCGGCGGGGACGGAGCGTCGACCGGCCAGGGGCCGCTTGTCTATCCGCAACGAATCCGGATACGGCCTGTTGCCATGCAGCACGGGCGATTTCATGGCGCACCCCTTTTCGCGTCTGGTGAACTATTATAGGCTTAAAGCAATTCCGTGACGCGAAGCGTGGTCGACGATGTCCGCAGCCGTGCTGGAAACGAACGCGATGGCGCCCGCAGCCGAGCGGCTTGCGGCCTTCGCCCGCGTCACCACGGATGACGTCGACGAAGCGGCCGAGCAGATCGGACGTATCTTTTGTCCGCACGATCTCAAGCCGGCGCAGGCGCGGGCGGACGGCTTCTCCGCCCGGCACAATTGCGCTGATTTCGACGGCTTCTCCATCAACTACGTGGCCTATGGCGGATCGGTCGGCATCGATCCCGGCTGCCTCGAGCGCTTCTTCCTGGTGCAGGTCCCGCTTGCGGGCAGCGCCCACATTCGTGCCGGCGTCAGCGAGCTCGACGTCGCGCCGGACCGGACGGCGTCGCTGTTGTCGCCGACCGTCCCGACCCGGATGATCTGGGCTGACTGCGCGCAAGCGATTCTGCTGCTCGACCGCCGCATGGTCGAGCAGCGCGCGGCGGCGCTGTCGGGCAGGGCGGCCGGGGTGGTCGAGTTCGATCCCGCGATTGACCTGGACGCGCCGGCCGGGCGGGCCTTGCAGACCAGCCTCGCCGGGCTGATGACGCTTGCTGAGCGGCTCGGGCCATCGGGAAGGCTTTCGCCGGCCGCGATGGCCGATTGGCGCGAACTGCTGCTCGATCATCTCCTCAATGGGCAGCGGCATGGCCTGTCGGATGCGATCCGGACGTTCTCAGGGCAGGCCGAGCGCCTGCCGCGTGCGCTCCGCGTCGCGCGCGACCATCTGGCGGACAATGCCGGCGAGCCGCTCGATCTCGAGGAGCTCGCCTGCGTGTCCGGCATCGGCATCCGCGCGCTCCAGCTTGGCTTCCGCCGTCACTTCGGCGTGTCCATTTCTCAGATGCTGCTCGACATGCGGCTCGCCGGCCTCCACGCCCGCCTCGCGCAGGCCTCCGCCGGTGTCTCCATCGCCGACCTCGCCTTCGATCTCGGCTTCACCCATCTCGGCCGCATGGCCGGCGCTTACCGCGAAAAATTCGGCGAGACGCCGTCGGCAACGCTGCGGCGAAGGATGAGCTGACTTACCGATCTTGCGACTGCGGCCCACGATCTTCGCGCAGCGTCGTCACCCAGATTGCGCGCGCCACCTGCTGGGTCGGGTTGTCGAACATGTGCGGCACGATGCTTGGAAAACGAAAGCTGTCGCCGGCCTCCAGCAGGTGAGCCTGGTTGTCGAGCCACAGCCGCAGGCTGCCCGAGAGGATGTAGCCCGCCTTCTCGCCGGTGTGCTGCAGGAAGTCCGTGCCGGAGGAGGCGCCGGGATTGAGCGTGAGCTCGTAGAGTTCGAGCTGGCCTTTGCCTTCCGGGGTCAGTGCTTCCTTGACGACACCGCTGGCGGTGAGACGCAGCAGCCGCCGGTTGGTCTTGCGCACGATGTAGCGCGGCACGTCGGCCGGATCGCTGCTCTCGAAGAAATAGGAGATGGGAACGTCGAGCGCGATGCTGAGCAGGCGCAGCGTGCGGATCGACGGCATGGCGCGCGCGCGTTCGAGCTGGCTGATCATGCCGGTGGAGAGGCCGGTCTTGTTGGCGACGTCCTGAATCGAGAGGCCGGCGCGCTGCCGCAGCAGCCGCACGGTTTCACCCAGACGCTGGTCGACCGCGTCATCGGGCTCGGCCGTCGCGAGATCCTTGGGGCCGTTCGTGCCGCCGCGACCGTCCATGTCGCTCTCCCAATGCATCATCTGCCCGCGACCACATCGGTCGGAGCTTCAATCAGAGTGAAAAGATTGCGCACACTAGCAATCTGATTGACAGCTGTATTTAGTCGTGATGAAATTTTGGCACAATAATTTAGAAGCACTAAAGCCCACTCCTGTCCCTTTTGCCGGGGTCTCGGGGGCGCGGGAGACGGTGCCGCGTGCGACAACGGAGAGTGGTCATGGCAGGCGACACCGGCAAGCTCGGCGTTGGGGCACTGCATCTCGGCATTCCGAATCGCCGTCAATTCTTCCAGCTAGGCGCGGGGGCCGCGGCGGGATGGACGCTTTCAGGCAGCGCCTTCGCGCAGACCGAACGACCCGCCAATCCGCCGGACAAGCCGCGCGGCCAGGTGATCGCGGCGCTGTCGCAGGAGCCGACCGTCTTTCATCCCTTGATGCCGGGCATCGAGGTCGACCAGGGCGTCTGGTGGCAGGTGTTCTCGCTGCTCTGGTTCATCGATCCCGCCGGCAATTTCGTTCCCGACCTCGCCCGCGAAGTCCCGACCATCGAGAATGGCGGCCTGTCGGCGGACGGCCTGACCTGGAAGATCAAGCTGCGCAACGACGTGAAATGGCATGACGGCACGCCATTCACGGCCGAGGACGTGAAATTCTCGCTCGAGCTGATCAACGATCCCAATTTCCGCGCGCGCAGCCGCGTCGGCCACAGCCTTGTGAAGGACATCAAGGTCGTCGCGCCCGACGAAATCCATTGGCGCATGGAAGCGCCGTATTCGCCCTACATGTCGATCCTGGGATCGCTGACCTTCATCGTGCCGAAGCACATCCTGGAGAAGGTGTCCGATCCGAACGCCTCGCCCTTCCACAATGCGCCCGTCGGCACCGGGCCGTTCCGCTGGGGCGAGCGCGTGCCGGGCGACCACATATTGCTCAATGCCCACACCGGCTATCACGGCAAGGGTCCTTACGTCGAACGCGTGGTCTTCAAGTACATCCCCGACCTCACCGTGCTCTACACCCAGTTCCGCACCGGCCAGGTCGATTACACCGGCCTGCAAGGCATCTTGCCGAACTTCGTGCAGGAGGCGAAGACACTGAAAGGCCGCAAGGTCTTCGTCTCCTCGACCTCTTCGGTGGAGCATATCGCGCCCAATCTGGAGTTCGGTCCCTTCGCCGACCGCGCCGTGCGCGAGGCGCTCTACCTCGCCATCAACAAGCAGGCGATCATCGATGCACTCTATTACGGCCTGCCGACGCAGACCGAGAGCTTCGTGCCGCAGCAGGCCTGGTCGTTCCAGCAGGGCCTGCCGCAGCACAAATACGATCCCGCCAAGGCCAATGCGCTGCTCGATGCGGCAGGATGGGTCCGCGGCGCCGGTGGCATTCGCGAAAAGGGCGGCGTCAAGCTCGAATTCACCAACTCGACGACGTCGGGCAATGCGGTGCGCGAGCAGACCCAGCAGCTGCTGATCCAGGACTGGCGCGCGATCGGGGCCGCGATGCGCGTCAACAACATGCCGGCCGCCGTGATCTGGGGCGATTTCTGGCAGCAATCGAAGTTCAACTCGGTGCTGGTGTCGGTGAACTTCATGCTGGGCAGCGACCCCGACGTGACGCCGCGCTTCGGCTCCGGCGCCATTCCTGCCAAGGGCGGCCGCGGCTACAACACCTATCAGTACAAGAACCCCGAGGCCGATCGCCTGCTCGCCGACGGCGCCAGGCAGTTCGATCTCGCCCAGCGCAAGACGACCTATGGCGAGCTGCAAAAGCTGATCCGCAACGATCTCGCCATCCTGCCGCTGTTCCAGGGCTTCATCGCCGAAGGCGTGAAGGAAGGGCTGCAAGGCTTCCGCCCCAACATCAATACCTCGATCAACTGCTGGAACATCCGCGAATGGTACTGGGCTTGATGTCTCACGCCCGCTGGATCGCCTGAGATGGCCCGTTACGTCGTCAACCGCCTGGCGCAGGCGATCATGCTGCTGGTGATCGTCTCGGCGATCGGCTTTGCCATCCTGCACCTGGCGCCCGGCGGCCCGCTGTCGCAGTTCGCCGTCTCCGGGCAGATGACGCAGGAGGATCTCGACCGCGTCACCAGGCAGCTCGGGCTCGATCGCCCGTTGCCGATCCAATATCTCGACTGGTTCGGCCGCATGGTACGGGGCGACTGGGGGCGCTCCTATCGCGACGGCGAGGCGGTGCTGTCGGTGATTTCCTCGCATCTCGGCGCCACGCTGGAGCTGATGGCGACGGCGACGGTCATCGCGGTGCTGCTCGGCTGCTGGATCGGCGTGCTGGGTGCGCTGCGCCGCTACTCGCTGTTCGACACGCTCGCTACCGTCGGTGCCATGATCGCGTTGTCGATCCCGACCTTCTGGTTCGGCCTCGTCACTATCTACGTCTTCTCGGTGAAGCTCGGCTGGCTGCCGGCCGGCAACAGGCAGACCATCGGCGACGGCTCCTTCCTCGACCTGCTGCATCATCTGATCGCGCCGGCAATGGTGCTGGCGCTGGTCGAAACCGCGATGTGGGGCCGCTTCATGCGCTCCTCCATGCTCGAGGTGATCAACCAGGACTACATCCGCACCGCGCGCGCCAAGGGCATGCCCGAGTGGCGCATCCTCACTGTCCATGCGCTACGCAACGCGCTGCTGCCGATGATCACGGTGGCGGGCCTGCAGTTTCCGACGCTGCTCGGCGGCGCGCTGGTCGCCGAGACCGTGTTCACCTGGCCCGGCATGGGCCGGCTGTTCCTCGATTCCATCGGCTATCGCGACTATCCCGTGGTGATGGGCATCCTGATGTTCTCCGCGACCATGGTGCTGATCGGCTCGCTGCTCGCCGACATCCTCTATGCCGTCGTCGATCCGCGCATCCGGGTAGGCTAGCGATGACGGCTGCGACCATCTCCACCGTTCAGCTTGCGCCCGGCCAGGCCGCGTGGCGTCGTTTTCGTCGCCACCGTCTCGCGCTCGCAGGCGCGGTGATCATCCTCGTTCTCGTCCTCGGTTCGGCGCTCGGCCCTTATCTGCTGCCGTTCGACGACACCTATATCGACATCATGAAGCGGTTTGCGCCGCCGCTGTCGGGCGCGCATATCCTCGGCACCGACGAACTCGGCCGCGACGTGCTGGCGCGGCTGATGATGGGCGGTCGCGTCTCGCTCTCGATCGGCATCGTCGCGATGGTGATCGCGATGGCGGTCGGAATTGCCGTCGGCGCCTTCGCCGGCTTCTATGGCGGCGTGGTCGGTGCGGTCCTGATGCGGCTTGTCGATGCCGTCTTGTGCTTTCCGACCATCTTCCTCCTGCTGGCGCTGGCCGCGCTCACCGAGCCCGGCCTCGTCACCACCACCGTGCTGATCGCGGCGACGGCCTGGATGGCCGTCGCCCGCGTCGTCGAGGCCCAGGTGCGGTCGCTGCGGGAACGCGAGTTTGCGGTCGCCGCGCTCGCCTTCGGCTCGTCGAACCTGCGGATCATGTTCCGCGAGCTCGCGCCCAACGCGATCGCGCCGATCGTGGTGGCGGCGACGCTGAACGTCGCGAAAGCGATCCTGCTCGAATCCTATGTCAGTTATCTCGGCTACGGCATCCAGCCGCCGGCCGCGAGCTGGGGCAACATGCTCAACAACGCGCAGATCTATCTCACCAGCGCGCCGTGGCTTGCGATCGCGCCGGGCCTTGCCATCACGCTGGCTGTCACCAGCTTCAACTTCCTCGGTGACGGCCTGCGCGACGCGCTCGATCCGCGAATGAACATCCCATGACGAGCAAGAGCTCGATCGAACTGAATGCCAGGAGTGCCCCATGTCCCCGCCGCTCAACCGTATCAACAGCGACGAACGCTTGCCGCAGCAGGTGGATGTCGTCGTCATCGGCGGCGGCGTCATCGGCGTATCCGCGGCCTATCATCTGGCGAAGAAGGGCCATTCGGTCGCACTGGTCGAGAAGGGCCATGTCGGCGGCGAGCAGTCCAGCCGCAACTGGGGCTGGTGCCGGCAGCAGGGCCGCGCCCGCGAGGAAATCCCGCTCGCGCGCGAGGCGCTGCGGCTGTGGGAGGACATGCAGAACGATGCCGGAGTCGATGCCGGCTTCCGCCGCACCGGCGTCCTGTTCCTGACCAAGAACAAGGACGAGCTTGCAAGCTGGGAGCGCTGGGCCGCGGTCGCGCGCGAGATGCAGGTCCACTCCACCGTCCTGACGCCGGCGGAGGTCGCCGAGCGCATGCCTGATAATACCGACACATGGGTCGGCGGCCTGCACACGCCGAGCGACGGCCGCGCCGAGCCGTCGATGGCCGTGCCCGCGCTCGCGGCCGCCGCGCGCAAGCACGGCGTCACCATCCATCAGGGCTGCGCCGCGCGCGGGCTGGAGACGACCGGCGGCAGCGTCAGCGCCGTTGTCACCGAGAAGGGCACGATCCGCACCCAATCCGTTCTGCTGGCGGGCGGCGCGTGGTCGTCACTGTTCTGCCGCCGCCATGGCATCGAGCTGCCGATCGGTCTCGTCAACGCCACCGCGTGCCGGACGACGCCGGGGCCTGAGATCACGTCGGGCGCGCTCGGTACCGATTTCTACTGCATCCGTCGCCGCCTCGACGGCGGCTTCACGCTGGCGCTGCGCAACCGCGGCACGGTCGAGCTGTCGCCGGACCTGTTGCGTTACGCCCGGACCTTCTGGCCGACCTATCAGCATCGCAAGAACGGCCTGAAGCTGTCGTTCGGCAAGTCGTTCTTCGACCAGCTCATGCGCGGGACCAGCTGGAGCTTCGACAAGCCGTCGCCGTTCGAGGCCGAGCGCGTGCGCGATCCCGCACCCGACATGTCGCTGGTCAATTCGGCACTGGCCGCGCTGATCAAGTCGAATCCGGAATTGAAGGACATCGAGATCGCGGAAGCCTGGGGCGGCACGATCGACTGCACGCCGGATACGATCCCCGTGATCTCGGCGGTCGATGCGCTGCCGGGCTTCTTCCTCGCCACCGGATTCTCCGGCCACGGTTTCGGCATCGGCCCCGCGGCCGGCAAGCTCGCCGCCGACATCGTGACCGGCGCAACGCCGCTGGTCGATCCCGCCGCCTACAGCCACAAGCGCATGATCGACGGCCGGCGGCTCGCGCCGGTCAGCCCGTTCTGAGCGCGGCATGACGGTTCTCTACAAGGCCAACATGGTTCGCGGTGCCGAATGGGCGCGCTTCTTCGCGGAGCGCGCGCCCGACGTGCCGTTCCGGCTCTGGCCCGACATCGGCAATCCCGCCGACGTCCGCCATCTGGTGACGTGGGTGCCGCCGGACGACATCGCGACGACCTTTCCCAATCTCGAGCTGGTCTTCTCGGTCGGCGCGGGCGTCGATCAATTCGATACCACGAAAGTTCCAGCGCATATTCCGCTGGTCCGCATGCTGGAGCCCGGCATCGCCGAGACCATGGTCGAATACGTCACCATGGCCGTGCTCGCACTGCATCGCGATCTCCTGGATTTCATCAACCAGCAGAAGCGGCAGGTCTGGCGCGAGATCCGCATCACGCCGGCGAAGCGGCGGCGTGTCGGCGTGATGGGACTAGGCCAGCTCGGCCAGGCCGTGCTCGAACGTCTCAAGACGTTCAGCTTTCCGCTATCGGGCTGGAATCGTTCGCGGCGCGAGATCGAAGGCGTCACCTGTTACGCAGGCGCGGATACTTTGCCGGAGTTTCTGGCGCAGGCCGACATTCTCGTCTGCCTGCTGCCGCTGACGGATCACACGCGCGGCATTCTCAATGCCGACCTGTTTGCGCGCCTGCCGCGCGGGGCGGGGCTCGTGAATGTCGGCCGTGGCCCGCATCTCGTCGAGGCCGATTTCCTCGCGGCGCTCGACAGCGGTGCACTGTCCGGCGCGGTGCTCGACGTCACCGATCCCGAGCCGCTGCCTGCAGGACATCCGTTCTGGAGCCATCCGCGCATCCTGCTGACGCCGCACAATGCCAGCATGACGACGCCGGATACGGCGGTCGATTTCGTGCTCGACGTCATCGCCCGTCACCGCCGCGGCGAGGAGCTGCCGGGGCTGGTTGACCGCACGCGTGGATATTGAGGTGCGATGACGATGGGAACGTTGGTGCAGCTACGGGCGCAGTTTACCTCTCCCGCTTGCGGGAGAGGTCGGCGCGCAGCGCCGGGTGAGGGCTCTCTCCTCTTGGGGGTTCTCGCCTGCGGCGACACCCTCTCCCCAACCCTCCCCCGCAAGCGGGGGAGGGGGCCCACCTTCTTCGCGGCAGGCGGTGGGGGCCTCGCATGAGCATCGGCGCAACCAGATCAGACCAAATCGCCGCCAACGCACAGTCTCCCGTGCTCTCGGTCTCCGGCCTCACCACCTCCTTCATGCTCGAACGGCGATGGATACCCGTCGTCCGCAACGTCTCGTTCGAAATCGCGCCGCGCGAGACCGTGGCGATCGTCGGCGAGTCCGGCTCGGGCAAGAGCGTCACCGCGCTCTCGATCATGCGGCTGATTCCGCAGGAGATCGGTCGCGTCGAGGGCCGCGTTATGTTGGCCGGCCACGACCTGCTCGCGCTGCCCGAGGCGAGCATGACCAGCATTCGCGGCAACGACGTCGCCATGATCTTCCAGGAGCCGATGACGAGCCTCAATCCGGTGCTCACCATCGGCTTCCAGATCGCGGAGGCGTTGATCCAGCATCGCGGCCTGTCGCGCGCAGCCGCCGAGGCGGAAACCATCCGCCTGCTCGATCGCGTCCGCATCCCCGCAGCGAAATCCCGCTTCCACGAGCATCCGCATCGTTTCTCCGGCGGCATGCGCCAGCGCGTGATGATCGCGATGGCGCTGGCGTGCAGGCCGAGGCTATTGATCGCGGACGAGCCGACCACCGCGCTCGACGTCACCATCCAGGCCCAGATCCTCGAGCTGTTGAAGGAGCTGCAGCAGGAGGAGGGGATGTCGATCCTCTTCATCACCCACGACATGGGTGTCGTCGCCGAGATCGCTGATCGGACCGTGGTGATGTATGGCGGGCAGGCGGTGGAGACGGATGCCACCTCGCGCATCTTTGCCGCGCCCTCGCATCCCTATACGCGCGCTCTGCTCGCCGCCGTGCCGCGGCTCGGCTCGATGGACGGACGCCCGCGGCCGATGCGTTTTCCCATCGTCGACAAGGTGACGGGCACGTCGGACGAGCCGATCGAGACGCCCGATACGGTCTCGACGGCCGAGCGGCCGCTGCTTGAAGTCTCAGGCCTCACCACGCGCTTTCCGATCCGCTCGGGCCTGTTTGGAAAAGTCTCGGGCTGTGTTCACGCGGTCGAGAACGTCTCCTTCACCTTGCGCGCCGGCGAGACGCTGGCGCTGGTCGGCGAATCCGGCTGCGGCAAGTCGACCACGGGCCGCTCGATCCTGAGGCTACTCGAGCCGGACAGCGGGACGGTCCTGGTCGACGGCGAGAACGTGCTGTCCATGAACGGCCGAGCTTTACGCGATTTTCGCAAGCAGATGCAGATCGTGTTTCAGGACCCGTTCGCGAGCCTCAATCCGCGCATGTCGGTGGGAACGGCGATCGCGGCTCCGCTGCTCGCCAACGGCCTTGCCACGGCTGCGCAGGCCCGCGACAAGGTCGCCGACCTGCTCGTCCGCGTCGGCCTGACCGCCGACATGGCGGCGCGCTTCCCGCATGAGTTCTCCGGCGGCCAGCGCCAGCGCATCTGCATCGCGCGTGCGCTGGCGCTCGGGCCGAAGCTGATCGTCGCGGACGAAGCCGTCTCCGCGCTCGACGTCTCGGTCAAGGCGCAGGTCGTCAATCTGATGCTCGACCTCCAGGCCAGCATGGGCCTCGCTTATCTCTTCATCTCCCACGACATCGCGGTGGTCGAGCGCATGAGCCATCGCGTCGCGGTGATGTATCTCGGCGAGATCGTCGAGATCGGCCCGCGCGCCGCGGTGTTCGGCGATCCGCAGCATCCTTATACGAAGAAGCTGATGGCAGCCGTGCCGGTGCCCGATCCGTCGCGTCGCGGTGTCCGGCGTGAGGCCTCGAACGACGAGATCAGAAGCCCGGTGCGCGCGCCGGATTATCAGCCTCCGCTGCGGCAGTATCGCGAAGTGTCGCCGGGCCACGTCGTCCAGGTCTGGGGCGAGGAGTGGTCAGCCTGACTGCGTGCTTCATGCGTCCTCCGGAAATCGTGACCGGATGGAGCGACAGGAAACAGCGGTATGTGAACCGCTTCATACTCCATCACTCTCTTTCTGAACTACCACTCCCGCAAGAAATTGCCGCACCCGGACTTAATTGACGACGCGGGTGAGATGCAATGCCTGCGCAGCCGCGTGCTCGCAGCTTTGGATTGGCTCCTCGTCTTGCTCACGAGCAAGCCAGCCCCATCACTCAGCACACATTTTTCAGAAATTGGAATCGAGGGCATCGAGAAACGCGTCCAGGCAGCTTCTATTTGGGGTCAGCCAGTAGGCCGCCAATTACTCAGAAGGAGCCCCCCAATGAAGATTAGCAGCGCAATTTCCAACGCATTCTCTCTCAAAAGGCACGTCGGCAGTTTTCGGATCGCCCGTTCCAGTCTGATCAAGTCGGCCCATATCCTTGAAAGGATTGGGCTGGCGGCCGTTGGGGCCTCTTGCGGCCTCTATGTCGGTGCAACCCTGTTGCGTGAGAAAGGCGGACTGTTTGAAAGCGGCTGGATTGTGCTCCTGACAATGCTCTATGGAGCTATTAGTTGTTATATAGGAATTGATTTATCTGGCAATGTCGCACGGAAGCCGACATCGAGCATCTCGGAAGAATGGACCGGCTCCGAGTCGGCCGAGATCATGAGTGCGGCCGGAACGTTCGGCGCGGCCATTGCCGCAACTCTGTCGGTCAGCATCCTTGTCCTTGATCAAAATCTGCCCAACGGCCTGATAGGCTTTGTCGCCGGCTGTTGGGTGGTTGGTTCTTCGCTTCAGGTTGCGGCGGGCACGATGGCTCGCAGCCACGAAGCGTCCACGAACGAGCAATGAAGGAAGTGCGCTCGCGGAAAAACGTCCGCTTGGCATCGTATGTGAGCGAGGGCCGCAGTGTCGGTTCGGCTTCTGGTCTGGAGTGAGTCGTGACGACTCATCGCAACCTCTGCCGTCCAACGCTGCGTGCCAGCGATGTTTGGTAGCGCAGCCGTTCGCTTCGAGCAGTGTCCCGGCCGAAACCTTATCGGTATCGTGTAACCTAAATTTTCGCAGAGCAAACAAGGCGTGCCATCATAGTGGCGTTGGGATATTGTCCCCGCGCGGTCGTGGTCCAAGATTCTGCTAACTGCCAGCCACAACATCGGTGGTGCCATGCAGATCGCGGAGTGGCTCGAGAAGCTGGGGCTTGGGCAATACGCGGAGCGTTTTGTCCAAAATGGTATCGACGTGGGCGTCCTCCCCGAACTGATGGACGAGGACTTTGACAAGCTCGGAGTCCTCCTCGGTCATCGCCGCAAAATGCTGCGTGCCATTGTCGACCTCGATCCAGCCGCGTTGATCGCGTCGCCGGCTCCTCCTCGTGACGCCGAGCGGCGCCACCTCACCGTTATGTTTTGCGATCTGGTCGGCTCGACTGCGCTCTCGGCGCGTCTCGATCCCGAGGACATGTGGGAAGTGATCCGGGCCTATCGCGCCGCATGCGCGCACGTCATTGCCGCTTATGACGGCAGGATAGCCAGGTTCGTCGGTGACGGGATACTCGTCTATTTCGGATATCCGCGCGCCCACGAAGATGATGCGGAACGCGCAGTGCGGGCGGGCCTCGACATTATCTCCGCGATTCGCCAGCTCAAGACGGGCGCCGGCGAACGGGTTGAGCTGCGGATCGCAATTGCGACCGGGCTTGTGGTGGTTGGCGATCTCATCAGCGGTGATGCGTCGGAGGAGCACGCAACCGTCGGCGATACGCCAAACCTCGCTGCTCGGCTCCAAAGCCTGGCTGAACCGGGGGTGGTCGTCGTTGCGTCGTCGACGCGCCGGCTGCTTGGGGATCTCTTCACCTTTCGCAATCTCGGCCGCCGCGAAGTCAGGGGAATAGGCGAACCCATCGCGGTGTGGGCGGTGGAAGGAGCGACCGCATCCGAGAGTCGCTTCGAGGCGGTCCGGGCCGCGCACTCGATCGGCTTTGTCGGCCGCAAGGACGAGATCGAATTCATTCTCGCGCGCCAGCGTGAGGCATGGCAGGGCCAGGGCCAGATCGTATTGATTTCCGGCGAAGCGGGCATCGGCAAGTCGCGCATTGTCGCAACGCTGTCCGAAAGCCCTTCGTTGGGGACACACCGTCGGGTGCGATATCAGTGTTCGCCTTACCACACCAACAGTGCGCTTCATCCCTTTGTCGCGCAGCTCGAGCGCGCCGCCGGAATCCGCTCGCACGACACGCCAGAACAAAAGCTCGGTAAGCTCGAGGCAATGCTGGCGCTTGGAACCCAGCAGGTCGCCCGGGCAACACCGCTCATTGCGGCGCTGCTTTCGATTCCAACCGGCGACCATTGCCCGCCCCTTGGCTTGAGCGCGGCGCAGCAGCGGCGACAGACATTTGCCGCCCTGCTCGATCAGCTCGAGGGGTTGGCGCGAGATCAGCCTCTGCTGATCATCTGCGAGGATTTGCATTGGGCCGATGCCACGACGCTTGAACTGTTCGATCTCGCGGTCGATCGGATCAGGGCACTGCCGATACTCGTGCTCATGACATCCCGGCCGGAGTTCGAGCCTTCCTGGTCGGGCCTTGCCAACGTCGGTCTGTTGCGGCTCGACCGGCTCGATCGGCAGGACACGCGCGCGCTGGTCGAACAGGTGGTCGTCGGTCGCCAGCTGCCACGCGAGATGATGAAGCAGATCATCGACAAGACGGATGGCGTCCCGCTATTCGTCGAGGAGTTGACCAAGATGGTGCTGGAGTCCGGCCTGCTCGTCGAGGATGCCGGGCGCTATCGCCTGAATAGTCCGCTTCCGCCGCTTGCTATTCCCGCCACGCTGCAAGACTCGCTGATGGCGCGGCTCGACCGGCTCGCTCCAGTCAAGGAGGTGGCGCAGATCGGCGCCGCCATCGGCCGCGACTTCTCATACGCGCTGCTGAAATACGTGGCGGGACGCGATGATCTGACGCTGAGCAATGCGCTGGGACAGCTCGAAGAGGCCGAACTGCTGCTTCGCCGCGGGGCGCCGCCCGAAGCTAACTATAGTTTCAAGCACGCCCTTGTTCAGGAAGCGGCCTACGAGAGCCTGCTCAAGAGCAAACGGCACCTGCTTCACACGCGAATTGGCGATGTCCTGCGCGAGAAGTTTCCAGTCGTCGCCGAGACCGAGCCGGAGGTTCTCGCCCACCACTTCACTGAAGCGGGGCTGAACGAGGTCGCCCTCGAATGGTGGCACAAGGCGGGCCAGCAGGCGCTGAAGCGCTCTGCCTATTCCGAGGCGATCGCGCATCTCGGCAAGGCCGTTGCGACCGCCGATCAGTTGCCTGACGAGCCCCGCCGGATGATGAGCAGGCTGCATCTTCAAATCGCATATGGCCGTGCCTTGCGGGGCAGCCTCGGCCACAGCGCTCCCGAAACGGTCGCGGCATGGACGCGTGCGCGCCAGTTCGCAGCGGGCATCGATGATCCCGTTGAACTTGCGCCGGTGCATTCGGGGCTCTTCAATGCCTGCCTGACCCACGGCGAACTCGCTCCGATGCGGGAGCTGGCGGATGCCATCAGGAGCGCCGCTGACCGACGACCGGACTCGCCGGTTGCCGCCGTCGTCGCCCGTTGGACGGGCGGCGTCACCTGCTGGTTCGAGGGCGATTACTTGAATGCGAGAACGCATCTCGAGCAAGCGCTGGCGATCTATGGTGCCGAACCGGATCCCGCGACCTTCAGGGCTTCTGCGCTGGATCTGCCGTTCGTGATCATGAGATTTCTTGCGCTGGTGCTCTGGCCGCTCGGTAGCATCGCTCGTGCGCGTAAGCTCGCCGCGGAAGCGGTGGGTGCTCCGGGAGAAAAGCGGGCGCTGTCCCAGGCCAATGCGCTGGTTCATCGCGCTGTGTTCGACGGGGTATGCGGCGGCATGTTGCAGCAAACAGAGACGATCCTGGCGCTCGGTCTCGCGCGCGACCACACGATGCCGCTGTACGTGGCCGCGGGCACCTACCTGAACGGCCTCGCCAAGTGGCGTGCCGGCGACCGAATGGCCGGACTGGCGGACATGCGTCACGGCTGGACCTTCCTGCACGAGAACGATTGCTACCTCTGCGAACCGTTCTGGGGGATGCATGTTGCCCTGGCGAATGCAGAGGTAGGCGAAGTCGAGACCGGGCTGGAAATCCTGGACGAATTGATCGCCGGGACGGGACAATCCGGCCAGCATTGGCTTGATGCCGAGCTGCATCGTGTCCGCGGTAAACTTTTGTCGCGCCATGACCCTTCGGACGAATCCAGTTCCGAAGACGCCCTCAAGCGAGCGCTGGACATCGCGCGACGCCAGCAGGTCAGGACTTTCGAGCTACGCAGCGCCCTTGAACTTGCACGCCTGTACAAGACAAATGGCCGAGCGGGTGCGATATCCGAAGTGCTCGCTCCCGTACTCGCTGAATTCGAGGCGGAACGAAATCTTCCGGAATTCGTGGAAGCGAAAGAGCTGCTCAGGCAAGAGCATGAGGCACGTGCCGTTGCCCCTGGCCGACAGTCGTTTGGGCAGAGATGACGGTCACGAATTGACGTGCACGAAATCGCGTAGCAGCGGATAGATCTCGTTGTTCCAGCGCTTGCCAGAGAACACGCCGTAATGGCCGACGCCGGCCTGCATGTGGTGGACGCGCCGATAGGCGCGTACGCCGGTGCAGAGGTCCTGGGCGGCGAGGGTCTGGCCGATCGAGCAGATGTCGTCCTTCTCGCCCTCGACCGTCATCAGGCCCATGCGGCTGACGGCTTTGGTGTTCACCGGGCGGCCGCGATGCATCAGCTTGCCCTGCGGCAGGAGGTGCTCCTGGAACACGTCGCGCACCGTCTCGATGTAGAACTCAGCCGGCAGGTCCATCACCGCGAAATATTCGTCGTAGAAGGTCTTGATGGTCGCCGCCTTCTCCTTCTCGCCCTTGGCGATGTGGTTGGCGAGATCCATGTGCTGCTTGATGTGACGCTCGAGATTCATCGAGACGAAGGCCGTGAGCTGCACGAAGCCCGGATAGACCTTGCGCAAGGCGCCGCGGCATTGCATCGGCACGTAGTTGATCAGGTTCTGCTCGAACCACTCGATCGGCTTGCTCTTGGCGAACTCGTTGACCCTGGTCGGCTGGATGCGGGTGTCGATCGGCCCGGCCATCAGCGTCAGCGTCGCCGGGCGCGAGGGGTGATTGTCCTCGCACATGATCGCGGCGGCCGCGAGCGCCGAGACGGACGGCTGGCAGATCGCCACCATGTGCGGGCGCGGACCGAGCTGTCCGAGGAAATCGATCAGGTGCTCGGTGTAGTCGTCGAGCCCGAAGCGGCCCTCGCTGCGCGGAATGTCGCGCGGATTGTGCCAGTCGGTGATGTAGACGTCGTGGTCCTGGAGCAGCGTCTTCACGGTGCCGCGCAGGAGCGTGGCGAAGTGGCCGGACATCGGCGCCACCAGCAGCATGCGCGGCTGCTCGCCGACGCCGTGCTTGCGGAAATGCAGCAGCGAGCCGAATGGCGTCGCGTAGGCGATCTCCTCGGTGACGGCGATCTCGCGGTTGCCTACCATGACGCTGTCGATACCGTAGGCCGGCCGGGCATAGGTGAGGGTGGAGCGCGAGAGAGCTATGGCGGAATCTGGGTGATGACGGTGTGAGGAAGGCGGCGTATCGAGGCGGGTGACGAGCCTGCCAGAACCTCTCGAGGAGAGCGATACGCCATGACCGAGACTACCAATGTTCTTGCTTTCCGTCAGCCGTCCGCGGTTGATGATCCACTGACCGATATCGTTCGTGCCGGCGCGCGGGACCTGCTTGCCAGGGCGATCGAGATCGAGGTTGGCGCGTTTCTGGCCAGCACGGCCAATCTGACGCTGCCCGACGGTCGAGCGCGCCTGGTCCGACATGGGCACGGTCCGGTGCGCGAGATTGCGACCGGCATCGGTCCGGTGGAGGTCGCTCGTCCCAAGGTCCGCGACCGCGGAGCGAGCGGGCCAGGCGACCGCCTCCGCTTCAGTTCGGCAATCCTGCCGCTATGGGCGCGGCGGACGAAGAGCCTGGATGCCTTGATCCCGGTCCTCTATTTGCGCGGCATCTCGACCGGCGACTTCCAGGAGGCGCTCTCGGCGCTGCTCGGCAAGGATGCGCCGAACCTGTCGCCTTCGGTGATCGCCGGCCTGAAGGCCGATTGGCAGGTCGAGTACGAACGCTGGCAGAGACGCGATCTGTCGGCGCGTCGCTATGTCTACATCTGGGCCGATGGCGTGTACCTGCAGGCCCGCATGGAAGATCACAGCGAATGCATGCTGGTGCTGATTGGCACCACGCCGGAAGGCAAGAAGGAGCTGATCGGCTTCCAGGTCGGCGTGCGCGAGAGCGCGCAGAGCTGGCGCGAACTCCTGATCGACCTGCGGCAACGCGGGTTACGGATTGCCCCGCAACTCGCCATCGGCGACGGCGCCCTCGGCTTCTGGAAGGCACTGGACGAGGCCTTTCCCGGCACGCGGCACCAACGATGCTGGTGCCATAAAGTGAGCAACGTACTCGACAAGGTCGCCAAATCCGTGCAGGGCCCCATGAAGAACGACCTGCGGAACATCTATCTGGCCCCACACCGGGCCGAAGCTGAAACCGCGATCGACGTCTTCGTCGAGAAATACCACGTCAAATACGGACGTGCGGTGGAGTGCCTGATCAAGGATCGCCATGCGCTGCTCGCCTTCTTCGACTTCCCTGCTGAGCACTGGATCCACCTACGCAGCTCGAACCCGATCGAGAGCGTCTTCGCCACGGTGCGCCACCGAACGGTGCGGACCAAGGGATCGCTGTCGCAACAAACTGCGAAGCTGATGGTGTTCAAGCTCATCGACGCCGCATCGAAGACCTGGCGGCGATTGAAGAGCACGAACCAGTTGCCGAAAGTCATCGCCGGTGTAAAGTTCATCGACGGAATCGAAGTCATTCCGAACACTGAAAGCCACGCCGCCTGATCAGGCCGCGTCACCCAAAATCAGCCATAGCTCAGCGCGAGATCAGCTCCAGCGCGGCCGACAGCCGGCCCACGACCTGATCCGACATGCCCTGCGGCACCAGGTTGAGGAATTTGAGCGCTGACGAAGCCCCCGCGCGCCATGGCGCCGTCAAGTCCATGTGGTTTTGAAAGGCCTGATAAAACATCGACATCATGCTGAAACGCCCACCCCGTCCCGTGCTGCTATGCAATAAGGACGCCAGACGGCGGTCGCGCCGCCGCAGAATTGGCACGTCGCTTGCTGCTCAGACCCATGGAAAGTTCAGGCCACGGGCACGTCCGGGCTGAAGTCGGGACCAGGGAAGAGGCCATATGGCGAAGGCGACACTGACCATCAGCAGCAAGAACTACTCGTCCTGGTCGCTGCGTGGCTGGCTGCTGACGAAATTCTCCGGGCTCGATTTCGAGGAGATCGTCACCGCGCCGGACGATGCGTCGGCACGCGCCGAGATCTTGCTGCTGTCGTCCTCGATCCTGGTGCCGTGCCTGCGGCACGAGGGCGCCGTGGTCTGGGATACACTGGCGATCGCCGAATATCTCGCCGAACTGATGCCGGACGCCGGCCTGTTGCCGGCCGACCGCATCCAGCGCGCCCATTGCCGCTCGATTTCAGGCGAAATCCATTCCGGCTTCACCACGCTGCGCGCCTCGCTGCCGGTCAACCTGAAGGGACACTTTCCCGGCTTCAAGATATGGTCGCGGGCGCAGGCCGACATCGACCGCGTCTCGTTCATCTGGCGCGACTGCCTGGAGAAATCGGGCGGCCCCTTCCTGTTCGGCGCGCGGCGCACCATGGCGGATGCGATGTACGCCCCGGTGGTGACACGCTTTGTGACCTATGACGTCAAGCTCGAGCCGCGCCTGAAGGCCTATGCCGATACCATCATGGCCATGCCGGAGATGCAGGAATGGATCGCGGCGGCGCGGGAGGAGCCCGCCGAGATCGAGGAGCTCGAGGTCGAATATTAGGCAGGTGCTGGGCCGCCCTGCCTGTTTCGGGGGCGGAGCCCTTTCGCGGCGGCCTCACAGCGATGCCTTTGCCGCGATTAACCTTTGGCGTCGGTGGCAGGCCGAGCCCATCCCGCGTGCTGCGCAGATATTGTGCGCGCCCGCAGCGCCGTATCGACATCTAGCCGTGAACAGCTGCGTACACGGCCTTTCGGCTGATTCGGACGTGATTCGTTCGGGCCGCGTTCCGAAAGTTAAAGCGGAGCGCGGCGCCGTCGCATTTTGAAACAGAAACCGCTCTCAGGCGGCCCCGCGCTGCTTCACGCGCGGCAGGCGCCAGCCGATGACGGTTGCTTCGACCGCGATGCCAACCTCGTGGTTCTGCCAGCGTCCCTCGACGTAGCGGCAGGCGAACGGCAGTTGATATGTTCCGCTGTGATCTTCGCAGAGCACTTCGAGTGGCAGGCCCGGCGGTGGTTCTCCGGCTCCGTCGAACTCCGCCAAACGTCTGTCGCGCGTTGCCATTCCAAAAATCTCCCCTAAACAAAGCCGCGGAAAGAGCGCCCACTTCCTCCGCGTGCGGATCATCGTTCCCCATCCCAGGGAACTGACGCAAGCTCAACGCGAGAATGCGGTACGAGTGTGGTAGCGTCACGCTGCGGCGCGCAAACAGCGCAAATTGCCGTGATCGATTGGACGAGGAACCTGCATGCTGCTTCGAAACGCCGGCATTTGTTTCGCGATGTTGCTGCTCGCAGCGCTGGCGCCTCTGGCGGTGCACGCGCAGGACGTGCCCGGCATCGAGATCTGCACCGTCGAGAAGACCATGGAGCGGCGCACCAGCTGCCTGCAGAGCAATGTCGATTTCCTGCAGAAGACGATCGCCAAGCTCGCCCTCGATCACCAGCAGAAGCTGGATGCCGCCAATCGCCAGATCGACGCGCTGAAGTCGAGCCTCGCCGGCTTGCAGAAGACGCTCGGCGAGCTTCAGGCCGCGCAGGCGAAGACCGCCGAGGATATGAAGAAGAAGCAGGACGCCCCGCCGCCCAAGGACGCCGCGAAATAAGTGCGCCGTTCACGCGACGCGATAGCGCTCCATCACGGCACGGTCAGGCTCGTAGCCGAGCCCGGGGCCTGTCGGCACCGCGACATGGCCGGTGGCATCGACATCGGCGCGTCCGCCCCAGAGGCAGGCCTCGCGCTTGAGATAGAACATCTCGACCAGCCCCTCGTCGCGCGTCGCGAGCAGATGCAGCGTCGCCAGCAGGCCGGGGCCGAAATAAGGGGAGTGCGGGACGATCTTGACGCCGAGCCGATCGGCCAGCGTCGCGACCTTCAGGAATTCCGTGATGCCTCCGACCTTGATGACCGAGGGCTGGGCGTGGCTGACCGCGCCCGCCTCCATCATCTGGCGGAATTGATATTCGGTGCAGGCATTTTCGCCGGCGGCAATGCCGAGCCCGCCCTTGCTGCGGACGTCGGCAAGCGTGGCGAAGTCTTCCGGCGGCCAGACCGGCTCCTCCAGAAACATCGGCTGCGCCTCCCGGCATGTTTTCGCAAACGCGATCGCCTGCTCGCCCGTCAGGGGGCAGTTCATGTCGACCATCAGCGGAATGGCTGGCCCGATCGCCTCGCGCGCGGCGAACACTGCCGGCGCCGTGGTCTCGTGCAGCTTGATCGCGCCATAGCCGAGCGCGAGCGCCTTCCTGCATTCGGCGGCAATGTTGTCGGGCGAGCCGATCCGCAAGAGGCTCGCGTAAGCCGGAATGGCCGTGCGCCTGATCTCGCCCAGCAGGCGATGCACCGGCACGCCCTTGACCTTCGCAGCCAGGTCCCACAATGCGATATCCAGCCCGGAGATCGCGAACATGGTGATGCCGTAGCGGCCGAACAGATGCAGATTGCGCTGGATCTGTTCCATCGCTGCGGGAATGCCGGCAGCATCGGGCACCTTCAACCCGCGGGCCTGCGGCGCGATCATCTCCTCGACGGCGCTGCGCGTGGTGCGCGGGCAGACATAGGCGAAGGCATCGCCCCAGCCGGTCAGCCCGGAATCGGTCGTGACCTCGACGAGGACCATGTCGAGCGCGGAAATGGCGGAAGCACCCTGGCGGAAGCTTGCGACACCGGCGTCATAGGGGATGCGGATATGGTGCGCCCGCACATCGGTGATTTCCATGACCCGGTTCCTCTTTCTCATGAGCGGTTTCAACGAGTGTAGCCACGAACGCCGCGGCGTTGCCAGTGACGATTGCCGGGCTATCCTCATGCGAAGGACAGCAATGCCGATCAAGCAGAGCGGCAGGGACCGGCGCATCATCGCCGCGCTTCGAACGAGAGCCTGAACCGCCATGAATCCAGCCCAGCGCGCGCTCTGGTATATCGAGAGCCATCTGGCCGAGCCGATGACGCTCGACGAGATCGCGGCGATCTCGGGCGTGTCGCGGTTCCACATCGTGCGTGCGTTCGCCGCAGCCACCGGCTTTCCGGTGATGCGGTACGTGCGCGCGCGGCGGCTGACGGAGGCGGCGCGCAGTCTGGCAAAGGGCGCACCCGACATCCTGTCGCTGGCGCTGGAGGCGGACTACGGCTCGCACGAAGCCTTCACCCGCGCGTTCCGCGACCTTTTCGGCACCACGCCCGAAGCGGTGAGGGCGGCAACGTGCGTGAGTCACCTCAAGCTTCAGGAGCCGATCCTCATGAACTCCACCATGCTCGACCATCTTGCCCCACCGCGTTTCGAGACGGCAAAGGCCTTCCTGGTCGCCGGCCCCGCCGAGCGCATCTCCTGCGACAACGGCGCCATGATCCCCGGCCTGTGGCACCGCTTCAATCAGGAGGTCGCCGACATCCCCGCGCGGGTCGGCCAAGGAAAAATTCAAGTCGCCTACGGCGTCTGCTGCAACGGCGATGACGCCGGCAATTTCGACTACATCGCCGGGGTCGAGGTCGCCGATTTCTCCGACCTGCCGCGCCGCTTCGGCCGCATCCGCATTCCCGAGCAGCGCTATGCCGTGTTCACGCATACCGAGCACGTCGCTTCGATCCGGCGTACCGTGAACACGATCTGGAATCAGTGGCTGCCCATGTCCGGTCTGAAAGCCGCGGATGCGCCGAGCTTCGAGCGCTACGACGAGACATTCGACCCTGCGACTGGCGATGGCGGCTTTGAAATCTGGCTACCAGTGCGAGAGTAGCGCGCAACGCTGGCATACCGTCCCGCTTGCTTGGCAAGCCTTGGCGACTTTGTCATAACCGCGGGCAAATCTTGCGTATGGGGCCCGTGCCGGACATCCCGTGCAAGTCATAACAAGCAGCCGGGAGGGTCCCACATGTCCAACGTTCGCGTTCTCGCCACCGACCTCGAATTTCCCGAAGGGCCGGTCGTGATGCCGGATGGCTCGGTGGTGCTGGTGGAGATTCGCGGCCAGCGCCTGACCCGCGTTTACCCTGATGGCCGCAAGGAGATCGTCGCCAGGATTCCGGGCGGTCCGAACGGCGCAGCGCTCGGCCCCGACGGCAAGATGTACATCTGCAACAATGGCGGCTTCTCCTGGATCCCGACCCGCAACATGATCATGCCGGGTCCGCAGCCGGACGATTATCTCGGTGGCTCGATCCAGCGTGTCGATCTGCAAACCGGCAAGGTCGAGACCGTCGTGAGCAAATGCGGCGCGCACGATCTGCGCGGGCCGAACGACCTCGTCTTCGACAGGCAGGGCGGCCTCTGGTTCTCCGATCTCGGCAAGCGCCGCGCGCGCGAGATGGACGTCGGCGGCATGTATTACCTCAAGCCCGGCATGAGCGAGATCGTGGAGGTCGTGCACGGGATCCTGCCGGCCAACGGCATCGGGCTGTCGCCGGACGAGAACACCGTCTATATCGCGGAGACGCCGACGGGGCGGCTCTGGGCCTATGAGCTCTCCGCGCCGGGCACGCTCAAGCCGCGCGATGTGATCTATCGCGGCGAGCGGGGAAAACCGATCTGCGGCCTCGGCGGTTACCAGATGTTCGATTCGCTCGCGGTGGAGGCGAGCGGGAATGTCTGCGTCGCCACCTTGGTCTCCGGCTGCATCTCGGTGATCGCGCCCGACGGCACCCTGGTCGAGCAGGTGCCGACCGGCGACCGCGTCACCACCAACATCGCCTTCGGCGGCCCCGAGCTGAAGACCGCCTACATCACCCTGTCCGGCAAGGGCGAGCTGATCGCCATGGATTGGCCGCGCGGCGGTTTGCCGTTGAATTTCTTGAACAAGTGAGAATGTGTTGAGCCGGCATTCTGAACGTGCTGTACAAATTCTCCCGTCATTCCGGGATGCGTGCGCAAGCACGCAGGCCCGGAATCCATAACCCCGGCTCGTGGTTATGGATTCCGGGCTCGCCGCTTCGCGTCGCCCCGGAATAACGATCAGTCGATTTCTTGGAGATAACCTCAAATGCCCTGGCCCGATCCCATTACCCTGCGCGGACAGCACGCCCGTCTCGAGCCGCTGTCGCATGATCATCGCGAGGGGCTGGTCGAGGCCGTCAGGGACGGCGAACTATTCAAGCTCTGGTACACTGCGGTCCCGACGCCTGAGGGCATGGCGAAGGAGATCGACCGCCGCCTCGGCCTGCAGTCCGCGGGCTCGATGCTGCCTTTCACCGTGTTCGACGCCGGCGGCAGGATCGTCGGCATGACCACCTACATGAACATCGATGCCGCCAACCGCCGCGTCGAGATCGGCTCGACCTGGTACGCAAAGGGCGCGCAGCGCGGCCCGCTCAACACGCAGTGCAAATTGCTGCTGCTGCGCCACGCCTTCGAGACGCTGGACTGCATCGCGGTCGAGTTCCGCACGCATTTCTTCAACCACCAGAGCCGCCGCGCCATCGAGCGTCTCGGCGCCAAGCAGGACGGCATCCTGCGCAGCCACCAGGTCGCGCCGAACGGCACGCTGCGCGATACCGTGGTCTACAGCATCACCGCCGCCGAATGGCCGACGGTGCAGGCGCATCTCGAGTTTCAACTCAACGACAAGCCGCGCTAGGGGCGGTCGAGGCACCATGGACAGATTTGACTATGTGATCGTCGGCGCGGGCTCCGCCGGTTGCGTGCTCGCCAACCGGCTGAGCGAAGATCCCAACACCAGCGTCTGCGTGCTCGAGGCGGGCCCCAGGGATTGGCACCCCTACATCCATTTGCCGGCGGGCTTCATCAAGACCTTCCACATGAAGAGCATCAACTGGGCCTATCAGCAGGAGCCGGGGCCCTGGACCGGCGGGCGCAGCATCTACGCGCCGCGCGGCAAGACGCTCGGCGGTTCGTCCTCCATCAACGGCCACATCTACAACCGCGGCCAGCGCATGGATTTCGACACCTGGGCGCAGATGGGCAATCGCGGCTGGGGCTATGCCGACGTGCTGCCGTACTTCCGGCGGCTGGAGAAGCGGGTCGGTGAGGGTGAGGCGCTCTATCGCGGCCGCGACGGCAGCCTCACGGTCACCACCATGGACTGGCGTGACCCGCTCTGCGAGGCCTTCATGGAGGGCGCGGTCTCGCTCGGCATTTCCCGCAACCCCGATTACAACGGCAAGACGCAGGAAGGCGTTTCCTACTGCCAGCGCACCATCAACAACGGCCTGCGCGTTTCGGCCGCGACCGCGTTCCTCAAGCCGGCGATGAAGCGGCCGAACGTGCATGTGCACACCCATGCGCACGCGACCGAGATCATTTTTGAAGGCAAGCGCGCCGTCGGCGTGCGCTACATGAAGGGCGGCCGCGGCGGTCATCCTGTCGAGGTGCGCGCCAACAAGGAGGTGATCCTCTCCGGCGGCAGCTATAATTCGCCGCAGCTTTTACAGCTCTCGGGCATCGGCTCGCCGGATCTGTTGCAGCAGCACGGCATCGCGGTGCGTCACGCGCTCCCCGTCGGCGAGGGCCTGCAGGACCATTACGCCCCGCGCACGGTGGCGCGGGTCAAGGACATCAAGACCATCAACGAACTCCGCCGCGGGCTCTCGCTGTGGATCGAGGCGCTGAAATGGGCGACCCAGCGCAAGGGCCTGCTCTCGCTGTCGCCGACCATGGTCTATTGCTTCTGGCATTCCGGCGAGAGTGCCGAAAGCTCCGACCTCCAGCTCACCTTCACGCCGGCGTCCTACAAAGAGGGCGTGCAGGGTCAGCTCGAGGACGAGCCCGGCATGACCGTGGCGTCCTGGCAGCAGCGCCCCGAGAGCCGCGGCTATGTCCGCATCCGCTCATCCGATCCGTTCGCGCCGCCTGTTATCCAGACCAATTATCTCGACGCCGAGCTCGACCGCCGCGTCATCGTCGGCGGCATGAAGCTGGCGCGGCGCCTCCTGAAGAGCGCGCCGCTCTCGCCCTATTACGCCTACGAGGATTTCCCCGGCCCCAACGTCAACACCGACGACGAATTCCTGCACGCCGCCACCGAGCGCGGCACCACCACCTTCCACCCCGGTTGCACCTGCCGCATGGGCCCTGCGGATTCCACCTGGGCGGTGGTCGACGACCACCTCCGCGTCCACGGGTTGGAGGGCCTCCGCGTCATCGACGCCTCCGTGATGCCGCGCATGATCTCGGCGAATCTGAATGCATCAACGATGATGATCGCGGACCGCGCCTCGGACCTGATCCGCGGCAAGCAGCCGATGGAAGCCGCAAGGATTCCCGACGCCGCGGTGGCGTGAGGCTACGATTTTCGTAGGGTGAGGTTAGCCAGCGGCTGCGCAAAGCGCGGCCGTCGGCGTAACCGACCGCTTCTGCCAATGTGGAAACGAAAAGAGGTGGGTTACGCTGACGCGAACCTACCGTACGGCCTCTTATTTCGTAGCTACAATATATTGACGCTCGCCTAAATCGTAGCTACAGTAAAATCAATGAAGATCGTCTGGGACGAACCGAAGCGGCTCGCCAACCTCGACAAGCACGGGCTGGATTTTGCCGATCTGGACGAGACCTTCTTCGACACCGCGCTGGTCATTCCGTCACACAACAAGAGCAGGCGCTGGATCGCGATCGGCGCGAACATCCGTGGCATCATCGTTGTCGTATTCGCCCGGTTGGGACGCGAAGGCGTCAGCATCATCAGCATGCGACCGGCAAGTCGTAGCGAAAGGAAACTCTATGCCGAACGCTAGAAAGAAGTTGGGTTACACCAAGAGGGATCTGCGCGATGTCAGCGACAATCCAGAGCTGACGAAGGCGGATTTCGCCAAGGCTCGGCCGTTCTCCGAAGTCTTTCCCGATCTCAGCGCGACCATCCGGAAGGGCCGTGGACCCAACAAGGCGCCGACCAAGAAATTGGTCTCCCTGCGCCTCAGCCCCGAGGTAGTCGAGCATTTCAAGTCGACCGGACCGGGCTGGCAGTCGCGGATCGACGAGACCTTGCGCAAGGCGGTGAAGCGGAAGGTGTCGTGATGGAGGTTAAGAACGAGAAGAACAGACTGTCGGATGCTTTGAAGCAGAATGCGCAGAAATGGGCCGCAGTCGCACTGTCTGTTGCTGATGATCCTCAGGTTGTATTCGCGGGCAACACCGGTGGTGCGAGCGCCACAGCTGGCGAGTTGTTGCGGACATACCAGATCAGGCAACGACTCTGCGAGGAAAAAGGTATCGAGACCTATGGAATGGCCGAGTTAATCGACTCCTTGTCCGACTGCGGCGAGCGCGACCCGATCCAAGGTTCATCGGACCGAGCAGCAGCGTTGCCGCTTTCCGGGATGCAGCAGGAAACTTGTTAGGTTGCATCACGGTGCTTGGACGAGATCCGGAGAGTGGGCGACGAAATCTCGATTTTGCGAATGGGAGAATGTAGGCGGAGGGGCTGGTTCATTTCGCAGCCCGTCGGGCAAAACACCCCGCACCCCGTCAACCCCTCCTCGCAAAAATATTCCACTTTACCGAAATTCGGAATTGCGGCATACATCGCAGCAGCCCGGCCCGACGAAGAGGGGCGGTTCGCGAGTCGTTCGAAACGCGGGCCGGGTTGCGGTGGACGCGGCAGCGTCGTGCACGAGAGGCGCGGGCAGGGCGGGTAGTCCCTGTGAGCCCGAGGCTTCGTGCGGACGAGCGGCGCTGAAGTCCGGCGAAGCCTCTTGGCGAAACCGGATGAGCTGCGTACGGCAAAACCGTGTGGTCCTGGCCGTCGTTGCTACGGTCAAGTCTTTGCGGAGATGCGCGCGAGCCCAACCGGGCAGACGGCATCGTCAATTCGCGGGGCGAGGGAGGCCAGAGGGAAAGTTCGGCTCCCGGGAGAGCACGGCATAAGCCGTCCGACCATCGCGCAGGGAAGGCCGAGTGATTGGCACCACCTGTATGCTGCTGTGCGGTTTCTCTGCGCTACATTCGCGCAGCAGACCGCGGGTGCTGGGTCAGCACCCGGCCTTCCCTGCGCCCTCTTTCTTTTGGGGCGATGGAATGGAGCAAAGCTCGGGCGGAATGCGCCGCGAGGCTGCGAAGGTGTGTCTGCAATCAAGATGCGAGTCGGAGAACGACGCCGTTGCCCCTTGCTCCGTCATTGCGAGCGCAGCGAAGCAATCCAGACTGTCTCAATGGAAAGATTCTGGATTGCTTCCGCCTTCGCCAAGGCTTCGGCGGACAAGTCGCTGCGCTCGCAATGACGATGTGGAAGCAGGCGCGTGGCACACTCTCACTGTCATCGCCCGGCTTGACCGGGCGATCCAGTATTCCAGAGGCGGCTGTGATGGAGCCGAGAGGCTGCAGCGTACTGGATTCCCCGCCTTCGCGGGGAATGACACCAATGTTTGGAGCGACAGCGGAGCGCTATCGCAAGTGAGCCCGAGCCTACACTTCCCTTCTGCTCAAAAACGCCAGCCGCTCGAACAAATGCACGTCCTGCTCGTTCTTGAGCAGCGCGCCGTGCAGCGGCGGGATCAGCTTGCGCGGGTCGCGCTCGCGCAGCTGCTCGGCGCTCATGTCCTCGTTGAGCAGCAGCTTGAGCCAGTCCAGAAGCTCCGAGGTGGAGGGCTTCTTCTTCAGGCCGGGCACCTCGCGCACCTCGAAGAAGATGCGCAGCGCCTCTTCGACCAGGCGCTTCTTGATGCCGGGGAAGTGGACGTCGACGATGCGGCCCATCGTGTCGGCGTCGGGGAACTTGATGTAGTGGAAGAAGCAGCGGCGCAGGAAGGCGTCCGGCAGCTCCTTCTCGTTGTTGGAGGTGATCATCATGATCGGGCGCTGCTTGGCCTTGATCGTCTCGCCGGTCTCGTAGACGTGGAATTCCATGCGGTCGAGCTCGAGCAGGAGGTCGTTGGGGAATTCGATGTCGGCCTTGTCGATCTCGTCGATCAGCAGCACCGGGCGCTGCTCGGCGGTGAAAGCCTCCCACAGCTTGCCGCGCTTGATGTAGTTCTTGATGTCGGACACGCGGGCATCGCCGAGCTGGCTGTCGCGCAGGCGCGACACCGCGTCGTATTCGTAGAGGCCCTGCTGCGCCTTGGTGGTGGACTTGATGTGCCAGGTGAGCAGCGGCGCGTTCAGCGCCTTCGCCACTTCCTCCGCCAGCACCGTCTTGCCGGTGCCGGGCTCGCCCTTCACCAGGAGCGGGCGCTCGAGCACGATCGAGGCATTGACGGCGACCTTGAGATCGTCGGTCGCAACATAGTCCTTGGTGCCGGTAAATTTCATCGCGCGTCCTTGTTGGTCGTCGTCGTGAGGCAATGCCTTGGTCACGACAAGCGAACGGCCGCGCATGGCGGCCGTTCCTGGTTCGGTCAGGCTTTCAGACCCGTTTTATCAGCGAAAGGATGACCAGCACAATCACCGCGCCGATCGTGGCGTCCACGATGGCGCCGACCGTGCCGGTGGCGAGCTGGATGTGCAGCTGGGGCAGCACCCAGCCCGCAACCAGTGCGCCGATGATGCCGACGACGATGTTGCCGACCAGCCCAAATCCCGCCCCGTGGACAATCTTGCCCGCGAGCCAGCCTGCGATCGCGCCAATGATGAGCGCTGCGAGAATTCCCATTGCGAACGTCCCCAAAACAACCCCGTGAGAAGGGCAATTCTAGAGCAAAAAGGCGTCGGGTCCACGTTGAATTGGTTCGCCGACGCGCGTGCTTCACCTCTCCCGATGGGAGAGGTGAACCAGCGCCCCTTGACGTTCGCCACCCGACGGGCAATCTGCCAGTCATGTTCCTGCAATTCTTCACCTCTCTGCGCGACGCGCAGGTCCCCGTGACGCTGCGCGAATACCTCACGCTGATGGAGGCGCTCGACGCTGACCTCGCGGACTACACGGTCGAGAATTTCTACTATTTGTCGCGGGCCTCCCTGGTGAAGGACGAGCGCAATCTCGACAAGTTCGACCGCGTCTTCGGCACGGTGTTCAAGGGGCTGGAGAGCCTGCTCGACGCCATGGACAAGGCGGAGATCCCCGAGGAGTGGCTGAAGAAGCTCGCCGAGAAGTACCTGACGGAAGAAGAGAAGAAGCAGATCGAGGCCATGGGCTGGGACAAGCTCATGGAGACGCTGAAGAAGCGCCTCGAGGAGCAGAAGGGCCGGCACCAGGACGGCTCGAAATGGATCGGCACCGCCGGCACATCGCCGTTCGGCGCCCATGGCTACAATCCCGAAGGCGTCCGCATCGGCCAGGAGAAGAACCGGAACAACCGCGCCGTGAAGGTGTGGGACAAGCGCGAGTTCAAGGATCTCGACGGCAATGTCGAGCTCGGCATCCGCAACATCAAGGTGGCGCTGCGGCGCCTGCGCAAGTTCGCGCGCACCGGCGCGCCCGACGAGCTCGATCTCGACACCACGATCCGCGAGACCGCCAATCACGGCTATCTCGACGTGCACATGCGCCCCGAACGGCGCAATGCGGTGAAGCTGCTGGTGTTCTTCGACATCGGCGGCTCGATGGACGCGCATATCGAGCAGGTCGAGGAGCTGTTCTCGGCGGCGAAGAGCGAGTTCAAGCACATGGAGTATTTCTACTTCCACAACTGCCTCTATGAAGGCGTGTGGAAGCAGAACAAGCGCCGCTTCACCGACCGCACGCCGACCTGGGACGTGCTGCACAAATACCCGCACGACTACAAGGTCGTGTTCGTCGGCGACGCCTCGATGTCGCCTTACGAGATCATGGTGCCCGGCGGCTCGGTCGAGCACGTCAACGAGGAGCCCGGCTCGGTCTGGCTCGACCGCATCATCCGCACCTATCCGCACAGCGTGTGGCTGAACCCGGTGCAGCAGAAGCACTGGGACTATTCGGAATCGACCACCATCATCAAACGCATCTTCGCCAACCGCATGTACCCGATCACCATCGAGGGGCTGGAGAGCGCGATGAAGGAATTGACGCACTAGCTCCCGTCGTCATTCCGGGGCTCGCGAAGCGAGAGCCCGGAATCCATCGGGCGGCAGCGCGTGTAGAGAAATGGATTCCGGGTTCGCGCTACGCGCGCCCCGGAATGACAGGAGGGAGAGATATATGCCCCAGACCATCACCCGCGGCATCAAGGCGCTGATCGACGAGGCCAATGCCGAGATCGAGACTCTCACCGCCAAGGACGCCATCGAGATCTCCAAGAACGGCGATGTCGTCATCGTCGACATCCGCGACCCCCGCGAGATCGAGCGCGACGGCCGCATCCCCGGCGCTTTCGCCTGCACGCGGGGCATGCTCGAATTCTGGATCGATCCGCAGAGCCCGTACGCCAAGCCGATCTTCCAGGAGGACAAGAAATTCGTCTTCCACTGCGCCGGCGGCCTGCGCTCCGCGCTCGCGGCCAAGACCGCGCAGGACATGGGCCTCAAGCCCGTCGCCCACATCGCCGGCGGCTACGCCGCCTGGCGCGATGCCGGCGGTCCGACGGAGAAATGGGAGCCGAAGAAGAAGGGGTGAGCCTCGCTCTCTCCATCCGTCATTCCGGGGCGCGCGTAGCGCGAACCCGGAATCCATTCATCCACTGACTCAGCCGCACGATGGATTCCGGGTTCGCCCTGCGGGCGCCCCGGAATGACCACAAGGAAGCATCAATGGCCACCGACCCCCTCGTCTCCACCGAATGGCTCGCCGCCCACAGGGGCGACGCCAACGTCAAGATCCTCGACGCCAGCTTCAAGCTGCCGGGCGTCTTGCCGCTGCCGAAGGACGACTATCTCGCCGCGCATCTGCCGGGTGCGGTGTTCTTCGACGTCGATGCGGTGTCGGATCATTCCAACCCGCTGCCGCACATGTTTCCGAGCGCCGAGCAGTTCGGCCGCGACGTCGGCCATCTCGGCATTTCCAATGCCGATACCGTCGTGCTCTACGATGCCGGCGGCTGGGTCGCCGCGCCACGTGCCTGGTGGATGTTCCTGTCCTACGGCCACGGCAATGTGCGCATCCTCAATGGCGGCCTGAAGAAGTGGCGTGCCGAGGGCCGCCCCGTCGAGAGCGGCGAGGTCAAGCCGAAGCCTGCGACGTTCAAGGCCAGCTATGATTCAAACCGCGTGCGCAGCATGCAGCAGCTGATCGCCAATGTCGAAAGCCGTGCCGAGCAGGTGATCGATGCGCGCGCCGCCGACCGTTTCGAGGGCCGCGCGCCCGAGCCGCGGCCGGGTATCCGCTCCGGACACATCCCCGGCGCGCGCAACGTGCCCTACAATCTCCTGTTCGATGCCGCGACCGGCGAGATGAAGCCGCTCGAGGACCTCCGCGCTGCCTTCACGGGCGCCGGCGTCAGGCTCGACGTACCGATCGTGACCAGCTGCGGCTCGGGCGTATCGGCCGGCGTGCTGACGCTCGCGCTCTATCGGCTCGGCATCACTGACACCGCGCTCTATGACGGCTCGTGGTCGGAATGGGGCCAGGCCGGCGGCCCGCCGATCGCGACGGGGCCGGCGTGAGATCGTGGCGGTGAAGCGTCAGCGCGTGCGCGCGGTCGTTGTTGTCGCGAAAGCCGGCTGCGGCTGTCCAAACGGATCCAGCTGCTGCTGCAACTGCTGAGGCGGCGGACGCCGCACCACGCGGGGCTGCTTCTTCGCCTTCGCCTTGCGCTTGGTCGCCTTGCTATCGGATGCGCTGCCGTCCGCTTTTTTGCTCTCGGCCTTGGCCTTCGCCGGCGCGTCCTTCACGGCTGAGGTTGCGGGATCGTTCAGCGCGGCCACCTTCGCCGAGACGACATCAACCGCCGAGGAGGCGAGCGCGGCACCGGGATCAACCTGCGCCGGCTCGCTGGCGGCAGGCGCAAAGTCCGGCTTGGCCTCGGGGATCGAGGCCGTGGTGTCGGCGGGAGTGAGCGTGTCGGTGGGGGCTGGCGCTTCAGCTTCCGTCATCGTCTCGGGCTTGGCCGGCTCAGGAACCGGAGGCGCGGCTCCAGTGACCTGCGGCTCCGGATCTGCCTCGGCCGTCAGCGCGGCCACCTGTTCGGGCCCGCTCGCCGGCAGCCCGATCGTCGGCACCCGGTCGCGCAGCGACGGTGCGGGGGCGGGCGCGATCTCCGGCTCCGCTCGCAACACCGCGAGCACCGGCTGAGCCGGTTCGGGCACTTGCGCAAACACCTGCTCCTGCGGGCCATTCCGCCAGGAGGGGTTGCTGACATATTGCTGATGGGTCGCCCGCAGCAGCGCGGCGGCTCCTAGGCCGAACACCAGGATGGAGGTTGACAACAGGATCGCGGCAAACAGGAAGCGAAAGCCGGGAAGCATCGAGCGATTGCGAATTTCCGCCCCGGCGGCGAGGTGGCCAGGGCCAAAGAGCCATCTGAACGCGGTGACGGTACTGATTGCCGCGTTCGCCACGCGGGATCGAAGCTCGGAAAGGTGGCGAATCAGGCTGATTCGACCATATCGCAACGATCCTGCGCCGTTCCGTTAAAATCGCGGTCGAATAACGCGGCAATTGATGGCGCAATACGATTTCAGCCCCGTGATGCAACGGGGCAACGGTGGTCTTGCGGATCACAAATCGGCAAATCCGGCGCAAATAGGCCTGATATGTCTTGAATGTGCCGCTATCTTCCGTCATCTGGCCGTTAACGGTCCGATCGGGCTTCGGGACTATACAAGAGCGATGATGATCAAACACTTTCTGACGATATGCGCTGCCGCAACAGTCGCTGCGGCGGGAACCTCGCTCGCTCAGGCTCAGAGCTATCCGGTCCAGCAGGCGCCGAGCTATGGCGCCCCGGCCGAATATCGGCCCGGTGACCGCACGCCGAATTTCGACGCACTGGACGAAGACGACGACGCGATGCCGCAGGCCTCGCTGCCGCCGCCCGGCCCAGTCGACGATCCGCGCTACGGTCGCCCGGTCGGCGTGCCCCCGGTCTATTCGGCCGCCCCGCAGGGGCCGGTGATGTCGCCGGATGATCCCCGTTATGGTCGTCCGGCTGGCGCTCCGCCGGTCTATTCGGCGGCGCCCCAGGGGCCCGTGATGTCGCCCGACGATCCGCGCTACGGCCGGCCCGCCGGTCCGCCGCCGGTGATTTATGCCAATCGTCCGGGGCAGCAGGCGCCCGCCAATGACGGCCTGCGTCCGCCCGAGGCGGTCGGTGGTCCCGCCGCGACTGGAACGGTCGATGCCGCCCAGCCGCCCGTCGGCGCCGACGGCCGGCCGATGACATTGGCCGCGCTACCGCCCGAGGAGCAGCCCGATGCTGCGCCGGTGCAGCTGCCGCCGAACCTGCGCCGCCAGGAGGTTGCGTTCCAGACCAAGGAGCCGGCCGGCACGCTCGTGGTCGATACGTCTAATACCTATCTCTATTACGTGCTCGGAGGCGGCCGTGCGATCCGCTACGGGGTCCGCGTCGGCCGCGACGGCTTCACCTGGACCGGCGTACAGAAGATCACTCGCAAGGCCGAGTGGCCGGATTGGCATCCGCCGACCGAGATGATCGAGCGTCAGCCCTACCTGCCGCGCTTCATGGCCGGCGGCCCGGGCAATCCGCTTGGCGCCCGCGCGATGTATCTCGGCTCGACCGTCTACCGCATCCACGGCACCAACCAGCCCTCGACGATCGGCAAGTTCGTCTCCTCCGGCTGCATCGGCATGCTGAACGAGGACGTCTCCGACCTGTTCGATCGCGTCAAGGTCGGCACCCGCGTGGTGGTGCTGCCGGGTGGCCCGCCGCCGGGAACGGCGACCGCCTCCGCTGCGCCGACGCCGGGAGCTGCATCCGTCGCGGCTCAGGCCGGCCCGGTCCCCGGCACCCAGCCGACGGTCGTGCCGCCGCTGCCCGCGCCGGTCACCGTGCGCTGAGCGCTTCGTGCCTACCAGATTGCGGAAAGGGCGTGCCGTCGGCGCGCCCTTTTCATTTCAGGCCAGCCTGCGCGGCAGCTCGCCGCCCCTGGTGAAGGCGTCGATCGCCTCGACCATCTGGCCGTAATGGATGCGCAAGCCGTCCGCCGTGGCGTAGCCGAGGTGTGGCGTCAGCACGAGGTTGTCGAGCTTGCGGAAGGGATGATCGACCGGCAGCGGCTCGACCGAGAACACATCCAAGCCGGCGCCTGCGATCTTCCTCTGCTGCAGCGTTTCGAGCAGCGCCTGCTCGTCCACGATCGGCCCGCGCGCGGTGTTGACGAGAAAGGCGGTCGGCTTCATCCGGGCGAGATCGGCAGCTCCAACCAGCCCGCGCGAACGCTCGCTCAGCACCACATGGATGGTTACGATGTCGGCCTTGGCGAACAGCTCCTCCTTGGTGGCGTAGCCGACGCCGGCCTCCTTGCACTTCTCCGGCGTGAGGTTCGGGCTCCAGGCGATCACGTTCATGCCGAACGCCTTCGCAATGCCCGCCATCTTGCTGCCGAGCTTGCCGAGCCCGACGATGCCGAGCGTCGTGCCTTCGATCTCGACGCCGGCAAAGCTCTGCCAGGGCTCGCCCGCATGCATGCGGGCATTCTCGCGGCCGATGCCGCGAGTCAGTTCCAGGATCAGGCCCATGGTGAGCGGCGCCGTCGGATCGCGCGAATATTGTGTGCCGCCGATGGCGATGCCCCGCGCCTTCGCGGCCTCCATGTCGATCGAAGCGTTGCGCATGCCCGAGGTCAGCAGCAGCTTCAGCTTCGGTAGGCTCTCGAACAGGCTCTTGGGGAACGCGGTGCGCTCGCGCATCGCGCAGATGACGTCGAAGTCCGCCAGTGCGCTCGCTGCGGCCTGCTCCGAAGCGAAGGGATGGCTGAACACGGTGACGTCGACCCGGTCGGACAGTTTCTGCCAGTCGGCAACGTCGAGCGCGAGGTTGAAATAATCGTCGAGAATTGCACAGCGCAGCCGGCTCATCAGCATTCATCCATGGCAAGAGATGACGGCGCAGGCGGGCACCGTCGTGGGAGCCCGGCCATGGTTGCGCGCAATCACACCTGTGCGCAAGCAGCTGACGACTTCAAAAGTCCGATAGGGAGGAGACGCTCAGAGATCGCGCGGCTTCAGGCGGAACGGCGCATCCATGCCGTGCTTGGCGCGCCAGGCGGGACCGGGTCCACGCATGTAGTGCAGTTCGGGCCGGTAGGGATTGAAGGCGGTGGCGAAGAAGCGCTTCCAGAAGCCCTTGACCTCCGAAACGAACCCGAAGACGTGGCCGGCTCCTGCCGGAACAGGATGAGAATGCGTCTCGATCAGAGCCATGATGCGGCCTCGCTGTGCTCCCGTTCATTCTGGCGGGCGGCGCTGTTTCCGCGCGAAAGCGAGCTTTCGGCCTGATTTATTAAAAGATAGTTTCAATTGTCCGGATTGGCGTCCGGATGGTGTCCATTCCGTATTCATCCGTGGTGAACGGACGGAAAACATTGCCCTTTTGGGGCGGGATCGTTACATCGGCGGCAAGCAAATTTCCTCAAATCGAAGGTGTCACGGGACCGATGGCGCGCCAGTTCATCTATTTCATGCAGGGCCTGACCAAGAGCTACCCGACCCGGAAGGTGCTCGATAACATCCACCTGAGCTTCTACCCCGACGCCAAGATCGGCGTGCTCGGCGTCAACGGCTCGGGCAAGTCGACGCTGCTCAAGATCATGGCTGGCCTCGACAAGGAATACACCGGCGAGGCCTGGGTCGCAGAGGGCGCCCGCGTCGGCTATCTCGAACAGGAGCCACAGCTCGATCCCAAGCTGTCCGTGCGCGAGAACGTCATGCAGGGCGTCGCCAAGCAGAAGGCGATCCTCGATCGCTACAACGAGCTCGCGGTCAACTATTCCGACGAGACCGCCGACGAGATGACCAAGCTCCAGGACGAGATCGAGGCCCAGGGCCTGTGGGATCTCGACAGCAAGGTCGACCAGGCCATGGACGCCTTGCGCTGCCCGCCCGATGACTCCGACGTGACCAAGCTCTCCGGCGGCGAGCGCCGCCGCGTCGCGCTGTGCAAGCTGCTGCTCGACCAGCCCGAACTCTTGCTGCTGGACGAACCGACCAACCATCTCGACGCCGAGTCCGTGTCGTGGCTGGAAGGCCACCTGCGCAACTACCCCGGCGCGATCCTGATCGTCACCCACGACCGCTACTTCCTCGACAACGTTACCGGCTGGATCCTCGAGCTCGATCGCGGCCGAGGCATTCCCTACGAGGGCAACTACTCGTCCTGGCTGGTGCAGAAGCAGAAGCGCCTGGAGCAGGAGGGACGCGAGGACGCGGCACACCAGAAGACGCTCGCCCGCGAGCAGGAATGGGTCGCATCTTCGCCGAAGGCGCGCCAGGCCAAGTCGAAGGCACGCTATCAGCGCTACGAGGAGCTGCTCAAGAAGGCGAGCGAGAAGCAGACCCAGACTGCGCAGATCATTATTCCCGTCGCCGAGCGGCTCGGCGCCAACGTGGTCGACTTCGAAGGCCTCAGCAAAGGTTTTGGCGATCGCCTCCTGATCGACAATCTCACGTTCAAGCTGCCGCCCGGCGGCATCGTCGGCGTGATCGGCCCCAACGGCGCCGGCAAGACCACGCTGTTCAGGATGATCACCGGCCAGGAGAAGCCGGACGCGGGCACGATCACGGTCGGCGAGACCGTGCATCTCGGCTATGTCGACCAGTCGCGCGATGCGCTCGACGGCAAGAAGACCGTTTGGGAGGAGATTTCCGGCGGCAACGAGCTGATCCTGCTCGGCAAGAAGGAAGTGAACTCGCGCGGCTATTGCTCGGCGTTCAACTTCAAGGGCGCGGACCAGCAGAAGAAGGTCGGTGCGCTCTCCGGCGGTGAACGCAACCGCGTTCATCTCGCCAAGATGCTGAAGTCCGGCGCCAACGTGCTGCTGCTCGACGAACCGACGAACGATCTCGACGTTGATACGCTGCGCGCGCTCGAAGAGGCGCTGGAGGATTTCGCCGGCTGCGCCGTCATCATCAGCCACGATCGCTGGTTCCTCGACCGTATCGCGACCCACATCCTGGCATTCGAAGGCGACAGCCATGTCGAATGGTTCGAGGGCAACTTCCAGGACTACGAGAAGGACAAGATGCGCCGCCTTGGCCAGGACAGCATCATTCCGCACCGCGTGAAGTACAAGAAGCTGACGCGGTGATGGCGGCATGATGCGGCGGGCGCTCATCGCTGCGGTGATCGTGGTCACCTGCGGCTGGTCGTCCGCCCGCGCAGCAGACGCCGCCTTCACGCAATTCATCGCTTCGCTCTGGCCGGAAGCGCAGGCCGCGGGCGTCTCGCGCGCGACCTTCGAGCGAGAGACGCGCGGGCTCGAGCCTGATTACAAGCTGCCCGACCTGCTTCTGCCGGGCCGGCCTGCGACCGGCGCGCCGTCGCAGGCCGAGTTCGTGCAGGTGCCGGCCGACTACGTCAGGGAAGCGTCGATCGCGCGGCTCGCCGGCGAGGGGCAGCGACTGCTGCAAAAATATCGCACCGCGCTGACCGAGATCGAGAAGAAGTCCGGCGTGCCGGCCACCGTCATGCTCGCGATCTGGGGTCGCGAGACAGACTATGGCCGCCACACGTTGCCCCATGATCTGGTGCGTGTGCTGGCGACGCAGGCCTATGTCGGACGCCGCAAGGATCAGTATCGCAACGAGTTCATTTTCGCGCTCAAGATCCTCGGCGAGGGCGTTGTCACGCGCAAGGACATGCGCTCGTCCTGGGCCGGCGCGACCGGCCTGACGCAGTTCCTGCCATCCGAATATTACAAGCACGGCGTCGACTTCGACGGCGACGGTCGCATCGACATCTGGCATTCGGTGCCGGATGCGCTGGCCTCTGCTGCGCAGCAGCTCGTCAACAAAGGCTGGCAAAGCGGTGTGCGCTGGGCCTACGAAGTGCAGGCGCCGGCCAAGGTCGATTGCACCACGGGCGTACCGGAGGTGACGAAGCCGATCGGTCAATGGCTGCGCGAAGGCTTTGTGCCGGTGCGTGGCCAGAAACTCGGCGCTGCCGAGCAGGCCCAGCAGGCCTCGCTGCTCCAGCCGGAAGGCATCTACGGCCCGTCGTTTCTGACCACGAAGAATTACTTCGTGATCAAGGAGTACAATTTCTCCGACCTCTACGTGCTGTTCGTCGGCCATCTCAGCGACCGGATGACCAGCCCGCTGCCATTCGCGACGCCATGGTCGGCTTCGAAGCAGCTGCGCACGAAAGACGTCGAGACCATGCAGCGCGAGCTGACGCGCGTCGGGCTCTACAAGGACAAGATCGACGGCAAGGCCGGCATGCAGACGCGCGCCGCGCTCGGCGCCTATCAGAAGTCGGCCGGCCTCAAGGTCGATTGCTGGCCGAGCGAAGAGGTGCTGCGCTCGATCCAGGCGGGGCGATAGCGCAAGGACCAAAAGAAAAAACCCGGCCGATGGTCTCGGCCGGGCTTTGATCGCGGCGCTTGCGAGCGCCGTGCGATCAGATCAGTAGCAGACGCGAACCGGGCGAACGACCCAGCCATAGCCGTCCCAATAGCGCTGGCGCTGCCAGTAGCAGGGCGGGGGCGGCGGGCCGGGCTCGGCCACGTAAACGGGACCACCATAGGCCGGACGGCTCGACGCGATGGCGCCGCCTACGATGGCGCCACCGATCAGCCCGGCCGCGATACCGGCACCGATGTTGTCACCGGCTTTCGCCGGCGGCGTTGCGGTCACCAGCGAACCGGCGACCGTTGCAACCGTGAGGGCGGCAACCAAAGTCTTCTTCATGCTCTTGGCTCTCCTGGGAGATGGACTTCCCCTATAAGGGATGGCCCGGGTTTCAAAGGTTCACGCACACTCTGATGGAATTTGGCCTTGCGGTTAGGAAGCGCGCAAATGGTCAATCCACGGTAAACGCACACAGAGCTGTGACGAGAAAAAGCGGTCTTTTTCGGGCTCTGAGATGAACGGCGCATCCGTAGTGAACCGGTTAAGCGCGCCTCAGCCACAAACTCTGACGCGGCGGACGCGCCAGGCATAGCCGTCCCAGAAGCGCTGCTTCTGCCAGACGCAGTTGCCGTAATAGTCGTCGGCGACATAGCCCGGACCGGGGGCGTAGTAGCGGGGCGGATAGTAGCCCGGTTCGTAATAGCCGGGACCTGGTCCGTAATAATACGGAGAGGCCAGTGCGCCACCGACGATGGCGCCGCCGATGATCCCGGCCGCCACGCCCGCTGCGACACCGCGCTGGGCATGGGCGGGTGTGCCGGCCGTCAGGGCCAGAGTGAGGACGGCAGCGACTGCCAGGAGCGACTTCTTCATGCGCTTGACCTTATCACACGTGGGAACTCTTTGGGGCACAAGGTTCCATACTTCGCTTGAATGATCAATGAACGGCCCTTTGCCGGAGACGACCAACCGGCATGGGCCCCACTTTCATCAGGAGACGCTGATGGGGAACGCGATGGTCAATGCATTGATTGCTGCTGGGGTCGTCTTCGCGATCGGCTACGGCTGGATCGCTCACCTCCAGAACCGGGGCCGGCGGCGCACGCGTGCCGGGGCCGGCGGTGGTAGTGGTGCCGACACCTACATGGGGACAAGCGACGGCCTCTCGTTGGGAAGCTGGTTCTCCAGCGACCGTTCGGGGAGCTCGACCGACGGCGGCAGCTGTTCCAGCAGCGACGGCGGCAGCAATGGCGGGGACTGCGGAGGTGGCGATGGTGGTGGAGGCGGTGGCGGCGACTAGCTCCGCCACAAGCTTGATCAACCGCAACACCTGATTTTAGAGCCGTTCTAGGCTGATTGCCGGGCCAGTTTGGAATAACTTCAAATACCGCTTTTTCCTTTTGCATCCGGCCGGCCCGTTAAATATCGATGATGGCGCATCACCGAAGGGCCTGCCGCTTCCATGATCGTTTGTTCCTGTAACGTGCTGAGTGATGAGGACATCCGCGCCGCCGTCGCCGAGTCTGACGACGCCGTGCGCCATGCCAAGCAGGTCTATGGGTGTCTCGGCTGTAGCGCCGAATGCGGCCGCTGTGCCCGGACCATCAAGACCATCATCGACGAAGCGCTTGGCCCCTGCGCCCAGTCTTGCTGCGCGGGCTGTCCCCATGGCCATACCGTTGCCGCCAATGACGAGACGGCCGAACCCGCCCAGTTCGCCCTCGCGGCCTGCTGAAAACTTCCGCATCCTCAGCTGAGCTTTTCCCCGGCTGCGTCCGCATAGCCGGTTGCCGGCCTGCGCAAACTCATTTAGAAGAATTCTAAATTCGGTTAGGGCCGATTTGGACTGCAAAGCTGGAGTGAACCATGCAGGGCGACGCGAAGGTCATCGACTATCTCAACAAGGCACTGCGTCACGAGCTGACTGCGATCAATCAGTACTGGCTGCACTACCGCTTCCTCGACAATTGGGGCCTGCTGGACATGGCCAAGGTCTGGCGCAAGGAGTCCATCGAGGAGATGGAGCATGCCGACAAGCTCACCGCGCGCATCCTGTTCCTCGACGGCTTTCCGAACATGCAGGTGCTGGATCCCCTGCGCATCGGCCAGAACGTCAAGGAGATCATCGAATGCGATCTCGCCGCCGAGATGAGCGCGCGTGCGCTCTACCAGGAAGCGGCGACCTACTGCCACGGCGCCAAGGACTACGTCACGCGTGACCTGTTCGAGAAGCTGATGAGCGACGAGGAGCACCACATCGACTTCCTGGAAACCCAGCTCGACCTGATTGGTCGCATCGGCCTCGAGCTCTACACCCAGAAGCACGTCGGCGGGCTCGAGGGCGAGGGGCATTAAGCTCCCTCCGCCTCTCTCCATTCGTCATGGCCGGGCCTGACCCGGCCATCCACGTGTTGCTGCCACGAGAAAGACGTGGATGTCCGGGACAAGCCCGGACATGGCAGCGTGTGGCGAACGCATCACCTACAGCTGCGTCTTGTAGCGCTCTTCCACGATCTCCTGGCTCTCCGGTTCTCCCAAGCCCGTCTGGTCGTGAATGACCTCGATGATGCTCGGCATCACCGATCGCTGTACCTTCTCGGATGACCACAGCTTCGAGCGCATCAGCGCCTTGCCGCAGTGGAAATAGACCTCGCTGACCGCAACGTTCAGCGCCGCGCGGGGCGGCTTGCCGAACTCCACCATTGCGGCGAGCAGATCCGGATCGGCCGAGAGCGTGCCGCGTCCGCCGACGCGCAGCGTCTCGTCGATCCCCGGCACGAAGAACAGCAGCTGCACGAAGCCCGAGCCCTCGACGACGTTGCGAAAACTGTCGATGCGGTTGTTGCCGGAGCGGTCGGGCATCAACAGCTGGTTGGGACCGGCGACGTGGACGAAGCCGATGCCGCCGCCGCGCGGCGAGGCGTCGACACTGCCGTCCGCGCCCGAAGTCGCGAGCACGCAGAACGGCGACATCTCAATGAACTTCCTCGCATGCGCATCAATCGCCGGCCGCGCCTTCGCGATCACGCGCGGGGTCGGCTTGGCGTAGATGGCGACGAGGTCTTCGGCGCTAAGATCGGTCAACGGCGTGCCTCCGTATCAGCTTGTCCTGAAGCTAGCCGATCAGGCGCCCCCAGCCAACGAAATCCGGCGCGCTAGTACCCGGAATCAGAGCTGAGTGATACGGCGGCCTTTGAAACGGCGTTGACGGACCTTTTTCTTGGTCCAGACGAAGGGCTCGGCTCTGTCGTTGTATGCGTTGACGTAGGCATCGATGTGTTCCTGAAGCTGCTTGAGGCTCGTGAAGGAGGTGCCGCTGAGCGACTGCCCCTGCAAGATGGAAAACCATACTTCGACCTGATTGAGCCATGACGCACTTGTCGGCGTGAAATGAAATTGCACGTTGGGGTGGGCCTTGAGCCAGTCCTCGTTCTTTTTATGGGTGTTGAGGTTGTCGAGGATGACGTGAAGCTTGCGGTTCGGAAAAGTCGCGGTGACGCTGTTCATGAAATCGAGAAACTCGACGCGGCGCCGGCGTTTTGAATGGGTCGCGATGATCTTTCCGGTGGCGACTTCGAGCGCCGCAAACAATGTTGTGGTGCCATGCCGCTTGTAATCGTGGCTTTGGCCGGTTAAGGCGCGGCCATTGGGCAACTTCAGATAACCCTGCGCTCGCTCCAAAGCCTGGATCGAGGGCTTCTCGTCCACGCACAGCACAATGGCCTTCGCCGGCGGCGCGACATAGAGGCCGACAACATCGGCGGCGGGAGTGTCAGAAGTTTTGTGTAAGAGCGTCTCTGTGAGGGGTTTGCGGGGTCAGCGGACTGACCCCATGGGGTCAGTCCGCTGAGCCTGCAAAGCGCTCGCCGAACTGGATGGCAAACTGGCCCATTGCGGCCGTCCATGCAACCGGTCGTCGCCAATGGATGCCGGCATTTCTGATGGCGAGGTAAAGCAGCTTCATCGCCGCCTCGTCGTTGGGGAAGCTGCCGCGTGTTTTGATGATCTTGCGCAGCGAACGGTTCAGCGCCTCGACCGCGTTGGTGGTATAGATCATTTTGCGTATCTCCGGCGCGAAGGCGAAGAACGGAATGACGTGCTCCCACGCCCGGCGCCAGGCCGCCCCGATCGCGGGATAGCGCTTGCCCCACTCGGCTTCGAAGTCCTCGAGCCTGAGCAGAGCGGCGTCGGCATTCTCGGCATGATAGATCGCCTTGATCGAGGGAAGGATCGCCTTGCGATCCTTCCAGGACACGAAGGATAGGCTGTTGCGGATCAAATGCACGATGCAGGTCTGGACCATCGCCTTGGGAAAGACGCTGTTGATCGCCTCGGGAAAGCCCTTCAGACCGTCGACGACGGCGATCAGGATGTCGGCGACGCCGCGGTTCCTCAGATCGTTCATGACCTTGAGCCAGAATTTGGCGCCTTCGGTTTGCTCGATCCAAAGCCCGAGCACGTCTTTCTCGCCCGATGCAGTGATGCCCAGCACGACGTAGACTGCCTTGTTCTTGACCATCCCCTCATCGCGAATCTTGACCCTGAGCGCGTCGAAGAAGACCACCGGATAGATCGCTTCCAGCGGCCGGCTCTGCCATTCGCGGACCTCGTCGAGAATCGCGTCGGTGACCTTGCTGATCAGATCGGGGGACACCTCGGTGCCGTAGAGCTCGGCCAGATGGCCCTGGATCTCCCGTACCGTCATGCCCCGCCCGTAGAGACTGATGATCTTCTCGTCGAAGCCGTCGAAGCGGGTCTGGCCCTTCGCGACGATCACCGGTTCGAACGTGCCGGCGCGGTCGCGCGGCACCTCGATCTCGATCTCGCCGTCGTCCGTCAACAGCGCTTTGCTGCTTGTGCCGTTGCGGCTGTTGCCCGACCCGCGGCCCGCCGGGTCGCCCTTCTCATAGCCAAGGTGGTGGGTCAGCTCCGCACCCAGTGCGCGCTCCAGAAGCGCCTTCTTCAGTCGTCTGAAAAGCCCGTCTTCGCCGGCTAAGTCTTCTGGCTTGAGGCTGCCCCCGGCAAGAAGCTGGTCCAAAATCTCAGGTGAAAAATCCGTAGCCATGTGAGTCTCCTGTCAAAGGTAAACTCACAGAAACCATCTTACACCGAGTTACTGACACCCTCTCGGCGGCTTTGGCCGTAAAGTTCGGGTCGTTGCTCTCGCACCAGGACTTGCGAGCCACCAGGTCAATCTTGTGGCTGCGCAGGAACCGCCAGACATATTGGACATCGACATCGCCCAGCGCCTCGGCCAGCAGGGGGCCGGTCCAGCGCGCAAACCCTTGCGGTGGCGGCTTATCCAGCAGCTTCAGAATCCGCTTGTCGGTCGTCTTCGTATAGATCGGCTGCTTGCCAGGCCGCGGCTTGTCTTGCAGCCCTTCAAGGCCATGGTCGGCATAGCGATGCCGCCAAAGGCTGACAATCCGCGGCTGGACCCCAACTTCCTTGGCGATCGACCGGGTGCTGCGCCCATCCGCCGCCAACAGAACTATCCGCGCCCGCTTCAAATCGCGCTGCAACGTCACCGGTGAGCGACAGCACGCCTCAAGCACCTTGCGATCTTTCCTCGAAAGGTGGACTTCTCTTGCTTCGGGTATCATCCCGACCTTGAATCACGACTCACGTTCCAAGAAAAGTGGGTACTAGACTGCATCCGCCGGCACGAAGCAACTGATGATGATGGTGCCGCGATGGTGGACGTACCACACCACGGCCTGGCCGACCGGATTGCCGCGGTCGCGGATGATGGCGCGCGCGGGCACCTCCATCCATTGTCCGTCGATCGGCACCCAATAGGCGCCGCCGCGCACGTCATATTCGGTGCGATGGCCATCGGAGATGTCGCAACAGGGCACGCCGTTCGGCGCGATCACGCTCTTGAACCAGGCGCGGATATCGGGCGGGACGTGGTCGTATTGGCCGTTGTCGAACGCGAACGCCGCGCTCGTCAGCGCTGTCGTTGCAGCCAGCCAGACGCACAGTACCAGCCTGTGCATGCGATCCTCCTCATCGCGTATCGTGCCATTGGCGCGCGATTGTCCCGCGCGCCGATTCGTATCGTCGGCGCAATTAAGCCCGAGCTGTCGGCGCAATGCATGCTCAAATAATACGCTGCGCGGGGCGCCGCACATGATGCGTTGCGAGATGAGACAGCTTGTGGCGGTGCGCAGCCACGGAGTTGATCGGCATGGCGCGATGGAACTTCGCAGAAGCGCGAAGGCGGATGTAGGATTTCGGCCCGGACCTTCGTCTTCGAGAAAACGTCGGGAGAGAGTGCATGTGCCGCAACATCAAGACGCTGTTCAACTTCGAGCCGCCGGCGACGGAGGACGAGATCCACGCCAGTGCGCTGCAGTTCGTGCGAAAACTGTCCGGTTTCAACAGGCCGTCGCAGGCGAACGAGGCGGCGTTCGAGCGTGCGGTGGCGGAGGTCGCGGAGGCCGCACGAAAACTCCTGACGTCGCTGCATACCCATGCGCCGGCGCGCGACCGCGAGGTCGAGGCGGAAAAGGCGAAAGAGCGCTCGCGATTGCGCTTCGGTTCGTGAGCCTGAACAGCGCACTCCGTGACCTGGCTCACGGTATCTGCTGCGTCAGCTTGCGATGGTGTCGGCCGGGGTTTTGACCGCCCGGAGCACGACCATGAGCCGCCCCCTTCTTCCCCTGAAAGCAGGTGCCATCGCCTTCACGCTGCTGTGGACTGCGTGGATGATGTGGTGGAGCGGCTCGTTCTCGAGCGCGAACATGGTCATCCTCGCCCTGTGTGGCGCGGCGGTCGGCTACCTCTGGTATCGTGCGATGCGCTGGCAGTTCGAGCGCATGGGCATGTTGCCGCGAGACGAGGATCGGCCGAAATAGATGCGTCTGCTAGGCCTTGTCGCCGTGCTTCTTCTTTTTCTTTTTCTTCTTGTGGTCGTCGCCGTCATCGCTCTCGTCATCGACGATTGTCTCGTCTGGCTCCTGGACAGCAGCCTCGAGCGCTTCGCGCTCAGCGGCTTCGCGCTCGCGCTGGCGGCGGCGTTCGTCCCAGGCGTCGAAGAGCTGGTCGAGCCACGGCAGCACTTGCTCGATCGACGGCAATTGGCCGGGCGGACCCGGTTCGCCGCGCGGGCCTTGCGGCCCCGTCGGTCCCTGCGGCCCGGCAGGTCCCGGCGCGCCGGCTGCGCCGCGCGGGCCGGCTTCGCCCTGCTTGCCTTGCGGACCGGGTTTGCCGGGCGGGCCAGCCTTTCCGAGCGGCCCCGGCTTGCCCTGCGGTCCGGGCTTGCCGCGCGCCCCGTCCGGGCCGCGCCGGCCCGGATGGCCCTGCGGCCCCGGCCGCCCCGGCTCGCCTTGCCGCCCGCGCGGACCCTGAGGCCCCTGCCGTGAGCTATGGCGGAATCTGGGTGATGACGGTGTGAGGAAGGCGGCGTATCGAGGCGGGTGACGAGCCTGCCAGAACCTCTCGAGGAGAGCGATACGCCATGACCGAGACTACCAATGTTCTTGCTTTCCGTCAGCCGTCCGCGGTTGATGATCCACTGACCGATATCGTTCGTGCCGGCGCGCGGGACCTGCTTGCCAGGGCGATCGAGATCGAGGTTGGCGCGTTTCTGGCCAGCACGGCCAATCTGACGCTGCCCGACGGTCGAGCGCGCCTGGTCCGACATGGGCACGGTCCGGTGCGCGAGATTGCGACCGGCATCGGTCCGGTGGAGGTCGCTCGTCCCAAGGTCCGCGACCGCGGAGCGAGCGGGCCAGGCGACCGCCTCCGCTTCAGTTCGGCAATCCTGCCGCTATGGGCGCGGCGGACGAAGAGCCTGGATGCCTTGATCCCGGTCCTCTATTTACGCGGCATCTCGACCGGCGACTTCCAGGAGGCGCTCTCGGCGCTGCTCGGCAAGGATGCGCCGAACCTGTCGCCTTCGGTGATCGCCGGCCTGAAGGCCGATTGGCAGGTCGAGTACGAACGCTGGCAGAGACGCGATCTGTCGGCGCGTCGCTATGTCTACATCTGGGCCGATGGCGTGTACCTGCAGGCCCGCATGGAAGATCACAGCGAATGCATGCTGGTGCTGATTGGCACCACGCCGGAAGGCAAGAAGGAGCTGATCGGCTTCCAGGTCGGTGTGCGCGAGAGCGCGCAGAGCTGGCGCGAACTCCTGATCGACCTGCGGCAACGCGGGTTACGGATTGCCCCGCAACTCGCCATCGGCGACGGCGCCCTCGGCTTCTGGAAGGCACTGGACGAGGCCTTTCCCGGCACGCGGCACCAACGATGCTGGTGCCATAAAGTGAGCAACGTACTCGACAAGGTCGCCAAATCCGTGCAGGGCCCCATGAAGAACGACCTGCGGAACATCTATCTGGCCCCACACCGGGCCGAAGCTGAAACCGCGATCGACGTCTTCGTCGAGAAATACCACGTCAAATACGGACGTGCGGTGGAGTGCCTGATCAAGGATCGCCATGCGCTGCTCGCCTTCTTCGACTTCCCTGCTGAGCACTGGATCCACCTACGCAGCTCGAACCCGATCGAGAGCGTCTTCGCCACGGTGCGCCACCGAACGGTGCGGACCAAGGGATCGCTGTCGCAACAAACTGCGAAGCTGATGGTGTTCAAGCTCATCGACGCCGCATCGAAGACCTGGCGGCGATTGAAGAGCACGAACCAGTTGCCGAAAGTCATCGCCGGTGTAAAGTTCATCGACGGAATCGAAGTCATTCCGAACACTGAAAGCCACGCCGCCTGATCAGGCCGCGTCACCCAAAATCAGCCATAGCTCCCCTGCCGTCGTCCCTGATCGTCTGCCACGCCACTGCTCCCTTGACCGGAAGCAAGCTACTTAGCGGCCTTTGACGACAGCAGCAATTCTGCCCGCGCACCGTGTCAGGCTTGATCAACATCAATCGTCGGGGCGAGCCGCCATGTCATCGATCGCGCACGGCCACACCGCTTGCGAGGAGCGACCGATGCGTGCAGCGTGGAAAGTCCTTTGCCTGTTCGCTGTCGTTCTCGTCGTCTCGCTCGGCCTCGCTCAGCTGCTGGTGCCCGATATCGTGCCGGTCGGATTCGCCGAGGAGCCGCAACCGTTATGGGCCGTCATGACGGCGTTCCTGCTCCGCGCGGTCGAGCTGATTGCCGCCTCGGTCGCGATGATCGCGCTTGCGGTCATCGCCGGCGTGTATCTGCGGCACGAGCTGCGCCGCTTGTGGCGCGGGCGGACTGATGTCACCCGCTAGTCCTGATAGGCAGGCACGTCGATGCCGGAGGCGGCGTAGATCCTGATCTTGTTGCGCAGCGTGCGCACCGACAGGCCGAGCACGCGCGCTGCGCGCGTGCGGTTGCCGTCGCAGCGTGCGAGCGTCTGGAGCACGAGCTCACGCTCGACCTCGTCGACCGTGGCGCCGATCAGCATCGGAACGATCTGGTTAGGGGCTAGGAATTGCGCGCCCGATTCGGACGCAGCGACATGAACAGTGGTCATCAACACACTCCCCGATCAACGCCCGCTTCCATCATTGGAAGCGGATCGAGAACAACGACCCCAAGCCGTAATTCCACGGTGGTCCTGTTTGGTTAATGAATGGTTAATCGGGAGCGAGCCCACCAATTGACCCCAGGAATGCCGCGAAGCCGCCGCGATTGGCGCAGGATGCATCGCGATGCGGACCTATCTCGCGCGACAAACTCACTGTCATCCCCCACTTCGCCGGCGATGACACATCGTGTGCCGAGAGGCCGTGCGTCCCTCACACCGTGCGGTACCCGCCGTCCACCATCACGATCGTTCCGGTGACATAGGCCGACAGGTCCGATGCCAGGAAGATCGCGGGGCCGACGATGTCCTCGGGCTTGCCGGTGCGCGCCAGCGGGGTGTGATCGAGGAAGGCCTGCACCAGCGCCGGATTGGTTGCGCGCACATTGGCGTTGATGTTGGTCTCGATGAAGCCGGGACCGATCGCGTTGACGCGCACGCCTTCCTTGCCGAGCTCGGCGGCGAGCGCCTTGGTGAAGCCGAGCACGCCGTGCTTCGAAGTCGTGTAGGCCGCCGAACTCGGCGTGCGCAGATGCACGAAGGACTGGATCGAGCCGATGTTGACGATGCGGCCCTTGCTCGCGCGCAAGGGTGCGAGGAATGCCTGCGTCATGTTGAAGACGCCGTTGAGGTTGAGCGAGATGATGTCGTTCCAGTCCTTCGCCACCGTCTCGGTCTCGGCGGTGAAGGCGTTGCGGCGGGTGATGCCGGCATTGTTGACGAGGATCGAGACCTGTCCGACCTTGCCCTCGACCTGCTTGGCCAGCGCGAAGCAGTCCTCGCGCCGGGTGACGTCGAGCGGAAAGCTCTCGGCCCTGCCGCCCGCCTGCCGGATCTCCCCAGCCGCTTCCGCGACCGTCTCGGCGTTGACGTCGAGCAGCACGACCTGCGCGCCCTCGCGCGCGTAGCCGGCGGCAATCGCCCGGCCGATGCCGGAGCCGGCACCCGTGACGACGGCGATGTGGTTTGCGAGCAATGCCATGACATATTCCTCCCGGTTTCTTTTCGAAGTTTCACGAAAAGCTAACCCGTCTTATTCGCGAGAGGGCGCCTGAGAGGCTGGCGAGCGTGGTGTAAAGCGCTGATGCGGCGTAGGATTCGGTTGCGAAGCCACCCCATCACCTTCAACCGCGAACGCCACGCCCGCCATGACCGATGATACGATTTCAGACCACTATCGAGAAGCAAGAATTCAACACAAATAAAACCTCTGCCTCGCGCTCGATCTCTTCATGCTTGATAGTCTCGTTTCGGAGGCTGAGCACCTACCGCGTCTAATAGGCCGCTCGCGCCGGTTTCTTTGGACGCGGCACGACCGCGACTCCACGTTTCGGCACAGAAATGATCGGGAGTCACTCAATCTTTCTTCAACTTAACCCGTCTTATTCGTAAGAGTGCGCCTGAGGGGTAAAGCGCTGATGCGGCGTAGGATTCGGTTGCGAAGCCAACCCCATCACCTCCAACCGCGAACGCCACGCCCGCCATGACCGACGATACGATTCCGCCCTTCTCGTTTCCAGCCGTTCACGCCAAGAAAGTCACAGCTGCCTTCGATGGTGGGCGCCTAACCTCGAACGGGGGCGTGATGCTTCTGGCGATGGCCGAGCGGCGTCTCGGTTTGGCCAACAATCTGGCCCGGGTGTTCCCGGATCGGCGCGATCCGACGCGGGTCGTGCACAGCCTGGTCGATATGTTCCGCGCTCGCATGTTCGCGATCTGCTGCGGCTACGAGGACGCCGACGACCTCGATCATCTGAGGTCCGATCCGGCATTCAAGCTGGCCTGCGGTCGCCTACCGGACACGGGCCGGGATTTGTGTTCCCAGCCGACGCTGTCGCGGCTGGAGAATGCTCCGCGCCTGCGCGACGTGATCCGGCTGACCTACACTTTGGTCGACGCATGGATGGATAGCTACCCGCGCGAGCCGGCATCCGTCACGCTCGACATCGATGATACCTGCGACGTCGTCCACGGCCATCAGCAGCTCTCGCTGTTCAACGCTCATTATGACGAACGCTGCTTCCTGCCGATCCACGTCTACGACACGGAGAAGAGCCGGCCCGTGGCCGTCGTGCTGCGGCCCGGCAAGACGCCGGGCGGCGTCGAGGTGCGTGCCCATCTGCGCCGCCTGGTACGGCATATCCGGACGCGATGGCACAACACGCAAATTACGTTCCGTGGCGACGGGCACTATGCCCGGCCGGAGGCAATGGCGTGGTGCGAGACCAACGGCATCGACTACATCTTCGGTCTGTCCGGCACCAAGCCTCTCGCCAGAAAAGTCGACGAGGTCGCCGACGACATCCGCACGCGACGCGCCATCGAGAACCTGCCGGTTCTGCGTGGCTATACCGAGACGCGCCACAAGGCAAAGTCCTGGGATCGCGAACGGCGCACTGTCGCCCGTATTGAGGCGACGATGCTCGGCCTCGACATCCGCTTCGTCGTCACCAGCCTCGATGTCGGCTCGGCCGAGTGGATCTACGACAGCCTGTATTGCGCGCGCGGCCAAGCCGAGAATCTGATCAAGCTGCATAAGACGCAGCTCGCCTCCGATCGCACCAGCTGCCGTTCGGCGCTCGCCAACCAGGTCCGTCTCGTGCTCCATACGGCCGCTTATTGGCTGATGCTGACCGTGCGCGACGCCATTCCCAAAGCCCGGGAATTGGCCGCTGCCGAGTTCGCGACGCTGCGTCTTCGGCTCTTGAAAATCGCCGCCCGTGTCGTCGAGACCACGAGCCGCATTCGCCTTGCGTTTGCCGCGGCATGTCCCGAAGCCGACCTGATCTGCGGCTTGCCCGGCGCGCTGCTGCCGCTCGGTCCTTGACCGGCGGGGCGTCCGCCCCCGTTCGCCCAACCCATCCCTCAAGCGCGTTGCAAAGTACCGGTCGTCAGGCGGCGAAAAGCCGAAGGCAATCCTGTGCGCCTCGTCAGACAAGATGTGCGGCCGCATCAATCGGACCCAAAAGCCGCACTCTCACGAATAGGACGGGCTAACTCGAAATTAAGAGGGCGGAAACGGCGGCCTTGGCATACTGATCCTGATTGCTAAACGTTGCGCGCATGATGGAGAGCTATGGCTGATTTTGGGTGACGCGGCCTGATCAGGCGGCGTGGCTTTCAGTGTTCGGAATGACTTCGATTCCGTCGATGAACTTTACACCGGCGATGACTTTCGGCAACTGGTTCGTGCTCTTCAATCGCCGCCAGATCTTCGATGCGGCGTCGATGAGCTTGAACACCATCAGCTTCGCAGTTTGTTGCGACAGCGATCCCTTGGTCCGCACTGTTCGGTGGCGCACCGTGGCGAAGACGCTCTCGATCGGGTTCGAGCTGCGTAGGTGGATCCAGTGCTCAGCAGGGAAGTCGAAGAAGGCGAGCAGCGCATGGCGATCCTTGATCAGGCACTCCACCGCACGTCCGTATTTGACGTGGTATTTCTCGACGAAGACGTCGATCGCGGTTTCAGCTTCGGCCCGGTGTGGGGCCAGATAGATGTTCCGCAGGTCGTTCTTCATGGGGCCCTGCACGGATTTGGCGACCTTGTCGAGTACGTTGCTCACTTTATGGCACCAGCATCGTTGGTGCCGCGTGCCGGGAAAGGCCTCGTCCAGTGCCTTCCAGAAGCCGAGGGCGCCGTCGCCGATGGCGAGTTGCGGGGCAATCCGTAACCCGCGTTGCCGCAGGTCGATCAGGAGTTCGCGCCAGCTCTGCGCGCTCTCGCGCACGCCGACCTGGAAGCCGATCAGCTCCTTCTTGCCTTCCGGCGTGGTGCCAATCAGCACCAGCATGCATTCGCTGTGATCTTCCATGCGGGCCTGCAGGTACACGCCATCGGCCCAGATGTAGACATAGCGACGCGCCGACAGATCGCGTCTCTGCCAGCGTTCGTACTCGACCTGCCAATCGGCCTTCAGGCCGGCGATCACCGAAGGCGACAGGTTCGGCGCATCCTTGCCGAGCAGCGCCGAGAGCGCCTCCTGGAAGTCGCCGGTCGAGATGCCGCGCAAATAGAGGACCGGGATCAAGGCATCCAGGCTCTTCGTCCGCCGCGCCCATAGCGGCAGGATTGCCGAACTGAAGCGGAGGCGGTCGCCTGGCCCGCTCGCTCCGCGGTCGCGGACCTTGGGACGAGCGACCTCCACCGGACCGATGCCGGTCGCAATCTCGCGCACCGGACCGTGCCCATGTCGGACCAGGCGCGCTCGACCGTCGGGCAGCGTCAGATTGGCCGTGCTGGCCAGAAACGCGCCAACCTCGATCTCGATCGCCCTGGCAAGCAGGTCCCGCGCGCCGGCACGAACGATATCGGTCAGTGGATCATCAACCGCGGACGGCTGACGGAAAGCAAGAACATTGGTAGTCTCGGTCATGGCGTATCGCTCTCCTCGAGAGGTTCTGGCAGGCTCGTCACCCGCCTCGATACGCCGCCTTCCTCACACCGTCATCACCCAGATTCCGCCATAGCTCCATGATGGAACGGCTGGACTCCTGCCCCGTGGGTCGGTCAAAATCCCCCGGGTATGGTCACTTGAAACTCCCCCACCTGATGATCGCCGTCAGCGCCGCTGAACAGCAGTAGCCGGTCAGGCAGGACGTTTATGTTCGACCCCTTTAGCCAGCAAGGGGCCGGGGAGTTGAACGTCTTGAAGCGACATCTGCAAAGCACCGTACTTACATTACTTGATCGCAACACCAGCCAGCGCGAGATTCACCGGCTGACGGGTGTCGATCGCAAGACGATCCGGCGTTATCAGGCGCTGCGGGCCGGTGCGGAGGCAAATTCCCCCGGGGAAGTGACCACCGGCTCGGTGAGCGCGGACGGCCAAATTCCTCCACCCCGACCACCGGCTTTTGGGACATCGGAAGCGACGGTCACCAGCAGCCTGGCCCGTTCGGCTTGCGAAGCGCATCGGACGTGGATCGAAGAACAGGTCCGGCTGAAGCGGAACGCGCAGGCGATTTACCAGGACCTGGTTGATCAATTTGGCTTTCCGTCCAGCTACCAGAGTGTCAAGCGGTTTGTGCGCCGGTTGCGGCACGCTGATCCTGAGCAGTTTGATCGTCTTGAGTTCCTCCCCGGCGAGGAAGCTCAGGTCGACTATGGCGAGGGCGCGCCGACGGTTGATCCGAAGAGCGGGCGGTACCGTCGTCCCCGCCTGTTCGTGATGACGCTACGCTACTCGCGGCGCAGCTTCCGGCGGGTAGTCTGGAAGTCCAGCCAACAAGTCTGGGCGCAGCTCCACGAAGAGGCGTTCCGGTATTTTGGCGGGGTCCCCAGCTATGTCGTGCTCGACAACCTGAAGGAAGGCGTCCTCAAGCCGGATTTGTACGAGCCCCAGCTCAACCCGATTTACAGCGCGATGCTGGCTCATTACGCCGTGGTCGCCGATCCCGCGCGCGTGGCCGATCCAAATCGGAAAGGATGCGTCGAGAATGCGATTCAACATACCCAGGGCACTGCGCTGGCCGGACGGCGCTTCGAGACGCTGGAGGCGCAAAACGAGTTCTTGAGGCACTGGGAGGAGAACTGGGCTTCCAAACGCATCCACGGCAGCACGCGCCGTCAGGTCGAGGCGATGTTCCAGGAAGAGAAGCCGCACCTGCGGCCGCTGCCTGTCGCTCCCTTCCGCATCTTCACCGAAGTCGTCCGGACTGTCTGCGACGACACCACCGTACGCGTCGACAACAGCTATTACGCCGCGCGGCCCGCGCCGATCGGCAGCCAGGTCGTCGTGCGCATCTACACCACCACGATCGAGATCCGTGATCGCCACACCCGTGCGCTGCTGCGTGTTCATTCCCGGATGGCGCACCCCGGTTCTGTCGTCCTGCCGACCAGCGAACGGCCGTTCAACCCGTCGCGGCAAACCGCCGTGCTGCTGGCGAGCGCCGAGCGCATCGGACCGCAGACCAGGGCCTTGTGCCAGCAGGTGTTCGACACCGAAGGGCGCCCCGGACAGCGCGCGATGTGGGGCATTGTCGGGCTGGGCCGGAAGTATCCGGCGCGGCTGGTCGAGCAGGCCTGCGCGCACGCCATCGACAACCGCATCTACCGCTACAAGCACGTGCGTGCGACCGTCGAGCGGTTGTTCGAACAGGCGATCGAGCAGGTTGGAGTGACGCCACAGCCGGCATCGCCGCTCACCCAGGATCATCCGCTGATCCGTACCCCCGCGGAATACGGCGACCTCTTCAGCCGCGCTGTGCGGCGCGACGCCGACGACAATGGTCGGCAGGCCGAGGCTCACGACGATCACGCCACGGCAATCCGCGCTCGTGTCGCCTGCGCAACCCCGGCCAACTCCGGCGCCACGAGCGCTCCCGCTGCACCTTCTCACCTTAAACTGGAGACCTAGCCACATGATGACCATGCCGGAAATTGAGCGTTGCCTACGACAGCTGCGCCTGTCGGGTGTCCGCGACACGCTGCAGACGCGCGTGCTCCAGGCGCAGGGCGCCAACCAGCCCTTCCTCGAGACCTTCTCCCTTATCCTGCAGGATGAACTGGACCGTCGTCAGTCCCGTCTTATCGAGCGGCGATACCAGCAATCCGGGCTCGACGAAAAGCTGACGCTCGCCGAGTTCGACTGGTCCTTCAATCCCAAACTGCCACGTCAGACCTGCTTCCAGCTCCACACCCTGGCGTTCATTGCCGCTGGCGAGAACGCTCTGCTTGTTGGCAAACCTGGCACCGGGAAGTCGCACATCGCCAAGGCGATTGCCTATCAGGCGATCCTGCAAAGCCACAAGGTCCAGTATCTTGAGACCGACGACTTCTTCCACCGCTACGCCCTGAACTCTCCGGCACAACGCGAGGTCCGGCTGCGAACCATCATCGACTGCGATCTCCTCGTGCTGGACGATCTATTCCTCGCACGCGCCATCCCCGACGACGCCGGCACTTTGCTGCAGACCCTGATCCATCAGCGTTACAAACTGCGCCGCAGCGTCATCGTCACCTCCAATCGCGTCGTGCAGGATTGGGGGGCATACCTTGGGGACAACACTATGAGCACGACGATCCTCGATCGCCTTATGCATCATTGCCATCTGCTTGAGTTCGACGGACGCAGCTATCGGCTCAAAGAAGCCGCTGAAGCTCTTGCCCGGGAAACAAACTCAAACTAACAGTCCCTTGTCCTGCCTCGCGGGTGGAGGAATTTGACTGACCACACCCGGAGGAATTTGAAGTGACCCGCGGGGGACTCCTGGAAACTCGCTCTCGAACGGCTGCGGTCGGCGCACGCGCCCGATTGGGCCGAGGCGGGCCGGCTCGTCGCCGAGATCGTGCGGATGAGCAGCGACGTCACGCTGCGCCAGGCCGCCGAGCAGGCGCTGCCGGTGCTGCGCCAGGCCGCGGACAATGACGATCATGGCGTGACGCTGGCGGCGCAGCGCCGTCTCGGCGTCGTGCTCGAGGTCGTCCACGATCTCTCCGCCCCGCGCTTCGGCCGCCGCAACGCCATGCCGAAGCAGATGTCCAGGGAGGACCGCGCGCGCAAGGTGCTCGGCCTGCCGCTCGCGGTGCAGCTCACCTGCGAGGACATCAACCAGGCCTATCGCCGCGCCGCCAAGGGCATGCATCCCGACCGGGGCGGCAGCGCGGAAGCCTTCATCGACCTCGCCGCCGCGCGCGATCTCCTGATCCATCCCGGCGCGCACAAGGACGCGTGAGGGCGCCTCGGCTCTCGTTCACGCCGCACAAAAAAACGGGCAGGGACGCTGGCGTCCTGCCCGGCTGTTCGTCCGCCGATCGAATTGTTACCAGGTGCACTGGCCGTTCTTGAGCGCGGCGTCCTTCATGGCGAGGGCGTCGATGAAGGTCGGCACGCTCGCGCTGGCGCGGTGGTAGCCCGCCGGCCACGGCGTGGTCGGGATGCTCTCGTCCCAGATCTGGCAGAAGCCGCTGTCCTGCCAGCGGATCAGATGATAGCTGGCTTCGGCAGGGCTCGCGGCGGCGAAGGCGGTGACGGCAAGACCGACGGCAGCGCACAGCACGGAAATACGACGCATGATCAGCTCCTCAAAATGAAAGACGTGATGCGCCTCCCGACAATGACGGGAGGGGGTGGCGCGGGACGCATTTGGGAATGCGCCCCGGACAAGATGTGAGTAGTTCCGCCGGCCGGTCAGGTTCAAAAGAGCCGCTGCGGGAAATGCGCAATTTGAACAGCTTCTGCAAAAGAGAAGGGCGGACCGTTCGCGCGGTCCGCCCCGTGAAAACTCATCCGTATACGCGACCCGTCGCGTCGGGGCTCAGAGCGTGCAGCGGCGCTCGGCGCGCAACTTGATCTGGAGGTCAGACGCCTGCTGGAAGGTCGGAAGCGGCTTGCTGACGACCTTGTAGGTCGACGCGCCGATTTGGAACGGCTTGTACTTGAGGTCCTCGTTCCAGACCTGGCAGATGCCGGTGTTGTCCCAGCGGATCACGTAATAGCCGACCGCCGCCGAGGCCGGCACGGCGAACGCGGACGAAGCGATGCCGGCAACGGCACAGAGCGCGAGAGCGCGACGCATGAAATATCTCCTTGTGGGGGAAGTGGATCGGAAAATTCGTGCGGTAAAAGCAGGTCCTTTGCAAGCCGAGGAGCGGCCGCTCACGGACATGTCAGACGCAACCGCGCATTTGGTTTGGCCGCGTGCCCGGCAAGTCACACGCTCACTTCGAAAGCGACGCCACCGCCTCGATCTCGATCAGCATCTTCGGATCGGGCAGGGCCTGCACCACGCAGGTCGTGCGCGCAGGATAGGGCGGCGGGCCGAAGGCGCCGGCATAGAGCGCGTTCATGGCGGCGACGTCGGCGGCGCGGGTCAGGAGCACGTTGACCTTGACGAGGTCGCGCATGCTGGCGCCGGCCTCGCCCAGCACGCGCTTGATGTTGACCACGACGTTGGCGAACTGGGCCTCGAAGCCGTCGGGCAGCGCGCCATTGGCATCGAAGCCGGGAATGCCCGAGACGAACAGGAGATCGCCGACGCGCGTCGCAAAGGACAGCGGCGGCGCCTTGACGTGCGGCGGGGGCGCGAAATGCTGGATCGGCATGGGGTCACCTCGGGAGGGTCGCTGAGGCATCAGCGTAGCGGCAGGCGCGGCGCGGTCAAAACAAAAAGTGCGAAAACAACCCCATGCACAGTAGACGCCGCACGGAAATCATTGATGTTTTCCAGAATTCGCGAAAGGCGAAACCCCCGCTTGCTCCGTCGGGCAAAACAGGGGCATTATGGCATCCTGGAAGTTGGTGTGCTGTAGCCCCAAACTCCGTCGTCATGCCCCGGCTCGACCGGGGCATCCAGTACGCCGCGGCCCCGCGGTTCAATCATGATCGCCTCTGGGATACTGGATCGCCCGGTCAAGCCGGGCGATGACAGTTGAATGCGCTGCTACGTCTCGCGTATCAGGCCCGCGCCCCATCATGTTGCCGCCGCGATCGATCGGATACATTCGCCGCGTCTGATTCGATTCCTCTCTTGAAGAATAGCCCCCGGAGACACCCATGAAGCTCGCATCCACCTTCCGCGCCGCGCTGGTCGCCATTGTCGCCCTGGCCGGCCTCTCGACCGCCGCGCGGGCCGACAGCGGCTTCGTGACGCTGACGATCTACAAGGCGGGCTGGATCATCGGCGGCTCCGGCGGCTCGGGCGTGCTGAACTTCCGCGGCCGCTCCTATGCGCTCTCCACCGGCGGCCTCGACTACGGCCTCGTGTTCGGCGGCTCCAAGACCGTGCTGCGCGGGCGCGTTTCCAACATCAACCGCCCCTCGGACGTCGCCGGCGTCTACGGCGCCGCCGGTGCCGGCCTTGCGGTCGGCCGCGGCGCCCGCGCCATCGTGCTGACCAACCAGAAGGGCGCAGTGCTGGAGCTGACGGGTCACCAGGTCGGGTTGATGGCGAACGCGGATCTCAGCGGGCTTGCGATCACGATGCGGTAGAAGACGGTGCCGTAGGGTGGGCAAAGGCGCGAGAAGCGCCGTGCCCACCATCTCTCGGCGGTCGCCGGCGGCCATCCTTCGAGACGGCTGCTTCGCAGCCTCCTCTGGATGAGGTCTTTGGTCGCGGTGACGGCGCTTGTGGGCACGCTTTCGCTTTGCCTGCCCTACGAGACTGCGGACTTCGCGCTCACCATCTCATGAATCCGCTCGCAATGCGCGACGAGATTTTCGTGCGTATCGACGAAGGCCTTCAGCGGCGTCGGGATCGGAAAATAGTAGATGTTGGCGATGAAGCCGTAGATGCCGGCATCGACGCTGGTCGGCGCCGCGCCGTGGACGAAGCCCGCGGCCGGCACGATCTGCGCCAGCACCTGCAGATCGGCAAGCCCCCGCGCGTAGGCCTGCTCGGGCGTGTAGCGGCCGATGCCCTGGTAGTGATAGCGCTGCGCGTTGTACGCCTTCGCCTTCTCGAAGCCATCAGCGTTGATCTGCGGATGCTGCGCGATGAAGGCATCGCGGAACGCGGGATAGAAGCGCTCGTCCTTCCAGCGCGAATACGACATCACCCAGTAGAGATCGTCCAGCATGCGCGTGACCAGGTGATCGGTGCGGCGCTGCGCCGGCGACAGCGCGGCATCGATGCCGAGCCGATATTTCGCGATCACGTGCGCGATGATCGTCTCGCTGTCGCCGATGGTCTCGCCGTCGTCGACGACGTAAGGCAGCTGGCCGCGCGGCGCGGCGGAGGCATCGAAGACATGCTCCTGCACGAACGGCACGCCCGCGAGCTTCAGGAAGGCGTAGACTTTGAGGCCGTAGCCGTTGTTGTCGGCGACGCCGAACAGTTCGGGATAGGAGTAGAGGGTCAGCATGGGACACTCCTGGCGGCCGAGCCAGCATGCAGGGGCACCGCGCAGGACGCAATACCAGGTGAATGCATCTGACGTCGTGGGATGGCCGTAGCGGACTGCCTGGTTGCGCAATAGAATAACCTCAATCCGCTCTCCGGGAGGTCAAGATGGCCATCAACAAGGACAAGATCGACGACGCGGCGCTGGCCTTGCTCTATCTGACCCTGCACGACGGCTATCGGGCCTGGAAGGGTTTTGATTGGGACGTGCTCGGTCGCCTCCACGACAAGGGAATGATTGACAATCCCGTCGACAAGGTGAAGTCGGTCGTGTTCACGGAAGCGGGACTCGCGCGCGCGAAGATGCTGTTCAAGGAATTGTTCGAGGAATGATGCCCTAGGGTCTGTACCTAAATAGCGCCACGTGATTCTCTTGCCTACGTGTTGATTCGGGGGCGAGAGAATGCGCGCTGGTTTGTTTTGGCTGAACGACAGGCAATGGGCGCGTATCGAACCGCATCTGCCGAGGGGACTGACGGGGCCGGATCGGGACGACGACCGACGCATCGTCAGCGGCATCATTCACATGCTGCAATCGGGTGCACGATGGCGTGATTGTCCACGTGAATACGGCCCTTACACGACGATCTACAATCGCTTCAATCGCTGGGCCAAGCGAGGACGATGGTGCGCAATCTTCGAAGCGCTGGCCAAGCCTGGCGAAGACGGCGTCGTACTGTCGCTCGACTCGACCTCGATTAAAGCTCACCGGTGTGCCTCCGGCGGAAAAGGGGGGAGCACAATCAAGCAATCGGCCGCTCGCGCGGAGGCCGCACGACAAAAATCCATGCGCTGAGCGATCCGCTCTGCCGGCCGGTCGTCCTGCATCTGACTCCAGGCCAGGATGCCGATATCGCTGCGGCTCCCGATGTCCTGGCGCTCGCGCCACCCATGAGCGTGCTCCTCGCCGACAAAGGGTATGATGGCGACAAGCTTCGCGGCGAAATCATTCGTCGTGGCGCCAAGCCCGTAATCCCCAATAAATCTAACCGTGTCGTCATCCATCGCTTCAACAAACGCGCCTACAAAGGACGAAATGTCATCGAACGCTGCTTTTGCAGGCTCAAGGACTTCCGGCGCATCGCCACGCGATATGACAAGCTCGCCCGTAATTTTTTGGCCGCTGTTCATCTCGCCGCTCTCGTCGCATATTGGCTCAATTGAGTCTGGACCCTAGCTGTAGGGTGGGTTAGCCGCTCACGAATGCGGTCGTGCATCACGCAACGACGCAAGGCGTAACCCACCACTCCCCGCCCGCGACGATAGAAGCGGTGGGTTACGCCGCGCGGATTGCGCTTCGCGCCGCCGCGCGGCTAACCCACCCTACGAACACGATCCGGCCTTGAGCACCGCCAGCTGCGCATCGAACGCGCGCCTGAACGCCGGCCGCGCCTCGCCGCGGGCGACATAGGCGGCGATGTCAGGGTATTCGTCGAGCAGGCCTGACGTGTTCAAGCGCCGCAGTACCGTCACCATCATGAGATCGCCGGCGCTGAAGGCGCCGTCGAGCCAATCGGCTTTGCCGAGGCGGCGGGACAATTCGCCGAGCCCGATGCGCACGCGCTCCTGCAAGCTGGGCAGGCGCTCGGCGTACCAGCTCCTGTCGCGTTCGAACAGCATCGCCATGCCGAGCTCGACGATCGGCGGCTCCACCGTGCTCAACGCAGCGAACATCCACGCGATGGCGCGGCTCCTGGCGTTCGCCTCGGGCGGCAGCAGCCCGCCATGGTGCTCGGCGATGTGAAGCACGATCGCGCCGGACTCGAACAGCGCGAGATCGCCATCCTCATAGGTCGGGATCTGCCCGAACGGATGCAGCGCAAGATGCGCGGGCTGTTTCATTGCGGAGAACGAGACGAGGCGAACGTCGTAGGGCTGGCCGACCTCCTCCAGCGCCCAGCGCACCCGCATGTCGCGCGCGTGGCCCTTGCCGCGGTCGGGCGAGGATTCGAAGGCGGTGATGGTGGGAGGCATCTGGGGGGCTCCATGTGGTCGCGCCTGGTCCAGAGGACGAATGGGCTGCGCGGATTCCGACAACGTTCCTTTTTTATACGCGTGCCGCCAAACCAACGGTGTCGTCCCGGCGAACGCCGGGACCCATACCGCGAGATCTATCTGTTGCGGTTGGTGGCAGTACCGAAACGCCGAGTCTCCGCCAAACTACTCCCTGGGGTTATGGGTCCCCGCGTTCGCGGGGACGACAGCGGAATGTGACGCGCTATTGTTCGCGAACCTACGCGGCGATCCACGCCGCAAGCTCGCGCCACGGCTCCAGCGTCCAATGCCCGGACGCCGCACCTGACGGCGAGGGCAGCACGAACGTCTCCGGCAGGCTTGCATCGCGCTCCTGTCGCCCCAGCGCAATCGCGCTCGACGGCCTGCCGTAAAACAGGCTCGCCGCCTTCTTGCTTGTGAACGCAATCGTCCGCGGCCGGTACTTGTCCATCTTCGCCCTGAACCCCGGCACGTCGATCGCCTCCGCCGCGATCTGGTGATCCATCCCGGCGCCCGTCTTGGAGAGATCGGTGAAGCCGATCCCGAGCGCGATCAGCTCTGCGAACTCGCCCGGCTGATAGCGCCGCGGCGTGATCCCGGCCTCATGGATCGCTCGCCAGAAGCGGTTGCCGGGATGGGCATAGTAGTGCCCGAGCTCGGCCGAGCGCGTCGAGGCGGCGGTGCCGACGAAGACGAGGCGAAGGTTGGGGCGGAGCTGGTCGGGGAGGCGGTGAGGGGTGCTATCAAACAAGTTGCGGGTCCGTGGCGTGGAACTGGCAGTAAAAGCTGTCGTGCGTCTCGTTTGCTCTGCAAGTGTTCTACCTATCCTTCACGCTATTGCTGTAGATTCAGCAAGATGCGTGAGGCATGCCCGCCAGCCTCATCGGGGTAAAGGATGCAAGATCAATTCGATTGGCCCGAGCCAGAGCACGAAGCAGATAAGGTCATTCTTCGCAACGTCCGCGATTTTGGTTGTCACATCGTTGGCATCCCCGACGCCAATCCACCATTTGCATTTTCAATTGGCCTGTATCTGAACTATGGCCACCCCGAGCTCATCATGTTCGGCCAGAGTTCCGAAAATGCGTCGGCCATCATCAATCTCATTCGCGATCGCGTGTCGTCTGGTCAGAAATTCACCGACGGCGACATTTCTGACGACATGCTGGAGAACGACTACAAGCTCGGCTTCTGGCAGGTGCCTTTCGCGGCCTATCCCGAGTACCTCGGCACGGCGATCTGGTTTTACTGGAAATCCCGGCTCGCATTCCCCTGTCTCCAGGTCATCTGGCAGGACGTCGATCGGCGTTTCCCCTGGGAAGCGGAGTGCTCGTCCGCTGTCAAAGGGCAGCAGCCATTGTTGAAGAACAAGGTTCTTTGAAGCGACGTCTCGCAAAAAAAGCCGGGCTGTCCGCCCGGCCTTTGGCTTTTAGATGGATGCCCGGGTCAAGCCCTGGCACGACGAACGGAGGGCCTCACAACACCCGATTGCTCTCCTTCACCTTCTCCGCGTCCAGATAAACGCTTGAGCCCATCTCCTTGAACTTCGCGCTCATCCTGGCCATGCCGTCCTCGGCGGTGCCGCTCATCGACATCCCCACGCTGTTCGGATCGTTCAGCGTCGCCGCATAGTCCCGCACGTCCTGCGTGATCTTCATCGAGCAGAATTTCGGGCCGCACATCGAGCAGAAATGCGCGACCTTGTGGGCTTCCTTCGGCAGGGTCTCGTCGTGGAAGCTCTTCGCGGTATCAGGATCGAGGCCGAGGTTGAACTGGTCGGTCCAGCGGAATTCGAACCGCGCGCGGGAGAGGGCGTCGTCGCGCAGTTGCGCGGCGGGGTGGCCCTTGGCGAGGTCGGCGGCGTGGGCGGCGATCTTGTAGGTGATGACGCCAGTCTTGACGTCGTTGCGGTCGGGCAGGCCGAGATGCTCCTTTGGCGTGACGTAGCAGAGCATGGCGCAGCCGAACCAGCCGATCATGGCAGCGCCGATGCCTGACGTGATGTGGTCATAGCCCGGCGCGATGTCGGTGGTCAGCGGTCCCAGCGTGTAGAACGGCGCCTCGCCGCACTCCTTCAGCTGCTTGTCCATGTTGATCTTGATCTTGTGCATCGGCACGTGGCCGGGGCCTTCGATCATGACCTGGCAGCCCTTGTCCCACGCGATCTTGGTCAGCTCACCGAGCGTCTCCAGCTCCGCGAACTGTGCGCGGTCGTTGGCATCCGCGATCGAGCCGGGACGCAGGCCGTCGCCGAGCGAGAACGAGACGTCATACTTGCGCATGAGGTCGCAGATCTCGTCGAAATGCGTGTAGAGGAAGCTCTCCTTATGATGCGCCAGGCACCACTTCGCCATGATCGAGCCGCCTCTGGAGACGATGCCGGTGACGCGGCTGGCGGTGAGGTGGATGTATTGCAGGCGCACGCCGGCGTGGATGGTGAAATAGTCGACGCCCTGCTCGCACTGCTCGATCAGGGTGTCCTTGTAGAGCTCCCAGGTCAGCTGCACCGGATCGCCGTTGCACTTCTCCAGCGCCTGGTAGATCGGCACGGTGCCGATCGGCACCGGGGAGTTGCGCAGGATCCATTCGCGCGTGGTGTGGATGTTGCGGCCGGTGGAGAGGTCCATCACGGTGTCGGCGCCCCAGCGGATCGCCCACACCATCTTCTCGACCTCTTCCTCGACCGAGGAGGTCACCGCCGAGTTGCCGATATTGGCGTTGATCTTGGTCAGGAAGTTGCGGCCGATGATCATCGGCTCGAGCTCGCTGTGGTTGATGTTGGAGGGGATGATGGCGCGGCCGCGCGCGATCTCGTCGCGGACGAACTCCGGAGTGATGAAGGCGGGCACGGAGGCGCCGAAGCTCTCGCCGTCGGCGAGAGCTGCTTCCGCACGTTCTAGCTGCTGCTTGCGGCCAAGGTTCTCGCGCGCGGCGACGTAGATCATCTCCTTGGTGATGATGCCGGCGCGAGCGAATTCGAGCTGGGTGATCTTGTGGCCGTCGAGGCCGCGCAGCGGCTTGTGATAGGCCGAGAAGGCGCGCGCGGCCTTGTCGGCGGAGACGCTGCCATTGTCCTCCGGCTTGATCTGCTGGCCCTCATATTCCTCGACGCCGCCGCGCTCCAGCACCCATTGCTTGCGGTTGCGGGGCAGGCCGGCGTTGACGTCGATGGTGACGGACGGGTCGGTGTAGGGGCCCGAGGTGTCGTAGACCGGCAGGTTGGGCTCGCCCGCGCCCTCGGAGAGGATGATCTCGCGCAGGGGCACGCGCAGGTCGGGCGCGGCGTCCGGCGTCGCGAAGATCTTGCGCGAGGAGGGAAGGGGGCCGGTGGTGACGGCGGGCACGGTCTTGTCGGGGTTGGAGCGGATGTTCATGGGGATCCTCCTTAACTCAGTTCGTTGCCCTAGCCGAACCGCCTCTGGAATACTGGATCCCCGCCTTCGCGGGGCCGAGAAGGCGCGGCGTACTGGATCGCCCGGTCAAGCCGGGCGATGACAGCGTGGGTGAGGTGAGAGCGAGGCGCATCACTCTGCCTCCTTCGACAGGCCGAGCCATTGCTGCACGCGGGCATCGGGATCGGGGTTCTGGGTGACGTCCGAGACAACGGCAATCGAATCCGCGCCGGCCGCAAAGATCTCCGCGGCGTGCTCGAACTTGATGCCGCCGATGGCGACCAGCGGGATGTTGCCGATGCGCTTCTTCCATTCCGTGATTTTGGGAATGCCCTGCGGTTCGAAGCGCATCGACTTCAGCGTGGTGAAGAAGATCGGGCCGAGCGCGACGTAGTCGGGCTGGGCTTCGAGCGCGGTGGCAAGCTCGGTATCGTCGTGAGTGGAGATGCCGAGCTTGAGGCCGGCCTCGCGGATCGCCTTGAGGTCGGCCTCAGTGAGATCCTCCTGGCCGAGATGCAGATATTCCGCGCCGGCGACGACCGCCGCGCGCCAATAGTCGTTCACGACCAGCTTGGCCTGCGTGCCCCTGGTGATCGCCAGCGCGTCGCTGACGATCTGCAGCGCCTGGGAGTCGTCGAGCTCCTTGGCACGCAGCTGGATGGTGCCGACGCCGAGTTTCGTCAGGCGCTCGACCCATTGAAGGCTGTCGACGACGGGATAGAAACGATCAGGATACGGCATGCCAGAACGGGGTCCCAACGACAGGGGTTGAAGGAGAGGCGAAGTCGCGGGCGTTCATCAGCCCGGCTTCATAAGCGGTGCGGCCGGCATCGCAGCCGAGGCGGAAGGCGTTGGCCATCGCGACGGGATCGGCGGCTTTGGCGATGGCGGTGTTGAGCAGCACGGCGTCATAGCCGAGCTCCAGCGCCTGCGCCGCGTGGCTGGGCGCGCCCAGGCCGGCGTCGACCACCAGCGTGATGTCGGGCAGGCGCTCGCGCAGCAGCTTCAGCGCATCGCGGTTGGTGATGCCCTTCGCGCTGCCGATCGGCGCGGCCCACGGCATCACGACCCTGCAGCCGGCATCGACCAGCCGGTTGGCGACCGAGAGATCCTCGGTGCAATAGGGGAACACCTCGAAACCGTCCTTGATCAGGATGCTTGCGGCTTCGACCAGGCCGACGACGTCGGGCTGCAGCGTGTCGTTGTCGGCGATGACCTCGAGCTTGATCCAGTTCGTGCCGAACAATTCGCGCGCGAGCTTGGCGGTCGTCACCGCCTCGCGCACGGTGCGGCATCCCGCGGTGTTCGGCAGCACCGACACGTCGAGCTCGCGGATCAGCTTCCAGAACGCGTCGCCGGTCTTGCCGCCGGCGGATTCGCGCCGCAGCGACACCGTGACGATGTTGGCGCCGGACGCGCGGATCGCGTCCTGCATGATCGCGGGCGAGGGGTAGAGCGCGCTGCCGATCAGGAGGCGCGAGGCGAAGGTCTTGCCGTAGAAGGTCACCATGGCTCAGGTGTCTCCTTGAAGGACGGTGTCAGCCCCGATGTCGCTGTCATCCCCGCGAAAGCGGGGATCCAGTACTCCGCGGCAGCGCGGCTGGAAACGTGAAGCCGCGGCGTACTGGATCGCCCGGTCAAGCCGGGCGATGACAGCGGAGTGTGCGACCGGCGTCGGGGCAACGAACGAAGAGTCATCCCATCACCCTCCCTGCCGCGGCGTGATGATCTCGATCTCGTCGCCGGCCTTCAGTGCGGTCTCGGCCCAGCGGCTTTTCGGCACGACGTCGTAGTTGAGCGCGATGGCGAAATGGGTGCCCTCGTAGTCGAGCTCGGTGAGCAGCGCATCGACGCTGGCGGAAGTCACCTCGCGCTGCTCGCCGTTGACGATCACAAGCACTGCATCACCTCGTTGTCGATCTGGCCGCGCTGGACATAGGCCAGCGTCAGCTCGGCGAGCGCTGGCGCGATCAGGAAGCCGTGGCGGTAGAGCCCGTTGACGCTGATCTTGCCGTCGCGAATGCCGATGCGCGGCAGGTTGTCGGGATAAGCGGGCCGCAGGCCCGAGCCGAATTCGAGGATGCGGGCCTCGCCGAAGGCCGGATGCACGGTATAGGCCGCACCCAAAAGCTCCAGCGCCGAGCGCACGCTGACGCCGGTGTCTTCCGCTTCGATCGAGGTCGCGCCCAGCATGAACAGGCCATCCTCGCGCGGGATCACGTAGAGCGGCCAGCGCGGATGGATCAGCCGCACCGGACGTGCCAGCTGCACCTCACTGGTCTCGATCAGGATCATCTCGCCCTTGACGCCGCGAAGCTCCGGCTGCTCGTCGCGGGCACTGATGCCGCGGCAGTCGATCACGATGCCTTTAGGGTTCAGGTTTGCGAGATCTTTCGCGGTGGCGCCGCTGCAAAACCTGATGGTGCCGCCGGCGGCGCGGATGCGCTCGTGTAGCTTCGGCAGCACGCGGCGCGGCTCGACATGGCCCTCGGCCGGGAAGAACAGCGCGTCGCGGAAGCGGCCCTCCAGCGAAGGCTCCAGCGCGGCGAGCCCTGCGGCGTCGAGCCGCTGATGGCCCTCGGTCATGCGCGCAAAGCGCTCGAAATCGTTGCGCTCGCGCGGATGGGCGACGACGAGCGAGCCGTTGAAAGGCGTATCGGGCAGCTCGCGCCGCCAGATGTCGAGCGAGCGCAGCCCCAGGCGGCTGATGATGGGCTCTGCGACCTCGGCCTCGCAATAGGGCGCGAGCATGCCCCCGGCCCAATGGCTGGTGGCGTCCGTCATCGCCTCGTCACCGCGCTCGTGCAAGGTGACGGCGTGACCGGCCTGTGCGAACAGCAAGGCCTGCCAGGCTCCCGCAATGCCTGCGCCGATGATGGATCCCGGGGAATCCGGTCGCTTGGTGGTCTGCAACATCCCTGTCCCTTCGCCGGCATGACCCGGATCAGGTTCAAAGGGTCACCGCGGTCCTGGGCGGTATTGCCCATTTAGCGGTATCTCAGCTCCTCCCTCGGAGCACCCCTCGGAACGGGTCTAATGTATGCCAGTGACGGGCAGTGTCAACGCGTGTTGGCCCGGAACCTCACCGTTCGTGCCCCGGACGCAGCGCATTACGAAGTGGCGCGCTGCTGAGCCGGGGCCCATGCTGATGCCGGGATGCAGGGTCCCGGCTCTGCGCAGCAGCGTTGCACGCTGCGGCGCGCCCGGGACACGAGAGCCTACTTCGAGGCCTGCGCCCGCGCGTTGCGGAAGCCTTGTGCGAGCTTGCGGCGCGGCTCGGTTCCGAACATCGGCTGCGGATTGCCGTTCGGCTCCAGCCAGCTCTCGTTGCTGGCCTGCTGCACGATCGTCTGTTGCTGCTCCTGGCGCTGGCGCTTTGCAGCGTAGTAATAGCCGCCCGCGAAATAACGCACGGCTCGGGCATGATCGCCATTGGCGGCCCGATAGGCGCCGGCGAGATATTTGACCGCATAAGTGAGATTGGTGTTGGGATCGCGCAGGCCGGCGGCATCGCCGGTGTAGCCGACCCCGCGGGCGGTCGCGAGCTTGATCTGCATCAGCCCGATGGTGCCGCCACGGCCGACGAGGTGCGGCTGGTAGCGGCTCTCGCGCATGATCACGCGGTGCACCAGCGCCTCCGGCACGCCGTTGGCGCGGGCATGGGCCGCGACCATCTCGGCATATTCGGCTTCGCCGGCGAATGCAGCTTGCGGCAAAATCAATCCGGCCGCGAGCAGCGCGGCAACGCGTAAAATTTTCATCATTTATCCCCGACTTGCCTGCGCCCGGCTGCTCTATTGTTTGAGCATGATCTGCTCGGAAAACCGCGGTGCACTTTTCCGGATCATGCTGTTAGGCAACCCGAACGCGGCGATGATGTGACCAAACGACGCCGTTAACGTTTTTGCGGTGCCGTGCCGCCGTTACGACTCAAAGCTGGCGTAATCGGGAAAGCTGGCGTAATCGGGCTTCCGGGGCGGATGACCCCCGCGCGACAGCACGCCTGTCTATTCGTGCCGGCTCGCGAAAGCGAGCCCGCAAGCGCTGCAAATCGGGAGAGGTGCCATGACAAAAGCCAGCCTGGTCAGTGCACACACCGGTGACATCCCCAGACACAACCCTTGTGCCCAGTGCGGCACGCCGATCGCGCAGCCCGACTGGATCGAGCCGGGCGAGGGACGCGTCTCCTACCTCTGGACCTGCCGCGCCTGCAATTATCGGTTCGAGGCGGTGGCCATCTTCCCGCATGAGGCTGTCGAGCACCCGCCGCTCGCGGCGTGAGGTGTCGTCTCAAGAGGGCATGATCTCCACGCAAACGCGTTCCGCGTTTGTCGCGAGGGAAAACCGCTGCACACTTTGCGCTAACGCGGCCCTCCGGATCCAGATCATGCCCTAAGCCGCGAGCCGCGGCTCCTGCCAGATCGGCAATCGCATCCGCACGATCAGGCCATGTGGCTCGCGGTCGTGCAGCGACAGCTCGCCGCCATGGGTGATCGCGATCGCGCGCGCGATCGAGAGGCCGAGCCCGAAGCCGGTGGACTCGTCCATGGTGCGCGCGTCGTCGCCGCGCACGAACGGCTCCAGCATCTCCTGCTTGCGCGCATCCGAAATGCCGGGGCCGTCGTCCTCGACGTCGATGACGAGTGTCGTGCCCGAGACCACGAGGCGGACCGTCACCTCGGCGCCGAAGCGCACCGCGTTCTCGACGAGGTTGGTGACGCCGCGATGCAGATCGTCGGGTCGCGCGGCGGCGGTCGCGGACGCCGGCCCGTCGTATCGCACGACATGACCCATGTCGCCGAACTGGTCGGCGATGAGCTGGAGCGTGCTGGCGATGTCGACCAGCGTCAAGGCCTCGATCTTGCGATCGTTGCGCAGCAGCGACAGCACCGATTCCAGCATCGAGCGCATCTGGTCGAGATCGATCAGCATGCGCCTGCGGGTGCCCTCGTCCTCGATGAACTCGGCACGCAGGCGCAGCCGCGTGATCGGCGTGCGCAGATCGTGGCTGATCGCCGCCAGCATCCGCGTGCGATCCGCCATCAGCCGCGCGATCCGCTCCTGCATGCGGTTGAGCGCGCGCGCGACCTGGCGGATCTCTTCCGGGCCGCGCTCGGGCAGCGGCTCGGCGGTGCGGTCGAGACTGAAATTCTCGGCGGCCTTGGCGAAGGACGACAGCGGCCTCGTCAGCGTACGCGCCGCCCACAGGCCAAGCACGGTGACACAGATGAAGGCGGTCATCAGCGCCGTAAGCCAGGGCGCGCCCCAGAACATCGGCCCCGGGCCGCCATCGGCACGAGCTGCGATCACCGTGCCGTCGGGCAATTCGATGCCGACGCGGCGCGCGTTCCCGTCCGGGGTGAGCTGCACTGCCTTGAAGCCCGGGGGGAGGTGGCGGCGCATCCCGCGCAGATGCGGATTGTCGCTCGTCTCGACAGTCGCGGTGCCGGGCGCCAGCATTTCGATGCCGAGCCTGGGAAAGGCGCGCGCCAGATCGGTGACGAGGCGCGGCCGCTCGCCGGGCTCGGCCGCGCCGAGCAGCAGTGCAGCATCGGTCAGTTGATGGGCGCCGTCCGGCGGCATCTCCTGGCGGTCGGGCCGGCCGATCAGGAAAGCGGTGGTGACGACGAGATGGAGCGCGACAGTCGACGCCAGCACCAGCGCGGCGATCTGCCCGCCGATGCCGTTGAGGTGGAAGAACCCGGGCGGCTTCATCTTCGGCGCGCTCAGCCGCTCAGAGGCGCTGCGACCGCTTCCGTCCTCGGCGTGAACAGGTAGCCGCCGGAGCGCACCGTCTTGATGAGGGTGGGGTCGGCCGGATTGGGCTCGATCTTGCGGCGGATGCGGCTGACCAGCACGTCGATGGAGCGCTCGAACGAGCCGGCGTTGCGCCCCTGCGTGAGATCGAGCAGGCTGTCGCGCGACAGCACGCGGCCCGGCCGCTCGCAGAACGTCCTGAGCAGATCGAACTCGGCGCTGGTCACCGCAACGCGCGCGCCGTCGGGATTGCGCAATTCGCGCAGGCGCAGATCGATGCGCCAGCCTTCGAAGGCGAGCGTGCTCGCGCCGTCGACCGCGCTCGCCGCCTGCGCCACGGCCTGGCGGCGCAGCACCGCGTTGATGCGGGCGAGCAGCTCGCGCGGGTTGAACGGCTTCGGCAGATAGTCGTCCGCGCCCATCTCGAGGCCGACGATGCGATCGACGTCCTCGCCGCGCGCGGTCAGCATGATGATCGGCGTCTGCGATTCGGCGCGCACCTTGCGGCACAGGCTGAGGCCGTCTTCGCCGGGCAGCATGACGTCGAGAATGATGAGGTCGACGCGATGATCGGCCATCGCGCGCGACATCTCGCGGCCATCGCTCACGGCGGTGACGTTGCAGGCGTTGCTGCGCAGATATTTCGCAATCAACGCCCGGGTTTCGCGGTCGTCCTCGACGACCAGGATGTTGGGATTGGGGATGGCCATGCGATTTGTTTGACCAAGATTCGGGCCAAATGGCGGATATTTTTGTTTCAATTTGTTTCCGTTCGGCTGCCTGCAACGAACGGCAATAGATGGGTGGGGAGCGGCAAGACTGCGTTAAGGCCGTTAACCATACCGTGGCGTGGTCCGCGACGAAACCCCGCAACAACCACGGAGCCATCATGACCTCGATCTCGGCGGCCTCCGCCGGCAGCTATCAATCGCCGCTCCAGCGGCTTCAGCAGGAATTGCAATCGCAGGTCTCCGCCGGCGCGATCTCGTCGTCGGACCAGTCCGCACTCTCGACGGCGCTGACCGATATCGACACGGCGCTCCAGCAGAGCCGATCGAGCGACCAGTCGAGCGGCGCGCCTCCCTCCAGGGATGAGATGCAGTCGAAGATCGACGACCTCATCTCGAACGAAGTGTCGAACGGGACGCTGACCTCCGACCAGGCCGAGGAGCTGAAAAGCGTGTTTCAATCCGCCTTCGCGGGCGGCCCGGGTGGCGCAGGCGGCCCGCCGCCCGGTCCGCCGCCGGACGACGACTCTTCGGATTCGACGACGACGGACTCGACGAGCAGCAGTTCGACGGACCAGACCACGGCCGAGATCCTCCAGCAGTTCCTGCAGGCGCTGCAACAGTCGCAATCGTCGGCATCGTCCTACGGCGCCAACGGCAGCTCATCGAGCAGCTCGGATTTCTCCGCGCTCCTGATCGACTTCAAGAGCTGACCTGAGCGAAGTAAGGGTCGGCGCGGTCCTCGCCGCGGTCATGCGTCGCCCAGGGCGCATGATTGTCGGCGGGGAACCGTGCATCGCAAAATGTTCCTGAGTGACGCAGGAACAAAAGTCGTGCTTCCTCCGCTCGCGCATTGCGCGACGAAATTGCGGCGCGCAAGGAACTGCAAGTGATCAGCGCTGTTCTTCCCGCACGAGTTTTCTGTGAAGGAGAGGACAAACATGCTGACGAAATCGATCGCCGCCGGCCTTGCCGGCACCGCACTTCTTGCAACCGTCGCGTTCGCGCAATCGCCGACCGCCACCTCCGACAAGGCGCCGACCGCGGCCGCCACCACGATATCCACGACCGCGACGGGCCAGTGGCGTACGTCCAAGATGGACGGCCTGAAGGTCTACAACGAAGCCAACGAGAACATCGGCACGATCAATGATCTCCTGATGGACAAGAGCGGCGCCATCAAGATCGCCGTGATCGGCGTCGGCGGCTTCCTCGGCGTGGGCGAGCATCTGGTCGCCGTGCCCTATGAGAAGCTGAAGTTCGTCAACGAGGCCGTCGCCTATACCGGCACGAGCGCCAAGCCGGGCGCGACCACCACCACCACCACTGGCGCTGCGACCGGCACCGACAGGCCCGCTGCGACCACGACGTCGTCCACGTCGAAATGGTATCCGGACCACGCCGTGTTCAACGCCAGCAAGGACGAGCTGAAGAACATGCCCGAGTTCAAGTACGCGGATTGATGCGGCTCGCGTAACTGCCTGATCGAAGCGCGCCCGGTTCTCACTGGGCGCGCTGTCGTGTCCTTTCGCCATCGCGGGGAACTCGCGACGAAATCGCGACGCCGCCGGTCAGGCGCCGCTGCCCCTGAGCCGTTCGTTGCGCCGGCGCAGGCCTTCCAGGGTGGCGAGGAGGATGACCGAGACCGTCGTCAGAATCACCGCCGCCGCCGTGATGGTCGGGCTGATGTTCTCGCGGATGCCGCTGAACATCTCGCGCGGCAGGGTGCGCTGCTCGGGGCCTGCCATGAACAGCACGATCACGACCTCGTCGAAGCTGGTCGCGAATGCGAACAGCGCACCCGACGCCAGGCCCGGCAGGATCAGCGGCAGGATCACGCGGCGGAACGCCTGAAGCGGCGAGGCGCCGAGCGAGGCGGCGGCGCGTGCCAGATTGGTGTCGAAGCTCTGCAGCGTCGCACCGACCGTGATCACCACGAAGGGCGTCGCCAGCGCGGTATGGGCCAGGATCAGGCCGAGATAGCTGCCGGTCAGCCCGATCGGCGCGAAGAAGAAGTAGAGGCCGACCGCGGTGATGACCCCCGGCACGACCACCGGCGACAGCACGAAAGCCAGCACGAGCGGCTTGAACCGGCTCTTCCACTGCGACAGCCCCAGCGCGGCCGTCGTGCCAAGGACCATGGACAGCGCCGTCGAGGCGACGCTGTTCTTCAGCGAGTTCATCCAGCGCGGCGAACTGATGAAATCGTCGTACCAGCGCAAGGAGAGGCCCGGCAGCGGATAGGTGAGGTACGAGCCCGAGCTGAAGGACAGCGGCATGATCGCCAGGATCGGCGCGATCAGGAAGACGAACACCAGCGTGGAGACGATGATCGTCGCGGTCCACGCGATGCGCTGGCTGGGCGTGCGGAGGGAGGGGCTATCGCTCAATTCTTCATGCCTCCCGTGACCTGCTGTCCCTGTACCAGCTTGCCGTAAAGGAGGGCGAGCAGAACGGTGGCCAGCAGCAGCACCGCACCCAGAGCCGAAGCAAGGCCCCAATTGGCCGTCTCGGTCGTGTAGAGCGCAATGAAGTAGCTGATCATCTGGTCGGCGGCACCGCCGACGAGCGCCGGCGTGATGTAGTAGCCGAGCGCCAGGATGAAGACGAGCAGGCTTCCCGCGCCGATACCGGGCAGGGTCTGAGGCAGGTAGATGCGCAGGAAGGCCGTGGCCGGCGGCGCACCGAGCGAGGCCGCGGCACGCATGTAGGCAGGCGAGATCGCCTTCATGCTGCTGTACAGCGGCAGGATCATGAACGGCAACAGAACGTGGGTCATAGCCACGCAGACGCCGAAGCGGTTGTAGATCAGGCGCAGCGGCTCGTCGACGATGCCGAGCCACAGCAGGCTGTCGTTCACGACTCCCTTGCTCTGCAACAGGACGATCCAGGCGCAGGTGCGGACCAGAAGGGACGTCCAGAACGGCAGCAGGACGAAGATCATCAGCAGATTCGACCGGGCCGGCGGTAGCGTCGCCAGGAGGTAAGCGACCGGGAAACCGAGGACCAGGCAGAGTACCGTGACGCTGAGGCTGATGATGAAGGTGCGGGCAAACAGGCTGCGATAGATGGCCTGGTCCGGCGGGGCCGCGACGATTGCGCCGTCCACGCTCCGCGTCAGGTCGAGCGCCGCCAGCAGGTGGAAGCTGGTCAGTGGACCGCCGGCGCCCTTGATCGTCGTCCAGGTGGTGCGTTCGCGCCAGGCGGGGTTGATCCTGCCCAGCGTCTCCTTGGCCGTCCCCCGCTCCGGCTCCGCCTTCAGATTGCGGGCCGTGCCGGTCAGGATCGTGCGGAAGCCGTTCAGCGCGTAGTTCAGCCGCTTGGCTGCGATGGCGATGGTGCCGGAGGCGCGCGCCGCCAGGATGTCGCTTGCCAGCGCAGCGTAGGCGTTTTCGTCCGGCAGGTCCTTGCCGTCCCAGTCGGCGAGAGCGGCGATCGTTTGCGGCAGAACCTGACGGACCTCGCGGTCGTCGACCGCACGCCACAGCATGCCGGCGATCGGGCCTGCGAAGGTGAAGAGCAGGAAGACGAGAAGCGGTGCTACCAGCGCCAACGCCTTGACCTGGTGTGTCCGCTCGGCGCGCTTCAATCGGCGCCTGAGCGGCACCCCGGTCGACGCATCGGCGCCGGTCAGAAGCGCATCCGTCATTGATCGAGCCTCTTTCGCCGGCATTTCCTCGGCCTTTCAGGCAGGCCAACCGCATATCGCCCTTTGCAGCGGACTGAGCACGCGCCTCGTCCTTCGAGACGACCGCTGAGCCTGTCATCGGGCCGCGCTTCGCGCGGACCCGGTGGCGGTCTCCTCAGGATGAGGCTCCTCGACATCGGTGCCTGTAGAGTCGCTGCCACAGACTCAGACCTCATCCTGAGGGCCCGCCGTAGGCGGGCGTCTCGAAGGATGCGCCGCGGGCGAGCTATCCACCACGCTTTTCCCTCTGCGTGCCCTCACGCCAGTTAGGTCGCGCTACTTCGCCGCCCATTTGTTGAAGCGCTCGGTCAGGCGGTCGATGTTCTCGAGCCAGAAGGCAACGTTGATCTCGACCGCGTTCTTGATGTTGTCAGGCGCAGTCGGCAGATCCTTCAGGACGGCGGCTGGGAGCCGTCCGGCTGCATCCTTGTTCGACGTGCCATAGGCAATGTTCTCCGACAGTTTTGACTGGTTCTCCGCCTTGCCGACGAAGTCCAGGAACTTGTAGGCCGCGTCCTTGTTCGGGCTCCCCTTCAGGATGACCCAGCTGTCGAGGGTGAACAGCGCTCCGTCCCACACCATGCCGAAATTCTTCTTCTCGTTCTTGTTCGCGGTGTCGATGCGGCCGTTGTAGACCGAGGTCATCGCGACCTCGCCGGAGGCGAGCAATTGCGGCGGCTGGGCGCCGGCCTTCCACCACACGATGTCGCCCTTGATGGTGTCCAGCTTCTTGAAGGCGCGATCGATGCCTTCGTCGGTCGCCAGCACCTTGTAGACGTCCTTCGGCGCGACGCCGTCGGCCATGAGGGCGATTTCGAGCGTGGTCTTCGGGCCCTGACGCAAGGCGCGCTTGCCCGGAATCTTCTTGGTATCGAAGAAGTCGGCCCAGCCGCCGGGGGCCTGCTTCAGCTTGTCCTTGTCGTAGCCGAGGACGAAATCGTAGAGGATGGCGCCGACGCCGCAGGGGTTGACCGATGGCGGGATATAGGCGGCCTCGCCGCCGATCTTGGAATAATCCAGCTTCTCGAACAGGCCTTCCTCGCAGTCGACCGCCAGCTCGTCGCTCTCGACCTGGACGACGTCCCAGGTCGCGGCACCCCCCTGCACCTTGGCGCGCAACACGCCGACGCCGCCGTCCCAGGACTCGTCGTTCATGGGAATCCCGGAAGCCTTCTTGAACGGCTCGAAATAGACCTTCTTCTGCGCATCCTGATACGCGCCGCCCCACGACACGACGGTGAGGTCGCGTGCTTGCGCAACCGTCGCCAGCGCAGCGCTGGCGCTCAGTGCCGCGGCCAGGCCCAGAGCCATCTTGCCAATCTTGCGCTTCAGCATGGTCTTTGTTCCTTCTTCATGTGAGTTGCATTGAGGTTGATCGCTGCAGATCCGTTCACGTGGATCAGGCGGGATCGAGGGCCAGGCAGTCCTCCGGGCGGAACGTGATGAAGACGTCTTCGCCAGGTCTCAGGCTGCCAGGTCTTAGGCTGCCAGGACTTGGGCTGTCATGTCTCAGGCTGTCATGCGCGCCCGGCTGGAGCTTGACCATGAACTCGCCGTTGCCGGCGACGTCGAGCACGGCCAGCGCGTGGTCGCCGAGATAGATGGTGTTCTGCACCCTTGCCGGCAGCCGGTTCGGTCCTTCGCCGGAGGTGCCATCCAGGACGATGGCGACGCGTTCCGGCCGCACCGACAGGGAAGTCGATGCGCCCGCGCCTGCGACATTGATCGCCCGCGCGGTCACGGTGCCGCCAGCAGTCAGCGCGACGCGGCAATAGCCCTTGTCGACCGCTTCGACGGTGCCGGGGAGCACGTTGTTCTCGCCGATGAAGTGAGCGACGAAACTGTTCACCGGATGCTCATACAGCGCATCGGGCCTGTCGATCTGTTGCACGATGCCGTCGTTGAACACGGCGATGCGGTCCGACATCGTGAGCGCTTCACTCTGATCGTGGGTGACGTAGACGATCGTGATGCCCGTGGTCTCGTGCAGTTGCTTGATCTCCAGCTGCATCTGCTCCCGCAGGCGCTTGTCGAGGGCGCCAAGGGGCTCGTCCATCAGCACGAGTTGCGGATTGAAGACCAGCGCGCGGGCCAGCGCCACGCGCTGCTGCTGGCCGCCGGAGAGCTGACCCGGCCGCCGGTGCGCCAGGCTTTCCATCTTGATCATGCGCAACGCCGCCCTCACGCGCTCCTGCACTTCCGCCTTGTTCGTCTTGCGAACGGACAGCGGGAAGGCGATGTTCTCCGCGATCGTCAGGTGCGGAAACAGGGCGTAGTTCTGGAACACCATGCCGATGTCGCGCTTGTGCGGCGGCACGTTCTTGATCGGGCGGTCCGCGAGATAGATCTCGCCATGGGTCGGCACCTCGAAGCCGGCCAGCATCATCAGCGTCGTCGTCTTGCCCGAGCCCGACGGGCCGAGCAGGGTGATGAACTCGCCCTTCCTGATGTCGAGATCGAGGTTCTTCACCACGAGATGCTCGCCATCATAGGTCTTCTGAATGCCGGAAAAGCGTACCAGTGCCGGCGCAGGTGTGACCATGCCGGCTTCCATGTCGTCCTCTCGCTATCAGCTACGGTGCTGCCACGACCTCGTCCGAGGTTGCGAGGAACAGCTTAGCATTCTCGGGCGAGAATGCCAGCGGCGGGTGCGTCGCAGGCGCGTGCGGGTCCGGAGCGAAGGCGCGCTACATTCCCGACAGCTTCGTCACGAACACGTTCAGCGAGCCGCCGGCTTCCGCGACGACGCGGAGGGTCTTGGAATCGAAGGCGATGTCGGCGAGAGTCAGGCTGTCGATCTTGGCCTCGACCTTGAGGCCGTCCTCGCTCTTCTGGTAGTCGGCGATTGCGGCCCGCGATCTTCTTGCGAGCGTTCGCAGCGATCGGCTTCAGATCGAGCGTTGCCCTCTGCAACAGCGCCTGCTGCAGCTGCGGCACGACCGCGCGCGCGGCGGCGCCCAAGAGGCCGAAGGCGGCCTCGGATTCCACCGCGAGCTCGATGTCGGCGAGCCGTAGCGTCTGCCGCGCCTGGTCGAGCATCGGCCGGCCCCAGATGTGCACCGTCGCCTCGGCGCCGAGCCCGAACCAGCTCTTCTTCTCCTTGGCGCGCACCAGAAGCGAGATCAGCAGCCGGTCGCCCGAAGGGGTCACGTTGGCGCTCTTGACGGTGACGTCGACCGGGCCGGAGCCGTCCTCGGGATAGGTGCGGCCGACCATCTGCGCTGCGATCAGCTTGTTGATCTCGGTGAAAGGTACGTCGATCGGCACGCCGATGCTCACCCCAGTGCCGGTCGGCGGCACGATCGAAATCTTGTCGGGAAATGGACACTCCGGCTTGGTCGCCGTCGAGGTGACACGTGTCTCGGCCTCGAGGCCGAGCAGCAGCGTCACGGCCTGCGCATCGACGCGCGGCTGCGCCGCGATCGCGCGCACCGGCTTCATCTCGAGCCAGAGCGGCGGCAGCGCGGCCGAGGAGCCCGAGCCCTGCAGCGGAATCGAGCGGCACGCCTTGGCCCATTGCACCCTGGCGTTCTCTCGCAGCGAAGGATCGTTGCGGATGCGTTCGGCGACCGCGTTGATCTGCTCGCCGACCGTCTTGTCGATCAGCGGCTTCACCTGCGCCGGCACGTTGACCTTGGCGCCGGCGACCGCGAGATTGGTGTCGCCGAGATTGACCTGGGCGCCGAGATTGGGCTCCAGATGCCAGGCGGCCGCGAGCTTCGGGCGCGAGGTGACGACCACGTTGCCCTTGATCTCGGCGCTGGCGTTCAGGTTCTTGATGTTGACGGCGCCGATCCGTTTCGCCGCGTCACCGCCGAGCACGCTGCCGAGCGCGTCGCCGAGCGCGCCCGTGGGCTTTCGACGACAGCGACCCCGTCACGTTCAGCTTGCCGCTGAGCGGCGTCGAGATCGTCAGCACGTCCTTGTCGCCGGCAGCCGCCATCGGGCCGCGCGCCGCGGACCAGCCGATATCGGCGTTCTCCAGGATTTGCGAGATCGGGTTGTCGGCCTTGCCGGCGAAATTGCGCGGCGCGGCCTTCTCGGCCTGCTCGCGGATCGCAGATAGCGCGATGGCGACCGGCGCGATGACGATGGAGCTCTTCGACGCCGGCGGCAGCGGCGGCAGTTGTGCGACCGGCGGCGCCGAGTTCGTCGCGTGCGGCGACAGCAAGTCCATCGCCTTCAGGCTGATGAAGAACGAAGCCGCGAGCACTGCGAGGCCGATCAGGCTGGTCTTCAGATTCAACGTCGGTCGCATCAATCCCCCAAGCAGCCCCGGCGGGATTCTACAGGGCGGGCGAAGAGGGCGCTAGAGCGCACCGGTGGGGTGGAATTGGGGCGAACAGGTTAACGGCCTCGAACGCGCCGTTACCAGGCGTTCAGGCATTGCGGGCGAGGCTAGCCGCGCCGAGGACGGCGGATCGCCCTCACATTGCCGCGATTGCCGCCGCCGCAGAAGAAGCGGTCGGCGCCGTCGGATTCCAACCCCGACACCACCGTCCCGGCGGGCAGGTCGAGCTGCTCCAGTACCTTGCCCGTTTCAGGGTCGATCCGCCGCACATCGCTCTCCTCGCCCTCCCAGGTGCCGTGCCAGAGCTCGCCGTCGACCCAGGTCACCCCGGTCACGAAACGCTTGCTCTCGATGGTGCGGAGGACTTTTCCCGTTTCGGGATCGACCTGATGGATCTTGCGCTCGCGATATTGTCCGACCCAGAGGGAGCCCTCGGCCCAGGCAAGACCGGAATCGCCGCCGCCGCCGGGCGCCGGAATGGTGCCGAGCACCTTGCCCGAAGCGGCATCAATTTTCTGGATGCGATCCTCGGCGATCTGGAACAGGTGCCGGCCGTCGAACGCCGTTCCCGCATGCGCGGCGACGTCGATCGAGCGCGCGATCTGGCCGCTGGCCGGATCGACGGCGTTCAACCTGTCGCCGGATGCGAACCAGACGTGCCTGCCGTCATAGGTGACGCCATGCACGGCCTCGACGCCTGGAAAGGGCCCATACTCGGTGACGATCTCGGCGGCTGAACGTTTCATGTGCTCGATCCCTGTGCTGCGCGCATCCTACGTCTTCAGGAGCGGGGTGGGGAGTAACAAGCCTGTCGGGAAACCCGGAACGGGCGGCGTCATCCAGCGGCGCGCCCGTCCGTGTCCGAAGCACTGCACCTTCTGCGACCGCGCCAGCTCGTCGAGCGCCCGCTGCACGGTGCGCGGACTGATCCCAAGCGCAACTGCGAGCGCCGAGCTCGACCATGGCTCGCCGTCGGCGAGAAAGGCCAGCACGGCCGCGTGCTTCTCCTCGAGGGGCCGAGCCAGCACGAGGACGTCGCGCGTCTTCCGCGGCGTCAGCACGAAGCCCGGCTTCGTCGCGCTGATCTCGGCCAGTGGCTTCAGCTTGGTGCGGAGCCGTCCGATCTCGACGCGCAATCGCGCGCGGTGCGACTCATCGGCGTGCCTTGCGTGAAAGGCGCCCGATATCAATGCCTCTCGCGAGACATCCGCAGGCCATGCCTGCGCCAGCAGGCGAGCGAGCGCGAACAGCACCGGCCGCGTTCCGAGCGGCACGACGACGCCTTGCCTGCGCACGACATGATGGAAGGTGTCCACGACGAGCGCCGTCGAGGTCGCCAGTCTTTCGACCTCTCCGAGCAACAACGGGTGTTCGCTGCCGCGCGCGATCAGGCGCGCTGCCGGCGTGTCGAGCATGAGGCTCACGCTGTCGACCTCGGCCAGGAGCGCCGGGATTTTGGCCAGCCGCGCTGCGTGAGCCGCGCGGCTGAGTGCCGTGCGCGCCACTTTCGTTCTGAGCCGCCTGATCGCGATGCCGGCGACCACGAGCTCGCGGACGACCTGGGAGGCGGGCGGGAGCGGCGCAGGACGGACCTCGGCCAGCGTGCGCTCGGCCTCGTCGAGGCGCCCGACCAGTAGGAAGCGGCGCGCCTCGATATGGCCCGCATGGGCGGCATTGGCGAGATCGCCATGGATTTCGAGCGTCGCGCGTGCCGCCGCGAGGGTCTTCACCGGCCAGCTCAGATCGCGCGAGACCAGCGCGATCTCGGCTTCGGCCACCACGCATCTTGCGCGTGCCACCGCCTCGCGCGGACCGAAGGTGCGCGCGGCGCTTCGCAGCAGCGACTTGGCCTTGGCGAGATCGCCGAGCTGCGCCATCGCGATGCCGCGCAGCGCGAGCGACGGCGCATCGTTGCGCAACGCAACGCGGTTCAGCGCGCCGAGCGGATCGCCGGCTTCGAGCGCGCGCGCCGCGGCGGTGATCAGCGACTCCATGTCAATCCCGCCACACTTGTTACTCCCACCGCGCAGCCGTCCGGTGCCAGAAATCGCTGACGGCCGACAATGTGCGGCGAGGGACGATCGGTTCCGCGACCGTCAAGGTGCGGCGGAGCTTCGCCCAGGCAAGGGAATTGGAGGACCATGATGAGTTCAGCAGACAACGCAGCGACCAACGGAAAGACCGCCATGCAGACACCGCCGGTGGTGTCGCCGCAGGATTGGGAGGCGGCCCGTCAGCAACTGCTCGTGAAGGAAAAGGCGCATACCCGTGCCCGCGATGCCCTGGCCGCCGAGCGGCGTCGCATGCCGTGGATGGCGGTGGACAAAACCTATGCGTTCGAGGGGCCCGGCGGCAAGCTCAGCCTGAGCGACCTGTTCCAGCGCCGGCGGCAGCTGATCGTCTACCGCGCGTTCTTCGAGCCCGGCGTGCTCGGCTGGCCCGATCATGCCTGCCGCGGCTGCTCCATGGTGGCGGACCAGGTCGCCCATGTCTCGCACCTCAACGCCCGCGACACCACGCTGGTCTTCGCCTCGCGCGCGCCGCAGGCCGACATCGTCAGGCTGAAGAAGCGGATGGGCTGGACCATGCCGTGGGTCACCATCACCGACAGCTTCGATGCCGATTTCGGCGTCGGCGAATGGCACGGAACGAACGTGTTCTACCGCGACGGGATGCGGATCTTCCGCACCTATTTCGTCAAGAGCCGGGGCGACGAGCAGATGGGCGGCACCTGGAACTATCTCGACATCACGGCGCTCGGCCGCCAGGAGGTGTGGGAGGACTCGCCGGAGGGCTATCCGCAGACGCCGACCTACAAATGGTGGAACTGGCACGACAGCTACACCGAAGGCGCCGAGCCCGACAAGAAATGGGTCGAGATCTCGGACGCCGGCGAGAAGGCCTTTCGCGAGGAGGCCGCGGGGAAACGGAAATGACCGGTCCGGTCAGCGCGGTCCCCGGCGCCGGCCACGACGGCGCCGCGACCGCGCGCCACCTCGCCCGATGGCTCGCTCTGGCGGCCACGCCGACCTTCGCGATCATGGCGCTGCTGACCGCCGTGCTCGCCGGCGGTCCGGGAGACGTGCTCTGCTCCGCCGGATCCGGTTCCGCGCTGGGCGGAATGGTGCCGATGTATCTGTTGATGAGCGCGTTTCACGCATCGGCGTGGCTGCGGCTGATTGCGGAGCGAAGGCGCGCCGCGCGTCGGTAGGTGCGGATGACTCCGGCATAAACAAAAAGCCCCGCCGCGCCGGGGCCGCATCGTCACGAGCCTTGTTCGCCGAAGTGCAAGGCCATCAGGATCTCATCGTAGTATCGGCCGTCCTGCTTCAGCGCCTTCACCTCGCGACCGTAATCGACAAAGCCGGCGGTGGCGTAGAGGCGCAAGGGGGCCTCGCTCTCGCTGACGACTGCGAGTTGCAGCTGATCTCGTGGTAGAGCGTGGCGTCGGCAGGCGTCAGCAGTTTGATCATGGCCAGGACAGATGTGCCAGCGGCAGGGGCGCGTCGGCCTTGAGAGTCTGGATCGCGATGCTGCTGCGGACCTCTCGCACAATCGGCAGGTTCAGCAGCTTGTCAACCAGGAAGCGCTGATAGTCCTCGAGCTCGGGCACGACGATTTCGAGCAGGTAATCGGCCTCACCGGCGACGAGATGGCAGGCAACGACCTCGGGCATGGCGACGACGGTCCTCTCGAAGCTCAACGCCTGGTCGTTGGCGTGGCCGCTGATCTTGACGCCGAGAAAGGCCGAGAAGCCGAGCCCGAGACGGCCACGCCGCAAGGAGGCGCGATAGCCGTCGATATATCCCTCCTGCTCCAGTCGCCGCACGCGCCGCAGGCAGGGCGATGGCGACAAGCCGACCCGGTCCGCCAGCTCGATATTGCTCAGTCGTGCATTGGTCTGGAGTTCGGTGACGATGCGCCGGTCGATCGCATCCAGCTCGCATTTTGGCATGAACCGCATCCCATTTGATCAAGAAGGGCACGATGTTGCGCCCGAGCCGTCGAGATTAGCCCAGTTCGCAAGGACATGCCTCGGCTTTCCATGGGATGGAGTGCTCCGATCCTGCCACGAATGGAGTGAACCATGACCGAAGGCCCGACTCTCGCGCCCCTGCTGGAGGCTGTCGACCGTTACTTCACGCTGATGTACGACAATGACGTTTCGCAGTTCGACCGCGTTTTTGCGCCGACTGCGCAGCTCCATGGAATTCGCGACGCGGAATTGCGGATACTGCCGGTTCGCGACTACAGAACCCTGCTGGTGTCGACCCCTTCGCCAGAATCCAAGGATGCACCGCGGCTTCAGGAAGTATTGCTGATCGACGTGGTGTCGCCGGCGCAAGCGCTCGTGAAGGTCCGGGTTCGGATCGATGTGCTCCAGTACGTCGACTATCTGGCGTACCACCGCATCAATGATACTTGGTTGATCACGGCGAAATCGTTCCACATCGAGCGACGGTATGAGCCGACGGGCACCTAGACTGGCGCTGCAGCGGTTCCTATTGGCTGCCGGTCGATTGCAGATACGCAAACACCTTGCCCGCTTCCTCCGCCGAGACGCCGCCATAGGGCTGCATCTTGTGGCCGGACACGACCTCGTCCGGCTTGACCATGAAGCGGGTGAGCTTGTCCTGGTCCCAGGCGAAGCCCGCTTCCTTCATCGACGAGGAGTAGTTGTAGTCCGGCAGCGAGCCGGCCTTGCGTCCGACGATCTTGTTGAGGTTGGGACCGAGCCGATTGTCGCCCTCCTTCATGGAGTGGCAGGTGCGGCAGGCGTTGTTGAAGGCCTGCTGGCCGGTATCGTCACTCGCGGGTTGCTGCGCGAGCGAGAAGGGCGCGGACAAGAGCAGCGTCAGTGCCCCGGCGCCGATCGCGTGCACCCACGCTTTTGACGAAGGTTGCAGGCGTGGTTGCATTTGCGCCTCCATCGGGGATCGCGCCGCAACAGGCGCGTCGGGATGTCGAGGGCAAACAAAGACAGCCCCGGCCGGTTCCGGGGCCGCTTGCGTCACAATGTCCGGTGCTCAGCGCGTCGCAGTGCCGAGCTCGGCCCTGCGTTCGGTCATCGGCAGCACGATCACCTTGGTGCCGATATTGACGCGGGAATAGAGGTCGGTGACGTCCTCGTTGGTCATGCGGATGCAGCCGGAGGAAACGTGCTTGCCGATGGTCTCGGGCGCGTTGGTGCCGTGGATGCGGTAGATTGTGCTGCCGAGATACATGGCGCGGGCCCCTAACGGGTTGCCGGGGCCGCCGGCCATGTGGCGCGGCAGATAGGGCTGGCGGGCGATCATCTGGGGCGGCGGGGTCCAGTCCGGCCATTCCGCCTTCCGGCTCACCGACTGGATGCCGGACCAGGTGAAGCCGTCGCGGCCGACGCCAATGCCGTAGCGCAGCGCCTGGCCGTTGCCGAGCACGTAATAGAGATAGGTGTTGGGCGTATCGATGATGATGGTGCCCGGCGCCTCGCGCGTCGCATAGGAAACGGTCTGGCGGCGGAAACGGGCCGGCGTCTCGACCGTGTCCTGATCTTCCGACGGCGCAGCCTGGTAAGGCGTTGCCTGATAGGGTTGATAGGGCTGGATCGGCTGCGGCGCGGCCATCGGCGGCAGCGGCTGGAAGAGAGGGAAAAGCTGCGCGGGCGCGGCGTTGGCTGCGCCTGTGAATGCCATTGCGGAGATTGCGGCTGCACCGAAGGCAACGGCGCGCGAAAACGTCTTGAACGTATCCAGATTGATCATTGGTCGCCCCTGTTTGCTCGGTGTTTCTGCTCACCGCGGCACCGTTTCGGTGCTCCGTTGCCTCAAGTCCTAACGGCGAAACGTTTCGGGACATTTGCGCGGAAAACCGAAAACGGTTTCGTCGCGGAAAGGATTGTTTCATGACGGTTTCGTGGCTCCGTGAGCCCGTTAACGAACAAAACAGCACGCCGACACTTCTGTGACGTCACACGCCTGAAATATCCTTCGTTGATGGTCGTTGCCTGAGAATCATCAAACTCTCGGAATTTCCCCATGCGGGTATTAATCGCGACTGACGCCTGGCATCCGCAGGTCAACGGTGTGGTGCGGACGCTGACCTCGCTGGCGAACGCGGCCAAGGCCCTCGAGGTCGAGATCGACTTCCTCACGCCGGACGGCTTTCCGTCCTGGCCGCTGCCGACCTATCCGGGCCTGCGCATCGCGCTGCCGAGCGCCAAGGAGATCGCAAGGCGGATCGAGCGGGCGCCGCCGGACGCGCTGCACATCGCGACCGAGGGGCCGATCGGCTGGGCGGCGCGGGCCTATTGCCGCCGCAACCGGCTCGCCTTCACCACCTCCTACACGACGCGCTTTCCGGAATATGTCGCGGTGCGGACCGGCATACCGGCCGCCGTCGGCTATGCCGTGCTGCGCCACTTCCACGATGCCGCCGCCATGACGATGGTGGCGACGCCCTCGCTGCGGCAGGAGCTCTCCGAGCGCGGCTTCAAGCGGCTCGGCTTCTGGACGCGCGGCGTCGACACCGAACTGTTCCATCCCGATTCTCCGGCGAGGCTCGACCTGCCGCGGCCGATCTTCATGACCATGGGCCGCGTGGCGGTGGAGAAGAATCTCGAAGCGTTCCTCTCGCTCGATCTGCCCGGCACCAAGGTCGTGGTCGGCGACGGCCCGCAGAAGGCGGCGCTCGAAAAGAAGTACCCGGACGCGGTCTTCCTCGGCGAGAAGAAGGGCGCGGATCTGACCGCGCATCTCGCCGCTGCCGACGTCTTCGTGTTTCCGAGCCTGACCGACACCTTCGGCGTGGTGCAGCTCGAGGCGCTCGCCTGCGGCACGCCGGTTGCGGCGTTTCCGGTGACGGGACCGAAGGACGTCATCGCCGATCACCCGATCGGCGCGATCGACCACGATCTGCGCACCGCGTGCCTGCGCGCGCTCACCATGTCGCGCGAGACCTGCCGCAATTTCGCGCTGGAGCGCTCCTGGGAGAACAGCGCGCGCCAGTTCGTCGGCAATCTCACCTCTCTTCAGCCCAGCCGCGTCTTGCGTGCCTCGCCTCGCATGGCGCGGCGGCCGGTGCGCAGCTGATCGTCACTTCGAACCACAGCGAGAACCTCATCGATGGCTAAGATCATGAACCTTGACGGCACGCAGCAGCTCGACCTCACCCGTGGCACGGTCGAGCAGGCCTATGACCGCTGGGCGCCCGTCTACGACCTCGTGTTCGGCGGCGTGTTCGCCAAGGGGCGGCAGGCCGCGATCGCGGCCACCAACAAGATCGGCGGCCGCGTGCTCGAAGTCGGCGTCGGCACCGGCATCTCGCTGCCGCTCTATGCCCCCAACGTTCGCATCTTCGGCACCGACATTTCGGAAGCGATGCTGGACAAGGCGCGCCGCCGGGTGAAGGAGCAGAAGCTGAAGAACGTCGAGGGCCTCGCGGTGATGGACGCCGAGAAGCTCGAATTCCCGGACAATTCCTTCGACGTCGTGATGGCGCAATATGTCGTCACCGCCGTGCCGAACCCGGAGAAGGCGCTCGACGAATTCGCCCGCGTGCTGCGACCGGGCGGCGAGCTGATCATCCTGACCCGCGTCAGCGCCGACGCGGGCATGCGCCGCTTCATCGAGCAGAAGCTCCAGCCGGTGGTGCGTCCGCTCGGCTTCCGTACCGCCGAGTTTGCCTGGTCGCGCTATGCCAAGTGGCTCTCCGGTGCGAACGGCATCGAGCTCGCCGAGCGACGCCTGATCCCGCCGCTCGGTCATTTCTCGCTGGTGCGCTTCCGCAAGGTCGACGTCGCCAAGGCGGCGTAACTGCCACTCCTCATGGTGAGGAGGCGCATAGCGCCGTCTCGAACCAATGAAGGCCTCGGTGCTGCAGCCGGGCCTTCATCCTTCGAGACGCACGTTCCGCGCTCCCAGCGATAACGGCAGCGCCGTTACGCAGGGGATGAGGAGAGAGTGTGAACCGTGCGTCATCGCGCCGCTGCACATCGTCACATGACAAAATGATGATGTCACACGGCCTACATCGAATCCCTGTAATCCCGTACCCGAAAGCATTTTGGGGGAGAGCATGATCAAGAATTATCTCGAGCAGCTGCGGATCCAGCGCTGGGACGACCATCGCTACTATCACCACAGCCGCATCAATCAGAGCCTGCACTTCGTCAGCGCGCTGAGCTTCCTGTTCGCCTATGTCTGGCTGTTCATCGACCCCGTGGTCTCGGCGCTGGTCGGCTGGCTGATCTCGATGACCTCGCGTCAGGCCGGCCACTTCTTCTTCGAGCCGCACGATTACGATCACATCAACCAGGCGACGCACGAATACAAGGAAGAGATCAAGGTCGGCTACAACCTTCAGCGCAAGGTGGTGCTGATGGCGATCTGGGCGCTGTCGCCGCTGGTCCTGTTCGTCGATCCGACGCTGTTCGGCCTGTTCACGCCCTGGGCGAGCGCGACCGACTTCATGCGCCAGGTCGCCAAGATCTGGCTGGTGATCGGCGGCGGCGGCCTTCTGTTCCGAACCGTGCATCTGTTCTTCATTCGCGACGTCGAGACCGGTCTTGTCTGGATGACCAAGATCCTGACCGACCCCTTCCACGATCTGATGCTCTATCGCAGCGCTCCGCTCGCCCTCATGCGCGGCGAGCTGATGGACCCCGGCCTGCACCTCAACCCCGAGCACACGCTGGGCCTGATCGGCGAGCCCACGCTCGAAGAGCAGCACGCCTGAGCCGCTGGTCTTACCAAGCACTTCGATGTCTCATGGTTACGTCATGCCCGGGCTTGTCCCGGGCATCCACGTCTTGGAGCTACCTCGTGGAGACGCGTGGATGGCCGGGACAAGGCCGGCCATGACGGCGTTCGTGGAACCGGCCTCAGCGCCCGAAGCGCTTCGCCAGCATCTCTTTCAGGATCTGCCGCTTGATGTTCTTGTTGGTGAGCACGCCGTCGTGCCACCAGAAGCCGTCGGCCTTCATCTTTTCGGCGGCGCGGACGAACCGTTCGGCGACCTCGGTGAAGTCGGCGTCGGTGTAGTTGAGACTGAAGATCAGCCGGCCGGTGCCGACCCAGCTCAGCGCCAGGCCCTCGGCGCGCAGGTAATATTGCAGCATCCAGTTGTAGCGGGACGGCGTGGTGTATTTCACCGTCCAGATCGAGGAGAAGTTGGCGAACCGCACCGGCAGCTCGGCGCTCTCCATCATCCGGTTGAGCTCTTGGACGCGGCCGTTCCAGGTTTCCTCGAGGCCGTCATAGACCGCGCGGAAGTTCGGGCTGGCGAGGCGGCTCAGGAACTCGTCCATCGCCGTCATGACGTAGGGGTGGGAGTTGAAAGTGCCGCGGGCGAAGCAGATGTCGGCGGGCCGATCGTCGCGGAAGCGGCGCATCAATTCCTTCTTGCCGCAGACCACGCCGACCGGCAGGCCGCCGGCGAGGCTCTTGCCGTAGGTGACCATGTCGGCGCGCACGCCGAAATACTCCTGGGCGCCGCCGGCGGCGAGGCGGAAGCCGACGAAGACTTCGTCGAAGATCAAGACGATGCCGCGTTCGGTGCAGACCTCGCGCAGCTTCTTAAGCCACTCCGTGTAGGCGGCCCGATCGAAATTGCCGCCGCGCGAGGAATCGACCAGCGAGGAATCGCCGGGCGCGTTGGCGTTGGGATGCAGACCTTGGAGCGGATTGACCAGCACGCAGGCGATGTCCTTGCGCGTCTTCAGCACGTGCAGCGTCTTCTCCGACATCTCGGCGAGGGTGTAGGTCTCGTGCGCGGGGATGGGATTGCCGACGCCGGGCTGCACGTCGCCCCACCAGCCGTGATAGGCGCCGGCGAAGCGGACCAGATGGGTGCGCTTGGTGTGGTAGCGCGCCAGCCGCACCGCCTGCATCACGGCTTCGGTGCCGGACATGTGGAACGAAACTTCGTCGAGGCCCGAGATCCGGCAGAGCCGGGTCACGTTGTCGAGGATGACGGGGTGGTAGGGGCCGAGCACCGGTCCGAGCGCATGCGCCCGCTTCTCGGCGCCCTCAATGCATTCCTTGTAGAAGTCGTTGCCGAAGATGTTGACGCCGTACGAGCCGGTGGAGATCGTAAGAGGTGTTGCCGTCGACGTCGGTGACTGTGACGCCGCGCGAGGACTCCACGAAGGTCGAGGTGCCCAGGTGCTCGCGGACGAGACGCGAGAACTGGAACGGCACGCGGTAGCTCTCGGTGAAGTTCAGGTCGGAGATCTTCTCCGCCGCCTCCTTCGTCATCGCGCGGCCCTTCGGGTAGCGCTCGGCGTAGAGGCGGGCGAGACGGAAGAAGCCGTCCTTGCGTTGCGCGGCGATGTTCGCGGGCGCACCGTCGCAGGAGAAATAGTCGTTCTCTCCGTACTCGTAGAACGGCAGCAGCCGCGCTACCCGGCGCGACATCTTGGAATGCCCGGCGAGCGACCGGTGCTTGGCGCGGGAGAGTTCGATGCGCGCCTTGAGCTTCGGGAAGGCGGCGGCAGCGGACGCTGCGGCGGCCACGGACATCGAGAGAATCGGGAGTGTCGTTTCCATGACAACAAGCGCTAACCCTGCGAGCTGACAGATTCATGACAGTCAAAGCCCTCATTGCCTCTTTCACCCAGCAGGAAGACCTCAACTTCCTGTTGACCAACCGCATCCCCCGCGCGGCCCTGACCCGCTTCATGGGCTGGTTCTCCAAGATCGAGAATCCGCTCGTCCGCGACTTCTCGATCGCGCTGTGGAAGCTGTTCTCGGACCTCGATCTGTCGGAGGCGCGCAAGACGCATTTCAAGAGCCTGCACGACTGCTTCACCCGGGAGCTGAAGCCGGGCCTGCGGCCGTTTGATCCGGATCCGGCGGTGGTGGCGAGTCCCTCTGACGGAATCGTCGGCGCCCACGGCAAGATCGCCGACACCGAGCTGTTTCAGGTCAAGGGTGCGCCCTATTCGCTGCTCGACCTGCTCGGCGATTCCGCGCTGGTCGACCAGCACCGCAACGGCTCCTTCGTCACGCTGCGGCTGACGTCGAGCATGTATCACCGCTTCCACGCGCCTTATGACGCCCATATCGAACGCGTCACGCTGATCCATGGCGACGTCTGGAACGTCAACCCGATCGCGCTCAAGCGCGTCGAGCGTCTCTTCTGCAAGAACGAGCGCGCGGTGATCCGCACCCACCTCTCCACCGGCGAAGCGGTGACGCTGGTGCCCGTTGCGGCGATCCTGGTGGCGAGCATCCGGTTGCACTTCCTCGACATCGTGCTGAACGCGCAGACGAAGGGGCCAGTCAATTTCCCCTGTGACGTCAACGTGGCCAAGGGCGAGGAACTCGGCTGGTTCGAGCACGGCTCGACCATCATCATCCTGGCTCCCGGCGATTTCAACTTCTGCGACGGCATCGCCGAGGGCTCGCGCATTCGTGCGGGTCAAGCGCTCTTGAGGAGAAAGTAGCCTTCAATCTGCCGTCCCCGCTGGCTATATCGTCCGTCGGGGACGACGATTTTTGGATGTGTGAGCGATGGCGCGGGCGCCGGTCTTGGCCGCGGGGGGTATTGTGCTGCGGCGTGGTTCGGCGCCGCTGATCGCGGTCGTGCGCCAGCGCAAGCGCAACGAATGGGTCCTCCCCAAGGGCAAGCTCGACGACGGCGAGACGCCGAAGGAAGCCGCGCGCCGCGAGGTGCTGGAGGAGACCGGCCACGACGTCGCCGTGCACGAATTTCTGGGCACCCTCGTTTATCAGTCCGGCGGGCGCTTCAAGGTCGTGCATTTCTGGCGGATGGAAGCTGACGGCGGACCGGTCCGCAAGCTGATGAACGACATCAAGGCGGTCGACTGGCTGACGCTGGACGATGCGATTGCCCGCCTGTCGCGCGAATATGAGCGCGCGTTCCTCAATCAGGTCGGCCCGATCGCGCTTGCGGCGGCGGGGCTTCCATCGTCGCCGCCACCCGAGCCGGCGCAAGCGGCCGATGACATCGATACCGCCTTGCAGACGCTGACTCCGGCCGAGGCGGCGTCCGTCGACGAGCTGCGCCACGGTTTGCTGCAGAAGGTGAAAGCGCGGCTGCGCGGCGAGGCGTGAGACCTGTTCACGCCGCTCTGCCGCGCTCGCAATGACGCAGGGGCGGCGCCGTCACCGCCGCTCTTTCCTTTCCTTCGGAGAAGGCGCCGGTCCTCGTGGCGGTGTGAGGCGCCGCATGGCGGGGAGGCGCTGCTGGAATCCACCGGGGCGCTGCATGCCTGGCTGTTGAGCCGCGGCCGGCTGGCCCGGCTGCGGCGGCACGATTCCGCCGGGCTGGGGTTGCATCTGTCCACCGCGCTGCGGCCGGGTTTGCGGCGCGGCGCCCGGCTGCGTTGCTTCTCCGCGGCGCGGTGCGCCTGTCGGGCGACCTGCGCCTTGCTGCTGGCCCTGCTGTCCCTGGCCTGCGCGCCGGCCACCCGGCTGCACGGCGCCGCCCTGTCCCTGCCGCTGCGGCGGCTGCGCGCCATGCCGGTCAGGCGTACCCGGCTGCTGCCGACCCGGACGGACGTTCTGGCCGGGCTGGCCGTTCGGTCGCTGTTGTCCCGGGGACGTATTCGGCCGCAATTGCTGCTGCTGCGGCTGGACCGGTCGCGGAATGCGGCTGAGCGCGCCCGGATTGGCGCGGCGGAAGTCGCGCTGCTCGGTGACGATCTGCCGGCCCGTGGTTTGTGCCAGATGCACCTGGCCGACGAAGCCGCGGTCGCGCGCGATCTGCTGCGCGGGAATCGTGATCGGTATCGCGGCAAAGCGCATGACACCGCCGGCGCCGCGTGCGTCGGGCCGGATCGCAAAGCCGCTGGACGCCTGCGTCAGCGCGCCGAGCCGCGTGCCGCTGCTGCGGTCGTCGACGTCGATGTGGCCGACCCGGCCGTCGGCGTCGGGATAGAGCTTGATGTTGACGTTGCTGGCCCTGCTCGCCGCCGCGCCTTCCGGCACCTCGACGACGCCGGTGGTGCCGCGGATGCCGAGCGTTGCCGTCGGCGTGGTGATCTTCATGTCGCCGGTCTTCGCCACCGCTGCCGCCACGAAGGCAACCGTGCCCTTGCCGACGTCGAAGATCGCCGAATTCTGCCTGCCGCCGTCCTCGTAGACGTAATTGTCGATCGTGATTTTGGCGCCGGCCGAGAGATTGAACGTGGTGGCGTCGTTGAAGGTGATGCCGAGCGAAGAGTTTGACGAGGTCTGCACCACGTCGTTGAGATAGATGTCGTCGCGCACGCGCAGCGGATAGGAGTTCTTGTCGCGGATCACGGTCGCGATCCCCGTCACCGTCGCGACGTTGCCGATCGGCTCGACGGCGGCGGGCTGTGCGTCTGCAGCGGGTGTCGGTGAGGCCGACGGCGTCGGGGAGGGGCCGGGTATCGGCTGTGCTTGTGCAAGCTCCACGGTGTCGGACGCACGAGCGACGCTGCCGCCTGCCAGCGGCAAGGCCAGCAGGGCAAGCGCGAACGCGAAGCGGCGCCAAGCCACCAATGAAGTCACGCGGAGGTCCCAGTGAAGAGAGCGAGGCGAGAGCTGTGGATTTCAGCCGGGCGCAGCTGAATGGCGGATGAACACGGGGCGGGCGGGAGCTGCGAACGTTCGGACGCCACGCCATGCTGGCGGTTGGGACTGAGGCATCTCCACAACGTCGTGGCCGGGCTTCCCGGCCATCCACGTCCTTGAAGCGCGGGTCCAAGAACGTGCATGCCCGGGACAGGCCCGGGCATGACAAACTGTATGCTGAGCGACGTGGCGCGCGCCGCGCGTCAGCTCACGCGCTTCCAGGTCTGGCCGCCGCAGAACATGCCACCGAAGGCGCAGCCCTGCACGCGCATCGCGTTCGGACCCTTCATGGCGATCGTGGAATCGTAGTTGCGGCCGGAGTCGGGATCGTGGATGCGGCCGCTCCACTTCGAGCCGTCGGGCCTCATGTTGATCAGGATGCGCGCATTGGTCTTCTCGGCGTAACCGCAGAGATTGGCGCCGCACTGCTCGACGCGGACATTGCCCTTGTTGCCTTCGGTCGCCCACAGGCCGATCGGCGTGACCGGAGCGGGGGCAGCGGCGACCGGCGCCGGTGCCGCCGCGGCGTTGAAACCAACCGACGGCGCTTCGGCAACATTGGTCGCCGGCGCGGCCGGCGCTGTGACCGTGGGCGCGGCGGGCGCGGTCGGCTGGACCTCTGTCGGCGGTGCCGGCTGCCGAGCGGTCGGCGCCGGCGCCCCCTGCGCCGTCGTCGTCGCGCCGGACGTCGTGTCGTCATCATCGTCCTCGGAGCCGAAATTATTGAAATCGAGGTTGTTCAGCGTGATCGGCTTCTTGGACAGGCCTGGCGCGACGATCGTGACGCAGTTCAGCGAGCTGCAATTCTTCGGCGCCTGGATCTGGATCTTCTGTCCTTCGATCTGGAAGGTGATCACGTTGCCGGCATGCGCCACGGCGGTGGATGCGAGCAACAGCGCGGTGGCGGCGAAATAGAGCTTCTTCATGAGACCTCCAAAGATGCAGCCTTGAGCGGGTATGGTCTATGTCGCTAAGCCAGCGAGCGTGGTTCGACCCTAGGCCGCAAGCCTCGCTCCCTCTGTGACTGAAGTCACGGCCGCCGGCCCGCGCAGCGCGAAGTGTCGGGCGGCTCGCGGTCGTAACAGCGTCTCGCTGCTTGCTCGGTCTTGCGGAGAAAGCCATCCAGACCGGCAAGCGCCGTGACCCAGAGCAATAACAACTCGTTATCGGGAGTAGTGAATCCGTGCCACGCGTTCTTGGGAATAAATATCGTTGCGGCTTTCTCAATTGGGCAACTGACATCCATCATTCGCGTCAGATGTGTCGACGCTGTCCGCTTCTCGCCCATTTGCAACCGCCTCGACTTCTGGACACCCTGTAGCCCTTCGATTAAGTTGATCGCTCCGGCTTCTGAATTGATCGCTCTGCCTTCCTGCGCAGCCGGCCGTCACTGACGCGCTCCTCCGTCCACGACGAACAAGGGGTCACGCATGGTGGAAGACGTTCCCGAGCTGGAGTATCGCTCGCCGCGTGAAGTCGAGCGGGAGCCAAAGAGGCCGCTCGAGACGCAGAGCGTCCCCATGATTCGAGAACTCAAGGATCACCCGAGCGCCAAGGCGTTTCCGGCGAACGACAGGCTCCAAGTCGCCGCTCCGGATACGGTCGTGGCCGACAGGGTGTTGCGGTCGGGGACGACCGGGCACAACGGGTTCAGGAATTTCGTGTTTGCATACGCGAGAGGGTTGCCGGCGCGCGTATGCGCCGTGGTGCCGGACGGCACGACCGAGTTCACCCGCGCGCTCATCTTCTTCCATCCGCTGCCCACACCACGGGCCGGATACGACGACGGACAGTACGCGGCCCAGACCGGCGGCTGGCACAACATCTACCGCTACTGCGAGCAGCAGGGCGCCCAGCTCGCCGCGTCGAACAAGAAGATCGTGCTCATCATGCCGATCTTCAACCTCGCGTCGACGGAAACGTGCGGCGTGTTTCCCGACAAGTGGAAGGATTTGATCGAGTTGATCCTGAGGCATATCCGCGACCAGCGTTTTCCGGGACGGAAAGGCGAGGATATGGACCTCAAGGAGGTGATTACGGCGAGCTACAGCGCAGGCGTCCACTACATGAGCACGTTCCTGAACCAAGCCAAGGACCTCAAGTCCGCTCTGAAAGAGGTGTGGGACTATGACGGCCGCTTCTCGACGAGTAGGGACAAGAGTGAGGGACTGCGCTCTTTCGCCCCGAAGGTGTTGACCTACGACCAGCGGCCGGTGAAGCTGAACCAGGTCGTGCAGGAATTCCGCCTCAACAAGGGGATCCACATTCCGCTGCCGCGGTGGCAGGACCTCGGCAAGTCGTCGAGCTTCCTCGACGTTGCCGACCCCAACGTCGCAGCGGTCCCGGGTGCATCGCTGTTCGTCCACGGCGCCATGCCGCGGTACCTGATGTTTCACTCGCTGAAGCTCGGTTGGATAGCACTCGGCTCAGGCTGGCATTCACACACGCTTTAGAGCCTCGGCGGCCTGATGGCAGGCTGTGATGCGGTCGGTGAACGCTTCTAGATCATGCCGAGGACGATAGCGCCGACGAAGGCCATGGCGAGGTAGGCGGTGATAACGCCCAGTCTGCCGGCGAACGTCATGAGGTCGCTCCCGATGGTCGCGCACCCTGCCGCGACCATCATGGTTAACAGAAAGTCTCCTCGCGAAAAAGGCAGTCTCGCTGTCGCTCATCGTCGGCAGCCGACAGCGCGCGCGGCCGCCATGGTTAAGGAAGGCTGAAATCAACGTGTTGAAGAGTCTTTAAGTAAATTCACCGAACGTGCGTGCATGACGCGCGGAGTTCGTTTGTATCTCGTCGGCTCCATCGTCCTTGTTTCGCTAGCGGGTTGCGGTCGCGGCTTCTTCCAGGCCGAACGCGAACCGTGGCGGGCCGAGGCGGAAGCCGCATGCCTGAAATCGGGCGCGGTGAAGGAGAGTGCGGACATCGTCCGCATCGACCCGATTTCCGGCCCCGGCCAGTGCGGCGCCGAGTTTCCACTCAAGGTCGCAGCGATCGGCGAAGCCTCCAGCACCTATGGCTTTGCCGACGAGCCATTGCGTCCGCCGGGGAGCATCGGCAACCAGCCGCGCTGGCCCGTGACACAACCGCAATCGAACTATCCGCAGGGTCAGAACTACCCGGCCTCCTCCTATCCGCCGCGGTCGAACTATCCCGAGAGCGCGACGCGCCAGCCGTCCGGCTATGGGGCCTCGACCGGGCCGATGTCGCTGAACGCGCCCGGCGTGGCGCCGCAGGAGGACGAGATCGATCTGCCGCCCGAAGGCACCGATGCCGCCGGGGCTGCGCGCTACATGAATGCGCCGAGCTATCCGGCACGGCCGGCGCCTTACTCGCAGGCGCCCGCGCAGCAGCCACTGCCGCGCCTTGGTCCGGCGCAGGGCAATCCCGTCACCGCGGTCGGGCCCGTCGCGATCAAGCCGACGGCGACGCTGGCCTGCCCGATCGTGTCCGAGCTCGACCGCTGGCTCGCCGACACGGTGCAGCCCTCGGCGATGCGCTGGTTCGGCGTCCGCGTCGCCGAGATCAAGCAGATCTCCGCCTATTCGTGCCGCGGCATGAACGGCAACTCGCGGGCCCACATCTCCGAGCACGCCTTCGGCAACGCGCTCGACATTTCCGCCTTCGTGCTCGCCGACGGCCGTCGCGTCACCGTGAAGGACGGCTGGCGCGGCATGCCGGAGGAACAGGGTTTCCTGCGCGACGTGCAATCGGGAGCGTGTGCGCATTTCACCACCGTGCTCGCGCCTGGCTCGAACGTCTTTCACTACGATCACATTCACGTCGACCTGATGCGCCGTGCCAGCCGCCGCCTGATCTGTCAACCTGCCGCCGCGTCCGGAGAGGAGGTCGCCGCGCGCGCGCAGTCGCGCAGGCCCTATGCCAATGCGCGCGATCCCTCCGTCACCGGCTCGCTGGGTGCGCGCAAGAGCATGGCGCGCAAGCACGAAGAAGACGAGTACGTCGACGAGTAGCCTTCCTTTGTAGTCCGGATGAGCGCAGCGATATCCGGAGCAGTTTTCCCGCATGTCGCTGCGCTCATGCGGGCTACGATCTCGCTACGAGGCCGGCTTCGACGGTGCAGGGGCCAGCCCCATGCACACCTGCACCTCACTTGGAACGTTGTAGGTGCGCATGATGTGGCGGCTGTCGCGCAAGCCGGACGCCTCACGTTGGACGACGAACATCCAAAGCGCGTGCCCGGCTTCCAGCACCAGCTTGCGCCTGGCCGATTGCATTGAGGCCGGCACCTCCGAGGGTGCGTGGGCGGCGTCGAATTCGCGCAAGCGCGCGAGACTCTGTTCGAGTGCGCGGCCCATCCGTCCAAGCGCCGAGGCCTGTTCCTGGACGATCTCGTAGTGGAGGATGTCGACCGGCGGGCGAAGATCACGAGACATGGCCGCAATATAATGCCGCCCGGTCCGTATCCGCAACGCGCTGCTACTTCGTCTTGTACGCCGCCAGGAACATCCGCGTTGCGCTGTCGACCACCTCGGTCATGCGCTGTTCCGAGGGCGCGGGCGCGGCCTGGAAGACGAAGGGCAGGAACAGCGAGGCCTTGCAGAGCTCCATGAACTGCGAGGCGGCAAGATCGCAATCGTCGATATCGAGATCGCCCGCGGCGACGCGGGCCTTGAGATAACCGGAAAGGCGGTTGATGGACTTGTCGAGCACGCGCCCATAGTAACGGCGGCCGACATCGGGCATGCGTTCGGCGATCGCCATCACGGTGCGGATCGCCGATCCGCCACCGGGCCGGCAGACCAGGTGAAGGTAGGCGAGGCCAAACTCCTTCAGCGTGGTCTTGGCATCACGGGCGGGATCGAAACTGAACACGACCTGGCCGTGCTGGAGCGCTTCCTGCTCGAGGATGGCTTCGAACAGCGCGGATTTATCGGCGAAGTAGACGTAGAGCGTGCCCTTCGAGACCTGAGCCGCGCGCGCGATCTCGCCCATGCTGGCGCCATCGAAACCGAGATCCATGAACACTTTGCGGGCGCCGTCGAGGATCTGGCGGCGCTTGGAGCTGTCCTCTTCATGGACAACCTGCGGATGTTCGTTGGCAACTACAACCATTGGTTTAGAGTCTCGAAAAGTTTTTGGACCGGAACAGGTCCCTGAAACCCGAATAAAGCCTTCGAGGTCGTATGGTCTGTCCGCGAAGCTTGTTTATATTGACCGAACGGTTCGGTCAATGGTACTTGGGATCAGCGAGAGGGAAGGCTGCGCAGCGGCCGCCCTCGATCGCACATATTTGGGGGAGGCCTTTATGGCCGTATCGAGAGACCAGACTGCTCGCGTCCTTCGCCAGGACGCGGTGGAGGAGCAGTCGGGCGATGATGCTGCGTCCGAGACAGCTGCACCCCATGCCGAGCAGCTACGCGCTCATGTGGCCGACGAAGCGAAACGTCCGACCCCGGAGGCGCCAAAGCCCGTGACCGACAAGCCGGCCGTGCCCGCGCCAGGCGCACCCGCCGCCGGTGCGCCCAAATCCGGCAAGCGCAAGTTCGTCCTGATGGGCGTCGGCCTGGTCCTCGCGCTCGCGGCCGCGAGCTACGCCGGCTATTACACGCTGGTCGGCCGCTTCTATATTTCCACCGACGACGCCTATGTCCGCGCCAACAACACCATGCTCGGCGCGCGCGTTGCCGGCCACATTGCCGCGATCCTCGCCGGCGACAACACGCCGGTGCGTGCCGGCGACATCGTCTTCCGCATCGACGACGGCGACTACAAGATCGCGGTCGAAGCCGCCGCGACCAAGATCGCGACCCAGCAGGCGAGCTATGGCTGATTTTGGGTGACGCGGCCTGATCAGGCGGCGTGGCTTTCAGTGTTCGGAATGACTTCGATTCCGTCGATGAACTTTACACCGGCGATGACTTTCGGCAACTGGTTCGTGCTCTTCAATCGCCGCCAGGTCTTCGATGCGGCGTCGATGAGCTTGAACACCATCAGCTTCGCAGTTTGTTGCGACAGCGATCCCTTGGTCCGCACCGTTCGGTGGCGCACCGTGGCGAAGACGCTCTCGATCGGGTTCGAGCTGCGTAGGTGGATCCAGTGCTCAGCAGGGAAGTCGAAGAAGGCGAGCAGCGCATGGCGATCCTTGATCAGGCACTCCACCGCACGTCCGTATTTGACGTGGTATTTCTCGACGAAGACGTCGATCGCGGTTTCAGCTTCGGCCCGGTGTGGGGCCAGATAGATGTTCCGCAGGTCGTTCTTCATGGGGCCCTGCACGGATTTGGCGACCTTGTCGAGTACGTTGCTCACTTTATGGCACCAGCATCGTTGGTGCCGCGTGCCGGGAAAGGCCTCGTCCAGTGCCTTCCAGAAGCCGAGGGCGCCGTCGCCGATGGCGAGTTGCGGGGCAATCCGTAACCCGCGTTGCCGCAGGTCGATCAGGAGTTCGCGCCAGCTCTGCGCGCTCTCGCGCACGCCGACCTGGAAGCCGATCAGCTCCTTCTTGCCTTCCGGCGTGGTGCCAATCAGCACCAGCATGCATTCGCTGTGATCTTCCATGCGGGCCTGCAGGTACACGCCATCGGCCCAGATGTAGACATAGCGACGCGCCGACAGATCGCGTCTCTGCCAGCGTTCGTACTCGACCTGCCAATCGGCCTTCAGGCCGGCGATCACCGAAGGCGACAGGTTCGGCGCATCCTTGCCGAGCAGCGCCGAGAGCGCCTCCTGGAAGTCGCCGGTCGAGATGCCGCGCAAATAGAGGACCGGGATCAAGGCATCCAGGCTCTTCGTCCGCCGCGCCCATAGCGGCAGGATTGCCGAACTGAAGCGGAGGCGGTCGCCTGGCCCGCTCGCTCCGCGGTCGCGGACCTTGGGACGAGCGACCTCCACCGGACCGATGCCGGTCGCAATCTCGCGCACCGGACCGTGCCCATGTCGGACCAGGCGCGCTCGACCGTCGGGCAGCGTCAGATTGGCCGTGCTGGCCAGAAACGCGCCAACCTCGATCTCGATCGCCCTGGCAAGCAGGTCCCGCGCGCCGGCACGAACGATATCGGTCAGTGGATCATCAACCGCGGACGGCTGACGGAAAGCAAGAACATTGGTAGTCTCGGTCATGGCGTATCGCTCTCCTCGAGAGGTTCTGGCAGGCTCGTCACCCGCCTCGATACGCCGCCTTCCTCACACCGTCATCACCCAGATTCCGCCATAGCTCCCAGCAGGCCACCATCGATCGCATCGGTCGCCAGGTCGCCGCGCTCGACAGCCAGGTCGCGCAGGCCAAGGCGCAGCTCGTCTCCGCGGAGGCGGGCCTCAAGCGCGCCGACCTCGATTATGAGCGCCAGCAGGCGCTGAGCAGCAAGGGCTTTGCCTCGCGCGCCACCTTCGAGAGCTCGGAAGCCGGACGCGATCAGGGCGCCGCCGCGGTCAAGGCCGCGCAGGCCGCCTACGACGTTGCCGTCAGCAATGTCGATGTCGCCAGGGCGCAGCAGGCCGAGGCCCAGGCCCAGCTCGCCGAGCTCAAGACCACGCTCGCCAAGGCCGAGCGCGACCTCGCCTTCACCGCGGTGCGCGCGCCGGTCAACGGCACGTTCTCCAACCGCCTGGTCAACACCGGCGACTTCGTCGCGGTCGGCCAGCGCCTCGGCAACATCGTGCCGCTCGACGACGTCTATATCGACGCCAACTTCAAGGAAACGCAGCTCAAGCGCATCCGCCCCGGCCAGCCGGTGACGATCAAGGTCGACGCCTACGGCATGCGCAAGTTCTCCGGCGTCGTCGACAGCATCGCGGCGGGTGCGGGCTCGGTGTTCACGCTGCTGCCGCCGGATAACGCCACCGGCAATTTCACCAAGATCGTGCAGCGCGTGCCGGTCCGCATCCGCGTGCCGAAATCGGTGACGAAGCAGAAGAGCTGGCCCCGCAAATTCGGACAGTAGCTTGAGTGGATTTTCTGCCTGACAGCGGCGAGGATTCTTGCTGCGAATCAGGAGCGAAGATGACGAAGAAGAGCCGCCGGACGCATTCTCCGGCATTCAAGGCGAAGGTTGCTTTGGGCTGCGGTCAAAGGCGACAAGACACTGGCGGAGCTGGCGCAACTGTTTGATGTTCATCCGAACCAGATCACGATCTGGAAAAACCAGCTCCTGGAAGGCGCCGCCGGCGTGTTTGGGCATGACAAGACATCGGCCGAGACGCCGGTCGATTTGAAGGCGTTACATGCCAAGATCGGCGAGCTGGCGTTGGAAAACGATTTTTTGTCCGGCGCGCTCACCAAGACGGGCCTGCTGAGCGCAAAGCGATGATCGACCGCGATCATGATCTTTCTATCGTGCGCCAGGCGAAGGTCCTGAAGCTGGCTCGCAGCACGGTCTACTATGAACCTCGGCCAGTTTCGGCCGAGGACCTTGCCTTGATGCGTCGGCTCGATGAGCTGCATCTCGATTATCCCTTCGCGGGAGCGCGTATGCTGCGATCGTTGCTGCGGCGGGAGGGCGTATACGCCGGTCGCCGCCACATCGCGACGCTGATGAAGCGCATGGGGATCGAGGCGGTCTATCGTCGCCCGAACACGAGCAAGCCGGCTCCGGGTCACAAGATCTACCCGTACCTGTTGCGCGGATTGAAGATCGAGCGGCCCGACCATGCGTGGGCAATGGACATCACCTACATTCCGATGCGGCGTGGCTTCGTCTATCTCGCGGCGGTCGTCGATGTGTTCAGCCGACGGGTCCTGGCCCATCGCGTCTCGATCACAATGGAGGCGGCCTTCTGCGTCGAAGCGGTCCAGGAGGCGTTGGCGAAGCACGGCAGGCCCGAGATTTTCAACACGGATCAGGGCAGCCAGTTCACCAGCCTCGAGTTCACCGATGTGCTGCTGGACGCGAAGATCGCCATCAGCATGGACGGCAAGGGCGCCTGGCGCGACAACGTGTTTGTCGAGCGGCTCTGGCGCACGGTCAAATACGAAGAAGTATATCTCCGCGCCTACGACAGCGTGTCCGAGGCGCGAGCGTCAATTGCCAAGTATCTGGCCTTCTACAATCAGGGACGCCCTCACTCGAGCCTTGACGGGCGCACGCCCGACGAGGCTTACTTCGGCACGCAAGCTATGGTGATGGCCGCATGACCGTCGCCGACGGTTTTGTCGTCGCTCTGGTCGGGCTACGCCCTCCCGACGCAACGACAAAACCGTAAAGCCCCGCGTTCAGCATAACCCGGCAGGAATCCACTTAAATCCAGCGGGGCGCTGTCCAAACAACCGGGGCCAGCTCTAGATTCAGAAGCGCAAAGTTTGGCAGCAACCATTGGTAGATTGAATCTGCATTTGGGCCGCCTTCTTTCATGGCCCTCGAAAGCGAGTGGATGTGTCCTAGATTCGATGCAAACTCCGGTCAAGAATCGAAGGGCAAGCGTACGTGAAATTCAAGGAGGTCGTTGAACGTTCACGACTACTTCTATCCAAAGTATTCAAATGCTAGGAGGTATGAGGGGATCCTTTTCCGACTCCCCCAGATATGGCGTTTGAATAGATGAGTCTAATCAGTGAGTTAGCTGGTTTGACGGTTGAGGCTAGATCCCTCCCGCCCCAGCCAGATCGCCCGCCCGCCTGACATCACTCGCGGGGAGCTGCTGCATGGCCCTACGACGCATCACTGCCGCGCATTCTTCCGCGGAATGAGCTCGCCCCCCGTTGAAGCTGTCGGGGAACGCGGTCATCACGATGTCGATGCCTTCAGCCGACGGATTCATCGCGCCATTGATCGCGAGGAGTTCGACGCTCACATCGGGATGCGCTTTCGCAAATCCCGGACCCGGATCCTATCAACTCACGTACGGCTTCGCCGAGGATGTGCTGCGCGAATTCCGGCGACGCGTTGCCTCGGCGCACCGAGCGGAGCGAAACGGTCTCGTTGCTCTCTCCGATGAGCCGAATTGGCGGCCGTCTGCGCCCGGTCTCCTCGCCAGGCCGGGATTGACGTCATCCTTGGCGTAGTCATTCAATCGGCATCCCGCGGCACCGATTGAATCGAGAGCTTGTTTGTTCGACGGCGCAGAGCACCACCGCCTGCCCCAACCCCGATCTGCCGACTGCATCCCGACCATTGATCGAGATCAACGAACCGGAGGTCTCCGCGCCGATGCTGAGCGTGGCCAACTGGGGCGACAAGCCCTCCTGGCGCTGAGCCATGGAGACGACGCGGAATGCAGCTCTGGCTGATACCATCCCTCTATGCCGCTGCGAGTATCGTGGCAGGCTTGTTGGTGCCGCGGCTGGAAGCCAGGTTCATGGCGTCTGGGCTTGATCTCTCGACATCGTCTGCCCAGGCGTACCTCTCGGCCGTCGCTTCCGGCATGATGGCGTTGACCGGCATCGTCTTCTCGATCGCCTTTGTGCTCGTTCAGTTCAATGCCGTCGTCTATTCGCCGCGGCTGGTGGTCTGGTTCGCGCGCGACCGGCTGCTGTTTCACTCGCTGGGCATGTTCGTCGCGACCTTCATGTACAGTCTTGCGACGCTGGCCTGGGTGGATCGCCAAGGCACTCAAGGCGTCCCTTTGTTGTCCGCAATGATTGTCGGTGCCATGCTGATGGCGAGCGTGCTGATGCTTGCACAGCTCGTCCAGCGCCTGAACAACCTTCAGATCACGCGCGTGCTGCAGTCGCTGGGCGATTCGGGAAGGGAGGTCATTGCAAGCACATATCAAGAAGTGCGGCCGTCGACCGCAGCAAGCGCAGTTCCCGACCCACGGCACTCCGAGTTACCGGCGCTAGCCATCCGGCACGTCGGAAACCCGCAATCGGTGACCTCGATCGATGTTGCGAAGCTGGTCGGGCTTGGCCACCGGATGGACGGCCTCGTCGTACTGGAGTGCGCCGTCGGCGATACTCTGCTTGAAGGCACCGTAATCCTGCGCGTTCGCGGTGCGGCCAGCGCCGGGTTGGAGAGCCAGCTGCGCGCGTCGATCCATCTAGGCGACCAGCGGACATTCGAGCAGGATCCGAAATATGCCATGCGCCTGCTGGTCGATATTGCCATCAAGGCCCTGTCTCCAGCCATCAACGATCCGACGACGGCCGTTCAGGCCATCGACCAGATCGAAGATCTCCTGCGACGATTGGCAAAATGCGATCTGGAGGCCTGTCGCGCCTTCGATCAGGACGGCATTCTGAGGGTGATCTATCGGATGCCGACATGGGAGGACTACCTTGCGCTCGCATTCGACGAGATCAGGCAGTTCGGATCGACCTCCATCCAGGTGATGCGCCGTCTTCGATCCGCCCTGGTTGAGCTTGCCGCGTGCGCCGGCAACGAGCGGGCACGAACGGTCCAAGCTTATCTCGGTCATCTGGATTCCGGAATCGAACGATCGGGTTTTGACCCGGAGGATCGCGCCGCGGCCCGCATTGAGGATCGGCAGGGGCTCGGCCTGTCGCACCGCCAGGAGGAGAACGCCCCGGCAAGGCTCGGGGGGCAGTCGGAACGGGCGGCATCATGAGCACCGGCTCCGCCGGATTGGCGCGAGTGGGGTTGCGAGCGCCACGCGTCGCTACAGCCGTCGGGATCGGCGTCTTTTCTTTCTGGGTTCTCCTGGTGCGCATCAGCATCTGGCTCAAACGAGACAGCGGAGAGGAGCGACGATGAGAACACTCCTTCAACGTCTCACCGGCGAAGATGCGATCCAGCTGTTGATCCGCCTCGGATTGCTCGCTCTGTTGATCTTCTGGACATTCTACCTGGTCCGCCCGTTCGTGACCATTCTGGTCTGGGCCCTCGTGCTTGCGGTCGCGCTCCATCCGGCCTTCGTCCTGCTCGCCAGGATCCTGGGCGGCCGCCCGAAGCTCGCGGCGGCCATCTTCACCGCAATCAATCTCGCCATCTTCATCGGCCCTGCGGCCTGGCTCGGCATGGGTGCGGCGGATGGCATCAAAGACTTCGCCGCCGAGCTGGCCGCGGGTGAACTGACGGTTCCATTGCCGCCGCAGGCCCTCAAGACCTGGCCGCTGATCGGAGCGCAGCTTTACGAGCTGTGGGAGCAGGCCGCAACGAATCTTGGCCCGGCCCTGCATCAGGTCGCACCTTATCTGAAGCCGTTCGCCGGCACGCTGCTCGGTCTCGTGGGTGATGCTGGCGTGGGAGCAGTCAAGTTCCTGCTCTCGGTCGTCGTCGCTGGCGTCATCCTTCCCTATGGCCCGCAGCTCGTGGCCGCGGCCCGGGGCTTTCTCGCGCGGATCGTGCCCGAGCAGAGCGAGCATTTCCTGGATTTGGCGGGAGCGACCATTCGAGCGGTATCCCAAGGCGTGATCGGTATCGCGGTGATCCAGGCGCTGCTGGCCGGAATCGGATTCAAGCTCGCGGGCATCCCGATCGCCGGCCTCCTGGCGGTTCTGGTCCTGCTGCTCTCGATCGTGCAGATCGGCGCAACCCTCGTCATGATTCCCGTGATCGTCTGGATCTGGACCGACAAGGACGTCACCACCGCATTACTGCTGACCTTCTTCCTCGGAATCGTCAGCATCCTCGACAACGTCTTGAAGCCGCTGGTGATGGGGCGCGGCTTGACCACGCCGACACTCGTCATCCTGATCGGCGTGATCGGCGGAACGCTGGGGCATGGAATCATCGGTCTTTTCATCGGCCCCATCATCCTTTCGGTCGCCTGGGAGCTTGCGGTCGCCTGGATCAAGACGGACGCCGTCCCGCTGCAAACCGTTGTCGAACGTTGACTTAAATCAACGGCGGCGCGTCGTGGAGGCGCCTTCTGACTGCACACGACAGCGAGATCGGGATATGACGATGGAAAAATCGGACCTGCCGGGTGGTCCGTTATCCGGGATGGTTGCCTCGGCGGTCGAATACATGGTCGATGCGGGGCAGCGGAGCGTCCTGTTCCTGGACATCATGCGCCAGCGCGGCGACCAGTATCGCGAGCACGTCGCGCAGACGGCGCCGCATGTCCTGCAATATGCCGCTGAACTGATCATCGACGGGCGCAAGCTCGATGAGCCCGTCAACTACGCGCTGGTGCGCATCATTCCACCCAAGGGGGTCGAGATCGATCTCGAACGGAGGCCGTTCGTCGTGGTCGATCCACGCGCGGGACACGGTCCGGGAATCGGCGGCTTCAAGGCGGACAGCGAGATCGGCGTCGCGATGAAAGCGGGGCATCCCTGCTACTTCATCGGCTTCCTGCCGGAGCCGATGCCGGGGCAGACCATCGAGCGCATCGCGCGCGCCGAGGCGCTGTTCATCGAGAAGGTCATCAGCCTGCATCCGAAAGCAGACGGCAAACCCTGCGTGATCGGCAATTGCCAGGCCGGCTGGGCCGTCATGATCCTGGCGTCGCTGCGGCCAGAATTATTCGGGCCATTGATCATCGCCGGCGCGCCGCTCGCTTACTGGGCGGGCGTGCACGGCAAATATCCGATGCGTTATTCCGGCGGCCTGTTGGGAGGGAGCTGGCTGACTGCACTGACCAGCGATCTCGGTGCCGGCAAGTTCGATGGCGCCTGGCTGGTGCAGAACTTCGAGAACCAGAATCCATCCAACACGCTCTGGACCAAGCAATACAACGTCTACTCCAAGGTCGATACCGAAGCCGATCGCTACCTCGACTTCGAGCGCTGGTGGGGCGGGCACGTCAACCTGAACGCGGAGGAGATCCAGTTCATCGTCGATGAGCTCTTCATCGGCAACAATCTCGCGGCTGGCAAGATCGAGATGTCGGACGGGCAGAAGGTCGATCTGCGCAATATCAGGTCGCCGATCGTGTTGTTCTGCTCCAAGGGCGACAACGTCACGCCGCCGCAGCAGGCGCTGGACTGGATTCTCGATTGCTATGCAGACGTCAATGAAATCAGGGCCTATGGGCAGACCATCGTCTACACCGTTCACGAAAGCATCGGACACCTCGGCATCTTCGTCTCCGGCGGCGTCGCGAAGAAGGAGCATGCGGAATTCTCCAGCAATATCGACCTGATCGACATTCTGCCGCCTGGACTGTATGAAGCGACGTTCGAAGCCAAGGGTGAGGAGACCGCGAGCTCCGATCTCGTCATCGGGCAGTGGGTGATGCGCTGCGAGGCGCGAACGCTCGACGATATCCGCGCCATGGGCGGCAATTCGCCCGAGGACGAGCGGCGCTTCGCAGCCGCAAAACGCGTCTCCGAGATGAATCTCGCGGCGTACCGGAAGTTCGTGCAGCCCTGGATCAAGAAGATGGTCACGCCACAGATGGCGGAGACCATGCGCAACCTGCATCCGCTGCGATTGCAGTACGAGGTCCTCAGCAGCCGGAATCCCTGGATGGGCGCCGTGAAGACGGCCGCCGAGGAGATCGAGGAGAAACGCAAGCCTGTGGCAAAGGACAATCCGTTCCTGGCCTTCCAGGAGCAGATGTCCAAGCAGATCGTTCATGCGCTGGATAGCTGGCGCGACGCACAGGAAGCCCTGAGCGAGACGATCTTCCTCAATGTCTACGGCTCGCCTGCACTTCAGGCGGCGGTCGGGATCGATCCGAACTGGGAGTCTTCGCGCAAGCGCGAGATGTCGGCAGAGCACCGGACAATGCTCGAGAAGCGAATCGCCGAACTGAAGTCCAGGGTGGGGGAGGGCGGTCTTCGTGAGGCCGCCATTCGCGGCCTGGTCTACATCGGCTCGGCCCGCGGAATGGTCGACGAGCGGAGCATCGAGGCGCTGCGTCGGATTCGCCGCGATGCCGGCGGTTCGCGTTTGACGCTGCCCGAGTTCAAGATGCTGGTGCGCGAGCAGTTCTTCATGCTGTTGCTCGACCAGCAAGGCGCCCTGGGTGCGATCCCGAAGATGCTTCCAGAAGATGCCGCGCAACGACTCGCGGCATTCACAATGATCCGCGAGGTCCTTTCCGCGAGCGGCGAAATCACCGGCGAGCGTGCAAGCCGCCTGCAGCGTATCGCCGCGCTGTTCGGTGTCGAGGCGGGAGAGGGAACGTCCAACATTACCCCTTTCGACCCAAAGGCGAAAGCATCTTAGGCGTTCATGGAAGAGGCGGGAGCGAGATCATGTCAGCCGATACGAGGCCAGCGCAGTCTCCCAGCAAGTACGATCGCTTGATTGCGGCAGCGAAGGCCGTGCCGCCGGTGCAGACCGTGGTGGTGCATCCTTGCGATGAAACTTCGTTGCGCGGAGCCGTCGATAGCGCGCAAGCCGGGATCATCCGACCGATCCTGGTCGGACCCGAGAGAAAGATCAGGGAGACGGCGGGCAGGCACGATCTCGATATCTCCGGCTTCGAGATTGTCGATGCCGCGCATAGCGAAGAAGCCGCGTCCAGGAGCGTCGAGCTCATCCATGCTGCCAGGGGCGAGATGCTGATGAAGGGCAGCCTGCATACCGACGAACTCATGCGCGCCGTCACGGCGAAAGCGGGCGGCCTGCGCACCGACCGCCGCATCAGCCACGTCTTCGTGATGGATGTTCCGGCCTATGCCGATACGCTGCTCGTCACCGACGCGGCCATCAACATCTTTCCCGATCTCGATGCCAAGCGGGACATCATCCAGAACGCCATTGATTTGTACAACCAGGCCGGCTTTGGAAAATCGCCGCGCGTGGCGATCCTGTCGGCCGTGGAAACCGTGACCTCGAAGATCCCGTCGACGATCGAGGCGGCCGCCCTGTGCAAGATGGCCGACCGCGGCCAGATCAGTGGCGGCGTGCTCGACGGGCCGCTGGCCTTCGACAACGCCATCGATCCCGAGGCGGCACGGATCAAGGGCATCAAGTCCGAAGTTGCCGGGCGAGCCCAGATCCTCGTCGTTCCCGATCTCGAAGCCGGCAACATGCTGGCGAAGAATCTCGCCTACTTCGCCAAGGCCGACGGCGCCGGCATCGTGCTCGGCGCCCGGGTGCCGGTCGTGCTGACGTCCCGGGCGGACACGCCCCGTGCGCGCATGGCGTCCTGCGCGGTGGCATCGCTCTATGCCAACGCTCGGCGCCAACATGCGCCGACAGTCGCTGCGTGACCGCGATGGATACGATCCTCGTCGTCAACGCAGGCTCCTCGAGCGTCAAGTTCCAGATCTTTTCTGTCGAGGGAGAGGGCATCCTTCGCCGGCAGATCAAGGGCCAGATCGACGGCATTGCCAGCCGACCACGGTTGCGGGCGAGTGGCGCGAATGGTGAGACGCTGGCCGAGCGAGCGTATCCGATCGAGGCCGTCGCAGACGTTCCGGCGGCGATGGAGATCGCCGGGAGCTGGTTGCGGGACGAGCTTCGCATCCACCCGATCGCGGTCGGACACCGCGTCGTGCATGGCGGCCCGGACTTTGACCGGCCGGTGTCGATCGATCACGGCGTTGTCGCCCGCCTGGAGCGCTTCGTCAATCTCGCACCACTGCACCAGCCGCACAATCTGGCGCCGATCCGGTCGATCCTTGCCGGCTTCCCGAGCTTGCCGCAGGTGGCCTGCTTCGATACCGCCTTTCATCGAACGCACAGCGCGGTCGCCGATCACTACGCGATCCCGCATCACCTCCATGCCGAGGGAGTGCGCCGCTATGGTTTCCACGGGCTGTCTTACGAATATGTCGCGAAGACCCTGCCGCGGATTGCGCCCGACATCGCGAACCGGCGGGTCATCGTGGCTCATCTGGGTAGCGGCGCCTCGATGTGCGCGCTCAACGAGGGACGAAGCGTCGAAAGTACCATGGGCTTCACGGCGTTGGACGGGCTGCCGATGGGAACGCGGCCCGGCCAGCTCGACCCCGGTGTCGTGCTCTATCTCATCTCCGAGAAGGGCATGACGGCGTCGAACGTTCAGGACCTTCTCTATCGCGATTGCGGACTGAAGGGACTCTCGGGCGTCAGCAACGACATGCGGGAGCTCGAGGCCAGCGAAGACGCCAAGGCAAAGCTGGCGATCGATTATTTTGTATATCGGATCGGCCTCAATGCCGGCATGCTCGCGGCCGCATTGCAAGGTTTGGACGCCTTCGTCTTCACTGCCGGCATTGGCGAGAATTCCGCGACGATTCGCGCCCGTGTGGTCGAGCAGCTCGGATGGCTCGGTATCAGCCTCGACCACGCCGGCAATTCTCGCAATTCGCGGCTGATATCGCGTTCCGAGAGTCGTATCCCCGTCTATGTCGTACCGACTGACGAGGAACTGATGATCGCGCAGCACACGCTGTCGCTGCTGATGAAGCAGCCATTGAGCAACTCCAGACAGGAGAGGGCGTCATGATCCCCGTGTTCCCGGACACCAAGGTTGCCTTGAAGGGTAAAAAGGGCCTCATCGTCGGCATCGCCAACGACCAATCCATCGCCTGGGGCTGCGCAAGGGCGTTTCGCGCCCTCGGGGCGGAGCTCGCCGTCACCTACCTCAATGACCGTGCCAAGAAGCATGTCGAACCGCTCGCGCGTGCGCTTGAGGCGCCGATCTTCATGCCGCTGGACGTCATGGTGGAAGGCCAGACTGAACAGGTGTTCGAGCGGATTGCAAGCGAATGGGGGCAACTCGATTTCCTGCTGCATTCGATCGCATTTTCGCCGAAGGAGGCGCTGCACGGCCGCGTTGTGGATGTTGGGCGCGACGGTTTCCTGAAGACGATGGATGTCTCCTGCTGGTCGTTCATGCGGATGGCGCATCTCGCCGAGCCGCTGATGAAGAACGGGGGCACGATGTTCACCATGACCTATTACGGCAGCCAGATGGTCGTGAAGAACTACAACGTGATGGGGGTGGCCAAGGCCGCGCTTGAAGCGGCGGTCCGCTACATTGCGGCCGAACTCGGTCCGAAGGGCATCCGTGTTCACGCGATCTCACCAGGACCGCTCGCCACGCGCGCGGCATCGGGCATTCCCGAATTCGATGATCTCATGGACAAGGCGCAGTCCACCGCGCCGACCCGCAGCCTCGTTAGCATTGAAGACGTCGGCAACGCCACGGCGTTCCTGGCGCTCGACGGGGCCAAGCTGATCACCGGCGGCGTTCTCTATGTCGACGGCGGCTATCACATCATCGACTGAACAACGGCGGAGGTTCAGGTGCGTGCGCTCGGGTTGAGCTTGTTGTTGCTTGCGATCCATTTCGTGCCGGTGCAGGCGCAAACCTACGATCCGCGCTATGCCGTATGCATGAAGGTCTACGAAGGGTCTTTTGGCGGAGGCGAATGGATCGATTGCAGTTACACATCGCTGCCGCAGTGTCAGGCGTCAGCATTCGGTCGAGCCGCCATGTGCGTGATAAACCCGTACTTTGCTCAGGCGTTCCCCCGTGCGGGATACCCGCGATATCCACGAGCCTACTGACGGCGTCCACCGGATCGCCGTGGCCCGCCGTCGGCTGCACACCTAGCGGTAATGCAGCGCGATCAGCTCGGCGACGCAGGCCGGCTTCTTGCCGCCCTCGATCTCGATGACGAGATGATAGTTGACCCGCAGGCCGTCCGGCGGCACGTCCTCGGCTTCGGCGACCGTGATCCGCCCGCGCAGCCTCGATCCGGCGGGGACGGGGGCAAGATATCGGATTCGATCCGCGCCGTAGTTCAGGGTGTTGCGCAGGCCCTTCAGGCCCATCACCGAACGAATGAAAAGAGTCGCAAGCGACAGGGACAGCAGGCCATGCGCGATGGTGGTGCCGCCTGGTGCTTCCCTCCTGGCGCGCTCCTGATCGACGTGGATCCACTGCTCGTCGCAAGTCGCCTGGGCGAACTGGTTGATGCGATCCTGCGTCACCTCGATCCAGTCGCTGACACCGATCTCGGTACCGACCGCGGATTTGATCTCGTCGAAGTTGCTGAATATGCGCATGATGGTGGCCTGCTCAGATCTTCATTTCCGGGATGTCGTCGGGCACGACGAGCTCGGCGTCCGTCACCGCCATGACCTCGCCCACGCTGGTGCCGGGAGCAATCTCCAGCAACGTGGCCTTGCCGCCAGGAAAACCGATCACCGCCATGTCGGTCACGACCAGCTGCACCGGCCGGACCGACGTCAACGGCAGCGTGCATTTAGCGACGATCTTGGACTTGCCTTTCGCGGCATGCTGCATGGCGACGATGACCCGCTTGGCGCCGCTGACGAGGTCCATCGCGCCGCCCATGCCCGGAACCATCTTGCCGGGGATCATCCAGTTGGCGAGATGGCCGTGGGCATCGACCTGGAGTCCGCCGAGCACGGTGACATCGACGTGGCCGCCGCGGATCAGTCCGAACGACATCGCGCTGTCGAAGGTGCTGGCCCCCGGCAGCGCGCTGATCGGGCGGCCGCCCGCGTCGGTCAGCAGTGGATGAGAAAGTCCTTGCTCGGGGATCGGCCCGGTACCGATCAATCCGTTCTCCGACTGGAAGAATACGTTCAGACCTGTCGGAACGTAGTTGGCTACCAGCGTCGGAATGCCGATGCCGAGATTGACGAGATCGCCGCTTCTGAGCTCCTTGGCGACGCGTCGGGCGATGATCTCCTGTGCGTCCATGTGTCACCCGTTCGGGTTCGTAATGAGATAGTCGACGAGCGGCGCCGGCGTCACGACGTGGTCGGGCGCGATGACGCCAACGGGCACGATGTGTTCCGCGGTCACGATCACGGTGTCTGCCGCCATCGCCATGACCGGATTGAAGTTGCGCGCGGTCAGCGCATAGGAGAGGTTGCCGAGGTAATCGGCGAGAAAAGCGTGCACCAGCGCGAACTGCGCCCGCAATGCGGTCTCGAGCAGGAACGGTTTTCCGTCGACCTCGATCTGGCGCTTGCCTTCCGCGACCAGCGTGCCAACGCCGGTCGGCGTGAGGACGCCGCCGAGACCGCACCCGCCTGCGCGGATGCGCTCGACGAAGGTGCCTTGCGGAATCAAATCGACTGCGATTTGCTTGGCCAGCATCTGTTGCTGCGCCTTCGGATTGAGGCCGATGTGGGTCGCGGTGAGACGCGAGACCAGATCCGCATCGAACAGCTTCCCGACACCCTTGCCGGGCAACGCAGCGTCATTGCTGATGATGAAGAGCCCTGCCTTTTGCTGCCGGACGAGCTCGTCGAGCAGACGCCACGGCGTGCCCACCCCCATGAAGCCTCCGACCATGATGCTTGCGCCTGCCGGGATCATCGCGACGGCTTCTTCGATGGAAACGGCCTTCATGGTTCCAACTCCAGTCGGCAGAGATCAAGGAAGCGACGGTGGGATGCTCGCTTTGCGCTCATCTCGGTCCCTTGATCTGCGTCAAGGCTTCTCATGATTCGTGGAACGCGATGCCGACGCCTTCCAGCGCGCTGGTCCATAACCTGCGAATCTCGACGTGGCGATGTTCAAGCGCCGCGGTGACGGCGTCGCGATGAGGCAACAGCTCCGGCCCTTTGAGGAACAGGATTTGCGCCTGCAGCAACCGGCCGCTCTCCAATTCGATGCGCCGCAAGGCCATGACGAAGGGATCGTCGGCATTGGCTTCCCTCGGGAGCAAAGCTGCCGGCCTTATGCCGGCATGAACGGCATGCGCAAGTGTTGCCAGGCCGACTGCCTGCGCCTGTGGCTGGTCCGGAATGCCCTCGGCTGGTTGCGGAAACCATGCCGTCTCCCAGGACATCGACAGGTACCCCAGCGCAAGGTCCGGGACCCAGGATGTCGCCCGAAGCAGCAGGGAGACGATCTCCGCCTCATGGTAGACCTGCGCGTTCAATTCGGTCTGCCAGGCCGACACGAGCTTTGCGGGCAGCGCGAACGCGAACTGCCGCGCCAAAGCGCCATGGGCGGAGGTCAGGAACGCGGCGACGCGAGTCTGCTGGTACGGCGGCACACGGCCTTGCGGGTCGAGCGGTCCAAGGAATTCGCTCATGTGGCCGGTCCCTGCACGGGAATGGCGCGCAGATGATCGTAGCCGGCAGGAAACGCAATGAGCTCGCCGCCCGCCTCTTCCGGCGCGATCCAGACAGCCTTGTTGCCATGCCAGCGGCCGGCCAGCACGTCTTCGGCGAAGCGGGCGAGCAGGTCCGCGGTCAGTGCCGGCTTCTCCAGTGTGAAGGCGTGATAGGCGCGCTGGATGATCACGAGCGCGCTGTTCGGAATCTCGGCGCGCAGGGTCTCATGGACTGCGCGGGGCGTCAGGAAGTCGAACTCGCCGTTCAGGATCATGGTCGGCAGGGTGATCGACGCCAGTTGCGACGTCAGCGGCCGGAAGTCGAGGAAGGACTCCATCAGGTTTTGCAGCGCGTAGACGTCGTTGACCAGCCAGCCCTGCCGTTTCACGCTGTCGAGCTTGTCCGATACCGGTCCTAGCCATTGATCGGAGACGTTCATCGGCAGCAACAAATCCTGCAGGTAGCTGGTGCCGCCCAGGATCAGCGCGGTGCGGAGCGCGTTGCCAAGCAGGAACAGTTGCGGCGGAAGCTCCGCGAAGCAGCTCATCGGCGCCAGCCCGGCCAGCCGCTCGCCGTGCTCGATCGCGTAGCGCAGCGCGATCAGGCCGCCGAAGCTGATACCGGCGAGAAAAATGGGTCCATCGCCGAGTTCGTCGACCAGGAGATGAAGCGCCGCCACCTGATCATCCTGGCTGATGAAGAGAGCGGGCTTGTCGGACACCCCCTGGCCGAGCAGGTCGAACGTCGCGACGCGGAATTGCCGCGCAACCAGGGCGTCGCGATACGCGGCCCACAGCTCGGCATATTGTGTAAGCCCGTTGACGAGCACATAGGCGGGAGCATTCGCTGGCCCGTCAAGCTCATAACGGATGCGATATGAGCCGTGACTGAGAAAGGGCATTGCGAGGTCCGGACCGGATGGATGGCAACCGCAATGCTCGTCCACGAAGACAGCGATCCATTGAGTTAGATCAAGGGTCGGCGGCGATCGCGTACCTAGCCTTTTGACAAAATTGCCGGGAGGAAGCGGCCATGGCCGGAAGGAATTTCATTCGGTATTGCTGTGTGAGTCTGCTGTTGCTGTTGGTGGGGACCGCGCTGGCGGTCGCGCAGCCCTTCACCCGCCGCTCATCGCAGATGCAGCATGACGAGCTCAAGAAGACCTACGAGATTGCGAACTTCCGCATCGGCGGCAGGTACGATCTCTCCGACTCTTCGAAGTGGGAGAACGGCGGCGAGGGCGGCGTCACGCTCGAATCGCTCGGCGCCGGCAAACTGCGTACGGCCTACATTGCGATCGGCAACGCCCGCCGCAATGCGGCGGGCGAGATCACCAATGCCGTGATCGTCAATTCCTATTACTCCGGCGATTCCACTGACATGTACGAGCAGTGGGTCAAGGGCACTGCCCTGTCAGGCGGAGTTCCCGTCATTGGGCCGGGCCGGCCGATCGACACCGATCGCTACTATGTCGTGATGGTCGATCCGCTTGGCACCTGGGGCGCGAGCAAACCGTCCGACGGGCTCGGCATCAAGTTTCCGCAGTATAGCTACTACGACATGGTGCAAGCGAACTACCGCATGCTGCGCGACGGCCTGAAGATCGCGCATGCTGCGCTGATTACCGGCGTCTCGATGGGCGGCACGCAGACCTATGTCTGGGGCGTGATGCACCCGGAATTCATGGGCGGGCTGATGCCGATCGGCGGCACCACGCAGTCGGATGCAGAGGATCCGGTCGGCAACTGGACGTTCCAGATGATGACTGCAGCCATCCAGTCCGATCCCGTGTGGCAAGCAACGAAGGGCGACTACTACAAGCTGCCCAAGGAAAAGCACCCCGTGCCGGGCGTTGCCTTCGGCTGGTCGGTGCTTGGCTTGACCGGATACGACTTCGCCTACCGCACGACGCAGAGCTTCGCCGCCGTGCAGCCTGAAGTGTTCTACTGGGATCCGCCGAACGAAAAGGCCGGCAGTAGCGTGACCAATCGCGCCAAGCTGTATGACGCCGTCGATCTCGTCTGGCGCAACCGGGTCGGCGAAACCCACAACGTCAATCCCTATCTCGGCCGCATTCAGGCCCGCACCATGGTGATGCACATCACCAACGACCTGTGGCTGAACTTCAAGCTGGCCGAGCGCGCCGTCGACCGCGTACCGGGCGCCCAGCTGATCGCGGAGGAAAGCCCTGTCGCCCACTATGGCGTGTTCTCGATCGTCAATCACCGGAAGAACGATCCGAAGTTCGTCGCCTTCATGGATGAGGTCGCGAGCCTCGATCGCGCGCAGAAATACGTCGACAAGAACTATCGCGTGCCGGGCGTGACCGAAGAGATCGACCCCGCCAAGTCGTTCTGGAAGGACGCCGTGACCTACCCTTATCCGGTCAAATACGCGACCACGAAAGACAAGCGAGGCACGTCCTGGCAGATCGGCTACATGGACGAGTACGCCGGGACCGAGAAGGATCCAAAGGTGCTCGTCATCATTCATGGCAAAGGCGCGTTCGGCGGGCACTACGGTAACGTCATGCAATATGCCCTGCGTAGCGGCCTGCGCGTGATCGTGCCGGACTTGCCGCACTACGGCATGTCCGGTCCCGGCAATCTCGACAAGAGCCCGGCGCGGACGATGCAGGACATGCGCGAGGCCGTGTACGATCTCGTGGTCAATCAGCTCGGCGTCAAGAAGGCCCACTACCTCGGTCATTCGCTCGGCGGCCAGGTCGTCATGGGCTATGCGCTCACGTGGCCGGACGCCGTCGTGGGCCTTGCGCTCGAAGCTCCTTCGGGCCTTGAAGAGTATCCGCGCGACATCACGATCGCCAAGGACAAGAAGGCGCGCCTGTTCGATCAGGTCTTCGATCATGATTTCGACAAGTGGAACGAAACCTGGGGGCCGACCGGCATCCTTGCCGCGGAGCTGGGACGCTCGGAGCAGAGCGTCCGCGACTTCTTCTATTTCAAGAAACGTGATCCTGAGACCAACGCCGTGTCGGCGGCGAAGAGCGGCTATTTCTACAGCGACAGCGAATATGCCCGCTTCCACACCGAGCAGCGCGTCGGGCTCATCAAGGGTAACCCGAAGGAGCTCGAGCAATGGGCCAACGTCTTCATCTACGACATCTATTCGATCGGGTCCGAGCTGCAGCAGGATGACCCGAAAAACCTCTACCGGCGCGTGGTCCAGATCAAGGCGCCGATCTTCCTCTCCTTCGGCGACAAGGAGCCGTTCATCCCGACGCCGGCGTTCAACGGCTTGACGGATCTCGGACGCGACGTCATCACGCCGTTCATGTCACGCATGACCGGTGCGGGCAACCGGCCAATTCTCAAGATCTATCCGGAGACAGGTCACTTCATTCACACCGACAATCCGGTGGAGTTCCCGGTCGACGTGGTAGACTTCGTGATCAAGGGAACGGTCGATACGTCGTCGCCGCTCGGCACGGATCGGATGATCAAAGGTTCGGCGGTCTCGGCCCTGCCGGTGGCGCCGACGCCACCCGGCGCCGCACCGACGGCCGGCCTGAACAAATAGGCTGGACCATGTCAACGGTTGAGGCGGGTGAGGTCCGGTTGGGCTGGCGAGAGTGGGGCCAAGGCGACGTCACCGTCGTCTTCATCCACGGCAATCTCGCCAGCAAGGACTGGATCGAGCTCGCTGCGCCGATGTTTCCGAGCGGACTGCGCGTGATCGGAATCGACTGGCGCGGCTGCGGCGACAGCGATCGGCCGAAACCCGCGGCCGACTATGCCAACTACTCGATGCAGCAGCATGCGCACGACATGCTGGCGGCACTGGATGCGCTGGGCATCGGGTTTTGCCATCTCGCGACCCACTCGACCGGCGGCATCATCGCCGCACGGATGCTGCTGATGCAGCCGCAGCGGTTCGGGCGGGTGTTTGCGCTCGACCCGGTCACGCCGCTCGGAATGTCCTTCAATGCCGATCAGATCGGCCTTTTCCGGGCGATGATGGCGAGCAAGCAGCTGACGCGGACGGTGATGGCCACCGCAGCATCCTCGCTGTTCGTGCCGGAGAGCCTTGCGCCGAACGCGATCCCGCGATTCCGCGAGGGCCTCGGCGAGATCCCGGCGCTGTTCGATCGCATCATTGAGCAGACTTTTGGCGTCTCCGAGGGCGTCTGGATCGGCACGCCGGTCAACCTCAACCGGGAAAAGGAAAGCCGGGAACTGGAGCGCCGCATGCCGGAAATCCAGCATCCGCATCTCGTGCTCTGGGGCGAGCAGGACGGGTGGATCCCGCCGGCGGATCTCGAGACCATGGCGGCGGCGATGCCGGACTGCCGGCTCGTGACCGTACCCCGGATGGGTCATTCCATGAATCTGGAACTGCCGGCGCTTTATGCCGGCTATTTCGGAGCCTGGTTCGGAGGACTAGCGAAATAGCAATTCAATGGAGGATGAGCATGGCCGAAACCACAAAGCTTTCCGTCGAAAAGGCACTCGAGAAGCTGCGCGCCGAAGAGCAGCCGAAATCGAGGACCGAGCAGCAGGACGAGAAGATAGAAGCACTTAACGAAGAGATCAGGCGCATGAGAGTTCAGAGGCTGCGCCTCGACCAGAGGCCAGGTAAGCGCCGTTGAAGCGCATCCGCTTGGCGGGTGTTGCCCGTGCCCGCCCTGCTACCGAGGCTCACATTCTCGCATGACAATGTAAGGAGGTTCTAATGAAGCTTCGTCGATCAGCCACATTGACCCTTTCCGGGTTGGCCTTAACCGCGTCGGTGGCGCTCGTAGGAACTGCCGTCAGTAGCGGACCGGCAGCTGCAGTCGTCTACTGCCAATACGTCGATTATCCGCCGAGCTGCATTGCACGGCCCGGCGTCGTGCTCAGGCCGCGTCCTGTCGCGCGCGCGGTAACGCGTGAAGCGGTGCGGCCCGGAACGCCAATGAATCGCGGCGGCCCCGTCGATCGCGTCGGGCGGCGCTGAAAATCGGCAGACGCGACGTGAGCACAAGTTCGGCAGCTCTCGACCGGTTTGTTCGAGGTGCAATCCTGGTTGCTCACGCCGATATGCTGTCGCGGTTGGCGGTGAAGGCGACGATCGCCTTCACCCGGCGGATTTCGCTGCCGCAATGACGACCTTGTGCGCGATCCGGTTCTCCGCGATTCCTGTCTCGGAGCAGGTGAGTTGAATCCGTTGGTTAGAGGAGGAGAAAGACAATGGCAGACATCAATCCTTCGGCTGAAAATGCACGTGCGATGTTGACCGAGAGTCTCGGCCGCCTTCGCAAGGGTAGTGACGAGTATTTCAGTCTGCTTGAAAAAGCTCTGAGTTCGTCGCCGCTGCCGATCGCCGATCAGGCCAAACAGTTCTGCAATTTCATGCAGCGCAACGTAACCGCGACATTCGATCTCGGTGACAAGCTGACCCAGGCCAGGGACGTGCAGGACGCCCTCAAGATGCAATCCGAATTCTTTCAGGACCAGATGAGGGCCCTGACCGATCAGGCCAAGAACATGGGCGAGACTGCAATGAAGGCCGTGACGGGGGCCTTCACGCCAAAGATCTGAGCAGATGGAAACTCGAAGAGATGGGCGCTGGCAGGACCACCGCGCCTCATGTTCTGGCTCGCGATGAGGGCACAATGGCGCTTCAGTTCGTGGTCGGCACTATTGTCAGCCTTGTAAACATCATGATTCACGCGCTGGTGACAGTCGGTGCAATTGGCATTGCTCGTTCGGCCGGACTGCGACATATGGAGTGGCCAAGACTGCACCTGATGGCCGTGATGGCCGCTACCGCCGCCGTTCTGATGGTGGCGCATACGTTGGAAAGCGTCGTCTGGTCGGCGGCTTATTTGATGGTGGGCGTGGCGCCTGCCGGCACCGATTTGGTCTATTTCGCCTTCGTCAACTACACAACGCTCGGCTATGGCGACATCACGCCGATCCAGGCGCGCCGGCTACTAGGCCCGATGACTGCGATGAACGGCATCCTGCTGTTCGGCTGGTCGACCGCAATGCTGTTCGAAGTGCTGCGCAAGACCGTGGAGCACCTTGCCGCGATCAACGCTAGCGCTTGCAATTCTGCGGAATAAGCGAGCTGCCCGGCTCCGCCTCGGATTGCAGTGCATTCAACGGCGACCTTTAGTGCAGGCGTAGGACGAATTGTCGCGCTTCGCGCGCAGCGTCAGTTCTGGAGATCGAAGCTGGCAAGCTTGACCCGGTCCAGCAGTACGATCTGACGCTGGGTATTGCCGATGAAGCCGAGGACTCCGAACTCGTGCAGCCGTGACAACGCACGCGAAACGGTTTCGAGCGTCAGGCCGAGATAGTCGGCGATGTCGCGCCGCGACATCGGCAGCGCGATAACGTCCGCCGCCGTCAAGCGCGTATCCATTTCGAGCAGGAACGCGGCAACCCGCTCGAGCGAGGTCTTACGTCCCAGCAGCAGCATGTGTTCTTCGGCGTGGTGGAGATTGGCAGTCGTCATGCCGAACAGGTTCTTGGCGACCATCGCATCGCTCTTGGCCACCATTTCGAGACTTTGCCGCCTGATGAGGTGAACTGTGGTGTCGATGATGGCTTCCGCCGTGAAGCGATGAGCTCCGCCATTTTCGAGGCCGAAAATGTCGCCCGGGAGGTGAAACGCGCCGATTTGGCGCCGGCCGTCGGTCAGCAGCTTGTAACTTCGCACTGCACCAACCTTGACCTGATAGACGTACTCGGCCGGCTCTTTCTCCCCGTAGACTTCAGTGCCCTTCCTGTAGGTGAATTCGCTCAGACTGACGATCGTGTTCGGATCGCTGGTCATTCCGAAGTCACGGAGAGAATTGGGGCGCGGGGACCGGTCGGTTGCGATACGCACAAACATGGACCGCCTCCTCTGGTCGCTTGACGGGTTCGTCGCTGGGATTATTTCGCTGCCGGGAGTGCCTCTTTTTCCCGGGCGATTGGTGTACGATGAAGGCCGTGTTATAAGCCATTGTCTCTCAGGTCATGGTACCAAGGGGCAGGGCGGAATACCTTGCACGACATGAAGGGCCTCAGGCGCATTTTTCGTTGGTTGCTTTTGTTGCGCATTTGAAGGTTGCGGACCCTCCAGGAGGTCAAATGCCCGGCTTGGTTCACGTGGTAGACGACGACGCGTCCTTCCGCACGGCCGTCGAGCGCCGGCTGAAGCTTGCTGGTTATGAGGTCGCTACCTATTCATCGGCCCAGGACCTGCTCGAGCGGCTGCCGGGCGGCGATGTCCCCGGATGCATCTTGCTCGATGTTCAAATACCCGGGCTCTCCGGTCCCCAGCTGCAGAGCCACCTCACCGGACTCGGGTCCACGCTCCCGATCGTGTTCGTGACAGGCTACGCCGATACGGCGACGACCGTGCGCGCCATCAAGGCCGGAGCCGAAGATTTTCTCACCAAGCCCGTCTCGTCGGAGCAGTTGCTCGATGCGCTCGCTCGTGCCTTGATCCGCCAGCAGGCCGACCACATCCAGCGCACAAAGCTCAGTTTGCTCCAGATGCGGCTGAAGTCACTGACGCCGCGCGAACGCCAGGTGTTCGAATTGATCGTGCGCGGCAAGATCAACAAGCAAATTGCCCACGAACTCGGCACCGCCGAACGCACCGTAAAGGCCCATCGCCATCAGGTGATGGAGAAAATGCAAGTGCAGTCTCTGGCGGAACTTGTGTCGATGGCGGAGCGGCTTGGCGTACTGGATCCCGAATCCAAGCGGCCCGGCTAACGACGCCTGTGGTCTCGGCGGGTCTGCGACACGCAACCTGCACACAAGGACTATTTCAAAGCTCGGCAAGGGTATGCTGTAGTTCGGGTGCGCGGGCTGCAGTCGGGCTTGTTGTCCGACTGGATCTAACATCGTCCGGCAAACTGACGCCAGCCAATACTTGGAAGGACCGGCGAATTTGTCCTCGTGCAAGCCTGTTCTTGTCGTCGACGACGACGCGTCGATGCGCATGAGCATCAAGCGCCTTCTGCGCGCGCACGGCTTCACTGCGCTGCTGTTCGAATCGGCACATGCGCTGCTCGGTCATGGCGGCTGCGGCGAGGCAGCATGCATCATCATCGACATCAACCTGGACGATGCCTCCGGAATCGAGTTGCGCCGCAGGCTTGCTGAGCATGGCGTTGCGTCACCGGTGATCTATATCACCGGCAACGACAACCATTTGAGTCGCACGGCCGCAATCGAGTCCGGATGTATTGCCTATCTGACCAAGCCGTTCGCGGCAAAGGCGTTGATCGACCCCATCCATCGCGCCTGGTCGACGGCAAACTAAAGCGCGATGCGATTAGCCCGTCCTATTCGTGAGAGTGCGGCTTTTGGGCCCGATTGATGCGGCCGCACATCTTGTCTGACGAGGCGCACAGGATTGCCTTCGGCTTTTCGCCGCCTGACGACCGGTACTTTGCAACGCGCTTGAGGGATGGGTTGGGCGAACGGGGGCGGACGCCCCGCCGGTCAAGGACCGAGCGGCAGCAGCGCGCCGGGCAAGCCGCAGATCAGGTCGGCTTCGGGACATGCCGCGGCAAACGCAAGGCGAATGCGGCTCGTGGTCTCGACGACACGGGCGGCGATTTTCAAGAGCCGAAGACGCAGCGTCGCGAACTCGGCAGCGGCCAATTCCCGGGCTTTGGGAATGGCGTCGCGCACGGTCAGCATCAGCCAATAAGCGGCCGTATGGAGCACGAGACGGACCTGGTTGGCGAGCGCCGAACGGCAGCTGGTGCGATCGGAGGCGAGCTGCGTCTTATGCAGCTTGATCAGATTCTCGGCTTGGCCGCGCGCGCAATACAGGCTGTCGTAGATCCACTCGGCCGAGCCGACATCGAGGCTGGTGACGACGAAGCGGATGTCGAGGCCGAGCATCGTCGCCTCAATACGGGCGACAGTGCGCCGTTCGCGATCCCAGGACTTTGCCTTGTGGCGCGTCTCGGTATAGCCACGCAGAACCGGCAGGTTCTCGATGGCGCGTCGCGTGCGGATGTCGTCGGCGACCTCGTCGACTTTTCTGGCGAGAGGCTTGGTGCCGGACAGACCGAAGATGTAGTCGATGCCGTTGGTCTCGCACCACGCCATTGCCTCCGGCCGGGCATAGTGCCCGTCGCCACGGAACGTAATTTGCGTGTTGTGCCATCGCGTCCGGATATGCCGTACCAGGCGGCGCAGATGGGCACGCACCTCGACGCCGCCCGGCGTCTTGCCGGGCCGCAGCACGACGGCCACGGGCCGGCTCTTCTCCGTGTCGTAGACGTGGATCGGCAGGAAGCAGCGTTCGTCATAATGAGCGTTGAACAGCGAGAGCTGCTGATGGCCGTGGACGACGTCGCAGGTATCATCGATGTCGAGCGTGACGGATGCCGGCTCGCGCGGGTAGCTATCCATCCATGCGTCGACCAAAGTGTAGGTCAGCCGGATCACGTCGCGCAGGCGCGGAGCATTCTCCAGCCGCGACAGCGTCGGCTGGGAACACAAATCCCGGCCCGTGTCCGGTAGGCGACCGCAGGCCAGCTTGAATGCCGGATCGGACCTCAGATGATCGAGGTCGTCGGCGTCCTCGTAGCCGCAGCAGATCGCGAACATGCGAGCGCGGAACATATCGACCAGGCTGTGCACGACCCGCGTCGGATCGCGCCGATCCGGGAACACCCGGGCCAGATTGTTGGCCAAACCGAGACGCCGCTCGGCCATCGCCAGAAGCATCACGCCCCCGTTCGAGGTTAGGCGCCCACCATCGAAGGCAGCTGTGACTTTCTTGGCGTGAACGGCTGGAAACGAGAAGGGCGGAATCGTATCGTCGGTCATGGCGGGCGTGGCGTTCGCGGTTGGAGGTGATGGGGTTGGCTTCGCAACCGAATCCTACGCCGCATCAGCGCTTTACCCCTCAGGCGCACTCTTACGAATAAGACGGGTTAAGTTGAAGAAAGATTGAGTGACTCCCGATCATTTCTGTGCCGAAACGTGGAGTCGCGGTCGTGCCGCGTCCAAAGAAACCGGCGCGAGCGGCCTATTAGACGCGGTAGGTGCTCAGCCTCCGAAACGAGACTATCAAGCATGAAGAGATCGAGCGCGAGGCAGAGGTTTTATTTGTGTTGAATTCTTGCTTCTCGATAGTGGTCTGAAATCGTATCATCGGTCATGGCGGGCGTGGCGTTCGCGGTTGAAGGTGATGGGGTGGCTTCGCAACCGAATCCTACGCCGCATCAGCGCTTTACACCACGCTCGCCAGCCTCTCAGGCGCCCTCTCGCGAATAAGACGGGTTAGGATGAATCGTCATCGCGCTTTAGGTTGTTGTTTAAGCATGATCTTTTCGGAAAATCGCTGCGCACTTTTCCGGATCATGCTTTAGCGGCCAGCGATTGCCTCTTCATCCCGAGCTATGGCTGATTTTGGGTGACGCGGCCTGATCAGGCGGCGTGGCTTTCAGTGTTCGGAATGACTTCGATTCCGTCGATGAACTTTACACCGGCGATGACTTTCGGCAACTGGTTCGTGCTCTTCAATCGCCGCCAGGTCTTCGATGCGGCGTCGATGAGCTTGAACACCATCAGCTTCGCAGTTTGTTGCGACAGCGATCCCTTGGTCCGCACCGTTCGGTGGCGCACCGTGGCGAAGACGCTCTCGATCGGGTTCGAGCTGCGTAGGTGGATCCAGTGCTCAGCAGGGAAGTCGAAGAAGGCGAGCAGCGCATGGCGATCCTTGATCAGGCACTCCACCGCACGTCCGTATTTGACGTGGTATTTCTCGACGAAGACGTCGATCGCGGTTTCAGCTTCGGCCCGGTGTGGGGCCAGATAGATGTTCCGCAGGTCGTTCTTCATGGGGCCCTGCACGGATTTGGCGACCTTGTCGAGTACGTTGCTCACTTTATGGCACCAGCATCGTTGGTGCCGCGTGCCGGGAAAGGCCTCGTCCAGTGCCTTCCAGAAGCCGAGGGCGCCGTCGCCGATGGCGAGTTGCGGGGCAATCCGTAACCCGCGTTGCCGCAGGTCGATCAGGAGTTCGCGCCAGCTCTGCGCGCTCTCGCGCACGCCGACCTGGAAGCCGATCAGCTCCTTCTTGCCTTCCGGCGTGGTGCCAATCAGCACCAGCATGCATTCGCTGTGATCTTCCATGCGGGCCTGCAGGTACACGCCATCGGCCCAGATGTAGACATAGCGACGCGCCGACAGATCGCGTCTCTGCCAGCGTTCGTACTCGACCTGCCAATCGGCCTTCAGGCCGGCGATCACCGAAGGCGACAGGTTCGGCGCATCCTTGCCGAGCAGCGCCGAGAGCGCCTCCTGGAAGTCGCCGGTCGAGATGCCGCGCAAATAGAGGACCGGGATCAAGGCATCCAGGCTCTTCGTCCGCCGCGCCCATAGCGGCAGGATTGCCGAACTGAAGCGGAGGCGGTCGCCTGGCCCGCTCGCTCCGCGGTCGCGGACCTTGGGACGAGCGACCTCCACCGGACCGATGCCGGTCGCAATCTCGCGCACCGGACCGTGCCCATGTCGGACCAGGCGCGCTCGACCGTCGGGCAGCGTCAGATTGGCCGTGCTGGCCAGAAACGCGCCAACCTCGATCTCGATCGCCCTGGCAAGCAGGTCCCGCGCGCCGGCACGAACGATATCGGTCAGTGGATCATCAACCGCGGACGGCTGACGGAAAGCAAGAACATTGGTAGTCTCGGTCATGGCGTATCGCTCTCCTCGAGAGGTTCTGGCAGGCTCGTCACCCGCCTCGATACGCCGCCTTCCTCACACCGTCATCACCCAGATTCCGCCATAGCTCCTTCATCCCGTATTGGGGGTATCCGTTGACGCGGATCAACCACATCATCCATGGCGCCGGATATTGAAGTCTGCTTCTCATTGGGAGCAATCGTGTGCAGGGAGATGAGGTATGAAACGGCTATTGATGGTCACAGGCATGGCTGCTGCGCTGACGTCCGGCGCGGCGCTGGCCCAATCGGTTGACCTTACCGGCACTTACACGTGTGTCCAGATGTGCCGCGGTGATTTGCCGGCCCACGTTACGCAGAACGGACCCGAGCTCAATCTCACCACCGAGGCGGGCGTGCCGTCGCGCGCATGGCCGGACTGGTTCTCGCCGGCGAGCCGCATCTGGATCGATGCTTACGACATCAGCGCTGTTTATACGCCCGACGGCATGACGATCCAGTTCGACAACGGGACCATCTGGCAGCGTTATGTGCCGCCGCCTGCGCCGTCACGTCGCAGGGCGAAATGAGCCAAATCCATCGACAAGACAGCCGTGGCGGCTTGATGGCGACCAACATGGCGCGACCACTGACTTATACAAGAAGGGTGCAAGAAGGGTGCAAGAAGGGCGTAGGGCCCAATTGCGCAAACTTTTCCCCATGTTGGCGGAGAGGAGCACATGGCCGTTCGAACTCCTGGTGCCCGTCCTCACCCGCCTCGGGCCATTGCGGAGCTACCGCTTGGAGTTGAGCTAGATCAAAAGCGCTGGTATACTATTGCCTAAAATTCCCGAGTTCACTGCCAATTCAAATTGTAGGGAGTTCTGCAATGTTGATCAGGACCAGGACAGTGAGCCGTCCTGCCATTGACGGGCAATTGGCAGCCCTCGCCGGCGAACGGGTCTGTTGCAGCGAGTTCACTTATCGGAGGGGAACGGAAGTCTTCGGAGAAGGCGAGGAGGCCGAGTACGTCTACCAGATCGTGTCTGGTGCGATCCGGACTTACAAACTGCTCTGCGATGGCCGCCGGCAAATCAATTCCTTCCATCTTCCGGGTGATCTGTTCGGGTTAGAGAACGGCGCGGTTCATCGTTTCACCGCGGAAGCAGTCGTTCAGACCAGGGTTCGCATCACGAGCCGGCGACACTTACTCGACAGCATCGAGCACGAGGAAGAGGGCAGGGCAAGCCTGCTCACCCTCGTCACGCGCAATCTTCAGCACGCGGAGAACCACATGCTTCTCCTGGGCCGGAAGAGGTCCGTCGAGAAGGTGGCCGCATTCCTTCTGGAAATGGACCGGCGGCAGGATCATCCATACGTGATGAGCTTGCCGATGAGCCGCCGCGACATCGCCGACTATCTTGGATTGACGCTCGAGACGGTCTCGCGTGCTCTCTCGACCTTGCGCGATGACCACATGCTGCGGTTTGACGGCCAGACGCAGCGCAAGCTCGTGCTTCTGGATCGCAAAGGACTAGCGCAGCTCGATGCCTGACGGCGAGCGATGCGCTGTAGGCCGTCGTTTCACTCGTCGATGTCCTGCTCGAGCATCTGCGCCGGGGGGCCTGTGTGGGCCGATGCGAACTGCGTCAGCGGCAGCGAGGTCGTCAGCGACAGCAAATTGGAGTCGATCACTTCCAGCACGAGTGCCTTTCCCGCTTCCATGTCTTTGACGATGTTGGGATCCGCGACATCGGCCGCGATGCAGGCGTTGCTGAGGCACCAGCTGTAGGGCAACCGGTAGGAACGTCCTTGGTCGACCGTCAGCTTGACGGGATGCTGTAAGTACATGCCGACGGGTACGAACACCTGCAGTCGCCCGTTGCGGTCGCCATCGCGCTCTATCAGGTCCACACGGACGGCCATCTGACCGGTGGGAAAGGTGCCGGTAATCGAGGTCCGGCACACTCTCGGAGCTGCACCTGCCTTGAAGCACCGCTTGCGCCAGCTTCCGTATGTAATGTCCTTTGCCTCGCGCTGGCCCCGGGGAGCGACTTCGGCAGGCTTGGCCGCCGGCGGCTTTTCCCGCGCGACCGCCTCCAGAACCGGCGCTGTCGTGACGATGGCTGCAATGAGTGAGGCAGACAGACAATAGCGCGCGGTGATCATGGCCGTATCTCCAAACATGGGTAACTTCGGCTATCTTCGATCCTCCAGAAATTTCACGACGAGCGGCGACCAGATCGGGATTGCGTCCGGCGATCCTATGAAGAAGTGACCTTCGTTGCCGAACGGCGGCATCAGGTGATACTCCGCGCTGCCGCCGGAGGCGGTGAAAGCCTCGTGCATGCGCTTCGACAATGCGGGGCCGAAGAACGTATCGTTTTCGATATAGATCCAGAGCATCGGTACACGCGAGGTGCGACCGAACTCACGGGTTGCTTCGACCAGCTTGTCAGGCGCGCAGTTATTGTTCGGCTTGCCGTCGACACGGCCGCCGCGGCCGGCCGCAAAGGTGATGATCGCCTTGACTTGCGGCGGATTGACGCTGGACAGGGCGATGGACCCCCAGCCGCCCCCCGATTGCCCGACAACGATGACGTCCTTGGGCACGATGCGCTTCTCCGCAACCATATAGTCGATGATCCAGAGGTCGACCTGTGCGACGGCCATGCCGGCGGAGCGGAAGTTGGGATTACTGCACTTGCCGACTTTTGCGATGAACGGGCCGTAGAGTGCACGTTCAGGGATGTCGATCGCGGAGGCGCCATATCCGGTGCCAACCGGCGCCACCACGAGGTGCCCGCGCGTCGCGAACCATTTGGCTGCGTCGCGAAATTCAACCAGTGGAAAGAAGCTTCGCTCTATCGGATTGAGCGACACGCCATGGTTCATGATAACGAGCGGAAACGGACCGTCGCCGATTGGACGCACCACATAGGCAAACGTCGGGAGCGGCAGGGGCAGCGCCCATATCTCCTCCCGGATCGGATGCGAGGTGCCCTGATCACCCGCGCGCGAAGGATCGACAAAACAGGCCATGAGCAGCACCGCTTTGAGGAGAGATCGATAGAAGGAGCTATGCCAGAATTGCATGCGTATCTCCTCGACAGCAGCAGAAAGATCTCGGGCGCAGTTGAAATGATTCCCCTGACTGCGTTCATCGTCGTGGATCCCGAAGCCTCGCGGCAGGGCGAGCTGGGCACGCAAGCGGGCGGGATGGTTGATCCAAGTCAACCCTTTCGCGAGCGAGACCACTCTTGATGGTCCAACGCGCCCGCGACGAACCGCGTCACGAACATGAGCCTGATGAATACCGCCAGTCCTTTGCTGCGCCGCGACGAGACGGCGCAGATCGCACTGCTGCTGGCTTTCGTTGGCGGCTATCTCGACGCCTACACCTGGATCATCCATGGCGTGATGGCGAATGCCCAAACGGCAAACCTCGTTCTGCTATGGGTCCATGGCTCGACCGGGAATTGGGACGACGCGCTTCATTTCGTGCCGCCAATTCTCGCATTTGCAGTTGGCATTCTGTTCGCGGCGTGGCTGCGCGGAGTCGCAGGACAACGCGCCAGTGCCATCAGCACACTCGTCGAAATCCTGTCGCTGGTGGCCGTTGGCGTCCTGCACAATCGCTTGCCGGATCTCGCCGGTACGCTCGGAATCTCGTTCGTCGCGGCGATGCAGACTGCAGTCTTCACCAAGGTGGAAGGCGTGGCCTACAGCTCTGTGATGATCACCGGCAACATGCGCCAAGCCATCGAAGGCGTTTACATAGCTCTATCCGGCGGCGGACCGCTGCGCCGCTCCGGCATATTTGCCGCGCTTTGCGTCGCGTTCGGCGTGGGCGCGGCTGTCGGGGCCTTTGCGACCAAAGGCATTCCCGATCTCACGCTTGGCATTCCCGTGGCCGCTCTGCTGATCATCCTGTTGCGCTGCGAAATCGACCCGAGCGAGGTGCCCGCATGAGCTCGCCGTCCGACCGACATGCGGGGTGGTCGCGATTCTTCCCAGTCTCCGGCTGGCTTGTGGTCTATCGCCGCGAATGGCTGGCATCGGACGCAGTGGCCGGAATAACGCTGGCCGCGTACGCGATTCCCGTATCGCTGGCCTATGCGACGCTCGCCGGCCTGGCGCCGCAGGTTGGCATCTATGGCTACATGCTCGGCGGTATCGGCTATGCGCTGCTCGGGTCGTCGCGGCAGCTCGCGATCGGCCCGACCTCGGCAATTTCGCTGATGATTGCCTCCACGGTCGGGGTGCTCGCCGGCGGGGACGCAGTGCGATACGCGCAGATCGCCAGCCTTGCGGCTTTTGCGGTCGCGGTCCTGTGCCTCGTCTGTTGGCTGTTCAAGCTCAGCGTCCTCGTCCGCCTGGTCAGCGACAGCATACTGGTCGGCTTCAAGGCCGGCGCCGGGCTCACCATCATCATGAGCCAATTGCCGAGCCTGTTCGGCGTCGCGGGCGGTGGGCATAATTTCTTCGATCGCGCGTTGCGGCTGGCTGGTCAGCTCGGAGATCTCAACCTTCTCATCCTGGCGATCGGCGCGGTGGCGCTCGCGCTTTTGCTGCTCGGCGAACGGTTTTTGCCGGGAAAGGCCGGTCGGCATCACGATCGTCGCGCTGTCGATCCTCGCTGCCACACTGCTCTCCCTGCCGGCCGCCGGCGTGCCGGTGACCGGGAAGATCCCCGAGGGACTGCCGACGCTGGCGCTGCCGACGTTTGGTCTCCTGCAGTTCGACGATCTCTTTCCGCTCGCCGCGGGATGCGTGCTGCTGGCCTACATAGAGGGCGTCTCGGCTGCTCGCAGCTTCGCGGCCAAACATGGCTACGCACTGGATGTGCGACAGGAATTCCTGGGGTTGGGAGCTGCGAATCTCGCCGCGGCTTGCGGCCACGGCTATCCCGTCGCCGGCGGGCTGTCGCAATCGGCTGTCAACGACAGCGCTGGGGCGCGCACGCCACTTGCCTTGCTGTTCTGCTCGATTGCGCTGGCGCTGTGCCTGCTGTTCTTCACGGGACTACTGACGAATCTGCCAAAGGCCGTCTTGGCCGCCATCGTCTTTGCCGCAGTGTATCGGCTGGTGGACGTCCGGGCCCTGCTGCGAATGTGGAAGGTCAGCAGGCTCGACTTCTATGCTGCGGCGATTGCGCTCGTGGCCGTTCTGCTGCTCGGCATCCTGCAGGGTGTCCTGCTTGCGTCGATTGCATCGATTTTCCTCCTGCTGGCGCGCGCATCGCATCCGAACATTGCATTCCTCGGCAGGCTTCCGGGAACCGGCCGCTATTCCGACAGCGCCCGGCACGACGGCGTCGAGCCGCTCGTTGGCGTCATCGCGTTTCGTCCCGAAGCCTCGCTCCTCTACATCAATGCCGAAACGATCCTGGCGGTGGTCCTCGAAGCCCTGCGGAAGTCGTCAGACATCAAGCTGGTGGCCTGCGACCTCTCCGCATCGCCCTACATCGATCTGGCTGGCGCGCGTATGCTGCGAGATCTCCATGATGAGCTCGCCTCTCGTCACGTCGCCTTCTGCATTGTGGGCGCTCATGCGCAATTGCGCGACCTGCTGCAGGCGGAGGGGCTCGCGGAGAAGACCGACAGTTCGCGGTGGCTGCGATCGCTCGACAGCGTCCTCGGCGACTTTCAAGTCAAATAGCCTCTGCTGCAGCGCGAAGCGTCCGAGCGGGAAGAGAGCTGGCCCCGCAAATTCGGACAGTAGCTTGAGTGGATTTTCTGCCTGACAGCGGCGAGGATTCTTGCTGCGAATCAGGAGCGAAGATGACGAAGAAGAGCCGCCGGACGCATTCTCCGGCATTCAAGGCGAAGGTTGCTTTGGCTGCGGTCAAAGGCGACAAGACACTGGCGGAGCTGGCGCAACTGTTTGATGTTCATCCGAACCAGATCACGATCTGGAAAAACCAGCTCCTGGAAGGCGCCGCCGGCGTGTTTGGGCATGACAAGACATCGGCCGAGACGCCGGTCGATTTGAAGGCGTTACATGCCAAGATCGGCGAGCTGGCGTTGGAAAACGATTTTTTGTCCGGCGCGCTCACCAAGGCGGGCCTGCTGAGCGCAAAGCGATGATCGACCGCGATCATGATCTTTCTATCGTGCGCCAGGCGAAGGTCCTGAAGCTGGCTCGCAGCACGGTCTACTATGAACCTCGGCCAGTTTCGGCCGAGGACCTTGCCTTGATGCGTCGGCTCGATGAGCTGCATCTCGATTATCCCTTCGCGGGAGCGCGTATGCTGCGATCGTTGCTGCGGCGGGAGGGCGTATACGCCGGTCGCCGCCACATCGCGACGCTGATGAAGCGCATGGGGATCGAGGCGGTCTATCGTCGCCCGAACACGAGCAAGCCGGCTCCGGGTCACAAGATCTACCCGTACCTGTTGCGCGGATTGAAGATCGAGCGGCCCGACCATGCGTGGGCAATGGACATCACCTACATTCCGATGCGGCGTGGCTTCGTCTATCTCGCGGCGGTCGTCGATGTGTTCAGCCGACGGGTCCTGGCCCATCGCGTCTCGATCACAATGGAGGCGGCCTTCTGCGTCGAAGCGGTCCAGGAGGCGTTGGCGAAGCACGGCAGGCCCGAGATTTTCAACACGGATCAGGGCAGCCAGTTCACCAGCCTCGAGTTCACCGATGTGCTGCTGGACGCGAAGATCGCCATCAGCATGGACGGCAAGGGCGCCTGGCGCGACAACGTGTTTGTCGAGCGGCTCTGGCGCACGGTCAAATACGAAGAAGTATATCTCCGCGCCTACGACAGCGTGTCCGAGGCGCGAGCGTCAATTGCCAAGTATCTGGCCTTCTACAATCAGGGACGCCCTCACTCGAGCCTTGACGGGCGCACGCCCGACGAGGCTTACTTCGGCACGCAAGCTATGGTGATGGCCGCATGACCGTCGCCGACGGTTTTGTCGTCGCTCTGGTCGGGCTACGCCCTCCCGACGCAACGACAAAACCGTAAAGCCCCGCGTTCAGCATAACCCGGCAGGAATCCACTTAAGTCCAGCGGGGCGCTGTCCAAACAACCGGGGCCAGCTCTAAGTCACCAACGCGTTTCCGATATCTCGCGACTGTTGACGTGGATCAAAGGAGCGGGCCTCCCGCCGTCCACGGTCCATCATCACCTTCCGCGCGAACCGATAAGAATTGGGAGATACCTATGTCCAAGGACGCCAAGCCCACGCAGAAGCACGTTGATCGGTTCTTTTCGGGGCCCGGTGCAGGGGCCGACGATTGGCGTGATCTGGTGGATGCTGCAAAAGCGTGGGCCCGCGGCGGCGACCGCGCGAAATACGATGCGGCGCTGGCCAATCTCTCGATCACGGAGGAGTTTCACGGCTATCCCGGCCTGCAATTGATGGGGGCGCTACGCGGAGCAGCGGCGGCCGGCGATGGGGCATCGTCGCTTGCCCTTGCGACACGGAACACCCAGGCGTTGGCGACGCGATCCTTCCGCCAGCATTCCGACGACTGCAACGCGAAGGACGATGGCAATGGCGATGTGCCCGAGCTGGTCCCACCGACCTTCGGTGCGCATACGACACGCAGGCTCGGCTACGTCGCGCTGCTGCTCGCCCAATAGTCTGGCGTCAAACTCCAGGAGGAAACGAAAACCATGAGAAAGCCTGTTATCTATGCGGCCCTGATCGCCTCCCTCGCCGGCATCGCCGGATTCAGCACGCCGTCACGGGCCGAGACCGGCCAGGTTGCGGTCGTCTTCACCAAGGGCGGCTTCATCGTCGGCGTCGGGGGTGGTGAGGGCGTTCTGCTGCTTCGGGGCAAGAGATATCCCTTTACGGTGTCGGGCATGAGCGTGGGCTTCACGATCGGCGCCTCGACCACCAAGCTGGTCGGCCGCGCTCTCAACCTGAGGGGCCCCGCCTCCATCGAAGGCTCCTATGCCGTAGGCGGAGCGGGCGGGGCGGTTGCCGCGGGGGCCGGCGCGGTTCAGCTGCAGAACGCGAACGGCGTCATCCTGCAGCTGAGCGGCCCGAAAATCGGCGCGGAGGTCTCGGCCGCCGTGGGCGGTGTCACCATTCGCCTCAAATGAGCGGAACGACGGGCCGCGTCGATGCGTGGCCCGTCGTCCTGCGCGGTGGGATGCGTTTCATGGATCCATCTTTCTGACGGTTTACGACCGGAGCGAGCGATGGCGTCTCATGAGCCTCGATCGAGTTCATCAGAAGCAATTGCCGAATCCCACGAAGAATCGGCGCGGCTGTACCGACGTTGCCTGATGTTCGTTGAGCTTCGCTGTGGTCAATATCGCTCGGCGACGAAGTTCATTCCGCGCAAGCCCGCCTGGTCATTGTAACGTCCCTTATCGGAGCGTGGCGGCAGCTTGACCTTGTCCTTCTTGATCCGCTTGTGGGGGATCGACTTCAGCAAATGCGCGATGCAGTTCAACCGTGCCCGGCGCTTGTCGTCGGAACGGATGATGTACCATGGCGCGTGTTTCGTACTGGTCCGCTTGAGCATGAGATCGCGAGCCCGCGAATAATCGTACCAGCGACGATAGGATTCGAGATCCATCGGGCTCAGCTTCCATTGTCGTACTGGATCATCGATCCTGGCCCTGAAACGGCGTTCCTGCTCGTCCATTCCGACCTCGAGCCAGATCTTGACCAGAATAATTCCGCCGTCGATCACGTATTTTTCCATTTGAGGACAGAGGGTTAGAAATCGGTCGTGCTCCCTGGCCGTACAGAAGCCCATGACATATTCGACGCCGGCGCGATTGTACCAGCTCCGGTCAAAGATCACGATCTCACCGCCGGCGGGAAACTGCTCCATATAGCGCTGGAAGAAGAGCTGTGTCTTTTCCCGATCGGACGGCGCCGGAAGCGCGACGACGCGAAAGACCCGCGGGCTGACTTTCTCCGTGATGGCCTTGATCGTGCCGCCCTTGCCGGCGGCGTCTCTGCCCTCGAAGAGGACGATGACCCGCAGCTTGTTCGCCTTCACGAAGTCCTGCAGCTGGCACAGCTCGACTTGAAGCTTTTCGAGGTGCTTCTCATAATCCTTGCGCTTCATTCGTTCCGCAGGTTCGTTCTTTGCCATGCGTCCCTCTTCGTAACGTCTGCTGCGACGGCGTCAGGAAACCGCTAGTTGTCTCCCCAGGAGATGGTCACGCCGATGTCCCCCGGCATGCCACCCGGGAAATCGATGATCTGGTAGGCGATGCGATAGCCGCGCGGCTTCAGATAATCCGTCCAGAGCTGGAAGATCTCCTTCGGAATGCCGGTCAGCGTGTTCTCCCAGCCGGGCTCCATCTGGTTGATGGCGCGTCCCCTGTCCGTGCACAGCGTGTTGGGAAAGCGGTAGACCTGCACTTCCGTGAGGCCGTTTCGCACCGCACGCTGAATGACGGTCGAGGCGAGCTTGATCTTCTCCTCCTCCGACTTCCCGGATGGTTTGCTCAGCCGCTCGATCAAAGCCAGCTTCTCGGCTTCAGCGGCGGCGGCGACGCGGACATATTGTTCTGCCTTCTCGGCCTCCTTCAGCGCGGCTTCCTTCCGGATCTGCGTTGCACTGGGGATGAGATCGTCAATGCCTGGCATGGCGGCGGCTCCTGATTGCTGGTTTGTTCCAGTGATCGAGGCTAGGCGGGGCGAAGTGCATTCCCTTGATGCAAATCAAGCAATTCGGAGCCGGGGTCGTCACTCTCGGCGCAATTCAGGGGACACGCGGTCCCGGTCAGGAGGGAACGTTGAGCGAGCAGCTGCACCCGATGGGCCCGCATCATCTGCCCTTCTACATTGTTGCGCCCGGTGAGACCGACTGGCTGATGGTGGCGACCGGGCTATTCTTGATCGGCGCAGTTTTCAGCGTCGGGCTGTTTTACTGGTATCTGCACAGCCTGCCCGAGCGCATGGCTCACAAGACGCAGAAGTTGCAGTTCGAGGTTGTGGCAGTGCTGGGCCTGATCGCGCTGTTCACGCACGAGCATCTCTATTGGATTGCAGCGTTGGTGCTTGCGATGATCGAGCTTCCGGATTTCGGGACGCCCTTGCGCAGCATTGCAGGATCGGTCGAGCGGATCGCGGACGGTGCGTCGCCGAGCGACGACGATCGGGTGACCGTCGGTGATACGCCTTCGACGGAAACGCGGCCCCAAGAGCTGCATCCGGCGGCATCCGGCAACAAGGTACCCAGCCATGCTTGAGCTTGCCATCTGCTCACTCTTGACGATTCTTCCGGACTATCTCTACCGCCGTTTCGCGCAGGGCAAGCGGTTCGGCAAAGAGATCACGCTCTTCTCCGTCTGGTACGAGCTCAGATGGGGCATCACCGGCTGCCTGATGCTGACGGTGGCGCTGATCACGAGCGTCTTCTTCTTCCATCCGGCGACCCGGAACGCGGCGCTGTTGTTCCGGACCGTCCCGATCCTGCCCGAGGGCTCGGGGCGCGTGGTCGAAGTCAATTTCGGCTACAGCGCGGCGGTGAAGAAGGGCGACGTTCTGTTCACGCTGGACAGTTCGAAGCAGAGGGCCGCGCTCGAAACCGCCACGCGCAAGGTCGCGGAAATCGATGCCTCACTGGAGACCGCGAAGTCCGACGTGGTCAAGGCTGAAGCGCAGCTCGGGGAAGCAAAGGCCAACTATCAGCAGGCAAAGGACGAATTGGATGTCAAGATCGAGCTGCAGCGCCGAAATCCCGGCATCGTGCCGCAGCGCGATATCGAGAAGCTGCAGGTTATAGTCGATCAGCGGCAGGCGGGAATTGACGCGGCGGCGGCCACGTTGCAGTCGGCGGTCTTGCGAGTCTCGACGCTCCTGCCGGCGGAGAAGGCGAGCGCTCAAGCCGCGCGGGCTGAGGCTCAGGTTGACCTGGACAAGACCTTCGTTCGCGCCGGCGTCGACGGACGCGTTGAACAATTCCTCATTCGCGCCGGCGACGTGGTCAATCAGCTGATGCGGCCGGCCGGTATTCTCATTCCCGAGGGCGCCGGTCAGGCCAAGCTGCAAGCCGGGTTCGACCAGATCGAGTCCGGCATCATGCGGGAGGGAATGGTCGCCGAGGCGACCTGCATCTCGAAGCCATGGGTGATCGTCCCTCTGGTGGTGACGTCCGTTCAGGACTACATCGCAGCGGGGCAGTTCCGGGCCGGCGAGCAACTCATCGAGGCGCAGAACCTTGCCAAACCCGGTACCATTCTCGTGTTCCTCGAACCGCTTTTCAAAGCCGGTCTCGACGGGGTGACGGCCGGCAGCAGCTGCATCGTCAATGCCTACACCAGCAATCACGACGAGATCGTCGACCCCAAGACGTCGACCGGCCGCAAGATCGCACTCCATGTCATCGACGGCATCGGGTTCGTGCATGCCTTGCTGCTGCGCATCCAGGCTTTGCTGCTGCCGTTCAAGACGCTGGTGTTCGGGGGCGGTCTCGGATGAGGAACAGATGCATGCACGATGTGAGAGCGCTGGTCGCGGGAGCGGCGCTATCGCTCGGCGCCTTGTTCGCATCAGCCGGCGGCGCGGGGGCCGTCGAGCTGAACGGCGCCTGGGCGAGCAGCGCGGATCAATGCGACAAGGTGTTCACCCGCGAAGGCGGGAGGATCGGCTTCACGGACATGTCCGAAGTCTACGGCGGCGGCTTCATCGTCGATGGCAGGCAACTGATCGGCAAGTTCGCGCGGTGCACGGTCAAGGCACGGAAAGACGACGGTCCAAATGTCAACCTGGTCGCGTCCTGCGCAACGGACATTATGCTGTCCAGTGTTCAGTTCAGCCTGAAGCAGCTCGATGCGAACAGCATCGCCCGACTGTTTCCGGGGATGGCGGACATGGAGATCATTTATCATCGCTGCCCGTTCAACTGAGCAAGCGGTCGCGTAGGCTTGATGCATGTCAAGCAACTGCGTGCGCGCAGGCGTCAAGTGCCGTTCATCCCCGGGAGGATAGACATGACATCCAACAGATGTGTTCACAGGAAGATCTACGCGATGCTCGGAGCTGCGACGGTTGTGGTCGCTCCTTGCGTCCAGGCGCACGCGGACGACCCGGCCAGGATTCTCAAGTCGATGTCGGACCATCTCGCCGGTCAGAAGACGCTGTCCGCGTCCTTCGACAGCGACATCGAGATCATCACGCCCGAACTCCAGAAGATCCAGTTCGCGAGCTCCGGCGAAATCAAGATGAGTCGCCCGGACAAGCTCCGGGTCAGGCGCACCGGCGGTTATGCCGATGTCGAGCTGGTCTATGACGGCAAGCTGATTTCGATCTATGGCAACAATGCCAAGAGCTATGTTCAGGCAGACGCGCCCGGGACCATCGACAAGATGATCGACGCGCTTCAGGTGCGTTCCGGCACCGGGATGCCGGGCGCCGACCTGCTGCTCTCCAATGCGTTCGACGAGTTGATGGCCACCGTCATCGAGGGCAAGCATATCGGGCAGGGTGTCGTCGATGGCGTCGAGTGCGAGCATCTTGCGTTCCGCACGCCGGATACGGACTGGCAGATCTGGATCGAGGCCGGCGCCAAGCCCGTGCCGCACAAATACGTCATCACCAGCAAGACACTCGCCGGCGCGCCGCAATACACGCTCCGGATCAAGGATTGGAAGACTGACGCTCTGAACGCCGATGTCTTCGCGTTCGTTGCGCCGGCGGGCGCCACCAAGGTCGATCTGGAGGGTGCCGCAATTGCAGAGTTCGACGAGCTTCCCCCTGGTACACCGACAGGAGCAAAGAAATGATCGCGCTTCGAAAAGTCATCCTGTTTGCCGCAGGGGTAACCGCCTTCAGCGCCGGATTGTCCTCGAATGAAACAAATGGCCTCATCGAAGGAAGGTTCTTTGCCGAGGCCCAGGCGAGGGTCGGTCGCCCCTTGACTCCCATGAGCTATGCCGGTGTTGCCCGGAGAACCACACGCCGCGCGGTCGCCGTAGGAGCGGCGGGAGCTGCCGGTGCCTACTACGGCTCATCCTGCGTGCAGGTCGTCGATGCCTATGGCCGGGTCGTGACGCGCTGCTGACAAGACCCGCCAGGGCGAGACGCTTCTTCCGTGCGGCCGTGCTCGGATTGTGCTTTGATGAGAGCCGTTCGATCATTGTAGCCGCCGAAAAGAGCATGAGCGGACGTGTCCCCAGTGCTGCAGGCGCCTCGTACGGCCGGGCCGCGTGTCTCGCCGCTTGCCTGCTCGCCTGTCTGGTCGTCGTCTCCGCGCCGGCGATGGGTGCCGAGCGCAGCGCGCCCAAACGGATCTTGTTGCTGCATTCTTTCGGGCGAGACTTTCGCCCATGGAGCGAGTATGCGCTGAGCATCAAGGCCGCGCTGGAGCAGCAGGCGCAGTGGCCGCTCGAGGTCCAGGAGCACACCCTGCTGACGGCACGGTTCAACAATCCCGGGCCGGAAGAGCCGTTCGTCAACTATCTCCGCTCCCTTTACGCGGGCGTCCCCCCAGATGTTGTTGTTAGCATCGGGGCGCCGGCTGCACGATTTGTCCAGAAATATCGCGATCAGCTTTTTCCCGATACGCCGATGGTTCTGACCGTGGTCGAAGAGCGGCTGGTGAACCGCTCGGACTTGACCGACAACGACACCGTGATCTCCGTCCGGAACAACTTCACGGCTGCCTTCAACAGTGTCCTCAAGGTCCTGCCGGAGACGAAGACGATCGCTGTCGTGATCGGCGCCTCTCGCCTAGAAAAGTTCTGGCTCGACGAGATCAAGCGCGAGACGGCACCTTTCGAAGGGCGCGTGGCCTTCGTCTGGTACAATGAACTGTCGTTCGACGAGATTCTGAAGAGAGCATCGGTGCTTCCGCCGCACACGGTTCTGTTCTGGGGCTTGATGTCGGTCGACGGGGCCGGCATTGTCCATGAAAGCGATCTCGCCCTGCGCAGTCTTCGCGCCGTCGCCAATGCTCCGATATTTTCCTACCAGGAGCCGTTTTTCAACGGCTATACGGTCGGCGGCCCGATGCATTCGATCGGCGCGACCACGACGAAGACAGTCGAAGCCGTGATCCGCATCCTGGCCGGCGAGAGACCAGGCACGATGAAGTTCGAGCCCCTCCAGTTCGGGCCTCCGAAATACGATTGGCGTGAAATGCAGCGATGGGGCATCAGCGAGAGCGACCTGCCCGCGGGAAGCGAAGTTCTGTTTCGGCAGGCGGGCCTTTGGGAGACGTACCGCTGGCAGATCGCAATGCTCGCCACCGTCATCCTGATCCAGGCGGGTCTGATCGGCGGCCTGCTTTACGAGCGACGCCGGCGGCTCGTGGCTGAGGTCGAGTCCCGGCAGCGTCTTGCGGAGCTGGCCCACGTCAACCGGTACGCGGCGGCAGGGGAGCTGACCACGTCGATCGCCCACGAGCTGAATCAGCCGTTGGGGTCGATCCTGACGAACACCGAGACGGCGGAGCTGATGTTGAAGAGCGAGTCGCCCAATCTGGTGGAAATCGGAGAAATTCTCGCTGATATCCGGCGCGACGACCAGCGGGCCAGCGAGGTGATCCGCAGGCTGCGCAGCATCCTGAAGAAGACGCCGTTCGAGATCGCCAATATCGACCTCAACGACACGGTGGGCGAGGCAATCAGGCTGATGTCCGCCGTCAGCGATGGGCGCCGAATTGCCCTGAAATTTGCGCCATCCGCCAGCGTGCTGCGGGTCAAGGGCGATCCCATTCAGCTTCAGCAGGTCATTCTCAACCTGATCATCAACGCGATCGACGCGATCTCGCAGGCCGGTGCGACGGAGCGGGAGATCCATGTGGCAACGGCCCAGTCCGATGCGTTTGCGGAAATCCGGATCGGCGACAGCGGGCCGGGAATTTCTCCCGCAGACGTGAAGAATATCTTCAATCCGTTCTTCAGCACCAAGCCGCAAGGCATGGGCATGGGCCTTGCCATCGTCAGGACCATCGTTGAAGCCCACGGCGGCAAGATCGCTGCCGAGAACCAGCCATCGCGCGGTGCGCTGTTCACGATCCGGCTCCCCATCGTGCATTGACCGTCGGTCGCCGAACTGTCGACGGGCGCATCGCAGCACATCGCATGCGCGTGGTTTCTTTGATCTTTGTCAACGAAGGCCGGCTTGGTGCACCGATGCTGACACTTGCCTCGACGATGGAGGATGCGATGTTTCGTAGCGGCAAGACCCTGATTGCGCTCATGATGCTTATGGCGACACCCGTCGCAACGTTCGCGCAGACGTCCGACAAGCCAGCGGCCCCGGCGATGCAACCGGCGAGCCCGGCCGCGCCGTCCGCGGAACTGCTGAAGCCCGAGCAGCTCGAGGCGCTCGTGGCACCGATCGCTCTTTACCCGGACGATCTGCTCGCAAACGTTCTGGCCGCCTCCACCTACCCACTGGAGTTGGTCCAGGCAGACCGATGGCTCAAGGAGCGCAAGTCGCTGAAGGGCGATGCATTGAAGACCGAGGTCGACAAGCAGCCCTGGGACGACAGTGTCAAGGCACTCGCGAGCACGGCGGACGTTCTCGCCATGATGAGCGACAAGATCGATTGGACCAAGAATCTGGGCGATGCGTTCCTCGCCCAGCAGCCGGATGTGATGGACGCGATCCAGCGCCTGCGCACCAAGGCCTACGACAACAAGAAGCTTGTTACGACGAAGCAGCAGAAGGTCAGCGTTCAAACCCAGGAGAACAAGCAGGTCGTCGTGATTCAGTCGGCGGATCCCGAAGCGATCTACGTGCCGTATTATGATCCGGCAACGGTCTACGGCGCGTGGCCCTACGCGGAATATCCTCCCTATTACTTCGGATATCCGTCGTATATCGGCGCCGGCGTAGTCGCCGCGGGTCTCGCGTTCGGTACGGCCTGGGCGATCGGACGCTGGGGCAATTATTGGGGAGGCGGCTGCAATTGGGGCAATCGCAACGTCTACGTCAATCACCGGGCCACCAACATCAACGCCGGCTGGCAGCACAATCCGACACATCGTCAGGGCGTGCGCTACAACAATGCGAACGTATCGCAGCGTTTTGGCAACAACAATATCAAGGCCGGCGCGTCGGACCGGATGGATTTCCGCGGCCGTGATGGCAATCAGGTGCTGCGTCCCAGTCAGGGTGCTGGAGATCGCGCGGGTGACCGTGCGGGCGAGCGCGGCGATCGTCAGGGAGCAGGGGATCGCGCCGGTGCCGGTGCGCGAGATCGTCCGGGCGGCGGCGATCGCGCGGGCGCAGGCGATCGTGCCAAAGGTGCCGGCGATCGTGCCAAAGGTGCAAGCGATCGTGCCAAGGGTGCAAGCGATCGTGCCAAAGGTGGCGGCGATCGCGCCAAGGCGGCGAACCGCGCCGGTGGCGGTGCGGCAAACCGCGGCGGTGGTGGCAATCGTGGCGGCGCGATGAACGTCTCGTCCGGGCGATCGGCGGCCGCGGCGTCGGCGCGCGGTCGGTCCAGCATGGCGAGCATGCCGCGCGGCGGTGGCGGACCGAGCATGGCCGGCCGTGGTGGCGCCGGAATGTCGATGGGGGGTGGCGGCGGCTTCCGCGGCGGAGGAGGCGGCCGCGGTGGCGGCGGCCGGCGCTCCGATGTCGCGCTGAAGCATGATGTCGTCCTGCTCGGCCATCTCGGCAATGGGCTCGGCTACTATCGCTTCAGCTATATCGGCAGCGACAAGGCTTATGTCGGCGTCATGGCGCAGGAGGTCGAGCAAATCATGCCAAACGCCGTCATGCGCGGCGGCGACGGGTATCTGCGGGTCAATTACGAGAAGCTCGGCCTGAAATTCCGCACCTACCGCGACTGGCTCGCCGCCGGCGCGACGATCCCGGCCGAGGTGGCGCCATGATCGGTCTGAAATCATGTCGTCGCGCTGTTTTGCCGAGCGTCATGGCGCTTGCGCTGATGTGCACGGCGAGCCTGGCCCAGCAATCCTACCGGACGCCTGAGGAGGCGGGGTCCGCGCTCGCCGAGGCGGTCAAGAGCGGTCCGCGTGAGATCCTGAAGGTCCTCGGCAGATCGGCGGCCGACATCGTCTCGTCCGGAGACGAGGTCGCCGATGCCGATATCCGTGCGCGCTTCGTCTCCATGTATGACTCCAAGCATGCGATCAAGGCGGAGGGCAACAAGAAGGCCACGCTGATGCTCGGACCCGAGGACTTCCCGTTCCCGATTCCACTCGTCAACACCAGAACGGGTTGGGAGTTCGACACCGACGAAGGACGCATCGAGGTGCTTCGTCGCCGTATCGGCCGCAACGAGCTCGATGCGATCCAGACTTGTCTCGCCTATGTCGATGCCCAGAACGAATATGCCGACAAGGATCGCGGCGAGGGCGCAGGCGTCTACGCGCAACGCATTGTCTCTACGGCCGGCAAAAAGAATGGGTTGTTCTGGTGGGACGACAGCGACCCGAGCCCGCTTGGCGCGCTGGCGGCACAGGCCTCGGCCGAAGGCTACAAGGCTGGTGAGAGACCGGCGCCGTATCACGGCTATTACTTCCGTATCCTCAAGGGGCAGGGGTCCGATGCGCCGGGCGGCGCGCTCAACTACGTGGTCAAGGGCAAGATGATCGGCGGCTTCGCGTTGATCGCCTGGCCCGCGGAGTACGGAAATTCCGGCGTCATGACCTTCCTGGTCAATCACGCCGGCACCGTCTACCAGAAGGACCTCGGCAGGCGGACGGAGTTCGTCGCGCGGCGCATCACGCTGTTCGATCCCGACCAGACCTGGAAGAAAGTCGATGCTGCGAAGCCGTGACCACATGCGCCCTGCGCGGCGGGCGTTCGTCATTCGTCTGGCGGCGCTGGCGCTTCTGGCAGTTTCAGTGCCGGTGACGCCTTCGCTTGCCCAGGCGTCCGGCCAGGTGCGGGTCAAGATCGTGAAGGCGGGCCTGCTGGTCGGTGGTGGCGCCGGCAGCGGCGTTCTGACCTATCGTGGCCGCAACTATCCGTTCCGCATGACTGGCGTCAGCCTGGGCATCACCGCTGGTGCGACGATCGGTCGGCTCGATGGCTGGGCGTCAGGAATTCGCCACATCGGCGACTTCGCCGGCACCTACAGTTCTGTCGGTGGCGGCGCCGCTCTGGTCGGCGGCGTCAATGGCGTCCATCTCCGGAACGACAAGGGCGTCACGATGGTGCTGCAGGGACCCAAGGCTGGGGTGGAATTCGCCGCCAATCTCAGCCACATCACGATCTCGCTGAGATGACGGGCGCGCATCGCAGCCCGGCAATCGTCATGTCTTGTTTCGATCGGTCGTCCGACGCGTGATCCGCCGCCGTGGGAGGGCCTTATGGGGGCCCATATCCATACTATCCGGCCCCGGTCTACTATCCTCGGGACCTTACTGTGCACCGTATGGGCCCATCCCACTACGGGCCGTGCGTTCGCCGCACCGGAATTGGCATGAACGAACCGGCTTGTGGAAACGTGAGCGATCCTATAATTCCTTCGGGAGCGACCGTCGAACAAGTTCAATTGCATGATCCCCTTGCTTCTCATGCAGTCGCGATCGCAGGCGCGCACTTGAATCAATGTGGCGCGTCCGCGACATCGCGGCAGGTGAAAAGCGGCACCTCACGTGTGATCAGTTGGTCTATCCTCGGAAAGCAAGCTGGTTCTCCAGGCTGTTGCTCTCGCCAAGCGAGGAAGCCAGTCACGTCGCGCCTGCCGGAAGACCCCGGGATGTTGTCCGCGTTTCGCTCGCGCTCTTCCTGATATCGCTGGGCGCCATCGCCGTCGTGTGGTGGTGGTTGGGGACTCCAGTCCATCTGGTGCGCGCACCTATCGATCCGAACGACAAGGTCCAGTGCATCTCATACGCTCCATTCCGCAACCATCAGACGTCACTTTCGCCTGCGACGCAGGTATCGCGTGAGCAGATCGCGGAGGATCTTGCCCAGCTGGCGGAGATAACCGACTGCATCCGCACCTATGCCAACGATCTTGGTCTCGACCAGATCCCCGAACTTGCGGCCAGAGCGGGGCTGAAGGTCATCCAGGGCATTTTCCTCGACAAGGACAAGCAGAAGAACCGAACGCAGATTTCGACGGCGATACGCCTCGCCAGGGAATATCCCGAGACCGTGATCGCGCTCGTGGTCGGCAACGAGACGCTGCTGCGCAAGGACATAACTGTATCCGATCTCGTCGACACGATCCGCGCAGTCAAGGCGCAGGTCAGTGTCCCCGTGACCTATGCCGACGTCTGGGAATTCTGGTTGAGCAATCGTGAGCTCTATGACGTCGTCGATTTCGTCACGATTCATATCCTGCCCTATTGGGAGAACGTGCCGATCCCGGCGGAATCCGCTGTTGCGCACGCCGACGCGATACGCCGACAGGTCGCGGCGGCTTTTCCGGGCAAGGAAATCCTGATCGGAGAGATAGGTTGGCCGAGCCAGGGACGGATGCGGGAATCGGCGTTGCCGTCCCCTGTCAATCAGGCTCGGGTGGTCTCGGAGGTCCTCGACCTTGCCCGACGCGAGCATTTCCGCGTCAACCTGTTCGAGGCCTATGACGAATCCTGGAAGCGAGAGATCGAGGGCACGGTCGGCGGATCATGGGGCCTGTTCGGAGGCGAGGAGCGCGTGCTCAAATATCCTGCCGGCATCCCCGTCAGCAACTTTCCGCTCTGGAAGCTGCAAATGTGCAGTGGAATTGCGCTGGCGACGCTGGTCTTCGGCGCGGCGTGGTTGACCTCGCGTCGTAAGCCCGGGCGCGCTGGCCTTGCGTCATGGTTTGGGGTCGCAATATCGGCGACGACAGCCGGAATCCTGTTTGGCGTGGCCGCCCAGAAGGTGTTCTTTGAAAGTATCGGAATGGGTGGCTGGCTCCTGTGGAGCTCTCTGCTGGTGGCCGCCACGGTTTCGCCGGTGCTCGGTGCCAACGCCCTGATGTCGGGGCGACCACTGCCCAGTTGTCAGGAATTGCTCGGCCCCAAAGGCTATCGGACGGAGTCGATGCTCGTGACCATGCACGGGTTGGCCCTGATCGGAACGGCGGTGATCGGTACGGCCACTGCGCTCGGGCTTGTGTTCGACCCGCGCTTTATCGACTTTCCTTTTGCGGCTCTCACCATGGCGGCGTTACCTCTCGCGGCCGTGACGCTGCTCAATCCGCCCGGGAAGGGAAGCCGTCCTGTGGCGGAGACGTTGTTTGCTGGCGTGTTTGTCGGAGCGGCGGTCTATGTAGGGCTCAACGAAGGGCCGGCGAACTGGCAGGCGATGTGGACTTGCGCCGCCTATCTCCTGCTTGCCGCGACGCTGTGGCGGGTGCGCGCCTCTTGATCGCCATCAAGGTCGCCTCGGAGCCGGAGCACGCGATCCTCTGCGTCAGTAAACGAAAGCCGGAGTTTCGAGCAGGTGGTCATTCACCAGCACGACGCCCGGGATCGCCTCGGCTGCGACGCGGATGGCTGTGCGTTCGGCCGCAGATGGCGCGAAGCCCCAGATGTCGATGATGCCGTTCTGGACGGTTGCGTTCAGGTTGAACGTATGCGCCCAAGGCTGCTTCTTGATTTCTTCAAGGAACTTCTTCCTGATGGTCGCATCGGAAAGTGAAATCTCCAGCTTCGGCCGGGCGCTCGCGATGGCCTGCAGCAGATTGGCCCGGCTGACGATCCCGACGAGCTGACCCTGCTTGTTGACGATCGGCACACGCTTGATCTGACGCTCCTCGAACAGCATGGCGATGTCGCTCAGCGGCGTTTCGGGGGTGGCAGTCACGACCTCGCGGGTCATGATATCCTCGACCTTGATTGCGTGCGACTTGACGTAGTCAGTCGCCATCTGCGCGTCGCCGGTCAGGAGGCGGAGCCACCAGGCATAATGCCGCTCGGTGCCGGATTCGGTTCGATGCATCAGGTCGCCTTCGGTCACGATCCCGAGGATCTTGTTGTCGGCATCGACGACCGGCACTGCGCTGATGCGACGCTCGAGGAGGATCTTGGCGACTTCGCGAACGGTTGCATTTCCGCCGACGGTCACCACCGGGGCGATCATCACGTCCTGTACTTGCATGGCTGGCCTCCGTGTTGGCTTTTCAACATCTTGCCGCCTCTTGGGCCAGCCGGATTGATCGGGATCAAGGAGCGCGGCCGGACCGCTTGATTTGCGTCAACGGGACCATCGGGAAACGCGACATAAGAGTCCCATTCGAGCAATGGAGCAACGACATGTCTCTTGCCAGCGTCATGGTCTACGTCGATCCCGAGCAGCAGGACGAAGGGCAGATTGCCGTCGCCGAGACGGTCGCGAGCGGCTTTGAGGCCGCCTTGCTCGGCGTCTCGGCCGTTGCAATAGATCCACCGTTCGTCGCCGAAGGCGTGATCATCGAACAGACCACTGAGGAGGATCTCAAGCGCATTCGCGCAACGCTGTCGGACAAGGAGGCGTGGTTCAGGCGCATCGTTCGCCTGCCGAGTGAAAAGGTCGAATGGCGCTGGACGATCGGCTTTCCGACCGAGTTCCTGGTCGAGCAGTCCAGGGCAGCGGACCTCGTCGTGGTGCGGCGCAGCCAGCTGAAGCCGAATTACTCCCGCCATCTCGATGCGGCGGGAGCGATGTTGCGGCTGGGCCGTCCGATCCTCTCGGTGCCGGACGGCGTCACCCGATTGTCGGGTGATCGGATCGTGGTCGGCTGGAAGGATGTCCGGGAGTCGCGCCTGGCCGTTCGGGACGCGCTGCCGTTCCTGACCCGCGCTTCGCAGGTCACGGTCGCCGAAATCTGCACGTCGAGCGAACAGGATGCGGCGCGAGACCGGGTGCGGGACGTGACCAGATATCTTCAGCGTCACGGCGTGAGCTGCCAGCACGAGGTGCGCGTGCATACGGCGGAGCCTGACGCGGGCTACCTCGTTCGGCTGGCCGCCGATGTCGGCGCCGACCTCATCGTGACCGGAGGCTACGGGCACAGCCGGTTGGGCGAGTGGGTCTTCGGCGGCATGACGCAGAGCCTTCTGCGACACGCTCCGGTCTGCCTGCTGATGTCGCACTGACGTCCACGTCCCAGGAGAGTGTGCAATGGACAAGGATGGCCAGGCGGCGAAGAAGAGCGTGGCCGAGCGAAAGGCGGAGGTGCCCGCACCTGATCGGGAGGCGCCGGTACCGGAGACCAGGCCGGCCGACCGCGCGATCAGGGATGCCCTTGAGGACGACGAGGTGCGTGAGGCGCTTGGCGTACATCGCAGGAACAAGCGCCCCTGAAGCAGCGCTACAAATGCGGAACGGGTTTGCGCGGAGATCATGCTCAAACAGTAACCCAAGGCTCGGTGATGGCTCGTCCTGAACTCATCGCGCTTAAATTAGCCCGCAGCCCGCCGGCCTTCCCCGCTGTCGCGCTCCGCGGCACGGACGATCTCAATGGTCCGCAACACGCTCGACGGATTCACGCTGATCGAGTCGATCCCGAGCTCAGCCAGATATTTCGCGATCTCCGGATAGTTGGCGGGAGCCTCGCCACAGATGCCGACGTGGCGCCGGTTGCGCTTGGCACCGAGCACGGCCATCGACAGCATTTGCAGCATGCCGGGATCGCGTTCGTCGAAGTCGAAGGCGACGATCTCGGAGTCCCGGTCGACGCCGAGCGTCAGCTGGGTGAGATCATTGGAGCCGATGGAGAAGCCGTCGAACAATTGCGCGAACTGGTCGATCAGGATGACGTTGTTCGGGATCTCGCACATCATGAATATCTCCAGGCCGCTCTCGCCCCGCTTGAGGCCATGACTTGCCATGGCTGCAATGACCTTGCGCGCTTCCTCGACACGCCGGCAGAACGGAATCATGATCTTGAGATTGGTGAGGCCCATCGCCTCGCGCACCCGCTTCAATGCAGCGCATTCCAGCGCAAATCCTTGCGCATAGGCGGGGTGCGCGTAGCGTGCGGCGCCCCGAAAGCCGAGCATCGGGTTCTCCTCGTGAGGTTCGAAATCGGCGCCGCCGAGGAGGTTCGCATATTCATTGGTCTTGAAATCGGAGAGGCGCACGATCACCGGCCGGGGATAGAACGCGGCCGCGATGGTGCCGACGCCCTCCGAAAGCCGCTCGACGAAGAACTCGGACGGCTGCTTGTGGCGTGCGGTCAACAGCTTGATCTTCCGCCGGTCCCGCACTGAGGTCACCTTGTCGGGGCAGGCGAGCGCCATCGGATGGATTCCGATATGCTGGTTGATGATGAATTCCATACGGGCAAGGCCAACGCCATCGCTCGGCAGGGATGCGGTCTTGAACGCGACCTCGGGATTGCCGAGGTTCACCATGATTTCGGTGCGCGGCTTCTGCACGCTTTCGGTCGCGGTCCGTTCGACCTCGTAGGGTAGGGTGCCCTCGAAGACGTGACCGATATCACCTTCCGCGCAGGATACCGTCACCGCCACGCCCGTCTTGGCTCTCTTGCTGAAACCGCCTGTTCCGACCACCGCGGGCACCCCGAGCTCGCGTGCGATGATGGCGGCATGGCAGGTCCGGCCGCCATGATCGGTCACGATCGCGGCGGCGAGCTTCATGACGGGCTCCCAGTCCGGGCGCGTCGCCGTCGCGACAAGCACCTCGCCTGGGCGGAATTTCTGGAGATCCCGCTCGTTCCTGATCAGCCGGATGCGCCCTGCCGCGATCTTTTCCCCGACGGCACGGCCTTCGGCCAGCGCCGTCCCGGACGATTTCAGGACATAGCTCTCGAACGCCTCCGGCTTCCGCCGCGAGGCGACCGTCTCGGGCCGGGCCTGGATGATGTAGAGCGAACCGTCCTTGCCGTCCTTGGCCCATTCCACGTCCATCGGGGTCGGCTTGCCGGACTTTTGCGAGTAATGCTTCTCGACGAGCATCGCGCATTCGGCCAGCGTCAGGACCTCGTTGTCATTGATGCAGAATTGCTGGCGCTCGCTCGCCGGCGTTGCAACGTTCCTTGTTGCATTGTGCCCGCGGCCGTAGACCATCCGCTTTGCCTTGGATCCCAGGCGGCGCGACAGAACCGCGCGGAAACCGGCGTTGAAGGTCGGCTTGTGGACGTAGAATTCATCGGGATCGACGACGCCCTGCACGATATTTTCACCGAGGCCGTAGACGCCGGTCACGAATACGACGTCGCGAAACCCGGTCTCGGTATCGAGCGTGAAGGTGACGCCGCTTGCCGCGATATCTGAGCGGACCATCTTCATCACGGCAACCGACAGCGCGACCTTGAAGTGATCGAAACCATTGTCGATCCGATAGGAGATCGCACGATCCGTGAACAGTGAAGCAAAGCAGCGGCGGCAGGCCTCCATCAGCCCGTCTGCGCCCCGGATGTTGAGAAAGCTGTCGTGCTGACCGGCAAAGCTTGCGGTCGGAAGGTCCTCGGCCGTGGCCGAGCTGCGGACCGCGACCGCGACGTTGCGTCCGTATTCCTGCTCCAGCTGCCGATACGCCTGTCTGACCTGATGGCGCAGATCCTCCCGGTCGGTCGCCGCGTAGACGATCGCGCGCGCGGCGGCGGCGCGGCGGGCAAGATCGGCGATCCGCCGCTTGTCCAGACCGGCGAGAAGGGAGCCGAGCCTGTCCCATGCGCCCGCCTCGGTCAGGGCGTCCCGATACGCGGCCGCGGTCAGCGCAAAGCCGTTCGGGACCTTGACGCCCTCCGGCGTCAGCGCCGAATACAATTCGCCCAGGGATGCGGTCTTGCCTCCGACCAGCGGCACGTCGGCAAGACGTATGTCCCTGAACCAGCGAATGTAGCTCGATGCGTCCATCGCGCATTCTCCCGCGCTGCAAGATGGGTGTGAACGGCGACGACTTTCGCGCATCTCCGCGCCGTCGGTTTGCGAAAGATCAAGTGCGCAGCACATGCCCGCTTTAGCTGTGAACGTTGATGATGATCGAACCAGACCAGAACGGCTCTTCACGGGCGAAGTCGCGATTTTGGCAGAGCGCCTCCGGCTTCTGGCGGGGAGCATCGGCCTGGCGCGTATGGGTGCTATGCGGGCTGTTGGTGATGGTCGTCGTCCTCCAGCTCTACGTGCAATTTCGCTTCAACTACTGGAACCGTGACTTCTTCGATGCGCTGGAGAGCCGCGATCCTGCGCGGCTGAAAGGGCAGGCGTTCCTGCTCGTCCCCTTGTGCATCGGGAGCATCACGCTCGCCGTGACGTCGGTCTGGGGCCGCATGACCGTGCAGAGACAATGGCGGGAATGGCTGACCGGCAAGGTGATCGACTATTGGGTCGAGGATGACCGTTACGCCCGCCTCGCGGCTGTGCAGAGCGAGCAACAGATTCCCGAATACCGGATCGCCGAGGACGTCAGGATCGCGACGGACGCGCCGATCGATCTGGCGCTCGGACTGGTTTCCGCGTTGCTCAGCGCGGTCATTTTCATTCAGGTCCTCTGGACGGTCGGTGGCGACATCGCGCTGCCGGTGGGAAGTCATTCCGTCCGGATTCCGGGCTACCTTGTCTTGGGTGTGGCGCTCTATTCCGGCATCGTGACCACTGCGATGATGACGGTCGGGGCGCCGCTGACCCGGCTGGTTCAGATCAAGAATCAGGCGGAAGCGGAGTTAATCACGGCGGCACACCGGCTCCGCGATATCGGGGAGGGTATCGCGCCGCAAGAACAACGGCCGGAAGTCTGCCGTGACCTTCGCAGCACTCTCAGAGCCACCATAGACCAGTGGCGCCGCCTGTGCTGGCAATTGATGCGAACGACGATCGTGTCGCATGGCAACTCGCTTCTGGCACCGATCATCGGGCTGGTGCTGTGCGCGCCGAGATTTCTCTCCGGGGCCATGACACTGGGCGAACTCACACAAGCCGCCGCGGCCTTCACGCTGGTGCAGGCCTCGTTCAACTGGATTGTCGACAATTATGGGCGTATTGCCGATTGGATGTCGTCGCTGGAACGGGTCGGCAGTCTCCTGCTGTCGCTCGACCGCCTCAACCGGGACATGCCGCCGCAGCAGGCAGAGCCCCCGGCGCTTCCGACCGGCTCGGTCAAATTGCCGTAGAGAGAATGACCTGCTCGGCGAGACGCTTGATGTCGTCGGGCCGGCAGAGTTCTGTGCCGGGATTGAGCAGGGCGGCGGCGCCGGCGGCGACCGCCTGTCGAAAGCAGTGTTCGAGGCTGGCTCCAGATGCCAGCCCGTAAACCAGCGCGCCGAGAAAACTGTCGCCCGCGCCGACGGCGCCGACGGGCACGATCGCCAGAGGTTTGGCGCGCCACACGCGGTCGCTCGTCACCAGCGCGGCGCCGAGATGTCCCATCGTGAGGGCGACCATTGCCGCTTTGCCGCTGCGCACCAGCGTTCCGGCAGCAGCTTCCCATTCGGCGGAATCAGACGGCTCCTGGCCGACCAGCTCGCGCATCTCCGCAGGTTCGGCTTGACCAGTTCGACCCCTTCCGCCACCGCAGCAACGAGGGCCTGACCCGAGGTATCAAGGATCATCTTGGCGCCGCGCTGTTTGACGATCCTTGCGACCCTTGCATAGAAGTCGTCGGGCACGCCTGCCGGCAGGCTTCCGCTGGCAACCACGAAGCCGGGAAACGGCTGCAGCGCCGACAGCAGGGCAAGGCATCTCTGCCATTCGTCCTCGGCAAGAGGCGGCCCTGGCAGGATGAAGCGATAGGGCTGGCCCGTGCCGATCTCGCGGACGAAGAAGTCTTGCCGGGTCTCGCCCGCGATCGGAAAGGTCAGGCTTTCGACGCCCTCCTTGTCCAGCAACTGACGCAGCAGGTCTCCCGTGAGGCCGCCCACCGGATAGAGCGCGGTGGCATTGCCGCCGAGGCGCTTGACCACGCGCGCAACGTTGATGCCGCCGCCGCCGGGATCGCGGCGCTGCCCGATGCCGCGCAGCTTGGCGACAGGAACGATCCTGTCCACCGCTGTCGACACGTCGACCGCCGGATTGGGCGTGATCGTGAGGATCGCGCTCATCGGCCTAGCTGGAGACCGTGGAGGCGGCCATCGCGCCGGGCGTTGCCGTCACGTTGTCGAGCCCCGCACGGCCTGCGGCAACCTGCGGCCGTCGCGACGACCGGATGAGATCGGAATACCAGTGCGCCGACGCCTTCGGGGTTCGCTTCTGCGTGGCAAAATCGACATGCACGAGACCGAAGCGTTGCGAATAGCCCGATGCCCACTCGAAATTGTCGAGCAGCGACCACACGAAATAGCCCTTGACGTTGGCTCCGGCCCGCATCGCTTCCTGCATCGCCCTTGTATAGGCGTCGAGATAGGCAATTCGTGCGGTGTCCTGAACGCGGCCGCTATCGTCCGGCTTGTCGTCCGCGGCGGTTCCGTTCTCCAGCACGTAGATCGGCAGCCGGAAGCGCTCGTGGATGTCCAGCAACGTATCGCGGAACGCGTCGGGAATGATGGGCCAGCCGATTGTGGTGCGGCGTACGCCATCCGGCGGTGCACCAAAGCCAGCGCCGATCGGATTGCTGTCGGCCTTGATGTAGTGCGGCGAATAGTGGTTGAGCCCGAACCAGTCGACCGGCCGCGCGATCTGCGCCATGTCACCGGGCTTGACGTAAGGCTCGATGGCCTCGGCAAGCTCCGGAGGATAGTAGGCAAAGTGCTGCGGATACGGGAATGCGTCATTCCAGTACGGCGCAAGGCGCTGCGTCGCCGCAACGTCCTCCTCCCGCGTGGTGGCGGGATAGCAGGGCTGGCGGTTGTGAATGGCACCGAGCGATGCGCCCGTCACCGATTGCCGGAGGACGTCGATGGCGCGGCCATGACTCAGGTTGACGTGGTGAATGGCCCGGTGCAAAGCGCCCCTGTCGGCAATGCCGGGCGCGTTCCAGCCGAGACCGTATCCGAACAACGTGAATACGCATGGCTCGTTGAAGGTGGCGAACCGCTTGACCCGATCGCCGAAGCGGTGGGCCGCCAGCGCGGCATAATCGGCGAACCATCCCGCGATGTCCCGGTTCTGCCAGCCACCGAGGTCCTGCAGCGCCTGCGGCAGATCCCAGTGATAGAGACAGATCCAGGGTTCTATGCCGGCAGTCAGAAGTGCATCGACGAGCCTGTCGTAGAAATCGAGGCCCGCCTCGTTCGCAGCCCCGCGACCGCGAGGCAGGATGCGAGGCCACGAGATCGAGAAGCGGTAGGCGCCGACGCCGATATCGCGCATCGTCGCGATGTCTTCACGGTAGCGGTGATAATGATCGCAGGCGATATCGCCGGTATCGCCATTCTTGATGCGGCCCTTCTGCCGGCAATAGCTGTCCCATATGCTGTCGCCGCGCCCATCCACGTGGGAGGCGCCCTCGATCTGGAAGCTCGAGGTCGAGACGCCCCACAGAAATGAATTGGCAGCCGGCACGCGCGACTGAGGTGAGGGAGCGGCTCCGTCTGTCATTGTCATATGCCTGCCTTGCGATGGCGCAGTTCAGATTGTGTTAGGTCCACAATGCTGCTCTTTGCCGATCGACGTTTGACCGAGATCAACCGCCAGGTACGCAACGGGCGAAGGGAGCGGGCGGGGTTCTAGCGCGGCAGCACCCGATCGCGGCCGGGCGGTTGATCTCGATCAAGACCCTGTCGGGGGCGGCGACTACCTGTGAGTTCACTGGAGTTGAAGACATGCGCGCGCACCAGATCATGTCCCGGCGGGTGATGACTATTCGGCCCGAGGCTTCGATCGCCGATGCCATCAGGGTCATGCTTGGTCACCACATCAGTGGACTGCCGGTCACGGATGCGGCGGGAAAGCTCGTTGGCATCATTTGCGAAAGCGACTTCCTCAGGCGGGCCGAGCTCGAAACGGAGCACACGCGCAACCGGCTGCTGACCGTCCTGCTCGGAACAGACCGGATGGCGCGCGAATTCGTCAAGGAGCACGGGCGCAAGGTCGAGCAGGTGATGACGCGTGATCCGGCGACGACCAGGGAGGAGACTCCCCTCGAGGAGATTGCCGACCTGATGGAGCGTCGAAACCTGAATCACGTTCCGGTCATGCGCGATGATCGCATTGTCGGCATCATCACCCGGTCCGACTTCCTGTCCGCAGTGGCCGGTCCGTTGACCGGCGCACCCGGCTATTCGGAAGACGACAGTCAGATCCGCCGTTCGGTCCTTGCGGCGATGGCCGGGATGCCCTGGCAGCCCTTCGGCCTGAACGTGAGCGTCAGGGACGGCGTTGTGACGCTGCGCGGCGTCGTCAACGGCGACAGCGCCCGCCGGGCGGCCATCGTGGCTTGCGAGAATGCTTCAGGCGTTCGCGGCGTCGATGACCGCCTGTGCCTTCAATCGATCAGTCCCGATCCGGAGGACGATTACGGCGGTGGTGACTTCGTCTCGCTGCAGGCAGAACCCTCCACGCTCGATGACGAACCATTGTGACGATCGTCCCAGGACGCGGTCTCGCGACGGGCGACCGCGCGGATCGACCTAGGGCGCGGACTCATAACGCGCGGCCAGCCAGAGGCGGATAGATGCGAGCTGGACGAAGGCAAGGTAGTTTCCTGCAAGTCTGTCGTAGCGTGTAGCCACCCAGCGGCATTGCTTGATCGAGAAATGCCACGCGGCTTGTTGGGCAGCATAGGCTTGATGGCGACCCATTCATGATCGGCGAGTTCATAGCGCATGATTCGAGCTCCCAGTTTGGTAGCTCGAATCACAGAGGTCTGGCCGCACAACGCTCCCAGGCAGGCTTCGGTTGGACGCTTACGAGGTAGAGGCGGACACAGGCCAACCGACCATCTCCGCTGAACTGTCGCCCATTGTGGACGACAGTGTCGTTCTTCCCTCTTGTGGGCTAGGCGCGGGATGCTAGATTTGTGCGTCGCAGCTAATCATCTCCGCTATTGTAAACTCGATATCCAAATTGGGGGAACGATGAAAAGGACAATTACGGTCGCGATGTATCTTTGGGCCGGGGCATTTGCTTCAGATGCGCTTGCGGGACCCGCAGAAGAGGCCAATGCGGTAATTGACAAATGGTCGGCTACTTACACTGCAAATGACCGCGACGCGCTCGTCAGCCTATATGCTCCCGATGCAGTCCTGCTAGGAACGACCAGCCCTGTGATTTCCGAGGGTACAGAGGGCATACGGAAATACTTCCAGGAATTGCCAGGCAGTGGTCGAAAGAATGTGATCGTCGAGCGACGAATGATCATCCTGAGCGAGACGTCCGTGGTGGGGACAGGTTTCTACAATTTTGCCCGAGCCGCGGAAAACGATACTCCCCGCCCATCTCGATTTACCTTCGTGGTTGTCAAACGCGACGGTCGATGGATGATTGCTCACCACCATTCATCGCCGCTGTCATCCTCTCGGCAGTGATTTCCAATTTTGGTCGGTCATCGTGACGTCCGGCTTTGGCCCATCGCGACGCGTTGCGCTGCGGCATGAACGTGGTCGCTATAGAAGCAAAGGGGACGTGTCATCAGTCACATGACGCCACCGAGTTTATAGGTACACGGCCTAGTCCTCCGCCACGGGACGGGTGAAATCGGAATTCGCAGTCCGGCCGGGTGTCCAACGCACCGATTGCTTGGGCAGATCTGGTGATCGACGAAAAATAGAGCGCGAGTTCGAGGATGCCATACATCGCGAATATCATCAGCGCCTTGATTGCTTCGTTGGTCATCTGCATATCCTCCAACAGCCGATCTCAACTAGCGTTGGGCCATTTCGGTCAGTGCGTGCATTGGACGTGCCTGGTAGACGGCCAGCGTCTTCGCCTTCTGCAAGCCTAGTTCAGGCTGGGCCAGGTGCACGGTCAGCGTGGTCGCTGCGACGGCGATGCCGGCAAGCAATCCGGCGACGACCACTTTCAGATGCGTTGCCCTGTCTGCAGTGTAAATCGAGTGGTTCATTTCAGGCCCCTTGCCGGTGCATCCTGACGAACCCTTACTATCGGATAAATCGTCCGGCCGAAATTTGGGAGCTTCACCTAAGGTGATGTCCGTAGCGGCACGGCGAACACCTGCACTCCCCGAGTACGGCCCCACCGCGTTACCTTTGCTGTGGCTTGCCGATGCCATCGGGCGGCTTCGCGCATCGGTTCGGCAGGAGCGGGCGAGCCGGAGGCGGCGACTTCAGGGGCCGGCCACCGTGTCGTGGCGGCAGCTACCGCGGTGCCTGTCGGTCCCGCCCGGTACAGGCGGCAATCAGCCCGACCAGGGCAGTCACGAGCAACATGGTCACGATGGTCTGGATCAAGCCGAAGTTCAGCGCGTCACGTGCCACGAACAGCGCCGTGATCGGCGCTGCTATGGCGAAGAGAATCCGAACGAACCATCCGAGCATGGTGACCTCGATCCGCGGGGAGTTCAGCTAGCGGCCTTCATGTCTTCGGGCGATTCCACGTAGAACCCGGTGTAGGTATCTACGAAGCAGAGATGGTCGTGCACTTCCTTGACGCCGGCGGTGCTCTCGGCGGCGACGATCGCGGCCTGACGGGCCTCATCGGTGGTGACGAGGCCGTGCAGATGCACGACGCCCTTGCGGACATTCACCTCGAAGCCGATCGGACGCCAGTCCGTGCCGTTGACCGCGCGCGTGATGCGCTCGCGAATGTGCTCGTCATCGGCGGTCGGATCCGGAATCTCGTGCAGGAGGCTCGCCACGGCCTGCAGCAGGTTCGACCTCGTGACGATCCCGACGGGCGTCTTGCCCCGCATCACGGGGACACGCTTGATGTCGTTCTTCTCCATCAGGTCGACCAGTTCAGCCAGATCCGTGTCTTCCTCCACCGAGACGACCTGCTTCGTCATGACGTCCTCGACCTTGCGGCCGCGCTCGTGAACGAACTCGGCGGCAGCGCGTCCTGGTCCCATGAAGAACTTCAGCCAGGCGGCGTGCGTGCGGCCGGTGCCGATCTCGCTGCGGCGGAGGAAGTCGCTTTCCGAGACCACTCCGACGAGATTGCCGGCATCGTCGATGACGGGCAGGCCGCTGATGTGCATTCGGAGCATGATCTTGGCCGCCTCCTCGATCGTCGTGTGCGGCGTTACGGCAACGAGGTCCTTCGTCATGATATGATGCGCGCGCATGGTGTGTCCTCGAGTTCGCTGGCGAGTTTCCTGGGTGAGGCGAGGCTGTGGCTGTCGCAGCCTCGCGTCGGGGGCCGTCAGGCGGCCTTTACGCTGATGGTCTTGGCCGGCTTCTGAGCTTCTTCGGTCTTGGGAAGGACGACCTTGAGCACGCCGTTCTTGAACGTCGCCTCGATCTTGTCGGCATTGACATCGTCCGGGAGCGCGAAGTAGCGCTCGAACGAGCCGTAGCGGCGCTCGGAAACGTAGTAATCCTTCTTCTTCTCTTCGGTCTCTTCCTTCTTCTCGCCTCTGATGGTGAGACCCCCGTTGACGAGCTTGACGTCGATGTTCTTCTCGTCGAGGCCGGGAAGCTCAGCCGTGATCTCGTAGGCCTTGTCGCTTTCGGCGACGTCGACGGCCGGCGCATTGAAGTTCTTGGACAGGTCGCGCTCCAGCCGGGCAAGCGAGCGGAACGGCCGTTTCCAGAAGCCGCTACCGAAATCGTCGAAGATCTGGTCGATTTCGTTTCTCAGCGCCTGGAACGGCTGCCATGCCTCGCCGGCGGCTGCCGGGGCGGTGGACGTCTTGGTGACAGGAAGTTTGGTTTCGGTCGCCATGATCATGTTCTCCATCGAGTTTGACCATTCCGGTCGCCACGAAGGATAGTCTCGGCCGTCGTGCGCTGGTTGATTTCGCTCAAACCCAAGAGCCGCGCGCGCGAAATCGGATGCGTCCGCAGGGCATAGGACGATCATGTCCCATGCGGTGTGGAACTCGTCGTTCCGCATTCCTGTGTCGAGCAAAATGGGGCAGGTCCAGAGACGTTTCTCGGTTGCAGGGGCAGTCGAGAACATGTGGGCGTTTATGAAGCCGGTCTCCTTGGTAGCCATTGGTCGCCAAGTTTCACGTAAGAGCGCTTCACGGCAGCCCAGGCCGTGCGGTGAGCGATCTCTTCCTGCCGGAGGTCCCCGGCATGCGAGGCGAAGGCGTGGTTGAACGCCTCCCGGTAGATGTCCAGGGCATGAGGTGGCAGGTGGTGCCGTACGCCAAGGGGAAGGTCCTTGTTCGAGCGATAGGGCATCGTTGCATCCTGCGCGGAATCTTCGCCCCTCTTGCGCCGACGGGTGATGCCGCTGCGTTCGCTGCAGGGCCTGCGGCTGCTACATCGCCATGTCGGACTCGGGCAGCCGCTCGCGCTTCGGCTCCGGAATCTCCGTCATCGTCGCCTCCGTCAGAAGAAGCACGCTTGCGACGGACACCGCATTTTCGAGCGCGGTCCGTACGACCTTCACCGGATCGACGATGCCGGCTTCCACCAGGTCGACATAGACCTTCCGGGCGGCATCGAAGCCGGAATTGCCCTCGCTGGCCAGCATCCGGGCAACGACGACGCCGCCATCGGTTGCGGAATTCTCCGCGATCTGGCGCGCGGGAGCTTCGAGCGCGCGCTTCAGGATCTGCACGCCCGTTCTTTCGTCGCCCTCGCAGGTGGCCTCCTCCTTGGCTACGGCCGCGATCGTGCGGAGCAGGGCGAGGCCGCCGCCGGGAACGATGCCCTCGGCCACCGCAGCTTTGGTCGAGCTGATCGCATCGTCGAGCGCCTCCTTCTTGGCCTTCATCTCGGCCTCGGTCGGTGCTCCGACCCGGATGACGGCGACGCCGCCCGACAGCTTGGCGAGGCGCTCTTCGAGCTTCTCGCGGTCGTAGTCGCTGGTGGTCTTCTCGATCTCGACGCGGATCTGAGCGAGCCGTGCGTCGATACGGGCGCGATCGCCGCCACTCCCGATCAGGGTGGTGTTCTCCTTGTCGGCGACCACCCGTGCGGCGCGACCGAGCTGCTGGAGGGTGGCACTTTCCAGTTTGAGCCCGATCTCCTCCGAGATCACCTGCGCGCCGGTGAGGATGGCAATATCTTCCAGCATGGCCTTGCGCCGGTCGCCGAAGCCGGGTGCCTTGACCGCGCAAGCCTTGAGCACGCCGCGAAGCTGATTGACGATGAGGGTCGCCAGCGCTTCGCCCTCGATGTCCTCGGCGATGATCAGAAGCGACCGGCCGCTCTTGGCGACCTGCTCGAGCAGGGGAACCAGATCGCGCAGGGCGCCGATCTTGTGATCACAGAGCAGCACGTAGGGATCCTGCAGCACGGCTTCCATGCGGTCGGCATCCGTGACGAAGTAGGGCGACAGGAAGCCGCGATCGAACTTCATGCCTTCCACGACCTCCAGCAGCGTCTCGGTGGTCTTGGACTCCTCCACCGAGATCACGCCGTCACCGCCGACCTTCTCGATCGCATCCGCCACCAGTTCGCCGATGGAGATGTCGTTGTGCGCCGAGATCGTGGCGACCTGAACCTTTTCCGCCCTGGTCTTCACCGGCTTCGCCATGGCGTGCAGGGCGGCGATGGCGGCCTGTGTCCCGCGATCGAGGCCGCGTTTGAGGTCGATGGCGCTCGCGCCGGCGACGACGTTCCGGACGCCGTCCGCGAGGATGGCATGGGCCAGGATGGTCGACGTGCTGGTGCCGTCGCCGACGACATCGCCGGTCATCTCGGCGGCCTGCCGCAGCACCTGGGCGCCCAGGTTCTCTTCCGCGTCCTTGAGATCGAATTCCTTGGCAATGGTGACCCCATCGTTGCACACGATAGGTGCGCCCCACGACTTCTGGATCAGGACGGATTTCGACTTCGGCCCGAGCGTGACGCGCACGGCATCGGCGAGAAGGGACGCGCCGCGCAAGACTTCTTCACGAGCCGCCGAGTGAAACAGGACCCGCTTGTGCGCCATTTTTCATGTCCTCTGCTTTGCTGCCGCTGCCAATGCGATCTTGCAGGCCAGTTTGGACGAGTGAGCAGCAACCGGATTGATCTTCGTCAACGTGAGCACGTCGGCGTCGAAGCTCCCAGGAGCTCTCGACAGGTCGTCGATCGATGCAAACGCGACATTGTTTTGAGACAGCGCGCATTTTGCCGGCAGGGCGTTGACTTGGCGCAATCTGGAACTGGGGTGGTGCGGTATTGGGTTCGGTGGAATTCGCAGCAGCGCAGAGTCATGGTCGAGCAAACAATATCTGTTCCCAAGCAGGAGCATATGAGCGGGCTCTCCGCCGCGTCGGCGTGGTCGGGAGTCCTCGCCCACAAATGGTTTGTGCTCGCGATCCTTGTTCTGCTCGCCCTTGGTGCCTGGCAGGGCGTCCGCATCCTGTTCGGACCTGCCGTCGTGGTCGACCTGGTCGCGCGCGGCCGATTGATCGAGACCGTGGTGGCGAGCGGGCATGTCGAGACACCGTACCGCGTCGAGATCGGCAGCCAGATTACCGGCACGGTCGCGGACGTGCTGGTCCAGGAAGGCCAGAAGGTCACCAAGGGGCAGCCGCTGATCTCGCTGGAGGCGCGGGAACTGAAAGCGAGCGTGATCCAGGCGCAGGGGGCGGTAGCCCAGGCCGAAGCCCGGATCAGGCAGCTCGAAGAGCTGACGCTGCCCTCCGCGAAGGAAGCTCTGACACAAGCGCAAGCGACGCTTCTGAACGCCCAGCAGACCTATAACCGCACGGCGCAGCTCGAGCACAATGGCTACGCGACCAAGGCAGCCTTGGATGACGCGCAGAAGACGCTCGATGTCGCGCGCGCCGTGAAGCGTGCGGCGGAGTTCCAGGTCTATACCGCAAGCCCGGGCGGCAGCGACTATGTCATGGCGCAGACGCAGCTCAACCAGGCACGAGCCAATCTGGACACGGCGGACTCCCGCCTGGGCTATGCCACGATCGTGGCCCCTCGCGACGGCGTTCTCATCACCCGGAACGTCGAGCGAGGCACCGTGGTGCAGGCGGGGAAGGCGCTCCTGGTGCTGGCGCCGTCAGGTGACCTGCAGCTGGTCTTGCAGATCGACGAGCGCAATCTCGGCAAGCTCGCGCTCGGACAGAGCGCGCTGGCCTCCGCGGATGCTTACCCGGACCGGCGTTTCGCCGCCAAGGTCTCCTACATCAATCCGGGCATCGACATCTCCCGCGCGACCGTCCAGGTGAAGCTGACGGTGGTGGAGCCATCCGACGATCTGCGCCAGGACATGACCGTCTCGGTCGACATCGAGGTTGCCGCGAAAGACAATGCGAAGGTGCTTCCCGTCCGCTCGGTCCATGACGTTCTCTCCGGACAGCCCTGGGTCCTGACCGTGGAGGGCGGTCGTGCGGTCAAGCGTCCCGTGAAGCTCGGCCTGCGCGGCAGCAGCAACATCGAGATCGTCGAGGGGCTCGAAGCCGGTGATGTCGCGATTCCGCAAAGCTCCGGCGTCGTGACCGGGCAGCGCGTGCGGCCCGTCCGGCCATGAATCGCTGGCTTCCATTCGAGTGGATCGCTGCCGTGCGCTTCCTGCGTGAGGGGAGATTGCAGACCGCCTTCATCATCGGCGGCATTTCGATCGGCGTTGGCGTCATAGTCTTCATGTCGGCGATGCTCGCGGGCATGGAGGCGAATTTCATCAAGCGCGTGCTGACGTCGCAGCCGCAGATCCAGCTCCTCACGCCGGATCAGGTCGCGCGCCCCTTGCGCAATGCCGCCGGCGAGATCGAGGACGCGGTGGTGCAGCGGCCGAGCCAGCGGGTGATCTCGATCGACCAGTGGCCGAAGATCCGAGCCCAGATGCTGGCGATGCCCGAAGTCACCGCGGTCTCACCCACCATCACTGGATCCGCGCTGGCCATCCGCGGCGACGCCAGCCGGGCGGTGACGCTGACCGGAATCGAGCCGGACACCTATTTCAACATCGTCAAGGTGCCGGACTACATCGTCGCCGGCACCGCGCGGATGACCAGCGAGGACATCATCATCGGCACCGAGCTCGCCAAGAATCTCGGCGCCACCGTGGGTGACAAGCTGAACCTCCAGGCGGCAAGCTCTGCCAACCGGGTGCTGACGATCTCCGGCCTGGTCGATTTCGGCAACAAGGGCGCCAACCAGCGGGTGGCTTTCATCGCACTGCGGACCGGACAGTCTCTGCTCGGCATGATCGGCGGGGTTACTACCATCGACATGACGATCAAGGACATCTACGCGGCCGAAACCATCGCCAAGCGGATCCAGGCGGCGACGGCCGTCGAGGCCGATAGCTGGATCGCCACCAACGCGCAGTTCTACACCGCCGTCCAGGCGCAGATCTACACGAACACCTTGATCCGTGTGTTCGTGGGCCTGTCTGTGGCCTTTGGCATTGCCGCGGTGCTCATCGTCTCGGTGATCCAGCGCTCCAAGGAGATCGGCATCCTCAGGGCGATGGGCACCTCGCGCGGCCAGATCCTGCGGGTGTTCCTGCTCCAGGGTGGTCTGCTCGGCTTTGTCGGCTCGCTGTTCGGCGCGACGATGGGCGCCCTTGCGCTGATCTATTGGCACGCTGTTGCCCGCCAGGCGGATGGAAGCGAGTTCTTTCCGTTGATCCTGGAGCGAAACCTCTTCATCTATACGGCGGTGCTCGCCACGGTCACCGGCCTGTTGGCTGCGACAGCGCCGGCGGTGCGCGCCGCGAAACTCGATCCGGTGGTAGCGATCCGTGGCTGACGAGATCCTGAGGCTCGAGCGCGTCTGCAAGGCCTACAATGTGGGCCTGCCAACGGAGGTCGAGGTATTGCACGACATCGATCTCGAGCTCGCTCATGGCGAGTTCCTGGCCTTGATGGGGCCGTCCGGCTCAGGCAAGAGCACGCTGCTCAACATCGTCGGTCTGCTCGATCGGCCGACGTCCGGCCGGCTCCTCATCAAGGGGCGCGATACCGGGCTGCTGGGCGACAACGAACTCACGCATCTGAGAGGCCACACCATCGGCTTCGTGTTTCAGCATCATTTGCTGATCTCTGCCTTCACCGCGCGCGAAAACATCATGATGCCGATGCTCGCGGACCGCGGATTTCCGAGCGCGGAGATCGCGGCCCGGGCCGATCATCTCCTTGCCGAGGTCGGTCTCGAGAGATTCGGAAACAATCTCGCCAACAACATGTCGGGCGGCCAGCAGCAGCGGGTGGCGGTGGCCAGGGCGCTCGCGATGAATCCGGATCTCGTGCTGGCGGACGAGCCGACCGGAAATCTGGATTCGAAGTCGGCCGATGCCGTCTTCGAACTGATGCGACGGGTCAATCGGGAGAGCGGCACGAGCTTCCTGCTCGTCACACATAATCTGGACCTCGCGCGCCGCTGCGACCGCATCATCGAGGTGGTCGACGGCCGGATTGCGCAGCATTGAACGCTGGGACTCCGGCGCAAGCGCCATATGCTGTCAGCTGTCGAGTTCGTCGGCCCGGTCGTGTGAGACTGCGGTGTTGACCTGAATCAAGCAGAAGCCGCCGTTCCCCTATTACCATTCACGCCGCAGCCGACGGTGATGGAGAAGCAGAGTGGAGTCCGATCAAGTTTCACGGAAGCAGACCATGGTCATGGCCGCTGTCTTGGCAGGCGGCCTGCTGCTCGTCATGCTGCAGTTCGGGCTCGCGACGTATAGTTCGATCGAAACCATTCCCTACAGCCAATTCGAGCAGCTGCTGGCACAGGACAAGATCGCCGAGGTGTCCGTCGGCTCGGATATGATTCAGGGGAAATTGAAAGAACCGCTTCCGAGTGGAAAGTCCGCATTCATCACGGCGCGGGTCGATATGGCTTTGGCCGAGAAGCTCGCGGCGAAAGGCGTGAGCGTGACCGGCGTTCCCAGTGGCGGTCTGCTGCAGAGCTTGCTGTCCTGGATCTTTCCGGTCATCGCCTTCTTCGTGATCTGGTTCTGGATCGGCCGCCGCATGGGAGGCGGCCAGGGCCTGGGCGGGCTGATGGCGATCGGCAAGTCCCGCGCAAAGGTCTATGTCGAAAAGGACATCAAGGTCACCTTCGCGGACGTAGCCGGAGTGGACGAGGCGAAGTTCGAGCTCCAGGAAGTCGTTTCATTCCTCAAGGACCCCACGAGCTATGGCCGCTTGGGGGCGCACGTGCCGAAGGGAATATTGCTGGTCGGACCCCCGGGAACGGGAAAGACGCTGCTGGCCCGCGCCGTGGCGGGAGAGGCCGGCGTTCCGTTCTTCTCGATCTCGGGCTCGGAATTCGTTGAGATGTTCGTTGGTGTCGGCGCAGCCCGCGTCCGGGACCTGTTCGAGCAGGCCCGAAAGGCGGCACCGTGCATCATCTTCGTCGACGAGCTCGACGCACTGGGACGCAGCCGCGGGCCGCTCTCGTTCGGTGGTTACGACGAGAAGGAACAAACCCTCAACCAGCTGCTGTCCGAGCTTGACGGCTTCGACCCGAGCGCCGGCGTCATCCTGCTGGCGGCCACCAACCGCCCCGAGATCCTGGACCCCGCACTGCTGCGCGCGGGCCGGTTCGACCGCCAGGTTCTGGTTGACCGGCCGGACAAGAACGGGCGCGTCGCCATTCTCAAGGTCCATGTCCGCAAGATCCGCATGGGCAACGACGTCGACCTCGACAAGGTGGCGGGACTCACGACCGGATTTACCGGCGCCGACCTCGCAAACCTCATCAACGAAGCCGCGATCGCCGCGACCAGGCGGAGCGGTGAGGAGGTCACGTTCGACGATTTCGTCACGGCGATCGAGCGGATCGTGGCCGGCATCGAGAAGAAGAGCAGGGTGCTCAGCAAGGACGAACGGCGCAGGGTCGCCTATCACGAGATGGGCCATGCCCTCGTTGCGGCCAGCCTGCCCGGCGTCGACCCGGTGCAGAAGGTCTCGATCATTCCGCGCGGGATCGGCGCACTGGGATACACCATCCAGCGTCCGACCGAGGACAGGTTCCTGCTGACGATCGAGGAGCTCAAGAACCGCATCGCGGTGCTGATGGGGGGACGCGCATCGGAGCGTCTGATCTTCGACGGTGCGATCTCCACCGGCGCCGCCGACGATCTTCAGCGTGCGACCGAAGTCGCGATCGAGATGGTGACCAAGTACGGCATGGACGAGACGGTGGGGCAGCGCACCTATGCGCCCAAGCCGCAAGCGTTTCTCGGGGCGGCCCAGGACAAGATCGTCGGGGCTGCCGAGGCAACGGGCCGCGAGATCGATCTGGCCGTCCGCAACCTGATCGAGGAAGGAGACCGCCGCGCCCGGGATATCCTCCAGCGCCGGCGTGGTGACCTGGACGCCGGTGTGGAGCTGTTGATCGCGAACGAAACGGTGACGTCCGAGCAGTTCGCGCCGCTGCTGGGCCAGCGCAGCGGGGAGAGCAAGCCGGTCGCCGCGTGATCGCGGCACGCATCAATGGCCGCGGCCCGCTGTGCAGGAGCGCGCATCAAGCCTGCCGACCGATCAAGGGCCGCGCGAGTTGATCTTCCGGCGCAGGCGATGACACGTATCTTCCAGGAGAGTTTGAAGATTCTCGATGTTCACCAGCAGCTCCTCTGCTTGTCGCCGATCTGGTGTTCCGAAAGCAAAACCGTCGCGCAGATGCGCGACGGTCTCCACGCGCTTGCGTCCGGCTGCGGCTCGATTTTCGAAGAACTCGAGTTGCTCCAGATCATGGCCGAGCTCGTCCGCTTCGGAGATCAGCATCTTGGTGATCGCGCTTCGGCGGTCAGGCATGAGGTCGGCGCCGTTCAACAGCGCGATGTAATGGTCGACATTCGCCCGTGCGATGTAGCGATGCATGGCGCACTCCCCCGTCACGTAACCTTATATTACCACCGCAAAGGCAGGCGACGAAAGATGACCGCCTTTGGGTGGGCAGGCCGCCGCGGTATTATAGTAGCAGGGGCGAGAGCGGTAAACCAGAATATCCGTGATCTTCTGAACGGCGATCCAAGTCGCCAAGCAGATGTCGCGGCAGATCGGGCTTGAGAGCTGGCCCCGGTTGTTTGGACAGCGCCCCGCTGGATTTAAGTGGATTCCTGCCGGGTTATGCTGAACGCGGGGCTTTACGGTTTTGTCGTTGCGTCGGGAGGGCGTAGCCCGACCAGAGCGACGACAAAACCGTCGGCGACGGTCATGCGGCCATCACCATAGCTTGCGTGCCGAAGTAAGCCTCGTCGGGCGTGCGCCCGTCAAGGCTCGAGTGAGGGCGTCCCTGATTGTAGAAGGCCAGATACTTGGCAATTGACGCTCGCGCCTCGGACACGCTGTCGTAGGCGCGGAGATATACTTCTTCGTATTTGACCGTGCGCCAGAGCCGCTCGACAAACACGTTGTCGCGCCAGGCGCCCTTGCCGTCCATGCTGATGGCGATCTTCGCGTCCAGCAGCACATCGGTGAACTCGAGGCTGGTGAACTGGCTGCCCTGATCCGTGTTGAAAATCTCGGGCCTGCCGTGCTTCGCCAACGCCTCCTGGACCGCTTCGACGCAGAAGGCCGCCTCCATTGTGATCGAGACGCGATGGGCCAGGACCCGTCGGCTGAACACATCGACGACCGCCGCGAGATAGACGAAGCCACGCCGCATCGGAATGTAGGTGATGTCCATTGCCCACGCATGGTCGGGCCGCTCGATCTTCAATCCGCGCAACAGGTACGGGTAGATCTTGTGACCCGGAGCCGGCTTGCTCGTGTTCGGGCGACGATAGACCGCCTCGATCCCCATGCGCTTCATCAGCGTCGCGATGTGGCGGCGACCGGCGTATACGCCCTCCCGCCGCAGCAACGATCGCAGCATACGCGCTCCCGCGAAGGGATAATCGAGATGCAGCTCATCGAGCCGACGCATCAAGGCAAGGTCCTCGGCCGAAACTGGCCGAGGTTCATAGTAGACCGTGCTGCGAGCCAGCTTCAGGACCTTCGCCTGGCGCACGATAGAAAGATCATGATCGCGGTCGATCATCGCTTTGCGCTCAGCAGGCCCGCCTTGGTGAGCGCGCCGGACAAAAAATCGTTTTCCAACGCCAGCTCGCCGATCTTGGCATGTAACGCCTTCAAATCGACCGGCGTCTCGGCCGATGTCTTGTCATGCCCAAACACGCCGGCGGCGCCTTCCAGGAGCTGGTTTTTCCAGATCGTGATCTGGTTCGGATGAACATCAAACAGTTGCGCCAGCTCCGCCAGTGTCTTGTCGCCTTTGACCGCAGCCAAAGCAACCTTCGCCTTGAATGCCGGAGAATGCGTCCGGCGGCTCTTCTTCGTCATCTTCGCTCCTGATTCGCAGCAAGAATCCTCGCCGCTGTCAGGCAGAAAATCCACTCAAGCTACTGTCCGAATTTGCGGGGGCTCTCTTGATCCCGATCAAGCTCGGGCTTCGCGGGCCCGCTAGTATTTATTTTGCGTAACCCGACCCCACGGTTACGTCCCCAAGTCGCCGCCGAGGTCCATCCCACCGCATCTCGGCGGCTCTTTTCTTCTAATGATTATGAATGAGCCGATGCCCACCTATTATTTCGATATCAAGGACGGCGTGCCCGTCCGCGACAAGTCAGGATTGGAGCTTGTGAGTGATGGTGCCGCCATCGCACACAGCAAGAACCTCGCCGACAGGGTGCGCAGAGAGAAACCGAAAGGTCATCCCGCGCTCCAGATCGTCGTCATCGACGAGAGCGGCCGGGAAGTTCACCGCGAACGGATTTATTCAAACGCGACTTGAACACCGGTAAAGGGATGTAGCGCGGCTCGCTCCCTGCCGCAGTCTGGTCGCCTCACATCGCGGAATTCGGCCGCCTCATTGATTTGGCGCAAAGCCGCGGGCCAATCGGCTTGTAGCTTAAATCAAAAGCGCCGGGTCGGAGTGACGGTGTCCCTCGCCCAACAGGTGCTGAATGGAAGGTGCCTGGGAGGGGTGAAGCACCATGAAGCGGCAGCAGACCAAGCAAACCGTATCGTTTCAGGACCGCCTTTCGGCGTGGGCCGAACAGCTCCGCAAGAAGGCCGCTAGGCTGAAGCTTGGCCGCGAGCGGGACGACCTGCTCGTGAAGGTTCGTCAGGCCGATGTCGCAGCTCACCTCGACGAATGGGTCAACTCTCGCGGTCTTCAGCCGCCAAAGTAGGGTTGCTCTGCTTCCAGCTGGATGCAGGCAAGGCGCGCTGTCGCCTGCACGCGCGGCATCGAACCAGGTCGATCGTCTCGAGTATCAAGCCTCTGGGATTGCGAGGCGCTTGGCGGCGTTCGCCGAGACCAGATAGGCCGCCGCGATGGCAATGATCGCCGCAAGTATTCCTCCGGAAAGCGCGGTAAAGCCGAACAGCCCGCGCCACGGACCAAGCGCAAGCGCCAGCCCGGCGAGAAGGGCGCCGACAGACGTCGCGATCAGGATGTTATGGGGGCGGTTCGCGCGCCATGGCATGCGGCGCGACCGGATGACGAAGATGACCAGGATCTGAGTGAGTATCGATTCCACGAACCACCCGGTTCGAAACAGTGCTGCATCCGCTTCGAACACCTCGAGGAGAACGACGAAGGTGATTGCATCGAACAGGGAGGACGCCATTCCCATGATGATGGAGAAGCGCAGGATGCCGGCCATGTTCCACGTTTCGGGCTGGGCCACGTCTTCGCGGTCGACCTCGTCGAACGGGATGCCGATTTCGGAGAGATCGTAGATCAGATTGTTCAGCAGGATCTGCAGCGGCAGCAACGGCAGGAATGGCAGAACGATCGACGCCAGGGCCATCGAAAGCATGTTGCCGAAATTCGAACTCGTTCCCATTCGGACATATTTCAGGATGTTGGCAAAGGTTCTGCGGCCCTCGCGCACGCCGGCCGCAAGCACTGACAGGTCGGGAGTCACCAGGATCATGTCGGCGGCTGCGCGGGCGACCTCGGTCGCGCCCGTGACGGATATGCCGACATGTGCTGCGTGGATCGCCGGCGCATCATTGACGCCGTCTCCCATGAAACCGACGACGTGATTGCGGCGCCGGAGTGCGGCAATGATCCGCCCCTTCTGATCGGGGTCGATCCGGGCAAACAGATCGACGTCATCGACTCGGGCGACGAGCGCGGCATCGGTGAGCTCTGAGATCTCGGCTCCGGTCATGACTCGTTCCGACGGGAGACCGACCGCTCGCGCGACATGGGAGACCACGGCGTCATGGTCACCCGAGAGGATCTTGATCGTCACGCCGAGCGAGGTGAGCGCTTCAATCGCCGAGGCCGCATCCTGCTTGGGCGGATCGGCGAAGACACAGAAGCCCAGCATGGTCAGACTGGTCTCGTCACCGACGGCAATCGTCCGTTGCCCCACCGGAATGGACCTGATCGCGACGGCAAGAAGCCGGAAGCCGTCGCGGGCATATCGAGCCTGGATGTCCGCCATTTTCTGGTGCCATATGGCGTCGAGCGGATGAGCCAGGCCATCGATCTCCACGGCAGCGCAGCGGGCCAGGATGGATTCCGGAGCCCCCTTTGCGATCAGCATGTGCTCGTCGTGCCGAGCGGCGAGAACGGACAAGCATCTCCGCTCGAAGTCGAACGGGACTTCCGAAAGCCGGACCCAGCCGTCCGCGCCATCGCGGCTCGCTGACAGGATCGCGTCGTCGAGAGGGCTTCGGACACCGGCCTGGAACGTGCTGTTCAGGTGCGCGAAGCTCAGCACGCGATCGCTGGACCGATCCTGCGGATCGATATGCGCCTCCAGCGTGATCCTGGCTTCCGTCAACGTGCCGGTCTTGTCGACGCAAAGCGTGTCCATCGCGCCCAGGTCGTGAATGGCGGACAATCGCTTGACGATGACTTTTCGCTTTGCCATGCGCAGCGCGCCACGGGCGAGGGTGACCGTCATCACCATGGGCAGCAGTTCGGGCGTCAGGCCGACGGCGAGTGCGACGGCGAAGAGGAAGGACTCCATTGCGGGACGATGCGCGACGAGATGAGTCATCAGCACAAAGAGCATGAGAAAGAGTGTCAGCCGAAGGATCAGCACGCCGAGCCTTCGGACGCCCTCCTCGAGAGCCGTCGGCGGTGCGTCGGCGGCCATTGCCGAGGCGATCGCGCCGAAGCGCGTCCGGCCTCCGGTCCTCACGACCAGCATCCTGCCGCTTCCGCCCACGGTGCTGGTTCCCGCAAACAGGGCGTTCGTGGCGTCTGCCGGCAATGCCGCCGCGCAAGGAGCGTCCGTCTTGAAAGCCGGAAACGGCTCGCCCGTCATCAGGGCTTCATTGACATGCAATTCCTGGGCATCGAGGACGATGCCATCGGCCGGTATCAGATCGCCGATGCGGAGCTTCACGACGTCCCCGGGGACGAGAGCCGTCACCGAAACGGTCATGTCCCTGCCGTCCCTGACGACGTCGGCCTGAATGGCGACGGATTCCCGCAGCGCTTCGGCCGTCCGCTCGGCGCGATGCTCCTGAACGATATCGAGCGTGATGGACAGGGACAGCACGGTCGCGATGATGGCAAAACTGCCGATGTCGCCGCTCAGCCCGGATACGAGCGCGGCTGCCAGCAGCATCGCAATCAAGGGATTCCAGAGGCGTTGGCCGAGCTTGCGCAGCGCTGACCGGCTTTGGGAGGCGTCAGCGCGGTTTGCTCCGAAGATTGCCAGCCTTCGTTTCGCTTCGGTTTGTGTCAGGCCTTCCGGACCTGAGCCGAGCGCGCGGCAGAGTTCTTCCTTTGGCGTTTGCCAGAACTCGGCAACCAAAGCCTCCGCCGGAATGGATTGCGCGATCATTGCAAGGGCTCGCCGGTCACTGACATCTGGGCCAGGCGAGCGTAAGAGGCTGCTCGACCCCCGGGTTGATGCAGCTCAACCCGGTTTCGGGTGACACAGCCTGTGCATTGCTAATAGACGGACACCGCACGACCCGCGTCTGCGTGAGCACCATCCTGATGCGGCCGATCGATAGCGGCGAGGGCGGCCTGCTCATGCGACAGGCGCCACTCGATGTAGTTGCGCTCGACGTCGGTGAGATGCGCCTTCAGCAAGCGGTGATAGCGCTCGATGTTCCTGCTGTGGGCGCGACTGAGCGCAAAGCTGGCTGCCGACATGTCACCTCCTCGTGCTGACGTTCAGAGCGACGCGCCGCTTCAGCGCATCATTTCTTCCGGCTGTTCGCCGATGGCGAAAATATCTGGTTGGCAGGTGGTTGCCCGCCGGTCGGAACGGCGATGGTCACGAAGCCGCGGCCCATCGCGGTGTGGCAGGCATTGCAGCCGTCGGTCAGCGCGCGCATGGAGGCGACGAACTTGCGATCATCTCCCGCCGCGATCGCGTCGGCGACCGAGACCAGCGGCTCCCTCATCGTGGTCACGTTGCTGATGGGCACCGCCGGGTAGAAGACGGCTGCTTCGGCCAGGCTATTCGTCAGCTGCCTGAGCTCATACGCGGCCAGGTCCCAGTTTTTCGCCTTGCCTGCATACCACAGCTTGAGATGCTCGAGCTGCGCCATGCCCATGACCTCGACGAGACGAGGCACCTCTTGTTTCGCGCTCGCGGACGGCGGAAAGTCGGACTGAGCAATCGCGGATGTGACCGCACCCGCCGAAATCGCGAGAACCACGCACCAATGTCTTAGCGTCATCCGAGCATTCCCTGTCAGTTTCGCCCTTTACTATCAGGCTCCTGTTCCAGGCCTTTGCGCTGAATCAAGCTTTCGCGTTCCCGCCGCCGGATCTCGTCAGGAAGAGGTGCAGCGGACAGGGCGAGAGAAGCAGCCGACGGTGAATTCGAAATTGGTGCCTCGGCGCGAAGCGCCCGAGCGGGATCAATTCAGCCTTCCAAGAAGTCTTCGGATGATCTTCCTCAGATTGTCGGCGTACTCGTCGATGACCTGACGCCTCTCGGCCGATGGCGAAAGCCGACAATCATCGCCTTCGTCCGCTGACGGCGTATCCGTCCGGGATCCCCCGCGGATGATGGAGGCGGTGGGCTTCGTCGGTTTCACGGGAATTCTGGCCTCTGGATAGAGCTGCGCGTTGTTCAGGATAAGATCCGGTTCCATCTGCCTGATCCCGTTCGCTCGCGCCGGACTCAACGCCCCGGGGCCGTCCGATCGCATTTGGGGCAGCGGCCGTCGGCGGCTGCTCCGAGCTGACGGCCAATCTCCATCCAGAGAGTCTCTTTCTCCCATTTCGTGCCGTCACTTCTGGCCATTCGCTTCACGCGTTCGAAAGCGTGGCTCTCGGCAGCGTCATCTCCGATGCGGACGGTCACGTCGCGGTGGAAGGGGCAAACAGTCGTCGCGCGGGTCGTCTCCAGTGCATAGCGCACGACCGCGGTGAGATCGTCGGTGTGAATGTCGGTAAGCATGTCGGCTCTCCTGATCAGCGTTCCTCCTTGCCCGGACGATCCCAAGGGTTCGACGAAAATCGGCCCCGGGCTCCATGGGAGCGCCGAGGCCGATTGTTCGCTTGGTTCTTCCATTCAGGGTCCGAGCTCGTCCAACAAACCCGCGTTGCCGACTTTCGTTCCATCGAACTCTCCGGCGGAGCCGCGCTCCGGCCTGCTCCATGCTCGCGGTTTCTGCACCTGTCTATGAGAGCGGCGCCCGGAATACCTGGGAATCCGAACTTCGCTCCTTCGGGCAACGGTACCTCAGCAAGCGTTCCCGATGCCGATATGACGCTACAATCAGGGTCACCAACATGTCTTGATCCAGCTCAAAGGGCGATCAGGCGTTCATGTCCCTGAGGTGCTGACGATTGCGCAGCACGATCTGCCTGGCACCGGAAAAGCCGAGAATGCCTCCGCTGTGGAGCTGGGACAGTGCGCGCGAAATCGTCTCCAGCGTCAGTCCGAGATAGTCGCCGATATCCCGGCGGCACATCGGGAGCGCCAGCATGCCTGCGCTTGCCAGCCGGCGATCCATTTCGAGAAGGAACGCCGCGACCTTCTCCATGGCGGTCTTGCGGCCCAGCAGCAGCATGTGATTCTCGGCGTGATTGAGCTCGGCGGCCGTCATGTCCCACAATTTGCGCGCGACCTGGACGTCGGTGGTCGCGGCCTTTTCGAGCGCCGCGCGCTTCACGAGACGCACCGTCGTATCGACGATCGCTTCAGCCGCGAGGCGGTGGGTGGCTCCGGATTCCAGGCCGAAGACATCGCCGGGCAGATGGAATGACCCGATCTGGCGCCGTCCGTCCGACAGCAGCTTGTATGTCCTGACGGAACCCGACACGACCTGGTAGACATACTCGGCCGGCTCGTCGTCGCCAAAAATCTCCTCGTCCTTGTGGTAGGAGAACTCGCTCGCAACCAGTCCCGCCATGGCCGCGAATGGATCGGAAACGCGGGACGCCGGGGTCGTTTTAGGGCGAAGCGGCTGATTGACGTTGAGGGCGGCGGTCAGCATCGGAATCTCCTGTTGATGGAACTCCAATACGCCATCGCATCGTGCCCGGATATTTCGGGAGGATTCGTAGGGCGATCTCCTTACGTATGTTTGCGTAAGTCGGCGTGGCCGGAAGCGCTCGCCTGACCGCTCTCGATTGGCGACTTGCGCGCCAGCGCTGCGCGATATCCTCGCCACTCCCGCGTCGATCCGTTCAGGACAGTTGCCTAAGTATTGGCCCGCAATTTCAATGCCGGAGCGGCGGGCGCATATGATCGGCATGGACCGCAACATCATCTTCAAGTGCCCCCGCACCGGCATGAACGTGCAGCACTGGCTTCCCGGCGCAATGTCCGACGCCGCGGATACGCACGTCTCCATCCGATGTCCCGCTTGCGGCTCGCTGCACTTCGTCAACATCGCCACTGGCAAGATGTTGAGCGAGGGGAATCGTCCGGCGTCGAACGACTGCGGCTCCAGCCGGTCTTGGCGCCCAGCCTGATCCCTCACATGTTTGACGCGGTGAGAGTCGCACCCGCGCTCCAATGCGTCGGGATAACGCGATCACTCCACCGCCGGAGCGGCCGTTCCGCGTCCCCGTCGCTGCGCCGTCCACCGCGCTCACCCGGTCAGCCGGCGCATGCTCTGTACGATCCGCCTGACCCTCCCCAGCATCGCGCAGCGGTGTCCACTGGGATGCGACGAAAATTTCCGCCGAGCCCCACTTGAACAGAAATCGACCTGGTCACGTCGACTTCAAGCCTCCGTGCTTGGCTCGACGCGTGCCTCCCGCATCGGCATTTTGCCGCGGCCGGTGTGTCGCAGCGGCAACAGCCGATCCATTTCCGTCGATTGTAACCGGCCTGGCGCTCGCGCGCCCTTGGCGAACTGCGCCGCGGTTCCAACATAGGCACGGACCACGCGCCGGGGGCGGTGCGGTGGCGGGACGGCTGCCGACAGCGAGTGACCAACCATGCGCGTATTCATTCGAATCGCGATTCTTCTATCCGCCATCTGGTGTCTTGCCGACCCGAATGCAGCCTCGGCACACGCCATCATCGTGTCGTCCTCGCCGGCGGCCGGTGCGACCGTCTCGGGGGACGCCGTCGCGATCAGCCTGCATTTCAACAGCCGGATCGATCGCGCCCGTTCCAAGCTGACGCTGCTGGCGCCGAACGGCGCCACGCAGGCGCTGACGCCTGCGGCCAATGCGCCGGCCGACGAGCTCAAGGCCGAGGCGACGCGGCTTTCCGGCGGCGCATGGCGCCTGCGCTGGCAGGTGCTGAGCGTCGACGGACACATCACGCGCGGCGACATTCCGTTCATCGTTCATTGACCTCGCCTTGTACCTGTTTCTCGACATCTTCGGCTATCTGTCGGTCGTTCTGCGCGGCCTGATCCTGATCGCCCAAGCCTTCACGCTCGGCGGCCTTGCTTTTCAGATGCTGTTGTGGTGGCCGTTGCGGCCACAGCTGTCGGTGTTCGGTCTCACGATCGAGGAGAAATGCCTGACGGTGCTGAAGGTCAGCGCCTTCGCCTGGGCGCTCCTCACCATCGCTTCGCTGGGTCTCAATGCCGCCGCGCTGGTCGGGACGCTTCAGGTGTCGTGGCGCGAGGCGATCAGTGCCGATTTCGCCCGGGCCGGCCTCATCATTGCGGCGAGCGCATTCGGCCTCGCCGTGCTGGCAAACGGACGCGCGCAGGGTCTGCGATCCCTGGCACTCCTCGCGCTTGCGCTGCTCGCGCTCGCGATGCAGACCCGGCTGACCCACGCGGCGAGCCGGCCGGTCCTCAGCTGGCCGCTGCTCCTGTCCGATGCCGGCCACATGCTGGGCGCCGCGATCTGGATCGGCGGGCTTCCCTATTTCCTGATCGCGCTGAACGGCTGCAAGGTGCCCTCGGACTGGCGCCTCATCGCACGGCGCTACTCGCTGATGTCCATGGCCGCAGTCGCGGCCATCGTCGGCGGCGGCCTCGTCATGGCTTTCGATTACATCGGCTCGATCGAGGCGATCTACGGCACCGCCTATGGCGTCATGATCCTCGCCAAGATCGGGTTGCTGCTGATGCTGCTCGCGCTTGGCGCGGGCAATTATCTCTTGGTCGAGCGGCTGCGGCGCGATCCCGCAACGCCGATCCTCCGCCTCAAGCGCTTCGCCGAGGTCGAGGTCGGCATCGGTCTCACCGTTCTGCTCGCGGCTGCGTCGCTGACGTCGCTGCCGCCCGGCGTCGATCTGTCGCGCGACCGACTGAGCTGGCAGGAGATCGTCGAGCGCGCCACGCCGCAATGGCCGCCGCGCCTGACCAGCCCGGACTACGACAAGCTGACCATCGCGCAGCTCCAGGCCAGGATCACCCTGGCCGATGCCGGGCGCAGCAGCGCACCGGCCGCCTACGTTCCCGGCGAAGGCACGATCCTGCCGCGCAACGCCGAGGACATCGCCTGGTCCGAGTACAATCATCACTGGGCCGGCGTCTTCGTGGTGCTGATCGGCCTGCTCGCTTTGATCGAGCGGTTTCGCTGGGGCGGCTGGGCGAGGCATTGGCCGCTGCTGTTTCTCGGCATGGCGGCCTTCCTGCTCCTGCGCGCCGACGAGCAGGCCTGGCCGCTCGGGCCGGCCGGATTCTTCGAATCGCTGCGCGATCCCGAGGTGGCGCAGCACCGCATCTTCGTGCTGCTGATCGCAATATTCGGACTGTTCGAATGGCGCGTGCGGCTGCGCGGCGACAAGGCCGGACGCGCGGCCTTGGTGTTTCCCCTGACGACCGCGCTCGGCGGGGCGCTCCTGCTCACGCATTCCCATGCCATCGCCAACATCAAGGACCAGCTCCTGATCGAGATGAGCCACACGCCGCTTGCGCTGTGCGGGATCGCCGCGGGCTGGGCGCGCTGGCTCGAATTGCGGCTCGACGGCCGCGTCCGCAGCGTCGCGGCGTGGTTCTGGCCGGTCGCCTTCATCCTGGTCGGGTTCGTCCTGCTGGACTACCGCGAGGCCTGAGCGCCGGCGCCATCTTGCCGCGGCAATCATTCTCTGTAATCTGAGCAAAACACTGGGGAAGAAGCCTATGGGAGGAGTTCTGGAGGGCGTGCGCGTGCTCGATTTCGGGCGCTATATCGCCGGGCCCTATTGCGCCACCTTGCTGGCCGAGTTCGGGGCCGAGGTCATCCGCGTCGAGAAGCGCGACGGCAGCGAGGACCGGTTCGTGGCGCCGGTCGGCGAGAACGGCGAAGGCGCGCTGTTTCTCCAGATCAATCGCAACAAGAAGTGCATCACGCTCGATCCGATGAAGGTGGAAGGGCAGGAGGTGATGCGCCGCCTGGTCGCGACCGCGGACGTCGTGGTCGCCAATCTGCCGCCGCAGACCCTGCGTGCGATGAAGCTCGACTACGAATCCCTGAAGGCGATCAAGCCGGACATCATCCTGACCACGGCCACCGCGTTCGGCGGGCCGGGTCCCTGGTCCGACCGCGTCGGCTTCGACGGCGTCGGGCAGGTGATGTCGGGCTCGGTGTACATGACCGGCGCTGGCGATCCGCCGTACCGGGCCGCGGTGAACTGGGTCGATTTCGGCACCGCGCTGCACTGCGCGTTCGGCACGCTCGCCGCCCTGATCGAGCGCGGCAAGTCCGGGCGCGGGCAGATCGTGGAGGGCGCGCTGCTCGCAACCGCGCTGTCCTTCACCAATGCGACGCTGATCGAGCAGGCCGTCATCAACGTCAACCGCGTTCCCACGGGCAATCTCGGCCAGACCGCTGCTCCGGCCGACATCTACCGCACCAGGGACGGCTGGGTGCTGTGCCAGGTCACCGGCCATCCGCTGTTCAAGCGCTGGGCGCGGCTGATGGGTGAGGAGGACGTGTGGCTGAACGATCCGCGCTTTGCCGACGACATCAGCCGCGGCAACAACGGCCGCATCATCAGCGAGCGGATGGCGCGCTGGTGCGCCGAGCGCACCACGCAGGAGGCCGTCGATGCGCTGGGCCAGGCGATGATTCCGACCGGCCCCGTGCTCTCACCGCAACAGGCGCTGGATCATCCGCACATCCGCGCCGCCGGCTTCATGCAGGACGTCGACTATCCGGGCCTGCCGAAGCAGGCGCCGGTCGCCCGCGCCGCGGTGCGGCTGTCGGAAACGCCGGGCGAAATCGTGAGCCGCCCGCCGACGCTCGGCGAGCACACCGATCTCGTTCTGACGGAGCTCGGCTATGACGAGGCCGCGATCACGGCGCTTCGGCAAGGCGGCATCGTCTAGCATCACAACAGTTGCTTCAGCGCCTTTGCATCGGCCGGCGCCGCGCTCTTCTGGTCGTTGTCGAAATAGACATAGACGTCGCAGCCCTGCCGCTTCCAGGACTTGATGCGCTTCGCCCATTGCCCCAGCGTCGCCCTGGTGTAGTGGCCGTGATAGCGCCCGCCGGGGCCGTGTCCGCGCACATAGACGAAATCCGCCGTGCGCTTCCACGGCGCCGGCGCATCGTGATGGTCGGACAGGCACAGCGAGATGTTCTCCTCCGCCAGCATCCGCAGGATGCGCGGCTGATACCAGCTCGGATGACGAAACTCGAAACTGTAACGCCGCTTTCGCGACAGCAGCTTGAAGAAGGAGGCGAGCCGGTCCGCGTTCGCCTCGAATTGCGGCGGCAGCTGGAACAGGATCGGGCCGGCCTTGCCGCCGAGCCTGGAGATGCGGTCCTCCAGCAGCTCGAGGCTGTTGACGGAGCGGTCCGACAGCCGCTTCCAGTGCGTGATGAACTTGGACGCCTTCCAGGCGAACACGAAGTCGCGGCCGGTCTGCTCGCGCCAGCCCTTCACCGCCTCTGGCGTCGGCGTGCGGTAGAACACTCCGTTCAGCTCCGTGGTGTCGAACTGCCCGGCGTAGTAGCGCAGCTGCTCCTTCAGCGTCACGCCCTCGGGAAAGAACGGGCCTCGCCAGGAGGCGTAGTGCCAGCCGGAGGTTCCGATCAGAACGCGCGCCATGTTTCACGTGCCATCCGTTGCCATTTGCCGGAGGGAACGTCCGTGCCGCGGATACGTTGCTCGTGAGCTTGATCAACGCAGGAATTATCCCATTGCGGAAACACCCTCTCCCCAAGCCCTCTCCCGCAAGCGGGAGAGGGAGAGCACCTGTGGAAAGCGATTGAACCCAATCTCATCGCGCTTCAGTTCGACGCCAGCGCCGCCTTGGCGACCTCGGCCATCCAGCCGGAGGCCACCGGCAGGATCGCGTCGTTGAAATCGTAGCGCGGCCCGTGCAGCTCCGCGCCGTCGCGCAAGGGCCCATTGCCGATCCAGACGAAGGCGCCCGGCCGCTGCTGCAGATAGTGGGCAAAATCCTCGCCGGCCATGCTCGGCGCGAGGTCGCGCCGCACCGGCGCCTGCACCTTCTCCGCAGCGATGCGCGCGAGGTCGGCTTCGGCCGGCGAGTTGATCACGACGCCCACACCCCAGACGATCTCGGGCGTGACCTTGACGCCGAAGCTGGTCGCAATCCCCGCGCAGGTGCGCTCGATGCCGTCGAGGATGGTGTCCCTGACCGCCTCGCGATGGTAGCGCAGCGTGCCGCGGAGGGTGACGCGCCCGGCGATCTGGTTCGGCGCGGTGCCACCTTCGATCGTGCACAGCGACAGCACGGCGGTGTCGAGCGGATCGACGCTGCGCGCGGCGATCGATTGCAGCGCCACGATCAGGTGCCCCGCCGCCACCACCGGGTCGCGCGTCAGATGCGGCATGCCGGCGTGGCCGGCATGGCCTTCGATGGTGATGGTGATGCGCCCGCCGGAGGCCATGACGACGCCGTCGTGCACCGCGATGGTGCCGGCGGCAAGGCCCGGCCAGTTGTGGAAGCCGAACACCCGCTCCATCGGAAAGCGGTCGAACAGCCCGGCCGCGACCATCGCGCGCGAGCCGCCAAAGCCTTCCTCGGCCGGCTGGAAGATGAAATCGACCGTGCCGCTCCAGTCGGTGTCGGCGACGAGCAGCGCGGCGGCACCGAGCAGCGAGGCGGTGTGGCCGTCATGGCCGCAGGCGTGCATCACGCCTGATGTTTTCGAGGCGTAGGCGAGGCCGGTGTCCTCGGTGATCGGCAGCGCATCCATGTCGGCGCGCAGGCCGACCCGGCTTCGTGCATGGCCCCGCGTCAAGGTCGCGACGATGCCGTGCCCGCCGATGCCTGCCTCGAACGGAATGCCGAGTTCAGTGAGCCGTTCCTGCACGAAGGCGGAGGTCTCCTTCTCCTGAAGCGACAGCTCCGGGTGGGCGTGAAGATGCTGGCGCCACGCGGTCAGTTTCTGGTGCAGCTCGGGGATCAAGGCTGGGGTCTTTCGCGAAATGTAGGTTGCCGGCACAATAGCGGATTGTCCGCGCCATGCATCAAGCGCCTTGGAATGCCTCGCGTGCAGCAATGAGATCGGCGATCGCTGGGGCACCAACCGTGCCGTGTGCTCCACTTCACCTCTCCCGCTTGCGGGAGAGGCCGGGAGAGGGCTGGATCGTCATTGGGAGTCTCACTGCGGAGACACCCTCTCCCCAACCCTCTCCCGCAAGCGGGAGAGAGGGCGCACCTCGCTTATTGTCGCATCTCTCTAAGCCATCAGCTTCGCCAGCCCCGGCCAGTCGAAGCTGATCCCATGCCCATGCCTGTCCGGCGCCAGCGCAAGCCCGTCCTGCAGCACCAGCGGATGCTCGATGTATGTGTCGAGCCCGAAACCGTGCGCCTCCAGATAGGAGCGGTTCGGGCAGGCCGCGAGCAGATGCACGGTGATGTCGTGCGCGCCGTGGCTGGTGACGGGCAGGTTGAACGCTTCCGCCAGCCGCGCGATCTTCATGAACGCACTGACGCCGCCGCAGTTGGTGACGTCGGGCTCGGGATAGGACACCGCGCCTGATGCGATGTAGTTCTTGAACTCCCACAGCGAGCGCAGGTTCTCGCCGGCCGCGATCGGCACGCCGCCGGCCTGCATGATGCGCGCATGGCCCGCGACGTCGTCGGGAATGATCGGCTCCTCGAGCCAGGTGAGGTCATAGGGAACGAACGCGCGGGCGGCACGGATCGCTTCCTCGACCGTCCATTTCATGTTGGCGTCCACCATCAGCGGAAAACCGTCGCCGAGATGCTGTCGCATCGCGGAGACCTTCGCGACGTCGGATTTCAGGTCGGGCCGGCCCACCTTCATCTTGATGGCGCGAAATCCCTTGGCGAGGTTGCCGTCGGTCTGCGCGAGCAGCGCATCGACGGAGAGGTCGAGGTCGATGCCGCCGGCATAGCACGGCACGCCCGCATCGAAGCCGCCAAGCAGGCGGAACAGCGGCAGCCTGGCGCGCCGCGCCTTCAGATCCCACAGCGCGATGTCGAGCGCGGAGAGCGCCAGCACCGTCGGCCCGCCGCGCCCGCCATAATGCAGCGCCCACCAGACATGATGCCAGATCGCTTCGGTGTCGTCGGCCTCGCGCCCTTCGACCAGCGGCGCAATCTCGCGTGCAAGGATATCCGCAGTTGCCCCGCCATTGCGCCCGACCGTGTAGGTGTAGCCGACGCCCTCGGCACCGTCGGCATCGCGGACGCGGCAGGTGATCAGCTCGAACGCGGCGATCTCGCCATGGGTGGAGTCGGACAGCGTGACGGGGAGGGGGATCCGGTAGAGCCCGGTCTCGGTGTTCGCGATGCGCGCCATGGTTCCCTCCTGCCTTTTTCTTGCAGGCTAGGACGATGTGCAAGGCCCGGCAAGCGCGCGTCGCGCAAGGCAGCTCATCGCATCGTCGCGAGTTGCACGGCCAGCGCGCAGGCGCGGTCATATTCGTCGAGATTGATCCATTCGTCGACCGTGTGCGCCTCGTTCTGCCCCGCGCCGAAGGTCACGGTCGGAATGCCGTGGCGGACCATCCAGTTGGCGTCGAGGCCGCCATTGGCGGTGCGGACGTTCGGCGCGCCGCCGACCGCGGACACGGCCTCGACCGCGCGCTTGATGACGGGCTGGCTGTCCTTCATGCGGAACGGATAGTAATCCGTCTCCGCCTTGAACTTGACCTTGCCGGACTTGCCTTGCGCGTTGGTGACCTTCTTGGCCGCCTTCTCGAACGCGGCCTTGTAGGCCCTGGTGATTTCCTTGAAGAACTTGCCGTCATGGCTGCGGCTTTCACCGCGCACATGCACGTAGTCGGTGACGACGTTGGTGGCATCGCCCGCCGGGCGGCCCTCGCCGCCGGTGACCGGGCCGACATTGCTGGTGCCTTGCCGCTTGCCCTTCACCACCTTGCCGAACCAGCCGCCGGCCTTCACGTCCGCAAGCGCGAGCGCCATGATCATGGTGGAGGAGATGCCGCGTTCCGGCGCGACGCCGGCATGCGAAGCCCGGCCGAAGATCTCGACGCTCCAGCGATCGGCGCCGACGGCACCGATGACGACGTTCGAGGCGGCGCCGCCATCATAGTTGAACGCCATGACCGGCGAGCCGAGCTCGTCCAGCTTGACGTGGCGCGCGCCGTAGAGCCCGCTCTCCTCGCGCACGCAGAACAGCAGCGTGATCGGCGGGTGATCGAGCTTCTGCCTGGCGAGCTCGGCGGCCAGCGTCACCAGCACGCCGCAGCCGCAGCGGTTGTCGCCGCCAAGCGCGGTCCTGGCCTCGTTGACGATCTTGCGTCCCGATTTCTTCGGCTTCGCACCGGCGCAGAGCGGCACGGTGTCCATGTGGGTCATGAACATGATGCGCGGCTGGTTGTGCAGCGCGCCGCGGCCCGGCAGGTCGACGATGAGATTGCCGGTCTCGGTCGGAACGGGAATGCGGGTATTGGCGTCATCGAGCCGGATCGCCTTCGCCGGCACGCCGGCCTCCTTGAGCGCGGCGGCAAGCTCGCGCCCGATCGCCGCCTCCTGTCCGGTCACGCCCTCGACGGCGAGGAAGCGCATGAGGCGGTCGGTGGCGGCCTTGGTGTCGACGGGCATGAGTGATTCCTTTGGCGAGCGGGGCGCGTCATCCTATGGGTCCCGCGAGGTGTAAGCCAAGAAGATCAGCACGCCGAGAGCCAGCATGGCAGCCATGAACAGCAGCACCGCCGGCAGGCCCGCGAGCGCCGCAACCGCGCCGGTCACCGACTGCATCAGCGCCGCGCCGAGGAAGAAGGCGAGGTTGACGGCCGCGAGGGCCTTGCCCGCGACTTGCGCGTCCACCAGCTGCCTGGACATGCCGAACAGCAGCGGCTGGGCGGAGGTCGCAAGCCCGATCAGCACGAACAGCGCGAGGTCGTATTGCGGCGGCATCATGGGCACGCCGAACAGCGTGGAGACCGCATGATGCGGCGCGCCCAATGCCATAAGCGCCAGCAGCACCGCCCCGGCCATATGCGAGCCCGCCACCAGCGCGCGGCGCCGACCGAGCCTGCGGTCGATCATGCCGATGCACAGGGGGCCCGCGATCATCGCCAGCGTGAATGCGCCGAGCTGGTTGCCGGCCTCGACCCGCGAAAGTCCCTTGACGTCCATCAGCCACGGTCCGCCCCACAGGCCGCGCAGCACCAGCGAGGTCGCCAGCGACACCAGCGCCAGCGCGATCAGCCCGCGAAGCGGGCGCGAGATCCCGAGCCTGAGCACTTCGATCATCTGCGCCAGTGGCGAGGACTCGTCCTTGTGTTCGGCCGGCTGGTGTGGGACCAGCGCGAACACCGCAAGCGCCACCGCGATTCCGCCAATCGCCGACATCCAGAATCCGGTGCGCCAGCCGTAAGCGTCCACCACGAAAGCGAGCGGGCTCGACGACAGCAGCATGCCGATATTGCCGATCGAGAGGATCGCGCCCGACCACAGCCCGAACCGCGCCGCCGACAATTGCTTGGCCGCCAGCGTCATCGGGCACATCAGCATGCCCGAGGTGGCAACGCCCAGCAGCAGCTGCCCGACGGCAAAGCTTTCCGGCCCCGTCGCAAACCCCGACGCGACCGCGCCGAACACGGTCCCCCCGAGCAGGCTGAGCGACACCGGCCGCACGCCAAACCGGTCCATCGCCGCCCCGACCGGGATCTGCGCCGCCGCAAAGGCGAAAGGATAGATCGACGTGAGGCTCGCCAGCGCCTGCGGCTCGATGTGGAAATCCGCCGCCATCAGGTCGAGGCTGACGGCGGGAATGGTGCGCAGCAAGGTCGAGAGCATGTGCCCGCAGGCGAGCGCCACCAGCGCGAAGATCAGCACGCGGGTGGTTGTGCCCGCGTCGTTGGCGGCAGTGGTCATGAGCGTCCCGTCCCGGCAAGGGTTTTGGCCGGGTTACACGATTTTGCGGGAGGCTGCCAATGGCGAAAGGTGTAGCGTTGGCGCAGGGGCCGCCTGACCTGATGTCAGGGCTTTTGACGCGGCGGCATCAAGCCCTGAACGAGGTAATAGAGACTGCAGACGCAGGGAACAGCCAGCGTCGCCCACGAGAGCGGCCACCAGATGCCGCCTTCGCCGATCAAGGCAGCCAGCAGGCCGAGCAGCGTCACAAGCGCCAGCAACGCGGGGATCATCCACAGCGCTCGCCTCGACGTCATCGGGCGAACCCCGTCGAGGCCGCTCGCATGTCGGCCGCGGCCGTGCGCCTGGTCCGCCATCTCGCGAGCCAGAGATAGAGGCCGCTGATCAGGATGATGATGATGGTGACGATGTCGAGCACCGCCCAGATGATCTTCAGCGGCAGCCCGCCATAGTCGCCGAAATGCAGCGGCTGCGACACGAACAATGCAGTCGCGTACCACGGCATGTCGCGAACCGCGACGACTTCGCCGCTGGCCGCATCGATGAGGGCTGGCTTGAGGATGCGGCTCGTGAGCGGCGCATCTCCGGTCAGGAACGCCGCGTAGTGGGTGGGCGTTGAAAACGGGCTGCCGGGAAAGGCGAGCGTCGTGACGGTCATTCCCGGCACGGCCGCGCGGACATTGGCGAGCACCAGGTCAACCGGAGCTTTGCGATCTCCTTGCGCCTGTCCCCTGTTTTGCGTGGCCATGTCGAGCAGCTGGTTCGATTGCCACATCAGCTCGATCGGCGCCGCCAGCGTATTGATCACGCCCGTCAGCGTGACGATGCCGAACCAGGCCAGGGTGATGATGCCGAGCAGATTGTGCAGGTCGAGCCAGCGCAGCCGGTTGCTGTGCCGCTTGCGTATCTCGCCGAACCTGAGGCGCCGCGCGAACGGCCCGTACAGCACCATGCCCGAGAGGATCGAAACGGTCAGCAACAGCCCCATGCCGCCGAGGAACAGCGTGCCCTTGATGCCGGCAAACAAATCGGCATGGAGCCGCAGCATGACATAGATGAAGCCCTCGTTGGGCTGATCGGCGCTGAGTGCCTTGCCGGTCCTGACGTCGAACACCTTGTAGAAGAAGGTGTCCGGAGCAGACGTCATGCTGACGGCTGTCGGTATCTTCACGATCGGTTTCTCGCGGTCGTAGAACAGGTACGGCACGACCTCACCTGGCCGCTCGGCGAGCGCCTCGGCGATCATCGTGTCGACGGACGCGCGGATGCCGGACTCGGCGACCTTGTCGATCGCGGGGTTTGGTTCCAGTTCCTCGTGAAAGATGAGGGGCAGCCCGGTGAGACACAGCAGCAGCGCAAAGATCGTGCAGACCAGGCTGCTCCACTTGTGAATCCAGGACCACCACCGCAGCCGTCTCGCCGTCATGGCCGACGCAACATCATGCGATCACCACCTGTAGCGCAGGCCCGCCAGCACGAGGCGGCCGTTTCCGAACTGGCAGTAGAAGTTCGAGCTGCTGCTCGTGTAGTAGCTTTTGTCGAAGAGGTTGGTGACGTTGAGCGTGACCTCCGCGCCTTTCCAGGCTCGCACGAGATTGGCAAGATCGTATCGCACGGCGGCATCGAACACGACGTATCCCGGCGACACCAGGCTGTTGATGTCGTCGCCATAGCTGGGACCGACCGAGCGCACGCCGCCGCCGATGGTCAGGCCGGCAAGGCCGCCGGTGAGGAAGCTGTAGTTGGCCCACAGCGATTCGAAATGCGTCGGCACGGCTTGCGGTCGCTTGCCGATCGCTGTGAGATCGGTCGATTTCGTCACCTTGGTGTCGAGGAAGGTCGAGGCCGCGATGATCTCGATGTTCTCGGTCAGCTTGCCGCGCGCCTCCAGCTCGACACCGCGCGAGCGGATCTCGCCCTGCTACACGCTGAAGCCCGGCACGGCGGACGGCGTCAACGTGTTCTGCTGGCGCAGGTCGAACACGGCCGCCGTGAACAGCATGTCGGCGAAGGCGGGCTTGTACTTCAGGCCGCCTTCGTACTGTTCGCCCGTCGTGGGCACGAAGGGCAGGCCGTTGCTGCCGACGCCGATGGTCGGCTCGAAAGAGGTCGAATAACTGACATAGGGCGCGAGCCCGTTGTCGAACAGATAGAGCAGGCCGGCGCGATAGGTCTGCTTGTCGCTCTCCTGCGACTGCCTCGTCGCGGAGATCCGGTTGTCGTTGGTCTGCTCGGTCCAGTCGTGCCTAGTGCCGAGGGTCAGGCGGAAGCCGCCGAACTTCATCTGGTCCTGGACATAGATGCCGGTCTGCGTCAGCGACTGGTCGTTGTTGATGAACGGGAACAGCGTTCCCACCGGTTGATAGTAGGCGGGATTGACGACATCCAGCGAGGTCGCGCCGCCGAATTGATAGAGCCACGAGCTACGCGTGTTCTGCTGGTCCCAGCCGGCGAGCACGGTGTGCCCGACCGCCGAGGTTCGGAAGTCGAAGCGCAGGCGGTTGTCGGCGGCGATGCCGTCGGCGCTCTCGGTGGACCGGATTGCCGCTCGGGGAATCGTGCCGGCCGCGGTCAGCGCGCCCGCCATCTGGAGTGATTGGAAATCGGTGTCGACCTTGGAGGAGCTATGGCGGAATCTGGGTGATGACGGTGTGAGGAAGGCGGCGTATCGAGGCGGGTGACGAGCCTGCCAGAACCTCTCGAGGAGAGCGATACGCCATGACCGAGACTACCAATGTTCTTGCTTTCCGTCAGCCGTCCGCGGTTGATGATCCACTGACCGATATCGTTCGTGCCGGCGCGCGGGACCTGCTTGCCAGGGCGATCGAGATCGAGGTTGGCGCGTTTCTGGCCAGCACGGCCAATCTGACGCTGCCCGACGGTCGAGCGCGCCTGGTCCGACATGGGCACGGTCCGGTGCGCGAGATTGCGACCGGCATCGGTCCGGTGGAGGTCGCTCGTCCCAAGGTCCGCGACCGCGGAGCGAGCGGGCCAGGCGACCGCCTCCGCTTCAGTTCGGCAACCTGCCGCTATGGGCGCGGCGGACGAAGAGCCTGGATGCCTTGATCCCGGTCCTCTATTTGCGCGGCATCTCGACCGGCGACTTCCAGGAGGCGCTCTCGGCGCTGCTCGGCAAGGATGCGCCGAACCTGTCGCCTTCGGTGATCGCCGGCCTGAAGGCCGATTGGCAGGTCGAGTACGAACGCTGGCAGAGACGCGATCTGTCGGCGCGTCGCTATGTCTACATCTGGGCCGATGGCGTGTACCTGCAGGCCCGCATGGAAGATCACAGCGAATGCATGCTGGTGCTGATTGGCACCACGCCGGAAGGCAAGAAGGAGCTGATCGGCTTCCAGGTCGGCGTGCGCGAGAGCGCGCAGAGCTGGCGCGAACTCCTGATCGACCTGCGGCAACGCGGGTTACGGATTGCCCCGCAACTCGCCATCGGCGACGGCGCCCTCGGCTTCTGGAAGGCACTGGACGAGGCCTTTCCCGGCACGCGGCACCAACGATGCTGGTGCCATAAAGTGAGCAACGTACTCGACAAGGTCGCCAAATCCGTGCAGGGCCCCATGAAGAACGACCTGCGGAACATCTATCTGGCCCCACACCGGGCCGAAGCTGAAACCGCGATCGACGTCTTCGTCGAGAAATACCACGTCAAATACGGACGTGCGGTGGAGTGCCTGATCAAGGATCGCCATGCGCTGCTCGCCTTCTTCGACTTCCCTGCTGAGCACTGGATCCACCTACGCAGCTCGAACCCGATCGAGAGCGTCTTCGCCACGGTGCGCCACCGAACGGTGCGGACCAAGGGATCGCTGTCGCAACAAACTGCGAAGCTGATGGTGTTCAAGCTCATCGACGCCGCATCGAAGACCTGGCGGCGATTGAAGAGCACGAACCAGTTGCCGAAAGTCATCGCCGGTGTAAAGTTCATCGACGGAATCGAAGTCATTCCGAACACTGAAAGCCACGCCGCCTGATCAGGCCGCGTCACCCAAAATCAGCCATAGCTCACCTTGGAGTATCGCAGTGCCGAGTGGAAGCTCACGACCTCGTTCAGCCGGCGGTCGAACACATATCCGACGCCCGATTGCTCGCGCTCGAAACGGTCGAAACCGGGATCGCCGATGTTCAGATTGCGGTTGAGATAGGGCTTGTACGCAGCAGGCGCGAGCGATTGCGGATAGAGCGAGTTGAAATAGCCGCCCTTCGGATCTCGCTGATAAAAGCCCGAGACCGTGAGCTGGGTGTCGGCGTCCGGCCGCCAGGTGATCGCCGGCGCGACGCCGAAGCGCTGCTCGTCCACGTCGTCGTAACGCGTGCCGGACATCCGGCCGATCGCGCTGATGCTGTAGAGCCATTGATGCGCGGCATCCAATGCGCCCTGGCTGGTGATGCCGCCCTGGACGCGGCCGTAGCTGCCGCCCTCGATGCGCGCTTCGTTGTAGGGAATGTCGCTCGGCTGGCGGCTGACCAGGTTGACGAGACCGCCGGGGCTGATCTGTCCGTACAGGACCGCCGAGGGACCCTTGATGACCTCGATGCGATCGAGCAGGAACGCGTCGATCGAGGTGACCGCAAAAGCCTGGCCGCGCGGCAGCTTCAATCCGTCGAGGAAGCTGACGAAATTGGTCGAGGTGCCGAAGCCGCCGATGCCGCGCAGGAACACGCTGTCATAGCGGGTGGTCGCGTCGCGTTCGGAGAGGACGCCCGCCGTGTATTGCAGGGCGTTGCCGACGGTCTGCGGGTTCTGCGTATCGATCTGCCGGCGGGTCACCGTGGTGACCGATTGCGGCGTTTCCAGAACGGGCGTGGACGTCTTCGTCGCCGTCGACTGGTTGGTTGCAGCCATCTGGTCGCGCGTGTCTTGTCGGACTGTCGCCGATGCAACCGCGGCGGGCGTCGCCCTCGCCGGCGCGTCGGAGCTCGTCCTCGACCGGTTGCTGCGCCGTGTCGCGCTCTGCTGACGCTGCGATGTCACGTTGCGGGCCGACCGCTGCGCCTGCGGCGCGTCCACCGTGACCGGCGGCAGCGCGGAGTTCTGCGCAAATGTCGGCCCGTCCAGCGCAAGAAAAGCAGTCGAGCCAAGCAAAAGTGCCGCACCTCGCAGAACCCGCTGCGATCCCCCGGTCATTCCCATCGTCAAAACCCCACCCCAAATCCGGCGGACAGGGTTAAAACAAAACGGGACGATATTGTCCAGTTATGAGATTGGCTTTTTCGAGTATTTAGAACTATTAAAAGTCCAGGACAGCGATTCCGGATCGCGCAGGGGAAGGCATGAAGCAGGCAGTCAAGACCGGCAAGCGCACGAAGAGGCGCATCGGCGAAGGTCGTGGCGGGCGACCGACCAAGGCAGAGGCGCAGGCGATCGAGGACCGGATCCTTGCGGTGGCCGCGGATCTATTCGCCCGGGATGGCTATGCCGCGACATCCATGGAGCGAGTCGTCTCGGAGTGCGGCGCCGGCAAGGACACCATCTACCGGCGTTATCCGTCCAAGCGCGCAATTTTCGATGCAGTCCTCGACCGAAGCCGCCGGCGCATCATGGCGCGCCTCGGCGACCTTCAGGTGAGGCAGTCGAGCCAGGACAGCCTCGCGCAGCTCAAGGAGCTGACGAGCCTCCTGCTCGACATCAATCTCGATCCGGAGCTGGTTGCCTTCAAGAGGATCGCCGCCAGCGAAAGCCTGGTTGCCGCCGGCAGTCATGCCGAGCCGGAGCCGGATGCTATCATGTCTCTGCTGCGAACGTCGGTGACGAAGGCCCAGGCGGATCGGCACATCGTTCCGGGCGATGTCAATTTCCTGACCGACTTTCTCATCAACAGCATCATCGTGGGCCCGACCACGCTGGCGATGTTCGGATACAAGCCGCTCGCCTCGCCCAAGGAGCGGAAGCGCTACTTCGAGAAGGCGTGGAAGCTGTATCTCGGCGGCGCCGCTGGCCGGCGAGGCTAAAGCGGAATGACTTTAGATTGAATCAATCGCCGCGGCTCCTCCACCTCTCCCGCGAGCGCAGGGCAATCGCATATGGGAGCGATTCCTCTGTGTCCATCCTTCGAGACGCCCACCCTTGGCGGGCCCTCGGGATGAGGACGGAGTGCGCGGCAACAGTTTCAACGGGCATCGATGCCACTTAGCCTCATCCTGAGGAGACCGCGAAGCGGTCGTCTCGAAGGACGAGGCGCGCGCTCAGCTTGCGAATGAGGCCATATGCGATTGCCCAGCCCGCGAGCGGGAGAGGGAGGCCTGACTGCTCTGCGCGGCAGGACCATCTCCAGGTCTCGGCGTCTGCGCACGCGGCAACTTACTTCATCTCACGGAGAAGCTTCCACGCGTCATCCAGCAAGTCCCGGATCCGTCGTCGCTCGGCGATGCGATCCCGTCCGAACATTCCATGCTTCCGCGCATTGAAGTTCCCCTTCGGCGCACCGCAGCCTCGTCCGCCGCCGTGCATGCGACAGCGTGTCTTGCCGCGCATTGCCGGAGCTTGGCAGGCGTGACCGCCGCGGGTGCGGGCGCCGCAACGCGGGCTTGCCCGCATCGGGCCAGTGCTTCGGGCGTGCTGACTCATGAGCGGCCGGACTGCGTTGCGGCACGTTCGCCATCATCAGGCCTCATAGCCATCCGCGGCTCCAGCGGCACCTCCGCCGCGCCTGGCTCGGGCACGATCACATTGGCATGCTGCGTGACGTTGCCGACGATCGCGCTGCCGCCGTCCTGCACCGAGACGTTCTGAACGGTAATCGGTCGCTCGCCGCTGCTGCGGTGGCGGCTGAGGGCCTCCATCTGGGCTGCGAAGGTACGGGCCAGCCGAGTCAATGCGCGGGTGATGCCCTCCTGCTGCTGAAGATTTTCAGTCAGGGCGAGGCGGCAGGCAGACCGCATTGTGGCAACGTGAACGGACACCATCTGCGCCACCAGCATGGCTTCGAGCGAATCCCTCGGCGCGATGCTCTTCATCATCGAGATCATGAAGGCAAGATTGGGCTCGTCGGGCTTCTGCAGGACCACGCTGGCCTTCATCAGCTGCTTCAGGATGCCGTGCAGCGCGTCGTGATCGACGGCGCCGAGCGCGTCGGCCAGCAGGCGCTCGCCGGCCTGCGCGTCGGGATGCTGGATCACGATGCGCCGCCGGCTGAGCTTGATCCGTGGGCCCGGCCTGCCATCACATTTGGCGACGGGCGTCGTGCTGTTGCGTGTCAGGGCTGTCGTCATGTCGATATGTCCTTGGGCCCCGCGGCAGGGGCGAGGAGGCTCGCTGGGCGAGGCCGACCCGCGCAGCTGCCGTGCGGCGGTTGCGATTTTTCAGATGTCGATGAAGGGCTTGGGCGCGATCGGAGCGAGGCGCCATGGCCGGGCTGCTCACGGTTATCGCGATGTTGCCATTATGCCCCTGTTTTGCCCGACGAGTCAAAATCGATTTCGTAACATCCGAAGATCGCTGCCCAACGCAAGTCCTTGTTTCGACAGGGGCCGCCTACTGTGCATGGGGTTGTTTTCGCATTTTTTGTTTGGAAGGGGTCGTACGTGCCGTGCGGCGGAATGCCAACGCCCGAACGCGATTGCGGAATCCGGCGTGGCCGCTATTCATGATCCTCGAATGTGTCGCACGAACAAACATGCACAAGCGGCGCTGTGAGGCCTGAGAGAGAACGAATGCAACGAACGGTCCGCCTGCTGGCAGTCATCGCCGGATTGTGCGCTTCTGCGCTGTCGACGCAGGCCCTGGCGCAGAAATACCCGGTGCGGCCGGTCAAGGTCATGGTCGGCTTCAGCGCGGGCGGCCCGGTCGATGTGGTCGCGCGCATCATCAGCGATCGCCTCAGCAACAAGCTCGGGCAGCCCTTCGTGGTCGAGAACCGCGCCGGCGCCAACGGCATGATCGCCGCCGAAGGCGTCGCGCGCGCGGACGCGGACGGCTACACGATGCTCGCCTGCAACTCGTCCACGATCACGCTGAACAAGACGCTGTTCAAGGACGTCCGCTATGACCCGGAGAAGGACTTCGCGCCGCTGACCACCGTCGTCTCGGCGCCGCTCGTGCTCGTCGTCAATCCCGAGAATCCCAAGACGGCCAACATCAAGACCGTCGCCGATCTCGTCGCCGCGGCAAAGGCCGCGCCCGGGGCGCTCGCCTACGGCTCGGGCGGCAACGGCAATTCGCTCATCTCGCCATGGAGCTGCTCGGCCAGAAGGCCGGCATCAAGATGATCCACGTGCCCTATCGCGGCGGTTCGGCCGCCGAGGTCGGCATCCTCGCGCAGGAGGTGCTGGCGGTGTTCGATCCGCTCTCCGCCGTGCCGCTGGTGAAGGCCGGCAAGCTGCGCGCGCTGGCGGTGTCGTCGGCCGAACGGTTGCCAGCGCTGCCCGACGTGCCGACAGTCGCGGAAGCCGGCTATCCCGGCTTCGACATCTCGTTCTGGGTCGGCTTCTTCATGCCGAAGGCGACGCCCGCGCCGATCCTGGAGACGCTGCACCGGGAGATCGTCACGGCTGCCAAGGATCCCGCGGTCGCGGAGAAGCTCGGCTCGCAGGGCGTCGTCAGCGTGCTCAGCCCGGCCGACTATGCTGCGAAGATCGCGAAGGAGACGAAGGAGCTCGCCGAGGTCGTCGCGGCCGCGAACATCAAGGCGGAGTAGGGCTCCGCTCGCGAGGCAGCTTATTCGCTGCCCGCCAGCTGCGCCAGCCGGTCAAGCAACGGACGTTGTCCAGCGTTGATCCTCTCCTGCGCCGCTTCGAGCGTGAACCATGCGGCGCGGTCGACCTCCGGGAACGTCTGCCGTTTGCCGCTGCGAGGCGGCCATTCCATCTCGAACGTGTTGCTGCGAATGCTGGCCGTGTCGATGTCGAGCTCGGCCGCGAACGCGGTGACGACCTTCCCGCCGCGTTGCCTGACCTGACCCAGCGCCGTCAGCGGCACCGTCACCTCGAGGCCGAGCTCCTCGGCAAACTCCCGTCGCGCGGCGGCCTCGGCGTCTTCTTCGTCCGCGTACTCGCCCTTCGGGATCGACCATGCACCGAGATCCTTGTTGCGCCAGAACGGGCCCCCGGGATGAACGAGGAGAACCTCGATCTCCCCGCGCTTCCGATAGGCGATGATCCCGGCACTCTTCGATGGCATCTCAGGTTCCGCAGGAAAGAGGCGCGGCCTTCGCTCGGGAAGAAAGAACCGAGCGTTTGGCGCATCGAGCCCCGTGAACGTCGGGTGATCGAGTAGTCGCATGTCGGTCGGAAGCCGCTCTATCAAGCGGCTTCTCCATCTTCGTGTCAAATCGCAGAGCGTTCCCGAGCGGCGATGCGAACGGCGCGCGCCTTCGCGCTCCTTCCGGCAGCGCGTGCCGCGATCAGGCTGCGGGCCTTGCCGTGGGCGGTGGCATTCTTCCGCAACAGGGTTGCGAACCGCTTGCGCGCCCGGCTCGTCGCCACCCGCGTGCCGAGCTGCTCGGCCTTGTGAATGATGCTCGCGACCGAAGGCGTCAGGTTGACCGGAACCCAGGCGACGTCCCTGGCCTTGGAGAGAGTGCCGGTGCCTTCGCACGGCGCTTCGCGCGGCAGGTCGATGCGGATCGCAAGCGCCTCGGAGCGTTCGATCCAGTCTTCGGCTTTGGTGCCGGTGATGATCCGGACATAGTCGCGCGTCTCGCGCGGCAGCTCGCTCCCTCTGGCAAGCCATTTCTGGACGCGGCCGGGACCTGCGTTGTAGGCGGCGGCAGCAAGGCCGAGATTGCCGAAATCGTCGCGAAGCTTGCGCAGGAATTTTGCCGATGCCGGCAGCGCCTTCATGGGATCGAAGGGGTCGTCGAGCCCGACCTCGGCGGCCGTCTCCGGCATGAACTGCGCGACGCCTTGCGCGCCGGCATGGCTGACCTCGTTGGACTTGAAGCGGCTCTCCTGCCAGAGCAGGCGGGCGAAGAAGGGCACCGGAATGCCGCTGGACTCGGCGGCTTCACGAAGCGCGTGACAGAATTGTTCGGTTGGTGAAACCGGAGCTTGTAACACCGGCTCGGTTGCGCGCGGTGCCTCGATCCCCAGCTCATAGGCCGCGTGCGCGTTCGCGAACTCGATGGCCTGCACGCTGGCGACGAAGAGTTCGACCACCGGAACAAGTGGCGAGGCATGATTGTTCTGAACAATGGTGGTGTGGAACGGTGATGCTTGCCGGGATGCCGACGGATCGAGGTCGCACATCAGAATCAGGAATGCGGCGCAAGCCGCGACGACAAATCGCATTTGCGGAGACAACCTCGAACTGTGGGATGAACGGTCGGCGATGCGCCGGCGACAAGGAGTTCTTAACCGTCCGATTGCGGCAAAGCTGCGATCTCGTCGGTTCCTTCGGTGTTACTACGGTGTTCCCGAGGAGAAACCCTCCGCGGCCCTGGGGTCGCTTGCGAGTGGGATGTGCGATGACGATGCGATCGATGCTGGGCGCGGTGATTTCGCTGTGGCTCATCGGGCCGGCGCTCGCAGGCAATCTCGATCCGGGTGCGGTGAATGACGCTGCGCGTCCCGCGAAAGCGCCGGCCACCGACAAGATCAATCCAGCGGTGGTGAAGCTTCAGGTCCTGCTCGATCGTGCGCAATTCTCGCCCGGCGAGATTGACGGCAGGTTCGGCGAGAATGCGCAGAAGGCGCTCAAGGCATTCGCGGAGCAGAACGGCATCGCATCCGACAAGACAATGGCGCCGGAGCTCTGGGACAAGCTGACAGCGGCGAGCGAGGGTCCCATCGTCGCCGATTACAGGATCGCCGACACCGACGTAACAGGCCCGTTCCTGAAGGAGTTGCCGGGCAAGCTCGATGACATGAAATCGCTGAAGGCACTGAGCTACACCAGCCCTCTCGAAGGACTTGCCGAGAAATTCCACATGAGCGCGGATCTGCTCAAGGCGCTCAACCCCGGCAAGGCCTTCGACAAGGTGGGAGAGACGATCGTCGTTGCCAACGTTCCGGCACGGCGAGAGCTGCCGCGCGTGGCCCGGCTTGAGGTCGACAAGAAGAACGGGGCATTGAAGGCGTTCGACGCAAGCGGCGCTCTGCTGGCGTTCTATCCCGCGTCAGTCGGCAGTCCGGATCGCCCGACGCCGAACGGCACGCTCAAGGTGACCAGTACCCACGAGAGTCCGACCTATCGCTACAATCCCGACTACAAGTTCAAGAGCGTCAAATCCAAACGGCCGTTCGACATCAAGCCGGGTCCGAACAATCCGGTCGGAGCGTACTGGATCGGCCTGTCGGCGCAGGGCTATGGCATCCACGGAACGGCAGAGCCCGACAAGGTCGGCAAGTCGGCGTCTCACGGCTGCGTCAGGGTGACCAATTGGGACGCTCGTGTGATCGGCGAGAACGTCAAACGCGGCACGCCCGTTGTCTTCCTCGATGCGCCGACGGATACGTCCTCGAAGCAGCAGGGCGGACCCGCCGCGAAACGCGCCGCGAACTAGTCCTTGGGGAAATCCTTGCGCATCGCGATCTCGGCGGCATCGCCGGGCGACAGCACGGTCTGGTCGAACGCCGGTTGCGGCGTCGTCATGATGTCGTAGAGCGAGATGCCCTTGATCGGCTTGCCCATGAGTTCGCGGACGCATTCGGCGAGCGTGCCGTTGTAGACGAGATAGGGCGCGCCGCGATCCTTCAGCCTCTCGCCCTTCAGCGACGGCCACTTCTTCAATTCGGCCGGTGCGTCATAGGCAATCGGCGATTCCTCTTTGAACATGCGTTTGGTCCCGGCGACTTGGATTGCCGGGAATCCTAGGGCCGCCGGGGTAAACACCCGTTAAAGAATTAGTTCAAATCAGCCGGCAACGAAGGCGAGCAGGGTGCCGTTGGCCTTGGCCGGCGGCACGCAGATCGCATCGCTGCTGCGGACGGCGGCTGAACCCAGCGCCTTCCCGGTTGCCGCGAGATCGCCGCTGACCAGCACCAGCGCGGCACCGCCGCGCTCGGAGAGACCGGTCAGCGGCACGCCGGGATAGCGTTTGCCGAGCTGGTCCAGCGTCAGATAGACGAAGTCGGCGCGATCGCCGCCGGAAGGTACTGTGACCGCGCCGTCCGCCTCCGCGTGCGGCGCGCGGTCGATCAGACGACCGAGATGCGCAGCTTCCTGCGCCGGCTCGGGCGTTGCGATCAGCGTCTGCTTGATCCGCCTCGCCGCATTGGCGTGCTGCATCAGTTCGGGAATCCACACGGTCTCGCGCGTCTTGTGCTGGCACGCGAAGATGCGCACGCCGCCGGGCGCTTCCGCAGTCGGCCACATGAAGGTGCGGAATTTCGCCGCCGAGACCGTGCCGTCAGGCAGCGTCACCGGCCGCTCGAAATCGGTCGGGCCGATCGGCGTCAGGCCCCGTGCGCGGATCTCCTCCGCGCCGGCGGCGGAATCGATCGCGGTGAAGGCGATGCGCTCGATGCCCTCTCCCTGCTTGTCGAGGAACGCGCGCGCCGGCGCGTTCTGCTCGGTCGCGGCGAGCACGCCGAGCAGCTCCATGTAGTCGGGATCGAACATGATGGTGTAGTTGCCGGTGCCCATATGCGCGCTGTGGGTGCCGCGCGGCGACACCGTGAAGCCGAGCTGCCGGTAGTTCTCGGCGGCCTTGTCGAGGTCCTTCACCATGACCACGGCGTGGTCGATACCGATGACGTTCTTGAGGGCCACTGTTCTTTCCCCGATTGCAGACTGATCTTGCGCCGCGCCGGCGGCCACGGCTCCTGTCTACGCCGGCTAGGCGGTCAAGTCATTTTCAATTCAGCGGCAGATGCGGAATTTCATTCCGCGCAACGCATCCTCGCGCGACGACGTCAGCGCGCCTGCTCGATATAGGCGGCGATAAGCGCACGCTCATCGCTGGTCATCTCCGTGATGTTGCCCGGCGGCATGGCGTTCGACCAGGCCGCGACACGGCCGATCAGGCGGATGTTGCGATGGATGTGCTCGGGTGCGTCGAGGAGGATGCCTTTCGGGGCGGTCACAATGCCGGCCCAGACCGGCTCGGCCGCGTGGCACATGCTGCAGCGGGACATCACGATCTCCTCGACATTGGCGAGCGTCGGCTGCGCAGGCAGCGCGCCGGTCTTGACCTCGCGCGGGCCGGCCGCGGAGAGGAACAAGATCGCGACCACGCCGACCGCCGCCGCGCCCCACACCCACCACGGCGATTTGCGCCCCGCGTGTCGTTCGTTGAAGAAGTGGCGGATTACTGGCCCCAGCGCCAGGATGATCGCGACGATGATCCAGTTGAAGCGCGTGGCGTAGAGCAGGGGATAGTGGTTGCTGATCATCAGCACGACGACGGGGAGCGTCAGATAATTGTTGTGGACCGATCGCTCCTTGCTGGCCTTGCCGAGCTTCGGATCGGGCGCCTCGCCCGCGATCAGGCTGGCCACGATCTTCTTCTGGTTCGGGATGATCAGCGCGAAGACGTTGGCGACCATGATGGTGCCGATGATCGCTCCGATCTGGTTGAAGGCGCCGCGGCCGCTCAGCACGTGGGTGAAGGCGTAAGTCAGCGCGACCAGGAACAGATAGCCGCCGATGGCGAAGGGCAATTCGTGCCGCGCAAGCCCGGTGCGACAGGCGGCTTCATAAAGCAGCCACGCCAGCGCGAGGCTGCAGAAGCTGAACAGCCCGGCCTGGAAGGGCGTGATGTCGAGGATCGCCTTGTCGACCAGGAACAGGTCGGCCTCGAGATAATACACCACCACCATCAGCGCGAAGCCGGACAGCCAGGTGGTGTAAGCCTCCCATTTGAACCAGGTCAGCTCGTCCGGCATCCGGCTTGGGGCCACCAGATACTTCATGATCCGGTAGAAGCCGCCGCCATGAACCTGCCAGGCCTCGCCCTGCACGCCATCGGGCAGGTCGCCTGTCAGGTTGCTCCTGGGCTTGAGGCTGAGGTCGAGGGCGATGAAATAGAAGGAACTTCCGATCCAGGCGATCGCCGCCACGACGTGCAGCCAGCGCAGCAGCAGGCTCGCCCATTCCGATATCACGGATCCCCACATGATCTTCCCATCAGTCGCGACGGCGATGTCGCAGCTTTCATGACCGCAACCGCACCCTTACAATGTGTCGCATCTATCTGCGGTGTTTTCCAGTACGGTGGGTGCACCGGATGCATACCCTGCGGGCATGAGCTGACGTCGAATGCGACGGGTGTTTGATCTGCCGCAGAACGTTTGCGGATGAACGGCGTTGACGCCCGGTACGACAGGTGGGGAGGAAAGCGACGTGAAGAACAGGATTTCGTTCGCGGCAATGTCCGCGGGGCTGCTGGTCGCGGTTGCGGCCGGCGCGCAGGCCGAGCCGGTGTTGCAGGGCAAGGACGCCTATGGCGACTGGCGGGCCGACAAGCCCGGCACGGTCAGGCTGATCCGGCCCCAGGATCTGGTCAGGCCCGGCGCCACGCGGTCGGTTGCGAGCTCGTCGCGCGTGGTGCCGCGTCCGCCGGAGGCTGCGCTCCAGGTGCCGGCCGGCTTCAAGATCGAGCTGTTCGCCGAAGGCCTGCGCGCGCCGCGCATCATACGCGTGGCCCCTAACGGCGACGTCTTCGTCGCGGAGACACGGGCCGGTACCATCCGCGTGTTGCGCGCCGGGGAGGGCGGCAAGGTCGCGACCAACGAGGTGTTCGCCAGCGGACTGCGGCAGCCGTTCGGCATCGCCTTCTTTCCGAACGGCGACAATCCGCAATGGGTCTATATCGCCAACACCGACGGTGTCGTCCGCTTTCCCTATCAGGCCGGCGATCTCAAGGCGCGCGGCAAGGCGGAGACGATCGTGGCAAGCCTGCCGCATGACGGCGGCCATTCCACCCGCGACATCGCCTTCACGCTCGACAACAAGCGCATGCTGGTCTCGGTCGGTTCGCTCAGCAACGTCGCCGAGGGCATCGGCACGCCACCAGGCGGATTGGAGGCGTGGTCGAAGGCGCAGCCGCCTGGCGCGGCCTGGGCGAGCGAAACCGAGCGCGCGACCTTGCTGGCCTTCAATCCCGACGGCAAGGAGCGGAAGATCTACGCCACCGGCCTCCGCAACTGCGTCGGCCTCGCAATCCAGCCGCAGACCGGTCTGCCCTGGTGCTCGACCAACGAGCGTGACGGCCTCGGCGACGATCTCGTCCCCGATTACGTGACCAGCGTGAAGGAGGGCGCGTTCTACGGCTGGCCGTGGTTCTACATCGGCGGCAACGAGGACCCGCGCCACGCCGGCGCGCGGCCGGACCTGAAGGACAAGGTGACGGTGCCCGACGTGCTGATCCAGCCGCACTCGGCCTCGCTCGGCATGACCTTCTATCAGGGCACGCAGTTTCCATCCGAATACCAGGGCGACGCCTTCGCCGCTCAGCATGGCTCCTGGAATCGCTCGAAGCGCACCGGCTATAAGGTGATCCGCATCCGGATGAAAGACGGCAAGCCGACCGGGGAGTACGAGGATTTCGTAACGGGGTTCGTCGTGAGCGACTCGGAGGTCTGGGGCCGTCCGGTCGGCGTCGCCATGGCGAAGGATGGATCGCTGCTGGTGTCGGAGGACGGCAACGGCACGATCTGGCGGGTGATGCATTCGCGGTGAGCGACGTCTCTTCGCCTCTCCCCGCGTGCGGCAGGGCTATCGCATATGGTGAGAATGATGCTTCCGCGTCGGGACTGGGCTCCCTCTCCCGCTTGCGGGCAGGGCAATCGCATTTGAATTTTGCAGAGGTCGTCATGCCCGGGCTTGTCCCGGGCATCCACGTTCTTTGTGCTGCGTGGAAAGGCGTGGATGGCCGGGACAAGCCCGGCCATGACGCTGTGGAGACAGTCGGTGCCCATAGCCACATCTCATATGCGATAGCCCTGCCGCGTGCGGGGAGAGGGAGAAGAACGACCTACCCCCGTCGCACGCTGGCACCACCATCCACCGGCAGCGTCACACCCGTAATGAAATTCGCCTCATCGCTCGCCAGAAACAGCGCGGCGTTGGCGACGTCCCATCCGGTGCCCATCTTCCTGCGCAGCGGCACCTTGCTGTCGCGTTCGGCTTCGACCTCGGCGCGGGTCTTGTGCCATTCGCGGGCGCGGGTGTCGACGGCCATCGGCGTGTTCATCAGGCCGGGCAGGATGACGTTGGCACGGATGCCGTATTCCGCGTTTTGATAGGCGAGCTGTTCGGTGAAGGCGATCATCGCGGATTTCGTCGCCTTGTAGGCGACATAAGGATACGTCGTGATCGCGGCCATCGAGGAGATGTTGATGATGGCGCCGCTTCGTTGAGCGCGCATGATCGGGATCACCTCCTTCGCGGCGAGTATGCAGCTCTTCAGATTGATGGCGACGACGCGGTCGAACGCCTCCTCGGTCAGTTGCAGCAGCTCGGCGTCGCCGCCGGACAGGCTGACGCCGACATTGTTGTGCAGCACGTCGATCCGGCCCCAGCGCGATTGCGCGTCGGCCACCATCGCCTTGATGTCGGCGGCCTTGGTGACGTCGGCCTTGAAGGCCGCGGCGGTGCCGAGTTTCGCGGTGATCATCGCCACCGTTTCCTGCGCCGACTCCAGGTGATGGTCGACGCACAAGACCTTCGCGCCCTCGCGCGCGAAGGTGAGCGCGGTGGCGCGGCCGTTGCCCATGCCTTCGCCGGGACTTTGCCCGGCCCCGACGACGATCGCGACCTTGTCCTTCAAGCGCATCTCGGTTCACTCCCCGGCACGGGCACCATTCGTCCCATTATTTTCGTGCAGATTAGCAATCGCCCCGACCGGAGAGAAGGGCGTGGATCCTGCGTGCATGTCATTGACATCACATGGAATTGCATGTCGCGGCCGGCCTGTCGCGCATGACTGAGCCTTGCAGTGCAGGAACCGTTCTGCGGTCGCAGCGTTTGCGGCCGGAGCCTTTCCCGCGCTAGGCTCGGTCCCGGGGGCTCTCAACCGCCAGTGGCTTGCCGATGAATCTGCTCGATCCGCAAGGGCCCGTGGCTGCGGGCAACAGCACCATTCTGGTCGATTCCGTCTTCATCATGCTCGTGATCGTGGTGCCCACCATCATCACGATCCTCGGCTTTGCTTTCTGGTTTCGCGCCTCGAATCCGAGAGCGCGCTACCAGCCTGGCTTCGTCTATTCCGGCCGCGTGGAAATGGTGGTGTGGTCGATCCCTGCACTTACGGTCATCCTGCTCGGCGGTGTCGCCTGGATCGGCTCGCACCAGCTCGATCCGGCCGCGCCCGTGCCGGGCACCGGAAGCCCGGTGCGGATCCAGGCCGTGTCGCTCGACTGGAAATGGCTGTTCATCTATCCGGACCAGCGCATCGCCACCGTCAACACGTTGACGGTGCCCGCGGGCGCCGAGCTGAATTTCCAGCTGACATCGTCGAGCGTGATGAACACGTTCTTCATCCCGCAGCTTGGCAGCATGATCTACACCATGAACGGCATGGTGACGAAGCTCAACCTGCGCGCCGACAATGAAGGCAAGCTCCAGGGCCTGTCCGCGCATTTCTCCGGCGATGGGTTCCCGGACATGATGTTCGACGTCAACGTCGTCTCGCCGCTCGCCTTTCCGGAATGGGTGGCGAATACCGCCAGGACGGATGCGGTGCTGAACGCGGACAGCTACAAGAAGCTGATGCAGCAGGGCATCGAGAAGGGCCGGCCTGTCTACCGCCTGGACGATCCGCGGCTGTTCGACCTGATCGCGACCCAGCACATTCCGCCGGGGCCGGGGCCGGGGCCGGGGCCGGGGCCGGGGCCGGAGCTCGCATCCGAAGCGGGCCGGTCGCACAATGGAGGCCATGATGCTCGGTAAGCTCGATTGGTCGGCCATTCCGCTTGATCAACCGATTCCGCTCGTCGCCGGCGCGGTGGTGCTGGTCGCCATCCTCGGCGTCTTGACGTGGGTCGTGGTGAAGGGACATCTGCCCTATCTCTGGAGCGAATGGATCACCAGCGTCGATCACAAGCGCATCGGCGTCATGTATATCCTGCTCGCTTCGGTGATGCTGCTGCGTGGCGGCTGCGACGCCATCATGATGCGGATCCAGCAGGCGGTCGCCTATCAGTCGCAGGGCTATCTGCCGCCGGAGCACTACAACCAGATCTTCTCCGCGCATGGCACCATCATGATCTTCTTCGTGGCGATGCCCTTCGTGATCGGGCTGATGAACCTCGTCGTGCCGCTTCAGCTCGGCGTGCGCGACGTCGCGTTTCCGACGCTCAATTCGGTCGGCTTCTGGCTGACTGCGACCGGCGCGCTGCTGGTCAACGTCTCGCTCGTGGTCGGGGAGTTCGCGCGCACCGGCTGGCTCGCCTTTCCGCCGCTGTCGGGGCTGGTCTACTCGCCCGGTGTCGGCGTCGACTATTACGCCTGGTCATTGCAGATCTCCGGCGTCGGGACGCTGGTCGCCGGCATCAATCTCGTCACGACCGTGCTGAAGCTGCGCACGAAGGGCATGAACTATCTGCGCATGCCGATGTTCTGCTGGACCACGCTGGCCTCGAACCTTCTCATCGTCGCGGCCTTCCCGATCCTCACCGCCACGCTCGCGATGCTGCTGCTGGACCGCTACCTCGGCTTCCACTTCTTCACCAACGAGGCCGGCGGCAACGTCATGATGTTCATGAACCTGATCTGGGCCTGGGGCCATCCCGAGGTCTACATCCTGGTGCTGCCGGCTTTCGGCATCTTCTCGGAGGTGGTCTCGACCTTTTCCGGCAAGGCGCTGTTCGGCTATCGCTCCATGGTGCTCGCGACCATGGCAATTTGCGTCGTCTCGTTCATGGTCTGGCTGCACCACTTCTTCACGATGGGGGCGGGGCCCGACGTCAATGCCATCTTCGGCATCGCCAGCATGATCATTGCGATACCGACCGGCGTGAAGATCTACAACTGGCTGTTCACGATGTATGGCGGCCGCATCCGTTTTGCGACGCCGATGTTGTGGTCGGTCGGCTTCATGGTCACCTTCATCATCGGCGGATTGACGGGCGTCCTCGTCGCGGTGCCGCCGGCCGACTTCATGCTCCACAACAGCATGTTCCTGGTCGCGCACTTCCACAACGTCATCATCGGTGGCGTGCTGTTCGGCGCCTTCGCCGGCCTGGAATACTGGTTTCCGAAGGCGTTCGGTTTCCGCCTCGACGAGCGCTGGGGCAAGGCCGCATTCTGGTTCACCTTCATCGGCTTCTACGTCACGTTCATGCCGCTCTACATCGCCGGGATGCTCGGCATGACCCGTCGCTTGCAGCATTACGATGTCGCGGCATGGCGGCCCTGGATGATCGTCGCGGCGGTCGGCATGGCCGTGCTGACGATCGGCGTGATCTGCCAGATCGTGCAGCTCGTGGTCAGCATCCGCAATCGCGAGGCGTTGCGCGATCGCACCGGCGATCCCTGGGACGGGCGCTCGCTGGAATGGGCGACCTCGTCGCCGCCGCCGGTATTCAACTTCGCCTTCAATCCCGATGTGCGCGGCGAGGACGCCTATTGGGAGATGAAGGTCCACGCCCGGCAGCAATCGCTCGCGCACGAAGAGCCCGAATATCAGGACATCGAGATGCCCCGCAATTCGCCGACCGGCTTCGTCTGCGCGTTCTTCGCCACCATCATGGGCTTCGCGCTGATCTGGCACATCTGGTGGATGGTGATCCTGGGCGGCATCGGCGCGTTCGCGACCTTCGTCGTGTTCGCCTGGCGCGACCATGACGAGTACGTCATTCCTGCCGAGGAGGTCGCCCGCATCGACCGCCTCAATGTCGAGGAGCGGCGCAGCCTCGTCAGCATGGCGGGAGCAGTCTGATGGCGATGACCGCGACTGCCGACCACGCCCGGGCCGATCCCCATCACATCGGCGTCGTCATCGAGCATCCCGGGCCTGCGCCGAAGCGGATCGTGACCGCCTACGGCTTCTGGGTCTTCCTGCTCTCCGACATCGTGATGTTCTCCTGCTTCTTCGCGGCCTATGCGGTGCTGTCCGGCCAGACTGCCGGTGGCCCGAAGGGCGCGGAGATCTTCGATCAGAGGAATGTCGCGATCGAGACGGTCTGCTTGCTGCTCTCGAGCTTCACCTGCGGCATGGCCAGCATCGCCGCCGACGTGCGCAACCGGTTCTGGTTCTATCTCGGCATGACCGTCACCTGCGTGCTCGGGCTCATATTCCTCGTGCTCGAGTTCCGCGAATTTGCCGATCTCGTTGCGCGCGGGTACGGTCCGTCGCGCAGTGCGTTCCTGACCGCGTTCTTCTCCCTGGTCGGCTGCCACGGCCTGCATGTCTCCGCCGGCGTGCTGTGGCTCCTCACCATGATGGCCCAGGTGTTCGCAAAGGGCTTTCGCGCCGACATTCTGCGCCGGATGATGTGCTTTGCACTGTTCTGGCATGCGCTCGACATCATCTGGGTCGCAGTGTTCTCGGTCGTCTACCTGCTCGGGGGTGCGGCATGAGCGAGCAGACGCATGGAATGGTCAAGCACGACCTCGCACCCGGTGAGGAAGAGCAGCATAGTGTCGGCACGAGGGTCGTCGGATACGTGGTCGGCCTCGTGCTCGCGCTGCTGCTTACGGCGACCTCGTTCTTCATCGCCGGCACCGATCTGGTCTGGCAGCCCTCGATTCCGGTCGCGCTGATCGTGCTTGCGATCGCACAGATGGGTGTGCATCTCGTGTTTTTCCTGCACATCACCACGGGCCCCGACAACACCAACAACGTGCTGGCGCTCGCCTTCGGGCTGCTGGTCGTCTTCCTGGTGGTGGGCGGGACGGTCTGGATCATGGCGCATCTCAACGCGAACATGCCGCCGATGGACCAGATCATGCGGATGCAGTGATCACGCGCAACGATCGCAAGAAGGCGTCAGGGTGCATCCGGAGCGCTGAGGTTGCCGCGGCGTCATGGCTCGTCCCGGGCACGACGCCTCGGCCTGCACAGCGGTGCACAGAAAAGAACGGCCGCTTGCTCGTGACAAGCGGCCAAGTCTAGGGAGGAAACGCCCGAGCAAAGACAATCGGGCCGGAGCCGGATTGTTGCCAAGGAAACGCTCGCGCAAGGCGCTCGCGTACGCATACAAATGCAGCAACTGCCGATGAAATTCAATCCCGGATCAATACGTAGTCGGAATACTACTCACGGATGCGGAACCCGCCCGTTCACTTTGGCCGGCGGCAATTATAGGCCTTGCGGAAGCCGGCGGCCTGGGCGTCGTCCTCCGAGCAGAACCAGCGGTCCGGTTTGGTGGTCGCGGGATAGCTCGGGCAGCCGCGCAGATGATAAATGCCGATATTGCCGGTGACGCGGGCGCGCACCGCAAGCTTGCCCTTGATGCTGCAGCTGGGCGGCATGGTCAGCTCTTCCGGGAACAGCACGGCGCGGATTTCCTTGTCGCGGTCCGGGCGGCAGGCGGCCCCCAAGAGCGCGCCGTCCTTCTTGCCGCTCCGGAAATCTTGCGGTGCAACAAAGCAACCTTTCCAGATCCCGACCGCTGCCGTTTTGGCCTCGGTGGCCGTCGGCTTGAAGTTGGCCTTGATCGGCTCGCGAGCGAGGGCAAAGCCGAGCTTGATCAGCTGCTCGTTCAGGCTAGCCTTGTCGCCCTCGGCCGTGCAGATCGCCCGGTGTCGCTTGCCGAAGCTCTTTTCCGGCCCGACATCGTCGCAGCGCACCACGCGTCCCTTGATCAGCTTCGTAAGCTGATCGCGGGCCTCGATGCCGCAGGTCCAGGTATCGGCTTGGTTGTCGATGCAGACCTGGTCCAGCTCGGGCGCATCGACGCCATCCAGCCGATATGTCACGTCGCCAAGCTGGATGGAATTGCCGTCGCGGGCCGTCGCGGCGCCGGTCAGCGCCGAGGCAGGGGCGGAGGTGCCCAGAAACCCGGACAAGGCCAAAAACGAAACGAGCGCAAAAGCGCGGGCGCTGGCAAAGTAATTTCGGAAGGACATACGGTCTCGCTATCGATGGGCTCGTGCGTCTCGTTCCTAGCATCGGGATGTGGCGATACCAATGGTCTGCACCCCGCGAAGCGCGACATTCCGGCCGCGCGGCTTTACTAGGCCGTCGCTCTGACCCTATCGTTCGCCGGCCTCGCCGAGCGCGAAAGGCCGAATCGCCCGGGAAGCGGCGAGGGGAGGAAAGCTTGCGATGAAAGACCCCGTGGACGTCCTGATCATCGGCGCCGGCGCTTCAGGCGCGGCGGTGGCGTGGTCGCTGGCCGAGACCAGGATGCACATCCTCTGCCTGGAGCAGGGCGGCTGGATGAACCCGGCGGAATATCCCAGCACCGGCCGGGATTGGGAGGCCAAATTCTACGGCGAATGGTCGTCGAGCCCCAACGTCCGCGGCCGGCTCGAGGACTATCCGATCAACGACGACAACTCCCCGATCAAGGTCGTCAACTACAATGCGGTCGGCGGCTCGACGGTGATGTACACCGCGCATTGGCCGCGGCTGCATCCCTCCGATTTCAAGGTGAAGACGCTGGACGGCGTCGCCGACGACTGGCCGATCGACTACGACGCGCTGACCCCGTTTTTCGAAGAGAACGACCGCATGATGGGGACGTCCGGCCTGTCAGGCGATCCACTCTCGCCGTTGACGCATCCGCCGATGCCGCAACAGCCGCTCGGATTGTCCGGCGCCATCATCGGCAAGGCCATGAACAAGCTCGGCTGGCACTGGTGGCCGTCGGACACGACGGTCGCGACCATGGACTATGAGGGCCGGGCGCGCTGCATCAATCTCGGCCATTGCACGCCGGCCTGCGCGCAAGGCGCAAAGTCCTCCACCGACATCACCTATTGGCCGCATGCGATCCGCGCCGGCGTCGAGTTGCGCACCCATTGCCGCGTGCGGGAGATCAGCACCGACGAGAACGGCATGGCCTCGGGCGTCGTCTACTACGACAAGGACGGCGTCGAGCAGTTTCAGCCTGCGCATGTCGTCATCATCGCCTGCAACGGCGTGGGCACGCCGCGCCTGCTTTTGAACTCGGCCTCGGGGCGCTTTCCGAACGGGCTTGCAAATTCGTCCGGCCTCGTCGGCAAGAACCTGATGTTCCATCCCTATGCTCAAATCTACGGATTTCTGAAGGAGCCGACCGACAGCAATCGCGCGCCGCCGACCTGCCTGTGGAGCAAGGAGTTCTACGACACTGACCCGTCGCGCGGCTTCGTGCGCGGGTACGGCATCCAGTTCGGCCGCGGCGCGGGGCCGGTGTTCGAGGCGGTCGCGAGCGAGCAAAAGGGCATTCTGCCATGGGGCGCCGACCATCATCGCGTATTCCGTAAGCTCAACGGTCATCGGCTCGCGGTGTCGGCAATCTGCGAGGATCTGCCCGAGGAGCACAACCGCGTCACGCTCGATCCCGTGCTGAAGGACAGCCACGGCATCCCCGCGCCGAAGGTCGACTATACGATCAGCGAGAACAGCCGGAAAATGATGGAGCACGGGCTGGCGCGTGGCCGGGAGATTCTCGAGACCGCCGGCGCGACCGACATCTGCATCAACAATCCGATCCCCTGGGGCGGCTGGCATCTGCTCGGCACCGCGCGGATGGGCACTGACCCCGAACGTTCCGTGGTCAACGAATGGGGCCGCGCGCACGACGTGAAGAACCTCTTCATCGTCGACGGCAGCATCTTCGTCACCTCGGGCGGCGTGAACCCGACGTCGACCATCCAGGCCCTCGCGCTCTACATCGCCGACCAGATGAAGCAGCGCCTCGCCAATTTGTTCGATTGAGAATGATGATGTTCAGACCCAGCCACGCTGCATCTCTCCCGCCTGCGGGAGAGGTCGGCGCGTCCGGGCGATGCGAAGCATCGTCCCGCGCGCCGGGTGAGGGCTCCCTCCTCTGGGGGAGTCCCTCCGCGGAGACACCCTCTCCCCAACCCTCCCCCGCAGGCGGGGGAGGGAGCAGACCTTCATCGCCGCACGAGTGTTAGAAGAGCACGCCATGTCTGATCAACTCACCCTCACGCCGCGGCAGCGCGATGACCTCCGCACCATCGCGGCGATGATCATTCCTCCGAGCGAGGAATATCGCGTACCAGGCGCCGATGACGACATCATCCAGGCCGACATAATCGCAACGCTTGGCCGCGACACCAAACAGGTCGTGACGGCGCTGGATCACCTGGCTCGGCTCGCCGGCATGCCGCTGGCCGATCTCGAGCCCGCCGCGCGCGACGGCGTCGCCCAGCAGTTCCGCATCTCCGGCGGCGTCGCCGCCGCAACGCTCGTCCGCGTGGTCCTGCAATGCTACTACCGCGACGACCGCGTGCTGCGCTCGCTCGGGCTGGAGCTGCGCGCGCCGTTCCCCAAGGGGCACGTCCTCCCGGATGGGGACTGGTCGCTGCTCGACCCGGTCAAGGCAAGAGGAGGCTCTCTGAGGCGGACGTCCTAGCCATCTGGGCAGTCCAGCCCTGCGCTCCGGGCGGGCACCTTGCGCGGCAGGAAACAGGCCACCATCTGTGTGAGCCTCAAGGACTCTTGCCATGCTGGACTTCACCTCAGACATCGTCGATGACGCGCCGTCATCGCGAACGACGACATCTGCCCCTGTCGACGACAGGGCCCTGCTGGACGCCTATTCCAATGCCGTGATCGACGTGACCGACCGTGTCGGTCCCGCGGTCGTGCGCGTCGAGACCGGGCCGAAGGTGCCGAACGGCCGCGAGCGCGGCGGGCTCGGCTCGGGCATCGTGATCTCGCCCGATGGGCTCGTCCTCACCAACAGCCATGTGGTCGGCAGTTCGAAGGAAATTCGGCTGCGCGACGTCGAGGGCCATGTCGGCGACGCGCAGGTGCTCGGCGTCGACCCCGACACCGATCTTGCCCTGCTGCGCGCCAACGGCGCGCGCCACTTGCCCTATGCCGCGCTCGGTAACTCCAAGACCCTGCGCCGCGGCCAGCTGGTGATCGCGATCGGCAATCCGCTCGGCTTCGAATCGACCGTGACCGCCGGCGTCGTGTCGGCGCTCGGGCGCTCGATCCGTTCGGTGAGCGGGCGCACCATCGAGGACGTGATCCAGACCGATGCCGCGCTCAATCCCGGCAATTCGGGTGGCCCGCTGGTGTCGTCGAATGCCGAGGTGATCGGCATCAACACCGCAATCATCAACGGCGCGCAAGGTATCTGCTTTGCGGTCGCCAGCAACACCGCGCAATTCGTGCTGTCGGAGATCATCCGCCACGGCTATGTCCGCCGCGCCTATATCGGTGTTGCCGGCCAGACCGCGCCGGTCCCGCGGCGGCATGCGGTGCTGGCCGGCGTCGAGAACAAGATGGGCGCGCTCTTGATGCAGATCGAGCCGGATGGACCCGCGGCCAAGGCGGGCCTGTTGCCCGGCGACGTCGTGATCAGGCTCGACGGCGTCGAGATCAACGGCGTCGATGATCTGATCCGCGTGCTCGACCGCGACCGGATCGGCCGGCGGCTCGCCATGGACGTGCTGCGGCTCGGCCGCCTGCGAGCGATCGATATCGATCCGATCGAGCGCAAGAAGGCGCGCTAGCGCTCGGGCGCCTGGGCGCGGTATGACACCGTCATGCCTCGCTCACGGAAGCTTGCCGCATGATGCCGGCGCACGAGACCTACGACATCATTGTCATCGGCGCCGGTGCCGGTGGCATGACGGCCGCGGCCGTCGCCGCCGCCGAAGGCCTGCGCGTGCTGGTGATCGAGAAGACCGCCTTCGTCGGCGGCACCACCGCCTGGTCCGGCGGCATGATCTGGATCCCCGCCAACCCCAAGATGAAAGAGGCGGGACTTTCCGACAGCGTCACCGATGCAGTCCGGTATCTGTCGAGCACGGTCCCCGAGCCCGCCAATGCCGGCCTGCGCGCCGCCTTCCTCGCGCGCGGGCCCGAGGCGATCGCCTATCTCGAAGCCAACACAGAGGTGCGGCTCCAGCTGGTGGGGGACTATCCGGACTATTATCCGGAACGGCTGGGGGCGACGGCCGGCGGCCGCGTGCTGGAGCCGGTTGTCTTCAACGGCGCCCGGCTGGGAAAAGGTTTCGCGCGATTGCGGCCACCGCTGCCGGAGTGCACGCGGTTCGGCGGGATGATGGTCAGCCGCCTTGACATTCCGTATCTAGCCCGGATCGGAACGTCGCTGCGCTCGACCTTGCGCGCGGCGCAGTTGGTTTCCGGCTATGCGTGGCAGCGCCTGCGATGGCCGCGCGGCACGACATTGTATCTCGGCAATGCGCTCGCCGCGCAGCTGTATGCCACGCTGCTGGCGCGGCGGGTCGAGATCCTCTTCAGCGCCGATGTCGAGGGCTTATCGATGCGGGACGGGCGCGTCGCTGGCGTGGTGATCCGCCACGGCGCCCGCGACCGCCTGATCACAGCGCGTCGCGGCGTCGTGCTCGCGACTGGAGGCTTCTCGCATGATGCAAGCTTGCGCAAACGCTTCTTCCCGGCCGGGGCAGGTTTTATCTCGGCGGCCACTGCGTCGGCGACGGGCGACGGGATTCGTCTGGCGACTGCGGCCGGTGCAGCGCTCAACACGGACGCGACGAACGTGGCCTATTGGGTCCCGGCCTCGCTGTTCCGCCGCACTGATGGCAGTCGCGGCGTGTTCCCGCACTTGGTGACCGACCGCGCCAAGCCCGGCCTGATCGCCGTCAATGCGGCCGGCCGGCGCTTCGTCAACGAGGCGCTGTCCCACCACGAGTTCGTGCTGGCCATGCTGCGCGAGGCCAATGGTGAGCCCGACCGGCCGTTCCACCTGATCTGCGACCGCCTGTTCCTGTGGGCCTACGGCCTCGGCCGCATCAAGCCATTCACGCGCAATTACCGGCGCTATGTAGCGAGCGGTGAGTTGATCGAGGCGGCGGATGTCGCGCAGCTTGCAGTCGAGATCGGCATCAAGCCATCCGTGCTTGCAGCGACGGTCGCGAATTACAATACCGCTGCGAAGGAGGGGCGCGATCCCGAGTTCGGTCGCGGCAGCACCATCTATCAGCGCCATCTCGGCGATGCCGCGCACAAGCCCAACCCTTGCGTCGCGCCGATCGTCCGCGCGCCGTTCTTCGCGCTGCGCATCCATCCGGCGGATCTCGGCACGGCCATCGGCATGACGGTGGATGCGCAAGCGCGTGTACTGCGCAAGGACGGCACCCCGGTCGCCGGCCTCTACGCCTGCGGCAATGACATGGCTTCGATCATGAACGGCAACGATCCGGCTTCGGGCATCACGCTCGGGCCGGCGCTGACCTTCGGGTACATCGCGGGGCGGCATCTGGCTGAGGGCAGCATGGCGCTGCCAACAAGGCTGGCCACGACACCAGTCTAGCCGTCCCCACCCCTGTCATGCCCCGCGAAAGCGGGGCATCCAGTACGCCGCGGCCCATCGAGGAATCACAGCCGTCTCGGAGTACGGGATCGCCCGGTCAAGCCGGGCGATGACACCGGGAGTGTGGCGAAACGCCTTCTCCTACTCCGCAGCCGCCGCAAAGCGGCTGTTCTCGAGCTCCGCTTCCAGCCGGGCCTGCTCCGCCGCCGCCAGCCTGATATTGGCTTCCTTGACATGGCCGAAGCCGCGGATCGTCTCGGGCACCCGTGCAAGCCGGGCCAGCAGCGGGATCTGCGCCGCCTGCAGCCCGACGATCCGCTGATCGATCATCGCCAGATAATCCGCGATCAGCTTCCGCTCGGTCCGGCGCTCCTCGGTGCGGCCGAACGGATCGAGCAGGCCGCCGCGCAGGAACTTGAGCTTGGCGAGAATGCGGAAGGCTTGGATCATCCAGCCGCCGAACTCCTGCTTCTGCAGATGTCCCGTCACCTTGTCGCGCTTTGCGAAGATCGGCGGGGCGAGGTGGTACTTCAGGGTGAAATCGCCATCGAACTTCTCCGACACCTTCCTGGCAAAGCTGCCGTCAGTATAGAGCCGTGCAACCTCGTACTCGTCCTTGTAGGACATCAGCTTGAACAGGTTCTTCGCGACGGCCTCGGTCAGCTCCGTCGACGCGGGCGAAACGGCGCTCTCCGCCTTGCGCACCTTGGCGACCGCCGCGAGATAGCGGTCGGCGTAGGCCTTGTCCTGATAGCGGGTCAGGAATTCGGCGCGGGTTGCGATGATGTCGTCGAGCGATTTCGTTGGCGCGGATGCGCGGCTCTTGAACTGGAGCACGCTTCGCACCCGCGACATGTCGTGGGCGGCGAGGCGGCCCCAGGTGAAGGCGAGCTTGTTCATCTCGATCGCGGCGCCGTTGATGTCGATGGCGCGGAGCAGGGCCTCCAGCGACAGCGGGATCGCGCCCTTCTGGAAGGCGAAGCCGAGCATGAAGGGGTTGGTGGCGATGCTGTCGCCCATCAGCGCGGCGGCAATGCCCGTGGCGTCGATGATGTCGAGGTTTTTGTCGCCGATCGCGTCGCGCAGCACGGTCTGCATCGTGCCCATTTCGAAATCGAGATCGGGGTTCTGCACGAAGCTGGCGGTCGGCTGCAGGTCGGCGTTGATGTAGGCCTTCGTCACGCCGCGCTCGGCGCGGCTGAGTGCGGTCGGGCCGGCCGAAACGATCATGTCGCAGCCGAGGATGACGTCGGCGCCGCCCGTGGTGATGCGGACGGCGGAGATATCTTCCGGCTTCGGCGCGATGCGCACATGGCTCATCACCGCGCCGTTCTTCTGCGAGAGGCCGGTGAAATCCAGCGCCGAGCAGCCGCGGCCATCGACGTGGGCGGCCATGCCGAGCAAGGCGCCGATGGTGATGACGCCGGTGCCGCCGATGCCGGTGACGAGGATATTGTAGGGGCCGTCGAGCTCTCGCGCCGGCGGCAGCGGCAGATCGGCGAACAATTGCCCGGAATCGACCGCCGAGGTCTTCATCCGCTTCAACGTTCCACCATGCACGGTGACGAAGCTCGGACAAAAGCCCTCGACGCAGGAAAAATCCTTGTTGCAGTTCGACTGGTCGATCTGGCGCTTGCGGCCGAACTCGGTCTCAAGCGGCTGCACCGAGACGCAATTGGAGGCCTGCGAGCAGTCGCCGCAGCCTTCGCAGACGAGCTCGTTGATGAAGGCGCGCTTGGCTGGATCGGGATAGAGCCCGCGCTTGCGGCGGCGGCGCTTTTCGGCGGCGCAGGTCTGGTCGTAGACGATGACGGTGAGGCCCTTGATGTCGCGCAGCTCGCGCTGCATGGCATCGAGCTCGCGGCGGTGATGGATGGTTGCGCCTTGCGGAAAGTAGTTTCCTGGCGGGTACTTGCTCGGATCGTCGGAAACGATCGCGAGCCGCTTGACGCCTTCGGCCCAGACCTGATGCGCGATCTGCGCGACGTTGAAGGCGCCTTCGGCCGGCTGGCCGCCGGTCATGGCGACGGCGTCGTTGTAGAGGATCTTGTAGGTGATGTTGATGCCGGCGGCCGATGCCGCGCGGAGGGCGAGGAGTCCGGAATGGGTGTAGGTGCCGTCGCCGAGGTTCTGGAAAATGTGCTGCTCGGTGGTGAATGGTGACTGGCCGATCCAGTTCACGCCCTCGGCGCCCATATGCGAGATCAGATCGGTCCGGCGGGTCGGCATGCTCAGGGCCATGCCGTGGCAGCCGATGCCGGCCATGGCGCGGCTGCCCTCGGGCACGCGCGTGGAGGTGTTGTGCGGGCAGCCCGAGCAGAAGAACGGCGTGCGCGCGAGCTTGATCTGGGTGCTGGTGGTGACGGGATTGTCGAAGGCCTCGAGCCGGGCGAGGCGCTGCTCCAGCACCGGGCTGTGATGGCCGAGCTTGCGCAAGCGTGCCACCAGTGCGCCCGCGACGATGGTCGGCGTCAGCTCGCCCTCGCTCGGCAGCAGCGGCGCGCCGCGCTCGTCGCGCTTGCCCGTGACGGTCGGGCGCTTCGATGCGTCGATATTGTAGAGGATGCGCATGAGCTGGTCTTCGATGAAGCCGCGCTTCTCCTCGACCACCAGCACGTCCTGAAGGCCTTCGGCAAAACGCCTGGCGCCGCTTTCCTCGAGAGGCCAGGTCAGCGCGACCTTGTAGATGCGCAAGCCCAGATCCTGCGCGTCCTTGTCCGTAATGCCCAAATCGGCGAGCGCCTGGCGCAAATCGAGATAGGCCTTGCCGGTCGCGACGATGCCGAGCCGCGCCGGCTTCGAATCGAGCACGATGCGGTCGAGCTGGTTGGCGCGGGCGAAGGCCTGCACGGCGGCCATCTTCGGGCCGAACAGGCGCTTCTCGGCGTCGAGCGGCGGATCGGGCCAGCGGATGTTGAGGCCGCCGGGCGGCATCTCGAAATCGTCGGGCAGCTTGATCTGGATGCGTTCGGGATCGCTGTAGATCGACGCGGAGCTCTCGACGGTCTCGCTGATCGCCTTGAAGCCGACCCAGCAGCCGGAGAAGCGCGACAGCGCGAAGCCGTAGAGGCCGAGATCGAGATAGTCCTGCAGCGTCGCGGGATTGATCACGGGGATCAGCGCCGCCGCGAACACCTGCTCGCTCTGATGCGCCAAGGTCGAGGACTGGCAGCCGTGGTCGTCGCCGGCAAGCGCGAGCACGCCGCCGTTCAGCGAGGTGCCGGCTGCATTGGCATGCTTGAGCGCATCCACCGAGCGGTCGACGCCGGGGCCCTTGCCGTACCAGATGCCGAACACGCCATCGACCTTGGCGCCGGGAAACAGGCCGACTTGCTGGCTGCCCCACACGGCGGTTGCAGCTAAGTCCTCGTTCAGGCCGGGCACGAAGGCGATATCGTGCTGCTGGAGGTGCGACTTCGCCCGCCACAATGCGTGGTCGTACATGCCGAGCGGGGAACCGCGATAGCCCGAGATGAAGCCGCCGGTGTTGAGGCCTTGGAGTCGGTCGCGTTCGCGCTGCAACATAGGAAGGCGGACGAGGGCCTGGGTGCCGGACAGGAAGATCCGCTTCGATTCGAGCCGGTATTTGTCGTCCAGCTGGGAGTGTCAGAAGTTTTGTGTAAGAGCGTCTCTGTGAGGGGTTTGCGGGGTCAGCGGACTGACCCCATGGGGTCAGTCCGCTGAGCCTGCAAAGCGCTCGCCGAACTGGATGGCAAACTGGCCCATTGCGGCCGTCCATGCAACCGGTCGTCGCCAATGGAAGAGCTGGCCCCGCAAATTCGGACAGTAGCTTGAGTGGATTTTCTGCCTGACAGCGGCGAGGATTCTTGCTGCGAATCAGGAGCGAAGATGACGAAGAAGAGCCGCCGGACGCATTCTCCGGCATTCAAGGCGAAGGTTGCTTTGGCTGCGGTCAAAGGCGACAAGACACTGGCGGAGCTGGCGCAACTGTTTGATGTTCATCCGAACCAGATCACGATCTGGAAAAACCAGCTCCTGGAAGGCGCCGCCGGCGTGTTTGGGCATGACAAGACATCGGCCGAGACGCCGGTCGATTTGAAGGCGTTACATGCCAAGATCGGCGAGCTGGCGTTGGAAAACGATTTTTTGTCCGGCGCGCTCACCAAGGCGGGCCTGCTGAGCGCAAAGCGATGATCGACCGCGATCATGATCTTTCTATCGTGCGCCAGGCGAAGGTCCTGAAGCTGGCTCGCAGCACGGTCTACTATGAACCTCGGCCAGTTTCGGCCGAGGACCTTGCCTTGATGCGTCGGCTCGATGAGCTGCATCTCGATTATCCCTTCGCGGGAGCGCGTATGCTGCGATCGTTGCTGCGGCGGGAGGGCGTATACGCCGGTCGCCGCCACATCGCGACGCTGATGAAGCGCATGGGGATCGAGGCGGTCTATCGTCGCCCGAACACGAGCAAGCCGGCTCCGGGTCACAAGATCTACCCGTACCTGTTGCGCGGATTGAAGATCGAGCGGCCCGACCATGCGTGGGCAATGGACATCACCTACATTCCGATGCGGCGTGGCTTCGTCTATCTCGCGGCGGTCGTCGATGTGTTCAGCCGACGGGTCCTGGCCCATCGCGTCTCGATCACAATGGAGGCGGCCTTCTGCGTCGAAGCGGTCCAGGAGGCGTTGGCGAAGCACGGCAGGCCCGAGATTTTCAACACGGATCAGGGCAGCCAGTTCACCAGCCTCGAGTTCACCGATGTGCTGCTGGACGCGAAGATCGCCATCAGCATGGACGGCAAGGGCGCCTGGCGCGACAACGTGTTTGTCGAGCGGCTCTGGCGCACGGTCAAATACGAAGAAGTATATCTCCGCGCCTACGACAGCGTGTCCGAGGCGCGAGCGTCAATTGCCAAGTATCTGGCCTTCTACAATCAGGGACGCCCTCACTCGAGCCTTGACGGGCGCACGCCCGACGAGGCTTACTTCGGCACGCAAGCTATGGTGATGGCCGCATGACCGTCGCCGACGGTTTTGTCGTCGCTCTGGTCGGGCTACGCCCTCCCGACGCAACGACAAAACCGTAAAGCCCCGCGTTCAGCATAACCCGGCAGGAATCCACTTAAATCCAGCGGGGCGCTGTCCAAACAACCGGGGCCAGCTCTGGATGCCGGCATTTCTGATGGCGAGGTAAAGCAGCTTCATCGCCGCCTCGTCGTTGGGGAAGCTGCCGCGTGTTTTGATGATCTTGCGCAGCGAACGGTTCAGCGCCTCGACCGCGTTGGTGGTATAGATCATTTTGCGTATCTCCGGCGCGAAGGCGAAGAACGGAATGACGTGCTCCCACGCCCGGCGCCAGGCCGCCCCGATCGCGGGATAGCGCTTGCCCCACTCGGCTTCGAAGTCCTCGAGCCTGAGCAGAGCGGCGTCGGCATTCTCGGCATGATAGATCGCCTTGATCGAGGGAAGGATCGCCTTGCGATCCTTCCAGGACACGAAGGATAGGCTGTTGCGGATCAAATGCACGATGCAGGTCTGGACCATCGCCTTGGGAAAGACGCTGTTGATCGCCTCGGGAAAGCCCTTCAGACCGTCGACGACGGCGATCAGGATGTCGGCGACGCCGCGGTTCCTCAGATCGTTCATGACCTTGAGCCAGAATTTGGCGCCTTCGGTTTGCTCGATCCAAAGCCCGAGCACGTCTTTCTCGCCCGATGCAGTGATGCCCAGCACGACGTAGACTGCCTTGTTCTTGACCATCCCCTCATCGCGAATCTTGACCCTGAGCGCGTCGAAGAAGACCACCGGATAGATCGCTTCCAGCGGCCGGCTCTGCCATTCGCGGACCTCGTCGAGAATCGCGTCGGTGACCTTGCTGATCAGATCGGGGGACACCTCGGTGCCGTAGAGCTCGGCCAGATGGCCCTGGATCTCCCGTACCGTCATGCCCCGCCCGTAGAGACTGATGATCTTCTCGTCGAAGCCGTCGAAGCGGGTCTGGCCCTTCGCGACGATCACCGGTTCGAACGTGCCGGCGCGGTCGCGCGGCACCTCGATCTCGATCTCGCCGTCGTCCGTCAACAGCGCTTTGCTGCTTGTGCCGTTGCGGCTGTTGCCCGACCCGCGGCCCGCCGGGTCGCCCTTCTCATAGCCAAGGTGGTGGGTCAGCTCCGCACCCAGTGCGCGCTCCAGAAGCGCCTTCTTCAGTCGTCTGAAAAGCCCGTCTTCGCCGGCTAAGTCTTCTGGCTTGAGGCTGCCCCCGGCAAGAAGCTGGTCCAAAATCTCAGGTGAAAAATCCGTAGCCATGTGAGTCTCCTGTCAAAGGTAAACTCACAGAAACCATCTTACACCGAGTTACTGACACCCTCAACGCTCGACCTGCATCAGCGTCATTTCGGGAGTCCTTGTCTTTCGTTCGGCGTGGAGTTGCGCTGCGGGAGGAAGTGCGGCGGCGCGAGGCGGATTGTGACAGTCAAGAGTATGCGCCGGCGATGTCAATATCGCTGGCCGCATCCGTGGCGCTCCTGCTAGTCATGGCTGCCTGTGGAGAGCACCATGACTGCAAACGCATTCGACACCGATATCACGGAAACGGCCGAAGCGCTGATTGGGCCGTGGCGCCAGCCGCGCCAGATGCTGCAAGCGCAAACCTACGACGCGCACGCCTCCATCCACGACGACGCAACCGCCCAGAAGCTCGGCTTCAAGGGCGGCACCATCGAAGGGCCGACCCATTTCAGCCAGTTCGCACCGCTCGGCGAACGGCTATGGGGTCGTGCCTGGTTCGAGACGGGCTGCCTTTCCGCGCATTATCGCAGCGTCTGCTACGAAGGTGAGGAGGTGCAGGCGATCCTGTCGAAGCCATTGCCCGGCACGAGCCAGTGCCAGATTCAGATGGTCAAGCGCGACGGCATCGAGGTGCTGCGCGGTACGGCCTCGGCCGGCGATGCGCCGGTTGCGACCGCGCTCGAGACCCGCCTCGGCGAGCTCAAGCCGCTCACGGATCCCGTGATCCTGCGCGATGTGAAGGTGGCGCAGACCGGCAAGCGGCAGCCGGTGCGCATGGCCTTCGATCAGACCATGGGCGACCTCTACCCGTTCTCGCTCCGGCAGAAGCTCGCCGTCATCACCGAGAACTCGCCCTACTACGCGAGCGCGGATAATCCCTGGGGCAGGCCCATCATCCCGATGGAGATGCTGAGCGTGCTGTTCCAGTACCGCTCCAAGGACGATCCGCTGCCGGCCAAGGGCCCGGCTGTCGGCCTGTTCGCCGACCAGGAGATCCGCCTCGTGAAGGGGCCGCTCTTCGTTGACGAAGAGTACGAAGTCGAGCGCGAGGTGGTCGCGCTCTCCGGTAGCCGCCGCACCGAAAGCGCCTGGGTGAAGACGCGCGTGTTCGACAGTGCGGGCGCGATGGTGGCGACGATGCTGCTGAACATGGCGACGCTGAAGGATTCCTATGCGCCGTATGAGGAAGAGTATCGGCGGCTGTATGGGGCTGGGCGGTAGGCAAGGCGTCGCCACACACGTGCGTCGTCATTCCGGGGCGACGCGTAGCGTCGAGCCCGGAATCCATTTCACCTCGGGTACCGCGGCCCGATGGATTCCGGGCTCGCGACTGCGTCGCGCCCCGAAATGACGGCTGGTGAAAGTCTCGCCACCGCTTAAGCATTGAGCAAATGCGCGCCGTAAAACCGCCGCACAGCGAATGAGCACACGCGCACTCATCTCGTAACATTTTGACAGAGCAGCGAATTTATCGAAGCTCTCCTTCCAATCGCTATTGTACACAATGGCACGGCGCTTGCAGAACTCCTGGCCAAGAGAGTTCTCGCGGGGGTCTGCGTCATGTTGAACTCAGCCAAGCCGGCAAAGGGCGTCATCAGCGCCGAGCCCGAGCCGATCACGCTCGACTGGCCCGCCACCGCGCTTCTCATCATCGACATGCAGCGGGACTTCATGGAGCCCGGTGGCTTCGGTGAAACGCTCGGCAACGATGTCAGCCAGCTTGCGCGCGCGGTGAAGCCGATCGGCGCGGTGCTGACGGCGGCGCGCGACACCGGCATGCTGGTCATCCACACGCGCGAGGGACATCTGCCCGATCTCTCCGACGCACCGCCGGCGAAGGTCGAGCGCGGCGCGCCGAGCCTTCGCATCGGCGATCCCGGTCCGATGGGGCGCATCCTCATTCGCGGCGAGGCCGGCCACGACATCATTGCCGAGCTCTATCCGCTCGACAGCGAAATCGTGATCGACAAGCCGGGCAAGGGCGCCTTCTACGCTACCGAGCTCGGCGATGTCCTGGAGAAACACGGCGTCGAGAATCTCCTGGTGTGCGGCGTCACGACAGAAGTGTGCGTCAACACCACCGTGCGCGAGGCCAATGACCGCGGCTATCGCTGCGTCGTCATCTCCGACGGCTGCGCATCCTACTTCCCCGAATTTCACGAGATGGGCCTGAAGATGATCAAGGCCCAGGGCGGCATCTTCGGCTGGGTCGCGAGCTCAGCCGCAGTCCTGGAGGCGATGAAGGTTTCGACCACATAGGGGTATGACCATGAGCACATTGACGGGGACGGCGGGCAAATCTGAAATCGACAAGTCCGGGTTCAAGCCAGCACTATGGACATCGGGCGACTGGAACGCGTTTTTCGGCTTCGGCACCAACATCCTCGTCAACATGCTGGTGCTCACGGGCCTGTTGCGCTTCGTGCTGAAGATGCCTGATAGCCTCGTGTTCGGCCGCATCCTGCCCGCCCTCGGGCTGATGATGTGTCTGTCCACCTTCTACTATGCGTATCTCGCGTATCGGCTGGCGCAGAAGACCGGCCGCAACGACGTCTGCGCGCTGCCCTCCGGCGTCAGCGTGCCGCACATGTTCATCGTCACCTTCGTGATCATGCTGCCTATCACCCTGAAGACCGGCGACCCGCTCAAGGGCTGGTCGGCGGGCCTGGTCTGGGTGTTCTTCCAGAGCTTCATTCTCATGATCGGCGGCTTCATCGCGCCGTTCATCCGCAGGATCACGCCGCGCGCAGCGCTGCTCGGCACGCTTGCCGGTGTCTCCGTCACCTTCATCTCGATGCGGCCGGCGCTCGAAATGTACATGACGCCGCAGATTGGTCTGGTCTGCTTCGCCATCATCCTGGTGAGCTGGTTCGGCGGTGTGAAGTATTGGCGCGGCATTCCCGCCGGTCTCGTCGCCATCGCCGTCGGCATGATCATCGCCTGGGGCTCGAACCTGTTCGGGCTCGGCCTTGGCGGCTTGAGCCTCAAAGGCGTTGGTGCTGCCTTCGCCAACTTCGGCTTCTCGGTGCCGATCCCGGCAATAGGCTATGTCTTCTCCGGCTTCGAATTCCTCGGCATCATTCTCGTTACCGCCATTCCGTTCGGCATCTACGACCTCGTCGAGGCCATGGACAATGTCGAGAGCGCGGAAGCGGCCGGCGACGACTATCCGACCACGCGCGTGCTGACCGCTGACGGCGTCGTCAGCCTGATCGGCTGCCTGATGGGCAATCCCTTCATCAACGCCGTCTATATCGGCCACCCCGGCTGGAAGGCGATGGGCGGCCGGATCGGCTACTCGGCGGCGACCGGCATCATGGTGGTCGTGCTGTCGTGGTTCGGCATCATCTCGGTGCTGCTGGCGCTGGTGCCTGTCGTCGCGATCTCGCCGATCCTGCTCTATATCGGCATGCTGATCGGCGCGCAGGCGTTCCAGACCACGCCGGTCAAGCACGCGCCCGCCATCGTGCTGGCGCTGACGCCGCATCTGGCTGCCTGGGCCAAGCTCCAGATCGACACCATGCTTGGCTCCACCATGAACGCGGCGGCAACCGTCGGCGGCTTGGCGGCCGACAAGGCCGATGCGGTCAAGGCCGCCGCGATTGCCGCGCTGCCGCAGCAGGGCGTGTTCTATCACGGCCTGGAGGTGATGGGTGGCGGCTCCATCCTTGGCGGCCTCATCCTCGGCGCGATCGGCGTCTTCATCATTGAGCGGGATTTCGAGAAGGCGTCCGCCTTTGCGCTGGTCGGGGCGGTGCTGACTTATTTCGGCTTCATGCACGGCGAGGCCGTCGGCATCGGCGGCGGCTTTGGCGTGACGCCCGCGGTGGCCCTAGCCTACGCCGTGATGGCCGCTGGCCTGTTCGCCGCCGCCAAGCTCGGCGCCAGCGAGCCCTACGCCGCGCATCCGGAGATGTCGGCCGCGCCGGCGGAGTAGGCGTGCCTCAAGTCTCGCGGAACGGCCGGGCGGTGTCCCGGCCGGTTCCTTTCAGGGGCGCACCGCCGGCGTCTCCATCGGCAGCCCACGCGCCCGCGACATCAGATAGAGCTCGAGCGCGACCAGCTCGGGTGAGCCGTAGTCATAGGCCTGGGCGCGGACGCCGGTCATGCAGCTGCGCAGCCGCCGCTCGAGCGATCCCAGCGTCTGCCACTCCAGCCGGTAGAGCGGATAGCCGGTCGGCTGTCCCTGCGTGATCGGCGCGCCCGCAAGACGCTTGTCGAAATTGTCGTCATGGCAGTTGGTGCAAGCGAGGTTGAGCTGGCCCTCGCGCTGCATGAAGAGCGCGCGGCCCTGCGCGACAAACGGCTTGAGCTTTGGATCGTCACCGGCCGTGATCGCGGTGCCGCGCGACTGGTGGGCGACGAAAGCGGACAATGCGAGCAGCTCGCGATCCTCGTAGGGCAGCGGCTCCGCCTGCTGATGATCGGCGCGGCAGAGATTGATCCGCTGATCGAGCGTGACGGGACGGCCGATTGCCTTGTCGAAGGCGGGGTAGCGCGCCGCGACGCCCTTCATGCTGCTGCGCGCATCGCCATGACAATCGGCGCAGGCCTTGTTGGCGCTGCCGGTCTTCTTCGCCCAGAGCGCCTCGCCGTCGAGCACGAACAGCATGCCGGGATTGGCGGTGTCGTCGTCCTGCATGGCGCGCGTGTCCGGGCCCATGAAGGTGTAGCCGGAGCGGCGTGCATCGGGCGGGATTTCACCGGCGAGCAGGGCCGGGGCTGCCGCGAACAAGGTTGCCGCCGCTATCGCGCGCCAGGAGATCATTCGACCGTGATCGATGCCGACGCGGTTGTCGAATAGCCGTTGTCGCCGATCCATTCGAACTCGAACCTGCCACTGTCCTTCGCGACCGTGAAGAACGACAAGTACGGGTTCGCCGCGATCGCGGGAAACAGATCGGCGCGAAAAATCTCCGTGCCGTTGTAGCGACATGCAAAGCTCGTGATGATGTCGCGCGGCACCAGCTTGCCGTCGGCGGTGTGGCGGAAGCCGGTCTCCATGATGTGCGAGGTCAGCGTGCGGATCTCGATGATGTCGCCGCGTCTGGCCTTTGCCGGAACGTTGATGAGGGCGGCCATCAGTTCGTCTCCTCGGTGCAGGCGGCCAACGTCACGACGACGTCGGCAGCAATTTGCCAGAACGTGTCGTCGGAGAGATGCGCGATCGCGACGACCTTCTGGGTATCGGCGAGCCGGATCCGGGTCGAGACCTGGGCTCGGCCGGAGGAAGGACCGAGATAGAAATTGCCGATGTTCGGCTGCGGGTTCTTTTCGTTGAAGACGTGGATGCTCTTGACGTGGTCATCGGCCGTCATCGGGCTTGCAACGCTCACCGTCATCGGCACCGTGTTGCCGTTCTCGACCAGCGGCGGAATGTCGAGCTTCACCCTGCCGCTGCGAATCTGTGCTTCGCCGACGACGTTGCGGATCGCGGTGTTGAGCATCGCCGGCGTTGCTTCGATCGGCCGCAGGGTGACGATCGGGATCGTGCCGGCGACCGTCACGCCGCCGGCGAGGCCCAGGAATTGTCGTCGCGTGGTTGGCATGACCCTAGTCCCGAAGCGTTGCAAGAAAAGCCACGATGTCCTCGATCTCCGCAGCCGACAAGATCGGCTTGCCGGCGAAGTTGCGTCCGACGCGGACGAGGCCGCCGGCGCGATAATAGGACGGCATGATGGTCTGCGGGTTGAAGCGCGAGGCATCGACCAGTCGAAGCCGCAACTGGCTCACCGACCACCGGGTTCCGGCGCCGGTGAGATCAGGCGCGAGATCACCCTGGAACCGGGTTTCCGGAAATGGGCCGGAATGGCAGAGAATGCAGGTCGTGGTGCGCGCCAGCACCAGCGCGCGGCATCGCCGGGGGAGCCAGTGAGCGAGGCGGGAATGCCGTCGTTGACGATTGTGTAGGGCAAGAGTTCTTCGGCTCTCACGCTGGCAGAGAGTGCAAGGCTTAGCGTGACCACCGCAGCGATAAGCGACTGAATATGAGACGAGGGATCGAGCCGCGCATTCCACTTACCTCTCCCGCTTGCGGGAGAGGTCGCCGCGCAGCGGCGGGTGAGGGCTCTTTCCTCTTGGGAGTTCTCGCGGGCGAAGACACCCTCTCCCCAACCCTCCCCCGCTGGCGGGGGAGGGGGCGCACCGCGTTCATGGCGACATGCTCGTCTCATCATGTCCTAGCCAAACGTCTCCGCCGTGATGGTCTGAAACCATCGCTCGGCCTCGGCTGCCTCGCGCGCGCGCAATTCGCGCGGCGCATCGACCGGGCTGGTCGCGCCGCCCTCGACCTCGGCGAAGATGTCGCCCCTGGGCTGGTAGTTGCCGGCGAGCGAGAAGCCGTAGCCGGGCGCGACGGTGCTGTAGCAGACCCCTGTGAGTCGGGGCGCCTCCGGTGTGCTGCCCGCGAGCAGGCTAACGATCGCGCTAGCGCCGGCCTTGCCCTGTGCGCTTGCAGCGGAGGCCGATTTTGGGATGCCGCCGCCAAGGCAGGCGTCGCCAATGACGTGGACATTCTTGACGAGCTTCGACTCGAACGTGACAGGATCGATCGGGCACCAGCCGGTCGCATCCGCAACGCCCGCGACCCCCGCAATGCGGCCCGCGCGCGGTGGGATGACGTTGGCGACGTCAGGGGTGTAGTTGCCGAATTCGGTGACGATGGTCCTGGTCGCGGCATCGATTGAGGTGACGCGGCCGCCTTGCGACAGTGCGACGCGTTCGATCATGTCGCCGTAGAGCTCCTTTCCAGGCCTGTTCGAACAGTCGCTGCAGGGAGAAAGTGTCCTTGGCATCGAGGATCAGAACCTTCGAGCGCGGCTTCTTCGTCTTCAGGTAATGCGCGATCAGCCCTGCGCGCTCGTAAGGCGCGGGCGGGCAACGAGAGGGATTGGCCGGGATGGCAATGGCGACGGTGCCGCCGTCCGGCATCGCTTCGAGTTGCCTGCGCAGCAAAAGCGTTTGCGCGCCGGCGTTCCAGGCGTGCGGCATCGTCTCCGACGCGGCCTCGTCGTAGCCGGGCAGGGCATCGAGATGGAAGTCGATGCCGGGCGAGAGCACGAGCCGGTCATAGCCAAATTCGGTGCCATCGCCCGTGGTCACGCGACGCTTTTGCGCGTCGATGGCCGTCGCAGCCTGGGCGACGACGGTGATGCCGGCGGCGCCGAGCCTGTCATAGCCGAACTGCTGCGCGTCGATCTCGCGCAGGCCCGCGATCACCTCGTTGCTGAAGGGGCAGGAGATGTAGGTCTTGTTCGGCTCGATCAGGGTGACCAGCAATCTGGCGTCGGCGCGCTTGAGCGCGCGGGCGCAAGCCGCGCCGCCAAAGCCGCCGCCGACCACGACGACGCGGCCCGCCGATTGCGCGCGCAGGATCGAAGGTGCGGCGAGCGATGTGGCCGCGACGGCGATGCCGAGGACGGCATTCCGCCGTGTCACCGGCGCATTCATGAGGCCTGTCCGAAAAATGCTGCGGCGGCCGGCGTGGCCGCCGCGAGTCGTTGTTTGAGCATGGTCTTTTCCGGAAAACCGCTTCGCACTTTTCCGGATCATGCTCTACGCGAAGGTGATGTTCTGGTCCCGCAGCGGCACCGAGCGGATGCGCTTGCCCGTCGCGGCGAAGTACGCATTGAGCACGGCCGGCGCCGCGACGCCGATGGTCGGCTCGCCGACACCGCCCCAGAACCCGCCGCTCGGCACCATCACCGATTCCACCTTCGGCATCTCGTTGATGCGCATCGAGTTGTAGGTGTCGAAGTTGGTCTGCTCGATCTTGCCGTCCTTGACGGTGCAGCCGCCATAGAACAGCGCGGAGAGGCCATAGACGAAAGAGCCCGCGATCTGCCGCTCCACCTGCGCCGGATTGACGATGTAGCCGGGATCGGTGGAGGCGACGATGCGATGCACCTTGATCTTGCTGCCGTCGGTCACCGAGATTTCGGCGGCGCCGGCGACATAGCTGCCGTAGCCCATGACCTGCGCGATGCCGCGATAGACGCCCTGCGGCGCCGGCGTGTCCCAGCCGATCTTCTCGGCCACGGCATTGAGCACCGCGAGGTGCTTGGGGTGATGGCCCATCAGCTTGCGGCGGAATTCGAGCGGGTCCTGGCCTGCGGCCTGGGCCAGCTCGTCCATGAAGCACTCCATGTAGATCGCATTGTGATTGACGTTGACGCCGCGCCAGAAGCCCGGCGGAACGTGCGGGTTGCGCATCGCATGCTCGATCAGCAGGTTCGGTACCGAATAGCCGAACGCGGCGTCTCCGGACTGGGCGACGCCCTGGAACGCGACGGGATCCATGCCGTTCTGCAGCGCTTCGGGGCGAAGCGAGAACAGGATCGACTGGCCGGACAGGCGGTAGTGCAGCGCGATCAGATTGTTGTTGGCGTCGAACGCGCCGGTCATCTTGCACTGGGTGATCGGGTGATACCTGCCCTGCGCCATGTCCTCTTCGCGCGACCACAACAGCTTGACCGGCGTGCCGGGCATCTGCCTGGCGATCATGACCGCCTGGCGCACATAGTCGGTCTGACCGCGCCGGCCGAAGCCGCCGCCTGGCATCACCTTGTGCACGTCGCACTTCTCGGCCGGCAGGCCGGAAGCCTCCAGCACGGCAGCGAAGGCCGCCTCGCCATTCTGCGTGCCGCACCAGACCTCGCATTTGTCCGCCGTGTAGATCGCGGTGGCGTTCATCGGCTCCATGGTGGCGTGGTTCTGGTAGGGATAGCTGTAGACGGCCTCGACCTTTTTCGCGGCCCCGGCAATCGCCGCCTTCGCATCACCGTTCTTGTTGCCGACATAGGCCGGCTGCGCGTCGTCGAGCCCCTCGGCCAGCCACTTCGCAATCGACGCACTGGAGACCTTGGCGTTGTCGCCCTCGTCCCAGACGATCGGCAGCGCCTCCAGCGCGGTCTTGGCGTGCCACCAGGTGTCGGCGACGACGGCGACCGCGGTATCGCCGACCTTGACCACCTTCTTGACGCCTTTCATGCCGGCGATCTTGGCTTCGTCGAAGCTCTTCAGCTTGCCGCCGAACACGGGGCAGTCCTTGATCGCGGCGTTCAGCATGCCCGGCAGCTTGACGTCGATGCCGTAGATCATGGCGCCGGTGGTCTTGTCGACGGTGTCGAGCCGCTTCACGCCCTTGCCGATCAGCTTCCAGTCCTTCGGATTCTTCAGCTTGACGTCCGCTGGCGGCGTCAGCTTCGCCGCAGCCTCGGCGACCTTGCCGTAGGTCGTGGTCCGGCCCGAGCGTGTATGGGTGATGACGCTGTTCGCGGCCGTACATTCGGAGGCCGGCACTTTCCACGCATCGGCGGCCGCCTGGATCAGCATCACGCGCGCGGTGGCGCCGCCCTTGCGGACATAGTCCTGCGAAGAGCGGATGCCGCGGCTGCCGCCGGTCGAGAAATCGCCCCAGACGCGCTTGCGCGCGACGCTCTGGCCCGGGGTCGGATATTCGGTCGTGACCTTGGTCCAGTCGCATTCGAGCTCCTCGGCGACGAGCTGGGCGAGACCGGTGAGCGAGCCCTGGCCCATCTCGGAGCGGGCGATGCGGATCACCACGGTGTCGTCGGGCCTGACCACGACCCAGGCGCCGATCTCGGGCGAGCCGTCGGCGGCGCGGACCACGGCGGGGCCGCCGAAGGGGATGTCGAGGCCGATTGCAAGGCCCGCGCCGACAGCAGCGCTGCCGATGACGAAGGCACGGCGGTTCATCTTGGGAGAAACATGCTTGTTCATGGGGCGGCTCCTTACGCGCTGGCGATCGTGTGGATCGCTTCGCGCACCTGCTGGAAGGTGCCGCAGCGGCAGATGTTGGTGATGGCCTCGTCGATGTCGGCGTCGGTCGGCTTCGGCTTCTCGTTCAGCAGCGCCGCCACCGCCATGATCATGCCGCTCTGGCAATAGCCGCATTGCGGCACGTCCTGGGCGATCCAGGCGTCCTGCACCTTGTGCAGCGTGTCGTCCGAAGCGAGCCCCTCGATCGTGGTGATCTTCTTGCCCTCGGCCTCGCTGACCGAGATCCCGCAGGAGCGCATCGCCACGCCGTCGATGTGAACCGTGCAGGCACCGCATAGTGCGATGCCGCAGCCGTATTTGGTGCCGGTCAGGCCGGCATTCTCGCGGATCGCCCAGAGCAGCGGCGTATCCGGGTCGACGTCGAGGGTGAAGGGTTTTCCGTTGATTGTTAGGTTTGCCATCGCAAGTCCCCTGATTGGCCCAATCCACCGATTGAACTCAGGCGCGCAATCTGTCCGGCAAACTGGAACTGTTCAAATCAACACTCCGAGGGCTAGCCGGGAGGCATTGCCCGGCCGCGCGAGAGTATGGACCGCGGCGCTGTTTTGCCTCATCCCTTCGTCAATCGATTCGGGTTGACGTCTCCTCCATGGGCGCCAATCCGCGGCTTCAGGCGACGACCGGCCGTCAAGGCCGGTTCCAGGCCCGGGTCGCGCCCCGCGCAGCGGCGACAGTTTGTCCCTTTTGCCGGGATGCAAGACGCCTGCGCTCTGGTACACTGGGGCGAAGCAAAAGGAGTTCCATGAACGTGCCGAGTCCCTGCAACGTGCTGATGCTCTACCCGCTGTTCTCGGCAGAGTCCTTCTGGAGCTTTGGCGAATCCTGCAAAGTGATGGGCGTCAAGCGCCCTGCCGCCCCCTTGGGCCTGATCACCGTTGCCGCGATGTTGCCCGAGAGCTGGACGGTCCGGCTGATCGATTGCAACACTGCGCCGCTCGGCGACGACGATCTCGCCTGGGCCGACGTCGTGTTCACCGGCGGAATGATGCCGCAGCAGGCCGACACGCTGCGCCTGATCGAGCTCTGCCGCGCGGCTGGCAAGCCGGTGGTGGTCGGCGGTCCCGATCCCACCTCGAGCCCCCACCTCTATGAGCGGGCCGACTTCCGGGTGCTCGGCGAAGCCGAGAGCGTCATCGACGAATTCATCGCGGCCTGGGAAAGCGGCGCGCGGTCCGGCGTCTTCACCGCGCCGAAATTCCAGGCCGACGTCACCAAGACGCCGGTGCCGCGTTTCGACCTGCTCAGGTTCGAGGACTATCTCTATCTCGGTGTGCAGTATTCGCGCGGCTGTCCCTTCACCTGCGAGTTCTGCGACATCATCGAGCTCTACGGGCGCGTGCCGCGGACCAAGACGGTCGAGCAGATGTTCGTCGAGCTCGAGACGCTCTACCGGATGGGCTACCGCGGCCATCTCGACTTCGTCGACGACAATTTCATCGGCAACAAGAAGTCGCTGCGGCAATTCCTGCCAAGGCTCGCCGAATGGCAGCGCACGCACGGCTATCCCTTCGAATTCTCCACGGAAGCCTCGGTCAACCTCGCCGACGATCCGGAGCTGCTGGAACTGATGGGGGCGGCCAACTTCTTCGGCATCTTCGTCGGCATCGAAAGTCCGGACCCGGCGACGCTGGTCGCGATGCGGAAGAAACAGAACACGCGGCGCAACATCGCCGAGAGCATCCACAAGATCTACGCCGCCGGCATGCTCGTCACCGCGGGCTTCATCGTCGGCTTCGACAACGAGAAGGTCTCGATGGCGGAGGCCATGATCGACTTCATCGAAGAGGCGGCGATTCCCGTCGCCATGGTCGGCCTGCTCTATGCCTTGCCGAACACGCAGCTCACGCGCCGACTCGAGCGCGAAGGCCGGCTGCATCCGGGCCACGATGTGGCGCCGACCATCGGCGCCGATCAGTGCACGGCCGGCATCAACTTCGATCCGGTCCGCCCGTTGCGCGACATCCTGATGGACTACAGGCGGGTGCTGGAGCACACCTACAGCCCGGCGGCCTATGCAGGACGCGTCGACCGCTTGATGACGCTGCTCGACCGATCCAGGCAGCGTCCCGAGCTGGCAGAAGGAGATATCCGCGCCAGGCTTGGGGCGATGGAGACGGTGCACAAGGTGGTCACCGCCCTTCCCGAGGCACGGGGGCCGCTCTGGCAGACCTTCATGAATTGCGCCAAGCGTGACACCTCGTCCGCACGCATCGCCGTGCAGATGATCGCGGCCTATGCGCATCTCGGACCGTTCTCGCGCAAGGTGATCGCGGCCATCGATGAGCGCCTGGCCGCGCTGGACGGGCACATGCCCAATCCCGTCGTGGCCATGGACGCGACCGAGGTTCGACATCTGGCCTGAGATCCGGAGAGCCTATGGGGGCCGCGGGGCGCTTTGATGCGCCGCCGGCCAGGCCTTCCGGCAATCAAAGTGGCTGTCATGTGTGAGATCCCGGCTTGACAGCCGAACAACCTCAAGCTGATCGTCATCAGGACGATACCGGGCCTGCCATGATTTCGGTGCGCGGCTGCGTCATTGCCAGATTGGCTTTAGCGGGGTTGAGCCATGTTCAGGAAGGTGATCCGCTGGTCGATTGCATTGATTGTCGTGGCGGCTCTGGCCTTTGCGTATCTGCCTTCCTTCATCGCCGATTCCATCTACAAGAACGTCGACGACATCACCGACGGCGAGATGCCCGCCACCGTCACCGCGTTTCAATCGGGACCGGACGTCGTCAGTACCATCGGCGGAAGCGGCGAGGGCTTGAACTGCAGCCTGCCGCCCTGGGCCAACATATTGTTCGACGGCGGGACGGATTCCAACCAGAAGCGCCATCTCGTCCTGCAGCGCTTCAGACAGGCCTGCGTCTTTCACGACCTGTGCTATCGCCACGGCCTTGCGACCTACGGCTATAACCAGAACGATTGCGACCGGATTCTGCAAAACGCGGCTTTTCGGCTGTGCGTCTACATACGAAACAGCAGTCAGGAGAGCAGCGCGGCGCGCTGTCAGACCGATTCCAAGATGGTTCTGGCCGGCGTGAGTCTCGGAGGCTACAACGCCTATCGCGGCTGGGACCGATCGACCTATTTCGAATTCGACTCGGATCCGTCGCGATCGAACGGGTTTCAGGTCAGTCGCGTGGTCGATCATCCATTCAAGGCGATCGCACCGGCCAAATACGCAGATGACCCCGATCAGGTCATTCTCATGTTCGAGAACCTTCGATCCAATCTGGCCGTGACCTGCATCACCTGCGCGACTGTTCCCGTCCTCGAGTGGACGACCGATCCCAACGCCGTCAGCGCCGAACTGCGCTCGGTCGGGGTGATGCGGTTGCCGGAGGTGCTGCTCAAGCGCGTGCCCATGCTGACCGAAACCATGCCGGTCTGGTTGCCGCCACGCCGGCGGCACGCGGCGCCGCATCTCCTGGTCGATGGAGCAGGCAAGCACCATCTGATCTGGATGAGCCGGAACAACTCGGAGAACAGCATATCCTGTGTCGTCAGCGCCGATGCGGCGCGGCTGCTCACCAATACCTTGCCGACCCGGGATCTCTGCTCGGTCGATGCGGGCCCATCGCTGACCCGCGTGGAAGTCGACATGTTCGCGACCTCTCCGCTTCCGATGGAAGTACCCGGAAGTTCGGATCTCATCTATGCGACCTCGGCCAGCCCACAGAAGACGACAGAGCACCATCTGAGCTTCTGTTCGCGCTCTGCGTCCCGGAAGGTCGAGGAGACCGACCATGACGACCGGTCCAAATGCGTCACGTTCCCCGAAGCCGAGGTCCGCACGGGCGCGGCGCTCGGCGCATTTCAGAACTTTCCGCTGGTTCGTCCCGGGCAGCAGATCTATTTCGCGCGGGACATCGCGCAGCAGACGGACTCGCTGCTGACCGCCGCCTGGCAGCGCGCCTTTGGCAATAGCTTTTCGCCCGAAGGCGCCCTGCTTGTGATCGACGTTGCACCGCCGCTCGCCGCAAAAGGGCCTCTCTCGGCCAGGCTGAAGAAGATCGTCCGGTTCAACATCGACGATCGCTTCGATCCGATGATGCCGATCACGCGCAAGGCGGACGACCTGCGCTTCCTGAGCCTCGAGGCGGCAAAGTCGAGCGTGCACCTTCGCATGATCGATTTCGCCAAGGACAAGCCCTCCGTCGCCAATGTGCAGCTGATGATGGGCAACGGCGAGGTGGACCTGGATCGCTCCTGGGCGGAGAGGCCGATGCTGGTGCTGGAGACCAGGGACGCGCGCCCCAGAACCAAGCTGGTGTTCTCGCGCGGAGAAGTCGCGGTTCAATCGGGCAAGCCCGTCACGACCGACGCGACGACGGAAGCGTTGACGCTGCAGACATTGGTTTTCGAACGCGATGCCGCGGCGCCTTCGAATATGCCCTTCGTGAAATCGGCCGGAGCGGCGTGCCGGGTCGTGTACGAGTTCGCACCGAACCACACCGACTGGCCGTGCTACCGCGCGTTCGATCCCGAGCGTACGATGCGGGCGTCGCCGGCGACGCGGATGCAGGCCTCCCAGATGCTGGTCGGGCGGTTCACCCGAGCCGGCGGCCATGGCATCGCATTTCCCGATCTCTGCCTGAAGTCGGAGCCGATCATTCTGGCGCCGCAAGGGAGCACGTTTGTGCCCGTGAGCGAGACCGCGGGTTGGACAGGGCCGCCAAGGCTGACGCAGACGATCAAATGCGAGCCGCTCGATGCGGCGGCAGTCGCGAGCCGTCCGATCGCGGACAAGGCTCCGTGACAGCCGGCTGCTGATGAAGCGCGCGAATGTGTCCGATCTACTTCACTGCCAGTCGCAAAAAGCTCATCACGCTGCCGAGCGCGGCGAAGCCTGCGCCGAGCGCCAGCGCCAATGTCGCGCCGTCATGACCCGCGAGCGCGAAGCAGGCTGCGGCGAGCGCCGCGCCGGTCGTCTGCCCCGTCAGGCGCGCAGTGGCGACGATGCCCGAGGCGCTGCCGCTGCGGTGCGGCGGCGCGCTCGACATCACCGCCTTCATGTTCGGCGCCTGGAAGAAGCCGAACCCCATGCCGCAGATCACCATGCGCCAGATGATGTCGGGGATCGCAGGATTGGCCGGCAGCATGGCGAGCAGCGCCATGCCGAGGCCAAGCAGCACGAGGCCGATGCCGCCGAGCAGGCCGACGGCATAACGGTCGGAGAGGCGCCCCGCGATCGGCGCCATGATGCCGACCACCAGCGGCCAGGGCGTCATGAAGAAGCCGGTCTCGACCTGAGAGCGGCCGAGCACGTCCTCGAAGTAGAACGGCAGCGAGACGAAGGCGAGGCCCTGCACGGCGAAGGAGCATACCGCGGTCGCCGCCGACAGCGCGAACATCGGCCGGCTGAACAGGTCGATCGGCAGCATCGGCGCGGGATGGTCGGCATGGCGGCGGGTCAGGATGAAGCCGAGCGCGAGGGCGGTGACCAGCTCGATGCCGACGACGAGCGGCGACAAATTGTGCGCGGCGCTGCCGATGCCGGTGATGAACAGGCCGAGGCAGGCGGTGGCGAGGATCGCGCCGAGAAAGTCGAAGCCGTGATCGGCGCGCGGGGTCTTCGGCAGCATCGCAAAGCCGATACCGATGGCGACGAGGCCGAACGGGATGTTGACGGCAAACAGCCAGGGCCACGGGCCGATTGCCAGGATGGCGGAGGCGATCGAGGGACCGAAGGTGAAGGCGGTCGCGACCACCAGCGCGTTGTGGCCGAAACCGCGGCCCTGCATCCGTCCGGGATAGACGAAGCGCACCAGCGCCGTGTTGACGCTCATGATGCCGCTCGCGCCCAGGCCCTGCAGCGTGCGCGCGACGAGCAGGCTGTCCAGCGACCACGCCACCGCGCAGAACAGCGAGGCGATGGTGAACAGGATGAGGCCGCCGAGATAGATGCGCTGGTGCCCGACGATCTCGCCGAGCGCTCCGAGCGGCAGCAGGGTTGCGACCAGCGCGATCTGGTAGACGTTGACGACCCAGACCGACTGCTCCGGCGTGACGTGCAGATCGGCGGCGATGGCGGGCAGGGCGATGTTGGCGATCGCGGTGTCGAGCGAGGCCATCGCCAGCGCGGTGAAGATCGCGGCGATGGCCCAGCGCCGCTGCGCGGGCGGAAGGCCGTCGGCGGTCGGATGGTCGGGATCGCGCGCGGCGGCAGGTAACGTGGTTGTCATCGGCTCGGTGTTATGCGTTCCCAGCGTTGCTGCGGCGGCGTGGGCTATGCGCCGTGTACTACAGCTTGGCGGTCTGCCACAGGCTCATGCGTGCATGCTGTGTATGCGCCGAAGCCGGCCGCATCGTGAAGGGGCAAGGCGGGCGAGACGGTTTGCCTGCTTTCATGGTCACGACAATCGAATCTAAACTCGAAGAACAACCCCATGCACAGTAGAAGTGCCCTTGATCCATAAGGGATTTCGGGACGCGTTTGCGACGACATCCGCAGCTGCGATCGCGTTGACCCGTCGGGCAAAACACTGGCAGGATGCAATGCTGGCGGCGATGGGGAATTGCGCCATGGCGCGTTCTCGTCACGCGCGGTGTCCGCCAGGCCGCACAGCCGCGCGTCTCTCCCTCCTCTCGTTGAGCCAGATCAAGACTCGTTTCGCGAACACGTCGGACCTTTCCACCAGCGCATCGATGGAGAGGGCGGTCGACATGCGGACTCTGCTCAGGGAAATCCGGAATACCCCTTTGCTCTGGATGCTGGCCTTCGTGCCCATCGTGCTGCTGGTCGAAGCTGCCGCGCCGCATTTCCACACGCTGCTGTTCGTGCTGGCCGTGCTTGCCATCGTGCCGCTGGCGGCCCTGCTCAGCCACGCCACCGAAGCGGTCGCCGCGAAGACCGGCGATGCCGTGGGCGGACTGCTCAATGCCACGCTCGGCAACCTTACGGAGCTGATCATCGCCATCACGGCGCTGCGGGCAGGCCAGTATATGCTGGTGAAAGCTTCGATTGCGGGCGCGATCGTCACCAACGCGGTGTTCATGCTAGGGGCGTGTCTGTTGCTCGGGGGCCTGCGCTACCACGTGCAGGAGTACAACCGTGCCGGCGCGCGGCTCTCGTCCGGCCTGTTGTTGATGGCAACCGTCGCCCTGCTTGCGCCTTCGGCCGTCGCCGATCTCGAGCATCTGCCGCAAGGCGGCGGCATCCTGAACAGGCTCAGTGTCGGCATTTCGATCCTGCTCATCATCGCCTATGCGCTCGGCCTGTTGTTCTCGCTCGTTACGCACAAGGAGTTGTTCGCAAGCTCTGATCATGGCGACGACCAGGAGGCGCACTGGCCGATCGGAATCGCCGTCGGCACGCTGCTGGTCGTCACGGTGCTGGTCGCGCTGGTCAGCGAAATCTTCGTGGAATCGGTGCAGAAGGCGGCGGAGACCTTCGGGATGAGCCCGGCGTTTGTCGGCTTCATCGTCGTCTCGTTGGTCGGCGCCGCCGCAGAATTTGCGGTGGCCTTTGCCGCCGCGCGCAAGGACCGGCTCGACATGGCCGTCAGCATCGCGCTCGGCAGTGCCTCCCAGATCGCGCTGTTCGTTGCCCCCGCGCTGGTGCTGCTCAGCTATGTCGTGGGACCCGCGCCGATGAACCTGCAGTTCTGGCCGGGCGCCGTCACCATGATGATGATTGCAACCGTCACGTCGGCCTTCATCACTGCCAGCGGCCGCTCGGCCTGGTTTGTCGGCGCCCTGATGATCTTCATCTATGCGGTGTTTGCACTGACGCTGTATGTCGTTCCGCCGGCGGGCCAGGGATGACGGGCTGACGCCCATCGGCTTGAGGCTTCTGATTCACCCGGCGCAGGATGGCGGCCGCGGCAATCCCCGGACGGGACCGCAGGCGGGACTTTGAAATGACATTGCTCCGTGACCGAAACCTGGCGTCGGAAGCGGCGAATCCCGGACCGATATTTAATTTGACTTACCATGTCCTTAAAACTATATAATATTATATATTTAATAAATTTAATCATGGCGGCGGACCGCCTTAACGTCATTCTCGAACTAGCGTGTTCTCATCAAGCATCGGACCATGCGACCAGGCCAAGTCATCCGCGCCATTAGAGTCGCCGTTGAGAGAGGCGTATGCATGCGCCGACCAATTGAAACAGCACCGAGGAGCGGAGAAGGCATCTGGGTAGAAGATGCGACCGGGGCTACTGAGATCGGCCACTGGTCACCCGAGGCGGGCAAATGGGTCTGGCAGGACGGCTCTCCGATCAATCCCGCGCCCACCCATTGGTACCCTGCAATGGAGGATGTCGATCCGGAAGACGAACGATCGGGCGGTTCGCTCGTGGCGGCCGCAATTCTGATCCCCGTCATCTTCGCCGGGGCTTCCCTGCTCGGCCTGTTCACGCCATTCACGGCGCAACCGACCATGACGCACATCGGCAGCGATGTCGCCGTCAGCCTCGATCAGCGGCTGGAAATCCCGACCGGCTCGCTAGCACTCCTTCAGCGCGAAGCGACCGGAGCGCTGATGCAGGCGGAGCCAGCGAGTGTGGTGCAACCAAGCCAGCGGTTGGGCGAAGACGCGTCGCGCATTGATGCGTCCGCCAACGAGCTGGCCGAAGCGCGTAGGGAGCTCGACGAGGCGGTCCAGCGCGCGCACACGGCGGAAATCACGGCGGAGGTGCTGCGGAAATCACTTCAACAGGAGCAAGCCCACAGCGCCGAACTCGCGAACGAACTTGCCGGAGCCCGCCGCGAGATCGAAGCCGGCAACGCGAAATCCCGCAACGCGGACGATGTGGCCGCGCAGCAGAGAGATGCGGCGGCGCGGGAGATCGCGGAACTGCAGCAGGCCCTGCAGCAGGAGCGGCAAAGAAGTGGACTCCTCGTGAAGCAGGCGAATGCAGCGCAGGCGGCTGCGGCGAGCGCCGAGCAGGAACGCCACGAGGCGCAGTCACGCGCCGCCGCGCTCGCGAGCGAACTCGCCGCAATACCTCGCGCATCGCTCACGGCGGAAGCTGCGGCCGCGGAACAAAAGAAGGTCGTGGGACGGGAGGTTGCGGAGCTGCGTCAGTCCCTGCAAGCCGAGCGGCAGAAGAACGCCGACCTCGTTGCCCAGGCCGAAGCAGCGCGAGCGGTAGCGGCCAATGCCGAACAACAACACCGAGAAGAGGCCCAGGCGCATGCAACCGCGCTGGCGAGGGAGCTTGCGGAAACGCGCCGTGAGATCGAAACCCGGAACGTGCAATTGCGCGAGGCGAACGATGCCGCTTCGCAGCAGAGACAGGCAGCGAACCGGGAGATTGCCGAACTGCGGCAGTCGCTGCAACAGCAGCGAAGCGGGACCGAGGCCAGGCAAAAAGACCGTGCATCGGCATCGGCCCCAGCCGATGCTCGCCACCAGGCGGAGCAAACAAATCGAGGCCCAATCTTGCCGGCGGCGCGGAGCGCGGAAGCGACTGTCGCAGAGCCGCTGAAAGCCGCAAACCAGGCCGAGGCGGAGGCCCGATTGATCCCGCGCGCCAGGGCGTTGCTCGATCAGGGAAATATCGGTGCAGCGCGGATCGTTCTCGAGTTCGCGGCCGAGAAGGACATTGCGCAGGCAAGCTTCATGCTCGCGGAGACATACGATCCGGCGGTTCTTTCCGCCTGGGGGACCTATGGAACGCGCGGCGAAGCGGCCAAGGCGCGAGAGCTCTACGCGAAGGCACACCGGGGCGGCATTCGCGAAGCGAAGGAACGCCTGGAGGCGCTGCAGCGCTGAGAGTGGACGTGTTGCAGTCCTGCGGACCAACGGTTGCGGTGGCTGATTCGGAAGGGAAACGACATGAACAAGGCGCCAAGGTCACTCTCGCTGCTCCTGCTCGCCGGGTTGCTGCCGGTCGCGATGCTGCTTCAGACGGCCTGCCTCGAAGCGCAAACGGCGGGAAATACCAGGACTGATGCTCAACTCGTCCGAAGGCCGCTCCCGCCGGAGAGTGAAAAGGATCGGATGAACGCCTGGACGGTCGGGCTCGCCGGCGGTCTGCTCGAGGGCGCACCGATCCGCCTCGCCGCAGAAATGGCTCGCGTCGTCGACGACGGAGCAAACCTGCATCTCCTGCCGATCGTCACGCGGGGAGCCACCGACAATCTGAATGCGCTGCTGTATTTGCGTGGCGTCGATACCGCCATCATCAATTCCGATGCGCTCGACGAATATAAGGTTCAGGCACCGCAGATCCGAAGCCGCATCACGTATCTGCTCAATCTCTTCCCATCCGAGCTGCACATTTTTGTACGGCCCGAGATCACAAGCCTGAAGGATCTTGCCGGCAAGAAGGTGAACTTCAACACCTTAGGCACCGCAGCGGCCTATTCAGGACCACTGATCTTCAGCCGTCTCGGCATCGATGTCGACAAGACGTTCATTCCGCATCAGTTGGCCCTGGAACAGATGCGCAAAGGCGAGATGTCGGCCGTCGTGTTCATTACATCGAAACCCGTCGACGCCTTCGTGAGGGGCCGCTGGGATGCTGGATTCAAGTTCCTGCCGGTCAACTACGACAGGAAGTTCGAGGACTATTATCTGCCCGCGACCCTTGAGGCCAATGAGTATCCCAGTCTGATCAGGCAAGGCGAGCGGATCTCGACGATTGCGGTGCCGACAGCGCTCGTTGCGTTCAACTGGCCGCAACAATCGAATCGCTACCAACGCGTGGCGCGCCTCGTCGACTATCTGTTCTCGCGAATCGACAGGCTGCAGGCGCCGGGCTTCGATTCGAAATGGCAGTCGATCAATCTCGCGGCAACCGTTCCAGGGCTCACTCGCTTCCAGGCCGCACAGGATTGGCTGGATCGCAAGGCGCGCAGCGCACAGGCTCGGCCATGAAGAGTGCGGCTCCTCCGCTCGCCGTCGCTTTCAATGTGGCCTGCGGAATCGCCTACGCGCAAAGCGCGAGCGATCCCATGGAAGCACTTCGGGCTTGCTCGGCGATGGCGGGGCAAGGCCGGGTGGAATGTCTTCAGGATCTGTCACGCAGGATTCCACCGCCCGGCCGGGGCGCGTCAGACGATGGCTGGCTGATCAGCGAGACCACTTCGCCAGTCGACTATTCACCAATCGTCACGGCCACCACCTCTTCGATCGGCAGTTCGGATGGTGCTGCGATGCAACTCGCAATCCACTGCCGTAAAGGCCGCACGGAAATCGTAGTCGCAGGACCGACGATGTCACGCAGTGCCAATGAATACGCCGTCTCCCTTCAGCTCAATGCGGAGCCGCCAATGCAACTCGCGGCTGCCGCGCCGTCATTCGGCTCCGGCGTTGCTTTCGGGGGCGACGTCGTGCGGTTGCTGAGGTCGCTGCCCGATGACGGTTACATCAATGTGCGTCTCTCCATCCGCACCGGCGTGGTGCAGGAGGGACAATTCCCGCTCGGCGGATTCAGGAACGTGCGCGAGAAAGTTGGGGCTGCATGCAAATGGCCACATGCGGTCGCCAGACCAGGACGGTGAGGATCAGGGAGAGGGAGAAACGAGATGATCAATCCAAAGTTGGCGATGGCAGTCACCAGCAGCTTGGCGATGCTGCTTTTGGCTGGACCGGACGCGCAGGCGCAGCAGGACAACCAGTCGATCCTGCAGGCGAGCGCGACGACCCAGGCGGGCAGCCAGAAGCATTCAAGTCGAGATAAGCAAGCGGGAAAACCTGGGCAGCTTCACACCAGCAAGCGCAACCCCGCGAACGAGGGAGCGCTGGCTCAGATGACCAAACCTGAGGCCGCCAGGAAGTCACATCGGCTGATCTTGCAGGTCAATTCCAACGAACCTGCGATGATGAACCTCACACTCAACAATGCGACCAACGTCGCGCAATACTTCCGCGATCTCGGTGAACCAGTGTCGATCGAGGTCGTCACCTTTGGTCCCGGGCTTCACATGCTGCGCGATGACACCTCGCCTGTAAAGCCGCGCATCGAGGTCCTCGCGATGGGCCATCCGGAAATCTCCTTCAAGGCTTGCGGCAATACGCAGGAAAACATGCGTAAGGCGGAGAACAAGGACATAAGTCTGATTCCGCAGGCCACGGTTGTCAAATCCGGTGTCGTCCGCGTCATGGAGTTGCAGGAACAGGGCTGGAGCTACGTCAAACCGTGAGATCGGGCGCCAAAGCGGGCACCGCATGCGTTTCGCCGGCCGAGTGGATTCCGATGCTGACGATGCGGCCCCGTTTGCGTTCGATCATCCGCGGCAACAGCGCATGCGCGATGCGGCCATAGCCCGTGAAGTCCAGCGCGAGCGGGCGGCTGCCGCCGTCATTGTTAACGAAGATGTCGACGTGGCCGAACTCCCTCAGCGCGAAGGCGGCCGTGTTTTCAGCGGCAACCTCGGCCATCACGTCCTGCTCGAAGGGCGTGATCAATTCGCCGCACACCCTGCGCCAGTTCGGCGGGCAGATCGCTCCGTCGCGCGACGCGGACGACGTGCGCGCCTTGGGGCATCTGCCTGCCTAAAACTGATATCTCCGCAAACCCCCATCCACCGGGATCACCGTGCCCGTGATGTAGCGCGCCACCGGCGAGGCCAGGAACACCACGAGGGCCGCGAGGTCCTCCGGCTCGCCCCAATAGCCGACCGGGATTTCCTCTTCCGCAAAGCGCTCGCGATAATCCGGCGCGTAGTTGCGGCGGATCTGTTCGCTCATGATGCGGCCCGGCGGGATGCAGTTGATGGTGATGCCGTGCGCGCCGATCTCGCGCGACAGGCCCTTGGCCCAGGCGTGCACGGCGGCCTTGGCGGCGAAGGCGGCGTTGAGGCCTTCCGGCTCGGACTTGCCGGTAATGTTGACGATGCGGCCCCATTTGCGTTCGATCATCTGCGGCAGCAGCGCATGCGCGATGCGGCGATAGCTGGTGAAGTTCAGCGCGATCGCCTCGTCCCACTTGCTGTCGGGCGCATCGACGGGGAGGGGACGGCTGCCGCCGGCATTGTTGACGAGGATGTCGACATGGCCGAGCTCCTTCAGCGCGAAGGCCGCAATGTTCTCGGCGGCGTCCTTGGCCATCACGTCCTGCTCGAACGGCGTGATCAATCCGCCGCCGACTTCTTTCGCCAGCTCGGCCAGCAGGTCGGTGCGGCGCGCCACGCCGATGACGCGCACGCCTTCCGCCGCCAGGCCCTTGGCGATGGCGCGGCCGATGCCGATGCTCGCGCCGGTGACGACAGCGGTTTTCGATTTGAGCCCGAGGTCCATGGTCGCACGCTCTCTTGGTTGCTTTGCGTTTTGCTGTTCGTTTCCTGCCCCGTCCCGCGTGCGGCGATTTGCCGAACCGAGACGAGCAGTGGTAACCAAGGGCTTCGGCGAAGGAAACACGAAAAAGAAAAGGCTGACGCGATGGTCTGGGACCCGCAGCAATATCTGAAGTTCTCCGGCCATCGGCTCCGGCCCGCGGTCGACCTCCTGATGCGGATTCCGGATCTTGCCCCGCGCGCGATCGCCGATCTCGGCGCCGGCGCCGGCAACGTGACGAAGCTGATCAGGGAGCGCTGGCCGGATGCGCGCGTGACCGGTGTCGAGGGCTCGGCCGAGATGGTCGCTGCGGGGCGGAAGGCCGCGCCGGACGTGGAATGGTCACATGAGGATCTCGGCCATTGGAGTCCCGCCGGGCAGTACGACCTGATCTATTCCAATGCCGCACTGCACTGGCTGCCCGATCATGCGGCACTGTTTCCGTCGCTGATGGAGAAGGTGGCGCGTGGGGGCATCTTAGCGGTGCAGATGCCGCGCAACTTCACCGCGCCTTCGCATGTGCTGATCGGCGAGACCGCGCTGGATGGTCCGTGGCGGTCCAAGGTGGAGCATCTCGTCACCCCGCCGCCGGTCGAGGGACCGGCCTTCTATCACGATCTGCTCGCGCCGATGTCGGCCAATATCGACATCTGGGAGACCGAATATCTGCAGGTGCTCGAGGGCGAGAACCCCGTGAAGGAATGGACCAAGGGGACCTGGCTGACACGCTATCTCGACGTCCTGCAAGGCGAGGAGAAGATCGCGTTCGAAGCCGCCTACGGGATGCGCGTCGCAAAGGCCTATCCGAAGAATGCTGCGGGGCAGACGCTGTTCCCGTTCCGGCGCCTCTTCATGGTCGCCCAGCGCAAAGGCTGATTGCACTGCCGCATTGCGGCACAAGCGCTCGTTCCCTTTGGACGCGCGCCGACACCGGGTTGCGCATGCAGCGGTCCTCAAGTTAGCTTGGCTGCGGCAAACAGGGGCTTGGGTCCAGTTGTTCGGGTAGCGGATTGCTGCCAGGACCGACCTGAAAAACAAGAAGAACCCGGTTTCCGAGTTGTTGGGAGGTACGTTCATGCGCACGCTGCTTGCCGCGGTCGCCGCCGCGGCTGTTCTCTTGGCTCCCGCCATCGCCCAAGCCCAGAGTCCCGTCGTTATCAAGTTCAGCCACGTGGTCGCCAACGACACCCCGAAGGGCAAGGGCGCGCTGAAATTCAAGGAGCTCGCCGAGAAATACACCGACGGCAAGGTCAAGGTCGAAGTCTACCCGAACTCCACGCTCTACAAGGACAAGGAGGAGATCGAGGCGCTGCAGCTCGGCTCGGTGCAGATGCTTGCGCCCTCGACGGCGAAATTCGCGCCGCTCGGCATCAAGGAGTTCGAGGCGCTCGACCTGCCCTGGCTGTTCAGGGACGACCAGACCTATGCCAGCGCGATGAAGGGCACGATCGGCAAGTGGCTGTTCCAGAAGCTCGAGGCCAAGGGCATCACCGGGCTCGCCTATTGGGACAACGGCTTCCACATGCTGTCCGCCAACCGTCCCCTGATGAAGCCGACCGATTTTCAGGGGCTGAAATTCCGCATCTCCGGATCGAAGGTCGCCGACCAGTATCTCCACATCATGGGCTCGATCCCGCAGATCATGGCGTTCTCGGAAGTTTACCAGGCCTTGCAGACCGGCGTGGTTGACGGCTGCGAGAACACGGCGTCAAACTACCTCACGCAGAAGTTCTACGAGGTGCAGAAGGACATCACCGTATCCTATCACGCGCATCTGCAATATGCTGTCATCGTCAATTCGAAGTTCTGGTCAGGTCTTCCGCCCGATATCCGCACCAAGCTGGACTAGGCGATGGCGGAGGCGACCGACTACACCAACTCGATCGCGCGGCAGGAGAACGAGGACGCGCTGGCCGAGATCAAGACCCCGCGGGTCACTTCAAATTCCTCCGGGTGTGGTCAGTCAAATTCCTCCACCCGCGAGGCAGGACAAGGGACTGTTAGTTTGAGTTTGTTTCCCGGGCAAGAGCTTCAGCGGCTTCTTTGAGCCGATAGCTGCGTCCGTCGAACTCAAGCAGATGGCAATGATGCATAAGGCGATCGAGGATCGTCGTGCTCATAGTGTTGTCCCCAAGGTATGCCCCCCAATCCTGCACGACGCGATTGGAGGTGACGATGACGCTGCGGCGCAGTTTGTAACGCTGATGGATCAGGGTCTGCAGCAAAGTGCCGGCGTCGTCGGGGATGGCGCGTGCGAGGAATAGATCGTCCAGCACGAGGAGATCGCAGTCGATGATGGTTCGCAGCCGGACCTCGCGTTGTGCCGGAGAGTTCAGGGCGTAGCGGTGGAAGAAGTCGTCGGTCTCAAGATACTGGACCTTGTGGCTTTGCAGGATCGCCTGATAGGCAATCGCCTTGGCGATGTGCGACTTCCCGGTGCCAGGTTTGCCAACAAGCAGAGCGTTCTCGCCAGCGGCAATGAACGCCAGGGTGTGGAGCTGGAAGCAGGTCTGACGTGGCAGTTTGGGATTGAAGGACCAGTCGAACTCGGCGAGCGTCAGCTTTTCGTCGAGCCCGGATTGCTGGTATCGCCGCTCGATAAGACGGGACTGACGACGGTCCAGTTCATCCTGCAGGATAAGGGAGAAGGTCTCGAGGAAGGGCTGGTTGGCGCCCTGCGCCTGGAGCACGCGCGTCTGCAGCGTGTCGCGGACACCCGACAGGCGCAGCTGTCGTAGGCAACGCTCAATTTCCGGCATGGTCATCATGTGGCTAGGTCTCCAGTTTAAGGTGAGAAGGTGCAGCGGGAGCGCTCGTGGCGCCGGAGTTGGCCGGGGTTGCGCAGGCGACACGAGCGCGGATTGCCGTGGCGTGATCGTCGTGAGCCTCGGCCTGCCGACCATTGTCGTCGGCGTCGCGCCGCACAGCGCGGCTGAAGAGGTCGCCGTATTCCGCGGGGGTACGGATCAGCGGATGATCCTGGGTGAGCGGCGATGCCGGCTGTGGCGTCACTCCAACCTGCTCGATCGCCTGTTCGAACAACCGCTCGACGGTCGCACGCACGTGCTTGTAGCGGTAGATGCGGTTGTCGATGGCGTGCGCGCAGGCCTGCTCGACCAGCCGCGCCGGATACTTCCGGCCCAGCCCGACAATGCCCCACATCGCGCGCTGTCCGGGGCGCCCTTCGGTGTCGAACACCTGCTGGCACAAGGCCCTGGTCTGCGGTCCGATGCGCTCGGCGCTCGCCAGCAGCACGGCGGTTTGCCGCGACGGGTTGAACGGCCGTTCGCTGGTCGGCAGGACGACAGAACCGGGGTGCGCCATCCGGGAATGAACACGCAGCAGCGCACGGGTGTGGCGATCACGGATCTCGATCGTGGTGGTGTAGATGCGCACGACGACCTGGCTGCCGATCGGCGCGGGCCGCGCGGCGTAATAGCTGTTGTCGACGCGTACGGTGGTGTCGTCGCAGACAGTCCGGACGACTTCGGTGAAGATGCGGAAGGGAGCGACAGGCAGCGGCCGCAGGTGCGGCTTCTCTTCCTGGAACATCGCCTCGACCTGACGGCGCGTGCTGCCGTGGATGCGTTTGGAAGCCCAGTTCTCCTCCCAGTGCCTCAAGAACTCGTTTTGCGCCTCCAGCGTCTCGAAGCGCCGTCCGGCCAGCGCAGTGCCCTGGGTATGTTGAATCGCATTCTCGACGCATCCTTTCCGATTTGGATCGGCCACGCGCGCGGGATCGGCGACCACGGCGTAATGAGCCAGCATCGCGCTGTAAATCGGGTTGAGCTGGGGCTCGTACAAATCCGGCTTGAGGACGCCTTCCTTCAGGTTGTCGAGCACGACATAGCTGGGGACCCCGCCAAAATACCGGAACGCCTCTTCGTGGAGCTGCGCCCAGACTTGTTGGCTGGACTTCCAGACTACCCGCCGGAAGCTGCGCCGCGAGTAGCGTAGCGTCATCACGAACAGGCGGGGACGACGGTACCGCCCGCTCTTCGGATCAACCGTCGGCGCGCCCTCGCCATAGTCGACCTGAGCTTCCTCGCCGGGGAGGAACTCAAGACGATCAAACTGCTCAGGATCAGCGTGCCGCAACCGGCGCACAAACCGCTTGACACTCTGGTAGCTGGACGGAAAGCCAAATTGATCAACCAGGTCCTGGTAAATCGCCTGCGCGTTCCGCTTCAGCCGGACCTGTTCTTCGATCCACGTCCGATGCGCTTCGCAAGCCGAACGGGCCAGGCTGCTGGTGACCGTCGCTTCCGATGTCCCAAAAGCCGGTGGTCGGGGTGGAGGAATTTGGCCGTCCGCGCTCACCGAGCCGGTGGTCACTTCCCCGGGGGAATTTGCCTCCGCACCGGCCCGCAGCGCCTGATAACGCCGGATCGTCTTGCGATCGACACCCGTCAGCCGGTGAATCTCGCGCTGGCTGGTGTTGCGATCAAGTAATGTAAGTACGGTGCTTTGCAGATGTCGCTTCAAGACGTTCAACTCCCCGGCCCCTTGCTGGCTAAAGGGGTCGAACATAAACGTCCTGCCTGACCGGCTACTGCTGTTCAGCGGCGCTGACGGCGATCATCAGGTGGGGGAGTTTCAAGTGACCATACCCGGGGGATTTTGACCGACCCACGGGGATCAAGAAGACGGGGAAGACCAATCTGCATTATCTCACCGACGCCGACCGCAAGGCCTGGCAGGAGGCGATGCAGCCGACGTATAAATGGGCAAAGGGGCGGGTTGGGCAGGAGGTGCTCGATCTCCTCGCCAAGGAACTCGACGTCAAGATGAACTGACGGGCTGCGCCCTAATAAGAACAATACCAACGGTCGGGAGTGATCGCACTCCCGGCCGTTGCGCTTGAATGATCCAATCCGGGGGGACCAAGTTGCTGCGCGCGCTGAATCGTTTTCTCGATCATCTCGAGGAGTGGCTGATCGCGACGATGATCGCGGCTGCGACATCGCTCATCTTCGTCGCCGTGCTGCATCGCTACGGTGCCGGGTTGTCGATCGACATCGCCAAATGGGCGGAAGCGCGAAATCTCGCCTTCCTTGCCGTGCCGGCGCGAGCGGTGTTCGTGTGGCTTGCCGCGCTCGACCTGTCCTGGGCACAGGAACTCTGCATCTACATGTTCATCTGGATGGCGAAGTTCGGTGCCGCCTACGGCGTGCGCACGGGCATCCATGTCGGCGTCGATGTGCTCGTCAACCAGCTTCCCGGCGGATCGCGCCGGCGCGTCATCACTTTCGGTCTTCTGTGCGGCGCGCTTTTCACCGCCATCGTCGGCTATTTCGGAGCCGCCTTCGTCGGCCACATGTGGCAGAGCGGCCAGCAATCCAACGATCTCGAAGCGCCGATGTGGATGGTCTATCTCACGATCCCGCTCGGCTCCGGCCTGATGTGCTTCCGCTTCCTGCAGGTCGCCTGGTCGTTCTATCGCACCGGCGAGCTGCCGCATCACGACATGGCGGGCGTCGAGGGTGTCGAGGCGGATCCGGTGCATCCGGCGCCGGTCACGCCCAGCCAGGTCGTCCGCGACGAGCGCAGCCCGCTCGGCTGGATCCTGATGCTGCTGCCGGTCCTGATCGTCGCGATCTGCTTCGCCCATGCAGGCCATCTCATCACGCTGCCGCAGGGCGTGCGCGTCGCCATCGTGTTCGCGCTGCTGCTCTCGCTGATGCTGACAGGCATGCCGATCTCGATCGCGCTGGGTCTGACCGTGCTCAGCTTCATGTTCACGCTGACCGACGTGCGGACCGAATCGGTGGCGCTGAAGCTGTTCACCGGCATCGAGAATTTCGAGATCATGGCGATCCCGTTCTTCATCCTCGCCGGCAATTTCCTGACCCATGGCGGCGTGGCGCGGCGGATGATCACCTTCGCAACCTCGCTGGTGGGCCATTGGTACGGCGGTCTGGCTCTGTCGGGCGTGGTCGCCTGCGCGTTGTTCGCCGCCATCTCCGGCTCCTCGCCGGCAACCGTCGTGGCGATCGGCTCGGTGATCCTTCCCGCCATGGTCGCGCAAGGCTTTCCGAAGCGGTTCGGCGCGGGCGTGATCACGACGTCGGGCTCGCTCGGCATTCTCATCCCGCCGTCGATCCCGATGGTGCTCTACGCCGTGTCCACCAACAGCTCGGTCGGCAAGCTGTTCATCGCCGGCATCGTGCCGGGGCTTGCGCTCGCCTCGCTGCTCGGCGCAACCACGTTCTATCGGGCCTGGCGCAACGACTATCCGCGGATGCCGAAAGCCACCTTCCTCGAGCGTCTCGATGCATTCCGCAAGTCGATCTGGGGCATCCTGCTGATCGTGATCGTGATCGGCGGCATCTATAGCGGCCTGTTCACGCCGACTGAAGCTGCCGCCGTCAGCGCGGTCTATGCCTTCATCGTGGCCGTGTTCATCTACAAGGACCTGAGGCTGCGCGACGTGCCGCGCGTGCTGCTGTCGTCGGCGAATCTCTCCGCGATGCTGCTCTACATCATCACCAACGCCGTGCTGTTCTCGTTCCTGATGACCTACGAGAACGTGCCGCAGGCGCTGGCGCAATGGATGATCGACCAGGGCCTGGGGTGGATCGGCTTCCTCCTGCTCGTCAACCTGCTGCTGCTGATGGCGGGCAACGTGATGGAGCCGTCCTCCATCATCCTGATCATGGCGCCGATCCTGTTTCCGGTCGCGATCAAGCTCGGCATCGATCCGATCCATTTCGGCATCCTGATGACGGTCAACATGGAGGTCGGGCTGTGCCATCCGCCGGTCGGCCTCAACCTCTATGTCGCCTCCGGCATCGCCAAGATGGGCATCACCGAGCTGACGGTCGCGGTGTGGCCGTGGCTGCTGACGATGCTGGGATTCCTCGTGGTGGTGACGTATTGGCCCGGCCTGTCGCTCTGGCTGCCTCGCTTGCTGGGCATGTAGCCGCCGCGTGGTGGGGACGGAGACGATGAGCATGCGTCTCCGTCCGTCCTGGGGCGAGACATGGCTAATGCGCGGTAAATCCGCACGCTCAAATGCGATCCTTGAGTAGCGAACGCATCTTTACGGGTCTTCGGTAGATAAATGCCAGTGGATGGGAGCTGGCATGTTCTTCAACAGAATGGAATCCGGACCGGCGTCGATTTCGGACGCCGTCCATTTGGAAGTCATCACGGGCCTTCACGGCACGATGATGCCCACCATTCTCGCGGCCGCCTGCCAGGCGATGGTCGGCGCCATCACGATCTACGAGACCGGTGACATGATGACGGCCGGCCTGACGGTCGCCGGCGTGCTGGTGGCGATTGTCCGTCTTGTCGAGATATTTGCATTCCGCCGCCGCCTCGCGGCTCCGCCGCGGCTCGGCCGGGCCGAGGCCGTGCGCTGGGAACGGCGCTATATTGCCGGCACCGTTGTAACGGCCCTCGTGCTCGGCGTGTTCGCCGCGCGCAGCATCGTGCTGGGCGATGCGCTCTGCTGCGTGATGGCGGTCGGCATCGGCTTCGGCTTCGGCGCCGGCGTGGTGGCGCGGCTGGCGCTGCGTCCCGCTGCGGCGCTGCTCGATCTCGCCGCGATCGCCGCGCCTGCCGCGATCGTGAGCTTCATGCAGCCCGATCTCCGCCATGTCGGGCTCGGTCTCCTCATTCTGATGTACGTGGTCGCGAGCTTCGAGATGGTTCGGCTCAGCTTCAACGCCTCGATCAGCCAGATCACGCTCAAGCGCCAGTTCGAGCAGCTCGCGCGCTCCGACCCGATGACCGGCGTGTCCAATCGTTCGGTGCTGGCAAGGGATCTGCCCGTGATGCTGTCGGCCGGGATGGTTGCCGTCCATACGCTGGATCTCGACCGCTTCAAGGAAGCGAACGATCGGTTCGGCCACCCCGCCGGCGATGCGCTGCTGAAGCAGGTCGCCGGGCGGCTCAAGGCGCTGGCCGGGCCTGACGACCTCGTGATCCGCATGGGCGGCGACGAGTTCGTCCTGGTGCAGCGCGCCGCGTCCGACGCGGAGGCGATGGCACGGCGGATCGTGCAATCGATCGGCACGCCATACGAGGTTGACGGACAAGTGATCGAGCTCGGTGCGAGCGTCGGCGTTGCCGTCGCCCCGGACGACGGCCGAACCGCAGAGGCGCTGTTGTCGCGCTCGGACAAGGCGCTTTATCGGGCCAAGCAGAATCGTGGCGGCTACGTGCTCGCCAGCGAGCTGCGGATGGCGGACAACGCCACGGCATCGCGCCAAGCCGTTGAAGGCGTCGCTGCCTAGCCCATGCACCCTCTCCTCGCGGGGAAGGGAGAAGGCATCTCGCTCCATTTCCTTCGTCTCCTCCAATGGCAATCGACCGCAAGATGCGGTTAGATGCCGTGCATCAGGCGGGGAGGAGCAACATGACGGAATCCAGCAGTGAGCCAAAGGACGCATCGCCGTCCGTCATCGCTCGGCACGAGGCCATGTTCAACGCACTGCCGTTTTCCGACACGCGCGACTTCGATGACGCCGCGCGCGGCTTTCTCGGCACGATCGAGAACGCGGCGATCACGAATCCGCAAGGGCGGACGGTCTGGAGCCTCGAGCCCTATGGCTTCCTGTCCGCCGAGCAGGCACCGCACACGGTCAATCCGAGCCTGTGGCGGCAGTCGCGCCTCAACATGCAGCACGGCCTGTTCGAGGTCGTGCCCGGCGTCTACCAGGTGCGGGGGCTCGACATCGCCAACATGACGCTGATCGAGGGCGACAGCGGCGCCATCGTCGTGGACACGCTGACCTCGATCGAAGGCGCCCGCGCCGCGCTCGATCTCTATTTCAAGCACCGCGGCACGCGGCCGGTCGCGGCGATCATCTTCACCCATACCCACACCGACCATTGCGGCGGCGCGCGCGGCGTGCTGGCGGAGGATGTGCTCGCTACTGGCAGCGTGCCGATCATCGCGCCGAACCTGTTCATGGAGCACGCCGTCTCCGAGAACATCATCGCAGGACCTGCGATGCTGCGCCGGGCGCAGTACCAGTTCGGACCCCTTCTCGCCAAGGGCGTGCGCGGGCAGGTCGATTGCGGCCTCGGCAAGTCGATGGCGGCGGGCTCCGTCGCGCTGCTGCGGCCCACGGACCTGATCATGGCGACCGGCGATACGCGCGTGATCGACGGCGTCGCATTCGAATTCCAGATGGCGCCGAACAGCGAAGCGCCGGCGGAGATGCACTTCTTCGTCCCGCGCTACAGGCTGTTGAACCTCGCGGAGAACTGCACGCACAATTTCCACAATCTGTTGCCCTTCCGCGGCGCCGACGTGCGTGACGCGCTGGCCTGGTCGAAATATCTGGGCGAGGCTTTGCAGCTCTGGGACGGCAAGGCCGAGGCGATGTGCGGCCAGCACCATTGGCCGGTGTGGGGGGCTGAGCGCATCGGCACGATGATCCGGCAGCAGCGCGACCTCTACAAGTTCGCGCATGACCAGACCATCCGCCTGATGAACCACGGCCTGACCGCGGCCGAAATCGCCGAGACGATCCAGCTGCCGAAGAGCCTGGAAGGCGCCTGGCACGGCCGCGGCTATTACGGCCACATCCGGCACAATGTGAAGGCGATCTACCAGAAATATCTCGGCTGGTACGATGCCAATCCGGTCAATCTCGATCCGCTGCCGCCGGTCGAGTCGGGCAGGAAGTATGTCGAGTACATGGGCGGCGCGGACGCGATCCTGGCGCGGGCGCGCACCGATTTCGACAAGGGGGAGTTCCGTTTCGTCGCGCAGGTGCTCGGCCATCTCGTCTTTGCCGAGCCTGACAATGCGGCGGCGCGCGCACTCTTGGCCGATACGCTGGAGCAGCTCGGTTATGCCGCCGAGAGCGCGACCTGGCGCAACGCCTATCTGTTCGGCGCGCAGGAATTGCGCCAGGGCATGCCGAAGGTGCCGGCGCGTCCGCCGATGCCGCGGGAGACGCTGGCCGCGCTCCGCACTTCCCAGCTCTGGGACGTGCTCGGCATCCGCCTCAACGGTCCCAAGGCGGAAGGCAAGCACATCGTCCTGAACTGGCGATTTTCCGATACCGGCGAGACGTTCGTGCTCAATCTGGAGAATTGCGCGCTCACTTACACCGAGGGGGTGCAGGCGGAAAATGCGGACGCCAGCTTCACGCTGGCACGGTCGACGCTGGACGAGGTGATCGCGAAGCTGACGAGCTTTCCGGAAGCGGTCGCCGCCGGAAAGGTCAAGCTCGCGGGCAATCCGATGAAGCTCGCCGAGCTGATGGGACTGATGGACGAATTCCCGCGGATGTTCGAGATTGTCGAGCCGAAGCGGGCGGTGGTGGCATAGGGCGGTGCAGTTCGCCGCGCATGTGCCGTGATCCGTCCACCGCATATTCGCTGTCCTCGCCCGGCTTGACCGGGCGATCCAGTATTCCAGAGAATGCAGTGCTTGAACCGAAACGCCGTGGCGTACTGGATGCCCCGGAGTGTGCCTTTGGTGAGAGTGGCTCTTACTCCGCGCTGCTCACCAGCTTGATCCGCGGCGCCTGTGCCTCGGTCAGGCTGCGATAGGCCGCAAGATAATCCAGCGCCATGCGCCGTGCCGTGAAGCGGGTCTCGAACTGCTTGCGGATCGCGGCGCGGTCGAGTTGCGGCAGGCGTTTCACCACACCGGCGGCGCTGATCACGTCCTCGACGATGAAGCCGGTCAGCCCATCGTCGATGATCTCCGGAACCGAGCCGCGGTTGAAGGCGACCACCGGCGTCCCACAGGCCATGGATTCGATCATGACGAGGCCGAACGGCTCCGGCCAGTCGATCGGCAGCAGGAGGCCGAGCGCGCCGCTCAGGAAGTCCGACTTCTCGTGATCGCCGATCTCGCCGATGAACTCGACCAGCGGATTGTTCTCGATCATCGGCCGGATCAGCTCGTCGTAATAATCCTGGTCGGCGCGATCGACCTTGGCGGCGATCTTGAGCGGAATGCCGCAATGAGTCGCGATCTTGATGGCGCGGTCGACGCCTTTTTCCGGCGCGATGCGGCCGAGCACCGCGAGATATTCCTGTTTCGCCGGCTTCGGCGTCAGCAGATTCTCCGGCAGGCCGTGATGGATGGTCGTCACCCAGTTCGCCTGCGGCACCGGCCGCCGCTGCGCGTTGGAGATCGAGATGACGGGCATCTTGGAGAAGGTGTTGAAGACCGGCTGATGCTCCGGCAGGTCGAGCCGGCCGTGCAGCGTGGTCACGAATGGCGTCGGCTGCCGGTGGAACAGCGACCACGGATAATAGTCGAGATGGAAGTGGAGGAAGTCGAACTCCTCGTCGTCACATTTCTGCCGCACCCGCTCCAGCAGCACCATGTGCAGCGCATTGGGATCGCGCACGGAACCGTCGAGACGGAGCGCCTTCGGCCATAACGCGTCCAGCTTTGCCGAGGTCTGCGAGTCACCGCTGGCGAACAATGTTACGTCGTGTCCAAGGGCTACCAGCTCCTCCGTCAACCAATGCACCACCCGCTCGGTGCCGCCATACAGCTTGGGTGGAACAGCCTCCGTCAACGGAGCTACCTGCGCGATGCGCATCTCACCATCTCCTCTGCGATCATGAACGTTGAAAGCCCCCGTACATCGGCACCGGCTACGCCCAGCCAAGGGAACGTTCCCGCACCTGCGAAGTTCCTTCCTCCGAACGTTACATATTCGACACGTCGGGGGATCGTCGCGATGCTGCCACTAGATCTTCGCACATCGCCCGCATCCGCATGTCGTGATGGCGTTGCCCGGGAACCGAGGCGAAGCGGTCGATGTTCACTCGACCAGTAACGAAACGAAAATCAGCATAACGGGGCGATAGCCATATGGATCAGCTTTCTGGATACGCGCGCAGGCCTTTTGCCTTTGTCTTGCGCTATCTCCGGCGTCGTCTCGCTTCGCATTCGGTAATCCTGGCCGCCGTCGTGGCGGCCGTTGCCTGTTCCGTGGGCACTCAGTACGGCGTCAAATCCCTGGTCGACAGCTTGTCCGCCGGCCCGGGGCATGGCGGCAGCGTATGGCTGGCATTCATTCTGCTCATGTCGCTGATCGCAGCCGACAACTTCCTGTGGCGGATCGCGAGCTGGACGGCGAGCTTCACTTTCGTCCGTGTCACGGGTGATTTGCGCCGTGACATATTTCGTCATCTGACCGGGCATGCGCCGAGCTACTTCTCGGACCGGATGCCCGGCATGCTGACGAGCCGCATCACGGCGACGTCGAACGCGGTGTTCACCGTCGAGAACATGTTCGTCTGGAACGTGTTGCCGCCCTGCATTGCCACAATTGCGGCAATTGCCCTGATTGGAACCGTCAGTCCTTACATGGCCCTCGGCCTGGTCGTGATCGCCGGCGGCATGGTGGTTGCGATGTTCCATCTGGCAGCCGCCGGCAAGCCGCTGCATGACGATTTCGCCGACAAGGCCGCGGTGGTCGACGGTGAGATGATCGACGTGATCAGCAACATGCCGCTGGTCCGTGCCTTCTGCGGCATCGGCCACGAGCATGAGCGGTTCGACGCGACGGTGAACCGGGAGCTCGCCGCGCGAAGCCGCAGCCTGCGTTATCTGGAAAAGCTGCGGCTGTTGCATGCCGTTATCACCGTGCTTTTGACGATCGCGCTGATGGCCTGGGCAATCACGCTGTGGCAGAAGGGCCAGGCGACGACCGGCGATGTCGTGCTGGTCTGTACGCTCGGCATCTCCATCCTGAGCGCCACGCGTGATCTTGCGGTGGCCCTGGTCGACGTCACCCAGCACGTCGCACGCCTGACCGAGGCGATCGCCACGCTGCTGGTGCCGCATGAATTGCGCGACCACCCCGAGGCCGAGCCGCTGGTGAAGAGCGGCGCTGCAATCGCATTCAACAACGTCACCTTCGGCTATCCCGGCGGCGAGAAGATCTTCGAGCGGTTCAGCCTGCGCCTCCAGCCGGGCCAGCGCGTCGGCCTCGTCGGGCAGTCCGGCGGCGGCAAGTCGACGCTCTTCACGCTGCTCCAGCGCTTCTACGACGTCGACGAGGGCAGCGTCACCATCGACGGCCAGGACATCTCCAAGGTGACGCAGCTGAGCCTGCGCGAGGCGATTTCCGTCGTGCCCCAGGACATTTCCTTGTTTCATCGCTCCATTCGCGAGAACATCCGCTACGGCCGGCCGAACGCGACCGACGACGAGGTGCTGCGCGCGGCGATCGCTGCGCGCTGCGACTTCGTCGAGAGCCTGCCTGACGGCCTCGACACCATGGTCGGGGACCGCGGTGTCAAGATGTCCGGCGGCCAGCGCCAGCGCATCGCGATCGCGCGCGCCTTCCTGAAGGATGCGCCGATCCTGCTGCTCGACGAGGCGACTGCCGCGCTCGACAGCGAGTCCGAGGAGGCGATCCGCGAGGCGCTGTCGCGCCTGATGCGCGGCCGCACCGTGATCGCGATCGCGCATCGGCTGGCGACGCTGCGCAATTTCGACCGCGTGGTGGTGCTGAGAAATGGTAAGATCATCGAGGACGGCTCGCCCGAGCGTCTGATGCAGGGCCACGGGCCGTATCGTGAGCTGGTCACGCAGGAAATGAGCCGGCTCGCGCAAGCTGCCGCGTAAACCAACAGTCGCGTTTCTCGAGTCGGTTGCGTTTTGAAACAGGCGCAGGGGAGCAGCTCATGTCGGCCGAAGCCGTCACCCAATTCGTCTCCGTGACGCGGACCTCGGAACAGGTCGCGGAACAGCCGTTCTATATCCCGATGACGGGGCCGTCGGCACGGCCACGGCGTTCGCTCAAGCACGACGACACCTTCATCGTGCTCGACAGCCATGGCGACATCGGCGCATCCGCCGGCGGGCCGGACGGCCTGTTCCATCACGATACGCGCTACCTCGCGCGGCTCGAGCTCGTGCTCGACGATCTCCAGCCGCTGCTGCTCGGCTCGAATCTGCGCGACGACAATTCGGCATTGACCGTCGATCTCACCAATCCGGACATCTACCGGCAGGGCAGCCTCGTTCTGCAGAAGGACCTGCTGCACATCGTGCGCACGATCTTCCTGTGGCGTGGCACGGCCTATCAGCGCATCGGCGTGCAGAACCATGGCGACCGGCGCACCAGCGTCGACCTGACGCTGCTGTTCGGCAACGACTTCGCCGATTTGTTCGAGGTCCGCGGCGAGCGGCGGCCGCGCCGCGGCATCGGAACCAGCCGGCTGCTCGGGCCGACCGACGTCATGTTCGAGTATCGCGGCCTCGACGAGGCCGAACGGGCGACCGGACTGCATTTCGACCCGCGTCCGACGCGGCTCTCGGTCAATGCCGCGACCTGGGAGCTCGACCTGGAGCCGCACCAGGCCAAATCGCTGTTCGTGGCCGTGTCCTGCAACCGGCCGATGACGGAAAAGCCGGTGCGGTTCTTCCCGGGGCTGCTGGCGCACCGCCGCGAGATGCGGCAGTTGACCATGGGCGCGGCCAGCATCGAGACCTCCAACAACATCTTCAACGAGGTGCTGTGCCAGGCCATGGCCGACCTCAACATGCTGATGACCGAGACGCCGCAGGGGCGATACCCCTATGCCGGCATCCCCTGGTACTCGACCACGTTCGGTCGCGACGGCCTCATCACGGCGCTCCAGATGCTCTGGGTCGATCCCCGCGTTGCCAAGGGCGTCCTGCGCCGGCTCGCGCATTTCCAGGCCACGGCGATCGATCCGCTCGCGGACGCTGCGCCCGGAAAGATCCTGCACGAGATGCGCGGCGGCGAGATGGCGGCGCTCGGGGAGGTGCCGTTCGCGCATTATTACGGCAGCGTCGATTCGACCGCGCTGTTCGTGCTGCTCGCAGGGAGCTATTTCGAGCGCACCGGCGACGAGGCCACGCTGATCGAGCTGTGGCCGGCGATCGAGGCGGGGCTGGCCTGGATCGACGGCCCTGGTGATCCTGACCAGGACGGGTTCGTCGAATACCAGCGCGCGACCGAGAAGGGGCTGGCGAACCAGGGCTGGAAGGATTCCTACGACGCGATCTTCCATGCCGACGGCCAGCTTGCTGAGGGCAATATCGCGCTCGCGGAAGTCCAGGGCTACGTCTTTGCTGCCAAGCAGCTCGCCGCGCGTTGCGCGCTGCGGCTCGGCAAGCCGGAGCGGGGACGCAAGCTCGAGGCCGACGCCAGGGCGCTCGCCGAGCGCTTCGAGCAGGCGTTCTGGTGCGAGGAGCTCGGCACCTATGCGCTCGCGCTCGACGGCGAGAAACGGCCCTGCAAGGTGCGGACCTCCAACGCCGGGCAGGTCCTGTTCAGCGGCATGATCCGCGAGGATCGCGCCCGCCTCGTCGCCGCCGATCTGATGCAGCCGCATTTCTTCTCCGGCTGGGGCATCCGCACCGTCGCGCAGGGCGAGGTGCGCTACAATCCGATGTCCTATCATGACGGGTCGATCTGGCCGCACGACAATGCGCTGATCGCGCTCGGGCTCGCGCGCTACGGCCTCAAGCATTCGGTGGCGCATGTCTTCAAGGGGCTGTTCGATGCCGCGACCTATATGGATCTGCGCCGGCTGCCCGAATTGTTCTGCGGCTTCCGGCGCGAGAAGCGGCGCGGCCCGACACTCTACCCGGTCGCCTGCGCGCCGCAGGCCTGGGCCAGCGCGACGCCGTTCACGCTGCTGGAGGCGGCGCTCGGCCTCGAGTTCGACGTGACGCGCGGCGAGATTCGCCTGCGCAATCCGCATCTGCCGGCGTTCCTCAACGAGGTGATCCTGCGCGATCTGCGCCTCGGCGAATCCAGCGTCGATCTTCGCGTCAGCCGCCACGGCGACGACGTGGCGCTGGAGGTGCTGCGCACACGCGGCCAGATCCAGGTCTCGATCGTGCTGGCGCGCTAGCGGTGCATCATGAGGAGGGTGTCATGCGTGCGATCGGAGCGTTGATCCTGAGCGTGGCGATCATGGTTGCCCTGACGGTCGCACCGTCGCGCGCCGCGGAGGATCAGCCCGCAGGGCAGAATGAAGCGAATGCGCCGCCGACGGCACCGCCGCCGGTCTCGACCGTTCCGGTGACGCCCAAGGACGCCGCCCCGCCGCCCTCGGTGACCATCATCGGCGCGAGCGAGGCCCACGGGGTGCTCGGCCGCGACGTTCGCAGCGCCGCCGGCGAGGACATGGGCCGCATCGTCGACGTCATCGTCGATCGCACCGGCCATGTGCGGGCCGCGGCGATCGATTTCGGCGGCTTCCTCGGCGTCGGCAGCCGCAAGATCGTGGTGGACTGGAACGCGCTGCGCTTCGGCAAGATCGCCAACAAGAAGGACAGTATCACGCTGGAATTGACCAAGGCGCAGGTCGCGGCCGCGCCGGAATACAAGGAGGACACGCCGATCGTCGTGCTCGGCGCGTCCGGCAGCCTTCAGCCGCTGCAAGCGATCCAGTGAGGTGCCGGGAGGGCTCACCGCCTGTGCTGTTGTCGAGGAAGCCGAACGATGCGGATCGCGGCGGCCGCGCCGAACAGGACGGCGTCGCTGCGCCCTCGGCCGCGGGTATTCCGGCGCCCTCGCGCCAGAGCCTGCGCGGGCTCGACTGGTTCATCTTCTTCCTCGCCGACGTGCAGACCGGCTTCGGTCCCTTCATCGCGGTCTATCTGACGACGCAGAAATGGACCCAGGTCGAGATCGGCCTCGTGCTGTCGATCGGCGGCATCGTCGCATTGATCGGGCAGATGCCGGGCGGCGCGATCATCGATGCCGCGAAGTCGGAGCGTCTGGTCGCCGGCCTCGCGATTGCGACCATCGGCGCCTGCGCGCTTGCCTATGCCGCCATGCCGATCTTCCCCGTTGTGGTCGCCGCCGCCACCTTGCACGCGGCGGCGAGCTGCGTGCTCGGGCCGGCGATCGCCGCGATCAGCCTTGGCCTCGTCGGCCCGCTCGCGATCGGCGAGCGGCTCGGCCGCAACGCGCGGTTCGCCTCGCTGGGCAACGGCGTCGCGGCGGCGGTGATGGGTACCGCGGGCTATCTCCTGTCGAGCCGCTCGGTGTTCCTGGTCACCTTCCTGCTCGCGATCCCGACGCTGATCGCGCTCTCGCGCATCCGCGAGAATGAGGTCGACATCAGGCGCTGTCACGGCGAGATGCCGCCTGAGGCCGCGGACCGCGGCGATACCAACATCTGGCACCTGATCCGGCAGCGTCCGCTCATCGTCTTCGCGCTCAGCGTGCTGTTGTTGCAGCTCGCGAATGCCGCGATGATGCCGCTGATGGCGAGCGCGGTGACGGCGCGGTCGAGCCAATGGGCGACCGTGCTCGTCGCCGCCTGCATCATCGTGCCGCAGGCGATCGTGGCGCTGCTGTCGCCGACGGTCGGGCGCAAGGCACAGCTCTGGGGCCGGCGTCCGCTGCTCCTGATCGGATTCGGCGCGCTGACGATTCGCGGACTGCTGTTTGCGACCGTGCGCGATCCCTACCTGCTGGTGCTGGTGCAGGTGTTCGACGGCTTCACCGCCGCGGTGTTCGCAGTCGTGATTCCGCTGATCGTGGCCGACGTCGCCTTCGGCAGTGGTCATTTCAACTTGGCGCAGGGGATCGTGGGGACTGCGACCGGCATCGGCGCATCGCTGAGCACGGTGCTCGGCGGCTATGTCAGCGACAAGTTCGGCAATGCCACCGCGTTCATCGGGCTGTCCGGCGTCGCCGCGACGGGGCTCCTTCTGATCCTGCTGATGATGCCGGAAACCCGGCGCAAGGCATGATCGCGACAAAAGAAAAGACCGGCCGAATCGGGTTCGGCCGGCCAAGTCACGGGGGGAGAAAACCGATCAGGCGTCGAGATTGTGCAGGCGCTGGCGGTTGCGCAGCACGATCTGGCGGGCGCCGGAGAAACCGAGAATGCCCTGGGCGTGAAGCTGCGACAGTGCGCGCGATACGGTTTCAAGGGTGAGGCCGAGATAATCGCCGATGTCGCGGCGGCACATCGGCAGCGCCATCATGCCGGCAACGGCGAGGCGGCGGTCCATTTCGAGCAGGAACGTCGCAACACGCTCCATCGCGGTCTTGCGGCCCAGCAGCAGCATGTGGTCCTCGGCATGACGAAGCTCACCGGCGGTCATCGCCCAGAGCTTGCGGGCAACCTGCACGTCGGTGCCGGCGGCCTTCTCGAGGCTCGCGCGCTTCACCAGGCGCACGGTGGTATCGATGATGGCTTCCGCGGCGAGGCGGTGAGTGGGACCGGATTCGAGGCCAAACACGTCGCCGGGGAGATGGAAGGCGCCGATCTGGCGACGGCCGTCGGAGAGAAGCTTGTAGCTGCGCACCGCGCCGGTGACCACCTGATAGACGTATTCGGCCGCCTCGTCGTCGCCGTAGATCTCCTCGTCCTTGCCGTAGGAGAACTCGGAGGCGACCAGGCCGACATGGCCCGTGATCGCGCCGAACTGGTCGGTTACGGGATGGGCAGGGGCAATCTTGCCACCGATTTGGGTGTTGATCGCCTGGGTGTTGATTGTCTGGGTCAGCATCTGCGCCATCTCCGTTGTGATGGCGCTTTCCTACGCGGTATCGGAGGCTTCGAAAATTTCGAGCGATATCTTAAGGAGGGTGCCTTACGTAGAATCCCGTAGGTCAGGCGCGGGGGCGGTCCTGGATGGCATGGCGGATGCACTTGACCAGGTTTTCGTCGAGAAGCGGCTTCAAAACCACGTCCTTGATGCCCGCCGTCGCCGCCCGGGCCGAGATGTTCTCGTCGGGATAGCCGGTGATCAGGACCACAGGCGCGTCGCGGTCGGATTTGCGCAAGCGGCCGGTCAGTTCGATTCCGTTGATGTCCGGCATCTTGTAGTCGATGACGTAGCAGTCCGGCCCGGTCGCGCCGCTGACATTGAGTAGCGCCGTGCCGCTCCTGAAGGTCCGCACGGCAAAGCCATCGGTCTCCAGCAGGAACCGCAACGATCCCAGGACGGCGGCATCATCGTCGACCACAAAGACGGTGAGTTGTGGGGACGGCAGCCGCGCACCATGTGAGCTGACCTCGATCATGCTGGCTGGTTAGCACGGCCCCGGGAAGGCGCCTTGACCTGCCTCAATCGTTGAGCATGCCCGCACGCATCGCCAGCCGGACCAGTTCGGAGAGGCTGCTCGCCTGCATCTTGGTCATGACGTTGGCCCGGTAGACCTCGATGGTGCGCGGGCTGATGTCGTATTCGCGGGCGATCAGCTTGTTGGAGAGGCCCGCGATCAGCCCTTCCATGACCTGGCGCTCCCTGGGACTCAAGGACGCGACACGGGCGGCGATGTCCTGCGCGACGGCTTCGTTCTTGGCGGCAGGCTCGGCCTGGCGGATGGCCGAATCGATCATGGCGGTGAGACGGTCGTCATCGAACGGCTTTTCCAGGAAATCGACCGCCCCGAGCTTCATGGCTTCGACCGCGAGCGGCACGTCGCCATGACCGGTCATGATCACGATCGGGAAGGGGCTTTGCTGCGCCTTCATCCGCTTCAGCAGCTCGATCCCGTCGAGGCCGGGCATGCGCACGTCGGAGACGACGCAGCCGAAGGCGAGGCCGGGCAGGGCTTCGAGAAAGGCGAGCGCGTCGTCGAACAGGGTGACGTCGAAGCCGGCGGAATCCAGCAGGAAGTTCAGCGAGTCCCGCATCGCTGCGTCGTCGTCGATGACGTAGACATTTCCCTTGGTCGCCATGATTCAGCTCTCGTCGGTTGCCGGCAATGTGAAGCGGAATGTCGCTCCGCCCGCCGCGTTGCTCTCGGCCCACATGCGGCCGCCGTGAGCCTCGATGATCGAGCGGCTGATCGACAGTCCCACGCCCATGCCGGTGTCTTTGGTGGTGAAGAAGGTCTGGAACAGGTTAGGAATGACGTCGTCGCGGAAGCCCGAGCCGGTGTCGGAAACCTCAACCTCGATCATGTCGTCAGCGACGCGAGTGTTGGCGACGACGAGCTCGCGCCGCGGCGACTGTGCCATTGCTTCCAGCGCATTGCGAAACAGATTGACGAGCACCTGCTGGATCTGCACCCGATCGGCGAGGACGAGATCGGCGTCAGGATCGAGGCTGAAGCGGAGCTGCACGTTCTGCTCGCGCGCGCCGGCGAGCCCGAGTGCGCCGGCTTCCTCGATCAGCTTGGAGAGGCTCTCGACCCGCTTCTCCGACTCGCCGCGGGAGACGAAGTCGCGCAGCCGGCCGATGATCTGGCCGGCACGCAAGGCCTGCTCCGCTGCCCGATCGAGCGCGCTTTCGACCTTCGGCGAGTTGGGATCGCTGCTGCCGGCGAGGAGGCGCCGCGATCCCTTCATGTAGTTGCTGATCGCCGCCAGCGGCTGGTTGAGCTCGTGAGCGAGCGCGGAGGCCATTTCGCCCATTGCGGTCAACCGCGACACATGCACAAGCTCGGCTTGCAGTTCCTGGAGCCGCGCCTGGGTCTGCTGGTGCTCGGTGAGGTCCCGCACGAAGCCGGTGAAATGAGGCTCGCCCGCGCGTTGCGTCTGCCCGACGGAGAGATGCATCGGGAAGGTCGTGCCGTCGCGGCGCTTGCCCGTCACAATCCGGCCGATGCCGATAATGTGCGGATCACTCGTCCTGAGATAGCGCGCAAGATAGCCGTCATGACGCGACTGATCGGGCTCAGGCATGAGAATGCTCACGTTCCGGCCGATGGCTTCCTGCCTGCTGTAGCCGAACAGCCGCTCCGCGGCGCTACTGAAGAGCTGCATGATGCCGCGTGAATCGATGACGATCATGGCGTCGGGCACCGTTTCGAGAATCGAGCGAAGATGATTCTCCTGGGAGCGCAGGGCCTCCTCGAGCTGCTTTTCCTCGTTGATGTCGAGGAATATCCCGCTGAGATGACGTGGCGCGCCCGAATCGTCCCGGATCACGCCGGCCCTGGCCCGGATCCATTGGCCGTTTCCGGACGCGCCGCCGACCTTGAAGGACAGGTCAAGTCCCCCGCCGCCTTCCGAGGTGCGCCCGATCTCCTTCAGGAGGCGGTCCCGATCGCCCGGCTCCAGCAGCGAAAGAAAGAGGTCGTAGCTGACGGCCTGGTCTCGCTCGAGGCCAAACAGCCGCTTGGCCATCTCCGACCATTCAAGCTCTCGGGTCTGCAGATCAAAGTCCCAGGTGCCCACCCCGAATCCCTCGATGCGGCCCCGGAAATGCTCGCCCCGACCGTCGTCTGCCGGATGGGTCACGCGGGTCGGCGCCAAGCTCTGCTCCTGTTCTCAGCGGGCAGGCAGGATGCCTTTACCGCTACGGCAATTTCGCCCAAGGCTCGCCCAGAGGCAAGCGCGGACGTTTGAATTCGCTGGCGGATTTCCCGCTGAACGGCGCGGGAGCCAGAAGCGCTTGTTTTGATCTATCTCAGCCTGTTGCGCGTCAGCAGGATTAGGCTTCGAGAAAATTTGGTGATGCTGGAGATACCCGATGACATATGCGACCGTCATGGTCAGCTTGGCACTCGATCAGCCCAACGAAGCGCGTCTTCAGGTCGCGGGGGAGCTCGCCGAGCGCTTCGAGGCTGCCATCGTCGGGGTCGCCGCAGCGCAGTTCGCACCGCCACTCTATTTCACCGACGGCACCGAGGCGCAGGCGCTGATCGACGAGGGCGAAGCTTCGGTCAAGCGGCGGCTGGCAGACCTGGAAGCACAATTCCGCGCGGCCACGAAGGATCGCGGCGGGCATGTGGAGTGGCGCAGCGCCATGGATTTTCCGGCGCGATTCGTCCTGGCGCAGGCGCGTTGCGCCGACATCGTCGTCAGCGGAGGGCGGACCCCGGCCTTCTCCGATGCTTTCTCGCTCGCGAGCCCCAAGGACCTGGTGCTGCAGGCCGGCCGTCCGCTTCTCGTCGTCCCCGATCGGGTCAACTGGCTCGACCTGCGCAACGTGCTGGTGGCGTGGAAGGACACGCCGGAGGCGCGGCGGGCGGTGGCCGACGCGCTGCCGATGCTGCGCAAGGCGAGGGAGGTCACCATCGTTGAAATTCCAGAGAGGGACGACGACCGCTCGGCCGTGACGGCCGGCGTCATCGACGTAGCCGCCTGGCTCGGCCGTCACGGCGTCACCGCGACCGCACGCGTCTCGGAGGCCGCAAGAGATGAAAGCCCCGCGGCGCATCTGGAGAAGGTCGCCGGCGACGTCGGTGCCGGCCTGATCGTCGCGGGCGCCTATGGTCATTCGAGATTTCGTGAGCTGATCCTCGGGGGCGTCACCCAGCATCTGGTCACGCAAACCGCCCGCAGCGTGCTGCTGTCGCACTGACCGCCGGCCGGTCAGTATCGAATCGAGGAGGACGCGTCATGTACAAATTTCTTGAACAGACTGTCGACGGCTACATGACGCGCAACGTCAAAACGGTGCAGCGCGGCCTCGACCTGTTCCAGCTCAGCGAGATGTTCGAGACCGACGATTTCAACTCCTATCCGGTCGAAGACGACGGGCAGGTGGTCGGCATCGTCACCAAGTTCGACATCCTGAAGTGCTTCGCCTTCACGCCGACCCAGATGTTGCCGCGCTATGATGACCTGATGAGACGCAAGATCGGCGACGTCATGACTCCCGAGTTCATTTATGTCAGCCCCGACACGCGGCTGACACGCGTGCTCCAGATCATGGTCGAGCACCGCATCAGGAGCATCATCGTGCTCGACGGTGCACAGAAGCTGGTCGGCATCATCGCCCGTGAGGACGTCATCGCGGCGCTCAAGGCGACGGCGCGGGACTGAGCAGGAGCTCCGTGATTTTACGGAGATGTTTCTCTTCTTCCCTTCGTTCCCCTTGTGGAAGAATGCGGCCCTCGGCCGCCGTTCTTGAAAACGCCGAAGTTTGCCGCGCCTTGCTCGCTGTCCTCTCCCATGGGGGAGAGGACACTTCAACTGGCTGCGCATCGGCTCACATTAACAGAAATCCATCCAGCTTGATTTCAATCAATTCCCCGCGAGGGTGAATGTGATTTCTGGCAGCGAGTTCTTTCAGAGAGAATCCGCATGAGCCAGCCCTCCATCTCCAAATCCATGACCATCGGTGAAAGCGGCTTGGCTGTCGTGTTCGCAGTCACCGCTTTTCTTTGCGTGATCGCCTCGGCCAAGGCGCTCGACGCGCCCTTCGCCTTTCACGCCGCGCTCAGCGCGGCGGCGAGCCTGGCTGCGGTGTTCTTCATCGTCAACCGCTACTTCGAACGTCCGGCGGCGTTGCCGCCCCAGGAAATCAACGGTCGCCCGAACTACAACATGGGGCCGATCAAGTTCTCCGCCTTCATGGCGATGTTCTGGGGCATTGCCGGATTCCTCGTCGGCCTCATCATCGCCTCGCAACTGGCCTGGCCCGCACTGAACTTCGATCTGCCCTGGATCAGCTTCGGCCGCCTGCGGCCGCTGCACACCTCCGCCGTGATCTTCGCCTTCGGCGGCAACGTGTTGGTCGCGACCTCCTTCTACGTGGTGCAGAAGTCCTGCCGTGCACGCCTTGCCGGCGACCTCGCGCCGTGGTTCGTCGTGCTGGGCTACAACTTCTTCATTCTGATCGCCGGCACGGGCTATCTGCTCGGCGTCACCCAGTCGAAGGAATATGCCGAGCCGGAATGGTACGCCGATTTGTGGCTGACCATCGTCTGGGTCGTCTATCTGCTGGTCTTCCTTGCCACCATCTTCAAGCGCAAGGAGCCGCACATCTTCGTTGCGAACTGGTTCTATCTCGCCTTCATCGTGACGATCGCGGTCCTGCATCTCGGCAACAACCCGGCGCTCCCGGTCTCGGTGTTCGGCTCGAAGTCGTACGTCGCCTGGGGCGGCATCCAGGACGCCATGTTCCAGTGGTGGTACGGCCACAACGCGGTCGGCTTCTTCCTGACCGCCGGCTTCCTCGCCATCATGTACTACTTCATCCCGAAGCGGGCCGAGCGGCCGATCTATTCCTACCGGCTCTCGATCATCCACTTCTGGGCGCTGATCTTCCTCTACATCTGGGCCGGCCCGCACCATCTGCACTACACGGCGCTGCCGGACTGGACGCAGACGCTGGGCATGACCTTCTCGATCATGCTGTGGATGCCCTCCTGGGGCGGCATGATCAACGGCCTGATGACGCTGTCGGGCGCCTGGGACAAGCTGCGCACCGATCCCGTGCTGCGCATGCTCGTGGTCTCCGTCGCCTTCTACGGCATGTCGACCTTCGAAGGCCCGATGATGTCGATCAAGGTGGTCAACTCGCTCAGCCACTACACCGACTGGACCATCGGTCACGTGCACTCCGGCGCGCTCGGCTGGGTCGGCTTCGTCTCCTTCGGCGCGCTCTACTGCCTGGTGCCGTGGGCCTGGAATCGCAAGGGCCTCTACAGCCTGAAGCTCGTCAACTGGCACTTCTGGATCGCGACCCTCGGCATCGTTCTCTACATCTCGGCGATGTGGGTGTCCGGCATCCTCCAGGGCCTGATGTGGCGCGCCTACACCTCGCTCGGCTTCCTCGAATATTCCTTCATCGAGACCGTCGAGGCGATGCATCCCTTCTACATCATCCGCGCCGCCGGTGGCGGGCTGTTCCTAATCGGCGCGCTGATCATGGCCTACAATCTCTGGATGACGGTTCGCGTCGGCGAACAGGAAGCCCAGATGCCCGTCGCTCTTCAGCCGGCGGAATGAGGAGCTAAAGAAATGTCGTTCTGGACACGCCACCAAATCTTCGAAAAGAACTCGATCATCCTGGTCGTCGGCATCCTGCTGGTGATCGCGATCGGCGGACTCGTCGAGATCACGCCGCTGTTCTACCTCAAGAGCACGATCGAGAAGGTCGACGGGGTCAGGCCCTACACGCCGCTGGAGCTCGCCGGACGCAACGTCTATGTCCGCGAGGGCTGCTATCTCTGCCATTCGCAGATGGTCCGGCCGCTGCGCGACGAGGTCGAGCGCTACGGCCACTTCTCGCTCGCCGCCGAGAGCATGTTCGACCATCCGTTCCAGTGGGGCTCCAAGCGCACCGGTCCGGACCTTGCCCGCGTCGGCGCCAAATATTCCGACGACTGGCACGTGACCCATCTGACCAACCCGCGCGCGATCGTGCCGCAGTCGGTGATGCCGGGCTATCCGTTCCTCAGCAGGGCCGAGGTCGACCCGGATGCGATCGCCGGCGACATGCGCACGCTCAGGACCGTCGGCGTACCCTACAGCGACGAGCAGATTGCCAATGCCGCCGCCGACCTGAAGGCTCAGGCCGATCCGGACAACGCCGGCACCGATGCCTTCGGCAAGCGCTACGCCAAGGCCGTCGTGCGCAATTTCGACGGCAAGACCGGCACGCCGACGGAGATGGACGCGCTGATCGCGTACCTGCAGATGCTCGGCACGCTGGTCGACTTCAAGATCTACAACGAGAAAGCCAATCTTCGCTGAGAAGGCATGAACGATGAAAGCCATCCTGACCGTCCATAATCTTGCGTCCGATCTCGTGACGACGATCTGGACACCGGTGTTCGTCGCGATCTTTCTCGCGATCGTCGCCTACGCATTCTGGCCCCGTAACAAGGCTGTGTTCGACAAAGCGGCGCACCTGCCGTTGCGGGAGGAGTAGAGAACCATGACCGATCATTCTAGCGACATCGATTCCGTCTCCGGCAAGTCCACGACCGGACACGAGTGGGACGGCATCAAGGAGCTCAACACACCGCTGCCGCGCTGGTGGGTGATCACCTTCTACCTCACCATCGTCTGGGCGATCGGCTACTGGATCGTCTATCCGGCTTGGCCGCTGATCTCCAGCAACACGACCGGCGTGTTCGGCTACTCCTCGCGCGCGGACGTCGCGGTCGAGCTCGCCAACCTCGAGAAGATCCGCGGTGACAAGATGGTGGCACTGGGCGCGGCCTCGCTCGCCGACATCGAGAAGGACCCGGCGCTGCTGGCGCTCGCCCGCGCCAAGGGCAAGACCGTGTTCGGCGACAATTGCGCGCCGTGCCACGGCTCCGGCGCCGCCGGCGCCAAGGGCTATCCCAACCTGAACGACGACGACTGGCTGTGGGGCGGCACGCTCGACCAGATCATGCAGACCATCCAGTTCGGCGCGCGGTCCGGCCATGCCAAGACGCATGAGGGCCAGATGCTCGCCTTCGGCAAGGACGGTGTGCTGAAGGGCGACGAGATCGTCACGGTCGCCAACTACGTGCGGTCGCTGTCGGGCCTTTCCACCCGCAACGGCTACGACGCCGCCAAGGGGCAGAAGATCTTTGCGGAGAATTGCGCCGCCTGTCACGGCGATGCCGGCAAGGGCAACCAGGAGCTCGGCGCACCGAACCTGACCGACAAGATCTGGCTCTACGGCTCCGACGAGGCGAGCCTGATCGAGACCATCGGCCAGGGCCGCGCCGGCGTGATGCCGGCCTGGGAAGGCCGGCTCGATCCCGCCACCATCAAGGCGATGGCGGTCTATGTCCACTCGCTCGGCGGCGGCAAATAGCCGATCCGCGACCGACGACTTCCGGCGGGGGCGAAGAAAAGCGCCCCCGTTTGCGTTGGATCAAGGGGCTTGCCGGCGCCGGGTCTAGGTTTAATCGCACCTCTTGAAAGATTCAGCGATGAACAAGGCCGTCAATCCGAACGAACTGAAGCCAGCGGACGACAGCGGGCCACTCTATGCGGCCCGCAAGAAGGTCTACCCGCAGAGCGTCTCGGGCACGTTTCGGCGGATCAAATGGACCCTGATGGCGATCTGCCTCGGCGTCTATTATTTCCTGCCGTTCGTACGCTGGAATCGCGGCCTCGGCGCCCCCAGCCAGGCGGTGCTGATCGATCTTCCCAACAGCCGCTTCTATTTCTTCTTCATCGAGCTGTGGCCGCAGGAGGTCTACTACTTCACCGGCCTGTTGATCGTGGCCGCGGTGGCGCTGTTCCTGATGAACTCGGTCGGCGGCCGCATCTGGTGCGGCTATCTCTGTCCGCAGACGGTGTGGACCGACCTGTTCTATGCCGTCGAACGTCTGGTCGAGGGCGACCGGCGCGAGCGGATGAAGAAGGACAAGTCGTCCGATCCGCTGAAGCTCGAGCGCATCTCCGAGATCGTGCTCAAGCATTCGATCTGGCTCATGATCGCCTGGTGGACCGGCGGCGCCTGGGTGCTCTATTTCAACGATGCGCCGACCCTGGTGAAGGAGCTCGTCACCTTCCAGGCGCCGATGATCGCCTATATCTGGATCGGCATTCTCACCGCGACGACCTACGTCCTCGCCGGCTTCATGCGCGAGCAGGTCTGCACCTATATGTGCCCGTGGCCGCGCATTCAGGCCGCGCTCACGGATGAATGGGCGCTCAACGTCACCTATCGCTACGACCGCGGCGAGAAGCGCACCTCCGTCAAGAAGGCCGCCGAGCTGCGTGCGCTCGGCCAGCAGGTCGGCGACTGCGTCGACTGCTATCAGTGCGTCGCGGTCTGCCCGACCGGCATCGACATCCGCAACGGACCGCAGCTCGAATGTATCCAGTGCGGGCTCTGCATCGACGCCTGCGACAACGTGATGGCGAAGATCGGCCGGCCGAAGCGCCTGATCGGCTACGACAACGACATCAACATCCACCGCCGCCAGGAAGGCAAGGCGCCGATCTACCGCATCGTCCGCGCTCGCACCGTCGCCTACAGCGCGATCATCGCGGCGGTCGGCGGCATCATGATCTACACGCTCGCGACCCGCAGCCTGCTCGACGTCAATGTGCTGCACGACCGCAATCCGGTCGCGGTCAAGCTCAGCGACGGCTCGATCCGCAACGCCTACACGGTGCGGCTGCTCAACAAGAGCGGCTATGACCGCGTCATCGCGATCGACGCTGACGGGCCGGTCAATTCGACCGTTCACGTCGTCGGCGTCGATTCGGTGACCCCGGATCGGCCGATGATCGTGATCCCGCGCGACTCGACGAGCGAGCTCCGCCTTCTCGTCACCGCGCCGGCCGACAACAACCCGGAGAAGTCGATTCCGGTCCGCTTCCACGTCACGGACATCGGGCTCGGCGTCGTCGCGTCCGCCACCGATAATTTCGTCGCGCCTTGAGGATCAGGAGACTGCCATGGCTACCAAGCCTCTGACCGGAACCAAGGTCTTGCTGATGCTGGTCGCTTTCTTCGGCGTCGTGATCGGAGTCAACGGGACCATGATGAAGCTCGCGATCGCGACGCTGCCCGGCACCGACGTCGACAGCCCCTACGCCGCGGGTCTCGTCTATGACCGCGAGATCTCTGCGGCGCAGGACCAGGCCGCGCGCAAATGGAAGGTCAACGCCCATATCGAGCGCCGCAGCGACGGCGGCGCCTCGGTCCAGGTCGAAGCCCGCGATGCCGGCGGCCAGCCGATCTCCGGGCTCAAGTTCGGCGGCCGGCTGGAACGGCCGACCGACAAGCGTGCCGATCTCGCCGTCGAGCTCACCGAATCCGGCATCGGTCTCTATCGCGGCAGTGCCGCGTCCGTCGCGCCGGGCCAATGGGACCTGGTGATCGAGGGCGAGGCGCGGGGAACACGCGTGTTCCTGTCGCGCAACCGCGTGATCCTGAACTGAAGGACTTCGTCATGCACGTCACGCGGGATTTCTCGCACTACGTCCGAAGCGCGGGTGAAGGCATCCAGCACATCGATCTCGCGGTCGAAGGCGTTCACTGCGCCGGGTGCATGGCCAAGATCGAACGCGGCCTGTCCGCCATCCCCGACGTCACGCTGGCGCGCGTGAACCTCACCGACCGCCGCGTCGCGCTGGAATGGAAGGCGGGCACGCTCGATCCCGGCCGTTTCATCGATCGCCTCGAGGAGCTCGGCTACAAGGCCTATCCGTTCGAGACCGAAAGCGCGGAGGAGGCCGAGGTCGCCGAATCGCGTTTCCTGCTGCGGTGCCTCGGCGTCGCGGCATTCGCCACCATGAACGTGATGATGCTGTCGATCCCGGTGTGGTCGGGCAACGTCTCGGACATGCTGCCCGAGCAGCGCGACTTCTTCCACTGGCTGTCGGCGCTGATCGCGCTGCCGGCGGCGGCCTATGCCGGCCAGCCGTTCTTCCGCTCCGCCTGGCGCGCGCTGTCCGCCAAGACCACCAACATGGACGTGCCGATCTCCATCGGCGTGATCCTGGCGCTCGGCATGTCCGTGGTCGAGACCATCAATCACGCCGAGCACGCCTATTTCGACGCCGCGATCATGCTGCTGACCTTCCTGCTGGTCGGCCGCTTCCTCGACCAGAACATGCGGCGGCGGACCCGCGCGGTCGCCGGCAATCTCGCGGCGCTGAAAGCGAAGACGGCTGCGAAGTTCGTGGGTCCCGGCGAGATCTCGCAAGTGCCGGTGGCGGCGATCCATCCCGGCGACATCGTGCTGCTGCGGCCGGGTGAGCGCTGCGCGGTCGACGGCACCGTGATCGAGGGACGTTCCGAGATCGACCAGAGCCTGATCACCGGCGAGACGCTCTATGTCACGGCGGAGCAGGGCACGCCGGTCTATGCGGGATCGATGAACATCTCGGGCACGCTGCGGGTGCGGGTCTCGGCCGCCTCGGAGGCGACGCTGCTCGCCGAGATCACGCGGCTGTTGGACAACGCGCTGCAGGCGCGCTCGCGCTACATGCGGCTCGCCGACCGCGCCTCGCGGCTGTACGCGCCGGTGGTGCATGCGACGGCGCTTCTGACCATCCTCGGCTGGGTCATCGCCGGCGCGAGCTGGCATGATGCGATCGTCACCGGTGTTGCCGTCCTCATCATTACCTGCCCCTGTGCGCTGGGCCTTGCCATTCCGACCGTGCAGACGATCGCCTCCGGCGCGATGTTCAAGTCCGGGGTGCTGCTGAATTCCGGCGACGCGATCGAGCGGCTCGCAGAAGCCGACCACGTCATCTTCGACAAGACCGGCACGCTGACGCTGCCCGATCTCGAAGTGATGAATGCGGCCGAGATCCCCGCCGATATCTTCGAGCTCGCCGGCCGGCTCGCACTGTCGAACCACCATCCGGTCGCTGCCGCCGTCGCTCAGGCTGCCGATGCGAAGTCTCCGATCGTCGGCGCGGTCGAGGAGCCCGGGCAGGGCGTCCGCGCGACCGTGGACGGCGTCGAGCTTCGCCTCGGCCGTCCGTCCTTCTGCGGTGCCGAGGCGCTGGTCGGCGGCGCCACGCTCGATCCCGAAGCCTCCATCGTCGCCTTCAGCAAGGGCAGCGACAAGTTCGTCCTCTCGGTACGCCAGGGCCTGCGTCCGGATGCGCAGGCCGTGGTCGCGGCCCTGAAGGCGCGCAACATCGGCATCGAGATCCTGTCCGGCGACCGCGAGCCGGCGGTGAAGGCGGCGGCGCATGCGCTCGCCATTCCCGAGTGGCGCGCCGGGCGTCACGCCGGCCGACAAGATCGCGCGGATCGAGGAGCTGAAGCAGCGCGGCGCCAAGGTGCTGATGGTCGGTGACGGCATGAACGATGCGCCGTCATTGGCGGCTGCCCATGTGTCGATGTCGCCGATCTCGGCCGCGCATCTCAGCCAGGCCACCGCCGATCTCGTCTTCCTCGGCCGGCCGCTCGCCCCCGTGGTTGCCGCGATCGATGCTTCGCGCAAGGCGCTGCACCTGATGCGGCAGAACCTCTGGCTTGCGATCGGCTACAACGTGCTTGCCGTTCCGGTCGCGATCAGCGGCATCGTGACGCCCCTGATCGCGGCAGCGGCCATGAGCGGATCCTCGATCCTGGTCATGCTGAATTCGCTGCGTGCCCGCAGCACCTCGCGGGAGATCGTGTGATGGAGATCCTGGTCATCCTGGTGCCGCTGGCTTTGATGCTCGGAGGTGCCGGTCTCGTCGCCTTCCTCTGGTCGCTGCGCAGCGGCCAGTACGACGATCTCGACGGTGCCGCCTGGCGCGCCATCGCCGACGACGACCCGCCGCAGGAGGCCCCAGTCGAGCGTTAAAGTACGATCCGGAAAAGTGCGCAGCGGTTTTCCGAAAAGATTATGCTTAAACAAAAACCTAAAGCGCGATGATGATTCATCCCAATCGCATCGCGCTTCAGGGCGAAGGTGAGCAAGGCCGCCAGCGCGAGCGCCACGCCCACACCGGCGACGCAGGCCTGCCAGCCGAAAGCATCGAACAGCCGGCCGAGCACGGCCGTGCCGACGAGCCCGCCGCAGAAATAACACGCAAGATAAGTCCCGCTGGCGATGCCGCGGTTGTCGGTTGCGGCCTGTCCGACGAAGCCCGTCGCGGCCGCCTGCGCGAAGAATGTGCCGATGCCGACCAGAACCATGCCGGCGAGCACTGCGCCCAGATGCGGCGCCAGCATCAAGGGCAGGCCCAGCCCGGCGACAGCGAGCGCGCTCCAGATGGTGGGCCTCGTTCCCAGCCGCGCGGCCGCCTTTCCGGCCAGCAGCGTCGTGACGACGGATGGCAGGAAAACCAAATAGACGAGGCCCAAATCCATCATGCCGAGCGACAGCGGCGGCCGGACCAGAACGAAATTGACGAAGGTGAAGGTGCCGATGAAGGCGAACAGGATACAGAAGCCGATGCCGAAAGCGGCGCGCAGCCGCCGATCGCGCCAATGCGCGATGGTGGCGGAGAAGGGCGAAGCCGCCGGCATCATCGCATGCATCGGCCGCACGCGCTGGATGGTGAAATAGACCAGCAACGCGCCGGCAAGATTGAGCCCCGCGAAGAAATAGAAGTTCCAGGCAAGGCCGAGGCCATCGGCTACCGCCGCCGAGACCACCCGGCCGACGAGATTGCTGGCGACATTGCCCGTGATGTAGGCGGCAAACGCGCTGCCGGCATCCGTGGAGCTGCATTGCTCGCCGAGATGAGCGAGGGTGAGTGCGAAAGCGGACGCCATGCACAGGCCCTGCGCGACCCGCAAGGCGGCCGGCGCGGACGCCAGCAGGCCGGTGGGAATTGCAAGAAGCGTCAGGCTGAGCAGGATGCCGGTCCGCCGGTCGATATGCGGGCTGAAGAAGCCGACGACGAGGCCGGCGACCGCCATGCCGAAGGTGCTGGCATTGACGGCAAAGCCCATCGCTGCAGGGGTGACGCCGTAGTGCCGCGTCAACGAGGGCAGGATCGCCTGCGTCGCGAAGAGATCGACGACGGTCAGGAAGGCGGTGAGGCCGATCACGAGCGAGCGAAGCGCGAGACCAGGGGAATGCGCCTCCATCGTCATTGCGCGGGGTTTGATGGCCGAAAGATCGGTCATGGCCTGATTTTCCTGTGAGGGATGTGGCGCCCGGCATGCGGGCAGCGTGGGCGATCCCGGGCGCCACACCCGGTGACGAGTGCTGGGGCTGGGGCGCTCGTCACATGTGATGGTCGTTGGGATCCTTGCGGACGTCGCCGACGTAGAGGATGACAGTGTCCTTGCCGAGATTCTTCCACCAATGCGAGGTGCCGTAGACTTCGGGGCGGATGTCGCCGGCCTTGTGCACGATCGGATCGACGCAGTTGGAAGCGTATTCGACGATCTCGCCCCCCCGCGGGTCACTTCAAATTCCTCCGGGTGTGGTCAGTCAAATTCCTCCACCCGCGAGGCAGGACAAGGGACTGTTAGTTTGAGTTTGTTTCCCGGGCAAGAGCTTCAGCGGCTTCTTTGAGCCGATAGCTGCGTCCGTCGAACTCAAGCAGATGGCAATGATGCATAAGGCGATCGAGGATCGTCGTGCTCATAGTGTTGTCCCCAAGGTATGCCCCCCAATCCTGCACGACGCGATTGGAGGTGACGATGACGCTGCGGCGCAGTTTGTAACGCTGATGGATCAGGGTCTGCAGCAAAGTGCCGGCGTCGTCGGGGATGGCGCGTGCGAGGAATAGATCGTCCAGCACGAGGAGATCGCAGTCGATGATGGTTCGCAGCCGGACCTCGCGTTGTGCCGGAGAGTTCAGGGCGTAGCGGTGGAAGAAGTCGTCGGTCTCAAGATACTGGACCTTGTGGCTTTGCAGGATCGCCTGATAGGCAATCGCCTTGGCGATGTGCGACTTCCCGGTGCCAGGTTTGCCAACAAGCAGAGCGTTCTCGCCAGCGGCAATGAACGCCAGGGTGTGGAGCTGGAAGCAGGTCTGACGTGGCAGTTTGGGATTGAAGGACCAGTCGAACTCGGCGAGCGTCAGCTTTTCGTCGAGCCCGGATTGCTGGTATCGCCGCTCGATAAGACGGGACTGACGACGGTCCAGTTCATCCTGCAGGATAAGGGAGAAGGTCTCGAGGAAGGGCTGGTTGGCGCCCTGCGCCTGGAGCACGCGCGTCTGCAGCGTGTCGCGGACACCCGACAGGCGCAGCTGTCGTAGGCAACGCTCAATTTCCGGCATGGTCATCATGTGGCTAGGTCTCCAGTTTAAGGTGAGAAGGTGCAGCGGGAGCGCTCGTGGCGCCGGAGTTGGCCGGGGTTGCGCAGGGGACACGAGCGCGGATTGCCGTGGCGTGATCGTCGTGAGCCTCGGCCTGCCGACCATTGTCGTCGGCGTCGCGCCGCACAGCGCGGCTGAAGAGGTCGCCGTATTCCGCGGGGGTACGGATCAGCGGATGATCCTGGGTGAGCGGCGATGCCGGCTGTGGCGTCACTCCAACCTGCTCGATCGCCTGTTCGAACAACCGCTCGACGGTCGCACGCACGTGCTTGTAGCGGTAGATGCGGTTGTCGATGGCGTGCGCGCAGGCCTGCTCGACCAGCCGCGCCGGATACTTCCGGCCCAGCCCGACAATGCCCCACATCGCGCGCTGTCCGGGGCGCCCTTCGGTGTCGAACACCTGCTGGCACAAGGCCCTGGTCTGCGGTCCGATGCGCTCGGCGCTCGCCAGCAGCACGGCGGTTTGCCGCGACGGGTTGAACGGCCGTTCGCTGGTCGGCAGGACGACAGAACCGGGGTGCGCCATCCGGGAATGAACACGCAGCAGCGCACGGGTGTGGCGATCACGGATCTCGATCGTGGTGGTGTAGATGCGCACGACGACCTGGCTGCCGATCGGCGCGGGCCGCGCGGCGTAATAGCTGTTGTCGACGCGTACGGTGGTGTCGTCGCAGACAGTCCGGACGACTTCGGTGAAGATGCGGAAGGGAGCGACAGGCAGCGGCCGCAGGTGCGGCTTCTCTTCCTGGAACATCGCCTCGACCTGACGGCGCGTGCTGCCGTGGATGCGTTTGGAAGCCCAGGAGGGTGTCAGTAACTCGGTGTAAGATGGTTTCTGTGAGTTTACCTTTGACAGGAGACTCACATGGCTACGGATTTTTCACCTGAGATTTTGGACCAGCTTCTTGCCGGGGGCAGCCTCAAGCCAGAAGACTTAGCCGGCGAAGACGGGCTTTTCAGACGACTGAAGAAGGCGCTTCTGGAGCGCGCACTGGGTGCGGAGCTGACCCACCACCTTGGCTATGAGAAGGGCGACCCGGCGGGCCGCGGGTCGGGCAACAGCCGCAACGGCACAAGCAGCAAAGCGCTGTTGACGGACGACGGCGAGATCGAGATCGAGGTGCCGCGCGACCGCGCCGGCACGTTCGAACCGGTGATCGTCGCGAAGGGCCAGACCCGCTTCGACGGCTTCGACGAGAAGATCATCAGTCTCTACGGGCGGGGCATGACGGTACGGGAGATCCAGGGCCATCTGGCCGAGCTCTACGGCACCGAGGTGTCCCCCGATCTGATCAGCAAGGTCACCGACGCGATTCTCGACGAGGTCCGCGAATGGCAGAGCCGGCCGCTGGAAGCGATCTATCCGGTGGTCTTCTTCGACGCGCTCAGGGTCAAGATTCGCGATGAGGGGATGGTCAAGAACAAGGCAGTCTACGTCGTGCTGGGCATCACTGCATCGGGCGAGAAAGACGTGCTCGGGCTTTGGATCGAGCAAACCGAAGGCGCCAAATTCTGGCTCAAGGTCATGAACGATCTGAGGAACCGCGGCGTCGCCGACATCCTGATCGCCGTCGTCGACGGTCTGAAGGGCTTTCCCGAGGCGATCAACAGCGTCTTTCCCAAGGCGATGGTCCAGACCTGCATCGTGCATTTGATCCGCAACAGCCTATCCTTCGTGTCCTGGAAGGATCGCAAGGCGATCCTTCCCTCGATCAAGGCGATCTATCATGCCGAGAATGCCGACGCCGCTCTGCTCAGGCTCGAGGACTTCGAAGCCGAGTGGGGCAAGCGCTATCCCGCGATCGGGGCGGCCTGGCGCCGGGCGTGGGAGCACGTCATTCCGTTCTTCGCCTTCGCGCCGGAGATACGCAAAATGATCTATACCACCAACACGGTCGAGGCGCTGAACCGTTCGCTGCGCAAGATCATCAAAACACGCGGCAGCTTCCCCAACGACGAGGCGGCGATGAAGCTGCTTTACCTCGCCATCAGAAATGCCGGCATCCATTGGCGACGACCGGTTGCATGGACGGCCGCAATGGGCCAGTTTGCCATCCAGTTCGGCGAGCGCTTTGCAGGCTCAGCGGACTGACCCTATGGGGTCAGTCCGCTGACCCCGCAAACCCCTCACAGAGACGCTCTTACACAAAACTTCTGACACTCCCAAGCCCAGTTCTCCTCCCAGTGCCTCAAGAACTCGTTTTGCGCCTCCAGCGTCTCGAAGCGCCGTCCGGCCAGCGCAGTGCCCTGGGTATGTTGAATCGCATTCTCGACGCATCCTTTCCGATTTGGATCGGCCACGCGCGCGGGATCGGCGACCACGGCGTAATGAGCCAGCATCGCGCTGTAAATCGGGTTGAGCTGGGGCTCGTACAAATCCGGCTTGAGGACGCCTTCCTTCAGGTTGTCGAGCACGACATAGCTGGGGACCCCGCCAAAATACCGGAACGCCTCTTCGTGGAGCTGCGCCCAGACTTGTTGGCTGGACTTCCAGACTACCCGCCGGAAGCTGCGCCGCGAGTAGCGTAGCGTCATCACGAACAGGCGGGGACGACGGTACCGCCCGCTCTTCGGATCAACCGTCGGCGCGCCCTCGCCATAGTCGACCTGAGCTTCCTCGCCGGGGAGGAACTCAAGACGATCAAACTGCTCAGGATCAGCGTGCCGCAACCGGCGCACAAACCGCTTGACACTCTGGTAGCTGGACGGAAAGCCAAATTGATCAACCAGGTCCTGGTAAATCGCCTGCGCGTTCCGCTTCAGCCGGACCTGTTCTTCGATCCACGTCCGATGCGCTTCGCAAGCCGAACGGGCCAGGCTGCTGGTGACCGTCGCTTCCGATGTCCCAAAAGCCGGTGGTCGGGGTGGAGGAATTTGGCCGTCCGCGCTCACCGAGCCGGTGGTCACTTCCCCGGGGGAATTTGCCTCCGCACCGGCCCGCAGCGCCTGATAACGCCGGATCGTCTTGCGATCGACACCCGTCAGCCGGTGAATCTCGCGCTGGCTGGTGTTGCGATCAAGTAATGTAAGTACGGTGCTTTGCAGATGTCGCTTCAAGACGTTCAACTCCCCGGCCCCTTGCTGGCTAAAGGGGTCGAACATAAACGTCCTGCCTGACCGGCTACTGCTGTTCAGCGGCGCTGACGGCGATCATCAGGTGGGGGAGTTTCAAGTGACCATACCCGGGGGATTTTGACCGACCCACGGGGGCCCTGTTGCACGAAGATCAGGGCGGGGCGATCGTCATGGCTGTGCCAGGGCACGATGCCGCCGGGCGCGATGGTCAGCTTGCGGAAGCGCAGCTCACGGCCCTCGATATGCGCCGGCTGCTTGCCGAGATCGATCGCCCCGAGCGTGACGTCGGTAACGCCGACGGGTTTGTGGTCGACCATCTGCTGCGCGTTCGGCTTGATCTTGCCGGCCGGGCATTCGCCGGCGAATACCGGCTGCGCCGAGAGGGTCAGCGCGCCGATCATTGCAAGGCCTGGCCAGGTCAGGCGCGACAGAGCGTGGCTCGTGAACATGGGGAGGTCTCCTGTGTTGGCCGCAACCTCGCTGGTTGCCGGCTGTGGCAGGAGTTTCTTCGAGCCGCGGCTCGTCCTGAAATGCCCTTTCGCTCTCGGTGCAATAGCTCGGCGCTATGCCGATAGGCGGCGGCTATCGAACCGATTGTGGATCGGCATTTCCGCTCGCGCGGCTTCCGCCGTTCGATGGCAAAGCGCCCGATTGGCGGGCGTTCACGTCAATCCGGAGGAGCATCCCATGACAAGACTGTCCAAGACCCTGATCGCCACCGCCGCGTTTGCGGTCATCGCCACATCGGCCCTCTCGGAGGCCGCCTGGGATTTCAAGGCCGGCATGGCCTATGTCTATGGCGGGCCCGGCAAGATGTCGGCGATGGCGATGGCGCCGGCCGAGAAGAACCACGAGACCATGATGAAGCACGCGAAGAAGGTACCCGAGAACACGGTCTTCTTCATGGACAACGGCACGCTGTACTCTACCTCGGGGCGGCTCGATCCCACCGGCAACTTCTACGTGAACTGAACCGATCCTGGCATCGCGGCCGCCCCCTTGCGGGCGGCCAGACCGGGAAACTACTATTCGCCCCAAGGAATGCCGGAGCAGAAAGATGACGTCTCTCTCGCCAGCCGACGCCGAACAGCTCAGGCTCGCCTTCCGGCGCTGCCGCGACATGGACGGCACGCTGAACGAGCAGCTCCGCGCCTATGCCGATGCCAGCCGCGAAGTCTTCCCGGCCTATGGCGAGGCGGTCGATCGGCTGGTGGCGCGATTGGACGGAAACGGCGGCGGCGCGACGGCGCCGCGCCCGGGCGATGTAATGCCGCCGTTCATGCTGCCTGACGATGCCGGGCGTCTCGTCGCGCTGCCTGCGCTGCTGGCGCGCGGCCCGCTTGCCGTGATGTTCTTTCGCGGCCATTGGTGCCCCTATTGCCGGCTCAATGTCCGCGCCGTGGTCCAGGCGCTGGACCGCATCAAGGCGATGGGGGCGCAGGTGGTCGCGATCATGCCGAAGACGCAGGAATATACCGGACAGCTCAAGGCCGAATCCGGCGCGCCGTTTCCGATCCTGACCGATCTCGACAACGGCTACGCGCTGTCGCTCAATCTCGCGATCTGGCTCGGCGCCGAGATTCAGCAACTGTTGTCCTATCAGGACATGGCCAAATTCCACGGCAATGACGGCTGGATGCTGCCGATCCCGGCCGTGTTCGTGGTCGGCCGCGACGGCATCGTGAAAGCCCGCTTCGTCGATCCGGATTTCCGCAAGCGCATGGAGATCGACGATCTGATCGAAGCGCTGGAGAGCGCGAGCCGGGAGAACTGAGCTTCTCATTCGCTGATCTTCTCCGTGCATCTGTGAATCCCGTCGGGCCCGAGCCGACCACGATGGCGGAGGTGCTGAACCGGCACAAGGACGTGCAATATTCCAGCCGCATCGCGAGCCAGATCGTGCGACAGCAGCAGGCCCATCGCCTGCGCCATGTGATCAACCAGCTTGCGGCGCGGCTACCCGAGAGCGAGCGCAACGACCCCGCCGTGCGCGAGCTGACGAGCTACGGTTGCCCGACCCGCATGCATGTGGTGCGGCTGCTGGCGCCGCAGCTCGAGCGCGAGACCCATACCAAGGACATCGATTTCAGTCCGTCCGGGATCACGCGGCGGTGGCACGCTGGCTATGCTCACACGAAGGCGGTGCTGGCGCGCAAGCCGTGGATCGGCGAGTTCGATCCGCTCGCCGGCGTGGTGCTGCACGAGCATATGGACGAGATGCCGATGGCGGCGGAGTAGGAGCGGCGTCCCTCTTCATCGAATTGCCACGGGCCTTGCGGATCGTCGGTGTTGGCCCGCAGTCGAAAGTTCTCGCAATTGGTGTCCGGGAGCGATCTGGAACTGTCCCTCGATCAGGTCCGTGCTCGCGCGGCGGGCCCGGTTGCCGGCGTGTTCGGCCCTGACACGGTCACCTGGCGGATCGACCGCGAGGCCGTGATCTTTCTCGGCGCGGGCCGCGCGCTGTTGCTGCAACTGGCCCACCCCTGGGTCGCCGCGGCGATCGCCGAGCATTCCAGAACCTTCGCCGATCCGATCGGCCGCTTCCATCGCACCTTCGGCATCGTGTTCGCCATGGTGTTCGGCTCGCTCGACCGGGCGCTACTGTCGTCGCGGCAGCTGCACCGGCGCCACGACATGATCCTCGGCGAGATGCCCGAGAGCGTCGGCCCGTTCGCGGCAGGCTCGCGCTACTGCGCCAATGACATTCCGTCGCTGCGCTGGGTCCACGCCACGCTGGTCGAGACCGCGTTGATGGCGCATGACCTCGTTCTGCCGCCGCTGTCTGCGGAAGAGCGCGAGCGTTACTGGGCCGAGAGCCGGATGTTCGGTGCCCTGTTCGGGCTGACAGGGAATGACCTGCCCGCGGACTGGGCCGGCTTCGCCGACTACACCGCGGCGATGACGCAGTCGGAGACGCTGACGGTCAGCACGGCGGCACGCGAGATCGCCACGCAGATCTTCACGGGTGCGCGACCCTGGTTGCGGCCACCGCGATGGTATCGCGCGCTCACGGCGAGGATGCTGCCCGAGCGCCTGCGTGCCGGCTTTGGTTTCGAGCTTGGCGCGCGGGATATCCGATCCGCCGACAATGCGCTGCGATGGATCAGGCGCGTCTATCCGAGATTGCCTGATAGGCTGCGCTATGTCGGTCCCTACCAGGAGGCGCAGGCGCGGCTGCGGGGCGAGACGCAGCCTGATTGGATGACACGGTGTCTCAATCGCGCCTGGATCGGAAGGCCGCAGATGGACGTACGCGGGAAGTAGGGTCTTGGAAGTCGGTTATCCGCGCAGTTCACGGCCCGCCGTCATTCCTCGGTCATTCCGGGGCGCGCGGAGCGCGAGCCCGGAATCCATTTCTCAGAGCATTCCGGCCGCACGATGGATTCCGGGCTCGCGCCAAGCGGCGCGCCCCGGAATGACAGCGGCGCCTCACACCGACGCCAGCTTCCGGTACAGTGCGCTGTAGCTGCCGGCCGAGATGCTCCAGGAGAACGATCGTCCCATGGCACTGCGGCGCATGGTATCGAGCTGGTCCTGCGCCATGAAGGCCGAGAACGCCCGGCGAACGCCGCCGAGGAAAGATTCGCGCGAGGGCCTCGAGAACAGGAATCCGGTCTCGCCGTCGGTGATGGTCTCGGCGAGGCCGCCGGTCTGGTGCCCGATCGGCAGCGAGCCGAAGCGCTGGGCATACATCTGGCTGAGGCCGCATGGCTCGAAGCGCGACGGCATCAGCGTGAAGTCGCTGCCGGCGAAGATGCGGCGAGCCTGGGCGTCGTTGAAGCCGATCACGACGCCGATGGCGTCGGGGCGGCGGCGGTGCGCGTCGATCAGGGCCTGCTCAAGCGCCGGCTCGCCGGAGCCGGTGACCACGATCTGCCCGCCGGCGTCGACGATCTCGTCCGCCGCCGACAGCACGAGGTCGATGCCCTTCTGGTGCACGAGCCGCGCGACGATGCCGAACATCGGGCCGCGCGAGACCGCAAGCCCGAACTGCTTGCGCACGTAATCCGCATTGGCCCTCTTGCCGGCCCAGTCGCCGGCGCCGAACTGCTGGGCGAGCTGGGCGCAGGAGCGCGGGTCCCAGCTCTCGTCGATGCCGTTGAGGATGCCGGTGAGCTCGGCCGCATCCGAGCGCAGGCGAAGCAGGCCTTCGAGGCCGCAGCCGAATTCGGCCGTGGTGATCTCGCGCGCATAGGTGCCGCTGACGGTGGTGAGGTGCGAGGCGTAGACCAGCCCGGCCTTGAGGAAGGAGACCTGGTCGTAGAACTCGACGCCGTCGATGTGGAAGGAGCTCTCCGGTGCGCCGATCCGCCGCAGCGAGTCCTTCGGGAAGAGGCCCTGATAGGCGAGGTTGTGAATGGTCAGGATCGACGGCAGCTTGGCGCCGCGCCAGGCAAGGTACGCCGGCACGAGCGAGGCCGGCCAGTCATTGGCATGGATCAGGTCCGCTGCCCAATTCTTGTCCAGCTTGCCCATGGCGAGCTCAGCCGCCGCGGAGGCAAAGCGCGCGAAGCGGATGTCGTTGTCGGGCCAGTCGCGTCCGGCCTCGTCGCCATAGGGATTGCCGGGCCGGTCGTAGAGCTGTGAGCACAACAGCACATAGACCGGCAGGCCGTCCTTGGTCGCGGCCCGGCCGAGCGAGCAGGCCGGCATCTCCGCGAATGCAGGGCAGCGGCCAACGATCTGGATATGCGTGAGTTGCTCGATGATGTCGCGATAGCCGGGCAGCATGATCCGGATATCTGCGAAGGAGCGAAGCGCACGGGGAAGAGCGGCAGAAACGGCGCCCAGTCCGCCAACGCGGATGAAGTCATCCATCTCAGTGGTGACGAACAAGACCCTCAAGAACAGCTGCCCTCTTCCGATCCCGCTTGCTGCTATGCAAGAACGGGTCCAGTTGTCCTGGAATTCCCAAGCCCGCCCGCGCGACGCGTCCGTGTGGTAACCACTTTCCTACTCGGCCGCCGCCCTCTAGGGTCGCCGCATCAACAACAAAGCACTTCGTTGGTTCCTAAGAGACCCAAGGCGTGAGCAGGCATGCAATTATCAGATAAGCATGAGGGGACGTTGACAAAGGTCATGGCAGGTTTGCGGGTCCTGGATTTCTCGACCACCATCGCCGGGCCCCATTGCACGCGGATGCTCGCCGACATGGGCGCCGAGGTCATCAAGATCGAGACCGACGGCGGAGAGACGATGCGGACCCGGCCACCGCTGCGCAAGGGGTGCAGCACCGTGTTCGGCCAGCTCAATGTCGGCAAGAAGAGCGTGGTCCTCGACCTCAAGTCCGAGGACGGCAGGGAGGCGGTGCGCCGGCTGGCCGCGACGGCCGACATTCTGGTGGAGAATTTCCGCCCGGGCGTGATGCATCGGCTGCGGCTCGACTACGACAGGCTGTCTCAGGTCAATCCGAGGCTGATCTACTGTTCGATCTCCGGCTACGGCCAGACCGGCCCCTCGGCCGAGCTGCCGGCCTACGCGCCCGTGATCCATGCGGCCTCCGGCTACGACATGGCGCATCTGGCCTACCAGCCGGGCCGCACCCGTCCCGATTATTGCGGCATCTACCATGCCGACGTCGTCACTGGCATCTACGGCTTCGGCGCGATCGCCTCGGCGCTCTATCAGCGCACGGTCACCGGGCTTGGCCAGAACATCGACGTCTCCATGCTGGAATCGATGCTGACCTTGACCGTGATCGAACTGCAGAGCGCGCAATTCGCGGTGAAGCCGCCGCCGCGCCCGATGTTCGGCCCGACCGAGACGGCAAACGGCTATGTCATGATCACGGTCGCCAGCGAGAAGACGTTTCAGGGATTGATGGGCGTGATCGGACGCCCCGAATGGATCTCCGATCCACGCTTCGCCACCTACGCCGCGCGCCGCGAGAACTGGGCGGACTTGATGGATGGCGTCGAAGTCTGGTCGCGTCAGCTCACGACCGATGCATGCCTGCTCGCGCTTGGCGCTGCCGGCGTGCCGGCCTCGGCCTATCGCACCGTGTCCGAGGCCCTGGCAGATCCGCAGCTCGCGCATCGGCAGGCGCTCTCCGAGGTGCGGGACGAGGGTGGCTCGTTCCGGGTGCTCAATCTGCCGTTCCGGATGTCCGGCGCCGATACCACACCGGGCAAGACGATGGCCGCGCTTGGCGAGCACACGGATGCGCTGCGCGACGAGATCGGCCTCGCAGGCGATGGGCAAATTCCGCCAGGCAAAACAGCCGCGACATATTGAGCAACATCGCCGCCGCGTGCGGCGTTTGAACTCCCGTGCGTTCCTCTTGCGGTGGCGAGCATTTGTCGCCAATCTCGCCCTCAAGTCGTTCAGCGATCCGAAACATCGGACGCGGGATCCCGGGAGGAACCATGACGAACATTGCCGCCGCGACGCGTAAGCACGTGCCGATTCTCCTCGTTGCGGCGTTTGCACTAGCTGTGCCCGCCCAGGCTCAGAAGCCGGGAGGCAGCATCACGGTCGGCCAGGAGCTGGATATCCCGGGCTTCGATCCGCTCAAGGTCGGTGTCTACGACACCTCCACCTTCACCGCGGCCGCCGCGATCTTCGACACGCTGACCACGCTCGACGACAAGGGCGCGGCCGCGCCAAAGCTCGCGGTGTCCTGGACCCATTCCGACGATTACATGAGCTGGACCTTCAAGCTCCGCGAGGGCGTGAAATTCCACGACGGCACGCCGTTCAATGCGCAAGCCTTCAAGGAGAACTTCGACCGGCAGAAGGACCCCGCCAACAAGTGCCGCTGCGCCTTCTACATCACCAACGTCAAGGAGGTGCTGGCGCCGGACGAGTATACCGTCGTCTACAAACTCACCGACCCCTCCGTGAACCTGCCGGCGGTGATCACCATCCAGAGCCAGAACAATGCGGTGCACTCTCCGACCGCCTGGAAGACCAAGGGTGACGACTACAATCGTAATCCCGTCGGCACCGGTCCCTACATCCTGAAATCATGGACTGCCGGCGACCGCATGGTGCTGGAGAAGAATCCCAACTACTGGGACAAGAGCCGTCCCTATCTCGACCGCATCATCCTGAAGCCGCTGCCTGACGCGCAGTCGCGCTTCGCCTCGCTGCAATCGGGCGAGGCCGACATCATCTGGGACGACGAGAACGACGCCGACAACATCATGAAGGCGCAGAAGGACCCCAAGCTCACCGTGCACACCTACAAGGGCTCGGGCGCGCAGGTCTACGCCTTCAATACCAAGGTCGCGCCGTTCGACGACGTCCGCGTGCGCCAGGCGCTGGTGATGGCGATCGATCGTCCGAAGATGTCGCAGGCGATCAGCAACGGCCTGAGCCGGCCCGCGAGCAATCCTTACGGCGACGGCTCCTGGGTCAAGTGCAAGGACGACGGCGCGCTGCCGTTCGACGTCGAGAAGGCCAAGGCGCTGATCAAGGACTACGGCAAGCCGGTCGAGTTCAAGATGCTGGTGACCGCGACGCCCCGCGGCCGCGTGGTCGGCCAGGTGCTCCAGCAATTCTGGAAGCGCGTCGGCGCCAACATGGAGATCGAGCAGGTCGACCAGGCCACCATTCCGTCGCGTGCCTTCACGCGGCAGTTCCAGCTGACGCCGTGGCGCATCGTCGATCTCGCCGATCCAGATCCGCAGATGTACGCGAATTTCCGCAGCGGCAGCCCGCTGGCACTCTCCGGCTTCTCAAATCCCGAGCTCGACAAGCTTCTGGACCACGCGCGCGTCACCGCCGATCTCGGCCAGCGTACCGAGGACTACTGCGCCATCAGCCGCCTGATCAACAAGGAGGCGATCTGGTTCTGGACCTTCCAGAACACCTATTACGCGCTGTCGAGCGCCAAGCTGAAGGGCTTTCCGAAGATCTACAACGGCGTGATCGACGTCTCGAACACCTGGCTGGAATGACCACGCGATGCTGAACTTCGTCGTTCGGCGGCTCCTTGCCATCCTGCCGGTTCTGCTGGCCGTCTCGCTGCTCACCTTCCTGATCGCCTCGCTGCTGCCGGGCGATCTCGCCTTCGTCATCCTCGGCGATCAGGCGACGCCGGAGAATGTCGCGGCGCTGCGCCGTGACATGGGGCTGGATCAGCCGCTGTGGTGGCGTTACCTGAGCTGGCTCGGCCACGTGTTGCAGGGCGATCTCGGCCGTTCGTTTCGCACCGGGCAGACTGTGTTGCAGGCAGTCGCCGAGCGCGTCCCGGTCTCGCTTCAATTGATGCTGATGGCCGAATTCATCGGGCTCCTGATCGGCGTTCCCGTTGCGATCGCCTGCGCCGCGCGTGCCGGCGGCGCCTTCGACCGCTTCATGACCGGCAGCGCCTTCGCCATGCTGTCGATGCCTTCTTTTCTCACCGCGATCCTGCTGATCTATCTGTTCGCGGTCGAGCTGCACTGGCTGCCGGCGACCGGCTATGTGCCGTTCACCGAGGAGCCGCTTGCGAATCTGCGCTTCTTCGTGCTGCCGGCCCTGACGCTGGCGCTCGCGGAATGGCCGGGCATCATGCGGGTGCTGCGCTCCGACATGATCGCGACCTTGCAGGAGGACTATATCGCGCTCGCGAAAGCAAAAGGCCTCAAGCCATCCCGCATCCTGTTCGTGCATGCGCTCAAAGCCTTCGTCGCTGACCCTGGTGACGGTGACAGGCATCAATATCGGCCGCCTGCTCGGCGGCACGCTGATCGTGGAATCGATCTTCGCGCTGCCCGGCATCGGCCGGCTGCTGGTCGGCGCGATCTACACCCGCGACCTCGTCATTCTCCAGGGTGTGGTGCTGCTGGTCGCCTGCGGCTTCGTCATCGTCAATTTCATCGTCGACATGCTCTACGCCGTGCTCGACCCGAGGATCCGCCATGGCCACGCTTGAGCTGTCAATTCAGGACGAGGCAGCGTCCGCGCCCGTTCGCGGCAGGCGCAGGCTCGGCTTCCTGTTCTGGCTCGCGAGCGGCTGGGTCGCGATCATTCTTGCGCTCGCAATCCTCGCGCCGGTGCTGCCGCTGCAGAACCCGACCGACATGGACATGCTGGAGCGCCGCGCCGCGTTCTCTGGGGAGCACTGGCTCGGCACCGACGGGCTCGGCCGCGACGAGCTCGCCCGGCTGATCTTTGGTGCGCGCGTGTCGCTGACCGTCGGGCTGATCGCGCCGATGATCGGCCTCGTCGTCGGCGGCGCGCTCGGGCTGCTCGCCGGCTATTTCCGCGGCAGGTTCGAGACGCTGGTGGTCGGCAGCATGGACGTGCTGCTCGCCTTTCCGCCGCTGATCTTCGCGCTTGCCGTGACGGCCTATCTCGGCCAGTCCATTCCCAATCTCACCTTGATCCTTGGCGTGCTCGGCATTCCCGCCTTCATGCGCGTGGCGCGCGCGGCGACGCTGACCCTGGCGCGGCGCGAGTTCGTGATCGCCGCCGAAGCGCTCGGCGCCAGCCACGCGCGTATCCTGCTGCGCGAGTTGCTGCCCAACGTGATCCTGCCGCTGCTCGCCTTCTTCCTGCTCGGCGTCGCCGTCACCATCGTGGTCGAGGGCGCGCTGTCCTTCCTCGGTCTCGGCGTTCCGCCGCCGATGGCGAGCTGGGGCAGCATGATCGGCGAGGGCCGCGAGAGCCTCGACGTCGCGCCGCGGCTGGCGTTCCTGCCGGCGGCCGGACTTTTCGTGACCGTGCTGGCCTTCAACCTGGTCGGCGACACCTTGCGGGCGCTGACCGACCCGCGGCAGGGGGCGCTGTGAGCGCGCCGCTGCTGACGATCGAGGACGTCGCGGTCGAGCTGCCGACCTCGCGCGGCAATTTGCGCGCGGTGGATCATGTCGATCTGTCGCTGGAGGCCGGCCGCACGCTCGGTATCGTCGGCGAGTCCGGCTGCGGCAAGACCATGCTGTCGCGCGCGGTGCTTCAGCTGCTGCCGAGGAAGGCGAAGCTGACGGGGCGCGTGATGTTCGATGGCCAGGACCTGGTGCGGCTCGCGCCTGAAAGACTGCGTCGCCTGCGCGGGCGCGATCTCGCGGTCGTCTTCCAGGACCCCATGACCTCGCTCAATCCGGTGTTGACCATCGGCACGCAGTTGATGGAGACGATCCAGGAGCATCTCGAGCTGGACGCCCCGGCGGCGCGCAAGCGCAGCATCGAGCTGCTCGCGGCTGTCGGCATTCCCGCGCCGGAGCAGCGGCTTGCGCAATATCCGCACCAATGTTCCGGTGGCATGCGCCAGCGCATCGCGATCGCGATCGCATTGTCCTGCGAGCCGAAACTGCTGATCGCGGACGAGCCCACCACCGCCCTCGACGTCACCATCCAGGCGCAGATCCTCGATCTGCTCGCGCGCGAGCAGCGCCGCCGGCATATGGCCATGATCATCATCACCCACGATCTCGGCGTCGTCGCCGGCCGTGCCGACGAGGTCGCGGTGATGTATGCGGGCAGGGTGGTGGAGCGCGCGCCGACACAGGCCTTGTTCAAGCGCATGCACATGCCCTACACCGAGGCGCTGCTGGCCGCGATCCCGAAGCTGGAGATCGCGCCGCATACGCCGCTGCCTGCCATCTCCGGCCGACCGCCCGATCCGACCCGGCCGCTTCGTGGCTGCTCCTTTGCGCCGCGCTGCCGCTATGTCGGGGAGCGCTGCCGTGAGGTCAAGCCCGAGCTGAAGAGTGCCGAGATGCCCGGGCACCTCTATGCCTGCTTCCATCCGATCCGAATGACGGAAAGGATCGGCGCATGATGCAGCTTGCGGTGCGCCCCGAGCCGCTTCTGAATGTCGACAATCTCGTCGTCGAATATGGTCTCGGCAGCAAGACGGTGCACGCCGTCTCCGGTGTCAGCCTCGAGGTCGCACGCGGCGAGACGCTGGGCTTGGTCGGCGAATCCGGTTGCGGCAAGTCGACGCTGGGACGCGCGGTGCTGCAGTTGCGCCGCGCCAAATCTGGTCGCGTGCTGTTCGACGGTGAGGACCTCACGGCCATGGAGGGCGAGGCGCTGCGCAGGATGCGCCGCCGCGTGCAGCTCATCTTCCAAGACCCGATCGCCTCGCTCAATCCGCGCCGTCGCATCGGCGATATCGTGGCCGAGCCGCTGATCATCGCCGGCGTCAGGGATGCTGCCGAGCGCAAGCGGCGGGTTCACGAGGTGCTCTCCGCGGTCGGGCTCGATCCCGATCTCGTGGCGGGCCGTCTGCCGCACGAGTTCTCCGGCGGCCAGTGCCAGCGCATCTGCATCGCGCGAGCGCTGGTGCTCAACCCTGAGTTCATCGTCTGCGACGAGCCGGTGTCGGCGCTGGACGTTTCCATCCGCGCGCAGATCCTCAACCTGCTGGAGGAGATGAAGGCGCGCTTCGGTCTGACGCTGCTGTTCATCGCACATGACCTCGCGGTGGTCAAAGCGGTCAGCGACCGCGTCGCGGTCATGTATCTCGGCCGGCTCTGCGAGGTCGGGCCGTCGGAGCAATTGTTCGCAAGACCCGCACATCCCTATACCGGGCTGTTGTTGCAGGCGATCCCGGTGCCTGATCCGGACGTTCGTCCCGCCGAGAGCGTGGCGACCGGCGAGCCGCCATCGCCGATTGCACCACCGTCCGGCTGCCGCTTCCGCACCCGCTGCCCGCGCGCCGATCAGCGATGCAGCGCGGAGATACCGGAGTTGCGAGAGATCGCACCCGGCCAGTTCGCCGCTTGCCATCATCCGCTGGCCTGAACTAAGACCGCTCCCGGGTTTGTCTCGTCGCGCCGGCCATGGCATGCTGTGCCGCGAACGAGAAGCATTCCGGGAGGACGCCAATGAAGAGTTTCAAGGTTGCCGATTTCAAGGCGCCGCTGCAGGAGGTCGACGAGGCGACGCCGCAGCCATCGGGCACGCAGGTGCTGATCAAGGTGAAGGCGGCCGGCGTCTGCCACAGCGATCTCCACATCTGGGAAGGCGGTTACGATCTCGGCCATGGCCGCAAGCCGTTGTCACTGAAGGACCGCGGCATCAACCTGCCGCTCACGATGGGCCACGAGACGGTCGGCGAAGTCCTCGCCTTCGGTCCCGACGTGAAGCCGACCGATCAGGGCGAGCTGAAAATCGGCGATGTCGGGCTGGTCTATCCCTGGATCGGCTGCGGCAAGTGCCCCACGTGCCTGGCCGGCGACGAGAATATGTGCCTGACGCCGCGCTCGCTCGGCGTCTATTGCGACGGCGGCTATGCCGACCACATGCTGGTGCCGCATCCGCGCTACCTGCTCAACCTCCGGGGGCTCGATCCCGCGACGACAGCGCCTTATGCCTGCTCGGGCGTCACCACCTATAGCGCGCTGAAGAAGGTCGAGCAGCAGTTCGACACGCCGATCGTGATGTTCGGCGCCGGCGGCCTCGGCCTGATGGCGCTGTCGCTGCTCAAGGCCATGGGCGGCAAGGGTGCGATCATGGTCGATATCGACGCGAAGAAGCGCGAGGCGGCCGAGAAGGCGGGCGCGCTGGCGACCGTCGATCCCAAGGCGCCGGATGCGCTCGAGCAACTCGCCAAGAAGGCGGGCGGTCCGATCCGCGCCGTGATCGATCTGGTTGGCAATGCCGCGACGACGCAGCTCGGCTTCGACTGCCTGACTAAGGGCGGCAAGCTCGTCATCGTCGGCCTGTTCGGTGGTGGCGCGACCTGGGCGCTGCCGCTGATACCGATCAAGGCGGTGACGATTCAGGGCAGCTACGTCGGCAATCTGCGCGAGACGCAGGAACTGCTCGAGCTCGTGCGAACCAAGAAGGTGCCGCCGATCCCGGTGACGCGGCAGCCGCTCGCCAAGGCCAATGACGCGCTGGTGCAGTTGCAGCAGGGCGCGGTGGTCGGACGCACGGTGCTGACGCCGTAATTCATTGTTGGTTTGTCGTCATGGCCGGGCTCGACCCGGCCATCCACGTCTGGCCACAGAGACAGCATTGAGACGTGGATGCCCGGGTCAAGCCCGGGCACGACGGTTGAGAGAGCAGGAATCCCCATGTCCGCAAACAACGCCTTCCACATTGCCGTGCTCGCCGGTGACGGCATCGGTCCCGAAGTCATGGCGCCGGCGCTCGAGGTGCTGCGCAAGGTCGGCGAAAAATCCGGCCTGCGCTTCCGGTTCACCGAGGCGCCGGCCGGGGCCAACAATTATCTCGCCACCGGCAAGTCGATGCCGGACACCACGATCAAGCTGTGCGAGGAGGCGGATGCGATTCTGCTCGGGGCCTGCGGGCTGCCGTCGGTGCGCTACCCTGACAATACCGAGATCGCGCCGCAGATCGAGCTGCGCTTCATCTTCGATCTCTATGCCGGCGTGCGCCCGGCGCGCCTCATTCCGGGCGTGCCGAGCCCGATCGTCGGCGCCGACCAGCGCGGCATCGATCTCGTTGTGATCCGCGAGTCCACCGAGGGCCTGTTCGCCTCGATGGGCAAGGGCGTCGTCACCCATGAGGACGCGCGCGAGACCATGGTGATCACCCGCAAGACGTCCGAGCGCCTGTTCGAGTTCTCGTTCCGCCTGGCCGAACGGCGCAAGGCGCGGGGCAAGCCGGGAATGCTCACCTGCGTCGACAAGGCGAACGTGTTCAAGGCGTTTGCCTTCTTCCGCGGCATCTTCGACGAGATCGCCAGGAAGCATCCCGAGGTGAAGACCGACCGGCTCTATGTCGATGCCTGCTCGGCGATGCTGGTGAAGCGTCCCTGGGATTTCGACGTGATGGTGATGGAGAACATGTTCGGCGACATCGTCTCCGACATCACCGCCAGCCTGATCGGCGGCCTCGGCATGGCGCCCTCGGCCGACATCGGCGACAAGTATGCGGTGTTCCAGCCGTGCCACGGCACCGCGCCCGACATCATGGGGCAGGGCAAGGCCAATCCGACCGGCATGATCCTGTCGGCCGCGATGATGCTGGACTGGCTCGCCGACAAGCACGGCGTGGAGAGCGCGGCCGAGGCGGGCGAGACCATCGAGCGCGCGGTGGACCAGGTCTATGCCGGCGGCATCAAGCCGATGGAGTTCGGCGGCAGCAACGGCACGGCGGAGATTACGAAGGCCGTGCTCGCGGCGCTATAGAGCTTGATCATGAGCAAGCCAGTCCCGGAACGGTATCGGCACTTGCGGACGTTTGCCTTCGGCGACGGTCCCGAGCTCGCGGACGAATTGCTCGAGCTCGTCGTCAGGGGAGTCAAGACAGCAACGTGCAGCACGGAAGACGAACCCAATGTTTCGACGCCCGGTGAGCGCTGGGTCGTGCTCAACGGACGGGGCGAGCCGCGCTGCGTCATCGAAACCACCGAGATCGCCTATCGACGATTCAACGATGTCGATGCAGCCTTCGCTTACGAGGAGGGCGAAGGCGATCGGAGCCTGGCTTATTGGCGCAGCGCCCACCGGACCTATTTCGGCCGGCTCGGACGGTTCAGCGAAGACATGATGCTGATGTGCGAGCGCTTCCGCTTGGTCGAGGTGTTCGACGACGGCCCTCGGTAGCGTCGCGCTCCGAAAAGCGAAGGGGCCGCGGGGCCCCATCGTAATCACCAGCGGTGCCAGTGGCGGTGGCCCCAGCCCCACGGGCGTGGGCCATAGAAGCGCCGCGGGCCGCCATAGTAACCGTAAGCGCCGTAATAGTTCGGGCGCCACCAGCAGCGGCCCCAAGGGTTACACACCCACCGCACCTGATCAACGTCAGCGGCCGGTCCGCTTGCAATCTTGTCCGCCTGCGGGATGCCGTTCGGCATTGCTGCGAGGGTCGGTCCCGACGCGAAGGCCACTCCGCCCATGGCAGCCAGACCAAGAACAGCAGATTTCAGTGTCATCGTAGTCTCCCTCGTTGGTGGCGGGAGAACTTTCGCGACATCAAGTGGTTGCGGCTGTGTTGAGTTGCACGAAGAATTTAATCTACCTGAACGCGGGTTCAGCTTCAGCGACCCCGGAACTTCGGTTTGCGCTTCTCCATGAAGGCCTGCCGGCCCTCGCGGAAATCCTCCGAGTCCATGCAGGCGTTGCCGATCGCCTTGATCGCCGCCATGTCGCGCGCGCTTTCGTCCTTCAGCACCTGCGCGATGGTGATCTTGGCGGCCTTGATCGCGAGCGGGGCGTTCTGCGCGATCGTCTCGGCGATCGTCATGGTCTCGCCCCAGAGCTCGTCGACCGGGAGCAGGCGCTCGACGAGACCGATGCGCAGCGCCTCGGCGGAATCGATCCGCATGCCCGTGTACATCAGAAGCCGCGCCCAGGCCGGGCCGACCAGCGACACCAGATGCCGCAAGCCGTCATAGCCGTAGGCGATGCCGAGCTTGGCTGCGGGAATGCCAAACTGGCTGCCGTGCGAGGCGAGGCGGATGTCGGCGAGCATCGCGACCTGCATGCCGCCGCCAAGGCAATACCCGTCGATGCAGGCGATGGTCGGCTTGGGATAGTCGGCGAGCAGCGCGCGCTGGGCGGCGCTGCGCCTGGCGTACTCCTCCGACGCCGCTGCATTGTGCCTGACTTTCTCGAACTGGCTGATGTCGGCGCCCGAGACGAACGCCTTGCCCCCGGCGCCGCGCAGGATCACGACGCGCACGGTGTCGTCGTTGCGCAAGGCCGTCAGCGCATCGCCAAATCCCTCCCACATCTCCAGCGACATCGCGTTGCGCTTGTCGGGATTGTTGAAGGTGATCACGCCGACGCCACCGGCCGAGTGCTGGAGGATCTTGCCGTCGGCGTAAGGAGTTCCGGTCGTGCTGGAAATGTCGGGCATCGCGCGCTCGCTTGTCGGTGGCCGAGCGCAATGTGCGGCGTCGCCGCCGCCGCGGTCAACCGGCGCAGGGGAGGAGAGCTTGCATCCGCCTGTGCTGTGATTGCATGGCGCGCGAAGTTCGACGAATGGCGGTAAACCGCCAAGAAGAAAGGGCGTCAGACCGCCCCGAGACAGACCGCGCAAGCGCGCGGGCGCAGAGATATCTCGTCGGATCTCGTTCGATCCGGCCGCGCCCCCGTGACGCGGCGGATTGAACATCGGCCGTAAAGGCCAGATCGCCGATCGAGCTCAGCTCTCGTTCGCCGCGATCGATTCCATCAGCGAGACGAGCTGACGCTGCACCGTCTGGTCCTTGATCTTGCTGTAGGCGCGCAGCAGGCGGAGGCTGAAGGCGGAGTCGAGGAAGAGCAGGCTCTCGACTTCGCGGGCCTTGTTGTCGCCGTCGTAGAAGAAGGTCACGGGCACATCGAGGGCGGTGGCGATCTGCTGAAGCCGAGCCGCGCCGACGCGATTGACGCCCTTTTCGTATTTCTGGACCTGCTGGAAGCTGACACCCAGCTTCTCGCCGAGCTCGGCCTGCGAGATCTTCATCTCGACGCGCCGCAGACGGATCCGCTTGCCAAGCTCAATGTCCGGCTTGCCGGCACTGCGCTGCTTCATTCTTTTTGCCGCTGCTTTCATCTCTGTTCTCACCTTTGTTCTTCGGTTGAAAATCCCCCGAAGAGCTGGGTCAGGGGTTCGCCCATATACGAGTCCTTGAATTCATGCGGGTGCACGAACTCTTCCTTAAACCACGGGAAGCGAGCCGGATTGAAAGCGTCGATCAGCCAGTCAATCATGTGCCGCACGCGCGGAATACGGCCGCTACCAGGATGGTAGGACAGCCAGATATCCAGCGGCCGGTTCAGCTCGACCTCCAGTGGAATCAACTTCCCGCCAAGCGCAATGGCATAGCTCGGGAATACGCCTATGCCGGCGCCATTCGCGACCGCCCAGTAATTGGCGCTCGAGACATTGGTCTTCATGACCAGGAGGTCGCGTTCCGAAACGCCGGGGAAGAAGCTCTCGAATGTCTCCTTGGCGGCAAGCTGGTCGGCGAATTGCAGCACCAGGCGGTGCTTGATCAATTCCGCCGCCGAGCGCGGCGCGCCATGCTTTGCGATGTATTTCTCGGAGGCCCAGAACATCAGATGCATGCGGCCGAGCCGCACCAGCTTGACGTCGAGCGCAGAGGGACGCGACAGATGGATGGCGACGTCGGCCTCGTGGCGGGAGACGTCGGCCGAGCGCATCGCGCAATGCAGGTCGACCAGGATCTTCGGATAGGCCTGCTGGAATTCGACCAGCCGCGGGGCGAGCCAGAACGTTCCGAGGCCTTCGGTGACGGCGACGCGGACCTCGCCGGACAGGACGTTGGCGGTCGAATCGCTGGTCCGCAGCACGTCGAAAGCCGCGGCCTCCATGCGCTCGACGGCGGAGACCACCATCGCACCTTCGTCGGTCAGGTGGGTGCCGTGAACGTCGCGGGTGAACAGGGTGGTGCCGGTCTGACGCTCGAAATCATCGATCCGGCGGCGGACAGCGTTGATCGACAGCGACAGGCGTTCGGCTGCCGAGCGGAAACTTCCGCATCGGACGACTTCCAGGAAAATGCGGGCCGCATCCCAATCGGAGAGGCCGCTGATATTTGTCTTTGGGCGTTCTTCCAGCGGAACGCCCCTTTCCGCCAAGGAGTGCATACAATTCCCTTTAGGTAGCTAAACTGGCAGAATCTGACGCAAACCACAATCACGACGGGTTGGGGAATGACGAGTTTTGAACGTCATCCTTATCAACTTGTAGGCGGTATTGGGGTGCTGTCTTGGGGTGGGATTGGGCAGGCTATCGCCCGGCTAAGGGGAATGTGGCGTGAGTTCCGTTGCGAGCCGTGAAGTGGCTGCGGGATGGCCGGCGCTGTCCGTGATGGAAATTCATGCGCGAAGGCAGATGCCGTCTCACGCGATGGATCGATCGCATCGCGCAAGACGTTTGCTCCCGGACCAGTTCGGCGATCGCCAATGCTGCTGCGGGGTGACTGCGGCCGGAACCACGGTCTCACGGCAGAAACACGCTGAAATCAGGTTCGGAGGCGCAGTAGCCTCGTGCTATCTTTGGCCGTCCATGCGGGCCAAAGGGGGCGCCACAAATACGTCTCGCAGGCCGAATTAACGGAAAGAACGCAAGTGTCGCATTCAGACGAACAGTTGCAGTCGGTGCTGGGAACGCTCGAGGAGTGCCGCAGGGCTCTCAACGAGTGCAACAACCGTGAGTCGGCCGAGATGCTGTCCATTGTCATCCTCGACGTGCGGATGAAGCTGAAAGGAATTGACAGTGCCGATCTCAAGGCGCTGTGCGACGAAATGCTGCGGAGCGCTGCGAGCGAGCCGCCGACCCCTTCCAAGCAGACGCAGGACCAGCCCCGGCGTCCGCTGCTCCGCGTGGTGAAGTAGCCGCGCCGCCGAATCTCGCTTTTTGGCGAGATTTGTGCGCGTCCCGGTGCCGCATCTGTGATCACGGATGGCATCGGGAGGAGCCTTGGTTTTCGTGCGCCTCTGTTGCGCATTCTCAGCCATCGGCTACACCAGAGCCGGTTCGGCTCCGGTCGGGCGCATTCCTTGCGCGCCGTACCGGTGCCTGAGATGGCTTCGACTGCATCATGCAAAATGTTTCGATCCCGGCGGCGCTGATTGCCGGCCTCGTCAGTTTCCTCTCGCCTTGCGTCCTGCCTCTGGTTCCGCCCTATCTGGTCTACCTGACGGGCGCCACGATCGAGCATGTCGAAAGCGATGAGCCGGTCGCGGCCTCCAAGCGCGCGATCATGATGTCGGCGCTTCTGTTCGTGCTCGGCTTTTCCACGGTGTTCGTGGCGCTCGGGGCCAGCGCTTCGCTGGTCGGCGGGCTGATCCGCGCCTGGTCGGCGGAGCTGTCGATTCTCGCCGGCATCGTCATCATCATCATGGGCCTGCATTTCCTCGGCCTGACGCGCATCGGCCTGCTGATGCGCGAGGGACGGCTGCCGATCCCCAAACCGGTCGGCCTCTGGGGCGCCTATATCATGGGCCTCGCTTTCGCCTTCGGCTGGACGCCCTGTATCGGCCCGATCCTCGCCGCGATCCTCTCGATCGCCGCGGCCGAAGCCACGGTGACGAGGGGCGCCGGCCTGCTTGCGGTCTATTCCGCGGGCCTCGGCATTCCCTTCCTGATCGCCGCGCTGATGATCGAACAGTTCTCCGCGCTGTTCGCGCGCATGAAGGGCCACCTCGTCAATGTCGAGCGCGCCATGGGCGTCTTGATGGTGATCACCGGTATCGGCTTTCTCACCGGCGCGGTCTCGAATGTGAGCATCTGGCTGCTCGAGACGTTTCCGGCGCTGCAGACGATCGGTTAGGGCGCGGAGACCGGGTTCTCACGGACAAAAAAGTAGAGGAACCTTTGAAATCCGTCAGGCATGCTGTCGCGGAACGACGATGCCAAACCTTTCCAGTCCCGAGGCGTTGCATCGGGGACAACTCGCATGGTGGAGATCACGTGACCAAGACACTGCGCATAGAGCCCTTGTCGGACAACGCTGCTTTGGTTGCCTGGCAATTCTTGGGGCAGCCGTTGCAGGAGTGGCCGAGCTGGGTTCAGTCGAATTGCTCGCTGCAGAAGGATGTCGATGGAAAATTCGAGCTTCGGCACGAGCGGCGCAGCGGCACCCAGATCGTCTATCTCGGCGAGTGGCTGGTGAGAGATCTCGATGGGGGCGTGGACTTCTACACGGACGCCGAGATCTGGTCGCGGTTCGCAGCCAAACGCTGACGCGTGAAGAAGATTGAGCGGGGCTCGTCGATCGCGCCTTAGTCTTTCCTGCTCGAGCTCCAGGCAATCAAAAGCCTGTGTCGTTGGTGGGGCAAAAAGCCTCGCCGGTAGGACTCACCGACAGAATGCAATCTGTAGTAATATTTCGTTGTACTGCACCCTGAGGGGCAATTCTTCAGAACATATACTAAAACGAGAATTTTAGACCAAGCGACATCTTCGGCGCCCCTCTCCCTTAAGCATTCTGAGCAGGAGCAAGCGATGGGAACCGACGTGAATGTTCATCCCGGTCATGGCAAGGCCGGACGTCAACCGACGCGACAATTTCTTGATACGCTTTCCGGACACGACGATCCGGGCATGTTTGGCCGGATGTTTCCGGCACTGGAGCCGCTGGCTGTCGACGACGGTCCGCTGCATGAGCTCGCCGACGCGATGAAGGATCCCGCTCCCGGCGATGCCGCGGGAAACAATCTCAACGTCCCGGCCGGCTTCACCTATCTCGGGCAATTCATCGACCATGATATCACGCTCGATCTGACCTCCTTCGGCGAGAAGGAAGCCGATCCGATGGCGGTCACCAATTTTCGCACGCCCGCACTCGATCTCGACAGCATCTATGGTCTTGGTCCCGATGGAAGCCGCCATCTGTACGCGCGCAATTCGGCGAGCGACAACGGCAAGACACCGGGCCCCAAGCTGCTGATCGGCAAGACCGTCAACGTCGACGCCATCACCGGCGATCATCGCAACGACCTGCCGCGCAATCCCGAGGGGTTTGCGCTAATCGGCGATCACCGCAACGACGAGAACCTGCTCGTCGCGCAAACCCATCTCGCGATGCTGAAGTTTCACAACAAGGTCTGCGATCAGCTCGCAGCGTCGGGCAAGCCGGCGGGCGAGATCTTCGAGGAAGCGCGCCGCATCGTGACCTGGCACTACCAATGGATGGTCCTGCACGATTTCGTGGAGCGGATCACCGAGAAGGGCATCGTCGCAAAGATCCTTGAGCAGGGTCGGCGCTTCTATCGCTTCAAGAAGATTCCCTACATGCCTGTCGAGTTTTCAGGGGCGGTCTATCGTCTCGGTCACAGCATGGTTCGCCAGGTCTATAGCCACAACAGGATCTTCACGCCCGGCCCGGGCGGTATTCCTGCAACTCTCGATTTGCTGTTCAGGTTCACCGGGCTTTCGGGAGGAATCATCGGAGACCTCGCACCCAATCCGATTCAGCCGCCGCTCCCGCTTCCGGTGCTTTCGAGCAACTGGATCATCGACTGGCGGCGCTTCTTTCAAGTGCTGCCGAACAATCCTGCGGGCGTGACGCTCAATCTGTCGCGCAAGATCGACCCGTTCATCGTGCCGCAACTCCACACCCTGCCCGGTGACGGCGGCAGCCTGCCGTTCCGCAACCTCAAGCGCGGCGTGTTGCTGGGATTGCCATCAGGGCAGGACGTCGCCAAGGCCATGAAGATCAAGAATCCGCTGACGCCGGAAGAAATCTCGAAGGGGAGCGACGGCGCCGTGGCGAAAAAGCATGGCCTGCACCAGCATACCCCGCTCTGGTACTACATCCTCAAGGAGGCGGAGCAGCGGGGCGGCGGTGAGAAGCTCGGGCCGGTCGGCGCGACCCTGCTTGCCGAGGTCTTCGTCGGCCTCGTCCATGGCGACCACCAGTCGTATCTTTGGGTCAAGGGCAAAAGCTGGAAACCGACGCTTCCATCGCAAGTGCAGGGCGAATTCACGATGGCCGATCTCTTGCGTTTCGTCGGGGATATCAGCCCGATCGACGGCATTACCACGGTGTGAACCAGACGCCCGGCGATCGCCGATCGCATAAATGAAATTGGCCTGGAGACAGTCCCGGCATTGCGATCAGTCAGGCCGGCGCGCATCGCGCGCCGGCCTCGACGTGTGCAGCAGGCTTAGGGTCTGTACCTAAATAGCGCCACGTGATTCTCTTGCCTACGTGTTGATTCGGGGGCGAGAGAATGCGCGCTGGTTTGTTTTGGCTGAACGACAGGCAATGTGAACCGCATCTGCCGAGGGGACTGACGGGGCCGGATCGGGACGACGACCGACGCATCGTCAGCGGCATCATTCACATGCTGCAATCGGGTGCACGATGGCGTGATTGTCCACGTGAATACGGCCCTTACACGACGATCTACAATCGCTTCAATCGCTGGGCCAAGCGAGGACGATGGTGCGCAATCTTCGAAGCGCTGGCCAAGCCTGGCGAAGACGGCGTCGTACTGTCGCTCGACTCGACCTCGATTAAAGCTCACCGGTGTGCCTCCGGCGGAAAAGGGGGGAGCACAATCAAGCAATCGGCCGCTCGCGCGGAGGCCGCACGACAAAAATCCATGCGCTGAGCGATCCGCTCTGCCGGCCGGTCGTCCTGCATCTGACTCCAGGCCAGGATGCCGATATCGCTGCGGCTCCCGATGTCCTGGCGCTCGCGCCACCCATGAGCGTGCTCCTCGCCGACAAAGGGTATGATGGCGACAAGCTTCGCGGCGAAATCATTCGTCGTGGCGCCAAGCCCGTAATCCCCAATAAATCTAACCGTGTCGTCATCCATCGCTTCAACAAACGCGCCTACAAAGGACGAAATGTCATCGAACGCTGCTTTTGCAGGCTCAAGGACTTCCGGCGCATCGCCACGCGATATGACAAGCTCGCCCGTAATTTTTTGGCCGCTGTGCATCTCGCCGCTCTCGTCGCATATTGGCTCAATTGAGTCTGGACCCTAGGGCTTGAACACGTAGCCCGGCGTGATCGCCGCCGTCTCCGGGATCGGCGGCAGGTCGGCGAACAGCTCGGGACGATCCTTCATGACCTTGAGAATGTGCTTCGGCTCGATATGCGCATTGACGTCGAAGGTCGATTTGAGGATGCCGAGCCGGGAGAGCCGGTCCTCGGCGCTCCACAGCGCGCGGTAGTTGTTCGCCGACAGCCGGCGATCCGCCTGCTGGATGTTGAACTGCATCGCGGTCTCGGCGACGTCCTGCTTGAGCCCCGGAATCCAGCGTGTGGCGACTTGCGCCGCCAGCTTCGGGTTCTTGCGCATCCATTGGTCGGCCTCGGAGACGGCCGCGAGGAATTTCTCGATGGTCTCGCCATTGGCCTGCACCCAGGGGCGAAGCGCGACATTGAAGCCGATATAGGAGATCACGTCGCCGCCGCGGATGATCTCGACCGCGCCCGGCACATCCTTGCCGGCGACGATCGGCCAGGGGTCCCAGCCCGAGAACGCATCAATGCCCTTGGCCAGCAGGGCGACGGTCATGTCCGGCGGCGGCGTGTTGACCAGCGTCACGTCGTCGGGCTTCAGCCCGGCCTTCTCCAGCGTCGCCAGGATGTAGAGATGGTTGATCGTGCCGAAGGACGCCGCGATCTTCTTGCCCTTCAGCGTCGACAGGTCGCCCTTGACGATGCCCGAACCTTCGCGCGCGATGATCGCCATCGTCGCGTCGGAGCCGGCCTTGGTGGCGTTGCCGCTGTAATTGCCGAGCGCGACGAGGTCCATGCCGCGCAGCACGGCGCCGATCATGGGCACGCCGACCTGTACGATCTCGCTCTCGCCGGCCTGCAGCGCGTTGAGCGCGTCGACGCCGGTCGCGTAGGGGCGTGCGATCGTGACGTCGAGCCCGTACTTCTCGAAGAAGCCGCGCTCGAGCGCGATCGGCAGGCCGATCTGGTCGATGCCGGTGACCATGCCGGCCTTCACTTTCGTCAAGGTCTGGGCGCTCGCCGGCACCATGCCGGCTAGAAGCGCGATCGCAAGCAGCAAGAGTCGTTTCATGTCCTCAGCCTCCCTCTTTTATCGGCCCCACCGCCGTCACCCAGTAAGGCCGGGCGACGGCGTTGAGGTCCGTTCTTTTGACACCGCGAAGTTCGATCGAGTGCTCGTCCGTGCCCGAGACGCGTCCGTATTGCTGGAACGCGAGCACGTGGAAGCGCTCCGGCATGAACGGCAGCTCGATCTGCGCGTTGACCTTTTCCGATGTTCCGGTGAGCTCCGGTGAAATCTTTCCCGGCGCGGCGATCGTCAGCCAGAGCTGAAACAGCGCCCATGCGGCGATCGTGCCGAGCACGATGCGGCCCTTGGGCGAGCGCAGGACCTCGGAGGCGATGCTCATGCTGCGCGCACCATCTGCAGCACGCGCGCCGAGAGCTGCTTGAAGCGGTCGTCCTTGACGAGGTCGTCCCAGACCCGGGGCCGCGGCAGGTCGACCGCGATCTCGTCGAGCACGCGTCCCTTCGACAGCACGACCACGCGGTTGGCGAGAAACACCGCTTCCGCCACGTCGTGGGTGATGAAGATCACGGTCGGCTTGCGCTCCTGCCAGATGCGGGTCAGTTCCTCCTGGAGCGTCATGCGCGTCTGCGCGTCGACGCTGGCGAAGGGCTCGTCCATCAGCAGGACGTCGGGGTTGTTGGCGAGTGCGCGCACCACGCCGACCCGCTGCTGCATGCCGCCGGAGAGCTCGTTGGGATAGCGGTGCGCCGCGTGCGAGAGCCCGGCGAGCGCCAAATATTCGCGCGCGATGCGGTCGCGCTCGGCCTTCGGCACGCCGCGCATCTTCGGGCCGAAGCCGACATTGTCGAGCACAGTCTTCCAGGGAAACAGCGCGAATGACTGGAACACGACGCCACGCTCGGGGCCGGGCCCGTGCACCGGCTTGCCGTCGAGCAGGATGTCGCCCTTCGAATAGGGAATGAAGCCCGCGATCATGTTCAGGATCGTCGTCTTGCCGCAGCCGGAGGGGCCGACCACCGAGATGAATTCGCCGGGCTCGACGTCGAGCGAGACGTCGTGGACGGCGGTGACATGCGCGCCCGCATAGGGATCGAAATAGGTCTTGCCGAGATTGCGCAGCGAGAGCGTCTTCATGATGTCACCAATCCCCAACGCTGGCCGGTCGCGCGCTCGAGCGGCGCGAGGATCCAGGCGTCCACGATGTACCAGAGCAATCCGAGAATGATCATGCCGAGCAGGATCTCGACGGTCGAGCCGGCGCGGCGGGCGTCGAACATCATGAAGCCGATGCCCGAGGTGCCGACGATCATCTCGACCGCGATCAGCGCGCGCCAGCCATAGCCGAGCCCGTTGCGCAGGCCCGTGATGATGTTGGGCAGCGCGCCCGGCAGCGTCACCTCCCACAAGACGCGCGCGCGCGAGGCCCCGAGGCTCAAGGCGGCGCGCGAGAGGTCGCGCGGCACGGATTCGACGCCGAGCACGGTGTTGAGCACGACCGGGAACAGCACGGTGTAGACGATGACGAAGGTCATCGTCGTCAATCCGAAGCCGAACCAGATCAGGAGGATCGGCAGCCAGGCGATGTCGCCGATGGCCTGGAAGAACAACAGCACCGGCCAGCAGATGCGGTGCGCCCAGCGGCTGGTGCCGATCAGGACCCCCAAGGGAATGCCGAGCGCCATGCCGACCGCGGCGCCGGTCGCGAGCCGGATCAGGCTGTCCTGGAGATAGTCGGGCAGGATGCCCTTGTAGGTGAGGGTGAAGAACGCGCGCATGACGTCGGCCGGGCCCGGAAAGAACGCGCGCGGAAACAAGCCGGCCTCGCTCACCGCCGTCCACAGCGCCAGCACCGGGATGAAGGGAATGATCGCGGCGAGCCCCGGCCAGCGCCGGGTCAGGCGCGTATAGCCGGCCCAGATTTGCAGCATCAGATTCATGCGCGCCTCACCATGCCCCAGCGTTCGATGGTCGCGCGTTCCAGCGGGACCAGCAGCAGACGGTCGATCAGAAGCCAGAGAACGCCGATCACGATCATGCCGAACACGATCACCTCGGTGCGGTAGAAGTCGCGCGCGACGAACAGCATGTAGCCCAGCCCGACATTGGTCGCGATCATCTCGGCGGCGATCAGCCCGCGCCAGGCGAAGCCAAGGCCGGTCCGAATGCCGGTGACGATGTTGGGGAGCGCGCCCGGCAGCAGCACTTCGGTCAGCAGCGCCCAGCGGCCGGCGCCGAGCGAGGCGGCGGCATTGCGCAGCGTGTGTGGGATGGTCCTGACGCCGAGCAGGGTGTTGTAGGCGACGACGAAGAACACGGCGTTGAAAATCACGAAGACGATCGCGCCGAAGCCGTAGCCGAACCACAGCGTCGCGATCGGGATCCAGGCAATGCCGGCGAGCACGGAGAAGAAGCGGAACAGCGGCGTCAGGAAGGCCGCAACCGTCGGGCTGACGCCCATGGCGATGCCGAGCGGCACGGCGGTTGCGATCCCGATCAGCGTGCCCAGGCCGACACGCAGGAGGCTCGCGCCGACATGGGCCAACAACGTGCCGTCGCGGATCGAGTCCAGCGCGGCCGCGCCGACCGCACCGACCGAGGGAAACACGCGCGGATTGACGTTGAACAGCGGCACGACGATGGCCCAGATCGCGACCAGCGCAAGCAGCGGCGCGACGAACATCGCGGCGCCCGCCAGCGAATTGACGCTGCGCATCAGCCGCGACGATCGCCCCTTCAGACTGCCCGTCACCTGCATTTGACCTCCCTGCGCTCAGCTATGCCTGTGCCGGCATTTCACGCTGATCTTCCTGCCATCGTAACCACGTCTCGCGCGATGGCATATCTCCGTCGGTGTGCGAGCCTTACGATTCCCGGCGGAGCGAGGATCTGGGCTGAGCCCTTCGCGTCACGGTCCATGGCGTTTTCTCTTGTTCTTGAGGTTCGTTTTCTTGGGCGAGCGCACGGCCGATCCGACCGTTTTACGGGTCGCCGCGGCGATGGCCGTCTTCCGGTTCGAAAGCTTCAATCGGGTGTAGCCCAGCAGGCGTTCCATCGCGGCGCGCGCCTTCTCCGGGTTGCCGCTCTCGATGGCTCGCGCCGCCGCCACGTGGTTCGGCAGGTTATCCCTGAACCAGCCGCCGGTGCTGACGACGGCGACGGTGAAGACGGTGCTCAGGATGGTATCGATCGCGCCGCGAAAGCCCTGGAGGACCGGGTTGTGGGTCGCGTCCAGAATGGCGAGATGGAATGCCTTGTCAGCGGCGAGGGCGCTGGCCTGGTCCTTTGCACTCTGCATCGCGGCCAAGGCCGTGTCGATCCGCCAGCGGTCGTTCCGGGTGGCGCGTTCTGCGGCGAGAGCTGCGGCTGCAGGCTCGATGATCGAGCGCACCTCCTGGATCGCCAGCAGGAGGTCGCGGTCGGGCTCGTCCTGGCCGACGAGCCAGCTCAGCACGTCGCGGTCGAGCAGGCTCCATTCGTGGCGCGGCAGCACCTGCGTGCCGTGGCGCGGTCGCACGCTGACGAGGCCCTTGGCGGCAAGCGTCTTGATGGCCTCGCGTACCACGCCGCGCCCGACGCCGAAACGGGTTTCGAGCTCCGGCTCCGGCGGCAGGGTCGTCCCGACGGGAATGAGATCCTGGGCGATCTCGCGGCCGAGCGTCGTCAGCACGGCGCGAATGCGGCCGGGCTTGACCAGCTTGTCGACGGGGCTCGGGCGCGCTCTTGCCACTCGTACGTTTCTCCCGTCCGGCCTGTCGCGGCCGGTTCATTTGTCGTTGGCTGCCACGCCCGGCAGCTTCACAATCATCCGATGTTTAACATCGGATGATTGGGTGCGGGCAAGCGCAATTGTCGCAGCATGACCGTGCTGCGTTGCGATATGCGCTGGGGGAGGCCGTGGATCAGGGCGCCTCGTCCAGCGTGCAGATCACCGTGCAGACCACGCCGCGCGGCAGGAAGTCGACGGTTGCCTCACCGTCGAGCTGGTCGCGCGCGCTGCGCTCGATCAGGCGCGAGCCGAAGCCGCGTTGCACCGGTGCCGTCACCGGCGGCCCGCCGGTCTCGGTCCATATCAACCGCAGTCGCGGCTTCGGCGCATCAGCGATGACTTCCCAGTCCAGCGTCACCCGGCCGGTCTCGTTGGACAGCGCGCCGTATTTCGCGGCGTTGGTGGCGATCTCGTGCACGATCATCGACAGCACCACGGCGAGCCGCGGCGACAGCGGCACGGCCGGGCCGGCCATGCGGATGCGGTCGTGATTGCTCAGCAGGAACGGCTGGAGCGCGCGGGCGATCACGTCCCGGAGCTCCGATCCCGCCCATTTCTCCTGGCTCAGGAGATTATGCGCCTCGGCCAGCGCGCCGAGCCGTCCCTCGAACTTGGTCCGCTCGTCCCGGCTGGCGCTGCGGAAGGTCTGCACCGCGATCGCCTGCATCAGGGCCAGCGTGTTCTTGACGCGATGGTTGAGCTCCTCGATCAGGAGATTGTGCAGCATCTCGCCGCGTGCGATCGTGGTCGCCATCCTGACTGCAAAGGTGAGGCCGACCAGCAGCAGGATGCCGCCGATCAGGCTGGTGATCGCGATGTCGCGCCAGAGCGGCGCGACCAGCGAGCTCTCGCTGACGCCGGCCACGACCGTCCAGCCGGTCAGCTGCGATCTGGTGAAGGCGGAGGACAGCGCGACGCCGTCGAGCGAAACGGTCGAAAGCGCGGCCTCCGGTGTGTGGGACATCGCATCGTAGAGTGCGCCGGAAGCCTGCTTGCCGAACGTCTCGGCAGGGTTGGGTGTACGCGCGAACACGCGAGCCTTGGTATCCAGCAGCGACACCGTCCATTGATCGTTTGGCCGCTGCTGCTCGACCAGTTTCTGGAATATCGCGATCGGCGGACTGAAGGAGAGCGCATAGGCCACTTCGCCATTGCGAAGCACGGGAACTTCCACGGTCACGATCGGCCGTTTCTCGGTCGAACCGACGAACAGGTCGGAATATTGCGGCGCCTTGCTTGCAAACACCCGCTCGACGATCTCTCGATTGTTGCGCGGCGGCAGGCTCGCTGCTTCCGTCGTCACGGTCGAAAACAGCTGCTGGCCGGATCTGTCGGCCAGCAGCAGGACGCTGTCGCCGCCATACTGGCTCGTGAATTCGACCGCCAGCCGGCGGAAGCCGTCGAAATCGCCGCTTTGCAGGGAATCGCCGAGCGCGAGCACCTGCAAGCCGCCCGTCATCCGCTGCACCTCGGAGTCGAGCACGAGGCGCATGCTTCGCACGGTCTCCAGCACCCGGCGCGTTGCCTCGCTGCGATCCTGGCGATAGTTGGAATAGGCGAGGCCGACGGCAAAGACGATCAGCGGCAACATCGTTCCCGCGACCAGGAGGGCGAGCCGGACCGGCAGGGTAAGCTTTGACAAGCGTGGGCGTCCCGGTTCCAGCGCAGCGGCGCCGGATCATGATTTTGGGAGGACCATAAGGGCAGTACTTGCCCGGTGCCACGATTTTCGCGTCCGGAGCGATCCCGCGAAAGACGCTGTGACGCAGTCTGGAGTGGCGTCAGACCATCGCGATCGCGGCAGTGCAGCAGGCGGCACCGGCGGAGCTCCGCGACGAAGAGGACGTCCAGCCCAAGCGAAATAACTTCCGTCCCGCCGTAGTTTTTCATACGCTCCATGAATGCAAGCCGCATAGCGGCTGCGCTCACGCCCCGGCGACAGGGGCGGAGCCTCAAAGGGAGGGGAGACGATGAAGCGAAGGTCATTTCTCGCTGGTATCGGTGCGACCACTGCGGCGGCTACGCTCGGCATGCCGTCGATCCTCAGGGCGCAAGCCCCGGTCACGCTGAACGGCGCGGTCCAGTTCAATGACGACCATGCCTTCAACCGGGCACTGATCCGGTTCGAGGAACTGGTGAAGAAATACTACGGCAAGGCGGTCAACTTCACCCTGCACAAAAACTCCTCGCTCGGCCTCGAGAAGCAGTATTTCGAGTACATGTCGCAGGGCAAGGCTGTCGATTACGGCATCGTCTCGCCGGCTCACATGTCGACCTTCGCCAAGGCGGCCCCGTTCATCGATGCGCCCTTCGTGTTCAAGGGCATCGAGCACATGAACAAGGTCGTCGAAGCCAACATCCTGGCGCCGGTCGCCGACGAGGTTGCGGCGAAGGCCGACGTCGTTCTGATCGGTTATGCCGGCGGCGGCATCCGCAACATCTTCGCCAACAAGCCGCTCAAGAACCTCGCCGACCTCAAGGGACTCAAGGTCCGCGTGCAGGGCGCGCCGATCTGGTCGAAGACGTTTGCGGCCGTCGGCATGAGCCCGACCGTGATCGCCTACAACGAAATCTACAACGCGATCCAGAACGGCGTGATCTCGGCCGGCGAGAACGAGGCGGCCGGCGTCGAGGCGATGAAGTTCTACGAGGTGGCCCCGCATCTCAACCTGACCCAGCACGCCGTCTCGATCCGGCCGATCTGCTTCTCGGTGAAGACGCTGAAGACCTTGCCGAAGGATCTGCAGGACGCGATCATGAAGGCCGGCAAGGAGGCCGGCGACTACGGTCGCCAGCTGGAGTCGAGCGAAGAGGTCGTCAAGCTCGACACGCTCGAAAAGGCCGGCAAGCTCAAGCGCGTTCCGTTCGAGGAGCGGGACGCCATGAAGAAGCTCGCCGATCCCGTGATGGCCACCTACGCCAAGGAGATTGGCGCGGAAGGCATCTTCGAGAAGATCAACGTCGTCTGAGGTCGCTCTGTCCGCCGGCGATCGTCCGGGCAGGCCCCGCTTCCTGCCCGGACCTGGCGGATGAGCGCCGTACGGAGCCCCAATGTCCGACATGCCCGTCCCGTCCACACCGTCGCTGTGGCGTCGCCTCACCGCGGCCTATGCGAAATTGCTGGAATTCCTGCTGGCCGCCTGCGTCGGCATCCTCGTTATTCCGGTCACGCTGCAAATCGTCTCACGCTACACGCCGTTCATTCCGTCCTACATCTGGACCGAGGAAATGGCGCGCTTCCTGTTCATCTGGACGATCATGATCGGTGCCATGGTGGGAATCCGGGAGGCGCAGCATTTCGAGGTCGACGTGTGGCCCGACCTGTCGCGGCGGTCGGAGGCCGCGGTGCGGATCCTCGCACGGCTCGGCGTGCTGGCGCTGGCGCTGGTGTTCGTAACCGCCGGCATCGAGTTCACCCGTTTTGCCTGGAGCAGGACGTCGGAATTGGCCGATCTGCCGCTCTGGCTGATCCACGTCGCCTGGCCGGTGGCCGGTCTGACGTGGATCGTCTTTGCGGGTGAACAGATCATCGATGAAATGCGCGTTCTGGTCGGGGCACAGAGATGAGCGGCACCGTACTTTCTGCCGGACAGGCTGCGATGGTGCTGTTCGGGGTCTTCATCGGCCTGCTTATCGCGCGCGTGCCGGTCGCTTTCGCGCTCGGCCTTGCCTGCGTGCCGATCCTGCTGATCGAGCCGCGCCTGTCGCTGATGACGCTCGCGCAGGAGACCTTCAATGCGTACAATTCATTCATCCTGCTCGCGGTGCCGTTCTTCCTGCTGACGGCGAACCTGATGAGCATCGGCGGCATCACTGATCGCCTCGTGACGCTGTCGCGCTCGATGGTCGGGCACTGGCCGGGATCCCTGGCGCAGATCAACGTCGTGCTGTCGGTATTCTTTGCCGGTATCTCGGGCTCCTCCACCGCCGATGCGGCGAGCCAGTCCAAGATCTTCATCGATGCGCAGAACAAGGAGGGCTACGACCTTTCGTTCTCCATCGCCATCACCGCGGTGTCGGCGGTGCTTGCAGTCATCATTCCGCCGTCGATCCTGATGATCGTGTGGGGTGGGCTGATCTCGACCTCGATTGCGGCGATGTATCTGGCCGGCATCGTGCCGGGCCTGCTGATCGCTGGCGCGCAGATGGTGACGGTGCACATCTATGCCGTGCGCCGGGGCTACCCCACCTATCCGAAATCGACCTGGGTCGAGATGGGATCCGCTATCTGGCGGTCGATACCGGCGCTGATGACGCCGTTCATCGTCGTCGGCGGCATTCTGCTCGGCTGGTTCACGGCGACCGAGTCCGCCTGCGTCGCGGTGCTCTATTCCGTCGCGCTCTCGACATTCTTCTACCGCGAGACGGGGCCACGCGAATTGTACAAGGCCTTGCTCGACACCGGGCGCCTTGCCGGCGTGGCGCTGTTTTGTGTCGGCACCGCAAGTGCGTTCGGCTGGCTGCTCGCCTATTACAAGATCCCGCAAGAGCTGCTGGCCAATGTCTCGACCTGGGGCATGGGCGCTGTTGCGGCCGGCTTCTTCATTTCCTTCTGCTTTCTGGTCGTGGGCTGCTTCCTCGACGCCATCCCGGCGATCATCATCGTCGGCACCGTGCTGGAGCCGCTTGCCAAGTCCGTCGATCTCCATCCGGTCCAGTTCGCGATCATCTCCATCGTATCGCTGGCCTTCGGGCTGGTGACGCCACCCTACGGCCTCTGTCTGATGATCGCCTGCTCGATCGCGGGTGTGCGGCTGCGCTACGCCCTGAAGGACACCGTGATCATGCTGATACCGATGCTGCTCGTGCTTGCGGCGGTCATCGTCTGGCCCAGCGTGTCGCTGTTCCTGCCGCGTCTGATCGTGCCGGAGATGCTGAAATGAGCGTCGGCAAATGAGCTTCTGAGTGCGATCCCGCGGCGGACGGCCGCGGGATCGATTTGACCGGTTACAGATTGCTCTCGGTGATGGCCGCGTAGACCATGCTGCGCAGCTCGCGGCGGATCGGATAGGCGCTCGACGGCAGCACCTGCGTCATGAAGATCGTGATCAGCTCCTCGGCCGGATCGATCCAGAACGAGGTCGTGGCCGCGCCGCCCCAATTGTATTCGCCAGGGCTGCCGGCGATCAGCGTCTCGGCCGGGCGCATGGTGACGGCGAAGCCGAGGCCGAAGCCGATGCCGTTATAGGTGGCTTCGGAGAACAGCGAGCGCGACACCTCCGGCAGCGCGCGTCCGCCCGGGATGTGGTTCGTCGTCATCAGCGCCAGCGTCTTCGGCCCGATCAGCCTGACACCGCCGAGCTCACCACCGTTGAGCAGGGCGCGACAGAAGGTGAGATAGTCGGCGACCGTCGAGCACAGCCCGCCGCCGCCGGAGATGAAGGAGGGCGATGACAGGAACGAGCTCGTCGTCGGATCGTCCTGCAGCGTGAGGCCCTCGCGGCGTTGTCCGGCATGAAAGGTCATGCCGCCGCCGGGGTCCGCGGAGTAGCAGGCGGCGAAGCGATGCGCCTTCGAGGCCGGCACGTGGAAATCGGTGTCGGTCATGCCGAGCGGATCGAGAATCCGCTGCTTGAGAAACTGCTCGAAAGGCATCCCCGAGATCTTGCCGACGAGGTAGCCGATCACGTCGGTTGAGACGGAGTAGTTCCAAGATTCGCCCGGCGAGAATTCCAGCGGGATCTTTGCCAATCCCTCGATCATGGTCTGGAGCGTGCCTGACTTCTCGACCTCGCCGATCTTCTCGCTGCGATAGGCGGCATCGACATTGGAGCGCTGCTGGAAGCCGTAGGTCAGGCCGGAGGTGTGGCGCAGCAGGTCGACGATCAGCATCGGCCGCGACGGCGGCCGGGTCAGGAAGGCCGGGTAGGTGCCGGCCACGAATACGCCGAGATCCTTCCATTCCGGAATGTACTTGGCGACGGGCTCGTCGATCGCAACGAGGCCTTCCTCGACCAGCATCATGAAGGCGACGCTGGTGAGCGGCTTGGTCATGGAATAGATGCGGTAGATGGTGTCGTCCTTCACCGGCGCCTTGCGTTCGACGTCGGCAAAGCCCTGCACCGAGCTGTGAGCGATCTTGCCGCGGCGATAGACCAGGAGCTGCGTGCCGGGGAAACGGCCGGCATCGATGTACCGGTTCTTCAGATGGGCATCGACGCGGTCGAGCGCGGCCTGGGACATGCCGACGGATTCGGGCGAAGCGGGGGTGGGGGCGAGCATCAGTTCCTCCGGGGCGTTTTGTCGGAAAGTTGATACCGAAATGGCGGCCCCATTCCAAGTCGGTTGCGCTTAACGCGGCCGGGCCGACTGGTGTAGGCTCGGCGGCGGAACGCCTCCAGGGAGCCCGCCCGGGCCAACGAGAAAAACGCGAGGGCAGACGCATCATGACCCAGTTCAACGAGACCGAACTCACCGAAGCCGTCGTTCGGAGCTTCGACCAGACGCCTGATACGCGGGCAAAATTCCTGCTGCAGGAATTGGTGAAGTCGCTGCACGATTACGTGAGCAAGACCGGCCTGACCTTCGAGGAATGGGAATACGCCATCGATTTCCTGACCCGGACGGGGCAGAAATGCACCGACACGCGCCAGGAGTTCATCCTGTTGTCCGACGTGCTCGGCGTCTCCATGCTGGTCGACGCCGTCAACCACCGCGACCGCGAGGGCGCCACAGAGACCACGGTGCTCGGTCCGTTCTATGTCGGCGAGCACAAGGTGACCGCGCACGGCACCGACATCTCGCCGCACAATCTCACCGGCGAGAAGATGTTCGTGCAGAGCCGCGTCACCGATCTCAAGGGCAAGCCACTCGCGAACGTTCCTGTGGACGTCTGGCATGCCGACGATGACGGCTTCTACGATTCCCAGAAGCCGAACTATGACGAGATCGGCGCCTCGGCGCGGGCGCGTTTCATCACGGACAGCGACGGCCGCTTCTTCTTCCGGACTATTTTGCCGTGCAGCTACCCGATCCCGACCGATGGCCCGGTCGGCGAGATGATCGTTCAGACCAATCGCCACCCGATGCGCCCGGCGCATGTGCACTTCCTGGTCAATGCGAAGGGCTATGAGCCGCTGATCACCCACGTCTTCATCGGGGGCGACAAGTATCTGGACTCGGACGTGGTGTTCGGCGTCAAGGACGATCTCATCGCCAAGGTCGAGCCGCGCAACGATGCTGCGATGCCCGACGGCACCAAGGCGGCCGGACCGTGGCACCTGATGAGCTACGAATTCCTCCTCAAGCCGGGCGGCGGCATGGCGCCGAAGCCGCTGGGGACGAAGGCGGCTGAGCCGGCCTGAGGCTCCATATCGCCGGATGTGCGGTCATCCCCGGATGTAGGCTGCCAGCTCGTCCGGGGTTCCCTTCGGAAAGGCGTCCTTGAGATGATCGAGGAAGGCGGAGACGCGCGCACTGAGCAATCGCCGCGAGGGATAGAGCGTCCAGAGGGCGATGTCGGGTCCTTCGACGTCGCCCCAGCGCACCAGTGTGCCTTCTGCCAAATCGTGACTGACGAGCGACAGGGGTAGCCGTGCAGCGCCGACGCCGGCTCTCACGGCATCGCGAACCATCATCAGGGATGACAGCCGAAGCACGGGATCGACCGCGATGCGCGATGGCCCGCTTGACCGCCTGATGTCCCAGATCGCAGCCGCGTCATCGCCGCGCACGATGGCCGGAGCGGCGAGGTTTCCTTTCGGGCGTTTCAGGGTGGGGCTGGCCACAACGAGCATTCGGTCGCGCAAGAAGATGCGGCCGACGAGGCTTTCATCTGGATCTGGATTGACCCGGATCACGAGGTCAAAACCCTCCTCGATCATATCGACTTGGCGGTCATCCGTGGTGACCTCGAGCCGGACCTGCGGATGCCGAAGGGCGAAGCCGGCCGCGAGCCGGCCCATCGCGGTTTGCGAAAAGAGCAGGGGTGCGTTGATCCGCAACCTGCCCCTCGGCTTGTCTCCGCCGGAGGCGATCGCGGCCGCCGTCTCGTCGAGCTCGGTGAGGAGCGCGCCCGTCCGTTCGTAGAGCGCTCGACCTTCCTCGGTGAGCTTGAGACTCCGTCCGCCGCGCTCGAACAGACGCAGATCGAGACTGCTCTCGAGGTCGGACACGCGCCGCGACAAGGTCGCTTTCGGCCGTCCCGCGGCGCGTGCGGCCTTTCCGAACCCTCCGTGGCGGGCGACGAGATTGAAGTCGGCGAGGGCAAGCAAATCCATCTGTTCCACCCATGAGACGGTCTGTCCAGATATAGCGTCTATCGGTTCACATGTGGATCACTAATTTTCGGGTGTCTTCTAAACCCAAACCGGAGTGATCCCATGACTATCCTCGTTACCGGCGCAACTGGCATGATCGGCCGCAACGTCGTCGAACAACTCGTCAAGCGCGGTGCCGATGTGCGCGCACTTGTCCGAAATCCCGAGAAGGCGAACTTCCCGGCAGGTGTCGCCGTCGCTCAGGGCGATTTGCTGGACGTCGATTCCCTGCGCAGCGCGTTCTCGGGCGTCTCGACGCTGTTCCTGCTCAACGCCGTGGTGCCGGACGAATTCACCCAGGCCCTGACTGCGCTCAACCTCGCCCGCGAGGCCGGCATCGATCGGTTCGTCTATCTGTCGGTCATTCACAGCGACCGCTACGTGAACGTGCCGCACTTCGCCGGCAAGTTCGGCGTCGAGCGCATGATTGAGCAGATGGGATTCAACGCGACCATCCTGCGTCCCGCGTATTTCATGAACAACGAGCTCATGATCAAGGATGTGGTGACCGCGCACGGCGTCTATCCCATGCCGATCGGCAGCAAGGGACTTGCGATGATCGACGCGCGCGATATCGGCGAGATCGCGGCGATCGAGCTGATCCGCCGCGAGACATCCGCCAAGCCGCTTCCGCTCGAGCGCATCAATCTTGTTGGACCCGATACGATCAGCGGCGGGAAGGCTGCCGCGATCTGGTCGGACGTGCTCGGACGCGCCGTCGCCTATGGCGGAGACGACACGGCGGGGTTCGAGAAGACCCTCAGGCAGTTCATGCCGCCCTGGATGGCTTTCGACATGCGGGCAATGAGCGAGCGTTTCCTCACTGTGGGAATGATCCCCGAGGCCGGCGACGTCGAGCGTCTGACCGGCATGCTGGGCCGTCCATTGCGCACCTACCGCGACTTCGTCGCCGAGATCACGGCGTCTTTCTGAAGGCTTGCCCCAGCAGTGCGCGCTGATGCCAGGGCTGCATCGCTCGCCATTGATCATTTGGCGAGAGATGCAGTCAATCAGCGCGTGTGCAGCAGGGCCACCAGCACGACGACGGCGCAGGCGAGTGCTGCCGTCGTCAGCTTCCAGAACATCAGCGGGTTGCGCTCCAACAGGGGCGTCATCCGGGTGTCGAGATAGGCCGGGTTGGGAGTGCGAAGCTCGAAGACGAACTCCGAGAGATCCTCGTGCCGCTTGTAGGGATCAGGATGAAGCGCGCGCCGGAGTGCGCCGTCGATCCAGGCGGGGACGTTGCGGCCGTCGTCGGCCGGGCGGTATTTGAGCTTTCGTACATCCGCCTTGCGCCGGATTTTCGCGACTTGGGTCCCGTAGGGCAGCTTTCCCGTCAGCATCTGGTAGCAGATCACGGCGAGTGAAAACATGTCGGAGCGCGGTGAGCCGCCCTGTCCAAGAAAATACTCCGGTGCCGTATACTGGACCGTTCCCAGGATTTCGTCGGCCTCGTCGCGAGGTGCGGCCTCCGCGACGCCGGCCACCCTGACCGATCCGAAGTCGATGATCTTGGCGGTGCCGGTCTTGTCGATCAGGACGTTGTCGGGCCTGAGATCCTGATGCAGCATCTCCATGCGATGGAAGGCGCAAAGCCCGGCGGCGATCTGCTCGATGATCCTGCGCACCGTCTCCAGATCGGGACGCGGATTGTCGAGCATCCATTGCCGCAGCGTCCGCCCCTCGACGAACTCGGTCGCGACGTAGAGATAGTTGCGCCGCGTCGATCGCAATCGCGGCTTGAGCACGTACGGACTGTCGATCCGTCGCGCGATCCACTCTTCCATGAGGAAACGTTTCAGGTAGGCCTGGTTGTCGCGCAGGTCGATCGAGGGAATCTTCAGCGCGACCGTTTCCTCGGTCTCTGCATCGACCGCAAGATAGATGTGGCTGCGGCTGCTGCCATAGATCTCCCGGATGATCCGGTAGCCGTCGAACACCGCGCGCGGCTCCAACAGAGGCGGCAGCGGCAGCGTCGCGGTCCGGTCGAAAACGCCCGTTTCCTCCGGCACCGCATCGATCCGCAGGATCTGCACGGTGATGTTGTCGTCGCTGCCGCGCCGATACGCCTCCTCGACGATGGCCTTCGCCGCCGCGTCGAGATTGCCCGCATGCTCGGTGATCGCGCTCGTGACGAAGCGTGCGTCGACAAATTCGTAAGCGCCGTCGGTTGCCAGCAGAAAGATGTCGCCGGCCTCGACCTCGAAGGCCTGATAGTCGATCTCGAGCTGCGGATTGATGCCGAGCGCGCGGCCGAGATAGGTCTGCTCGGACGACACGATGATGCGGTGATCGTCGGTCAGCTGCTCGAGCGCCTTGCCGGCGACGCGGTAGACGCGGCAGTCGCCGACATGAAAGATGTGCGCGGTGGTCGCCTTGATGACCATGGCGCTGAGGGTGCAGACATAGCCCTTGTCCCGGTCATAGGCATATTGGCTCTTGCGCGTCTGCGCATGCAGCCAGGAATTGGTCGCGTCAAGCACGCGGCGGGCGGAGGTCTTCACCGTCCAGGATTCCGACGTGCAGTAATAGTCCATCAGGAAGCTCTTGACCGCCGACTCGCTGGCGATCTGGCTCACCGCGCTGGAGGAGATGCCGTCGGCGAGGACGGCCGCGATGCCCTTCAGGCTGAGCAGCGGCTCTCCCGGAATCAGGACGCCGTGAAAGTCCTGGTTGACGGGCTTGCGGCCCTTGTCGGAATGCTGGCCGACCGAAATCAGGAGTCCGCGGGGCATCGTCATCACCGGCGAAGGGGAGCCTCACCCTGATCGGGCGAGGCCCCTCTGTCGAGATGGATTCGATCAGGCCGCAACGCGGGGCTTCGCAACCCTGGTGGCCTGGCGCTTCGGCAGGGTCATGACGTGCGTGGCATAGAGCGTCATGCCGGTGAAGGCGAGGCCGCCGACGAGGTTGCCGAGCACGGTCGGGATCTCGTTCCAGATCAGATAATCCATGATCGAGAACTTCGCGCCGAGCAGTAGCCCGGACGGGAACAGGAACATGTTCACGACGGAATGCTCGAACACCATGTAGAAGAACACCAGGATCGGCATCCACATCGCGATGACCTTGCCGGGGACCGAGGTCGAGATCATGGCGCCGACGACGCCGGTCGAAACCATCCAGTTGCAGAGCATGCCGCGCAAGAACAGCGTCGCCATGCCTGCCGCGCCGTGCGCGGCATAGCCCAGCGTGCGCCCTTCGCCGATATTGCCGATGGCGGCGCCGACCTTGTCCGGCGCCTGGGTGAAGCCGAAGGTCGTGACGAAAGCCATCATGAAGGCCACCGTAAAGGCGCCGGCGAAGTTGCCGACGAACACGAGGCCCCAATTGCGCAGCACGCCGCCGATAGTGACGCCCGGACGCTTGTCGATCAGGGCGAGCGGGGAAAGCACGAAGACGCCGGTGAGGAGATCGAAGCCCAGCAGATAGAGCATGACGAAGCCGACCGGAAACAGCAGCGCGCCGATCAGCGGCTGGCCCGTGTTGACGTTGATCGTCACGGCGAACCAGGCCGCCAGCGCCAGGATGGCGCCCGCCATATAGGCTCGGATGATGGTATCCCGGGTGGACATGAAGATCTTGGACTCGCCCGCATCCACCATCTTGGTGACGAATTCCGAAGGCGCGAGATACGACATCAGTGGTTCCTTTGCTTCCTAAGGGAGATCGACACGCTCCGGAGAGCGCGGCTGAACGTGATCGGCCGTGCGGGCAGGCCTGCCGCGCACGAGGGCTATGGAAAATCTGGAAGCTTTGGGAATCGCGTCACGAGGACTTTGAGCCGGAGGGCCGCGAAGCAGTTGAGCTTCCGGGATGCGGCCGCCAGAGGCTGCATCAATGCGGCAAGCCGCAGTCTTCGTTGACAGCGAAAGAACAGCAAGTTGCGTGCCGGCGCGTAGTGTTTAAAATATCTAGTAATATCAATGCGATGCCGTTCTGCTCGATCTGATTCTAACGCCGCCTCGGCCTTTTCCTTAAGCTGTTGCACAAGCTTTGTGCGCCGCACAAGCAATGTGCAGGTCGCAAATTTCTCATGCGGAACCGACCTGCGACAGTCTGGCGCGACCGCTATAACAAATTGATTCGTTTGTTCTTTTCATAACGCCGGGCTTGGCATGAAGCTTGAATGGTTCCAGCCGACGCCATTGAAGCCGTCCCGCGAGAATTCTCATCCGATTTGCTGACGCCACCAGACGGGGGTCCTCCCCGTCGCGCGTTCGCATGCGCCAAATTCGGCGCAACCGGACGGACGGGCCGCTCGCGCGCACAGCCGCAAATCATTCCGCAAAGACGCAAAGGACGACACAGCCTATGACCAAGCGCACCCGCCGGCCCTCCGAAACGACTGGCCTCAGCCGCCGTCAATTGTTGAAGGCCACCGGCTCGACCGCGGCACTTCTCGCCGCCGCAAAACTGAACTTCCCTGCCGGCGCCTTCGCGCAGGACGCAGGCCCTGAGGTCAAGGGCGCCAAGCTCGGCTTCATCGCGCTCAGCGATGCGGGCCCGCTCTTCGTCGCCAAGGACAAGGGGCTCTTCGCCAAATACGGCATGCCCGACACCGACGTGCAGAAGCAGGCGTCCTGGGGCACGACGCGCGACAACCTCGTGCTCGGCTCCGAAGGCAACGGCATCGACGGCGCGCATATCCTCACCCCGATGCCGTATCTGATCTCGGCCGGCAAGGTGACGCAGAACAACCAGCCGACGCCGATGTACATCCTGGCGCGGCTCAATCTCGACAGCCAGTGCATCTCCGTCGCGAACGAATATGCCGACCTGAAGCTCGGCGTCGATGCCGCGCCGTTCAAGGCCGCGCTGGAGAAGAAGAAGGCCTCCGGCAAGGCCGTGAAGGCCGCAATGACCTTCCCCGGCGGCACCCACGATCTCTGGATCCGCTATTGGCTCGCCGCCGGCGGCATCGATCCCGACAAGGACATCGAGACCATCGTGGTGCCGCCGCCGCAGATGGTGGCCAACATGAAGGTCGGCACCATGGACTGCTTCTGCGTCGGCGAGCCCTGGAATCTGCAGCTGATCCATCAGAAGATCGGCTATACCGCGGTCAATACCGGCGAGCTCTGGAACAAGCATCCGGAGAAGTCCTTCGGCATGCGCGCCGCCTTCGTCGACAAATATCCAAAGGCGGCGAAGGCGTTGCTGATGGCGGTGATGGAAGCCCAGCAATGGGCCGACAAGGCCGAGAACAAGGCCGAGCTCGCCGCCATCATGGGCAAGCGGCAGTGGATGAACTGTCCTGTCGAGGACGTGCTCGACCGCACCGCGGGCAAGTTCGACTACGGCATCCCCGGCAAGGTGGTCGAGAACTCCCCGCACATCATGAAGTACTGGCGCGACCATGCCTCCTATCCGTTCCAGAGCCACGATCTCTGGTTCCTCACCGAGGACATCCGCTGGGGCAAGTACGAGCCGAACTTCGACACCAAGGCGCTGATTGCCAAGGTCAACCGCGAGGACATGTGGCGCGACGCGGCCAAGACCCTCGGCGTCGCGGCTGCCGACATTCCGACGTCCACCTCGCGCGGCAAGGAGACCTTCTTCGACGGCAAGGTGTTCGATCCGGAGAATCCGGCCGCCTATCTGAAGTCGCTCGCGATCAAGCGCGTCGAAGTCTGATGGAGCCAGCGGCCGCTTTGGGCGGCCGCATCGTCCCTTGAAGCCGGAGAGAGATTGCGATGAACATGCCTGCCGCCAAGATCGAGATTGAAACCGCGACGCCTGCGGCCAGCTCCGCGCCGGTCGTCGCGATGACGCCAAGGCGTCCCCCGCGCGCCGAAGCTTATGCACGCATGGCACGGGAGACAGCGGTGCGCGTGATCCCGCCGCTGGTCGTGATCGCGCTGCTGACGCTGGTGTGGGAGCTGGTCTGCCGCCGCGCCGGCTCGGCACTGCCGCCGCCGTCCAAGGTGTTCACTGACACCAAGGAGCTGATCCTCGATCCGTTCTTCGATCATGGCGGCATCGACAAGGGCCTGTTCTGGCATCTTTCCGCCAGTCTCCAGCGCGTCGCCTTCGGCTACTCGCTCTCGGCGATCGCGGGCATCGCGCTCGGGGTGCTGGTCGGGCAGTCGGTCTGGGCGATGCGCGGGCTCGATCCGTTGTTCCAGGTGCTGCGTACCATTCCGCCGCTCGCCTGGCTGCCGTTGTCGCTCGCGGCGTTCCGCGACGGCCAGCCTTCCGCGATCTTCGTCATCTTCATCACCTCGATCTGGCCGATCATCATCAACACTGCGGTCGGCATCCGCAACATTCCGCAGGACTATCGCAACGTCGCGGCCGTCGTGCAGCTCAATCCGCTCGAGTTCTTTGCAAAGATCATGATCCCGGCGGCCGCGCCCTACATCTTCACCGGCCTTCGCATCGGCATCGGCCTGTCGTGGCTTGCGATCGTCGCGGCGGAAATGCTGATCGGCGGCGTCGGCATCGGCTTCTTCATCTGGGACGCCTGGAACTCCTCGCATATCAGCGAGATCATCCTGGCGCTGTTCTATGTCGGCATCGTCGGCTTCGTGCTGGACCGCCTGATCGCGGGCCTCGGCAAGTTCGTCACCCGCGGCACCGCGCAGAGCTGAGAGGAGAGGGCACATGACCGCTTATTTGAAGCTCGACCACATCGACAAGGTCTTTACCCGCGGCGCCGCCACCACGGAGGTGCTGAAGGACATCAACCTCACGATCGAGAAGGGCGAGTACGTTTCGATCATCGGCCATTCCGGCTGCGGCAAGTCGACCCTGCTCAACATCATCGCAGGGCTGACCGGCGCCACCACGGGCGGCGTGCTGCTGGAAAACCGTGAGGTGAACTCGCCGGGGCCCGATCGCGCCGTGGTGTTCCAGAACCACAGCCTGCTGCCGTGGCTGACCGTCTACGAGAACGTCAGGCTCGGCGTCGACAAGGTCTTCGCCAGGACCAAGTCCCGCGCCGAGCGCGACGCCTGGGTGATGCACAATCTCAACCTCGTGCAGATGGCTCATGCCAGGGACAAGCGTCCTTCCGAAATCTCCGGCGGCATGAAGCAGCGCGTCGGCATCGCGCGGGCGCTCGCCATGGAGCCGAAGGTGCTGCTGCTGGATGAGCCGTTCGGCGCGCTCGACGCGCTGACCCGCGCCCATTTGCAGGACTCGGTCATGGCGCTGCATCAGAAGCTCGGCAACACCATTCTGATGATCACCCACGACGTCGACGAGGCCGTGCTGTTGTCCGACCGCATCGTGATGATGACGAACGGGCCGAGCGCGCGCATCGGCGAGGTGCTGGAGGTGCCGCTGGCACGGCCGCGCAAGCGGCTCGAGCTCGCGACCAACGCCACCTATCTGAAGTGCCGCCAGCGCGTGCTCGAATTCCTCTACGAGCGCCACCGCTTCGTCGAGGCCGCGTAAGCGAAGCGTTCAACGCAACGACATGCGCGCGCCCAAATAATCGACACCCCGCTCAATCCTTGTGCGTCGCACAAGGATTGAGCGAATCGCAAACTAAGCGTGCGAAAAAGCCCTGCGAACATTTCGGGCAACACGAACAACATCCTGAAATCCCTGCGTTTCCAGGATGCGCGCAACTGGCACGGAAATTGAAGCGTCTTTGCGCGACGCCAACGACGACGTCCCTCAACATCATCAATCAGCATCGTGAACTCGCCACCGGGGTGAAGCCTCGGAGCGCCTCCGTGGCCGGAGGCTGAGCCTGCAACGACGCAGCGGTGAGACTGGAAGGGATATGCAATGACGAAGAGTCCCACTTGGATTTCTGACTGGCGCCCCGAAGATGAGGCGTTCTGGAACGCGACCGGCAAGACGATCGCGCGGCGGAACCTGATCTGGTCGATCGTAGCCGAGCATATCGGCTTCTCGGTCTGGCTGATCTGGAGCATCGTCACCACCAAGCTGCCGCAGGCGGGCTTCCACTACACCACCGACCAGCTGTTCCAGCTCGTCGCCGTGCCGGGGCTGATCGGCGCCTTGATGCGCTTTCCCTACACCTTCGCAGTGACGACCTTCGGCGGCCGCAACTGGACCATCTTCAGCGCGGCGATCCTGTTCATTCCGACCTTGTCGCTTGCCTATTTCGTGAGCCAGCCCGACACGCCGTTCTGGCTGATGCTGCTGGTCGCCTCGACCGCGGGTCTCGGCGGCGGCAATTTCGCCTCCAGCATGACCAACATCTCCTTCTTCTTCCCCGACCGGATGAAGGGATGGGCGCTTGGCCTCAACGCGGCCGGCGGCAATATCGGTGTCTCCAGCGTGCAGCTCCTGACCCCGATCCTGATGACGCTCGCCGTCTTCAACCTGTTCCAGGCAACGCCCGTCGACGGCATCTTCCTGCAGAATGCCGGACTCATGTGGGTGCTGCCGATCGCGATCGCGGTGTTCGGGGCGGTGTTCTTCATGAACAATCTCACCACGGCGAAATCGTCGGTGAAGAACCAGCTTGCGATCGTCAAGCGCAAGCACACCTGGATCATGGCGTATCTCTACATCGGCACGTTCGGGTCTTTCATCGGCTACTCCGCGGCGTTTCCGCTTCTGATCAAGACGCAATTCCCCACCGTGACGATCTCGATCGCCTTCCTGGGCCCGCTGGTCGGCTCGCTGTCGCGTCCGCTCGGCGGCTGGCTCGCAGACCGTATCGGCGGCTCCATCATCACCTTCTGGAATTTCATCGCGATGGCGGGCGCCACGGTCGGCGTGCTCTACTTCGTCGGGCAGAAGGATTTCATCGGCTTCCTGTCGATGTTCCTGATCCTGTTCGTGACGACGGGCATCGGCAACGGCTCGACCTACCGCATGATCCCCTCGATCTTCCGCGAGGAGAACCTGTTCAAGGTGCGCGGCAAGGGCGATGTCGCGCGTGCGGCTGCGCTGAAGACCGCGAGCATCGAAAGCGGCGCGGCGGTCGGCTTCATCGGCGCGATCGGTGCCGTCGGCGGCTATCTGATCCCGAGCGGCTTCGGCAAGTCGATCGCCATGACCGGCGGGCCGCAGCTCGCGCTCGCGGTCTATCTCGCCTTTTACGCCTCCTGCCTCGCTCTGACCTGGTGGTTCTACCTGCGTCGCAGCCCGCAGGGTGAAGGCGCGCCAAGCCTCGCCGAAGCACGTGTGTGAGCGCGAGCACTTGGCACGAATGTCGCTTCTCCCCGTACGCGGGGAGAAGTCTCTCTGATGACGTTTGACCCATGAACTTTTTCCGCAACGGCGCGGACGAAGGCAGACCGAAACAGACAGGAGAACATCATGACGCCAGAGCAGATCGCCCTCATTCAGCAGAGCTTCGCCAAGGTCGCGCCGATATCGGAGCAGGCCGCGGTGCTGTTCTACGATCGCCTGTTCGAGGTGGCGCCGTCCGTGCGCGCGATGTTTCCCGAGGACATGACCGAGCAGCGCAAGAAGCTGATGGGCATGCTCGCCGCCGTGGTTGGCGGCCTGTCGAACCTGGAGTCGATTCTTCCCGCGGCCTCCGCCCTCGCCAAGCGTCACGTCGCCTACGGCGCCAAGGCCGAGCACTACCCTGTGGTCGGCGCGACCTTGCTGTGGACCCTGGAGAAGGGGCTCGGCGAAGCATGGACGCCCGAACTCGCCAAGGCCTGGACCGACGCCTACGGCGTGCTGTCCGGCTACATGATATCCGAGGCCTATGGCGCACAAGCGCAGGCCGCCGAATAGGAGATGCCTCGTGAGTGAACCGCTGGTCATCGTCGGTAACGGTATGGCGGCCGCGCGTCTGGTCGACGAGCTTGCGAAGACCGCGCTCGGCCGCTACGCCGTCGCCGTGATCGGCGAAGAGCCGCGGCTCGCTTACAACCGCGTGCTGCTCTCCTCCGTGCTGGCCGGCGAGACCGGCTCGCACGAGATCGAACTGCGGCCGGCCGAGTGGTGGCGCCATCGCGGCGTCACGGTGCGCTACGGCTATCGCGTCACCGAGATCGACACCGGCCGCCGCGAGCTGAAGATCGAAGGCGAGGAGAGCATGGAGTACTCCAAGCTCGTCCTCGCCACCGGCTCGACGCCGCTGCGGCTCAACGTGCCGGGTGCCGATCTGGCCGGCGTGCACACCTTTCGCGACACCCGCGACGTCGACCTGCTGCTGACGCTGGCCGCGGCGAAGAAGCGCGTCGTCGTGGTCGGCGGCGGCTTGCTCGGGCTGGAGGCGGCCTACGGTCTCGCCAAGGCCGGTGCCCCGGTGACGCTGCTGCATCTAATGGACCGGCTGATGGAGCGCCAGCTCGATCCGCCCGCGGCCGACCTGCTCAAGACGCTGGTCGAGCGCAAGGGCATCCGCATCCTGCTCAACGCCAGCACGAAGTGCATTCATGGCGACGGTCATGTCGAGGCCGTCGAGCTCGCCGACGGCAGCCGCATCGAGGCCGACGCCGTGATTTTCGCTGCCGGCATCAAGCCGAACGTCGTGCTGGCGAAAGATGCGGGTATCGCGGTCAATCGCGGGATCGTCGTCAACGACGTCATGCAGACCTCCTCAGCCGACATCTTCGCGCTCGGCGAATGCGCCGAGCATCGCGGCACCTGCTATGGCCTTGTCGAACCCGCTTACGAGCAGGCGCGCGTGCTGGCGCGGCATCTTGCCGGCCGCCCCGCCGCCTATCAGGGCAGCGTGGTCTCGACCAATCTGAAGGTCTCCGGCGTCAGCGTGTTCTCCGCCGGCGACTTCATGGGCGGGGAGGGCAGCGAGAGCCTCGTGCTGTCGGACCGCAGCCGCGGCACCTACAAGAAGCTCGTGATCGCCGACGGCCGGCTCACCGGCGCCGTGCTGATCGGCGATACCGTCGATGCGCTCTGGTATCTCGAGCTGATCCGCAGTCGCGACAAGGTCGCGGCGATCCGTACAGACATGATGTTCGGCCGCGCGCTGGCGCACCCCTCCAAGGCTGCTTGACAAGGCTTGTTGACGATGACGGCGATCGATCCCGCGCTCCGCACCACCAAGACGACGTGCCCCTATTGCGGCGTCGGCTGCGGCGTGCTGGCGACACCCGACGGCAAGGGCGGGGCGGCTATCGCCGGTGATCCCGACCACCCCGCCAATTTCGGCCGGCTGTGCTCAAAAGGCTCAGCGCTCGGCGAGACCGTCGGGCTCGAAGGCCGGCTGCTCTACCCGATGATCCGTTGCAAGGGCGTGCTGGAGCGCGTCGCCTGGAGCGATGCGCTCGATCATGTCGCCCATCGCATGCAGCACATCGTGGCGCGCGACGGCGCCGACGCGGTCGCCTTCTATCTCTCCGGCCAGCTCCTCACGGAGGACTATTACGTCGCCAACAAGCTGATGAAGGGGTTTGTCGGCACGGCGAATGTCGACACCAATTCGCGGCTCTGCATGTCCTCCTCGGTCGCCGGTCACCGCCGTGCTTTCGGCGCCGACACCGTGCCCGGCTGCTACGAGGATCTCGACCAGGCCGATCTGCTCGTCTTCGTCGGCTCGAATGCAGCCTGGTGCCATCCCGTGCTGTTCCAGCGCATGCTGAAGAACCGGCAGGATCGTGGCGCGCGCATGGTCGTGATCGACCCGCGGCGTACCGATACCGCCGGCGATGTCGATCTCTTCCTCGGCCTCAAGCCCGGCACCGACACGGCGCTGTTCTCCGGCCTCCTCGTTCATCTCGCCGACAATGGCGCACTCGATCGGGACTACATCGCGCAGAATACCAGCGGATACGACGACGCGCTGGCGCGTGCGCGCAACATCGCAGGCAGTGTCACTGCGACGGCGCTTGCCACGGGCCTCTCCGAGCAGGACGTCGCCACCTTCTTCAGGATGTTCCGTGACATCGAGAAGGTCGTCACGCTCTATTCGCAAGGCGTCAACCAGTCGGCGCAGGGCACCGACAAGGTCAACGCCATCCTGAACTGCCATCTTGCGACGGGGCGCATCGGCAAGCCCGGTGCCTCGCCGTTCTCGCTCACCGGCCAGCCCAATGCGATGGGCGGTCGCGAGGTCGGCGGCCTCGCCAACATGCTTGCCGCCCATATGGGTTTCACGCCGCCCGACATCGATCGCGTCAGGCGGTTCTGGAAGGCGCCGCGCATCGCCACCCATGAGGGGCTGAAGGCGGTGCAATTGTTCGAGGCCATCAATCGCGGCGAGGTCAAGGCGCTGTGGGTGATGGGCACCAACCCGGCGGTGTCGCTGCCGGATGCCGACATGGTCCGCGATGCCCTGAAGAAGCTCGAACTGTTCGTGGTCTCCGAGAACGTGCTCTCCAACGACACGGTCGAGGCCGGTCCGCATGTGCTGCTGCCGGCGCTGGCCTGGGGCGAGAAGTCGGGCACGGTGACCAATTCCGAGCGGCGCATCTCGCGCCAGCGCGCCTTCCTGCCGGCGCCGGGCGAGGCGCGCCCCGATTGGTGGATTCTCAGCGAGATCGCAAAACGTTTCGGTTTCGGCGACAGCTTCAACTACAAATCCGCCGCCGATATCTTCCGCGAGCACGCCGCACTCTCGGCCTTCGAGAACAATGGCAGCCGCGATTTCGATATCGGCGCGCTGAGTTCGGTGTCCGACGAAGCGTTCGACGCCTTGAAGCCGGTGCAATGGCCCGCGCGCGACGGGCAGCCCCCCGGCGAGCGCTTCTTTGCGAGCGGCGGGTTCATTACCAATGACGGCAAGGGCCGCTTCGTCGCGCCGGAGGTGCCGGCGCTGCGCGGCGAGACCGGTCCGTCGCGCCCCTTGCGGCTCAACACCGGGCGCATCCGCGACCAGTGGCACACCATGACGCGCACGGGGCTGAGCCAACGGCTGGGCGCGCATTTGCCGGAGCCCTTCGTCGAGATTCATCCCGATGACGCCAGCAAATACGGCATCGTCCATGACGGCTATGCCCGCATCACCACCGATTATGGCCAGTGCATCCTGAAGGCCGTCGTCAGTGAACGGCAGCAGCGCGGCAGCCTGTTCGTGCCGATCCACTGGAGCGCGACGAACACCTCGCACGGCCGCGTTGGCGCGCTGGTGCAGTCCTTCACTGATCCGTTCTCGGGCCAGCCGGAGACGAAGGCGACACCGGCCGCGATCGCTCCTTACGAATTCGTCTTCCGCGGCTTCGCGCTGTCGCGAAAGCAGATCGACCTGCCGGAGAACCTGTTGTGGACCCGCGTCACGGTCGCCGGCGGCTTCGGCTATCTCTTCGCGGACAACGGCGATCTTTCGCGCTGGCCCGCCTGGCTCGAGAACGTCGCGGGCGAGGACGTTGCCGAGTACCGCGACTTCGGCGGCGGGGTCTATCGCGCCGCCTCGTTCGCAGGCGACCGTATCGAGACCTGCCTGTTCGTCGGACCCGCGCACGATGCCGGCGATTGGGAGGTGGTGAAGAATGCATTCGCCGCCGACCAGGTGACCGACGAGCAGCGCCGCATGCTGCTGTCCGGCAAGTCGATAGAGGGCGCCGCTTCGACCGGCCCGATCGTCTGCGCCTGCTTCGGCGTCGGCCGCGGCACCATCTGCGACACCATAGCTGGCGGCGCACGCACCGCCGCCGAGATCGGCGCCAAGCTCAAGGCCGGCACCAATTGCGGCTCCTGCATCCCCGAGATGAAGCGCCTGATCGCGACGACCGCGGCGGTGCCGGCAAAGCAGGTGAAGGTCGCTGGCGCGGCGGGGTAGGGCTGCTTTTCTGGGGCGTCGCCGACATTCGATGTCATCGCCCGGCTTGACCGGGCGATCCAGTACGCCGAGACACTTTTGATTAAGCGGTGAGGCCGCGGTGTACTGGATTCCCCGCTTTCGCGGGGAATGACAATGAGGGCGAGGCGCCATGCCGCCCACGCCAATCGACGCGCCGTCGATTGTGCCCTATGCTGCCGCGCTCCCCCTCTGCAATCACAACAACAATGATGTACCTGGAAACGCCGCCCCGCCTGATCGAGACAAAAGTCTTCTCCGCAATGCCCGACAAGTTCCGCCGCAAGGGCGTGCGGACGGATTGGGCCGATGCCAACCGGCCGGGCATTGCCACCGACAGCTTCATCGAAGGGCCGTCGTCGGATGCCGACGGCAACCTCTACATCGTCGACATTCCGTTCGGCCGCATCTTTCGTATCGCGCGTGACGGCGAGTGGTCGCAGGTCATCGAATACGAGGGCTGGCCGAACGGGCTGAAGATCGCATCCGACGGCCGCATCCTCGTTGCCGACTACATGCACGGCCTCATGGAGCTCGATGCAAAGGCCGGGCGGATCAAGCCGGTGCTGACTGCGCGCAATTCGGAATCGTTCCGCGGCTGCAACGATCTCCACCTCGCCAGCAATGGCGACGTCTATTTCACCGATCAGGGCCAGACCGGCCTGCACGACCCCAGCGGCCGGGTCCATCGTCTCGCGTCGAATGGCCGGCTCGATTGCCTGATCGATACGGGCATCAGCCCGAATGGTCTCGTGCTCGACCCGACCGAGACCGTGCTGTTCGTCGCGATGACGCGCGACAACGCGGTGTGGCGGTTGCCCTTCATGAAGGACGGCAGCGTGTCCAAGGTCGGCCGCTTCTGCTCGCTGTTCGGCACCAGCGGTCCTGACGGCATGACCATGGATGCCAAAGGCCGCCTGTTCGTCGGTCATGCCTCGCTCGGCCACGTCTTCGTGTTCGCGCCCAACGGCGAACTGATCGCGCGGATCAAGTCCTGCGCGGGGCCGAACTGCACCAATGTCGCGATCGGTGGCGCGAAGAAGGATCGGCTCTATATCACGGAGTCGGCGACGGGCAGCGTGCTGGTTGCCGACATCAGTGATCTCTAAAGCGCGATGCGATTGGATGAATCGTCATCGCGCTTTGGGTCATTGTTTGAGCATGATCTTTTCGGAAAACCGCTGCACACTTTTCCGGATCATGCTGTAGAGCATCTGAAGGAGTAAACATGAAGACACATCCCTTCGGCCAGACTGGCGCCAACGTCTCCGTCATCGGGCAGGGCACCTGGTATCTCGACCACGGCGACCGCAAGCGCGCGATCGCGGCGCTTCAGCGCGGGCTCGATCTCGGCATGACCCATGTCGACACCGCCGAGATGTATGGCGATGCCGAACTCGTCATCGCGGATGCGATCGCGAGCCGGCGCGACGAGGTGTTCCTCGTTTCGAAGGTGCTGCCCAGCAACGCCTCGCGCCGCGGAACCATCACCGCTTGCGAGCGCTCGCTGAAGCGGCTCAAGACCGACCGGCTCGACTGCTATCTCCTGCATTGGCGCGGCTCCTATCCACTGGAGGACACCGTCGCTGCGTTCGAGGAACTGGTGAAATCAGGCAAGATCAAATCCTGGGGCGTCTCCAATTTCGACGCGGACGATCTCGACGAAATTCTCGACGTTGCGGGCGAGGGCCGGATCGCGTGCAACCAGGTGCTCTATCATCTGAAGGAGCGCGCGATCGAGCATGCGGTGATCCCGTGGTGCGAGCGGCACGGTGTCGCCGTCGTTGCCTATTCGCCGTTCGGGCACGACGATTTCCCGGCGAGCAGCAGCAAGGGCGGCGCGGTGCTGGCGCGCATCGCGGAGACGCGTCGCGCGACGCCGCGTCAGGTCGCGCTGAGCTTTCTCACCCGTGCGACTACGGTGTTCGTGATTCCGAAGGCCTCGTCTGCGGAACATGCCGGCGAGAATGCGGCGGCAGGCGACCTCGTGCTGACGAAGGACGAGATTGCCGCGCTGGACGCAGCGTTTCCCCGCGGGCCGAAGCCGCGCAGCCTTCCCATGCTGTAGTGCACAACGGGCAATATTAACGGAGCATTGACGCGCGCGGCGGCCCGCGCATATCGGCATCCTGTTTTCGGAAGTTGTGAACGGGGCGCATTTGTCGTTTTTTACGGCCGTTCTCGATTCGCATTTTGCCCGGGTTCCAGCCGTGACACCGCCGCCCGCCGCAGCCGCAAGGCTCGACAGTATCCCCATGCCCGCGCCGGAGAAGAAGCAGCAGGCTCGCCGCGCGCCTGCGCGCGTCGATCATCCCTTCAAGGGCATCGCACTGATCCTGCTCTCGACGGTGTTTCTCGGCTGCTCCGACGTCACCGCGAAGTATCTGGCGGCCAGCCTGCCTTCGATCGAGATCACCTGGATCCGCTTCCTCACCTTCACGCTGCTGTTCACGCCGGTGATGCTGCCGGCCTCGCCGCTCTATGCGATGCGCACCAAGCGTCCCGGCCTTCACGTGATGCGCGGGGCGGCGCTGCTCGGCTCCTCGCTGTTCTTCATCACGGGCCTCGGCTTCCTGCCGATCGCGGAGGCATCGGCCACCGGCTTCGTTGCACCGCTGTTCGTCACTGCGCTTTCGATCGTCTTCCTCGGCGAGAAGGTCGGCATGCGCCGCTGGCTCGCGACCGCGCTCGGCCTCATCGGCGTGCTGATCATCCTGCGCCCGGGCACCAGCGCATTTCACCCCGCCGCGTTCTTTCCGTTGGTCTCGGCCGCGTGCTGGGCCGGCACCCTGATCCTGACACGCATGATGAGCGGACGCGAGGCCGTCGTCACCACCATGGCGTATTCCTCGCTGACGGGCCTTGCGATCCTCACCGCGCTGGTGCCGTTCGTCTGGGTCACGCCATCCTGGACCGCGATCGCGCTCGGCATCTTCATCGGCGTCGCCTCGACCGCAGGCCAGTGGATCGTCGTGCTGGCCTATCGCTACGGCGATGCCTCGGTGCTGGCGCCGTTCTCCTATACGCAGCTGCTCTGGGTCAGCATTCTGGGCTTCTTCATCTTCGGCGAAGTGCCCGATGTCTTCACCATCACCGGCGCGGCCTTCATCGTGGCCAGCGGCCTCTACATCGCCCATCGCGAGCGTGTCCGCCGCGCCCAGCTCCTGGTACTGGAAGAGCGTTCCCCGAACGCCTGACGCAAGTTCGCTTCTCGTGCTTCGTGGTATCAGCGCTCCAAACAATACGGGAGGAGCCGGATGCGGGCCGCGATTTTCAGGAACGGAGAGATCGTCGTCGACCGGATCGCCGAGCCGAAGCCGGGCCCCGGCCAGGTGCTGGTCAGGACGCTTGCCTGCGGCATCTGCGGCTCCGATCTGCACGCGCGCCAGCACGCCCATCGCATGGTCGAGATGGCACGGAAGGTCGGGCGCAAGCCGATGGATCTCTCCCGTGACGTCGTGTTCGGCCACGAGTTCTGCTGCGAAATCGTCGACTACGGCACCGGCACCGAACGCAAGCTCAAGCCCGGCACCCGCGTCTGCTCGCTGCCGGCGCTGCTGACGCCGCAGGGTATCGAAGGCATCGGCTATTCCAACGACAATGTCGGCGGCTATGCCGAGGCGATGCTGCTGAGCGAGGCGCTGCTGCTTGAGGTGCCCAACGGGCTTGCGCCCGAGCATGCCGCGCTCACCGAGCCGCTGGCGGTCGGGGTCCACGCCGTGGCGAAAGCCAATATCAGCGGCGGCGAGGTGCCGCTCGTGATCGGCTGCGGCCCGGTCGGCCTCGCGGTGATCGCCGCGCTGAAGCTTAGGGGCTTGCACCCGATCGTCGCCGCGGACTATTCGCCGGCCCGGCGCGCGCTTGCGGCGAGGCTGGGCGCCGACGTCATCGTCGATCCCAGGGTATCGCAGCCCTATGCGACCTGGGCCGCGCACGCGCAGATGTCGGAAGCGGAGAAGGCGGCGCGACCACCGTTCCGGGCCATGCTGCCGGCGCTGAAGCCCGCGGTCATCTTCGAATGTGTCGGCGTGCCCGGCCTGCTGCAGCAGGTGTTCGAAGGCGCGCCACGCGATGCCAAGATCGTGGTGGTCGGCGTCTGCATGGAGAGCGATAGAAGCGAGCCCATGCTCGGCATCATGAAGGAGCTGAGCGTCCAGTACGTGCTCGGCTACACGCCGGACGAATTCGCAGGCTCACTGCGCCTGATCGCGGAAGGGCTGGTGGACGCCGCGGCGATGGTGACCGCCGAGGTCGGCATCGACGGTGTCGCCAAGGCGTTCGCCGATCTCGCCAATCCCGAGATGCATACCAAGATCATCGTGCAGCCGTGGCGGTAACGGCCACGTAGGGTCGGCAAAGCAGTAGCGTGCCCACCATTCTCACCACAAACGCGGACGCAGGGTGGGCATGGCGCTACGCGCCTTTGCCCACCCTGCGAGACCACCGTCAATATTTCGCCGGCACGTACATCTCCGGCGGGACCGGGCCTCGCTGATAGTCGGGGTTGCGCACGCGCGGCGGCAGCCTCACCAGAGCCCGCGCGACCTCCTGGTACGGGATCTGGGTCAATAGATGCGCGATGCAGTTGAGCCGGGCGCGTTTCTTGTCCACGGCATCGACGATCCACCATGGGCTATCCGGCAGATGCGTGTGCTCCAGCATCGTCTCCTTGGCCTTGGTGTACGCCTCCCAGCGACTGCGGGATTCGACGTCCATTGGGCTCAGCTTCCACTGCTTCAAGGGATCCTTGATCCGCATGGTGAAGCGGAACTGCTGCTCGTCGTCGGTGATCGAGAACCAGTACTTGACCAGGATGATGCCGGAGCGGATCAGCATGCGCTCGAATTCCGGCACTGACTTGAAGAACTCCTGATACTCGTCCTCCGAGCAGAAGCCCATCACGCGCTCGACGCCGGCGCGGTTGTACCAGCTACGGTCGAACAGCACGATCTCGCCGCCGGCCGGCAGGTGCGCGACGTAGCGCTGGAAGTACCATTGCGTTCGCTCGCGCTCGCTCGGCGCCGGAAGCGCCGCGACGCGGCAGATGCGGGGATTGAGCCGCTGGGTGATGCGCTTGATCACGCCGCCCTTGCCGGCGGAGTCGCGGCCCTCGAACAGCACCACGACCTTCTTCTTCTCGCTCTGCACCCAGTCCTGGAGCTTGACGAGCTCGCCCTGGAGGCGAAGCAGTTCCCGGAAATAGAGCCTGCGATCGACCGTCGGTTTCAGCGTTCCGGCCTCGTCAAGGAGCTCGTCGAGACGGGCATCATCCAGCTCCATCTCCAGTTCCTCGTCGAGATCGTCGGCCATTTCCTGGATGATGCGCTCGCGCTTGGAGATCTCGGATTTGCGATCGGCTGCGGTCATGGGTGCTTCTCTCGGCTCGGATACCAGTCACAACGACCATCGGCGGGGTTTGTTGCGTCCATGTGACATGCGATCCCGCCGACGCAGGTCACTCCGGCAGTGCGATCGAATACTTCACCTGGCTCAGCGCAAAGCTCGACTCGATCGAGGCGATGCCGTCGAGCCGGGTGAGCTTGGTCTTGAGGAACGTCTCGTAGGAGGCGAGGTCGGCGGCGACGACGCGGAGCAGATAGTCGCGGTTGCCGGTCATCAGATAGCATTCCAGCACCTCGTCCCATTTCGAGATCGCGCGGGCGAAGCGATTGAGGTCCTCCTCCTTCTGCCGCGCCAGCTTGATCGAGATGAAGACGCTGACATGCAGCCCCAGCGCCTTCTGGTCCACGGTCGCGATATAGCGCGAGATCACGCCGCGCTCCTCCAACAGCTTGACCCTGCGGTGGCAGGGCGAGACCGAGAGCCCGACCTTGTCGGCTAGCTCCTGCATGGTCATCCGGCTGTCGTTCTGGAGATGGCTGAGGATTTTTCGGTCGATGGCGTCGAGCTCTGGCATTGGGATGTAACCTGGGTCAGGAGGCGTCTGATTGGTAAAATATCCCAATCTTGACCGGTATGGCGCGAAAAATTGAGAAGTTTGGCGCGGCCCGCAGGGGTATGATCGGTGCTTATTTCCCGGAGCATCGCCATGCCCGTTGATCCCGCTCGCCTCGACACCCTGACCGCGCTTGCCCGCAAGGCGCTGTGGCTATCGTCCTGGACCATCCACCACGCCAACCACATCCGCGCCAATGCGGACGGCCTCAAGGTCGGCGGCCACCAGGCCTCCTCCGCCTCGCTCGCGACCATCATGTCCGCGCTGTACTTCCACGTGCTGCGGCCGGAGGACCGCGTCGCGGTGAAGCCGCATGCGAGCCCGGTGTTCCACGCCATCCAGTATCTGTTCGGCCGCCAGACCCGTGAGAAGCTGGAGAATTTTCGCGGCTTCAAGGGCGCGCAGTCCTATCCGTCGCGCACCAAGGACGTCGACGACGTCGATTTCTCCACCGGCTCGGTCGGCCTCGGCGTCGCGCAGACGCTGTTCTCTTCGCTGGTGCAGGACTACGTCAAGGCGCATGGCTGGATGAAGGACCGCCGCGAAGGCCGGATGATCGCCCTCGTCGGTGACGCCGAGATGGACGAGGGCAACATCTTCGAGGCTCTGGCAGAGGGCTGGAAGCACGGCCTGCGCAACACCTGGTGGGTGGTCGACTACAACAGGCAGTCGCTCGACGCCGTCGTCCGCGAAGGGCTCTGGGAAAAGTTCGAGACCATGTTCCGCAATTTCGGCTGGGACGTGGTGATCGTGAAGTACGGCCGCCTGATGCGCGAGGCCTTTGCGGAAGCAGGCGGCGAAGCCTTGAAGCGCTGGATCGACAACTGCCCGAACGCGCTCTACGCGGCGCTGTGCTTCCAGGGCGGTGCGGCCTTCCGCAAGCATCTGCACGACGAGATCGGCGACCAGGGCCCGATCACGAAGCTGATCGACAGGCGCAGCGACGAGGAGCTGCTGGCGCTGATGTCGAATCTCGGTGGCCACGACATGGCGAGCATGCTGGAGGCGTTCGACTCCATCGATCACGATCGCCCGGTCTGCTTCATCGCCTACACCATCAAGGGCGTCGGCCTGCCGTTCCAGGGCCACAAGGACAACCACGCCGGCCTGATGACGGTCGCGCAGATGGAGAAATATCGCGACAGCCAGAACATCCGGCCCGGACACGAATGGGACAAGTTCGAAGGGCTGGCGCAGGATGCGGACGAACTCGAAGCTTTCCTTGCACGGGTGCCGTTCAACCAGGACGGCCGCCGGCTGACGGCTCCCGTCGTCGAGGTGCCCCAGCAACTCGCCTTCAAGCCGTCGCCGCAGATGTCGACCCAGCAGGGCTTTGGCCTCGTGCTCAACGAGATCGCGCGCAGCGACGGCGAACTGGCAAAGCGCATCGTCACGACATCGCCCGACGTCACCGTCTCGACCAATCTCGGCCCTTGGGTCAACCGCCGCGGGCTGTTCGCGCGCGCCGAGAAGGCGGACTTATTCCGCAGCGAGAAAATTCCCTCGACCTACAATTGGGACGCCTCGCCCAAGGGCCAGCATCTCGAGCTCGGCATTGCCGAGATGAACCTGTTCATCATGCTCTCCGCGCTCGGCCTGTCGCACCAGATCAACGGCGAGCGGCTGCTGCCGGTCGGCACGCTCTACGATCCCTTCATCGAGCGCGGCCTCGATGCGCTGAACTATGCCTGCTATCAGGATGCCCGCTTCATGGTGGCGGCGACGCCGTCCGGCATCACGCTCGCGCCGGAGGGCGGCGCGCACCAGTCGATCGCGACGCCGCTGATCGGCATGGCGCAGGATGGCCTGGCTTCATTTGAGCCGGCCTTTGTCGACGAGCTCGCGGTGATCATGGCGTTCGGTTTTGAGCACATGCAGCGCGAGGCGGGCGAGGGCGGGTCGGTTTATTTGCGGCTTTCCACGCGCAGCATCGAGCAGGCGCAGCGCATCATGACGCCGGAACTGGGGCAGGGCATCACCGACGGTGCCTATTGGCTGCGCAAGCCGGGCCCGAATGCCGAAGTCGTGATCGCCTATACCGGCGCAGTCGCGCCGGAAGCGATCGAGGCCACCGGCTTCATCGGTGAGAGCCGCCGCGACGTCGGCCTGCTCGCGATCACCTCGGCGGATCGTCTCCACGCCGGTTGGACCGCCGCGCGGAAATTGCGGCGCGACCGCCGCGGCGTCCAGCATCTCAGCCACATCGAGAAGCTGCTGGCGCCGCTGCCGCGCGACTGCGGCATCGTGACCGTGATCGACGGCCATCCTGCCGCGCTCGGCTGGCTCGGCAGCGTCCGCGGCCACCGCGTCGAGGCGCTCGGCGTCGAGCAGTTCGGCCAGACCGGCAGCATCGCGGACCTTTATCGGCACTACGGCATCGACGCCAACGCCATCATCGATGCGGCCGAAAGCCTCACCACCGGTGCGCCGGTGCTGCACCGGAAGATGGCGGTGTAATCGAGGTAACCACGGTGTCATTCCGGGGCGGCTCGGAGGGCCGAACCCGGAATCTCGAGATTCCGGGTTCGATGCTTCGCATCGCCCCGGAATGACTGCTGAGAGAATCTTGCCACGTTCCCGCCATCGGCTCATATAGCCTCCGCTCGCCGCAACGCTGGCCCCGCATATGGCGGGTTCAATTGCCGGCGCTTTCGTGCAAGGATGCCTGCCGAAACGCCCCCTCCAAGCCCCAAGAAGAGGTTAACGATGGTCAATCGCATGCAATTCTACATCGACGGCGCCTGGGTCGATCCCGCCGTCAAGAAGTCCACCGCCGTGGTCAATCCGGCGACGGAAGAGGCGATGTACGAGGTTGCGCTGGGCTCCAAGGCCGACGTGGACAAGGCCGTCGCCGCCGCCAAGCGCGCTTTTGCCACCTTCTCCCAGACCAGCCGCGAGGAGCGCGTTGCGCTGCTGTCGAAGGTCATCGAGGTCTACAAGGGCCGTCTCAAGGAGATCGGCGCTGCTGTCTCCGACGAGATGGGCGCGCCGCTGCCGATGGCGGAAAAGCTCCAAGCCGGCGCCGGCCTCGGCCATCTCATGACCACGCTCGACGTGCTCAAGAACTATCATTTCGAGGAGCCGGTCGGCACCGCCATGGTGCTGCGCGAGCCGATCGGCGTGGTCGGCATGATCACGCCCTGGAACTGGCCGCTGAACCAGATCGCCTGCAAGGTCGCGCCCGCGCTCGCCGCCGGCTGCACCATGATCCTCAAGCCGTCGGAATTCACCCCGACCTCGGCGCTGATCTTCGCGGAAATCCTCCATGAAGCCGGTGTGCCCAAAGGCGTGTTCAACCTCGTCAACGGTCTCGGCCCCGAGGTCGGCGCCGCCATGAGCGAGCACCCCGACATCGACATGATCTCCTTCACCGGCTCGACCCGCGCCGGCATCGACGTGGCCAAGCGCGCGGCACCGACCGTGAAGCGCGTCAGCCAGGAGCTCGGCGGCAAGTCGCCGAACGTCATCCTCGAAGGCGCCGACCTGCAGAAGGCGGTGACCGGCGGCGTGATGCACATGTTCAACAACTCCGGCCAGTCCTGCAACGCGCCCTCGCGCATGATCGTGCCGCTGTCGAAGATGAAGGAAGTCGCCGCGATCGCGAAGGCCGTGGCCGACAAGACCAAGGCCGGCGATCCCCGCGCCGAAGGCACCACCATCGGCCCGGTCGTCAACCGCGGCCAGTGGGACAAGATCCAGGGCCTGATCAAGAAGGGCATCGACGAGGGCGCTACCCTCGTCGCCGGCGGCCCGGGCCTGCCCGAGGGTGTCAACAAGGGCTTCTACGTCCGTCCGACCATCTTCGCCGACGTCACTCCTGACATGACCATCGCCCGCGAAGAGATTTTCGGACCGGTGCTGACCATCATCGGCGCCAAGGACGAAGCCGACGCCGTGCAGATTGCCAACGACACGCCCTACGGCCTCGCCGGATACGTCACGGGTGCGACCGTCGAGGACGCCAAACGTGTCGGCCGCCAGATCCGTGCCGGCAACGTCAACCTCCAGGGCGTGCCCAACGACCGCACCGCTCCGTTCGGCGGCTACAAGCAGTCGGGCAACGGCCGTGAGTGGGGCAAGTTCGGTCTCGAGGATTTCCTCGAAGTGAAGGCCGTTGCCGGCTTCAACGCGGCGTAAGCATAGTCGCGTGAACCAACATGACGCCGGAGCGGGAAACTGCTCCGGCGTTTTTGTTTTGCGCCGTCGTCATGCGAGCGAAGCGAAGCAATCCAGAGTCCCTCCGCAAAAACAGCCTGGATTGCTTCGTCGCAAGAGCTCCTCGCAATGACGGAGGAGAGAGGAGCGCCTATCCTCCCACCGCGCCCGGCGTATTCACATACAGATCTCGTAGGGTGGGCAAAGGCGCGCGCTTCGCGCGACGTGCCCACCATTCAGAAGTGGTGGGCACGCTTCGCTTTGCCCACCCTACGAGACCTCCTTTGCGGAGCGCCTATCCCCCCACCGCGCCCTGCGTGTTGACATACAGCGCGTAGATCGACTGGCTCGCGGCCATGAACAGGCGGTTGCGCTTGACGCCGCCGAAGCAGAGATTGGCGCAGCGTTCGGGCAGCGCGATGCGGCCGATCATGACGCCGTCGGGCGCGAACACCACGACGCCGTCGAGCTCGGGATCGCCCATGCCCCAGCCGCACCAGAGATTGCCGTCGATGTCGCAGCGCATGCCGTCGGGCGTGCCGGGACCTGCATCGATGTGGACGCGCTTGCTGGAAATCGTGGTGCCGTCGGCCGAGACGTCATAGGCGAGGATCTTGCGGTTCGGCACCCCGCGTGACTCCACGACGTAGAGGATCTTCTCGTCCGGCGAGAAGCACAGCCCGTTCGGACCGAGCACGCCTTCGGCGACGATCGTCGCCCTGCCGGTCGCGGGATCGAGCCGGTAGACGTTCGGCTCGATCTCGGGTTCTGCCGTGTAGCCCTCGTAATTGCCGAGCAGGCCGAAGGTGGGATCGGTGAACCAGATCGAGCCGTCGGACTTCACCACGACGTCGTTCGGCGAGTTGAGCCGCTTGCCGTCGAACGAGTCGATCAGCACGGTGATGCTACCGTCATACTCGGTGCGGACAACGCGCCGCCCGCCATGCTCGCAGGTGATGAGCCGCCCCTGCCGGTCGCGGGTGTTGCCATTGGCGAAGTTCGAGGGCTTGCGGAACACGCTGACGGCGCCGGTCTCTTCCTCCCATTTGAGGATGCGCTGGTTCGGAATGTCGCTGCAGAGCAGATAGCGCCCGTCGCCGAACCACACCGGACCCTCGGCCCAGCGCAAGCCGGTCGCCAGCCGCTCCACCGCCGAAAGTTTCAGCCAGTATTTTTCGAAGCGGGGATCGAGTGCCTTGATCGCGGGATCAGGGTAATAGGTCGCCGGCCGCCAGCCTTGGTTATGGGACGATGCATCGTTCATGTACGGTTCTCGTCGTTGCGTTCCCTCTGTCCAAGTCTGCTAGCATCAGATATCCATGGCCGCAAATCGGCCGCTAGAGATGAGGGAAAAATATGCCGCGCATCTTGATGACGGGAGCTTCGGGCGGAATCGGAACGCGCCTGCGCAAACTGCTGCCGCAGATCTATCCGGATCTGCTGCTGTCCGATATCAAGCCACCCGCCGATCTCGGAGCCAACGAAACGTTCAAGGCGGCGGACCTCGCCGATCTCGCGCAGTGCGAGGCGATTTGCGAGGGCGTCGACGGCATCCTCCATTTCGGCGGCTATTCGGTCGAAGGCACCTGGGACCAAATCCTCCAGGCCAACATCATCGGCGGCTACAATCTGTTCGAGGCCGCTTATCGCACGGGCGTCAAGCGCGTGGTGTTCGCCTCGTCGAACCACGCCGTCGGCTTCTATCCGCGCCACCACAGGATCGGCACGGACGTCACCGCGCGGCCCGACAGCCGCTACGGCGTCAGCAAGGTGTTCGGCGAGGCCGTCGGCGCGCTCTACGCCGACAAGCACGGGCTGAAGGTGACGTGCCTGCGCATCGGCAATTTCGGCGACATGCCGCTCGACCAGCGTCGGCTCGCGATCTGGCTCAAGCCCGATGATCTGGTGCAGCTCTGCCGCATCGGGCTCGAACATCCCGACATCCATTTCGAGGTCTTCTACGGTGCCTCTTTCAACGAGCGTGCCTGGTGGGACAATCACCGCGCCTACGAGCTCGGCTATCGCCCGACCGGCCGCGCCGAAGATTTCCGTGAGCACGCGATGGCGGAGCAGGCCAAGCTGAAGCCGGACCCGGTCGGCGATTATTTCCAGGGCGGCACGTTCTGCAGCATGGAGTTCGATGCCGACCCAGGCCGCGTGATCGACTGGACCAAGCGTTAGAAGCGGCTCACCTGCCGAGCGTCAACAGCGGCTTGCCTGTCTCGACAATGTAGGTCGCAAGCTCCGCCGCGTTGCCGCTGCCGACGTTCGTCACCGCGTGATGCACTCCGTGAGGAATGAGCAGCACGTCGCCGGCCTTCAGGATCACCGGCGGCCTGCCGTCGAGCCGATACTCCAGCTCGCCTTCGATCATATAGACGAGCTCTTCGCCCGGGTGACTGTGCCTGACGGCGACAACGCCCGGAGGAAAATCGACGCGGACCTGGACGACCTCGCGTCCGGGGACGCTCAGAGCTTCCTTCATGAGATGTGTGCGCTTGATGTCTCCCAGCCGTGGCTCTTCGGATCGGGCGGCGAGCGAAGTCAGGCCGGTTGCGGCGATCAGCGCCGCCGCAACGATGATTCCATATCTCTTCATGTGAATGGCCTTTCGGTTGTGCGCGACGTTGCGCGAGTGTCGATCAGGCGGCGGCCACTGCGGCAGGTGTTGCGCGAAAGCTGATGGCCATGCGGTTGTAGGCATTCATCAGGCTGATGGCGATCGTGAGGTCCACAAGCTCACGCTCCTCGAACACGGCGCGTACGGCTTGGTATGCCTCGTCGGGCACGCCCGTCTCGGCAACCCGTGTCACCGTTTCCGCCCAGGCCAGGGCAGCCCGTTCGCGGTCGTCGAAGAGATTGCCGGCCTCGCGCCATGCCTGCAGCAGCGCGATCTTCTCGACCTTTTCTCCCTTCTTGAGCAGGTCGCGGGTGTGCATGTCCAGGCAGTAGGCGCAGTTGTTGATCTGAGAGATCCGCAGATAAACCAGCTCGATCAGCGTGGCGGAGAGCCGGCTCTGCAGGACGTAGCCGTAGACGCCGCCGAGCGCCTTGATGCCTGCCGGCGCGACCTGGTTGTAGTCGAGACGCTTACTCATGTTTCTCTCCTTGACGGTGACCCTGCTGGACGGCAGTGGTCAGATCCTTCTCGCTGCTGTCGACGACGAACACTGCGAGCAGGCTTGCGGGTTTGGACCGGCTCGCATTGCGGCTGACGGGATGACGGGAGCCCGGCGGCTCGTAAAAGCTCTCACCGGTGCGGTAGACCCGTCTGGGTCCGTCGTTCACCTGAGATTCGATTGCGCCTGACAGCACGTAGCCGAAGATGAAGGCCGACTTGGCGTGGATGTGCGAAGGCGACGCTCCGCCAGGTGCGTAGTTCACAACCAGGGCGACGACTGACTTGCCCGGGATATTGGGGATCGATTGCTCGAAGTGCGGCGTGACCGTTTCGCCGATGCCGTGGGCGGCGCTGGGCGCCGCACCCGCAATGGCAATGGCAGCGAAAGCCGCCCCGAAGATGAATGGCACTTTCATGGAGGGTCTCCTGTTTTCGAATTCGTGTCTGTTGCGCTGTGGGGTGAGTTCTCACCTGCGGATGGCGGCCTTCAGCGAGTCCGTGAACACCCAGAAGGAGGCGGCGAACAGGCCGACGTCCTTCAGCAGGAACTGCCCCGGAGCGACCGTGATCGCGGGCGCCCCGAGTTCCGGCACGACGACGCCGGGCGTCGAGATCATGAAGCTCAGCGTGGTGACGAACAGCCCCGCCGACAAAAGCCCGCCGGCCGCGGAATAGATCGGACTGGACAGCCGGAGCGCGATCAGAAGCCCGATGCTCAGTTCGACTAAGCCGAGAAAGGTCGAGAAGCCGCGGACCGAAAACAGCGCGTAGAACCAGCGCAACAGTGGGCTGTTCTCCACCAGAGGCACCAGCCCCTGTGCTTCGTAGTCGGTGAACTTCATCCCGCCGAACCAGGCATAGATGATTGCAAGCGATGCATAGAGACCGATCCGGCTGACCGGTTCGGCGTAGGCGAGCAGGCGTTCAGACTGGTCGCGCCAGCTGATGGTGCGGCTCAGCGCGATAGGTGAGGTGGGCGAGTGGCTGATGATGCGTGACATGGTTGTCTCCGTTTTGATGCTGGGTTTCGCTCACGCATTCACGTGCGTGTGCAGGTTGTAGCGAGGGGCGGGAATGGCGCTCGAGAGCTTGTTCGTCATGGCGAGCCGCGTGCTCTCGTGGCGATCCCACGCGGACCGGTCGGCCAGCGCCGGGATCGTCACGACCTCGCCGAGGTCGAGACCCGCGAGCGCCGCGTCGACCATGTCGTCGGCCGACATGACGATCTCGGCGGGCAGTTGGTGGACCGGTGTACCGGCGACATCCCAAAACTCGGTTGCAGTGGCGCCCGGCAGCACGGCTTGCACGCGGATGCCCTTGCCGGCGAGCTCGTGAACGAGTGACTGGGTGAAGGCGAGCACGAAGGCTTTCGAGCCGCCGTAGACGCCGTTCAGCAGTTCCGGCGCGATCGCGGCGATGGAGGCGATGTTGATGATTGTACCGTGGCCGCGGTCGATGAATCCGGGGACCGCCGCGTGGGTCAGGCGCGTGAGCGCGCCGACGTTGAGGCGGATCATGTCCTCCATCTTGTCGATGTCGGAGGCGATCAGCGGGGCTGAGGCGCCGACGCCGGCGTTGTTGACCAGCACCGAGATGCCGGGCTCGGTTCTGAGGAGTTGCTCGACATGGCGCAGGTCGGACGGGGAGGTGAGATCGGCTTGCACCGTCTCTACCTTGCCGCCGCTTTCATTGGCGAGCCTGCGCGCCAGCGATGCGAGCCGCTGCCTGTTGCGCGCAACGAGGATGAGGTCGTGGCCGCGCTTCGCCAGGCGGTCGGCGTAGATCGCGCCGATTCCGGTCGAAGCACCAGTGATGAGGGCCGTGCCTTTTCTGGTCTGGGTCATTTTCGTCTCTCCGTTTCGGTGCGGAGAGGAATAGGCACTTCCGGAAATGATCGGTATCTGGCAAATCCGGGATCTATCCTTCCAGAATATGGAAGACCCAGATGGATCGTCTCGAAAGCATGTCGGTGGTTTTGGCGGTGGCGGAGGCCGGCAGCCTGTCCGCCGCCGCACGCCGCCAGAAAATGCCGCTGGCAACAGTGAGCCGGAAGGTCTCGGAGCTCGAGGAGCACCTGCGCACCAAGCTGTTTCACCGATCGAGCCGCGTCCTCGTTCCCACCGATGCCGGGCGCTCCTACATCGCCGCAGCTAAGCGAATTCTTGCCGATCTCGCCGAGGCCGAGCGGGTTGCTTCCGGCGAATACACCACGCCGCGCGGAGATCTGAGTGTCACGACGCTCGTCGCACTCGGCCGCCTCTGCCTGCAGCCGATCCTGGCCGAGTTCCTTGCAGCCTTCCCGGAGGTCGACGTTCAGCTCAACTTGCAGGACCGGACGCTCAATCTCCTGGACGAGCACATTGACGTCGCGCTTCGCGTCGGCGAACTCGCCGACAGCGGCCTGATCGCCGTGCGCGTGGGAGACATTCGCCGCGTGGCATGCGCCAGCCCGGCCTATCTGGAATTACGCGGGATACCGCAGTCTCCCGACGACCTCTCTGCGCATGACTGCATCAGCTATCCTCCGCTTCAGTCGCCGAATGTCTGGAGGTTCAAACGCGGGCAGACCGAGTATGCTGTCCCGGTGCGGTCGCGCTTCATTGCGAGCAATCTCGAATCGGCCTTCGATGCGGCACGCGCAGGCATAGGGGTCACCGTCGCGTTCTCATACCTCGTCGCCGACCCGCTGCGGTCGGGAGAACTCGTCGCGCTTCTGCAGGACTTTCAGCCGCCGCCGCAGCCGGTCAACTTCGTTTATTCGCCCAACCGCTTCATGCCGGCCAAACTGCGAGCCTTTCTCGATTTTGCAGTACCGCGCCTGAGGACGCGCCTGGCCGACATGCCCCGGGACGTGGCGTCGCGGAAGCAACGGGCGTGACTGTGTCGGGCGCGGACATCAGAAATGCAGGTTGAGACGCAACAGTGCCTGGTGCCGTTCGAACTGCTCCAGGTTGAGGCTGCGGCCGTCGCCGACCGCGCTGCCTGCAACCTGCATCTGCCAGGTGCCGGAGATGCCGACTTCCTTCGAGATGGTGTAGGAGAAGGTCGGGCCGGCGAAGACCGCATCGCCTACGAAGCGGTCGAGTGCGCCGCCGTCATACGCCCGCGCGTAGCGAACGCCGAGGCCGAGCACGAGCTCGGGCTGCACTGCGTACGAGATCGCTGCCTGCAGCTGCATCTCGGAATCGTGTCGCCAAAGATTGGTGACGATCTCGCGGGTTCCGCCGGTCCCGTACCAGACGTTGAAGGCCGCAAACAGCCTGTCCTTGACCAGCTCGCGATCGAACAGTGCGGCAAACTCTGCGCCATATTGCTGGATATGCACGCCGCTGGCGTCGTCGATCCGGCTCCAGCCGGGCTGTGCGTGAAGGGTGAGCCCAAAGGGTGCGACGGCGCGATCGACCAGCTTGTAGCGCAGTTCAAGCGCGGCGCCGCCGAAAGAGACATCCGAATGATCGGCAAGTCCCGGAACGCCGCTGATGCGCTGTCCGCTCAGTGCAAATCCGGGTGCGATCCGGAAATTGTCCGAGACCGTGTACTTGATCTGATTGAGATTGGCCCAGGCCGCGTAGCTGCCGGAGCGCTTGCCGAACGCGCCGACATTCTCGAACTCGATCTCGATTTCGCCGGGCTTGCCGATGTCGGAGCCCATGCTGAAGCCGAAAATGTGCTCGGTGTCGATCTCCGCGTGGGCTGACGGCAGGTTCTGCGCAGGCTTCGAGGCGGCGTGGCTGAGCGGGTCACGAGGCGTACCATATGTGCGCCCCGGCTTGTCGTCGGCGAAGGCCAAGGCACAGCTCGCCAGCTGACTGGCCACGATCGTTGCCGCCGCTACGGCGCGCGGGAAGCTCAATATTCCAGACACGAACAATTCACCTCTAAGCCGAGACTCGCTGATGGACGGAAGGTCTCAGGCGTGCGCCGACCGTATGCAAATGCAAGTCATTCGCAAGATATTCCATGAAATTGCCCTCGATGCAATTGTTGCGACTCATTCTTAGTTGCGTTCAAGTGTCGCGGCTGGACTGAGCTCCAGCGCAATCGCCTGGGGAGAGGCCGGGGGGCGCCGGGGAATTCGCGCGGGTCAGGCCTCAATTGATGCAAGACCAGCTGGCCGCACCGGCTATGCGAGACCAGTGCGGATCGCGAGCGGCTGGGAAGATTGTGCGGTCCTTGCGCGCTTGTGGGCCACGACGTGCCGGCCGGAGGCATTGACCGTGCTGCCGGCACGGGGCTGCGACAGGACGTCTGCCGAGCCAGTCAAGCTAATCGAAATCAACCTCTGGCGATGTCCCGGCTTATCTTCTGCAATCGTGCAAAGGCGGCCCACGCGTTTGGATACTGGGCGTCTCTTGAATCGATCGTGAGCAGCGCGCGGCAGGCCTCGTTGATGTCGTCCGCTGAAGGACGCATGGAGATGTCGCCTGATGACTCCGCCCGCTTCCAGCGGTCCTCGACCTCTTTCGCCCGGGCCAGTGCTTCCGACGGGGTTCGCTTCCGGGTTGGCTTCGCCAATGCGTGGTCCGGAGGGAATGTGGGCCAGGCGGTGGGAGGCCGATCGGCTCGCCAGTCGCCTTCCTTGGCGGCCTCGCGCTTCGCGGGCGGATTTGCCTGTCCATGTGCGGCATCAGGGGGAACGGTCCGGCCGGCCAACTCACGGATCTGCTGCTCCATTGTCCCGCCAGAGGACGATCCGCCCGCCGAGGGCGCAGGCGCTGTCAGGACGGGCGCAATCGACGTCTGCACGTCGGGGGCAATCTTCTGAACGGTCTTGACGACCGCCGACGCGCCGGGTGACAGAGCCGGCCGCTCTTGCGCGACCTTGTCGTCCTCGGTGGGGCAGGGCCGGTATCCCGAACGCTGACGCGTGATGCGTCCGTCATCATCGATGCGGGCAAAATCAATGGCCACAGTGTAGACGAAAGCGGCGTCGATGACCTGGCCGGACTTGTCCCTTGCCTTGACACCGCCGCAAACATATCTCGCCGCGCCGGCTTCGACTGAACGCAACGCGCCGAATGTGGCCGTCCCTGGATCGATCAGCGCATGTCGAACGGCTGCGCGAGCTTTCATGTGTTCGGTCGATAGCGCGCTGATCAGGACGTCAGGATTGATCAAATCGGGCTGGTAGTACCACACATACTCCACGGCGAAAAATGCTGCGCCGAAAGCCGCTGCGACCAGGACACCGGGTACATTCATGGGAATTTCTCCGGGTGAAGGAACCCGGCATGGTCGTTATCTGTTTCGACACCATTTGCGCTAGAGTCTTCTAACAAGTCGTTAATCGGTTGTGAGGTCGCGAAGAATCTACCAGACGATGGTCCTCGGGAAGGGATGAGCTCCGCCGGATCCATGCGTGCGTCTTGTTGACAATACGGGGCGAGGCGGTACCACCATGGCAAACTGGACGGAGCGACCTGATGACGAGCGGCTTGCGTAAGGGTCTGACGAGCTATGGCGATGCCGGCTTCTCGCTGTTCCTGCGCAAGGCGTTCATCAAGGCCATGGGCTATTCCGACGACGCGCTCGAGCGTCCGATCGTCAGCATCACCAACACCTATAGCGACTACAATCCCTGCCACGGCAACGTCCCGCAGATCATCGAAGCCGCCAAGCGCGGCGTGATGCTGTCCGGCGCGATGCCGTTCGTGTTCCCGACCATCTCGATCGCCGAGAGCTTTGCGCATCCGACCTCGATGTACCTGCGCAACCTGATGGCGATGGACACCGAGGAGATGATCCGCGCCCAGCCGATGGATGCGGTGATCGTGATCGGCGGCTGCGACAAGACGCTGCCGGCGCAGGTGATGGCGGCGATCAGCGCCGACCTGCCGACGGTGGTGATCCCGGTGGGGCCCATGGTGGTCGGCCATCACAAGGGCGAGGTGCTGGGCGCCTGCACCGATTGCCGCCGGCTATGGGCCAAGTATCGCGCCGGCGACATGGACGATGCCGAGATCGAGGCGGTGAACGGGCGCCTCGCGCCGTCGGTCGGCACCTGCATGGTGATGGGCACGGCCTCGACCATGGCCTGCATGATCGAAGCCATGGGCCTGTCGCTACCGATGAGCGCGACGATCCCGGCGCCGCATGCCGAGCGTTTCCGTCTCGCGGAGGCGAGCGGCAAGGTGGCCGCCGAGATGGCGAAGACGAAGGGGCCGAAGCCCAGCGAGTTGCTGACGCCGGCCTCTTTCAGGAATGCGCAGGTCGTCCTTCAGGCGATCGGCGGCTCGACCAATGGCCTGATCCATCTGACCGCGATGGCGCATCGCTCGCCGCACCGGCTCGATCTCGAGGTGTTCGACCGGATCGGCCGCGAGGTGCCGGTGCTGGTCGATCTCAAGCCGTCCGGCGAGCATTACATGGAGCATTTCCATCACGCCGGCGGCGTGCCGAAACTGCTGGCGCAGCTCGGCGATCTCGTCGATCTCGATGCCAGGACCATCTCGGGCCAGACGCTGCGCGATGTCGTGGCGAACGCGGAGGACGTGCCTGGGCAGGACGCGATTCGTTCGCGTGACAACCCGATTAAGAAGGAAGGCGGCCTCGCCATCCTGCACGGCAATCTCGCGCCGCGCGGCGCCGTCATCAAGCAATCGGCCGCGAGTCCGAAGCTGCTGCAGCACACCGGGCGCGCGGTGGTGTTCGAATCCGTCGAGGACATGACCTTGCGGGTCGACGATCCCGATCTCGACGTCACCGCCGACGACGTGCTGGTGCTGCGCAATGCCGGTCCGAAGGGCGCGCCGGGCATGCCGGAAGCCGGCTATCTGCCGATCCCGAAGAAGCTGGCGCGCGGCGGCACCAAGGACATGGTGCGCATTTCGGATGCGCGCATGAGCGGCACCGCGTTCGGCACCATCGTGCTGCATATCACGCCGGAATCCGCCGTCGGCGGGCCGCTGGCGCTGGTCGAGAACGGCGACATGATCCGCCTCGATGTCGAAAAGCGCAGCATCGAGCTGCTGGTCGATGCCGCCGAGCTGGAGCGGCGACGCGCCGCGCCGAAGCTGGCCGCCGTCCCCGAGGAAACGCGGCGCGGCTACGCCTGGCTGTTCAACGAGACCATCATGCAGGCCGACGAGGGCTGCGACTTCGACTTCATGCAGAGGACCGGAAAGTAGACGGAGAAGCGTTGATCGGCCGCGCGAACGAACGCTCGGATCGGCTGCTTCAAATTGCCGGCGGAGACAGGCTGCATCTGTCCTAGGTAACGACCTGCTCGATCCGCTACTGCGCGTCTTCGTGCAGGTAGCGGAACGGCGTGCCGTGGCTGTTCTTGAAATAGCTGCCACATAGTGCGTTTGCCATGGCTTGCATCACGGCGTCGTGGCAGACGAACAGGAGATTGTCGTCGGGATGGCGCGCGAGCCACCCCGAGACGCAGGCCAGCGACCGTCCGGCCATGGCGTCCCAGCTTTCGCCGTCGGCCGGCAGGATCGACACGAGACCCGTCGCGGATTTGACGCCGTGCTTGATCATGAGGTCGCGGACGGGGAGGCCTTCAAAGCTGCCGAAATCGTACTCGATGATGCCGTCGTCGATCGCGAGCGGCACCGCGATCACGTCCGCGATGATCTCGGCCGTCCGCGCCGCGCGTACCAGGGGGCTTGCGACGATGCGGCTGATGCCGACGCCGCGCAGCACGTGCGCGGCCTCGCGCGCTTGTCGCAGGCCATCGTCGTTCAGCGGATTGTCGGTGCGGCCCTGGAATCGCCCCTCGCGATTCCAGTCGGTCGCACCGTGACGGAGGCCGTAGAACGTGCGCGCGGGCCTCGTCACTTCGACTTGCTCGTGAACTTCTTCACGGCGGTGCGGAACGCCTCCGTGTTCATCGCCATGATGATCTTGTGCTCCTCGGCATCGAGCTGCTGCTTCACCGGCGTGGTCGCGGCCTGGTAGACCAGCTGCTTGGTGCCGGCGATCGCGGCCGGCGGATTCTGCGCCAGCCGTTCGGCAAGCTGCCGCGTCGCCGCCTTCAGCTCGGTCGCGGGAACGGTCTTGGCGACCAGGCCCCATTCATAGGCCTGCTGCGCGGTAAAATTGTCCTCGGCGAGAAAAATCTGCAGCGCGCGGCGCGAGCCGACCGTGCCGACGATGCCGACCGTCGAGCCGCCATCCGGCGACACCCCGATCTTGGCATAGGCGGGCGTGAACCTGGCATCGTCGGCGGCGATGCAGAGATCGGTGACGAAGGCGAGGCCCATGCCGGCGCCGGCGGCCGAGCCGTGCACGCTGGAGAGCGAGATCTTCGGCATGCGCCTGACGGTCTCGATGAAGGCATGATAGTGCTTGAGCAGCTCGCCGACGACGGGCGTCACCGTGCCGGCTTCGGCGGCGGCTCCGATCGTCTGCAGGTCGCCGCCGGCGCAGAACGCGCGGCCTTCGCCTTCGAGGACGACGACGCGGATGTCGTCCGCGCCTTCGATATAGGTCGCGAGCTGTTCGAGCTTCTGGGCAATCGCAAGGTTGATCGCGTTGAACGCAGCAGGGCGGTTCAGCGTGATGGTCGCGATCGGGCCGTCGATCCGCAGCAGGGCGGGATCATCGGGTTTTGAGACGGGAGCGGTCATCTGGAAAATCCCCGGCAGGAGGTCGAGACTCGAACTAAATCGCAGAAGGCGAGGGGTGACAATCCCCGGCCGCCGCCCTTGCGCCGGGCGGAACGATAGGCTCAAATGGGCCCGTCTTCGCCAGGGAACGGACACGAGCGCCGGCTCCTCCTAAGGCCAGCAAACCAAAATCAGCGAGAGAGGAGACGGCATGGGTTACGCTCGTGTCTTCCGGAAATGGGCTGTCCAATGACGGGCGGTCCGGTGATCATCGTCGGCGCAGGCCATGGCGGCTATCAGGTCGCGGCATCGCTGCGCCAGGCCGGCTTTTCGGAGCGCATCTGCCTGATCAATGACGAGGCGCATCTGCCCTATCAGCGCCCGCCGCTGTCGAAGGCCTACATCAAGGGCTCTGCGGGGCCGGAGAGCCTGATGTTCCGGCCCGAGAAATTCTATCAGGACCAGAAGATCGAGCTGATTGCGGGCCGCGCCGCCTCGATCGACCGCGCGGGGCACAAGGTGCATCTCGAATCCGGCGAGACGCTGGCTTACGGCCACCTCGTGCTGGCGACCGGCGCGCGCAATCGCCTGCTCGACCTGCCCAATGCCAACCTGCCCGACGTGAGATATTTGCGCATCCTCGACGACAGCGAGGCGCTGCGCAAGATCATGCCGTCGAAGACACGTGCGGTGATCATCGGCGCCGGCTTCATCGGCCTCGAATTCGCCTCCACCGCGCGGATCAAGGGCCTCGAAGTCGATGTGCTCGAGCTCGCCCCGCGCGTGATGGCGCGCGCGGTGACCGCAGAGGTCTCGGAATATTTCCAGGACCGCCATCGCGAGGCTGGCATCCGCATCCATCTCGGCGTGCAGGCCACCTCGATCGAGGCGGAGGGCGGCAAGGTCACCGGCGTTTCCTTGAGCGACGGACGGCATCTGCCGGCCGACCTCGTCGTGGTCGGCGTCGGCGTGCTGCCGAACATCGAGCTCGCGGTCGAGGCGGGGCTGCCGGTCGCGGCCGGCATCATCGTCGACGAATATCTTGCGACGGCCGATCCTGACATCTCGGCGATCGGCGATTGTGCGCTGTTCGCAAGCCCGCGCTTCGGCGGATCGCTGCGGCTGGAATCGGTGCAGAACGCCACCGATCACGCCCGCTGCCTTGCGGCGCGCCTGACCGGCGACAAGAAGCCCTATGACAGTCATCCCTGGTTCTGGAGCGACCAGGGCGACGACAAGCTCCAGATCGCAGGGCTCACCACCGGCTACGACCGCGTCGTGCTGCGCGGAGACCCTGCCAAGAAGGCGTTCTCGGCGTTCTGCTACAAGGGCGACAAGCTGCTCGGCATCGAATCCATCAACCGCGCCGGCGACCACATGTTCGGCCGCCGCTTGCAGGGCATGGATCGCACGATCACGCCGGAGCAGGCCGCGGACGAGAGCTTCGACCTGAAGGGCGCGCTGGCGTGAGCGCTTAGCGCGGCAAAACCGCCGCCACCTCCGCGGCCGTCGGCATCGACGGCCCGGCGCCCATCCGCTGCACGCTGATCGAGGCGGCGGCATTGGCGAAGGCGAGGGCGGCGCGCAAGGGCACATCGTCGGCCAGTTGCGCGGCCAGCGCGCCGACGAAGCAGTCGCCGGCGCCCGTGGTGTCGAGCGCCTTGACCACGCGGCCAGGCACGGCAATCTCCTCGCGCCCCGCGAGCGCGAGCACGCCGCGCTTGCCGAGCGTGACGCAGATGGTCTGGTCCTCCCGCGCTTGAAGCTGCCGCGCCACGGCAATGATCCTTGCCGCCTCGTCGCTCTCGGAGAGCCCGCTGCCTGCGAGGAAGCCGAGCTCGGTCTCGTTCAGCACGAGGATATCGACGAGCGCGAGCAGCTCCCGGGACATGGCCTGCGCCGGTGCGGGGTTGAGCAGCGTCGTAGCTCCGGCGCCGCGGGCGCGCCGGAAGAACGCGGCGATGGCCGGCAGCGGAATCTCGAACTGGCTGACGGCGACGTCGCCCGCCAGCAGCGGCACGACCTCGACATCGTCGGCGCCGACCAGCCCGTTCGCCCCGGGAATGACGACGATGGTGTTGTCGGCCTCCGCCACCGTGATGATGGCCGTCCCGGTGTGGGCCTCCGCCGTCTCCTGGACGTAACCGAGATCGATGCCCTGCTCGCCGAGAAAGGCCTTCAGCTCGCCTCCGAATGAATCCTTCCCCAGCCGCCCGATCAGCGTGGTCCGCGCGCCAAGCCGTGACGCCGCGACCGCCTGGTTGGCACCCTTGCCGCCCGGAAAATACAGCACCTGCCGGCCGGCGACGGTCTCGCCGACCTTCGGATGGCGATCGGCGGTCGCCACCACATCCATGTTGATGCTGCCGGCGACGTAGACGCGTCCCATCGTAATCCCTGCGACCGTTAGACCCTGACTTCGAACTCGTGCCTGACCTTGGCGATGTCGACGAGTGTCGGCAGGCCGGCCTCGTTGCCGAGGCGCTGGATCTTGAAGGTCGAGGCGGCGCGCGCGAAATCGAAATGCTCGCGCCAGCTTTTGCCGGGATGGGCGAGGTAGGAATAGACATAGGCACCGTGGAAGACGTCGCCGGCGCCGTTGGTGTCGATGACGCGTTCGCGCGGGATCGGCATCGCCGGCATCACCTGCACCGTCCCTGTCTCGTCGTACCAGAGCAGGCCCTTCTCGCCCATGGTGACGCCGCCGATCCTGCAGCCGCGGCCCTTGAGGTAGTCGAGCATCTTCTCCGGTGTCAGGTCCATCTGCTCGCACAGCCGTTCGGCGACGATCGCGACGTCGATATATTCGAGCAGCTCATGCGTGTTGGTGCGCAGGCCGCCGCCATCGAGCGAGGTCAGGATGCCCGCCTCGCGGCAGACTTTTGCGTAGTGGATCGCGGCGTCCGGCTGGTGGCCGTCGACATGCAGCGCGCGGCAGCCGCCGAGATTGAGCATCGGGAAGGGGTGGATGTGCTCGTCGTCGCGGCAGCGGACGATGGCGCGCTTGCCGTCCTTGGGCATGATGAAGGAGAGCGAGGACTGGTTGACCTTGCGCCCGTGCAGCGAGATACCGTATTTGGCGCACATGTCCTGGAACATGCGCCCCAGCCAGTCATTGGCCGCCGTGGCGATCAGGTCCGGCACGATGCCGAGCTTGGCGCAGCAGAAGGCCGCCGTCACCGCATTGCCGCCGAAGGAGACCGCGTAGTCCGAGGCCACGTGCTTCTCGTCGCCGGTCGGCATGTGGTCGGTGATGAAGACGACGTCGATATAGGTCTGTCCGATGAAGAGAGCCTGCATTGCTTGTCCGTGATGCGCTTGTGGTCCCGGCCGGCGGGATTACTCTAGCACCGGTTCCGCTCCGGAGGGACGCTGAAATTATTCGCAAAACTGCCGCCCGAAGCGCTTGAGGTCAGCATGGTGCCGGAATACGACCATGTCGGGCCAATGCCAAGCCCGGACAAACGCCGTCTGTCGGTCCATGGGTTCCAAGTCGATTTAAGGGTGTAGGATGATCACCGGCCTCGATCACATCGTCGTTCTGGTGAGCGATATCGGTGCGGCCAAGGCGGCCTATCAGACGCTGCTCGCCCGCGCGCCGGCCTGGCAGAACTCCGGCGAGGGCGCTGACCGGGTGCTGTTCACCCTCGACAACATGACGATCGAATTGATGGCGCCGAGCGGCTTCAGCGTCACCGCCGACCGCATGCGCGCACTGCTCGAGGACCAGGAGGGCATGCTCGCCAGCCTGTGCTTTCGGGTCGCGGACATCGGCAAGATGCACCGGCGGCTGGAGCGGGTGGCCTTGAGGCCGGACCCGGTTGCGGAGGTCGAAAGCAGCGATGCGGTCAGCGATGCCGTGCTGCACTGGAAGCGCACGCGTGCCGCCACGGAGCTCACGCGCGGCGTGCGTATGTTCTTCCTCGAACTGGCCGACGAGCGTCCGAAGTCGGTCGCGACCGACATCGCGCCGATCGACGCGCTCGACCACGTCGTCATCACCACCGAGGATTCCGAGCGCGCCGCAGCACTCTATGGTGCGCGGCTCGGGCTCGATCTCGCACTCGACCGCTCGCACCAGGACTGGGGCCAGCTGATGTTTTTCCGCTGCGGCGACCTCATCGTCGAGGTGGTGCGCCGGCCCGTCGCCGGCGGTGACCTCACGCATGACCGGCTCTGGGGCCTGAGCTGGCGGGTCGCCGACATCGACGCCACTCGTGCCCGCCTGATCGCTGCCGGCCTCGACGTCAGCGAAGTCCGCAACGGCCGCAAGCCGGGCACGCGGATCATGACGGTGCGGAACGGGACCTGCGGGATTCAGACCGTGCTGCTGGAGCGCTCGCCGAAGCCGGTGGAGTGAGGGACGTCGCTCTCTCCTCCGTCGAAGACTCCCGTAGGGTGGGCAAAGCGAAGCGTGCCCACGTCTTGGCGGCTTGATGAGAAGACGTGGGCACGGCGCAAGTGCGCCTTTGCCCACCCTACGAAATTGCGTCTGGGGCACGAGATCGTTCTCAAACGCCCGCACGCGTGTTACACGCTGGCCTGAGAGCACCTCCAGCGAGCACCCGGTTTGGCGAAGGCAAAGCGAACTCTGAAATGGCAGCGCGATCCCGAAGGGATGCGGCTGCGCATTCTCGAAGCCGCCAAGCAGGAGTTTTCCGCCCATGGGCTCGCCGGCGCGCGCGTCGACCGCATCGCGGCGAAGGCCGGCGCGAACAAGCGCATGCTGTACTATCACGTCGGCAACAAGGACGAGCTCTATCTCGCCGTGCTCGAAGGCGCCTATGACAAGATCCGCAGCGAGGAGCGGGGGCTCGATCTCGAGCATCTCGATCCGCCCGAGGCGATCCGCCGCCTGATCGAGTTCACCTGGAATTACTTCCTGCGCAATCCCGAGTTCCTGTCGCTGCTCCAGACCGAGAACCTCGCGCGCGCCAAGCACCTGAAGCGCTCGACCAAGGTCAAGTCGATGCATTCGCCCTTCGTCGAGATGATCCGCACCGTGGTGCGGCGCGGTGTCGACAGCGGCGACTTCCAGGTCGCCGTCGATCCGGTGCAGCTCTACATCTCGATCGCGGCGCTGAGCTTCTTCTATCTCTCCAACTCGGCCACGCTCAGCGAGATCTTCGGCCGCGATCTCCTGGACAAGAAGGCCAAGGACGAGCGGCTGGCCCATATGGTCGGCCTCGTGCTTGCCGCGCTGACAGGGCAATCCGTGGCACTGTTCGAGATTGCCAAGGCGCCGAAGTCGCGCAGCGCGGTGGTGCAGACGGCGTAGTCGATGTTTTTCCCAATCTCCGCTGTCATCGCCCGACTTGATCGGGCGATCCAGTATTCCAGAGACGCAGGTAGGATGCGGACAAGCCGCGGCGTACTGGATTCCCCGCTTTCGCGAGGAATGATACCGGAGATCGGGCGCGACGGTCCTGCCACGCTGCCATTCACTCACATCCCTCGCGTGGCTTCCGCTGCCGGAACCCCGGCGCAAAACGTCACAGGGAAAGCTCTGGACAGTATTTATCCAACGGGTTAATTTCTGCCCACAAGGAAGAAGATGCCGGGAGTGAAAATTGGCCGAGCCGAAGCCGCAAAACGCGGTGTCCAAGATGCTGAACGCGGCCTGGGTTCGGCCGTTTCTGTTCCTGGTCTTCATCGTGGTCGCCTGGGATCTCGCGATCCGAATCTTCAGGATTCCCGCCTATCAGATCCCGTCGCCGCTCGATGTCGTCGCGGTGCTTCGCACCGAATGGCCGGAACTGCTGCGCCAGTCATGGCCAACCACCTATGCGACCGTCTGCGGCTTCCTGCTCTCGGCATTGTTCGGCATTCCCGTGGCGATGCTGATCGCAGGCTCCAGGACGGTGGAGAGCTACGTCTATCCGCTGCTGGTGTTCTCGCAGTCGGTGCCCAAGATCGCGATCGCGCCGCTGTTCGTGGTATGGTTCGGCTTCGGCATCATTCCGAAGGTGATTTCTGCGTTTCTGCTCGGCTTCTTCCCCGTGGTGGTCTCGGCGGTGCAGGGGTTCAAGTCGGTCGATCCTGACATGGTCGATCTCGCCCGCGCCATGCAGGGCAACCGTTTCCAGGTGTTCCGCGCGGTGAACCTGCCGCATGCGCTGCCGGCGATCTTCTCCGGCCTCAAAGTGTCGGTGACGCTCGCCGTGGTCGGCGCCGTCGTCGGCGAGTTCGTCGGCTCCAATTCCGGCTTAGGCTACGTGATGCAGCGCTCGATCGGCACGTTCGACCTGCCGACGATGTTCGCGGCGCTGGTGATCCTCGCGCTGCTCGGCGTGGTCCTGTTCTGGATCGTGGACCGGATCGAGAAGCTGGTCATTCCCTGGCATGTTAGCCAGCGCGAGGACGTGATTTTCGCAGCTTGAGTATTTTCGGCTCTGAAATGAAGCAACGAACGGCCACCAACGGCCGACGCAACAAGGGCAAGGGAGATTGACGATGAAGCGCTTGATTGGGGTTGTCTCGGCGGTGCTGATGACCTTTGCGGCCATGCCGGCCCAGGCGGCGGACAAGGTCGTGCTGATGCTCAACTGGTACGTCTATGGCGAGCACGCGCCGTTCTATTACGGCAAGGCCAAGGGCATTTATGCCGCTGAAGGCATCGACCTCGAGATCCAGGAAGGCCGCGGCTCGGCTGCGACCACGCAGGCCGTCGCTGCCAAGACCGCGGACTTCGGCTATGTCGACGTCCCCACCATGATGCGTGCCGCGATCAAGGGCGCGCCCGTGGTTGCGACCGGCGTGCTGTTGCAGACCAGCCCGATGTCCGCGATGGGCTTCGCCGACAAGAACATCAGGAAGCCCGAGGACATCAAGGGGAAGACGGTGGCGATCACGCCGGCCGACTCCATGACCCAGATCTGGCCGCTGTTCCTGAAGAAGACCGGCCTGAAGGAGAGCGATTTCAAGACCGTGGCTGGCGACGGCCAGACCAAGCTCAACGCCGTCATCAATGGCCAGGCCGACCTTTTGCTCGGCTACGTCATGGACCAGTCGATGAAGATCAAGGACGCCACCGGCAAGGACGTCTACCCGATCAAGTTCGCCGACTACGGCATCAACATGGTGTCGTCCGGCATCATCGCCAACACTGACTATGTGAAGGCCAACGCCGATCTCGTCCGCCGCTTCATGTCGGCGACGACGAAAGCGGTGGAAGCCGCCGAGAAGGAGCCGAAGGCCGCGGCGCAGGCGATCCTCGATGCCAACCCCAAGGGCGGCAAGATCGACACGCTGACGCAGGGCTTCGAGCTGACCATTCCGCTCTACCGGACTGCGGAGACCAAGGGCAAGCGTCCGTTCCAGGTCACCGACCAGAACATGACGGACTCCGTCAATCTGATGGTCGAATATGGCGGTCTCGACGCCAAGGCCAAGGACAACCCGAAGGCCTTCTACACCAATGATTATCTGCCGAAGAGTGGCACGTGAACGATCATTTTCCGCTGTCGTCCCTGCGAACGCAGGGACCCATAACCACCGGCCTCAATTGGTGCGGAAGGTCTCTCCCCGCGTGCCCGAACGCGCCGGCACGGCGTAGGGGTCCCTGCGTTCGCAGGGACGACGGGTGGAGAGGGCTGCGATGAGTCCTGCGACCAAACCAATCGATGTCAGCACACCGGCCGCCCATCTGAGACTGGTGAGCGACCGGGCGGGCGATGCGTCGGGCATCAAGCTGTCAGGCGTGTCGAAGACATATCGGACGCGCGACGGCGACGTGCCGTCGCTGCGGCCGCTCGACTTCCACATCAACGACGGCGAGTTCTTCGTCGTGGTCGGTCCGAGCGGCTGCGGCAAGTCCACGCTGCTCAAGCTGATCTCGGGCCTGCTGGCGCCGACGACGGGCGAAATCCTGGTCGAGGGCGAGAAGGTGACGGCGCCGCATGGCAATGTCGGCATCGTCTTCCAGAACGCGCTGCTGCTGCCATGGCGCAACATCCTGTCCAACGTGATGCTGCCGATCGACATGAAGCGGCTGCCGCGGCAGGAATATCTCGATCGCGCCAAGGCGCTCCTGAAGCTGGTCGGGCTCGAAGGCTTCGAGAAGAAGCTGCCCTGGCAGCTCTCCGGCGGCATGCAGCAGCGTGCCTCGATCTGCCGCGCGCTGGTGCACGATCCCAGGATCATGCTGATGGACGAGCCGTTCGGCGCGCTCGATGCGTTGACGCGCGAACGCATGAATGTCGAATTGATCCGGATCCAGCGCGAGACGAAGAAGACGGTGCTGCTCATCACGCATTCGATTCCGGAAGCCGTGTTCCTCGCCGACCGCGTGCTGGTCATGACCGAGCGCCCCGGCGCGATCGCCGCGATCTACGACGTGCCGCTGCCGCGCCCGCGCACGCTCGACGCGATGGCCGATCCGGTGTTTACGGAGCTCGTGCAGCGCATCCGCAAGCATTTCTTCTCGCAGGGCGCGCTGGATTAGGGCGATGAGAATGCCGATGACAGCTGCGCGATCGGTGCGCTCCCTCCCCCGCCTGCGGGGGAGGGTTGGGGAGAGGGTGTCTCCGCTCGCGAGAACCCTCCAGAGGAGAAAGCCCTCACCCGGCGCTTTGCGCCGACCTCTCCCGCAAGCGGGAGAGGTGCACTGCCGCTTGGGCTGCATCTCGGGAGCCAACTAACATCATGTCTCCCCGCCTGAAGCTGCGAGACATCGCCTTCTTCGAACGTCCCGTGCAGTTCGCGCGGCCGTTCCGCTTCGGCGCTGTTACCATCAGCGCGACGCCGCAGCTGTTCGTGCGGGTCGAGATCGAGGTCGAGGGCAGGGGCGTTGCGGTCGGCGCCAGTGCCGAGCTGCTGGTGCCCAAATGGTTCGACAAGCGGCCGGAGCTGTCGCCGGCACAGACGGTCGATGGCTTGCGTCGCTCGCTGGAGATCGCGCGCGGTCTCTACCTGGCGCGGACCGGATACCAGACCGCGTTCGATCTGCATGCCTCGTGCATCGGGGCGCAGATCGCGACCTGCGCGAAGAAGAACATTCCGGCTCTCGCCGCGGCCTACGGTCCGGCGGAGATCGACAAGGCGATCCTCGATGCGCTGCTGCGCGCCGCCGAGACCAATTTCTTCGAAGGGATGGCCGGCAACATCGCCGGCATGGACGCGCGACTCTCGCCTGACCTTGTGGGGGCGGACATCGCCACGTTCCTCCGCGGCCGGGCTCCGCTGGAGCGTGTTGCCATCAGGCACACCGTCGGTCTTGACGATCCCGTAGAAGGCGAGGGCGGCGTTGCCGACCCGCGGGAGAACGCGGGTGCGCGCTATTTCAAGCTCAAGCTGTCGGGCGATCCTGCGGCCGACGCGGCGCGGCTTGCCCGGATCGGCAAGGAGCTCGATACGCTGGGGCATGACTACAAGGTGACGCTCGACGCCAACGAGCAGTACGCCGACCTCGCGGCGTTGCGGGCGCTGATCGACCGGCTTGATCATGACGCCGCGCTGCGCCAGATCGCGGCGCGATTGCTTTATGTCGAACAGCCGATGCCGCGCGACATCACCCGGCAATCGCCGCTGGGCGCACTGGCAGATCGCGGTTTCATCATCGACGAAGCCGACGATTCCTACGATGCTTTTCCGGCCGCCCGGGCCCTCGGCTATCGCGGCATCTCCTCCAAATCCTGCAAGGGCATCTACAAATCCATCGTCAATGCCACGCGCGCGGCGAAATGGAGCGCGGAAGGCGGAACGTTCTTCATCACCGGCGAGGACCTCACCTGCCAGGCCGGTCTTGCCGTGCAGCAGGACCTCGCGCTGGGCGCCTTCATCGGCGTCACCCACGCCGAGCGCAACGGCCATCACTATGTCGACGGCTTTGGCGACACGCCAACTCCTGAGGCGCAAGCCTTCGCGGCCGCGCATCCCGATCTCTATGTCGACGCAGGGCGAGGCGTCCGGCTCTCCATCCACGACGGTGATCTCCTGACGGGATCGCTTCATGCAACGGGCTTTGCGACGTCGGTCCATCCGGACTGGTCAGCGCTTCGTCCGCTCGAACAGCCAAAATCACTTCAGGAGTATCTGGCATGACCACGCAACGCCTCGGCCTCATCATGAACGGCGTCACCGGCCGCATGGGGCTCAACCAGCATCTGATCCGCTCGATCGTTGCGATCCGCGATCAGGGCGGCGTCCGCCTGAAGAACGGCGACCGCATCATGCCCGATCCGATCCTGGTCGGCCGCAGCGCGGAGAAGGTCGAGGCGCTCGCCAGGCGCTTCAACATCACGCGCTGGACCACCGATCTCGATGCCGCGCTCGCCGACAAGAACGACACCATGTTCTTCGATGCCGCGACCACGCAGGCGAGGCCCGGTCTGCTGACGCAAGCCATCAATGCCGGCAAGCATGTCTATTGCGAAAAGCCGATCGCGACGAACTTCGAGGAGGCGCTGGAGGTCGTCAAGCTCGCGAACGCTAAGGGCGTCAAGCACGGCACCGTCCAGGACAAGCTGTTCTTGCCCGGCCTGAAGAAGATCGCCTTCTTGCGCGATTCAGGCTTCTTCGGCCGCATCCTCTCGGTGCGCGGCGAGTTCGGCTATTGGGTGTTCGAAGGCGGCTGGCAGGAGGCGCAGCGGCCGTCCTGGAATTACCGCGACGAGGACGGCGGCGGCATCATCCTGGACATGGTCTGCCACTGGCGCTACGTGCTCGACAACCTCTTCGGCAATGTCCAGAGCGTGGTCTGCATCGGCAACACCGACATTCCCGAGCGCTACGACGAGCAGGGCAAGAAGTACAAGGCGACCGCGGACGATTCCGCCTACGCGACGTTCCAGCTCGAGGGCGGCATCATCGCTCACATCAACATGTCCTGGGTGACGCGCGTCTATCGCGACGACCTCGTCACCTTCCAGGTCGACGGCACGCTCGGCTCGGCGGTCGCAGGCCTTACCGATTGCATGATCCAGGCGCGGCAGGCGACGCCCCGGCCGGTGTGGAATCCCGACGAGAAGCGGCTGTACGATTTCTACGGCGACTGGCAAAAGCTGCCCGACAACGTCACCTACGACAACGGCTTCAAGGAACAGTGGGAGATGTTCATCCGCCACGTCTACGAGGATGCGCCCTACAAGTTCACCCTGCTCGAAGGCGCCAAGGGCGTGCAGCTCGCCGAATGCGCGCTGAAAAGCTGGAAGGAGCGGCGCTGGATCGACGTCGCCCCGGTCAGGGCGTGATGGTTGGATAAGTCTCAATGTTAGTCCGTCATTGCGAGGAGCGAAGCGACGAAGCAATCCAGATTGTTGCCGCGGAGGCATTCTGGATTGCTTCGCTTCGCTCGCAATGACGAGGAGAGGTCAGAAATCATGAACAAGCCAGTCCAACCCATGTCGTCATTGTCGTTGAAGCTTCCGAAGGCCGATCGCTCCATCGAGACGTACCGGCTCGCGGCCTCACGCACGTTCCCCGCCAAGCTCGAGGGACCGCTGAACCGCATCGCCTTCTCGGCCGTGCACACGGTCGCCGATCCCTTCGCTGACAACGATCCCTGGCTCTCGGCCGCCGTCGATTGGGACAGGACCATCGCTTTCCGCGAGCACGTCTGGGATCTCGGCCTCGGCGTGGCCGAAGCCATGGACACCGCGCAGCGCGGCATGGGGCTGGACTGGCCGACGTCGCTGGAGCTTATCACGCGCTCGGTCGGCGCCGCCAAGCGTCGCAACGCGCTGGTGTTCTCCGGGGCCGGCACGGACCATCTCGCGGTCGAGGATGCCAAGAGCCTCGATGACGTGATCCGCGCCTATGAGGAGCAGATCTCCGCAGTCGAGAAGGTGGGCGGCCGCATCATCCTGATGGCGTCGCGCGCGCTGGCCAAGCTCGGCCGCAACGCCGACGATTATGCCAAGGTCTATGACCGCGTGCTGTCGCAGGTCCGCGAGCCCGTGATCATCCACTGGCTCGGCGACATGTTCGATCCCGCGCTGACGGGCTATTGGGGCACCAGGGATCTCGACAAGGCGATGGACACGGCGGTCGCCATCATCAACGACAACGCAGCCAAGGTGGACGGCGTCAAGGTTTCGCTGCTCGACAAGCAGCGCGAGATCGACATGCGCCGTCGTCTCGACAAGCGCATCAGGATGTATACCGGCGACGACTTCAATTATGCCGAGCTGATCGCCGGCGACGAGCAGGGCTTCTCGCATGCGCTGCTCGGCATCTTCGATGCGATCGCGCCGGCGGCGTCCTACGCGTTGTCGCGGCTGGCGGCCGGCGACGAGACCGGCTTCCACGACGTGCTCGGGCCGACCGTGCCGCTGTCGCGCCACATCTTCAAGGCACCGACGCGCTTCTACAAGACCGGCGTCGTGTTCATGGCCTATCTCAACGGCCATCAGGATCATTTCACCATGGTCGGCGGCCAGGAGAGCACGCGCTCCACGCTGCATCTGGCCGAGCTGTTCCGTCTGGCTGATAGGGCCGGCCTGCTCGCCAACCCTGAACTCGCGACGCGGCGGATGAAAATCGTGCTCGCCACCCACGGTCTCGAATCCTGATGCGCGATTTCTCGTCCGACCATCGCTGGCTGTCGCTGAACACGGCGACCGTCCGCAAGCAGGGTGACCTCGTCGCGATCATCGATGCTTGTGCAAAGCACGGTATCCGCGCCATCGATCCCTGGCGCGACCAGGTCGCTGCCGTCGGTCTCGAGCGCGCCGCGCGCGCCGTGCGCGAGGCCGGCCTCGAACTGTCAGGCTATTGCCGCGGCGGCATGTTCACCTCGGCCGCCTCGCGCCGGGGCGAGGTGCGGGACGACAACAGGCGCTGCGTCGATGAGGCCAAGGCGCTGGGCGCGCCCTGCATCGTGCTCGTCGTCGGCGGCTTGCCGCAATATTCGCGGCCGGGCAGCGAGCCCTCGAAGGACATCGCGGCGGCGCGCGGACAGGTCGAGGAAGCGCTCGCCGAGATGCTCGACTACGCCCGACAGGCGAGGCTGCCGCTGGCGATCGAGCCCTTGCATCCGGCCTATGCAGCCGACCGCGCCTGCGTGAACACCACGAAGCACGCGCTCGACATTTGCGACCGGCTCGACCCTGATCGCAGCGGCATGCTCGGCGTCGCGCTCGACGTCTATCACATCTGGTGGGACCCGGAGCTGATGGAGCAGATCGCGCGCGCCGGCCAGGATCGCCTGCTCGCGTTCCACGTCTGCGACTGGCTGGTGCCGACGAAAGACATCCTCAACGACCGCGGCATGATGGGCGACGGCGTCATCGATATCAAATCGGTGCGTCAAGCGGTCGAAGCGCAGGGCTTTGCCGGCTATTCCGAGATCGAGATCTTCTCCAACGACTGGTGGGGCAAGCCGATGGACGAGGTGCTGGACACCTGCATCGCGCGGCACAAGACGGTGGTATAGGTCGCGCGCGCGGGCCTCACGGACTTGCGACCTGTTGCAGCGTGTTGAAGCGCGCCTTCTGCTCGCTGCTCAGCGTGGCATAGAACTCGTCCAGTGCGGGTTCGACCAGCCTGGCGGCCGTCAGCGTGGCCCCTCTGAAGTTACTGCCGCTTTCAGCGATAGAGCGGACATTGATTGGACTTACTGCTGGCTCGCCCCGATCGCGAATGGACCCAAAGCAGAAGTCGTCGTTGAAATAATCATTGGCCGCAATTTCGGTCAGTCGGCACTTCACGCTCATGTGTCCTCGGCGAGGTCGCGACCTCCATTGAATTACGGTCGTAATTTAATATTATGACCGTAATGACATCGAGCTGGACCGCTGTTGTGCGGCGGCCGGATGCCGCCAAACAGCTCCTAGTACCCGGAATCAGAGCTGAGTGATACGGCGGCCTTTGAAACGGCGTTGACGGACCTTTTTCTTGGTCCAGACGAAGGGCTCGGCTCTGTCGTTGTATGCGTTGACGTAGGCATCGATGTGTTCCTGAAGCTGCTTGAGGCTCGTGAAGGAGGTGCCGCTGAGCGACTGCCCCTGCAAGATGGAAAACCATACTTCGACCTGATTGAGCCATGACGCACTTGTCGGCGTGAAATGAAATTGCACGTTGGGGTGGGCCTTGAGCCAGTCCTCGTTCTTTTTATGGGTGTTGAGGTTGTCGAGGATGACGTGAAGCTTGCGGTTCGGAAAAGTCGCGGTGACGCTGTTCATGAAATCGAGAAACTCGACGCGGCGCCGGCGTTTTGAATGGGTCGCGATGATCTTTCCGGTGGCGACTTCGAGCGCCGCAAACAATGTTGTGGTGCCATGCCGCTTGTAATCGTGGCTTTGGCCGGTCAAGGCGCGGCCATTGGGCAACTTCAGATAACCCTGCGCTCGCTCCAAAGCCTGGATCGAGGGCTTCTCGTCCACGCACAGCACAATGGCCTTCGCCGGCGGCGCGACATAGAGGCCGACAACATCGGCGGCTTTGGCCGTAAAGTTCGGGTCGTTGCTCTCGCACCAGGACTTGCGAGCCACCAGGTCAATCTTGTGGCTGCGCAGGAACCGCCAGACATATTGGACATCGACATCGCCCAGCGCCTCGGCCAGCAGGGGGCCGGTCCAGCGCGCAAACCCTTGCGGTGGCGGCTTATCCAGCAGCTTCAGAATCCGCTTGTCGGTCGTCTTCGTATAGATCGGCTGCTTGCCAGGCCGCGGCTTGTCTTGCAGCCCTTCAAGGCCATGGTCGGCATAGCGATGCCGCCAAAGGCTGACAATCCGCGGCTGGACCCCAACTTCCTTGGCGATCGACCGGGTGCTGCGCCCATCCGCCGCCAACAGAACTATCCGCGCCCGCTTCAAATCGCGCTGCAACGTCACCGGTGAGCGACAGCACGCCTCAAGCACCTTGCGATCTTTCCTCGAAAGGTGGACTTCTCTTGCTTCGGGTATCATCCCGACCTTGAATCACGACTCACGTTCCAAGAAAAGTGGGTACTAGCGAGGATTTCATGGACGACACGGCCACTGCCTCATCGCAACAAACCACAGATGCCAGCTCGCTTGGGCTCGCAGCCGCTGCAGCAGCGGTTCGCAACGGCGACATTACCTCGGAAGCCTACACCGCGGCGCTCTTACAGCGCGCCCGAGCGCTCGCCGAACTAAATGCCTTCATCACCATCGACGAGGCGGGGGTGCTGGCGGCCGCGAGGGCCGCAGACAAGTCGCGTGCGGCCGCATCGGCGGCCCCGCTCCTTGGCGTGCCGCTCGGGGTGAAGGACAGTTATTTGACGAAAGGGCTACCTACTAGCCTGGGCATCGAAGGTCTGGCTCATTTTGTTCCGCGCGAAGATGCCGACGCTGTCCGGGCCATCAAGGGGGCGGGCGCGTTGATTTTCGGCAAGAACAACCTCGTCGAGATGTCTTACGGCCTGACCGGACACAACGCACGTTACGGTCAGGTGAAAAATCCGCACGCACGGGATCGCATGTCGGGCGGCTCCTCAAGCGGCTCCGCCGCATCCGTGGCTGCTGGGCTCGTTCCCGCGTCCCTGGGCGGTGACACCGTCGGGTCAATCCGGGTACCCGCATCGTTCTGTGGAGTCGTGGGCTTCAAGCCAACGACCGGGCGTTGGCCGCGCAACGGCGTTGCTCCGATCTCCCATACACTCGACACGACGGGCGTATTTGCCCGAAGCGTTGAGGACTGCATCCTGGTGGATCAGGTCGTGACTGGTGAACAGGCTGCGGGACCCTCCGGCGGCGGCTACGGCCTGAAGGGAACCCGGCTGGCCTTCGCGCCGCGACAGTTCCTCGATCTGGTTGACGCGGAAGTCGAGACCCGATTCCGCGCGGTGGTCCGGCGACTGCAGGACGCCGGCGCCGAAGTCGTTGAAGTAGACCTTGGCGACGACTTCAATTCCCTCGTCCAAACCGCGACATGGGGCATCTTCGCTCATGAGACGATGGGCACCATCTCGGAATTTCTTCGCCGCCATGAGATTCCGACCACGTTCGAGGCCATTTACGAGGGCCTCAAGCCCCAACTTCGGCAGGCGTGGGGGCACATCGTACTGCCAGGCGGCGCGGGTGCTACCTCGGCAGGGGCCTATCAGATGGCGCTCAACGTGAGCCGGCCGGAAATTCAGCGCCGGCTCCACACGGCGTTCGTCTCTCATGGGGCGCTAGCTATTCTGCAACCGACCACGCCCTGCACGGCGCCTTCGATCGAGGAGCAGGCGACCGTCCATATCGCGGGGCAGAACGTCAGCTACCTCGCTTTGGCGAACCATACCGTGTCGGCAAGCAGCGTGGGACTGCCGGGTATCAGCCTTCCTGTTGGCCTGTCGCGCGCGGGGCTGCCGATCGGTCTCGAGCTGGACGCCCCCTTGGGAAGCGACCGGCGGCTTCTAGACCTTGCCCGCGTTGTCGAAGGCATCTTGGGTGCCAATCCCAGTGCGATCTAACGTCGTGGCCGCTTCGCGCGGAAGGACCACTGCAAACAACGACAAGCGTCCAGAGGATCAACAGATGGCCAATGCACTGCACTCAACGCGCGCCATTCCGGTCGAGCACGTCACCATCCGCTCAACAAAGCCCTTCGAGGACGTTCGAGCCAAGCTCGCGGCCTTAGCACCCCGCATCGATGACGGGATATTCACTCTCTTGAGATACGGGGAAAGCGAGCGCGCCCTTCGAGAGCTGGAGGCATGTCCACCGCTCACCATTTTTGGTCAGCGTGACCATGGGGCACTCCTGGCAATTGCCGGGCTGACGCGCCGCTCCTTCCAGTTTGATATCGGAAATCCGCTCACCGCATCCAAGATGACCCGGCATCAACTGTCGGCGGGGCTGTATGCGCCCATTCGTGTCCTGCTGCGCGAGGATGACGATGGCGGTGTCGCGTTCGAATATGATCGACCAGCATCCCTTTTCGGTCAGTTTGGCAGCGATCATGTGGATGCAGTTGCCCAGCAACTTGATCGCGACCTCCAGACCCTGTTGGAAGCGGCTGCAGCTTAACGGCTGCGGGTCATTGATGGAGTGGAGAGAAGATGCGTTTCGAGAAAGGACACAAGGCAGCGACGCGACGGCACATCATCGATGTGGCGTCGAAGTGCATACGCCGAGACGGTATCTCCGCCGCTGGGATTGCCGGGATCATGGGCGAGGCCGGTCTGACCAAAGGCGCATTCTCTCCGCACTTCGAGTCCAAAGACGCACTCGTTCGCGAGGCGCTGGAGAGCGCGCTCGGAGACCAGCAAGATCGGCTCGATGATGATCAGGGGAGGGGCCTGAACCTTGAAGGCGCTATCCGCAGATACCTTAACCGCGCACATCTCCAAGACCCGGCCGGCGGGTGTCCTTCGGCGGCGTTGCTCCCGGAAATCGCCCGCCAGCCCTTGTCCACTCGGCGGAACTACGAGAAGGCGCTACGAAGCTACGTTTCGTCGCTGGCCGCACTAATTCCGGATGCCGATCCTGCAGCGAGTCGCCGCCGCGCGACCGCCATCTTCGGCCTCATGGTGGGCACCCTGCAGTTCGCGCGGGCCGTCCCCGAGACTGTCCAGGCGGAGCAAATCCTGGAAGGCGGGGTTGAGGCCGCATTGCGCTTGGCGAAAGTTTGATCTTGCTAGATCAGGAAAGGACGGAGAGGTGCGGAAGGATTTTCCACGCCACCGGACCGGGCCCGACACTCCGGACTAATCACTAGTACCCACTTTTCTTGGAACGTGAGTCGTGATTCAAGGTCGGGATGATACCCGAAGCAAGAGAAGTCCACCTTTCGAGGAAAGATCGCAAGGTGCTTGAGGCGTGCTGTCGCTCACCGGTGACGTTGCAGCGCGATTTGAAGCGGGCGCGGATAGTTCTGTTGGCGGCGGATGGGCGCAGCACCCGGTCGATCGCCAAGGAAGTTGGGGTCCAGCCGCGGATTGTCAGCCTTTGGCGGCATCGCTATGCCGACCATGGCCTTGAAGGGCTGCAAGACAAGCCGCGGCCTGGCAAGCAGCCGATCTATACGAAGACGACCGACAAGCGGATTCTGAAGCTGCTGGATAAGCCGCCACCGCAAGGGTTTGCGCGCTGGACCGGCCCCCTGCTGGCCGAGGCGCTGGGCGATGTCGATGTCCAATATGTCTGGCGGTTCCTGCGCAGCCACAAGATTGACCTGGTGGCTCGCAAGTCCTGGTGCGAGAGCAACGACCCGAACTTTACGGCCAAAGCCGCCGATGTTGTCGGCCTCTATGTCGCGCCGCCGGCGAAGGCCATTGTGCTGTGCGTGGACGAGAAGCCCTCGATCCAGGCTTTGGAGCGAGCGCAGGGTTATCTGAAGTTGCCCAATGGCCGCGCCTTGACCGGCCAAAGCCACGATTACAAGCGGCATGGCACCACAACATTGTTTGCGGCGCTCGAAGTCGCCACCGGAAAGATCATCGCGACCCATTCAAAACGCCGGCGCCGCGTCGAGTTTCTCGATTTCATGAACAGCGTCACCGCGGCTTTTCCGAACCGCAAGCTTCACGTCATCCTCGACAACCTCAACACCCATAAAAAGAACGAGGACTGGCTCAAGGCCCACCCCAACGTGCAATTTCATTTCACGCCGACAAGTGCGTCATGGCTCAATCAGGTCGAAGTATGGTTTTCCATCTTGCAGGGGCAGTCGCTCAGCGGCACCTCCTTCACGAGCCTCAAGCAGCTTCAGGAACACATCGATGCCTACGTCAACGCATACAACGACAGAGCCGAGCCCTTCGTCTGGACCAAGAAAAAGGTCCGTCAACGCCGTTTCAAAGGCCGCCGTATCACTCAGCTCTGATTCCGGGTACTAGGGTCCAGACTCAATTGAGCCAATATGCGACGAGAGCGGCGAGATGAACAGCGGCCAAAAAATTACGGGCGAGCTTGTCATATCGCGTGGCGATGCGCCGGAAGTCCTTGAGCCTGCAAAAGCAGCGTTCGATGACATTTCGTCCTTTGTAGGCGCGTTTGTTGAAGCGATGGATGACGACACGGTTAGATTTATTGGGGATTACGGGCTTGGCGCCACGACGAATGATTTCGCCGCGAAGCTTGTCGCCATCATACCCTTTGTCGGCGAGGAGCACGCTCATGGGTGGCGCGAGCGCCAGGACATCGGGAGCCGCAGCGATATCGGCATCCTGGCCTGGAGTCAGATGCAGGACGACCGGCCGGCAGAGCGGATCGCTCAGCGCATGGATTTTTGTCGTGCGGCCTCCGCGCGAGCGGCCGATTGCTTGATTGTGCTCCCCCCTTTTCCGCCGGAGGCACACCGGTGAGCTTTAATCGAGGTCGAGTCGAGCGACAGTACGACGCCGTCTTCGCCAGGCTTGGCCAGCGCTTCGAAGATTGCGCACCATCGTCCTCGCTTGGCCCAGCGATTGAAGCGATTGTAGATCGTCGTGTAAGGGCCGTATTCACGTGGACAATCACGCCATCGTGCACCCGATTGCAGCATGTGAATGATGCCGCTGACGATGCGTCGGTCGTCGTCCCGATCCGGCCCCGTCAGTCCCCTCGGCAGATGCGGTTCGATACGCGCCCATTGCCTGTCGTTCAGCCAAAACAAACCAGCGCGCATTCTCTCGCCCCCGAATCAACACGTAGGCAAGAGAATCACGTGGCGCTATTTAGGTACAGACCCTAGTCTTATCGCGAGCCATGTCTCCTTTTTGCCCATCGCGTCGTCGCGCGCGCGGGCCTCACGGGCTTGCGACCTGTTGCAACGTGTTGAAACGCGCCTTCTGCTCGCTGCTCAGCGTGGCATAGAACTCATCCAGGGCGGGTTCGACCAGCTTGGCGGCCGTTAGCATGGCCTCGAGCCGACGCTGCATCGCTTCGAGCCGTCCAACCGGCGTCAGCGGCACATCGTTCGGACAGGCCGCCTGCAGGCCCTCAACGCCCTTCGCCGTCGCTTCGCTGAGACGGTCGAGCGCCTCCTTCTGTTTGCCTGCGGGGTGGAGCACAGCCTCGATCCTCTGGATCGGCAGCTGGGTCAGGCTGGACTTCGGATCGCCGCAGCTCTCGCTACTCGCTTCCTGCTGCTGGGACGAGCGGTCGCCGACATTGGGGCCGAGCGCGTTGAAGCGGGCCTGCTGTTCGTCACTGAGCGAGTTGTAGAAATTCTCCAGTGCTGGTCGCACGATCTTGACGGCTTCCAGCGTCGCGCCGATGCGGTTCATCATCGCGCGCAGGCGGCCAGGGGGTGTCAGTGCATAGGTCTCTGCGCAGGAGTCCTTGAACACGCCGGCAGCGTCGGCTGCCGCGGTCTTCAGCTCGTCGAGCAGCGCGCGTTGCTCCGGCGTCGGCTGCACCGCGCGCGCGATATCGGCAAGCGGCCAGGCGGTCACGCCCTTGTCCGGTGTGCCGCACAATTGCTGGAGCGTTTGTCGGCTTACGCTGGCGCGTGGACGGGCGCGGTCGCCGCGGGCTTGCGGATAGTCATACGGGTTGGTGCTGGCATAGGCGGCATAGGGGCTGTCACCACCCCAGAACACGGTATCGACGAAATCGTCATAGGCGTAAGCCCAATAGCCGGGCTCGTAGGCATAGGACCAGAACGTATAGTTGAAAATGTCAGAATAAGCGTAAGGCCAGAACACCGGCCCAAGCCATGCCACGAACACCGCGGGATGACGGTGACGCCAGGCTTGCCGGGGCGCCCAGCCGCTCTGGCGAGCGAGGAGGGCCGCCTGGGTCTGCGGAGTGGCCTGCTCACGGAAGCGCTCCGCAAACCGCCCGCGCTCGGCAGCCTGCACGGCGGCCGCAGTCGCCGCGGTGCGTCCGGCCGGAGCCTGCAGTCCGAGCCGCTGCTGGCGCGCCAGGTCGAGTTGCTGCGCGCGCTGCTCACGGCCGAGCAAGCGGTTCTGGGTCTCGAGCATCCGTTGCTGCTCGCGTTGCGCTCGCGCGCCTTCCACCTTTTGCGATTGCAATTGCTGAACGCGCTGCTGCAGACGATCGATGCGGGTCTGGCGCTCCGTCGTCTGGCGCGACAGCGTCTCGCGCTGTCGCTGCTGCACCACCTGCTGGCGCTGCTGGATCTGCTGCTGATGCTGCTGCGCACGCTGTTCGATCTGCTCCCGTCGCGACAGCCGCTCGCTTATGGGCGGTGCGCTGGGCCGCGAGGGGGCGGCGATGTGCGGCGTCGTCGGCCGCGGTGCCATGGCCGGACGTTGCGGTGCTGCCGGCGGGCGATGGACTTCAGGCCGTGGCGCCGCCACGTGCGGGGCGGCTCGCGGTGGCGCAGCGACATGTGGGGCCGGACGCGGTGGCGGCGAGGCGACATGTGGTGCCGGACGTGGCGCCATGGCCGGTCGCTGCGGCATGGAAGGAGGATGGGATGCCGGCGCGGCGGGACGTGCCATCGCTGGCGGCGCCGCCGGGCGGGCCATGGCCGGTGGCGGTGCTGGCCGTGCTGCCGGCGCTGCGGCTGGACCCGGTGGCCCGCCCCTTCCATGTCCATGGCCGGGTCCTTGGGCGAACGTGACGCTCGCCGCCAGCATCGAGGCACCAACTAGAACAGTCGTAAGGCAAACGCCACGCGGAAGCATGATTGTGGCTCCCAGCTCGTAATCGCCCACGACGTTCAACGCACGGCTGGCGGAATCGTTCGTTGTTGGCCACGGCCGCCATGCGATCTTCCGACGCAGGCAGTCTCAGGAGAAATCCTGCGTCAGGGTGGTGGCGAGCCGCTCCAGCGCCCAGTCGACCTGGTCGCTTGTGATCACCAGCGGCGGGGCGATGCGGATCGTTTGCTCATGGGTATCCTTGGCGAGGATGCCCTTGCCCTGAAGCGCCTCGCAGTAGCGGCGCGCGCGGCCGGCCTCGGGATGCAGTTCGACCGCCAGCATCAAGCCGCGCCCGCGAACCTCGCGGATCGTATTGGCACGAATGTCTTTCAAGCCTTCCAGGAAGCGCGCGCCCTGCCTGGCCGCGTTCTCGATCATGCCTTCCTCGACCAGCACGCGCATTGCCGCACGCGCCACCGCGCAGGCAAGCGGGTTGCCGCCGAAGGTCGAACCATGCTGCCCGGGTCTCAAAGTCCCGAGCACGTCGTTGTTCGAGAGCACGGCCGACACCGGATAGAAGCCGCCGGACAGGGCCTTGCCGAGCAGCGTCACGTCCGCCTCGATTCCCTCGTGCTGCTCGGCCAGCAGCTTGCCGGTGCGGCCGAGCCCGGTCTGGATCTCGTCGAGCACCAGCATCACGTTATTGGCGGTGCAGAGCTCCCGCACCTTGGTAAAATAGCCGGCCGGAGGAATGATGACACCGGCTTCGCCCTGGATCGGCTCGACCAGAAAGGCGACGGTGTTTGGGGTGATGGCGTCTTGCAACGCCGCGGCGTCGCCGAACGGGATGATCTTGAAGCCCGGCGCGAACGGCCCGAAATGTGTGCGTGTCTCGGGGTCGGTTGAAAAGCCGACGATGCCAAGCGTGCGCCCGTGAAAATTGTTGGCGCAGACGATGATCTCGGCCGCACCGTCCGGCACACCCTTCACCTCATAGCCCCATTTGCGGACCGACTTGATCGCGCTTTCGACCGCCTCGGCGCCGCTGTTCATCGGCAGCACCTTGTGGGAGCCGGTGAGCGCGGCGATCTCTTCGTAGAACAGGGCGAGCTGGTCGTTGTGGAAGGCCCTCGAGGTGAGCGTCAGCCTGTGCGCCTGTTCGACCATCGCCGCCAGGATCTTGGGGTGGCAGTGGCCCTGGCTGACCGCCGAATAGGCCGAGAGGCAATCGAGATAGCGGTTGCCTTCGGTATCCCAGACCCAGACACCTTCGCCGCGCGACAGGACGACCCCGATCGGCTCGTAATTATGGGCGCCAAACCGTGCTTCCGTTGCGATGAAATCAATGACCGACGCGCTCATCTGTCGTCTCTCCATTGCTGCGCGCCGGCGTCAACCGACCGCTCCGGCGGCCCTCGACCTGATCTGGGTATCGCTCTGCCGTCTTGGAAGCCTTCATGCACCCGATCGCGTGGTGTGGCCCGATCTGCTCGAAATGTCAGATGGTTCTGCGGAACCACAGGGCCTCGTTCGCCGACACGCTCTCTACTGTGCATGGGGTTGTTTTCGACATTTTTGTTCTGGAGCCCTCAGTCGATCGCGCAGGGCACGCTCAAGAACCCGCGGAACCGCACCCGTCCACCCCGGACTGGCTGCCTGCTCACGGCATAGTTCGGGAAGCGCGCCAGAAAGCGCGAGATCGCGATGGCGCCTTCCAGCCGCGCCAGCGCCATGCCGGCGCATTGATGCGCGCCGGTGGCGAAGGCGAGGTGCCGGTTCGGCGTGCGCGCAATATCGAAGCGTTCCGGGTCTGGAAACTGCGCGGGATCGCGGTTGGCCGCGCCGATGCACAGCGTCACCGACGTGCCGGCATCGAGCACGACGCCGCCGAGCTCGACACGCTCCGTGGTCATGCGATTACCGAGCTGGTTCGAGCTCTCATAGCGCAGCATCTCCTCGACCGCCGTCTTGATCATGTCGGGGTTGTCGATCAGCCGCTGCTTCTGGTCGGGATGACGGTCCAGCGCCACGAGGCCGTTGCCGATCAAATTGGTGGTGGTCTCGTGCCCGGCGTTGAGCAGGAAGATGCAATTGTGCAGCAGTTCCTTCTCGGTGAGCCGCTCGCCGTTACCTTCTCCCTGGATCAGCCGCGTCAGCACGTCGCGCTCGGGATTGCCCGGCTTGGCGCGCCGTCGCGCCACCAGCGTCTCGAGATAGGCGAGGAAATCCGTCACCGCCTTGTTGCCGCGCGCCGCCGCTTCGGGCGACACCACGGGTTCGAGGGCGCCCAGGATCGCCAGCGACCAGTCACGCAGCGGCGTGCGCTCGTCATGGGGAACGTCGAGCAGATTGCCGATCACCTCGATGGGAATGGAGGCAGCGAAATCCTCGATCAGCTCGCAAGCGCCCTTGGCGTCGAGCAGGCCGTCCACCAGCTTGATGAGGTCGCCCTCCATGCTCGCGATCGCCCGTGGCGATAGCGCGCCCATGATCAGGCGGCGCACGCGGGTATGGGACGGCGGGTCGTTGAAGACGAGGCTGGTGGTGTGGTGCTCGTAAAGCGGGGTGTCGCCGTATTTCGGCGCGAACTCGCGCTTCTTGTCCGAGCTGAACGACTTGGTGTTCTTGTAGGTGGTGACGAGATCGTCGTAGCGGGTCAGGAACACGGTGCCGTTCGGCAGGCGCTTGACCGGCTCGTTCTCCCGCAGTGCACGATAGGTCGGGTAGGGGTTGTCGTAGAACTCCGGCGTCAGCTTCTCGAGGTCGAAGCTGGCCGCCAGCGCCTTCGCATCTGCGTTCATCCCGTTATACTCGCCGGTTAAAGCCGATATGCCGTTTTTGTTGTTCTGGTCGGCGCATGCATGTGTCTACAGTCGTTCCACCTTGCTAGCCGACCGGACAGGAAAATGCACGCACGCGCTGACGCTGCCGACACGGCCCCGAACTGGCCCGACGATATCTTCGCAACATTGCAGCGCTTCGACGTCCGGCAGGTGCCGTATGTGCCCGACGCCGGTCATTCCAGGCTGATCCAGCGCGTGCTGGACTCCTCCACCATGCGCGGCATTCCGCTGACGACGGAGGAGGAGGGGGTGGCGCTGCTCGCAGGCGCCTGGGCCGGCGGCCAGCGCGGCGTGCTGCTGATGCAGTCGAGCGGCGTCGGCAACTGCATCAATATGCTGTCGCTGATCCCGATTCTGCGCTTTCCGTTCCTCACGCTGGTGACCATGCGCGGCGAGTGGGGCGAGTTCAATCCGTGGCAGGTGCCGATGGGATCGACCACGCAGGGCGTGTTCGAACTCTCCGGCGTCAAGGTGCTGCGCGCCTCGAATGCGGCCGAGGTGCCGGCCGTGCTCGAAGCGGCCGCGGCGCAGGCCTACAACGCGCTCACGCCGACCGCCGTCCTTCTGTCGCAGCGCCTGATCGGCGCCAAGGTTTTCACCAAATGAGCAAGGCCAATCTCCTCGACCGCCGCCAGGTGGTGTCCACGCTGCTCGCGGACCGCAAGGACGTCGTCGCGATCGGAGGCCTGGGGGCCTCCACCAACGACATGTGCGCCGCCGGCGACCATGCACGCAATTTCTACCTGTGGGGTGGCATGGGCGGCGCCGCGATGATCGGGCTCGGCCTCGCTCTGGCGCAGCCGAAGCTGCCGGTGCTGGTCATCACCGGGGACGGTGAAATGCTGATGGGGATCGGCAGCTTTGCCACCATCGGCCTGCAAAGGCCGCCCAATCTGTCGATCGCAGTGCTCGACAACGAGGTCTATGGCGAGACCGGCGGGCAGACCAGCCACACCTCGGCCGCCGCCGACCTCGTCGGCATCGCCAAGGCATGTGGCATTGCGAACAGCCGGGCCGTCACAACCATGGCCGAGGTCGAGACCTTTGCCAAAGCCGTCCACGACGTTTCCGTCGGCCCGCGCTTTGCCAATGTGAAGATCGACAGCGCCAGCCTGGAGCGGATCCTGCCAAGCCGGGATGGAACCTACATCCTCAACCGGATCCGCGGCGACCTCGGCTTCCAGCCGATCTAGCGAGCCGGGCGCGGCTCTCGGAGGAGGCGCCCTGCAAGCAGCCCGAGTGGTGGTGCGAATTTCCCCTGAATTTGCAACGCACTCAGGTTGCGATGCAACATAGTGCTTGACTTCTGGGTGGGTGAGTGTTTACTCACCCACCATGAGCTCATTGCGTATGACGAGCGACCTGAGGCGTCAATTGATCCTCGGTGCCGCGAAGCGCTGCTTTGCCCGACATGGCTACACCGGCACCACGACGAAGAGCGTGGCGGCCGCCGCTGCCATTTCCGAGGCGCTGCTGTTCAAGCATTTCCCGTCCAAGGCGGCGCTCTACGCCGAAATTCTCAGCGACGAATGCGAAGCGGATCCGGCTTTCATCGAGCTTCTCGAGCGGGAGCCCTCGACCGCCACGCTGGTCGAGGTGATCCGCAGGATGGTCGGGCATTTCCTGCACATTGCTGACGGTCCCGATCAGGAAGAGGCGCAGCGCCTGCGACTGATGGCCACGAGCCATCTGGATGACGGCGAATTCGCGCGTTTGCTGTATGCCAAGATCGAGACATTGATTGGGGCGGCTTTTGTCGGCTCGCTCGAGCGCGCCGTGGCTGCCGGGGATGCGCGGCCCTACGCTGGCGATCCGCTCAACCTGTTCTGGTTTGCGCATCATGCGGTGATGACCGCGGCGCTGACCAGGCTGCCGGCCACGCCTTGTCTCGCTTACGGCAAGGCGAACGACCTCGAGCGACAGCTCTGTGAGTTTCTCCTGAGGGGTATCGGACTTAACGACGCCGCAATTGCTTCGCATCTGGGCCGCGATCAGGCCGCGGATGCCGGCAAGGCGGCGATTGCAGAAAGTGCATGACATGAACATCGTAACCGAACACAAGATTTCGGGCGAACCGATCGACACCAAGGCTCCCAAGCGTCCGGTCCGGCCGGTGCTCTGGTTCATCATCGTCGGCACGCTTCTAGCTGCGCTCGTCGGTGGCCTCGTCTGGTTCAACTACTTCCGCGGCCAGATGATCCAGCAGTTCTTCGCCAACAACAAGCCGCCGCCGACGGCCGTCAGCGCGGCCGAGGCGAAGTCCGAGGTGGTGCCGAACCTGCTCACCGCGGTCGGCAGCCTTGTCGCCGTGCATCAGGTCGACGTCAGCGCCGACGTCAACGGCCGCGTCACGGAGATCAAGTTCGAGCCGGGTACGCGCGTCGAGGCCGGCACGCCGCTGGTGCAGCTGTTCGACGCGCCGGAGCAGGGCGACCTCGCCAATTACAAGGCGCAGGCGACCGTCGCGCAGCTGTCGCTTGACCGCGCCAAGCAACTGGCCGCGCGCCAGTTCGGTCCGCAGGCGACCGTCGATGCCGCGCAGGCCTCCTACGACCAGGCGCAGGCCGGCATCGCCAAGACCGAAGCGTTGATCTCGCAGAAGCTGGTGCGAGCGCCGTTTTCCGGCGATCTCGGCATGCGCAAGGTCGAGGTTGGCCAATATCTGACGGCAGGTACGGCGATCGTGTCGTTGACCGATCTGTCGCAGCTGTGGGCCAACTTCACGGTGACGGAAAAGGATTCCGGCAACCTCAAGGTCGGCCAGGTCGTCCGGCTGAAGGTCGATGCCTATCCGGGCCGCACCTTCGAGGGCAAGATCACCACGATCGAGCCGCAGATCGCGACCGACACCCGCAACATCCGCGTGCAGGCGACTATTGCCAATCCGGAGAAGATCCTCAAGCCCGGCATGTTCGTGACCACCACGGTGGTGCTGCCGGACAAGCCGGCCGTGATCACCGTGCCTGAGACCGCTGTCGACTACACCCTGTACGGCGATTCAGTGTTCATGATCGCCGAGAAAAAGGAAGCGGACGGCAAGACCAGCCTCTCGGCGGTGCGCACCTTCGTGCGGACCGGCAACCGGGTTGATGGTCGCGTCGAGATCCTCAAGGGCCTGAAAGCGGGCGACAAGGTCGTCGCCCTCGGCCAGCTCAAGCTGCAATCGGGTGCACCGGTATCGATTTCGACCGATCCGGCTCCGCCGATCCCGGCGCAGCCGCCGCGCTATTGACAACATCCTCACGTGATCCGGCCCCGCCGGATCACGTCTCTTGAGACATAGAAATCCAGATCGGAAATCGAGATCGCCGCGATGGCCCTTACCGATATTTTCATCAAGCGCCCGGTTCTGTCGGTCGTCGTCAGCCTGCTGATCCTGCTGATCGGCCTGCGCGCGGCGATGGTGCTGCCGATCCGGCAATATCCGAAGCTGTCGAACACGGTCATCAACATCACGACCGTCTATCCCGGCGCGTCCGCGGACCTGATCCAGGGCTTCATCACCACGCCGATCGAGCAGGCAGTCGCCTCCGCCGAGGGCGTCGACTACATCACCTCGTCCTCCGTGCTCGGCACTTCGACGATTCAGGTCTACATCAAGCTGAATTTCGATCCGAACCAGGCGCTCACCGAGGTGCTGGCGAAGACGAACTCGGTGAAGTACCTGATCCCGAAGGAGTCCAACGACCCGATCGTCACCAAGACAACCGGCCAGACCTCGGCCGTGATGTATCTCGGCTTCTCGTCCGAGGAGCTGTCCGGTTCGGCGATCTCCGACTATCTGACGCGCGTGGTGCAGCCGGTGCTGTCGACCGTCGACGGCGTTGCCTCGGCCGACATTCTCGGCGGCCAGACCTTCGCGATGCGTCTTTGGCTCGATCCCGTGAAGATGGCCGGCCGCAATGTGTCGCCGGCCGACGTCGCCGCGGCAATCACCGCCAACAACTTCCAGTCCGCGGCGGGCCAGACCAAGGGCTATCTCATCGTCTCGAACGTCTCGACGAATACCGGCCTCACCGACGTCAACCAGTTCAAGAAGATGATCGTCAAGGCCAAGGACGGCGGCTTCGTGCGGATGGAGGATATCGCCACCGTCGAGCTTGCCGCCCTGAGCACGGACGCCAGTGTTGCCTTCAACGGCGAGCACGCGATTTTCATCGGCGTGCAGGCAACGCCGCAGGGCAACCCCCTGACGCTGGTCAAGGGTGTGCGCGCGCTGTTCCCTGAACTCGAGCGGAATTTGCCGCCGTCGATGAAGATGAAGGTCGCCTACGACTCCACCAAGTTCATCCAGTCCTCGATCGATGAGGTGGAGAAGACGCTGGGCGAAGCCGTGATCATCGTGATCGTGGTCATCTTCCTGTTCCTGGCCTCGCTGCGCTCGGTCATCATCCCCGTCGTCACCATTCCGCTGTCGATGATCGGTGTCTGCACCCTGATGCTGGCGTTGGGCTTCAGCTTCAATCTCTTGACCCTGCTCGCGATGGTGCTGGCGATCGGCCTCGTCGTCGACGACGCCATCGTCGTGGTGGAGAACATCCATCGCCATCTTGAGGAGGGCAAGACACCGGTTCAGGCCTCGCTGCAAGGTGCGCGCGAGATCGTGGGTCCCGTCATCTCCATGACGATCACGCTCGCGGCGGTGTACGCGCCGATCGGCTTCCTCGGCGGCCTCACCGGCTCGCTGTTCCGCGAATTCGCCTTTACCCTCGCGGGCTCGGTGATCGTGTCGGGCGTGATCGCGCTGACATTGTCGCCGATGATGTGCTCGATGCTGCTGAAGAACACCGAGGAAGGCCGCTTCGCAAAGCTCGTGAACCGGGTGTTCGGCGCGATGACGCGCTGGTATGGCCGCAAGCTCGATCGCTCGCTCGACTACAAGGCCATCACCGGCTTGTTTGCGATCTCGATTCTCGGGCTGGTCGGCTTCCTCTACATGCATACTTCGAAGGAACTGGCGCCCGAAGAAGACCAGGGCATCGTGTTCGCGGTGACCAAAGCCCCGAAATACGCCAACATCGATTATCTCGATTTCTACGGCGAAAAGCTCGACAAGGAATTCGCGAAATTCCCCGAGACCGACCTGCGCTTCGTGCTGAACGGCATCAACGGCCCGCAGGGCGGCATCGCCGGCATGCTGCTCAAGCCCTGGGACGAGCGCACGCGTTCGTCGATCCAGCTCAAGCCGCTGGTGCAGGCCGAGCTCTCCAAGATCGAGGGCGTGCAGGCCTTCGCCTTCAACCTGCCGCCGCTTCCGGGCGGCCCGGGCGGCCTGCCGATCCAGATGGTGATCAACTCCACCGCCGGGTTCCAGACGGTCTATGAGCAGATGGAGAAGCTGAAGGAAGCTGCGCGCAAGAGCGGCATGTTCATCGTCTCCGACAGCGACCTCGCCTACAACCAGCCGAACGTGACGGTGACGATCGACCGCACCAAGGCACAGGATCTCGGCGTCAACATGCAGAACCTGGGCGCTACGCTCGCGGTGCTGCTCGGCGGCAACTACATCAACCGCTTCAATCTCGAGGGCCGGTCATACCAGGTGATCCCGCAGGTGCCGCGCGCCAAGCGGCTGTCGCCGGAATCGCTCGGCGGCTACTACGTGACGACCAATACCGGCCAGCAGCTGCCGCTGTCGACGGTGGTGTCCATTGAAACCAAGACCGACCCGAATTCGCTGACTCACTTCAACCAGCTCAATTCGGCGACGTTCTCGGCCGTGCCGATGCCGGGTGTGACCGTCGGCGCGGCGGTGGACTTCCTCGAAGGCGAGGCCAAGAAGCTGCCGCAGGGCTTCAGCCACGACTATCTGGCCGACTCCCGGCAATATGTGCAGGAAGGCAATCAGCTCGCGATCACCTTCGGCTTCGCGCTGATCATCATCTTCCTGGTGCTGGCCGCGCAGTTCGAGAGTCTCCGCGACCCGCTGGTGATCATGATCTCTGTGCCGATGGCGATCGTCGGCGCGCTGATCCCGCTGTTCTTCGGCGCGGCGACCATGAACATCTATACCCAGGTCGGTCTGCTCACCCTGGTCGGCCTGATCACCAAGCACGGCATCCTGATGGTGGAGTTCGCCAACGAGCTCCAGGTCAAAGAGCGGCTCGACCGCCGCTCCGCCATCGAAATGTCGGCCCGCATCCGCTTGCGGCCGATCCTGATGACGACGGCCGCCATGGTCACCGGCCTGATCCCGCTCCTGACCGCGACCGGCGCAGGCGCGGCCAGCCGCTTCTCGATCGGTCTGGTCGTCGTGGCCGGCATGTCGATCGGCACGCTGTTCACGCTGTTCGTGCTGCCGGCGGTCTATGTGGTGCTGGCGACCGACCATCGCGCGGCGGCCGATTCGGAGCGGAACAAGCAGGTCAACGAGCTCGACCTCGGCTCCAAGGCGCTGCGGCCGACCTGAGGCCGCAAGGCAAGCCAGTTCAAGGGCGGCAGCGGTCATACGCTGCCGCCCTTTTTCGTTGTGCCCTGGGAGCCCGCTCCTGCGCTTGCGAGAGACAAGGTCCGGTCTTCTTGCTAGGTTCCGCGGGATGAGCCTTTCCCTCCACTCCGACACACCTCGAGCCGGGCCGCTGCCGAGCGCGGCCCCAGGCAAGGCAGCGTCCGGCGGAACGGCGGGCCGCGGAATCAGGTCGCGGCTGTTCACCAAATACGTCGCGCTGTTTGTGGCCGTCGTCGCCATCGCTCTGCTCGCCAATGGCTTGTTCGAGGTCTTCTTCTACTATCGCGAGCACAAGGCTTCGCTGATCAGAGTCCAGCACGAGCAGGCCGAGGCGGCCGCGGCCAAGATCGGCCAGTTCGTCAAGGAGATCGAGAGCCAGCTCGGCTGGACCACGCAACTGCCCTGGTCGGGAGGTTCGATCGAGCAGCGCCGGTTCGACGCGCTGCGTCTCCTGCGCCAGGTGCCTGCCATCACCGAACTTGCCCAGGTGGATTCGACTGGCAAGGAGCGGTTGCGGGTCTCGCGGCTGGCGATGGACGCGCTCGACAGCGGAATCGACCTGTCGGCCGACCCGAAGTTCACCGAGGCGGTCGCGCACAAGGTCTATTACGGCCCGGTTTATTTCCGCCGGGAGTCCGAGCCCTACATGACGCTGGCGCTGGCCGGCGCCCGCAAGGATGCCGGCGTCAGCATCGCGGAGGTCAATCTCAAGCTGATCTGGGACGTTGTGTCCCAGATCAAGGTCGGCGAGCACGGACACGCCTACGTGGTCGGTCCGGAGGGACGACTGATCGCGCATCCCGACATCAGCCTCGTCCTGCGCAATACCGACATGTCCGGACTCCCCCAGGTACGTGCCGCGCTGGCCGGGACCGGTACCGTCGCCGGCGCGCTTTCCCAAGCGCGCAACATCCAGGGCCAGAAGGTGCTGACCGCATCGGCCCCAATCGAGCCGCTGCACTGGACCATGTTCGTCGAGCTGCCGGTCGAGGAGGCCTATGCCGCGCTCTATGCTTCATTGCAGCGGCTTGCGATCGTGCTGCTCGCAGCATCGATCTTCGCGGTGCTCGCCGGGATCTTCCTGGCGCGCCGCATGGTCGTGCCGATCCAGGCGTTGCGCAGCGGTGCCGAGCGGATCGGGGGCGGCGATTTCTCCCAGCGCATCTCGATTAGAACCGGCGACGAGCTTGAAGGGCTCGCCGACCAGTTCAACGACATGGGTGCACGCTTGCAGCAATCCTATGCCGACCTGGAGAACAAGGTCGAGCAGCGCACCGCGGAACTCCGCCAATCCCTCAACGATCTGCGCACCGCGCAGAACCGCCTGATCCAGACCGAGAAGCTTGCATCTCTCGGCCAACTCACCGCCGGCATCGCTCACGAGATCAAGAACCCGCTCAACTTCGTCAACAATTTCTCCGCAGTGTCGACGGAGCTGATCGACGAGCTCAACGAAACGTTGCGATCCGCCGCTCTCGACGGCAAGACGAAGGAGGAGGTCGAGGAGCTGACCGGCATGCTCAGGGGTAACCTCGAGAAGGTGGTGCAGCACGGCAGGCGCGCCGATTCCATCGTGCGGAACATGCTGCTGCATTCGCGCGAAGGCTCCGGCGAGCATCGCGCCGTCGACATCAATGCCGTCGTGGAGGAAAGCCTCAATCTGGCCTATCACGGCGCGCGTGCCGAAAGGCCGGCATTCAACGTCACGCTCGAGCGCGCGTTCGATCCCGCTGCCGGCATGGTCGACATTTATCCGCAGGAGATCACGCGCGTCTTGCTCAACCTGATCTCGAACGGCTTCTACGCGGCGGCCAAGCGCAAGGAGAGCGAGGGGGACAGCTTCGCGCCCACCTTGGGCGCGACAACGAAGGATCTCGGCGGCAGCGTCGAAATCCGGATCCGCGACAACGGCACCGGGATTCCGCCCGAGGTGAAGGAGAGGATGTTCAACCCCTTCTTCACCACCAAGCCGGCCGGCGAGGGGACGGGGCTCGGCCTGTCCATGAGCCATGATATCATCGTGAAGCAGCACGGCGGCACGATCGACGTGAACACCGAGCCCGGTGTATTCACCGAGTTCATCATCACCCTGCCGCGGGCGATGGCAACAGGCGGCACGACTGGCAGTACACCCGGAGGCAAGTCTTGAACGTTTACATCCTGGTCGTCGATGACGAGCCCGACGTCGAGGCGCTGTTTCGGCAACAGTTCCGGCGCGACCTGCGCGCCGGCCGCTTCCAGATGGAGTTCGCGCTCTCGGCCCCCGAGGCGCTAAAGCGCGCCGCCGAGGTTCGCGATCCCTCGCTGATCCTGATCCTGTCTGATATCAACATGCCCGGCATGAGCGGGCTCGACATGCTGCCAAAGGTGCGTGCCGCGCATCCGGATGTGCCCGTCATCATGATCACGGCCTATGGCGACGCCGAGACGCGCCGAAAGGCGATCGAGCGCGGTGCCGTCGGTCTTCTCACCAAGCCGATCGACTTCGCGCTGCTGCGGCAGGAGATCGACACGAGGCTCGAGCAAGCCGCATGACTGCGACCATCCTCTTCGTCGACGACGAGCCTGACCTCGAGGCGCTGATCCTGCAGAAATTCCGCAGGCAGATTCGCGATGGAAAGCTCGCTCTCATATTCGCGCGCGACGGCCTGGAGGCGCTGGAGTCGCTCCAGCTGAACCCGCATGTCGACATGGTGGTTTCCGACATCAACATGCCGCGGATGGACGGGCTGTCGTTGCTGGCGAAGCTCCAGGAGGCCGAGGACAAGAAGTCGACCATTATCGTCTCGGCATATGGCGACATGAGTAATATCCGCATCGCCATGAACCGCGGCGCGTTCGACTTCCTGACCAAGCCGATCGACTTCGCCGATCTGGAGACCACGATCGAGAAGACCATTCGTCATGTGGAGATGCTGCGCGAAGTGCGGCGGCGCCAGATGGAGGCCGAGCGCGCTTATGCCTCGCTGTCGCGTTTCTTCTCGCCGGAGATCGCAAGGCGCCTGGCGGCGGATGTCCAGGGTGACGGCATTGAGGTGCATTGGCGCGATGTCGCCACCCTCTTCACCGACATCACCGGCTTCACCTCACTGGTCGAGTCCGCGGCCCCGCAGACACTGGGCGAGCTTCTCAACGAATATTTCGGCGGCATGACCGAGATTGTCTTCGCTCATGAGGGGACGGTCGCCAAGATCATCGGCGATGCGATCCAGGTGCTGTTCAATGCACCCGGCGACCAGCCGGACTATGCGACGCGTGCAGTCGCCTGTGCCCATGACCTCGACGCCTGGGCGGAGGACTTTTCGGCGCGCTGGAAGGCGAGAGGCGTGAATTTCGGGACCACCCGCATCGGTGCCCATGCTGGCCCCGCGCTGGTCGGCAATTTCGGCGGCAACCGCTTCTTCGACTACACGGCCTATGGCGACACCGTCAATACGGCAGCGCGGCTGGAGGCGGCCAACAAGCATCTGGGAACGCGCATCTGCGTCAGTGCCAGCGTGGCCAAGGGGGCTGCGAACTTCCATGGTCGGCCCGTGGGCGACCTGATGCTGCGCGGGCGCAGCGAGCCGCTGCGTGCGTTCGAACCGCTGCTCCAGGCGAAGTTCGAAGCCCCGGCGACGGCGCAATATTCCGAAGCTTTTGCCAAGATGGAGGCCGGCGATGCCGCCGCCATGCCGGCCTTTGCCGCGCTGGTCGGGATGCATGCCGACGATCCGCTGGCCGGTTTTCACCTGAAGCGCCTGCTCAACGGCGCCAAGGGCACTCGCATGCAATTGGAATAGGAGTCCGTCATGACGCGCGAATTCTCCGCCGGAAACTATCGTTTCATTCCATCCGTGTTCCAGTATTCCGCCGGCGCCGCCGCGGATGAGGGCTATGAGATTGAGCGCGTTCGGTTCGACCGCCTGGTGCCGCTCGCGGAAGGATTTGCGCTGGCTGCAAAGTTCATCCAGGAGGCGGGGCGTCCATTGACGGCGTTCTGTGCCTGCGAACTGCGCTCGCCGGCGGCCTTCAGCGAGGAGGGCTTTCGCGCGTTCAACCTGCACTATGTGAAGACGTTGTCCGAGTGGGGCATCTTCGACGGCACGATCAATCCGGTGGCGCGCAGCAATGTCTGTCCGGAGATCGATCCACCGTCAGAGCCGTCCTTCTACGCATTCTCCTTCACGCGACCGACGCGATCAAACACGCCCAGCTTCGTCATCGCCGGCGGCGCCGAGGCACGCGAGGGGAGCGGTACCTATGTCGAGCGCACCGTGCGCTACCGCGACCTCAGTCCTGAAGGCTTGCGGGAAAAGGTTCGCTTCACCACGACCTCGCAGATGGAGAGCCGGATGGCCGCCTTCGGCTTCGGCTGGAAGGACACGACCGGCGTGCAAGCCTATTCCGTGCACGACTTCCACCACGCGCTGGTCGACGAACTGGTCCGCCGCGGCGCCTTGCGCTCCGGCCTGACCTGGCATTTTGCCCGGCCACCGGTCGTCGATCTCGAATACGAGATGGATTGCCGCCGCGTGATGCGCGAGGTTGTGATCTAGCGCTGCCGCGGATCGAGCGCGTCGCGCAGGCCGTCGCCGAGCAGGTTCAGCGACAGCACCACGAGAAAGATCGCAAGCCCGGGCCAGATCGCCATCCAGGGCGCCTGGGTCAGGAAGCGTTGCGCGGCGTTGAGCATACTGCCCCAGGACGGCGCGGGCGGCTGCTGGCCGAGGCCGAGGAAGGACAGGGCGGCTTCCGCGATGATGGCGGCGGCGATCGAGAGCGTCGCCTGTACCAGCAGCGCGGGCAGGATGTTCGGCAGGATATGGGAGAACGCGATCCGCCACGGCGGATTGCCGAGCGCCCGCGCGGCCTCGACATAGTCCTCGGCCTTGACGACGAGCACCTGGCCGCGGGTCAGGCGGATGAAGATCGGGGTCGCCGAGATGCCGATCGCGATCATGGCATTGCCGAGGCTCGGCCCGAGGAATGCCGCGAGCGCGATCGCCAGGATCAGGAACGGGCAGGCCAGCATCGCATCGGTGATCCGGCTGATCAGCGCGTCGGTGAAGCCGCCGCGATAGCCGGCGAGAAGGCCGAGCGGCACGCCGATGCCGAGCGCGATCGCGACCGAGATGAGACCCGCGAGCAGGGAGGCGCGCGCGCCGTAGATGACGCGGCTCAGGATGTCGCGGCCGAGCTCGTCGGTGCCGAACCAGTGCGCCGCCGTCGGCGGCTTGCGCACCAAGCTCCAGCTCGTCGCGATCGGATCGTAGGGAACGACGAGTGGCGCAAGTGCCGCAAGGAGGATGAATACCGTGATCACGACGAGCCCGAACACGGCCGCCTTGCGCTTGAACAGCCGCCGCCGGGCGCGGCGCGCCGGGCTGTCCAGCTCGTAGGCTTGGGCGGCGGGGCTGGCGGGCAGCGCAGTGTCCGTCATCGCCTAGCCCCTCAGCCGCGGATTGACGAGGACATAGGCGACGTCGGCGACGAGGTTCAGGGTGATATAAACCGTGGCCGTCACCAGCACCACGCCTTGCACCACGGCGTAGTCGCGATTGAACACGGCGTCCACGATCAGCTTGCCGAAGCCGGGAATGGAGAAGATCTGCTCGGTCAGCACCGCGCCCGACAGCAGCGTGCCGAGCTCGAGCGCGCCGAGCGTGATGATCGGCGTCAGCGCATTGCGCATGGCGTGCTTGAGGATGACCGAGCGCTCGGAAAGACCCTTCGCGCGAGCGGTGCGGACATAGTCGCTCTCCAGCACCTGGAGCATGGCGCTGCGGGTGTGTCGCATCAGGATCGCGGAAATCGCGTTGCCGAGCACGAAGGCCGGCATGATGGTGGCCGCGAGACTCGCGCGCCAGTCCTCGGTCAGCGGCACGTAGCCCGAGGCCGGCAGCCAGCCGAGCTTGATCGAGAACAGGAAGATCAGGAGGATTCCGAGCCAGAAATTCGGCGTCGAGATGCCCCACAGCGCGAACAGATTGGCGCCATAGTCCCAGGCCGTGCCCTTCTTCACCGCGGAGACGATGCCGGCGGGAATGCCGATGCAGAACGCGATCAGGATCGCCATCGAGCCGAGCTGCAGCGTCACGGGCAGTTTCTGTGCGATCAGCTCGCGCACCGGCATCTTGTTGCGCAGCGACTCGCCGAAATTGCCTGTCAGGACGCCCTTGAGCCAGTAGACATATTGGACCGGGACCGGCTGATCGAGCTTGTACTGCTGGCGGATCTGCTCGATCACCGCGGGATCGCGCTCCTCGCCGGCCATCACGAGCGCGGGATCGCCCGGCAACAATTGCTGCAACGAGAAGATCAGCACCGACACGAAGAACAGCGTCGGCACGATCTGCGCGATGCGGCGGGCGAGGAAGTTCAGCATGGTGCGGCTTGTGTCCTGGGCGCTGCGCAACATGCAATGTTGCGCTGCTGAACCGGGGCCCGATGGCCGCGGTTCGCTGCTGCTGTGGGGCCCGGCTCTGCGGAGCAGCGCTTATGCGCTGCGCCGCGTCCGGGACACGCCATCGTCGTCATCAGATCTATCACTTGAACTTCAGCCCGACCACGCGCACGAGGCCATCGGGCATCTGCCGGTAACCCTCGAGCTTCTTGGTGTGCGCGATCAAAAGCGTGCGGTGATAGATGTAGATGATTGGCAAGTCGTCGAGCAGGATCTTGGTCAGCTTGGCGTAGATCGCCTTGCGCTCGTCGACGTTCGCTGTCGCTCGCCCCTCTTCCATCAGCTTGTCGGCCTCGGGGTTGGAATAGCCTCCGTCATTCTGCGGCGCCTTGCTGCGCATGAAGATGTAGGAATTGCCGTCGGGATCGATCCGGCCGCTCCAGTTGATCTGGAAGACCTGGAACTCGCCGGCCTGGGCCTGCTTGAAGGTGGTCGCAAATTCGACGGCGCGGATCTTGATGTCGAAGCCGGCTTCCGCGCCATCGACTGGACGACCTGGGCGACGGCCTCGTTCTCCGCGCCCTTCGGGATCATGTAGTCCACCGTCACCGGCAGGGTGACGCCCGCTTCCTTCAGGAGCGCCTTGGCCTTGGCAACGTCGCGGCCGCGAACCGGGAATGCCTTCTGGTAATAGGGATGCGTCGGGCTGACCCATTGATTGCCCGGCGTGAATTCTCCGTTGAACACGACCTGGTTGAGAGCCTCGCGATCGATGGACAGATCGAGCGCCTGCCGGACTTTGGCCGACTGGCTCAGCGGGCCCTTGTTCTTGTCGTTACCGATGTTGATGGTCAGGCCGAGATAGCCAAGCTCCGGCGCGGTCGACAATACGAGCCGGGAATCGGCGCGGACGTCCTTGATGTCGGTCGCGAGCACGCGTTCGATCAGGTCGAGCGCGCCGGATTTCAGATTGGCGAGGCGCACGGTGGCGTCGACGATCGGCTGGAACACGACGCGGTCGATGTGGATGTTGTCCTTGTTCCAGTAGTCGGCGAATTTCTCGAACACCATGCGGTCCTGCTGGACGCGCTCGACGAATTTGTAGGGACCGGCACAGACCGGATGCAGGCCGAACTTGTCACCGGCCTCCTTCGCAGCCTTGGGCGAGACCATCATGCCGGAGCGGTCGGTGAGCTGGGCGATCAGCGGCGAGTAGGGCGTCTTCAGCACCAGCTTGATGGTGAGAGGATCGACCACCTCGACGTGGTCGACGCTGGCGAGCTCCGACTTGCGGAACGAGGTCGGTAGCGTCATGTGACGCTCGATCGAGAATTTCGCGGCTTCCGCGTCCAGCGGTTCGCCGTCGTGGAATTTGACGCCCGGCCGAAGCTTGATCGTCATGGCCTTGCCGTCGGCCGATGTCTCGTAGGACAACGCCAGCTGTGGCACGATGTTGAGCTTCTCGTCGATGTCGAACAGCTTGTCACAGAACGCGGAGAAGACGATGCGGCCGACATAAGTGCGGCCGATGCTGGGATCGAGGATGTCGGGGTCCTCGGCGATGCCGATGCGAAGCGTAGTCTGCGCCTGGGCGGTGCCCGCGAGCGACGTCAGCAATGCTGACGCCAGGATTGTCAAACGCACAAAGCTCATCGCTCTCAACCTCTGTTTCACGGCGTTGTGGGGGCCGCCCCCAATGAACGAACCCCGCCGCCGCGTGCTGCTTCCGGCCCGCCGCTGAAGGCTGCGACCAGTTTTTCCAGGACCGGCGAGAAGCCGCCATCCATGGGGACGATCGTCTCCGAGGAGGGCAGTTCCGATGTTCGGTGGCAGGCCGTTGCATGTCCGATGCCATCCGCGACGAGCCGAGGCATTTCGCTGCGGCAGCGATCGACCACATAGGGACAGCGGGTGTGAAAGCGGCATCCCGGTGGCGGATTGAGCGCGCTGGGGATCTCTCCCTGCAGCACAATCCGGCTGCTCTTTGCCCGCGGTTTAGGCACGGGGATCGCGGACAGCAGCGCTCGGCTGTAGGGATGGCGCGGCGCGGCGAACAGCGCGTCCGCCTCCGCGGTCTCGACGATCTGGCCGAGATTCATCACCGCGACGTGGTCGGCGATGTGCTTGACCACGGCGAGGTCGTGCGAAACGAAAATGTAGGCAAGGCCAAGCCGGTCCTGCAGCTCGCGCAGCAGGTTCAGGATCTGCGAGCGGATCGAGACGTCGAGCGCCGAGACCGGCTCGTCGCAGATGATCAGCTTCGGCTCGACCGCGAGCGCGCGCGCGATGGCGATGCGCTGGCGCTGACCGCCGGAGAATTCATGCGGATAGCGCCGCGCCAGCCGCGGCTCGAGCCCGACCAGCCGCAGCAGCTCGGAAACGCGCTCGGATCGTCGCGGCGCCGGAACGAGATCATGCAGCGCCAGCGGCTCGGTCAGGATCTGGCCGACCGTCATGCGTGGATTGAGCGAGGCGTAGGGATCCTGGAAGATGATCTGCGCCTCGCGGCGGAAGGCGCGCAAGCCGTTGGCGTCGAGCGAGAGCAGGTCGCGGCCGTCGAAGCGGACCGCGCCCGCATCCGGCTCGATCAGCCGCAGCACCAGACGGCTGACCGTGGACTTGCCGCATCCGGATTCGCCGACGAGGGCCAGCGTCTTGCCGGCGTCGAGCGAGAAGGACACGCCATCCACGGCTTTGACATGCGCCAGCGGCCGGCCGAACAGCGAGCGCTCGGCGACGAAATGCTTGACCAGGCCTTCGACCTCGAGGAGAGCGCTCATTGCTTCTGCACCCCGCAAGTACCGATCTCGTGTCCCGGGCGCGGCGCAGCACGAAGTGTTGCGACGCTGAACCGGGACCCAGATTGCCGCCACATGGGCCCCGGTTCAGCAGCGCACCACCGCGCTGCGCTTGTGCTGCGCTGCGCCCGGGGCACGAGAAGGGAGAACGAGGCCATCACGACACCAACAGTTCGAGCGGCGCGCGGATGCAGCGCGAGAGGTGGCCGGGGCTGACCTCGACCAGCGGCGGCGGCGCGTTGGTGCAGGCATCCAGCATGAAGGGACAGCGCGCGGCGAAGCGGCAGCCGGCGGGCGGCTGCGCCATGTTCGGGACCATGCCTTCGATCGTCGCAAGCTGCTCGGCCCGATGGTCGAGCCGCGGGATCGAGCCGAGCAGACCGACCGTATAAGGATGCTGCGGAGCCGAGAACAGCTCGTCCACCGGCGCGCGTTCGACGATCTCGCCGGCATACATGACCGCCACCTCGTCGCAGACCTCGGCGACGACGCCGAGATCGTGGGTGATCAGGATGATCGCGGCGCCGCTCGCCGCTTTCAGCTCGCGCATCAGCTCCAGGATCTGGGCCTGCAGGGTGACGTCGAGCGCGGTCGTCGGCTCGTCGGCGATGAGGAGGCGCGGGTCGCAGGCCAGCGCCATCGCGATCATGACGCGCTGGCGCATGCCGCCTGAGAGCTTGTGCGGATACTCGTCGATGCGCCGCTCGGGCGATGGGATGTGGACGCGGCGCAGCAGCTCGATTGCGCGGTTCCGCGCACTCTTCCGCGAGCCCCCGCGATGGCGCAGGATCGTTTCGATGATCTGGTCGCCGATCGTGAAACTCGGGTTGAGCGAGGTCATCGGTTCCTGGAAGATCATCGCCAGCCGGTTGCCGCGGAGGTCGCGCAGCGTCTGGTCCGGGGTCTTCAACAGGTCGAAACCGTCGAAGCGGATCGCGCCTGATATCTCCGCGCTCTGCTTCGGCAAGAGGCCCATGATGGCCAGCGACGTCACGCTCTTGCCGCAGCCGGATTCGCCGACGAGGCCGAGCGTAGCGCCTTGGGCGACACTGAGATCGACGCTGTCGACGGCGTGCGTGACGCGGCCGTCGTCGCCGTGAAAGCGGATGCGCAGATCCCTGATCTCGATGAGGGAGCTCGGGCTCATGACCGCCTTGCCCGCGCTGCTGCGATGCTGGCGTCGATGACGCTGCGATCGGTGTTGCCGGCCGGGTTCTGCCGCGTCGGCATGGAGGCGCGGAAGTGCACCCACAGCTCGTGGCTGACCTCTTCGAGCCGCTCGAGCTCGCCCAGCGGATCGGGATGGTCGTCGGCGCGAATGTCGAGCGCCGGCCATTCCTCCTCGCCGTGGATCAGCAGCGCGGCGGACTGCTTGCCGCGCTTGTCGCCGCCGGCGGCTTCGCCCGCGCGCATCGCCGCGAGCAGGCGGCGCGGGAAGGGGAGGCTGTCATTGGCGATGTAGGTCTTGGCCGTCTCGTCGAGCACGTCGGCGCAGGCGAGCATATTGCCCGCGATCGAGAAGCCGCTGCCTGCGATGTGGCCGCACCAGTCGACACAATCGCGCCCTGTATGCGCGGCGATCTCGCCGCTGGCATCCATGATGTGGATCTGGCGGCTTTCGCGGCCTTCGTCGGCCGCGAGCAGGGTGGCGAGTACGTCGTGCGCGTTCAAACCTTCGCGCAGCAGCTTGACGCCGTCGATGCCGTAATAGGGGTTGACGAAGGCTTGCGTTGCGATGGCGCCGACACCGGCGGCAATGTAGGGAACCCTCGCGCCGACGGCGAAGAAGCGGGTCGCTACCGCAATGCCAAACTGGCCGGTGGCAGGGTCTCGCGCGATGATCGACCAGGTCATGTGCTGCCTTCAGCGTCCTGCGGCGTAGCCCTGCATGCCGCGCGGATTGGCGGCGGCGCGGCGGCGCACGCCGACGCGCGAGGCCGCGGTGAGGCGGCCTTCCGACCAGTCGGGACCGACCTCGACGATATGCCCGCGCTCGCGCAGGTTCTCGATCGTCGCCTTCGGCACGCGGTTCTCGACCACGAGCACGCCGGGGCGCGCGGTGCGCGGCCAGAACGAGATCGGGAAGTGCTCGGAGTGCCAGGCCGGCGCGTCGATTGCCTCCTGGAGGTTCAGATTGCAATGGACGTGGCGCAGGAAGAACTGCGTGATCCACTGGTCCTGCTGGTCGCCGCCGGGCGAGCCCCAGGCGAGGTACGGCTCGCCATCGCGCAATGCCATGGTCGGCGACAGCGTCGTGCGTGGCCGCTTGCCCGGAGCGAGCGAACTGGGTTGGTTCTCCTCCAGATCGAACATTTGCGCGCGGCTGCCGAGGCAGAAGCCCAGCTCCGGAATGACAGGGGAGGATTGCAGCCAGCCGCCTGACGGCGTCGAGGATATCATGTTGCCGGCCTTGTCGATGATGTCGAAATGCACGGTATCGCCGCGCACCTCGCCGAAGCGCCCCACGGTTGGTTCGCCGGCGCCGAGCGCGCCAACGGCCTCGCGTTGGCCTTCTGCGCGGCGCAGCTTCACCACGCCGCCAAAGCCCTCGACCGCGCCGGGCCGGAGATCGAGCGAAGCTTTCTCGGTAACCAGCTTACGACGTTCGTTGTTGTAGGCATCCGACAGCAGCGTCGCGACCGGGATTTCGCTGAACTTGGGATCCCCGTAGAATTTTTCGCGGTCGGCGAACGCGAGTTTTGCGCATTCGATCTGAAGATGAATGAACTCCGGTCCGGTCGGATCGAGCCCGTCGAGCGCAAAGCCCTTGAGCAGTGCGAGCTGCTGGAGCGTGACGGGACCCTGGCTCCAGACGCCGGCCTTGCAGACGGTGTAGCGGCCATAGTCGTAAGTGAGCGGCGCCTCGACCGTCGGCTGCCAGCGTGCCATGTCGTCGGCCGAGAGCACGCCGCGATGCGGCGAGCCGCTGACGTCCATCACCTCCTGCGTCCGGCAGAACCTGTCGATGGCTTCCGCAACGAAGCCTTGCGACCAGGCCTTGCGCGCGCGCTCGATCTCGGCGTCGCGGCCGCCGCCGCCGCTCTCGGATTCGCTGAGGATGCGGGCGTAGGTTGCGGCCAGCGTCTTGTTGGTGAAGAGCGTGCCGGGTTTCGGCACCTCACCGTTCGGAAGATACACCGCCGCTGAGGTCGGCCAGTGCTTGCGGAACAACTGCTCGACGGTCTGGATCGTGGCGCAGGCGCGTTCGACCAGCGGATAGCCGTCGCGTGCGTAGGAGATCGCCGGCTCCAGTACGTCGCGCACGCGCATCGTGCCGTAGTCGCGCAGCAGCATCATCCAGGATTCGAAGGTGCCGGGAACGCAGGCCGCGAGCAGGCCGGTGCCAGGCACCATGTCGAGGCCTTCGCTTCTGTAATGTGCGATGGTGGCGCGCGCGGGTGCCGGGCCCTGACCGCAGATCACCTCGGTGCGGCCGCGCTTCACGTCGTGGACGATGATGGGTACGTCGCCGCCGGGACCGTTCAAATGCGGCTCGACCACCTGGAGCGTGAAGGCGGTGGCAACGCCGGCATCGAAAGCATTCCCGCCCTTTTCCAGGATGGCCATGCCGACGGCCGTCGCAATCCAGTGCGTGGTGGCGACGACCCCGAACGTGCCTTCGATCTCAGGCCTCGTCGTGAACGGATCGGGATTGATATTGCTGCCCATGAACTTCACCACCTTATTTCCGGCGCGCGCAATTGATCACAGGGCCACGCCGCCGCCAAATGCGCAGGCTGCATGGCACGCGCGCGTCACGCCGGGACCGGCGCGGTGTTGACGGCGTGGCAGGCGACACCGTCGATCAGTTCCGGGGTCTCTTTACGGCAGAGATCGAACGCGAGCGGGCAGCGCGGATTGAAGGCGCAGCCCGGGGGCGGATTGATCGGGTTCGGGATCTCGCCCTTGACCGGAATGCGCTGGCGGCCGCTCATGGCGAGATCGGGCACTGCGCCCAGCAGCATCTTGGTGTAGGGCATGCGCGGGCGGGCAAACAGCTCGCGTCCTTCCGCGATCTCGACGATGCGGCCGAGATACATCACGCCGACGCGGCTCGCCATGTGGCGCACCACGGCGAGATTGTGGCTGATGAACATGTAGGTCAGGCCGAACTTGTCCTGGAGGTCGCGCATCAGGTTGAGGATCTGCGCCTGCACCGAGACGTCGAGCGCCGAGGTCGGCTCGTCGCAGACGATGAACTCGGCATCGGAGGCGAGCGCGCGCGCGATCGCGATGCGCTGGCGCTGGCCGCCGGAAAACTCGTGCGGAAACTTCAGCCGGTCGTCGGGATGCAGGCCGACGAGGCTGAGCAGCTCGCCGATTCGGGCCTGGATGTCACGCTCGCCCTGGATCAGGTCGAAGGCGCGGATCGGCTCGGAGATGATGGCATCCACGCGGAAGCGCGGGTTCAGGCTTGCATAGGGATCCTGGAAGATCATCTGGATGCGGCGGCGCAGCTTTCGCCGCGCCGGCGCCTGCCGCGGATCGGTCATCGAGACGCCGTCGATCAGGACGTCGCCGGAACTTGGCGGCAGCAGGCCAACGACCATCCGCGCCACCGTGGTCTTGCCGGAGCCGGATTCTCCGACCAGAGCAAACGTCTCGCCCTTTGTGATGTCGAAAGTGACGCCATCCACCGCCTTGAGGTATTCGAGGTGGCCACCTTCGAGCACGCGGTTGAGCCAGGGCTTCGAGACGTCGAAGACGCGGCGCAGATTTGTGGCCTGGACGAAGGGAGCGCTCATGCCGCGCTCTCCGCCGGCACATTGTCATAGAGATGGCACGCGACCGATTGCGTGCCGCGCGGCAGCGGCTCCGGCCGCTCGACCCGGCAACGATCGAAGGCGAAGGCGCAGCGCGGATTGAACGAGCAACCACGCGGGATCGCCGACAGCCGCGGCATGGAGCCGGGAATCTGCACGAGGCGCTTGTCCTCGCCCGCAAGCGTCGGGATCGCGCCCATCAGGCCCTTGGCGTAGGGATGCAGCGGGTTCCTCACGACATCCTGCACCGGGCCGATCTCCGCGATGCGGCCGGCATACATCACCGCGACGCGGTCCGAGGTCTCCGCGATCACGCCCATGTCGTGCGTCACCAGCATCACCGCGGTGCCGTGGTCGCGTCCGAGCCGCTTGATCAGCGAGATGATCTGGGCCTGCACGGAAACGTCGAGCGCGGTGGTCGGCTCGTCCGCGATGATCAGCTCCGGCTCGGCGCAGATCGCAAGCGCAATCACCACGCGCTGGCGCATGCCGCCGGAGAACTCGTGCGGGTAGCCGTCGATCCGCTTTTCGGGTGCGGGAATGCCGACCTCGGCGAGCAGGTCGATGGCGCGGCGGCGCGCCGCCTGCTCCGACAGATTGAGGTGCGTCCGGATCGTCTCCACGATCTGGTCGCCGACCCTGTACAGCGGATTGAGGGAGGTGAGGGGATCCTGGAAGATCATCCCGATGCGCTTGCCCCTGATCCGGCGCATCTGCTCCGGCGGCAGATTGTCGATGCGCAGGCCCGCAAGACGAATCTCGCCGCCGGCGATGCGGCCGGGCGGATCGATCAGGCCGATTACCGAGAGGCCGGTGACGGACTTGCCGGCGCCCGACTCGCCGACGACGCCGAGCACCTCGCCCTTGGCGATGTCGAAGGAGACGTCGTCGATGGCGCGCAACGTGCCTCGGCGGGAGGCGAACTCCACCTGGAGGTTGCGCACGGAGAGAACGGGTTCGGTCATGGGCGAGGCGTACTCATCGAAGCTTCGGGTTGAGCGCGTCGCGCAGCCAGTCGCCAAGCAGGTTGATGGAGAGGATCAGGGCGGCGAGCGCAAAACCGGGGAAAGCGACGATCCACCATTCGCCGGCGAACAGATAGTTGTTGCCGATGCGGATCAGCGTGCCGAGCGATGGCATGGTGTCGGGCAGACCGACGCCGAGGAAGGAGAGCGTCGCCTCGGTGATGATGGCGAGCGCGAGGTTGATCGTGGCGATGACCAGAATCGGGCCCATCGTGTTCGGCAGCACATGCCGCAGCATGATCTTCGGCGCAGGCAGGCCGATCAACTGCGCGGCAGCCACGTAGTCCTTGTTCTTCTCGACCATCACGGAGCCGCGCACCGTCCGCGCGTACCCGACCCAGAAGCTCAGGCCGATCGAGATCACCAGCACCACCAGCATGCTGGTGGCGTCGAGCCGGTTGCCGAGGATCGATTTCGCGATGCCGTTGACCAGCAGCGCGATCAGGATGGCGGGGAAGGTGAGTTGCACGTCGGCGATCCGCATGATCACCGCCGTCGACTGCGCCGCCGAAATAACCGGCGATCAGGCCGAGCGCGATGCCGAGCGCGCCGGCGAAGATCACGCCGGCGACGCCGACGGCGAGCGAGATGCGCATGCCATAGAGAATGGCAGAGAACACGTCGCGGCCCTGCTCGTCGGTGCCGAGCAGGAACGGGCTCTGACCGTCGGCGGTCCACAGCGGCGAGATCCGCGAATTCATCAATTGCAGCTGCGCCGGATCGAACGGATTCTGCACCGCAAGCACGGATGCAAAGATCGCGAGCAGGAAGAACAAGACTGTGATGGCCGCCGCCACCATGGTGAGCTTGGAACGCCGGAAAGAATAAAAGAGATCGCTGTCGAGCGCGCGCCTGAACCAGTTCTGGGCGGCATGTGATGGCTGCGCGCCCTGCTTGTCGGAACTGGAGACGGCTGCGTCGGACATGCAGGGCTGCCTTATGCGGCGCGACCGATGGTCGAGCGCAGGCGCGGATCGACCACGGTATAGAGAATGTCGACCACCAGATTGATGGTGACGAAGATCAGCGACACCATCAGCAGGTAGGCGGCCATGATCGGGATATCGACATTTTGCACGGCCTGGACGAACAGAAGTCCCATGCCCGGCCACTGGAACACGGTTTCGGTGATAATGGAAAATGCAATAACCGAGCCAAACTGAAGTCCGGCCACCGTGATCACCGGAATCAGCGTGTTCTTCAGCGCGTGGCCGAAATGGATGGCACGGGTGGTCAGTCCCCGGGCACGTGCGAAGCGGATATAGTCGGTCCGCAGCACTTCCAGCATCTCCGCGCGCACCAGCCGCATGATCAGGGTCATCTGGAACAGGCCGAGTGTGATCGAGGGCATGATCAGTGCCTTCAGTCCGGACAGCGTGAGCAGGCCCGTCGTCCACCAGCCGAGCTTGACCACCTCGCCGCGGCCGAACGAGGGCAACCAGCCCAATGTCACCGCGAACAGATAGATCAGGAGAATGCCGATCAGGAAAGTCGGCAGCGAGATGCCTACAAGCGAAACGGCCTGGAACAGTTTGGCCAGCACGGTGTCGCGTTTGAGCGCCGAATAGACGCCCATCAGGATGCCGAACACCATCGCGAAGACGGTCGCGCAGATTGCAAGCTCCAGTGTCGCGGGCATACGCTCCATCAACAGCGCAGAGACCGGCTGGCGGAACTGGTAGGAAACGCCGAATTTGAACTGCGCTGCATCGGCGAAATAGCGCACGAACTGCACCGGCACGGGATCGTCGAGGCCGAGCGACTTGCGCACGATCGCCCGCTCGGCCGCCGAGGTGTCGATCGAGACGATCTGGTTGACGGGGTCGCCGGCGAAGCGGAACATCGAGAACGCGATGATGCCGACGGCGAACATGACGCCGATGGCCTGAACGGCGCGGCGAAGAGTGAAAGCGAGCATGCCTTCCACTGTCCTTGGGTGTGCGTGCGGCTGACGTCTTTGCCAGCCGGAAAAGGAATGGTCCCGGACGCCTCACGCGACCGGGACCTTGTGTTCAACTGACGCTATTCCTTCTTGGTCGCCCAGTGGAACATGACCAGATTGTCGGCGCGCTGCGGCAGGTTGACCTTTTTCGATACGCCCCATGCCAGCGCCTGCTGGTGCAGCGGAATGTACGCCCAATCCTTCATGCCGATTTCGTAGGCCTGCTTGATCAGCTGGTTGCGCTTGGCGGTGTCGGTCTCGACCAGCACCTTGTCGGTGATGGCGTCGAACTCCTTGTTGCAGTAGCCGCCGAGATTGGCCTCGCCGCGCGAGGATTTCGCATCGTCGCGGCAGCCCATGATGTCGTAGAGCACGTTATGGGAATCCATGGTGCTCGGCGTCCAGCCCAGCAGGTAGAACGAGGTCTGGTAGCCGCCCTGCTTCAGCACCTTGGCGAAGTACTGCGCCTTCGGCTGCGCCAGCAGATTGATCTTGACGCCGATGCGCGCGAGCATGCCGACGACGGCCTGGCAGATCGCGGCGTCGTTGACGTAACGATCGTTCGGGCAGTCCATGGTGACCTCGAAGCCGTCGGGGTAACCGGCCTCGGTCAGGAGCTTCTTGGCGCCGTCAGGATCGAATTTCGGCCGCGTGAACTCCTTCGACAGCGCGAACAATTCCGGCGCGATCATCAGAGCCGACGGCGTCGACAGGCCGCGCATCACGCGCGTCTTGATCAGCTCGATGTCGATGGCCTTGTAGAAGGCTTCGCGGACGCGGGCGTCCTTGAAGGGGTTCTTGCCCTTGATGTTAGAGTAGAGCAGCTCGTCGCGAGTCTGGTCGAAGCCGATGAAGATCGTGCGCAGCTCCGGTCCCTTCAGCACCTGGGCATTCGGGCTGGAATCGACGCGGGAGATGTCCTGGATCGGAACCGGCTCGATGACGTCGACTTCGCCCGACAGCAGGGCGGCGACGCGGGTGGCGTCGGAGGCGATCGGGGTGAAGATGATGTCCTTCAAATTGCCTTCGACCTTGCCCCAGTAGTTGGGGTTGGCCTTGAACACCGTCTTCACGCCGGGTTGATGGCTTTCGATGATGAAGGGACCGGTGCCGTTTTCGTGCAGCGAGGCGTAGCTCGGCGTGGTCGCCGCCACCGGCGTCGGATCGACGACGTTGTTCGCCTCGGCCCACTTCTTGTCCATGATGTACCAGACATCCCACGACGAATGCAGGATGGGATTGGGCGAGGGCAGGATGAAATCGACGGTGTAGTCGTCGACCTTGACCACCTTGACGTCGGGCGCAAGGCGGGTCTGCATGTTGGACCCCTTCTTGCGGACGCGGTCGGCGGAGAACAGCACGTCGTCGGCGGTGAAGGGATCGCCGTTGTGGAATTTCACGCCCTTGCGCAAATGGAAGCGCCAGCGGGTCGGCTCCGGCGTTTCCCAGCTTTCCGCCAGTGCGGGAATGATCTTGAGGTCCTTGTCGCGCGCGGTGAGACCCTGATAGACGTGGCCAAGATGGGCGTGGGTGGTGCTCTCGTTCAGGGTGTAGGGATCGAGCGACTTCAGGTCACCCTGGTTGGCATAACGTAGCGTCTGGCTCGACGCCGGCGAGACCGCCAACGCAAGCGCACCGGCGAGCGCCGCCGCAAACAGACTTTGACCGATTGACATTCTTGACCCTCTCCGCACTGCCACGCCGGTGATTTTTGATTGTTCGGCGAGGCTGACTGATCCATGTTGCCCAGAGTTATCGACCCGTGCAAGCGCCATTCCAGCAAGGAACGCGCCAAGTTGCACCGCTGTGCAGCAATGCCGACGGTGTCACCGGGCATGGAGGACCATGTCTTTCGACTTTGGTTGACCATGCCGGCTGATTGCAGGACGGGGCATGTCGCGCCGGCATCAGGTCGCTTGCGTTGCACCACAACTCGCGGCGATACTCAGACAGGCCGCTCGAATCTCATCTGGAGGGGACATGAAGGTTAACATCGAAATCGACTGCACCCCCCTCGAGGCTCGCCAGTTCTTCGGTCTGCCGGACGTGGCGCCGATGCAGGCGGCGGTGATGGACAAGTTGCAGCAGCAGGTTCTCAGCAACATCGAGAAGGTCTCGCCCGAGTCCCTGATCCAGAGCTGGTTCACCTTCGATCCCAAGATCGCCGAGCGGTTTCAGGACATGTTCGTCACGATGGCCGGCCTCGGCGGCTCTCGCAGCGGCGACAAGAAGAAATAATGTCGTCCGGGCCGGACGGGCCGCTGGAGTCGGGCCGGCTTCGTCCGCCAGGTCTCGGCCTGCTGCTGGCCGAAGCCCGTGGACTGTTCGAATTGAATGCGAGCCTGCTGCTGTCGCCGCTCCTGATGCGCGCGCCGAGGGGCGACGGTCATCCGGTGCTGGCGCTGCCGGGCTTTCTCGCCAGCGACCTCTCGATGGTGCCGATGCGGCGCTATCTCAGCGAGCTCGGTTATGAGGCACATGCCTGTCGGATGGGCCGCAATCTCGGCGGGCTCGGGCGGATGCGGGATTCGCTGCGCACCCGCCTGGCCGAAATCCATGCCGCGAGCGGACGCAAGGTCAGCCTGGTCGGGTGGAGCCTCGGCGGCGTCTATGCCCGCGATCTCGCGCTTTGGGCACCCGACAAGGTCCGCTACGTCATCACGCTCGGCAGCCCTTTTGCCAACGACGTGCGGGCGACCAACGCCACGCGGCTTTACGAGGCGCTGTCAGGCGAGCGGGTCGAGGATTCTGCCGAAGCGCGCGAGGCGATCGCCGGCGATCTGCCGGTGCCGACGACGTCGATCTATTCGCGCGCTGACGGCGTCGTGAACTGGCGGACCTGCCTGCTTCGTCCCTCCGCGCGTGCCGAGAACATCGAGGTGCATTTGGCGAGCCACATCGGGCTCGGGGTGAACCCCGCGGCGCTGTGGGCCGTGGCGGATCGCCTTGCGCAACCGGAGGGGGAATTCCGGCCATTTGACCGGGCGGGGCCGTTTGCCATTGCATATGCCCCGCCGGAACAGGCAATATCGGCCTGACGAGAAGCGCCGTCCAAGGCGCCCGTCAGATCTTGTGGGAGGGAACCATGGCCGACGGGAGGAAGCTGTCGTCGCTGGACGCGTCGTTTCTCTATCTGGAAACGCCGGAGATGCCGATGCATGTCGGGAGCATGGCGATCTTCCGCCTGCCCGACGACTACAAGGGCGACTTCTTCGAAGACTTCAAGGCGATGATCGTCTCGCGCCTGCACATCGCGCCGATCCTCAAGGCGCGGCTGGAGAAGGCGCCGCTCGACATCGATCATCCCTCCTGGGTCGAGGACGACCAGTTCGACATCGACCGTCACATCTTTCGCGCCAGCCTGCCGCAACCGCGCGACCGCGCCACGCTCGAACGCATCGTCGGCTGGATGCACGCCAAGCTTCTGAACCGCGCCCGGCCGCTCTGGGAGTTCTACGTGTTCGAGGGCATGAAGGACAATGAGGTCGGGCTCTATTCCAAGATGCATCATGCCGCGATCGACGGCGGCGCGGGTGCTGCGCTGACCAACATGATCTACGATATCTCGCCGATCCCGCGGAAGGTCGAGCCGCCGACGCCAGGAGCGAAGCCCGCTCAGGAGCCGCGTGACATCGCCGCGAACCTGCTCGATTCGTATCAGCAGCTCTTCTCTCAACCGCTCGACGCTTCGCAGGCCGCGAAGAGCCTGCAATTGCCGCGCACCGGCAAGAGCGACATCGGCTCGATCCTGTTCGACAACGCGATGTACCAGATCGAGAGCGCGGTGCGCTTCGCCGGCAACATCCCGACCGTGCTGAAGAGCGTCTCCGACGTGCTCGGCAAGGTCGCCGATCCCAAGTCGCGCGAGAGCCTCGCCAGCATGGTGTCGCCGCCGACCATGCTCAACAAGACGATCTCGTCGGAGCGCAGCTTTGCCGGCGTGTCGATCCCGCTGTCGCGGGCGAAGGCCCTGGCCAAGCAGGCCGGCGGCAAGCTCAACGATGTGGTGCTGGCGCTGGCCTCCGGCGTGGTCCGGCGCTACCTCCTGCAATATGGCACGCTGCCGGCGAAGTCCTTGACCGCCGCCGTGCCGATCTCGCTGCGCGAGGAAGGAAACACGGAGGCCAACAACCAGGTGTTCGGCATGATCTGCTCGATCGCGACCAACATCGAGGATCCGAAGGCGCGGCTGGAGGCCATCATCGCGCAATCGACCAGGTCCAAGGAGATGTCGCATCCCTTGCGCGCCCTGATGCCGCAGGTCTCCAACATCTCCATGCTGGGCGCGCCGATCATGGTGCAGATCCTGGCGCTGCTCTACAGCCGCTCCAACCTGTCGGACGTGCTGCCGCCGGCCGCCAACATCACGGTATCCAACGTGCCCGGGCCGCGGCAGACGCTCTATGCCGCCGGCGCCGAGCTGTTGCATATCTTCCCGGTGTCGATCTCGACGCACGGGCAGGCCCTCAACATCACCGTGCAGAGCTATCGCGACCAGCTCGACTTCGGTTTCATCGTCGGCGCCAACATCATTCCGCATGTGCAGGTGATGTGCGATATGCTGCCGGGGGAGTTTGCCGCGCTGGAGGCCGCCTATGCGCCGCCGGCCGCCGACATCAAGGGCGCGGCGGAATAGGAAGCCATGATGATTGAAATGCCGCCGCTCAAGTTCGCGCAGACGAACGGAATCCGCATGGGCTATTACGAGGCAGGCCCGGCCGATGACAAGCCGCCGGTCGTCCTATGTCACGGCTGGCCTGAGCTCGCCTTCTCCTGGCGCCACCAGATCAAGGCGCTGAGCGAGGCCGGCATTCGGGTCATCGCGCCGGACCAGCGCGGCTATGGCGCGACCGACCGGCCCGAGCCGGTCGAGGAATATGACATGGAGCATTTGACCGGCGATCTCGTCGGACTGCTCGATCACCTGAATATCGACAAGGCGATCTTCGTCGGCCATGACTGGGGCGGCTTCGTCGTCTGGCAGATGCCGCTGCGGCATCCCTCGCGCGTCGCCGGCGTCGTCGGCGTCAACACGCCGCATTGGGACCGCGCTCCGGTCGATCCGATCGCGCTGTTCCGTCAGCGCTTCGGCGACCAGATGTACATCGTCCAGTTCCAGGACCCCGCACGCGAGCCGGACAGGATCTTTGGCAGCCGCGTCGAGCAGACCTTCGACGCCTTCATGCGCAAGCCGCTGCCGCGGCCGGCGGCGAAGCCGGAGGAGCCGCCGATCGCGGGCGTCGGCGCCTCGTCAAAGACCAATCTGGCGTTTCCGCAGATGATCGCGGCCTATGATGCCAAGGTGGATCCGCGCACGCCGATCCTGTCGGCGGAGGAGAAGAAAGTGTTCGTCGACACGTTCACGAAAACCGGCTTCACCGGCGGCATCAACTGGTATCGTAATTTTACGCGCAATTGGGAGCGCGCGAAGGGATTGGATCATCACATCCACGTCCCGTCGCTGATGATCATGGCCGAGAACGATGCCGTGCTGCCGCCGTCGGCAGCCGACGGCATGGAAAGCCTGATCGCCGACCTCGAGAAGTATCTCGTGAAGGACAGCGGCCATTGGACGCAGCAGGAGAAGCCGGAAGAGGTCAGCGCCAAGCTGATCGAATGGCGTAGAAGGCGGTTTGGGTGACGACGCAGTCGTCATCCCGGGGCGATGCATAGCATCGAACCCGGGATCTCGAGATTCCGGGCCTGGTCCTTCGGACCATCCCGGAATGACGCAGGGCGAGGGGAAGCACTTTTCATGTCATCCAAGAATCGTCTGGACCCGATCCCGCACCCGCCGACCAAGCCGGTGGTCGGCAACATGCTGTCGCTGGATTCGTCCGCCCCCGTGCAGCACCTGACGCGGCTCGCAAAGGAGCTGGGTCCGATCTTCTGGCTCGACATGATGGGCTCGCCGATCGTCGTCGTCTCCGGCCACGATCTCGTAGACGAGCTCTCCGACGAGAAGCGGTTCGACAAGACGGTGCGCGGTGCACTGCGGCGCGTGCGCGCGGTCGGCGGCGACGGCCTGTTCACGGCTGACACCAACGAGCCGAATTGGAGCAAGGCGCACAACATCCTGCTCCAGCCCTTCGGCAACCGCGCCATGCAGTCCTACCACGGAAGCATGGTCGACATCGCCGAGCAGCTGGTCCAGAAATGGGAGCGGCTCAACGCCGATGACGAGATCGACGTCGTCCACGACATGACCGCGCTGACGCTGGACACGATCGGCCTGTGCGGCTTCGACTATCGCTTCAATTCGTTCTACCGGCGCGACTACCATCCCTTCGTCGAATCGCTGGTGCGCTCGCTCGAAACCATCATGATGACGCGCGGCCTGCCGTTCGAGCAGCTCTGGATGCAGAAGCGGCGCAAGACGCTCGCCGAAGACGTCGCCTTCATGAACAAGATGGTCGACGAGATCATCGCCGAGCGTCGCAAGATCGCGGAGGGCATCGACGACAAGAAGGACATGCTCGCCGCGATGATGACCGGCGTCGACCGCGCGACCGGCGAGCAGCTCGACGACGTCAATATCCGCTATCAGATTAACACGTTCCTGATCGCGGGCCACGAGACCACCAGCGGCCTGTTGTCCTACACGCTCTATGCGCTGCTCAAGCACCCCGACATTCTCAAGAGGGCCTATGACGAGGTCGATCGCGTCTTCGGCCCCGATGTCAACGCGAAGCCAACCTATCAGCAGGTGACGCAGCTCACCTATATCACGCAGAGTCTGAAAGAGGCGCTGCGGCTGTGGCCGCCGGCGCCGGCCTACGGCATCTCGCCGCTGAAGGACGAGACCATCGGTGGCGGCAAGTACAAGCTCAGAAAGGGCACTTTCACCACCATCCTGGTGACCGCGCTGCATCGCGATCCCTCTGTCTGGGGGCCGAACCCGGACGTGTTCGATCCCGAGAATTTCAGCCGCGAGGCGGAAGCGAAACGGCCGATTAATGCGTGGAAGCCATTCGGCAACGGCCAGCGCGCCTGCATCGGCCGCGGCTTCGCCATGCACGAGGCTGCGCTCGCGCTCGGCATGATCCTCCAGCGCTTCAAGCTGATCGACCATCAGCGCTATCGGATGCACCTGAAGGAGACGCTGACGATCAAGCCGGAGGGCTTCAAGATCAAGGTGCGTCCGCGCGCCGATCGCGAGCGTGGCGCCTACGGCGGGCCCGTTGCCGCGACGGTTGCGATTCTGAAGACGCCGCGGCAGCCGACTGCGCGCCCGGGCCATAACACGCCGATGCTGGTGCTCTACGGCTCCAATCTCGGCACCGCCGAGGAGCTGGCGACGCGCATGGCGGATCTCGCCGAGATCAACGGCTTTGCCGTGCATCTCGGGCCGCTCGACGACTATGTCGGCAAGCTGCCGCAAGAGGGTGGCGTGCTGATCATCTGCGCCTCCTATAACGGCGCGCCGCCCGACAATGCGACGCAGTTCGTCAAATGGCTTGGCAGCGACTTGCCGAAGGACGCCTTTGCCGGCGTGCGCTATGCCGTGTTCGGCTGCGGCAACAGCGATTGGGCTGCGACCTACCAGTCGGTGCCGCGCTTCATCGACGAGCAATTGTCGGCCCATGGCGCGCGGGCGGTCTATCCACGCGGCGAGGGCGATGCGCGTAGCGATCTCGATGGCCAGTTTCAGAAATGGTTTCCGGCGGCGGCCGAGGTCGCGACCAAGGAGTTCGGCATCGACTGGAATTTCACCCGCACGGCGGAGGACGATCCGCTCTACGCGATCGAGCCGGTGGCCGTGACCGCCGTCAACACCATCGTCGCCCAGGGCGGCGCGGTGGCGATGAAGGTGCTGGTCAATGACGAGCTCCAGAACAAGAGTGGCCCCAATCCCTCGGAGCGCTCGACACGCCACATCGAGGTGCAGTTGCCGTCCGACGTCACCTACCGCGTCGGCGACCATCTTAGCGTCGTTCCGCGCAACGATCCGACGCTGGTGGATTCGGTGGCCCGCCGCTTCGGCTTCCTGCCGGCCGACCAGATCAGATTGCAGGTCGCCGAAGGCCGTCGTGCGCAATTGCCGGTCGGCGAGGCCGTGTCGGTCGGCCGTCTGCTCAGCGAGTTCGTCGAACTCCAGCAGGTCGCGACACGCAAGCAGATCCAGATCATGGCGGAGCACACCCGGTGCCCTGTGACCAAGCCGAAGCTGCTGGGCTTCGTCGGCGAGGAGCCTGAAACGCTGGAGCGCTATCACGGCGAGATATTGGCCAGGCGCAAATCGGTGTTCGATCTGCTGCTCGAATATCCCGCCTGCGAATTGCCGTTCCACGTCTATCTGGAGATGCTCTCGCTGCTGGCCCCGCGCTATTACTCGATCTCGTCATCGCCGTCGGTCGATCCGGCGCGTTGCAGCATCACCGTCGGCGTGGTCGAAGGTCCGGCAGCCTCCGGCCGGGGTACTTACAAGGGCATCTGCTCGAACTATCTCGCCAACCGGCGTGTGAGCGACGTGATCTACGCCACCGTGCGTGAGACCAAGGCCGGTTTTCGGCTTCCCGATGATGCCTCCGTGCCAATCATCATGATCGGACCGGGCACGGGGCTTGCGCCATTCCGTGGCTTCCTCCAGGAGCGCGCCGCGCGCATGGCCAAAGGCGCCGCGCTCGGCCCGGCCATGCTGTTCTTTGGCTGCCGTCACCCGGATCAGGATTTTCTGTATGCCGATGAGCTGAAGGCACTGGCGGCCGGCAGCATCACCGAGCTCTTCACGGCATTCTCGCGCGCGGATGGACCGAAGACCTATGTGCAGCATTTGCTCGCCGGCCAGAAGGACAAGGTCTGGCCATTGATCGAGCAGGGCGCCATCATCTATGTCTGCGGCGACGGCGGCAGGATGGAGCCCGATGTGAAGGCCGCGCTGGTTGCGATCCAGCGCGAGAAGACCGGCAGCGACACCGCCACGGCTGCGCGCTGGATCGAGGAGATGGGCGCGAAGAACCGGTATGTGCTGGATGTCTGGGCGGGTGGGTGACGGCCCGCCCGATCGTGCTAAACGTCTGGCATGATTCCCTGGGAAAAGATCGACACCGCCAAGATCCCCGGCTCCGACGAGGAACTCCGCCTGATGCGGCGGGGCAAGGAGTTTTCCATCAAGCTCGGCAGCAACGAGCTGATGAACAATCGCCTGTCGGGCTCGGAGGCCGCGCTTGCGACGCTCGCGGCAAAGCAGATCGCGCAGGTCGCAAAACCCGTCATCCTCATTGGTGGCCTCGGCATGGGGTTTACACTGCGTGCGGCGCTCGCTGTGCTCGGAAGCAAGGCGAAGATCATTGTCGCCGAGCTCGTGCCGGCGGTCGTGGCCTGGGCGCGAGGTCCGATGGCGGAGGTCTTCGGCGACAGTCTCGATGATGCCAGGGTGAGCATCCGCGAAACTGACGTCGGCGAGATTATCCGGGCGCAGCGCTCGGCGTTCGATGCCATTCTCCTCGACGTCGATAACGGGCCGGAAGGGCTGACCCGGAAAGGCAACGATACCCTCTATGATGCGAGCGGATTGAAGGCGGCGAAGACGGCGCTGCGTCCGGGCGGGCGTGCTCGCGGTGTGGTCGTCGGGCCCCAACCCGGCCTTCACCAAGCGGCTCGGCAGCGCCGGCTTCGACGTCAACGAAATCAACGTCCGTGCCACCGGCAGAGGCGGCGGCGCGCGCCACGTGATCTGGATCGCGCGGAAGACCTAAGCCGCCTGCGCCGCTGCTCCGTGCGCATGCTTGTCGATGGCGTCGATGATCTCGGGCCAGAACCGCATCGGCAGGGCATGACCCATGCCTTCGATCATCAGCAGCTTGGCATTCGGGATTGACGCCGCCGTGTCCTTGCCACCTTCGGGATGGACCAGCGGATCGACGGTGCCGTGGATCACCAGCGTCGGCGTCTTCACGCTATGCAGGCGCTCCTTGCGGCTGCCGGAGGCCAGCACGGCACGGAGTTGCCGGCCGACGCCGGCCGGATTGAGCCCGCGTGCGAACACGCGCTCGGCACGTCCGAGGTCGAGCGCTTCCTCTTCCGGAAACGAACCGGCACGCAAAATCTTCCAGGTCTGGCCGAAGCGGATGATGAACTCCTCCTTGCTGCGTGGCGGCGGCGCCATCAGCATCGCGGCGGCCTCGCGGGTTGGCGGCGGTATACGCGGATTGCCCGTGGTCGACATGATCGATGTCAGCGAACGCACGCGGTGCGGAAACGACAGCGCCACCTCCTGTGCGATCATGCCGCCCATGGAGGCGCCGACCAGATGCCCCGACTTGATGCCGAGTGCATCCATCAAGCCGACCGTGTCCTTGGCCATGTCGATCAGCTTGTAGGTTGCGGCCACGGGAATCCTGAGGAAACGCAGCTTCAGCAGCTCGAGCGGGGTCAGGCGCTTGCCGCCCGTGAGATGGCTCGACTTGCCGATGTCCCTGTTGTCGAAGCGGATCACGCGGAAGCCGCGCGCCGCGAGCTGCTCGCAGAACCCATCGTCCCAATGGATCATCTGCGCCCCGAGCCCCATGATCAGCAGCAGCGGCTCGGCATTGTCATTGCCGAAGATCTCGTAGCAGATGTCGATGCCATTGGCGCGGACGGTGTGGGGCGGCTGATGGGCGGTCACGGGCGCGGTCCCTCCTGCTGGTCGCTGCTGTATCGCACGGTTTCGTTCCGCGAAGAAGCCGCGAGCGCGACACCGCGCCCACTGCTTGCCGGTTGACCGGCATCTTGCAACGGTGTGGTATGGCGAGAAAAGAAGGGTGCAAAGCCCTCCACATGGGAGGACGCTGATGACCGACAAGATCACCGATCCGGTCGCCTTGTGGCAGAAGATGGTCGGCGAGATGGAGAAGGGTTTCAACTCTTTCGCGACCAAGGCGATGGAGACGCCAGAGTTCTCGCAAGCCGTGAACCGCGCCGGCGGCGTTGCTGCAGGTGCTCAGAAGCAATTTGGCGATCTCATGGAGAAATATCTGCTCTCCATGAACCTGCCGAGCCGCGATCAGATGACCGGTATCGCGGAGCGGCTTCAGTCGATTGAAGGCCAACTCGGCGAGATCAAGTCGATGCTGAGCCAGATGTCGGCCAGTTCGGGTGCGCAGCAGGGCGGCGCTGCTCCGCGGCCGCCGCGGACGAAACGTCCGCCGTCCGAAGGCGGAGACCAAAAATGAACGCGACGACGGGACTTGACTTCGCGTCCATCCCGGAGCGCATCCAGTCCGAGGTGCAGCGCGCGATCCAGCGCAGCATCAAGGGCGTCGAGTATTTCTCGACCTCGGGCCCTTCGCTCGGCTCGACACCGAAGGACGTGCTGCATTCGCGCGGAACCATGGGCCTCTACCACTATCGGCCGATGTCGGACGAGATCTACCGCGTGCCGGTGCTGATCGTGATGGCGACGACCAACCGCGGCTACATCCTCGACCTCGTGCCCGGCCAGAGCTTCATCGAGTTCCTGCTGAGGCGCGGCTACGACGTCTACATGCTGGACTGGACCGCGCCGCGGCCGGAGGAGAAGAACCTGCGCATGGAGGACTATGTCCTCGACTTCATTCCGGACTGCATCCGCCGCGTGCAAGCCGATTCCGGCGAGCAGGATGTCTCCGTCATCGGCTATTGCTTCGGCGGCGTGCTGTCGCTGCTCTACGGCTCGATCCACAAGGACGGGCCCATGAAGAATTTGATCTGCTTCACCACGCCGATCGACTTCCGCGAGATGAGACTGTTCTCGAACTTCTCCGACCGCCGCTATTTCGACGTCGATCGTCTCGTGGATAGCGTGGGAAACGTGCCGCCGGAGATGATCCTGTCCTCGTTCGAGATGCTGCGCCCCGCCTCGCGCACGGCGAGTCAGATCCAGCTTTGGGAGAACATCTGGAACGACGAGTTCGTAAAGTCCTACCGCATGTTCGACCGCTGGGCGACCGACACGCTGCCGCTGGCGGGCGAGTATTTCCGCGCCATCACCAAGGACCTGATGTGGGACAACAAGCTGTTCAACGACACCATGTCGGTTGGCGGCCGGGCGGCGAAGCTGGAAGACATCACGGTGCCGATCCTGCATGCGGTCGCCGAGCACGACCACATCGTGCCGTATGAGGCCGCCAAACATCTGATCGCCAAGGTCGGCTCGGCGGACAAGGAGGAGGTGATTCTGAAGGGTGGTCACGTCTCTCTCGTCGCGGGCGCCAACGCGGTGAAGCGACTGTGGCCGAAACTGGATTCCTGGCTGGGAAAGAGATCGACATGAGTGAGCAGCGTTCCTACCCGCGTCAGGTCGAGACCGAGGCCGGCGATATCGAGATCCGCTTGATGTCGCCTGCGGACGAGGCCGCCGTGCTGGCCTTCGGCAAGGGCCTGCCGACCCACGATCTGCTGTTCCTTCCCCGCAACATCAGCGAGCCGAAGGTCCTGTCGGCATGGGTCAAGGAGATCGAGCGCGGCGCGATCCAGAGCCTGCTCGCGGTGAGAGAGAGAGCTGGCCCCGCAAATTCGGACAGTAGCTTGAGTGGATTTTCTGCCTGACAGCGGCGAGGATTCTTGCTGCGAATCAGGAGCGAAGATGACGAAGAAGAGCCGCCGGACGCATTCTCCGGCATTCAAGGCGAAGGTTGCTTTGGCTGCGGTCAAAGGCGACAAGACACTGGCGGAGCTGGCGCAACTGTTTGATGTTCATCCGAACCAGATCACGATCTGGAAAAACCAGCTCCTGGAAGGCGCCGCCGGCGTGTTTGGGCATGACAAGACATCGGCCGAGACGCCGGTCGATTTGAAGGCGTTACATGCCAAGATCGGCGAGCTGGCGTTGGAAAACGATTTTTTGTCCGGCGCGCTCACCAAGGCGGGCCTGCTGAGCGCAAAGCGATGATCGACCGCGATCATGATCTTTCTATCGTGCGCCAGGCGAAGGTCCTGAAGCTGGCTCGCAGCACGGTCTACTATGAACCTCGGCCAGTTTCGGCCGAGGACCTTGCCTTGATGCGTCGGCTCGATGAGCTGCATCTCGATTATCCCTTCGCGGGAGCGCGTATGCTGCGATCGTTGCTGCGGCGGGAGGGCGTATACGCCGGTCGCCGCCACATCGCGACGCTGATGAAGCGCATGGGGATCGAGGCGGTCTATCGTCGCCCGAACACGAGCAAGCCGGCTCCGGGGCACAAGATCTACCCGTACCTGTTGCGCGGATTGAAGATCGAGCGGCCCGACCATGCGTGGGCAATGGACATCACCTACATTCCGATGCGGCGTGGCTTCGTCTATCTCGCGGCGGTCGTCGATGTGTTCAGCCGACGGGTCCTGGCCCATCGCGTCTCGATCACAATGGAGGCGGCCTTCTGCGTCGAAGCGGTCCAGGAGGCGTTGGCGAAGCACGGCAGGCCCGAGATTTTCAACACGGATCAGGGCAGCCAGTTCACCAGCCTCGAGTTCACCGATGTGCTGCTGGACGCGAAGATCGCCATCAGCATGGACGGCAAGGGCGCCTGGCGCGACAACGTGTTTGTCGAGCGGCTCTGGCGCACGGTCAAATACGAAGAAGTATATCTCCGCGCCTACGACAGCGTGTCCGAGGCGCGAGCGTCAATTGCCAAGTATCTGGCCTTCTACAATCAGGGACGCCCTCACTCGAGCCTTGACGGGCGCACGCCCGACGAGGCTTACTTCGGCACGCAAGCTATGGTGATGGCCGCATGACCGTCGCCGACGGTTTTGTCGTCGCTCTGGTCGGGCTACGCCCTCCCGACGCAACGACAAAACCGTAAAGCCCCGCGTTCAGCATAATCCGGCAGGAATCCACTTAAATCCAGCGGGGCGCTGTCCAAACAACCGGGGCCAGCTCTGAGGGCAGGGTGGTCGGGTGCGGCACGCTGGTGCGCGATCCGCATTCCTGGTCGCCGCATGTCGGCGAGATCCGGATGGTGGTCTCGCCCGATGTCCGCGGCAAGGGAGTGGGCAAGGCGCTCTCGCAGGAGACCTTTGCACTCGCGCTCGGCGCCGGCCTGGAGAAGCTCTCGGTCCAGATGACCGTCGATCAGCAGTCGGCGATCGCCCTGTTCGAAAGCCTCGGCTTCAAGGCCGAGGCGCTGCTGCGCGACCATGTCCGGGATGTCCACGGCAAGACCCACGACATCGTCGTGCTCGGTCACAACATCGCGCAGGTCCAGGCCCAGATGGAGGCGTATGGGGTGCCGGGCGCTGTCCAGCACTAGGAACGCGCGCTCCACATTCGGTTCAAATCGGGCCGATCATCGGACCGGTGGCTAAAGAGGCATCATGATGCCTCTTGCCGAGGCTTGTCACACTTTTGTGATGGTGCGTCGCAATATGTATGTTGCGTCGCACAATTAACTATGCCATACAGATGGTTGCCCCGGGCCAATGAGGACGGGGTGAGCCCATAGCTCAGATCAATGAGGATGGAGAGAACCCCATGACCACTGAAACCAACACCGCTTTCGAGGGCTTCAAGGACGCTTTCAAGAACATCCAGAATCTGGAAGTTCCCGAGGCCGCCCGCGAATTCGTCAAGAAGACTGCCAACACTGCCAAGGACCGTGCCGCGGAGGCCTTCGCCGGCTCCGAGCGGGTGACCGCCGCTGTCGAGAATGCAGTGGCCGAATCCGTCGCCGAGGCCGGCAAGATCAGCCGCAATATCCAGCAGGCGATCTACGAGGACGCCGAGGCGTTCTTCTCGGGCATCGACAAGCTGGCGTCGGCAAAATCGATCAGCGAAGCCGTCGAGATCCAGTCGAGCCTGCTCCGCTCCCGCGGCGAAGTGTTCGTCTCGCGTGCCAAGGCGACCGCCGACTATCTCGGCAACCTCGCCGCCAACGGTGCGAAGTCCGCTCAGGACAATTGATTTGGTGCCTGAGTAGAAACTGAATTTGAGGCCCGCTTCGGCGGGCCTTTTGTTTGAGCTGCCGTAAGCACATCCACCGTCATTCCGGGTTCGATGCTTCGCATCGCCCCGGAATGACGTAGTCTCCAATTCACAATGACTCCACCCGCCACCTTCTCCTTCGATACCCCCGGCGATGCCGAACGCGCGGCCGAGCTGCGCCGCGTGAAAACGCTGGCGACGCTGGTGCTGGCCGCGACGCTTCTGCTCTTCATCGTCGCGAAATGGCTTCTTCCGGTGCATCCCGTGTTCGGCTTCGTTGCAGCCTTCGCGGAAGCGGCGACCATCGGTGGTCTTGCCGATTGGTATGCGGTGGTCGCGCTGTTCAAGCGGCCGCTCGGCCTGCCGATCCCGCACACGGCGATCATTCAGAGCAATCAGGCCCGCATCGCCGACAAGCTCGGCGAATTCATCCAGGTGCATTTTCTCGAGGCGGGTCCCGTCGAGGCCAAGCTGAAGGAGATCGATTTCGGCTCCTTCGTCGCGGACTGGCTGCGTGACCGCAAGCGCAGCGACGACCTCGCGCGCTTTGCGCTGCGCCTGTTGCCGGAGGCCGTTTCCGCCACGGAAAGCTCTGGCCTGATGACCTTCATCATCCGCCGCCTGTCCTCGCAGCTCCAGGCGATCGACCTTGCGCCGCTCGCGGCCGGCACGCTGCGCGGCTTCGTGGCGGAGGGGCGGCACCAGATCCTGTTCGACGATCTCCTGCGCGTGATGCACGACACGCTGAACCAGAAGGAAACGATGGCGATGATCCGCGAGAAAGTGCGCGCGGAGTTGCCGACCCTGCTCAGGCTCTATCGCGCCGACAAGTTTCTGGTGAACAAGATCGTGGCCTCAGCCACCGCTTTCTTCAACGAGGTGCGCAGCGATCCCAAGCATCCGTTCCGCGGCGAGTTCGATCGCATGGTGCTGAGCTTCGTCGATCGGCTCGGCACCGATCAGGCCTATGTCGATCGCATCGACGGCTTGAAGCGCGATCTGCTCGCGCGTCCCGAGCTTGCCGAACTCGCCCGCACCGTCTGGGCCAACACGCGCTCCTTCATCGAGCGCAGCGCGAGCGGCGAGACGCAGGTGCTGCAGCATCATCTCGCCGGCATGTTCGTCGCGGCCGGCGAGGCGCTCGCCGGCGATGCTGAGCTGCGCGGTGAGATCAACAAGGGCCTTGTAGCGGTACTGCGCAGCTTCGTTGCCGACCAGAAGAAGGGCGTCTCCACCTTCATCTCCGATCAGGTCAAGGCGTGGAATATGACGCAGCTGATTACGCTGATCGAAATCAACATCGGGCGCGACCTGCAATACATCCGCTTCAATGGTTCGCTGATCGGCGGTCTCGCCGGTCTCGCGCTCTACTCCGCAGAATTCCTGCTTCGATTGCTGTGACTTTCGCGTCACGGCCGTCAGCATTACCGCGCGGGCCTATTGCCGCCGCGCATCTCTCCCGCTTGAATGTCTGGAACCGGCCACCTAGCTGATTCATGTTGCGCTGCGGAACGTTCGAGAAGCCGGTGCATTGGAATTCATGCCAATTTGCCGGCTCCGCAGCCGGCGTCCTTTCCAGGAAGTCTCCCAGGGGGAAACATCGATGACCGCAACTGCCCAGACGCTGCGTCCGCCGTCCCGTACCCTGATGTTTCTGGAGGGGCGGGCGCTCCACGAGTTCGGCGCATTCCTAGGCGCGCTGCCGCTCCTGAGCCTTGCGCCGCGCGGCGATGGACATCCGGTGCTGGTGCTGCCGGGCCTCGTGGCTTCCGATGCGTCGACGCGCGCGCTGCGCACGTTCTTGACGAGCAAGGGTTATGCGGTGAGCGGTTGGCGTCAGGGTCGCAATTACGGCCTGCGCGAGGGCGTGCAGGACGCCATGGTCGATCTGGTCCAGGAGCTCAGCGACAAGCACGGCCGCAGGATCAGCCTGGTCGGCTGGAGCCTCGGCGGTCTCTATGCCCGCCAGCTCGCCAAGATGATGCCGGAGCGGGTGCGCCAGGTGATCACGCTCGGCAGTCCCTTCGCCGGCGATCCGCGATCGACCAATGCCTGGCGCGTCTACGAATGGGCCAGCGGGCACAAGGCCGATGAGGTCGATCCGCGTTTCGGGGGAGAGCTTGCCGCTCCGCCGCCGGTGCCGACCACCGCTATCTTCAGCCGCACCGACGGTGTCTGCGCCTGGCAGGGCTGCATGGAGAAAACGGGCGCACAGACCGAGAGCATCGAGGTGGAGAGCAGCCATTGCGGCATGGGCCATCATCCTGCCGTCGTCTATGCCGTGGCCGACCGGCTCGCGCAGAAGGAGGGCCAGTGGCGCCCATTTGATCGCAGCGGCTGGCGCAGCGTGGTTTATCCCGATCCGCACAGGTAAGCGGGCTTGCATGGTTCGAGACGTGCGGCCGCGCTCCTCACCATGAGGGGGACAGCTGCTGACGCCGCGCAAAGGAGGGTAGACCTCACTCTGAGGAGGCGCGAAGCGCCGTCTCGAAGGATCGAGCCCGGTTCTCGCATTTGGTGCTCGCGTCCATTGTCGCGCCCGCATCAAACGCGCTATGCCTCGCGCATGGCGCATCCGCTCTCCCGCATCATCGACCAGCTCAAGCGCGAGCCGTCGCGCACCGGCTCCATCGTCATCACCGTGTTCGGCGATGCCATCGTGCCGCGCGGCGGCTCGGTGTGGCTGGGGACGCTGCTGGAATTCTTCGAAAGCCTGGACATCGACAGCGGCGTGGTCCGCACCGCAATGTCGCGGCTTGCTGCCGACGGCTGGCTGACACGCGAGAAGGTCGGGCGAAACAGTTTCTATCGCCTGGCCGACAAGGGTCGGCAGATTTTTGAAGCTGCCACGCGCCACATCTACGATCCGCCGCCATCGGACTGGACCGGCCGTTTCGAACTGCTGCTGATCGGCAATGGCGAGGATCGCGACGCCTCGCGTGAGGCGCTGCGCAATGCCGGCTTCGGCAGCCCTCTGCCGGGCGTCTGGGTCGCGCCGTCGGGCGTGCCGGTGCCGGACGAGGCTGCCGGCGCCATCCGTCTCGAAGTCTCGGCAGAGGATGACAGCGGGCGCCGTCTGCTCAGCGCGAGCTGGCCGCTCGATCGCACCGCGGATGCCTATTTGAAATTCATGAAGACGTTCGAGCCGCTCCGTGCCGCGATCGCGCGCGGCACGGATCTGTCCGAGGCCGACGCCTTCACCGCGCGTATCCTGTTGATCCACTACTATCGCCGTGTCGTGCTGCGCGACCCGCTGCTGCCCGAAGGCCTGTTGCCCGCGGATTGGCCGGGAAGGGCGGCCCGCGCGCTCTGCGGCGAGATCTATCGCGCGCTCCTCGCTCCATCGGAACTATGGCTCGATGGCCATGGAATCAACGAGAAGGGGGCGGCGTTGCCGGCGGCCCGGAAGCTGCTGGAACGGAGGTTCGATACTTGATCTTTTATGTTACAGAAATATCTTGCATGATGTAATTTCTGTTATATATTTACTCCCAATAAATCGGGAGGATGCGCATGTATACCCAGGCGCTGAACACGGCCGAGACCGACGATCGCGGTCTCGAAGACGCGGCCAAGGCTGCGCAGTTCCAGGCCCGCATCGATGCAGAGGAACGCATCGAGCCGAACGACTGGATGCCGGCGGCCTACCGCAAGACGCTCACCCGCCAAATCTCCCAGCACGCCCATTCCGAAATCGTCGGCATGCTGCCCGAAGGCAACTGGATCACCCGTGCGCCGGCGTTGCGCCGCAAGGCCGCGCTGCTCGCCAAGGTACAGGATGAGTGCGGCCACGGGCTCTATCTTTACGCCGCAGCCGAGACGCTCGGCACCTCGCGCGAGGAACTGGTCGACGCCATGCTTGCCGGCAAGGCAAAGTATTCCTCGATCTTCAACTATCCGACGCTGACCTGGGCCGACATCGGCACAATCGGGTGGCTGGTCGACGGCGCCGCGATCATGAACCAGATCCCGCTGTGCCGCTGCTCCTATGGCCCGTATGCGCGCGCGATGATCCGCGTTTGCAAGGAGGAGTCGTTCCACCAGCGCCAGGGCTACGAAATCATGGTGACGCTGTGCCGCGGCTCGGACGAGCAGAAGGCGATGGCGCAGGACGCGCTGAACCGTTGGTGGTGGCCGGTGCTGATGATGTTCGGCCCGCCGGATGTCGCGAGCCAGCACAGCGACACCTCGACGAGGTGGAAGATCAAGCGCTTCTCCAATGACGAACTGCGCCAGAAGTTCGTCGATGCCACCGTACCACAGGCGCAATATCTCGGCCTCACCATTCCCGATCCCGGCATGACGCAGGACGCGGACGGACACTGGCGCTACAGCGAGATCGACTGGACCGAATTCAAGCAGGTGCTCGCCGGCAATGGCCCCTGCAACCGCGACCGCATGGCCGCGCGCCGCAAGGCACACGAGGAGGGCGCCTGGGTGCGCGAGGCGGCAGCCGCCTATGCCGCCAAGCGCGCGCGGCGTCAGACCGCGCAAGCTGCCGAATAGGGAGATCAATATGGCCACGCCGAATACGCCGCTGTGGGAAGTCTTCATTCGCAGCCGCAACGGACTCGCGCACAAGCACGTGGGATCGCTGCATGCCAGCGACGCGACCATGGCCCTGCAAGCCGCCCGCGACATCTACACCCGCCGCGGCGAGGGCCTGTCGATCTGGGTCGTGCCGTCAAGCGCGATCACCGCGAGCGATCCCGCCGAGAAGGGCATGATGTTCGAGCCGGCGGAGTCGAAGATCTACCGGCATCCGACCTTCTACGAGGTGCCGGAAGAAGTAGGGCACATGTGATGGCCGTGGCCAACATCCAGGTCTCCGAAACACCGCTGGTGCTCTATACGCTGCGCCGCGCCGACGATGCGCTGATCCTCGGCCACCGGCTGTCGGAATGGTGCGGGCACGCGCCGATGCTGGAAGAGGACATGGCACTTTCCAACATCGCGCTCGACCTCATTGGTCAGGCACGCGAGCTCTACAGCTACGCTGCGAAGGTCGAAGGCAAGGACAATGACGAGGACAAATTCGCTTACTTGCGCGACGTTCGGCAGTACCGCAATCTGCTGCTGGTCGAGCAGCCGAACGGCGACTTTGCCCAGACGCTGGTGAGGCAGTTCTTCTATTCCGCCTTCGCCGACCTTTACTGGCGTGCCATGATGAGCTCGCGCGACACGACGCTTGCCGCCATTGCCGCCAAGTCGGAGAAGGAGAGCGCATATCACCTGCGCCACGCCTCGGAATGGATCATCAGGCTCGGGGACGGCACGGATGAGAGCCACGCGCGTGTTCAAGGAGCGATCGATCATCTCTGGGCCTTTACCGGCGAGATGTTCGCTGTCGACGATAGCGAACGCGCCCTGATCCAGGCCGGTATCGCTGTTGATCCCGCGAACTTGCGCGGCCGCTGGTTGACGACCCTGTCCGATGTCGTCAGTGAGGCGACGCTTGCGCTGCCGCGGAACGACTGGATGCAGCAAGGTGGTCGTTCCGGCCGGCACAGCGAGCATCTCGGCCACCTCCTGTCGGAGCTGCAGTCGATGCAACGCACCTTTCCGGGGTTGACATGGTGAGCGTGCTGGAGCGCGATAGCGAGTTGCGTCAACGCGCCTGGAACGCTGCGGCCAGCGTGGTCGATCCGGAAATCCCGGTGCTGACCATCGCCGATCTCGGCGTTCTCCGCGACGTCATAGTCGACGGCGATCATGTCGAGGTTGCGATCACACCGACCTATTCGGGCTGCCCGGCCATGAACATGATCGCGTTCGAAATCGAGGTCGCGCTGGAGCGCGCCGGCTTTCATCATCCCAGGGTGCGGACCGTTCTGTCACCGGCCTGGACGACGGACTGGATGAGCGAGGAGGGGCGCCGCAAGCTGAGCGCCTACGGCATTGCGCCGCCGCAGGCTTCGAACTCGCGCCGCACGTTGTTCGGCGAGCAGGCCGTCGCGTGTCCGCAATGCGGCTCCGACAGGACAGAGCTGTTGTCCGAGTTCGGCTCTACGTCCTGCAAGGCGCTGTGGCGCTGCAAGGCCTGCCGCGAACCCTTCGATTATTTCAAGTGTCATTGACCATGTCCGCAGCCGCACCGCGCTTCCATCTCCTGACCGTCAACGACCTCCGCCGCGAGGCGTCCGACGCCGTCTCGATGACCTTCGCCATCCCCGGCGAACTCGCCGGCGATTACGCCTTCACGCCCGGCCAGTATCTCACGCTCCGTACCATGCTGGATGGCGAAGAGATACGCCGCTCCTATTCGATCTGCTCCGGCCCCGACGACGGCGAGATCCGCATCGCCGTGAAGAAGGTTGACGGCGGCGCGTTCTCGAGCTGGGCGGCGGACGAGCTGAAAAGCGGCGATGAGCTCGACGTGATGACGCCGACCGGCCGCTTCGGCGTGGTCCCCGCGGCAGATAGCCCGCGCATCCATGTCGGCTTTGCCGCCGGCTCCGGCATCACGCCGATCCTGTCGATCGTGAAGGGTGTGCTTGCCCGCGAGCCGGACAGTCGCTTCTTCCTGTTCTACGGCAACCGTACCACCGACAACATCATGTTTCTCGAAGCGCTCGAGGAGCTGAAGGATCGCTTCATCGATCGCCTCTCGCTCTTCCACGTCATCTCCGGCGAGGAGCAGGACATCCCGATCCTGCATGGCCGGCTCGACGGCAGCAAGGTGAGGGTGCTGCTGCGCTCGCTGGTGCCGGCGGGGAGCGTCGATCACGTCTTCATCTGCGGTCCCCTTGGCATGAGCGAGGAGATCGAGGCAACCTGCCGCGATCTCGGCATCGCGGACGAACGCATCCACGTCGAGCGCTTCGTCTCCGAATTCGGCGGCAAGCCGCGGCCGAAGAAGGCGGTTGCGCCCGACGCGCCGCCGAAGGCGATCGCCTCGCTGATCATCGACGGCAAGCGTCGCGACGTGCCGGTCGCCGAGGACGAAGCGATCCTCGACGCCGCCCTGCGCGCCGGCGTCGATCTGCCGTTCGCCTGCAAGGGCGGGATGTGCTCGACTTGCCGCGCCAAGCTGGTCGAGGGTGAGGCGCCGATGGACATCAACTATTCGCTGGAACCGTGGGAGTTCAAAGCCGGCTTCGTCTTGACCTGCCAGGCAAAACCATCGTCCGAGCGTGTCGTGGTCGATTATGACCATGTCTGATCGGGCAGATCAGACCCCATGAATGCAAATGCGTCGCATTATTTGACAGCTTGAGCCAACCAGCAGAACATCATGTGCGAGCATCTGGCCCGGAGAAGCGCGTGAACGTCAAAGCCGCCCTGTCGCCCGAGGATATTGCCCGCGCCTGCGCTGACGCGATGTGGGCCGAGGACGATGCGTCCAAGGGGCTCGGGATGGAGATCGTCGAGATCGGCCCGGGCTTCGCAACGCTTGCGATGACGGTGCGGTCGGACATGGTCAACGGCCAGCGCATCGCCCATGGCGGCTTCATCTTCACCCTCGCCGACTCCGCCTTCGCGTTCGCCTGCAACTCGCACAACGAGCGCGTTGTCGCGGCGCAAGGACAGATCACCTTCATCAAGCCGGGCAAGCTCGGCGACCGTCTCGTTGCGACGGCGCGGGAGATAACTCGTGGCGGCCGTTCCGGCATCTACGACGTGCGCGTGACCGCGGGCGACACCGTCATCGCGGAATTCCGCGGACATTCTCGCGTCATTCCCGGCACGTGGCTGCCGGCGCAAGATCAATAAGACCAAAGAAAAGAACAAACCAATGTGGGGAAACGAGGATGGCTCTGACGAGGCTCAAGGAAGGTGCCAGTGGCTATAGCGCCGAGATGGACGCACATGAGCGCGCCTCTCGCGACGAGATCATGGCGCTGCAGAAGCAGCGGCTGGCCTGGTCGCTGAAGCACGCCTACGATAACGTCGCGCACTATCGCAAGGCCTTCGACAAGGCCGGCGTACATCCGTCCGACTTTCGCGAGCTGTCCGATCTCGCAAAGTTTCCGTTCACGGCGAAGACTGACCTGCGCGACAACTATCCCTTCAACATGTTCGCCGTGCCGCGCGAAAAGCTGGTGCGCGTGCATGCCTCCTCCGGCACCACGGGCAAACCGATCGTCGTTGGTTACACCCGGCGCGATATCGACACATGGTCGGAGGTGATGGCGCGATCGATCCGCGCCGCCGGCGGGCGCACCGGCATGATCATCCACAATGCCTACGGCTACGGCCTCTTCACCGGCGGGTTGGGTGTGCACTACGGCGCCGAGAAGCTCGGCTGCACCGTGGTGCCGATCTCCGGCGGCATGACCGAGCGGCAGGTGCAGCTCATCAACGACTTCCGCCCTGACATCATCACGGTGACGCCCAGCTACATGCTGGCGATTCTCGACGAGTTCAAGCGCCAGAAGCTCGACCCGCGCCAGAGTTCGCTCAAGGTCGGCATCTTCGGCGCCGAGCCCTGGACTAATGCGATGCGCGGCGAGATCGAGGACGCCTTCGACATGGACGCGACCGACATCTATGGCCTCTCCGAGGTGATTGGCCCCGGCGTCGCGCAGGAATGCATCGAGACCAAGGACGGCCTGCACATCTGGGAGGACCATTTCTATCCCGAGGTGATCGACCCCGAAACCGGCGCGGTGCTGCCGGACGGGGAGAAGGGCGAGCTCGTCTTCACCTCGCTCACCAAGGAAGCCTTTCCGGTGATCCGCTATCGCACCCGCGATTTGACGCGACTGCTGCCGGGCACGGCGCGGCCCGGCATGCGGCGGATGGAGAAGGTGACGGGGCGCTCCGACGACATGATCATCCTGCGCGGCGTCAATCTGTTTCCGACCCAGATCGAGGAAGTGCTGCTCGCGACCGACTGGTGCGGCGGGCACTTCATCCTGGAACTGACTCGTGAAGGCCGCATGGACGAACTGACGATCATTGCGGAGGCGCGGCCCGAGAGCTGGGACGGCCGTGGTCTGCTCGACCACGCTGACCGCGTCTCGACCCACATCAAGAACACGATCGGGATCAGCTCCAGGGTGCAGGTGGTTGCGCCCGCCACGCTGGAACGTTCCCTCGGCAAGGCCAGGCGGCTCTACGACAAGCGCCCCAAGGACTGACTGGATGGATTGACTTGACCGCGCCCAGAGGCGACAAGGCCCGCGAGAAATCGCGGGTCTTTTCATGTCGACAGCCGATGCCAAAACCGTCGAAGCGCGCTGCGTGCGCCTTGCCTCAAAGGCTGAAAACGCTGCCGCGCTTGCGCCAGTCGTGGAGCGCCTGACACTCGAGCGCGGTCCGAACGATCTGCTGGTCGAGGTGAAAGCCGCGGCCGTCAATCCATCCGACGTCAAGGCCGCGACCGGGCTGATGCCCTATGCCGTGTTTCCCCGGACCCCCGGCCGCGACTACGCTGGCGTGGTGATCGACGGGCCGGCGGGTACGGTCGGCGCGAAGTGTTCGGCTCCTCCGGCGATCTCGGTATCCGTCGTGACGGCACCCATGCCTCCCATCTCGTGGTCGAGGCTGATGCCGTCGTTGAGAAACCGAAGACCGTGTCCTGGGAGGAGGCCGCCGGCATCGGCGTGCCCTTCGTCACCGCGATGGAAGGCTTTCGCCGCGCGGGCGTGCCGAAGAGCGGCGAGACCGTGCTGGTGTTCGGCGTCAACGGCAAGGTCGGACAGGCCGCGGTTCAGATCGCGACCTGGCAGGGTGCGCGCGTCATCGGCGTGGTGCGCAGGACGGAAGCCTATGAGGGGCATAGCAGCGCGCCGGTCGAGGTGATCGACGCCTCTGCCATTGACGTTGCCACGCGTGTGCGCGAATTGACCGGCGGGAAGGGCGCCGACATCGTCTTCAACACCGTCGGCGATCCCTACTTCCAGGCCGCGCACAAATCGCTTGCGCTGCGCGGCCGCCAGATCCTGATCGCCGCGATCGACCGCATCGTGCAGTTCAACATCCTCGAATTTTATCGCGGCCAGCACACCTATGTCGGCATCGACACGCTGGGCCTGTCGTCGGTCGCCACAGGCGCGGTGCTGCGCGACCTCGGTCCCGGCTTCGCCAGCGGCCATCTGAAGCCGTTTCCGATCGGGGCGAATGCGATCTATCCGCTCGAGCGCGCCAAGGAAGCCTATGTCGCCGTCGCCGGCTCCTCGCGCGACCGGGTCATCCTGAAGCCGTAGCAAATCGTCATTGCGAGCGCAGCGAAGCAATCCAGCCTGTCTCCGCGGATGCATTTCTGGATTGCTTCGCTGCGCTCGCAATGACGGACGTCGAGAGATCTGAGAACAGTCGATGGAATCCGCCCAATTCGTCATCCTCGCCGGTCTCGTCATCGGGCTCGTCTACGGCGCCGTCGGCTTGCTCAGCGGTTTCTGCCTGATGAGCAGCATGCGCGGCTTTCTGGCGGAGGGGGACGGGCGGCTGGTGCGGAGCTATGCGCTGGCGATCGCCGTTGCGATCGCTGCGAGCCAGTTCCTTGCCGGCAACGGCATGGTCGATCTCGGCAGGTCGATCTACCTGCAGCAGTCATTCTCAGTGCCTGTGCTCTTCCTCGGCGGCCTGCTGTTCGGCTACGGCATGGTGCTGTCGAATGGCTGCGGGTCGCGGGCGCTGGTGCTGCTCGGCCGCGGCAATCTCCGCTCCTTCGTCGTCGTGATCGTGCTGGCCATCGCCGCGCAGATGACGCTGAAGGGCCTGATCGCGCCAGCGCGTATCGCGCTGGTCCAGGCCTCGCAAACGACCGTCAGCGCAAATTCGCTGCCGTCCGTGCTGGCAATGCTCGGTCTCACGGAATCGCTTTCGCGCGCGCTTGCCGCCGCCGCGACGGTCGTCGCGCTGATGCTGTTTGCCTTCGCGCACCCAGCGTTTCGCCGTTCGCCGGGTCAGATCGCGGCAGGTCTCGTCGTGGGCCTGCTCGTCGCCGGCTGCTGGTACGTCACCGGCTGTCTCGGCGCTGACGACTTCAACCCCGTCCCCGTCACCTCGCTCACCTTCATCGCGCCGATCGCCGATAGCCTGCAATACGCCATGCTCTCGACCGGTCTTACGTTGAATTTCGGCATCGCGACGGTGGCCGGCGTCTTCGCCGGCAGTCTGGTGACGGCGCTCGCGACGGGCCGGTTCAAGCTCGAAGGCTATTCCTCACCGCGTCACATGCTGCGCTCAGGCAGCGGCGCGGCGCTGATGGGTATCGGCGGTGTGATGGCGCTCGGCTGCTCGATCGGGCAGGGGCTGACTGGCGTCTCGACGCTCGCGCTGGGGTCGTTCGTGGCGCTCGCCGGCATCCTGCTCGGCACGACGGCGGGCCTGCGCGGTGCGCTGCGGGTTCAACCCCTCGCGGTGGCCTGACCGCGCAGCAGTCGGTCGCCGAGCGTCGCAAGGCCGATGCCGCTGACGATCAGTCCGGCCGCGATGGCAAGGCTCGCGTCGATCGGCTCACCCAGCACGATCGCGGCACTGGCGATGCCGACGAGCGGCGTCGCGGTGGTCCCGAGCGACGTGGTCAGCGCCGAGATGCTCTTGTTGACCGTCGACATCGCCCAATAGGCCAGCGCCGTCCCGATCAGGCCCGAGTACAGGAAGAGCGACACGAGCCTCCATGACCACTCGACTTGCGGCAGCCCGTCGATGATCATCGCCAGTGTCGACAGCACGGCCGTGGCCACGAGCACCTGCCAGAGCAGGAGCTGGAGCGGAGAAGCGATCCAGCGATGCGCGCGGATATAGATGATGTTCGCGGCCCAGGAGATCGCGGCCAGGATGACCATGCCGGCGCCGAGCAAGACGCCTGCATTGGTCCAGTCGATCGAGGACGGATTCAGGATGACGACTAGCCCGATCAGCCCGAGCAGGGCGCCGGCAAGCGTCGGCGCGGTCAGCGTGCCCTGTCCGAGGATGGGCGCGGCGAGTGCGACCCAGAGCGGCGTGGTGTAGCCGAGCACGACGCCCTTGCTCGCCGGCAGGAAGCGTAGACCCGCCGCGACGAGGATCGAGAATAGCGTCATGTGCAGCAGCGCGACGCTGAGGATGACGGGTATATCGCGTCGTTCCGGGATCACCAGATTCTTGCTCAGTCCGAGGATCACGATGAGGCTGACCAGAGCGATCCAACTCCGGATCGCGGCGGTCCACAGCGGCGAGACGAATTCCACGAGTTGCTTCGTCACCGACCAGTTCACACCCCAGGCCACCACGACGATGAGGAACAGACCGACGGCCGCGCGGGGTGAAAGTGAGTTCATCTCGGAGTCCTTGAAGCAGTCCGGTTCGCGGATAGCATCGCCGCTGGCACCTGAAAAAGCGCCAGATCGGAGAATAATGAGATGCCAGTTTCGGAAGAGGTGATCTCCGCTCTGATCGACTTGAAACGGACGGACGACGCGGGGCTGGTGACGCAGCTGACGAGCCAGCTTAGAGACCTGATCGCGAGTGGCCGCCTCGGGAAAGGCCGTACGCTGCCGTCGAGCCGTCGGCTCGCGAGCGATCTCGGCGTCTCCCGCAACACCGTCACTTATGCGTACGAACAGCTTGCCGCCGAGGGATATGTTGCGGCATCGCACGGCCGCCGTCCGGTGGTCACGGTCGATGGTGGCGGAGATCGTCTAGGAGCGGGTGCCGCTGCGGCGCCTGGACGCTCCCGAAAGCCGCGACTTTCGCCCTGGGCCTCGAATCTCAAGCAGACCGACTGGCCGATGTCCTATCAGGGATCACTGAGGCCGTTGCGCCCGGGGCATGGCGATTTCAGAGAGTTTCCGGACGAGGTCTGGGCGCGTTGCTTGCGTCGCGGTGCCCTGCGTGCAGCCAGGCGCGAGCTCGGCCCGCTCAACCGGACGCGCCTGCGCGAAGTGCTCGCGGATTATCTGGCGACCAGCCGGGGTGTCCGGGCCGCCGCAGACCAGATCATGATCCTGCCGAGTGCGCAGGCTGCGTTGATCTTGATTGCCGCGACCATCATCACGCCCGGCGATGAGGTCTGGGTCGAGGATCCCGGTTATCCCGGTGCTGCGGCCGCCTTCCGGGCGTCCGGCGCGCGCGTGACCGGTATCGGACTGGACGGGCAGGGTATGCAACGGATGCCGGGCCTTGCGGCGCCAAAACTGATCTTCATGACGCCCTCGCATCAGCATCCGACGGGGCGGCTGATGTCGCTGGCCCGCCGCGCCGAGTTTCTCGGCCTGAGCAGGCCCGGCAAGACCTGGATCGTGGAGGACGACTACGACGGCGAATTCCACTATGACAGCCGGCCGGTGCCGGCCTTGCAGGGGCTCGATGCCCATGGCCGCGTGTTCTATGTCGGCACCTTCTCGAAGGCGATGACGCCGGATATCCGGCTCGGCTATCTCGTCGCGCCGCCGGCACTGGCCAGCATCCTGGAGATCGCGCAGCGGCATATCGGACTGATCGCTTCGAGTCACATCCAGGAAGCACTCTCCGAGTTCATCGCCGATGGGCATTTCCTCGCACATCTGCGCCGGATGCGCCGGCTCTATCACGCGCGCCGCGATCACCTCGTCGAGCAACTGGAGCGACAGCTCGGCGGGATGCTCTCGGTCGAAGTGCCTCCTGGAGGCATCCAACTCGTTGCCCGACTCGAGCGCGGTCGCACTGATCAGGCGGCGGTGAAGCGGCTGGTTGCGGCGGGGGTCGAGACGCGCGCCCTGTCGAGCCTGGCGGTTGGCCGGCCCCGCGATCGCGGCCTGCTGCTAGCCTTCGCGGCGTGGCGCGAGAGCGAGATCAGCACGGCCGTGCGGACGATGGCATCGTGCTTCTAAAGCATCATCCGGAAAAGTGCGCAGCGGTTTTCCGAAGAGATCATGCTTAAACAACAACCTGAAGCGCCTAGTCAACCGCCTTCGTCACGATGCGGATCTCCGACGTCAGCGTCCGGTGCACCGGGCACTTGTCGGCGATCTCCATCAGCTTCTTGCGTTGCTCGGCATCGAGGGCGCCATCCATCGTGATGTCGCGTTCGATCTGGTCGAGCATGCCGTCGCGGGTCTCGCATTCTTCGCAGTCTTTTGCGTAAATCTTGGAATGCTTCAGCGTGACGGTCACGCGCTCGAGCGGCAGTGACTTGCGGTCGGCATAGAGGCGCATGGTCATGGAGGTGCAGGCGCCGAGGCCGGCGAGCAGGAAGTCATACGGGCCGGGCCCCGCATCTGCGCCGCCGGCCGTGACCGGCTCGTCAGCCACCAGACGATGCGGCCCGACGGTGATGATCTGGTTGAACTTGCTCTTGCGGGTCTCCTGCACCACGACCTTTCGCGGGTCCTCGGCTAGATCCATCGCTTTTGCGGGCTTTTCTGTGTCAATGTAACGGCTCGCCCAGGCCGCGATCACGTCGGCCGCGTAAAGCGCGTCGGCAGGCTTCGTCAGCAGATGATCGGCATGATCGAGCGAGATGAAGCTCTTGGGATGCTTCGCCGCAACGAAGATCTTCGTCGCATTGTCGATGCCGACGGTGTCGTCGACAGGCGAATGCATCACCAGCAGCGCCTTGTGCAGGCCGGTGACGTCCTTCATCAGCTCGCGCTCGGCGATGTCGTCGAGGAATTCACGCCTGATCCGGAACGGACGTCCCGCGAGCGAGACTTCGACCTCGCCCTCGGTGCGGATCTTGTCGATATGCTCCTTGAACAGACCGGTGACGTGGGCGGGATCGGACGGCGCCGCGATGGCCACGACCGCCCTGGCTTCGGGGATCTGTCCTGCTGCCGCGAGGATCGCGGCACCGCCGAGACTGTGGCCGATCAGGACTGACGGCGCCTTGCGGATGCTGCGCAGGTGATCGGCCGCGCGCACGAGATCGGCGACGTTGGAGGAGAACGTCGTATTGGCGAAATCGCCCTCGCTGGAGCCGAGCCCGGTGAAGTCGAACCGCAGCACCGCAATGCCTTTGGCGGCGAGCGCGACCGCAATGCGCTTGGCCGCCAGCGCGTCCTTGCCGCAGGTGAAGCAATGCGCGAACAGCGCGAAAGCCGCAGCCTCGCCGTCAGGCAGCTCCAGCGCGGCCGAGAGCTGATGACCGCCTTCTCCGGTGAATTGGAAGCGTTCGGTCGGCATGGGCTTCCCTCGTCCTTGCTTGAACCTAATCGCCCGAATAGCGTTGTTCGGCCCAGGGATCGCCGCGGTTATGATAGCCGCGGACTTCCCAGAAGCCCGGCGCGTCCTCGGTCAGGAATTCGATGGCCTGGAGCCATTTGGCGCTCTTCCAGAAATACAGATGCGGCACCACCAGCCGCACCGGGCCGCCATGTTCCTCGCTCAGGGGCTGGCCCGACCAGCTATGGGCGAGCAGCGCGTCCTCAGCGGCGAAGTCTTCCAGTGGGAGGTTGGTGGTGTAGCCGTCATAGGAATGCAACACGACGAAGCGCGCATCCTCGCGCGGCTGGCAGGCCGCGAGCAGCTCGCGCGTCGCGAGTCCCTCCCATTCATTGTCGTAGCGCGACCAGGTCGTCACGCAGTGGATATCGGAGGTGAACCGCGCCTGCTTCTGTGCAATGAACTCGTCGAAGGTCCAGAACACGGGAGTTTCGATCGCGCCGTAGACGTCGAGCCGCCAGCGCTCGCGCGAGACCGGCGGTACGACGCCCAGATCGAGCACCGGCCAGTCCTTGGTGAGGTGCTGACCGGGCGGCAGGCGCTGATCTTCCGGACGCGTGATCTTGCCGGTGAGGAACCGGCCCTCGCGCGCCCACTTCTCCTTGGTGCGCGTCAGCTTGCTGTCGGATGGCGTCTCGTCGGTCATGGCCTACTCGTGCCGATGCATTGCGGAGGCGCGCTTGGTGTCGCGCATGGTTGAATAGATGATCAGCGACAGGCAGATGATGCCACTTAGATAGAAATAAAACCATTCCTCGTGCCCGATGCTTTTGAAATAGAGCGCAATCGCCGGCGCCGTGCCGCCGAAGATCGAGACCGTGATGGCATAGGGCAGGCCGACGCCGAGGGCGCGGACGTTGGTCGGGAACAATTCAGCCTTCACCACGGCGTTGATCGAGGTGTAGCCGGCGACGAACAGCCAGGCGGCGCAGATCAGGATGAACGCCATGAAGGGCGATTTCGTCTCCTTCAGCGCCATCAGCAACGGAACGGTCGCGAGCGTGCCGGCGACGCCGAAGAAAATCAGCAGCGGCTTGCGGCCGATCTTGTCGGAGATCGCGCCATAGATCGGCTGGAGGATGGTCGCGAAAATCAGTGTGCCGAAGATCACGAAGGTGGTCTGGTCCTCGGTCAGCCCGACCGAAAGCTTGACGAAGGTCTGCATGTAGGTGGTGAAAGTGTAGAACGCCGCCGTGCCGCCGGCGGTGAGGCCGACGACCAGCAAGAGCTCGCGCGGATAGCGCAGCAGATTGGTGATCGAGCCGGTCGGCTTCACCACTTTCCTGGCCTCCTCGAACGCCTCGGTCTCGTGCAGGCCGCGCCGCATCACCGCGGCGAAGATCGCTAGCAGCGCGCCGATCGCGAAGGGGATGCGCCAGCCCCAGGCCTTCAGCTCTTCCGGTGTCAGGAAGACCTTCTGCAGGAGCAGCAGCACGATGATCGCGGTGAGCTGGCCTCCGATCAGCGTGACGTACTGGAAGCTGGAATAGAAGCCGCGATGCTTGGGGTCGGCGACCTCGCTGAGATATGTGGCGCTGGCGCCATATTCGCCGCCGAGGCTCAGGCCCTCGATGACGCGGGCGAGCGCGAGGATCACCGGCGCGGCGAAGCCGATCGTGGCATAGGTCGGCGTCAGCGCGATGATCAGCGAGCCGAAGCACATGAAGACGACGGACAGAGTGAGCGAAATGCGGCGGCCGAAATGGTCAGCGAGATAGCCGAAAAACCACCCGCCCAGAGGCCGCATCAGGAAGGTCGCCGCGAATACGACGGCGACGTTCAATTGCTGGACGACGGGGTCGTTACCAGGGAAGAACGCGGGTGCGAAGTAGAGCGCGAACGCCGTATAGGCGTAGAAATCGTACCACTCGACGAGATTGCCGATGGAGCCGATGAAGATCGCCTTGATCCGCCGCTCGGCGTCGGCGACGTCAAAAGTCTCGGAGGCCGGTTGGATTGCTTGCTCTGTCACGTCCGGCCTTCCGCTTCCTTCGTCTGGGGAAGGCCTACATCGCCTTTCCCAGCAAAAATGGCAACTGCCGGGGGCCTCTCACCGTGCCCTGTGACCAAGTCACGGTGCCTGCCGGATCGAGCCGGAAGTCTGGAATCCGCTTCAGCCATTCCTCCAGCGCAACCTGCATCTCCATTCGCGCAAGGTTGGAACCGACGCAGCGATGGATACCGAGGCCGAAGGCGGCGTGGCGGTTCTCGCGGCGGTCGATCACGACTTTGTCAGCATTTGGAAACATCTTGGGGTCACGGTTAGCGGCCGGGAACGACAGCAGCACCATGTTGCCGGGCTTCACCGGACAACCCGAGACCGTGGTTTCCTTGACCACCTCGCGCGCCATCGTCACCGGCGAATAGGCGCGCAGCAGCTCCTCCACCGCGGTCGGGATCAGCCCGGGCTCGGCGATCAGCCGCTCGCGGTCGGCCGGCGTCTTCGCAAGATGCCAGAGCGAGGAGCCGATCGCGCTCCAGGTGGTGTCGATGCCGGCGATCAGCAGCAGGCGCAGCGAGCCCAGCACGTGGGAGTCCTCGAGCGGGTTGCCTTGCTTGTCCCTGGCGTTCATCAGATAGGAGATCAGGTCGTCGCTGGGCTTGTTCTTGCGCGCATTCGATGTGGCCGCTGAAATAGCCCGTCATCTCCTGCACGGCCTGGAGCAGCTTGCTCTCGTCCTTGATGCCGAGCTCGAGGATCATGTGAATCCAGTTGATGAAGAGATCGCTGTCGTTCTCGGGAATGCCGAGCATGTGCGCGATCGCCCGAACCGGGATGTATTTGCTGTAGCGTGCGGCAGCGTCGACCTTGCCGTCGGCGATAAACTCGTCGATCAGTTCGTTGCAGATGGCGCGAACCCGCGGTTCGAGCTTCTTCATCGCGTCCGGCGTGAAAGGCGGCAGCAGCAATTGCTTGGCCGGCTTGTGCTCGGGCGGGGCCGAGGTGATCGGCGGTGCCGCGTTCCTCGCGACTTCGGGGCGCACATCGCGGACGATGATGCGGCGTGAGGAGAAGTGCTCGGTGTCGTTGGCGATCTCGCGCACGGCTTCATAGGTCGTCGGCAGGTAGCAGCCGAGGAAGCGTTTCGTGTGCACCACGGGACTCGCGGCGCGCAGTTCGTCCCAGATCGGGAACGGGTCCTCCGTCCATTGCGGATCGGTGTGGTCGAAATCATGGACCCAGTCGGTCACGGGCGGATGGGCGGCGGGCTGGTTGACGTCGGTCATGGCAGGGAATCCCTCGGCTCGTGTTCGCTGCAGCTGGCCGCGCTACTCCTCGATCACATCGATTGCGATTTCCGGGCAGTTGGCTTTCGCAAGCCAGGCTTGTCCTCGAGCCCCGGCGGGACCGCGCCGTCGCCGGCTTCGTGCGCGTTGCCATATTCGTCGAGCTCGAAAAGCTCCGGCGCGAGGGCCTTGCAGCGGGCGTGGCCCTGGCATTTCTCCGGATCGACGTGAACCCTTAGTCGCTCTGACATTGCGGCTTCCTCGGTCGTGCGCGCGCGGGGCCCGAAGGGCGGCGCGTTCCTCATCTGGGATTGTTCTAAGTTATATCCTATTACATTCGCGGCGGGCTTCCCCTGTCAAGCGCAAACTCATAGGCTTCGACTCAACATGCGTTCACAATTCGCTCGCAAATCCGAGAAGACCTATCACCATGGCGATCTCCGCGACGCCTTGATCAAGGCCGCATTGCGCGAAGCGGAACAGGGCGGCGCCGAGGCGATCAGCATCAAGGCGCTTGCCAGGCAGCTCGGTGTTTCGCAGCCGGCGCCATACCGGCATTTCGTCGACCGTGAGGCGCTGCTCGCGGCGGTCACGGCGGAGGCGTTCCGGCAACTCACAGCGGTTCTGCGCGAGGCGATGGCGGAGCCGTCGAAGCAGTCGAAGCTCTCGCGACTCGCGCAAGCGACGCTCGATTTCGGTCTGCGCCGTAACGGTATCTACCGCTTGATGTTCGCCTCGCGCACCGTGTCCTGCGCGGCCAAGGGCAGCGAGCTGCACGAGGCGACGCGGGAGACCTTTGCGCTCGTGATCGAGGCGCTGGAGGCCCCGGCGGTCGGCTACTTGCGCGAGCGGCAGGCGCTCAAGATCTGGGCCGCGCTGCATGGGGTGGTGATGCTGGCCGAGCAGGGCCTGTTCACCGGCGAGGCGGCGCATGCCACGCGCGAGGAATTGGTCGAGGATTTCGTCAACGAGACGAAGGCTGCGCTCTCGGTCGCGATCAAGGATGCGCGGCGCCGGACAAAGGCCGGCGCCTAAGCCTTCGCCTTCAGCAGCCTCATCAGCTTGTCGACGGCACTGTCCGGCGTCGTCACGACCGGGCGGCCAGTGGCCTCCGCAACCAGCGGCGCAGTCGCGGCGATGCTGAATTGCGCGAGCGCGATGACGTCGCAGTCGCGCAAATCGCGAGATGCTTCCGCGATCAGCCGGTCGTGCGTGGCACGGTCGCCGCGATCGAGCGCGGCCAGCGCGCCCTCGGCCAGTTTCGGCACGATCTGGACGGAGGCAGGGAACTCGGGTGGCATCGAGGCCAGCGTCGGCGGAAAGGTCGAGAGCAGGCCGATGCGCTCACCCATGGTTATGGCACGTTCGATCATGGCCTCGTTCGGCTTCAGCACCGGCATCGACGCATGTGCGCGCGCGACCGCCTCGATGCAGGGGCCGAACGCGGAACAAGTGAACAGGATTCCATCCGCTCCCGTCGCCGCTGCGTAATCGCCCAGCGCGAGGAAGCGCTCGGTCATGGCATCGGTGAGCGCGCCGTCACGCGCCAGATCCGCAGACAGGCTGTCGTCGAGCAGGTTCATCAGCCGCGCCTCAGGCCACGCCGTCGCGAACGCCGCCTCGATCGGGGCGATGGAGTGCTTGAGGGCGTGGATGAGGGCGATGCGAGGCGGCGTCGTCATCAGGTATGTGTCAGTTCTTCACCTTCGGATCGATCGGGGTCGTGCCGCGCAAGCCCAGAATATCCTCCAGCACCTTCGCGCCGGCGATCACCTGGGCGTCGGCCCGCGGTGCGCCGACGACTTGCACGCCGACCGGCAGGCCCGACGCCGTGAAGCCGCACGGCAGCGAGAGCGCAGGACAGCAGGCGAGCGTGATGGCGTAGACGATGCCGAGCCACTCGACGTAATTGTCGAATCTCTTGCCGGCGCATTCGGCGACATAGCGGTGTTCGATCGGGAAGGGCGGCACGATCGTCGTCGGCACCAGCAGGAGATCGTAGGTCTTGAAGAACTCGACCGCCCGCGCAGTCATGCCGACGCGCTGCGCCTCGGCGCGCGCGAGCTGATCGACGGTGAGCTTGAGGCCTTCCTCGATGTTCCAGATCACCTCGGGCTTGAGCATGTCGCGTTTGGTGCGCAGCAGGTTGGCCTTGGTGATCGCGAAATCGAACGCGCGCAGCACGTGGAAGCATTCATGCGCCTCGCGCCAGTCCGGATGCGCCTCCTCCACGATCGCGCCGGCTTCCGCGAAGCGCTCCGCGGCCTTGCGCGTGATCTCCTTCACTTCTGGATCGACCGGCGTGATGCCAAGGTCGGGTGAATAGGCGATGCGCTTCGGCTTCTTGCCTGCCTGTGCCGCCGAAAGGAACGAGGTCGTCGGCGCCGGCAGCGACAGCGGATCGTCCGCATAGTCGCCGCTCATGGCGTCCAGCAGCAGCGCGAGATCCTCGACGTTGCGCGCCATCGGGCCGACCACGCCGAGATTGCGATCGATACCTGACTTGGGGGTATGCGCGACACGGCCGATGCTCGGCCGCATGCCGACGACGCCGCAGAAAGCCGCCGGGTTGCGCAAGGACCCGCCCATGTCGGAGCCCTGCGCGAGCCAGGCCATGCCGGTTGCGAGCGCCACGGCCGCGCCGCCGGAGGAACCCGCTGCCGATTTCGTCGTATCCCAGGGATTGAGCGTCGCACCGAACACCTCGTTGAAGGTGTTGGCGCCGGCGCCGAATTCCGGCGTGTTGGATTTGGCGTAGACCACCGCGCCGTTCGCCTCGAGGTTCTCGACCATGAGGTCGGACTTCGCGGGGATGTTGTCCTTGAAAATCGGCGAGCCCTGCGTGTTCAACACGCCCGCGACGTCGGTGAGATCCTTGATCGGCACCGGCAGCCCTGCGAGCAGCCCGCGCGCGCCGGCCGGCTTCTGCATCAGTGCTTTCGCATTGGTTCGCGCGCGATCGAAGCACTGCGTCGGCAGCGCGTTGACCTTGCCGTCGACCTCCTTGATGCGCTTCTCCAGCACATCCAGGAGCTCGAGCGGCGAGACGTCGCCGGACCGCAGCTTGTCGACGACGGCGCATGCTGTTTCGCGGATCAGGTCTTGAGACAATTATCTTACTCCTGTGCCCATTCTTGGTTTCGTCATTGCGAGCGCAGCGAAGCAATCCAGACTCTCACCGCGGATGCATTCCTGGATTGCTTCGCTGCGCTCGCAATGACGAGGATGGAGTTAGCCCCATCCCGCGCTGATGCCGCCGTCCACCGTATATATCACGCCCGACGTGTAGCCAGAGCGATCCGACGCCAGGAACGCCATGAGGTCGCCGATCTCGCGCGCATGCGCGGGGCGGCCAAGCGGCAGGCTCTTCTGGAATTCCTTGTAGCGGCTCTCGTCGCCGAACTGGTGCTTTGCCCGCGTCTTGAGCAGGGTGACGTGGCGATCGGTGCCGACGGGACCGGGATTGATGCCGACGACGCGGATGTTGTCGGCGAGGCTCTTGCCGCCGAGCGCGCGCGTGAACGCCATCAGCGCGGCGTTGCCGGCGCTGCCGCAGATGTAGTTAGCGTCGAATTTTTCGCCGGCCGCGCCGATGTCATTGACGATGACGCCGCCGCCCTTCGCCTTCATCTGCGCATAGATGTGCCGCGTCAGGTTGATGTAGCCGAACACTTTCAATTCCCAGGCGTGCCGCCAGGTCGCCTCGTCGATCTTGTCGATCGAGCCGCCGGGGATGTCGCCGGCATTGTTGACGAGCACGTCGATGTCGGCGGCTTCTTTCGCCAGCCGCGCCACGTCCTCCTCCTTGCGCAGATCGACGATGCTTGTTGTGGCGTCGATCTGGTGTGCGGAGCGCAGGCGGTCGGCCAGCGCCTTCAGCGCCTCGCCACTGCGGGCGGCGAGCAGGAGATGCGCGCCTTCCTCGGCAAACGCCTCGGCGGCGGCTGCGCCAATGCCCTTGGACGCGCCGGTGATCAGGACGCGCTTGCCACGCAGATGCAGATCCATGGGAGTACTCGCAGGATAGGAACAGGATCAAACCAGTAGGCGCTCGGCCGCGCCATGGTCAACATTGCAGTGCAGCGTTGCACCGTCCGCGACTTTGGTCCATTGCAGTGCGATCAAAACGCGGCGGCTGCCGGACCAACCAAGGACGTTCTCGATGAGCAAGAAGCAATACCGGATCGCGGTCATTCCCGGCGACGGCATCGGCAAGGAAGTCATGCCGGAGGGCCTGCGCGTTCTGGAGGCGGCGGCGAAGAAGCATGGCGTCTCCGTGCATTTCGACCATTTCGACTTCTCGTCCTGGGACTATTACGAGAAGCACGGCCAGATGATGCCCGATGACTGGAAGGAGAAGATCGGCAAGCACGATGCGATCTATTTCGGCGCGGTCGGCTGGCCGGCCAAGATCCCGGATCACGTCTCGTTGTGGGGCTCGCTGATCAAATTCCGCCGCGAGTTCGACCAGTACGTGAACCTTCGCCCGGTGCGGCTGATGCCCGGCGTGCCGTCGCCGCTGGCGGGCCGTAAGCCCGGCGACATCGATTTTTGGGTGGTGCGCGAGAACACGGAAGGCGAATACTCCTCCGTCGGCGGCCGCATGTTCCCCGACACCGACCGCGAGTTCGTGACCCAGCAGACGGTGATGACCCGCACCGGCGTCGATCGCATCCTGAAATTCGCCTTCGAGCTCGCGCAGTCGCGGCCGAAGAAACATTTGACCTCGGCGACGAAGTCCAACGGCATCTCCATCACCATGCCCTATTGGGACGAGCGCGTGGAGGCGATGGCCAAGAAGTTTCCGGGCGTGAAGTGGGACAAGTACCACATCGACATCCTGACGGCGAACTTCGTGCTGCATCCGGACTGGTTCGACGTCGTGGTCGGCTCGAATCTGTTCGGCGACATCCTCTCCGATCTCGGCCCGGCCTGCACCGGCACGATCGGCATCGCACCATCAGGCAACATCAATCCCGACGGCGATTTCCCCTCGGTGTTCGAGCCGGTGCACGGCTCGGCGCCCGATATCGCTGGCCAGGGCATCGCCAACCCGATCGGCATGATCTGGTCGGGCGCCATGATGTTCGAGCATCTCGGCGAAAAGAAAGCAGGAAGATCGATCGTCGATGCGATCGAGCGCACGCTGGCCGAACGCACGCTCCGCACCAAGGACCTCGGCGGCAACGCCGACACGACCGCCTGCGGTAAGGCGGTCGCGGAGATGGTGGATTGAGGCGGTGCTTCACCCTCTTCCCTTGTGGGAGAGGGTGGCTTCGATGCGAAGCACCGAAGACGGGTGAGGGGTCCGTTCAGCCCGCGATCTTCTCGATCGCGGCCTGATCCAGGCCGAACTTCTTCCCGGCTTCGAGAATCTCCTGCCAGGTGGTCGGATCGACCGGAACGCCTTCCGCGAGCCGCTTCTTCTTGGTCTCGCGCTCGGGATCGCCGGCGATCTTCACCTTGTCGACGCCGGGGGCGGGCGGCGAGGCGGTGTGCCAGGCGACGAAACTTTCGACTTCGCTCGCGAGGTTCTCGCCGGTGCCGAGCTTGCCCGGGTCGATGATGATCGAGAGCATGCCGTTGAGGACGTTGTACTTGCCGTCGGATGGGCCCTTGACCACCTGCCCCCCGGAGAGCGCGCCGCCGAGGATTTCGCACACCAGCGCGAGCCCCGAACCCTTGTGCTCGCCGAACGGCAGGATGGCGCCGTGCGGCGGGATCACGGTGTAGCGCGGGTTGGTGGTCGGCTTGCCTTCATTGTCGATGATGGTGCCGGGCTCGAGTTCGACGCCCTTGTTGTGGGCGACGCGGGTCTTGCCCTGCGCGATCCTGCTGGTGGCGAAGTCGAGCACAATCGGGGCCTTGCCCCTGCGCGGGATGCCGACGCAGAACGGGTTGGTGCCGTGGCGCGCATCGCTGCCGCCCCAGGGCGCCACGATCGGGCGCGAGATCACGTTGACGAAATGGATCGAGACCAGCCCGTGGTCGATGCATTGCTCGGCCCAGTGGCCGATGCGGCCGATATGGTGCGAGTTCGAGAGGCCGACGAGACACACGCCGTTGCGCTTGGCGCGCTCGGCGCCCAGCTCCATCGCCTCATAGCCCATCACCTGGCCGTAGCCGGTGAGGCCGTCGAGGGTGAGAAGCGGACCGGTGTCGAGCACGATCTTGACGTGCTGGTTCAAGGCGAGGCCGCCTGTGGTGACGCTCTGGACATAGCGCGGGATCATGCCGACACCGTGCGAGTCATGCCCTCTAAGATTGGCCTCGACCAGATTGGTGGAGACGAGCTCGGCCTCGCGGTCCGTAGACCCGCCCGCCTTGACGATGGCACGGACGACGTTGGTAAGCGGCTCAGCCTTGATGGTGCGATAGTCGGCCATTGTTGTTGCTCTTATCCTTTCACGATCCGGCGGCAGTGGACCCAGGCCGCTTCAATCAGGTTCTCGCTCGCCTCCGGCGTGCGGAAAGCCGAATGCGCCGACAGCGTCACGTTCGGCAATTTCGTCAGCGGATGATCGCCGGGCAGCGGCTCGATGTTGAAGACGTCGAGGCCGGCATGGCGAATATGGCCGGACTTCAGCGCGTCGATCATGGCGGCTTCGTCGACGACCGCGGCGCGTGCGGTGTTGATGAGGATGACACCACGCTTCATCGCAAGGATCTTCTCGCGCGTGATCATGCCGCGGGTTTCGTCGTTGAGCAGCAGATGCAGCGACACGACGTCGCTCTTCGCCAGCACCGTATCGAGATCGGTGAATTCGACGCCAGGATAGCTCTTGGGCGAGCGATTCCAGGCGATCACTTTCATGCCGCTTCCCGTGGCAATGCGCGCAACTTCCGCGGCGATGCCGCCGAATCCGATCAGGCCGAGGGTCTTGCCGCGTGAGCTGCATGCCGTCTTCGCGCAGCCAGTTGCCCGCCCGCATCTCGCGGTCCATCATCGCGATGACGCGGGCCGAAGCCCACATCAGCGCGATCGCGGACTCGGCGACCGCCGTGTCGCCATAGCCCTTGATCAGATGCACGGAAATGCCGAGCTCGGCGAGCTCCTCCGGGTTCATGTAGCTGCGCGCGCCGGTGCCGAGGAACACGACGTGCTTCAGCCCCGTGCATTTCCTCGCCACTTCGGTGGGAAGCGCGGTGTGGTCGACGATCGCGATCTCGGCGCCGTCGAGGATTTCCGGGTATTGCTCCGGCTTGATGTCGGGGTCCCTGTGGATCCGCACCTTGGGATCGCCGGGCTTCTCCAGCCGTTCCATGATCACGGCGAGGGCTTCATTGGCGTCGACGAAAACTCCGCGCATGGCTCTCTCCGATCAGGACGCTACGCCGGCAATCGCCAGCACGGTATGCATCAGGACGTTGGTGCCCGCAGCGCAGTCGGTCTGCGTGGCGTCCTCCAGCTCGTTGTGACTGATGCCATCCTTGCAGGGTACGAACACCATCGCCGCAGGCATGACGGTGTTGAGGTTGCAGGCGTCATGGCCGGCGCCGGAGGTGATGCGGCGAGAGGGATAGCCCAGCGTCTTCGCGGCGTTCTCGACCGCCGCGATCAGCTTGGGATCGAAATGCGTCGGCGGCTTGCGCCAGACCAGGTCGATCTTGACCTCGACCTTGCGCCGCGCGGCGATCTCGGCGATGGCCGCACGAAGATCGCGATCGAGCGCATCCATGATGGCGCCGTCGGCACTGCGGCAGTCCATGGTGAAGGCGAGCTCGCCGGGAATGACGTTGCGCGAGGGATTTGCGATCACGGCCTCGCCGATGGTGCCGACCGCGTTCGGCCCGTGCTTCTTGGCGATGGCCTCCATCGCCAGCACGATCTCCGACAGCGTCGCCAGCGCGTCGCGCCGCAGCGGCATCGGGGTCGAACCGGCATGGCTCTCGAAGCCGGAAATCTTGCCGTCGTACCAGAGCACGCCCTGGCCGGAATCGACCACGCCGATGGTCTTGCCTTCCGCCTCCAGAATGGGACCCTGCTCGATGTGCAGTTCGACGAAGCATCCGAGCTTCTGGAAGCCGACCGGCTTGTCGCCGCGATAGCCGATGCCGTCGAGCGCCTGGCCGACGGTCATGCCTTCGGCGTCCTTGCGCGACAGAATGTCGTCAGTGGTGAAGTCGCCGACATAGGCGGCGGAGGCCATCATTGCAGGTGCGAAACGCGAGCCTTCCTCGTTGGTCCAGTTGACGACGCAGATCGGAGCCTCGGTCTCGATGCCGGCGTCGTTCAGCGTCCGGATCACTTCCAGCGCGCCGAGCGTCCCCAGGATGCCGTCATATTTGCCGCCGGTCGGCTGGGTATCGAGATGCGAGCCGATGCCGACGGGCGGCTTCGACATGTCGCGGCCCTTGCGCAGGCCGAACATCGAGCCGAGCGCGTCGACGTGGACTTCCAGCCCGGCGTCCTCGCAGGCCTTGCGGAACCAGTCGCGCACCTGCTTGTCTTCCGCGCTCAGTGTCAGCCGCCGCACGCCGCCCTTGGCGGTCGCGCCGAATTGTGCGGTCTCGTGGATGGAGCCCCAGAGGCGGGCGGAATCGATTTGCAGATTGGTGGCGGCTCGGCTCATGCGTCTCTTCCATTTGATCGCTGTCATTCCGGGGCGCCCAAAGGGCGAACCCGGAATCTCGAGATTCCGGGTTCTCGTCTCCGGGCCGCGCGTAGCGCGGTCCCGCGAGAGCCCCGGAATGACGGTAGAAAACCCGGCGCTTTTTCAATGACGCGCCTGCGCGGGCGCGTCAACCGCGAGGCTGCTCTGCGCAATCTGCCTTGCGAGCTCGGCGACGCGCTCCACGGCGACGACGTCGGGAGAGGCGAGCCAGCTCGCGGTGAATGTCAGCGGCGCGATCGCGAGATCGGTGTCGAGCAGTTGCAGCCGTCCGTCGGCGAGCTCGTTCGCGACGATGGCGTCGGGGATCACGGCGATGCCGAGTCCCTCGACCGCCATGTGGATGACCGTTGCGAGCGAAGCAGAGGCATGCAGGCGGATCGGCGGCAGCTCCGGCCGGTCGAACACCTCGCGCACGACCTCGTAAGGCTTGGTCTTGCGCGGGAAGGTGATGATCGGAAACCGGGCGAGGTCCGCCGGCGTCACCGGGCCCTTGCCGAGTCCCAGCGAGGGGCTTGCGAGGAAGCCGATCGGATAATCGGCGAGCACGCGGTTGTGCACGCCGGAGGCGGACAACGGCCCGACGACGAAAGCGAGCTCGATCTCCTGCGCGAGCAGGCGCCCGGTGAGGTTCGGCGTGATGTCGACCTCGATCTCCAGCGACAGGTTCGGATAGACCTCGTTCACGCTCTTCACCAGCCGCGGCAGCCAGGTGTGCACGATGGTCTCGGCGACGCCGAGGCGCATCACGCCGCGCATCGCCGACCGGTCGCCGATCTCCGCCATCATCGCGGCACGCAGGCCGATCAGCTTCTCGGCATAGACCATCATCTGTCGCCCGCTGGGGGTGGGCGAGGCCACGCGATGATCGCGGTTCAGGAGCTTCACGCCCATCTCGCGCTCGAGCTGTGCAATGCGCTGCGAGATCGCCGGCTGGGTGGTGTTAAGTCGTTGGGCGGCGCCACGGAAGCTGCCGAGCTTCACAACCCAGAGGAATGTTTCGATCGACCTGAAGTCCAGCATTGGAAGGATTTTCCCGATCGATAAGTTTAATTTATCGATATTGATTAGAAACGACGATTAGACTTTATAGCACGCTTGGTGTTGGCTTGTCTTTGTCGAGTTTCTAGGCAGGTCGATCACATGACTGTTTTGGTGGCAGCGCAGCAAACTGAAACGCCCGACTCCCTTCCGAGCCGCAAGGCCCGGCTGGCCTATCGCGAGGGGCTGGTCGCCTCCACCGCCGGCGTCGCTCCGGGTTTTGTCCAGGGCAATCTGGCGATCCTGCCTGCCGAATATGCCGGCGCCTTTCACCGCTTCTGCCAGCTCAATCCGAAGCCATGTCCGATCATCGGCATGTCCGATGTCGGTAGCCCGCAGATCCCGTCCCTCGGCGCCGATCTCGACATCCGCACCGACGTGCCGCGCTACCGCGTCTGGCGCGACGGCGAGGTCGTGGACGAGCCGACCGACGTGACGAAGTATTGGCGCGACGATCTCGTGACCTTCGTGCTCGGTTGCTCCTTCTCGTTCGAAGAAGCTCTGCTCGAGGAGGGCATGCCGATCCGGCACATCGAGCACAATGTGCGCGTGCCGATGTACCGCACCAACATCGCCTGCGGCGAGGCTGGTCCATTCGCCGGTCCGATGGTCGTGTCGATGCGCCCGTTCAAGCCGGCCGATGCGATCCGCGCGGTGCAGATCACCTCGCGCTATCCCGCCGTCCACGGTGCGCCCGTGCATCTCGGCCATCCGCATCTGATCGGCATCAAGGACATTGCGAAGCCCGACTACGGCGATCCGGTGCCGGTCGCCGCCGACGAGATTCCGGTGTTCTGGGCCTGCGGGGTGACGCCGCAATCGGTGATCAATGCCGCAAAACTCCCATTCGCCATCACGCATTCGCCCGGCCTCATGCTGGTGACGGATCTGAAGAACAGAAACATGGCCGTGATTTAGTAGGCAGCGTCTGCTGCTTCTTCAGGCTTTACCGCATCCATCAATCGCTTCATTCGATCAGCCGAAATTCAGTAACAGGGAACCTTGCCATGACGATCACTCGCCGCGACGTGTTGTTGGGAGCCACCGCCACTGCCGCTCTCGTGCCGCTGGCAGCGCGCGCACAGAGCTCGGAAGTCGTGATCGGCGTGATCTATCCGTTCTCCGGCGGCAGCGCGCAGCAGGGCGTCGACGCGCAGAAGGCTTATGAGACCGCGCTCGAAGTCATCAACAAGGACACCGCTTTCGACCTGCCGCTGGCGAAAGGCGAAGGCCTGCCGGGTCTCGGCGGCGCGAAGATCCGCCTCGTGTTCGCCGATCACCAGGCCGATCCGCAGAAGGGCCGCGCCGAGGCCGAGCGCCTGATCACGCAGGAGAAGGTCTGCGCCATCATCGGCACCTACCAGAGCGCCGTTGCCGTCACGGTCAGCCAGATCTGCGAACGCTACCAGGTCCCGTTCGTTTCCGCCGACAATTTCTCGCCCAGCCTGCATCGCCGCGGCCTGAAATATTACTTCCGCGCGGCGCCGCATGACGAGATGTACTCGGCCGCGATGTTCGACTTCTTCGATGCCATGAAGAAGAAGGGCACCAAGATCGAGACGCTGTCGCTGTTCCACGAGGACACCATCTTCGGCACCGACTCCGGCAATGCCCAGACCAAGATCGCCGGCGAGCGCGGCTACAAGATCGTCACCGACATCAAGTATCGCGCCAACTCGCCCTCGCTCTCGGCCGAGGTGCAGCAGCTCAAGACCGCCAATGCCGACGTGCTGATGCCCTCGAGCTACACCACCGACGGCATCCTCCTGGTCAAGACCATGGCCGAGCTCGGCTACAAGCCGAATGCGATCGTGGCGCAGGACGCCGGCTTCTCCGAGAAGGCGCTCTATGATGCCGTCGGCGACAAGCTCGAAGGCGTGATCTCGCGCGGCACCTTCTCGCTCGACCTCGCGCAGAAGCGTCCGATGGTCGGCAAGATCAACGACATGTTCAAGGCGAAGTCGGGCAAGGATTTCAACGATCTCACCTCGCGTCAGTTCATGGGCCTGATCATCCTCGCCGACGCCATCAACCGCGCCAAGTCGACCGACGGCGAGAAGATCCGCGACGCGCTGGCGGCGACCGACATCCCGGGCGAGCAGACCATCATGCCCTGGAAGCGCGTCAAGTTCGACGAGATGGGCCAGAACAACGACGCCGATCCGGTGCTGCTGCAATATGTCGGCGGCAAGTTCGTCACCATCTTTCCGCCGCAGGCCGCGATCGCCGAGGCGATCTGGCCGATGAAGTGAGAGTGGGAAGCGGGAGCTCAGATGTAGCTCCCGCCCTCGTCCTGAGGAGCGGGCGTAGCCCGCGTCTCGAAGGACGAGAGCTGGGCCATCCTTCGGGACGCGCGCTGATGCGCGCTCCGCAGGATGAGGATCTATTTCGGGGGACAGACTTTTGACAGCCCAAGCCATAATCCAAAGTCTCGCGAGCGGCCTCCTCATGGGCCTGCTCTACGGACTGATCGCGGTCGGCCTCGCGCTGATCTTCGGCCTGATGGACGTCACGAACTTCGCCCATGGCGAGTTCCTGATGCTCGCGATGTACCTGTCCTTCTTTCTGTTCGCGTTCTTCGCCATCGACCCCTTGCTGTCGGCGCCCTTGGTCGCCGCGGCGCTGTTCGTTTTCGGAGCGGTGATCTACCTGCTCATTGTTCGCTTCGCCATGCGGGCCAAGGCCAACGCCGGCATGGTGCAGATCTTCACCACCTTCGGTCTCGCCATCGTCATGCGCGGCCTCGCGCAGTTCTTCTTCACCCCGGACTATCGCAGCATTCCGCAGTCCTGGCTCGGCGGCAAAACCATCTCCTTTGCCGGCATCTTCCTGCCTGAGCCGCAGCTGGTCGGCGCGCTGGTCTCGGTTCTCGCCTTTGCCGGTCTCTACTTCTTCATCCACCGCACCGATTTCGGCCGCGCGATCGAGGCCACCCGCGAAGATCCTGGTGCGGTGGCTCTCGTCGGGATCGACAAGAACCGCGTGTTCGCGTTCGGCTGGGGCCTCGGCGCCGCGCTGGTCGGTCTCGCCGGTGCGATCATGGCGGTGTTCTTCTACATCTACCCTGATGTCGGCGCGTCCTTCGCGCTGATCGCCTATGTCACGGTGGCGCTGGGCGGCTTCGGCAGCGTGTTCGGGGCCTTCGCCGGCGGCATCATCGTCGGCCTCGTCGAGGCGGTCACGGCCCTGGTGCTGCCGCCCTCGCTGAAATCCGTCGGCATCTACGCCGTCTACCTGCTCGTCGTCTTCATCCGGCCACGCGGCCTGTTCGGGTCGATGTGATGGACAAGAATTTTGCCGCGCGGCGCCGCCGCGACCTCATCATCGCCGCGGTGCTGGCCGGGCTCGCGGCGCTGGCGCCGCTGTTCGTCAAGGACGTCTACGTCCAGAACATCCTGATCCTGACGCTGATGTACGCGGCGCTGTCGCAGAGCTGGAACATCCTGTCCGGCTATTGCGGACAGATCTCGCTCGGACACGCGCTCTATTTCGGCATCGGCGCCTACACCACCGAGCTGCTGTTCACCAAGTTCGGCGTGCTGCCCTGGTTCGGCATGTTCGCCGGTGGGGTGATCGCGGCCGTCATCGCGATGGGGCTTGGCTATCCCTTCTTCCGCCTGCGCGGCCATTACTTCGTGATCGCGACCATCGTCATCGCCGAGATCGGGCTGCTGCTGTTCCAGAACTGGGAGTGGGCGGGAGCAGCGATGGGAATCACCATCCCGATCCGCGGCGACAGCTGGCTGAAATTCCAGTTCCTGCGCACCAAGCTGCCGTACTTCTATTTCGCGCTGGCGCTGTGCTGCCTCGCCTGGTTCGTCACCTGGTGGCTGGAAGATTCCAAATGGGGCTTCTGGTGGCGCGCGGTGAAGGACAATCCGGAAGCGGCCGAAAGCCTTGGCGTCGTCGTCTTCAACTCCAAGATGGGCGCGGCCGCCGTCTCGGCCTTCCTCGTCGCCATCGGCGGTGCCTTCTACGCGCAATTTCTCGCCTATATCGATCCTGAAAGCGTCATGGGCTTCCAGTTCTCGCTGCTGATGGCGCTGCCGGCCGTGCTCGGCGGAATCGGTACTCTCTGGGGCCCGGTGTTGGGGGCCGCCATCCTGATCCCGATGACGGAGCTGACGCGCTCCTATATCGGCGGCTCCGGACGCGGCGTTGACCTCATCGTCTACGGCACGCTGATCGTGCTGATCTCGCTGGCGCTGCCGCAAGGTCTGGTGAGCCTGTTCTCCCCGTTCGAAAGCAAAGGGAGCCACGCGATGACGGCGCTCCTTGAAACCCGCGGCGTCTGGCAGCGCTTTGGCGGCCTCATCGCCAACAGCGACGTCTCGATCTCGGTCGGCCGCGGCGAGATCGTCGGCCTGATCGGCCCGAACGGTGCCGGCAAGTCGACCCTGTTCAATCTCATCGCGGGCGTGCTGCCGCCGACGCAAGGCTCGATTCTATTCGATGGCGAGGATGTCACCCACATGCCGGCGGCCGAGCGCTGTCAGCGCGGGATCGGCCGGACCTTCCAGGTCGTCAAGAGCTTCGAGACCATGACGGTGATCGACAACGTCATCGTCGGTGCGCTCGTGCGCAATACCGTGATGCGCGAGGCGCGCCGCAAGGCGCATGAGGTGCTGGAATTCACCGGCCTTGCCGCGCGCGCCGACGTGCTCGCCAGCGACCTCGTGCCGGCCGAGAAGCGCCGTCTGGAGGTTGCCCGTGCGCTCGCGACCGAACCGAAGCTGCTGCTGCTCGACGAAGTCCTCACCGGGCTCACGCCGACCGAAGCGCAGACCGGTGTGGCGCTGGTGCGCAAGGTGCGCGATGCCGGCATCACCGTGCTGATGGTCGAGCATGTGATGGAGATCGTGATGCCGCTGGTCGACCGCGCCATCGTTCTCGACCTCGGCAAGGTGCTGGTCGAGGGCAAGCCCGCAGACGTCGTCCGCGATCCCAAGGTGATCAGCGCATATCTGGGAGATCGTCATGCTGTCGGTGCGTGAAGTCACGACCGCCTATCAGGGCCTGGTCGCGATCTCCGCGGTCTCGATCGAGGTCCAGAAGGGCGAGATCGTCTGCGTCGCCGGCGCCAACGGCGCGGGCAAGTCGACGCTGCTCAAATCCATCGCCGGTGCCGAGCGTCCGCGCTCGGGCACGGTGACGTTCGACGGCAAGTGCCTCGACGGCATGGCGCAGCACCACATCACGGCGACCGGCATCGCCTACGTGCCCGAGAACCGCCGTCTGTTCCCGCGCCTGTCGGTGCGCGACAATCTGCGTCTCGGCAGTTATCTCTACCGTGGCGAAGCCAATCGCGAAGAGCCGCTCGATCTCGTCTTCACGCTGTTTCCGCGTCTTCAGGAACGTTTGGAGCAGCGCGCCGAGACGCTCTCCGGCGGCGAGCAGCAGATGCTCGCGATCGGCCGCGCGCTGATGACGCGTCCGCGGCTCCTGATGCTGGACGAGCCCTCGCAGGGCATCATGCCGAAGCTGGTGGATGAGATCTTCCAGGCGGTGAAGCGCATCCGCGACGCCGGCATGACCGTGCTGATCGTCGAGCAGCGCATGGCCGAGTGCCTGGAGATCGCCGACCGCGCCTACATCCTGCAAACCGGCCGCGTGCTGATGCAGGGCGCAGCAAGCGAGATCAAGGGCAATCCAGATGTGAGGAAGGCGTATCTCGGGCTGTAGTCGAGAAGTATCGGGCACGCCCGCGCAACATACTCGGTGTCATCGCCCGACTTGATCGGGCGATCCAGTACTGGGAGATGTCAGAGATGTGCGGAGAAGCCGCGGCGTACTGGATTCCCCGCCTTCGCGGGGAATGACAGCGGTGGGTGAGGCGGGGCTGTTCCGCGCATGACTGCACGTCGCTAATGCCCATGCTCCGGCAGCGTCACCCCGAACGCCTTCGCCAGATCTTTCACCTGCTCCGGCGACAGATACCGCGGGTTCATCCCGCGCAGCAGCAGGTACAACTTCGCCGTCTCCTCCAGCTCCTCGGTAGCGAACACCGCAGCCTCAAGCGTGTCGCCGGCGACGACCGGGCCGTGATTGGCGAGCAGCACGGATGAATATTTTCCCGCCAGTCCCTTGATCGCATCCGCGACCGCGGGATCGCCCGGGCGGTAATAGGGCACGAGCGCGGTGGCGCCGCATTTCATCAGGTAGTAGGCTGTCATCGGCGGCAGCGCGGCGCGCGGATCGATCTCGGGCAGCATCGATAGCGCGACCGAATGGGTGGAGTGCAGGTGCACGATCGCGCGCGCGCTTGCGCGTGTGTCGTAGAGCGCGGTGTGCAGCGGAACTTCCTTGGTCGGCGCATCGCCCGAAACCAGTTGTCCCCTTTCATCCAGCCGCGACAGCCGCGCCGGATCGAGGAAGCCGAGCGAGGCGTTGGTCGGCGTGACCACCCAGCCGCCGTCGTCCATCCTGACGCTGATATTGCCGGAGGAGCCCGGCGTCAGTCCGCGCTCGAACAGGGACCGTCCGAAGCGGCAGATATCCTCACGCAGCAATGTTTCGTTGCTCATGGCCGTCATGCCTGCTTGTCTCACGCTTTGGCAGCGCGGCCAAGCCGTGATATCGGTTCGCTGAGCCGCCGCAAAGGCGGACCATCCGGGAAACGTTCGCAAGGGTCAGTTGCATGTCCTCTACGTCACCAAATCAGCGCATCGCCGTCGTCGGCCTCGGCTCGATGGGATACGGCATGGCGACCTCGCTGAAGCGCGCCGGCCACGCCGTGACCGGCTGCGATGTCTCGGCGGACGCGGTAACCCGTTTCGTGAAGGATGGCGGCGCGGGCGCCAAGACGCCGGCCGAAGCGGCCAGGGAGGCCGATGTCGTCGTCAGCGTCGTCGTCAATGCCGCGCAGACGGAGACGATCCTGTTCGGCAAGGATGGGGCCGCCGAGACCATGCCGAAGGGCAGCGTCTTCGTATCCTCGGCCACCATGGATCCCGACGTGGCGCGGCGCCTGGCCAAGCAGCTTGAGGCGACCGGCCGGCATTATCTGGACGCGCCGATCTCCGGCGGGGCGCAGCGCGCCGCGCAAGGCGAGCTGACGATCCTCGCCTCCGGCAGTCCCGCCGCTTTTGCGAAGGCGCGGCCCGCGCTCGATGCCATGGCCGCAAAGCTCTACGAGCTCGGCGATGCCGCCGGGCAAGGCGCTGCGTTCAAGATGATCAATCAATTGCTCGCCGGCGTGCACATCGCCGCCGCCAGCGAAGCCATTGCGTTCGCGGCAAAGCAGGGCCTCGACATCCGCAAGGTCTATGAGGTGATCACGGCATCGGCCGGTAATTCGTGGATGTTCGAGAACCGCATGCCGCACGTGCTCGACGGCGATTACACGCCGCGTAGCGCAGTCGAGATCTTCGTCAAGGACCTCGGCATCATTCAGGACATGGCACGCACTGCCCGATTCCCTGTGCCGGTCTCCGCCGCCGCGCTCCAGATGTTTCTGATGACATCAGCCGCCGGCATGGGCCGCGACGACGATGCTTCGGTGGCGCGGATGTATGCGCAGGTCACCGGCGTCAAGCTGCCCGGCGACAAGTAAGCAAGAGGAGCTCCGATGCCCCGTTTCGCCGCCAATCTTTCGATGATGTTCACCGAGGTGCCGTTCCTCGACCGCTTTGATGCCGCAGCCCAGGCCGGCTTCACCGCCGTCGAGTTTCTCTTTCCCTACGAGCATCCGGCGGAGGCGATCGGCGAGCGGCTCAAGCGCAATGGCCTGACCCAGGCGCTGTTCAATCTGCCGCCGGGCGACTGGAACGCCGGCGAGAAGGGCTTTGCGGCGCTGCCCTCGCGGTTCAACGATCTCAAGGCGAGTCTGGAGACGGCGCTGCCTTATGCCAAGGCGACCGGCGTCAAGCGCCTGCACCTGATGGCCGGCATCGCGAACCGCGGCGAGCGTGTGGCGATCGAGGCGTTCTACAAGTCGGTGGCCTGGGCCGCGGAATTCTTCGCGCCGCACGGCATCGACGTCGTGATCGAGCCGATCAATGCGCGCAACGTGCCCGGCTATTTCCTCAACGATTTCGGCTTCGCGCGCGACCTGATCCAGGAGCTGAGGCTTGCGAACCTGAAGCTCCAGTTCGACATCTATCACTGCCAGATCATCCATGGCGACGTCACCATGCGGCTGCGCGAGATGATGCCGATCATCGGCCACGTCCAGATCGCCAGCATCCCTTCGCGCAACGAGCCCGACGGTGAGGAGCTGAACTATCCGTTCCTGTTCGCAGAGCTCGATCGGCTCGGCTATGCCGGCTTCGTCGGCTGCGAATACAATCCCCGCGGCAAGACTACCGATGGACTCGCCTGGTTCAAGCCTTACGCTGGAGTGAAGTCGTGACACTTGCGGTGGGCTGCATCGCCGACGACTACACCGGCGCCTCCGATCTCGCCAATACGCTGACGCGCGCGGGCCTGCGCACCGTGCAGACCATCGGCGTGCCCGCGGACGATCTGGCGCTGCCCGAGGTCGATGCCGTCGTGGTGTCGCTGAAGAGCCGCTCGATCGAAGCCGGCCTCGCCGTGTCGCGCTCGCGCGCGGCGGAGACATGGCTGCGCGGCCGCGGCGCGGGCCACGTGTTGTTCAAGATCTGCTCGACCTTCGATTCCACCGACGCCGGCAATATCGGCCCGGTGATGGATGCGTTGCGTGCCGATTGCGGCGAAGCCGTCGTGCTGGTGACACCGGCGTTCCCGGAAACAGGCCGTACCGTCTACCAGGGCAACCTGTTCGTCGGTGCCGTGCCGCTCAACGAGAGCCCGCTGAAGGACCATCCGCTCAACCCGATGCACGATTCGAACCTGGTGCGCGTGCTGGCGCGCCAGAGTAGGACACAGATCGGCCTCGTCGATCTCGCCACCGTCACGCGCGGCGCGGAGGCCGTGCGGGCGCGATTGGCCGAACTCGCGGGCAAGGGCATCGGCGCCGCGATCATCGACGCCGTCTTCGACCGCGACCTCGAGACCATCGGACTCGTCGCCGCCGAACATCGGCTGTCGGTCGGCGCCTCCGGGATCGGCCTTGGACTCGCGCGGGCTCTGGTATCGACCGGAAAGGTCAGTGCAACGGCAACCAGTGATGCAGGTGCGCCGGTCGGCGGATCGGCGGCATGCCTTGCCGGGAGTTGTTCGCAGGCGACGCTTCAGCAGATCGCCAATGCCGAACGCATCATGCCGGTGCTTCATCTTGATCCGGACCGTATCATTACGGGGGCGGGCGAAGCACAGCGCGCGCTGGAGTGGGCGAGGCCGCGGCTTGCGGAAGGTCCGGTGCTGATCGCATCGAGCTCGACACCGGATCAGGTCGCCGCGCTGCAGGCGCGCCACGGTCGCGACGCCGCCGGCCATGCCATCGAGCAGGCCATGGCCGATATTGCAGAAAGCCTCGTAAAATCAGGCGTGCGACGGCTGATCGTTGCCGGCGGCGAGACGTCCGGGGCCGTTGTCGATCGGTTGAAGATTCCCGGATTTCTCGTGGGAGTGGAAATTGCCGCAGGCGTTCCGGTGCTGCGCGCGGTCGGTGCCGAAAGCGACATGCTGCTCGCTCTGAAGTCCGGAAATTTCGGCGGAGCAGAGTTTTTCTCCGACGCACTTAGGCTCATGCGCTGAGCGCAGAGCATTTTTAGCTGCCTGTTCATTTCTTTCGGGCTCCGTGCTCGCACGGAGCCGTCGTTAACATCTGCACAAGTGCTCTGGTGTTGGATGGCGGCGCTGCTCCCTTTGGTTGATTCGTAGAATTTCGGACGCGCGCCGGCGCGAGGGTGTCAGTAACTCGGTGTAAGATGGTTTCTGTGAGTTTACCTTTGACAGGAGACTCACATGGCTACGGATTTTTCACCTGAGATTTTGGACCAGCTTCTTGCCGGGGGCAGCCTCAAGCCAGAAGACTTAGCCGGCGAAGACGGGCTTTTCAGACGACTGAAGAAGGCGCTTCTGGAGCGCGCACTGGGTGCGGAGCTGACCCACCACCTTGGCTATGAGAAGGGCGACCCGGCGGGCCGCGGGTCGGGCAACAGCCGCAACGGCACAAGCAGCAAAGCGCTGTTGACGGACGACGGCGAGATCGAGATCGAGGTGCCGCGCGACCGCGCCGGCACGTTCGAACCGGTGATCGTCGCGAAGGGCCAGACCCGCTTCGACGGCTTCGACGAGAAGATCATCAGTCTCTACGGGCGGGGCATGACGGTACGGGAGATCCAGGGCCATCTGGCCGAGCTCTACGGCACCGAGGTGTCCCCCGATCTGATCAGCAAGGTCACCGACGCGATTCTCGACGAGGTCCGCGAATGGCAGAGCCGGCCGCTGGAAGCGATCTATCCGGTGGTCTTCTTCGACGCGCTCAGGGTCAAGATTCGCGATGAGGGGATGGTCAAGAACAAGGCAGTCTACGTCGTGCTGGGCATCACTGCATCGGGCGAGAAAGACGTGCTCGGGCTTTGGATCGAGCAAACCGAAGGCGCCAAATTCTGGCTCAAGGTCATGAACGATCTGAGGAACCGCGGCGTCGCCGACATCCTGATCGCCGTCGTCGACGGTCTGAAGGGCTTTCCCGAGGCGATCAACAGCGTCTTTCCCAAGGCGATGGTCCAGACCTGCATCGTGCATTTGATCCGCAACAGCCTATCCTTCGTGTCCTGGAAGGATCGCAAGGCGATCCTTCCCTCGATCAAGGCGATCTATCATGCCGAGAATGCCGACGCCGCTCTGCTCAGGCTCGAGGACTTCGAAGCCGAGTGGGGCAAGCGCTATCCCGCGATCGGGGCGGCCTGGCGCCGGGCGTGGGAGCACGTCATTCCGTTCTTCGCCTTCGCGCCGGAGATACGCAAAATGATCTATACCACCAACACGGTCGAGGCGCTGAACCGTTCGCTGCGCAAGATCATCAAAACACGCGGCAGCTTCCCCAACGACGAGGCGGCGATGAAGCTGCTTTACCTCGCCATCAGAAATGCCGGCATCCATTGGCGACGACCGGTTGCATGGACGGCCGCAATGGGCCAGTTTGCCATCCAGTGAGCTATGCGGGATTTTGGGTGACGAGGCGATCAGGCGGCGTGGTTTTCCGGCACTTGGATGACCTCGATGCCGTTTTCGAATCTGACACCTGCGCTGACCTTCGGCAACTGATTTGTGCCTTTCAGCCGCCGCCAGGTCTTTGATGCGGCGCAGAGCAGCTTGAACACCATCAACTTGGCAGTCGTTGACGATAACGAACCTTTCGTGCGCACCGTTCTGTGCCGGACCGTCGCGAACACGCTTTCGATGGGATTCGTCGTCCGCAAGTGGTCCCAATGCTCGGCGGGGAATTCGTAGAACGCAAGCATTGCGTCGCGATCTTTCGTCAGGCACTCGACCGCCTTGTCGTACTTCGCTCCGTATTTCTCGGCAAAGACATCGATCGCCACTTCGGCCGAAGCTCGGTTGGACGCCAAATAGACCTCGCGCAGATCCTTCTTCATGCTGGCCTGTACCGACACTGCGACTTTGTTCAAGATATTCGCGGTTTTGTGCACCCAGTACCGCTGATGTCGCGTGGCGGGAAAGACCTCGTCGAGCGCCTTCCAGAAGCCGAGCGCGCCGTCACCGACGGCGATTTCCGGGGCGATCTTCAGCCCTCGGGTTTTCGCCTCGACGAGCAGTTCGTGCCAGCTCTGCGTGCTCTCGCGCACGCCGACCTGGAAGCCGATGAGTTCCTTCTTGCCTTCCGGCGTCGCGCCGATCAGCACCAGCATGCATTCGCTATGGTCTTCCATGCGAGCCTGCAGGAAGACGCCGTCCGCCCACACGTATACGTACCGGCGCGCCGACAGATCGCGCTTCTGCCAACGCTCGTACTCGAGCTGCCACTCCGTCGTCAGTCTGGAAACCACCGCCGGAGAAAGATTCGGCGCATCCTTGCCCAAGAGCGCCGCCAGCGCCTCCTGGAAGTCGCCCGTCGAGATGCCTCGCAGGTACAGAACCGGCAAAAGTGCATCCAAGCTCTTCGTGCGCCGTGCCCACAACGGCAGGATCGCCGAGGTGAAGCGGATCCGCTCGCCATCGCTGGTCACCGCGCGATCGCGAATCTTTACCCGGGCGACTTCGACGGCGCCGATCCCCGTCTGGATCGTCCGCACTGGACCATGGCCGTGTCGCACGAGGCGGTCGCGGCCATCGGGAAGCTTCAAGCCCTTCATCGCGGCGAGAAACGCCTCGGCTTCCATCTCGACAGCCTGCGCAAGCAGCTGCCGAGCTCCAGATCGCAAAATATTCGTCAGTGGATCGTCGATCTCATCGGGCTGACGCAGTGGGACAATGTTGCTATGCTCGTTCATGGCGTATCGCTCTCCTTGAGGTTCTGGCAGGCTCGACACCCGCCTCGATACGCCGCCTATCTCATTCCGTCATCACCCAGTTTCCCGCATAGCTCCCATCCAGTTCGGCGAGCGCTTTGCAGGCTCAGCGGACTGACCCCATGGGGTCAGTCCGCTGACCCCGCAAACCCCTCACAGAGACGCTCTTACACAAAACTTCTGACACTCCCGCCGGCGCCAATACAACGAGGCCCGATTATGTTTGCCAAACTCTCCATCCGCACCAAAATCATCAGTGTCGTGGCATTCCTGCTGGTCGCGATGACCGGCATGGGCCTGCTCGCGGTCATGAAGATGCGGTCGATGAATGCCAACACCGTCGACATCACCACGAACTGGATGCCCAGCGTGCGGGTGATCGGCGATCTGCGCGCCAGCGTCATCACGTATCGCAACGTGGTGCGCCAGCACATGCTCGCCGAAGCTCTGGAGGATAAGCTCGCGACGGAGAAGACCGCTGCCACGGTGACTGAAGCGCTCGCCAAGGTGCGCTCCAAGTACGAGGCCATGATCAGCTCCCCGGAAGAGCGCGCGCTCTACAACCAATGGTCCAAGCTCTGGGACGACTACAAGAAGGGCACCGAGGAGGTCATGGCATTGTCGCGCAAGGAGGCCGGCAAGCTCCCGCGCGAGGCGCAGGAGCTCAACTCCAAGACCGTCAACAAGATCGGGCTCCAGGCCGACGAGGTCCTGAACAAGGACATCGAGCTCAACACCAACGGCGGCGATCGGGCCGCTCAGGATGCCGCCGACAGCTACGCCTATGCCTTCATGCTGGTTTCGGTCATTCTCGGCGCTGCTGTCGTGATCGGCCTTGGGCTCAGCTTCTATCTCGTCCGAGACGTCTCCAGCGGCATCGACTCGATCATCCAGCCGATGCAGGCGCTGGGCAAGGGCGACCTTTCCGCCGAAGTCCCGCATCGCGGCGAGAAGACGGAGATCGGTGCCATGGCCGACGTGCTCCAGATCTTCAAGGAGGCGCTGATCGCCAAGAAGGCCGCCGACGAGGCCGCCGCGGCCGATGCAGAGGCCAAGATCGAGCGCGGCCGCCGTGTCGACAACATCACTCGCGAATTCGAAACGATGATCGGCGAGATCGTTCAGACCGTGTCGTCGGCCTCGACTCAGCTCGAAGCCTCCGCCTCGACGCTGACTGCGACCGCGGACCGCTCGCAGCAATTGGCGACCACGGTCGCCTCCGCTTCGGAGGAAGCCTCGACCAACGTGCAATCGGTCGCCTCGGCGACCGAAGAGATGGCTTCGTCGGTCGGCGAGATCAGCCGTCAGGTGCAGGAATCGGCGCGGATGGCGGGCGATGCAGTCGGCCAGGCCCGCGCCACCACCGAGCGCGTCGGCGAGCTCTCCAAGGCCGCCGCGCGCATCGGCGACGTGGTCGAGCTGATCAACACCATCGCCGGTCAGACCAATCTACTCGCGCTGAACGCCACCATCGAAGCCGCACGTGCCGGCGAAGCCGGCCGTGGCTTCGCCGTGGTCGCTTCCGAGGTGAAGGCGCTCGCCGAGCAAACCGCGAAGGCGACCGGCGAGATCGGCCAGCAGATTTCCGGCATCCAGGCGGCGACCAACGACTCGGTCGGCGCGATCAAGGAGATCTCCTCGACCATCGAGCGTCTGTCGGAGATCTCGTCGGCGATCGCGGCGGCGGTGGAAGAGCAGGGTGCGGCGACGCAGGAAATCGCCCGCAACGTGCAGCAGGCGGCGCAGGGCACGCAGCAGGTGTCGTCGAACATCACCGACGTGCAGCGCGGCGCGACGGAGACCGGCACGGCCTCCTCGCAGGTGCTGTCGGCGGCGCAGATGCTGTCGAACGACTCGAACCGGCTCAAGACCGAGGTCGGCAAGTTCCTCACCAACGTCCGCGCGGCCTGACCGGTTGTAATTCAGCGGCCAAAACAGCGGCGCTGCCCATTCGGCGGCGCTGACAGCTTGGCTCGGGGCCGCACATGGGTCCGGAGCCTGTAGTCGAGTGGCCCGCCTTCCATTTTCCGATAGGCCGGTAAGAATGCGGAGCATTGCTCCGCATTACCTCCGTAGGAATGCGGAGTATGGCTAATGGTTTCATCATAAGTCGCGCGCATAAAAACAGGGCCGAACTTCGTGCGCAACTCGGGGAGCTGTGCGTTCGATGAGCAATTGGTGCACCGGCAGGCTTGGGGTTTCTGATGTCCTGGATCAATAATCTGCGCATATCCATCAAGGTTTCTGCGGTGTTTGCCGCGATCTGCCTGGTCGTCGCTGGCAGCACCGGGGCGATCTACAATTCGCTGAGCGTGATGAATTCGACGGCAAGAATGACCGTTCATACCTACGAGGTGCTTGAGCAGCTTTCTGGCCTTGTCAGCGCCATGGTCAATCAGGAGACCGGTGTTCGCGGCTATCTCGTGTCGGGCGATGCCGGCTTTCTTGCCCCCTATGAGGCCGGACAAAAGCAGTTTCAGGCGGCGGCGGCCAAGGTCGGCAGCCTGACCTCGGATAATGCGACGCAGCAGAAGCGCCTTGATCAAGTCAAGGCGTTCGCCAATGACTGGGCGACCAACATCGCACAGCGCGAAATCGCGCTGATGAAGGATCCTGCAACTCAGGCAAAGGCCCGCGAGCTCGAAGCATCCGGCGCCGGCAAGAAAGCGATGGATGGCTTGCGCGGCGTGGTGCAGGAGATGGACAAGGAAGAGCGGTCGCTGTTGTCGGTGCGGGCAGCGGCTTCCGACGCCGCGTCAGGCAATGCAACTCTGTCCATGCTGATCGGCGGCCTCGTCACCCTTCTGCTATCGCTTGTGGGCGCCTTCGGCGTTGCGTTCGCGGTTACCCGCCCAATCCAGCGTATCACCACGGAGATGGGGATTCTTGCGCAGGGTGACACATCGGTGGTCGTATCGGGCACCGAACGCAAGGACGAGATCGGCGCGATGGCCCAGGCGGTCCAGGTGTTCAAGACCAATGCGATCGAGGTCGAGCGATTGAAGGCGGAACAGGTCGAAGCCGAGCGACGGAATGCGGAGCAACGCAAGCAAGACATGATCAGGCTCGCAGACGATTTCGAAGGCGCTGTCGGTCAGATCATCGGAACGGTCTCGTCCGCCTCGACGCAGCTCGAAGCGTCGGCCTCCACCCTGACGGGTACGGCCGAACGCTCGCAGCAATTGGCAACCACGGTCGCCTCCGCTTCGGAGGAAGCCTCGACCAACGTGCAATCGGTCGCCTCGGCGACCGAAGAGATGGCTTCGTCGGTCGGCGAGATCAGCCGCCAGGTGCAGGAATCGGCGCGGATGGCGGGCGATGCCGTCGGCCAGGCGCGCGCCACCACCGAGCGGGTCAGCGAGCTCTCCAAGGCCGCCGCGCGCATCGGCGACGTCGTCGAGCTGATCAACACCATCGCCGGCCAGACCAATCTGCTCGCGCTGAACGCCACCATCGAAGCCGCGCGTGCCGGCGAAGCCGGCCGCGGTTTCGCCGTGGTCGCTTCCGAGGTGAAGGCGCTCGCCGAGCAGACCGCGAAGGCGACCGGCGAAATCGGCCAGCAGATTTCCGGCATCCAGGCGGCGACCAACGACTCGGTCGGCGCGATCAAGGAGATCTCCTCGACCATCGAGCGTCTGTCGGAGATCTCGTCGGCCATCGCGGCGGCGGTGGAAGAGCAGGGCGCGGCGACGCAGGAAATCGCCCGCAACGTGCAGCAGGCGGCGCAGGGCACGCAGCAGGTGTCGTCGAACATCACCGACGTGCAGCGCGGGGCGACCGAGACCGGCACGGCCTCCTCGCAGGTGCTGTCGGCGGCGCAGATGCTGTCGAACGACTCGAACAGGCTCAAGACCGAGGTCGGCAAGTTCCTGACCAACGTCCGCGCGGCTTAAAGCGCGGGCCATCCATCAAGCGCATGAGCGGCGCTGTAAGCGCCGCTCATTTTATTCGGTAGCATGATGTCGTTTGAAGCAAGCGTCCGAGGCCTTCCCAGTAATCTTACGGGCACGCCGTTTCATTGATAGTTAAACCGGATTTACGAATGTCGGGCGAGGGCAGCCCAGCAAGGGGCGAGGTTCCCATTGGAATGATTTCACACTGAACCGGTTTTTTTGGGGGATCCGATGCGCAAGAATTTTCCGGTCACGGCCGTCGAATATCCCGTCAGTGATGAGACGCTGATCGTTTCGCGAACCGATCTCAAGGGAAAGCTCACCTACTTCAATGAGGATTTCATTGCCGCTGCCGGCTTCACGTCGGCGGAACTCATGGGCCAGCCGCACAACATCGTCCGCCACCCCGACATGCCGCCGGAGGCGTTCGACAATCTCTGGGACACGCTGAAGGCCGGCAAGCCCTGGCTCGGCGCAGTGAAGAACCGCCGCAAGAACGGCGACTTCTACTGGGTGCTGGCGACGGCCTCGCCGATCCGCGAGAACGGTCAGGTCAAGGGCTATACCTCGATCCGCACCAAGCTGCCGGCCGACCAGCGCAAGCTCGCCGAGGTGGTCTACGCTGCAATCCGCGAGAAGAAGCCTCATGGCTATCGCATCGACGCCGGCATCATCCGTCGCCGCTCGCTGCTCGACCGCTTCAGCATCTTCACCAGGACGCTGAAGGCGCGCCTGGTCACGACGATGGTGCTCCAGGCGCTGTTCATGCTCGCGCTCGGCATCGGCGGTGCCCTCTCCACCGGCGGTTCGGCCGGTCTGATCCTGTCCCTGCTGGCTGTCGTCGGTGCCGCCATCGTCGGCTTCGCCGGCCTTGCAACCATGCGTGCGATCGGGGGGCCGATGCGGCAGCTCAATGACACTTTGATCAACCTCGTGCAGGACAAGTTCGACAACCGCATCGTGATCGAGCGCGACGACGAGATCGGCGAGGCGCTGCGCAACCTTCAGACCGTGCAGACCATCATCCGCTTCAGCCGCGACGAGGTGCAGGCGGTGCAGCGCCGTGCCGAGGCACAACGCAAGGCCGACATGACCAAGCTCGCCAACGGCTTCGAAGCCGCGATCGGCGAGATCGTCGAGACGGTGTCGTCGGCGGCGACCGAGCTCGAGGCCTCGGCCTCGACGCTGTCCTCGACCGCGGGCCGGGCGCAGGAATTGGCGACGGCTGTCGCCACCGGCTCGGAAGCAGCGTCGACCAATGTCCATTCGGTCGCTTCGGCCGCCGAAGAGATGTCGTCCTCGGTGCGCGAGATCGGCCGGCAGGTGCAGGATTCCTCCCGGATTGCGAGCGAGGCGGTCAGTCAGGCCCACGCGACCACCGAACGTGTCAGCGAATTGTCGCGGGCTGCATCGCGGATCGGCGACGTCGTGGAGCTCATCAACGCGATTGCCGGCCAGACCAACCTGCTGGCGCTCAATGCCACGATCGAGGCGGCGCGGGCGGGCGAGGCCGGTCGCGGCTTCGCGGTGGTGGCCTCCGAGGTCAAGGCGCTGGCCGAGCAGACGGCCAAAGCCACCGGCGAGATCGGCCAGCAGATCGGCGGCATCCAGGCGGCGACGCAGGATTCCGTCAGCGCCATCGGCGAGATCAGCGGCACCATCGCGCGTCTGTCGGAGATCGCCTCGGCGATTGCTGCGGCCGTGCAGCAGCAGGGTGCGGCAACCCAGGAGATCGCCCGCAATGTTCAGGAGGCGGCCAGGGGAACGCAGCAGGTGTCGTCCAATGTCGGCGACGTCCAGCGCGGCGCCTCTGAAACCGGCTCGGCGTCGTCGCAGGTGCTGTCGGCGGCGCAGATGCTGTCGCGCGACTCCAACCGCCTCAAGCTCGAAGTTGGCAAGTTCCTGAACTCGGTCCGCGCCGCCTGAGGCGCGCTGCCGCATGGCTGCGATGTCGGTTTCGCAGTGCGGTAGCAGGGAAGTGAATGCGGGATAGCCGCCGGGGATTAGCGTTTCCGGCGGTGCTCAGGTAAAGGGGGAAAGGGATCGCCGTGGGGGCGGATTCCATATCCTCGCTTGACCTGGAATTGCCTGGCGCATGATTGCTCTGGTCCGTATTGCCCTGAGCCGGCCTTATACATTCGTGGTGCTGGCGCTGCTGCTGCTGATTATCGGACCGCTCGCGGCGCTGCGAACACCGACCGACATCTTCCCTGATATCCGTATTCCTGTCATCGGCGTGGTCTGGCAGTACACCGGGCTGCCGCCGGACCAGATGTCCGGCCGCATCACCACGCCGTTCCAGCGCGCGCTGACGACCACGGTCAACGACATCGAGCATATCGTCGCCAATTCCTACAACGGCTTTGGCATCATCAAGATCTTCTTCCAGCCCAACGTCGACATCCGTACCGCCAACGCGCAGGTCACCGCGATCTCGCAGACGCTGCTCAAGCAGATGCCGCCGGGCGCGACGCCTCCCTTGATCCTGAACTACTCGGCTTCCACCGTGCCGATCATTCAGGTGGCCCTGTCGGGCGACGGGCTCACCGAGCAGAATCTCGCCGATATCGGCATCAACCAGCTTCGTACGCCCTTGGTCACGGTGCCGGGCGCGGCGATTCCTTATCCGTTCGGCGGCAAGCAGCGCCAGGTGCAGATCGACCTCAATCCTACCGCCCTCCAGGCCCGCGGCCTCTCCGGCCAGGACGTTGCCAACGCGCTGGCCGCCCAGAACCTGATCACACCGGTCGGCACCCAGAAGATCGGCCAGTTCGAGTACAACATCCAGCTCAACAACTCGCCGCTCCGGATCGACGAACTCGGCGATCTGCCGATCAAGACCGTCAACGGCGCCATGGTCTATGTGCGCGACGTCGCCACGGTGCGCGATGGCAATCCGCCGCAGACCAACATCGTCCATGTCGACGGCAACCGCTCGGTGCTGATGATGGTGCTGAAGGCGGGCGCGACCTCGACGCTCGATATCATCGCCGGAATCAAGCAGAAGGTCATCGACGTCAAGGATCAGCTGCCCGACGCACTGAAGATCGGCTTCATCGGTGATCAGTCGGTGTTCGTCCGCGGCGCGATCCAAGGTGTCGCCTTCGAGGGCGTGATCGCGGCGTTGCTCACCAGCGTCATGATCCTGCTGTTCCTCGGCAGCTGGCGCTCGACCATCATCATCGCGGTCTCGATCCCGCTGTCGGTGCTGGGCGCCATCATCATGCTGTCGGCGATCGGCGAGACGCTGAACATCATGACGCTCGGCGGCCTCGCGCTCGCGGTCGGCATCCTCGTCGACGACGCCACGGTCACGATCGAGAACATCAACTACCATCTGGAGCAGGGCAAACCGGTCGAGCAGTCCATCCTCGATGGCGCCAACCAGATCGTGACGCCGGCCTTCGTTTCGCTGCTCTGCATCTGCATCGTGTTCGTGCCGATGTTCTTCCTCACCGGCGTCGCGCGCTTCCTGTTCGTGCCGATGGCGGAAGCCGTGATGTTCGCGATGATCTGGTCGTTCATCCTGTCGCGCACGCTGGTGCCGACCATGGCGAACTATCTGCTCAAGGCGCATGTCCATCACGAGGGCGGGCCGCCGAAGTCGCGCAATCCGCTGGTCTGGTTCCAGCGCGGCTTCGAGGCGCGGTTCGAACGCATCCGCGGTGGTTATCGCGGCCTCCTTGGCCTGGCGTTGGCGCACCGGGCGGTGTTCGTCATCGGTTTCATCTGCATCGTCGGCGCGTCCTTCGCGCTGGTGCCGTTCCTCGGCCGCAACTTCTTCCCGGCCGTCGATGCCGGCAACATCCTGATGCATGTCCGCACCCAGGTCGGCACCCGAGTCGAGGAGACCGCGAACCAGCTCGCCGATGTCCAGAAGGCGGTGCGCAAGCTGATCCCGGGCGAGATCGAGACCATGACCGACAACATCGGCATGCCGATCTCCGGTATCAACATGACCTACAACAACACCGGCGTGATCGGCCCGCAGGACGGCGACATTCAGATCAAGCTGAAGGAAGGCCACAAGCCGACCGAAGAGCATGTCCGCGTGCTGCGCGAGCAGTTGCCGCGGCTGTTTCCCGGCGTGAGCTTCGCGTTCCTGCCGGCCGACATCGTCAGCCAGATCCTGAATTTCGGCGCGCCGGCGCCGATCGACCTGCAAATCCGCGGCGCCAATGTCAGCGCGAATTTCGCTTATGCCAACAGCCTGCTGGCGAAGGTCCGCAAGATTCCCGGCGTCGCCGATGCGCGCATCCAGCAGTCGCCGAACAACCCGACATTCAACATCGATGTCGACCGCACCCGCGCGCAATATGTCGGCCTGACTGAGCGCGACGTCACCAACAGCCTCGTGGTCAATCTCGCCGGCTCCTCGCAGGTGGCGCCGACCTACTACCTCAATCCCGATAACGGCGTGTCCTACTCGATCGTGATGCAGACGCCGCAATACCAGATCGACTCGCTCAGTGCGCTGCAGACCCTGCCGATCACCGCGGCCAGCAATGCGCAGTCGCCGATTCTCGGCGGCATCGCCGACATCAAGCGCTCGACCTCGAGCGCGGTCGTCTCGCAATACGACATCCAGTCCATGGTGCAGATCTTTGCCACGACCTCGGGCCGCGATCTCGGCGCGATTGCCGCCGACATCCGCCAGCTGATCGCCGACACCGCCAAGGAGGTGCCGAAGGGCTCGTCCGTGGCGCTGCTCGGCCAGGTGCAGACCATGAACAGCGCCTTCACCGGCCTGCTGTTCGGCCTGCTCGGGGCCGTCGTGCTGATCTACTTCCTGATCGTCGTGAACTTCCAGTCCTGGTCCGACCCGTTCGTGATCATCACCGCGTTGCCGGCTGCACTCGCCGGCATCGTCTGGATGCTGTTCATGACCGAGACCACGCTGTCGGTGCCGGCGCTCACCGGCGCCATCATGTGCATGGGCGTTGCCACCGCCAACAGCGTGCTCGTGATCTCCTTTGCCCGCGAGCGTTACGAGGACCTCGGCGATCCCATCGCCGCCGCGCTCGAAGCCGGCTTCGTCCGGTTCCGCCCGGTGCTGATGACCGCGCTCGCCATGATCATCGGTATGGCGCCGATGGCGCTGGGGCTGGGCGAGGGCGGCGAGCAGAATGCACCGCTCGGCCGCGCCGTGATCGGCGGCCTGATCTTTGCAACGTTCGCCACGCTGATGTTTGTTCCCGTGGTGTTCAGCATGGTTCACAAGAAGCAAGGCGCCGAAGCCGCCGCCTCATTGGAGACTCCGCATGTCGCCCACTGAACCCCGCTCCCCGGTGTCGCACCGGAAACTGGGCATCTTCGGCGTGGTGGCGCTGATTGCGGCAGGCCTTGTCGTCGGCACCGGCATCCGTGCCCGCGAGGAGCAGGGCTCCAAACTGAAAGAATGGACCGACGACCAGGCCATTCCCAGCGTGGCGGTGACGCTGCCCAATGCCAAGGACCTCAATGCCACCATCGAGCTGCCGGGCCGACTGGAAGCCTACTACCCGGGCTCCGATTTTCGCGCGCGTGTCGGGCTATTTGAAGAGCTGGAGCGCCGACATCGGCGCGCGCGTCAAGGCCGGCCAGGTGATTGCCGAGATCGAGGCGCCCGACCTCGATCAGCAGCTGCTGCAAGCCCGCGCCGACCTCGCCAGCCAGCAGGCCAGCGCCAGGCTGTCGGAGGCAACGCTGAACCGGCGCAAGACGCTGGTCGCTTCCAACTTCGTCTCCGCGCAGGAGATCGACGAGCGCACCGCCGACCTCTCCAACAAGAAGGCCGCCGTCAATTCGGGGCAGGCCAATGTCGAGCGGCTGGAAGCGCTCGCCGGCTACAAGAAGATCACAGCGCCGTTCGACGGCGTCGTCACCGCGCGCGACACCGACGTCGGCGCGCTCATCAATGCCGGCGGCGGCTCGGGCCCGGCGATGTTCGTGATCTCGGACATCACCAAGCTGCGCGTCTACGTCAACGTGCCCCAGAATTACGTGCCGGCGATCAAGATCGGGGCCAAGGCGATCATCACGCTACCGGAATATCCCAACCGGACTTTTCAGGCGACGGTGGAGGCTTCATCGCAGGCCGTCGACGTCGCCTCCGGGACGACGCGCATGCAGCTCGGGCTCGACAATTCGAGAGGCGAGTTGATGCCCGGCGGCTATGCCAGCGTGAAGCTCAGCCTCCAGCGCGACTCCGCGCCGCTCAGCATCCCTGCCAGCGCCCTGATCTTCAACGGCAGCGGCCTGCGCGTCGCGACGGTCGGTGCGGACGACAAGGTGCTGTTCAAGCCGGTCACCATCGCGCGCGATCTCGGCCGCGAAATCGAGCTCGCGTCGGGTATCGCGCCGGATGATCGCGTCATCGCCGCCCCGCCGGATGGTCTGTCGGATGGCGACGCGGTTCGCGTCGTCGGGGCCGGCGCCAAAGGCAAGCCGGCAACGGCGTCCGAGAAGCAGGCGCCGAGGAGCTAGGACGGTCCGTGCCCCGGCTCTGCGGAGCGGCACTTCGCGCCGCACCGCGTCCGGGACACCAGAGCTTACGCCACCCGCCACTCCGGCACGCCATCCGCGGCCATCGCGATCTCGCCGATTGAGCCGACCGGCGTGCGATCCATGTCGAGCAGGTGCGCCAGCGTCGCCGCATCGCTCGCCGGAATCCGCGCCAGCGTGCGCCGGTCATCTTCGGTGCGCAGCATCACCACGCCGTGCTCGACATCGCCGCCGCGCCCATAGAGTACCGTAAAGCTCTCGACCTTGCCTTTGCCTCCGGCTTCGGTGACGAACTCCGGCACCGCGCGCTTGTTGCGGTCGGCCTCGGCCTGCACGCTCGTCTCCTGAATCAACGCTTCGCGTGGCGCCGTCTTCGAAACAACGAGCGCATGGTGCTTGGTGACGAAGCCGCCCTGGCCGTAGAGCAGGCCGAGCCCGGCGCCGTCGCGCAGCCGCCGCACCATCGCGCAGGCCGCATGCGTCATGTAGGTGTTGAGCGGCGCCCCGAAGAAGGTGAGCCCGCCGGTCACGGTCGGCTGCACGTCCGCGCCCAAGCCAAGCGTCCGCCGCGCCATCTTGGGCACGCAGGGGAAGCAGCTATAGAGCTCGATCGCATCGAACTTTCTACCGTCGCCGCCGGCGAGGTCCATCACGGCGTTCAGCACCGCGTTCTGCGGATGGCTCTCGTAGAACTGGTCGCGCAGGAGATAATCACGCGGTTCTTCGGCCGAGGCGCCGCCGAGCGGGTAGACCAACCTGTCCTCGGGAATCCCGGCCGCGCGCGCCTTGGCAAGGCTGGTGAGCAGCAGCGCACCGCCCATGTTGACGCTCGGGTTGGCAACCATGAGCTTGTTGTAGGGCCATGCGATCAGGCGGTTGTCGGCGGTCGGTGTCGTGATCTCCTCGGGCGCGTAGCGCCGCTTCAGCCAGGCATTCGGATTCTGCGCGGCGGCTTCCGAATAGCGCGACCACAGCACACCGGACTCCGCCATCGCCTCGCGCGGCGTCTGGCCCCAATGGGCGGAGGAAGCCGCCTCATAGAACGGATAGACGGTGACGGGGCGGAATACGCCAAGCTTGACCGCCAGCGGCTTCTGGAACGCCGCGCCGCGCTTGGGCTCCTCGACGTCATGCGCGAACGGGGTCCATGGCAGCTTGACGCTCGCACGTTCCGCCTTGGTCGCGGTCGACTGCGCCTCCGCCCCGCAGACTGCCGCGACGCTGCATTCGCCCCGTGCGATGCGCTTTGCCGCCTCGTGGATGTAGCGGATCGGGCTCTCGCCGCCGACCGGACCGTAATAGCAATGCGCAGGCGCGATCCCGAACCGTTGCGCCAAAAGCTGCTCCGGATCGCGATAACGCCAGCTCAGGAAGTTGACGACGTCGAGCGACTGCACCTCGCCGAGCAGTTTTGCGCCCGCATCGGCCTCGGCGTGCCGGAGCGCCTGTTCGAGCAGATCGAGCGGTTCCAGGCCTTCCGTGATCTCCTTGGGGCGGTCGACGATCTCGCCGATGCCGACGATGACGGGGATGCGGTCTGGGGAAATTGTCATTGTTCTTGCTTCTTCTCTCTCAGATATATTCGACCTCATCCTGAGGAGCCTGCGAAGCAGGCGTCTCGAAGGATCGGCCGCGGGTCTCATGGTTCGAGACGGCGCTTGCGCGCCTCCTCACTATGAGGGTCTGCACCTACTCCGCCACCAGCGCATTCATGTGCTCGACGGCTTCCGCAAACTCTTCCTTGAATTCCTGCACTACCGCGCCTGCCGATTTCACGCTGTCGACCAGGCCGACGCCCTGGCCGACGAAGTAGCTGACGAGATCGCGTGCCCTCGTATTCCCGCTCGCCGCCGCGCGGTCGATCGAATGGAAGGCGTCGCGGCTGATGATGCTTTGCAGCGGCATCGGCAGCGCACCGGGGCTTTCGGGCGCACGGTCCCAGGCATCGGTCCAGACCGAGCGGAGCTGCCGGGCCGGCTTGCCGGTGCGGCCCTTCGAGCGCACGGCGTCGCGCGAGGAGGCCGCGATCATCTTCTCGCGAAAGATCTCCGTGGTCTCCGCCTCGACGGTCGCAAGCCACACCGAACCTGTCCAGGCGCCGGCCGCGCCCATCGCCATGCAGGCGGCCATCTGCCGTCCCGTCATGATGCCGCCGGCCGCCAGCACCGGCACGTCGCGGATATTCTTGATCGCCTTGATCACCTCCGGAACCAGCACCATGGTCGAGACCTCGCCGCAATGGCCGCCGGCCTCGGTGCCCTGCACCACGAGGATGTCGACGCCGGCTGCGACCTGGCGCAGCGCATGCTCCTTGGCGCCGATCAGCGCCGCAACGGGGACACCGTGCTTCTTGCCCATCTCGATCATCGCCTTCGGCGGCACGCCCAGCGCGTTGGCGATCAGGCGGATCGGATGACGAAAAGACACTTCGAGCAGCTCCAGCGCCGTCTTCGCATCGAACGGTTGCGGCTGGTCGTCCGCGACTTCGGTGGTGGTCAGTTCGATGTCGTACTTCTTCAGGAGATCGCGCGTATAGTTGCGATGCTCTTGCGGTACCCGCGCTTCCAGGCTCTTCCAGGTGACGTCCTTCTCGCCCGCGGTCGAAATGTTTTCGGGGATCAGCACATCGATGCCGTAGGGCTTGCCGTCGACATGCGCGTCGATCCATGTCAGCTCGCGTTCGAGCGTCTCCGGCGTGTGCACGGTCGCGCCCAGCACGCCAAAGCCGCCGGCGCGGCTGACGGCGGCAACGACATCGCGGCAATGGCTGAAAGCGAGCAGCGGGAACTCGATGCCCAGCATGTCGCAGATCGGCGATTTCATGGCCCTCTCCCGGCAGCAGCCTTCGCGTTGCTGTTGTTGCTTTGCTTGCGAAGCCGCTCGACGCTAGCCCATCGCCATCCGCGATGGCAAGCCGGATTTGGTCGCGCATCTTGCGTGCAGGCGCCACGAAGCGGACGAGCCATTCCGCTGCATAAAATAAGCAGCCCAGAGCCGCCCGATTTGCCTCTTGCGCTTTCGAGAGCGACGGCAAATGCTGGCTCATAACAACAGAAAATCAGGGAGCGCCAGCCAATGTCGTCAGCGCAATCGAACCCGGCCCGCGCCGCCGAAGCTTACGACGTGGTCGTCGTCGGCGCCGGCTTTGCCGGACTGTACATGCTGCATCGCCTGCGCGGGCTCGGCTTCTCCGCACGCGTCTACGAGCAGGGCGGCGGCGTCGGCGGCACCTGGTACTGGAATCGCTATCCCGGCGCGCGCTGCGACGTCGAGAGCATGCAATATTCCTACTCGTTCTCCGAAGAGCTCCAGCAGGAATGGGACTGGAGCGAGCGCTATGCGCCGCAACCAGAGATCCTGAAATATGCCAACCACGTCGCCGACCGCTTTGATCTGCGCCGCGACATCCAGTTCAACACGCGCGTCGAGCGCGCCGCGTTCGACGAGTGCGCGACATGCTGGTCGGTGACGACCTCGGACGGCAAGACGGTCGAAGCCAAATTCGTCGTGCTCGCCACAGGTTGCCTCTCGAACGCGCGCAAGCCGGAGATCAAGGGCCTGGAGAGCTTCAAGGGGCCCGTCTACCATACCGGAAACTGGCCGCATGAAGAGGTCGACTTCACGGGCCTGCGCGTTGGCCTGATCGGTACGGGATCATCGGGCATCCAGTCGGCTCCCATCATCGCCGAGCAGGCGAGACATCTCACGGTGTTCCAGCGCACCGCGAATTTCTCCGTTCCCGCCCGCAACGCCGCGCTCATGCATGAGGAGCGCAGCGCGTTCCGCAAGAACTATCCGGAGATCCGTCGCTTCGCCCGCGAGGTCGCCCGCAATGGCATCTATACCGAACAGCCAGATCGTGGCGCGCTCGATGACAATGACGATGTCAGGCGCGCCAAGTATTCGGCGCGCTGGGGGCGCGGCGGGCTCACCTTCATGTATGCCTATAACAATCTCGGCCTCGACCGGGCTGCGAACGACACCGCGGCGGATTTCGTGCGCGGCAAGATCGCCGAGATCGTGAAGGATCCCGACACCGCGAAGCTGCTTCAGCCGAACAGCCACCCGATCGGCACCAAGCGCATCTGCGTCGACACCGACTATTTCGCGACCTTCAACCGGCCCAACGTTTCGCTGGTGGACATCAAGACCAATCCGATTCAAGAGATCACCGCAAATGCCGTGCGCGTCGCCGGGAAGGACCACGAGGTCGATGCGCTGGTGCTGGCGACCGGCTTCGACGCCATGACCGGCTCGGTCGCCAGGATCGACATTCTGGGCCGCGGCGGGCAGACGCTGAACCAGAAATGGGCGGAAGGCCCCAAGACCTTGCTCGGCCTGATGAGTGCGGGCTTTCCGAACCTCTTCATCATCACCGGGCCCGGCAGCCCGTCGGTGCTGTCGAACATGATCGTGTCGATCGAGCAGCATGTCGACTGGATCGCCGAGTGCCTGACCCACATGCGCATGCGCGGCCTCACGACGATCGAGGCGAGCGGGGAGGCCGAGGAGAAATGGGTCGCCCACGTTAACGAGGTCGCCGAGGGCACGCTCTATCCGCAGGCCAATTCCTGGTACATGGGCGCCAACATCCCGGGCAAGCCGCGCATCTTCATGCCCTATATCGGTGGTGTCGGCGTATATCGGCGGATCTGCGACGAGGTCGCGGCGAAGGGATATGAAGGATTTGTGATGGAGCACGGGGAGCAGCCGCAGGCGGCGGCGTCCTAGATGACGCTCGTCATTCCGGGGCTCGCGAAAGCGAGAACCCCGGCCACCCCGGAATGACGTCGGCGAGGGGGTGCCATGACGAAATGTAGAGTTGCCCCGCCGGGCAATGCATTTCCGGGGCCTTGTCATCGGCCGTTCGCGGGCTAATTAATGCAGACGCATCTTTCTGCCGGAGCCTTCGCATGACCGACGCCCCCGCCTACGTGCCGCCCAAAGTCTGGACCTGGAACAAGGAGAATGGCGGGCAGTTCGCCAGTATCAATCGCCCGATCGCCGGCCCGACCCACGACAAGGAGCTGCCGGTCGGCAAGCACCCCTTGCAGCTTTATTCGCTGGCGACGCCGAACGGGGTGAAGGTGACGGTAATGCTGGAGGAGCTTTTGGCGCTCGGCCACAAGGGCGCTGAATATGACGCCTGGCTGATCAAGATCGGCAACGGCGATCAGTTCGGCAGCGGCTTCGTCGATATCAATCCGAACTCGAAAATCCCGGCGCTGATGGATCGCTCCGGTCCGGAGCCGATCCGCGTGTTCGAGTCCGGCTCGATCCTGTTCTACTTGGCCGAGAAGTTCGGCGCCTTCCTGCCGAAGGACATCAAGACACGCACCGAGGCGATGTCCTGGCTGTTCTGGCAGATGGGCAGCGCGCCGTATCTCGGCGGCGGCTTCGGCCATTTCTATGCGTACGCGCCGTTCAAGATCGAATACGCCATCGATCGTTTCGCGATGGAGGTCAAACGCCAACTCGACGTGCTCGACCGGCGCCTCGCCGACAACGAATATCTCGCGGGCAAGGAATACACCATCGCCGACATCGCGGTGTGGCCCTGGTATGGCGCGCTCGCCAAGGGGCTGGTCTATGGCGCCGGCGAATTCCTTTCGGTGCAGGACTACAAGAACGTGCAGCGCTGGACCGACCAGATCGCCAAGCGTCCAGCCGTGAAGCGCGGCCGCATGGTCAACCGCATCTCCGGCGATCCCGCCAGCCAGCTCCACGAACGCCACGACGCGAGCGATTTCGAGACCAAGACACAGGACAAGCTCGCGCCTGCGACGTAAGGCGGCGCGCTCTTTCTTCACCTCGCCCCGCTCCCGGCAGGGCGAGGGGCGCACCTCGTGCGCAGTGTGACGGCTACTTCCTCTTCACACCCTCCGCCGCCGGGAACACCACGCGGTCATCGGTGCGGCAATAGCGGTCGGCGAACATGCGGCCGATCGGGTGATAGCGGTCCATGTGCACCCGCATCGCCTCGGGATCCCAGAGTTCGTCGCGGATGTGAAAGTGGATGCCTTCGCCCATGATCAGGCGGCGATCGTCGTTGACGTCGATCAGCTTCCAGAGCTTGCACTCCATCGCCCACGGCGTGTCGGCCAGTCGCGGCACGGCGATGCGGGTCGATGGCGCGAGCTTTAGCCCGAGATAGTCGGGCTCGCCGATATCGGGCGGAAAATCGCCGCTGCTCTCGTGCATCGCTTTCGCCAGCGGCTCGTCGGCGAGGTTGACCACGAACTCGCCGGTCCGCTGGATGTTGAGGAACGTGTCCTTGTCCTGGCCGTTCGGCTTGCGGTTGGCCGCGAACATGCAGAGCGGCGGATCCTCGCAGAAGGCGTTGAAGAAGCTGAACGGGGCGGCGTTGACCACGCCGGTCGGCCCGAGCGAGGTCACCCACGCAATCGGCCGCGGCAAAATGAAGGAGGTCAGCACCTTGTAGCGCTCGCGTGGCGTCAGGTCGCTGGCGGCGTAGTCCATGATGGCTCCGTGCGAGGTCTTTGCCTCTCCCCGCAAGCGGGGAGAGGCAACAGAGAGGGAAGGCGGATCACGCCATGCTCAGCTCGTGCCGTCCGACCACCATCCAGTGGACCTCGTCCGGACCGTCGGCAAAGCGCAGGTGACGCACGTCCTGATACATTTCGGCGAGCGGGGTCCAGTGCGAGATTCCGGTGGCGCCGTGCATCTGGATCGCCTGGTCGATGATCTTGCAGGCTCGCTCCGGCACCATGGCCTTGACCATGGAGACCCAGACGCGGGCTTCCTTGTTGCCGAGCACGTCCATGGCCTTGGCAGCCTTCAGCACCATCAGCCGCATCGCCTCGATCTCGCAGCGCGCCTGCGCGATGATCTGCATGTTGCCGCCGAGATGGGCGATCTTCTTGCCGAAGGCTTCGCGGGTGAGGCCACGCTGCACCATGAGGTCGAGCGCCTTCTCGGCCTTGCCGATGGTACGCATGCAGTGATGGATGCGGCCCGGTCCGAGGCGGAGCTGCGAGATCTCGAAGCCGCGGCCTTCGCCGAGCAGGATGTTCTCCTTCGGCACCCGCACGTTGTTGAAGCGCATATGCATGTGGCCGCGCGGGGCGTGGTCCTGGCCGAACACGTACATGGGGCCGAGCACCTCGACGCCGGGCGTGTCGCGCGGCACCAGGATCTGCGACTGCTGCTTGCTCGGCGCTGCATCCGGATTGGTCTTCACCATCACGATCAGGATCTTGCAGCGGGGATCGCCGACACCTGAGATGTAGTATTTCTCGCCGTTGATGACCCATTCGTCGCCGACGAGCTTGGCCGTGGTCGAGATGTTCTTGGCGTCGGAGGAGGCGACATTCGGCTCGGTCATGACATAGGCCGAGCGGATCTCGCCGTTGAGCAGCGGCTTCAGCCACTTCTCCTTCTGCTCCTTGGTGCCGACGCGCTCCAGCACCTCCATGTTGCCGGTGTCGGGCGCCGAGCAGTTCATGGTCTCGGAGGCCAGCGGGCTCTTGCCGAGCTCGGCCGCGATATAGGCGTAGTCGAGATTCTTCAGGCCCTGGCCGGTCTCGTCATCGGGCAGGAAGAAGTTCCAGAGACCTTCCTGCTTCGCCTTGTTCTTGGCCTTCTCTAGCACCTCGAGCTGCTTCGGCGTGAAGCTCCAGCGATCCTCCTTGCCTTCGCCCGCCTTGGCGAACTCGATCGACATCGGCTCGACGGTGTCGCGGATGAACTTCTTGACGTGATCATAGAGCGGCCGGACCTGATCCGACATCCTGAGGTCGTTGAGTTCGTCGCCGGGATTGAGGGTGTAGTTGGTGGTGCGGGGAATGTAGGCGTGTTTTGTCATTGTTCCTCCCGGAGCGCTAGCATTGTGCTGAACGCGAGAATAGTCGCAGCGCCGCCAAAGTGCGAGCGCGCTTTTGTCACGCGAGCCATGCCACGCGATGCAATATCGCGAGGTCGTTTGAAATGTTGTTTGAATGGGGGCGAAGGTTGGATATGCCCGCGCCACAACTGTCATCGCCCGACTTGATCGGGCGATCCAGTATTCCAGAGACGGTCGTGATTGAACCGAGAGGCCGCGGCGTACTGGATGCCCCGGTCAAGCCGGGGCATGACAGCGGTGGCTTAGTCAGTTCGGCATGCGGTGCATCGCGCAGATCTTGTTGCCGTCGAGGTCGCGCAGGTAAGCCAGATACAGCGTGCCGCCCGAGCCCTGGCGAATGCCGGGCGGATCCTCGATCGATGTCGCACCGGCGGCGACTCCGGCCTCATGCCATTTGTCGACCTGCTCGGGTGAGTTGCAGGCAAAGCCGATCGTGCCGCCATTCGCGCAGGTCGCCGGTTCGCCGTTGATCGGCTTCGACACCGAGAACACGCCGGTCTTGGTGATGTAGAAGATGCGATGGCCGTCGACCCTGGCCGGCCGCACTTCGAGCGTGCCGAGCAGCTGGTCGTAGAACGTCTTGGCCTTGTCGAGGTCGTTGGTGCCGATCATGACGTGTGAGAACATTTGCCCATTCCCTTCTGCGCTCAAAAACCAGAAACCGTAGGGTGGGCAAAGCGCAGCGTGCCCACCACCACCCTCACAGGGCTTTGGGTGGGCGCGGCGCAAGAGCGCCTTTGCCCACCCTGCGAGATCTCAAAACGCCGTATAGCCGCCGTCGATCACGAACGTATCCGCGGTGTGATACGACGACGCCTTGCTCATCAGATACACCGCGATGCCGCCGAAATCGGATGCCTCGCCGAAGCGCCGCATCGGAATGCGCGGCATGACGTTGGCGACGAACTTGTCGTTGGCCATGAGTCCTGCCGTCATGTCGCTCTTGATCCACCCCGGCAGGATCGCGTTCGCGGTGACTCCGTGGCGCGCCAGCTCGACGCCGAGTGCGCGCACCAGCGCGTTGATCGCGGCCTTGGTGGCCGCATAATGCTCGTTGCGCGCAGTGCCGAAAATCGAGGCGAGGCTCGAGGTAGCGACGAGACGGCCAAAGGGATCGCCGGCATTGGCGCGCTCGGTCATGTGCTTCGCCGCGGCCTGGAACGCGTGGAACACGCCGTCGAGATTGGTCGCGAACATCGTGCGCCACTCTTCCTCGGTGCGCTCGATGAAGGAGCGCCGGCCGCCGCCGCCGATGCCGGCATTGGCGAAGCAGCCGTCGACCCGGCCAAACGCATCGAGCGTCGCCTTCATCGCGGAATTCACCGACGCGGGATCGGTGACGTCGCAGACGCGGGTCTCGACCTTGCCGGCAAGGCCGGCCATGCTGGCGGCCGCAGCCTTGTTCTTGTCCGCATTGCGGCCCCAGATCGAAACGTTGCAGCCTTGGGCGGCGAGCGCCTGGGCGATGCCGAGCCCGATGCCGCCATTGCCGCCGGTGATCACGGCGACGCGGCCGGTAAGGTCGAAAAGGTTCATGGCGTTTCCTGCTATTGGCAAGTTCTCGGCAAGTCATCCTGGCATGCCGCAGCATCAGCCGCTGCGCACAAGATTGCTTGCCATGCTGCGATCACCATGGACAAGGTCGCGACAAAAATCAAATATGCGCCCCGGCAAAAGTAATTCCGGTCTGCGAAACTGTCGCGGGCCGCAACCGACGAGGAAACCATGCAGTTCAAACACGTCACGCTCGATTTCGATGGCGCGGTCGCGATCCTCAAGCTCGACCATCAGGAGGTGATGAACGCGGTCTCCGTGGACATGCTGGGCGGTCTCGCCGAGGCGCTCGATGCGATCGAGGAGAAGAAGGACGAGGTGCGCTGCGTGGTGCTGACCGGCGCGGGCCGTGCGTTCTGCACCGGTGCAAATCTCCAGGGCCGCAACAACCAGTCGAAGAAGACCAAGGCCGGCCTGACGCTGGAAACCGGCTTCCATCCTTTCCTGCGCCGCATCCGCAATCTGCACTGCCCGATCGTCACCGCGGTCAACGGTCCCGCCGCCGGCGCCGGCATGAGCTTCGCGCTGCTCGGCGACATGATCCTGTGCGCGCGCTCGTCCTATTTCCTGCAGGCGTTCCGCCGCATCGGCCTCGTGCCGGATTGCGGCTCGACCTGGCTCCTGCCGCGCCTCGTCGGCCGGGCGCGCTCGATCGAATTGTCGCTGATGGGCGAGCGGCTGCCGGCCGAGAAGGCGCTGGAATGGGGCCTCGTCAACCGCGTCTACGACGACGGCGTATTGATGGAGGAGGCGATGAGGCTCGCGCGCGATCTTGCCAGCGGCCCGACGGTCGCTCTGTCCCTGATCCGCAAGCTCTATTGGGACAGCCCGGAAAATTCCTTCGAGGATCAGCTCAATCTCGAGTTCCAGTGTCAGCTCCGCGCCGGCGACACCCAGGATTTTCGCGAGGGCGTCGGCGCGTTTCTCGAGAAGCGCCCCGCGCAGTTCAAGGGCAAATGATCGAGGCCGAGCTCTCGCGCAGCGCCGCGCGCTGGTGCCCGGGCGCAACCGGCGTCACGAGCGCGGCAAAACTGTCCGGCGGCGCCAGCCAGGAAACCTGGCGCTTCGACATCGTTCATCCCGATGGGCCGATCGGTGCGATCCTGCGCCGCTCACCGAAGGGCTATGGCGCGGCGCCAACGCGCGCCGCGGGCCTTGCCGCTGAAGCGAAGCTGATGCAGCTCGCTTTCGAAGCCGGCGTTCCGTCGCCGCGCGTGATGCATGTGCTGGTGCCGGAAGACGATCTCGGCACCGGCTTCATCATGCAGCGGGTCGAGGGCGAGACCATCGCGCGCAAGATCCTGCGCGACGACGAATACGCCACGGCGCGGCCGCTTCTGGCGCGGCAGATCGGCGGCATTCTTGCAGTCCTTCACAGGCTGCCGCAGGACAGATTGCCCGAGCTGCGCAGCCGGGGCGCGACCCAGGAGATCGCCGAGTTCGAGCGCGACTATCGCAGCCTGAACTGGCCCAAGCCCGTGTTCGAGCTGGCGCTGCGCTGGCTGCGCGACCACGATCCCGGTCCCGCGGCCGAGACCACGCTGGTGCATGGCGATTTCCGCAACGGCAATCTCATCATCGGCGCCGACGGTGTGCGTGCCGTGCTCGACTGGGAGCTCGCCCATCTCGGCGATCCCATGGAGGATCTCGGCTGGGTCTGTGTGAACTCCTGGCGCTTCGGGGAGATCGACAAGCCGGTCGGCGGTTTTGGCACACGCGAGGAGCTGTTCGCCGGCTACGAGGCGGCGGGCCGAAAAGTCGATCCCGAGCGCGTCAAGTTCTGGGAAGTGATGGGCACGCTGCGCTGGGGCATCATGTGCGGCGGCATGATGCAGCAATTTCGCGAGGGCCCGGACCATTCCATGGAGCGGGCCATGATCGGCCGCCGTGCCTCCGAGACCGAGATCGATCTGTTGCGGCTGCTGGCGCCGCGCGGGAGCTGACGCATGCAGGACGAACCGACACCGATCGAGCTGACGAAAGCGGTCGCCGATTTTCTTCGCAACGACATCACGCCGCTGATCTCCGGCCACCATGCCTTCAAGCTGCGCGTCGCCGTCAACATCCTCGATCTCGTGACGCGGCAGCTGACGCGGGAAGAGGGGGGCGATGCTGCCGAAGTGGAGCGCCTGCGCGCGCTGCTCGGCATGGACGGCTCGGTGACAGAGCTGAACCGGGCCCTTGCCGATCGCATCGCCAAGGGCGAGGTCGACCTCGCAACACCGGGCCTCGCCGAGCACCTCTGGGCGACCACGATGGACAAGCTCGCCGTCGATCAGCCGAACTATGCCTCGTACAAGCGGGAGCTGTCGAGGGGGGCGTAGGCTCCGCGGCATTCTCCGTCATTGCCGATGTCGAGACGGCTGCGCCGCTCTCCGCTTCGTCATGCCCGGGCTTGTCCCGGGCATCCATGTTCTTCGTACCGCGCCTCAAGACGTGGATGCCCGGGACAAGACCGGCCATGACGCGGAGACCGAGGATACCTACTTCCCCATCCATTTCGGCGGCCGCTTCTCCGAGAACGCCTTCGGGCCCTCGACGTAGTCCTGCGAAGCGACCATCGCCTTGACCGCCGGATACTCGCGCTGGTCCTCGATCGCCTGCTCCAGCGACACGCCAAGCCCCTTCTGGATCGCCTGCTTCGAGGCCCGGATCGACATCGGCGAATTCTTGGCGATCATCTCGGCCCAGCGCAGCGCGGCCGCGAGCGCCTCGCCCTGCGGCACCACCTCGTTGACGAAGCCGAGCTCGAGCCCTTCCTTGGCGCTGACATGGCGCGCGGTGAGGATCATGCCCATGGCGCGCTTGAGCCCGATCTGGCGCGGCAGGCGGTGCAGGCCGCCGGCGAGGGCGGCGAGGCCGACGCGCGGCTCGGGCAGGGCGAAGGTCGCGTTCTCCGACGCAATGATCAGGTCGCACGCCAGCGCGATCTCGAAGCCGCCGCCCATCGCGACGCCATTGACCGCAGCGATGATCGGCTTGTCGCAGTCGAACCGCGAGGTCAGGCCGGCAAAGCCGCCCTTGTCCCAGCCGCGCTTGCCGCCCGCCGCCTGCCACTTCAGGTCGTTGCCGGCGCAGAACGCCTTGTCGCCCGCGCCGGTGACGATCGCGATCCACTGCTCGGGGTCGGCCGAGAAATCGTCAAACACTTTTTGCAGCTCGAAATGCGCATCGGTGTGCAGCGCGTTGTAGACCTCGGGCCGCGACAGCGTGACGATCGTGATCGGCCCCTTGCGTTCCACCTTTGAGAATTTCAGCTCCATCGCGCGCTCCCGCATTTTCTCGTGAAGGAATATTTGACGGCATACTACCGCGCGCTGGCGGCAGAGCACCATCGAATTGCGCAATGCGCCTTGCGCGCGCCACACGCCTCGGCTTGCTTGACTTGCACGCGCTCTTCTCACCTTAATCGTGCGAAGCATGAGTGCGCCTAGCGCCTTAACGCAAAACGACAAAATCAATCCGGGAGAGAAGCTTTGGATTTCTCATTGCCTGCCGATCTCGTCGCCTATCTCGGAGAGCTCGACCGTTTCATCGAACGCGAGATCAAGCCGCTGGAAGAGGCGGACGACAACATCCGCTTCTTCGACCACCGCCGCGAATGGGCACGTACCGATTTCGAGAATGGCGGCCTGCCGCGCCACGAATGGGAAGCGCTGCTGCGCAAGGCCAAGGATCTCGCCGACGCTGCCGGCCATCTGCGCTTTCCGGTGCCGAAGCAATATGGCGGCAAGGACGGGTCCAACCTCTGGATGGCCGTGATCCGCGAGCACTTCGCCGCGAAGGGGCTTGGCCTCCACAACGATCTCCAGAACGAGCACTCGATCGTCGGCAATTTCCCCGTCGTCACCATGCTCGACCGCTACGGCCGCGACGACCAGAAGGCGATGATCGACGGTTCGATCAAGGGCAAGTACCGCATCACCTTTGGCCTGACCGAGCCGCATCACGGCTCGGACGCGACCCACATGGAGACGCGTGCGGTGCCGGCCACGCGCGACAACGTCAAGGGCTGGATCATCAACGGCGAGAAGATGTGGACCACCGGCATGCACGTCGCGACGCATTGTGCGCTGTTCGCGCGCACGAGCGGCAATGACGGCGATGCCCGCGGCATCACCTGCTTCCTGGTGCCTGCGAAAAGCCCCGGCGTCAAGGTTGAAGAATACATGTGGACCTTCAACATGCCGACCGATCATCCGCGCGTCAGCTTCACCGACGTCTTCGTACCGGAGGATGCGCTGTTCGGCGAAGTCGGCCGTGGCCTGTCGCTGGCGCAGTGCTTCGTGCACCAGAACCGCATCCGCCAGGCGGCGAGCTCGCTGGGCGCGGCCGTCTACTGTATCAATGAGAGCGTGAAATACGCGCGCGAGCGAAAGCCGTTCGGCAGGGCGCTCGCCGAAAACCAGGCGATCCAGTTCCCGCTGGTCGAGCTCGCGACGCAAGCCGAGATGCTGCGCCTTCTGATCCGCAAGACCGCCTGGGAGATGGACCAGCTCACCGAGGAGCAGATCGAGCGTACGCTCTCCGACCGCGTCTCGATGTGCAACTACTGGGCAAACCGCCTCTGCTGCGAATCCGCCGATCGTGCCATGCAGGTCCACGGCGGCATGGGCTACTCACGCCACAAGCCGTTCGAGCACATCTACCGCCACCACCGGAGATATCGCATCACCGAAGGCAGCGAGGAGATCCAGATGCGGAAAGTGGCGGGGTTCCTGTTCGGCTATATGGGGCCGGGGAAGCACTAACAGTTATCGCGCGTTCTCTCCGAGTCGTCCCCGCGAACGCGGGGACCCATAACCCCAGGGAGCGGTTTGGGGCGAGCCGGGCATTCCAAGTCTTCGCAAAACCACTTCCTGTGATTATGGGTCCCGGGCTCGCGCTGCGCGCGCCCCGGGACGACATCGTGGATAGAGCGCGATCAATTCACCCTTCGGTCCTTCCCCGCCCAATAGGGCTCCCGCAATTGCCGTCGCAGGATCTTGCCGCTGGGATTGCGCGGCAGCGCCGGCAGGAACTCCACGCTCTTCGGCGTCTTGTAGCCGGCGATGCGCTCGCGGGTGAAGTTGATGATGTCGGTGGCGGTCGCCTGCTTGCCCGGCTTCATCACCACCACGGCCTTCACCGCCTCGCCCCATTTGTCATCGGGCACGCCGATCACGGCGGCCTCGGCGACGTCAGGATGATCGCACAGCGCGCTCTCGACCTCGGCCGGGTAGATGTTCTCGCCGCCGGAGATGATCATGTCCTTGATGCGGTCGTGGATGTAGAGATAGCCGTCCTCGTCCATGTAGCCGGCATCGCCGGTGCGCAGCCACCCGTCGGCACGCAGCGTCGCAGCCGTGGCCTCCGGCAGGTTCCAATAGCCCGCCATGTTGGAGCCGGAGCGCGTTGCGATCTCGCCGACCTGGCGCGGCGGCAGCGGCTTGCCGTCCGTGTCCAGGATCGCGATCTCCACGCCCGGCAGCGCCTTGCCGGCCGAGCGCATCCGCTCCAGGCCCTCGACGTGATCCTCCGGCGGCAGCGCGACGATCGTTCCTGTCGTCTCGGTCATGCCGTACATCTGCACGAAGCCGCATTTGAAGACCTCGATGCATTCCTTCAGTAGCGCCGCGGGAATCGGCGAGGCGCCGTAGAGCATGTATTTCAGCCGCGAGAAATCCACGGTTCTCGCGCGCGGCTGCCGCACCACGAACTGCATCGCCGCCGGCACCATGAACAGTTTTGTGATGCCCGACTGCTCGAAGAAGTCCAGAACCTTGGTCGGATCGAATTCGCGCGCGATCACGCCGCGGGCGCCGTGATAGAGCCCCATCACGCCCCAACCGGAGCCGCCGATGTGGAAGATCGGCATCGCCACCAGCGAGACGTCGTCGGTCGACCACCGGTTCCACTCCGGCTTGTCCTCGGCATTGCCTGTCTGCACCAGGTTGAGGAAGTTCGCGTGGCTCAGCATCGCCCCCTTCGGCTTGCCTGTCGTGCCCGAGGTGTAGAGCTGGATCGCGATGTCCCTGGTGTCGATCGGCAGCCTCGGGTCGTCGCCGCTCCGCGCATCGCGCCACGCCGCAAAATCCGGCCACTCCGGCGCGCCGCCTTCGGTGGTGATGATGGCGCGCACGCCCGCTATCTGATCCCTGATCTGGCGCACCTGCGTGATGAATTCCGGCCCGACGAACAGCACCGGCGCCTTGCAATCCGCAACGATGAAGGCGACCTCGGGCCCCGCGAGCCGCCAGTTCACCGGCGCCATGACGACACCGGCTTTCATCGCGCCCATCAGGATCTCGAAATAGAGGTCGCTGTTCTTGCCGAGATAGGCGATGCGGTCGCCCTTCTTCACGCCCATCGCGATCAGGGCGTTGGCGACCTTGTTCGTCTTGACGTCGAACTCCGCAAAGCTGGTGGTGCGGCCCTCGAACTCGTAGGCAATGGCGTTGCCGCGGCTCTTCGCGCGCTCGCGCACCATGTCGGCGAGATTCGCCAATGGCTGTGTGGACATGTTTCTCCCGTACGTCTTGTTTTTATGCTTGGGAGTGTGGCGTCATCCGCAAACAAAGACAATACGAGAGAGGGCACACTGTCGTCCCGGACAAGCGCAGCGAAGCTGAGCGCAGATCCGGGATCCATAGCCACAGGAAGTTGTTTGGCGAAGACTCGGAGTGACCTGTCTCGCCCTACACTTCTCACTGTGGTCATGGGTCCCCGCGTTCGCGGGGACGACAGCTGAGGGTGGAGAAGGAGTGTTAGTCCCTCACGTAGCCACACTCTCGCCAAGCGACATCATCCCCGCTTCGCGCGATCCTTCTCGTTCTGCGCCATGATGCTCTCGCGCGCGGTCTTCCAGTCGTCGTCGCTCCAGTCGCGGAGCTGGTAGAAATTGCCGCCCATGGCGAGCGCCTGGGCGCCGTCCATGGCGATGGTCTCGCCGTTGATCCAGTCGCAGCCGCCGGAGATCAGGAACACCGCGAGGTTCTGCAGTTCCTCCATGGTGCCGACGCGGCCCATCGGGTTCATCGCCTTGGTGCGCGCGCCGGCCTCGTCGCCCGGCTTGATGCGCTTGCTCATGCCTTCGGTCGGGATCTCGCCCGGCGCGATGGTGTTGAGGCGGATGCCGTAGCGGCCCCATTCGGTCGCGAGCGACATCGTCATGGCATGGATCGCCGACTTGCTCATCGCCGACGGCACCACATAGGGCGAGCCGTTGCGCACCCAGGTCACGGTGATGGAGACGACGTTGCCGGGCTGCTTCAAAGCGATCCAGCGTTTGCCAACGGCATGCGTCACGTAGAACGTGCCGTGCATGACGATGTTGGCGACCGCATCGAAGCCGCGCGGCGACAGCTCCTCGGTGCGCGAGATGAAATTGCCGGCGGCGTTGTTGATGAGGTCGGTCAGCGGAGCCTCGCGGAAGATGGTCTCTACCATCTCCTCGACCGCGAGCGCGTTGCGGATGTCGACGCCGTGGCTGGTGACGCGGCCGCCATGGCGATCCATCAGCTCGGTCGCGGTCTCGTCGCAGACGCTCTTGCGTCGGCCGCAAATGTGCACGTCGGCGCCGAGCTGGAGGAACCGCTCCGCCATCGACTTGCCGAGACCCGTGCCGCCGCCGGTCACGAGAATGCTCCGGCCGGCGAGAAGATTTTCCTTGAACATGGCTGTTTCCCCCGTAGGGATTGTCAGTTAGTTGGTCGATTGACTAAATCCGGCCGCCAGCGTCCTGTAAAGCGGCACTGAACAAGAACAGGGAGAATTCGTCTATGGAAGAGCGCGTCTCGATCTCGATCTCGGAAGGCGTCGCCGACGTGCGGCTGGTGCGCGCGGACAAGATGAATGCGCTCGATCAGCCTATGTTCGAGGCCCTTGTCGCCGCAACCGAGCGGCTTTCCAGGGAGAAAGGCCTGCGCGCCGTCGTGCTCTCGGGCGAAGGCCGCGCCTTCTGCGCCGGTCTCGACATGGGGCGTTTTGCCGCCATGAAGGAAAGGGCGGCAACGGAATTCCGGGTGGCGAAAATCGCGATCTCACCAAGCGCACGCATGGCCAGGCCAACTTTCCGCAAGCCGCCGTGTGGGGGTGGCGCCAGCTCCCGGTGCCCGTGATCGCGGCCGTGCATGGCGTCGCCTTCGGCGGCGGCTTCCAGCTCTCGCTCGGCGCCGACATGCGCTTTCTCTCGGCGGACGCGCGGATGTCGATCATGGAGATCAAATGGGGCCTTGTGCCCGACATGGCGGGCACGCCGATCCTGGCCTCGCTCGTGCGCGACGACATCCTGCGCGATCTCACCTACACCGGCCGGATCTTCTCCGCCCAGGAGGCGATGACCTACGGCCTTGCTACGCGCATCTGCGACGATCCGCGCGCTGCCGCGCTCGAAGTCGCGCGCGAGATCGCCGGCAAGAGCCCCGACGCGATCCGCGCGGCCAAGCGGATGCTGAACAATCTCTCGGTCGATCCCGGCCCGGCGCTGCTCGCCGAATCCGTCGAGCAGCAGAAGCTGATCGGCAGTCCGAACCAGACCGAGGCGGTGCGCGCCAATCTGGAGAAGCGCGCGCCGAAGTTCGCGGATTAGCAGCTCGCCGTCATTCCGGGGCGATGCGGAGCATCGAGCCCGGAATCCATAACCACGATCGGGAGTATGGATTCCGGGCCTGCGCCTTTGGCGCATCCCGGAATGACGACGGTAGGTTTGGCCGCATTCTCGAACCCGACGAAAGATCGGAGAACAACAATGAGCGAAACGCCCCAATTCCTCGGCATCGTCTCCGGCGAGCGCCGCCGTGCCCACGCCGAGGTCGCAGACCGTAGCGACCGCATCGCCTCCGGCCTCGCCAAGCTCGGCGTCAAGCCAGGCGATTGCGTCTGCATGCTGATGCGCAACGACATCGCCTTCCTCGAAGCCGCCTACGCGGCGATGCGGCTCGGCGCCTATGGCGTGCCTATCAACTGGCACTTCAAGCCGGAGGAGATCAACTATATCCTCGAGGACTCCCGCGCGTCGGTGCTGATCGGCCATGCCGACCTGCTGCACGGCTTGCGCGATGCGATACCGAAGGGTGTCACTGTGCTCAGCGTGCCGACGCCGCCGGAGATCCGCTCCACCTACAAGATCGATCCCGATCATCTGACCACGCCGGACTTTGCGATCGGTCTCGAATCCTGGCTTGCGCAGCACCGGCCCTATGACGGCCCGGTGGTGCCGCAGCCCATGAACATGATCTACACGTCGGGCACGACGGGCCATCCCAAGGGCGTGCGCCGCAACGCGCCGACGCCGGAGCAGGCGGCGGCCGGCGAGCGCATGCGCGCGATGATCTATGGCCTGAAGCCCGGCGCTCGCGCGCTGCTGCCGGGCCCGCTCTATCATTCCGCGCCGAACTCGTTCGGCATCCGCGCCGGAAAGCTCGGCGGCGCGCTGGTGTTGATGCCGCGCTTCGAAGCCGAGGAGTTTCTGGAGCTGATCGAGCGCTACAGGATCGACACCATCTTCATGGTGCCGACCATGTTCATCCGCCTGATGAAGCTGCCGGAGAAGGTGCGCAAGCAGTACGACGTCTCCTCGCTGCGCCACGTCATTCATGCCGCGGCGCCATGCCCGGCAGACGTCAAGCGCGCCATGATCGAGTGGTGGGGACCGGTGATCTACGAGTTCTACGGCTCGACCGAATCCAGCGCGGTCACCTTCGCGACGTCAGAGGACGCGCTGAAGAAGCCCGGCACCGTCGGCAGGATTTCGCCGGGCGCCGAATTGCGGTTCATCGGCGAGGACGGTCGCGTGCTTGGCGTCGGCGAGATCGGCGAGATCTATTCGCGCATGGCGGAGATGGCCGATTTCACCTACCACAACAAGCCGGAGAAGCGCGCCGAGATCGATCGCGACGGCTTCATCACCTCCGGCGATGTCGGTTACATCGACGAGGACGGCTACGTCTTCATCTGCGACCGCAAGCGCGACATGGTGATCTCGGGCGGCGTCAACATTTACCCGGCCGAGATCGAGTCCGTTCTGCATGCGGTGCCCGGCGTGCACGATTGCGCCGTGTTCGGCATCCCCGACGCTGAATTCGGCGAGGCGCTGATGGCGGTGGTGGAGCCGCAGGCGGGTGTCACGCTCGAGGCCGCCGGTGTGCGCGCCGCGCTGAAGGCGCATCTGGCCGACTACAAGGTGCCCAGGCACATCGAGATCCGCACCGGCCTGCCGCGTGAAGATTCCGGCAAGATCTTCAAGCGCCGCCTGCGCGATCCCTATTGGGAGCAGGTGGGCCGGAAGATCTGACATTTCGTAGCCCGGGTGAGCGAAGCGATACCCGGGACGATGAGAGTAAGGTCCCGGATGTCGCTTCGCTCATCCAGGCTACAATAGAGGGGCTCCCATGAGCGATGCGGCAAGCGAGACCAAAGAAGTCCTCTACGAGGTCGCCGACCACATCGCGACCATCACGCTGAACGCGCCGGAGCGCATGAACACGATCTCCGGGCCGATGCTCAACGATCTCGCCCGCCTGCTGACCGAAGCCAATGAGGACAGGAACGTCCGCGTCGTGATCCTCACCGGCAAGGGCAGGGCGTTCTGCGCCGGCCTCGACCTGCGCAAGGAGCGCGACGGCAACGGCCTCAGCGCGGCTTCCTCGCCGACCACGATCAACCTCCGCAACACCCCGCCGACGGTCCTGCATGCGATGGACAAGCCGACCATATGCGCCGTCAACGGCGGCGCGGCTGGGTACGGCATGGATACCGCGCTCGGCTGCGACATCCGCATCATGGCTGAGTCCGCAAAGCTCGCTGCAGCCTTCGTCAAGCGCGGCGTGGTGCCGGAGTCCGGCGGCACCTGGCTGTTGCCGCGCATGCTCGGCTGGGCCAAGGCCTCCGAGCTGATCTTCACCGGCCGCACGCTTGGCGCCCGCGAGTGCCTGGAATGGGGCCTCGCCAACGAGGTGGTGCCGGATGCCGAGCTGATGAGCCGTGCCACGGCGATCGCCCGCGAGATCGCCGCCAACGCGCCGCTCGCGGTGCAGGCCTCCAAGCGCATGATGCGGATGGGCCTCAATGAGAATTTCCAGAACCACGTCCACCACGTTTATCTCCAGCTCCTGCCGCTGTTCAAAACGGAGGACATGGCCGAGGGCATGAAGGCCTTCATGGAGAAGCGCGCGCCGAAGTTCGAGGGACGGTAGCGGACACCGGATGCAACGCGCTGGAGTAGCAATCGTCGGTCGGCTCGGCTAGGTTGGCGTTCTCCACGCCAGCCCGTTGCGATCATCCATGCCCTCATACCGCGCCAGTCCCGGCTTCTTCGAAGTCCCTCATGCCGCCGTCTATACGCTGATGACCGTGACGGTCCTCGCGTCGGGGTTCTGCTTCATCCAGGCGGGCGGTCCGGCGGCGCCGGCGGAGTTACTGTATCGCTACGGCGGCATGTATGCGACCGCGATCGCTCGGCATGAATACTGGCGCCTCGTCGCCTATGGGTTCCTGCACGTCAATTTCGTTCATCTCACCATGAACATGCTGTGCCTCGTGCTCTGGGGTGCACATCTGGAGCGGCGGGTCGGGCCGGCCTATTTCCTCATCATCTATCTCTGCGCGATGGTGTTCGGTGCCGTCATCGGCAATGGTATCCATTCCACGCCCTATTTGACGGTAGGCGCGTCCGGTGCCACGTCGGGCATCCTGGGCGCGCTGCTTTGTTTGTGGATCCTCGGCAAGCTCGAGGTCGGGTTCGACTTCTTCGCCATCAACATCGGCTTGAACATCGCGTTTGCGCTCGGCAATTCGCGCATCGACTGGGGCGTTCACCTCGGTGGCTTTGCAGCCGGGCTGATCGTCTGCGCGCTGCTGGACCTGGTCGAGAAGGCGAATGCCTATCTGCTTCGATGCAAGTTTCCCGAAGCAGTGAAGGTCAATCTGGCCCTGCTTGCCTGCGTCATGACGCTGTGGGTCTGGAGCGGTCCGGCCAAGGCCATCGCCGCGGGGGCTTCTGAGTGGGGGCCGGTGATCATGATCGCGGTCGCATGTTGTGCCGTCGTGAAGCTGGTTGATCTCGCGCTCTCCATGAAGAAGGGTCTCGCGATCGTCGTGACGGCCTTGGCCGGACTGAACGCTGCTGCCGTGATGCTGTGCGGTTGGGCTCTGGCATTCTATTGCTTGCCGCACCTGCCAATTGGATACATTCCGCTCGACATTTTTCTTGTCATATTCTGCCCGAATCCAATTCTCATCTCGGGACTTGCCGCGATCGGCGTCGCCGCGCTGACGCTTTATCTCTGCGCGAAGGAGATTTCGCGCGGGATCGAGGATGTTGGATTTGTCGCCACATCGCTGCGTGCGGAACGCAGCCGGCGTCATGGACTATGACCTCGCGGGATGTGCTATAGTGAAGGGGTCATCGACCTGCGGATAGAACCATGGCCCCCGTCTCCATTCTCCTCAACATCCTCTGGATCCTGATCGGCGGCGCCTGGATGGCGTTCGGCTGGCTGGTGGCTGCCATCATCATGGCCATCACCATCATTGGCCTGCCCTGGGCGCGGGCGGCGTTCAACATCGCCATCTACACGCTGCTGCCGTTCGGCTCGCGGGCGGTGCGCCGCGACGAGGTCACCGGCATGAGCGATATCGGCACCGGCCCGCTCGGGGTGATCGGCAACATCATCTGGTTCGTGCTCGCCGGCTGGTGGCTGGCGCTCGGCCATGTCCTGACCGCGCTGGTCCTCGCGGTCACCATCATCGGTATTCCCTTCGCCTGGGCACACCTGAAGCTCGCGGGCATCGCGCTCTGGCCGATCGGCAAGGTGATCGTGCCGGCTTGAGGCGCGCGGACGCGTCAATGTCGGTCGCGGGGGCCGGTGCGCTCCGGCGAAGCAGACTTTGGAGCTTCGCGGCGATCGACGCTCCTGTGGGACTTTCGCATCGCTAGAGCATGATCCGGAAAAGTGCGAAGCGGTTTTCCGAAAAGATCATGCTCAAACAAGGACCTAAGGCGCGATGACGATTCATCCAAATCTCATCGCGCTTTAGGCTCGCGGCGAATTCTCTCGAAACTCGCGCGGCGTTATGCCCGCCATGCGGCGGAACGCACGGGCAAAGTGAGCCGGGTCGGTGTAACCCGTGGCAAAGGCAACATCGATTATCCTGGCGTCCGTCTTGCGCAGCAAGTCGGCACCTTTCTCGAACCGGACCTGATCGAGCAAACGAGAGTATGTCAGTCCTGCGCTTGCGAGGCCGCGCTGAAGGCTTCTCACGCTGGTCCCGGCGATCTCCGCCACCTCGGCGATGCCGAGGGGGCCCTTATCCAGGTACGACGGAAGCATCATCTTGAGCGATGTTATGGCATCGGTGCCGATGCGCCGAAACTCGCGCTCCGATGGGCCTGATGCCGTGGGCTTCACCGGATTGGGCAAGCTCAGCAGTGAAATGGGCACATCAATCCATGAAACCTTCTGACCCGATAGGAAGCGGGTGTGAGGCCACCGGGATTGGGTCTCGGGACCAGGCGTGTATCGAGCTTCAAAGGCGATGGTCGCCGGCGCCCAATTCGGCCCTGCAAACTGGCGGATGACGTACACCATCATCACGTTCTGCAGCCATTGCGTATGCTCGAGATGCAGAGTGCCAGCAGTTCCGGAGATGCTGTTGCAAACCCTCAAGAGGTCATCATGACGCTCGAGCCAATAGCGGACGAAGTTGTCTTCGATCTGGATAAGCTGACACCATTGCTCCAAGACGGAAAACAAGGTCGGCGCGTGGCGAACCGCAGCTTGAAGTTGGTCACTCATATGACCAAAGTGCATTCGTTGGACGGCTCGAAATCCAAGATCCGCAATCCCCTGCGATGACTGTGCAATCGTTGCGAACTGAAGTGCGGGAATGAGAGGGAAATAGTCATTGGGCTTCTGCTCGGGATGTGCTGGCAGGCCGAACCTGCTCAGCATCCGTTCAGCCGGGGCCCCGACATCGTTCAAAACCTCAACGAAAGGTGCAAGCAGGGCGCAACGCGCCACGACAATGGCCTTCATGGTCGTGCCCCGGGACGTCACGGCTTTCCGCTGTCCCGGCCTCCCAAGGTGATGCAACCGTGCGCCTTGTGCATGATGCTACTTTAGACTGAGTTCAAGATCAACCTGCCACGCTGCGCTGCGGCATCATGCCGGTGCTACCCTTCGCAACGGTCGGCGAAGTCGCATTTTGGCGCGCGATGGCCATACGTCATGGCGTCTTCTGCGTAAACATTGGCGAATATGTCGGAAGAGCGGAGGTTTCGCGCCGCATCATGAAGCGAGTCTCCACGCCGTCCCGATACGCTGTCCGGGCGGCCATCGCCGCGTCGCTGCGCCAGGACCGAGCCGTGCTCCTCCAAACGGCGCACCGGCTCGGCATCAGTGCCCGCTCGCTGCAGCGCCGCCTTGCCGAGATGGGCACCACCTACGCTGAGCTCGTCGCGGAGGTTCGGCTCGACACCGCCTGCCATCTGCTCGCGGAATCGGACGAAAACATCGCCGACATCGCTGCGCGTTTGGGTTTCGCAGGTGCTAGCAGCTTCAGCCGCAACTTCGCGCGCTTGATGAAGATCCAACCCAACGTCTATCGGCGACAGCAGTCAAACCGGACGAGTGGCTCGAAATACGGTCCTTTTGCCCGAAAGCCGGCAGGTAAGCGCTTCCCAGGACCTCGAAATGACTAACTCGACCTCGGAATGATTGGCGCGAAATGGCAAGACGCCGCGACGTCGAGAGATCATTCTGAACGCTGGTGCGAGCGTGCCTAGATTGATCAGTGAACTGGGAAGCGCGTCATGCAGGCATTTGGAATACCTGCCGTTAACCATTGGGTTTCGGCAGGCAACGGCCAACGAAAAAGACGAGCGGCAAACAGGAGTGAACGTCACATGCGGATCGCAGGACTAGATCGGATTATCGCAACACTCGCCCTGGCCATGACGTTTTGCAGCGCCAGTGCGTCGCTCGCCCAGAACGCGGCGGCACCGTCTTCCATGAAGACAATCGGCACGCCAGCAGCCTCAGCCAAACCCGAGATCGTGCCGTCGCTGTTCGTGCTCAACTCCCGCGGCGCCACGTTGCAAGGGGATACACTTACTTTGACCGGCGTGTCGCTCAGCTCCATCATATTTGCCGACCGTCCGGTGCGATCGGCGGGCCACCAGGCGACGGCTGATGTGATTGCGGAGTGGGGCTCGGGCGAAGACAATTTCGTCAAGAATCCTCCGAACGCGACCGTTTCCGTGCTGGGCAAGGATGGTTCGATCAAGGACGCCGTCGTGGTCCTCAAGAACCCGAAGCTCGAGGGCGACCAGCTCACCTTCCATGTCCAGACTCTGGAAGGCGATCTTGCCGGCGCCGACGGTGGCGCTGCCCTCTTCATCGACATCATCGGGCGGCCGTTCACGCCGATGTCGTTCGCCGGCGTTGCCCGGCGTAGCGCATTCCGCGGCGCGATGTATGCAGGCGCCGCATATGGCGCGGCTGCGTACTATCACCCCTACGCGCGGCCGGCATGCGGCTATTACCCGTATCCGCCCTGTTATTGAGACGAGAGAGGAGCGGGTTTCCCCTTAGCTCGGTGAATTGAGCGACCGAGCGCGTCGAAAGATTTCCAGTTCTTCATTTTCAACGGAGTTTGTATGATGGATATCACACGTCGCAACGTAACGATCGGCGGCATCAGCCTGCTCGCCAGTTCCTCGATAAGCACGATGGGCCACGCCGAGTTCGGCGAACTTCTCGGCACCGGCGAGGGACTTGAGGAGTTCGCACTCGCCACCGACGCCTACATCTTCGGCTATCCGCTCGTGACGATGGAGATGACGCGCCGTGTCATCACCAACGTTGCAACGCCGGTCGGCACGCGCGCGCCGATGGGCCAGATCATCAAGCTGCGCAAGTACCCTGATGCGTCTTTCCGCGACGTGACGGCACCAAATGCAGACACGCTTTACACCAGTGCGTTCTTCGACGTCGGCAAGGAACCGTGGGTGCTCAGCATCCCGGACATGAAGGGCCGTTACGCACTCTTCCCGATGCTGGACGGTTGGACGACGGTATTCCAGGTGCCGGGCAAGCGGACGACCGGCACCGGCGCGCAGACCTACGCCATCACGGGCCCCGGATGGAAGGGCACGCTGCCGTCCGGCGTCAAGGAATACAAGTCGCCCACCAGCATCGTGTGGCTGCTCGGCCGCATCTATTGCACCGGCACGTCCGAAGACTACGCCGAGGTGCACAAGCTGCAGGACGAGTGCAGGCTGGTCCCGCTGAGCTCCTATGGCAAGCCCTACACACCGCCCCAAGGCAAGGTCGATGCTTCCATCGACATGAAGACTGCTGTTCGTGATCAGGTCAATCGAATGGATGCGACGGCCTATTTCACGTTGCTCTGCAAGCTCATGAAAGACAATCCGCCGGCGGCCGCCGACGCGCCGCAACTCGCCAAGTTCGCGAGGATCGGAATCGTGCCCGGGCAGGATTTCGACGCAAGCAAGTTCAAGGCAGATTTCGTCAAGCGAGTTCCGGAAATCGGCTTCGATCGCATCATGCTTCAGTTCAAGATCAACAAGGACATGAAGGACGAGAGCGGCTGGGGCTTCACCACCAAGACCGGCGTCTACGGTACCGACTATCTGATGCGCGCGCTGATTACCGCCATCGGACTCGGTGCCAACCGGCCGCAGGACGCCGTATATCCGACATCGCTGAAAGACGCTGAGGGCCGCAAATACAACGGCGCCAACAAATACGTGCTGCGATTTGCCAAGGGGCAGCTGCCGCCGGCGCTCGGGTTCTGGTCGTTGACGATGTACGATGCGAACTATTTCTTCGTGGACAATCCACTCAACCGCTACTCGATCAGCGCGCGACAGAATTTGAAATCGAATCCTGACGGCTCCACCGATCTCTACATCCAGAAGGGCTCGCCGGGGAAGGACAAGGAATCCAACTGGCTTCCCGCACCGTCAGGCGATTTTGTCCTGATGATGCGGCTGTATTGGCCGAACGAGAAGAACCCCTCGATCATCAATGGATCTTGGAAGATTCCGCCGGTCAAGCAGGTCACCTGAGCCGAAGGCATACGACAGCACAAGCTCTCAAATATCTCGGCTGGTCCGGCCTGCGGCTATGACCTCATCCGCTCCGCCATCGAGGCCCAGCGCTTTGGCGCTGGCGTCCGCCGAACAAAAGGACATTGGTGACAAAGGACAGCGTCCCATGTTGACGAAACGCGATCTGCTCCGCTCCGCTGCGCTGACTGCGCTCGCCGTCACGACGGCCAAGTCCACCCCGGCAATTGCGCAGAACAAAGCCGATTGGCCCAGGCTGTTAGAGGCCAAGGACGTCGCCGAGGCAGGTTTCATCTATGGCCTGCCAATCGTGATGAACTATGCTGTCATGTACGAATACGCGGTCGACCGCAGTTCGGGGCAGTTCAAGGCACCGTTCAACCAAATCAAGAACGAGCCGAATGTCTACACCTACAAGGATACGGCAATCGTCACGCCCAATAGCGACACGCCCTATTCCTTCGTATGGCTGGATTTGCGGACGGAGCCGGTGGTGCTCTCGGTGCCCGCGATGGACCCGAAGCGCTACTACTCGGTCATGCTCTGCGACGGCAATACCTACAATTACGGCTATATCGGCAGCCGAGCCACCGGGAGCGAAGCCGGCGACTACATGGTGGTCGGGCCCGGCTGGAAGGGGGATACTCCGGCGGGTATCAAGCGGGTGTTTCGTTCGAGCACACAGTTTTCCCTCGCGGGCTATCGCACCCAGCTTTTCGGCCCGGATGATCTCGACAACGTCAAGAAGGTGCAAGCTGGCTACGAGGTGCAGATGCTCTCGGCTTATCTGAAACAGACGCCGCCGCCGGCCGCGCCAACCATCGACTTCCCCAAGATCGACAAGGAACTCGTGAAGACCAACTTCTTCGATTATCTCGACTTCGCGCTACAATTCGCGCCGGCACAGGATAATGAGAAGGAGATACGCTCCAAGCTGGCACGCATCGGGGTCGGGCCGGGCAAGACCCTCAACTTCAAGGACCTGCCACTGGAGCACAAGCTGGAGCTTGGCTTCGGCATGAAGGAAGGGCAGCGGAAGGTGGACGAGGCCGCCGCATCTGCCGGCAAGGCGATCAATGGCTGGCGCGTTAGCGGTCTTCCAGGCGATAGCGCTCACTACAATGGCGACTGGTTGAAGCGAGCCGCTGCCGCTCAGGCCGGCATTTACGGCAATGACCCGGCGGAAGCGACCTATCCGTTCACGCGCGTTGACAGCGACGGCCGGACGCTCGACGGCAGCAAGCACAATTACACACTGACCTTCCCGGCGGGACAACTACCACCGGTGAACTCCTTCTGGTCGGTGACGATGTATGACGGCAAGAGCCAACTCCTGGTCAAGAACCCGATCAGCCGCTACCTCATCAACTCGCCGATGTTGCCCGGCATGAAGAAGAATGAGGATGGCTCGCTCACTCTCTACATCCAGAAGGAGAGCCCCGGCGCGGACAAGGAAGCAAATTGGCTGCCTGCGCCCAATGACACGATCTATCTTGTCATGCGCTTGTACTGGCCGAAGAGCGAAGCACCTTCGATCCTGCCGGCCGGCGAAGGGAGCTGGCAGCCGCCTGGCATCAAGCGGGTGTGACAGACGTCCGAATGCAGATCGATTCGGCAGATGGTCCGGTCAGATCGTATGCCGCATACTTGTGGCGCGGACTGTGACCACCCGTTGCAGTTCAGCGACGGCCGTTTTGAGTTCAGACACAATTGGTGTCGGGGGCAGAGAATGACGCCATCCAAGCAGGAATCTCGGGTTTGGTTCATCCGCTCGAGTCTCGGCGCGGCCATGGTGCTGCTCGGCTGCGTGCCCGAAGCGGCATATGCCGATGAGGGTGGGGTTTCGTACTGGCTTCCCGGCCGGTTCGGCAGCCTCGCGGCCGTCCCGTCGGTGCCGGGCTGGTCGATGGCGGCGGTGTATTATCACACTACCGTATCCGCATCCGGGGCCACAGTCGCGGCGAAGGAAATCCAGATCGGCAGGTTTCCCGCGACGGTGAACAGCAGCCTCAATCTGCACCTCAATGCGCAGGGCGATCTCGTTCTGCTCAACCCCACCTACACCTTCGCAACGCCGGTGCTTGGAGGACAATTTGCCGTTGGCGTAACCGGCCTGTTCGGGCGGTCGAGCGCCGACCTGAGCGGGACGCTGACCGCGGTACTCGGACCGCTGGTGATAACGCGCAACGGCACCATCGCCGACTCCATCACATCGGTCGGCGACCTCTATCCGCAGGCGACATTGAAGTGGAACGCCGGCGCCCACAATTTCATGACCTATGTGACCGGGGACATTCCGGTCGGCGCCTATTCGCCAATCCGGCTTGCCAATCTCGGTATCGGCCATGCTGCTATCGACGGCGGCGGCGGCTACACCTACTTCAATCCGAAGACCGGCTACGAGTTTTCGGCTGTCGCGGGACCCCGCGGGTCACTTCAAATTCCTCCGGGTGTGGTCAGTCAAATTCCTCCACCCGCGAGGCAGGACAAGGGACTGTTAGTTTGAGTTTGTTTCCCGGGCAAGAGCTTCAGCGGCTTCTTTGAGCCGATAGCTGCGTCCGTCGAACTCAAGCAGATGGCAATGATGCATAAGGCGATCGAGGATCGTCGTGCTCATAGTGTTGTCCCCAAGGTATGCCCCCCAATCCTGCACGACGCGATTGGAGGTGACGATGACGCTGCGGCGCAGTTTGTAACGCTGATGGATCAGGGTCTGCAGCAAAGTGCCGGCGTCGTCGGGGATGGCGCGTGCGAGGAATAGATCGTCCAGCACGAGGAGATCGCAGTCGATGATGGTTCGCAGCCGGACCTCGCGTTGTGCCGGAGAGTTCAGGGCGTAGCGGTGGAAGAAGTCGTCGGTCTCAAGATACTGGACCTTGTGGCTTTGCAGGATCGCCTGATAGGCAATCGCCTTGGCGATGTGCGACTTCCCGGTGCCAGGTTTGCCAACAAGCAGAGCGTTCTCGCCAGCGGCAATGAACGCCAGGGTGTGGAGCTGGAAGCAGGTCTGACGTGGCAGTTTGGGATTGAAGGACCAGTCGAACTCGGCGAGCGTCAGCTTTTCGTCGAGCCCGGATTGCTGGTATCGCCGCTCGATAAGACGGGACTGACGACGGTCCAGTTCATCCTGCAGGATAAGGGAGAAGGTCTCGAGGAAGGGCTGGTTGGCGCCCTGCGCCTGGAGCACGCGCGTCTGCAGCGTGTCGCGGACACCCGACAGGCGCAGCTGTCGTAGGCAACGCTCAATTTCCGGCATGGTCATCATGTGGCTAGGTCTCCAGTTTAAGGTGAGAAGGTGCAGCGGGAGCGCTCGTGGCGCCGGAGTTGGCCGGGGTTGCGCAGGGGACACGAGCGCGGATTGCCGTGGCGTGATCGTCGTGAGCCTCGGCCTGCCGACCATTGTCGTCGGCGTCGCGCCGCACAGCGCGGCTGAAGAGGTCGCCGTATTCCGCGGGGGTACGGATCAGCGGATGATCCTGGGTGAGCGGCGATGCCGGCTGTGGCGTCACTCCAACCTGCTCGATCGCCTGTTCGAACAACCGCTCGACGGTCGCACGCACGTGCTTGTAGCGGTAGATGCGGTTGTCGATGGCGTGCGCGCAGGCCTGCTCGACCAGCCGCGCCGGATACTTCCGGCCCAGCCCGACAATGCCCCACATCGCGCGCTGTCCGGGGCGCCCTTCGGTGTCGAACACCTGCTGGCACAAGGCCCTGGTCTGCGGTCCGATGCGCTCGGCGCTCGCCAGCAGCACGGCGGTTTGCCGCGACGGGTTGAACGGCCGTTCGCTGGTCGGCAGGACGACAGAACCGGGGTGCGCCATCCGGGAATGAACACGCAGCAGCGCACGGGTGTGGCGATCACGGATCTCGATCGTGGTGGTGTAGATGCGCACGACGACCTGGCTGCCGATCGGCGCGGGCCGCGCGGCGTAATAGCTGTTGTCGACGCGTACGGTGGTGTCGTCGCAGACAGTCCGGACGACTTCGGTGAAGATGCGGAAGGGAGCGACAGGCAGCGGCCGCAGGTGCGGCTTCTCTTCCTGGAACATCGCCTCGACCTGACGGCGCGTGCTGCCGTGGATGCGTTTGGAAGCCCAGTTCTCCTCCCAGTGCCTCAAGAACTCGTTTTGCGCCTCCAGCGTCTCGAAGCGCCGTCCGGCCAGCGCAGTGCCCTGGGTATGTTGAATCGCATTCTCGACGCATCCTTTCCGATTTGGATCGGCCACGCGCGCGGGATCGGCGACCACGGCGTAATGAGCCAGCATCGCGCTGTAAATCGGGTTGAGCTGGGGCTCGTACAAATCCGGCTTGAGGACGCCTTCCTTCAGGTTGTCGAGCACGACATAGCTGGGGACCCCGCCAAAATACCGGAACGCCTCTTCGTGGAGCTGCGCCCAGACTTGTTGGCTGGACTTCCAGACTACCCGCCGGAAGCTGCGCCGCGAGTAGCGTAGCGTCATCACGAACAGGCGGGGACGACGGTACCGCCCGCTCTTCGGATCAACCGTCGGCGCGCCCTCGCCATAGTCGACCTGAGCTTCCTCGCCGGGGAGGAACTCAAGACGATCAAACTGCTCAGGATCAGCGTGCCGCAACCGGCGCACAAACCGCTTGACACTCTGGTAGCTGGACGGAAAGCCAAATTGATCAACCAGGTCCTGGTAAATCGCCTGCGCGTTCCGCTTCAGCCGGACCTGTTCTTCGATCCACGTCCGATGCGCTTCGCAAGCCGAACGGGCCAGGCTGCTGGTGACCGTCGCTTCCGATGTCCCAAAAGCCGGTGGTCGGGGTGGAGGAATTTGGCCGTCCGCGCTCACCGAGCCGGTGGTCACTTCCCCGGGGGAATTTGCCTCCGCACCGGCCCGCAGCGCCTGATAACGCCGGATCGTCTTGCGATCGACACCCGTCAGCCGGTGAATCTCGCGCTGGCTGGTGTTGCGATCAAGTAATGTAAGTACGGTGCTTTGCAGATGTCGCTTCAAGACGTTCAACTCCCCGGCCCCTTGCTGGCTAAAGGGGTCGAACATAAACGTCCTGCCTGACCGGCTACTGCTGTTCAGCGGCGCTGACGGCGATCATCAGGTGGGGGAGTTTCAAGTGACCATACCCGGGGGATTTTGACCGACCCACGGGGGCGGGACTTACCTACAATTTCAAGAACCACGACACACAATATCAGAATGGCATCGACTTCCACTTCGACTGGGGTGCCTCCCAGTTTCTCTCCAAACAGCTTTTTGTCGGACTGGTGGGGTACGGCTATCAGCAGATCACCGACGACTTTGGACAACACCCGATCCTCGGTGGTTTCCGGTCACGGGTCGTCGGCGTAGGTCCGCAGGTCGGATACCTGTTTCCGGTTGAAGACATGCAAGGTTATCTCAACCTGAAGGCATATGGCGAATTCGTGGCGGAAAACCGGCCGGCAGGATGGAACGCGTGGTTGACGTTCTCGATCTCGCCGATGGCTCCTGCCGGCACCGTGGCGCCGCCCCGACGGATGGTGACGAAATAGGCCGTGGTCGCACACAATTCCTCGCGTTGCCCGGTCGGGCAAAGCACGCCACATGCAGGTCGAGGGGCCAGAAGCGTCCTCAGATTTCGCAACTGGTCAGATTCAATGCCTTGCGCAAGCCACCAAACGCCTTGAGCCGACAGGGCTCGGTATTGTTGGCGGCCTTTGAACGCTGGACATTGGCAGTTCGCTTGACAACGGCTGCCTTCGGTTTTGGCTTGGGACGTTCAGCGGTCGCGATCTTCTTCGGATGGTGCCGATGACGGGTGATCGTTTCCGGCTCGTGCGAACCGGAATGGATGTCTTCTGGCGGAGCAACGGGCGGTTCGACCGAAGCAGCCTGTGTCGGCATCTCGCTGTCCACAGCGACGACGTCAAGGCGATCGGCCTTCGCCAATGCGTCATGTGCAGACCTGCCTGAGTTTTGCTCGGCAAGCGGCTGGACGATCGCGACCGCGCGACGCGGTGGAGCGCTCAGCTCCATTGCTGAGAGCATTCCTACACTCAACAGGATAAGGAGGCCCAACAACGCCATTCTCAGCATAATGTGCCTCTAACCTAGGTTAGTGCCGCTGAAAATTCTCCGCTGCAATAAGGCAACTTGTCGGCGGCTGCCGCCTCGCGACGAATCATTTGCGCGACAGGGTTAACGTCGGTGATGCCCTGCACGTTCCGAAAATGCCGCCGTTCACTATCTCGTAGGATGGGTAGAGCGTAAGCGAACCCATCAAGCTCCGCCGATGACGCAACGTGATGGGTTTCGCAAGGGCTCAACCCATCCTACACGCTGAGCCCCTCAATCGCTCGTGGTGCCCGGAGGCAAAACACGCCGCAGCGTGTGGCTGCTGCCTATGGCCTCGATCGGCAATTTGGCCTCCTGGCGGACACGCTGGCGGTTACGGGAGCGCGGCCGAGCCAAGTGGCGCGTCTGCGCGTAGAGGATCTACAGGACCATCCAACGCGGCCGAGATTACAGATGCCGAAAAGTGGCAAGGGCGGCGGACGAAACCGGGCACGGAAGAGGGCCGAGCACTATAGCGTGCCAATCACTCCGGCATTGTCATCGAAGTTGAAGACCGCCGCCGGCAACCGTGCTAACGATGCGCCGCTACTGACGCAATCGGACGCTAGGCCTTGGGGCGATAATCCCGGACAAAACTACCACCGGCTGGTCGCAGATGTGGTGGCCACCATCGGAGTCGATCCCGACGCTACGATGTACTGCTTGCGACACTCAAGTATCGTCCGCGCCTTGCCGCGCAATGTGCCGGTGCGAGTCATCGCAAGTTTGCACAACACCAGCGTTCGAATGATCGAGGCGCACTACTCGAAGTACATCACAGAGCACGCCGATGACGTCTCGCGCGTTGGCCTGCTACAGGACGAAACGCCGACTGGTGACAATATCGTTGCACTGGAGAGCTGGCCCCGGTTGTTTGGACAGCGCCCCGCTGGATTTAAGTGGATTCCTGCCGGGTTATGCTGAACGCGGGGCTTTACGGTTTTGTCGTTGCGTCGGGAGGGCGTAGCCCGACCAGAGCGACGACAAAACCGTCGGCGACGGTCATGCGGCCATCACCATAGCTTGCGTGCCGAAGTAAGCCTCGTCGGGCGTGCGCCCGTCAAGGCTCGAGTGAGGGCGTCCCTGATTGTAGAAGGCCAGATACTTGGCAATTGACGCTCGCGCCTCGGACACGCTGTCGTAGGCGCGGAGATATACTTCTTCGTATTTGACCGTGCGCCAGAGCCGCTCGACAAACACGTTGTCGCGCCAGGCGCCCTTGCCGTCCATGCTGATGGCGATCTTCGCGTCCAGCAGCACATCGGTGAACTCGAGGCTGGTGAACTGGCTGCCCTGATCCGTGTTGAAAATCTCGGGCCTGCCGTGCTTCGCCAACGCCTCCTGGACCGCTTCGACGCAGAAGGCCGCCTCCATTGTGATCGAGACGCGATGGGCCAGGACCCGTCGGCTGAACACATCGACGACCGCCGCGAGATAGACGAAGCCACGCCGCATCGGAATGTAGGTGATGTCCATTGCCCACGCATGGTCGGGCCGCTCGATCTTCAATCCGCGCAACAGGTACGGGTAGATCTTGTGACCCGGAGCCGGCTTGCTCGTGTTCGGGCGACGATAGACCGCCTCGATCCCCATGCGCTTCATCAGCGTCGCGATGTGGCGGCGACCGGCGTATACGCCCTCCCGCCGCAGCAACGATCGCAGCATACGCGCTCCCGCGAAGGGATAATCGAGATGCAGCTCATCGAGCCGACGCATCAAGGCAAGGTCCTCGGCCGAAACTGGCCGAGGTTCATAGTAGACCGTGCTGCGAGCCAGCTTCAGGACCTTCGCCTGGCGCACGATAGAAAGATCATGATCGCGGTCGATCATCGCTTTGCGCTCAGCAGGCCCGCCTTGGTGAGCGCGCCGGACAAAAAATCGTTTTCCAACGCCAGCTCGCCGATCTTGGCATGTAACGCCTTCAAATCGACCGGCGTCTCGGCCGATGTCTTGTCATGCCCAAACACGCCGGCGGCGCCTTCCAGGAGCTGGTTTTTCCAGATCGTGATCTGGTTCGGATGAACATCAAACAGTTGCGCCAGCTCCGCCAGTGTCTTGTCGCCTTTGACCGCAGCCAAAGCAACCTTCGCCTTGAATGCCGGAGAATGCGTCCGGCGGCTCTTCTTCGTCATCTTCGCTCCTGATTCGCAGCAAGAATCCTCGCCGCTGTCAGGCAGAAAATCCACTCAAGCTACTGTCCGAATTTGCGGGGCCAGCTCTCTGGCGAGCTGAATCATGCCCACCAAAGCCAAGATCACGGAAAGCCTGATCGATAAATGTCGGATCCGGTTCGAAGACGGTGAACGGGATGCTGTGTTAGATGCCATCGACCTCTGCGCACGTGCCGGTCTGGCACTGCCGGCGTGGCTCGTCGAAGCCTACTGCGCCGCCTGCACCAGGTGGGCCACCTACGAGCGAGAAGCTCGCTCGCTTGATCAGGCGTTCGGTGTAGAGCGCAAGGGCCAGAAACTGTCTCAACTGCGAAAGTGCGAATCCATGAAGGCAATCGTCGTGATCGAGGTTGCCAAACTGCGTCGACAAGGTGTCGCAACCGACGAAGCATTATTTGAACAAGTCGGTGAAAAGCTAGGCATTCCGACGGGTACGACAAGGAGCTTCTACTATGAAGATAATGCGGCACTTCAATGCCGATCTCCCAAAGATGCCGTTGCCTAACTGGTTGAAAGCAGCAGTGATCGCCGAGGTCGACAAGCCGCGCTGGCTCCGCCTTCAAGCCGTCCCTACCAGCCGATGGCTACGCAAAGGCGGCACGAGATGCTGAGCGCAGGGCGTGCCGATTCGGACGCACAATGGGCAGCCCTTGGCCTGCCTAGTCGAATGCAAAAATTCGCTTCCAGTCCTTCTTCATATCGACCACGGTCCACCTGTTCACCGCTGCCGCGTCCAGCGCCACGTCGAGCTTGCCGAAATGCGAATGCCGATCGTAGGCATATTCGCGCTCCGCATCGGTGTGGTGGACGAGCAGGCCAAACCGCGCGCCGGCGGCACCTAGCGTAGTCCATTGCAGCATTTCGAGATCGCCGTCGGAGTTGCCGAAGGCGGCGATGGGACGACGCCCGATATGCTCGTTGATGCCGATCGGCTTTCCCGTTTTGTCGTCGACAAAGTTGACTTCCTGCAGCCGGAAAAGCGTCGGCGCGCCGTCTTTCATCTCGAATCGAGTCTTGATCGACGATCCGACGACCTGCTCTGGCGGGATTCCATAAATCCGCTCGGTCCACGGCCGCATGAATTCGATGCCGCCGCCCGACACGATGAAGGTCTTGAAACCGTTCGCGCGTAGATAAGCCAGCAGTTCGAGCATCGGCTGATAGGCCAGTTCGGTATAGGGCCGCTTGAAGCGGTGATCGCGCGCGGTCGCTATCCAGTCCGAGGTGATCTTCTCGAACTCTGCCGTAGTCATGCCGGCATGCGTCACGGCGATGATTTCGACCAATCCCTTTTCGCCGGCTGCGGCCAGCGCTTTCATGTCACCGTCCAGCACAGCAGCGAACGGCTGCCTGGTCTTCCATTCCGGATGCATCGGCGCCATGGTTTTGACCCGATCAAGAGCGAAGGCCAACTGTATGTACATCGGCTGCTCGATCCAGAGCGTGCCGTCATTGTCAAAGGTCGCGATGCGCTGATCGACCGGTACGAAGTCGGGCCCGCCTTGCGTCGTGACGCGCCCGACAAAGTTGAGGATCGACGATTTGGTCGCGCCGTCGTTCCAGGAGGCGAGTGGATCGCGTTGCGTTTGAGCCTCCGCCGTAGTCGAGCGGAACGAGGCAGAGAGCAGCGGAAGCATCGCCAGCGACGAAAGCAGGGCGCGGCGATCGAGGGCTGGAAACTGCCGGACGAATTTCATGACTGGCTCCTTGCTGCCGTGGTCACGGTGGCTTTGGCCAAATGTTCTTCGCAAAGCCCATTATACAATCCTTGTAGTGGCCGGCCCCTTTGGGCCGGCCACATTGCTCCTGTTCTGCGCGGCTCGCAGCTAGTCGCTGCGACCGGCAACTTTGGCCTGCTTGATCTGTTGCATCACCTGGTCGAGGTTGTAGCTCGCCGGGTCCTGGAGCGGGGGGTACGCAATATAGCTCTCGAGTTCCTTCAGCCAGAGCGCCTGGCCGATGGGCAGCATGTTCCAGTCGTAGATGTAGGCGGTGGAAGGGGAGCCGATTGTGCCGCCCTGGCCCATGAGCGTCTTGTATTGTGAACCGATCGAGGTCTCGAACGGGTCTCGCTTGATATTGACGACCTGGGCCCAGTGATAGGGAAGCGCCCCGGCAATGAAGCCGGCCGGGTTGTCGGACACCATTGTGAAGTAGATCTTCCAGTTCTTGTAGCGGACCGCCGACGGATCCTTGCCGGAATAGTAGAAGAAGGTATCGCGCGCCGACTTCTCCGAACGCCCGGAAAGGTATTCGGTCTGATCGACGCCATCGAGCGTCGTCTTCACGATGCCGGGATACTGGCCGGCCTCGATGCGCTTCTTGAGCGCGTCTCCCTTCGCGCCGCCCGCGATGTTGACAAACGTGGGCAGCCAGTCGAGCGCCGCGAACATTTCGTTCTTGATGGTCTCCGGTTTGATGACGCCCGGCCAGCGAACGACCGCCGGAGCGCGCATGCCGCCTTCCCAGGTGCTCAGCTTGCCGCCTTTGAACGGAGTGGTGCCGCCGTCTGGAAAGGTGATGGTCTCGGCGCCGTTGTCGGTCGTGAACACGATGATCGTGTTGTCGAGCTGCCCCATGTCCTGGAGCTTTTTCAGCACATAGCCGATGTTGTCATCCATCTGCTTCATGCCGGCCTCGTTGAGGCCCCAGTCCTTGCCGCCGGGCTCGCCGATCATGGCCGCGTACTTGTCATTCAGCACGGTCGTGACGTGCATGCGCGCGGGGTTGTACCAGACGAAGAACGGCTTGCCCGTCGTCTTTGGATCGTTGCGGTCGATGAAGTCGATGACCTTGGCCGAGATTTCCTCGTCGACACCCTTCGATCGCTCGAGTGTCAGCGGGCCCTGGTCGACGCACTGCTGAGTCCTGCCCGTACCGTCCGACTTGCACGACAGGATGTTGCGCGGAGGCGTCAGGCAAACCGTCGTTTTCGGATCGACCGCGCCCGGTGCCTCGGGGATGCCGGGGATCGGCGTATTCTTGCATGGCGGGGCAACCGTCTGCTGGGTGGGGGACTTGTTGATGTCCGGGAAGCTCACGCCCTGCATCGCATCGAGGTGATAAAGGTAGCCCCAGTATTCCTGGAAACCATGCGCGGTTGGCAGCGCGTCGGTGTGATCGCCGAGATGGTTCTTGCCGAACTCGCCGGTGTTGTAGCCGAGGTCGAGCAGGAACTTGGCGAGCGCCGGCGTGCTGGGCCGCAGGTAGGATGGGCTGCCTGGCAGTTGCGGAGGAATCATTCCCGTTCGTAACGGATGCATGCCGGTGAAAAAGGCGTTGCGACCGGCGGTGCAGCTCTGCTCGGCGTAGTAATGCGTGAAGATCGCGCCTTCATTGCCGATGCGATCGATATTCGGCGTCTCGCCGACCATCAGGCCCCGATGGTAAATGCTCGGCTGGTAGAGGCCGATGTCGTCGCCCATGATGAAGAGGATATTGGGCTTCTGCGCCGGCTGCTGTGCGGTTGCAGGTGTGCTGACCGCTCCGCACAGCGGCATCAACATCGATGTGCCCAACAAGGCGGCGCAGGATCGCTTGAGACAACTGTATGACTTGCTTGGCGGCGTTGCGGCAGAAGACGGCTTGTCATCAAACGCGTAACTAAACATGACATCGCTCTCCATTTATGATGCGTCAGTGGCTCCTCGCCTGATGCATCGAAAGCCAAGGTGACTGGTGGAAGTATCGACCGGCTCCGCATGTCGTGCTGCCGGCCGATATCGTCGGCAGTAATTCGGCGCGCACAGATGCGAGCCGCCTTTGATGACCTTCCGCGGAATTTTCACGTTGGTCGTCCGAGGGTCATAGCTGTCCGCCTCGCGAGCACCGCGCGGGTTCTCGGGGATGCAGCAAGCCTTCGCGGCATCCGCCTGATGCTTTGGCGAATACCAATCGGCCGTCCATTCCCAGACGTTGCCGATCATGTCGTACACACCGTAACCGTTCGGCGGAAATGCGTTGACGGGCGACGTGTGCTCAAAGCCGTCTATGTTGGCGTTCTGGCGAGGGAATTCACCCTGCCAGGTATTGGCCATGTGCCGACCGTCCGGCGTGAACTCCTCGCCCCACGCGAACTCGGCACCGTCGAGCCCGCCCCGCGCCGCAAACTCCCATTCCGCTTCGGTCGGCAAATCTTTGCCGGCCCAATTTGCGTAGGCTAGCGCATCGCTAAAGGCCACGTGCACGACGGGATGATGGTCCAGCGCATGGATGTTGCTGTTTGGCCCATAGGGATGTCGCCAGTCCGCGCCCTTGGCGAAGGTCCACCACTGGTTGAAGTCCCGTAGGCTGACGGGATATGCGGGGGGAGAGAACATCAGCGAGCCCGCGTAGACCATGTGCGGGAGCATTCCGGGATAATCCTTCGGATCAGGCGTAATCTCGGCAACAGTGACGTGCCTGGTGGCCCGGACGAATTCCTTGAATTGCCGGTTGGTCACGGGATAACGGTCCATCCAGAAGCCGTCCACGATGACGCGATGTGCCGGGGCTTCTTCGGGATAATGCTGGTCCGACCCCATACGAAAGGTGCCGTCGGGAATCCAGATCATTTTCCCGATGTCTGAAGGATCGCCACAAATGGGGATATCGGGCCCGAGCCCAGGCTTCACTTTCAAGGCGTGAACTCCTTGCCGCTGGATTGTCTTGTCACGTGGAGGAAAGCATCAATCGTATTGGACGGGACCCAATAAGGGCGAGGCCCGGGATCAGGCGCCACGGTGAGACTGCTTTTCGGAAGTGTGGGGGATGGGCCAGGATAGTCTTGATCTATATCAAAGGATCGAAGTGGAGATGACCGCGCATCGGTCCGGTGTCCGTCCTTCGGGACAAAGTGGAACGGGATTGCAACATGCCGCTTTCAATTTCCACGATCACCTTATGTTCGCAGCTCGGTGTCGCGGTAGCTGATCGGGTGCCGTCATTCGATATCGCGCGTAACTGCAAACTCGACATGGCCGCCACGCTGGCCTGTTGCGCCCCTTCTTCTCGATGAGGGCGAAACGGACAGCAAGGCTCGGGCGAAACCGGCCGCGAGACCGCGAGACTATGTCCATTGGTGAGATTGCAGCAATCTCTCGTGCCCCGGACGCAGCGCAGCGCGTCGCGTCTTCGCGGCGTGATGCGCTGCGGAGCCGGGGCCCATGTTGCGGCAACGTGCTCTGTGGCTTCTAGGTCCCGGCTCGGCGCAGCAACGCTTGCGGCGTTGCTGCTTGTCCGGGACACGCGATCATCACCCCAGCCCTGCCGCGACGCCGCCAAGTTCATCTTGCACTGCGACAGAAAAATATCGCACACTCGCCGTTGCCGGGCATCCAAGCGAGCTCGAACCAAGGAGCGAGCCATGTCCCTCCAGACCGTACCATCCGACAGCACTGAACCCCGCGCCAACCGCCCTGAGGACGTCCAGGCGCTGGAGGCCGACGCGCGGCTGCGGGACGACATCCGCCTGCTCGGGCGCATTCTCGGCGACACCGTGCGCGACCAGGAGGGCGCCGACGTGTTCGACCTGGTCGAGCGCATCCGGCAGACCTCGATCCGGTTCCACCGCGACGAGGACCGGCTCGCCCGCCGCGAGCTCGAGCAGATCCTCGACAGCATGTCGACCTCCGAGACGGTGCGGATCGTCCGTGCCTTCAGCTATTTCTCGCACCTCGCCAACATCGCCGAGGACCAGAACAACATCCGCCAGATGCGCGCGCGCAGCGCCGCCAAGAACGGCGGCGCCGGGGTGCTGGCCGAGACGTTGGCGCATGCCAAGGCGGCGGGCATTGGTCCCGAGCAGCTCCGCAACTTCTTCAAGACCGCATTGGTCAGCCCGGTGCTGACCGCGCATCCGACCGAAGTCCGCCGCAAGAGCACCATGGACCGCGAGATGGAGGTCGCTAGCCTTCTCGACCGCCGCGAGCGGGTCGCGTTGACCGCGGAGGAGGCTGATGCCAGCGACGAGCAGCTTCGCCGCGAGGTGCTGACGCTATGGCAGACCAATCTCTTGCGCCGGACCAAGCTGACCGTGCTCGACGAGGTCGCCAACGGCCTGTCCTTCTACGACTACACCTTCCTGCGCGAGGTGCCGCGGCTCGTAAACGCGCTCGAAGAGCGGCTGGATGAGGACGGCGCACAAGCTGCCGGCGAGCTCGCCTCGTTCCTGCGCATGGGCAGCTGGATCGGCGGCGACCGTGACGGCAACCCCTTCGTCACCGCCGACGTCATGCGCGGCACGCTGCGGCTGCAGTCGAGCCGGGTGATGCAGTTCTATCTGAACGAGCTGCACGTGCTCGGTTCCGAGCTGTCGATCGCGGCTCATCTCGCCGATGTCTCCGAGGAACTGCGCAACCTGGCGGAGCGCTCGCCGGATACCTCGCCGCACCGGAGCGGCGAGCCTTATCGTCTCGCGGTGTCCGGCATCTATGCCCGGCTCGCCGCAACGGCCGAAATGCTGGAGGTCGAGATCACACGCCGGCCGGTCGGCAAAGCGGCGCCTTACCCCAGCGTCAAGGAGCTGCAGGCCGATCTCGACGTGCTGCACCGCTCGCTGATCTCCAACAACGCCCGCGTCATCGCCCGCGGACGGCTGCGGCTGCTGCGCCGCGCGGTGGACTGCTTCGGCTTCCATCTCGCCCGGCTCGACATCCGCCAGAACTCGGCCGTGCACGAACGCACCATCGCCGAGCTGATGGACGCCGCCAATCCCGGCATGTCCTATCTCGCGCTCGGCGAGGATGCCCGCATCTCGCTGCTCACCAACGAATTGCGCTCGACGCGCGCGCTGGTCTCGCCCTTCGTCAAATACAGCGACGAGACCATGGGCGAGCTCAACGTCTTCCATGCCGCCGCGGAAGCGCATGCGAAGTTCGGCTCGGACGCCATCCCCCAATGCATCATCTCGATGTGCAAGGGCATGTCGGACATGCTGGAAGTGGCCGTGCTGCTCAAAGAGGTCGGCCTTGTCCATCCCTCCGGCCGCAGCGCCATCAACATCGTGCCGCTGTTCGAGACCATCGAGGATCTGCAGGCCTCATCCGGCATCATGGATCGCATGCTGTCGCTGCACGATTACCGCCGGCTGGTCGACAGCCGCGGCAGCGTGCAGGAGGTCATGCTCGGCTATTCCGACTCGAACAAGGACGGCGGCTTCGTCACCTCGGGCTGGGAGCTCTACAAGGCCGAGATCGGTCTCGTCGAGGTGTTCGAGCGCCACCACGTGCGGCTGCGCCTGTTCCACGGCCGTGGCGGTTCGGTCGGCCGCGGCGGCGGGCCGAGCTATGACGCCATCATCGCGCAGCCCGGCGGCGCCGTGAATGGCCAGATCCGCATCACCGAGCAGGGCGAGATCATCTCGTCGAAATATTCCAACGCCGAGGTCGGCCGCAACAATCTGGAGATCCTCGCCGCCGCGACGCTGGAAGCAAGCCTCCTGCATCCGCGCCAGAGCGCGCCGCGCCGCGAATATCTGGTCGCGATGGACGAGCTTTCCAATCTCGCGTTCAAGGCCTATCGCGGCCTGGTCTACGAGACCGACGGCTTCGTCGATTATTTCTGGGCTTCCACCGTCATCAATGAGATCGCGACGCTCAACATCGGCAGCCGCCCGGCCTCGCGCAAGAAGACGCGCGCGATCGAGGACCTTCGCGCCATCCCCTGGGTGTTCTCCTGGGCGCAATGCCGCCTGATGCTGCCGGGCTGGTACGGCTTCGGCAGCGCGGTCGAGCAATGGATCGCCGAGCATCCCGACAAGGGCATGCCGTTCCTGAAAGAACTCTACCAGGAATGGCCGTTCTTCCGCATGCTGCTGTCGAACATGGACATGGTGCTGGCGAAAAGCTCGATCGCGATCGCCTCGCGCTATGCCGAGCTCGTGCCCGATGAAGCCTTGCGCGAAAAGATCTTCGGCCGTATCCGCCGCGAATGGCATTCCTGCATCGAGACGCTCCTGGACATCATGGGCCAGGACCGGCTGCTCCAGGGCAATCCGCTCCTGGAGCGCTCCGTGCGCCACCGCTTCCCCTATCTCGACCCGCTCAACCACGTGCAGGTCGAGCTCTTGAAAGAGCACCGCGCACAGAACCCGGACGAGCAGGTGCTGCGCGGCATTCAGCTGACGATCAACGGCATCTCGGCGGGGTTGCGGAATACCGGGTAGGGCCACGTGCTCAGCCGTCATGCCCGGGCTTGTCCCGGGCATCCACGTCTTTCCTCACTCGCGGCTACGCGTGGATGGCCGGGTCAAGCCCGGCCATGACTCGTGGTGATGCAGTGGCCATCAACAGAAATGCGCGCCCTGCGTCTCCACATAGACCGCATAGAGCGACTGGCTCGCGGTCATGAACAGGCGGTTGCGCTTCTTGCCGCCGAAGCAGACATTGGCGCAGGTCTCGGGCAGCAGGATCTGCCCGATCCGCGCGCCGTCGTTTGGCGCGAACACCTGCACGCCGTCATAGCCGGGCCCGACCCAGCCGGCGCCGACCCAGATATTGCCCTCGGTGTCGACGCGAAGGCCGTCAGGGAAGCCGGACTTGCCGTCGAGCTTCATGTCGATCAGCTTCTTCGGGTTCGACAGTTTTGGGCCGTCGACGTCATAGGACCACACCACATTCTCCGCTTGCGGGTAATGCGTGATGCCGGTGTCGCAGACATAGAGCTTCCTGTAATCGTGGCTGAAGGCGATGCCGTTCGGCTTGAATGGTTCGTCGGCGACCTTCGCGACTTGCCCGGTCTGGTGTCCAGGCGATAGACCGCTTCCTTCTGGTGGGGCTGGAGCGAGCCCGTCTTGGCGAGCTTGCCTTCGTAGATGCTGATCGCGCCATATCCAGGATCGGTGAACCAGATCGCCTTGTCGTTGGGATGGACCACCATGTCGTTCGGCCCGTTGAGCGGCTTGCCACCCGCCTGCTCGGCCAGGGCCGTGACCGAGCCGTCGTGCTCGTAGCGGACGAGGCGGGTGCGCTCGGCGCTGAGCTGGCGACCCTCGGTGTCGAACGAGTTGCCGTTGGATTCGTTCGACGGCTTGTGGAACTGCTCGGAGATATGGCCGTCATCGTCGAGATAGCGAAGCTGCCGTTTGGCGGGGATGTCGCTCCAGACCAGATATTGTCCCTGCGTATTCCACGCCGGCCCTTCCGCCCAAAGGCAGCCCGTGTAGAGCCGCTTGATCGCGGTGTTGCCGACCTTGGCCTTGAAGCGCTTGGGGTCGATGACGACGATGTCGGGGTCTGGATAACGCTGCGGCTCGGCATTGGCGCCGAAGTCGCGGGCATCGGCTTGCGAGGCCAGCAGGGCAGATGCGGCGACAGTTGCCGCGCCCTTGAGGAGATCGCGCCGGCCGAGGCCGCCGCGCTCGCTTGCTGTGGTCTCGTCGGAGTTGGTCAGTATTCTTGTCATGGTTTCCTCCCAAAGTTTGTTGGGAGGACACCATTCGCCCCATTCGGGCCTAAAGCAGGGCGATTTCAGGCGGAGACAACCAGAGATCGCAGGGCAGGGATGCCGGAAATGCAGCTAGACCGGATCCCAGGTGAAGATGTCGGCGGAGCGGTCGAGCTTGTAGAACGAACCCTTCAGTGCCGGCATGCCGTGTTCGGCGATCGACTGCGGCGTCCAGCCTTCGCTCCGCTGCACCGAGCGGATCGGCCGGTTCTGGCTGAACAGGAAGATCTCGTTCATGCGCACGCCGAAAATCTGGCCGGTGACGTCCTTGGCGGAATCGCCGAGCAGATAGCCGCAGAGCGGGGCGATCTTCTCCGGCCCCATCTGCTTGATCTTCTCGACGCGCGCCTTCTCGGCCTCGGTCTCGGTCGGGATGGTTCCGATCATGCGGGTCCAGGCGAACGGCGAGACGCAGTTGGAGCGCACGTTGAAGCGGCCCATGTCGAGCGCGATGGACTTGGAGAGCCCGATGATGCCGAGCTTTGCGGCGGCGTAGTTGGCCTGGCCAAAATTGCCGATCAGGCCCGAGGTCGAGGTGAAGTGCACGAAGGAGCCCGACTCCTGCTCGCGGAAGACGCGGGCGGCGGCGTGGCTGACGTAGAACGAGCCCATCAGATGCACCTTGATGACGGCCTCGAACGCCTCCACGCTCATCTTGTGGAAGATCATGTCGCGCAGGATGCCGGCATTGTTGACGACGCCGTCGAGCCGCCCGAAATGATCGGTCGCGGTCTTCACGATCTTGCTGGCGGGGATCGCTTCCGCGACCGACTCGAAGTTGGCGACGGCCGTGCCGCCGCGCTTCTTGATCTCCTCGACCACCTCCTCGGCCGGAGCAGCGTTCGCGCCGGCGCCGTCCGCGGCGCTGCCGGGATCGTTGACGACGACCTTGGCGCCCTCCGCCGCGCACAGCAGTGCGATCTCGCGCCCGATGCCGCGGCCTGCGCCGGTGACGATGATGACCTTGTCTTGCAGTGATTTCGTCATGTGGGTTCTCCGCTATCCATTCCAAATTCCGTCGTCATTCCGGGGCGCGCCTCTTGGCGCGAGCTCTGGTGTGCGGTTGCGCACCTGAGAATCCATGCTCCCGATTGTGGTTATGGATTCCGGGCCTGCGCCTTCGGCGCATCCCGGAATGACAGCCATTACCTCTCGTTCGTAAACACGATCGTGCCGCTTGCGGCGAACATGCCGCCGACGCCGTGGCACACCGAAATCTTCGCGTTCGGCACCTGGGCCGGCGCGATGCCGCGCATCTGGCGAACGCTCTCCTGGAGCGCGTACATGCCGTACATGCCCGAATGCATGTAGCTCAGTCCGCCGCCATTGGTATTGAGCGGGAGCTTGCCGCCGGGACGCGTGTTGCCGTCCGCGATGAACTGGCCGGTTTCCTCGTACGGCATGAAGCCGAGATCGCCGAGCCCGAACAGGGGCAGGTGTGCAAACGCGTCGTAGATCATGAGATGGTCGACGTCCTCATGCGCAATGCCGGCTTCCTTGAACGCCAGCGGCCCTGCAGTCTTGAACGCGCGCGAAGAATTGAAGGTCTCCATCTGGCTGACCATCGGCGTCTCCACGCTCTCGCCGGTGCCCATGATGTAGACGGGCTTGCGCGGAAAGTCCCTGGCGCGGTCCGCGGAGGTCAGGATCAGCGCGCCGCCGCCGTCGGTGACGAGGCAGCACTGGAGCAGGCGGAACGGATAGGCGATCATGCGCGAGTTGAGCACGTCGGCGACCGTGATCGGCTCCTTCATCATCGCGCGCGGATTCTTCGCCGCCCATTCCCGCTGTACCACGGCCACCGAAGCGAGCTGCTCGTGGGTGATGCCATAGGTCTTTATGAAGCGCAGCACGGGGATCGGAAACATGCTGGGCGGACCGTAGACGCCATAGGGAGCCTCGAACTGGCCGTTGAGGCTGTCCGGCGGGGTCGAGCGCGGCAGCTTGCCGATCATCGACTTGCCGCTCTCGGCGTGGGTGATCAGCACGGTCTTGCACAGGCCGGCCTCGATCGCCGCGGCGGCATGGCGGACGTGGAGCATGAACGAGCAACCGCCGACCGAGGTGCCGTCCACCCAGGTCGGCTTGATGCCGAGATAGTGGCAGACCTGCTGCGGCGTCTCGACGGCAGTGGCAAAGCCGTCGATGTCGGACAGCTTCAGCCCGGCATCCGCAATGGCGTTGAGTGCGGCGTCCGCATGAAGCTGGAGCTGCGAGGCGTTGGGGATGACGCCGAGCTCGGTGGTCTCGGCCGCGCCGACGACGGCAACCTGGTTCTTGCGCATGGCTTACCTCTTCGCCGGACGGAAGACGGGGAGGGTGATCTTGTCGTCGAGCTCCTGGAAGGCGACCTCGAGCTTCATGTCGAGCTCGAGCGCCTCCGGCGTCTGCGGGCAGTCGATGATGTTACTCATCATCCGCGGGCCCTCGTCGAGCTCGACCACGGCGATGGCGTAAGGCGGCGTGAAGCCCGGCGCGGCGGGGCGATGGTTGATCACGTAGCTGTAGAGAAAGCCCTTGCCGCTCGCCTTGAAGATGCTGACCTTGCGCGAGGCGCAGGAGGGGCAGAACGGGCGCGGCGGGAAGTAGACATGTGCGCAGGCGTCGCAGCGCTGCAGCCGCAATTCGCCCGCTTTCGTGCCGTCCCAGAAATGCTGGGTCTCCGGCGTCGATTTTGGTCGCGCGCGCTGCGGTTCGGCCATGTTGGGGGCTCCTCCCAAAAGACAGGCTTCCCGCCTGGCTGTTTCGATCTTGATGCGACAATCGACTATAGTGCGTCAACGGTCCAGCAATGCGCATGCATGCCATCATGCGCACAATGCTTGTGTCGAACTGAGCCAGCGCTATAGATTGCGCGCGACAATATTCCGTGAGACAGACATGCCCGATTTTCCGACACTGGCGAAGCTCGCCGAAGACCTCGAAGGCGGCCGCACGACCTCGCGCAAGCTGGTCGAGGCGTGCATTGCCAGGATCGCCGATCCCGCCGGTGAAGGCCAGCGCGCCTTCATCCATGTCGACAAGGACGCCGCGCTGGCGGCGGCCGATGCAATGGACGGCTTGCGCAAGGCCAAGGCGGCGCCGTCGCGCTTTGCCGGCATCCCGATCTCGATCAAGGACCTCTTCGACATCAAGGGCCAGGTGACGCGTGCCGGCTCGCGCGCGCTCGACGATTCGCCCCCGGCCGAGCAGGACGCCGCAACGGTGGCGCGGCTGCGCAGGGCCGGCTTCGTCGTGATCGGCCGCACCAACATGACCGAGTTCGCCTATTCCGGCATCGGCATTAATCCGCATTACGGTACGCCGAAGGGCGTCTGGAACCGGGCCGAAGGCCACGTGCCCGGCGGCTCCTCCTCGGGCGCGGCAGTTTCGGTGCTGGACGGCATGGCGCATGGCGCGCTCGGGACCGACACCGGCGGCTCCTGCCGGATTCCGGCTGCCTTCAACGGCATCGTCGGCTACAAGCCGACTCAGCGCCGCGTGCCGCTCGACGGCTCCGTGCCGCTGTCGTTCTCGCTCGACAGCATCGGCCCTCTGGCACGGTCGGTCAGCTGCTGTGCCATACTCGACGCCGTGCTCGCGAACGAGCCGATCGTCGCGCTGAAGCCGCGGCCGATCCAGGGCATGCGGCTCGCGGTGCCCACCACCATCGCGCTCGACGACCTCGACACGGAAGTGGCCACGACCTTCGAGCGCGCCCTGAAGACGCTTGCCGATCACGGCGCCATCATCGAGCGCATCGAGATGGCCGAGTTCCACGATGTCGGCCCGATGAACGCCAAAGGCGGGTTTGCGGCCTCCGAAAGCTATGCCTGGCATCGCTATCTCATCACGGCGAAGGGCGATGTCTATGATCCCAGAGTCGCCGTGCGCATCATGCGCGGCGAGTCACAGAGCGCGGCCGATTACATCGATCTTCTCAACGAGCGTCGCTCGCTGATCGCCCGCGTCAATGCGCGCATTGCGTCCTATGACGCGCTGGTGCTGCCGACCACCGCCAACACGCCGCCGAAGATCGCCGATCTCGCCGACGACAAGGCCTTCACCACCCAGAACCTGCGCGCGCTGCGCAACTGCACCCTGATCAACATGATCGATGGCTGTGCCATCTCGATTCCTGCACATCGTGAGGGCGACGTCCCCGTCGGCCTGATGCTGGCGGGGGCGGGCGGATCAGATCGTCGTATTTTCGAGCTTGCTGCCGGCATGGAGGCCGTCATTCGTGTTTGACCTGACTTTCACCGTCGATGCCCAGGACACCACCACGCCGCTGACGCTGGCGATCGACCAGATGGTTATCGCCGGCTGGACCGGCCGCGATCCCGTCGCCCGCGACAAGCACATCGCCGAGCTGCAGGAGATGGGCATCGCTCCGCCGGCGTCGACCCCGATCTACTACCGCGCCTCGGCGCGGCGACTGACCCAGGAAGACCGCATCGAATGCACCGGCGGCGATTCCAGTGGCGAGGTCGAGTTCGTGCTGATCGGCTGGCAGGGCCGCATCTTCGTCGGCTGCGGTTCCGATCATACCGACCGCAAGGTCGAGGCGTACAACGTCACGGTGTCCAAGCAGATGTGCGACAAGCCGATTGCCTCGACGCTGTGGGAGCTCGAAGACGTGATCGGCCATTGGGACAGGATGATCCTGCGCTCCTACGCCACGATCAAGGGCGAGCGCGTGCTCTACCAGGAAGGCACGCTCGACGCGATGCTGCCGGTCACCGAGCTCATCGCGCGCGGCTTTCCGGGCGGAAAGTTCCCCGACGGCTGCGCCATGTTCGGCGGCACCTTCGCCGCCAAGGGCGGCATCCGCCCCGCCGACCGCTTCGACTTCGAGTTGGAGGACCCCGTGCTGAAGCGCACGATCAGGCACGGCTATGATGTCGTGACGCTGCCGGTGAGGGGGTGACATCTCCGCTGTCATTGCGAGGAGCCCTTGCGGCGAAGTAATCCAGACTGGTTCCGCCGAGGGATTCTGAATTGCATTGCTTCGCGTAATGACGGGGAGAGAGTCGGGAATCGGGTGGCGGGGTGAACGTTGGGCTGCAAAGGTGATTGCTATGACAATGACCGCGCGAAAATCAGCCCAATCCTTCGCTCCGGACCTCGCCGCTCGCGTCGACGGCCTCGGCTGGCCGCAGATCACCGCCGAGCTCGACGCCCAGGGCTGCGCCGTCCTGAAGGGCCTGCTCACGCCCGATCAATGCCGCGCCATCGCCGCGCTTTATCCCGATGACGCGCACTTCCGCAGCCGCATCGTCATGGGCCGCCACGGCTTTGGCCGCGGCGAGTACAAGTACTTCTCCTATCCGCTGCCCGACCTGATCGCACAGCTCCGCCCGGCGCTCTACGCGCATCTGCAGGACGTCGCCAACCGCTGGAACGAGGCGATGGGGATCGACATCCGCTATCCCGGAGAACATGCGGCCTTCCTGAAGCGCTGCCATGAGGCCGGACAGGCGCGGCCGACACCGCTGCTGCTGCAATACGAGGCCGGCGACTACAATTGCCTGCACCAGGACCTCTATGGCGAGCACGTGTTCCCGCTCCAGGTCGCGATCCTGCTCTCCGAGCCGGGCCGCGATTTCACCGGCGGCGAGTTCGTGCTGACCGAGCAGCGTCCGCGCATGCAGTCCCGCGCTGAAGTGGTTCCGCTCGCGCAGGGTGACGCGGTCGTCTTCGCTGTGCATCACCGTCCGGTGCAGGGGACACGCGGCACATACCGGGTTAATCTCCGCCACGGCGTCAGCCGGATCAGGTCCGGCCAACGCCACACGCTGGGCGTGATCTTTCACGACGCCAAATGAGCGCTGCGATTGACGGGTGATCTGTTCGACAATGTTGCCGAGGCTCAGCCGTCTCGCGAGGAGATTGCGGACGGCGCCGTGCTGCTGCGCGGCTTCGTCAAGCCGATCGAGAGCGAGCTGATCGAAGCGGTGCGCGCCATCGTGGCGCAGTCGCCGTTCCGGCGCATGACGACGCCCGGCGGCTACCAGATGTCGGTGGCGATGACCAATTGCGGCGAGCGCGGCTGGATCACCGATCACACCGGCTATCGCTACGATCCCGTCGATCCGCGCACCGGCGCGCCATGGCCGGCGATGCCGCCTGTGTTCCGAGATCTCGCGCGCCGCGCTGCGGAGCAGGGCGGTTTCGCCGGCTTCGCGCCCGATGCCTGTCTCGTCAACCGCTACGAGCCCGGCACCCGATTGTCGCTGCACCAGGACAAGGACGAGCTGGACTATGCGGCGCCGATCGTCTCGGTCTCGCTGGGCCTGCCCGCGACCTTCCTGTTCGGCGGCCTGGCGCGCAGCGACAAGCCGCGCCGCTTCCGGCTTGTCCATGGCGATGTCGTGGTCTGGGGCGGGCCGAGCAGGCTCGCCTATCACGGCGTGGCGCCGCTCGCCGATGGCGAGCACGCGCTGCTCGGACGGCGGCGCATCAACTTGACCTTTCGCAAAGTGCTCTGAGGCATTCCCAAGAGGCGCCCCTGTCGTCTAAGCTTCTGCGAGGGGGCGGCGACATGACGACTGCACAGGTCTCGACCGGGGCGAGCACGAGCGCATCGCGCACGGGGCTTTATCTGGCCGTGCTGCAACTCGTGTTCACGCTGGGCTGGACGACCTATGTCGTCTACCTGCCGAAGCTCGCGGCGGACGTCGGCCTTGCGCCGGCGGCCGTGATCTTCATCCTGATGCTGGACCAGGCGATCTTCACCATCGCCGATACCGCGATGGGGATCGCGGCCGACAAGCTCGCGCCCGTCGTCGGGCGGCTCGGCCTGTTCGTCGGTGTGCTGGCGGCGATCTCCTGCGCCGCCTTCGTCGCGCTGCCTTTCGTGGCCGGCATCGGTGCCGGCGCGCAGGTCTGGTTCATCGTGCTGATCGTGGCCTGGTCAATCGCGTCGTCGGCCCTGCGTGCGCCACCGCTGACCCTGCTCGGCAAATACCGTGCCCGGCCGCAGGTGCCGTTCCTCGCGGCATTGGCCATGCTGGGCTATGGCGTCGCCGGCGCCGTATCGCCCTATCTCGGCGTGGTGCTGCGCGAGCACGATGCGCGGCTGCCATTCGTGATATCGAGCGCGGTGCTGCTGCTGACGGCGCTGGGGCTGTCGCGGATCGAGCATGACGTGGTGCGCGACGCCCCGCCGCCGACGCCGGCCGAGGCGGCCAAACCGCTTGGCCTCGTCCCGATCGCCTTCATCGTCGCGATGGTCGCGCTGGCACTCGGCTACCAGCTGCACTTCGCCATGAACAGCGCGCCGTTCTATCTGCGCTTTGCCAAGCCGGATGAGCTGCAATGGCTGATGCCGGTGTTCTGGATCGGCTTCAACACCGCGATGTTTCCGGCGAGCCTCGTCGTCAAGCACCAGGGCGGCCTGATCGTGATGGGCGCCGCCGGACTGTTCGGTACGGTGGCGATTGTCGTGGCGGAGCTTGCCGGCAGCCTCAATACGCTGATCGTCGCCCAGTTCCTCGCCGGCGCCGCGTGGGGCTGCATGCTGATGAGCGCGGTCTCGGCCGCGCTTGCGATCGGCTCGACCGGCGCGGAGGGAAAGGTCACGGGCCTCGTGTTCTCGGCGCTGGCTCTCGGCGCCTTCGCGCGCATGGCGGCGGTCGCGGGCGGCCTGCAGAAGATGCCGGACTACGCACCGCTGCTGCACTGGGCCCCCGTCGCCTGCTGGTCGGTTGCAGGCGCAGGCCTGTTGGTGATTGCAGCCGCCCGGCTCCAGGGCGGTGTTCAGCTCAAGGCTTCGGCGGGTGGATGAACGCCCAGGGGCTCACTTCTGAATCCCTGGTCACCTCGACCGAGATCAGATACGGCCCGCCATGGGCCAGCGCCTTCTCCAGCACGTCCTTGAACTGATCCGGCGCGGTGACGCGCGCGGCCGCGACGCCAAAGGACTCCGCGAGCCTGACGAAATCCGGGTTGACGAGGTCCGATGCCACCACGCGGCCGTCGAAACGTTCGCGCTGGTCGCGGCGGACGTTGCCATAGGCGTTATTGTTGAACACCAGCGTCACCACGCCGATGTTGAACTGCACGGCGGTCGAAAGCTCCTGCACGCCGAACATGAAGCCGCCGTCGCCTGTGATGGCGACCACCGGCTTGTCGGGATTGGCGACTTTCGCGCCGAGCGCGGTCGGAAAGCCCGAGCCGAGCGTGCCCTGGTAGCCCGAGGTGATGAAGGTGCGCGGCTCGTAGACCGGGAAGCCGTACCAGGAGGCGAAGCCGACCTGGGATAATTCATCTGTCACGATCGCATTCGCCGGCAGCACCTCGCGCAGGATGTTGAGATACGCCATCTGCGGCTGGATGCGCTGGATCTCGGTCTGCGCGGTCGCGGTCGCCTCGCGGATCGCCTCCCGCCGGCCGCGGGTGCGCGCATAGCCGGCTTTCTTCACGGCCGCGACGAGATCGGCCGTACCGGCCTTGGCGTCGGCGACGATGGCGGCATCGGAGATGATCCGGCGCATCTCGGCCGGGTCGATATCGATCCGAATGGATTTCAGTCCACTCGGTTGATAGGGCCAGCGAAAGCCCGAGGCCGGCAGCTCCGCGCGGGTGCCGATCGCGATCATCAGATCGGTCGTCGGCCACAGTCTGTAGGCCGCGGCCATGGTCAGGCCGAGTTTGTGCGCGTTCGAGACGATGCCGCGGCCGCTGCGGAAGGCGACCACGGGTGCATCGATCATCTCGGCGAGCTCGAGGATCTCCTCGCCCGCCTCGATCGCGCCGCTGCCGACGAAGATCATCGGTGCCTTGCTGGTCTTGATGAGTGCGGCCGCCTGCCTGACCAGGTCGGGATCGGGCCGCGGCGCGGGCAGCGGCTCCAGCACTTGAGCAGCCGCCGTATCCGCGCGCTGGGTGAAGACGTCCCAGGGCATCTCCACCGAGGTAGGGCCGCGCCGTCCCGACATCATCTCCTGGAACGCGCGCGCCACGACCGTCGGTGCGTTGCCGGGATATTCGATCCGGTCGGCCCATTTCACATAGGTGCGCAAGGTCGCGAGCTGGTCCGGCATCTCGTGCAGATGACCGCGGCCCTTGCCGAGGAACTGCGTCGGCACCTGACCGGTGACGCACAGCACCGGCTCGTTGCAGCCGAACGCAGTGAGCAAGGCGGCGCTGGCATTGAGCACGCCCGGGCCGGGCACCACGCTGAACACGCCGGGCCTGCCGCTGGAGCGCGCATAGCCGAATGCCATGTAGCCGCAGGCCTGCTCGTGCCGTGCGCCGATCACCTTGAGCTGTGCCTGATGGAAGGCGTCGAACAAGCCGTAGACCTGCGCGCCGGGCAGGCCGAACACGGTGTCGACGCCATGGGCGACCAGGCCGCTTACGATCGCTTCGCCGCCGGTGAGGGTGGTCATCTGGCTATTCCACTTCGATGATTGTTCAGGCTTCGTCGACGACGCCGTTGCGCAAGCGGCCGATGCCCTCGGCCTCGACCTCGACGACGTCGCCGGGCTTCAGGTACCGCGGTGGATCGAACCGTGCGCCCGCGCCGGTCGGCGTGCCCGTGACGATGATATCGCCGGGGACGAGGGTTGCGAAGGTCGAGATATAGTTCACGAGATAGCGGAACGGAAACATCAACCGGCTGGTGCGATCGTCCTGCCTGAGCTCGCCGTTGACATGCGTGGTGAGACGAATGTCCGCAATCTGCGATTCCGATGTGTAGGGCACGAGCCACGGGCCGAGGCTGCCGCTGGAGTCGAAGTTCTTGCCCTGGGTGACGTTGAACTTGGCGTGGCGCAGCCAGTCGCGCACCGAGCCCTCGTTACAGAGCGTCAACGCGGCAATGTGATCGAGCGCGTCGCTTTCCGGAATGTGCCGGCCTTGCTTGCCGATCACCAGCACGATCTCGCCTTCATAATCGAGCTGCGCGGACGCGCGCGGGCGCACCAGCGGCGTGTCGTGCCCGACGAAGGAGCGCGGCGAGCGCATGAACATGCTCGGATATTTCGGCGCGTCCTGGCCGTCCTTGTACTCGGCGTTGCGATCAGGATAGTTGACGCCGATGCAGATGATTTTCTCCGGCGCGGGCACCGGCGGCAGCCAGGTGATCTTGCTGAGCGCGTGATCGGGTGCGCGCGCCGCGGCTTCCTCGGCAAGGTTCAAGAGCTTGCCTGCTGCGATCACCTCGCGCAGCGTCGGATAGTCATTGCCGTAACGCGCGGAGAGATCGACGAGGCCGCCGTCCACGACGGCGCCGTAGCCGGTTGCACCGTTGACGGAGTAGGTGGCGAGGCGAGGGAGTTTCATAGGCAATCTCTCTCTCGTCCCTGCGAAAGCAGGGACCCATACCGCGTGATCCATTGATAGTGCGCGAGGGCGATCCCGAACGACCACACTCCGCCAAACCGCACCCTGTGGTTATGGGTCCCTGCTTTCGCAGGGACGACGGGGAGGGAGGCCGCGCCTGTAACCGTCATCAGTCCGCCACCAGCACGTCGGCCACGAATTTCGGCTCGCGCACGGCCTGGCCCGTGAACGGCGAGCCCTGCTCGAACCAGGAGCGCGGCGCGGGTGCGCCCCAGAGCGTCTGGCGGCGCGGATCGCGCAGCGACCAGCGCAGCGGCTCGTGGTCGTGATCCCCCGTGAAGTAGTCGCTGGTGTAGAGCTCGAGGCGGTGTCCATCAGGGTCGCGCACGTACAGGAAGAACGCGTTCGAGATGCCGTGTCGTCCTGGCCCGCGCTCGATGTTCTTCACGAAACCCTGCGAGGCCATGACATCGCAGAGATGGATGATGTTCATCGCCGTCGGCGTCCAGTAGGCGAAATGGTGCAGGCGCGGACCCTTGCCATTGGTGATGGCGAAATCATGGACGTTGCCCTTGCGATGCATCCAGGCCGCGGCGATGCGCCCGTTCGGGCCGTCCTCCTCGGCATATTCGGTGAGGCGGAAGCCGAGCCGGGCGTAGAATTCCATCGTGTCCTGCACCTCGGCAGCGAAGACGTTGAAATGGTCGAGCCGCTGTGGATGGCACCCCCGGTAGAGGTCGTAGCGGCGCAGCAAATGCGGCCGCCGGTCCATCGAGGCGTAGAGCTCGATCTGAAAGCCGAAGGGATCGGTGAATTGCAATGTGCGGCCCTGGAACGGCTGGTCGACGAAGGCGTAGGCCAGGCCGTTCTCGGAGAGAAAGGCCGCGGCCTTGTCGAGATCCTTGTCGTTGCCGACCTTGAAGCCGAGTCGCGCGCAGGCCGGCGCAGCCGCCTTGCGCAGCACCAGCGAGTGATGCTGGTGCTCCTCGGCCGCGCGCAGGTAAACGACATTGTCGTCGGCGTCCTCGACATGCAGGCCGACGGTGGTCTCGTAGAACTCGCGGCTCAGCTTCAGGTCGGTGACGTCGAGCACGACGTGACTGGAGCGGATGATGTTGAACGGCGGCTCGAAGACGTGTTGCGGTGCGGGCATATGCGTTTCCCCTCGGTCCCTTGTCATTCCGGGGCGGCTCGAAGAGCCGAGCCCGGAATCCATCGCGCAGCAGAGTTGGTGGACGAATGGATTCCGGGCTCGCGCTTCGCGCGCCCCGGAATGACACTGTCCCTAAATTCCCAGCTTCTGAATCTTGTGCGTGCCCCGCGCCAGCGAGACGTGCTTGGTTTCCATGTAGAAGTCGAACGAGTAATCGCCGCCGTCGCGGCCGATGCCTGAGGCTTTCATGCCGCCGAACGGCGTCGGCAGATGGCGGACGTTTTCCGAGTTCAGCCAGATCATGCCGGCTTCCAGCGCATCGGCCACGCGCAGCGCCCGGCCCATGTCGTTGGTCCAGACATAGCCGGTCAGGCCATAGCGGATGTCGTTGGCGATCTCGATCGCGTCGGTCTCGTCGCGGAACGGCAGCACGGTGAGGAATGGCCCGAACACCTCCTCCTGCGCCACGCGCATCTTGCCATGCGCGCCGGTCACCAGCGTCGGCTCGACATAGTGTCCGCCGCCGGGGCCGTCATGGGCCTTGCCGCCCACCGCGATCGTCGCGCCGTCCTGGCGCGCGACGTCGAAATAGGAGCAGACTTTTGCGAGGTGGCGCTCGTGGATCAGCGGTCCGATCTCGGTCGAGGGATCGAGGGGATGGCCGACCTTCAACGCCTTCACGCGCGCGGTCAGCTTCTCCACGAACTGTTCCGCGATGCTGTGCTGAATCAGCAGGCGGCTCGACGACGTGCAGCGCTCGCCATTGAGCGAGTAGATCATGAACACGACGGCGTCGAGCGCGCGGTCGAGATCGGCATCGTCGAACACGATCACGGGGTTCTTGCCGCCGAGCTCGAAATGCACGCGCTTCAGGGTTGGCGCACCCTGCACCATGATCGCCGAGCCCGTCGCGCTTTCGCCGACGAAGCCGATCGCTTTGATGGCGGGATGCTCGGTCAGCGCCTTGCCGGCCTCTTCACCGAAGCCGTGGACGGTGTTGAGCACGCCATCGGGCACGCCGGCCTCCTTGACGAGCTTCGCCAGAATGGAAGCCGTCACCGGCGACCATTCGGCCGGCTTGTGCACGACGGTACAGCCGGCAGCGAGGGCAGGGGCAATCTTCCAGGTCGAGAGCATGAACGGCGTGTTCCACGGCGTGATCACGCCGACCGGGCCGATCGGCACGCGGGTCGAGACGTTCCAGTGCTCGTCGCTCGGCGTGTTGAGGCCGTCGCGCGCCTCCGCGCATTTGTCGGCGAAGAAGCGGAAGTTCTCGGCGGCGCGGATCGCGGCCTTGGCCATGAAGCGATAGGCCTGGCCGGTGTCGATGCATTCGAGCACCGCAATGTCCTCGGCATTGTCCTCGATCGCATCGGCGACCCGGTGCAGCAGCTTGCGCCGCATCGCCGGTCCCATGTCGCGCCAGGATTTGAAGGCGAGCGCAGCCGCGGTTGCCGCAGCGTCGATGTCCTCGGCATTGCCGCGGGCGACGCTTGCCAGCGTCGCGCCATCGACCGGCGATTTCGTCTCGAACGTTTCGCCCGAGATCGAGGCGATGACCTTGCCGTCGATCATGTGGCCGATGCCGTCCGCGCGCAGCGTCTTCAAGAGCGGTGCGACGCGGTCGCAATTGGCCTGGAACACATCGGCTTTCGGCGTGGGCTTATCCATGGGCGGCCTCCGCTTTCAGGGCGTCGTGGATGTTGTTGCGCTTCCAGCTGGTGTCCTTGTCGTTGATCTGCATGTCGAACGACAGGGCGAACCTGCCGGCGGCAAAGACGGGATCGAGATGTCTTGAGAGCGCCTCGAAGACGTGCTCGCCAGCGTTCTGACGCGTTTCGAGATCGCGGCCCTCGCCGATGCGCAGCACCATATCGAGAAAACCGTAGTCCTGCCTTGCGTCGGCGATCGCATAATGCTCGCAGCGGATGGCGCGAACGCGGATGCCGCCGAGCGGGAAGATGCCGGTCTCGACCGCCGCATTGCGCACGACTTCGCACACCGCGCCGATGTCGAGACGGCCGTCGAGATTGGCCGAATATTCGATCGTGAAATGCGGCATCGCGGTTTCACTCCCTGTCTTCTTGTTCGCCTAAGCGAAGTAGCAGCTCACCGAGCCGTAGGCGCCATAATCGGCCTGAATTGTGTCGCCCTTGCGGGTCTCGATCGGGCGGATGAAGGATCCCGCGAGCACGACCTGGCCCGGCTCCAGCGCAAGGCCGAGCGGCGCGATCTTGTTGGCGAGCCAGGCCACGGCCGCGGCGGGATGATTGAGCACGCCGGCGGCAAGGCCCGTCTCTTCCAGCTGGCCGTTCTTGAAGCACAACGCGCCGATCCAGCGCAGGTCCGCGTGCAGCGGCCGGATCGGCCGTCCTCCGAGCACGATGCCGGCATTCGCCGCGTTGTCGGCGATGGTGTCGAAAATCTTTCGCGTCGCTTTCGTGGTCGGATCGACGCGTTCGATCCGCGTATCCAGGATCTCCAGCGCCGGCACGACGAAGTCGGTGGCGTTGAGGACGTCGAACATCGTGCAATTGGGCCCAGAGAGTCGCTTGCTCATGACGAAGGCGAGTTCGGCCTCGACGCGCGTCGCGATGAAACGCTCGGTCGGAACGATCCCGCCATCGGCGAAGAACATGTCGTCGAGCAGCACGCCGGAATCCGGCTCGTCGATATTGAGCGCGCTCTGCATCGCCTTCGAGGTCAGGCCGATCTTGTGACCCTTGACGATGCGCCCTTCGGCGATCTTGACCTCGACCCAGGCCTTCTGAATCGCGTAGGCATCGGCGATGGTGATCTCGGGAAAATCCAGCGACAGCTGCCGGATCTGCGTGCGGGTCTTCTCCGCCTGGTGCAGACGCCTTGCGCAAGCTTGGATATCGTCGTCGGAAAGCGCCATCTTTAGTCTGACAAATCGTGGTGCCCGGAGATACTTAACATGTTAAGTGAATGCGTCAAACATAATTCGGGCTTGCTGCACTGCAAACATTCTGCGGCTTGAAGGGGCGTCATGACGAAGAAACCCGCCGATCCCGCCAACGGAGGCGCGCCTGCCGCAGGACCTGCCGCAAGACAGGTGCCGATGCGCGACTTCTCGCGCTCGCTGCCGATGTCGCTGCTGCGGGCGCGCGAGGCGGTGATGCGGCAGTTTCGTCCCTCGCTGCGCGAGCACGGCTTGACCGAGCAGCAATGGCGCATCCTGCGCGCGCTGGCGGCGATCGAGGCGGTCGAGGTCACGGAACTCGCGCGCACGGCGTTCCTGCTGGGGCCGAGCCTGTCGCGCATTCTGCGCGATCTGGAGGCGCGCAACCTGATCGAGCGCAAGACCGCCAAGGCGGATCAACGCCGCAGCATGGTCTCGATTTCGAAAGACGGCGTGAAGCTGATGGCCTCCGTCGCGCCGACGTCCGAAGCGATCTACGCGGAGATCACGCGTCGCTTTGGCACACGCAAGCTTGCCGAATTGCAGGAGATGCTCGGCGAGCTCGAACGGAGTCTCGCGGGGCTCGGCGCCAGCGAGGAAGCAAGTCCCGAGGAGTGAGAGCAGATATGCGCTCCCATGCGGCAGCGGCCATGGACATGGTCGCGTTTTTTCGCTCAAGTGCCGCCGAAGCCGATCGCTGCAAAGTCGGCGCCGGGGAGAGGCAGACAGGCCGTCATGGTCACCATTCAGGTCCAGAAGCTGATCGACTTCGTCACCGAAGTCTTCGCGCATGCGCAGTCCTCGCCGGGGGAGGCCAGGCGTATCGCCACCTATCTGACCACGGCGAACCTGACCGGCCATGACAGCCACGGCGTGATCCGCGTTCCCGTCTATATCCGCTGGCAGAAGACCGGATCGGTCGTCCCAAATCAGAACGCGGAGGTCGTGCTCGACACGCCCTCGCTCGCGGTGATCGACGGCAAGTTCGGCTACGGCCAGACCGTGACGCCGCAGGCGGTCCGGATCGGCATCGAGAAGTGCAGGAAGGCCGGGCTTGCCGCGGTCGCGCTGCGCAACGCCGGCCATATCGGCCGCGTCGGCGACTGGGCCGAGATGGCCGCGGCCGAAGGTCTCGTCTCCGTGCATTTCGTCAATGCCGCGGGCTCGCTGCTGGTCGCCCCGTTCGGCGGCGTCGAGAAGCGGCTGTCGACTGCGCCGTATTGCGTCGGCATCCCGCGTGAGGGCCAGGACCCGATCGTGCTGGATTTTGCAACTTCGATCGTCGCCGAGGGCAAGGTGCTGGTCGCGAGCCGCGGCGGCAAGAAGCTGCCGCAGGGCGCACTGGTCGATTCCGACGGCACCTTGAGCGAGGATCCGGCCGTGCTCTACGGACCCTACACGCCGGACGGGCCGCGCGATCACACCAAGGGAACGGGCGCAATCCGTGCCTTCGGCGAGCACAAGGGATCGGGCCTCGCCTTCATGTGCGAGCTCCTGGGCGGCGCGCTGACCGGAACCGGCGCCACCTCGGGCGGGCGGCGCTTTGCCAACGGCATGCTGGCGTTCTATGTCGATCCGAAAGTCGTCGACACTTCCAACCTTTTCGACACCGAAGTCTCGCGCTACGTCGATTTCATCCGCGCCACCAAGCCGATGGCCGGGGTCGATCAGGTGCTGATTCCGGGCGATCCGGAGCGAAAGACCCGCGCTGAGCGGACCCGGAACGGCATCCCCTTGCCGGATGACACCTGGGCAGCAATAGTGAACACCGCCCGTGAGGTCGGCGTCAGCGAAGTCAGCATCCAGAGGGCGACGGCTTAGCCCGTCCTATTCGTGAGAGTGCGGCTTTTGGGCCCGATTGATGCGGCCGCACATCTTGTCTGACGAGGCGCACAGGATTGCCTTCGGCTTTTCGCCGCCTGACGACCGGTACTTTGCAACGCGCTTGAGGGATGGGTTGGGCGAACGGGGGCGGACGCCCCGCCGGTCAAGGACCGAGCGGCAGCAGCGCGCCGGGCAAGCCGCAGATCAGGTCGGCTTCGGGACATGCCGCGGCAAACGCAAGGCGAATGCGGCTCGTGGTCTCGACGACACGGGCGGCGATTTTCAAGAGCCGAAGACGCAGCGTCGCGAACTCGGCAGCGGCCAATTCCCGGGCTTTGGGAATGGCGTCGCGCACGGTCAGCATCAGCCAATAAGCGGCCGTATGGAGCACGAGACGGACCTGGTTGGCGAGCGCCGAACGGCAGCTGGTGCGATCGGAGGCGAGCTGCGTCTTATGCAGCTTGATCAGATTCTCGGCTTGGCCGCGCGCGCAATACAGGCTGTCGTAGATCCACTCGGCCGAGCCGACATCGAGGCTGGTGACGACGAAGCGGATGTCGAGGCCGAGCATCGTCGCCTCAATACGGGCGACAGTGCGCCGTTCGCGATCCCAGGACTTTGCCTTGTGGCGCGTCTCGGTATAGCCACGCAGAACCGGCAGGTTCTCGATGGCGCGTCGCGTGCGGATGTCGTCGGCGACCTCGTCGACTTTTCTGGCGAGAGGCTTGGTGCCGGACAGACCGAAGATGTAGTCGATGCCGTTGGTCTCGCACCACGCCATTGCCTCCGGCCGGGCATAGTGCCCGTCGCCACGGAACGTAATTTGCGTGTTGTGCCATCGCGTCCGGATATGCCGTACCAGGCGGCGCAGATGGGCACGCACCTCGACGCCGCCCGGCGTCTTGCCGGGCCGCAGCACGACGGCCACGGGCCGGCTCTTCTCCGTGTCGTAGACGTGGATCGGCAGGAAGCAGCGTTCGTCATAATGAGCGTTGAACAGCGAGAGCTGCTGATGGCCGTGGACGACGTCGCAGGTATCATCGATGTCGAGCGTGACGGATGCCGGCTCGCGCGGGTAGCTATCCATCCATGCGTCGACCAAAATGTAGGTCAGTCGGATCACGTCGCGCAGGCGCGGAGCATTCTCCAGCCGCGACAGCGTCGGCTGGGAACACAAATCCCGGCCCGTGTCCGGTAGGCGACCGCAGGCCAGCTTGAATGCCGGATCGGACCGCAGATGATCGAGGTCGTCGGCGTCCTCGTAGCCGCAGCAGATCGCGAACATGCGAGCGCGGAACATATCGACCAGGTTGTGCACGACCCGCGTCGGATCGCGCCGATCCGGGAACACCCGGGCCAGATTGTCGGCCAAGCCGAGACGCCGCTCGGCCATCGCCAGAAGGATCGCGCCCCCGTTCGAGGTCAGGCGACCGCCATCGAAGGCAGCCGTGACTTTCTTGGCGTGAACGGCTGGAAACGAGAAGGGCGGAATCGTATCATCGGTCATGGCGGGCGTGGCGTTCGCGGTTGAAGGTGATAGCGTTGGCTTCGCAACCGAATCCTACGCCGCATCAGCGCTTTACACCACGATCGCCAGCCTCTCAGGCGCACTCTTACGAATAAGACGGGTTAGACGCGTTTCGTCATTGCGAGGCGCGCCAGCGACGGAGCAATCCAGAGTGTCATGGCGGAGAAATTCTGGACTGCTTCGCGGAGCCCGTCATCGGGCCGCGCTTCGCGCGGGCCCGGTGGCTTGCAACGACAGTGAGTGAGATCAACAAAGAAGGAAGGCAACGTGGCGAATAAAGTCAAAGAGATCTGGAAGTCGGGCAAGGCGGTCGTCAACGCGTGGCTTGCCATACCCTCCGGCTTCTCGGCCGAGATGATCGCGCAATGCGGCTTCGACAGCGTAACCGTCGACATGCAGCATGGCGTCCAGGACTATCTGTCGATGGTGCAGTGCTTCCAGGCCATGGACAAGCATCCGATCACGCCGATGGTCCGCGTGCCCTGGAACGAGCCCGGCATCATCGGCAAGGTGCTCGATGGCGGCGCCTATGGCGTGATCTGCCCGATGGTCAACACGCCGCAGGAAGCCCGGAACCTCGTCTCCTATTCCAAATATCCGCCGAAGGGCGTGCGCTCCAACGGCCCGATCCGCGCCGGCATGTACGGCACCGCCGGCTCCTACCAGAAGACGGCCAACGACGAGATCGTGCTGCTGCCGATGATGGAGACCCGGACGGCGGTCGAGAACATGGAAGCGATCCTCGATGTCGAAGGCATCGACGGGGTCTATATCGGCCCGTCCGATCTCGGCTTCTCCTACGGCCTCGAGCCCAAGCTCGACCGCAGCGAGCCCGAGATCCTCGCGATCTACGAGAAGATCATCAAGGAATGCGGCAAGCGCGGCCTCAACCCCGGCATTCATTGCAGCGGGGCCGAAGGCGCGGCGCGCGCCATCAACATGGGCTTCAAGCTGGTGACCTTGTCGAACGAGGTCGGCCTGATGACGACCTACGCCAAGATGCAGGTCAACGCCACCCGCAAGGAATCGGGCGGCAAGGCCTGAGCTCTGGGCGAATGGCGAACAGGGAGTGGCGAATAGCGCCGCTCCCTTTTCCATTCGCTACTCACCATTCGCTATTCGCCTCCGAAGGAGAGTCCCATGACCATCAGCCCCGTCATCCGCCTGCATCCCGATGATGGCGTGGTCATCGCGCGCGCGAGCCTGCCGCCTGGAACAAGCGTGGCTGACGGCGTGACCACGGTCGATCGCATTCCCTCCGGCCACAAGGTCGCGATCAAGCCGATCGCCGAAGGCGAGCCGATCAAGCGCTACGGCCAGATCATCGGCTTTGCCACGGTGCCGATCGCGCCGGGCCAGCACGTGCACGTGCAGAACTGCGGCATGGGCGATTTCGCCAAGGACTATGCCTATTGCGCCGACGTCAAGCCGACGCCGAACTTCGACCTGCCGGCGACCTTCGAAGGGATCCGCCGCCCGGACGGCCGCGTCGCCACGCGCAACTATATCGGCATCCTCACCTCGGTGAATTGCAGCGCGCATGTCGCGAGCCTCGTCGCCGACGTCTTCAAGAAGAATCCCTTCACCGGCGACAATCCGCTGGCCGATTTCCCCACCGTCGACGGCGTGGTCGCGCTGACCCACAAGACCGGCTGCGGCATGACGCAGAACGAGCCCCTGGCGCTGCTCCGCCGCACGCTCGGCGGCTATGCGCGGCACGTCAATTTCTCCCATGTCATCGTGCTCGGCCTCGGCTGCGAGGTGAACCAGATCGGCGGCCTGATGGAAGAGCAGAAGCTCGCCGGCCGCCTCCGCGCGATGGACATCCAGGAGGTCGGCGGCACCCGCAAGACGGTGGAGGCGGGCATTGCCTTCGTGCGCGAGGCGCTGGCTGATGCCGACAAGGTCAGGCGCGAAACGGTGCCGGCCAGCGAGCTCACCGTGGCCCTGCAATGCGGCGGCTCGGACGGCTATTCCGGCGTATCCGCCAATCCCGCGCTCGGCGCGGCGAGCGACCTCGTCGTGCGCCACGGCGGCACCGTGATCCTGTCGGAGACGCCGGAGACCTACGGCGCCGAGCACCTGCTCACGCGCCGCGCCGTCAGCCGCGAGGTCGGCGAGAAGCTGGTCGATCTCATGCGCTGGTGGGACGAGTACACGACGCGCGAGGGCGCCGAGATGAACGCCAATCCCAGCCCCGGCAACAAGGCCGGCGGTCTCACCACCATCCTGGAAAAGTCGCTCGGCGCGATGGCCAAGGCCGGCACCACCAACCTCGTGGAGGTACTGCGCTACGCCGAGCCCGTCACCAAGAAGGGCTTCGTCTTCATGGACACGCCCGGCTACGATCCGGTGGCTGCGACCGGGCAGGTCGCCGGCGGCGCCAACCTGGTCTGCTTCACCACGGGCCGCGGCAGCGTGTTCGGCTGCAAGCCGGCGCCCTCGATCAAGCTCGCCACCAACACGCCCATGTACAAGCGAATGGAGGATGACATGGACGTCAATTGCGGCACCATCCTCGAAGGCGAGGAGAGCGTCGCGCAGTGCGGCCAGCGCATCTTCGATCTCATCCTCAAGACCGCTTCGGGACAGCCGACCAAGAGCGAGAGCTTCGATTTCGGCGGCGCCGAGTTCGCGCCCTGGGTGCTGGGCGCGACGATGTAGTCGCGCTGGGCGAGCGCCGTCGCGCGAGCGCAATCAAAAGCAGCCGGCAATTGTCGCTCGCGACCATTTGCGGCGCCCGCATGTGATTCGACGACATGCAACAATGGTTCGCTACGTAGTGATACGGAGGCGGCGTCGCTCGCAAAAGTTCCCCGACTTACACCTGGTTAACACTGTTGCCGTAGATAGGGGTTTGATGCGGCTCCACATCGTTGTGGGGCCGGCCTTTACTTGGGGATCGAACCGATGCAGGCGATACGTCCCACTGGGGTGGAAAATCTCCTCGGTGAGGAGGAGCTGATCGTATCGAAGACCGATCTCAAGGGCCGCATCACCTACGCCAACGACGTCTTCATCCGGATGGCGAAGTACTCGTGGAAGGAGCTGATGGGCGCCCCCCACAGCCTGATCCGCCATCCCGACATGCCGCGCGCCGTGTTCAAGCTGCTGTGGGACACGCTCCAGTCAAAGCAGGAGATCTTCGCCTACGTCGTCAATCTGGCGAAGGACGGCAGTCATTACTGGGTGTTCGCCCACGTCACGCCGACATTCGACGAGCGTGGCAATATCGTCGGCTATCACTCCAACCGCCGCAAGCCGGATCCCGCGCAGATCGAGCGAATCAAGCCGATCTACAAGACGCTGTGCGCGGAAGAGGCGCGGCATGCCAACGCCAAGGACGGCATGCATGCGAGCTTCGAGGCGATGGTCGGGCTGCTCAAGCAACAGGGTGTCGGCTACGATGAATTTGTGCTCTCTCTCTAAGGCGCAGGGAGCGACCGCGCTCGCGTGTGTTCTTGCCGTCGTTGCGTTCGTTCTCTCGCTTCTCGGCGTAACCGGAGTCAGCAGTGCTGTCTTGCTCGGCGCGACGGTCGCGTTGCTCGGCTACGCCGTCTGGTGCCAGCATCGCACGGCGGTGGCCGTCGACGAGGTGGCCGATGTGTGCCGCAAGGCGGCGCGCGGCGATCTCGAGGCGCGGATCATGAGCGACCGGCAGGCCGGGCGGATCGGAGCGATCCAGAAATCCGTCAACGACATGCTCGACATCACCGACGCCTTCGTCCGCGAGGCCTCGGCCTCGATGGACTATGCCAGCCGCGGCAAGTATTTCCGCAAGATCCTCGCGCGGGGTCTGCCCGGCTCGTTCCGCCGCTCGGCGGTCGTCATCAATGCCGGCACCGACAGCCTCGGCCGCCGCGTTGTCGAGATCGCGGAGCTCGCCAAGCAGTTCGGCACCCACCTCGATGAGGTCGCAGGCGGCCTGATGAGCGCGGCGACCGATCTCGAATCCGACGCCGGCCAGATGGCCGCGGCGGCCGAGACGACGAACCGTCAGACCTCCGGCGTGCGTAGCGCGTCCGATCAAGCCTCCAGCAACGTCGAGACGGTGGCGAGCGCGGCAGAAGAGCTGGCGTCATCGATCGCCGAGATCGGCCGCCAGGTGGCCGGCTCGACCACGAGCACGGGACGGGCGGTGAACGAAGCCAATCGCGCCGGCAGCGAGATCCGCTCGCTCGCCGACGCGGCGCTGCGGATCGGCGACGTCGTCAGGCTGATCAGCGAGATCGCCGAGCAGACCAACCTCCTGGCGCTCAACGCCACCATCGAGGCGGCGCGGGCAGGGGAAGCCGGCCGCGGCTTCGCGGTGGTGGCCTCCGAGGTCAAGAGCCTCGCCAACCAGACCGCCAAGGCGACCGAGGAGATCAGCGCCAAGGTCGGCGAGATGCAGCAGTCGACGACCAACTCGGTCGCGGCGGTCGAGGCGATCGCGCAGACCATCGCCGAGATCGACGGGATCACCGCCGCGATCGCGACCTCCATCGAGCAGCAGGGTCTCGCCACCCGCGAGATCGCCCGCAATGTCCAGGAGGCCTCGGCCAGCACCACGCAGGTGTCCTCCAACGTCACCGGCATCAGCGAAGCCGCCGCCGACACCGGCCGTGTGGCAAGCCGCGTCAACAGCGCCTCCGAACGCGTCCACGGCGAGGTCGAGACGCTCCGGCGCGAGGTGACGCAGTTCCTGCAGCGGCTGACCTCGGCGGCGTAGGGCGGCCCCATCAGAGGCCGTCATGCCCGGGCTTGTTCCGGGCATCCACGTTCTTGGGGACCGCAGACGAAGGCCGTGGATGGCCGGGACGAGCCCGGCCATGACGCTGTGGATGCTTTGGCGCACCAAACTCTCATGTCATAGATCGCCCCCGGGCTACGGGGCTACGAGGCGGATACTTCATAGGCACCCTCTGCCCGGTGTTAGTGCTTGATCGCGCTGAGTTCAGGTGTTCTGCTCAAAAAAGCTGCTGGAGTATCGCACGCCGTGTCGATCTACGTCGCATTACACCACGTCACGCACTACAAATACGACCGCCCGATCGACCTTGGCCCGCAGACCATCCGCCTGCGGCCGGCGCCGCATACGCGCACGCCGATCCTGAGCTATTCGCTCAAGGTCACGCCATCCAATCATTTCGTGAACTGGCAGCAGGATCCGCAAGGCAACTGGCTCGCGCGCTACGTCTTTCCGGAGAAGGCCACTGAGCTGAAATTCGAGGTCGACTTCACGGCGCAGATGACCGTGGTCAACCCGTTCGACTTCTTCGTCGAGCCCTATGCCGACAGTTTTCCGTTCGAGTACCCGAAGGATCTCAAGACGGAGCTGGCGCCGTATCTCGAGACCGTCAAGCCCGATCGCCTGTTCGCGCAATATCTCGACTCGATCCCGACTGAAGCCCCGAACACCGTCAACTTCCTGGTCGATCTCAATCGCGAGCTCCAGAAGAAGATCCGCTACATCATCCGGATGGAGCCGGGGGTGCAGACGCCGGAGGAAACGCTCGCGTCCTGCGCGGGGTCATGCCGCGATTCCGCTTGGCTCCTGATCCAGACGTTCCGCCATCTCGGCCTCGCCGCGCGTTTCGTTTCCGGCTATCTCATCCAGATCCGTCCCGACATCGATCCGATCGAGGGCCCGCCCGAAGTCGAGAACGACTTTACCGATCTGCACGCCTGGGCCGAGGTCTATCTGCCGGGCGCGGGCTGGATCGGATTCGATGCGACCTCCGGCATGCTCGCGGGCGAGGGGCACATTCCGGTCGCCGCCACGCCGCATTATCGCTCCGCGGCGCCGATCTCGGGCGGTGCCGGCTTTGCCGAGGTCGAATTCGCCTTCGATATGAGCGTGCGGCGCATCCGCGAGGCGCCGCGCATCACGAAGCCCTTTTCCGACGAGGCATGGGCGCGGCTCAACGATCTCGGCGAGCAGGTCGACGGCGATCTCGCCGCGCAGGATGTTCGGCTCACGATGGGCGGCGAGCCGACCTTCGTCTCGGTCGACGATCTCGAGGCGGCGGAATGAAACACCGACGCCGTCGGCCCGACCAAGCGCGCGCTCGGTGACGATCTGATCCGCCGCTTGCGCACGCGCTTCGCGCCGGGCGGCCTTTTGCATTACGGCCAGGGCAAATGGTATCCGGGCGAGAGTCTGCCGCGTTGGGCCTTCGGCCTTTACTGGCGCAAGGACGGCGTGCCGATTTGGAAGAACGCCGACCTCATTGCCAAGATCGAAAATCCGCGCCGTGCCGAGGTGAAGGACGCCGAGGCCTTCATGGAAGGCACGGCGGCCCGGCTCGGCCTCGATGCCGGCTACATCATGCCGGCTTATGAGGACACCGCGTACTGGCTCCAGAAGGAGGCCGAGCTTCCCGTCAACGTCGATCCCTCCGATTCCAAGCTGTCGGATCCGGAAGCCCGCGCGCGGATGGCGCGCGTGTTCAACGAGGGCCTCAACACACCGCGCGGCTTCGTGCTGCCGGTGCAGCGCTGGAACGCGCCGCCGCGCTGGCGCAGCGAGCGATGGCAACTCCGGCGCAATCATCTGTTCCTGATGCCAGGCGATTCGCCTCTCGGTTTGCGCCTGCCGATCGGGTCGCTCGGTCACGTCCCGCCCAACCAATATCCCTACATCGTCGAGCAGGACCCGATGGAGGCGCGGGACAAGCTGCCGGTGTTCACGCTCGCCGCGCGTCCGGAATCTCCGCCGCGGGTCGCGCCCGAGCATCTCAACACCTCCGTCCCGGTTCGCACCGCCATGTCGGTCGAACTCCGCGACGGCGTGCTCTGCGCCTTCATGCCGCCGGTCGAGCGCATCGAGGACTATCTCGAACTGGTCGCCGCGCTCGAAGCCACCGCGGAGGAAATGCAGCTGCAGGTCCATGTCGAGGGCTATCCGCCGCCGTTCGATCCGCGCATCGAGGTCATCAAGGTGACGCCCGACCCTGGTGTCATCGAGATCAACGTCCAGCCGGCGAAGAGCTGGCGCGACGCGGTGGAGATCACCTCCGGACTCTACGAGGACGCGGCGAAGGTGCGACTCGGCGCCAACCGCTTCCTGGTCGATGGCCGTCACACCGGCACCGGCGGCGGCAATCACGTCGTGGTCGGCGGCTCGAGCCCGCAGGACTCTCCGTTCCTTCGCCGCCCCGATCTCCTGAAGAGCCTCGTGCTGTACTGGCAGCGGCATCCGTCGCTGTCCTATTTCTTCTCCGGCCTCTTCATCGGCCCCACCAGTCAGGCGCCGCGCATCGACGAGGCCCGGCACGACAGCATCTATGAGCTCGATATCGCGCTCTCGCATGTGCCGCCGCCGGGCACCCAGGCGCCGCTGTGGCTGGTCGATCGCCTGTTCCGGCATCTGCTGGTCGACATCACCGGCAATACCCACCGCGCCGAGATCTGCATCGACAAGCTCTATTCGCCGGAGGGGCCGACCGGCCGGCTCGGCCTCGTCGAGTTCCGCGCGCTCGAAATGCCGCCCGATCCGCGCATGTCGCTGGCGCAGCAGCTCCTGATCCGCGCGCTGATCGCCAGATTCTGGCGCGAGCCGCAGGCCGGCAAGTTCGTGCGCTGGGGCACCGCGCTGCATGATCGCTTCATGCTGCCGCACTTCATCTGGGACGATTTTCTGGAGGTGCTCACCGAGCTGAAGCAGTTCGGCTACCCGTTCGAGCCGGAATGGTATCTGGCCCAGCTCGAATTCCGCTTCCCCGCCTTCGGCCGCATCCATCATGGCGGCGTGACGCTGGAGCTGCGTCAGGCGCTGGAGCCCTGGCACGTGCTGGGTGAGGAGGGCTCGGCCGGCGGCACCGTGCGCTATGTCGACTCGTCGGTCGAGCGGCTTCAGGTCAAGGCGGAGGGCTTCGTTGAGGGCCGCCACATCGTCACCTGCAACGGCCGCCGCCTGCCGATGACCCCGACGGGCCGCTCGACTGAAGCCGTGGCCGGCGTCCGCTTCAAGGCCTGGCAGCCGGCCTCCGGCCTGCACCCGACCATCCCCGTTCACGCGCCCCTGACCTTCGATCTGATCGATACCTGGAACGGCCGCTCGCTCGGCGGCTGCGTCTATCACGTCGCCCATCCCGGCGGGCGCAACTACGACACCAAGCCGGTCAACACCTACGAGGCCGAGGCGCGGCGGCTGGCGCGCTTCCAGGATCACGGCCACACCCCGGGTCCGATGCAACCGCCGCCCGAGGAACGCACAAGTGAGTTTCCGCTGACCCTCGACTTGCGGACCCCGCTCCTGCAATGAGTATGCTGCGGGGGCATGGAGACGCGCATGGGCGAGGGCGCAGCCGAACAGGATGACAAGGCGGGGAAGGCGCAAGGCCAGCGTGAAGGCCAGCGCCGCCTCGCGCAATGGGTCCGCGACTATAGCCGGCTGCCCGGCATCCCCGACGAGTTCTTAGACCCGGAGGGCGCCCCGCGCGCGGTCTGGAGCCGCTTCTTCGACGCCTTCGGCGCGCTGGCGCCCGACGAGATCGAGCGGCGCTTCGGCATGGCCGACCGCCATCTCCGCGAGGCCGGCGTCACCTACCGCGCGCCCGGCGACGACGCCGACCGGCCGTGGTCGATCAGCCATCTGCCGCTTTTGATCGACGAGGCCGACTGGCGGCAGCTCTGTGCCGGCATCACCCAGCGCGCCGAGCTGCTGGAGTGCGTGCTGCGCGACATCTATGGCGAGGGCCGGCTCATTGCCGAAGGCGCGCTGCCGGCGGCCGCGATCGCCGGCAGCCCAGAATATCTCCGTCCCGTCTGCGGCGTGCCGCCGCCCGGCGGGCGCTATCTCTCGCTCTATGCCGCCGATGTCGGCCGCGGCCCCGACGGCCGCTGGTGGGTGCTCGGCGACCGCACCCAGGCGCCATCGGGCGCGGGCTACGCGCTGGAGAACCGCCTGGTGCTGTCGCGCGCCTTCTCCGACCTCTACAAGTCGATGAACGTGCCGCGCGTCGCGCCGTTCTTCGAGGCGTTCCGCGACAGCCTTCGTGCGCGCGCCGACCGCGACGAGCCGCGGATCGGTGTGCTCACCCCCGGCAGCTTCAGCGAGACCTATTTCGAGCATGCGACGCTGGCGCGCTATCTCGGCTTCCTGCTGGTCGAGGGCGACGATCTCGCGGTCAGCGACAACCGCGTCCACATCCGCACCGTGGCCGGCCTGAAGCGGTTAGATGTGCTGTTGCGCCGGGTCGATTCCAACTCGCTCGATCCGCTCGAGCTCGATGCCTCCTCGCGGCTCGGGGTCCCCGGCCTGATCGACGTGCTGCGCAAGGACGGCGTCGTCGTCGCCAACATGCCGGGCTCGGGCGTCCTGGAGGCGCGGGCGCTGCTCGGCTTCCTGCCGGCGCTGAGCCGCCGCCTGCTCGGCGAAGACCTGAAGATGCCGCACATCGCGACCTGGTGGTGCGGCCAGCGCGCGGCGCGCGACGAGGTGCTGGCGCGGCTCGACGAGGTCGCGATCGAAGGCGCCTACCGGCGCGGTGTGCCCGGTTTCGACTCGAGCGGTCCGGTGCTCGCGAGCGAGCTGGACGCCGCCGACCGCCGGCGCCTGGTCGACGCCATCACCGCGCGCGGCATGGACTATGTCGGCCAGGAAGTGGTGCGGCTCTCGACCATGCCGGTGTGGGAGCAGGGCCAGCTCACGCCGCGTCCCTTCGTGCTACGCGTGTTCGCCGCCGCCACGCCCGACGGCTGGGCCATCATGCCCGGCGGCTTCTGCCGCATCGCCGAGCAGCCGGACGCGCGCGCTGTGTCGATGGGCGACGGCGCGCGCGCCGCCGACGTCTGGGTGGTCTCCGACAAGCAGGTCCCGACCGCGACGCTGCTGCCGGCGACCGACAAGGTGCGCATCCGCCGCATCGCCGGCGTGCTGCCGAGCCGTGCCGCCGACAATCTGTTCTGGCTCGGCCGCTATCTCGAGCGCGCCGAGGCGACGCTGCGGCTGGTGCGCGCATTGGGCTCGCCGAGCGGACCCAACAAGGGCACCGCGGCCTCGCTGCAATCGGCCGAACGCATCCAGCGCCTGCTGGTGGCCTGGGGCGCGATCTCGCAGACGTCGCGGACGGCGCCCGGGCGCATCACGGCCGAAGCGTTGCAGAGCGCGGAGCGCTTCGGCTCGGCACTGTCGCTGGTGCGCGCGGCACAGCGCACCGCGACCTCCTTGCGCGAGCGCCTGTCGCCCGATGCCTGGCAGGTCATCACCGAGATGGCCGAGCGCCTTGCCTACGAGGTCGAGGACGAGGACAGCGTGCTCAGCGCAGCCGAGCTGACCTTGCAGGAGCTGGCGAGCTTCGCGGGCCTCGCGCAGGAGAACATGAACCGCGCTGCGGGGTGGCGTTTTCTCGACATCGGACGTCGCACTGAACGCGCCATCAACACCACGCGCTTCACGCGGCAGTTCGCCTATGACGAGGCCGGCGACGAGGATCTCGACATCCTGCTGACGCTGGTCGATTGCCAGATCACCTACCGCTCGCGTTACCTGCTGGCGCCGATCCTGGCGCCGGTGCGCGATCTCGCCGTGCTCGACGGTTACAATCCGCGGTCGGTGGCGTTCCAGGTGACGACGCTGAACGAGCACATTGCCGCGCTGCCGAGCTTGAAGGAGCACGGCCTGATCGAGAAGCCGCAGCGGCTCGCGGTGGCGATGCAGGCGATGCTCGCGACCGCGGAGGCCGAGAAGCTCGAGGTCAAGACCCTGTTCGCGCTGGAGCAGGATCTGCTCAGCCTCGGCGACGCGATCGGGGAGCACTATTTCCCGCACGGTCCCAATGCCGCCCGGCCGGAAAAGCTGACGGGGCTGGCGTGATTTACGACATCCGTCACGTCACCACCTACGAGTACGAGCATCCCGTCAGCTTCGCCCGCTGCACGCTGCGGCTGGAGCCGAGAAGCGGCGGCGGCCAGGAGCTGATCTCGCACAATGTCGAGATCCATCCGCGCCCGGCCGAGCGCAATGTGCGGCGCGATTTCTTCGGTACGCTCACCGAGAGCGTCGTGATCGAAGCGGCGCATCGCAATTTGCGCATCGACTCGCGCTCGCGCGTGTCGGTGTCGCGCCAGCCGCCGCCACGTGATGCGTCGAGCCCGTCCTGGGAGAGCATTCGCGACCTTGCCTTCGAGGCGACGAGCCTCGGGCCGGCTTCGCCCGTCGGCTACGTCTTTGCGAGCCCCCTGGTGCCGGTGCTGCGCCCGGTCAGCGCCTATGCCGCGGAGAGCTTTGCGCCCGGCGCGGGCATCCTCAAGGGCGCGGTCGATCTGATGCATCGCATCCGCAACCAGTTCCGCTACGACCCCAAGGCCACGGTGATCTCGACACCGCTCGACGAGGTCTTCGACAAGCGTCACGGCGTCTGCCAGGACTTTGCCCATGTGATGATTGCAGGGCTGCGCGGGCTGGGCCTGCCGGCGGCCTATGTCAGCGGATATCTGCGCACCATTCCGCCGCCGGGCCGGCCGCGTTTGCAGGGCGCCGACGCCACCCATGCCTGGGTGTCGCTGTGGTGCGGGGTGGAGCTTGGCTGGGTCGATCTCGATCCGACCAACGATGTCCTCATCGGCAACGATCACATCGTGCTTGCAATGGGGCGCGATTTTTCCGACGTCTCGCCGGTTGACGGCGTCATCGTCGGCTCGCAGAAACAGAAGCTCGGCGTCGCCGTCGACGTGCTGCAGGTGGAGTAGGGCGTTTACTCAGAAGCATCGGCTTGCCAACGCAAGGCGGGAGTTTGCCGATCTAGATGTGATCGGCAGCTTGTGACCCGTTGCGGATTCGGAAAGGAGGCGATCCGATCGAGAACTCAGTTGGCGTGTGTACCGATAGGAGCCAGCCGCGAGGCATTTTGAGTCATTCGAGTAGCTGTCAGTCGCAGGAAGTACAACGATAAGCCGGGGTTACGCTCGCATAGCTTTTTCAATGCTTCGTCGCTGATGCAAAGCAGATCCACATCCGTTGCTGCAGTCACGGTTTGCGTACGTCGCCTCTCTAAGGAAAACAATCCAATCTCGCCAAAGAGATCACCTGCCGAAAGTCGCTGATTGATCTCCGGAAGCTCGACTTCACCCGATACCACGATGTAAAGTAAATCGGCGTGCTGGCCCTTCCTGAAGATCGTCTCCCCTGTCCTGAAGTGCTTCGGCCACATGAATGGCTGCATCCACAACGGCGAAAGATCGGTGGCCGCTGCGAGCTTCGCCTTCCGAAGCAAAATCGTCATGCGAACGAGAAATACCACGTTCAAAGGAAGCAGGACGATGTGCAGAATGAGGACGGGGTAAAGCCCGGCCGCCAAACCGTAGCTGATGAACGCGAAGTTGCTGCAGATTGCCACCGCACGCAGACTTAGCATTGTGCTCATGCAGAACGTCAGTAGGACAAGAGCCGACGCCAAATAGCCTACAGCTTCAACCAAGGTCATTTTGGTGCCCGACCGGCGCGATCAATATCGGAAAGTTTGCCGCTAGAGTCGCTTGCGACATGAGGCAAAAATGAGGCTGAGCGAGAGCGTTGAGCTCTCCTCCTGGGCTTCACATTCGGAACGCAGCTCTGGCCGTCGCCACAAGCGTCACGGGGCTGCCAGGACTTCGCCCATGTCATGATTGCGGGGCTGCGCGGGCTCGGGCTGCCCGCAGCCTATGTCAGCGGATAACTGCGCACTATTCCGCCGCCGGGCCAGCCGCGCTGCAGGGCGCCGACGCCACCCATGCCTGGGTGTCGCTCTGGTGCGGGGCCGAGCTCGGCTGGATCGACCTCGATCCAGCCAACGATCTCCTCATCGGCAACGATCACGTCGTGCTTGCCACGAGGCGCGCGACGTCTCGCGGGTCGACGGCATCATCGTCGGCTCGCCCAAGCAGAAGCTCGGCGTCGCCGTCGACGTGCTGCTGGTGGAGTAGGGCGTGTGCGAACAAGCGTCGGCTGACTCACGCAAAGCGGAAGTCTGCAATCCCGAATTTCATCGGCAGCTCGTGGCCCAATCGGACGTGCGGGGCTGTTTCGGTCGAGTTCAGACAAGGACAGGTAGCTCTGATAGGCTTCTGGCAGCTACGTAAACTTTTGTTGCCAGTCAGGAGGCCTGAAGCAGCTGTGCAATCATGCGCGCTGCGCGTTCGGCGCCGTTGGCTTCCACAGATTTGGATCGAACTGGTTCACGGAGAGCCGTGACCATTGTTTCCGAGATCTCTTCGGGGCTGACGTTGGCAAATTCCAGGCGATGTCCGGCCTGGTATCGATCCAGACGATGGACAACGTGGAAGTTCTGCTCGAAGTGATTGCGTAGCGGAAAATAGATGAATGGCGTACCAGCCGCCGTTAGCTCCATACAAGTCGTCAGGCCGCCCTGGACCAGCGCAAGGTCACACGCAGCGAGATGGCGATCAAGATCGGGCACAAACGCAACAACCTCAACATCGACTGGCGCTCCCAATGAGACCGGATCGATGCGGGGGCCTGCAACGACAATCATCCGGAGTTCTGGGATTTTCGCTTTGGCGGTTGGCCAGGCTTGCAGAATTCGCTTGATCAAGTGAGCGCCCACGCCGGATCCGCCGACCGTCACGATGCAGACCTTCTCGTCCGCTGCGTATCCGAGCGTCTCTCTCAATTCTGACCGGCCGCCGAAGATCTGCGGGTGCTCGCCCATGACGTAGCCCGCGAAATCGAAGTGCTTCGGCACCCATTCGCGCATGGATGGGAGATCCTTTCCAAATGACATGGGGGCAATGTCCGCTGGTTCCCCGACGAATATCGCCAGATCGCGCACGGCAGGATGTCGTTCGATATGCTCGATCATCTCAGCGTTATAATCGGTGGTCAGGAACGCTTCATGCTGGCCGCCTGAGGGCATGGGGATAAAGCCTACGAAATCCGTAAACCAGACTAAGGGAGCTCTCTTGAGTTCGGGGTGCTCGTGCCAGTAATGGTCGATATCCCATGCCTCGTCGGCGATCACGAGGTCGTATTGCTCTTCTTCGACAGCGTCTTGAAACGTCATGAAATTGGCGACCAAGATTTCGTCCATGCGGCGGATGGCTTGAAAAGCGTGAAGCTCGTGTTCGCCGGATTCTTGTTCGATGTGGCGCGTTTCGCTGGCGAGACGGCCGCTCAAGGGATGTATTGTCTCGCCGCTGGAGGCCAGTAGCCGCGTGACGGGATCCTGCGCCAGCCAGTCGATCTGCAAACCCGGAACGAGCTTGCGCAGTTCACGACTGACGGCAATGTCGCGGCGGGCATGCCCGAGCCCAATCGGCGACGACAAGTAGAGCGCTCGCCGCGGTTTGGAGCGCGATAGATTCGGCTTCGCTCTGACCGGCAGGCCGAGCTTGCGCTCAAGAAATTCGGAGATCAATCTGTTGCACTTTGCCGGAACACGCCCGAGTGGATTGTGGCCTCCACCCTCGATCGTCGTGAACTCGGCACCCGTCAGTTCCGCGACGAGTCGTCCGCGAGCGTAGCGCTGAATGCGATCGTCATCTCCATGGATCATCATCACCGGACATTTGATTTTCCGGTACATCGCCTCGCTCACATCGAAGGCTGGTGGAATCGACCTCGCATGGACCGTTTTAGCCAGGATAGGCCCTGTCGTCTCGTTGGCCCAGCCAACTGCGTCTTCAATCTGTTTCGTTGAGTGCGGCTCGGAGAAAATGTTGCCGACAAAGTGTGCGGCAAAATCCGGATAATCCGAAAGCCAATAATCCTCGTTGTACTTGCCCCACTCGTCAAAATTCGTGCGCTTGAGCTGAAAATGGCTAGTCGTCATATAGGGATGGCTGGGCCCGATGACGGCCGACGTGCCGACCAGTACAGCAGCCCTGACGCGGTCAGCGTGGTGTGCAGCCGTTATGCTGATGATCATGCCGCCTAATGAAAGGCCAACCAAAACTGCAGCTCCCGTTGCTGTCGCATCCATGATGGCGAGTAGATCCGCAACAAGGTTGTTGAGAGAGTATGCCGCGATGTCGTCCGGCCGATCGGATTTGCCATTCCCGCGAGGGTCATAGGTCACACAGCGAAACCGTTCGGCGAAATAGGGAACTTGCCCCTTGTACACGCGGGAGTGAACGATGCTCCATGGGGGCACGAAAACGATGGTTTCGGTGCCATTGCCATAAATCTCGTAGTGGAGCTTGACGCCGTCGCGCTCAACGGTTCCTTCCTGGACCGGCAGTTTGGCGCGCATGACGTCACCTCACTTCAGTGATTCCATGATGCGGATCAGATCGCCGAAGCGGCGAAGCGCTTGCCGAACGGGGGCGCCTTTCTTCTCCAGGCCGAGAAGATAGTGGCTCTCGGCACCAATGAAGGCGTTGCCGACTAGAATCGCGACTTCATCCGCGGTAAACGGGCCCAATCCGCCAAACTCGCGCTCGGCGCGCCGCGCCAGTTCGGCAATGAGCGTAATCCATCCCATGATGCCGGTTTGAATAACTTTTGCCACCGCGCCATCGGCCCAGCTCGCCGCGATAAGCTCCTGCAGCACACGAACATATCCCGATCCAATGTCTTCATCGAGGTAGTCGCAGGCCTTGTCCCACTGTTCCGATAATTTGAGCGTTTTGTCGTGGAATAGCACGCTCTGGCGATCGAGCAGTTGCGAATTCAAATACTCGAATAGCGCAAGCAGCATCCCCTGCTTCGAACCAAAGTGATAGTGGATCTGGCTAAGCGGAACGCCCGCGGCCGCGGCGACATCGCGGGTAGATAGCTTGGCGTAACCTTTCTGCCGAAGCACCTTCTTGGCGGCCTCCAAAACCACCGTGCTGGTATCTACTTTTGCCAATGTCCGCGCCATTACCCCTCTGCGAGATCGTTTCGTGATGTATTAATTCGGTCGGTCGACCGAAGTTCTAGCATAACCCGATAGCATTCAGAAAGAAGCGAACGGGCTTGACTCCAACTCGGTCCACGCCATAATTCGGCCGACCGACCGAAATTGGTCGATCGACCGAATTAGGCTCCGGTCCGCAAATAATGGAGTTAGGTCATGACCGTTATCGACAACGACAAGCTCGGTGCCCTCGTCGGGAAGATGCTGGGAGATCTCGGGGGTGCGTTCAGCGTACCAACGGCGGGTATCGGTTTCCGGCTTGGCTTGTTTGGCGCGCTGCATCGCGACGGCGCCTCAACTGTATCCGATCTCGCCAAGCGAACGGGACTTGCCGAACGATACGTGCAGGAATGGGCACTTGCGCAGGCGGCAAATGGATATATCGCCTTCGACAGAAGAGACCAGCGGTTCAGCTTGACCCCGGAGCAGGCCATGGTGTTCGCGGTAAAGGACAGTCCCGTATACCTTGAAGGAGCGTTTGATTTGGCTGCGGCGATGGTAGAAGGCCGGCCAAAGGTCGAAGAGGCGTTTAAGACCGGAAACGGAGTCGCCTGGGGAGAAAGCTCTGGATGCCTGTTTTGTGCGGTCGGCTCGTTCTTCCGGCCGGGCTATGTCAACAGCATTGTTCAGGCCTGGCTTCCTGCGCTGGAGGGCATGACGGACAAGCTGAAGAGCGGCATAAGGGTTGCGGACATCGGCTGCGGCGTGGGCTTCTCGACGCTGTTGATGGCGAAAGCGTTCCCGGAGAGTTCTTTCGTCGGCTACGATTTCCACGTTCCTTCGATCGAACAGGCCAATGCCCATGCCAAGGCCCACGGGTTAGCCGAGCGCGTGCGCTTCGTAGCGGCACCGGCCAAGGATATCGTTGAGCGGGAATTCGATCTTGTCACTATGTTTGACTGCCTGCACGACATGGGCGACCCAAAGGGATGTGCCAGACACGTTCGGGATCTGTTAAAGCCTCGGGGCTCCTGGATGATCGTCGAGCCGATCGCCGCGGATCATCCGGCCGATAACGTCGGAAACCCCGTGAGCCGTCTCTACTACAACGCTTCGACGATGATTTGTGTGCCGACGTCACTTGCGCAGGAGGTCGGCGAGGCTCTCGGTGCGCAGGCCGGAGAGGCGAAACTCACGGAGGTGTTGAAAGAGGGTGGTTTCCGGCAAATCCGGCGCGCCGCCGAAGGGCCGTTCAATATGGTCCTCGAGGCCAGAGTCTAGTTTGCTGTGAATTTCGCGAGCAACTCTCTTCCCAGTCTCCGGGCCTGAGGCTGGGAGAGGCTTGGCGCGCGGGCGCTCGCCGTTCAGCGCACCATGGTCTCGCGATTCCACGCCTTGTAGTCGGGCGAACCTTGGGTGCGGATGGGACCGTCATAGCCGTATTCCACCATGTGCACGGTCACATAGTCCTCCCCAAGAAATGCGACGCCGTAGGATTGCGGCAGGTCGCAGGCGCTCAGCAGGCTCGTCTCGGAGAATAGCGGAAAGCTCGCATGGTTGGTGCCGCGCAGCGACGAGACGGGGACGCCGGCAATCGAGCCTGCAAGAGGCAAGTGACAATGCCCGAAGAAGACGTGGCGGATCTTCGCCCGATGGCGACTGATGAGACGCCGGAACGCTGCATCGTCCAGCAGGCCGATCTGGTCGAACGGGACGAGATGCACCGGCATGGGGTTGTGGTGCATGAAGATCAGGAACGGCCCGTCATGCTCGACAAGCCGTGCCTCGAGCCAGCCGAGGCGATCCTCGCAATAGCGGCCGGCGTGCGTTTCAGGATGGGCGGTGTCGAGGAACAGGCAGCGGCCGGCGGCGGTATCGTGGATGCCCTGGACGAAGCCGTTGTCGTCGGCGAGGTCGGGGAAGACGCTCAGGAACGCGGCGCGCCGGTCGTGGTTGCCGATGCACAGCCGGATCGGCAGCGGATATTCGTCGAGGCGCTGCTTGAGCCATTGATAATCGGCGAGATCGCCCCAATCCGAGAGATCGCCGGTGATCACCATCAGTTCAGCGTCATGATGATCCTTCAGCGCGTGCGCCAGCGCCCGTTCGAAATTGACCCGCGGATCGCGGCCGCCGATGGTCGAGCCGGGCGCCGTCAGGTGAATGTCGCTCAGATGAAGCAGTTTCATCGCCATCTCCAGTCATTGGTGCGGCACGGGGCGCCGATGGCGTCCCGTGCCGGCGGATGTCAGGATCCTCAGCGCGCCGCGCCGGTGGTCTTCGGCAGCAGCTTCTGCACGTCCGCGGTCATGTCGGCGAGGACGGCCTCGGGCTCCTTGGCGCGGGCACCCGAGATGATCGAGTTGAGATGATCCTTGATCACGTCGGTGATCTTCAGGCCGTTGTCGCCGGGGAAGGCGTACCACTTGGTGAGCAGCGCGAGCTGGCTGACCGCGGTGTAGTTATTGGGGTTCTTGACGTAGAAGTCCTTCAGATAGACGTCGTTGGCGACCTTGTTCGGCGGCATGTAACCGGTGGTCTCAGCCATGATGGCGGCGCCCTTGGGGCCGGTCCAGAACTTCACCGCCTCCCAGGCCGCGTCGCGCTTGGCCTTGTCCTTGGCGAGGATCAGCACGACATTGCCGCCGGCCGGCAGCCTGCCATTCGGAGAGACGACGTCCGGGAACGGGATCGTCTTCAGCGCGAACTTGCCGCCGGTCATCTGCGTGACCTTGTTGAGGTCCGAGGTGGAGGTGATGTGGAAGCCGGTCTTGCCGGCCGCGAACGTCGCGCGCATCGACGGCTGGTCGAGATTGGGCATGCCGCCCTCGTTGACGAGCCGCGCAATCGTGTTGATGGCGAACTTGCCTTCCGCCCCGTCGAACGCGACCTTGGTCTCGTCGGCATTGAGCATGGTGCCGCCGCGCGCGAAGACCGGCGCCTGCCACAGCCAGTTGCCGGTGATGTCCCAGGCATAGGTGACACCGTTGGTGTCGTTGCCGAGCGCCTTGACCTTCTTGGCGAGCGCGATCAGCTCGTCCCAGCTCTTCGGCAGGTTGTTCACGTCGCCGCCGGCCTGCTTCACGAGGTCGAGATTGACGTAGACGATGGGCAGGGAGATCGCGAACGGAAGGGCATAGACCTTGCCGCCGGCGGTGCCGATGTCGTACATCGCCTGGTGGAAGCCCTGCTTGTCGAAGTCCTTTTCGGCCGCGATGTAGCCGCCGAGCTCGGCCGGGATGTTCTTGTCGACCAGGACGCGGATGCGGTTCAGGCCCTGGAAGGACACGTCGGGCATCTGGTTGGTGACGGCTTCGCGCAGCACCTTCTGGGTGGCGTCCTCGTAGGATTCGTAGGGCGCGCGCATCGTGACCTTGATCTCCGGGTGCACCTTGGCGAACTCCTCGGCGATGCGCTTGTGGGTCTCTGTGAACAGCTCCGGATAGGGATACTGCATCACGATCTCGGTCTGCGTCTGCGCGAGGGCAGAGCCGGCCGCAAGCGACAGAGCCGCCGCGGCGATGATGGACTTCAGCATGGGTAGACTCCTGTTTGAGGTGACGCGGTTACTTGATGCCGGTGAGGGTGATGCCCTCGATGAAACGGCGCTGGGCGAAGAGAAAGGCGATGACGAGCGGCGCGATGATCACCATCGCGGCGGCCATCAGCGGGCCGTAGCTGGTGCCGGCCTCGTTGTTGCGGAAATGCGCGACCGCAAGCGGCGGCGTACGCAGCTGCTCGCTGTTGAGCACGATCAGCGGCCAGAAATAGTCATTCCAATGCGCCACCACGGAGAAGATGCCGAAGGCGGTGACGGCCGGGATAGCGGCCGGCAGCATCACCCGCCAGACGATGCCGAATTCGGAGATGCCGTCCATGCGCGCGGCATCGACGAGATCGTCCGGCACGGTCTTGAAGAACTGGCGCATCAGGAAGATGCCGAACACCGAGATCGTGAAGGGCAGGACGAGCGCGGCATAGCTGTCGAGCAGGCCGGCCTTGTGCAGCATCAGGAAGACGGGGATCGCGGTCGCCTGCGGCGGGATCAGGATCCCGAACAGCACGAGCGCGAACAGCGTCTCGCGGCCGAGGAAGCGAAGCTTTGCCAGCGCATAGGCCGCCGGCAGCGCCACCATGACCTGCAGCACGAAGATCGAGACCGTGACGATGACGCCGTTGAGCAGGAAGCGCAGCAGATTGGCCTTGGCGAATGCCTCGCGCAGGTTCTCAACCAGCGCGAACTGGTGCGGGATCAGGTGCAGCTCGCTGGAAAAGATCTCGGTCTGCGGCTTGGACGCGGTCGAGATCATCCAGATGAAGGGCGCCAGCATGAGCGCGGCGCCTGCGATCAGCAGTACGTGGCGGAGGATCGCCCGGAACGGGATGTGATGCGCGGAGCTCATGTGTAGTGCACCCCGCGATCGGCGAGCCTCGATTTGACCAGCGTGAGCAGGAGAACGAAGACCAGGAAGACGACGGTGATCGCCGCGGCATAGCCCGAGCGGAAGAACTCGAAGCCTTCCGTGTACATGGTGTGGATCAGCACCTCGGTGGATTTCGACGGGCCGCCCTTGGTCAATAGGTGCACGGTGTCGAACACCTGGAAGGACCGGATGCCGGAGATCACGACGACGAAAGTCGTGACCGGCCCCAGCATCGGCCAGGTCACGAGGCGGAAGCGGGCCCAGCCGCTCGACGCGCCGTCGATTTCGGCTGCCTCGTAGAGCTGCTTGGGAATGGAGACGAGGCCGGCGAGAAACAGCACCATGTTGAAGCCGACCGCCTGCCAGATGCCGATCGCGCACAGGGCATAGAGGGCGGTGCTGCGGTCCTGCAGCCAGGAAAAGGCCGGCAGCCCGGCGCCGCGCAACATCCCGTTCACCAGGCCGAATTGCGGGTGCAGCATGAACTCCCACACCACCGCCATGGCGATCAGGGTCGCCATGACGGGCAGGAAATAGATCGTCCGGTAGAGGCTGCGCAGGCTGGTGCCGCTCTGGATCAGAAGCGCGATGGCAAGGCCTGCGATCACGGCGCCGGGCACCACGATTACGACGTAAGCCAGCGTGTTGCGCAGCGCGGTCCAGAACACCTTGTCGGCGAACAGGTCCTGGTAGTTGGCGAGGCCGATCCAGGAGAAATGCGGCGCGCCGAGCTGATAGTCGGTGAAGGAGAGGGCGATCACGCCGGCGAGCGGACCAAGCAGCATGATCAGCATCAGCGCCGCGGCCGGCGTCACCAGGGCGTAAGCGGAGTATGTCCGCCGGCTGCCATGGGCCGGCAGCGTGCGCCGTGTCGCGCCCGCGGGAGCAGCGATGGCTGCGTCAATGGTCATGGAGCCGTCAGACATGGGCGGGCTCACGGACGCGCTCGGGCTGCTCCAGTCTGAGCTCGATCCGCTTCCCGGCCGGATCGAAAATTCGCACCGCGTCGGGGGCGAAACCGAAGGTGACGGAGCTCGCCATCGCAGGCAAATGCCTGACGTCCGCGAGCCGCGCGATCAGGCGCAGTCCGGCGCCTTCGATCGCAAGGTGCATGAAAGCTTCCGCACCGAGATTCTCCAGATGGGCCACGGTTCCGGAGAAAGGACCCGCGCCGACGTCGATCCGCTCCGGGCGGACGCCGACGCGGCATTCGCCGGCCGCCGCATTGCACGACAGCTTCAGGGCAGTCCCGAGCACGTCGACGCCGCCGTCCTTGCGGATCCGGCCGGGGAGGACGTTGATCTTGGGGCTGCCGATGAATTCGGCGACACGGATGTCGCAGGGGTCGTTGTAGATCTCCGCAGGCGTCCCGGCCTGAATCAATTCACCGCCCATCATGACAGCGATCCGGCTCGACATCGTCATCGCCTCGGCCTGGTCGTGCGTGACGTAGACGAACGTCGCCTTGAGACGGCGATGCAGCTCGGCGAGCTCTGCGCGCATATGGACACGCAGCTTTGCGTCGAGATTGGAGAGCGGCTCATCGAACAGGAAAGCCAGCGGCTCGCGCACCATGGCGCGTCCGACCGCGACGCGCTGCCGCTGTCCGCCGGACAATTGCCCGGGCTTGCGCCGCAGCAATGGCGCGATGTCGAGCTGTTCGGCGATCCCTTCGACGTCGGCCCGGATGTGCCGTTCCTTGGCGCGCCGGCCCGGCAGCAGCGCACCGAGCAGCGGCAGCCGTTCGATTGCCGTGAGGCGCCGCATCCGCAACGGCACTGCAATGTTGTCGAAGGTACTCAGATGCGGGTAGAGCGCGTAGGATTGGAAGACCATCGCGAGGTTGCGCGCGCTCGGGCGAATGGCGTCCACGGGGCGGCCGTCGATGTGGACCTGGCCGGAATTCTGCGGCTCGAGGCCGGCAATGATGCGGAGCAGGGTCGACTTGCGCAGCCGGAAGGACCGACCAGCGAGATGAACTCGCCGTCCTCAATTCGGAAATCAATGCCCTTCAGGACGTCGGTGCCGTCGAAGGACTTGCGGATTGCGGAAAGTTCGATCTGCGCCATGCGCGCTTGGTCCCCTGCTGGCCTTGTGCGGCGCATGAGGAGTAGGGAGCGCATCTGACATTCACATAACGGTCAATGGCCTTCCTTATGGTCGTCCCAGGTTTTGCTTTCGGGTCCGGAACACGGGGAATATCGATCTTGGGTTGCTTGTCGTGGCGTTGACTTCCTCGCGCGTCCGGGCGGTCAATGCGGTGTTCGAGACCGGCAGTTTTGCCGCTGCGGCGAGGCGGCTCGGCGTGTCGCAGCCGGCGGTGGCGCAGCTCGTGCGCGATCTCGAAGCCGAGTTCGCGGTTGCGCTGTTCGACCGGCACGGCCAGACTCTGATCGCGACGCCGCTGTGCCGCCGGCTCTACGCAGCGACGAGCCGCATGCAGGCGATCGAGGCGGACGCACTGGCCATCCTGCAGCAGCGCGATGAGCTCACGGGAGGTGAGCTCCGCATCGGGCTCGGCAACGCCATGCCGGGCATGGCGCTGATCGCGGCGTTCCGCAATCTGTATCCGAAGATCCAGATCAACATCGAGATCGGCAGCTGGTCGGCGATCATGGCCGCCGTGCTCGATCAGCGCGTCGACGTTGCCGTCTTGCCCGAGGTGCCGCAGGACAACCGCTTCCGGCGCGAGCCCTGCGTGCAGCAGCGCGTCGTGGCAATCTGTCATCCCGTTCACGAGCTCAGTCGTGAATCGCGCGTGTCCATCGCCGGCCTCGTGCAATATCCGCTGGTCTTTCGGACCCGGGATTCCGCGACCCAGCGCGCCGTGGACAGGGCTCTTCGCGCCGTCAACCTGCGCGCCACTCCCGCGATCATCGTCAATACACGCGAGGGGATGCTGGAGGCGGTCGCCAACCGGCTTGGTGTCGGCTTTGTCTGGGAGCACGGCTCGAGCCGCATCGACCGGATCGCGAAGGTGGCGATCGCGGAGATCGAGGCGGAGTCACCCGAATACATCTTCTCGCTGGCCGGCAAACGCGGCAAGCTGGTCGAGCTGTTCTATCTGGCCAGAAGTCTTTCGCGCTCGGCCGAAGGTGCCGCCATGCTGGCCGCGCCCTGATGCGGCAATCGGGCCTGGAGTCGACCCCGGCCCTCCGGCGCCTTTGGTTGTGGTGTACTGTGGCGTCAACCATGATGCCGCGCGGCGGGACGGCAAGATATTTACGTATTTTTGCTTCGGAGTTTGGTGACCCGGCCCAAGATGGGCTATGCTCCCCGCTGCGTCGAGGACAAGAATGAGACGTCGGGAGATGGCATGGGACACCAGCGGCGGACGGGGCTGCATCCATGATGACGTTACCGAGACTGGCGGCCGAAACCCTGGAGAAGATGCTGGGTCGGTTCATGCGTCGCCGGTACGATGAACCTTCCGCTCGGGTACTGGAGGGATCGACGCGCACCGCGATGGAGTGTATCGGCAACAGCGACGCGCTGTACCACAACATCGAGCATACCATGCTCGTGACTCTGGCCGCTCAGGCGATCCTCTCGGGACGCAATCTCCATGCGCATCTTGCGGCGGAGGACTACCTCCACATCCTGATCGCCTGCCTGGCGCACGACATCGGCTATGTCCGCGGCCTGTTCCCGGAGGATGACGAAGACGGTTTCATCATCGACGAGGCCGGGACCAAGGTGTCGCTGCCGCGCGGTGCATCGGATGCCAGTTTGATGATGTATCACGTCGATCGCTCGAAGCTGTTCGTGTTGCGTCGGCTGCCGCCGATCCGCGGTCTCGACCCGGAGCGCATTGCGCGCGCCATCGAAGGGACGCGCTTTCCCGCCCGTGAAGGCCAGGAATATGACGAGGAGGCCTCGATCCTGCGCGCGGCCGACTTCATCGGCCAGCTCGGCGATCCCAACTATCTGCGCAAGGCCAACGCGCTGTATTACGAGTTCGAGGAGGTCGGCATCAACCGTCAGCTCGGCTACGATTCGCCCGCCGACATCGTGAATCGCTACCCGCAATTCTATTGGAATAGCGTCGCACCGCACATCCAGACCGAGATCGGCTATCTCAACAAGACCGAGATCGGCCGGCAATGGATCGCCAATCTCTACAGCAACGTGTTCCGCGCCGAACGCGACATCTCGCTGTCCGGTCCGCAGAGATAGGCTACGCCGCTGTAGCCCGGAAGGAGCGCAGCGAAATCCGGATTCGCGGATGCTCGTTGGCTTTCCGGGATTGCGCAGCCCTCCATTCGGGCTACGAAGCCCCAACGCGGTGAGCAAAGCATGCAACAAAAAACGATCACCACTGATGTCCTCGACGTCGCGTATCTCGAATTCGGCGCTTCTGATGGCTGGCCCTGCATCATGGGGCATGGCTTTCCCTACGATGTGAACGCCTACGCCGAGACCGCGCCGATCATTGCACGAGCCGGCGCACGGGTGCTGGTGCCCTGGCTGCGCGGCTATGGCCCGACGCGGTTTCGATTCCCGGAGACGCTGCGGTCCGGCGAGCAGGCGGCGCTTGGCGCCGATCTTCTCGCCTTCATGGATGCGCTCGGCATCGAGCGCGCGGTCATCGGCGGCTATGATTGGGGCGGGCGTGCGGCTTGCGTGGTCTCGGCGCTCTATCCGGAGCGCGTGATCGGGCTCGTCTCCGGCAATTCCTACAACATCCAGAACATCGCTCGCGCCATGGAACCGGCCTCGCCGCCGGAGGAGGCGGCACTCTGGTATCAATATCTCTTCCACAACGAGCGCGGCCGCCGCGCGCTGGAGCGCAACCGCCGCGGCTTTGCCCGTCAGCTCTGGGCGATGTGGTCGCCCAAATGGGCGTTCGACGACGTGACGTTCGAAGCAAGCGCTGTGTCCTTCGATAATCCCGATTTCGTCGATGTCGTGATCCACTCCTATCGCCACCGCTACGCGCTGGTGGCGGGCGACCCCGCCTATGCTGCGATCGAGGCCCGGCTTGCCGCGCAGCCGCCGATCCGAGTCCCGACCATCGCGATCGACGGCGACAGCGACGGCGTCAATCCCGGCACGGCCCACCACGCGCGCAAGTTCGAGGGGGTTTTCGAGCGGCGCGTCTTCGAGGAGGCCGGCCACAACCTGCCGCAGGAGCGGCCCGCCGAATGGGCCCAGGCCGTGCTCGACGTTCGCAACGCTGCCGAGCGCGCCTGATCATGGCAGCACATGGCAGACGTATTCGCCGCATTCGATCTTGATTTGCGTCAATGTTGCTGCCGATGAGGAGTGTTCTGCTGGCTGTCGTCCCGGTCCGGTTCGTGCTATCTTGAATTGTGCCTCCGGGCTTTGCACAAGGAGTGGCGGCCATGACGAGTGCTTCGGATACGTCTCACCAGGCGAGCCTCGGTTCGGGCATCGCCGCGCTGCATGCCAAATGGGGCTGGATCGTCGCGCTCGGCGTCGTCTATGTGATCGCCGGCTTCGTCGCTCTCGGCAGCGTCGTGATGGCGACGGTGGCGAGCGTGATCGTGGTCGGCGCGATGATGATCGTGGCCGGTGTCGCCGAGGTGATCGGCGCATTCCAGGTGAAGAGCTGGGGAAAATTCCTGATCTGGGCGCTGCTCGGCGTGCTCTATATCGTCGCCGGCTTCCTGACCTTCACGAATCCGCTGCTCGCGGCAGTCCTGCTGACGCTGTTTTTGGGGGCATCGCTGATCGCCTCGGGCGCCGTCAGGCTGTTTCTCGCCTTCAGCATGAAACGAGAGAGCCCGTGGGTGTGGGTTGCGCTCTCCGGCGCGATCACGTTGCTGCTCGGCCTGCTCATCGTGGCACGCTGGCCCGTGAACAGCGTCTACATCCTCGGCCTGTTTCTCGGTATCGACCTGATCATGGCCGGTGCCGGCTGGATCAGCCTCGGCTTTGGCTTGAAGCGACGAAGCTAGGCGCAGATCCCTCTTCGTCTCTCGCGTCGGGACAGGTGAAGCGAGGGCTTCATGTGCCAGGCCGACGCGGGCCATCAGCAACTCGACGCAAGACCATCTTGCGGAACTCGGCTGATCTGACGCGCTGACAATAAAGCAGCACGCCGCGCAAGCGTTGACCGCTTCGCGCGGGCGATCATCACCGGGGAGAAACCATGAGAGCCGCTTTGGCCCTGGCCGCAGCGCTGGCTGCCGGCTGCCTGTCCACGCCCGTTTCCGCGCAGAAATCCTACGGTCCCGGCGTCAGCGACACCGAGATCAAGATCGGCAACACCATGCCCTATAGCGGCCCGGCCTCGCCGCTCAGCATCACGGGCAGGGTGATCTCGGCCTATTTCGACGAGATCAACGAGAAGGGCGGAGTTGGCGGCCGCAAGCTCAATCTGATCTCGCTGGACGATGCCTTCTCCCCGCCCAAGACCATGGAAGCGGCGCGGCGCCTCGTCGAGGGCGACGGCGTCGCCTTCATCTTCGCGACCATGGGCACCGCGCCGAGCTCGGCCATCGCGAAGTATCTCAACAGATAGGTGCCGCAGCTCTTCTTGATCAGCTCGGCCTCGAAGTGGAACGATCCTGCCAACATGCCCTGGTCGATGGCGCTGCCCTGGGCGCCGAACTACACCAGCGAAGCCGCGATCGACGTCGCCTATGCCCGCGCCAAGAACCCGAATGCGCGCTTCGCGGTGCTCTATCAGAACGACGATGCCGGCAAGGAATATCTGCGCGGCGTCAAGGAGGCGCTCGGCGCCGACGCCGACAAGGCGATCGCGATGGCCTCGAGCTTCGAGGTCGCCGACCCAACCGTCGATTCCCAGGTGCTGACGCTGGCCAATACCAAGGCCGACGTCTTCCTGATCTATTCGGTGACGCCGCGCGCCTGCGCGCAGGCGATCCGGAAAGCCCATGAGGTCGGCTGGAGGCCGACGCGCTTCCTCGCGAGCGGCTGTGCCAACAAGGCGACCGTGATGGTGCCGGCCGGCCTCGACGCGGGCAAGGGCGTGCTGTCGCTCGGCTCGCTCGCTCAAGCCGTTCGTCGCCGAGCCCAAGGACGATCCGGCGATGACGGCCTATATCGATTTCATGAAGCGCCGCCTGCCCAACGCCGACGTCAACAACGTCGCCGGCCTCTATGGCTGCACCGTCGCCGAGGCGCTGGTGGTCCTGCTGAGGCAGTGCAAGGACAATCTGACGCGCGGAAACATCATGGCGCAGGCGGCCAACCTGAAGAACGTGCCGCTGTCGCTCTTGATGCCCGGCATCACCCTCAACACCACGCCGCAGGATTTCCGCCCGATCAAGGACGGCTACATGCTCCAGTTCGACGGCAACGACTGGGTCGTGGCGAGCGAGCTCTTGCGCGGGACGTGAAGGGTAGGCCGCAGAGACGGTGCACCCTCTCCCCTTGTGGGAGAGGGTGGATGCGCGAAGCGCAGCCGGGTGAGGGGTATCGCTCCGCGAGTCGTCTCTACATTTGAACTCTCGGAAACAACCCCTCATCCGGCGCTTCGCGCCACCTTCTCCCACAAGGGGAGAAGGGAACGGGAGACCATCATGGACTTTCAACACTCTCCCCGTTCGCTCGAGCTGCAGGACCGCGTGCGCCAGTTCATGCGGACGCATGTTGAGCCGGTCGAGGAGCACTACTACGAGCAGGTCAAGCCGGAGGCCGCGCGTTACAAGACGCCGCCGGTGCTTCAAGACCTGAAGAAGCTGGCGCGGGAGCAGGGGCTTTGGAACCTGTTCCTGTCAGGCGAGCATGGCCCGGGCCTGACCAATCTCGAATATGCGCCCGTGAAGGAGATCATGGGCCGCATCCTCTGGGCCCCGGAGGTCTTTAATTGTTCCGCCCCCGATGTCGGCAACATGGAGGTGCTGGCGAACTACGGCACGCCAGCGCAGCAGGAGCGCTGGCTGAAGCCGCTCCTGGAAGGACGCATCCGCTCCGGTTTCTCGATGACGGAGCCGCAGGTCGCCTCCAGCGACGCCACCAACATCCAGTGCGAGATCCGGCGCGACGGCGGCGACTACGTCATCAACGGTCGCAAATGGTTCACCTCGGGCGCGATGAACGAGGATTGCGAGATCCTGATCGTGATGGGCAAGACCGCGCCGGATCATCCCGACCGCCATCGGCAGCAATCCATGATCCTGGTGCCGAAGAATACACCTGGCGTCCGCATCGTCCGCGACATGCTCACTTACGGCTATGACGACGCGCCGGTCGGCCACCCCGAGATCGTCTACGAGAATGTCTGCGTGCCCGCGGAGAACATCCTGCTCGGCGAAGGCCGCGGCTTCGAGATCGCGCAAGGCCGGCTTGGCCCCGGCCGCATCCACCACTGCATGCGGCTGATCGGCTGCGCCCAGCGCGCGCTGGAGTTGATGTGCCAGCGCGCGGTCTCGCGCACGGCTTTCGGCAAGCCGCTCGCCGAGCAGGGCTCGGTGCGCGAGGACATAGCAAACTCCTTCTGCGAGATCGCGCAGGCGCGCTTATTGACGCTGCAGGCCGCCGACAGGATGGACCGCGACGGCAACAAGGGCGCGCGCGACCTGATCGCGGCGGCCAAGATCGTGGTGCCCAGCATGGCCGCCCGCGTCATCGACCGCGCCATCCAGATCCACGGCGCCGCCGGCGTCTCGCAGGATACGTTCCTCGCGCGTGCCTATGTCTACGCCCGCTTCATCCGCATCGGCGACGGGCCGGACCAGGTGCATCTGGCGGCGGTGGGCAAGGAGCTGATCCGGCGGGGCGGGGTGATGGGGTAGGGGATGCGACTTTCCTGCGGCAGGCAGTCACAAGACCCGCCCATGATTATATTGCGATCGTAACGCAAGCGAGCAATTGCTGCGCTTCGCCTTTTGACCCTGCCGCAGACGTCACACCGTCGAACAACGTTCATGACAGACTGCGCAGCTCTTCCACGCCGATTGGCGGCTTTACGCGCCATCCGACAATGAAAGCGCGCTTTGCGAGCCCGTTCTGAACGCGAGCGATCTGCGTCCGCTCTCTCTCGAGCCGAAGCCGCAGCAGGGGATCGCGAGTTCCCGAGACGGCGAGGCTCTTGTTGATGACCCAGCCGTATGGTTCGACGCCGGCACGTCGCAAGTCATCCTGAAGGGAAGCGGCCTCGGAAACCGGCGTCGTCTCCGGCAGCGCCACGAGAATGATCTTTGTGTGGTTCGGATCCTGCAGCCTCATCAACGGGGTAACGATACGTCCTGCACCGGTCGGTGCAACCTGGCTTGTCATCTGGCGGTGATAGGCGCCGGTCGCGTCCAGCAGTAGGAGCGTGTGGCCTGTCGGCGCCGTATCGAGCACGACGAAAGCGCTCCGGGCCTCCGCAACAATGTGTGAGAAGGCGTGGAACACGGCGACCTCTTCGGTGCATGGCGAAGCGAGGTCTTCGAGCAGCAGAGCCTTGGCCTGCTCGTCCAACTCCCGGCCCCGGCTAGCCATTATCTTTGCGACATACCGCTCCGTTTCAACCCGGGGGTCGATCCGGTCGATCGTCAGACCGGGCATGACGCCATCGACGACGAAGCTGACGTGAGCTGCGGGATCGGTCGTGCTGAGATGAACGGCATGACCCCGTTTGGCCAATCCCGCGGCGATGGCCGCGGCGATCGTCGTCTTTCCGACGCCCCCCTTACCCATGACCATGATGAGGCCATGCTTGCCCTGCGCGATATCATCGACCAACCGATTCAGGCCCGGCAGGTTGACCGGTTCAGTGCCGGGCTCGGCGGATACGAGCGATGGCTGATGGGTGGGCGACAAAAGTGCCCGCAGAGCCACCAGGCCGACAATGTCGAACCCGAGCAGAGGAATTTCGTCGCGCTGCAGTTTCGTGAGCGATGCTGGCATTGCGGCCAGTGCTTCGTCCTGATCCCGCTCGAGGGCAACTGCAACGACATCGGTCGGGTCCGTGGCATGGAAGCGCCCGTTCACCACGAGAAGCTGATTCGAGAGATTGAGCGCGTCAAGTTCGGCCGCCGTTCTGGCCGCTTCGCGGATCGCACCCCGGTCGGCGCGGGTGACCAGAATGATGGTGGTCTGCTTGGAATCGCCCAAGGCTTGGAGCGCCTTGCGAAAGCGGTCCTCCTGCATCTTCAGACCTGAATGCGGCCCGAGGCAGGATGCTCCCCGATCGTTGTCCTTGAGAAAGCCGGTCCACGCCTTTGGCAGGCTCAGGAGCCGCAACGTGTGACCGGTCGGGGCGGTGTCGAATATGATGTGATCGAACCCCGCGATATCGCCGTCCAGCAGTCCCACGAACTCGTCGAAGGCAGCTATTTCGGTGGTGCAGGCGCCGGAGAGCTGCTCGCGCACGGTCGATCGCTCGTCAGGGGGAACCTCCGGTCCGAGCTGCTCGAGCACTTTACTGCGATAATTTTCGGCCGCAGCCTCGGGATCGATGTTCATCGCCGAAAGTCCGGTCGCGTTTGGCACCGGGGTAGGGCGATCGGTCAAAGTGACCTCGAGCATCTCGTCGAGATTCGACGCAGGGTCGGTGCTGACGATGAGGACGCGCAGTCCGCGGTCGGCCAGGCTAACGGCCGTGGCGCACGCAAGAGAGGTCTTGCCCACTCCCCCCTTGCCGGTAAAGAACAGATACGGTGTTGGGGCGGTCAGCGCGCGAAAGTGGGGCAATATAGGCAGTCCTTAGGCCGCAGAGGTCACGCGACATTTTCCGATCGGTCGGGATGCCGCGTGAGCATTGCTCAATTGATCGATTCAAGCGCAAGCGCAATCCCCTGGCCGCCGCCGATGCAAAGAGTGACGATACCCTTTTTGATACCGTCGCGTTTCATCGAATGCAGCAATCGAGTGGTCAGGACCGCGCCGCTGGCTCCGATCGGATGACCATGCGCGATCGCACCGCCTTCCACATTGACGATACTGGCGTCGAGACCCAGGTCCTTCGCAACCGCAATTGCGATCGCCGCGAAGGCTTCGTTGATCTCGATGCGCTGGACATCCGATACCTTCCAGCCGGCCCGTTCGAGCGCCTGCTTCACTGCCGGCACCGGCCCCAAGCCGAACATGCCTGGTTCGACAGCGCCTATCCCGTAGGCAACCAGACGCGCCATCGGCAGCAAGCCCTTCTTGTCGGCCCAGGCGCGATCGGCGACGATCATCGCCGACGCGCCGGTATTGAGCCCGGGCGCGTTGCCGGCGGTAATGGTGCCGTCTTTTCGGAACGCTGGCTTCAGCTTGCCGAGGCTTTCCATCGTTGTATCGGGCCGGTTGTGCTCATCCTTGTCGAACTGTGCTGGACCCTTGCGGGAGGCAATTTCGACTGCCGCGATTTCTGCGGCGAACTTGCCGGCAGTCTGGGCTGCGGAAAATCGCTTCTGCGAGCGTTCGGCCCAACGGTCTTGCTCTTCGCGAGTGATCTGATGCGAGGCTGCGAGATCCTCGGTATGCCATCCGGAATGTTGCCCGGAGAAGGCGTCATTCAGGCCGTCCATCAGCATCGCATCGAAGATCTTCGCATCGCCCATGCGATAGCCCCAGCGCCCGGAACCCATGAGATACGGCGCGCGGTCCATGTTCTCCATGCCGCCGGCAACCGCGCTGTCAACGAACCCGAGCATCACCTCCTGGGTCGCGCTTGCAATCGCCTGCGCACCGGAGCCACAGACCCGGTTGACCGTCAGTGCCGGGACAGCGACGGGAACGCCGCCATTGATAGCCGCTTGCCGGGCTGGATTCATCTTGTTGCCGGCCTGGATCACGTTGCCCATGACGATGGTGCCGACATCGCCGGGCGACAGCTTCGCGCGCTCAAGCGTTGCACGGATCGCCACGGCGCCGAGATCGACAGCCGGCAAATCCTTCAGCGTGCCGCCATACGTGCCGATGGCGGTGCGCACGGGGGAACAGATCACGACTTCCTTATTGGCCATTGGTCATCTCTCGCTTTCGGCTGCATCGCTCTGCGATAGGCATCTCGCGCAAATTATGAACAACTCGGCCGAGGCTCTGTTGAGATGGATCAACGGACCGGAGGAACCAATCTGAATCGATGTCCGATCTCGGCCTCAGGCGGGCGGCCATCGTCGCGAGGGCTGTTGGGCCGAGGGCCGCCATCGACCCCATCGGACTCAAGCACTGCCTTCTGAGCGCATGGCCAACGCGACGATTCTTGGGAGCAGGCCTGCCCTGCACGCGCGCACCGATAGCAGCTGGGCCCGTCTACGTCGACGGAAGGACGGTGCGCCAATGATGACATCATGCCGGTGTTTTGCCCGACGAGTCAAATTGAGTTCGAAAAATCCGCAGAGACTCGCGGCGGCGGCTAACCGATTGATTCAGTTGCCCCCGCCTACTGTGCATGGGGTTGTTTTCGCACTTTTGTGTCGGCGCGGGCTTCGCGGGCAGCGCCCGCGCTGTCATCCCGCCCTGGCGAGGCGGCTGTCCGCCGACCCTGCGCGCAGGTTCTGGAAGAACTTCTTCACCTCGCGCGACAGCGTGTCCGCCGTCGTCGTCAGGCTGCTCGCCGCCGACAGCACGGACGCCGCGGCCGTATCGGTCTCGCCGATGGCATCGCGCAGCGAGGTGATGTTGGCCACCAGCGTCTCGTTGCCCAGTGCGGCCGATTGCGCGTTCGATGAGATCTCGCGCGTCGCGGCGTCCTGCTGACTGACGGCGCCGGCGATCGCCGAGGTGACCTCGTTGATCTCGCGCACCGCGCCGCCGATCTCGCGGACGGCATCGACGGCGTTGCGGGTCGAGGCCTGGATCATCGCGACGTTCTCGCTGATCTCGGCGGTGGCCTTGGCGGTCTGGCCCGCGAGCGCCTTCACCTCATGGGCGACGACGGCGAAGCCGCGGCCGGCATCGCCGGCGCGCGCGGCCTCGATGGTGGCGTTCAGCGCGAGCAGATTGGTCTGCTCGGCGATCGCCTGGATCAGGCTGAGCACGCCGTCGATGCGCTGCGTGGCCGCGGCGAGGCTCTCGATCTCGGCGATCGACTTCTCGGTGCGCTGGCCGGTCTGCTCGACCGCGCCGGCGCTCTGCCGCACCTGGCGGCCGATCTCTACCACCGAGGCCGACAGTTCCTCGGCCGCGCCCGCCACTGCCGTGACGTTGTGGGAGGCCTGCTCGGTGGCGTTCGCCGCCGTGCCGGCGCGGCTGTTCGCATCGGCGGTGACGCGCGTGATGGTCTGCGCGGTCTCGCGCATCACCGAGGCGTTGTCGCTGAGGCCGCGCATGATCGCGCCGATCGCCTCGCGAAACTGCTCGACGGATCGTTCGATGTGGCGGGCGCGCTCCTCGCGCGCGGCGGCGTCGTGCGACACTTGCGAGGCGAGGTTGCGGTTACGGCCCATGGCGTCCTGGAACACCTGGATCGCGCGGGCCAGTGCGCCGATCTCGTCGGCGCGGTCAGAGTGCGGCACCACGACGTTTTCGGCGCCGTCGGCGACCTGCTTGATGGTGGCGGTGATCGAGGCGAGCGGCCGGGCGATCGAGCGGGCGATGATGACGATGCCGATCACGACGAGGGCCAGCGCCATTCCGCCGAGGCAGGTCAGCACGAACGACAATTCGCGATTGGTCTCGGTCTGCTGCGCGATCTGCCTGGCGCGCTCGGCATAGACCTTGGACAGCGCCTCGAGGTCCTTGTTCAGGGCCGAGCGCACCGCACGGTTGGCGTCGTTGTCGCCCCATTCGCGGCCCGCGGCTGCATTGATCTCGACGCCGCGGCGCACCAGCTCCTTGCGGAACTCGACGAACTGCTCGATGCGCTTCTTGAAGGTGGCAAACTGCTCGGAATCGTCGGTCTTGACGATGGTCTCCCAACGCTTCACGACGTCCAGGATCTGGGCGTTGAACTTGAGCAGGCCATCGCCGTATTTCTTCACCACGGCCGGCTCGGTCGACATGTAGACGCCGCGCGATTCCATCACCACCGCATAGACCAGCGAGTTGACCCGCTCGACGTTCAGCGCGGCGGCGTTCGCCGTCTCGATCGCGCTGGTCAGGTCGGCGCTGCGGCGGCTGTTGTAGTCGGACAGCAGCGCGATCGCGGCCGTGAGCAGCGCGAACAGCGCGAAGATCGCGTAGAGCTTGGTGGCAAGCGTGAAACGGCCTGCCGGGGTTGCGGCATTCGCAGATCGGTCGGATGTCATGGTGTTCAAGGAGCTCGGGATGGCCTGAAGCGGCGGGTGAGCGGGGGTCGTCTAGAATTGATGCAAAACTTTGCAGGAGGAAGGTGGATGTGGCGTTAACGCGCCCGACGGGCTCCCTCCGTCCTTGGTCGAACGAAAGGTAAGATATTTCAGCGTCTTGATCCGAAGGAATAGTTTCAGGATAGTCTTTCAGCATAGTCTTGGAGTCGGCCGCTGGCCGACCAACCCCGGAGAGGCCTCTTGGTCTACCGTCACAGCATCGACGCCACGACCTACACCTTCCCTGATCTGCGCGACCTGCTCGCCAAGGCGACACCGCCGCGCTCCGGCGACCGGCTGGCCGCAATTGCCGCTGCCAGCTCCGAGCAGATGATCGCGGCACGGATGGCGCTCGCGGATGTGCCGCTCGGCCAATTCCTGCAGGAAGCCGTCATTCCCTATGAGACCGACGAGGTCACCCGCCTCGTCATCGACAGCCACGACGCCAAGGCCTTCGTGCCGGTGGCATCGCTCACGGTCGGGGCCTTCCGCGACTGGTTGCTGTCCGATGCTGCAACGCCCGAGATCCTGCGCAAGCTCGCGCCCGGCATCACGCCGGAGATGGCGGCCGCAGTGTCAAAGCTGATGCGCAACCAGGATCTGATCCTGGCGGCGCGGAAATGCGAGGTCACCACTGCTTTCCGCAACACCATCGGGCTGAAGGGGCGGATGAGCACGCGGCTCCAGCCCAACCATCCGTTCGATGATGCCAGGGGCATCACTGCCTCGATCCTCGACGGCATTCTGTTGGGGGCCGGCGATGCCTGCATCGGCATCAATCCTGCGAGTGATGATCCTGCCGTCATCGCCCAATTGCTGCGGCTGCTCGACGAGATCATCGCGCGGCTGAAGATCCCGACGCAAGGCTGCGTCCTGACCCATGTCACGACGACGCTGTCGCTGATCGGGCAGGGCGTGCCGGTCGACCTCGTCTTCCAGTCGGTCGCCGGTACAGAGGCCGCCAACCGCAGTTTCGGCATCGATCTCGCGCTCCTGAAGGAGGCCCAGCAGGCCGGGCTGTCGCTGCGGCGGGGCACAGTCGGGCAGAACGTGATGTATTTCGAGACCGGCCAGGGTTCGGCGCTGTCGGCGGGCGCCCATCACGGGGTCGACCAGCAGACCTGCGAGGCGCGCGCCTATGCGGTCGCCCGCGCTTTTGCCCCGCTGCTCGTCAACAGCGTGGTCGGCTTCATCGGCCCGGAATATCTCTATGACGGCAAGGAAATCATCCGGGCGGGACTGGAAGATCATTTCTGCGGCAAGCTGCTCGGCCTACCGCTCGGGGTCGACATCTGCTACACCAACCATGCCGAGGCGGACCAGGACGACATGGACAACCTGCTGACACTGCTCGCAGCCGCCGGCGTCACCTTCATCATGGGCGTCCCCGGCGCCGACGACGTCATGCTGAACTACCAGTCGACGTCTTTTCACGACGCTCTCTATGTCCGCGACGTCTTCGGCTTGCGCCGCGCGCCGGAATTCGACGACTGGCTGGTGCGCTCGGGAATTGCAGGCGCCGATCTCCGCTTGGCCGGCGATGCAGGCCTGCTGCCCGATTTTGCCTCGCGGTTGATCGCGTGAGGGGGCGCGCCAACTCGCACCCCGATGAAACTATCGGCGCCTCCCGGAATTGTGCTTGTGCCACAATATTGAGAAATTCCGGCGACAGCATTACCCTGAGTCTGGCTGGCAATTTCCGCACTATCGGTCGAGCGTGGCGGGGGGAGCTTTGATGCGAGCTGAAAGTAACGGAACGTCCCGGCGGATTCTCTGCGTGTTTCCGCGCTACACCTCGTCCTTTGGTACGTTTGAGCATTCCTATCCCTTGACCGACGGCGTCCGCGCCTTCATGCCGCCGCAGGGGCTGCTGCTGATTTCCGCCTACCTTCCGAAAGAGTGGCAGGTCAAATTCGTCGACGAGAACCTGCGCCGGACGACGAAGGAGGAATTCGAATGGGCCGAAGCGGTCTTCGTCAGCGGCATGCACATCCAGCGCCAGCAGATGAACGACATCTGCCGCCGCGCCCATGAATTCGATCTGCCGGTCGCGCTCGGCGGGCCCTCGGTCAGCGCCTGCCCGGACTATTATCCATCCTTCGACTATCTGCATGTCGGCGAGCTCGGTGACGCCACCAACCAGCTGATCGATATCCTGTCGCGCGACACCTCGCGTCCCGAGGCCCAGGTGGTGCTGACCACCAGGGACCGCGTGCCGATGACGGAGTTTCCGATTCCGGCCTACGAGCTCGCCGACGTGAAGAAATACTTCCTCGGCAGCATCCAATATTCCAGCGGCTGTCCCTATCAGTGCGAGTTCTGCGACATCCCCGGACTCTACGGCCGCAATCCGCGCATCAAGTCGCCGCAGCAGATCATCGCCGAGCTCGACCGCCTGCGCGAATGCGGCATGACCGACACGGTCTATTTCGTCGACGACAATTTCATCGGCAACCGCAAGGCGGCGCTGGACCTGTTGCCGCATCTGATCGAATGGCAGAAGCGGACAGGCTACGTGGTGCGGCTCGCCTGTGAGGCGACGCTCAACATCGCCAAGAGGCCCGAGATCCTCGAGAAGATGCGCGAGGCCTATTTCATCACCATCTTCTGCGGCATCGAGACGCCCGATCCGGACGCCCTGAAGGCGATGCAGAAGGACCACAACATGATGGTCCCGATCCTGGAGGGCGTGCGCACGATCAACTCCTACGGCATGGAGGTCGTGTCCGGCATCATCATGGGCCTCGATACCGACAAGCCGAACACCTCGGAAGCGCTACTCGCTTTCGTCGAGGAGTCCCGGATTCCGCTGCTCACCATCAACCTGCTCCAGGCGCTGCCGAAGACGCCGCTATGGGATCGTCTGGAGCGCGAGGGCCGCCTGGTCGACGACGACGGCCGCGATTCCAACGTCGACTTCCTGTTGCCTTATGACGAGGTCGTCGCATCCTGGAAGCATGCGATGGCGGTCGCCTACGCGCCTGAGAAGGTTTACGCGCGCTATCAGTATCAATGCGACAATGTTTACGCGCGCCGACTCAAGATGCCGGTGCCGGACGAGATGAAGACCTGGCCGAACATCCGGCGCGGCCTCGTCATGTTGCGCAACATATTCTGGAAGGTCGGCGTGCTCGGCGACTACAGGCGCGTGTTCTGGAAGTTCGCGCTGGGACGCATCAAGCGCGGTGACATCGAAGGCCTGATCGGCTGCACGTTGATCGCGCACCATCTCATCACCTTTGCGCGCGCGGCCTCCAGCGGCAAGCAGAACGCCTCGAACTATTCGATCCGCCTGCGCGAGGCCGCCGTTCCGGCCGAATGATGCGACATGTCTGATCCGGCTCCGCCGCGCCGACCGACCCTCGATTTGCGGGCGTTCACGCCCGCGCGCGTCGCGCTCGGGCGCAGCGGCGCGAGCATGCCGACGAGGGCGCTGCTTGATTTCACGCTGGACCATGCCCGCGCGCGCGATGCCGTGCATGCCGCCTTCGACACGCCGCGCCTGGTCGCCGATCTCGGCGCGCTCGGACTTGCCGTGACCGAAGTGAGGAGCCGGGCGGCCGATCGCAGCGACTATCTGCGGCGGCCGGATCTGGGACGACAGCTTGAACCCGGCTCGGCGCAGCTTCTGGCACGATGCGCGTCGGCGCCGTGCCAGCTCGCGATTGCGATCGGAGACGGCTTGTCCGCGGCGGCGGTTCACGCCCATGCGACGATCCTGGTGAGGCGCCTGTTGCCATTGCTTGCGCAAGGGGATGACGTCGCGATCGGCCATGTCGTTGTCGCATCGGGCGCGCGCGTCGCGCTCGGCGACGAGATCGGCGCCATTCTCGGGGCGCGCATGGTCGCGATGCTGATCGGCGAACGGCCCGGCCTGTCCGCGCCCGACAGTCTCGGCGCCTATCTGACATTCGCACCGAAGCCCGGCCGTACCGATGCCGAACGCAATTGCGTGTCGAACATCCACCAAGCCGGGTTGAGCTACGACGAGGCCGCCTTCAAGATCGCCTGGCTCGTCCGTGAGGGGCTCGCGCGGGAGACCACGAGCTATGGCTGATTTTGGGTGACGCGGCCTGATCAGGCGGCGTGGCTTTCAGTGTTCGGAATGACTTCGATTCCGTCGATGAACTTTACACCGGCGATGACTTTCGGCAACTGGTTCGTGCTCTTCAATCGCCGCCAGGTCTTCGATGCGGCGTCGATGAGCTTGAACACCATCAGCTTCGCAGTTTGTTGCGACAGCGATCCCTTGGTCCGCACCGTTCGGTGGCGCACCGTGGCGAAGACGCTCTCGATCGGGTTCGAGCTGCGTAGGTGGATCCAGTGCTCAGCAGGGAAGTCGAAGAAGGCGAGCAGCGCATGGCGATCCTTGATCAGGCACTCCACCGCACGTCCGTATTTGACGTGGTATTTCTCGACGAAGACGTCGATCGCGGTTTCAGCTTCGGCCCGGTGTGGGGCCAGATAGATGTTCCGCAGGTCGTTCTTCATGGGGCCCTGCACGGATTTGGCGACCTTGTCGAGTACGTTGCTCACTTTATGGCACCAGCATCGTTGGTGCCGCGTGCCGGGAAAGGCCTCGTCCAGTGCCTTCCAGAAGCCGAGGGCGCCGTCGCCGATGGCGAGTTGCGGGGCAATCCGTAACCCGCGTTGCCGCAGGTCGATCAGGAGTTCGCGCCAGCTCTGCGCGCTCTCGCGCACGCCGACCTGGAAGCCGATCAGCTCCTTCTTGCCTTCCGGCGTGGTGCCAATCAGCACCAGCATGCATTCGCTGTGATCTTCCATGCGGGCCTGCAGGTACACGCCATCGGCCCAGATGTAGACATAGCGACGCGCCGACAGATCGCGTCTCTGCCAGCGTTCGTACTCGACCTGCCAATCGGCCTTCAGGCCGGCGATCACCGAAGGCGACAGGTTCGGCGCATCCTTGCCGAGCAGCGCCGAGAGCGCCTCCTGGAAGTCGCCGGTCGAGATGCCGCGCAAATAGAGGACCGGGATCAAGGCATCCAGGCTCTTCGTCCGCCGCGCCCATAGCGGCAGGATTGCCGAACTGAAGCGGAGGCGGTCGCCTGGCCCGCTCGCTCCGCGGTCGCGGACCTTGGGACGAGCGACCTCCACCGGACCGATGCCGGTCGCAATCTCGCGCACCGGACCGTGCCCATGTCGGACCAGGCGCGCTCGACCGTCGGGCAGCGTCAGATTGGCCGTGCTGGCCAGAAACGCGCCAACCTCGATCTCGATCGCCCTGGCAAGCAGGTCCCGCGCGCCGGCTCGAACGATATCGGTCAGTGGATCATCAACCGCGGACGGCTGACGGAAAGCAAGAACATTGGTAGTCTCGGTCATGGCGTATCGCTCTCCTCGAGAGGTTCTGGCAGGCTCGTCACCCGCCTCGATACGCCGCCTTCCTCACACCGTCATCACCCAGATTCCGCCATAGCTCGGAGACCACCGGCGTGGCTCTGAAGGACGAGAGCACGGACCGGGCGCCGCGCCAGATTGGCACAGCGTCGCCGGGATGATGGGCGGTCGGGACCTGAAATCGCCGCTTCTTGATCGATTCGGCCACGCTTCGCCTGCTTGCGAGAAGACCTGTTGACCTGCTAAACCCCTCGCGGCGATTTTCCGCGCATTTTCAAAGGGCAAGCCTCCCATTGGTATGGCGTTTTCAAGCCGTTCGCGGGGCGCAACAAGCTCTCAACACCGAGCCGATCTAGGAACTGGACAAGGCATGCTCGAAAAGCACAGCGAGAATGAGGTTCATGTCGACAAGGTCGAGCAGGGACCTGCGTCCTCGATCGCCTTCGGGCTGGAGCGCCTCGGGCTGATCGCCGTTCGGGCGCCGATCGTCTCCTGCATCGTCCTGCTGGCGCTGATCGTCGGCGCCGTGTTCGGCATCCACCGGATCAAGATCGACGATTCGCTGTCGCAGCTCTTCCGCTCCGACACCCGCGAATTCAAACAGTATGAAGAGGTGACGAAGAAGTTCCCGGCCGAGGAGTTCGACGTCCTCGTCGTGGTCGAGGGCAAGACTCTGCTGGAGCGCGGCAACCTTGAGAAGCTGCGTGACTTCGTCACCGACCTGCAACTGGTCGATGGCACGCGCGGACTGGTCTCGCTGTTCTCGGCGCGCCAGGCGCCGGCCCCGGGCAAGCTGCCGGCGGCACTGTTCCCGGCCGAGTTGCCGGAGGGCGACGCGTACAACAAGTTCATCGAGACCGTCAAAAACAACGAAATCATCCGCGGCAAGCTGCTGTCGGAGGACGGCACGCTGGCGCTGATCGTGCTCTCGCTCGATCCTGAGGTGGTCGCCTCCAACAAGCTGACCAAGACCGTCGGCGACATCCGCGCGCTGATGAAGGAGGACCTCGGCGACACCGGGCTCAACGTGCAGCTCTCCGGCGTTCCGGTGATGCAGCTCGAGATCCGCAACGCGGTCGAGCGCGACGGGCTGACCTACAACATCCTCGGCATTCTCGCCGGCTGCATCATCGCCATCATCTTCTTCCGCAAGATCTCGTTCATGGTCGCGGCGGCATTCCCGCCGATGATCGCGATCCTGCTGGCGCTCGGCGCGCTCGGCTGGGCCAATTTCAACCTCAACATGTTCCTGAACGTGATGACGCCGCTCATCATGGTCATCAGCTTCTCGGACTCGATGCAGCTCACCTTCGCCGCGCGCGACCGGCTGATCGCAGGACAGGACAAGTTCACCGCGTTCAAGAACGCGGTGCTGGTGGTGGGACCCGCCTGCGTGCTGACGCACGGCACGGCCGGCATTTCCTTCATCGCGCTGCAATTCTCCGACTCCGACCTGATCCGCAAGTTCGGCGAGGCCGGGCTCGCCGCCACCATCATCGCTCTGGTCGCGGTGCTGTCGCTGGTGCCGGTGTTCGGCGTCCTGCTCGTGCGCAACGAGAAGGTGTTCGCCGTCAAGTTCCAGAGCGCAGATGCCGGCGTCCAGGCCCTGCGCAATTTCTGCTACTGGATCGCGGTGCGCATGGTCGGCCGTCCCGGCCTGTTCAGCCTGATTGCGGTGCTGTTCGTCGGCGGCCTCGGCGTCATCTACGCCAATCTGGAGCCGCGCTACCGGCTCGCCGACCAGGTGCCGGACAAGCGCCAGGCGGTCGCCGCCAGCGACCGGCTCGATGCCAAGCTGACCGGCGCCAACCCGGTCAACGTGCTGATCCAGTTCCCCAAGGACGAATCGCTGTATTCGCCGGAGACGCTCCAGACCATCGCCGACGTGCATGCGACCGTGGAGAAGACGGCCGGTGTCGGCAACGTCTGGTCGCTGGAGACGCTGCGCCGCTGGCTGGCCGAGAAGGCGGGCAGCGCCGACGTGGCGACGTTGAAGGAATATGTCAACGTCATCCCCGAGCATCTGGTGCGGCGGTTCATCGATGCCGAGCAGGATGCCGTCGTGGTCGCCGGCCGCGTACCGGACAAGGATTCCAGCCAGCTCCTGCCGATCGTCGACAAGCTCGACCACGAGCTCGACGCCGTCCGCAAGAAGCATCCCGGCTACGAGATCGCGGTGACGGGTCTTGCCGCCATCGCTGCGCGCAACTCGGCCAGCATGATCGAGAAGCTGAACCACGGCCTGACCATCGAATTTGCGCTGGTCGCGATCTTCATCGGCCTCGCGTTCCGCTCCTGGGTGGTGATGTTCGCCTGCATCCTGCCGGGCATCTTCCCGGTGGTGATGTCGGGAACGGTGCTGTGGGCGATGGGCGAGGGCCTGCAATTCGCCAGCGTCGTCGCGCTCACCGTCTCGTTCGGCCTGGGCTTGAGCGCGACCATCCACTTCCTCAACCGCTTGAGGCTCGAGAGCAAGCCGGGCGTCGGCTCGGCGCTCGCGGTGGAGCGGGCCACCGTGCTGGTCGGCCCGGCCCTGATCCTGACCACGGTGGTGCTGGCCTGCGGCCTCGTCGTCACTGTGTTCTCGGATCTGCCGTCGCTGCGGCTGTTCGGCTGGCTCAGCGCCTTCTCGATGGTCATGGCCCTCGTCGCGGACCTCTTCATCCTGCGGCCGACGGCGATGTGGCTGATCAATCTGCACGCCAGGCTTCAGGGCCCCGACAAGCCCGCGATCTGAGCGGTTTGTCCATCGGACATGCAGCGGCGCGGTCTGGACGACCGCGCCGGAGTTTTGGCCGAGGATGCGCTATGCGGCACGATAGATCGATCGTGGAGCTTCAGCAGAAGCGGGGCGGCGATTGCGCCGCCTCCGGCGCAGCCTTGAAGGCTTCCAAATGGCCGAGTCAGCAAAAAGCCCCCGGGTCGCGAGAGCCGGAGGCTGTATCCTTTCGCAGCGGGAAGGGCGTCAGCCCTTCGTCATCGTGATGTTGACGCCGCGGATTTCGCCCTTGGAGGAAATCTGCACGGTCTGCTTGGTGCCGTTGGTGCGCAGCGACAGGTTGGCGGCAAAGCCGTTGGCTTCGACGAACACGTCGATCTGGCCGCCGCCGGCGGTGCCCTGGAGGTTGCCGAAGATGTTGCGGCTGGACTCGCTCCAATTGCCGGAGATGCGCTCGCCCTGGCTCGTCACGTCGCTGGTGAGGTCGAACTTGTAGCTGTCGGAGGCGCAGTGCAGCGCCTGCTTCAGGTTGAGGCCGCTGCCGCCCACCTTGTAGTCCGCCTTGCAGCGAATGCGCTCGGTGGAGCCGTCGGACAACGACACCGTGCCGGTGCCGGTCCACGCACCGTCGAAACCGGCAAACGGTCCGGACGATTGAGCATGGCTCACCGGAATCGAAAAGAGCAGCGCCGCTCCGATGCCGGCCGCCTTGATTGCCAATCCAGATCGCCCAAAGAATTTCATCGCAAATATCCCATTTTGGAACGACGTTCGCTTACCCATTGAGACGTCTCGCCACATCGAAAGTTTAGTGCTCCGAGCCAGTGTCAGGTTCAAAGCCCTGACCGCCCGGGATGGCGGGTCACGACGCCTCGCGCCGGGCTTGATCCCCCGATTTGCCACGTTTCGGCATGTTTCCGGCGGGAAAGGCAAGGCGGACAGATGCAGCGCTGCAACAGGTATGCAGTAAAACGCAGATGTTCTGAATTATGACGTAGTATCAACCTCTTACATCTGCGAATGAAGGCACGGGGAAGACCCGATTCGGCGCGTGCGGTGCCAATTTGGCCGCATTTGCCGGTGCTTGTGCCTTCTCTGGGCCGCCACTCCTGCGGCGACTTGCCATCAGAACAATCCGCTCCGGTCGTTCGCCCTGTGCAGCCGGGTCCGGTATGATTCTGCCGTCAGAATGAAGGAATACAATGCGTAATCTTCTCGTCGCTCTTACCCTGCTGTCGGCATCCCTTTCGACGGCGGCGTTCGCTCAGCAAGGGCGTGGCACGGACGCCGAGCAGAAGGCCTGCACACGCGACGTGCAGAAATTCTGCCGTCCGGTCATCGATCAGGGCGATTTCACGATCCTCGCCTGTCTCAAGGAGAACCGGGCCAAGATCTCGCAGGCCTGCGACCAGGTGCTGAAGAACCACAACCAGTAAGCTTGGCCATTGGCTCCCAAAGGCGGATCCTGGAGCCGCCTTTGGGGTCCGATCCGCAAAGGGCGGCCATCGACAGACAGGATTGGTTTTGCGGCCGTATTCCCCTATATGGGGGCCGCGGCGGCATCGCCGGCATGAGCCCGCGCGAGCGAAAAAGCCTTCCTGTCCAAACGATTGTAAACCAGCCCTCGATGACCTCTGCGAGCGAATTGCGATCCGGCAAGGGTGACCGCGACGAGAATTTTCCCGTCGCGTCCTGGATCATTCATCCGCGTCATCGCGCCCTGATCCTGGCCTATTACAATTTCGTCCGCACCGCCGACGACATCGCGCGACCACGCGACCCTGCCGCCCGACCAGAAGCTTAGCTACCTCGACCTGCTCGAGGCGGAACTGCTCGGCAAGGGCGACACCCAGGCCGAAGCCGTCACCCTGCGCCGCGCGCTGGCCGAGCGCGGCATGGCCCCACGCCATGCGCTCGACGTGCTCATCGCCTTCCGCATGGACGTGACCAAGCTGCGCTATGAGAATTGGGACGAGGTCATCCATTATTGCCGTTACTCGGCGATGCCCGTCGGCCGCTTCATGCTCGACGTCCATGGCGAGAGCACCTCGACCTGGGCCGCATCGGACGCGCTCTGCGCGGCGCTCCAGATCAACAATCACCTGCAGGATTGCGGCAAGGATTTTCGCGAGCTCAACCGCGTCTATCTGCCACGCGATGCGCTGGCCGATAGCGGCGCCTCCGTCGAGCAACTCGGGCTTGCGCAGTCGCCGCCGGCAATGCTGGCCTGCCTTCACGCGCTTGCCGCGCGCAATGAAGCGCTGCTCAACGAGGGCAGGTCGCTCGCTGCGGAAATCCGGGATTTCCGTCTCGGCGTCGACGTCTCGGTCATCCAGGCCTATGCCGACCGCATCGTGCGCCTCTTGAAGGTGCGCGATCCCCTGCGCGAGCGCGTTCATCTGAACAAGTTCGAGCTGCTCGCCTTCAGCCTCGCCGGGATGATCGGCGAAGTCGGTCGCCGCGCGATCGGACGCAAGGCCATTTCCAGACCGGGGACTGCACATGACGCTTGAGGCGACCACGCCCGGCGCCAATTACGGCTCGACCGCATCCGGCAGCTCGTTCTATGCCGCGATGCGCATCCTGCCGCACGACCAGCGCGAAGCGATGTTCCAGATCTACAGCTTCTGCCGCCAGGTCGACGACATCGCCGATTCCGACGGCCCGCGGGAGGAGCGACTCGCCGCACTTCAGCAATGGCGCGACGACATCGACGCGCTCTATCAGGGCCATCCGCCGCCGCGGCTGAAGGACTACGTCGCCTCGGTGAAGACCTTCGGGCTCAAGCGCGAGGATTTCCTCGCCATCGTCGACGGCATGGAAATGGATGTGCCGCAGGACATCCGCGCGCCCGACATGGCGACGCTGGATCTCTACTGCGACCGTGTCGCCAGCGCCGTGGGGCGGCTGTCGGTGCGCGTATTCGGAATGCCCGAGGAAGACGGCATCCTGCTCGCGTACCATCTCGGCCGCGCGCTGCAGCTCACCAACATCCTGCGCGACATCGACGAGGATGCGGGCCTCGGGCGGCTCTATCTGCCGCGCGAAGCGCTGCTGCATGCCGGCATCACCTCCGATGATCCGGACCGCGTGATCGCCGAGCGCGCGCTGCCGAAGGTCTGCCTGCCGCTGGCGCAGCGCGCGAAGGTGCATTTCGAGAAGTCGGACGAGATCATGAACCGCAACAAGCGCCGCGCGGTGCGCGCGCCGCGGATCATGTCGAGATACTATCATTCCATTCTGGACCTGCTGATCGCGCGCGGCTTCACCGCGCCGCGCGAGCCGGTGCGTGTGTCGAAGGTCACACGCATCCTGATCCTGCTCCGTTACGCTTTCATCTGATGCAAAAGACAGCTCACATCATCGGCGCTGGAATTTCCGGCCTCTCCGCCGCTGTGCGGCTCGCCAATGCCGGCTTCAAGGTGGCCGTGCACGAGGCGACGCACCAGGCCGGCGGCCGCTGCCGTTCCTATTTCGACGGCGCCACCAATCTCACCATCGACAACGGCAATCATCTGCTGCTGTCGGGCAACAGCCATGCGCGCGCCTATGCGCGCGCGATCGGTACCGAGGCGGGTCTCGTCGGCCCCGAGAGCGCGCAGTTTCCGTTCGTCGATATCAAGACCGGGCAGCGCTGGCAGATCGATCTCGGCGATGGCCGGTGGCCGACCTGGGTGCTCGACGAGAGCCGCCGCGTTCCCGACACCGGCCTCACCGATTATCTGAAGCTGGCGCCGCTGATCTGGGCGTCGGAGGAGACGCTGGTCGGCAAGTCCATTCCTTGCGAAGGCATCCTCTACCAGCGTCTGGTGCAGCCGCTGCTGCTCGCGGCGCTCAACGTCGATCCGCCCGAGGGCTCGGCGGGGCTCGCGGGCGCGATCGTGCGCGAGACGCTGCTCGCGGGGGGGCAGGCCTGCCGTCCGCTGATCGCGCGCGACGGTCTCAGCGCGGTGCTGATCGAGCCGGCCGTGAAGTTCTTGCAGGAGCGTGGCCACTCGGTTCAGCTCGGCCATGAGCTGCGCTCGTTTGCGACCACCGACGGCAAGGTCGGCGCGCTGAATTTCGGCGGCGAGGATGTGATCCAGATCGGTGAGGGCGACGTCGTCGTGATGGCGGTGCCGCCACGCGCGGCCGCCAGCCTGCTGCCGGGCCTGAAGACGCCGACCGAATTCCGCGCCATCGTGAACGCGCATTTCCGCTTCGAGCCGCCGCCGGGCTCGGCGCCGATCCTCGGCGTGATCGGCGGTGTGGTGGAATGGCTGTTCGCGTTCCCGAACCGGCTTTCCGTGACGATCAGCAATGGCGACCGTCTGGTCGACATGCCGCGCGAGGAGCTCGCGCAGGCGATCTGGAACGACGTCTGCAAGGCGGGCGGTGTCTCCGGCGAGCTGCCCCCCTGGCAGATCGTGCGCGAGCGCCGCGCCACCTTTGCCGCCACGCCGGCCCAGAATGCCCTGCGTCCAGGGCCGGTCACTGCGCTGAAAAACCTGTTCCTTGCCGGCGACTGGACTGCTACGGGATTGCCAGCAACCATTGAGGGATCGGTCCGGTCCGGCGATCGCGCTGCCGATCTGGTGCTGGCCGCACAGCGGCCCTGACGGGCAGATGTCCCTGTCAAATTTCAATCGACTATCGGAGCAATCGAGCAACATGGATTCCGTGAACGCGACCAGCCGCGAGACCCTGGAATCGAGCATTGCGTCGGCGAGGGAAGGCGTCCTCGGCTTCCAGCAACCCGACGGCCATTGGGTGTTCGAGCTCGAGGCCGACTGCACGATTCCGGCCGAGTACATCCTGCTGCGCCACTATCTCGCAGAGCCCGTTGATACGGTACTCGAAGCCAAGATCGGCAATTACCTGCGTCGCGTGCAGGGAGCCCATGGCGGCTGGCCGCTGGTGCACGACGGCGAGTTCGACATGAGCGCCAGCGTGAAGGCTTACTTCGCGCTCAAGATGATCGGCGACTCCGTCGATGCGCCGCACATGGTGCGCGCGCGCGAGGCGATCCATGCTCGAGGCGGCGCGATCAACAGCAACGTCTTCACGCGCTTCCTGCTGGCGACGTTCGGCGTCGTGACCTGGCGCGCGGTGCCGGTGCTGCCGATCGAGATCGTGCTGCTGCCGTTCTGGTCGCCGTTCCACCTCAACAAGATTTCGTACTGGGCGCGCACCACCATGGTGCCGCTGATGGTGATCGCCGCGCTGAAGCCGCGCGCGAAGAATCCGAAGGGCGTCGGCATCGACGAGCTGTTCCTCCAGGATCCGCGCTCGATCGGCATGACCGCGAAGGCGCCGCACCAGAGCATGGCCTGGTTTCTGCTGTTCCGCTCGCTCGATGCGATCCTGCGCGTGATCGAGCCGCTGTTTCCGAAGAGCCTGCGCAAGCGCGCGATCGATGCCGCGCTCGCTTTCATCGAGGAGCGGCTCAACGGCGAGGACGGCATGGGCGCGATCTATCCGCCTATGGCCAACATCGTCATGATGTACGACGCGCTCGGCAAGGACGAGAACTACCCGCCGCGCGCGATCACGCGGCGGGGCATCGACAAGCTGCTCGTGATTGGCGACGACGAGGCCTATTGCCAGCCCTGCGTCTCGCCGGTGTGGGATACGACCCTGACCGCCCACGCGCTGCTGGAGGCGGGCGATGCGCAAGCCGTGCCGGCCGCCAAGCGTGGCCTTGATTGGCTGATTCCCAAGCAGGAGCTCGAGGTGAAGGGCGACTGGGCCGTGAAGCGGCCCGACGTGCGTCCGGGCGGCTGGGCCTTCCAGTACAACAACGCCCATTATCCCGACCTCGACGACACCGCGGTCGTGGTGATGTCGATGGACCGCATGCGCCGGGAGCACGGCGTCGCCGGTTATGACACTGCGATCGCCCGTGGCCGCGAGTGGATCGAGGGCATGCAGAGCGACGACGGCGGCTGGGCGGCGTTCGACGTCAACAATCTCGAATACTACCTGAACAACATCCCGTTCTCGGACCATGGCGCGCTGCTCGATCCGCCGACCGAGGACGTCACCGCGCGCTGCATCTCGATGCTGGCCCAGCTCGGTGAAACCACGACAACCAGCAAGCAGGTGGCCGCCGGCGTCGCCTACCTCAGGAATACCCAGCACCCGGAGGGATCCTGGTACGGCCGCTGGGGCATGAACTTCATCTACGGAACCTGGTCGGTTCTCTGCGCTCTCAACATGGCCGGCGTCGACCACAAGGATCCCATGATCGGGAAAGCCGCCGCCTGGCTGGCCTCGATCCAGAACGAGGACGGCGGCTGGGGCGAGGACGCCGTCAGCTACCGGCTGGACTATCGGGGATGGGAGGCCGCCCCCTCGACGCCCTCGCAAACGGCATGGGCCTTGCTTGCCCTGATGGCGGCAGGCGAGGTTGATCACCCGGCCGTCGCCCGCGGGGTGGAGTACCTGATTGCAACACAGAACAAAAAAGGACTGTGGGACGAGCAGCGGTACACCGCCACAGGCTTCCCCCGTGTATTCTATCTACGTTATCATGGTTACCCGAAGTTCTTTCCGCTGTGGGCGTTGGCGCGGTATCGGAACTTGCGGAACACCAACAGCAGGGTGGTAGGGGTCGGAATGTGACTTTGGGGACGGGGGACTATTTCACCGCGGGGCATACCATCGACCCGCGGCCGATACTGATCGTGACCGGACTGGTTCAGGAGGCCCGCATTGCGGCCGGGCCCGGAATGGCGGTCATCTGTTCATCCAGCAGCCCGACCCAGTTGCGGGCGCTGCTGACGGTGGTGGATCCCGAGACGATTCGCGGTGTGATTTCGTTCGGCGTGGCCGGCGGGCTCGACCCGACGCTGCGCTCCGGCGACGTCGTGCTGGCGACCGAAGTGCTATCCGGCGATACCCGCTGGGCCGCCGGCCTGTCGCTCGGCGACGACCTGATCGAGCGCCTGACTTCGGGCCGGCGCCGTGTGGTGCGCGGCAGCCTCGCCGGCGCCGAGGAAGTGGTTACCGGCCGGTCCTGCAAGGCGGCGCTGCATTCGGAGACGGGGGCGTTCGCCGTCGACATGGAGAGCCACATCGCGGCCGCCTACGCCGCCGAGGCCGGGCTGCCCTTTGCCGCGGTCCGCGTCATCAGCGACCCCGCCCACCGCGCCCTGCCGGCGCTCGCCCGCGCCGCCATCAAGCCGAATGGCCAGATCGACCTCGCCGCCGTGCTGCGCGGCATCGTGCGCAATCCGACCACGCTGCATGCTCTGGTCTCGACAGGCATCGACTTCAACCGCGCGCTGCGCAGCTTGCGCGGCTGCCGCGATTTTCTGATCGGGACGGAGCTCATCGAGAGCGAGGCCCTGGTCTCCAAGGCAGCCTGAGCGCAAGAGAACAAGCGACGACGGAACAGGTGAAAGCTCCGATCTCCATTGGAGGTCGGAGCTTTTTGCATTGACAGCCAAGTGTGCGTGCAGGCCAGGCGCCGCCTCGTCGCTCTGAGACGCTCAGTCGGCCTTCAGGACCGTAGCAACTGCGCCCTTCGGCTTCACGTCGATGACCAGGAGCTTGACCGGTTCGCTCCCGATATTCTCTGCCTTGTGCCATTGATCGACCGCTTCGAGAATGAAGCTGCCGGCACTGTAAGTCTCGGTCTTGTTGACGTCGAGATTGGTCACCCGCAGCGTACCCGATTGCATGTAGCCATAGCGGGGATGCGGGTGCTTGTGCTCAGGCAATTTCGCGCCCGCCGGGATGTCGTAGGTTGAAACGGAGATCTGCACGTCCTTCTGCGGCATCACGATTGGCTGTCCGCTCGATGTGTTCAAAGTCGTGAGTATCGGAGTCACCTTCACGGCCTTCGCGCTATCGGCTGCCTGAACATTTTCCGCCAGGGCCGGCGAAACAAGCAGAACAAGGCCCGCTGCAATTCCTGGCAGTCCGCGGTAATTCAACTTTGACACGTTGCGTCTCCTTTGTAGTCGTCGCGGATAGTCGATGCGCCAAAGGCGCTGACGGCGGCGACCATCCCGTGGGAGTGGATGCATGTCGCCCGCTACAAAAGTATTTCTGTCTCCTTCAGGGTCGTTACCAATGCAACGCTGTTGCGGATACATGTCGTCTTGAACAGCACGCCTGCTGGCGTCGGCTTGCTGAATGGCTTTGCGGGAATGATGCGGCAAAGGGAATGCAGGACGCTTGCGCCGAACAAGCAAAAGGCCCGGTCGCGATGAAGGCCGGGCCTTTTGTGTTTCGATATTGGTGGTCCGCTCTTACGCGGCGGTCGAAGCCTTCTGCGCGGCCTTCGCCTGCGCAGCGGCGGCCTCGTCTTTGCGAATCTCCGACAGGCGCTTCTGCACCTCCGCCGAGAAGATGTACTGCGCCGGGCGCTGCTTGGAGAGGTCGATCTCCGGGGCCATCGGGCCGGTCGTCCTGACGCCGCGCAGCGACACCCACATCGCCTTCAGCGGGTTGTTGAGGGCTGCGGTCGCCGCCGTCGGCTCGTAGCCGCAATGGGCCATGCAGTCGGCGCACTTTTCGTACTTGCCGGTGCCGTAGGTTTCCCAGTCGGTGGTCTCCATCAGCTCCTTGAAGGTCTTGGCGTAGCCTTCACCGAGCAAGTAGCAGGGCTTCTGCCAGCCGAAGATGTTGCGCGCGGGCATGCCCCACGGCGTGCACTCGTATTCCTGGTTGCCGGCGAGGAAGTCCAGGAACAGGCCGGAATGCATGAAATTCCACTTCTTGCCCTTGCCCATGGCAAAGACGTCGCGGAACAGCTTCTTGGTCTTGGTGCGGTTGAGGAAATGCTCCTGGTCCGGGGCGCGCTCATAGGCGTAGCCCGGCGACATCGAGACACCGACGCCGAGTTCGACGGTGAGGTCGAGGAATTTCGCGATCTCCTCGGCCGGATGGCCGTCGAAGATGGTGGCGTTGACGTTGACGGTGAAGCCGCGCGCCTTGGCCGCCTTGATCGCGGAGACGGCGCGGTCGAACACGCCCTTCTGCGACACCGCCTTGTCGTGGTGGTCGCGCAGGCCGTCGAGATGCACGGAGAAGAACAGGTACGGCGAAGGCTCGAACAGATCGAGCTTCTTCTCGAGCAGCAGCGCATTGGTGCAGAGCGAGACGAACTTCTTGCGTGCGACGAGGCCGCGCACGATCTCGCCGATCTCCTTGTGGATCAGCGGCTCGCCGCCGGGAATGGCGACCATCGGCGCGCCGCACTCGTCGGCGGCGTCCCAGCACTCCTGCGCCGTCATGCGGCGGTTCAGGATCGCGTCGGGATAATCGATCTTGCCGCAGCCGACGCAGGCGAGGTTGCAGCGAAACAGCGGCTCCAGCATCAGCACGAGCGGGTAGCGCTTGCGGCCAAGCAGTTTCTGCTTGAGCAAATAGCCGCCGATACGCATTTCCTTGAAGAAGGGGATAGCCATTACACGTTTCTTTCTGGGCTTGAAATTCGGGTGGGTCAGCTCGCGGCCAATTGGGCCGGAAGCCGAAATTCGATGTTCTCCTCGCGGCCCGGCAGCACCGAGACCTTGACCGGTCCGAGCCGCCGCATCGCTTCGATCACGTCATCCACGAGTATCTCGGGCGCCGAGGCGCCGGCCCTGGCGTTTTTCAGCCACTCCGGATTGAGCTCGCTGCCGTCGGCAATCAAATAGCTCGCGACGCCGGCCTCGGTGCCGATTTCGCGAAGCCGGTTCGAGTTCGAGCTGTTGGCAGCCCCCACCACCAGGATCACGTCGACCAGCTTGCTCAAGTCCCTTACCGCAGATTGGCGGTTCTGTGTCGCATAGCAGATATCCCGGATATCCGGACCTTGAATGTCTGTAAAGCGGGCCTGCAGGGCCGCGATGATGTCCTTGGTGTCGTCGACCGACAGGGTGGTCTGGGTGATGGAGGCCACCGGCGTATCCGCCGGCAGCGTGAGCGCCTTAACCTCCTCGACGCTCTGGACAAGCTGCACGGGCCCCGGGACCTGGCCCATCGTGCCCTCGACCTCGGGGTGGCCGGCATGGCCGATCAGGATCAGCGTGCGGCCCTTGCCGATGTAGCGCTTCCCCTGATTGTGAACCTTCGTGACCAGGGGGCAGGTGGCATTGAGCACCGGAAGATCGCGCGCGGCGGCCTCTTCCTCGACGCTGCGGGCGACTCCATGGGCGCTGAAGACCGTCACCGCTTTCGGGGGAACCTCGGAGAGTTCCTCGACGAAGATCGCGCCTTTGCTCTTCAGGCTCTCGACGACGTATTTGTTATGCACGATCTCATGGCGCACGTAGACCGGGGGGCCGTATTTCTCCAGTGCCCGTTCCACGATCTCGATCGCACGCACCACGCCCGCGCAGAAGCCGCGCGGTTGCGCCAGATACACTTCCATTGGACGCTCGTTACGCAAGTTTCACCAATCCGCTTTTGTAAGTCCCCGACGGCACCCCGATACTGACCAATGAGCTGCAATATCCGCACCATTGGTTCGCCTACGCGGTAGCTGCCCACCCCCGAAGGGGCTCCGGCGCATGGAGGCGCAATACTTTGTGTCAAAAAATCGGCATAAAGGAAAGGTCGGACCGCTACGGATCCCATTTTTAAGGTATCATAGTAGGATATGCGATGGGTGCAATGCGCGACATTCGTGCATCGTCCTTCGTCACTTTCCCGCCTCAACTCCCCGGCTATACCGGCCGCCCCGCATGATTTTGCCCCGGTCTCCCGCCGTTTACCTCGAACCTTCTCGCGGCGAGAACCACTCAAAACAGCAATAGGTTTCGCCCGGAAACTCCGATAAACAGCGGGCGTTTCCGGCAAGCTGTTTAACCGCAGAAAGAAAAGAAGTGCTGCAAAGCGTCGTCGTTGCCATTGTCAGGGCCTGCACCCGGTTTGCCTCCCTCGTCGTCCTTCTCGGGCTCCTGCTGTCGGTGGGAGCGGGCTATTACGCCGCGCGCCACTTCGCCATCAACACCGACATCAATTCGCTGATTTCCCAGAATCTCGACTGGCGCAAGCGCGACCAGCAATTCGACCAGGCGTTCGATCAGAACGAAACGATCCTCGCCGTGATCGAGGCCCGGACGCCGGAGATGACGAGCGCCGCAGCAGACGCGCTCTATGCAAGGCTGAAGGACGACAAGACCAACTTCCAGTCGATGCAGCAACTCGGTAGCGGCGAGTTCTTCGAGAAGAATGGACTGTTGTTCCTGCCGACGGAGGAAGTCGCCAAGACGACCGGCGAGCTCGAATCCGCCGCGCCCCTGATCGAGATCATGGCCGGCGATCCCTCGATCCGCGGCCTGACCGGCGCGCTGGAAACCGGCCTTGCCGGCGTCAAGCGAGGCCAGGTCAAGCTCGACAACACCGAACGGCCCTTCAACCTGATCGCGCAGACCGTCGAGACCGTGCTCAACAAGGGCAATGCCAGCTTCTCCTGGCGCGAACTCGTCAGCGACGAGCCGTTGAAGGCTTCGGACAAGCGTGCCTTCATCGAGTTCAAGCCCATCCTCGATTACAACGCACTGGAGCCGGGCAAGGACGCGACCAACGCGATCCGGAAAGCGGCGGCCGATCTGGACTTCCCCAACAAATACCAGGCGCGGGTGCGTCTGACCGGCCCGGTCCCGATCGCCAACGAGGAATACGCGACCGTCCAGGAGGGAGCCGTCGTCAACGGCGTCGGCACCGTTCTCGTCGTGCTGCTCATCCTGTGGCTGGCGCTGCATTCGGCGAAGATCATCTTTGCGGTGTTCGTCAATCTCTTCGTGGGCCTTACGATCACGACCGCGGCCGGCCTGATGATGGTCGGCTCGCTCAATCTGCTGTCGATCGCGTTCGCGGTGCTGTTCGTCGGCCTCGGCGTCGATTTCGGCATCCAGTACAGCGTCCGCTACCGCTCCGAGCGCTACAAGCACGATGACCTCTCGGGCGCGCTGGTGCTGGCGGCCAAGCGCTCGGCGGTGCCGCTGTCGCTGGCTGCAATGGCCACCGCGGCGGGCTTCCTCTGCTTCATGCCGACCGACTACAAGGGCATCTCGGAACTCGGGCAGATCGCCGGCGTCGGCATGCTGGTGGCGTTCGTGTCGAGCATTACCGTGCTGCCGGCGCTGCTCAAGCTTCTGAACCCGCCCGGCGAGCCGGAGCCCGTCGGCTATGCCTTCCTGGCCCCGCTCGATCACTTCCTGGAGAAGCATCGCGTGCTGATCGTCGGCGGCACGCTGCTGCTCGCGCTTGGCGGCCTGCCGCTGCTCTACTTCATGAAGTTCGACTTCAACCCGATGAACCTGCGCAATCCGAAGGCCGAATCGATCGCCACCTTCCTCGATTTGCGCAAGGACCCCAATACCGGTGCCAATGCCATCAACGTGATGACGACGTCGGAAGAGCAGGCGAGGCAGGTCGAGGCAAGGCTCGAGAAAGTGCCCGAGGTGCTCAGGGTGATGTCTCTCGACAGCTTTGTGCCGCAGGACCAGCCGCCGAAGCTGAAGCTGCTTGCGCAGGCGGCCAAGGTGCTGAACCCCGCGCTGAACCCCGATCAGATCGATGCGGCGCCGTCGGATCAGGAAAATGTGGAGTCGCTGAAATCCTCGGTCGACAATCTGCGCCGGACCGCGGGCGACGCGAAGGGGCCGGGTGCGGTCGCCTCGCGCCGTCTTGCAGACGCGCTCGAAAAGCTCGCCGATAGCGACGAGGCCACGCGCAACAAGGCGCAGGACGTGTTCGTCACGCCGATGAAGATCGTGTTCGACCAGCTCAGGAACGCCATGCAGGCCGAGCCGGTCACCCTGAAGTCACTGCCGCCCGAGCTCGTCAACGCCTGGAAGAGCAAGGACGGCATCATCCGCGTCGAGGCGCTGCCCAAGGGCGATCCCAACGACAACGACACCCTGCGCAAATTCGCGGCGGCGGTGCTCGCGGCCGAGCCGACCGCGATCGGCGGACCGGTCTCGATCCTGAAATCCGGCGACACCGTGGTGAAGGCGTTCATCCACGCCGGCATCTACGCGCTGGTCGTGATCGGGCTTTTGCTGTGGATCACGCTGCGCCGGTTCGTCGACGTGCTGATGACGCTGGTGCCGCTTCTGGTTGCCGGCGCAGTGACGCTCGAGATCTGCGTGTTGATCGGGCTGCCGCTGAACTTCGCCAATATCGTTGCGTTCCCGTTGCTGCTCGGCGTCGGTGTCGCCTTCAAGATCTATTATGTCGTGGCGTGGCGCTCGGGCAGAACAAACCTGCTCCAGACCAGCCTCACGCGCGCGATCTTTTTCAGCGCTCTGACGACGGCAACCGCGTTCGGCAGCCTGTGGCTGTCGAGCCATCCCGGCACGTCCAGCATGGGCAAGCTGCTGGCACTCTCGCTGGTGACGACGCTTGCCGCCGTGCTGCTGTTTCAGCCGGCCCTAATGGGCAAACCCCGCAATCTCAGGGAGTAGGCAGATGTCGCCGACGGGGTCGGCGGCGGCCTTCTGACCGGGCTTGGCGGCGCCGGCGGCCTTCGGAGCTGCAGGCGCAGGCGCAGGTGCCGTGGCGCCTGTCGTGGCTTGAGCTGCCTGCGCACCTTGAGCCTTCGGCGGCGTGGCGCCGCCGGATTTCGGCGCGCCCTTGGCCATGGCGTTGACGGGACTCGAGGGGATTGGCGGGCCGACCCGGGTCCAGGTCTCGCCGCCGCAGAGGAAGCCCATCACGCAGCCCTTGATTTCGAGCTGATCGGCACCAGCCGGCGTGATGGTCGCGCTATAGAGCTGTCCATCCTTGGCGTTGTAGACCTGTCCTTCCCACTGATCGATGCCGGGTTTCTTCTTCATATCGATCAGGGTTGCCATGCCCAGCGTCGGCCTGTTCTTTTTCGAGACATCCGGATTGTTCTCGTCGCGCCCCCCGGACTGCTTTTCCCAGGAGACTGCGCCCCACATGCTGCCATAGCATTGGGCGACACGAATGTTGGCGACGCCGTCGGCGACCCGCCAGTCGCCGGTCGGGTCTGCCGCGAGCGCGGGTGTCAGGCAGGTGTAACCGCCAGCCAGTATTAGTCCGGTGTAAAGGGCTAAACGCATGATGGTTCCTTGGCAGTGCAACATGATCTAAAAGCTGTGCTTGCGAAGATGGTCCGAAAAAGGGCAAAAGGCCGCACAGACCGTTTTCAGCAGCGGTCCGTTTTCAGTTGACGAGACGGCCTCCAATCGAAGTATGTAGCGGATGCACAGCCCAAATCCAGACATGTCTCAGCTATTCGCGGACCGTCAGGCCCAGCGCAGCACCCTGCATAACCGGTATCTGAACGAGCAGTTCGTTCGGGTTCTCAAGACCATCGGCTACGATGTCGGCTTCCAGAAGGGGCAGGGGCAGTACCTTTACGATCGCGAGGGCGCTCGCTACCTTGACCTGTTGTCCGGCTTTGGCGTTTTCGCGATCGGGCGCAATCATCCTGTCATGCGCGATGCGCTCAAGAGCGTGCTCGATGCCGACCTGCCCAACCTCGTCCAGTTCGACGTCTCGACGCTCGCCGGCGTGCTGGCCGAGCGGCTGCTGAAATACGTCCCCTATCTCGACAAGGCGTTCTTCGCCAATTCCGGCGCGGAATGCGTCGAAGCCGCGATCAAATTTGCGCGTGGCGCGACCGGCCGCCCCGGCATCGTCTATTGCGCCCACGGCTACCACGGCCTGACCTATGGCGCGCTGTCGCTGACGGGCGATTCGAACTTCCGCACCGGATTCGAGCCGCTGCTGCCGGGCTGCACCCCGGTCCCCTTCAACGATCTGGCCGCGCTGGAAAAGGCCCTGGCCTCGCGCGAGGTTGCGGCCTTCGTCGTCGAGCCGATCCAGGGCAAGGGCGTCAACATGCCCACCGACGAGTTCCTGCCCGGCGCGGCCGCGCTCTGCAAGAAATACGGCACGCTGTTCGTCGCCGACGAGATCCAGACCGGCATGGGCCGCACCGGCCGCTTCCTCGCGGTCGAGCACTGGAACGTCGAGCCCGACATGGTGCTGCTGTCGAAGTCGCTGTCGGGCGGCCACGTGCCGGTCGGCGCCGTGCTGACGCGCAAGAGCATCTTCGACAAGATCTTCAACCAGATGGACCGGGCGGTGGTGCACGGCTCCACCTTCTCCAAGAACGACCTCGCCATGGCCGCGGGCATCGCCACGCTCGACGTCATGGAGTCCGAGAAGCTGATCGAGTCCGCCGCCAAGCGCGGCGCCGAGCTGCGCCTCGCATTGACGCGCATGGTGCCCGGCTACGAGCTGATGAAGGAAGTGCGGGGCAAGGGCCTGATGATCGGCGTCGAGTTCGGCCCGCCGAAGTCGCTGCGCCTGCGGGCCTCCTGGAACGTGCTGGAGACCGCCAACAAGGGCCTGTTCTGCCAGCTCATCACCGTGCCGCTGTTCAAGGATCACAAGATCCTCACGCAAGTCGCCGGCCACGGCAGCCACACCATCAAGCTGTTGCCTCCGCTCACCATCACTGAGGAAGACTGCAGCTGGATCGAGCGCGCCTTCGACGACGTCATCGCCGGCAGCCACAAGGTCCCCGGTGCGATCTGGTCGCTCGGCAAGACGCTGGTGGACAACGCGGTGCGACGGTCGGCCTGATTTCTTGCCGGGCCTTTTCGACGATCGTCATTGCGAGCGCAGCGAAGCAATCCAGACTGTCCCCGAGGAGGCGGTCTGGATTGCTTGGTCGCTTCAGCGCAAAGTTGCTGGGCAATTTTGTCGCGAGCTCCTTGCAATGACGTGACAACGGGCGCTGCTATCCCTCCACATTCGCCTTCATCGCCGCCTCGAACTCGTCGCGTGAACGCGCTTATGGTGTTGCGCCGCGTCCGGGACATGAGAGCTATTTTGCAAACTCCCGCACGGCCTCGACCACGCATCCCGGCAATTCCTGCGCCACGCAATGACCGGCGCCCTCAAAGAACAATGTGCTGACGCTTGGAATCAGCGACGCGGCCCGTCGCGCCATCTCCTTGTAGATCGGCCCCGAATTCGCGGCTGTCGTGACGCGCACCGGGCAGTCGATCTCGGTCAGCCAGGCAAACGGATTGCCACGGGCGTCGCCAGCGTACACCTGCTCCATCGCCTCGAAGATCGGACGCAGGATCGCGGACTCGATCTCGGGTGTGCAGCAGAGTCGGACGCGGCCATCGTCGAGCGGCACGAAGCCGTGGCGCACATAGGCGCGCAGCGAGATCTCGGTCCAATCCGCAAAGGCCGGAGCGGCACGATAGCGATCGAACACGGCGTCGGCGCTGTCGAACTCAGCGCGCCGGCGCGTCGTGCTCTCGACGCGGGACAAGGATTCCTCGCTCAGTCCGCCGGAGCGCGTCCTGCGCGGGTCCATCACGGTCGGCTCCATCACGAATAGGCGCGTGAAGCGGCCGGGCAAGAGTTTCGCCGCGAGCAGGAGATCGGTCGCGCCCGCGCTGTGGCCAATGCCGTAGATGTCGCGGAGATCGAGCGCATCGATCACCCGGCCGACGTCGTCGGCGTAATCCAGGAAGTGATAAGCGCCGGGCTTGTGGCTCGCGCCATGGCCGCGGCGGTCGAGCGCATAGACTGTGTAAGTCGATGCAAGCTCGCGCGCGACCTCATCCCAGACATCGGCAACGAAGCCGGTGCCGTGCAGGAGCAGCGAGGGCGGCCTGCCGCTCTCGCCCCATTGCAACATGGCGATCTGCGCGTCGGCCGGGCCGATGGAAAAACGGTGCGGATTGATCATGGGTAAAGCAGTGATGCGCTGCGGGTTCGTTTACTTCGCGTCCTCCAGGATCATCGTGGCCCCTTTCTCCGCAATCATCGCCGTCGGCGTGTTGGTGTTTCCGGACGTGATGGTCGGCATGATCGAGGCATCGATGATGCGCAAGTTGCCGAGGCCGTAGAAGCGCAACCGCTCGTCCACCACCGCCATCGGATCGTTTGCCGTCCCCATCTTCGCAGTGCCGACCGGATGGAAGATGGTGGTGCCGATGTCGCCGGCGGCCTTGGCGAGCGAGGCGTCGTCGTCGCCGACGGAGGGCCCGGGCAGATATTCGCTTGGCCGGTACTTCGCGAGCGCCTTCTGCTGCATCAGGCGACGCGTCGTGCGGATGGCGTCGGCGGCGACCTGGCGGTCGTCGTCGGTCGACAGGTAGTTCGGCGCGATGATCGGCTTCTCATCCGGTGTCGCCGCGCGCAAGCGAACGGTGCCGCGCGAGGTCGGCTGGAGATTGCAAGCGCTGACCGTAATCGCGGGGAAGCGGTGCAGAGGATCGCCGAACTTGTCGAGCGACAGCGGCTGCACGTGAAACTGAATGTTGGCGCGGGCGCGCGTCGCATCCGAGCGCGTGAAGATGCCGAGCTGCGACGGTGCCATGGTCAGAGGACCGCGGCGGCGGAAGGCGTAGTCTAGACCCATCAGGCCGCGGCGGAAGAGGTTGTAATAGGTCTCGTTCAGGGTGCGGACGCCCTCGACCCTGTAGATCGCGCGCTGCTGGAGGTGGTCCTGGAGATTGCGCCCCACACCCGGCTTGTCCATGACAATGTCGATGCCGAGCGTCGACAGCCAGTCGGCCGGTCCGATGCCGGAGCGATGCAGCACCTGCACCGAGCCGATCGAACCTGCCGAGAGGATGACCTCGCGTTTCGCACGCGCCACGATGATCTCGCCGTTCTGGATGAAGCGGACGCCGACGGCGCGGCTCTGCTCGATGACGAGGCGATCGACCAGCACATGCTTCTCGAGCCGCAGATTGGGGCGGTTCAGTGCGGGCTTGAGGAAGCCGCGCGCCGAAGACCAGCGCCGGCCGCGCTTCTGGTTGACGTGGAAATAGCTCGTGCCTTCGTTGTCGCCGGTGTTGAAATCCGGGATGCGCTTGATGCCCATCTCCTCGGCGGCATCGCCGACGGCGTCGAGAATGGCCCATGACAGCCGCGGTGCCTCGATGCGCCAGCCGCCGCCGGCGCCGTGATGCTCGCTGGCGCCGAGGAAGTGGTCTTCCAGCCGCTTGAACAGCGGCAGCACGTCGTCATAGCCCCAGCCGGTCAGCCCAAGCTGGCGCCAATGATCGTAGTCGGCGGCCTGTCCGCGCATCGAGATCATGGCGTTGATCGCCGAGCAGCCGCCGATCACCTTGCCGCGGGGATAGGCGAGCGAACGGCCGTTCAGGCCGGGCTCCGCCTCGGTCTTGAACATCCAGTCCGAGCGGGGATTGCCGATGGCGAATAGATAGCCGACCGGGATGTGGAACCAGATCCAATTGTCGTCGCCGCCGGCTTCGAGAATGAGGACTCGGTTGTTCGGATCGGCGGAGAGCCGGTTGGCGACGACGCAGCCGGCCGTACCGGCTCCGACGACAATATAGTCAAACTCACCTTCGAGCCGCCTTGGCATTCTGCTTCCACCCGGATGGTCACTTTGCGTTCCGTCTAATAGGCAGACGCAGCGGATCGGGACAAGCCCGGCCATGACGAGAGAACAGAGCTACCCTGGACCCTCCGCCGGTTGGGTGGACCGGTGCTTGCATGGTAGACAGTCCTGTATTGCTAACAAAGCTTGGGACCTTCCATGCCTATCGTGAACCGCGTCGCCGACCTTCAGCCCGACATCCAGGCTTGGCGGCGGGACATCCATGAGCACCCCGAGCTGCTGTACGACGTCCACCGCACCGCAGCATTCGTCGCGGACCGGCTGCGGGAGTTCGGCTGCGATGAGGTCGTGACCGGTCTCGGCCAGACCGGCGTGGTCGGCGTGATCAAGGGCAACAAGCGTGCCGGCGAGGGGCCCAAGGTGATCGGCATGCGTGCCGACATGGACGCGCTGCCGGTCGAGGAGCAGACCAATCTGCCTTACGCCTCCAAGACCCCCGGCAAGATGCACGCCTGCGGCCATGACGGCCATACTGCGATGCTGCTGGGGGCCGCCCGCTATCTCGCCGAGACCCGCAATTTTGCCGGCGATGCCGTGGTGATCTTCCAGCCGGCCGAGGAGGGCGGTGCCGGCGGCGCGGCCATGGTCAAGGACGGCCTGATGGAGCGCTTCGGCATCGACCAGGTCTACGGCATGCACAACGGGCCCGGCATCCCGATCGGCTCGTTCGCGATCCGGCCGGGTCCGATCATGGCAGCGACGGACGAGGTCGATATCATGATCGAGGGCGTCGGCGGCCACGCCGCGCGCCCGCACAAATGCGTCGATTCCGTGCTGGTCGGTGCGCAGGTGATCACGGCACTGCAGTCGATCGTCGCGCGCAGCGTCGACCCGCTTGAATCGGCCGTGATCTCGATCTGCGAATTCCACGCCGGCAACGCCCGCAACGTCATTCCACAGACCGCGACGCTGAGAGGCACGATCCGCACCCTGTCGCCGGAGGTGCGCAAGCTGGTCGAAAAGCGCGTGCGTGAAGTTGTGGCAGGCGTGGCGCAGATCACCGGCGCCAAGATCGACCTGCGCTACAAGCGCAATTATCCCGTCGTGAACAATCACGCGGCGGAGACCGAAGTGGCGCGGCGCATCGCCGAGCAGGTCGCGGGTGAAGCCAATGTGCACGACATGGCCCCGCTGATGGGCGGCGAGGATTTCGCCTACATGCTCGAAGCGCGGCCCGGCGCCTTCATCTTCTGCGGCAACGGCGACAGCGCTGGCTTGCATCACCCCGCCTACAATTTCAACGACGAGGCGATCGTCTACGGCACGTCCTACTGGGTCAAGCTGGTCGAGGAACAGCTGGCGGCGTCGTAACGCTCCGTCGTCATTCCGGGTTCGGTCCTGCGGACCGCCCCGGAATCACAGCCTTGAATGCAAATGGCCGGGACAAACCCGGCCATCTGCGTTCATCGAGTGTCGTTCTGCTCAGAAGATTCGCGAGAAGATCACGTAGAGAGTGGCCGACAGCATGATCGCACAGGGCAGCGTCAGCACCCAGGCCATCAGCAGGTTGCGGATCGTCGACCATTGCAGGCCCGAACCGTTCGCTGCCATGGTGCCGGCGACGCCCGACGACAGCACGTGCGTGGTCGAGACCGGCAGGCCGAACACGTCGGCGGCGCCGATCGTGGCGGCGGCCACGAGTTCGGCCGAGGCGCCTTGCGCGTAGGTGAGATGGGACTTGCCGATCTTCTCACCGACCGTGATCACGATGCGCTTCCAGCCGATCATGGTGCCGAGGCCGAGTGCGATGGCGACCGCGATCTTCACCCAGTTCGGGATGAACTTCGTGGCGGCGTCGAGCGAACCCTTGTAGGCATTCAAGGTCGCGATCTCCTCCTTGTTGAGATCGTTCTCCTTGTCCTTCATCAGGAACCGGATCGCTTCCGAGATCATGTACATGTCGTTGCGGGTGTTGCCGACGGCTTCTGCCGGCACCTTGTTCAGCGTGCCGTATTTGGCGACCTGGTCGCCGACATCCTTCACCAGCACGGCGAGTGAGGGATAGGTGCCCTCGTTGATGTGACGCAACGTGATGTACTGCGTCACGGCCGGACGGGGATCGCCGATGATGCTGTGACCGGCGCCCTTCGCGGAGATCACCTGGGCGGCGGCATCCGAGGTCTTCTGGAACTGGATGACCTGGGATTCCGGCAATGCGCGGTTGAGCGCGTAGGCCGTCGGCACGGTGCCGATCAGGATCAGCATGATCAGGCCCATGCCCTTCTGGCCGTCGTTCGAGCCGTGCGCGAAGCTGACGCCGGTGCAGGTTGCGATCAGCAGGCCGCGAATCCAGAGCGGCGGCGGCTTGTTGCCTTCGGGGGCGGCATAGAGGGCCGGGTTAAGCACGATGAACTTGAGCAGCAGCAACAGCACGGCGGCGCAGATGAAACCGAACAGCGGCGACAGCAGCAGCGCATAGCCGATCTCGGTCGCCTTGCTCCAGTCCACGCCCGAGGTGCCGTCGGGGCCGCGCATCACGGCGTTGGCGACGCCGACGCCGATGATCGAGCCGATCAGCGTGTGCGAGGAGGAGGCGGGCAGGCCGAAGAACCAGGTGCCGAGATTCCACAGGATCGCGGCGATCAGCAGCGCGAACACCATGGCGAAGCCGGCGCTGGAGCCGACCTGGAGGATCAGCTCGACCGGCAGCAGCGAGACGATGCCGAAGGCGACCGCGCCGGAGGACAGGAGCACGCCGAGGAAGTTGAAGAAGCCAGACCACATCACCGCCACCTCCGCCGGCAGCGAATGGGTGTAGATGACCGTGGCCACCGCATTGGCGGTGTCGTGGAAGCCGTTGACGAATTCGAAGCCGAGCGCGATCAGGAGCGCAACGAACAGGAGGATGTAGGGCAGGTAGGTCGTCACCCGCACGCCCGTCGCGTTGACGTCGACATAGATGCTGTAGGCGACGAACAGCAGGCCGGCGGCGAGGATGCCGAAGAACAGGATCATCGTCAGCGGATTGAAGCCCTTGTCGAGATTTGGCCGCGAGGCTGGCTGGATCGGTGCGGGATCGGCTATTGCTCGGTCGAATGCAACATCGCTCATGTCTGGACGCCCCTTAACTTTCAGGTAAGGGTATTGTCCGCGATGGATTTGAAGGCCGGATGACACCTCAGGCGTGAAAGCCGTCTTCCAGTGTTCAGGCAGCCCGGGCGGCCTTCTTCTGCAAGGCAGCGGCGATCTTCAAATCCTCGACAAAGCGTCGATACTCCAGCACCTTGGCTTCCGGATCCGGCAGCCGCAGCAGATAGGACGGATGCACCGTCACGAGTGCTTTGCGTCCGTCGGGAAGGTCGATGAGCCGGCCGCGGTTCTTGCCGATCGGGGTGATCTTGCCGAACACGCTTTGCGCGGCGGTCGCGCCCATCGCCACGATGAGATCGGACTGGATTGCCGCAACTTCCCGCTCGTACCATTGCCGGCAGGCTCGGATCTCAGGTGTGTTCGGCTTCTGGTGCAGGCGGATTTTTCCGCGCGGCACGAATTTGAAGTGCTTGACCGCGTTGGTGACATAGACCTTCTTACGATCGACGCCGGCTTCCTCCAGCGCACGGTCGAGCATCTGACCGGCCGGACCGACGAAGGGATGGCCGGCGAGGTCTTCCTTGTCGCCGGGCTGTTCGCCGACCAGCATGATGTTGGCGGACTCCGGGCCTTCGCCGAACACGGTCTGGGTCGCGTCCTTGTAGAGATGGCAGGCGCGGCAATGCGCGGCCTCCTCGCGGAGCGCTTCGAGATCATCGGCAGCAAGCTTGTGTTTCATCGGGGCCTCCGGCCGCTTCTGAGGCTTGTGCGGATCGGTTGCGGCATTGGCGATCATGGCGCCGGTCATGCGCTCGGCGTCCTCGATCAGAGGCTTAATGATCGAAGCCTCGGGCAGGTTCCTCCAATATTTCTTCGGCATTTCGGCCTGCATCGCCTTCACCTTGAGCCGTGCCGGATTGAAGATGCTGGCGTAGTAGCGCCGCCAGGTTTCTTCCAGCCGGTCTTCGCTCGGTGCTTCGCTTCTGCTGACGCCGGATGTGAACGAAAGTGCGTGGCCATCCCAATGCGCGCAGAGGTCCGGTGTCAGGATCGACCAGGGCATGTCGGCAAAGCGTTTGGCGAAGAACGGCGCAGCGAGCTCGACGATATGATGCTCAGGCTCGAACCAGGCGACGTAATGCGCCTGGCGTTCCCGGCCGATCTCGCGGAAGCGGACGAAGGCATGCATCTTGTGCTCGTCGCGATAGACCGCTTTTGCCATGGCCGTGACCTGCGCGACGTCAGGATCGGTCGCAACCTCGATGAGATCGTGATTGTCCCTCAATCGCCAGAGCAGGCGATAGAGGATCGCAAAACGCTCGACATCGCGGTGCAGGATGGCGGCCTTGGCCAGCTCGACGAATTTTGCTGATACGTTGAAGGTGCCGTCGTTCACCTCGAGGGTCGGAGACGGCGCGGGTGGCGCAAACAACTCCGCTTCGCCACCTCGCACGGTCCAGGTGATATCACGCGGCTCCACATGACGTAGAACGAGCGTACGGGCAGCTTTGCGCCAGCCGTCGAAATCGGTTTCGGTATCGAGGGTGATGTACTGCATCAGAAGCCAAATCCGAGTTGCGTTGCCTTCGGCTTGAACCGTTCGATCAGCCCGGCAGCGTCGAGCCGATGGAGCGAGGGGCGGTGATCGCTGAGGACGATGAACGGCAGCGCCTTGTTCCGGGGCACGTGCAGCCGCGCGAGATCGGCAAGACGGATCGTGGTGGTGCGCCGCGTCGCAATGATGTGTTCGACCGCCTTGGTGCCGAAGCCCGGCACGCGCAGCAATTCCTCGCGGCTGGCGCGGTTGACGTCGAGCGGGAAGCGGTCGCGATGGCGGAGTGCCCAGGCCAGCTTGGGATCGATGTCGAGCGGCAGCATCGCGCTGTCGTCGACGATCTCGCCGACGTCGAAGCCGTAGAACCGCATCAGCCAGTCGGCCTGGTAGAGCCGGTGCTCGCGCAGCAGCGGCGGCTGCACCAAGGGCAAGGCACGGCTGGCATCGGGGATCGGGCTGAAGGCGGAGTAATAAACGCGCCGCAGCCGGTAGGCGCCATAGAGATTGGCGCTGGTGTGCAGGATGGTGTGATCGGAGGCCGCGTCGGCGCCGACGATCATCTGCGTGCTCTGGCCGGCCGGCGCGAAGCGCTGCGGCCTGGCCTTGGTCTTTGCGCTGCGGCTGTCCTCGGCCTCGTCCAGCTTCAGCCGCAGCCGGCCCATGGTGCGGCGGATCGCGCGAACGTCCTTCTCGGGCGCGAATTGCTGCAGGCTCGTCTCCTCAGGCATCTCGATGTTGATGGAGAGGCGGTCGGCATATTTGCCGGCTTCCGCGATCAGCGCGTCGTCGGCTTCGGGAATGGTCTTCAGGTGAATGTAGCCGCGGAAGTGATGCTCCTCGCGCAGCTTGCGCGCGACGCTGACCACCTGCTCCATGGTGTAATCGGGGCTGCGGATGATGCCGGAGGAGAGAAACAGGCCCTCGATGTAATTGCGCCGGTAGAAGTCGAGCGTCAGCTTCACGACCTCGTCGATGGTGAAGCGGGCGCGCGGCACGTTCGAGGAGGCGCGGTTGACGCAATAGAGGCAATCGTAATTGCAGGCATTGGTCAGCAGCACCTTGAGCAGCGAGATACAGCGTCCGTCCGGCGCGTAGGAATGGCAGATCCCCATGCCGGGCGCGGTCGAGCCCATTCCCTTGCCGTCGCTGGAATCCCGCTTCTCGGTGCCGCTGGAGGCACAGGATGCGTCGTATTTGGCGGCGTCCGCCAGGATTTCCAGCTTGCGTTGTACGTCCATCCTTGAATCCCTTTGATTCAACTCACGAATCCGATCGAGCGCCAATTCGATTGACTCTTCTGGTCCCGTTAGCTTTATATTAGAACATATCATGAACAAATGAGCCAGCCGCTGGTTCTTCTTTTGAAGACCACGGCACCAATTCCTGAAGGAGCGGCGAGCATGAGCGGGGCACGCATCAGCGCGCTTGCGATCCTGCGCGGGCAGATCGAGCGCATCGAGACGGCGGAGGTCGTGCATCAACACGATCGCGTCGCGCTCGGCCATGGCGAGGCTGACAGCGCGCTGAAGGGCGGGCTCGCGCGCGCGGCGATCCACGAGGTATTTTGCGAGGGGCGTCAGGGCGCTGCCGCGACCGGCTTCGTCATGGGCCTTGCGGGACGCGTGAGCGCGCGTCGGCCGCTGCTGTGGGTGCGGCAGGATTTTTCGGAGATAGAGACGGGCGCGCTGTCGATGAGCGGGCTAGCCGAACTCGGCCTCGATCCGCGCCGCGTGGTGATGGTGCGCGCCGCCGATGTCGAGAGCGCGCTGCGCACCTCGGCCGATGCGCTCGCCTGCGATGCGCTGGGCGCCGTCGTGCTCGAACTCTGGGGCGAGATCAGACAGTTCGATCTCGTGGCAAGCCGCAAGCTGACGCTCGCCGCGCAATCTTCCGGCGTCACCGGGTTGCTCCTGCGCATGGCCGCACAACCTTTGCCCTCGACTGCGGAGACGCGATGGATGCTGCGCGCGGCACATTCACCGCCGGGGCAGGCATGGAGCACATGGGGCGCGCCGGTGTTCGATGCCGAACTCTTGCGCAATCGTCATGGCCCGTGTGGCCGGTGGATCATGGAATGGAATTGTGATGAGTGCCAGTTCAGTGAACCGTCGACGTATCCTCAGCCTGTGGCTGCCGCGCCTGCCCATCGACCGGATCCAGCGGTTTTTCGGCAGCGCCGGGCTGGGTAAAGCCAATCATGAGCCTGATATCGTCGTCATCAAGGACAACAATGCGCTGGTGATCCATGCGCTGGACGAGGCCGCCGAGCGCCTCGGCCTGTATATCGGCCAACCCCTGGCCAATGCGCGGGCGATGTGTCCCGACCTGAGGGTGTTCGATGCCGATATCGTGGCCGATGCGAAGACGCTCAGCGATATCGCCGACTGGTGCGACCGCTTCACGCCGCTGGTGGCGCTCGACGCGCCGCACGGGCTGTTCCTCGACATCACCGGCTGCGCGCATCTGTTCGGCGGCGAAGCCGCGCTGTTGCGGACGCTGGTCCGGGCGCTCGACCGGCAGGGCTTTGCCGTCAGCGCCGCGATTGCCGGCACCTCGGTCTGCGCGCGCACGCTGACGCGGCAGGCCACGGGAACCATCGTTGCAGATGGTGGGGAGGCGGCTGCGATCGACCCGTTTCCGGTGTCCGCACTCGGGGCGGGCGAGGCGATCACGACCGGCTTGCGCCGCGCCGGCCTGAAGACCATCGGCGATGTCGCCTCGCGCAGCTCCCACGAGATCACGGCGCGGTTTGGCGCGCGGTTCTCCACGCTGCTCGCGCATGCGCTGGGGCAGGGCGATGAGCCGATCAATCCGCGCAAACCGCTGCCCGATTACATCGTCGAGAAGCGCTTTGCCGAGCCGATCGCGACGGACACCATGATCGCGATGACGCTGTCGCGGCTCGCCGACACGCTGATCGCATCCATGGAGAAGCAGGGCAAGGGCGCACGACGACTTGAGGCTGCCTTCTTCCGCACCGACGGCGTGGTGCGCGCGATCACGGTCGAGACCGGACGCCCCGTGACGCGAAGCGCCGTGATCGACCGGCTGTTCCGCGAACGCCTCGATGCGCTCGCCGATCCCCTCGATCCCGGCTTCGGCTTCGACATGGTGCGGCTGTCGGCGAGCCGCACCGAGATCGTGGTGCAGGAGCAGCGCGATCTCGATGCGCATGTCCACGACAATGACGAGATTGCTGCGCTGATCGACCGCATCGCCGCGCGCATCGGCGGAAAGCGCGTCGTCGTGCATCTGCCGCAGGACACCCATATCCCCGAACGCGCGGTTTTGTCCGCCCCCGCCCAGCATCATCTCGCCGCCGCCATGCAGGCCGAATGGCCGGCGCGCACCGAGAGCGAGCCGCCGCTGCGCCCCTTGCGGCTGTTCGACAAGCCGGAGCCGATCAAGGTGCCGTTCGCGACCGTGCCGGATGGTCCGCCGCATCAATTCACCTGGCGCCGCGCGCTGCATGCGGTGGTGCGGGTGGAGGGGCCCGAGCGCATCGCGATGGAATGGTGGCAGCAGGACGGCAAGCAGCTGACGCGGGACTATTTCCGCATCGAGGATGCCGAAGGTCTGCGCTTCTGGATCTTTCGCGACGGTCTCTACGAGGGAGAGACGTTCGACGGCGAAGGCAAGCCCGTTTCCCCCAACTGGTATGTGCACGGTCTCTTCGCATGACCACGCCTGCCTATGCCGAGATCGGCATCACAACGAACTTCTCCTTCCTGCGCGGCGGCTCGGATCCGCGCGCCTATGTGCATCAGGCCAGCATCCTCGGCATCCCCGCGATCGGCATTGCCGATCACAACACGCTCGCCGGCGTGGTGCGGGCCTACAAGGAGCTCGACAATGCCGAAGTGCTGCACAAGCCGAGACTGCTGATCGGCGCGCGCATCGTCTTCGTCGACGGCACGCCCGACATCCTGGTCTATCCGCGCGACCGCGCCGCCTATGGCCGTCTGTGCCAGCTTCTCACCCGGGGCAAGCGCGGCGACGACATCACGCGGATCGAGAAGGGCGTATGCCATCTCGCCTTCGCTGATCTCCTGGAGTTTTCGGAAGGCCAGCTGCTGGTCTTGACGTTGCCGCATCGCTTCGAGCCCGCTCAGGCGCTGAATGTTCTTTCAAAGCTCAGGAATAGCCGCGCCGAGGGCGTGTGGCTGGCGGCGAGCCTGATCTATCGCGGCGACGACAGGCGTCGCCTGGCGCGGCTCGATGATCTCGCGGCAAAAGCCCAAGTGCCGCTCCTTGCGACCAACGAGGTGCTTTATCACCATCCCGCGCGCCGTCCCCTCCAGGACGTGCTGACCTGCATCCGGGAAAAGACCACGATCGATGCGATCGGACGGAAGCTGGAGGCCAATGCCGAGCGGTTCCTGAAGCCGCCGCGAGAAATGGCGCGGCTGTTTCGCGATTTCCCCGATGCGATCGCGGAGACCATGCGCTTTGCGGACAAGATCGACTTCTCGCTCGACCAGCTCAAATATCAATATCCCGACGAGCCGGTGCCGCCGGGAAAGACCGCGCAAGGGCATCTGGAGGATCTGACCTGGGCCGGTGTCGACAAATATTTCGGCGGCAAGATCGATGACAAGCTGCGCGCGACGCTGAAGAAGGAGCTCGCGCTGATCGCCGAGCTGAAATACGCGCATTACTTTCTCACCGTGCATGACATCGTGCACTATGCACGCAGCCAGAACATCCTGTGCCAGGGGCGGGGATCGGCGGCGAACTCGGCGGTCTGCTACGTGCTCGGCATCACCTCGGTCGATCCGACCAAGGTCGATCTGTTGTTCGAGCGCTTCATCTCCAAGGAGCGACTGGAGCCGCCCGACATCGACGTCGATTTCGAGCATTCGCGGCGCGAGGAGGTGATGCAATATGTCTATCGCCGCTACGGCCGCCATCGTGCCGCGATCATCGCCACCGTCATCCATTATCGCCCGCGCAGCGCCATTCGCGACGTCGGCAAGGCGCTGGGCCTGACCGAGGACGTCACCGCCGCGCTCGCCGATACCGTCTGGGGCAGCTGGGGCAAGGGCCTCAACGACATGCAGGTCAGGCAGGCCGGGCTCGATCCGAACAATCCCATGATCAACCTCGCGGTCGAGCTTGCGACCGAGCTGATCGAATTCCCGCGCCATCTCTCCCAGCATGTCGGCGGCTACGTGCTCACCCAGGACCGGCTCGACACCTATGTGCCGATCGGCAACGCCGCGATGGACGATCGCACCTTCATCGAATGGGACAAGGACGACGTCGATGCGCTCAGCATGATGAAGGTCGACGTTCTGGCGCTCGGCATGCTGACCTGCATCCGCAAGTGTTTTGATCTGATCGATCGGCACAAGGGCGAGCGTTTTGTGCTGGCGAGTGTTCCGCAGGACGATCCCAGGGTCTACGACATGCTGTGCCGCGGGGAGTCGCTCGGCGTGTTCCAGGTCGAGAGCCGCGCGCAGATGAACATGCTGCCGCGCCTGAAGCCGCGGACCTTCTACGATCTCGTCATCGAAGTCGCGATCGTGCGCCCCGGGCCGATCCAGGGCGACATGGTGCATCCTTATTTACGGCGGCGGAACGGGCTCGAGAAGGTGAGCTATCCCTCGCCGTCGCCGGAGCATGGCGACAAGGACGAGCTCTACAAGGTGCTGCACAAGACGCTCGGCGTCCCGCTGTTCCAGGAGCAGGCGATGCGCATAGCCATCGAGGCTGCACATTTTACGTCCGAGGAAGCCAACGGCCTGCGCCGCTCGATGGCGACGTTCCGCAATGTCGGCACCATCGGCCAATACGAGGAGAAGCTGATCGGCAACATGGTGGCGCGCGGCTACGATCCCAATTTTGCCAGAAGCTGCTTTGACCAGATCAAGGGATTCGGCTCCTACGGTTTTCCTGAGAGTCATGCCGCGAGCTTTGCGCAACTGGTCTACATTTCGTCGTGGCTGAAGCACTACCATCCCGACGCCTTCTGCTGCGGCTTGTTGAACTCGCAACCGATGGGCTTTTATGCGCCGGCGCAGATCGTCGGCGATGCCCGCAAGAACGGCGTCGAGGTTCGCGACATCGACGTGTCCTACAGCTTTGCGCAGAACACGCTGGAGGAAGGGAGCGGCAAACATTGCGCCGTGCGCCTCGGCTTTCGCCAGATCGACGGCTTTCACTGGCTCGATGAGGATGAGGAGCGCCTGAAGCGCTCACAGTCGTCATTCCGGGGCGACGCGTCAGCGTCGAGCCCGGAATCCATAACCCCGATCGGGAGTATGGATTCTAAGGTGCGCAATTGCGCACCAGAGCTCGCGCCAAGAGGCGCGCCCCGGAATGACAACATGGAGAGAGTGCCCGACTGGGCCGACCGCATCGTCGCGGCACGCAGCCGTCGTCCCCTCACCTCACTGGAGGACTTCGCCCGCGACACCGGCCTGCCCAAGCGCGCGCTGATCCTGCTGGCGGATGCCGACGCGTTCCGCTCGCTCGGGCTCGATCGCCGCGAGGCGCTGTGGCAGGTGCGGCGGTTGCCCGACGACGTGCCGCTGCCGCTGTTCGAGGCGGCGACCGCGCGCGAGCAGCCGGACGAAGGCGCAAAGCCGCTGCCGGCGATGCCGCGTTCCGAGCAGGTGGTCGCGGATTACCAGACCATCCGGCTGTCGCTGAAGGGCCACCCGATGGAGTTCTTGCGCGAGATGTTTTCGCGCGAGCGCATCGTCGCCTGCAAGGACATCAGCCACGAGAACGAGCGGCGCCGCGTCCGCTGCGCCGGCGTGGTCCTGGTCCGGCAGCGGCCGGGTAGCGCCAGCGGCGTCGTGTTCATGACGCTGGAGGACGAAACCGGCATCGCCAATGTCGTGGTCTGGCCCAAGATCATGGAGCAGTACCGCAAAGAGGTGATGGGCGCGCGCCTCATCCTGGTCGAGGGCTATATCCAGAGCAGCCCGGAAAAGGTGACGCATCTCATCGCCCAGCGCATGGTCGACCGCTCGCACGATCTGGTCGGCCTCGCAAACGATACGCTCGGCAGCAAGCATCCGGTGCTGTCAGGTGCCACCGTGGTCGAGCCGCTCAACGAGGACCCCCGCGCCCTCGCGGACATGCCCGCGCAAAAAATCCGCCACCCCCGCAACGTCCGCATCCTGCCGCCTTCGCGGGATTTTCATTGAAGGATTATGAACAACCGCAGGAATCGGCCGATCCTGCCCAACGATCAATACGATTTGAATCGAGTCTCTGAGCAACCTGAAAGCGAGGCGTGCCTATCATTCATAGTGCCCATTTTGACACGGCGGGAGTCAATATTTGCAGCTGGAAGCGCCGCAACGATCGCGCGGCCTCGCCGTCGCCGTAAAGCCGGAGCGAAGGCCCTCCCGCATCGACAGGCTGGGCCTCTGGTTCTCCAAGAGCAGCATGATCGACGGGCTTTGGATCGGGACAACCGAAAGCAAGCCTTACCCGGCGTTGCGCCGCGTGGAAGAGGCGCTCCAACTCATCAAGCGTCACGACACACTCAACTATTCACGTATCTCCCGCAATCTCAATCGAATATGGGTACATCTGCTCCCCAGCGCCCAGGCGCACTATGATCGGTCACTAAACGCCTGCGCCCTCGATGAACGTTACGTTCTCAACGAGACAATGACGCCTGAGCGGATCGCCTCTACCATCGTCCATGAAGCGACCCATGCACGGTTAGACGGATGGGGGATCATCTATGAAGAATCGAGCCGCTATCGAATCGAGGCGGCCTGTCTTCGGCGCGAGCTCAGCTTTCTCAAGAAGCTGCCCGACACCGGGCTCATGCAGGAGGAAATCGTTCGTACATTGGAGTGGTGTGAAAGCGACGAGACCTACCTTACCGACGCCAGCTTTCGGAGCCGCGAATGCCAGGGCCAGATTGATACATTGCGCTATTTGAACGCACCGGATTGGCTCATACAATTCGCAATGTGGCTCATTCGCAGGCGACGTTCGCGCTATCCGCCCCATAAGCGTCTGTGCCTCTGCGAGGAGAGAAGCGGCGAAGCATCCAGACTGTTTCCCGGAAAGATTCTGGGTTTCTTCTCTGAGCCCGTCATCGAGCCGCGCTACGCGCAATCCGTTGGCTCGCAAATGCCAAGTTTGTCGAGAGATCGCGCACCACACTCTCAGTCGTCATTCCCCGCGAAGGCGGGGAATCCAGTACGCCGCCGCTTCTCGGCTGAACCACAACTGTCTCGGAGTACTGGATCGCCCGGTCAAAGCCGGGCGATGACAGTGTGCCCCCTCAAAAATTCACCCGGTTCGAGATCGCGCCATCCACGACGAGATTGGATCCCGTCGTGAATCCCGACACCGGGCTTGCCAGAAACACCGCCGCGCTCGCGATCTCCTGGGGCGTTGCCATGCGTCCCGTCGGGTTGCGGCTCATCGCATCCTTGTAGCGCTCGGGCATGTTCTGCTCGATCATCTCCCAGACGCCGCCCTTGAAATAGACCGTGCCGGGCGAGACCACGTTGACCCGGATCTTCTTCTTCGCATATTGCCGGGCCAGCCCCTTGGCCATGTGGATCAGTGCGGCCTTGATCGGGCCGTAGGAGCTGGCCGTGTCGGCCTGCGCCGCCGCGATCGACGAGATGATCACGAAAGCCGCATCGCCGTGGCTCGCGCCGCTGGCTTCGAGGAACGGTCGCGCGGCATCGAACGCATGCACGGCGCCGAGCACGTCGAGCCGGAAATTCTGCTGCCAAGACGCGGGATCGCCGCCTTGCGCCATCGCGCCGGCATTGGAGAACAGCAAGTCGACGCCGCCGAGCTCCTTTGCAGCATTCTCGATCCAGGATTGCAGCGCCGCGCCGTCGGTGACGTCGACCGGGCTGCCGGTGGCCTTGATGCCGCTCGCCTTCAGCTCTGCGACAGTGGCCGCAACCTGATCGGCGTTGCGCGCGCACACCGCGACATTGGCGCCTTCACCGGCCAGCGTCGCCGCAATCGCCCGCCCGATGCCGCGCGTGCCGCCGAGGACGATGGCGTTCTTGCCTTTGAGACCGAGATCCATTGTTGGTTTTCCTTGTGTTGGTCGCAGTGAGTGTAACCGTTTCAGACGATACACAGAAGCCTCGACATCGTCATTGCGAGGGGCTCCTGCGACGAAGCAGTCCAGCTGCCTTGGATCGATTCCGGATTCCTTCTGCCATCGCCGAGAGCCTCGGCGGACAGGTCGCTGCGCTCGCAATGACGGCGCCGCAGCGCTCTTCTACTCCGGTGCCGCCCCCACCGGCGGACCGCCGGGCGGGCGGTGCAGGAAGGTCAGCGACGCATAGGCGCCGGCCCAGGAGCCGATCGCCGCGAACGCGACATAGAACGCGTTATCGGTGTAGCTGATCACCGCGTAGGAGGAGAGCAGGTACCAGATCGCGCTCCAGTTCGCCGCCGGCACGCGCTTGCGCGCGATCACCGCCGAGGTGAACATGACATAGACCGCGTCGGTGGCCGCCGTCGCGATGAACACGGCGCCTGCGGTGAGGGGATCGATGGCGGCCATTGCATTCCTTCTTGTGCTGATGAATGGTCGCGAAAATTAGAGCATGATCCGGAAAGGTGTGCAGCCGTTTTCCATCGCGACAAACGCGGACCGCGTTTGCGCGGAGATCATGCTCAAGCTTCAAGGGAGGGCACCGGCCATGCAAAGCCCCGCCGACATTCTCAAGGGTATCTGGACTTCCGCCGGCGGCGATGCGGGTCCGCTCGATCGCGTGCGGCTGACCGGCACCGAGCCACAAATCCCATCCTCGTTTCGCGTCGCCGTCGCCGGCCAGACGACGATAGCTGCCGCCGGGCTCGCCGCCGCCGAAATCTGGCGACTGCGCAGCGGCGAGGTGCAGGACGTCTCCGTCGACATGCGCCACGCCGTCGCCGAATGTCGTTCCGAGCGCTATTTGCGCGTCGACGACAAGCCGCCCCCGCCGGCCTGGGACGCGATCGCCGGCGTTTACAGGACCGGCGATCGCCGCTTCGTCCGCTGCCACACCAATTTCCCGCACCACCGCGACGCCGTCTGCGAGGTGCTCGGCTGCGAGGCGGAGCGCGAGAAGGTGCAGGCGGCGTTGATGCATTGGAACGGGGAGGATTTCGAAACTGCGGCTTACGCCGCAGGCGGTGTCGTCGCCCTGCTGCGATCGTACGACGAATGGTTCGCCTTGCCGCAGGCGCGTGCGCTCGCGCAATTGCCGCTGGTCTCGATCGAGAGGATCGGCGAGGCCCCGCCGAAGCCGTGGCCAAAAGGCGATCGTCCGCTCTCAGGTCTTCGTGTGCTCGATCTCTCTCGCGTCATCGCGGGCCCCGTCGCCGGCCGCACGCTCGCTGCGCACGGCGCGGACGTGCTGCTGGTGTCAGGACCGGAGCTGCCCGCCATTCCCTGGCTCACCATCGACACCGGCCGCGGCAAGCTCACCACCTTCATCGAGTTGAAGAGCGAGTTCGGGCGGGCGCAGCTCCGCGAGCTGCTGAAGGACGCCGACATCTTCTCGCAAGGCTATCGCCCGCGCGCGCTCGCTGCCCTCGGCTTCGCGCCGGAGGACGCAGCGCAAATCAATCCCGGCATCGTCTATGTCACGCTGTCGGCCTATGGCCACACCGGCCCCTGGGCCGAGCGGCGCGGCTTCGACTCGCTGGTGCAGACGACGACCGGCTTCAATCATGCCGAAGGCCAGGCCGCCGGCATCGATGCTCCCAGGGAATTGCCGGCGCAAATCCTCGATCACGCCACCGGCTATCTGATGGCGTTCGGCGCGATGATGGCCAGGGTGCGCCAGGCCCGCGAAGGCGGCAGCTGGCACGTGCGCGTCTCGTTGGCGCAGACCGGGCGATGGTTGTGGAATCTCGGTCGGCTCGACAGCGGACTGAATACCCCGGATCTTACGGGCGAGGCCGTACATGCTGCGTTCATCGAAGACATGCCATCTGGCTTCGGCAGGTTGAAGGCGGTGCGTCATTCGGCAGTGCTGTCGAAGACGCCGGCACGATGGACCCGTCCCGCGATGCCACTCGGCAGTCATCCTGCACAATGGCCTGCGCGAAGCTGACATGAAGCTGACACGTCGCAAAACTTTAACGCAAACCGCAAGAGGCTCAGCGTTTTTTAGGTTGTTTGAAATCCTAATTCGGCACTATTAGCGCGACCGATGAGGCAGTCATTTGCCGAGATCGTCGCAAACACGACCGGGCCCATGGTAGTTGAAAAGACCAAGCGATTGCAGGTGCTTACAAAACAACGGGTGATCACATCCGTAGTTCTACTCGCTCTTGCCGGTGCCGGTGCCTACGGTTTCCTTTCTTCCGGGCCAAAGCAAAAAAAGCACTCCGAGATCTCCAGCCAGTCGCGCAGGAATGCGCAGACCTTCACACCCACGCCGTCCGAATGGGCAACGCTGACGATCGAGCCGGTCAAGGCCAAGAGCTTCCGAGCCGAGTACGTCACCGAGGGCAAGGTCGCGGTCGACGAGGACCGCTCGACGCCGGTGTTCTCGCCCTATGCGGGCCGGGTCACCAAGCTGCTGGCCAAGCCGGGCGAGATGCTGAAGCAAGGTCAACCGCTGTTTACGATCGAGGCCGCCGACACCGTGCAGGCCCAGAACGATTTCATCGCGGCGATGACCTCCCAGAACAAGGCGAAGTCGGCGCTCGAGCTTTCCGACATCCAGTTCAAGCGTGCCAAGGATCTTTATGAGGGACACGCCATTCCGCTGAAGGACTATCAGCAGGCGGAAACAACCCAGGTCCAGGCGCAGAACGACATGCGCTCCTCGGTGACGGCGCTGGAAGCTGCGCGCAACAAGCTGCGCATCCTCGGCTTCACCGACGAGACCATCAAGGCGTTCCAGGACAAGGGCACGATCAATCGGGAGGTCACGATCTATTCGCCGATCTCCGGCACGGTCGTGCAGCGAAAGATCGGCCCCGGGCAGTACGTCAATTCCGGCGCCAGCGACCCGGTCTTCGTCATCGGCGATCTCTCCACGGTCTGGCTCACCGCCTTCGTGCGCGAGAGCGACGCGGCCGCGGTGTGCATCGGGCAGGACATCACCGTCAACGTGATGGCACTGCCGGGCCGTCCGTTCACCGCCAGGATCAACTACGTCGCCGCCGCGATCGACCCCGCCACCCGCCGCCTTCTGGTTCGCGCGACCATCGACAACAAGGACGGCCTGTTGAAGCCGGAGATGTTCGCCAACGTCACGATCTATTCGGCCGGCGACCGCGCCGCGCCGGCAGTGCCGAAGCAGGCGTTGATCTACGAAGCCGACAACGTCCGCATCTGGGTCGCGCGCGAGGACAAGTCGGTCGAGCTGCGCAAGATCAGGATCGGCCTCATCAACGGCGACCTCGTCGAGGTCACCGGCAATCTCAAGCCCGGCGAGCAGATCGTCACCAAAGGCAGCCTGTTCATCGACCGTGCAGCCTCCGGCAGCTGATCGACGACCCCAAGAAATTGAAGACCTGAATGGATCGTCTCGTTGCCCTCGCCGTCGACCGGCGTTTCCTGATGGTCGGCATGTTCGCCGCCGTGCTGATCGGCGGCCTGATCGCGTTTAACCAGCTCAACATCGAGGCCTATCCCGATCCGACCCCGCCGATGGTCGACATCGTGACGCAAAGTCCGGGCCTGTCGGCGGAGGAGATCGAGCGCTACATCACGATTCCGATCGAGACCCAGGTGGCGGGTCTGAAGAATCTCACCACCATCCGCACCATCTCGCTCTACGGCCTCTCCGACGTCAAACTCCAGTTCTCCTTCGCCTACACCTATGACGAGGCGTTGCAGCAGGTGCTGAACCGCCTGGCGCAGCTCGCGCCGCTGCCGGGCAACGTGCAGCCGCAAATCTCGCCGCTCAGCCCGATCGGAGAGATCTTCCGTTACCGCCTGGTCGGCCCGCCCAATTACAGCGTGCTCGACCTCAAGACCATCCAGGATTGGATTCTCCAGCGCCGTTTCCGTGCCGTGCCTGGCGTCATCGACGTCACCGGCTGGGGCGGCAAGAGCAAGACCTACGAGATCCAGGTCGACTTCAACAAGCTGGTCGCCAACGGCCTGACGCTGCCGCAACTGCTCCAGGCCGTCGGCAATTCCAACGTCAATGTCGGCGGCAACACCGTCGATATCGGCCAGCAATCGGCCGTGGTGCGCGGCGTCGGCCTGATCCGCTCGATCGACGACCTCGCCAACACCATGGTGGCGCAGACCGGCGGCAATCCGGTGCTGGTCAAGGACGTCGCAACCGTCACCGTCGGCCAGAAGCCGCGTCTCGGCATCGCCGGCCTCGACGAAACCGACGACATCGTGCAGGGAATCGTCCTGATGCGCCGCGGCGAACAGAGCTCGCCGACCATCAAGCGGGTCGAGCAGCTCGTTCAGCAAATCAACAACTCCACCATTCTACCGCCGGGCGTGCGCATCGAACGCATCTACGACCGCAAGGACCTGATCGATCTCACCACCCACACCGTGCTGCACAACATGGTGGTCGGCATCCTGCTGATCGTGCTGTTGCAGTGGATATTCCTCGGCAATCTCCGCAGCGCGCTGATCGTCGGCGCCACCATTCCGTTCGCGCTGTTCTTCGCCGTGATCATCCTGGTGCTGCGCGGGGAATCGGCAAACCTGTTGTCGGTCGGCGCCATCGATTTCGGCCTGATCGTCGACGCCACCGTCATCATGGTGGAGGCGATCTTCCGCCGCCTGACGCAGACGACGCCGATCTCGGAATCCGAGCACACGTCGCCCGAGATGCTGTTCGGCATGAAGAGCCATGCCATCCTCAGCGCGGCCGCCGACGTCTCGCGCTCGATCTTCTTCGCCGCGGCGATCATCATCGCGGCCTTCCTGCCGCTGTTCACGCTGTCTGGGGTCGAGGGCAACATCTTCGGGCCGATGGCCCGCACCTATGCCTATGCGCTCGCCGGTGGGCTCCTTGCGACCTTCACCGTCACGCCGGCGCTGTCCGCGATCATCCTGCCCGCGCATGTCGAGGAAACCGAGACCAAGGTGATGCTGATCCTGCACCGGTTGTACTCGCCGCTGCTGCATTGGGCGGTCGCCAATCGCAACATCGTTCTCGGCGGTGCGGTCGGCCTCGTGCTGACGACGGTGGCGCTCAGCCGGCTGCTCGGCCTCGAATTCCTGCCAAAGCTGGAGGAGGGCAATCTCTGGATCCGTGCCACGCTGCCGCCGACCATCTCGCTCCACGAAGGCAACAGCTACGTCAACGAGATGCGTAAGTTGATCCGCGCCCGGCCGGAGGTCGAGTCCGTCGTGTCGCAGCACGGCCGCCCCGATGACGGCACCGACGCCGCCGGCTTCTTCAATGCCGAGTTCTTCGCGCCGCTCAAGCCCGTGAGCCAGTGGCCCGGCACGCGCGACAAGGAAGAGCTGACCGCGCAACTGCTCAAGCAGCTCGACGACCGCTTTCCCGGCGTCGAGTTCAACTTCTCGCAATATCTCCAGGACAACGTCTCCGAAGCCGTCTCCGGCGTGAAGGGCGAGAACTCGATCAAGCTGTTCGGCAGCGACCTCCAGGCACTGACCGACACCGCCAACAAGATCAAATCGGTGCTGGCCACCGTACAGGGCGTCACCGACCTTGCCGTGTTCACCTCGCTCGGGCAGCCGACCATCCAGATCGACATCGACCGCGCCAAGGCCGCGCGCTACGGCCTTGCGCCGGGCGACATCAATGCCACCATCAAGGTCGCAATCGGCGGCGACACCGCCGGCGACCTTTATGAGCCCGGAAGCGACCGCCACTTCCCGATCATCGTTCGCCTCGCGCCGGAATACCGCCGGAGTGCCGAGGCGATCCAGAATTTGCGGATCGGCGCGCCCGGGCCGAACGGCACCGTTACGCAGATTCCCCTGAGCGAGGTCGCCACCATCAGCCTCGTCTCCGGCGCGGCCTATATCTATCGCGAGCAGCAGGAGCGCTATCTGCCGATCAAGTTCTCGGTGCGCGAGCGCGATCTCGGCAGCGCCATCCGCGAGGCGCAGGACAAGATCGCCGAGCAGGTGCAACTGCCGCCGGGCTCGCACATGGAGTGGGTCGGCGAGTTTGGCAATCTCCAGGATGCGATCCGGCGGCTGTCGATCGTGGTGCCGATCTCGCTGGCGCTGATCGGCGTGCTGCTCTGGTTCAATTTCGGCTCGATGACCGACACGCTGCTCGCGATGAGCGTGATTCCGATGGCGATCTTCGGCGGCGTGCTGGGCCTCTTGATAACAGGCACGGCATTCAGCGTCTCCGCGGCAATCGGTTTCATCGCGCTGTTCGGCATCGCCGTGATGGACGGCATCATCATCCTCTCGCAGTTCAACCAGCTCATCGAAGAGGGCATGGAGCGCATGAGCGCGGTGGTCCGCACCGGCGAGCTTCAGCTCCGTCCCGTGCTGATGACCTGCGTCGTCGCGGGCGTCGGCCTGTTGCCGGCGGCGCTGTCGGAAGGCATCGGCTCGCAGGTGCAGAAGCCGCTCGCGGTCGTCGTTGTCACCGGCATGATGCTGGCGCCGCTCGTGATATTGGTGACCTTGCCGGTCCTGATCTCGTTCTTTTCCCGCCGCGCGCGCTGACCGTCAGAACCCGTAGAGCCGCGCCGGATTGTCGACCAGGATCTTCTTGCGCACGTCCGCATCCGGCGCCCATACCGGAAGCTGGTTGAGCAGGCGGCCGTCGTCGATCTGATAGAGAGGCGCGATGTCGGTGGGCTTGCGTCCCTCGACGCGGCTGGAATCCGGATGCGGCCAATCGGTGCCCCAGACGATGCGGTCCGCATTGGCCGCGATCAGCGCGCGGGCATAGGGCACCATGTCCTGATAGTCGGGCGCGAGCTTCGACGAGCGATAGGCGCCGGAGATCTTCACATAGGCCTTGCCGGATTTGACGAGGGCAATCAGGTCGGCAAATCTCGGCTGCTCCAGCCCAAGTGAGGCCTCGAGCCCGCCGAAATGGTCGAACACGGCGGGCACGGGCGACGCCAGCACGAGATCCTTGATCGCGGAGATCATCGCCGGCGTCGTGTAGAGCTGCACATGCCAGCCGCGCGCCTTCATGCGCTCGACGGCTGTGGTGAAGCGGGCGCGGCCGACATTGGGGTCGTTGATGCCCCCGGTTGCCAGATTGATGCGGATGCCGCGGAAGCCTTCCGCCTGCATCGTATCGAGCTCTGCTTCCGTGGTCTTGTCGTCGATCACGGCGACCCCGCGCGCGGTCGCGCCACGCGCCTTCATGCCGAACAAGGTGGAGGAATTGTCGGTGCCGTAGACGCTCGGCGTCACGATCACCACGCGCTCGACATGCAGCGCCTTGTGCAGCGCCGCCATTTCTTCGGGGCTCGCCGGCTCCGGCGTATAGACGCGCCCCGCGAAGAACGGAAATCTCTGGGGGTCGCCATGAATGTGGGTGTGGCAGTCGCAGGCGTGCGCCGGGATGTCGAAATTGATCGGCGTTGCGGGTTGCGCCGCACGGGCGCGGGCTTTGCTGGTCATGGCTACTCCGGCGGCAAGGGAGGCAAGCAGGACGCTGCGTCGGCTGCGCATGGCTTCTCTCTCCCTCTTTCGTTCTTTGGCAATGCGGCTGGGACGGTATCAGATCAGCCGGGTCAACTGCTGCGCCTGGCTGCATAGCTGCTCAACAAGGCCCGCAGGCGGACGTGAGCCGTCAACGCGTCCGACCGGGCACCGTCAAGACGGCGAACGGGCAGAGCGCTGGAGACGCCGCGCGTCGGCTGCTACTGCCCCGACGGCGTACGCAGGCCGTGCCAGGCGTCGCGGACCTGGTGGTAATGAACCTCGGGCAGGTAGTCCGGCGTGTTCAGGTTCAGCGTCTTGACGTCGAGATGGCCGATGGCGCTGAGCAGCGTGTAGGAGGCGATCACGCGGTCGCGTTGCGCTCCGATGAGGCGGGCCTTGGCCTGGATCAGATCGGCTTGCGAGTTCAGGACGTCCACGGTCGTGCGCTGTCCGCCCGAGGCCTCGCGCTGCACGCCCTGGAGCGCGACGGTCGCCGCCTTCACCTCGGACTCCGAGGCCGAGACCGTGACCTTTGCTCCTTCATTCGCAACCCATGCGCTGACCACCGCCGTGCGCGCCTGGTTGCGCACCTGGTCGAGCACGAGCCGGCTCTGTGCCGTGATCTCCTTGGCCTGCCGCGTCTGTGCCGCAGCCTGACCGCCGTCGTAGATCGGAGCGGTGACGTTGGCGACGATCGAGGCCTGGTCTTCGGCGAAGGTGCCTAGCGTCGGGTCGTTGTTGCGGCTCTTGCTTGCGCTGCCCTGGATGCTGGCGCTCGGCAGCAGCGTGCCTTCGGCGATGCGGATGTTGGTGGAGGCGACATCGACGTCGAAGCTTGCGGCCATCACCGCCGGATGCTGTCGGATCGCCATCGTCACGGCGTCTTCGCGGCTCTTCGGCAGATAGCGGTCGACGGCCTCGGCGGGCCGAAGCTGCGACGGCGCATTGCCGATCACCTGCGCATAGGTCGCCTGGCTGACGGCGAGCGCGACCTCGGCCGCGTTGAGATCGGCAAGGCCGCGGTTGAGACGGGCCTCGGCCTGCGCGGTGTCGGTCGGCGTGACATCGCCGGCGTTGAGACGGCGCTGGGTGACCGACAGTGTTTCCCGCAGGAAGGCGACGTTGGAGCGCTGTGCCTCGACCAGCGACTGGTTGGCGAGCACGTTGGTGTAGGCGGTGACTGCATCGAGCAGGACACCCTGGCCGACATTGCGCAGTGCCTCGCGGCCGGACTGCACCTGGAGTTCGGCGGCCCGCACGCTGTTGGCGGTGCGGAAACCGTTGAACAGGGTCTGCGTCACGGTGACGCCGATGATCCAGGGTTTCAGGTTGGCGGTCTGGATGGTGTTGTCGGGCAACAGATTGCGCACCGATTGCAGGCCGGCGCTGAGGCTGGCCACGATCTGCGGACGGTAACCGGCAAGCGCCTGCGGCACGTTCTCGTCGGTCGCGCGCTGGCGCGCACGCTCGGCATTGAGCTGCGGGTTGGTCTGGTAGGCCTTGGCCAGCGCTTCCGGCAGAGCTTCGGCCCAGGCGGAGGAGGGCAGGGCGCACGAGAGCGCCAGCGTGGCCCATGTCGCAAACGCGGGACCCACGCCCGATCGATGCCGCGTCACCCCGCGACCAGCTCTGGCGATACGCCCAATCATATGTTCCCGCGAAATTCCCGGCTGTCCGCCCCCGCCGACGGCGGTCCTCTTAACTGTTAAACCAGCCGAGGTCCCGCAGGCAAACTGCCGCGGGGGAAACCCCCATGAAATCCGTGCTTGTTGCAGCTCCGTCACAGCATTCTGCGGGGAACGCGGGAGAGCCTTACACTAGCCTGACCGGTTTGCCTTACCGGTTCTTGTTCACCGGCTTGCGCTTCTCGATGAACGCAGCCATGCCCTCGGAGCGGTCCTCGAGCGCGAAAGTCGAGTGGAACAGGTTGCGCTCGACGCTCATGCCCTCGGCGAGCGTGGTCTCGAAGGCGCGGTTCACCGCTTCCTTGGCCATCGCGGCCGCAGGGCGTGACATCGCGGCGATCTTCTCGGCTGCCGCCATCACTTCGTCCATGAGCTTGTCGGCGGGTACGATGCGGCTGACGAGGCCCGAGCGCTCGGCTTCCGCCGCATCCATCATCCGGCCGGTGAGGCAGAGGTCCATTGCCTTGGACTTGCCGATCGCGCGTGTCAGGCGCTGGGTACCGCCGATGCCGGGAATGGTGCCGAGCGTGATCTCGGGCTGGCCGAACTTTGCGGTGTCGGCAGCGATGATGAAATCGCACATCATGGCGAGCTCGCAGCCGCCGCCCAGCGCATAGCCAGCGACCGCGGCGATCGTCGGCTTGCGGCAACGCGCGAGGCGGTCGCCGCCGATCGCGGCGAAATCCTCGGAGAACATGTCGATGAAGCCCTTGGGCTGCATCTCCTTGATGTCGGCGCCAGCGGCAAAGGCCTTCTCGCTGCCGGTCACGACGATGCAGCCGATGGCATCATCGGCCTCGAGATCGTCGACCGCCGCGGCGATCTCGCGAAAGACGCCGAAAGAGAGTGCGTTGAGCATCTTCGGCCGGTTCAGCTTGACGATGCCGACCGCGCCTTTGCTTTCGACGATGATGTGTTCGAACGTGCTCATGCTCCACCCACGCTTTTGATTGGGTGGGCAATGTGCCCGCTGGCGCGATGGGCTTCAAGGGGCTGCAGGCCGCCGGAACGCGACGACGGGCGCGTTCCGGACGAGGTCCGTCAGGCCGGTACTCGGGCCGGGAAGCGGCCGGCAATCACGCCATGAACATCCGCGCGGCGGACACCAGCGTCAGCAGCGTGCCGACGCCGATGAAGATCTTGCCGATCAGGGAGCTCTGGTCCCAGGCCGAGCTCTGGTGGCTGCTTGCCATCACCGGCGCAGGCCGCGGCTGCGCCTCGGTTGCGGCAATCACCGCCTTCTGGCCGGGCGCCTCCTGTTGCAGGGCGCGATCGATGTCGTTGAGCTGATCGGGCGCGACGACCTGGCTTTCGGCCGGCGCGACGTTGGTATTATCGGCTGCAGCCTGGACATTGTCGTTGGCGCGGTTCGTCATCGCGGAGGCGGCAGCCGCAGTCGGCGTATCCGTGGCGAGCTGCGCGTTGGCATTGGCGACCTCCGGCGGCATCTGGCTCGACACCGGCACCTCACTGCTTGTCTTGTTGTCGTTCTTGTTGCCGTTCCGGGCCTCGTCAGCCCGTGCCGCGGCGCCCTTCTTGTCGGCCTTGTCGTCGGATTTCTGCGTCGTCTTGCTGCTGCTGGTGCGGCGCGAGTCTTGGCGCCGGTGCTTGGCCGTGTCGGCCTGCTGGTCCGCGCTGTCCGCTTTATTGCTTGCGGCCGAATTCGGCGCCGCCTGTGCAATGCCTCCGAACTGCAAGAAAAGCCCGGCCAAGACAATCAGGGCCACGCGTGCGCTGGCTTTCATCATGTTGACGATCTCCCCAATTCCGCCCGTCCCGGCAGCGAACAGAGACCCCGGGGCGTGACGACAGCGGGGCAGAAAATGGGAATCTTCGGGCTAGACCCGGCAAAAACGGGGCAAATTGCGTTGCGTTGTTGCCGCCGGATGCGGTAGGGGCCGATCGGTGTTATGAGCCGTCAGGGATCTCTGCGGCCGCATTGATCGCGTCGTCCGGTCGTGCATCACGAATTCGTGATGTGATGGGTGTCCGCGTAACAAATTGAAAGAGCGGCCGAATTGCATGGTGAGGGGCGCGGGTGCGCGGACGTGAGGACGAATGGACCGGCCTGATGCGGTCGGCCATGGCTGGCGATGACGCGGCCTATCATCGCCTGTTGAAGGCAATCACGCCGGTGCTGCGCGCTGCCGCGAGGCGAGGGTTGGTGCGGGCAGGTCAGCCTCCCGACCAGGCCGAGGATATCGTGCAGGAGATTCTGTTGGCGGTGCATCTGAAACGGCACACCTGGGACAGCGAGGCCCCCTTCGCGCCCTGGCTGTTTGCGATCGGCCGCAACAAGCTGATCGACGCGCTCCGCCGGCGCGGCAAGCGCGTATTCGTCAACATCGACGATTTCGCCGAGACGCTGCCGGGCGAGGTGCCGCAGGAGACCGCGTCGGCTGGCGAGGTCGCGGCCCAACTGGGCACGCTGCCGCAGCGCCAGCGCGACGTGTTGCAATCGATCGCGGTCGAGGCCGCCTCGATCAAGGATACGGCGGCGAAGTTTTCGATGAGCGAGGGTGCGGTGCGGGTCGCGCTGCATCGCGGACTTGCGGCGCTGACGGCCAAACTGCGGGACCATTAGTCATGGACACCGATCAACTCATTCGCTCGCTCGCAGCCGACAACGCGCACCGCGCTCCGCGCGTCGGCGCCGTGCTGACCATGGCGCTGCTGGTGGCTGCGCCCTTGTCGATCCTGATTTTCGCGACATTCCTCGGCGTGCGCGCCGACGTGATGAGCGCCATGCACAACCCGTTCTTCGACATGAAGTTCGCCGTGACGCTGTCGCTCGCAATCCCCGCGATCATCATCAGCCTGCATTTGTCGCGTCCCGAAGCCCTGCTGCGCGGCTGGGCCTGGCTGCTGCTGCTGCCGGTCGGGCTGTTGGCGGTTGCGATCGGCAGCGAAGCGATGATGGCCCCGGCCATGCCGATGACGATGCGCTTGATGGGCAAGAACTCCAGGACGTGCCTGGTCGCGATCCCTGCGATGTCGCTGCCGCTGCTTGCGGGGGCGCTGTTCGGCCTGCGCCACGGCGCGCCGTCAAGCCCCGCGCTCGCCGGAGCGCTCGCCGGGCTGGTGTCGGCCGGCCTCGCCGCGACCCTCTATGCCTCGCACTGCACCGACGACTCGCCCCTGTTCGTCGCGACCTGGTACACGCTCGCGACCGCGGTGGTGACCGCGATCGGCGCGCTGGTGGGATCGAGGGTCCTGAGATTCTAGATCCTGCGGCTTCACTCCGCCGGCGTCGCGCCCAGCTGCATGCGGTGGAAGCGCAGCACCTGCTGCGCGGTCGATGGGCGCAGCGCCTCATAGCTGTCGCGCAGCGTCAGAATGTCGGTCTGCGACCCGCCGGAGAGCTTCTCGCGCATGGCGATGATGGCGCGCACGCTCGACCATTGCATGCCAGCGACCTTGGCGAGGATCATCACGCCTTCGGTACGGCTCTCGATCATCATGGTCTCGGCCGTCTCGACCGCGACGCCCGCGAGTGCAGCCAGCCCCGCATTGGTCTCGTCGAACTTGCCCTGCTCGGCGAAGGTTGTGACCTGGAACTCGTTCAGCCGGCCGTCGTCGTGCAGCGATTTCACGAGCGCGCGGGCCAATTCGGTCTGCTTCGTCATGGCGGCAGCGCGAACCCGTTGGGCCGCTTGCTGGACTACGTTCGAGACTTCGTCCGCAAGCTCGGGATGCGCGGCCGCAAGCTTCCTGCGCACGCTCGAGGATGCCTTGGCGACCAGTCTCAAATAGTGATGGCGCGGCAAGTCGGGCCGCAGGCCGATGCAGCTGGCGAGGTCGTCGTCGCGCTCGGCGCGGATGACGAGCTCGGTGAGACTTCCCTCGGAAAGCCGCGCGCCCGGATTCCGGACGGTCGACTGCACTACGTCCTCGTTGCCGCGCGTCACCAGCACGTCGGTCAGTGCTTCCGACAGCATCCGTCGTAGTGAGATCGCCTTGAGATGCGCCTGGCCCCTGGTGCGCGCGATCTCGAGCAGGGTCGCCTCGTCCAGCCGTTCCGATTTCGACAGCACCGGGCCGGAGACCTCGATGACCTCGTCGAGCGCGAGCGTGCGGATGATTTTCGGCGGCGCAGCCGCGATCGGTGCGAGGCGTTCGGCGAGCAGCGCCCTGGCCGATGTCTCGATCTCCCCGATCAGGCATTGGAACACGTCGTCGAACACGCGGATGTGGTCGTCGGAATAGTCCACTGCGTTGCCCACGAAGAGATCGGTGACGCGGCGCAGCGTCTCGACCCGGCGCGCAACGGTGCCGTGCGTGAGGGCAGCCTGCAATTCCTCGAGCAGGTTTTCGGATGGTCTTGCGGATCTGGATCTCATTGCCCTGTCCTGGAGCGTTCGGCCCGGCAACGGCTTCTGCCGCGCCGGGAGAAAATGGATTGGTCAGCTCGTCACAATGGAGTTGCGCCCTTGCGCCTTGGCGGAATAGAGCGCGCGGTCGGCGCGCGCGAGAAACGTGTCGGCAGTATCAGTGTCGCGCAGCGTCGCGACGCCCGCGGAAATGGTCACCCGCATGCCCGGAGAGAACGCGCGCTCCAGTCGAGGTCGGCAACGATGCCGCGCAACCGCTCGAGCATGCGCTGCGCGGCGTCGCCCGGCAGGCCCGGCAGCAGCAGCAGGAATTCCTCGCCGCCGTATCGGCCGAAACTGTCGGCCGGGCGGATGTTGGCGAAAATGGTGATCGCGAAGGTGCGCAGCACCTCGTCGCCGACGGGATGGCCGTAGGCGTCGTTGATGCGCTTGAACCAGTCGAGATCGATCAGCGCGATCGCGCACGGCGTGGATGCCTGCCGCGACTTTTCGATCTCGGCGTCGAGAAGCCGCATGATGCAGCGGCGGTTGTAGGCGCCGGTGAGTTCGTCGAGCTCGGCGAGTTCCTCGATACGCTGATAGGCCGCCTTCAGTTCGATGCTGCGCCGGTACAGGATCTTGCGCAGGGTGGCGCCGAACAGGCCGAGGAAGGCGCACTGGCCGATCACCAGCACGAAGCAGAGCATCGAGGCGGCTCGCTGCAGCCGGGTCGTGACCGGCAGTCCGATCGGCAGGTCCGAGCCCAGGAAAACCGCGGCGAGACCACAGGTGGCAAGGCCCCAGGGTGAGCATCGCCTGCCCCGACGTCATACGCAGTGTGCCGAACGCGAAGATCAGGAACAACACGGCCAGGAACGCGACCCCGACCGTCGGCACCGCGAGCAGGAACACCAGTTGCAGCGCCATATGCGCCGAGATCTGATAGACGGTGAGGTAATGATCCTCGAACCGGTCGCCGAAGCCGGCTTCGGACAGCACCGTGAACGTACCGATGATGAGGAGGCCGCCGATCCAGAACAGTGACGGAACGCCCATCGAGATCGTGCCGTCATAGGCGTAGAGCAGCAGGACCGAGGCGCCAAGCGAATAGCTCGCGACCTGGCCCATATACATCTGGCGGCGCTGCCGGGCCCGGCGCGCCCTGACTTCGGGGGCTGCGGTCTCGGGCGCGAGGACGAGGTCCGCGGCCTCTGCGGCATTCCTCTCGGGAAAGGACGTCGCGGCCGTGCTCATGGTCCCGCCAGTGGTGGATGTCAGCGCAAAAATCTACGTGGCAAGCCTTTAGGTTTGGTATCCTTTGGAGCCGAACCCGAACCCTGCAGCACGGAACAAGATGATCAGCCATCGCGCGATCTTACCGGCGATCCTGCATCGTGTGCGATGCGGTCGAGCCAAAGCAGGGTTTGGTGCGACAAACCTGGTGCAGGGCTGCTATGGAACCGGACTAGGCCGGCGCCTGTGCCGGAAAGGCCGTCCGCAGGGAAAGTATCTCAGTACTATGTTACCGATCTGGATTGACGCCGCTGACCGCCGCGGATGGGACGATAAAAGTGCGCCTGTGTGGGGTAGCTCACACTGGCCCCCGGATGATTGCGGTAGTTTGAACAATTTTGCCTTCCCCGTCGAACCGTCCGCCGCATCGACCCGACCAACTTTGCGAGACGGCCATTGAGCGTGACACAAGCGGCTTCCGACGAGGTCCTGATCGCCAGGATCGCCCAAGGTGACCGGCTCGCCATGCAGGTGCTGTACGGGCGGCATCATGTCAGGGTTTACAGGTTCGGACTGCGGCTCGTGCGGGACGAGCAGGCGGCGGAAGACCTCATCAGCGAGGTGTTTCTCGACGTCTGGCGTCAAGCCGGCAAGTTCGAGGGCCGATCGGCGGTTTCCACCTGGCTGCTGGCAATCACCCGATTCAAGGCCCTGTCTGCGCTCCGGCGCAGGAAGGATTTCGAACTGGACGAAGAAGCCGCGAACGCGATCGAGGACACGTCCGACGATCCGGAAACGGTGGTGCAGAAGAAGGACACCAGTGAGGCGTTGCGGGAGTGTCTGACGGGCCTTTCGCCGGAGCACCGGGAAATCGTCGATCTCGTCTACTACCACGAGAAGTCCGTGGAGGAGGTGGCCGGAATCGTCGGAATTCCCGAGAACACTGTGAAGACGCGCTTGTTCTATGCGCGCAAGAAACTGGCCGAACTGCTGAAGGCAGCCGGCGTTGAGCGAGGCTGGCCATGATGGCATTGAGCAAGAAGATGCTGGAGCAAGAGCCCAGTGAAATTGAACTGCTGCTGCCGTGGCACGCCGCCGGCACGCTGAGCGCGCGCGATGCGCGCCGCGTCGAGGAAGCGCTGGCGCGCGATCCCGAGCTTGCCAGGCAGTATGCCGCGGTCCGCGGCGAGTACGAAGAGACCATCCATCTGAACGAGAACCTGGGTGCTCCGTCGGCGCGCGCGATGCAGAAGCTGTTCGCCGCGATCGACGCTGAGCCAGCGCGGGCGAGCGGCTCGCCGCCGCTGTCGGCGCGTATCTCGACGTTCTTCGCGAGCCTGTCGCCCCGCACGCTGGCGTGGTCGGCGGGCCTCGGCGCCGTCGCACTCGTGCTGCAAGCCGGAATCATCGGCGCCGTGCTGATGAAGAACCAGCCGGCGACCTTCCAGACGGCTTCGGTCTCGACCAGCGCGCCGATCACGCGCGAACTTCGCAGCACGGCCGCGCCGGCGCGCGCGCTGGTGCGATTCACGCCGGAGGCACGCGTCGCCGACATCACGGCGCTGCTCGACAGCTATCAGGCTTCGATCATCGGCGACGCCAAGGGCGGCATGTTCCGCCTCCAGTTCGACAAGGCGATGAGCCAGGACGAGCTCGCCTCGCTGCTCGGCAGGATGCAGCGCGAGAAGGTCGTCAACCTCGCCGTCGCGGCGCCCTAGGCGCGCCGCTGAGCCGATGACGGGCAATTCCGAGAGCAGGGTGCGGGCCGGGGCGTACGCTTCGTCCATCGGAGCCGCCCTTCTGCTCGCCTCTTGTCTCGGCGTCGAGGTTGCGCAGGCGCAGGCGATCATGCGTACGCCTACGATCAGCGTTCCCTCGCGCACTCCGACGATCTCCCCGAGCATTGCCCCGCGGGTCAACCCGACCCTATCCGCCAGGGTGGTGTCGGTCGACCGCGGCCCGCGTCCGATTACGACCGCCCGGATTCCTTCGGCGCGGATCGGATTGACGCCGGTGCTGCCCTATGCGCGCTACTCCCCAAACCTCTACCCGGCCTGCTCGGCGCCCTACCGAGCCGCCGACGGCGAATGCCTGGCGCAGGCGAACGCGGGCGGCGAGGGCAGTGGAAAATCGGGCAACAAGAAGAGCGCCCGCAAGGGGCGCGGCAACAACACGCCGGTCGCGGTGAACCAGCGCAGCTTCGCCAACGAATTCGTCGCCGAGATCGACGGCAGCCTGTCGGTGACGGAGGCCGACGAGCTTGCCCGTCGCCACGGCCTCGCGCGCGTCGCATCAGAGAATTTTCCGCTGATCGGGGCGACGCTCGGCCTGTTCCGCATCACCGACGGCCGGCCCGCCGAGACGGTACGGCGCGAGTTCGCGGCCGACGGCAGCGTGCGCTCGGTCCAGCCGAACTTCCGCTACGTGCTCCAGGACCAGAAATCGTCCGTACCGGTCGAGGGCGATCCCGCGCAATATGCGCTGGCAAAACTCCGCCTGCCGCAGGCGCATGCGCTGGCGCACGGAGCCAACGTGACAATTGCCGTGATCGACTCCGGCATCGACGCCAAGCATCCCGAACTCGCCAATTCCGTCGCCGACAGTTTCGACGCGCTCGGCAGTGCCGAGGGGCCGCACGTCCACGGCACCGGCATCGCCGGTGCCATCGTGGCGCATGCCCGCCTGATGGGCAGCGCGCCCGAGGCGCGCATCATCGCCATCCGGGCCTTCGGCGGCGCCAACGGCGGCGCCGAGAGCTCGTCCTACATCATCCTGCGGTCGTTGAATTATGCCGCCGAGCACGGCGCGCAGATCATCAATATGAGCTTTGCCGGCCCGAAGGACGCGATCATCGAGCGCGCGATCGCGGCGACGGCCGCACGCGGCCTCGTGCTGATCGCGGCCGCCGGCAATGCCGGCGCGAAATCGCCGCCGCTCTATCCGGCTGCCAATCCCAATGTGATCGCGGTCAGCGCGACGGATCAGCAGGACAGGCTGTTCACCGCCTCCAACCGCGGCAACTACATCGCGGTCGCAGCCCCCGGCGTCGACATCTTCCTGCCGGCACCCGCCGGCAAATACCAGATGACCTCGGGTACCTCGTTCTCGGCCGCCCATGTCTCCGGCGTCGCGGCGCTGCTCCTCGAGCGCAACCACGCCTTGAAGCCGGAGGCGCTGCGCATGACGTTGGCGAAGACCGCGCGCGATCTCGGCTCCCCCGGACGCGACGACCTTTTCGGCGACGGTCAGGCCGACGCCTTTGCCGCGGTGATGGCCGTTCCCGCCGACAGCGCGACGCCCGTTGCGGCTGCGTCCGGTACAACAAAACGTGAAGATGCCGAGAAGCGTCGCGGCGAGCCCGGCAGCCGTGCGATCGAGCAACCGTCGTTGTCGGGCTCGGACGAAAAGTCCGCGGTTTCTCAGGCAGATAGACCGGCGGCGAGATAGCGGCTGCGACAAGGATGCGCGCGGGCCGAAGCTCAAAAAAGCGAACCCTCGCATTGAACGTTCACCCAGCTGCCACGACCAACTGATGTGGGAGCGGTCATCCCTCCCCATCAGTCATATCAGGCGCGAGCGCCCATCCACCCCAAGCGCCCATATGGCTCGACCCGTCCGGTTGTCCCCCCGGACGGGTCTTTTCTTTTCAGCGCGTTCTTGAGCGAAGTGGACGCCGGCTCGCGTGAAGAAAACGCGTCAAACCAAGAATCCAGAGCGTCGGTTCTGATTCAGTCGGAAACGAAGCCTTGGGCATCCGATCCTTTGAAGCTCCGCATTCGTTCAGCCTGCGGTTGAGGATCGCCGCAGCCGTCCGTTGCCGTCGCGCGCGCAACGCGCCGCAACTCCGTTATGCTTATGCGAAGCTTGACTCGAAAACGCAGCAAATTTCCGGAGGACTACGGTATTTGATGACGAATGCCGTGTCGCTGCTGGACAAGTCAAATCTTTTCCACAACATATTCATGTCGCGTCTAAATTGATTCGTGTGCGTTGCGTCCCCCGCGTCCGTATTTTTTCCTGACGGGCTGGTTCATGACACATCGCCAAGAGTTCGTTCGCGACGCAGCTGCTGGCCGCGCCATCGCGGCGCGCTGGTGCGCTCTCGCCGAACAGCGCCTGCAACATCTCTCGGAGATGTTCGAGACCGGCCGCTGGCGCCGGTATCATTCCGAGATCGAATTCCTTGAGAACATTCAGGAAGCCAAGCGTGCGGTCCAGACCTGGCGCGCGCTCGCAACCGGCGGGGACGTCGCCGAGGCGGCTGCAAGCGTGACGCCCGCATTCGGTTGGTCGCCGGCGACGATGCCCCGCATGGCACCGCGCGAGCAGCAGGCGCAGACCGTCCAGCCCAAGGCCGTTCACATCGCGCCTGAGACCGCTGTGGCGGTCAGGCTCGATCAGAAGCCGGACGTGCTCGCGGAGATCACCGAGGCGCCGATCGCGGCGGTGTTGCCATCCGTCGCGATGGCGCCGCCCACTGCACCTGTCGCGGTGGCTTCGTTTACCGCCCCCGCCGAGATGCCGCCGCTCAAGGCTCCCGCCGCGAGGGCGCCGCTAGGCGCACCTGCCGTGAGATCACCCCTTGCGCCCGCCGCCATGACGCCGTTCACCGCGCCCGAAGTGAGGCCGCCGCTCGCGGTGCCTGCCGCGAAGCTACCGAAGTCGGCGCCTGCGGCGATGGCAGCGCTCCTCCCGCAGTTCGCCCCGCCCGCCGCCGAAATCGTCGCAGCCCCCGAGCGCGTCATCGAATTCACCTTCAGCCTCGACGGCCTGGAAGCGAAGTACCCGCTGCTGCGGAACGCGTTCTAACGTCGCACCGCATTGCCGCTGACCATTACCTGCGCGAAGCGTTGGGCTCCGTCGGCCAACAGATCCGACGTCACGGCGCGGGCGTGGTCGAGGCCGACCACGGCACCTCGTGGCGTTTCCGAGATCATGTTGTTGTTGACGAGCGCGGTGCCCGCGCCCGGCACGACCGAGACCCCGACGCCGGCCAGCGCCTTGCGGATCACGTTGCCCGTGATCGCGACGTCGCGCAGATATTTGCCCCAGCCGGCGACGATGCCGTAGGACGGCGCATTCTCGATCACGTTGCCGGTGACCGATGTGTCAGCCTCGATGTAGATGCCGACGCCGGCATCGTCGTCCGGTGCGGTGCCGATCGGCCGCTTCGGGATCAGATTGCGGATGATGTTGCCCTGGACCACCGCGATGCGGCCGCCCTCGTTGAAATTGCACACGGAGACGCCGACGGCTGCGCTATCCACCGTGTTGTTGGCGATCACCGCGGCTTCGAACGCAAACTCCGAATAGAGCGCGACCTCGCGCACGTCACTAACGCTGTTGCCGGTGATGTGGATGTTCGAGGCCGAGTTGCCGCGCACCGCCGAATAGTCGCAATTCCTGATGCGGTTGCCGCGCACGATCACGTTGCCGGCGCGGAACGCGTTGATGGCGTTGCCGTACTGGCCGGAGCCGCCGGGGCCTGCCTTGATGTCCTCGATGCGGTTGTCGGCGACCAGCGTGCCGTCGTCGCCGATCGCGGTGCGCAGGATCTCGATGCCATTGTCGTTGGTGCCGATGATGGTGTTGCGCGAGACGCTGAGCCCCCTGGCGTCGAACGAGACCACCGCAGTCAACGCGATGCTGGTGAAGATGTTGCCGGAGACGTCGCCCGCGACCTGCTCGAGCCAGATGCCGCTGCCGCCCGATTGCGTGATCTGGCAATCCGCCATGCGCACATCTCGTCCGCCGAGAACATGGATCAGGCCCCGCCGGGTCGGCAGCGGAATGTTGCCGCCGTCGAAGGTGATGCCGGAGAGGCCGATCGCATCGGAGCCGTCGCTCTGGATCATCGAGGCTCCGCCCGTGAAGACCAGCTTGGTCGCACCGCGCACGCCGATCAGTTGCGACCCGTTCGGCAGCCGCAGCAATCCGCTGCGATAAACGCCCGGCGGCAGCGCCAGCGGCATTTGCGCCCGCGCAGCCTCGTCGATCGCACGCTGGAGCGCGCGCGTCTGATCCTCGCTGCTGCCGGGCCGCACGCCGTATTGCGTGGCGTCGCGCCCGAGCAGGGACGTCAGCGGAGCCGCGCGCGCAGCGTCGGCCGGCATGGCGAGCGCGCCGGCGATGCCCGCGGTCGAAGCTCCAATGAGATAGCGGCGATTGAGGTCCATGACGCGTCCTCCGGCGGACGCGGGATGTCCGCGGAGACTAGGTAGCGCAGGGCGGCGAAGGCGGTGAGGATTGTTCGCGGTAGGGTTAAATGTTTACCGCAAAGACGGTGCCGTAGGGTGGGCAATGCGAAGCGTGCCCACCATTGTCGCCACGAATGCGGACGCATGGTGGGCACGGCGCAAGCGCGCCTTTGCCCACCCTACGAGACCGAGGTGTCCCGCGCCTTCCTTGCCAATTGCACCACCTCCATCAGCATGGCTTCCCCCGCGTCCACCAGTTCCTCCAGCGTGATCCGGGCTGAGCCCTTGCGCCGCACGGCGCCGCCGCGCGCAAGCAGCGGAATGTGGATGAAGGCCGCAAGCTTCGGCCCGCCCGACTTGACGTTCTCGATCGCGCGCCAGCTCAGGTAATTGCAGAGATAAGCGCCGGCATCGCGCGAGGGACGCGCGTCGATGCCGGTGAGGCGCGCGGCGCGCAGCAGCCTTGCGGTGTGCGGGCCGAACGTCATCGCATCTGCATGGCCGGCGATGCCGCGCTTGCTCGAGCGGGTGTTGGCGGCATCCGGCCACAGCATGGTGACGGCGTTGCGGGCGCGGGTCTCGATCCGCAGATAGGGCGTGCGCGCCGCGAGGCCGAACATCAAGAGCGCGTCGGGCTTTTGGGCGGCGAGCACGTCAGGCAATTGCCGGTCGACGGCAGCATAGGTGACCGGGAAGATGTGGCTCGACAGCTCGACATCGTCGAGCGCCGGCCGGCGCAAGTGCATCAGCCGGGCTACCAGCGCCTGGGTCGGATTGTAGGGCGCGCCGGGAAATGGCCCGAAGCCGGTGAGGAGAATGCAGGGCCCGGTCATTGCAGCAACTCCAGAATGCGCTCGGCGGCGAGCGCCGGCGTGAGATGGCCCTCGGCGACCTCGGTTTCTATCTTACGGACCTTGGTCCGCACCGACGCTTCGCTCCGCAACCTCGCCAGCATGCGCTGCTCCAGCATCGACCACATCCACTTCACCTGCTGGTCGCGCCGCCGCGCGGCGAAGTCGCCGGATGCCTTCATCGCCTTGCGGTGGTCCAGAACCTTCTGCCAGAGCTCGGCGATGCCGGTGCCGGCCAGCGCCGAATAGGTGACGACAGGCGGATGCCAGTGCTCGGACCGGGGGCTGAGGATGTGCAGCGCGCCGCGATAATCCGCGGCGGTGATGTTGGCGCGCTTGAGATTGTCGCCGTCGGCCTTGTTGATCGCGATCATGTCGGCGAGCTCGACGAGGCCCTTCTTGATGCCCTGCAGCTCGTCGCCGCCGCCCGGCAGCATCAGGGCGAGGAAGAAGTCGGTCATGTCGCAGACCGCGGTCTCTGACTGGCCGATGCCGACGGTCTCGATCAGCACGACGTCGAAGCCCGGCGGCTTCGCAAAGCAGCATCGCCTCGCGCGTCTTCGCCGCGACGCCGCCGAGCGTGCCTGAGGATGGGGACGGACGGATGAACGCGTAGTCTGAGGCCGACAGCCGCGCCATCCGCGTCTTGTCGCCGAGGATCGAGCCGCCGCTGCGTGCCGAGGACGGATCGACCGCGAGCACCGCGACCTTGTGGCCCTGCTCGATCAGATACGTCCCGAGCACATCGATGGTGGTGGATTTGCCGACGCCGGGCGAGCCAGTGATGCCGACGCGAAACGCCTTGCCGGTGTCGGGCAGCAGCATCTGTACCAGCTCGCGCGCCAGCGCCTGATGATCACCGCGCCGGCTCTCGACCAGCGTGATGGCGCGGGCGAGCGCCGCGCGGCTGCCGGCGCGCAAGTCACGGGCGAGGGATTTGATGTCGAGCGAGGCCTTCTTCTCAGTCATGCCCTGCTTTACAACGGCCCGGCGGGGCAGGCGAGGGCCGCCCGCGCCATATCACCGGGATGTTGCTGCCGCCGTCTGCGCCGGTTTCAGCTTTCGCCACACCCACACCATCACCGGCCAGAGCAACGCGCCGATCGCCATCGCGGCCAGGATGGCAGCGACCGGCCGCTCGAAGAACGGCAGGATGCTGCCGTCGGACTTGATCAGTGACGTGACGAAGGCCTGCTCGACCATGGTGCCCATCACGATGCCGAGCACCATGGCCGCGACGGGATATCCGTTCGCCTCCATGACGTAGCCGATCACGCCGAAGGCGGCGACCGTGACGACGCCGAACATGTTGTTGCCGATCGCGAACGAGCCGACCGCGCAGCACAGCATGATGACCGGCATGATGGCCGAGCGCGGCGCCAGCAGGATGTAGGCGGCGACCCGGATCATGGCGATGCCGAGCGGGATCATCATGATGTTCGCGATGATGAACATCAGATAGATCGCGTATATGCTCGACGCCTTCTCGGTGAACAGCGTCGGACCGGGATTGAGGCCCTTCATGTAGAGCACGCCGATCGCGATCGCGGCGATGGTGTCGCCGGGGATGCCGAACAGCAGCGAGGGCACCCAGCCGGAGGCGATGCTGGCGTTGTTGCTGGCGCCGGCCTCGACCAGCCCCTCGACATGGCCGGTGCCGAATTTCTCCGGCTCCTTGGAGAAGCGCTTCGACATCGCGTAGGAGACCCAGGCGGCTATGTCGGCGCCGGCGCCGGGCAGCACGCCGATGATGATGCCGACGATATTCCCGCGCGTCATCTGCCAGTGATACAGCTTCGTCAGCTTCCACTGGCCGGCCAAGATGCTTCCGAACTTGCGCCGCGGCAGCGGCGGCGGCTCCGGCGTCAGCATCGCGCGCATCACCTGCGCCACCGCGAACACGCCGACCAGCGCCGGGATCGGCTCGATGCCGCCGAACAGATCGGTGAGGCCGAAGGTGAAGCGCGGGACACCGCCGGGATTCTCGATGCCGATGCAGGCGACGAGCAGGCCGATGAACATGCCGGCGATCGCCTTCACCGGCGAGGAGCGCGCAACCAGGGTGGCGCACATTAGTCCGAGCAGCGCCAGCCAGAAATATTCGAAGGTCGAGAACGACAGCGCGATCTCGGCGAGCGGTGGCGCCAGGATCATCAGCGACAGCACGCCGGCGATGCCGCCGACCGCCGAGAACCACACGCCGGCCCCAAGCGCGAGCTCGGCCTGGCCCTTGCGCGTCATCGCGTAGGCCTCGTCCGCATAGGCGGCGGAAGCGGGCGTGCCGGGAATGCGCAGCAGCGCGCCCGGAATGTCGCCGGAGAAGATCGCCATCGAGGAGGCCGCGACGATGGTCGCGATCGCCGCGATCGGCGAGAGATAGAAGGTGACGGGGACGAGCAGGGCGGTTGCCATCGTCGCCGACAGGCCCGGCAGCGAGCCGATCACGAGCCCGTACACGGACGCTGCGAACATCGCGATGATGACCTCCCAGGTGGAGATCAGCGCGAACGCATCGATCAGGGTTTTCAGCATGGGACTACTACCAGGGCGCCGGCAACAGGCCGGCAGGCAGCGGCACGCGGAGCAGCTTGCCGAAGATGAGGTGGATGGCGAAGGGGGAGAGGGCCGCGAGCGGCAGGGCCAGCTTCCACCTGGCCCCGAGCGCGGTCGAGGTGACGTAGACCATGATCGCCGCGGTGATGATGAAACCGAGCCGGTCGGCCGCGACGACGTAGAACAGCAGCAACGCCGGCGGCAGCAGCGCGCGCAGGCCGTAGAGCTTGCCCTGCGGCGGCGGGGCAGCGGCCTGGCCGTCCTCCATCGGGACCAACGCTTCCTCCTCCTCGAAGGAATGCCCGATGCCGAACACGATCGCGAGCCCGCATAGTGCGAGGCCGCAGCCGATCACCAGCGGGAACACGTTGGGGCCGACCGGCTGGCCCGGCACCGGCGGCAGGATCCAGCCGCCATAGGCAGCTGCTGCGCCGAGCACGACGAGAAACGATCCCGTCACGGAGTCGGGAAGACGCATGGGGTGGGGTCCTGTCAGAATTCCGGGAGGTGCGCTCCCTCTCGCCGCGTGGGCTGGGCCAGCGCATATGCCGAAGGTGCTCGGCCTGCATGGTTCGAGACGCCCGCTTTTGCAGGCTCCTCACCACGAGGGTCTGCTATCTCGCTGCAAAACGCGACCTCATCCTGAGGGCCCGCCGCGGGCGGGCATCTCGAAGGATGGGCTGCAAGCGAGCTACTCGCCACGTTCTTCTTCACATGCAATAGCCCCGCCATCAGCGGGGAGGGGTGAAACATCACGCCTTGCTCAGGCCCGCCGCCTTCATGGCTTCGCCCATCTGGGCGTCGCCCTTGTCCATGAAGCTGGCGAAGTGAGCGGCATCGCCCCACACCGTGCCGAAGCCGCGATTGCTCATGAAGTCCTTGTACTCGGCGGAATCGTAAACCTTCTTCAGCGCCGCGGTGAGCTTCGTTGCGATCTCCGGCGGAAGGTTCTTTGGCCCGGCGATGCCGCGCCAGGCGCCCGTCGCGTAGTCGATGCCCATCGCCTCCTTCAGCGTCGGCACGTCCTTGAAGATCGGGTTGCGGGCCGGCGCCATGATGGCGAGGCTCCTGGCCTTGCCCGCCTCGATGATGGCACGCGCCTCGGGCACCGAGCAGGTGGTGAGGTCGAGGCCGCCGGCGGCGAGATCCTGCATCGCCGGCGCCGCACCGTTCGAGGGCACCCACGCGACCTGATTGGCGGGCAGGCCCATGGCCTGCATCCAGCCGACCAGGGCCAGGTGCCAGATGCCGCCCTGGCCGGTGCCGGAGGCCTTGAACTTGCCGGGAGGCGCAGCCTTGATCGCATCGGCGAGTTCCTTGACCGTCTTGTAGGGCGAGGAGGAGGAGACCTGGATGCCCGGGGGGTCCTCGTTCATCAGCGCCAGCGGGGTGTAGCTCTTCGGCGTCAGCTCGGTCAGGCCCTGCCAGTGCATCATCGAGATTTCGACGGTGAGCATGCCGATGGTGTAACCATCGGGCTGGGCGCTCGCGATCGCGCTGTGGCCCACCACGCCGGAGCCGCCGGTGCGGTTGACCACGTTGAAGGGCTGGCCGAGGTCCTTTTCCAGCAGCGCCGCGACAATGCGCGCCGTCGCGTCGGTGCCACCGCCAGCGCCCCAGGGCACGATCACGGTGACCGGCCGGGCCGGATAGGCTTGTGCGAGCGCGGGCTTGAAGCCGAAGGCGGCGGATGCTGCGACTGCGGCGGTTGAGGCCGCAAAGGTGCGGCGCGTAATCTTGGACATGAATCCTCCCAGCGGCACCCGTGACGCCGGGCGCTCTTGTCAATGGCGGCATTCTAGTCGGCTTTGCGGAGCCGCCGCAAGATAGCGCTACCAACGAGATCGTCGCATTGTGCGCGAAAGTTGGATGGCCATGGGATGGGCAGTCGGAAACCGGGTGGATTTTGCCCGCGCGAGCAGCCAACCTCAGCGCGTAACGGAAACCGAAGGCGAGCCACCGATGACCCGAGCCTATTACAGCGCCGTGCTGGACCACCCGCTGGACGAAGTCTGGTCGCTGATCCGCGATTTCAACAACTATCCCGCCTATATCGACGGGGTGAGCGAGAGCGTGATCGAAGACGACAAGCGCGGCGATGAAGTCGGCGCTATCAGACGCTTCTGCTATCTCGGAAACTGGATCCGTCAGCGCCTGGTCGATCACTCGGACCGGCAGCACACCCTAGCTTATGCCGGTCTCGAAGCGTTGCCGTATCCGCAAGACGACGGAAGCCGGTCGCCGGCGCCGACGCACTATCAAGGCACCATGCATCTGCGTCCTGTCATCGAGGGCAACCGTACCCTCATCGAATGGTCGGTTGCCCTCGATAGCGAGCCTGCTGACGCCGAGCGCTGGCAAGCCCTGTTTGCGTCCTGGATTCCTGATTGGACGGATTCGCTGGCGCGCACACTGGCGCGAGCCCATCCGCGATCCAGTTAGCGATCGTTCACTGCTCCTGCGCGTCGCCCTTCGGCCGCGCGCCGCCGAAGATTCGTGTGCCTTCCGCGCTGAGATACGGCTTCAGCGCCTCCCAAGGCACGAAGGCAACATACTCGCCCTCGGCGTAGGGACCGACGGCGTAGGGCGGGTAGTGAAAGGTGAGGCCGGAGCTCTTGCCTGCTTCAGTTGACGGCGCAAGCGTCACCGCGCCAATCTTGAGCAGGCTCGGTTCCACGCCCTTGAACCATTCGTCGGTCGCGGTCTCGCCGGCACCGCGCTTCTTCTTCTCGGCCTTGAGCGAGGTGATGATGGCCGTCACCATCGCCTTCATGGCCGGACCCTTGTCGGCGGTCTCGGTGAAGAACGGGCGGATCGAGATGCGCTTGTTCGCCGCCTTGTCCCAAAGGATCGTGTTCACATCCGAATTGGGATGCGCGCCGCGAGTGTTCATGTAGTCATTACGGAGGACGCTGACATAGCGGTCGGCAACGACGGAGCGGATTTCATACTTGCGCTCGAACTCCCAGCCGCCCCTCCTTAGGGTCCGCTTTGCGGGCGGCGGCAGCTTCCGCGGCATTCTTGTTAAGCCATGTCTTACCTTCCGTGAGGCAATCCGCCGCCAGCGCCGCGTCCGCCTTGATCCCGTCGTCGAGGAAGACGCGCGCCTCGATGCTCTTGGTGTTGATGGCGGCGTCGGGCTTGGGGTCGGCGGCGAGGGCGGAAAACGCGCACGTTGCGCTCAGCGCCAGGGCGACGCTCAAACCGGCGATGAACTTCAAGGATAGTGCTCCTGTGTGAGCGTCAGAATATTTCGACAATGTCGTCTGCGCTGTGCGGCACAAAGCGGGGAGACGTCGAGCGACGAACGGTTGCCTGCGTTTGCAAGCCGGTCGCATCTTCGATGATATTTTCGATATCGATCAGCTTGAGCAGTGAAAAAGAAGTATCCGGTTCGATCTCGATCAGAATGTCGATGTCGCTGTCGTAATCTTCGCCGGCCCGCGAGCCAACAATGGCAAGCTTCGAGACGCCCTTGCCTTTGATGGCGTCCGCATTCTCGCGTATCGCAGCGATGATCTCGTCACGTGTCATGGACACACCTGGCCGGTTGCGGCCAGTCTATCATCTACTCGGCCGCCTCGCTATGGCCGAGCCGGGCATTCAGCTTGCGGATCAGCTCCTCGGCCGCTTCCGCAATCACGGTGCCCGGCGGGAAGATCGCTTCAGCGCCGGCAGCATAGAGCGCGTCGTAGTCCTGCGGCGGTACCACGCCGCCGACGATGATCATGATGTCGTCGCGGCCCTGCTTCTTCAGCGCGGCCTTCAATTCCGGCACGGCGGTGAGATGGGCGGCGGCGAGCGAGGAGACGCCGAGGATGTGGACGTCGTTCTCGACCGCCTGCCGCGCGGCTTCGTCGGCGGTGGCAAACAGCGGCCCGATGTCGACGTCGAAGCCGATATCGGCAAAGGCAGACGCAATCACCTTCTGGCCGCGATCGTGGCCGTCCTGGCCGATCTTGGCGACCAGGATGCGCGGGCGGCGGCCTTCCGCCTCCTCGAACGCGTCGATCAGCGCCTGTACCTTCTCGACCTGGTTACCCATGCTGGACGCCTCCCGCTTGTAGACGCCGGTGATGGACTTGATCTCGGCGCGGTGCCGGCCGAACACCTTCTCCATCGCGTCCGAAATCTCGCCGACGGTCGCCTTCGCCCGCGCCGCGTCGATGGCGAGCGCGAGCAGATTGCCGTTGCCTTCGCCAGCCGAGCGCGTCAGCGCGGCGAGCGCGGCATCGACGTCGTTCTGGTTGCGTTCGGCTTTCAGCCGCTTGAGCTTGTCGATCTGAAGCCGGCGGACATTGGTGTTGTCGACCTTCAGGATCTCGATTCTGTCCTCGTCGGTCGGCTTGTACTTGTTGACGCCGATCACCGCCTGCTTGCCGGCATCGATCCGCGCCTGGGTCTTGGCCGAAGCTTCCTCGATGCGCAGCTTCGGCAAGCCGGCCTCGATCGCCTTCGCCATGCCGCCGAGTTCCTCGACCTCCTGAATGTGGCTCCACGCCTTCGCCGCGAGGTCGCGCGTGAGCCGCTCGACGTAATACGAGCCGCCCCAGGGATCGATGATGCGGGTGGTGCCGCTCTCCTGCTGCAGGAAGAGCTGGGTGTTGCGGGCGATGCGCGCAGAGAAATCGGTCGGCAAGGCGAGCGCCTCGTCGAGCGCGTTGGTGTGCAGCGACTGGGTGTGGCCCTGCGTTGCGGCCATGGCCTCCACCGTGGTGCGCATCACGTTGTTGAAGACGTCCTGCGCGGTCAGCGACCAGCCCGAGGTCTGGCTGTGCGTGCGCAGCGACAGCGAGCGCGGGTCCTTCGGGTTGAACGGTTTCAGCAGCTTCGCCCAGAGCAGGCGCGCGGCGCGCATCTTGGCGACTTCCATGAAGAAGTTCATGCCGATCGCCCAGAAGAACGACAGGCGCGGAGCGAAACGATCGACGTCGAGCCCTGCGGCAAGGCCGGCGCGCAGATATTCGACGCCGTCGGCGAGCGTGTAGGCGAGCTCGAGGTCCTGCGTCGCACCGGCCTCCTGCATGTGATAGCCGGAGATCGAGATCGAATTGTACTTCGGCATCTTCTGCGAGGTGTAGGCGAAGATGTCCGAGATGATCCGCATCGAGGGCGCCGGCGGATAGATGTAGGTGTTGCGCACCATGAACTCTTTCAGAATGTCGTTCTGAATGGTGCCCGACAGCTTCTCCGGCGGCACGCCCTGTTCCTCGGCGGCGGCGACGTAGAGCGCGAGGATCGGCAGCACCGCGCCGTTCATGGTCATGGACACGCTCATCTGGTCGAGCGGAATGCCTGCGAACAGCGTGCGCATATCGTAGATGGAATCGATGGCGACGCCGGCCATGCCGACGTCGCCGCCGACGCGCGGGTGATCGGAGTCGTAGCCGCGATGGGTGGCGAGATCGAAGGCGACCGAGAGGCCCTTCTGTCCGGCCGCCAGGTTGCGGCGGTAAAACGCGTTGGAATCCTCCGCCGTGGAGAAGCCGGCATATTGCCGGACCGTCCAGGGCTGGTTGACATACATGGTCGGGTAGGGGCCGCGCAGGAACGGCGCGATGCCCGGATAGGTCTCGAGGAAATCGAGCCCGGCCAGATCAGTCTCGCCATAGGCGGGCTTGACCAGAATGCCCTCCGGCGTCAGCCACGGCTCGGCGCTGCCTGACGGCGCTGTGGTGGCGGTGCGCTCGAAGGCGACCTCGGCGAAATTGGGAACGCGGCTCATCCCTTGGATTCCTCAAACCTGCGGTTGCGCTCGATCAGCTTTTGCACATTCTTCTTGTAAACGGGATCATCCAGGCGGCTCCGAGTAATTCTACCAGTCCCGTCCCAGAGCAGCCACGCGAGCAGCTTCTCGATCTTCCATTCTGCCAGACCGAACAACGTATGTCCGAGCAGCTGAAACATGGGCCGCCTCAATCATGATCCGGATGCTGATGGCTGACTATGGTCGCCATCTTCTCCGGTCCGTAATTCTGCTGCGTGGTCTGGCTCGGCAGATTGGCGATGCCGACCACCCAGCCGAGCCGCGATTCCGTGCCGAACTGGCGCGTCGGGATCACCCAGTCGGGGTGGTCGAAGGTGCCGGTCATGATTTCGATCCGATCGCCGTCAATGCGGCCGAAGCTCAGCGGCGTGCCGCAGGCGGCGCAGAAGCCGCGCTCGGCGATGGTGGAGGAGCGGAAGAACGAGGGTTGTCCCCTGGTCCAGGCGAAGTCCGTCTTGTTGATGTCGGCAAAGGAGGCGAATGGCGCACCGGCTGCCTTCTGGCACATCCGGCAGTGGCAGATCGAGACCCTGGTCGGCGCGGTCATGACGGCAAAGCGCACCGCGCCGCATTGGCAGCCGCCGGTGAGAACGGGTTTGCCGGTTTCGGTCATGGCTGCTCCATCCGTCGGTAGGCGTCTTGTAGTGTCGCAAGCGCATCGCCTCCGGCGAAGACAAAACCCGTGACGCCGGCGGCCCGCAGCGCCGCCTCGGCATCGGTCGGGCGGCCCGCCAGATAGATATGTCTGCTGCCTGCCGTTTGCAGGGCCCGGGCGGCGGGTTCCGCCTGACCGGCATAGACCTTGTCGCTGGAACAGAGGCAGGCGAGCTCCGCACCTGAGGCCTTGAAGGCGGCTGTGAGTTTGGCCGGATCGGCAAAGCCCTCGCTGTCGACCGCCTCGATGCCGCCGGCTTCGAAGAAGCTCTTCGCGAAAGTGGCGCGCGCCGTGAAGTCGGCGGGCGTGCCGAGATTGGCCAGGAACACCTTTGGCCGCGCGCCACGTGCCTTCAACGCCGCGTCGGATTTGTCGCGCAGCGCCTCGAACGGTTCCGCCAGCCGGATCGGCGGCAGCGCATCGAACTTGTATTTCTGTTCCCCGTAAGGCGGAAGCGCGATCGGCGTTGCCTTCAGCACGGTCGCTTCGCGCTCATGCAGGTTCGGAAACTCGCTGGCGCCGGTCAGCACGTCGCGGCGCTTTGCGATGTTGGCATCACGCGCCTTTCGCGCGGCCGCCACCTTGCTCTGAAACACGCCCTGCTGAAGCGCCGCGAAGGCATCACCGGCTTTCTCGCTTTCCTGGAACAGCGCCCATGCGGCGTCGCAAAGCTGCGCGGTCAGCGTCTCGATGCCGCCTGCGCCTGCCGCGGGATCGCTGACCCTGGCGAGGTTGCTTTCTTCCAGCAAGAGAAGCTGCGTGTTGCGCGCCACGCGCCGCGCGAACGGATCGGGCAGGCCGAGCGCCAGCGTATGCGGCAGCACCGTGATCGCATTCGCGCCGGCGAGCCCGGCGGCGAACGTCGCCATGGTCGCGCGCAGCATGTTCACGTAAGGATCGCGCTGCGTCAGCATCCGCCAGGCTGTATCGGCAGCGATGAACAGCGGTTTCGGCGTCAGCCCGCAGGCCTGCTCGATGCGTGCCCACAGCAGCCGCAGCGCGCGGAATTTGGCCATGGTCAGGAACTGGTCGGCATCCGCGGCAAGCCGCGCATAGACCATACCCTGCGCCTGCTCGAGGGGAATGCCGGCGCCTTCGATCGCGCGCAGATAAGCGACGCCGCAGGCAAGCACGAAGGCAAGCTCCTGCACCTCCGAGCCACCGGCATCATGGATCACGCGCCCGTCGGCGGAGGCAAACGGTCCCTTGAAGCCGAGCGCGGCAAGGCCCTTGATGGCGCCGGCGACGGCAGGAACGATCTCGTCCCAGGTATAGGGGCTGTGGCCCCACACTGCGGCGGCCGCGAGCGGATCGAGGCCGAAGCGGATGTTGCAGGCTGCGGGATCGAGCCCCTTGCTCTTGACATATTCCGCGACATGGATCGCGGCCATCCGCGATTGCGGGCCGATCTGAAGCTCGAGGCCGATGCCGGCGTCGAGATGAATGTCTTTCAAAACCTTTGCGACCGCATCCGCCGAAGGTTCCAGGCCGAAACCATGGGCGCCGCTGCCGCCGGCGAACACCAGCGCGAGCCCCGTCGCGCCGTTCTCGAGGTCGGTCAGGGCCTGTGCATTCGCGAGCGCCGCGTCGGGATGGTCGATCCGCTGCACGATCTGCCACGGTGCAGCCGGCGGGCGTCCCACCACGGGCGCAACGCCCTTGGCGCGCGGATAGAGCGGATCGATCCTGATGCCGTCATAGGTCTTGCCGACCAGCTTCTCGAACGGCGCGCCCTTCAGCACGCCGTCGACCAGCTTGCGCCAGTCCTCGACGGTCGCCTTGGGAAAATCCGCCGCCAGCGGCAGGTCGTCAGTCACGGAGGTCATGCGGCGAGGGGCTCCCAAACGTCTCGTTGTTTCTCAGGCGAAATTGCCACGGCAGACCGTCCCTGCAAACGGTTGTTTTTGGTTAACCGGTATCCGGAAGCCGCTCAATGCCTTGCGTGGAGACGCTGGCGAGGCCGTCACGCACACGAATGCCTGAGATCACGCGGTCGGGCGCGATCTCGGCCAGCGGCACCAGCACGAAGGCGCGCTCGAACAGGCGGGGATGCGGCAGCGTCAGGTCGGGCTTCTGCAAGCTGACGTCGTCATAGGCGATCATGTCGAGATCGAGCGTGCGCGGGCCCCAGCGTCGTTCCTTGGTTCGCACGCGGCCGAATTTCTGCTCGACTTTCTGCAGCACGAACAAGAGCGCGTGCGGATCGAGACCGGTCTCGATCTCGATGCAGGCGTTGATGAAGGGATCCTGGTCCTCGTCGCCCCAGGGCGGGGTGGCATAGTCCGAGGAGCGTGTGATCAGCGCGCCTTGCGCCATGCCGCAGATATGGGCGATCGCCTTGCCGAACGTCGCGCGGACATCGCCGACATTGCCGCCGAGTGCGATCAGCACGCTCGCCATCTCAGGGATGCCGCGAGCGTGTCAGCATGATGCCGACATCGTCGAAGATCGCGGCGATCGGCGCATGCGGCTTGTGCACCGTGATCTTCACGGCGCGGACGCGCGGGAAGTTCGACAAGATGGCGTCGGCCACCGCGCCGGCCGCGCGCTCCAGCAGCTTGTAATTGGTGTTCTTGAACGCCGCCGTCGTCGTCGCCACGACATCGGCGTAGGACACCGTGTCCGCGAGCCGGTCGCTGCGCGACGGCTCGGACAGGTCGGTATAGAGTTCGAGATCGATGACGAAACGCTGGCCGACTTCGGTTTCGTGATCCATCACGCCGTGGCGGGCATGGATCGACAGGCCGGTGACGAAGATCGTATCGGTCATTGCTTGCTCTCGATTGCATGCGCCACCCGCAGGGCCTGCAGGGTTTCGCCGACATCATGGGTCCGGATGATCTTCGCGCCGCGCTGTGCGGCGATCAGATGCGCCGCGATCGAGCCGGCGAGCCGCTCCGATGGTTCCGACGGCGACACCGAGGCGATGAAGCGCTTGCGCGAGGCGCCGACCAGGATCGGCAAGCCGAACACGTCCAGTTCGCGCAGCCGCGCCAGAGCGGTCATGCTCTGCTCGGGCGTCTTGCCGAAGCCGATGCCGGGATCGAGCACGATCTTGTCGCGCACGATGCCGGCCCGCGCGGCGATATCGAGCGAGTGCCGAAAGAATGTCTTCATGTCCGCAATGATATCGATCGCGGGATCGACGCTGTCGCGGTTGTGCATGACGACGACGGGAACGCCTCTTGCGGCGATCAGCGGCGCCATGTCGGTATCGCGTTGCAGGCCCCAGACGTCGTTGGCGATCGTCGCGCCCTGGTCGAGCGCGAAGGCCACCACTTGTGCCTTCATGCTGTCGATCGAGACGGGCACGCCGAGCGCTACCACGTCGGCCAGCACCGGCTTAAGTCGTGCCAATTCGTCTTGCGCGGTGACCGGCCGGGCGCCCTTGTAGGGCCGGGTGGACTCGGCGCCGATATCGATGATGTCGACGCCATCGGCGATCATCGCCCGAGCCCGTTCCAGCGCCCGCGCGGGCGCGATGAACGCGCCGCCGTCGGAGAAGGAATCCGGGGTGATGTTGAGCACGCCCATCACCGCGGGAAGCGGCCGCTCCAGCAGCGTCCGCAGCGCATCAGGCCCGGCCGAGCCGGCCGGCGGGACGGAAGGGGAGAGCGAGGCGTTCATGCGGCCCGCTTTGCGCGGTCGGGCAGGGGGAGTCAAGACGGGATGGGCGGTGTCGGTGTCTGCGGGCGGCGTCGATATTGTGGCACCCTCGCGCATCACCCCAGCTGTCGTCCCGGCGAACGCCGGGACCCATAACCCCAGGGAAAAGTTTGGCGAAGACTCGTAGTCCGGTACTTCCACCGTCTACGATCGATAGATTCCGCGGTATGGGTCCCGGCGTTCGCCGGGACGACACCGAGAACGCCGCGCGAGAATCCGTTCGCGGGGACCGCCCTAATACGTGATCTTCGGCGGCAGCTTCTTGGCCTTGGCGATGATGTCGCCGACCGACTTCTCGGAAGGCAGGATGCGGACGAGCTTCTTCTTCTCGTTGGCTTCGCGCATGCTCTGGGCGAGCCTCGCCGGATTTCGATAGGCGAGCTCGCGCACGGTGGTGACGCCGGCGGCGCGGACCAGGCCGACCTTGGCCTTGCCCATGCCGGGAATGCGCATGTAGTCGGAGACGTTGGCCCATTCCAGCAGCGACTGCTCGCTGATGCCCGTCTTGGCGGAAAGCGCCTTGCGGCCCTTCACGGTCGAGGCCGCCTCGAGCAGCGCGTCGGTGGTGCGGATTCCTTGCGCCTTCAACTTGTTGGCTGCAAAGGTCGACAGGCCCTCAATCTCGGAGATTGGATATGTCATGACACTCGGTGTGAAATGCGTGGCTTCAGGCGAATTGGCCGAGGCCCGGAGTCCCAGCGATGATCTTGCCCATCTGATCCGCTCCGATTTTGTCTCGCCCGTAGCGGAAAAGTTCACGGGCGACCTTTTGAATATCGGACATGCTAAGTCCCATGCCCATCAGGCGCGTGCCGACCGCCATCAAGCCGCCACCCATCAGCCGCGACAGGCCGCCGCCGCTCCTGGACGCCTCGATCGCGGCTTCCGCTCCTGGGATCTGGTCGATCAGGGCCTGCACGCTCTCGGAAGGACCCTCGCTGCGGAGGAAGCCCAGGATAATGCCGACGGTTTTTTCAGCGACAGCACCATCTATGCTGGCGTTTGCCGCCAGCCGTCCGATCAGCTCGTCCATAAGGCCCCTCAGCCGGTTGCACGCCGGAGTATTGCTTTCGAAAATTGATCTTGAGCCGGTGTGATGTGAAATTCAAGCGATGAACGCACGCGCGGTCGCGATTCATCCTCGAACGCGCGAAAAGTGTTGCAGCCGTGCAAGAGCCGAGATCGAATCGGCAAAAAAATGCCGCGCTGCGAATACCCCGTTCCTACTTTCGGCTGATGTTGCCCATTCGTGTCCGACAATGTCGCATGCTCGGGGCGCGTTGAACGGTTTTAATCGGCGTGCGACATGCGTTAAACTACGGAACTGGCGCATTTGAGTTTCAATACGCGAAACTCGGCAGAGAGATCAGAGAGAATAATGACCGCACAGGACAGCAAGCTCGGCGATACCGACGACAAGATTTTCGTCGGCAAGGGAAACGAGCAGGCATGGCTGACGCTGGCGCTCGCCAATCGCCACGGCCTCGTCACGGGTGCAACCGGAACCGGCAAGACCGTGTCGCTTCAAGTGATGGCGGAAGGATTTGCGCGCGCCGGTGTGCCGGTCTTTGCGGCGGACATCAAGGGAGACCTCTCCGGCATCTCCGAGCTGGGAGAGGCCAAGGACTTCATTCTCAAGCGCGCCACCGAAATGGGGCTGACATTCCAGCCCGATCAGTTCTCGACGGTGTTCTGGGACGTGTTCGGCGAGCAGGGCCACCCCGTGCGCGCGACCGTCACGGAAATGGGGCCGCTCCTGCTCGCGCGCATGCTCGACCTCAACGACGTGCAGGAAGGTGTGCTCAACGTCGCCTTCCGTGTTGCGGACGAGAGTCTTCTGCCATTGTTGGATATGAAGGATCTGCGGTCGCTGTTGGATGCGATCGTTCCCGCCAGCGGCAAGAAGGCAGCGGATGCCGAGGAAGATCCATTTGCCGAGATCCGCAAGGCCGCGCAGAGCTTCGGCAATGTCAGCAAGGCGACGGTTGGAACCATTCAACGCCAGCTCCTGGTGCTGGAAAACCAGGGCGGAACGAAATTCTTCGGTGAGCCGGCACTGGAGCTGAAGGATTTCATGAAGACCGATAGCGACGGTCGCGGCATCGTCAACATTCTGGTTGCCGACAAGCTGATGGAGAGCCCCAGGCTCTACGCTACCTTCCTGTTGTGGTTGCTGTCGGAGTTGTTTGAGGAACTGCCTGAAGCCGGCGATCTGCCGAAGCCAAAACTGGTGTTCTTTTTCGACGAGGCGCATCTGCTGTTCAACGATGCGCCGAAGGCACTGATGGACAAGATCGAGCAGGTGGTTCGTCTGATCCGTTCCAAGGGCGTCGGCGTCTATTTCGTCACGCAGAATCCGATCGACGTGCCAGACAAGGTGTTGGCCCAGTTGGGCGGTCGCGTGCAGCATGCGCTGCGCGCCTTCACGCCGCGCGACCAGAAGGCGGTCGCCGCTGCGGCGCAGACCTTCCGGCCCAACCCGAAGCTCGACACTGCCAAGGTGATCACGGAGCTCGGCAAGGGCGAGGCGCTGGTGTCCTTCCTCGAGGGCAACGGCACGCCTTCGATGGTGGAGCGGGTGATGATCCGGCCGCCGACGGCGCGGATCGGGCCGATCACGCCCGAGGAGCGCAAGGCGATCATGAGCAGGAGCCCGGTGAAGGGCAAATACGATACCGCGGTGGATCGAGAGTCCGCCAGTGAGATGCTGCAGAAGCGCGTGGCCGGCACGGCTGCGCATGCGGACGCACAAAATGGTGGAGCCGGCGCAGGCGGCGGCATCCTGGGCCAGATCGGCTCGATCGTCGGCACCATCTTCGGCACCAACGTCAAGCGAGGCCGTCTGTCGACCGGCCAGGTCATTGCGCGGGACGTGACGCGATCGGTCACCAATCAGGTGATCGGCGGGATGGCCGCCAATATCGGCAAGTCGGTCGGCGGCCAGCTCGGCGGCTCGATCGGCCGCACGCTGGTCCGCGGCGCGCTCGGTGGATTGCTGCGGCGGTAGGCAGAACGCCCGACGGGAAGGCAATTCGTCCGCCGAGCTCATCGACCTGTCCCTGGATCGAGGGGCCGAACGTCGCACACATTCAGGTGAGGGGGCTCTCCAAGCCCCCGCGGGTCTGCTACGTCCTGTTTTGTCGCCGCACCGGACTGCCCCGCACCGTGACCCCGCCCGCCCCCTTAGCCAAGCCTGATGCGCCGAGACGTTTGTCGCTGCGTGCGCCGCTGGATCTGCTCTTTTTGTTCTGCTGCGTCCTCCTGACGGCTGACGTGCTCGTCCCCGAGATCTTCGGCCACGGCAAGACCAAGGATTACGTGCTCTGGTACTGGGCCGGACAGCAGGTCTTGCAGGATGGGCCGCTCTATCCTGCCACGGCCCGCGACTATTTCGACTTCATCTATCCACCGCTCCCCGCGATCCTGCTGGCGATCCCGACCTGGTTCGGCAAAATCCCGCTCTATGTCGTCTTGTCGATCTTGAATGCTCTGGCGTGGTGGTACACCGGGACGCTCTCCCAAGTCATGGCCGGCTCGCACCGCAAGCCTGGCCGCTGGCTGGAAGCGCTGCCGGTCCTGGTCACCGTGGCCTTCGTGTTCGACATGTTCGATCTGGGCCAGCCGAATCTCGTCCTGCTCGCGATGGTGCTCTATGGCTTCTGGAGTCTGCGGCATCAGCGGGCGTGGCTCGCCGGCTTCTTGTTCGCGCTCGCCGCCGCCATCAAGGTGTTTCCGATCGCTGTTCTGCCCTATCTGCTCTGGCGGCGGAAGTGGACCGCCCTCGTCAGCACGATCGCCTTCACCGGCATCCTGCTCTATGTCGTGCCGGCGCCGATCCGCGGTTTCGAGCGCAACGCGGCCGAGCTTGCGGTCTGGTATCAGGGCATGGTCGGGACGAGCTCGGAAAAGGGCTTTGGCCAGCGCGCGGAGCAAAACTGGTCGTGGGTCAACCAGTCCCTCATTGCCGTCACGCATCGCCTGGTCCGTCCGATCAACTACAATCAGGACGATCGCAACAAGCCGCCGCGGACGATGAACGTCATCGACGTCGATTACGGGACGGCGAACTGGATCGTGCTGGCGCTGTCGGCACTGCTCGGGCTCGGCTTCGTCGCGATCATGCCGCGGGAGGCGCAGCGGACCGAGCGCTCGGACGCCGAGGAGCTCGGCATCCTGTTTTGCCTGATGACGGTGGCCTCGCCGCTGGCGCGGCAATACTACTTCATGTGGCTGTTCTTCCCGATGACGGTGCTGATGCATCGCGCCGCCTTCGACGCGCGGGCGCATGTGCGGCTGGGAACCTGGCTCGCCTTGGCCGCCGCCGGCATCCTCATGCTGCTGTCGCTGCCGTGGTTTCCCAAGGTCATCCAGGCCTGTGGCAACAACCTCGCTGCGACGGCCGTCCTCGCAGGGTGCCTCGCCTGGCACATCCGGCATCCGCCAGTTGCGGCTGGTCCCGAGGCCGCGCCGGCGTTAAAAGCGCAGACACCTTGAGACCCCGCAATCAGGAACAAGACAATGTCCAACACGCAGCTTCAATCCGTGCTCGACCACATCGACAAGGATTTCGACAACAGCCTGGAGCGCCTGTTCTCGTTGTTGCGGATCAAGTCGATCTCGGCCGACCCGGCCTTCGCGGATGATTGCAAGGCTGCGGCCGAGCATCTCGCCAAGGACATCGCCAGCTTCGGTGTCGCGACCGAGGTGAGGCCGACCGCGGGCCATCCCGCCGTCGTCGGCAAAACCGGAGCGGGCGGGCGGCCGCACGTGCTGTTCTACGGCCATTACGACGTGCAGCCGGTCGATCCGCTCGATCTCTGGCACCGTCCGCCGTTCGAGCCCGTTGTCGCGGATCATGCCGACGGCCGCAAGATCATCGTGGCGCGAGGCGCCGAGGACGACAAGGGGCAGGTGATGACCTTCGTCGAGGCCTGCCGCGCCTGGAAGAAGGTGACGGGCTCGCTGCCGGTCGACGTCACCTTCCTGATCGAAGGCGAGGAGGAGGTCGGCTCGAAGAATTTCGTGCCCTTCATCGAGGCCAACAAGCACGAGTTCAAGGCAGACTACGTGCTGGTCTGCGACACCGGCATGTGGGACAGCAACACGCCGGCGATCACGACCTCGCTGCGCGGCCTGCTTTATGAAGAGCTGAAGATCACCGCAGCCAATCGCGATTTGCATTCCGGCGTGTTCGGCGGCACCGCGATGAACCCGATCCGGGTGCTCACGAAAATTCTGGGCGGCCTGTTCGACGACGACAACCGCATCACCATCCCCGGCTTCTATGATGGCGTGAAGGAGACGCCGCCTGACATCCTGGAGCAGTGGAAGAAGCTCGAGTTCACGCCCGAGACCTTCCTCAAGCCGGTCGGGCTGTCGCTCCCGGCTGGCGAGAAGGGCAGGCTGCTGGTCGAGCAGGCCTCGACGCGTCCGACCTGCGACGTCAACGGCATATGGGGCGGCTATATCGGCGAAGGCTCCAAGACCGTGATCCCGTCACATGCTTCGGCCAAGGTGTCGTTCCGCCTCGTGCAGGGCCAGGATCCTGCGAGAATCCGCAAGGCCTTCCGCGACTACGTATCGGCGCGCATTCCCGGCGACTGCAAGGTCGAGTTCGGCGACCATTCCGCCGCGCCTGCGGTCGCGCTCGACTGGACCATGAAGCCGCTCGGCGCCGCCAGCAAGGCGCTGGCCGAGGAGTGGGGCAAGGAGACCGTGCTGATGGGCTCGGGCGCCTCGATCCCGATCGTTGCCGACTTCAAGCGCACGTTGGGCCTCGACTCGCTGCTGGTGGGCTTTGGCCTCGACGACGACAATATCCACTCGCCGAACGAGAAATACGACCTGCGGAGCTTCCAGAAGGGCATCCGCTCCTGGGCAAGGATCCTCGCCGCGCTGGCGGAGGTGAAGTAGGCAGGGTGCGGTAGGGTGGATTAGCCGAAGGCGTCACCACCAACTTCGTTCCGCATTCGCTGAAACATGGTGGATTACGCTTCGCTAATCCACCCTACGAAGCCCTGAAATAAAAACGCCGCCCGGGATTGGGCGGCGTTTCATTCCAAAAGGCGTAGAGGTTCGTTGGGCGTTACTCTACACCAGATCCAAAATATCTCAAGACCTGTAGCCGGGATTGACGCGGTCGAGCTTGCGCAGCAAGGGCGGCCACACGAGGTTGGTCGCGCGCAGCTCGGCGCGGTCGCGGTTCGACAGCAGCTCGGTGTTCTTGTCGATCGCGATATCGTCGACCGGGTAGACCGGCGTGCCCAGCGCGCGCGTACGCACCTGCATCGAGCAGGCGCGCTCGAGGTGATACATGCGCTCGAAGGCGGAGGCGACCGAGCGGCCGACCGTGAGCGTGCCGTGGTTGCGCAGGAGCATGTGGTTGTGGTCGCCGAGATCCTTCTGCAGCCGCGGCCGCTCGTCGTGGTCGAGCGCAATGCCTTCGTAGTCGTGATAGGCGAGGTCGTGGGTGACGAGCTGGGCAGTCTGGTTCAGCGGCAGCAGGCCTTCGGCGCTGCTCGACACCGCGGTGCCGTCGAGCGTGTGGAGATGCAGCACGCAGATCGCGTCCTCGCGCACCTCGTGGATCGCCGAATGGATGGTGAAGCCGGCCGGGTTGATGCTGTATTCGCTCTCGGAGAGCTGGTTGCCGTGCAGGTCGACCTTGACGAGGCTCGAGGCCGTGATTTCCTCGAACATCAATCCGTAGGGATTGATGAGGAAGTGATGGTCGGGACCGGGCACGCGCGCGGAGATGTGGGTGTCGACCAGATCGTCCCAGCCGTACAACGCGACGAGGCGATAGCAGGCGGCGAGATTGACCCGTTGCTGCCACTCCGCCTCCGTCATGTTCGACGGCACTTCCCTGAGGCGCGCTTCCGCTGGCGACATGGCTGGTCTCTCCGAAACATCGTTGTTGCGGGGCGGAAACCTAGCCCGTCCTATTCGTGAGAGTGCGGCTTTTGGGCCCGATTGATGCGGCCGCACATCTTGTCTGACGAGGCGCACAGGATTGCCTTCGGCTTTTCGCCGCCTGACGACCGGTACTTTGCAACGCGCTTGAGGGATGGGTTGGGCGAACGGGGGCGGACGCCCCGCCGGTCAAGGACCGAGCGGCAGCAGCGCGCCGGGCAAGCCGCAGATCAGGTCGGCTTCGGGACATGCCGCGGCAAACGCAAGGCGAATGCGGCTCGTGGTCTCGACGACACGGGCGGCGATTTTCAAGAGCCGAAGACGCAGCGTCGCGAACTCGGCAGCGGCCAATTCCCGGGCTTTGGGAATGGCGTCGCGCACGGTCAGCATCAGCCAATAAGCGGCCGTATGGAGCACGAGACGGACCTGGTTGGCGAGCGCCGAACGGCAGCTGGTGCGATCGGAGGCGAGCTGCGTCTTATGCAGCTTGATCAGATTCTCGGCTTGGCCGCGCGCGCAATACAGGCTGTCGTAGATCCACTCGGCCGAGCCGACATCGAGGCTGGTGACGACGAAGCGGATGTCGAGGCCGAGCATCGTCGCCTCAATACGGGCGACAGTGCGCCGTTCGCGATCCCAGGACTTTGCCTTGTGGCGCGTCTCGGTATAGCCACGCAGAACCGGCAGGTTCTCGATGGCGCGTCGCGTGCGGATGTCGTCGGCGACCTCGTCGACTTTTCTGGCGAGAGGCTTGGTGCCGGACAGACCGAAGATGTAGTCGATGCCGTTGGTCTCGCACCACGCCATTGCCTCCGGCCGGGCATAGTGCCCGTCGCCACGGAACGTAATTTGCGTGTTGTGCCATCGCGTCCGGATATGCCGTACCAGGCGGCGCAGATGGGCACGCACCTCGACGCCGCCCGGCGTCTTGCCGGGCCGCAGCACGACGGCCACGGGCCGGCTCTTCTCCGTGTCGTAGACGTGGATCGGCAGGAAGCAGCGTTCGTCATAATGAGCGTTGAACAGCGAGAGCTGCTGATGGCCGTGGACGACGTCGCAGGTATCATCGATGTCGAGCGTGACGGATGCCGGCTCGCGCGGGTAGCTATCCATCCATGCGTCGACCAAAGTGTAGGTCAGCCGGATCACGTCGCGCAGGCGCGGAGCATTCTCCAGCCGCGACAGCGTCGGCTGGGAACACAAATCCCGGCCCGTGTCCGGTAGGCGACCGCAGGCCAGCTTGAATGCCGGATCGGACCTCAGATGATCGAGGTCGTCGGCGTCCTCGTAGCCGCAGCAGATCGCGAACATGCGAGCGCGGAACATATCGACCAGGCTGTGCACGACCCGCGTCGGATCGCGCCGATCCGGGAACACCCGGGCCAGATTGTTGGCCAAACCGAGACGCCGCTCGGCCATCGCCAGAAGCATCACGCCCCCGTTCGAGGTTAGGCGCCCACCATCGAAGGCAGCTGTGACTTTCTTGGCGTGAACGGCTGGAAACGAGAAGGGCGGAATCGTATCGTCGGTCATGGCGGGCGTGGCGTTCGCGGTTGGAGGTGATGGGGTTGGCTTCGCAACCGAATCCTACGCCGCATCAGCGCTTTACCCCTCAGGCGCACTCTTACGAATAAGACGGGTTAAGTTGAAGAAAGATTGAGTGACTCCCGATCATTTCTGTGCCGAAACGTGGAGTCGCGGTCGTGCCGCGTCCAAAGAAACCGGCGCGAGCGGCCTATTAGACGCGGTAGGTGCTCAGCCTCCGAAACGAGACTATCAAGCATGAAGAGATCGAGCGCGAGGCAGAGGTTTTATTTGTGTTGAATTCTTGCTTCTCGATAGTGGTCTGAAATCGTATCATCGGTCATGGCGGGCGTGGCGTTCGCGGTTGAAGGTGATGGGGTGGCTTCGCAACCGAATCCTACGCCGCATCAGCGCTTTACACCACGCTCGCCAGCCTCTCAGGCGCCCTCTCGCGAATAAGACGGGCTAGTCTTGCTGCGGGCTGGCAGCAAGACGGCCAAAAGCGCGGCAGTTCAGCGTAGCCCGCATGAGCGCAAGGGATATGCGGGGGCTGCCCCGAAGGTCCCGGATGTGTGGCGCTCATCCAGGCCGCGACTGCGTTTTTCTTGTGCAGCCCAGAGACCGGGGAAAGAATTTACGGCGCCGGGATCGACAGCAGGCTGGAAATGCCGCGACCGCGGATGTCGTAGACGCGGGCGAACACCACGTCGTCTCGCTTGATCTCGACCATGACGGGCGCGGTGAGGCCCTTGCAGTAGAACTCGCCGAGCGTCATGGCGAAGTCGGCCGCGTTGGAATCCCAGCCGATGGTAAAGTCGGGCCCGAGCGCGACCTGGGCCGGGCGTTGCGGACCGCAGACCGCGACCTTCCATTTGCGGTTGCTGGGCGGCACTTCCTGGCGCTCGACGAGCTGCTCGCGCAATTCGTCGGAGGCCTGCTTCAGGGCGAGGCCCCAATAGTCCAGCATGAAGCGGTCGTCGGCGCCGCGAACGGTCCCCGCGATGTGGTTGAAATGCGTGTATTGATAGGGGTGCAGCCGGATCATCTCGGCGAGCGACAGCGCGAGGCCGAAGCAGAAGGTGGCGACCACGACCGGCTGCCAAGTGCGGTGATTGGCGCGTAGGCGCTCCACGGCCCAGGCGAACGCGACGCCGCCGAGCACCGCCATCGGCGGGATCACGAAGACGAAATGACGGATGCCGTTGTACAGCGCCGGGCGCTTCACCATCGCGATCACGAGCGGCAGGGTCGCAGCCAGCGTCAGCATCAAGAGGATGGTCTTGCGGCGCGCCGGAACCCCGCGTCGCGGCAGCATGGCGAAGGTGCTGAACACGGCGCCGGCGGTCAGCACCAGCATCACCTCCGGCAGCTGCAGCGCGAACAGCGTCGGCAGATAGGACCAGGGCATGTCGGGCACCGACACGATCGCGCCGTCGAACATCTCCTTCCACGGCTTCTCGAAGAAGTGCGAGAAGTAGGTCAGCGCGTCGAAGGGATTGCCGGGCTCCATGATCGACCACGGCCAGATCAGGCCCATCACGAGATAGCCGAGCACGAGGCCGGGCAGCAGCACATAGACGACATGGGCAAAGCGGCGGACCGACTCGCGCAAACCTTCGTTGCGCAATTCCTCCAGGAGCAACGGTATGAAGCCGAGCACGGCGTAGACGAGTGCGAGCCCGCCGAGAATGCGGCAGCCCAGCGAAAGACCGGCACCCAGGCCGACGATGAGGACCGTGCGCGGCGACGGCCGCGGATATTCCTCGGCGAGACGGACGAGGCCGAGCATCAGGATGATCATGGCCACCGCGAAGGGCGCATCCTTCGGGTTCATGAACATGTGGCCGTAGAAGATCGGGCAGAGCGCGAGCAGCAGGAGCGAGGCGAGACCCGCAAGAGGTCCGCCGATGCGGCGGCCGAGCCGCCACGTCACCGCAAGGCCGATCACGCCGACGATGGCGCCGACCAGGCGGCGCGTCTCGAACAGTTCGAGCGGGATGACCTTGTGCAGGAGGGCCGCGACCATGTCGAAGCCGCCGCCATACATGTAGAGATTGGCGAAGGAGAGCGCCGCGGTGTCCTTGAAGCCGGAACCGAACATGCGCAGCAGCAGGTCGGCGTATTCGGCGTGGGTGTAGTCGTCCCAACCGAGCCCGTAATCGCGGAACGTCAAGCCTGCGATGACGGCGACCGCAGCCAGCACCAGCATGGCGAGATCGTCGCAAGTCCGCTCGACCGAGCGCCGCAGGGGCGTGTCGATCACCGAAGTCGTGATGGATGTCATAGCGGTCGGTGCCCCGGGATCCCCTCTTGGCCCTGCCGGTGCGCGCGGGCCTGCTCCCCGGACTCCCTATAGCGCAGTTCCATTACCAAGTAATTGGGCATTATGGCTAAAATCCTGATGCGACGCAGCAATTCCCGTTCTTCGGAGGACCCTGAGGAGTACCGAGCCGGAGCTGAAGGGAATGTGAATAAGTCCCTGATTTCCTTCCCTTTAGGAACACCGCCTGCAATTGGCCGTTGGCGTGGAACATCGTATGACGGTATCGTGGCGTAGCGGTTGTCGCGTGTGGATGCGCGGCCGGGGGTGAGTTCGATGAGCTTGGCATTGTTGATCGTGGGGATTTGCGCCTTCCTGGCGGGTCTCCTTGCGATCATTTTCGGCCTGACGATCAGGGAATTCAGCCTCGGAGGAACTCTCATAATCTCCGGCGCCATCGGCGTCTGCTCCGGAATGTTACTGGTCGGCCTGTATCTCGTGCTGCTCGAGCTCAAGGGCATCGCTCGCCGGCTGGCCGCCGCGATCGCGCCGTCCGATGTTCGGGTCAGACCCGTGCTGCCGGGTCTCGCCGTATCAGGCACGGTGACGCCCGACCCGGCGCCGCCGCCACCACCGTCCACAGGCCCGCGGCCGTGGCAGAGCGAAGCTGCCGCGCGTGACCGTCCGCGGGTCGAGGGACCGCAGGAGGCCGAAGCTGCTGCGCCGCCACCCGCCCCGGAAGCGCCGCGCCGGCGCAACCTGCTGTTCACCTCGACCTCGCGCAAGGAGCGCGAGCGCGCGGAGAAGGCCACCGAAGGCGCGGCGTCGCAGCCGCATGCGGACGAGCCCGGTGAGGCGCCGGACCATCCGCCCGCGAGCTTTGACGTTGCCTGGCCGAAGCCGGATCGTATGCGCCCGCAGGAGCCGCCGGCTCCTCCCCCGCGCCGTCCGCCGCCGCGCTCCCCCTCGACCTTTGCGGAGGCCGCCCCACCGCCTGCACCCGAGCCGCCGCCACCCGTCGAGCCGTCACCCGTGACCGTGCTCAAATCCGGCGTCGTCGACGGCATGGCCTATTCGCTCTATTCCGACGGCTCGATCGAGGCGCAGATGCCGGAAGGCATGATGCGCTTTGCCTCGATCGACGAACTCCGCGCCCATCTCGACCAGCGCGGTTGAGGCTGCCGCGCATAAGTAAAGCAGCGCCATTCACCAGTAATCAGCACATCATCGTCCGTTATCTTGTTTCAGCCGAACGTATTGTTGACATGGAATACTCTGACGTCGTCACAATCCCGTGCGACGCAAGGTGGAGGGAGGGCGGCCGATGTCGGACGCGGGGGGCAGGAATTTCATCGAGCTGACGGCAAGCATCGTGTCGGCCTATCTCAGCAACAATCCGACGCCGGCGGCTGAGATTCCGAACCTGATCAGCCAGGTGCATGGCGCTCTGGTGCGGGTGTCGTCGGGCCGCACCGAGGCGGCGCCGCTCGAGCCCGCCAAGCCGGCCGTGTCGCTGAAGAAGTCGATCGCGCCCGATTATCTGGTCTGTCTGGAAGACAGCAAGCGTTTCAAGTCGCTGAAGCGCCATTTGCGCACGCAGTACAACATGACGCCGGAGCAGTACCGCGAGAAGTGGGGCTTGCCGGCCGACTATCCCATGGTCGCCCCGAACTATGCGGTGGCGCGCTCGCAGCTTGCCAAGCAGATGGGCCTCGGACAGCAGCAGCGAAAGCGGAAGTGATTCCTACGACGCTTCCGCGAGCGCCTCTTTTGCGTCGGTCTTGATGCGCTCGACCATCGAGCGCAGGCCATTGGAGCGCTGCGGCGTCAGATGATCGCGGAAGCCGAACTCGTTGAACACGGCGATCGCGTCGGTAGCGAGGATCTGCTGCGGCGTGCGGCTCGAATAGAGCGCAAGCACGATCGCGACGAGGCCGCGCACGATATGCGCGTCGCTGTCGCCGCGATATCTCAGGATTGGTTCGCCATTGCCGCGGTCGACCAGCTTCTGGAGCCAGACCTGGCTGACGCACCCCTGTACCTTGTTGGCGGCGGAGTGTTCCGCCTCCGGCATCGGTTCCAGGGTGCGGCCGAGCTCGATGACATACCGGTAGCGGTCGTCCCAGTCGTCCAGAAGCTCGAAATTGTCCCTGATTTCGTCGATCGTCGTCATGCTGGCCCATGTTCGCGTTCAGCCCAATATAGGGTCGCGAAGCCGTGAAATCGATAGGGTTTGGCCGCTAATTCGAGATCTGAGGTCCGCGCCATTCGAGCGCAAGGTCGTCCTGGGTCAGGGTGTCGCGCGGCGCCTCGCTCGCGGCGCTGTCGCCTTCGCCGGCCATCGCGATCGAGCCGGTATGGTCGGGCGCCTTCTTGTCGGTCTTCTCGTTCTTGGCCTTCTCGTTGGTGATCTGCTCTTTCTTGTCGTTGATGATCTGGTAGAGCTTCTTGGCGCCGTCCTGGGCCCGCTGGCCGATGATGGTCGCGGCCTGTCCGCCGACCTCGCAGGCGGCCGGCTGGCGCTTGCAGAAATGGGTCATGTCGGAGACGGCCGCAGTCGCAGCCTGCACCGCGTCGGCAGCGCCGATCTGCGGCAGCTTCTCCGATTCGGGCGTCTTGTCCCGCGGCAGGAGCACCAGCACCAGCCCGAGCCAGAATGTGATGCGAAGCAGAAAGCGCATCTTGCGACCTGTCCGTTAGATTCCGCCCGCGGTGATCTCCGCGGAAATCGGACCTAGCAACCCTCGATAAATCGCAAGTGATTGCCTTGAGCTTAATTCGCGGAAAATTTGCGCAGGATTCTTCGAAGCCGACGGTGTCGTAAATTTTCGATTGACGCCCGCGCTCGTGATTCCGCCGGTTGCCCGCATCCACCAATTCGAAACCATGCGGAGGAAGGTGAAACCCTGTGTTCACCATCCCGACCGAAGACGTCGCCAAATCGTCTAAAAAGCTTCGCGATCGCGCGGTGTCCGGCCGCACGCGGCGTCGCCTTAGCACTCGTTTAAGGTCGCTCTGACACGGTGGCTCAACGACAAGGAGGCGTTCCGGCGCGTCTTCCAAGAGACGATTGAGCCGAAGCGCGAGACCCGTGACAGTTTTGAGTATCATCCGCGATTGTCTCGATGCGCTGCTGCATCCCTCCGCGCGTTACGATGCGCTGATGCGAGCGCGCCATCGTGCCTTCATGGCGCCGCGGCTGCTCGGCAGCCTGGCCGCCTTCGCCGCATTCCCGGTTTATCTCGCCATGCGCGGTGCGCCGAGCGCGGTCGAGGTCGCGGCCTTTGCCTGGCTGATCGCGCCCATCATGCTGGCCTGGTTCCTGTCGCGCACCGGACGCTACGAAGGCGCACATGTGCTGTCGTCGCTGGCGCTCGCCGGCCTGATCATGGCGGTCGCGGTCACGACGGGCGGCATCCAATCATTCGCCGCGGTCTGGCTGATCGTGGTTCCACTCGAAGCTGCGCTGTCGGCCTCGCGCCGCGTCGCGGCCTTTGCCTCGCTGCTCGCGCTGTCCTGTGCCGGGATGCTGATCCTGATCAGCCAGCTCGGTTGGCTGCCGGTGGAGGAGCCGAGCGCGGCGGAGCGCGGCGTGCTGATGGCCTTCGGCATCGCGTCTGCGACCCTCTATGCCGCAGGGCTCGCCTTCGGCGCGGAATCGCTGGCGCGCACCAGTGTCGCGCTCTTGTCGCGCGAGGAGGAGCGTTACCGCCTGCTCGCGCGCAACATGAGTGACGTGATTTCGCGGCATCAGCGCAATGGGGCCGTGCAGTTCATCTCGCCGGCGGTGGAGGCCATGCTCGGCGTGCAAGTGGCGCAACTGCTCGGCCACGGCCTGTTCGACCGCGTCCATGTCGCCGATCGGCCGGCCTATCTCACCGCTCTGTCGGATGCGGCGCGCGGCGACGTCGCAAGCGTCGAGTTCCGGCTGCGGCGGGAGCCCGTTGGTTCCGAGCGCGGTGAGGTCGATTTCATCTGGGTCGAGATGCGCTGCCGCCCGCTCGACCTGGATCTCGGCCGCCAGGATACCGATCGTGACTCGACCCGCGAAGCCGAAGTCGTCGCGGTGATGCGCGACGTCACCGACCGCAAGCTTTTCGAGCAGGCGCTGGATCAGGCGCGTAGCGCCGCCGAGGCGGCCGATGCCGCCAAGACCCGCTTCCTCGCCACCATGAGCCACGAGCTGCGCACGCCGCTCAACGCCATCATCGGCTTCTCCGAGATGATCGCGCAGGAGCAGAGCCTGATGCTGGGGGCGGCCCAGCGCAAGGAATACGCCCAGCTCATCAACGATTCCGGCCAGCATCTGCTGTCGGTCGTCAACGGCATCCTGGACATGTCGAAGATGGAGTCGGGCAATTTCGAGATTGCGTCCGAGCCGTTCGCTCCGCGCGCCTCGCTGCTCCATTGCTGCAATCTGCTGGCGCTGAAGGCGCGGGAGAACGGCATCGACCTGATCACCGACGCGCCGCAGGACCTGCCCGTCATGACCGGCGATCCCAGGGCCTTCAAGCAGATCGTGCTCAACCTCGTCGCCAATGCCATCAAGTTCACCGAGCGCGGCGGCCAGGTCTGCGTATCAGCCGCGGTGTCGGGTTCGCAGCTGACGCTGCGCGTCAGCGACACCGGCGTCGGCATCGCGCCCGACGACCTCAAGCGCATCGGCGCGCCGTTCTTCCAGGCCGGCAGGACCTATCAGCGCCGTCACGAAGGCACCGGCCTCGGACTTTCGATCGTCAAGAGTCTCGTGGCGTTGCATCTCGGCGAATTGACGGTACAAAGCAGGTTGGGAGAGGGCACCGCCGTCACCGTCAAGCTGCCGCTCGTCTACACGCCGCCGCAAGTCAGGCCGGCCGAGGGCAAGATCGCGACGCTGACGCCGGTGCTGCGCCAGGACCTTCACGACCAAACTCACGACCAGTCTCAGGACCAACCCGCTCTGGTGAAGAAAAGTGCCTAGGAAGTCTGCCAAGGACGAAGCCGCTCCGCGCCGCCGTGGTGCCAAGGCCGCGGTCGTCGATGTCGAGACGGAGCGCAACCTCGTGCTGCGCGTGCTGCTGCACAGCCCCAAGGATACGCTGGCCGGCCTCGTCGCCGCCGCCGCGATCAGTGCGATCGTTGCCAATGCGCTGTTCCTCCAGACCGGCCGGCATCCCGCGCCGATGTTCGGCACGGTGATCAATCTTCCCGCGCCGTCGTCCGTGCCGCTGGCGAACCCGTTGCCGCGTCCGCGCCCCGTCGGCGCCGATAGCTCGCCGCTCGAGCCGCGTGCGACAGAGTTCCGCGTCGAACCCAAACCTGCCGAGCGTGCCGTCGAGAAGGCGCCCGAAAAGCCCGTCGAGGCGACCGCCTCGACGCGCGCGAACGATCCGATGACGAATCTGGTCAAGGCGACGACCTCGCCGCCGTCCTCGGCCCTGCGTCCGCCGGCGCCGATTCCGGTGCAAAGCCCGGCCGCGCGGCGTATCGCCGGCGTGCAGCGCGCGCTGTCCGAATATGGCTACGGCAATCTGAAGATCACGGGCACGATGGGCAGCGAAACCCAGTCCGCGATCCAGAAGTTCGAGCGCGAGCACAAGATGCCCGTCACCGGGCAGGTGTCCGATCGGCTGCTGCGCGAGCTCGGCGCTGCGATCGGCCATCCCGTCGAGTAGCCGTACCGCCTGTCATTGACGCCGATCAATTCCGCATATCGCGCGTCCGCACATCAGCTCGGCGGCCGCGGGCGAGGAATTTGCTGAGGATCAATGACGGCCGGCGGCTTCGGGGAACATGATCGCTCATCCTCATCAGGGAAGAGCGAGGTCGTCATGTTCAAGGTTTCGATTCTGGTCTGGATCATGCTGGGAACCACGTTGGCTGGAGTCAGCCTGATCGTGGTGCTGATGGTGCCGAGCCTTGCGGCGGATGCCATCAAGAACATTCCCTACGCCGTGGCCGTTGGATTCGCGCTGGCGATGCCGCTGTCATATTTCGTCGCGACCCAGATTCGCGGCGGCCAGGAGAGCACGCGCAAGGCGTGAGACGGACGAAGTGAGGCTGGCGTGAGACCTCGCGCTGGCCTATCGTCGAATTCATGCGTTTGAAATCCAATATTTGGGTGGCGGCTTACTTGCGTCGCTGCCAGACCGAGGGCGTGTTCGGCGCCGTGCGACGCCGCGGCGCCGAGGAGGCGGGCGCGGTGTTCGTCAAGGTGTCGCTGCTCGACGGCAATGCGATGCTGTACGCGCCGGCGCCGCAGACCGTCTATGACGACGGCCGGCCGATCGATCGCTTCTTCGTGCCCGTTTCGCCGCAGCCTCTGCCGGAGCACACGGTCGAGGAGCGGCTGACCAAGGAGATCCGCTTCGATTCCGACGCCTGGATCGTCGAGACCGAAGACCGAGCCGGACGGCATTTTCTGGAATTGGCGAAGATGTAACTATCGCGCCCCGCCGTCATTGCGAGAAGCAAAGCGACGAAGCAATCCAGAATCTTTCTACGGAGGATTGCTTCGCTGCGCTCGCAATGACGAGCTTGTGGAGGCGTTGCGCACCCCACATCCAATGTCGCTGCCTCATGGCCGGCTTTACCGGTCCGACGAACCCGTGCCCTTGCGCACCGTCGGGCTGGAGCCGGGCTGCGCGCCCGGCCGCGCCTGGCCCGCGCCCGCACGCGCGCGCTGGCGTTCGCCGTCATGCAGCGCTGCCTGGTACTTTGCGCGCGTGACGGCGAGCGTCGAGCCGCGCCAGGCCGCCAGCATCACCAGCGCCGAGCGCTCGGCGAGGCGGTCGTAGAGCCGCGACAGCCGGTACACGGCGTTCACGGACGTCCCGATCTCCGGCTTGAAGAACAGCAGGATGCGCTGGAAGACGGGGCTCGGCATGTCGAGTGCGCGCGCGGCGACCGCGAGCGCCTCGCCGCTGGTATCGTCGACGATCTGGGCTGCGACGCGCGAGGGCAGGATCAGGCTGTCGCCGAGTTCGAAGGTGAAGTTCTCGACGTCGCCCGCGATCGCTGCCATTTCCAGGATCTGGATCGCGCGCTTGGCCCGCACGGTCGGGATGCGGGGCGCGGCCTTCAGAGGGGTCTGTGCCAGATTGTGCAGGATCAGCGCGCGCTCGGAGGCGCCGGCGCGGAAGAACATGTCGTGGATCTCGGCCGCCTCCTTCGGCTGCATCGCCATGTCGGCGGTCATGCGCTGCTCGGGCTCGGCCGGCGCGCGCGCCCGAGAGGGAGGTAATGGAACCCTGCGGCCTTCCTGCGTCGCGACCAGCCCGAGCTTCTGCAGGACCGGGACGGGCGTGTGCGGATAGACCGCGAGCCGCGCCTTGACGGCCGCGCGCGTCGCATCGTCGACCTGGTCGATCAGCCGCGTGGCGAGCTCGACGAACTGCCGCTGCTCGTCCTCGCTGTGGGTGCCGGTCTGGACATACAGGTCGGTCAGCACGCGCAGCAGCGTCGGACGGACGTCGACACCTTCGCGACGGGACAGGTTCATCAGCCCGTCGAATCCGGGAAACAGCGACTTGGTCATGGAGGCGTACGCAACTCGGAAAAGATACTTGCGAGCGAGCCTAGCGCAGGTTCTTTTAAAGCCTCGTTAAGGAAAATGAGGCGTGAAGCCGACCCTGCAATTCAAGGCGTTGTCGTACCGCAACGGGACGGCGCGGCGCGCCCGTGCGGTTACGGTCCAAGGGCGCGCGTTTACATCCCGTTAACCATGAACTGATCTTAATGATCGCCACGTTGCAGAGGCGCGTTCGGTCGCACGGCAATTGAGAGAGCTGACATGGGGACCATCATCGAATTTCCGGCCGGTCGCCGGGTGGGCTCGTCGGGGGATGTCGCTCCGCGCGCGGACATGGGAACGGTCGTGATCCTTCCCGTGATCCGGATCGTGCGTGAGGCGGACGAAACCAGCGGCGATCGCGGGCCGGAGCAGGGCGCAGCGCCGGGGCGCCGTCGTCGCCGCCGCTGACATCCGGCTTCACGCAATGCCGGAATCCATCCGACAGATCCGGCCCGTCCTCTCGGCCGTCGTGCTCGCCCTGCTTGGCGCGGGGCTGTGCGCCTGCAGCGGCGGCGATTTCGGCCGCACCCGCGCCGACATGCGCAGCGACGACATGCATCGCTGGCTGGGCGCGGAGGTCACCTCCAGCGTCGGCCTGAAGCCCTCGCAATTCCAGCTCACCGACGAGGAGCGCCAGCTTCGCGACCTCGCCTATCCCATGATCGAGCCGCCGCTGTCGCGGCCGGCCTGGAAGAGCGTGTTCGGCGACTACAAGGCGCTGCCCTCGCCCTGGCGGCAGAAGGTCGTGTTCGACCGCACCATGTACGGACGCACGCTGATCGACGAGCCGCACCGCTCGCATTCAGAGCTGGCCCCGGTTGTTTGGACAGCGCCCCGCTGGATTTAAGTGGATTCCTGCCGGGTTATGCTGAACGCGGGGCTTTACGGTTTTGTCGTTGCGTCGGGAGGGCGTAGCCCGACCAGAGCGACGACAAAACCGTCGGCGACGGTCATGCGGCCATCACCATAGCTTGCGTGCCGAAGTAAGCCTCGTCGGGCGTGCGCCCGTCAAGGCTCGAGTGAGGGCGTCCCTGATTGTAGAAGGCCAGATACTTGGCAATTGACGCTCGCGCCTCGGACACGCTGTCGTAGGCGCGGAGATATACTTCTTCGTATTTGACCGTGCGCCAGAGCCGCTCGACAAACACGTTGTCGCGCCAGGCGCCCTTGCCGTCCATGCTGATGGCGATCTTCGCGTCCAGCAGCACATCGGTGAACTCGAGGCTGGTGAACTGGCTGCCCTGATCCGTGTTGAAAATCTCGGGCCTGCCGTGCTTCGCCAACGCCTCCTGGACCGCTTCGACGCAGAAGGCCGCCTCCATTGTGATCGAGACGCGATGGGCCAGGACCCGTCGGCTGAACACATCGACGACCGCCGCGAGATAGACGAAGCCACGCCGCATCGGAATGTAGGTGATGTCCATTGCCCACGCATGGTCGGGCCGCTCGATCTTCAATCCGCGCAACAGGTACGGGTAGATCTTGTGACCCGGAGCCGGCTTGCTCGTGTTCGGGCGACGATAGACCGCCTCGATCCCCATGCGCTTCATCAGCGTCGCGATGTGGCGGCGACCGGCGTATACGCCCTCCCGCCGCAGCAACGATCGCAGCATACGCGCTCCCGCGAAGGGATAATCGAGATGCAGCTCATCGAGCCGACGCATCAAGGCAAGGTCCTCGGCCGAAACTGGCCGAGGTTCATAGTAGACCGTGCTGCGAGCCAGCTTCAGGACCTTCGCCTGGCGCACGATAGAAAGATCATGATCGCGGTCGATCATCGCTTTGCGCTCAGCAGGCCCGTCTTGGTGAGCGCGCCGGACAAAAAATCGTTTTCCAACGCCAGCTCGCCGATCTTGGCATGTAACGCCTTCAAATCGACCGGCGTCTCGGCCGATGTCTTGTCATGCCCAAACACGCCGGCGGCGCCTTCCAGGAGCTGGTTTTTCCAGATCGTGATCTGGTTCGGATGAACATCAAACAGTTGCGCCAGCTCCGCCAGTGTCTTGTCGCCTTTGACCGCAGCCAAAGCAACCTTCGCCTTGAATGCCGGAGAATGCGTCCGGCGGCTCTTCTTCGTCATCTTCGCTCCTGATTCGCAGCAAGAATCCTCGCCGCTGTCAGGCAGAAAATCCACTCAAGCTACTGTCCGAATTTGCGGGGCCAGCTCTTAATACGCATGTGAGGAGGAGCTATCGCCAAATTTTGGTGACGGCCGGGCCGGTCAGGCGGCGGCGGTTTTGGGCTCACGGACAGCCGTGCTTGGCGATGACCTCAATCCCGTCGTTGAATGTCACACCGAGCACGAGTTTTGGCAACTGGTTGTGACCATCGAGTCGACGCCAACTTTTCTGCGCGGCCTCGGCCAGTTTGAAGACCATCGCGAGCGCCGTCCTGTTGGACAGGCAACCCTTCGATCGGATCGTGCGGTGGCGCACGGTGGCGAAGGTGCTTTCAATGGGATTGGTCGTCCGCAGGTGTTTCCAGTGCTCGGCGGGGAAGTCGTAGAAAGCCAGCAGCGTGTCCCGATCCTTGCCGAGGCAGTCGGCCGCCTTTTCGTATTTGGGTGTGTAGCTCTCGATGAAGGCGTCGAATGCCAGCTCGGCGGTGGCCTTGGACTCCGCCATCCAAATCTCCTGCAGCGCGCGTTTGGCTTTCGGCTGCTGGCTCTTTGGCAGCTTGGCGAGCACGTTGGTGGTCTTGTGCACCCAGCAGCGCTGCTCGCGCGTTGTCGGCCAGACCTCACCGGCGGCCTTCCAGAACCCGAGCGCGCCGTCGGCAATGACGAGCCGCGGCGACACGTCGAGCCCACGCCGCTTCAGATCGAGCAGCAGATCGCGCCAATCGTGCGCGCTCTCGCGGGCGCCATCGGTGAAGCCGACCAGTTCCTTGCGGCCTTCCGGCGTCGCGCCGATCAGCACCAGGATGCACTGCTTCTCGTCCTCGAGGCGAGCTTCGAGATGGATGCCATCGGCCCAGATGTAGACATAGCGCCTGGCCGAAAGATCGCGCTTTTGCCACGCGGCGTACTCGTCGAGCCAGCCGTCCTTCAGGCGACCAACGGCGGATGCCGACAACCCGGCAGCATCCTTGCCGAGCAGCGCCGCCAGCGCCTCGGAGAAGTCGCCGGTCGAGATCCCCTTCAAATAGAGGATCGGCAGCAGCGTCTCGATCGACTTCGACCGCCGCATGTAGGGCGGCACGACCGATGGCGAGAACCGGATACGGTCGGGATCGGCGGCGGCGGCCTCGCGATCGCGCACACGCGGCTGGCGGACGGAGACTGGACCGATCCCGGTCATCACCTCGCGCTCCGGCAGGTGACCGTGGCGGACCACACGCTGCTGGCCGTCCTCGGTCTTCACATCGGCATGCTTGCCGAGAAAGTCCGCGACCTCGGCCTCGACCGCCTGCGCCAACAGAGCGCGGGCCCCGTTACGCAAGATTTCGGTGAGTTGGTCGTCGAACACTCCTGGCTGAATCAGCTTGGTGACGTTATCGTTGGACACGGCATATCGCTCCTTCGGTGGAGAAGTGGAGGCGTCAAGCACCCCCACGATATGCCGCCTTCCCGATTCCCGCCGTCACCAACTTTCAGCGATAGCTCTGTGAGGAGGTTCAGCATGGTCTACGGGTGGGCCGTTGCGATCATCTACGTCTTCTTCTTCAATCTTTGGCCGCAACTCGCGGCTGCTGTTATTGGACCGCAAGCGGTGCAACGCACCTAAAAACGGACGTCGGAGACCACTGACGAACAATTTCGCCCGCCTGCCAACGACTGACTGGTTGGCTCGAACCAAACGGCGTCGAGATGTCAGCCTTTGGGCCCGTCTGCGACCTCGGAGGCCATCTGCTCTTCGGGCCGATGCTGGCCGTAAGCCGGACGTCAGGTGGGCTGTCGATTCATGAGTACATGCCCTAGTGAGCGGATACGGATCGTCGGGAGTGCCGGATGCATTCAGGGGCACTCCAGCGGCAAGTAAGCCTTGGTTGCTCGTGGAGCTGCAAGCTGCCATCGAGACAGCACAGTCGCAACTGCGGCAGCAGAACCGGAACTGGCAGGCTCGGCAAGACCGCGAGCACGAAAAGCTGATCTTCGCGAGAGGTCACAAGCCTCTGCGCGCCGGCCAATCGGCTGGCGCGAGGAGGCGCTGCGAGCTTATCGCGCTTCGACCACTTCGCCGTCTTCCTTCACGAAGCGGCCGACGGGATTGTCCAGGAGATCAATCACGGCTTCCGACGGCCGGCACAAGCGCGTACCCCTTGGCGTCACCACGACCGGACGGTTGATGAGAATGGGATAGGCGATCATGAAATCGAGGAGTTGGTCGTCGGTCCATTTGGGATCGTCCAGGCCGAGCTCCTTGTACGGTGTTCCCTTCTCGCGCAGCAGCGCGCGGACCGGAATGCCCATCGTCGCGATCAACTCCTCGAGCTTCTCCCGCGAGGGCGGCGTCTTGAGATATTCGATGACGACGGGCTCAGTGCCGCTCTGCCGGATCATCGCGAGCGTGTTGCGCGAGGTGCCGCAAGCGGGGTTGTGATAGATCGTGACGCTCATCGAGGTGTCTCCGCAATCGGAACGGGGCCGCGCGCTCGTGATTGTCCGAGCAGCCAATTCATCAACAGCATGGCGGCGAAGGCGCCGCAGAGCTCCGCAAGGATGAAGCCGGGCAGGTCGAGCGGACGGATGCCGGCAAAGGTGTTCGTTAGCGATCTTGCGATGGCGACGGCCGGATTGGCGAACGAGGTCGAGGCCGTGAACCAATAGGCCGCCGTGATGTACAGGCCCACGAGCCACGGCACCGCCGCCCGCTGGAAGCGGATGCCGGCCAGGATCGTCGCGACCAGCCCAAACGCCGCGACGGCTTCGGCAAACGATTGCGGTCCTCCGGTTCGGACCTTGGTCGAGAGGTCGAGCAGGGGCAGTCCGAACATCAGATGCGCTGCGATCGTGCCGGCGATGCCGCCGGCGATCTGGCCGATCATGTAGAGCGCGGCCTCGTTCACCGGCAATTCGCGCTTGCCGGTGAAGACGAGGGTGACGGCCGGATTGAAGTGCGCCCCCGAGATCGGGCCGAGCACCGTGATCAGGACAACCAGGATCGCCCCGGTCGGCAAGGTGTTGCACAGCAGTGCAAGAGCCACATCCTTGGTGAGCGTTTCCGCCATGATGCCGGAGCCGACCACGGTGGCGACGAGCATGCCCGTGCCGAGCGCCTCGGCAGCAACGCGGCGCGATAGATCGAACGCGTCCATCAGCCGGCCTTCGGCGTCGAATGCGTCGCACCTTCGGAGCGGCCAATCTCGCGCAGCCTGGTGCCGAGCGAGAGCTTGTCGATGCTCCTCAGTGGCAGGTTCACGAAGGCGTCGATCCGGTTTCTCAGATGGCGGAACGCGGTGACGAATGCCGCCTGCTTTTCCAGATCCGTGCCTTCGACCGCGGCGGGGTCCTCGATGCCCCAGTGCGCCGTCATCGGCTGACCCGGCCAGACCGGACATGCTTCGCCGGCGGCATTGTCGCAGACGGTAAAAACGAAATCCATCACCGGCGCATCGGCGGCAGCGAATTCCAGCCAGCTCTTCGAGCGCATCCCGTCGACCGGATAGTCCATGCTCTGCAGCGTGCGCAGCGCCAGCGGATGCACGGCGCCTTTCGGCGTGCTCCCTGCGGAGAAGGATCGGAAACGCCCGGCGCCGTCCTTGCGAAGGATCGATTCCGCGAGCACGGAACGGGCCGAATTGCCCGTACAGAGAAACAGCACATTGTAGACGCGATCAGGCACGGACCTTCTCCTTTCGCTTGGGAGCGCAGCAGGATTTCAGGGTCTCGACGACGGGCTCGCAGACTTCCGGCCGTCCGCCGCAGCAATCGCGCAGCAGGAAGACGGCAATGTCGCGAAATTCGCCGAGGTTGGCGCGGTAGATGATCGAGCGGCTGTGCCGCTCGGAAGACACGAGGCGTGCGCGGCTCAGGATCGACAGATGCGCCGAGAGCGTGTTTTGGGGGACTTCCAGCAGACGCGCGAGATCGCCGGCCGCAAGACCGTCAGGCTCGTATCTGACCAGCGCCCGGAACGCCTCCAGGCGGGTCGGTTGAGACAGTGCGGCGAGCGCCAGGACGGCTTCTTCTGTTTCCATATATCCAGATTTATGGAATCATGTGGGCCGCGTCAATCTGAAATCCGAACCCTTGTGAGCCCATATTTCGAATATTCTAGAAATAGCGTTTGACAGATGATGTGGCGCGGGTGCATCGTGGCCCCATGAAGATCGATGACGCAGCAGCGCGTTTGGAGGCCCTGGGGAATCGGACCCGGCTTCAGATCTACCGCGCATTGGTTCGGGCCGGGCACGCGGGCATGCCGGTTGGCCGCCTGCAGGACAAGCTGAAGATCCCGGCGTCAACGCTGTCGCACCACATCAAGACCCTGGTCTCGGTCGGACTGGTCAGTCAGGTCAGGGAATCGACGACCCTGATCTGCCACGCCAACTTCGACGCCATGCGGGGCCTGGTCGACTTCCTGGTCGCGGAGTGCTGTGCGGACGAAGCCGGATGCAAGGACGCTCAGACGGCAGCCTGATCCATTTGGTCATTTGTTCCATAATTCTAGAAGAATGGAGTATTCGCAATGGAGAAGAAGACGGTAGCGATCATCGGGGCGGGGCCGGTCGGCCTCGCCGCCGCCGCGCATGTGCTCGAACGCGACATGTCGCCCGTCGTGCTCGAAGCCGGACCCGAGGCCGCGCATGCGGTGCGGCAGTGGCAGCACGTCCAGCTCTTCTCGCCGTGGGAATTCAATGTCGACAAGGCGGCGGCGCGCCTGCTCGCGCCGACGGGCTGGAATTCGCCGGACCCGCAATCCTATCCGACCGGCGGCGAACTGATCGAGCGCTACCTCGCGCCGCTCGCAACGCGAACGAAGCTGCGCGAGACGATCCGGACGTCGAGCCGTGTCACGGCGATCAGCCGCGTCGGCTTCGACAAGGCGAAGACCAGGGGGCGCGAGCAGGCGCCTTTCGAACTCCGCTATCAGAACGGCAAGGGTCCCGAGGTGCTGCGCGCCGACGCCGTCATCGACGTGTCAGGCACCTGGTTCTCGCCCAATCCGGCCGGCAGCAACGGTCTGCCTGCGATCGGCGAACGCGAGCACACCGGTCGCATCACCTATGGCATGCCGGATGTGCGGAGCACGGATCGCGGCAGATATGCCGGCAAGACCGTGGCCGTGCTCGGTGCCGGCCATTCCGCACTGGGGACGCTGATCGATCTCGCGCGGCTCGCCGAGGAGGTGCCCGGCACGCAGCCTGTCTGGCTGTTGCGCGGTGGCGATCCTGCAAAGGCCTTCGGCGGCGGCAGCAACGACAAACTTGCCGCGCGCGGCGAGCTGGGATCCACCTTCGCCGCGCTCGTGGCTGACGGAAGGATTCGAGTCGAGAGCGACTTCGGTGTCACCCATCTTTCGGACTTCGAAGGACGTCTCAGGAATTCGGCAGGTGCCTGCTGCGGTGCGCGGAGTGTGGTTGCGGATGAGCTGGTGGTGTCGACCGGCTTCCGTCCCGATCTCTCGTTCCTGTCCGAGCTGCGGCTTCGGCTCGACCCGGCGATCGAGGCGCCCGTCGCGCTCGCGCCGCTGATCGATCCCAACGAGCACAGCTGCGGCACGGTGCGGCCTCACGGCGCTCGCGAGCTGTCGCATGACGAGCCGGGCTTCTATCTCGCCGGCATGAAATCTTACGGCCGGGCGCCGACCTTCCTGATGACGACCGGATACGAGCAGGTCCGTTCGATCGTCGCCGACATCGCCGGCGACAAGGAGGCTGCGGCACGGGTCGAGCTCGTGCTGCCCGAGACCGGCGTCTGCACGCGAGCCGGCGTCGAGTCCGCCGGCGCAGCGGGATGCTGCGGCGGTCCGGCCAAGGCCGAACCCTCAGCCTGCTGTGCGGCTGATGAATCGGCCATGAAGGCAGGCGGCGCGGGATGCGGCTGCTCATGACGGGAGGCACTGCGAGCCCGCTCGCTGTCGTCATCGCGCTCGGCAGCGCCCAGACCATTGCCTGGGCGTCGAGTTACTATCTCCCTGCGATCCTGGCGGCGCCGATTGCGCACGATCTCGGTCTCGCGCCGACTTATCTGTTCGGCGCGCTGTCGGGAGCGCTCGTCATCTCCGGCCTGCTCGGCCCGAGAGTCGGGCATGCCATCGACACGTTCGGAGGGCGCAGCCTGCTTGCCGTCTCGAATCTCGTCTTCGCGGCGGGCCTGCTCCTGCTGTCCGTGTCCCATGGTGTGGCGCTGCTGATCACGGCCTGGATCCTGCTCGGGATCGGCATGGGCATGGGCCTCTATGAGGCGGCGTTCGCGACGCTTGCGCGCATCTACGGCGCCAATGCGCGAGCAACGATTACCGGCATCACGCTGATCGCCGGTTTCGCCAGCACCCTCGGCTGGCCTCTCACGACGTGGCTCGCTTCGGAGTACGGCTGGCGCGCGGCCTGCCAGGTATGGGCGGTGATCCATATCGGCCTTGCGTTGCCCCTCAACCTTTCGCTGCCCCGTGCCGCTCCATTGGACCAGGACTCCCGGCCGGGCACGGGCGCGAGCCAACACTCCGGCCGCCAGAGCGAAAGCTTCGCGATGATGCTGCTGGCGTACATCTTTGCAGCGGCAAGCTTCGTCAGCTCCGGAGTCTCGGCCATCCTGCCGACCATGCTGGTTGCGTTCGGCGCCACGCCGGCACAGGCCTTGTTTGCAGGAGCATTGGTCGGACCTGCGCAAGTCGGCGCCCGCCTTCTGGAGGCAGGATGGCTCAGCCGGTTTCATCCGCTGCTGTCGGCAAGGCTTGCCATGCTCATGAATCCGCTCGGCGTGCTTGCGCTGGTCGCGGGCGGCCCCTGGCTCGCGCCGGCCTTCACGGTGCTGTATGGCGCGGGCAACGGCATCATCACCATTGCCCGTGGTACGTTGCCACTGGCGTTGTTCGGGCCGGCGGGATTCGGCAGGCGGGTCGGCATGATCTCGCTGCCGTCGAGGGCAACAGGCGCCTTCGCGCCGCTTGCGCTGGGACTGATGGTGGAGCATTTCGGCAGCAACGCACTCTGGATCAGCGCGCTGGCCTCGGTGTCCGCCTTCGCCGCGCTGCTGCTGCTTCGTGCGGATCAGAACGCCCAAGCGACGGGGGGAGAGCATTCATAGCTTGCGCGATGGCATGCATCGGAGCCTCACTCACGAATGCTTGACCCGGATCAAAGAATGCTTTCGGCGGCGGATTATGCTAGAAAGCTAAGCTGCGGTTCCAAGAAGTATCCAAAGGGTTAAGCACATCCTGATGCGGATCGTCCGTACCATCCTGGCATTTGCCATCGCCCTATCCCTGGCGATGCTGCCGGTTGGCGCGTCCGCTTCCAGCCTCGCCATGTCGTCGGACGACATGCATGCGGCCATGGTCATGAGCGGCGACGGCGATATGTCGATGGACGATTGCTGTCCCGACATGAAGGGAACGGGCTCCGACACCGCCGGCTACAAGTGCGGGATGGGGTTCTGCTGTGTCGGCAGCACCGTCGCGCTTGCGGATATCCGTCCCCTGGCCTTCGAATTCCTTGCCATGGCGGCGGGGGAAACCGTCATTCCCGACGATCAGGTCGTCGCCTTCCGCGGCGGCAGTCCTCCCTTCCGGCCCCCTCGAATCTGATCTCGCCAATTTGACGACGCGTGCGCACGGCTGCGCGCGTCGATGGCTGACGTGCGCGCGTCCTGCGTCACGGCGGAAGATCAATTCATGAGGACAGGAAATGCTTTTCAGATTCAGCGCTGCGGCTCTTGCCGCCACCCTTTCGCTCGCCGCTCCGGCCGCCATGGCAGGCGCAGGCGATTACGTGTTCGAGCCGGTCAGTCCCGAGATGAAGAAGGGCGACGACGTCACGCTCGCCGTCCGCCTCACCAACAAGCAGACCGGCAAGCCGGTCTCCGACGCGGTGATCTTCAGGACTCGCGTGGACATGGCGCCGGACGGCATGGCCGAGATGGAGTCGGCGGTCGCGCCGCTGCCGTCCAGGGAGCCGGGCGTCTATGCCTTCAAGACCGACCTGCCGATGGCCGGCCGCTATCAGGTGACGCTCTCGGCGAAGGTGCAGGGCGAGCCTGAGACGGTCACCGGCAAGGTCATCGTCAAGGCGACGAAGTGAGCCTTCGGGCGCCGCCGGACGGCGCCCGAACTTCTCTTTCCCGTTCACATGGACGCGCGCTCCGAGCGCGCGGTATCTGGCGATGAACACGCAACGTCTTCTCACCACACTCGCGCTCTTCGGCAGCCTGGCCCTGGGCGGCTCCTGGCTCATGAACGACGGACGCTGGTCTGTCCATGCCGAGGTCGTCTCGGCCACGGAAGGCGGTGCCCGAACGCCGCTCTATTACCGCGATCCGAGCGGCGCGCCGCTCTGGTCGGCCGGGCCGCGGAAGGACGAGCGGGGGCGGGACTATCTGCCCGTCTACGACGACGATCAGGCAGCCCCTGCAGAGCCGAAGCCATCGCAAGCGGCCTCGTCGCGAAGGATCCTCTACTACCGCAATCCCATGGGGCTGCCCGACACCTCGCCCGTGCCGAAGAAGGATCCGATGGGGATGAATTACATCCCCGTTTACGAAGGTGACGACGTCGATGACGGGACGGTGAAGCTGTCGCCCGGCAAGATCCAGCGCAGCGGCGTGAAGTCAGAGCCGGTGGCGCGGCGGTCGATCCGGGTCCTGGTGAAGGCGCCCGGTACGATTCAGCTGGACGAGCGCCGCGTCTCGGTGATCGCGATGCGCGCCGAAAGCTTCGTGCAGAAGGTCGCCGACGTCACCACCGGCACCCGCGTGAAGGCGGGCCAGCCGGTGATGGAGATCTACAGCGCGGCGGTCGCGTCCGCTGCGGCCGAATATCTCGCGACGATCACCTCGAAGACCGTCGGCGGCGTCGACTCGTACGGCCGCGGCTCGCGGCAACGGCTGGTCAATCTCGACGTCCCCGAGCAGGTGGTCGCCGAGATGGAGAGGACGCGCGTCGCGCCCGTCACCATCCATTGGTCGGCGCCGCGCGACGGGATCGTGCTCGAGCGCAACGCGATCGAAGGCATGCGCGCCAATCCCGGCGACGTCCTGTTCCGGATCGCTGACACCTCGCTGGTCTGGGCGTTGATCGACGTCGCCGAGCGCGATCTCGGCAACATCGCGGTGGGGCAGTCCGTTACGGTGCGCGCGCGCAGCTTTCCCGGCCGAACCTTCACTGGCAGGATCGCCGTGATCTATCCGCAGGTGAACCGCGAAACCCGGACGGTTCGCGTCCGGATCGAGCTCGCCAATCCCGACGCGGTGCTGCTGCCGGACATGTATGTCGATGCCGACATCGACACGGCAGATGGCGCGCCGGTCCTGGCGATCCAGGATAGCTCGGTGCTCGACACCGGCACACGCCAGGCCGTTCTCGTCGACAAGGGGGACGGGCGTTTCGAGCCGCGCGAGGTGAAGCTCGGCCGGCGCGGCGGCGGCTACATCGAGGTGCGGGACGGCCTTGCCGAAGGCGAAGCGGTGGTCACATCCGCCAACTTCCTGATCGATGCGGAGAGCAATCTGAAGGCCGCGCTCAAAGGCTTCGCCGAGGCTGCTCCTCAGGCCTCCGACGCGGGCCATGCGGCGGGAGAGCACAAATGATCGCCCGCATCATCGCCTGGTCGGCGCGCAACCTGCTGCTGGTGCTGTTCGGCACCGGCTTTGCGGCCGCCGCCGGCCTCTACGCGCTGCTTCATCTGCCGCTGGATGCGATCCCCGACCTCTCGGACACCCAGGTCATCGTCTACACCGAATATCCCGGCCAGGCGCCGCAGGTGATCGAGGACCAGGTCACCTATCCCTTGACGACCGCGATGCTGACCGTGCCGAAATCGAAGGTGGTGCGCGGCTTCTCCTTCTTCGGCGTGTCGTTCGTCTACGTCATCTTCGAGGACGGTACCGACATCTACTGGGCACGCTCGCGTGTGATGGAGTTCCTGAACGGCGCGTCGTCCAGGCTTCCCGGCGGCGTCACCCCGACCATCGGGCCCGACGCGACCGGCGTCGGCTGGATCTACCAATACGCCGTGATGTCGAGGGAGTTGAACCTCGCCGACACCCGCACGATCCAGGACTGGAATCTGAAGTTCGCGCTGGCCAAGGCCGAAGGCGTCGCCGAGGTCGCCAGCATCGGCGGCTTCGTCAAGCAATACAACGTGGTGCTCGATCCGCAGCGGATGCGCGATCGCGGCATCAGCATGCAGAAGATCCGGGAGGCGATCCGCGCCAGCAACGCCGATGTCGGCGGGCGCACGGTCGAGCTGTCGGAGTTCGAATACGTCATTCGCGGCAGGGGCTACATCAGGAACATCAACGATCTCGGCAACATCGTGCTGAAGACGAGCAATGGCACGCCGGTGCTGCTTCGGGACGTCGCCAATGTCGAGCTCGGGCCGGACGAGCGGCGCGGAATCGCCGAGCTGAACGGCGAGGGCGAGGTCGCAAGCGGCATCGTGCTGCAGCGCTTCGGCGTCAACGCCCTCGACGTGATCGAGAACGTCAAGAGGCGATTCGAGGAGATCGCGAGCAGCCTGCCGAAATCTGTCGAGATCGTCCCGGTCTACGATCGCTCCAACCTGATCTACGCGGCCATCGATACGCTCAAGCACACGCTGGTCGAGGAGAGCATCGTCGTCGCGCTCGTCTGTATCGTGTTCCTGCTCCATGTCCGCAGCGCGCTGGTCGCGATCCTGATGCTGCCGGTCGGCGTGCTGATGGCGTTCGGCGCCATGAAGCTGCTGGGCCTGGGATCGAACATCATGAGCCTGGGCGGCATCGCGATCGCGATCGGCGCCATGGTGGATGCCGCGATCGTCATGATCGAGAACGCCCACAAGCACCTCGAGCGCGCCGAGCCCGGTCAGTCGCGCGTCCAGATCCTGATCGACGCGGCGTCCGAGGTCGGGCCTGCGCTGTTCTTCAGCCTGCTGATCATCACCGTCTCCTTCATGCCGATCTTCACGCTGGAATCGCAGGAGGGGCGGCTGTTCAGCCCGCTGGCGTTCACGAAGACCTTCGCGATGGCTGCTGCGGCGCTGCTGTCCGTCACCCTGGTGCCGGCGCTGATGGTGATCTTCGTCCGCGGCAGGATCGTGCCGGAGCACAGGAATGTCATCAACCGTTTCCTGATCTGGATCTATCGGCCGGTCATCAAGGGCGTGCTGCGTGCCAAGACGCTAGTGATCCTGGCCTCGCTCGTCGTGCTCGCCGTCACGATCTGGCCGGCCCGGCAGCTCGGCACCGAGTTCATGCCGACGCTGAACGAGGGCACGCTGCTCTTCATGCCGACGACGCTACCCGGCATCTCGGTCACCAAGGCGGCCGAACTGATGCAGACGCAGGACCGCATCATCAAGTCGTTCCCGGAGGTCGCGTCCGTCTACGGCAAGGCGGGACGGGCGGCGACCGCGACCGATCCGGCGCCGACCGAGATGTTCGAGACCATCGTCAACCTGAAGCCGAAGGAGCAGTGGCGTCCCGGCGTCACGGTCGACAGCCTGGTCGCGGAGATGGACAAGGCGCTGCAGTTTCCGGGCGTCTCCAACGCCTGGACCATGCCGATCAAGGCGCGCATCGACATGCTGTCCACCGGCATCCGCACGCCTGTTGGCGTCAAGGTGATGGGCACCGACCTCGTCGAGATCGACCGGCTGGCGAAGCAGGTCGAACGGGTGATCAAGGCCGTCCCGGGCACGTCCTCGGCTTACGCCGAGCGCGGCATCGGCGGGTACTATCTCGAGATCGTCCCGGACCGCGAGGCGCTCGCCCACTATGGCATCCTGATCCAGGACGTTCAGGACACCATCGCGGCCGCGCTCGGCGGCCAGACGGTCACGACGACGGTCGAGGGCCGGCAGCGGTTCACGGTGAACATGCGCTATCCGCGCGACCTGCGCGACAATCCTAAAGTCATCGCCAGCGATATCCTGGTGCCGATGCCGGCGGGCGGCGCGGTGCCGCTCGGCGAGGTCGCGAAGGTCGAGCCGGCGCGGGGGCCGACCTCGATCCGGACCGAGAACGGCCAGCTCACGACCTACGTCTACGTCGACATCCGCGATCGCGACATCGGCAGCTACGTCGCCGACGCCCAACGCGCGGTGACGGACAGCATCCAGTTTCCGCCCGGATACTACGTGGTCTGGAGCGGTCAGTACGAATATTTGCAGCGCGCCGCCGCGCGCCTGAAGATCGTCGTTCCGGTGACGCTCACGATCATCTTCCTGCTGCTGTACCTGAACTTCAGGGCCATGACCGAGACACTCATCGTCATGCTGTCGCTGCCCTTCGCGCTGGTCGGCGGCATCTGGATGATGTGGTGGCTCGGCTTCAACCTGTCGGTCGCCGTCGCGGTCGGATTCATTGCGCTCGCCGGTGTCGCCGCCGAGACCGGCGTCGTGATGCTGATCTACCTCGAGCACGCGCTGGCAGAGTTGAAGGCGAAGCGCAGCGCCGAGGGCAGGGCCTTCACCCGGCGGGATCTCCACGAGGCCATCATGGAGGGCGCCGTCGAGCGCGTCCGCCCCAAGATGATGACGGTGGTCGCCATCATGGCGGGCCTGCTGCCGATCATGTGGAGCACCGGCACAGGCTCGGAGATCATGCAGCGCATCGCGGTGCCGATGATCGGCGGGATGACGTCGTCGACGCTGCTGACGCTGATCGTGATCCCGGCGATCTTCGGGCTGATCAAGGGCTTCCACCTGCCTCCCGAGTCCGAGGACAAGGGACAACCGACCGAAATGTCAAAGCCGAACAGTCCGAGATTGCGGGTGCTGCAGTCTGCCGAATGAGGTGAGTCATGATGAACGGCTGTCAGGAACGGTGGGGCGATGGAATTGATCACCGCATTGGTCGTCATCGCGCTAATATTGGGGACGGCGCTGGCATGAGAGGCGAACGTGCGGACGTGATCTTTGCCGCACCTGAAGAGATCAGTAAGACCGTCGAGCGGCGATGCCAGGAGATGCGCGCATGGGCTTCTACAACGACGTCATTCTGCCACGGCTTTGCGACCTTGCGATGCGGAGCAAGGAACTTGCGCCCTACCGGCAACGCGCGACCCGTGCGGCTCAGGGCCGGGTCCTCGAGATCGGCGTCGGGTCCGGCCGCAACCTGCCATTCTACGGGGCTACGGTGACGCAGCTTGTGGGGCTCGAACCCGCTCCAAAGCTTCTCGAGATGGCGCGACACGCTCCACATCGGGAGACTCCAGTCGATCTCATTGAAGCTTCGGCCGAGGCGATTCCGATCGAGGACCGCAGCATCGACACGGTCCTGACGACCTGGACCATGTGCAGCATTCCGGACGTCGATCGCGCGATGACGGAGGCGCGGCGTGTGCTGAAACCGGGAGGGAAGCTGGTCTTCGTCGAGCATGGCCACGCGCCCGAACCGAACGTGCGCTGGTGGCAGGATCGCCTGACCCCCGCGTGGATGCGCATCTCGGGCGGTTGTCATCTCAACCGGGACATTGCTGACGTCTTGACCCGGAACGGCTTTCGCATCGACGAGATGCGCACCGGCTATATGAACGGGCTGAAGCCCATGACGTTTATGTACGAGGGCCAGGCGAGCCCCCGTTGATGCCTGCGACGTTCCGGCCTTGAGATCCAGCGAAGAAGGAAAGGAAGCCGAAGATGAGGGAACGCGGACATGTGATGACCCGTCGGTCGCTTGCAGGGCTGATGGCGGCGGCAGCGGCGGCAGTCCTGGCCAGGCCTGCCGTTGCGGCGCAGGCCGGAGAAACGACCGTCACGGTGCATAGGGATCCGAGCTGCGGATGTTGCGCAGGCTGGGTGCAGCATCTCCGGGACGCAGGATTTGTCGTCCAGGTGGAGGAGACCGCCGATCTCGACGCGGTTCGGAATCGTCTCGGCATCCCCTCGGACCTGGCCGCGTGTCACACGGCAGAGGTCGCTGGTTATCTCATCGAGGGACATGTGCCGGCCGCAGCCGTGCGGCGCCTCCTCTCGGAGCGCCCCATTGCGAAAGGGCTCGCCGTGCCGGGCATGCCGGTCGGATCGCCCGGGATGGAAGGCGGCAAGCCGGAGCCTTACACGGTCGTGCTGTTCGGTGCCGATGGTCAAAGGCCATTCATGCGCTTTATCGGCTCGCAGGTGATCGGTTGAGAGCCCCTTGATCAGGGAGCGCGCCGTCATGGAAATCGAGATCGCCACCTGCCGAAGGTCGCGCGCAGATCACGGACGATGTTGCCGTTTATGCCATCGCCGAGTCATGATTGGTTGACGTCCTGCAACATGGGTGGAAAGTCATGAAGATCGTCGTTTTGATCATCGCCTTGCTCGCGCCGGCTGCTACGTGGGCGCAGACACCGTACGCCGGCATGCAGTCCCGCCACATCAAGGCGCTCTCGGACCAGCAGATCGGCGATCTGCGGGCGGGGCGCGGCATGGGGCTCGCACTCGCGGCCGAGCTCAATGGATATCCCGGGCCCTCTCACGTGCTCGAACTCGCGGACCCATTGGGATTGAACCCGGAGCAGCGGAGCAAGGTCGAGGCGATGTTCTCCGAGATGAAGGCCGAGACCACTCCCATCGGCAGCAGATTGATCGAGAAGGAGGCGGATCTGGATCGGCAGTTCGCCAGCCGCACGATCACCGACGAGAGTCTGGGATCCGCCACGGCGGCGATCGCGAAGACGCAGGGAGAGCTGCGGCAAGCCCATCTCAAATATCACCTGCGCACCGCGGCGGTTCTCGATCAGGCGCAATTGGCAAGATACGCCGAGCTGCGCGGGTACACGTCCGGCGGCGCGGCGCAGCGCCATCGCCACCATCAATGAGCTGGCGCACGAGCCGAGCGTTGCCAATCCCTGGATGACGCCAAAAGAGCCGGTGTCATCTTCCGCCGCTACGGCTGTGGAGGATAGCGGTCGAACGTCGGCAGTTCGTGCGCATGCTCCATCCAGCGAAGACGTTCGGCGACCTGGATCTGGATCGTCGCCGGCACGGTCTCGGGATCGTCATAGGTCGCGCTCTGGATGTCGATGATTCCGGGCATTATGTCGGCATTGAAATAGAACAGGCCGGTGCCGCAGTCGCCGCAGAACTGCCGCCGGCCATGTTCCGAGGAGCGGTACACCTTCGGCTCGCCCTTGGTCACCTTGACGGCACAGTCCGGATACATCGTCCAGCCGACGACCGGGGCCCCGGCGTGGAGTCTGCAATCGCGGCAGTGGCACAGCGCATGCACGATCGCATCGCCCTCGACCTCATAACGGATTGCGCCGCAGTGACAGCCGCCGGTGATGGTGCTCATGCGTTCCTCCGATCGAAGATTGGGTTTGCCGATCGATAGCTCCCGGGATTTGCGGCATCAACGACGCAATCGGTTTGACGTTGCGTCCTACTGTCGCGTGACAGCTGCTGCCATGGGAGCAGCGCTGACTGCCGCGGGAAATGCAGGGCGCGCGCCGCAGTTCCGCGCGCCCGAGCTTGAATGAGCCCTGACGCGCAGTGTTGCGCGGCTGCGTTTCGGTCAACGACGTGGCCAGCGAAGCGCCAGGCTCGGGCTTCGGCTGAGAGTCACTTGCCGAAACGGCCTTCGAGCACGGCAATGTCTGCAAGTGACTCACAAGCGTCATTGCGGCTTGCTTGCTGCGAAACCGGAGAGCCTCCTGATATGGCAATGTTATCGAGGGAGGACGGCATACAATTTCGCGCACGGACGGATGGAGCCTGGCAGGCGTGCTTCCCTAATGCTCCTATTGACTCGCATCGCGAATGGGCAAATCTTTCCCGCAACGCAATTGTCATCGACAATTTCAACACTACTTCGGCGCCCCGGCCTTTATCGGCGCCATCTGGCCAAGTTTCTTCTGAACAGAAGCGGAGGGGTCCATGCGCGCGCTCGCCCTGAGAACCGTCTCTCTTTTCGCCCTCGCTATCCTGAGCTCAATTTCCGCCACGCCTGCCGCACGCGCGGAGGATGGGACCGATGAGCAGTTTGGCAAGGTTCACTTCCAGACCTCCTGCAACGAGGTGGCGCAGCGCCGTTTTGACCGTGGGATGCGCTATCAGCACTCGTTCTGGTACCGGCCCGCGAAAGAGATTTTCGAGGAGACGTTGCAGGCCGATCCGGAATGCGCGATCGCCTATTGGGGCATTGCCCTGAGCCTGCTGTACAACCCGCATTTTCCCGCGCCGAAGGAAAACCTCACTGACGGCCTTGCCGCGCTGCAGAAGGCCAAGGCAATCGGCGCCGGGACCGACCGCGAACGCGACTATATCGACGCGCTGCTCGCCTTCTATTCGGGCGATGAAAGGACGACGTTCGGTCAGCGCGCGCAAGCCTATCTCAAGGCAACCGAAGCCGTCGCCGCGCGTTATCCCGATGATGACGAGGCGCAGATCGCCTACGCCATCACGCTGAATGTTACGGCGTCACCAAACGACAAGACCTATGCCAACCAGCTCAAGGGCGCTGCAATCCTGGAGCCGATCTTCAAGCGGCAGCCGCGGCACCCCGGCGTCGCGCATTATCTGATCCACCTTTACGACTATCCGGCGATCGCAGAGCAAGGTCTCGACGCCCGCCAAGCGCTATTCCGAGATCGCGCCGGCGGCGCCGCATGCTTTGCATATGCCCTCGCACATCTTTACGCGTGTCGGCTACTGGAACGAATCCATCGACGCCAACATCCGTTCCGCCAAGGCTGCCAAGGAGGGCAAGGATCCCAGCGAGCAGCTGCATGCCGACGACTATATGGTCTACGCCCTGCTCCAGCTTGCGCAGGATAGCCGAGCCCGCGACGTCATCGCGGACATGGTTGCGACCACCGGCTATGCGCCGGCCGTCCGCGCCGGTCCTTACGCGATAGCTGCCAGTCAGGCGCGCTATATGGTCGAGCGCGGCGATTGGCAGGGCGCTGCCGCGCTGAAGGTCGAGCCGAGCCGGTTTGCCTATGTCGATGCGATCACCTATTTCGCCCGCGCCCTTGGCGCCGCACGCTCCGGCAATGCTGACGCAGCGACGCCTGATATCGCCAAGCTGGCGGAACTGCGGGACAAGCTGCAGCGGGACAAGGATGCTTATTGGGCCGAGATCGTCGACATTCAGCGGCAGGTCGCCACGGCCTGGCAGCTCAATGCCCAGGGAAGACAGGCGGACGCGTTGGAAGCGATGCGCCTTGCCGCCGATGCCGAAGACAAGACCGAAAAATCCATCGTGACGCCGGGACCGCTTGCGCCGGCACGCGAGCTCTACGGGACCATGCTGCTTGAACGCGGCATGACGACGGAGGCATTGGCCGCGTTCGAAAGCACCATGCGCAAGGAGCCGAACCGCTTTGGCGCGATGATCGGCGCCGCTCACGCCGCCGAGAAAGCGGGCGACGCCGTGAAGGCACGCCAATACTACGCGAAAGTCGTCGATATGGCGCGAGATGGCGACTCCTCGCGGGAGGACCTCGCGGCCGCACGAAAGTTCATGGCTCAGAACTAGCAAAAGTGCGGCGGCAGCCTTCATGCGCCCGACAAGCAAATTCGTCGCGATCAGCGCAGCCACCGCACTGCTCTGCGCAGCCGCTGCGGTCTGGATATGCCGATCCGGCGAACCGGGACGCGCAACAGCGGCATCCGGCGAGGTCCGCCCGGTGTGGACGGAAACCGACTGGCCCTTCGGCGTAGATCCCTGGGGGAAGGGAAAGGCGTTCCGCTGCAAGGCCGACGATTGCGGCGGCGAGGTCCAGCTCTACGTTCGCGCCAAGCTCGGCTTTTGCAATTGCACCGCCGGCATCGCCGACGATGGCGACCTCGATCAAATGGGCGACCTGGCGCTGATTGGCAAGGCGACGCCGATCGGTGCCGGCCGAGAGATCATGGTCGGTCCGATGCGCGGCCGCAGCCGGGCCTATCGCGTCGAGGGAAGTCGCAACGCCGCGCTCTCACTCGCCTTCAATCAGCGCTGCGACATGGTGGCCGCGACGGCTTTGGTCGGACCGGGCGCGCCCGCGTCAATGGAGCCGGCGGTGCTGGCGTTCCTCAATGGCGACCGCATGTTGAAATGGGCCGAGATCGCGCTCGGGTTATGACTGGAAGCAATTCGGCTTCCGTCGTTCGCAAAGGACCTCCTGCTCTTCTTTCAAAGGAATGCGTCCACGTTAGTACCCGTGGGCAACGGGCGCGGACTTTGTGATCGGGGCCTTAGTTGATCGGTTCGTAACGCGAAATCGGCTCACTGCCTCACTCGCGGCCTGGGCGCATATGGCCATGAAGGGACTCATGCACCTCCGCAATTGTCCTCCGCAATTGTCCTCGCTATTCGATCACCTCGTCGGCGCGGACGAGTAGTGAGGGCGACACGGTGAGGCCCAGCGCTTTGGCAGTCTTCATGTTGATGATCAGCTCGAATTTGGTCGGCCTCTCTACCGGCAACTCGGAAGGCTTGGCGCCTTTGAGAATCTTGTCCACGTAGTGCGCCGCACGGCGGAACAGATCTCGGGGGTCGGCTCCGTACACCGACAATCCGCCATCGGCATAGTGCCGGAACAGATAGTTTGCCGGCAGGCGATATTTCGCCGCGAGCGCGATAATCCGCGGAGCCTGAACATAGGTGAGCGTATCGCCAAAATCGATGATCGCATCGGCGTGCTGGGCGGCAGCGGATGCAAACGCGACGTCGAGCTCCTCGGCCGTGGCCGCCTCGACCGGCAGCAAGGCCACGCCGAGCTCCCGGCCTATGCGGGGTACGTCTTCTGCGAGATATAGCCTTTGCATGGGGTTGGCCGGATTGACCAAGAGCGCGATCTTCGAGGCCCTGGGAACGAGTTCCCGAAGGATTTCGAGACGTTTCGCGAGGAAGTCATCCGGGACCATGGTCGAAAGGCCCGTCACGTTGCCTTCGGGACGCGACAGGCTTTGCACGAGGCCAAGCTTCACGGGATCGGCCACACTCACGAATACGATAGGAATGGTGGTGGTTGCCGACTTCAGCGCTACGGCCGCTTGCGGACCGGGGGCGACAAACAGCTCGGGACTGAGGGCAATCAGATCGGCGACAGACGTCGCCAGTCGATCCGAGGGATGAGAAAAGCGATACTCGATGACGAGATTTTTTCCTTCGATCCAGCCGAGGCTTCGCAGCGTGTCAAGAAGCACAAGCTCGGCTTGATTGAGGGCTTTCCCGCCTCCATCACCTACAGCGAGAAAGCCGAGTCGACGGCGTTTTCCCTGCGCGCGCGAATAGCATGGCGAAATGAGCAGCGCCGCGGTGCCCGCTATGAACTCCCGCCGTTTCATTCGACCCTCATCGCAGCGTGAGGACCAGGGGCGGCAGGGTATCACCTTTCGATGGTCGTCGCACTCTGTAGCTGCAAATGCTGCGCCGCAAATGTGACGCGTGGCTCGGGACGGGCTATGGGTCGAGACTCGCGGACCTCACGGGAGCGAGCGCTGAGGTCAGCTATGGGGCAAGGCGCTCCTCGCTCCGGGATAGGCGCATCGCCCAATGTTGCCTGCCTACACGTTGAGCCATGGTGATCGTGCCGGAGCGGGCTTCACGACCGAAGGTGGGTTAGCGTTCGGCTCCTTCGCGTGATCGACGCGCGCGCGGCAATCTCGGCGTGCGGATATGCTTGCCCCTTTGGTCTCGGGCTGGACTGCAGGCGCTTCGCCAATCGAGCCGGGCCAGGCAGCCAAATCCAACTCTGATCGAGCTGGCACGATGGTCTTGCTTGTCATCGGGAACGATCGTGTTCTCTCTGTCATCGCAATCTCTGTTCCCAAATGAAAACACCCGCGGCGGATTGCTCCGCGCGGGTGTGACGAACTTTCGATGATGCCAGTATGCCGGTGTTTTGAGCTATGGCGGAATCTGGGTGATGACGGTGTGAGGAAGGCGGCGTATCGAGGCGGGTGACGAGCCTGCCAGAACCTCTCGAGGAGAGCGATACGCCATGACCGAGACTACCAATGTTCTTGCTTTCCGTCAGCCGTCCGCGGTTGATGATCCACTGACCGATATCGTTCGTGCCGGCGCGCGGGACCTGCTTGCCAGGGCGATCGAGATCGAGGTTGGCGCGTTTCTGGCCAGCACGGCCAATCTGACGCTGCCCGACGGTCGAGCGCGCCTGGTCCGACATGGGCACGGTCCGGTGCGCGAGATTGCGACCGGCATCGGTCCGGTGGAGGTCGCTCGTCCCAAGGTCCGCGACCGCGGAGCGAGCGGGCCAGGCGACCGCCTCCGCTTCAGTTCGGCAATCCTGCCGCTATGGGCGCGGCGGACGAAGAGCCTGGATGCCTTGATCCCGGTCCTCTATTTGCGCGGCATCTCGACCGGCGACTTCCAGGAGGCGCTCTCGGCGCTGCTCGGCAAGGATGCGCCGAACCTGTCGCCTTCGGTGATCGCCGGCCTGAAGGCCGATTGGCAGGTCGAGTACGAACGCTGGCAGAGACGCGATCTGTCGGCGCGTCGCTATGTCTACATCTGGGCCGATGGCGTGTACCTGCAGGCCCGCATGGAAGATCACAACGAATGCATGCTGGTGCTGATTGGCACCACGCCGGAAGGCAAGAAGGAGCTGATCGGCTTCCAGGTCGGCGTGCGCGAGAGCGCGCAGAGCTGGCGCGAACTCCTGATCGACCTGCGGCAACGCGGGTTACGGATTGCCCCGCAACTCGCCATCGGCGACGGCGCCCTCGGCTTCTGGAAGGCACTGGACGAGGCCTTTCCCGGCACGCGGCACCAACGATGCTGGTGCCATAAAGTGAGCAACGTACTCGACAAGGTCGCCAAATCCGTGCAGGGCCCCATGAAGAACGACCTGCGGAACATCTATCTGGCCCCACACCGGGCCGAAGCTGAAACCGCGATCGACGTCTTCGTCGAGAAATACCACGTCAAATACGGACGTGCGGTGGAGTGCCTGATCAAGGATCGCCATGCGCTGCTCGCCTTCTTCGACTTCCCTGCTGAGCACTGGATCCACCTACGCAGCTCGAACCCGATCGAGAGCGTCTTCGCCACGGTGCGCCACCGAACGGTGCGGACCAAGGGATCGCTGTCGCAACAAACTGCGAAGCTGATGGTGTTCAAGCTCATCGACGCCGCATCGAAGACCTGGCGGCGATTGAAGAGCACGAACCAGTTGCCGAAAGTCATCGCCGGTGTAAAGTTCATCGACGGAATCGAAGTCATTCCGAACACTGAAAGCCACGCCGCCTGATCAGGCCGCGTCACCCAAAATCAGCCATAGCTCTGGTGTTTTGCCCGACGAGTCAAAGGAGCGCACGCCTCGCCCGGCAGCTTCGTTATCGCTGACCGAGGAGCATAATGATTTCAATGGCCTCGCTACTGTGCATGGGGTTGTTTTCGCGCTTTTATGTTCTGCAGCGCTAAAACGGCCGCGCTCAGCGCCGGCTGCGTGGCGCTTCGGCCTTGGCCGGCGGCTCGGTCTGCGGCGCGCAGGTCGCCGCTGCCAGCGAGCTTTGCGCCTGCGGCATCAGGCCGGGCTCGGGGGCGAGCGCCTTCATCAGGATCAGGCCGGTGGTAGCAGGGGAATCGATGATCAGCCGGTCGGCCGCGGTGACCTCTTCGTCCTCGGGCAGCTCGCTGTGCTGCGCTTCGGTCATCAGGTCGAGTTCGATCACCTTGCGGCCCGCGGAGCGGTCGTTGATGGCGTAATAGGCGATCTCGTTGCGGGTGTAGAACGAAACAGAGGTGTAGGCCTGGCTCACCGGCACCGTCAGCTTGATCGGTCCGCCCGACAGATCGTAGCGGCAGATCGCAAGCGCAAAGGCCGGATCCATGAACGGCATCGGCGAAGTGTTGGGGTCGGCGAGGGGAAGCTGGGTGACGGCGTTCACCTTCGTCATCGGCGTCAGCCGCGAATAGGCATCCTGCGTAGCGATCCGCGGCAGCGCCAGCACGCTGACGAGATGGACCACGAGGCCCAGCACCACGCCGGCAACGATGGTGAATGCGAGCCGGATCATGAGCAGCCCGCCGTCGTGATGCTTGGCATCGGCGCATCGCGCTGGGTGCGCGTCGCGACCCCGACCGGGGTGTCGTAGAGGCGCAGCATCAAGGCGTAGCGCTCGATGCCGCCGGTCGGCAGCCAGTTGCCGGCACGGGAGCGCGAGGCGATGCGGATCTCGAACGAGCCGTCGGACTGCCGGACGATCTCCTGGCTGGTGAAGCCGTAGCGGGCAAGCGAATTGGCGACGAGATGGCCCTTGCGATCATACAGCGTCAGCGTCCAGAACCGCGCCGGCGGCGTCACGCCGGAGACGACGACATCGCAGCGGCCGTCGAGCGCCTTCTTCTTGTCGTCGGTGGTGGCGGTGAAGGCGACGCCGTCGCCGGTGCCGATCGGCAGCTCGCCGTTGCGCACGATGGTGGCGCGCGAATAGGGGTCGGCGTCGGCGGTGCCGGTGCGCGGCCGCGCGGTCCAGGCGCCGATGGTCAGCGTGCCGATCTCGGTGCCGCGCGTCGTCGTCATCCAGGTCGCGCCGACGCCGACCACCGTTGCGAGAAGAAGCGCCGTCAATGTGATCAGGATCAGCCGCACGGGTTTCGATCAGTTCTTGCGCGGGGCAGAGGCGTTGACGTTCTCTTCCGCATAGTTTTGCGGGAAGGCGAGCGCGCTCGTCGCCGAGGACGGCTTGGCCGCCTTGCTGTCGTCGGCCGCGGATTTATTCGCGGTCCTGGCCGCATCATCGAGCAGCTTCTCGACGCGCACCAGGACGTCGGCACCGCGCTTGGTCAGCACCGGCGGCGGACCCGGCTTGGTCTCCAGCACCTTCGCCGCCGCATTGGCCTGCGCGTTGGAGACATGCTGCGGCGGCAGCTTCTGGCCCATGCCGATGCCGGGGATCTCCCGGACCTCGACGCCCTGATGGGCCGCGAGCATGATGTCGTGCCAGGTCTGCGCCGGCAGCGAGCCGCCGGTCATGCGATTGGTCGGCGAATAGTCGTCGTTGCCGTACCAGACCGCGCAGGTGAAGTTGCCGGTGTAGCCGACGAACCAGGCGTCGCGATACGCATTGGTCGTGCCGGTCTTGCCCGCGGTCGGAATGCCGTCGAGCGCGGCGCGGCGTGCGGTGCCTTCGCTGACGACGTGGCTCATCATGCCCGCCATGTCGGCGGCAACGGATGCGGGGATCGCCTGCCGCGGCTTCGGACCGTCGCGGTCCCAGCGCCAGACGAGGTCGCCGGCGCCGGTGCGCACTTCGAGCACCGCATGCGGCGTCACCGCCTTGCCGCGGTTGGGGAAGGTCGCGTAGGCGACGGCATGCTCGAGCACGGTGACTTCGTCCGAACCGATCGGCAGCGACGGCGTGTCGGGCAGCGGCGCCTTGAGACCGAAGCGGCGCGCGACCTCGACGATCTTGGCGCGGCCGATCTTGGCCGGGTTCGGCGCCTTCGGCTGATCCCGCCGGCCGATCTCGATCGACAGCTTCACCGGCACGACGTTGATCGAGCGCGTGATCGCCTGGGTCAGCGTCACCGAGCCGGAATAGGAATGGCCATAGTTCTGCGGGCACCAATTGCCGATGCAGACGGGGCCGTCGACCACGATCGAGTTCGGCGTGTAGCCGTTCAGCAGCGCCGTGGTGTAGACGTAGGGCTTGAACGAGGAGCCGGGCTGCCGATAGGCGTCGGTGGCGCGGTTGAACTGGCTGGCGCCGTAGTCGCGGCCGCCGACCATGGCGCGGATGCCGCCGTCGAGATCGGCAACGACGGTCGCAGCCTGCGTTGCGTGATAGTCGCGGCCGAACTGGCGCAGCTGGTTCTCGACCGCGTCCTCGGCCGCCTTCTGCACGTTGGTGTCGATCGCGAGCCGCACCACGAAGACGCGCTCGGTATAGGACTTCGGGAAGGTGTCGACCAGCTTGCGCATCTCGTCGAAAGCGTAGTCGAGATAATAGTTCGGCGAAGCCTCGTCGCGGCGGTCGACGGCGAAGGCCGGATTGCGGCGGGCGCCGAACACCTGGCCCTCGGTCATGAAGCCGGCATCGACGAGGTTGTCGAGCACGACGTTGGCGCGGGCGCGGGCGGCGGGCAGGTTGATGTGGGGAGCGTATTTCGTCGGTGCCTTGAACAGGCCGGCGAGCATCGCAGCTTCCGCCAGCGTCACGTCGCGCGCCGACTTGTTGAAGTAGAAATGCGCCGCGCCGTCGACGCCGAACGTGCCGCCGCCCATATAGGCGCGGTCGAGATACAGCTTGAGGATCTCGTTCTTGGTCAGGCGCCATTCCAGCCAGATCGCGAGGAAGGCCTCGTTGACCTTGCGCTCGATGGTGCGCTCGTTGCTCAGGAACAGGTTCTTGGCGAGCTGCTGGGTGATCGAGGAGCCGCCCTGGCGCACGCCGCCGGCCTGGGCGTTGGTGACGAGCGCGCGCGCGGTGCCGGCGATGTCGATGCCGAAATGCTCGTAGAAGCGGCGGTCCTCGGTCGCCAGCGTCGCCTTGATCAGCACATCGGGGAAGTCTTCCAGCGGGATCGAATCGTTGTGCTTGATGCCGCGGCTGCCGATCGGATTGCCGTAGCGGTCGAGGAAGCTCACCGCGAGATCGGACTTCTTCAGCCAGTCCTCGTCCGCGGTCTCGCGGAAGGCGGGGATGGCGAGGGTGAGCATCACGACCAGGCCGCCGAGCCCGAGCGTCGCGGCCTCCGACAGCGGCTCGATGAACACCCAGCGCTTCCAGCGCCCGACATAGAACCGGTCCATGAATGTCGAGTAGCGCTCGTAGAGCTCGCGGATGCCCTTGGCCGAGGAGAACAGCGAGGAGTCGATACGCGCATCGAGGTCGAGGAAGAAATTCCGGACCCTCTGCTTCCAATGCGGTGGTATGATCTGTCGCACCTAGAACCCTTGAGGCTTGCTTCGAGCGTTCAAGCACCCGGCCGGGGCGGCATCGAGACATCTTGGGCGAATGTTGCGGCAAACCCAAGGCGCCCGGCCAGCATCCGAGGGACTTGCTGTTCCTTCTAGCCGAGCGGGGCCCATAAACCAATGGTCACGCTCGCGATTTTGAACAACAGGCCTAATTGACACCGGGTCATTACGGGCTTCAGAGAGGCCTCGCTTGCACCCTTGCGGCCGCGCCGCCTAGATGGCGTCGCCGTAGCTCTTTCGAATTCTTGTTGAGGCGCATGACCGCAGCTCCCAAACGACCCTCAGGCCAGGAAGAATTCTTCTGGAAAACCAAGACGTTGGAAGAAATGTCGGGGTCCGAATGGGAAAGCCTGTGCGACGGCTGCGGCCGCTGCTGCCTGAACAAGCTCGAAGACGAGGACACCGGCCGGATCTACTTCACCCATGTCGGCTGCAAGCTGCTCGACGGGGCTAGCTGCGCCTGCAAGGACTATCCGAATCGTTCCGAGAAGGTTCCGGATTGCGTCCGCCTGACCCCGGCCAATGTCCGCACCCTGAACTGGCTGCCGCCGAGCTGCGGCTACAAGCTCGTCGCCGAGGGGCGCGACCTCTATTGGTGGCATCCGCTGGTTTCGGGCGATCCCAACACCGTGCATGAAGCCGGCGTCTCCGTGCGCGGCCGCGTCGAGGGAAGCGAGGAGGAGATCCCGGACGAGGAGCTCGAGAACCACATCGTGCAATGGCCGGCCGTGCTGCCGAAACGGGCCCGTCTGAAGCGACGCCCAAGGGACTGACAAGGGACTGATCCGTCGCCCCTTGCGATCACGTGTTCGGGATGACCCCGGGGCGGGATGCACCCATGCGCCGTGGTGCCTGCCTGGGAAGAACTTTGCTGTCTACATTGGATTGCATAGAACGAATCCTTCGCGGCGTTGCGCCGCCACATGACGTCCGACGAGATGAACAAAATCGAACGGCAGAGTGCTGCCGACGTCCAGACATTGCCTGACGACATTGCCGACGAGCTGTCCCGCCTTCCCAGCGAGGTGTTGAGCGTCGATGACGCGCCGTCCATCACGCCGCCGGTGCCGCTGACCTCCGACGAGGTCCGCACCATCGTCATCAGCCTGATGCTGACGATGTTCCTGGCAGCGCTCGACCAGACCATCGTGGCGACCGCGCTGCCGACCATCGGGCGGCAGTTCCAGGACGTCTCCAATCTCTCCTGGGTGATCACAGCCTATCTGCTCGCCTCGACCGCGGTCGCGCCGGTGTTCGGCACGCTCAGCGACATCTACGGCCGTCGCGTCATGATCATCATCTCGCTCAGCCTGTTCGTCGCGGGCTCGGTGCTGTGCGCGATCGCCCCGAACATGCCGATGCTGATCCTGGCGCGCGGCCTTCAGGGCCTCGGTGGCGGCGGCATCATGCCCGTGGTGCAGACCGTGATCTCCGACGTGGTGAGCCCACGCGAGCGCGGGCAATACCAGGCCTATTTCTCCAGCGTCTGGATGGTCGGCGGCATTCTTGGCCCGGTCATCGGCGGCGTGTTCGCCGAGCATCTGCACTGGTCGATGATCTTCTGGATCAACCTGCCGCTCTCGGCCGCTGCGATCGCGCTTCTGCTGCCGAAGATGAAGAAGATCCCGGTGTTCCATCGCAAGCGCAAGGTCGACTGGCTCGGCGGCGTGTTGCTGATGGCCTCCGCCGTGGTCTTCATGCTGGTGCTGACCTGGGGCGGCACGCGCTATCCCTGGCTGTCGCCGACCGTGCTCGCGATGGTCGGTGGCGCGGTCGCGCTCGTCGTCAGCTTCGTCTGGCACGCCCGGCGCGCCGACGAGCCGTTCCTGCCGCTGCCGCTGCTCGGCGGAAGCGTCGTGCCGTTCGGGCTGATGGCAGGCGGTTGCGCGCTCGGCGCGATCACGGGCCTCACGGTCCAGCTGCCGCTCTATTACGAATCCGTCTATCACCTCAGCGCCAGCGAGGCGGGGCTTGCGTTGATTCCGCTGGCGGCCGTCTCGACCCTCGGCGCGGCCATCGCCGGGCGCACGATGGCTCGGGCCAAGCACTACAAGCGCGTCGCCATCATCGGCACATCCTGGGCCGCGCTGTGCGGCCTCGGTCTCACGCTGACGACGCTGCCGCTATGGGGCCTGCTGACGCTGATGGCCGCGTTTGCGCTCGGCCTCGGCACCACCTTTCCGGTTTGCGTGGGTCTCGGTGCAGAATTCGGTCGCCCGGCCGCAGGTCGGCACCATCACCGGCGCGTTGAACTTCTTCCGCTCGCTGATGTCGTCCTTCACGGTCGCGGCCTTCGCAGCCATCCTGCTGATCGCGCTCGGCACCGACATCCCGCTCGCCGGCGAGCATCATGCCGCAGGCGTCGTCAATGCCATTCCCACCGAGGACATGCGGCATGCGTTCCGCTACGTCTTCGGCGCCGCCACCGCGCTGATGACGGGTGCTGCGCTGTGCCTGATCGCGATGGAGGAGCGGCCGCTGGCCGGCCCCACCGTGACCAAGCACGTCGAGATGGCGGAGTGAGCGGCGCCGCCGGTCGAGCATGATCCTTCGGAGGACCGCGGCCTTTCCGGATTACGCCCAAAGCATGATCCGGAAAAGTGCGAAGCGGCTTTCCGTAAAGATCATGCGTAAGCAACAACCTGAAGCGCGATGGCCATTCATCCAAATCCCATCGCGCTTTAGCCGCCGCGATCGGGATCGTCATCCCCTGCGCTCGTCGTCTGCCGCGCTTTCGCCGCGAGCTGTCCCTTCAGCCGTGCGAGCGCCTCGGCCGACCAGTCATTGACATCGGTCACCGCGACCCAGGCGTCGACGTAATGCTCGGGCGCGTAGACATGGCCAAAGCCCATCGGGGTATGGGTCGCGACCGCCATGTCGAGGGCGAGCTGCAGCATCGTGACGATGGGATACCACCGCAGCTCGGGTGAGACGTCCGGCCCGCGCGGCACCGCCATCCAGGCCGGCGCCTGGTAGGCGTCGCTGTAGGAAAAGAACGTGATCGCGTCACTGGCATATTGCAGATAGACGACGCGCATCGCACCCCAGGGCGCATCTGCCGGCACTGTCGCTCCATTCTGGTTCATGAAGCGGACGAAGCGGCCGTCGCGAAATTTCGGCAGCCACGCCGGCGTGCCCGGGTTGCGGTTCGCGGTGATCGAGCGCCAGATGCGGCTTTCGAACGGCGGCCCGCTCCAGAGCGCGCCCGCAATCGGATCGCCGATCGTCTCGAACAACTCCGCAGATTTTTCCGAGTTCATGGCGCCGAGACTGAGGCCGTGCAGATACAGCTGCGGCCGGCCGTCCTTCGGCAGCGTTGTCCAGTAGCCATAGATTTCAGCGAACAGCGCACGCGAGGCCTCTGCTCCGTACTCCGGCTGGAAGAGCAGCGACAGCGGGCTGTTGAGATAAGAGTATTGTATCGCCACGCTCGCGATATCGCCATGGTGGAGACATTCCACCGTGTCCATCGCGGCCGGATCGATCCAGCCGGTGCCGGTCGGCGTGATCACGACCAGGACCTTGCGCTCAAAACCGTGCTGACGCTTCAGCTCGTCGAGCGCGAGCCTGGCGCGCGCCCGCGGCGTGTCGCGGCCGGCGAGCCCCACATAGACGCGCACGGGATCCTGGGCGGGCCGTCCCGTGAAGGCGCTGATCTCGGCTGCGGTCGGGGCCGAGGCAATGAACCGGCGGCCCATGCGCCCGAGTTCCCGCCACTTCACGAGGGAGTCCGGGCTGCCCGTCCGGTTCGACGCGGTCGGCTGCGGCCGCTCGGGCTCGAGCAGAATATCGAGTTCGCGGAAGGAGGAGTCGAGCGCGTTGAATGCGGTGCGGATCAGGACATTGCTGGCGATCGACCAGAACAGCAAGCCCGCGAGCAGCACGCCGATGACGTTCGCCACCTTCGGCGGGATGACGAGCCGCGTTCGCGCCGCGAGAAAGCCGGCGACCAGCGCGAACAACCGCCCCAGCACCAGCAGCACCACGAACGTGGCCAGGGCGATGGCGCAGACCTTGAGCGGATGCGCGGTCTCGACCGGCGCCATCTTCATCACGGCGCGGATCGAGTTCTGCCATTCGGCGGCGCGCCACAGGCATACCAGGACGACGAGCAGGCAGATCACGGCGGCCAGTGCATTCGCAATCGATCTCGCGCGCGCCGACGGTTCGGGCAGTTCCAGATAGTGCCACAGCAGCCGCCGCCACAGCACGCCGCCGAAATAGCCGATCGCAAAGCAGCCGCCGGCGAGCGCACCTTGCGTGAGATAGCTGCGCGGGATCAGCGTCGGCGTCAGCGCGGCCGCGAAGAGTAGCGCGCCCAGCATGAGGCCGACGCCGGAGAGCGAGAGCAATTGGCGCCGAATGAACCGCGCGAGACTCTTCAATGAATCCTCCGAGGTGATGCTATCCCTTGTCGCTCCTCATGGATCCGCTCTTCCGCGGCAGGAGAATCGTGAATTCGGCGAACTCTCCCGGCGCCGTCGCGACGTCGATCGTGCCGCCGTGCTGCTTCACCACGATGTCGTGGCTCATCGACAGCCCCAGGCCGGTGCCTTCGCCGGCCGGCTTGGTGGTGAAGAACGGATTGAACATCTTCTCCTTCACCTCGTCCGGAATGCCGGTGCCGTTGTCGCGGATGCGGATCTCGACGCTGTCGCCGCGGTCGCGCGTCGCGGCAAGCACCACCGGCGCATAATCGGTGGCGCCGTCCGCCCTGCGCCTCGCGACCGCATGGAAGCCGTTCGAGATCAGGTTCAGCAGCACCCGGGTGATCTCCTGCGGAAACACTTCGGCTTGCCCGGCCGCGGGATCGAGCTCGCGCTCCAGCCTCACGTTGAACCCCGGCTTTTCGGCGCGCGCGCCGTGATAGGCGAGGTTGAGGCTTTCCTCGACCAGCGCGTTGATGTCGCTCAGCCCATGCTCGCCGCCGCCCTCGCGTGAATGCAGCAGCATGTTCTTGACGATGGAATCGGCGCGGCGGCCGTGCTGCACGATCTTCGCCAGATTGTCCTTCAGGAGGCCCGTCAGCTCCTCGACGTCCGCGCGCACGTTCTCGGCGAGCGATACCGGCGCAAGCACATCGTTCAGCTCCTCGGTCAGCTCGGCAGACAGCGAGGCGAAATTGTTGACGAAGTTGAGCGGGTTCTTGATCTCGTGCGCGATGCCCGCGGTGAGCTGGCCGAGGGATGCGAGCTTCTCGGTCTGGATCAGCCGGTCCTGCGCGGCGCGCAGATCGTCCAGCGATCTGGCGAGCTCGCTTGTGCGGTCCTGCACCTCGTTGAACAGGCGCGTGTTCTCGACCGCGATCACCGCCTGGTCGGCAAAGGTCTTGAGCAGGTTGATCGCCTTGTCAGGGAAATGACCGGGCTCCGGCCGCGTGACGGCGATGGTGCCGATCGCGATGCCGTCGCGCAGCATCGGCACCACCAGGATGCTGCGATAACCTCGCGTTCGCGCCAGTTCCTTCATGGCTTCGGTGAGGTCGGGTTCGCTCTGCATGTCGCTGCGGAAGGCATATTGACCGCTTCGGGCCACTCGGCTGTGAATGCCCGAGCCCGACAGCGGCGCCGGGAAGGAGCTGAGCAGATCGGCGTTGCCGGCTTTATTGTCGGTGGTGAAGGCCGCCAGATGCAGCATGCCGTCGATGACGCGGGTGACGGTGGAGGAGTGCCCGCCGATCAGCGACTTGGCGCTGTCGGAGATGGCCTGGAACACCGGCGTGACGTCTGATGGTGAGGCTGCGATCACCTTGAGGATATCGGCGGTCGCGGTCTGACGTTCCAGCGCTTCCCTGGTCGCGTTGAACAGGCTGACATTCTTGATCGCGATCACCGCCTGGTCGGCGAAGGTCTGGAGCAGCCGCACATGATGCTCGGCGAAGCTGCCAGTCGCACGGCGCGTGGCGATGATGATGCCGATGGCTTCGCCCTCGCTCATCAGCGGGGTGAACAGCATGCTGCGATAGCCCCGCGCACGCGCGATGTCGCGTGCGGCCGGCTCGAGCTCGGTGTCGGGCAGTTGCGCGGCGGCACCATTGGCAACCAGCTGATAGGGCGGGAACTGTGCGAACGGCACCGGGAACGAGGCCTGGAGCACGCGATCTCCGGCCGGATCGGTCGGCGTGAATGCCGCAAGGTGGGCGGCGCCGTCGATATAACGCAGCACCGCGGTGGAGAAGCCTCCGATCAGCCGGTTGGCGTTGGCAGCGATGGCGTCGAACACGGGCTGCATATCGGACGGCGAGGCGGCCATCACCCTCAGGATGTCGGCCGTGGCGGTCTGCCGCTCCAGCGCCTCGCGCGTCTCGTTGAAGAGCCGCGCATTCTCGATCGCGATCACGGCCTGGTCGGCAAAGGTCTGGAGCAGCTGTACGAGATCGGGCGCGAAGGCGCCAGTCTCGGCCCGCGTGACGCTGATCATGCCGACCGGCGCGCCCCGGTTCATCAGCGGCATGAACAGCACGCTGCGAAAGCCGCGCAGCCGCGCCAACTCCCGGTTCAGCTCCGGAACGTCGGCCGCCTCGCTGTCCGGAAACTGGATCGTCTCGCCGTCGCGCACCAGCGCAAAGGTCGGGAAGTCCGCGATCTTGCGCGGGAACGCGGCCCTCAGCCCTTCGTCCGCCTCCGGGCTGGTCGGTGTGAACGCCACGAGGTGCAGCTCGTCGCCGATAAACTGGAGCACGGTAGCTGAGAAGCCGCTGAGCAGGTGTTTCGAGCTGGACGCGATCGCCGCGAAAACCGGTCGCGCGTCGGAAGGCGAGGCCGCGATGGTGCGCAGGATCTCGGCGCTCGCGCTCTCGCGATCCCGCGCAATCGCAAGCTCGCTGCGCAGCCGCGCGTTCTCGGCTGCAACTTCAGCGGCGATATCCTTCGGAGGGTTGGTCATTCGCAATCCGGCTTGATGCCGCGACAGGCGCAGCACCGGGCCGGATTATCACATCCCGCGTGGCAGGAGCCAGCCTCGACGACAGCGGCACAGAGCCGAGATGAACTTGATTGAAGCGACGAAGCCGGCAGGCGGGATCACCTCTCCCCGTCGGAGTGAGGTGGATGCGGCGCAACCAGCCGGGCTTGATGCCACCCATGCTCAAGTGCGCCCGCTCACGTGCCCGGCCGCGACACCTCGGTCTCCTTGCTGGTGATGAACTCGAGCAGCACCGGGACGCCTTCCCGCGTCTTCTGGATGCCCCGCTTGATCGCGGGCACGATGTCCTCCGGCCTGGTCACCCGCTCGCCATAGCCGCCGAAAGCGCGCGCCATCGCGGCGTAGTCGCCGGAAATGTCGGTCGAGCGATACTTTTCGGTCGAGACCGGCATCACCTTCAGTTCGATCGCCATCGAGAAGTTGTTGAGGCAGGATCGACATGATCGGAATGCGCTCGCGCACCGCCGTCTCGAAATCCATGCCCGTGAAGCCGATAGCCGCATCGCCCCAGACATTGATGCAGAGCTTGTCGGGCCTTGCGAGCTTGGCGCCCATCGCCAGCCCAAGGCCGTAGCCAAGCTGCGTCGTCTTGCCCCAGCCGAGATAGGTGAGGGGCTCGACCGCTTTCCAGAACGGAGAAAGCTGGTCGCGCGGACTGCCGGCATCGTGGGTGATGATGGTGTTCTCGATGTCGACGGTGTGCTGGAGGTCCCACAACACGCGGTACGGGCTCAACGGTGCGTCGTTGCTGGTCAGCTTCGGCATCCATTTCGCCAGCCACTCCTTGTGAGAGGCCGCGATCTCGGCCGCGACCGCCGACGCGTCGCGATCCGTGGTGACTGTCTTGCCGATCTCCTCCAGCAGCGCGTCGAGCACGAGGGCGGCGTCGCCGACGAGGCCGATCTTCGCTTCCACGTCCTTGTTGAGATGATTGGGATCGAGCGTGGAGTGAATGATGGCCTTGCCCTTCGGCATCGCGACGCCGAAATTGGTCTCGGTGAAGGAGCAACCGATGCCGAAGATGACGTCGGCCTCGCTCAGAAACTTCGGAACCGCGCGCGGCACCGCAAGGCCGCCGGAGCCGAGCGAGAGCGGATGCGTTTCCGGAAACGACGATTTGCCTCCGAGGCTGGTGGTGACGGGGATCGCCAGCCGCTCGGCGAGCCGTTTCAGTTGCGGCCAAGCCTGTGCGTAATGCACGCCCTGGCCGGCATAGATGACCGGCCGCTTCGCGTTGACGAGAAGGCCGGCCGCTTCCTTCACATGCACGGGATCGGCGCCGTAGCGGGTGCGCAGCACCGGCGTGTAGTCGAGCGGTTCCGGCACCTCCTCGTTCCACATGTCCGAGGGGATCTCGACGATAACAGGCCCGCCGCGGCCGTTCTTCAGCTTGGTGAAGGCGCGGCGGAAGATGTTGGCGACTTCGGTCGCGAGGATGATCGGCTCGGACGATTTCGCGAACGGCTTCATCGCCTCGCTGGAATTGAAGTTCGGCTCGATGTGCGCAAGCCTGCGCTGATAGCCCATCGGCAGCACCAGCACCGGCACGGACTCGCCGAAGCATTGCGCGACGCCGCCCATCGCATTCTCCGCACCCGGCCCGTGCTGCATGCAGAACGCGCCGATGCTGCGCCCCGACGTGACCCGCGAGATCGCATCCGCCATGTGGATGCCGACGCGCTCCTGCCGCACCATGACGGGGCGGATCTCGGCTTTCGCCGCGTGCTCGATCAGATGGTTGACCGGATAGCCGCAGAGGATCTCGATCCCCTCGCGCCTCATGATTTCCGCGATCGCGGTCCCGAGCTTCATGGCGTCTCTCTCCCTTGGGCATGGCCGGTTGGTCCCGGCCGATTGGAGAGAGAGGATCAGGAATTACGCGAGGCGTAAAGCACGCACGGCTGGTGCGGCGGTAGGCCAGCTATGCATCGCGGGCGTGCACTGGCTTCGGCTGGCGATAGTGACCGCAGCCGCTCGCCGTCGGCGGCGCGCACTGCAGCAGGTGCGAAGCTGCAACCAGATCCGGCGTCTCGAAGCCCTCGGCGAAGCCTTCATAGATCGGGGCGAGCAGTCGGACAGCCTTGACCTTGCGGCCGGTGCCGAGCCAGTGTGCGGCGAGATCGGTGGCGATGCGCAACTCGAATGTCGCCGCTCCTATGGCGCGTGCTTCGGCGAGTGCCTGTTCTAGCCGTTTTTCAGCGCGCAGCGGCTCGCCGGCGTGGAGAAGGACCGCTGCGTCGACCCGTTGAAGCTCCGATCGGCACCAGAGCTCGCCTTGACGTTCCTGATGGCCGATCGCCCGCGTGATGGCCTCGCGCGCCTCCGCGATCCGCCCTTGCCGCAAATAGGCGCGGGCGAGGACCGCGAGATAGCTGCCGATCCGCATCAGGAAGCGACATTCGATCAACTCTTCGATCGCGGCTCGAATATCCTCCACCGCGCGCCGATCGCCACGCAGGTCGCGAAGGCAGGCGGAGAAATAGCGCTCGACCGGAACCCAGCGCGAGATGCGCTCACGTTCCAGGTTGCGACGCAGACGCTCGGTGAAGCTCGCGAGCGCGTCCAGATTACCGGTTTCGAGCGCGACAGGAAGCGCGGCGAGCCCGAGCGCATTCGACTGCGACACCCAATGGCCGCTGCGATCCGCGGCCTCGACGGCGTCGCGGGCCAGCCTCGCAGCGTAGTCGGCTTGCCCCTGCATCCACGCCACGAACGGCAGGTTGAAGCGGACGGTGATGAACCGGTAGACTTCGTTCGCATCCTTGCGTGAACGGCCCTTGGCCAGCGAATAGGTTGCCGCGAGACGATCCAGAACTGCGCGGCTCTTGCTCAATTCTCCGGCAAAGGCGCAGGCCCATGCCAGCGCGCGGTCGGCTTCGGACGTTGCCGTCAAATCGCGGTCGCGGTCGGCTAGCTCCGTGGCCTCCTCGAGATAGGTTATGGCGCGCGGGACCTGGCCAATCTGCAGCAGGTAGAAGGCAAAACCGACCAGCGCGCGCTGCTGATACTCGATGTTGCCGGCGCTCCTTGCAAAGGCGATCGCATCGAGCCAGGCGACCTCGTTCTCATTCGACATCTTGCGGGCGTAGAACAGGCTCCATCCAAGGGCGCAGGCGAGCTTTGCCTTCAAAAGATCGTCGCACGCGACGGTCTCGGCCAAGGCGAGCGCGTCCTCCAGCCGCGCCTGCGCTTCCGACAGGATGGAGGTTTCCGACCACAAGGTGATCGCTGCAACCGTGAGCTTGATTCCGAGGACAGCATCGCCTTCCTCGCCGAATGCCCATGAAAGAGCGGCGCGCAGATCGGCGATGCGACCAAGGTAGCGCTGTGTCCAATCGGCCGGCTCGCGCCAGTTCCATTCCTTCTCGGATTGTTCGAACAGCGCGAGGACGCGTTGCGCATGGCGGCGCAGCGCCTGGCCGCAGGCAGAATCGGCCCGGCGCCGCTCGGCGGCATAGCGCCGCGTGCTGTCGAGCAATCGGTAGCGCAGGCTTGCGCCCTGGGCCTGCGCGCTCAGAAGCGATTTGGCGACGAGACTGCCGAGTCCGGTGACGACGTCGACCGGCGTGAGCCCTGCCGCCTCGGCGACGAAGACCGCGTCCTCAACCTCGAAGGCGTCGCTGAACACCGACAGCAGGCCGAACAGTCTGGCTTCCCTCTGCGACAGCAGCCTGAAGCTCCAGTCGATCGTCGCCATCAGGGTTTCCTGGCGCGGCGGCGCGCCATCGGCGGCGGGGGCGCGAAAACCCAGATTGTGGTCGAGGATTGCCACCAATTCGCGAGGATTGAACCTGCCGATCTGGGCTGCCGCCAACTCGATGGCAAGCGGAATGCCGCCGAGTGAGTGGCAGATCCAGGCGATGGCCTCGCAATCACGATCGACGAACTGGTAGTCCGACCATTCGGCGGCGCGGCGAACGAACAACTGCACCGCGGGAAACCTGACGGCCTGATCGACGGTCAGGGCATAGCCGGATTTCGGTGAGGCCAGCGAACCCAGCCGGACGATATGCTCGGTGGCGGTGCCGAGTGGCTCGCGGCTCGTGGCAAGCAATCTGGAAGGCGATGTGTCCGCCATGAACCGGCCGGCGAAGATCGTCGCGGCGGGCAGCACATGCTCGCAATTGTCGAGAATGAGCAGCATCTGCCGCGGTCTCAAATAGTCGAGGGCCGCGGCCAGACTGTTGTCCGGATTGCCTCTGATGCCCAGCGCCGTCACCAGTGCCGCGCCGAACAGCGTCGGATCGGAGATCGTGGCGAGATCGACGAAGCAGACGCCGTCGCGACACCGTGGCGCAAGCGCCTGGGCGACCGCCACGCCAACTGTCGTCTTGCCAATTCCTCCGGCGCCAGCCAGGGTCACATGCCTGTTGTCGGCCAGCAGACCCGCGATCTCGACGATTTCCGCTTCACGACCAACGATGCCGCGCGGCAATGGCGGATTGGACAACGGGAGCGGTTCGGCGAACGCCAGATCATCCTCGGTCTCGCCGATGCTGATTTGCACCTCGGCGATGAACTTGTACCCGCGGCGCGCCACGGTCGCGATGTAGACGGGTTCGATCTGGGTATCTCCCAGCGAACGCCGCAAGCTCCACATGTTGACCTTGAGATTGCTGTCGTGGAGGAAGGTGCCCGGCCAGGCCGCGGCCATCAGCTCATTCTTGCTGACGAGTTCGCCGCAGCGCTGCACCAGCACCTGCAAGAGTTCGAATGCGCGGCCGCCCAGTTTGACCGGGCGTCCGTCGAGAAGAAGCAACTGGCGGCGGGGAACCAGCCGAAATGGGCCGAAGCAGTATGTGAGCTCCTGTCGGAGTGTGGCCCGTTGCCGTGTCTCCGTGGCAGCTCGCATTGATCCATGCCAATCGATCGAACAGATCGCCTGCCATTATCATGCACTGCAAGATGGTTGAAGTGAGTCGTTCTGAATTCGCACGAATCGCCGCGGGCATCTGCCGCGGGATCGTTGCGACAAAATCGCTCATGCGCCGGCCGGAAGATGCGGGGGGACGGCTTCTCGACCGAACTCTCTATTTTTGAGGTTTGCCGAGAACCGCCATGCGCATGACTTCGACGCCGCCGTCGGCAAGTTCCGGAAGCTTGGCGAACCAGTCCTTCACATAAGGCATCGCGTTATGCGCGTCGAAATCGGCCTGGCTGGCGAAGACCTCGTAGAAGATGAAATTACCGGGCCTGGCGCGGTCTTCCTGAAGGAAATAGACCAGGTTCTTGGGATCGCCGCGAACCAGCGCGATCAGCGGCAGCGTGGCGGCGCGCAGCGCGTCTTCTTTACCGGGCTTGGCTCGCACCTGCGCCACGACCGAATATGCGCCATCCGGAATCTCCTGATAGCGCACGCGCGGCGCTTCCTCGGCGACCGCGGACGGCGCCGTCATGGCCATCGAGGCGGCGGACAGCAGGACGCAAAGCGAATTGCGGACGAGACTTTGCATGATGAGCTCCTTCACATGTGATCGTGTGCGAGGCGGCCAGGGAACCGGCACTGACCGGTCGCGCGCCGCGTTTGAGGCGTCAGCGCACGACTTTTTGCTGCCGCTTTGCCAGGGCCTCGCTGAAGCGCTTCTTGACCGGGTCGAGCGCTTTGACGAATTCGAGTTGCTCGCCCTCGGGACCTTTGCAATAGATCAGCTCCCAACCGTTCGAAGGCTCCGCCGTCACGCGGTTCGTGTTGGCGCTGCGTGGAGCCGCCTTGCGGTCTGCTTCCGTCATGACGCGGATGGTGCGGTTCGCTCTCACCTGTGTCATGCCGCGGCGCGCCGATTCGGCTTCGAGATCGGCGATGAACTTGTTGAAGTCGACGTCGTCGCGAACGTAGAAGCAGATGTGCATCATGCGCGGAAAAGCCGGGCTCATGTGCTCCAGCGGCTCGGCAAAGCTCTTCGCGCTGCCCATGGGCTGATCGGCCTCACGATATTGCAGCAGTTCGAGCACCATGTTGTCGAACTGGATGAAGCGGACATCGAGCCGCTGCGCTCCGCTTCGCAGGTCGGGAACGCCGATCGTCCGCGGATTGACCCCGCGTGCGTTCGCCTCGATCTCCTGGTCGGCCAGCAGCGTGTTCTGCACCCCGTCGCCCTGGAAGTCGCCATGGCGAAAGACCTCGGTGCCGCCGAGCACCTCCGTATAGAACTGATAGGCCCGCTCCATGTTCTGGACCGTCAACCCGAAATGCTGGACGCCCTGGAGCCGCGCGCCGAGCGGCGCCTCGTTACGCTCGGCTGGGGACATGCCGTCCGGCGCCGCGGACGCGGCTGAGGGCATGCTGCCGACGGCAAGACCGGTGATCATCGCGGCGCCTGCCGTGCGAAGCAGGTTGCGGCGTTCGATTTCGGCGATGTTGCACGTTTCGTCGGTCATTCTCGTCTCCTCGGTCTGTGAGTGATGTCATGTGCCAGTCAGCCGGCGTCCGGAAGCGGAGCAGCTGGATTGACGAGACCGGCCGATCGAAGTTCGCGCCAGAAATCGCCGGGTATTGATTGGTCAAGGGCCGCGCGGTCCTCGGCGATACGGCCGGGCCGGCTCGCCCCGGGGATCACGGCGGCGACCACCGGGTTTGCCAGCGCGAACTGCAGGCCTGCGGCCTTCATGCTGATGCCGTAGCGATCGGCGATCACCTTGATCCGCGCCACCTTGTCAAGGATTTCCGGAGGCGCTGGCGCATACTCGAAGTTCGGACCGCCGACGAGCGCGCCCGAACTGTAGGGTCCGCCGACGACGATCGCGAGCTCATGCTCCGCAACCATCGGCATCACCCGCTGAAGCGCACGGGCGTGGTCCAGCAGCGTGTAGCGGCCCGCAAGCAGGAAGCCGTCGGGGCGCGGCTCTTCGAGCGCGAGCAGCAGTTCGATCGGCTCCACCCGGTTGACACCCAGCCCCCATGCCTTGATCACGCCCTCGTCGCGCAGCCGGTCGAGCGCCTTGAACGCACCCTTGCGTGCACTTTCGAAGACCGAAAGCCACTCGTCTCCGTAAAAATCCTGCGCGACGTCATGCACGAAGACGATATCGACATGGTCCGTGCGCAGCCGCTTCAGGCTGTCCTCGATCGAGCGCAACGTCCCGTCCCGGGAATAGTCGTTCACGATCCTGTTCGGACGACCATGCTTGAAGACGCCGCCTTTCTCGCCGAGATCGCGGGCACTGACATCCTCGACCTCGTCCAGGATCAGGCGCCCGACCTTGGTGCTGACGACATAGTCGCTCCGCGGCCGGCCGGCGAGCGCTGCACCCATGCGGATCTCGGCAAGACCTGCGCCATAGAAGGGCGCCGTGTCGAAATAACGAATGCCGTCGTCCCAGGCGGCATTCACCGTCGCGACGGCTTCCTGCTCCGGGATGTCACGGAACATGTTGCCGAGCGGCGCCGCACCGAAGCCCAGTCTTCCCGGCAGAATATCCTTGAGGGCCATGCTGCATATCCTTCGCTGGTAACGGACGGGAGCATCGTCGGCGACCGCGGCAACGTCGACCTCGGCGATCGCACGTTCGGTTTTCGTCACATCGATCCGGCAGGACTGCCGTTCGATGGACCATCACTGGCTCATCCGGCCATTGCGGTATTTCCGATTCCTGCGCGATGACGGACGTATCTTGCTGATCAGGACTGGATCAACTGTTCAAACCAATCGAGTGCATCGTTCAAGCCTTTGTTTTACTTATCTTTTACCTCTTTTAACCGCGCCGGCTCTGGACTTCGCTACTGCGCCTTGTGAGAAATCCGCATCGGCGTGGCAGCGGCCGGGCTGCAACTCACCACCGGATGGAATGATCGCTCGCTCGCGATACGGGGCCGGGATTCGCCGCAACTGAAGCGGAGGTCATGATGGCGCTCGTGACGCACGGAGATCAGAAATATCAGAACAGCGAGAAGCTCGCGGCGGCCAGCGATTGGCCGGGACTGAGCATCGAGCATCGCAAGTTCGAGGCGGGATGTCAGGCAACGCCCGTTCCCATCTGCACCGAGCTCGTCATGCTGCTGTCAGGCGGTGGGATGGTGTGCCGCGCCGGCAACGGCGAAGTCCAGAAGAGCCTCGCGCGGCCGGGGATGAGCTACCTCGTGCCCGTGGGGACGCAGGAGAGCCATCTCGAGCTTTCCGACCGGATGGAATGCCTTCATCTCTATCTGCCGCCGGCGCTGCTGGACCAGAGCGCCCTCGCGGATTTCGACATCGATCCGGCAAAGATCGAGATCGCCTACGCCCACGGCTTGGCGGACCAGGTGCTCTTCCACATCTGTTCGCCGCTTCGTGACCTGCTCCATCGTCCCCGCCAGCCGACCGATGCGCTGTTCGTGGAGGGGATCCAGGTTGCGCTCGCGGCACATCTTCTGGGGAATTATACGACCGACCGCTGGCACGCACCCGACAGGTCGCCGTCGCTCGATCCGCGGCGCCTTCAGCGCGTGCTGGACTATATCGAGGCCTCTCTTGGCGGCGACATCAGGCTCGAGGATCTGGCGGCCCAGGCCTGCCTCAGCCCCTATCATTTCTCACGGCTGTTTCGCGAAGCGACCGGATTGTCACCGCACCGCTACGTCACCGATCGCCGCGTCCAGGCTGCGCGGCACGAACTCGCACGTGATCGCCTGTCCCTGGTCGAAATTGCCCTGGAGTTCGGTTTCGGCTCGCAGGCCAATTTCACGCGCGTGTTCCGCAAGGCCGCAAGTCTCACACCGGGGCAGTATCGCGAATTGTGCTGCGGCCAGGCCGAGGTGAAAGCCGATCGCGACGATATGGCATTCCGCAGGGATTGCGCATGATCCCGCAGGATTCGGGAATACGGCTCAATTTGCATCGTGCAGTGCTGTTACGACGACCAGATACGCGAGGGGATATACTGACATGATCGAGCTTACGGTGAACGGGATCAAGCGCCAGGTCGACGTCGTTCCCGAGATGCCCTTGCTCTGGGTGCTGCGCGACGAGCTCGGCATCACCAGCGCCAAATATGGCTGCGGGGTCGCGCAATGCGGGGCCTGCACGGTTCACATCGACGGAATGGCGGTGCGGTCCTGCCAATCGCATATCGGCGAGGTCGCGGGCAAAACGGTCGTCACGCTCGAAGGCCTGGACAACAAGGACCACCACCCGGTCTTGCAGGCCTGGATCGAACATCAGGTTCCGCAATGCGGCTACTGTCAGACCGGACAGATCATGCAGGCCATCTCGCTTCTTGGATTGATCGCTGAACCAAATGACGAGCAGATCAATCAGGTGATGTCCGGCAATCTCTGCCGCTGCGGTACCTATCCGCGCATCCGCGCGGCGATCCATGCGGCGGCGAAGAAGAAGATGGCGGAGAAGTGATATGGGCCACATGCAGACCCTTTCGCGTCGGGCTTTCGTTTTCGGTTCCGCAGCAATCGCCGGCGGCATTGCTTTCGGCGCCTATAGTGGCGCTGAAGCGGCCGCGTCGAGCGCCGATGACAATCCGCTGGCCGCCGGCCTCGGCGCGAATTCGGTCACCTTCAATCCCTGGGTCGAGATCAGCCCGGACAAGATCACCTGATCGCACAGCACGCCGACATCGGCCAGGGCGTCGGCTCGGTGCAGCCGATCATGATCGCCGAAGAGATGGACCTCGATCCCGGACAGTTCGAAATCCGGTTTGCGGGGCCTAGCCCCGCCTATTTCAACACGGGCTTCGCGGACGAGTTCGCGCCGTTCGTGGCCGCGGACCAAAGCCCGGCCGCAGAGGAAGCGCGCGCTGCCACGCTCGAATGGTTGCGTAAGTCCGGCCTGCAAATGACGGGCGGATCGAGCACGATTCCCGACACCTATCAAAAGCTGCGTGTTGCCGGTGCGATCGCGCGCGAGACGCTCAAGGCGGCTGCGGCCAAACGTTCCGGCGTCGCGATGGCCGACCTTCGCACCCAATCAGGCCACGTGATCCTGCCCAACGGAACCAAGATCGCCTATGTCGCCCTCGCGGCGGAGGCGTCGAAAGTTCCGCCGGTGCTCGATGCGCAGCCGCGCGACCCGTCCAAATGGCGCATGCTTGGCAAGCCGATGATGCGGCTCGACGTCCGCTCGAAAGTGATGGGCGAGCTGAAGTTCGGCATCGACCTGAAAACGGAGGGCATGCTGTATGCCTCCGTCAAGCTGAACCCCAACAAGGGGCAGCCGCTGAAATCATACGACGCCAGCAAGGCGCGATCGATGCCGGGTGTCAGGAATATCCTCGAAATCAAGAATGGCGTGGCGGTGATCGCCACGAACAGCTGGTACGCGATGAAGGCGGTCGACGCCATCGCTTGCGAGTGGGCGCCCTCGGCCTATCCCGCCGAGCAGGCCGACCATTGGAAAGTGCTGGAATCCTCTTTCAAGCCGGAATTTCTGGGCAAGGAGTGGCGAAAGATCGGCGACATCGAAGCCGGCCTGAAGACGGGCAAGCTCGTCGAAGCCGAATATCGCGCACCTTATGTGGCGCATCAGCCGCTCGAGCCGCTGAACGGGATCGGCCTCGTCACCGACAAGGGCATGGAGATCTGGGTCGGCCACCAGAGCCCCCGCTTCGTGCAATGGGTCGCGGCGACCGCGATCGGCCTCAAGCCGGAACAGATCACCTTCCACAATCAGTGGACCGGCGGAAGTTTCGGCCATCGTCTCGAGTATGAGAACGTCCGCGTTCTCGCCGAGATCGCCAACCAGATGAAGGGCACGCCGATCAAGCTCGTGTTTTCGCGCGAGGAGGATTTCCTCCAGGACATTCCGCGGCAGATTGCGATCGCGCGGCACCGCGACAGCGTCGACAAAAGCAGGATCGTCGCCGCTGATCTGCAATTGGCCTCGACGACGCCGCTCAAGGGACTGCTCGAACGTTCGGGCACCCCGTCGAAGGATCCTGACGGGCAATTGGCCGCCGGCTTGTGGAACGTCTATTACGACATCCCCAATTTCCGGGCCACCAGCTACGAGGCGCAGGGACTGTCGCCGAGCACCACATGGCGTTCGGTCGGCGCTTCGACATCAGGCTTCTTCACGGAAAGCTTCATCGACGAATTGATCCATGCGGCTGGTCTCGATCCAATGAAGGCGCGCATCGCGATGTGCACCGTGCCACACTATCGCAAGGTGCTGGAGACTGTCGCGGAGATGTCGGATTGGAAGGGACCGCTCGGCAACGGTCGAGGACGGGGCGTTGCCTTCGTGGAATCGTTTGGCACGCCGACCGCTGAAGTCGTCGAGGTGACGGCCACGGACCGGGGCATCAGGATCGACAAGGTCTGGGTCGCGGCCGATGTGGGCAAGGTCGTCGATCCCGTCAATTTCGAGAGCCAGGTGCAGGGTGGCGTCGTCTGGGGGCTCGGCCATGCGATCAATTGCGAGCTCACTTACGCAAAGGGCGCGGTGCAGCAGACCAATTACAACCACCATGAAGCCATGCGCATCTACCAATGCCCGGTGATCGAAGTTCGTGGGCTGGAGAACGATCCGAAGGTGAGGGGCATCGGAGAGCCGCCGGTTCCGCCGGCCGCGCCTGCGCTCGCCAATGCGATCTTCGCGGCCACCGGAAAGCGCATCCGCGAAATGCCCTTCAACAAGTTCATCGATTTCGTGTGAGGCGAGCCATGAGGAGATCTCTGATTGCGGTCGTCTTCGCAGCTTCGGCCATCGCGGCGCTCACCGGGATCGTTGTGGCCAAGGACGAGGCCGGCAAGGACGTGCTGCCGCCCGGCAGCGTCAGCCGCGCCCAGGGAATGGAAGCCTGGAAGCGGATCGAGGCCGTCGTGACCCATCCCCGGTGTGCCAAGTGCCATGTCGATGCCAAGGCCATACCCATCTGGACCCCGGCCGGCGAAACCAGGCCGCGCCCGCATGGCATGAACGTCCATGGCGGCGAGAGCCGCATCGGTGCGGAGGCGATCCCGTGCTCGACCTGTCACATGACCTCCACCCAGGCGAACGAGCCGGCACCGTCGCCGCCACGTGCCGGTATCGACTGGCAACTCGCGCCGGTGGCCTTCATCTGGTTCGGCAAAAGTGGTGCCGAGATTTGCGCCCAGATGAAGGACCCGAAGCGCAACGGCGGCCGCGACGCCGCTGGCCTCGTCGAGCACTTGCGGCACGATGCATCCTTGAACGGCTTCATCCCGCGGGGCTGGGCGCCCGGAGCGGGCCGCTCGACGCCGCCCGGCACTTTCGAGGATCACGTCAAGGACATGGCGACGTGGGGAGCGGCCGGACAACCCTGTCCGAACTGACGATCGCGCGAGCAGGCGCCGCGTCTACGCCTTCTCCTCCAGCGCGCGGCGCAGCCTTCGGATGATGACGCCGCGGGCGCGGTCGTCGGCGGCGGCTGCGACACGATCGTTGATGTCGAGCATGAGCTCGGACATCTCGTTGTGCCAGTCGAGACGGGTCACGGCCTCCGGCGCGAGCCGCCGGCGATGATCCACGTCGAGCACGCGTGGTTCGGGGGCGGCGAGCTCATAGATATCGTCCAGCATCGGCTGGTAGACCTTGGCCGCTGGAATGATGCGTTCGGCCACGCGCTCGGCGAGCCCTGCAATCGCTCCTTCCTCGCCGTGGACCAGGAACAGCCCGCGGGCGATGGGGCGGCGCGCCGCGATCCAACTCGCCATGCCGGCCCCGTCGGCATGGCCCGAATATTCGTCGATCATGCGGATGCGGGCCGCGACCTTGATCTCCTCGCCCTGGATCCGCACCGCCTTGGTCCCGTTCTGGAGGAAGCGGCCGAGCGTTCCGTTGGCCTGGAAGCCGGCGAGAAGCACGGTCGCGCGCTGGTTCCAGAGCCAGCGCTTCAGATGATGGCGGATGCGGCCGGCGTCGCACATGCCGCTCGCGGCGATGATGATGTGGAATCCGCTGAGACGCATGATCGCCTTGCTCTCATCCACGGTTTCGGTGAATTTGAGATGCGGCGAGTTGAGCAGGCGGGCGGCGTCGACGGCTGGGTCGAGGCTCTCGGAATGCCGGCGGAACACTTCGGTCGCGCGGATCGCGAGCGGCGAGTCGAGGAAGATCGGTGCGGTCGGAATCCCGCCTTGCTCCATCAGATCGACGAGATCGACGATCAGCTCCTGGGTGCGCTCGACCGCAAAGGCGGGAATCAGCAGCGCGCCGCCGGCCGCCGCGGCGTCGCGTACTTCGGCGGCGAGGTGCTTGCGGCGGAGTGCGGGTGTCGTGGCCTCGCGTACCCGGTCGCCATAGGTCGATTCCGAGATGACGTAATCGAAATCGGTTGGCGCTTCGGGATCGGGCTGGAGCAGCTTGGCCTCCGGCCCGACGTCGCCCGAGAGCAGCACGCGCAGCGGACGCGCCGAGCCTTGCTCGGCGATTTCGAGCTCGATCGAGGCGGAGCCGAGCAGATGGCCGGCGTTCCAGTAGCGCGCGCGGACGCCCGGGATCACGTCGGTCCAGCGTTCATAGTCGACCGGGCGAAACGATTGGAGCGATGCAATCGCATCGGCCTGCGTATAGATCGGCTGCACCTCCTTGCGCCCGCGCGAGGCGTTGCGCCGGTTGAGCTGGGTGACTTCCGATTCCTGGATGCTGCCGGCGTCGGGCAGCATGTAGGAGCAGAGGTCGATCGTGCCGCGCGTCGCCAGGATCGGCCCTTCGAATCCCGCGCGCACGAGTTTAGGTAGCAATCCGCTGTGATCGATGTGAGCATGTGTGAGCAGCACGGCATCGATATCGGCGGGGCGAAACGGAAAGGCGCCGTAGTTGAGCTCCTTCAGCGTCTTCTGGCCCTGGAACAGCCCGCAATCGACCAGGAAGCGGCCCGTCGCGGTCTGGAACAGATAGCTCGACCCGGTCACGGTGCGGGCGGCGCCGCAAAATCGAACGGTGATGCTCATGTCGTCGTCTCCGGAAGATGTGTCGTGGCCAGTTCGGACCGCAAGGCGGCCGCGAGAATCTCGTCGAGCGAAATCGCATTGGTCGGATGCGGCACGCTGTCGGTCGAACGGATCGACCGTATGCCGGCCTCGGTGAACGCGGCGATCATCGCGGGTGGAAACAGCGCGTGCGTCACGACCGCATCGACGACCGTCGCCCCCATTGCTCTCAGCGCCTTCGCTGCGGCCGTCAGCGTCGTCCCGGAGGAGACGATGTCGTCCACCATGAGCGCCGGTCGTCCCGAGAGCAGGGCAGGATCGGCAAAGCTGACGGTCACGGAACGATCGCCGTGCCGCGTCTTGCGTGCCACGGTGTGCTGCAACCGCAAGCGGCTCGCGACATCGCTCACCCAGGGCTCGGACTCCATGTCGGGCCCGATCACGACGGTCGTAGGGTCGATGTTGCCGGCCGCCAGCGCCTTTGCGACGGCCGGCATGGCGGACAGGTTCTCCGCTTCGATACCCGGAAACACGGACCGGATGTCGGGAGTGCGATGCAAATGCGCATCGACGGTGACGACGCGGTCCACGGTCGTTGCAAGCAGATTGCCCATGGCGCGCTGGCTGATGGCCTCGCCCGCATGAAATGCAGCGTCCTGCCGCATGTAGCAGAGATAGGGCGCGACCAGGACGAGCCGCTTTGCGCCGCCACGTCGCAGGGCCTCCGCAGCGAAGAGCAGGGTGATCAGCTTGTCGTTGGGCTGATCGAGCGGGGCATAGAGAATCGTGGTGTCACTCGCCGGCGCGACTGCAACGCGCAGTTCTCCGTCCGGAAAGCGGTGCACGGCGATCTCTCCGCAGGCAAGCCCAAGCCGCGCCGCGAGCCGCTTCGCCGCGTCGGCGCCGCACGGCAATGTCTGGAGCGCGATCGTGCTCACGGCGTCGTTGTGCACCTGCAGGGCTTCGTGACCGTTGACGAGGTAACCGGTCTCTTCGGCGGCGGCATCGGCGACCAGATCATGCTCGGGGTGGTCGAAAGTGTAGACGCGATAGAGTGGCTCGCCCTGCTCGACGCGATCGCCGATCTTCTTGAACAGGCGGATGCCGGCGCCCTTGTCGAGCGGCGCCCCGGCGGTGCGGGCGAGGCGGTTCAGGCGCAGGCAGTCGATGGCGGACACGATGCCGTCATGCATCGCCTTGACGTCGAAGCTGAGCGGTCCCAGCTCGTTGCTGCATGTCGACGGACCCTGTGCGTCGATGATCTTCTGCATCTGCTTCAGCGCCGCGCCGCTGTCGAGCAGTTCGCGCGCCCGGGCATAGCCGGCGCCGCCGCGCAGCTTCGGGTCGTATTCCAGGAGATGGGCGGCGAGCCGGAGCGATTTCTCGCGCAGATCGCGCGGCGCGTCGGGCTCGTTGCCGAGCACCGCCATGACGTCGTTGGCTTCGAGCACGGGGCCGATCCCGTTGCCGATCGGCTGGCTTCCGTCGGTCGTGATCACCTCGACCGAGCGGCCGAAGCGGTCGCCGACGAACTCGAACAGCTTTCGCAGCCGCATGGCTTCGACGCCGCCGCTGACCTTCGCGGTCGGCCCGACCGGAATGTCGATCAGCAGATGGGTGGAGCCTGCCGCGATCTTCTTGGACATGATGGAGGCGACCATCTGCTCGCGGGTATCGAGGCTCAGGGGGCGCTCGACCGAGATCAGGACGTCGTCGGCCGGCGACAGGTTCACGTGCCCGCCCCAGATCAGGCAGCCGTTGCAGGCCGAGACGATCGCCTTCATCTCCTCGACGCCGACGTTCACCCGCGCCAGCACCTCCATCGTGTCGGCGGTGCCGGCGGGCGAGGTGATGGCGCGCGAGGAGGTCTTCGGGATCGGCAGGCCATGGGCGGCGACGATCGGCACCACGACCATCGACGTGCGATTGCCGGGGATGCCGCCGATGCAATGCTTGTCGACGACGATCAGGTTCGGCCAGACCAATTGCGTGCCGGCCTGGGCCATCGCCCCGGTGAGGGCGAGAAGCTCGTCGCTGGTGATGAAGCTCGCCGAACCGATCAGGAAGGCGGCGATCTCCATGTCGGAGTAGCGGTAATGCGCGAGGTCGCTGATGATCGCGCCGATCTCGGCCTGGCTCAAGGTCCGTCCGCGGATCTTCGCGCGCACGGCTTCCAGGCTCTCGGGAGGCGTGGCCGGCCTGACCGTGACCGGCGTGCCGACGGCTTCCGCAAAGCGCCGGAATGCAGGTTCGGAGAGGCCGATCTCGTCCGAAGCCGCCAGCGTATCGTCATCCGTGATCAGCAGCGTCGCCAGCAGAACCTTGTCGCCCCGACGAAGCTCGACGCGGCTGAAGCCGCGGAAGATCTCCGCGCGCAGCGCCTTCGAGTGCCGGGAGACGACGACGACGTTCTCACGGCCGGTATCGAGGCGGACGCGGCGAATCTTGAGTTGGGAGTGCGGAAGGTCTGGATGCATGGACAGGCCGGCAGCAGGGAGTTGGGCCTCCATGCTTAAGCGTCCCGGTCCTGATGCTGTTGACCCAGATCATGGCCCGCGGGCCCGGCGGACATGGGCGAGGAGCGTGGCGCGCCGTTACGCGGGCCAGGGCCAGCCGTTACTTCATCGCCGAGCTGATCGAGTTGAACTTGTTGTTGAGCAGCGCGCCGCCCGTGTTGTTCACGACGGTCACGATTGCCAGAGCGATTCCGGCGGCGATCAGGCAATACTCGATGGCGGTTGCGCCATTCTCATCGGCAAGGAAAGACCTCAGCAGACGCATTGCCAGCTCCTGTTCATCCGATCCAATGCATGGTCGCGTCCTAATCGGACTCGTAAATCGATCGAATATGTCTTTGTGCGCGCCGGAAGAATTGGGCTCGCGCGATCGCGACCCCGCTCATACGACGGCATTCATTAAATTAAGGTTCCGTCGATCCGTCCAAATGGTTTCAAATCGGCAGCCCAGGGGCAGCCCCGGCCCAGTGCCCGTCAAGGCGTGATCGTGCGGCCGCTTAACCGATTGTTGAGCCTGTTCGTCAACGGACCGGCAAGGACATCTCCGTCGCGCTTCATCCGCTCCGGCCGTCCGCATTCAGTGCCCGCAGCATGGCAATGCGGGCGAACATCACCCAGCCGCCGCCCGTCTCGGCCGCATTGATCAAGGTCTCGATGGCAGTCTGCCAGTGCGCCTCGTGCTGGACGTCATCGGGCAGGTGCATGATGTAGTCCGCCGCATCCTGAAGCGTGAGCAGCTTGCGCTTGTTGCCCACGCGAACGGGATCGTCGAACGCCGTCGACCAGGGCATGTTAGGCCGGCCGATCGGCGGGGAGAGACATCACGGCGCGATCGCGGGGCGTGATGCTGCTAGCCGGCCTTCTTCGCCCGCGCCGGTGTCCGCACCGGCTTGTCGGCCGCCTTCTTCGGCGTGGTCGCAGCCTTCGCCGCAGCTTCCTTGCCGCCCTTGCCTGATATCGGCAACAGCATCTCGCGCTGGCCCTCGACGCGCTTCTTCGGCCTCTTGCCCTTGACCGTCTCCTTGGCGACCTTCGCCGCGGGAGCAGCGTCCTTCTCGTTCGCGATGCTCTTCTTCAGCGCGTCCATCAGATTGATGACATTGCCGCCGGTCTTCGGTGCGGCCTTCGCGGTGATCGGCATGCCGCTGCGCTTCTTGTTGATGAGATCGATCAGGGCGGTCTCGTAGTGATCCTCGAACAGCTCTGGTTCGAACGCCCCGGACTTCTTCTCGACGATGTGTTTTGCGAGGTCGAGCATGTCCTTGGTGAGCTTCACGTCCTGGATGTCGTCGAAATATTCCTTTTCGCTGCGGACCTCGTAGGGGTAGCGCAGCAGCGTGCCCATCAGCCCGCTGTCGAGCGGCTCCAGCGCGATGATATGCTCGCGGTTGGTCAGCACCACGCGGCCGATCGCGACCTTGTCCATGCTGCGGATGGTCTCGCGGATCACCGCATAGGCATCGTGGCCGACCTTGCCGTCCGGCACGAGGTAGTAGGGGCGGATCAGATAGCGGTTGTCGATGTCGGTCTTGGGCACGAACTCGTCGATCTCGATCGTGTGGGTGGAGTCGAGCGCGATCTCGTCCAACTCGTCCTTGGTGACCTCGATATAGGTGTCGGTGTCGACCTTGTAGCCCTTGACGATGTCCTCGGAGGTCACCTCGTCGCCGGTCTCGGCGTCGACCTTGAGGTATTTGATCCGGTGGCCGGTCTTGCGGTTGATCTGGTTGAACGAGACTTTTTCGGTATCCGAGGTGGCCGGATAGAGCGCGACCGGGCAGGTCACGAGCGACAGACGCAGAAAACCCTTCCAATTGGCGCGGGGGGCCATGGGCTACTCCAGACGCAACAGAGGACGAACGCCAAGGATAACATCGCACAGGTGCGAATCATAGCAACCGCCGGCGCGGAATCTTGCAACGGCGTTAATCGCGGCCTGCGCCGTATTGCCGGACGGGGCCCACGGTCCGGAACATCACCCGACATCACGCGTTGCCCCGGACACTTCATAACCGCGAGGAAGTCGCGGTCATTGCAAGCGACAGCCACAGATTGAGGTCACCATGGCAACCACGCGAGAGCAGAACCGCATCGTGGAAACTCCGACCGAGGCGCGCCAGGGCGAGCCCGGGCCTTCGGTGGCAGCGCTGCTCGCCATCTCGACCGGGCTTGCGATCCTGATCCTCGCCGTCGTCTGGTTCGTCTTCTTCCGGACCTGACCGCCGGATCCGGACGCCGGCTGCCCCGGCTCGCCGCGCGACGCGGCACACTGCGCCCGCCATGCCCCCGGCTCGTCCCGAGGCATGGCGGGCGCAGTCGCATTGGCTTGCGACAGGTTCTATATGACCAAAAAGTAACGTAGGCCGGTTCCCTGCGTTCATATTCAGTTCACGCCGGAATTGCTCATCTCTGGCAGTGTTCATGCAGCCTGTTCTTGCAGCCTTTGGAGAGAAGCGTGCGCCTGCTCGTTGTTGAGGACGACCCCGATCTCAATCGCCAGCTCACCAAGGCGCTGACCGACGCCGGTTATGTCGTCGATCGGGCCTTCGACGGGGAGGAGGGGCATTATCTCGGCGACAACGAGCCCTATGACGCCGTGGTGCTCGACATCGGCCTGCCGAAGAAGGACGGCATCTCGGTGCTGGAGGCTTGGCGCCGCAACGGCCGCACCATGCCGGTCCTGATCCTCACCGCGCGCGACCGCTGGAGCGACAAGGTGCAGGGCTTCGATGCCGGCGCCGACGACTATGTCGCCAAGCCGTTCCACCTTGAGGAGGTGCTGGCGCGGATCCGCGCCCTGCTGCGCCGCTCGACCGGCCACGCCCAGAGCGAACTCAGCTGCGGTCCCGTCACGCTCGACACCAGGACCGGCCGGGTCAGCGTGTCAGGCAATCCGGTCAAGATGACCTCGCACGAATATCGGCTTCTGGCCTATCTGATGCATCATTCGGGGCGCGTGGTCTCGCGCACCGAGCTGGTCGAGCATCTTTACGACCAGGATTTTGACCGCGACTCCAACACCATCGAGGTCTTTGTCGGCCGCATTCGCAAAAAGCTCGACGTCGACATCATCCAGACCGTCCGCGGCCTCGGCTATCTCCTGACCCCGCCGCCAGCGCCGGGGGCTTGAGGCCGAGCGGTCCGGGCTTGACGGCCGCCCTGACACGGGCCTTGGTCGGGCCCATGATCTCCGACGACCTGACTTCCAGCCCCTGCCCGGACTGTTCCGATGGCCGCTAGCTCACTTGCGAACCGACTGTTCTTGTCGGCGACCGCCTGGCTCGTGGTGATTCTGGCCATCACCGGCGTGGTGCTGTCGTCGGTCTACAAGAACGCCACCGAGCGCGCCTTCGACCGCCGGCTCAATCTTTATCTGCGCACCCTCATCGCCGAGGTCGCGACCCCTGACGAGCCGCCGGACCGCCAGTTCCAGTCGCTGGGCGAGCCCTTGTTCGAACTGCCGTTGTCCGGCTGGTACTGGCAGATCACGCGGACCGACACCGAAAAGCCGGAGGTTCGGTCCTCGCGCTCGCTCTGGGACAAGAAGCTGCCGAAGCTGGAGGAGCAGGGCGCCGAGCTCACCGCCGCCGGCATCAGGCTCGCCTATGTCGACGGGCCGGAAGGGCAGAACCTGCGCATGGTGGAACGGCCGGTCGATCTCGGCGCCGATGGCAAATATCTCGTCAGCGTCGCCGGGGACGACACCGAGATCTTCGACGAGACGCGAAGCTTCGACTACTATCTCGGCGGTACCTTCACCGCGCTCGGCATCGTGCTGCTGCTGACGACCGTGTTCCAGGTCCGCTTCGGTCTCGCACCGCTCAAGCGCATCTCGGAGTCGATCGCCGACATCCGCTCCGGGCGGGCGGAACGGCTCGAGGGTGAATTCCCGGTCGAGATCGCGCCGCTGGCGCGCGAGACCAACGCGCTGATCGATGCCAATCGCGAGATCGTCGAGCGCGCGCGCACCCATGTCGGCAATCTTGCCCACGCGATCAAGACGCCGCTCTCGGTCATCGTCAACGAGGCCGGCGCCCACCTGGCCGATCCATTCGCGACCAAGGTGATGGAGCAGGCGGACTTGATGCGCGACCAGGTCGCCCATCATCTCGAGCGTGCGCGCATCGCGGCGCGGGTCTCGGTGGTTGCGACCGTGACAGAGGTGGCGCCTGCCATCGAGGCGCTGCGGCGGACCATGGAAAAGATCCATCGCGATCGTGGCATTGTCGTCGAGGCCAGGGCCGATCCGTCGGCAAAATTTCGCGGCGAGCGGCAGGATCTGGAAGAGATGGTCGGCAATCTCGTCGACAATGCCTGCAAATGGGCGGCCTCGCGCGTCTTGATCGAGGTGCTGGTCGAGGCGCCGCACCAGGCGGGTGCGGGTCCGCGCCTGCGGATCATTGTCGATGACGACGGCCGTGGCCTGTCGGAAGCGGAACGCGCGCAGGTCTCCAGGCGCGGCCAGCGGCTCGATGAGTCCAAGCCTGGATCGGGACTGGGCCTCTCCATCGTGGTCGATCTCGCCGCGCTCTATGGCGGTAGCCTTTCGCTCGGCGCTGCGCCGACCGGTGGCCTGCGTACCGAATTGGTCCTTCCGGGACTCTAGTTCCTTGTTTTAACGTTGTTTTTCGTCCTTGTTGATCTCCGTCTGGTGGAAACCGCGGGCATTCGGACCCACTTCCTAAACGGCTTCTTAAGTGGGGCGTCCTATGATCGCGCCCGGACGCATCCCATGTCCGCCATTTTACCGTGCATTACCCGGGCGCATGAGCCAGACATCGATCGAGCGGCTGAGGGAATATCTCGCGCAGCTCCCGCCGCAGGCGCAGGCCCTGCTGATGCGAGAGTTCGAGCGCGCGCTGGAGCGCGGCCAGGATACGGCCGTCGCGACCCTGGTGCTCGAGCAGCTGCGCAACATCGTCCGCAAGACCGAAGCCGATGAAGCCGCGCCGCCGCGCACGGACGATCTGTCGCGGTTGCTGTTCCAGGTGCTGGAACCGTTCCTGGTCGAGGCGGGCACGCCGATCCGGGTTGGCCAGATTCGCCGCTCTTCGCTCCAGCCGATCTGGCAGTGGCTCGGCCGTGACGGCGCACCGGACAAGGTGAATGAATTCGAGGCGCTGCTGTCGCGCATGCCGGCCGACAATGCTGGGCAGGTCGATGCCCTGGCCTTGAGGCTCCAGGCGGTGGCCGCGGACGCCATCTTCGAGCTGACGGGACCGGGCGGAGGCGACAAGTCGCGCGCTTTGGCCCGTGTCGGCCCGCCGAACGTGATCGAGGATCTCTATTCGATTGGTGCGATACTCCAGGTCCGCGAGGCCATCGCCACCGTGAACGAACGGCTGCCGCGCTTCCTGCGCACCTTCGGCGATCCCCAGATCGCCTCTGTGACGTCGGCGCTCAACATTCCCGCGCTTCAGACGCCGCAGATGCTGCCCTTCGCGCTCTCGATGGTCGTGCAGCGGATGACCGCCCCCTGGCAGATCATCCGCCTCGCCATCAAGATTGCCGCGTCCGACGACGAGATACGAGTCGCGGCAACCCCTTATGGCGTTGCCGTCACGATCGCGCTGCATGATTTGTCCTGCGTGGCCGCGATCCTTCGCATGGACATCAAGCGCGGCCATTTCGACAACGTCGCCGACAATCTCAAGACGCTGCACGACGGCGTGCGCGGCCTGCGCACCGAGCTCGACCTGCGCAATGATTCCGCCTGGGGCAAGCAGTTGACGTCGATCCGCGCCGACATCTCCAATGCGCTGCAGTCCGAGATCGACAGCGTTCCCGGCCGCGTTCGCCGCATCCTGCGCCAGCGCCCCGAGAAGGACATTCCGCCGGGCGCGCGGGTCGACAGCACAGAGGTGGACGAAGCGGTGGCGCTGATCGACTTCGTCGCGACCTGCCGCAACTATGCGAGCGAGCTCGCGATCAACGAGGTGACGCTGCGCACCTATTCCGACCTCCAGCAATACGTGGAACGCTCGACCGAGCAGCTGGTGCAGTCGCTGCGTGCCGCCGATCACAAGGTCCGCACCTATCGGCAGCAGCAGGTGCAGGCCGCGATCCGCTTCTGCCAGGTGCTGTTCGGGGACGAATACGCCTCGCTGATGAGCCGGGCCGCGGAGAACGCACTCACTGGCGAACGCAAATCGTCGCGCGCGGGCTGATTGAGCGCAAATTTCATTGTCGCAATTTCTGGTTGACCATATCGATGGCGCGCCGTACGGTCCCCGAGCAAGTCCGGGGAATTTCTATCTGTGGGCGCATGAAACCCGTTATCAGCTCGATCGAGATCGAGAACCGCGTCATCGTTGCCAAATATCAAAGGCTGATGGTTGGCGCCAAGGTGGTGCTGGTCGAGAAGGCAAGCGATCGGCAACTGCCGGAGACCACCACGAGGGTCGCATCTCGGGTTCCGGTCGGAGCGTTGCGCATCAGATTGCCGGATGCAATCAAGCCGGGAACATACTTCCTGAGGGCCTTCAACGGGCACGGCGAGGACGCGGCGCGAAGCGCGGACTTCGAGATCGGCTAAGCCGTTGGATTTTCAACTCTTCGGGACTGTATGCCGTGCAGCGCTTTGACAATTGTCAATTGCCGCATTGTCCGGCCGTGGTGTAAAGGCACCTATAGGCGCGGTTCGTGCGCTGCCGGAAGCTTGTCAGATGACTCTATGGTTCGTGTTCGCGCTGATGACGGTCGCGGCGATTTTCGCCGTGCTCTGGCCGCTTGGCCGCAGTAGCGGCGCGCAAGATCAGGGCAGCGAGGTCGCGGTCTACAAGGACCAGTTGGCCGAGGTCGAGCGTGACCTCGCCGCAGGACTGATTCCGGCGCCGGAGGCCGAGGCTGCGCGCGTTGAGATCAGCCGCAGGCTGCTCGCGGCGGCAGCCAGCGAGCCCGCAATGGTGCCGAAGTCGAACCTCAAATGGCGCCGTGCGGCGGCCGTGCTGGCGCTCGCCGGCCTGCCGCTCGTTGCGGTCGCCGTCTACATGCCGCTCGGCTCACCCAAGCTTCAGGACTTTCCCCTGGCGCAGCGGGAGCGCGGGTCGGGCATGGCACAATCGCTCGAGAGCCTCGTCGTTCAGGTCGAGCAACATCTGGAAAAGAATCCGACCGACGGGCGTGGCTGGAATGTGCTCGCGCCGGTTCTGGAACGGCTCGGCCGCTTCGACGATGCGGTGCGCGCCTATCGCAACTCGCTCGCCTACAATGGTGAGAGCGCGGAGCGCCGGTCCGATCTCGGCGAAGCGATCTCGGCCGCTGCCGGCGGCGTGGTGACTGCGGAGGCCAAGGCCGAATTCGAGCGAGCACATGCCTTGAACGCCGACGATCCCAAGGCGAATTACTTCCTGGGTCTTGCCGCCGAGCAGGACGGCCGCAAGGACGATGCGGCCAATATCTGGCGCGCGCTGCTTGCAAAGGCACCCGCGGATGCGCCGTGGCGTGCCCTGGTGCAGTCCTCGCTCGCGCGAGTCGGTGGGGGCGGCGCGATGCCGGCGCTGTCCGATGAGACGCTTGCTGCCTCCAAGGATATGGCCGAAGGTGATCGCAACGCCATGGTGCGCGGCATGGTCGATCGTCTGGCCACGCGGCTGAAGCAGAACGGCGAGGACGTCGAGGGCTGGCTGCGCCTGGTGCGCGCCTATCTCGTGATGGGCGAGCGAGACAAGGCCATGGGGGCATCGGCCGATGCCCGGCAGGCGGTCGCCAGCGACGCCGAGCGGCTGCGTCAGCTCAACGACGGCCTGAGGACTCTCGGGCTCGGCGGATGACGATTTCGGGACGAGAGATGCGGAGAACGGATACGCCATGACGCGCAAGCAGCGACGTATGACCATCATCGGCGGCTCGCTCGCCGTGCTCGCGCTCGCGGCCGCGCTGGTGCTCAACGCATTGCGCGACTCCATCGTGTTCTTCTCGACGCCAACCATGGTCGCCGAGAAGCACGTCGAGCCCGGCAAGCGGTTTCGCCTCGGCGGCCTGGTGCAGCCCGGCTCGCTGCAGCGCGGCGATAATCTCGCGGTGACCTTCGAGGTCGCCGACGGCAGTGCCAAGCTGCCGGTTGCCTACAAGGGTATCCTGCCCGACCTGTTCCGCGAAGGGCAGGGCGTGGTCGCCGAAGGTGCGCTCGACTCGAATGGCGTGTTCAAGGCCGATACCGTCCTCGCCAAGCACGACGAGACCTACATGCCCAAGGAGGTCGCCGATGCCCTGAAGAAGCAGGGGCACTGGAAGGACGATTACGGCGGCAAGGCGTCCGAGGGCACCAAGCCTGCAGCCACGACCGCACAGGGCAATCCGCAAGGAGCGATGCGGTGATCGCAGAATCCGGACATTACGCACTGGTGCTGGCGCTTGGGCTCGCGTTGATACAGTCCATCGTGCCCCTGGTCGGCGCGCGCCTGCGCGATGCAGCCCTGATGAATGTGGCACGCTCCACGGCGCTGGCGCAGCTCCTGTTCGTCGGTGTGTCGTTCGCAGCGCTCGTGATGCTGCACGTGAATTCGGATTTCTCCGTCGCCAACGTGTACGAGAACTCGCACTCGACGAAGCCGCTGCTCTACAAGATCACGGGCGTGTGGGGAAACCATGAAGGCTCGATGCTGCTGTGGGTGTCGATCCTCGCGCTGTTCGGCGGATTGGTCGCTGCTTTTGGAAACAATCTGCCGCTGTCACTGCGCGCGCATGTGCTGGCCGTGCAGGCCTGGATCGCCAGCGCCTTCTATCTCTTCATCCTGGTGACGTCGAATCCGTTCCTGCGCATCGCCAATCCGCCGATCGAGGGACGCGATCTCAATCCGGTGCTGCAGGACATCGGTCTCGCCGTGCATCCGCCGATGCTCTATCTCGGCTATGTCGGCTTCTCGATCTCGTTTTCCTTCGCCATTGCGGCGCTGATGGAGGGACGGATCGACGCCGCCTGGGCGCGCTGGGTGCGGCCCTGGACGCTGGTCGCCTGGATCTTCCTGACGCTCGGCATCGCCATGGGCTCGTACTGGGCCTATTACGAGCTCGGCTGGGGCGGCTGGTGGTTCTGGGATCCGGTCGAGAACGCTTCGCTGATGCCGTGGCTCGCCGGCACCGCGCTGCTGCATTCCGCGCTAGTGATGGAGAAGCGCAATGCGCTGAAGGTCTGGACCATCCTGTTGTCGATCCTGACCTTCTCGCTGTCGCTGCTCGGCACCTTCCTGGTGCGCTCGGGCGTCATCACCTCCGTGCATGCCTTCGCCACCGATCCCACCCGCGGCGTGTTCATTCTGCTGATCCTCTGCCTGTTCATCGGCGGCAGCCTTGCGCTGTTCGCGGGCCGCGCCACCTCGTTGAAGCAGGGCGGCCTGTTCGCGCCGATCTCGCGCGAGGGCGCGCTGGTGCTGAACAATCTCTTGCTCACGGTCGCCTGCGCGGTCGTGCTGTTCGGCACGCTCTATCCGCTGGCGATGGAGATGCTCGCCGACTTCAAGATGTCGGTCGGCGCCCCCTTCTACAATCTCACCTTCGCCCCGCTGTTTGCCCTGTTGCTGCTCGCGGTGCCGTTCGGGCCGATGCTGGCGTGGAAGCGCGGCGATCTGCTCGGCGTCATGCAGCGCCTGCTCGCGGCGGGCGTTGCCGGCCTCGTCGCCGTCGCCATCGCCTGGGGCTGGGCAACTGGCGGCAGCACGCTGGCGCCGCTCGCGATCGGGCTCGGCGTCTTCGTCATCGCCGGCGCCGTGACCGACATCGTCGAGCGGACGGGCCTGGTCCGCCTGCCGTTCGCGACGGTGCTGCACCGGGCGCGCGGCCTGCCGCGATCGGCCTGGGGCACGGCGTTTGCGCATGCCGGCCTCGGCGTCGCGCTGATCGGGATCGTCTGCGAGACCACCTGGAACAGCGAATACATTGCGACGATGAAGCCGAACGACGTTGCTCATGTCGCCGGTTACGACCTGAAGCTCGACGGGCTGTTTCAACGCCAGGGCCCGAACTACCGCGAGATGATCTCCGAGTTCAAGATCAGCCGCGATGGCGAGGCGCTCACGGTCATGACGCCGTCGAAGCGCAGCTTCACCACGCGCGGCTCGTCGACGACCGAGGCCGCGCTGCTGACGCGCGGCGCGAGCCAGCTCTACGTCTCGCTCGGTGATGCCACCGCCGAAGGCGCGATCGCCGTGCGCATCTATTACAAGCCGATGGTGTTGCTGATCTGGTGGGGGCCGGTACTGATGGCGTTCGGCGGCGTGCTCTCGCTCTCCGACCGTCGTCTGCGAGTCGGCGCGCCGAAGCCGGCGCGAGCCAAGCAGCGCCTCCAGCCCGCGGAATGATCCTATGCGCCGCATGATGGCCGCGTTCATCGCATTGATGCTGCTGGCCCCGCCTGCGGCCCACGCCGTCCAGCCCGACGAGATCATGTCGGATCCCGCCAAGGAATCGCGCGCGCGGGAGCTGTCGCGCGAGCTGCGCTGCATGGTCTGCCAGAACCAGTCGATCGACGATTCCGACGCCCCGCTCGCACGCGACCTGCGGCTCCTGGTGCGCGAGCGCATCGCCGCCGGAGACAGCAATTCCCAGGTGCTCGACTTCCTGGTGGCGCGCTACGGCGAGTTCGTGCTGCTGAAACCGCGCTTCGAACGGCAGAATCTCCTGCTGTGGCTGCTCGGGCCGGTGCTGCTGATCGGCGGGGCCCTGGCGCTGTGGCTGCAGATCCGGCGCCGCGCGCGAAGCGGTGCAGACGTACCGGCGCCGCCGCTCACGCCCGAGGAGGAGGCGCGGCTCGCCGCGTTGATGTCGGACGATGCCAAATCTTCCTGACGTCCAACCACAAAATGGAGCAAAGGCTGCGGCCGCTGCCGCGCGCTTCATGCTATTTTGACCTTTGTCTGGAAGCTTGTGGCGAGATCGATTCCAGCCTCCGAGTCCTCCCGATGTTCGCGAACAGCAATCTGACGATCCGCTTCCTGGTCGGTGCCGTCGTCGCTGCGTTATTGTTCCTGCTGGGCATCGGCGGCGGCACCGGCTTCATCGCGGTGCTCTATCTCAACAACGAGATCACCAGCCTGTCCTCGGACTTCGCCTCGCTGAGCGGTCCCGTGCGCGACCATGCCATGCAGATCTACCAGCAGGCGCAGACCGCGTTCTCCTGGTTCCTGGTCGCCTGCGGCGTGATCGCTGTCCTCGCCGCCGCGATCTGCCTCACCACCTGGTTCGCCGTGCGCAACGGCATCCTCACCCCCTTGGCGGCGATCGTGCATGCCATGCGCGAGGTGGCCGACCAGAAATTCGAGACCGCCGTTCCCGGGCTCGGACTCACCAACGAGATCGGCCTGCTCGCCGGCGCGCTGGAGGTGTTCAAGACCAACGGCCTCGAGCGACGCCGCCTCTCCGAGCAGCAGCTGCACGAAGCACGGCATCAGGCCGAGCGGTCGAAATTCCTGGACGACCGGATCAGGCGTTTCAACGATCTCGTCGCCAGCGTCGTCGACAGTGTGGCGTCATCGGCCGTGCATCTGAAGACCAATGCCGAGACGCTGTCGCGGACGGCCAACGACACCAGCACCAAGGCCAATGCGGTCGCGAGCGCCGCGAACCAGGCCAGCACCAGCGTGCAGACTGTCGCGGGCTCTGCCGAGGAGATGACGAATTCGATCGGCACGATCAGCCGCCGCGTCACGGACGCGACCCAGCGCGCCGAGGGCGCGGCGTCGCAGGCGGAGAAGAGCCGCGACACCATCCACACGCTGTCGGATGCCGCCGACAAGATCGGCGAGGTCGTCCAGCTCGTGCAAGCGATCGCATCGCAGACCAATCTCCTGGCGCTCAATGCCACCATCGAGGCGGCGCGGGCAGGGGAGGCCGGCAAGGGGTTTGCCGTGGTCGCGTCCGAAGTGAAGAATCTGGCGCATCAGACCAGCAAGGCGACGGAGGAGATCACCTCCCATGTCGCCAGCATTCAGGGCATCACCGCGGAGACCCGCGGCGCGATCGACGGCATCTCCAAGACGCTGTCGGAGATTTCGTCCATCATGTCCGGCATCGAGGTCGACACTGCCCAGCAGCGCAACGCCACGCAGGAGATCACGCGCAGTGCCCAGGACGCCGCGCGCGGCACCCTCGACGTCTCCAACCATATCGTCCAGATCACCTCGACCTCCGCGGAGACCGGCCGGATGGCCGCCGAGGCGCGGGATTCGGCGGTTGACCTGTCGCAGCAGGCCGAGACCCTGAAGCGCGAAGTCGACGAGTTCATCGTCAGCGTCAGGGCGAGTTGAGAGCCAAATATCGCGCTCGGGCGCAGTTCCAGGAATTCGGTTAAGTTCCTGTAGAACCACGATTTTCGACGTGCGCTGAACTGCCGCATCCACGCACCCCTTCATTACGAAAGTTTAACCCCGCCGCCAGCGCACGGTAAGGCGCGAGCCCCCATGTTCAGGTCCGTAAGGTGCTGGCATCCCGCACCAAAGGAATTCAAGGCCCTGGAGATTTCTGCATGACCGAGCGTCCCGACCTTTCGAACCTTCCGTCGTACCGGCAGCCGCGCCGGTCGGTGTTCTCTGCGCGCAAGCTTGCGCTGATGGCCTCGGTCGTCGCCGGCCTCGGCGCGGCTGTCTACGGCTTCAGCCCTTCGACCTCGCCGGCGGACCTGTTCTCGAGCCCGGCGCATGCGCAGGTCAACAACGAGGTTCGACAGGTTGAGCGTCCCGTCGGTTTTGCCGATATCGTCGAGCGGGTGAAGCCGTCGGTGATCTCGGTGAAGGTCAACATCAAGGAGAAGATCGCGAGCAACGATGACGGCGATGATTCCACCTCGCCGTTCCAGCCGGGCTCGCCGATGGAGCGCTTCTTCCGCCGCTTCGGCGGTCCCGACGGTTTCCCGGGCATGAAGGGAGGTCGTGGCCGCGTCGTGCAGGGCCAGGGCTCCGGCTTCTTCATCTCGGCCGACGGCTATGCCGTAACCAACAACCACGTGGTCGACGGCGCCGACAAGGTCGAGGTCACCACCGATGACGGCAAGACCTACACCGCCAAGGTGATCGGCACCGACCAGCGCACCGACCTCGCCTTGATCAAGGTCGAGGGCGGCTCGAACTTCCCGTTCGCCAAGCTCGCCGACAGCAAGCCGCGGATCGGCGACTGGGTGCTTGCGGTCGGCAATCCCTTCGGCCTCGGCGGCACCGTGACCGCGGGCATCGTTTCGGCCAGCGGCCGCGATATCGGCAACGGACCCTATGACGACTTCATCCAGATCGACGCGCCCGTGAACAAGGGCAATTCCGGCGGTCCCGCCTTCGATACCAACGGCGAGGTGATGGGCGTCAACACCGCGATCTACTCGCCGTCCGGCGGCAGCGTCGGCATCGCGTTCTCGATCCCGGCCAACACCGTCAAGAGCGTGGTCGCGCAGCTGAAGGACAAGGGCTCGGTCAGCCGCGGCTGGATTGGCGTGCAGATCCAGCCCGTGACCTCCGACATCGCCGACAGCCTCGGCATGAAGAAGGCCGAAGGCGCGCTGGTGGCGGAACCGCAGGCCAACGGTCCGGCGGCCAAGGCCGGTATCGAGTCCGGCGACGTGATCACGGCGGTCAACGGTGAATCCGTCAAGGACGCCCGTGAGCTCGCCCGCACCATCGGCGGCATGGCGCCCGGCGCGACCGTGAAGCTTAACGTGCTCCACAAGGGCCAGGACAAGGTCGTGAACCTCACCCTCGGCCAGCTGCCGAATACGGTCGAGGCCAAGGCCGACAAGGATAGCGGCAAGGGTGCCAATCGTGGCACCGACGTGCCCAAGCTCGGCATGACCGTGGCCCCCGCCAATTCGGTGGCCGGCGCCGGCAAGGAGGGCGTCGTGATCACCGAGGTCGATCCGAAGAGCGCCGCGGCCGAACGCGGCTTCAAGGAAGGCGACGTGATCCTCGAGGTCGGCGGCAAGAGCGTGGCCACCGCGGGCGAAGTCCGTGATGCCATCAACGCAGCGCGGACCGACAACAAGAACAGCGTCCTGATGCGCGTGAAGAGCGGCGGCCAGTCGCGCTTCGTCGCGGTGCCCCTCGCCAAGGGCTGAGGCCATCAGGAGGCCTACGAGATGAAGGGTATCGCCGGCATCAGTCGCCCCCGCCGCCGGTGCCCTTCGGGGAAGCAGCGCAACGCTGGCTTCCCCTGTCTACCTTCCGGTGGAATTACGCCCCCCTCCGTCGGAAGGCCTAGGGCGGTGAGGTCCCCCCAGCTTCACCGCCCGCCTTTTTCCTGCTTCGACACTGTCCCGCTCGGCTTGCATGCCGTTGCCGCTCGCGCCATGTTTAGAGAAGGGTGACCTCCTTGACCGCCGCCGAACGCACGATGCGCCTCCTCATCATCGAAGACGACCGCGAATCCGCCGACTACCTCGCCAAGGCGTTTCGCGAAGTCGGACACATTGCCGACCACGCCGCTGACGGCGAGGAAGGCCTCGCCATGGCCGAAAGCGGCGATTACGACGTGCTGGTGGTCGATCGCATGCTGCCCAAGCGCGACGGCCTGTCGCTGATCGGCGCACTGCGCGACAAGGGCAACACGACGCCGGTGCTGATTCTCTCCGCGCTCGGGCAGGTCGACGACCGCATCAAGGGCCTGCGTGCCGGCGGCGACGATTATCTGCCGAAGCCCTATTCTTTCGCCGAACTCCTGGCCCGTGTCGAAGTGCTGTCGCGCCGCCGCGGCGGCCCCGCCGAGGACACGCTCTACCGCGTCGGCGACCTCGAGCTCGACCGGCTGTCGCATCGCGTCGCCCGCGGCAAGGACGAGCTGACGCTCCAGCCGCGCGAATTCCGCCTGCTCGAATATCTGATGAAGCACGCCGGCCAGGTGGTGACGCGCACCATGCTGCTCGAGAACGTCTGGGATTATCATTTCGATCCCCAGACCAACGTGATCGACGTGCACATTTCGCGGCTCCGCTCCAAGATCGACAAGGGTTTCGAGCGCCCGCTGCTGCACACGATCCGCGGCGCCGGATACATGATCCGTGACGGGATCAGATAAGGCCCAGTGATTGTTTCACTTTTTCAAGCGTCATGATTCTGGATTGCCGGATTGGCCAGATCCGATCCTTCCGGCCTCTGATCGCCGCAGGGGATGAGCCCACTTAATCGCGCACCCGAAGATCGGTGGCGATGAAATGCGTAGTGGTTGGAGCGCCTGATGCGTCGAAGCTGCGGATCGCATCCTGGATGACACGGTCAGCGTTTGTGACGCGCTGGTGTTGCCTAAGGTGCTCGAGCCACGAGGCTACCTTGAATGTCTCGAGGTAGCGACCGCTCGTGGCGGCGTCTTCGAAGAGATCCCACGAATAGGCCCCGTCGCGCCGTCGTTGCTGCTCCAGGCCAGCGATCGCATGCAGAAACGATTCTCGCTTGGCCGGATCGATCCGGTATTCCACCGTGATCAACACGGGACCGCGATCACTGTCGGGATCGTTCGAGAAGACTGGTGCGGGCCAATGCATTGAAGGCGCGAGATCCTGCCCCGCGCCTGATTGGAGCTTCCATCCCCAGGTGAGCGCGATCCCGGCGATCGCGGCGGCTGCGGCCGCAAAGTGGGCACCGGGCAAGCCCACCGGGGAGGCAAGCTGTCCCCAGAAGGCGCTGCCAGCGGTCATCGCGCCGAAGAACACCGTTACGAACATCGCCAGTCCTCGTCCGCGCACCCAATCCGGCAGGGAGACCTGAACGGATACGTTCAGCGAAGACAGGACGGCGATCCAGGACATGCCGGCGAGAACGTACCCGAGCAGTCCCATCGCGGGCCGCTGCGCGAGGCCTATCAGGACGAGACTGACCGTCGTGCCGAATGTGCCTGCAGCGACCAGACGGTCAGCGTCAAGGGCGGCTTTGGCCGCCGGCAGCGCGAAAGCTCCGATCACTGCACCAACTCCGATTGCGCCGAGCAGGATGCCGTAGAGCGCCGGACCGCCCGCGATCTGGTCGCGAGCGACGAGAGGAAGCAGCGCCCAATACGCGCTCGCGCAGAAGAAGAACGCGACAGCTCTGACGAGCGTCGCGCGGAGCTCTCTATTGTACCGGACGTGACGCAAGCCGATGAGCATAGCGCCCAGTAGCCTCTCCGGAGGAAGCCGGCTCGCCTGTGATGACTGCGGATTCCACCAGAGCAACGCCCCGATCACGGCGAAATTGCTGAGGGCGTTGATCCAGAATGGAGCAGCGATACCCAGAACGCCGATCAACGCGCCGCCGAGGGCCGGACCGATTGCGCGGCTGACGTTGACCCCGACCCCGTTGCTCGCCACTGCTGCTGGCAGGGCCGGCTTCGGCACCAGTTCAGGCACGATGGATTGCCAGGCCGGGGCGGTAAGCGCGGCGCCCACCCCAAGCGCGAATGTGAAGAAGAGAAGCATGGCCGGGCTCATGAGCTTCATCCAAACCAGAAGCGCACTTGCTGCCGCGACCACGGTCAGGGCGATCTCGCAGCCGATCAGGAAGCGGCGCTTGTCGACGATATCGGCCAGCGCCCCGGCCGGGAGGGCAAACAGGAACATCGGGAGACTGCTCGCGACCTGAACCAGCGAGACGATGAGCGGATCGGGACTGAGGCTCGTCATGAGCCAGCCGGATGCCGCGTTGTACATCCACGTTCCAGTATTGGCGATGACAGTGGCGATCCAGACGACACTGAAGGCCCTGTGCCGAAAAGCTATCCATGGGGAGGCGCTGACGGCCTCCTGGGACTCGGGCTTTTCGGTAGGAGGCATGCTGCTCAACTGACTTCCTGCTGTATCGTCTCGCTGCGGGAGGGCGAGCGCTTCATTCATGAGGCGGCTTCAGAACTGTGGTGTAGTTGGCGGGTATCCACTCGAAGTGCCCGTCCGCCGATCGGATGTGCCCTAAGCCAGGGAAAGCGATGTGCGCCGCTGCGACCCAGCTACCGTCTTGGGCGGACTTCGCAAACATTTTCGTTCGTTTGGCCTCCGCGGACATTGGATCGCTGTCATACGTTACGGTGACGCTAGGCTCGGGAAACTGGATCGGGGCGACATGAACCAGATCACCCCAGACCAGCAGCCGTTGCCCGTCGCTGACGACCGCGAATGACGTGTGACCTCGCGTGTGACCCGGGGTAGGGACAGCACGAATCCCAGGCGACAACTCCTGTTCATCGACGAACGTCCGGACGCGTCCGGAATCCATATAGGGCTTCAGCGACGCTCGGTCGCCCTCGAACATGGGCCTCAGGAATTTCGGCGCCTCGTTTTCGTTCTTGGCATCGAGCCAGTAGTCGAGATCCTTCTGGTTGACGCGAACGATCGCGTTCGGAAAGGCCGGCTTGCCGTTGGGTGCGATGCCTCCGACATGATCGGCGTGAAGGTGCGTCAGATAGATTTCGTCGATCTGTTCCGGCCTATAGCCGGCCGCTTGCAGGTTTTCCGGCAGATGTCCGCAGCAGGCGCCGTAGAGGCTGCCGGCGCCGCTGTCGATCAGGATGAGCTTGTTGCCTGTGTTGATGAGGAAGGCGTTGATCGAGCCCTCGAGCGGTATTCCGAGATTCGCGCCGGCGAGAAGAGCATCCGCCAGGCCCGGGTGAGCGTCACTCAGCATCACCGCCCGTCGCTCGCCACCCGCTTGCGTCTCGTTGCGGGTCATCACTGTCGGAACGGGGAAAACGTGCGTGCCATCGAGCAAGGCGGTGATCTCGAAGCGCCCTAGCATCATTCGGTAGAAGCCGGGAGCCTGGGTTCTCACTTGCGGCGCCTCCGCTACCGCGGCATCGGGGCTGGCCAGCAGGAGGAGCCATGGCAGCGTAGCGAACCACGAGAATCGCATGTTGTCCTCTTGTCCCGATCTTACGGAGCGCAGTCGGCCGGCGGAGCGAGAACGATTCGGCCTCCGCGTGCTCATTATCCGGCGATGAAGCCGGCCTTTCTTGTCTGAGCTGAAGGCGTATTGGACTTTCTCGCCGGACGCTCAGCCTTTCCAATCGTCGAGGAAGTCGAACAGCAGCTTGTTGACGACCTCGGGCTGTTCCTCCTGGGGAAGATGACCGCAGCGCTCGATAGGAGCCGTGGTGAGATTGTCCGCCATTTCGCTCCAGATCGCCTTCATGTCGAAGAGACCGCCGACCGCGGCGAAGTCTTCGCCCCAAAGCGACAGGACGGGACACCCGATCTTCTTGTCGGCATCGACGAGATCCTGCGCGACGTCTTCGGCGCTGGCGCGATAGTCGGCCATCGCGCCACGGACGGCACCCGGCGCCTTGTACGCTTTCACGTAGGTTTCGAACGCCTCGCCGGTGATCGTCGAAGGATCGTGACACCAATCGGAGAAGAAGTGGCGGAGCCAGAGGTCTTCCCGCCCCGAGATCAGCGCCTCCGGAAGATCCGGAATCTGGTGGAACATGAAGAACCAATACTGTTGTGCGATGCGAGCGTTCATCTCGCGGGCTACGATCCGGGTCGGGACGTTGTCCATCACGACCAGCCGGTCGACGAGATCGGGATGGTCCTTGACCAGCCGCGTCGCCACGCGCGCGCCGCGGTCGTGCCCAACCAGCGCGATCCGCCCGATACCCAATTCGGTCAGGAGCGCGACGATGTCGTTCGCCATGGTTCTCTTGTCATAGCCGCTCGCCGGCTTGTCGGTCTTCCCGTATCCTCGCAGGTCCGGGGCGATGACGCGGTAGCGGGAAGCCAGCGGCGGAATCTGGAAGCGCCAGGCAAAGCTTGTTTCCGGGAAGCCGTGCAGCAGGACAACGGGCGGGCCTTCTCCAGCCTCAAGGTAGAACTGCCTGATGCCGTTCGCACGGCACGTCTTGGTGTGAATTTCGGTCAAGGGCCGGATCTCGCGCTGCATTCTCGAAATCGAAGCATCCGCCGGGACGCCGGGAATCGATTGAAGGATCTGGCTGCGGTTTGTACGATTGCGTCGGCCCGAAGGGGCTGAACGCTGCAATCTGGGAGGATGGTCCGTCCGGCTGTCGCGAAATCGGTAAAGAGTCCAAGACTGGCCGGATTTTTGGCTGTTGTGTGTTCCGAAAGATCGCGACCGGCACGAAACCAACTTGCCGGATATGCCGTAATTCGGACCGTTGCAAATGGGAAGTGGGGGCCCTGATTGGATGGTATCCACGTGAGCGCGCGGGGGCTGCACCACGTCACGGCGATCATCGGTGACGTCCGTCGCTCGTCCGAATTTTATGGCAAAGTGTTGGGCTTGAAGCGCGTCAAGAAGACCGTCTGCTATGACGATCCGGGCAGCTATCATCTGTATTATGGAAATGACGCCGGCAGTCCTGGTGCGGTGATGAGCACGCTGGCCTGGAGCTGCGTCACGCCTGGAATGGTCGGCGTCGGCGAAGTCGTGCAGACGGCCTTCCGCGTCGCTCCCGGTTCGCTCGAAGGTTGGTCGGAGAAGCTCAGGTCCTTGGATGTTGCCTGCCGGATGGAAGTTTCGTCCTTCGGCGAGCGCATGGTCTGCACCTTCGATCCGGACGGCACGGCCATCGCGCTTGTGCCCCGTGGGTCGGTCAAAATCCCCCGGGTATGGTCACTTGAAACTCCCCCACCTGATGATCGCCGTCAGCGCCGCTGAACAGCAGTAGCCGGTCAGGCAGGACGTTTATGTTCGACCCCTTTAGCCAGCAAGGGGCCGGGGAGTTGAACGTCTTGAAGCGACATCTGCAAAGCACCGTACTTACATTACTTGATCGCAACACCAGCCAGCGCGAGATTCACCGGCTGACGGGTGTCGATCGCAAGACGATCCGGCGTTATCAGGCGCTGCGGGCCGGTGCGGAGGCAAATTCCCCCGGGGAAGTGACCACCGGCTCGGTGAGCGCGGACGGCCAAATTCCTCCACCCCGACCACCGGCTTTTGGGACATCGGAAGCGACGGTCACCAGCAGCCTGGCCCGTTCGGCTTGCGAAGCGCATCGGACGTGGATCGAAGAACAGGTCCGGCTGAAGCGGAACGCGCAGGCGATTTACCAGGACCTGGTTGATCAATTTGGCTTTCCGTCCAGCTACCAGAGTGTCAAGCGGTTTGTGCGCCGGTTGCGGCACGCTGATCCTGAGCAGTTTGATCGTCTTGAGTTCCTCCCCGGCGAGGAAGCTCAGGTCGACTATGGCGAGGGCGCGCCGACGGTTGATCCGAAGAGCGGGCGGTACCGTCGTCCCCGCCTGTTCGTGATGACGCTACGCTACTCGCGGCGCAGCTTCCGGCGGGTAGTCTGGAAGTCCAGCCAACAAGTCTGGGCGCAGCTCCACGAAGAGGCGTTCCGGTATTTTGGCGGGGTCCCCAGCTATGTCGTGCTCGACAACCTGAAGGAAGGCGTCCTCAAGCCGGATTTGTACGAGCCCCAGCTCAACCCGATTTACAGCGCGATGCTGGCTCATTACGCCGTGGTCGCCGATCCCGCGCGCGTGGCCGATCCAAATCGGAAAGGATGCGTCGAGAATGCGATTCAACATACCCAGGGCACTGCGCTGGCCGGACGGCGCTTCGAGACGCTGGAGGCGCAAAACGAGTTCTTGAGGCACTGGGAGGAGAACTGGGCTTCCAAACGCATCCACGGCAGCACGCGCCGTCAGGTCGAGGCGATGTTCCAGGAAGAGAAGCCGCACCTGCGGCCGCTGCCTGTCGCTCCCTTCCGCATCTTCACCGAAGTCGTCCGGACTGTCTGCGACGACACCACCGTACGCGTCGACAACAGCTATTACGCCGCGCGGCCCGCGCCGATCGGCAGCCAGGTCGTCGTGCGCATCTACACCACCACGATCGAGATCCGTGATCGCCACACCCGTGCGCTGCTGCGTGTTCATTCCCGGATGGCGCACCCCGGTTCTGTCGTCCTGCCGACCAGCGAACGGCCGTTCAACCCGTCGCGGCAAACCGCCGTGCTGCTGGCGAGCGCCGAGCGCATCGGACCGCAGACCAGGGCCTTGTGCCAGCAGGTGTTCGACACCGAAGGGCGCCCCGGACAGCGCGCGATGTGGGGCATTGTCGGGCTGGGCCGGAAGTATCCGGCGCGGCTGGTCGAGCAGGCCTGCGCGCACGCCATCGACAACCGCATCTACCGCTACAAGCACGTGCGTGCGACCGTCGAGCGGTTGTTCGAACAGGCGATCGAGCAGGTTGGAGTGACGCCACAGCCGGCATCGCCGCTCACCCAGGATCATCCGCTGATCCGTACCCCCGCGGAATACGGCGACCTCTTCAGCCGCGCTGTGCGGCGCGACGCCGACGACAATGGTCGGCAGGCCGAGGCTCACGACGATCACGCCACGGCAATCCGCGCTCGTGTCGCCTGCGCAACCCCGGCCAACTCCGGCGCCACGAGCGCTCCCGCTGCACCTTCTCACCTTAAACTGGAGACCTAGCCACATGATGACCATGCCGGAAATTGAGCGTTGCCTACGACAGCTGCGCCTGTCGGGTGTCCGCGACACGCTGCAGACGCGCGTGCTCCAGGCGCAGGGCGCCAACCAGCCCTTCCTCGAGACCTTCTCCCTTATCCTGCAGGATGAACTGGACCGTCGTCAGTCCCGTCTTATCGAGCGGCGATACCAGCAATCCGGGCTCGACGAAAAGCTGACGCTCGCCGAGTTCGACTGGTCCTTCAATCCCAAACTGCCACGTCAGACCTGCTTCCAGCTCCACACCCTGGCGTTCATTGCCGCTGGCGAGAACGCTCTGCTTGTTGGCAAACCTGGCACCGGGAAGTCGCACATCGCCAAGGCGATTGCCTATCAGGCGATCCTGCAAAGCCACAAGGTCCAGTATCTTGAGACCGACGACTTCTTCCACCGCTACGCCCTGAACTCTCCGGCACAACGCGAGGTCCGGCTGCGAACCATCATCGACTGCGATCTCCTCGTGCTGGACGATCTATTCCTCGCACGCGCCATCCCCGACGCCGCCGGCACTTTGCTGCAGACCCTGATCCATCAGCGTTACAAACTGCGCCGCAGCGTCATCGTCACCTCCAATCGCGTCGTGCAGGATTGGGGGGCATACCTTGGGGACAACACTATGAGCACGACGATCCTCGATCGCCTTATGCATCATTGCCATCTGCTTGAGTTCGACGGACGCAGCTATCGGCTCAAAGAAGCCGCTGAAGCTCTTGCCCGGGAAACAAACTCAAACTAACAGTCCCTTGTCCTGCCTCGCGGGTGGAGGAATTTGACTGACCACACCCGGAGGAATTTGAAGTGACCCGCAGGGGCTTGTGGAATCGGCCAATGGCGCGGCTGGCGATGTCAGTGCTCTAACGCCCAGCGGCCTCCAGGGCGTCACACTCGACGTCAGGGAAGAGGATATGACTGCGGACATCCTTCAGGATGTGTTTGGATTCACGCCGGTCGCGCGACGCGAGCGGTCGGTCCGTTTCGTCGCGCACGATGGGGCCGGCGGTTCGCTCACCTTGAGGACCGTAGGCAAGGCTTCTCGGGGTAGACTTGGCGGCGGTACCATCCGGCACGTCGCCTTCCGCGCCTTGGACGAAGCCGATCGGTCCGTGATGGTGCAGAAGCTCCGATCTGTTTACGACATTTCGGTCAGCGCGCCCATCGAGCGAACCTACCTCACCGCCGTCAGCTTCAGGGCCCCTTGCGGAGTGCTGTTCGAGATCGCAACCGACGGACCGGGATTTGCGGTCGACGAGCCTGCCGAACGCCTTGGCGAGCGTCTGATGCTTCCGGGCTTTCTGGAGGAACGTCGGCAGGAATTGCAGATGATCTTGCCATCACTGGACTAGTGGTGGCTCGTTCGGAGGCCACTGTCTATTTGGTGTGGCGGAGCAGAAAGGTCCAATTCGCCTTCCGAAGGCACAAGAAGACGGCATGACGCTTTCCTACGTCTGGCTCCTATCGTCCACTTGGATCTGAAAGGAGCTCATTATCATGGATAGTGCCTCGTCGGCCGGCCCCACCGTCGTTCTGGTTCACGGTGCCTGGGCGGATGCCTCGAGCTGGCGGCTCGTCATTCCGCGCCTCTTGGATCAAGGCGTTCCTGTCGTTGCCGTGCAGAATCCGACGACGTCGCTTGCAGAGGACGTCTCCGCCACAAAGCGGGTGCTCGCCGCGATCGAGGGACCGGTCGTTCTTGTCGGCCATAGCTGGGGAGGGGCAGTGATCACCGAGTCCGGAAACGATCCGAAGGTCAAGGCGCTGGTCTATGTCGCGGCGTTTGCCCCCAAAGCCGGCGAGTCGGTCGGTGATCAGGTCGGGGCGCATGCGTCTCCGCCGGCACTGTCCCGAATCGTCGACAGCGGCGACGGCTTCCTCAAGCTGAGCGAGGAGGGTTGGATCAGCGACGTGGCCCAGGATCTTCCGGCGAAAGACGCGCGCGTCTTGGCGGTAGTCCAGGCGCCGCTGTCCAAGACGACATTTGGTGAGAAGATCACCGCCGCTGCCTGGGGCTCGCGGCCGACCTGGTACATCGTTTCCGCCGACGACCGGGCCGTGAGTGTCGAACTGCAGCGCAATCTCGCGGTGGCGATGAAGGCGAAGACGACCGAACTGAAGGCAAGTCACATGTCCTTGCTGTCGATGCCGGATGCGGTCGCGGCGGTCATCGTCGATGCCTTCAACGCCGCGAAGGCGTGAAACCTGGCCCGCCATCTGAAGGCCGTCTCCGTCCTTGGCGGCACGTGCCTGACCGATGTCACGGGCGATCGCTTCGATCGCCCGTGACAATCCTTCATCAGCCCTTGATGAACGCAAGCAGATCGGCGTTGATCGTTTCCGCCTGCGTTGTCGGCATCCCGTGCGGGAATCCCTTATAGGTCTTGAGCGCGCCGTTCTTGAGCAGCTTGGCGCTCAACGGCCCAGAGTCCGCGTAAGGGACGATTTGATCGTCGTCGCCGTGCATCACCAGCGTGGGCAGGCTGATTTTCTTCAGGTCCTCGGTGAAGTCCGTTTGAGAGAAGGCCACGACGCCGTCGTAGTGGGCCTTGGCGCTGCCCATCATGCCCTGACGCCACCAGTTCTGGACGATTCCTTCGACCGTTTTCACGCCGGGCCTGTTAAAGCCATAGAACGGGCCTGCGGGCAGATCGCGGTAGAACTGTGCGCGATTGGTCGCGACCTGCTGCTGCAGGCCGTAGAAGACATCCTTCGGCAATCCGCCCGGATTGGTCGCCGTCTTCACCATGATGGGCGGGACGGCAGCGATCAGCACGGCCTTTGCGGCGCGGCTCTCGCCATGACGCGCTAGGTAGTGAACCACCTCGCCTCCGCCGGTGGAGTGACCGACATGAACGGCATTCTTCAGGTCGAGATGCGCGGTCAGGGCGGCCAGATCGTCGGCGTAGTGGTCCATGTCGTGGCCGTCGGCCACCTGTGCCGATCGGCCGTGACCGCGGCGGTCGTGCGCGATCACGCGAAAGCCCTTCGCGACGAAGAACAGCATCTGCGCGTCCCAATCGTCGGAGGATAGCGGCCAGCCATGGCTGAATACGATCGGTTGGCCGGAGCCCCAATCCTTGTAGAAGATCTCGACACCATCTTTCGTGGTCATGGCAGGCATTGCTCTCTCCTGGTTCGCCGCCTCGGGCGGGTGTCCGTGGACGATAGAGGGCGGCCCGAAGAAACTGCTTGGACGATTTGATCACCCTTTGGACTGGCTTGCGATCCCGGAGCGTCGGCCGTCGAGGCTGCTCCGTCAATTAGCCGCATCTCGCTGATCACCGCGCTGGAGTCCAAGCCACGACAAGATCGTCCAAGCCGCGAAAAGGCTATTTGCTCACCATGCGGGCGTTCGCAACCATTCCCGGTCGGCCCATCGTAGCTGCCGATCGCAAGGAGCCATCACGATGTCCAAGCTCGAAATGCTCACCCCTGAAAACAGCGCGATTGCATTGATCGATTATCAGCCGGCGATGTTCCAGGGCGTCCAGTCGCACGACCGCCTGGTCACGATGAACAACGTCCAGATCCTCGCCAAGGCCGCGAAGCTCTTCAAGATCCCGACCGTGCTGACCACTGTCGCGAGGGACTCCTTCTCGGGGCCGTTCATGCCCGAGGTCACGTCCCTTTTTCCCGGTCACGACATCATCGATCGGACCTCGATGAACTCCTGGCTCGACGCGAATTTCCGCAAGGCTGTGGCCGCGACCGGACGCAAGAAGTTCGTTCTGGCCGGCCTGTGGACCGAAGCGTGCGTGATTTTCCCAACGCTGGACATGATGCGCGAAGGGTTCGAGATCTACATCGCTGCCGATGCATGCGGCGACCTGTCGCTCGAGGCGCACAATCGCGCCATGGAGCGCGCCATCCAGGCTGGCGCCATCCCGATCACCTCGTCGCAATACGCCTACGAACTCCAGCAGGACTGGGCGCGCAGCGAGACCTACGAAGGCATGATGGACATCCAGCGCGAGCATTCGCCTTACGGCATCCAGATTCGCTTCTCGAAGTGGGCGCTCGGCGAACACGCATCTGAGGGCGGCACCAAGGCGGCCTGAGGCCGTAGCGCAGGCCGGGAGTGATGCCATGAAGATTTATCTGCTCTCGTTGGGCGCCGGTCTCTTGGTCGGCGTGATCTACAGCCTGCTCAACGTACGCTCCCCGGCGCCACCCCTCGTGGCGCTGGTCGGGCTTCTCGGCATCCTCGCCGGTGAGCAGATCGTGCCGGTCGCTCGCCAGCTGTTGGCCGGCAACGGTCTTGCCCGCGCCTGGCACCAGGCGAAATGCGCTCCGCACATGTTCGGCATGTTGCCGGGGCATCACAGCGACCAAGCGAAGAGCGCCTCTTCGCTTGAAGGAACGGAGAAGCATTCATGAACTCGGCGCCTGATATCATCCTGCATCGCGGTCTGTTCACGACGCTCGACCGATCGAACCCAACAGCTTCGGCGGTTGCGATTGCCGACGGCCGTTTCGTTGCGGTCGGCCAAGATCACGAAGTCATGAAGCTCGCAGGTCCGTCGACGAAGATCGTCGATCTCAAGGGCCGTCGCGTGCTGCCCGGATTGATCGATAACCATCTCCACATCATCCGCGGCGGTCTCAACTTCAACATGGAGCTTCGTTGGGACGGTGTGCGGTCGCTCGCTGACGCCATGGACATGCTCAAGAGGCAGGTCGCGATCACGCCGCCGCCGCAATGGGTGAGGGTGGTCGGCGGGTTCACCGAACATCAGTTCGTGGAAAAGCGCCTTCCCACGATCGACGAGCTCAATGTGGTCGCACCGGATACGCCGGTATTCCTGCTCCACCTCTACGATCGTGCGATCCTCAACGCCGCTGCGCTGCGCGCCGTCGGCTACGCCAAGGATACGCCGGAGCCGCCTGGCGGCGAGATCGTACGGGACGCGTATGGAAACCCGACTGGCTTGCTGCTCGCAAAGCCCAACGCAAACATCCTCTATGCGACCCTTGCCAAGGGTCCGAAATTGCCCTTCGACTACCAGGTCAATTCGACCCGGCATTTCATGCGAGAGCTCAACCGGCTCGGCGTGACCGGCGCGATCGATGCCGGCGGCGGCTTCCAGAACTATCCGGAGGACTACGCCGTCATCCAGAAGCTCAGCGATGAGGGTCTGCTGACGATCCGCCTTGCCTACAACCTCTTCACCCAGAAGCCCAAGGGCGAGAAGGAAGACTTCCTGAACTGGACGAAGACCTCGAAATACAAGCAGGGCGACGACTATTTCCGCCATAACGGCGCCGGTGAGATGCTGGTGTTCTCGGCAGCCGACTTCGAGGACTTCCGGGTCGCGCGCCCCGACATGCCTCCGGAAATGGAGGGCGAGCTCGAAGAGGTCGTGCGTGTGCTCGTGCAGAACAGATGGCCGTGGCGGTTGCACGCCACCTACGACGAGACGATCTCGCGGGCGCTCGACGTGTTCGAGCGCGTCAACCAGGACATGCCGCTCGAAAGCTTGCACTGGTTCTTCGATCATGCCGAGACGATCTCGGACCAGTCGATTGACAGGATCGCCGCGCTCGGCGGCGGCATCGCCGTGCAGCACCGGATGGCCTATCAGGGCGAATATTTCGTCGAGCGATACGGCGCTGGTGCCGCGGAGGCGACGCCGCCGGTCAGGAAGATCATCGACAAGGGCGTCAAGATGTCGGCCGGCACCGATGCGACCCGGGTGGCCTCCTACAATCCCTGGGTTTCGCTGTCCTGGCTCGTCACCGGCAGGACCGTGGGTGGACTGCGGATCACTCCGCAGCGCAACTGCCTGGATCGCGAGACCGCGCTGCGGATGTGGACCGAGAACGTCACCTGGTTCTCGAATGAGGAGGGCAAGAAGGGACGCATCCAGGTCGGTCAGCTCGCAGACCTCGTCGTTCCCGATCGCGACTACTTCTCCTGCAGCGAAGCCGAAATCGCCGACACGACGGCGCTGCTGACCATGGTCGGCGGCCGGATCGTGTACGGAGCCGGTGATTTCTCGAAACTGGAGGCGGTCACGCCGCCGCCGGCAATGCCGGACTGGTCGCCCGTTCGGCGCTTCGGTGGCTACGCCGCCTGGGCGGACGACAAGGCGAACGGGAAGCAGGGCAGTCTGGCGATCCGCACCATGCAGGCGTGCGGCTGCTCGAATTCCTGTGGCGTGCACGGGCACAACCATGCGTCGGCCTTTACGAGCCGCTTGCCGGTCTCGGACCTCAGGAGCTTCTGGGGCGCTCTCGGATGCGCGTGCTGGGCGGTTTGACATGGCGAGCGCAGCGACGCCCCACTGGATCGCGGCGGTCCTCCGCTGGCCGCTTCTAGGGCATGCGGCCCGTCTTGCCCTCGTCTCCGCTTACATCCTCGGCGGTTTCGCGAAACTGTTCGACTTCCCAGGCGCGATCGCCGAACAGGAACATTTCGGGCTCAATCCCGGATGGTTATGGGCCTCGGCCGCGATCGCAATCGAACTTGGCGGCTCGCTTCTCGTGGTCGTCAACAGGCTGGTCTGGCTCGGAGCGGGTGGCCTCGGGGTGTTGACTTTCGTGGCAATGCTCACGGCGAATGCGTTCTGGACGATGAGCGGTCACGAACAGTTCGTCGCCACCAACAGCTTCTTCGAACATCTGGGATTGATCGCAGGGCTGGTCCTCGTTGTGTTTCGGCATGGAATAAGGACCCCGTTTTCGGGGTGATCGGCATCCAATCGGGACCCCGGGATAAGGGTCCACAGTGGCTTCCATCGAGTCATGGAAGCCGAGGTTGGGATGCTGGTGGTGGAGACGATTGGTAAGATCCGTCGCGCCTACTTTGTTGATGGTCGTCCGATCAAGGCGATCTGCCGAGAACTTGGCGTATCGCGGAAGGTGGTTCGCAAGGTCATTCGTTCTCAAGCGACGGAGTTCCGGTACGAGCGCGAGACGCAGCCGCTCCCGAAGATGGGTGCCTGGAGTGCCGAGCTTGATCGGTTGCTGGCAGGGAATGAGAGCAAGGCGGCGCGGGAACGGCTGACGCTGATCCGGCTATTCGAGGAGCTTCGCGGCCTGGGTTATGCCGGCGGCTATGATGCGGTTCGTCGATACGCACGACGGTGGAGCAAGGAACGCGGCACCTCGACAGCGTCGGCTTATGTGCCGCTGAGCTTTGCACCCGGCGAAGCTTACCAGTTCGACTGGAGCCACGAGGTCGTCCTGCTGAGCGGCACCACGGTGATGGTGAAGGCTGCTCATGTCCGGCTCTGTCACAGCCGCATGCTGTTCGTGCGGGCCTATCCGCGGGAGACGCAGGAGATGGTGTTCGACGCCCACGACCGGGCATTCGCCTTGTTCAAAGGCACCTGCACCCGCGGCATCTACGACAACATGAAGACCGCGGTGGAGACGATCTTTGTCGGTAAAGGCCGTCTCTACAATCGCCGCTTCCTGCAGATGTGCAGCCACTATCTGGTCGATCCGGTCGCCTGTACGCCAGCGTCGGGCTGGGAGAAGGGGCAAGTCGAGAACCAGGTCGGGCTGGTCCGGGAACGCTTCTTCACGCCGCGGCTGCGGTTCAAAACCCTCGACGAGTTAAACGCCTGGCTGCTCGACAAATGCATCGCCTACGCCAAGGCTCATCGCCATCCGGAGCTGACCGATCAGACGATCTGGGACGTGTTCGAAGCCGAACGCCCCAAACTCGTTCCCTATGCCGGCCGCTTCGACGGCTTCCATGCGGTGACGGCATCGGTCTCGAAGACCTGCCTGGTGCGCTTCGACAACAACAAGTACTCGGTCGCAGCCAGCGCAGTCGGACGACCGGTCGAGGTTCAAGCCTATGCCGATCGCATCGTGATCCGTCAGGATGGACGTATCGTTGCCGAGCACCCGCGATCATTCGGTCGCGGCGAGACGGTCTACGACCCTTGGCACTATGTGCCCGTGCTGGTGCGCAAGCCCGGTGCCTTGCGTAATGGCGCTCCCTTCAAGGACTGGGTGCTGCCCGCAGCGATTGAGCGTGTACGGCGCAAACTCGCCGGTGCCGACGATGGCAATCGACAGATGGTCGACATCCTCAATGCGGTGCTGACAGACGGATTGCCCGCGGTGGAAGCCGCCTGCGCCGAGGCGGTCGCTCATGGCGTTCATTCCGCCGATGTCGTTCTCAATATCCTGGCCCGTCAACGTGAACCCGCCCCACCGGCCAACATCATGACGCCGGCCGCACTGACGCTCCGTCATGCACCGATCGCCGATTGTGCCCGCTACGACAACCTCCGGAGGACCATCTGATGGAACGAACCCAAATCTTCGACCTCATGGGCGAACTCAAGCTCTACGGCATGAAGGCTGCCTTCGACGAGATCATGGCAACTGCCGTTAAGCGCCAGCACGAACCTCAGCGCATTGTCGGCGACCTGCTCAACGCCGAGATCAACGAGAAGCAAGCCAGGTCGATCAAATACCAGCTCACCATTGCCAAGCTGCCGCTCGCCAAGGACATCGCCGACTTCCAGTTCGACGGCACGCCGATCAATCAGACTCTCGTCAATGATCTCGCTGACGGCGGCTTCATCGCCCAACAACGCAACGTCGTGCTGGTTGGCGGCACCGGTACAGGCAAAACACACCTGGCCATTGCCGTCGCCAGAAGTTGCATCCGCAATGGCGCTAGAGGACGCTTCTACAACGTCGTCGACCTCGTCAACCGGCTCGAGACCGAAACCCGCAACGGTCGGCAGGGACGGCTCGCCGAGCATCTGACCCGCATGGACTTCATCGTCCTCGACGAGCTGGGCTATCTGCCGTTCGCGCAATCCGGCGGTCAGCTCTTGTTCCATCTCATCAGTCGGCTCTACGAGCGCACCTCAGTCATTGTCACCACAAATCTTGCGTTCGGCGAATGGCCGAGCGTGTTCGGCGATGCCAAAATGACCACCGCGCTACTCGACCGATTGACCCATCACTGCGACATCGTCGAGACCGGCAACGACAGCTGGCGATTCAAAAGCCGCGACGATGTTCAAACAACCCGCGCTCGCGCCGTCTCCGCAACCCCGACCAGCTCCGACGACCCGAGCGCTACCAGCAGAGCACGCCGATCAAAGGGGTCCCTTTTGGAGGCCGATAGGGGGTCCCAGTCAAACGCCGATTGACAAACTGCATCGCGTGCAAGTCCGGCTTCGAGCGTCTCGCGAAGCTTCCCGGCACGCGCGCAAGACTCAATGGCAAGCGCGCGCAAGTTCTCGAGCTGCTCCGCGCACTGGGCGTCGTCCGTTGGCGGGCAGCATGCGAACAACCCGTTGATGTTATTCAAACTGGCTTGCAAACGGAGCAAATGAGGACGCAAGTCCTCGCCGAACTGGGTTAAATTGCCGCTCATGGGTTTCCTGCCCTGATAATGCGCCATACTCCTCCCTGGCAGGCGTCGCGGCCAGCAAAATTTTGCAAATTCCCAGGTAGTCCGCGACTGCAAACTGCTTCTATGAGCCGGAGAGGGGTGATTTTTGGAACATTTTACTGGCGAGTGAGTGTAGCAGAACCTAACCATCGGCCGGGTCTGCGGGTATCCTGGGAACTCCAATGGCCGAAGAAGGCGACGGCTCATTCGAAGGTTTCTATGGTCGCCGACTTGCCGCCCATCTCGGTATGGACGGCGATTGTCTCCGCAAGATCAACCGTCAAGGAAAGCTCGCGCTTGCCGTCACGAGACTGACGTGTAACCGTCTGCTGCGGGAGCGGACTGCCGCAATTCCCTCGGAGCAAGCCTTCAGCATTCTTCATCAACTCGGCGACCTGGACCGGCATTCTTGCTGGCTCGCCGGGCGCCAGCGATATTCAGGCTCATTCCAGGCCGGGACGGTGAGCGTCATTGACTTGCGTGACACTCCCCAGTGCGAGTTCAAAGGTCCGGTCGACGCCGTCCAATATTATATCCCGCGCCGCGCACTCGACGAATTTGCCTACGAGAATGGTACGAAGCCAATTTCGACCCTGAGTTGGGATCGTGGTCGGCGTGATCCCTATCTTTCCGCCCTATCCAGTGTGCTTTTGACTGCACTGAAGGAAGAGAACGCCAACAACAGTCTGTTCATTGATCAGCTTGGTTTGAGCTTGCTGGCCCACTTTGCGCAGACATATGGCGCTTGCGCGCGCAAGGGCGCCCAGGAAAGCGGCCTTGCTCCATGGCAGGAGCGCCGAGCCAAAGCGATCATGCGCGTGCGCCTCTCAAGCAACTTGACGATCGCCGACGTCGCTGCCGAATGCAAGCTGACTCCGAGCCACTTCGCTCGCTCGTTTCGGCGCAGCACGGGTGTCGCTCCGCATGAATACCTCTCACGGCTTCGTATCGAAGAGGCAAAGCGGCTGATGGCGGACACGAAGCTCTCCTTAGCGGACATCGCGCTGATCTGCGGGTTCGGCGACCAGAGCTATTTTACGCGAGTGTTTTCGCGCAGCGTCGGCACGAGCCCTGGCCTATGGCGCCGAGCTCGTTCGGAAGGATAAGGCTGGCGCGCTTCGCAGGGGGAGTATCCGGATTTGACCCATCGGAAGGACCGGCAGTCTCCAATCGTCTGAAAGCAGACGCAGGATTGGAAGGGCTCTGATTCATCCCCAACGATAAGGACGATCGCTCGTTTGGTTGCAGAGTTTATTTGCCGGTACGCTCCCCCTGAAAAACGTCGCCATGGCAGATCGCCGCGGCCGCACGCTCGGCGATCAGGATCGTCGGCGTCTGGATGTTGCCGGAGATCATGATCGGGATCACCGAGGCGTCGGCGACGCGGAGGCCTTCGAGGCCATGCACTTTGAAGGTCTGGGGATCGACCACCGCCATCTTGTCGTTGCCCATGCGGCAGGTCGAGGAGGCGTGATACAGCGTGGTGCAATGGCCGCGCACATACTCCGCGATGTCGGCGTCGCTGGTCGCCTCCACGCTCGGCGTGACTTCAGTCTCGATCAGCTCCTTGAGCGGTGACTGCGCGGCGATACGGCGGTTGATGCGCACGCCCTCGACCAGCGTTGCGATGTCGCGGCCACTCGGATCGGATGAGAAGTAGCGCGGGTCGATTGCCGGATATTCCAGCGGATCGGACGAGCGCAAGGTCAATTCGCCGCGGCTGTTCGGCCGCTGCAATGTCGAGTGCAAGGTGATGCCCGGCTTCGAGGACAGGAAGCGGACGTAGTCACGGTGCGGGCTGATCGCGCCATAGAGCTGCAGATCGGGCTCAACGTCCGGACGGCTGCGGACATGCGCGCCAGCCGCGACCCAGGGCGAGGAGCGGGGACCGCTGCGGCTGTCCTGCCATTCCTTCAGGCTGGCCTCGAGGGTCTCGTCGGTCCAGGCGCCGACGCCGATCTTTTCCTTGGTGTAGAAGGTAATGGGGATGTTGATGTGGTCCTGCAGATCCTTGCCCACGCCGGGCAGGTCGTGCACCGGCGTCACGCCGACGTTCTTGAGCTCGTCGGCGGGGCCTACGCCCGACAGCAGCAGTTGCTGCGCGGAGCCGATCGCACCTGAGGACATCACGACATCGCTCGATGCCTGCGCAGTCTTGAACTGGCCGTTCTCGAGATACTCGACGCCGGTAGCGCGCCCCTTCTCTATGACCACCCGGATCACGCGTACGCCGGTCTTGACGGTGAGATTGGGCCGCGACAGCGCCGGACGCAGATAGGCCTTGCCGGTGCCGAAGCGCTCGCCCTGCTTGATCACGAATTGGAAGAAGCCAGCGCCTTCCTGGCTCTCGCCGTTGAAGTCGCGATTATGCGCATGACCGGCGGCCTTGGCCGCCTCGAGCCAGAGCTGCTCGTTCGGATCGACGAACGGCACGTGCGCGACATAGAGCGGGCCCTTGGTGCCGTGCATCGGGCTGTCAGTGAAGTCGGCATTGTTCTCAAAGGCGATGAAATCCGGCAGCACTTTGCGCCAGCCCCAGCCGGTGCATCCGGCCTTTTCCCAGCCGTCATAGTCGGAGGGCAGGCCGCGGATATAGATCATCGCATTCATCGCACCGGAGCCGCCGACCATCTTGCCGCGCGGCCAGAACACGCGACGGCCGCGGCAACCGGCCTGCGGCTCGGTGTAGAAGCCCCAATCGACCGCGGTGTTGAACATCGTCGGCCAGTCTGACGGAATGTCCGACGCCAACGGCGCGGCGCGGCCGGCTTCCAACACCAGCACCTTGCGGGCCGGATCTGCAGACAGCCGGTTGGCCAAGACGCATCCGGCCGAACCGGCGCCTACGATAATCGTATCGTACATCTCTCGCTCCATGGGTCACGCCGGCGTTTCGCCGGACATCTCTGCTGTCATCCCGGGGTTGCGCGTGCGCAAGCGGTCCCAGATGCTCTCAAAGAGGCCGATCAGCCCGTTTGGCATCAGCACCATGACGGCGGCGATGATGATGCCGAGCCCGAGCGAGTGGAATTCGCCGATCTCGCGCATCGCCTCGTCGGCGGCCACCAGCACGATGGCGCCGACCAGCGGCCCCCACAGCCGGCCGATGCCGCCCACGACCACCATGGCGATGATGAAGAACAGCTGCGAGAACGACAGCACGCCAGGACCGACCAGGAGGTGGGCAAGATCTTCGCGTTTCACATGGACCTCACAGACGCCGCACTTCGACCCGGCCGAACAATCCGCCCGGCCGGCGGATGAGCACCAGGATCACGATGGCGAGCAGAGCAGGGAAACCCCATCGCGCGCCGGCCAGGAACTGGACCAGCGCCTCGACGATCGCGAGACCGAACGAGGTGATGATCGCGCCCGGCAGATTGCTGGTGGTCTCAAAGGTCTCCGGGCTGCGGCGCGACAGCGGGTAGGCGACCAGCGCGAAGATCAGCGCCCCGATCACGCCGCCGACCGCGGTAGCGGCAAGCACCGCGAGCGGCACCGGCAATCCGAGCTGGCTGGCTGCCGTGAAGGCCGCGTAACCGCCGAGCGTCAACAGTGTGCCATGCGCCATGTTGAGCATGCCGAGCGAGCCCCAGACCAGCGACAGACCAAGTGTCGCCAGCGCGTACAGAGCGCCGGTGGTGATGCCAGAGACGAGTACGGGTCCTATGATCTCCACGTCGTCAGCCTCCGAGATAGGTTGCGAGCAGCTCGTCGCGCTGCAGCAGCACGGCCGGCTCGCCCGACCAGACGAAGGCACCGTTGTCGAGCAGATGGATGCGGTCGGCGATGTCGGCGACGCGGGCGGGGTTCTCCTCGACCAGCAGGATGGTGCGGCCGCTCGCCTTCAGCCGCGCGATCACCTCGTAGATCTGCTCGATGATGATCGGCGCGAGGCCGAGCGACGGTTCGTCGATCAGCATCACCGAGCCGTTCATCATCAAGCCGCGGCCGATGCCGACCATGCGCCGTTCGCCTCCGGACAGGCTGGCGGCGATCTGAGTCTGGCGCTCGGCAAGCTTGGGCAGCAGGGTGAACACCATCTCGAGCCGCCGCGCCACTGCCGCCTGATCGGAATCGAGATAGGCGCCCATCAGCAGGTTCTCGAGCACGCTCATCCCTGCAAACAACAGATCGCCCTGCGGCACATGGATCACGCCGTTGGATGCCACGCGATGCGCCGGTTGGCCGGAGATCACGCGGCCGTTCAGCGATATCGATCCCTTGCGCACCGGAAGCAGGCCGGAGATCGCACGCAGCAGGGTGGATTTGCCGTGGCCGTTGGGGCCGACGACGGTGACCAGCTCACCCGGATCGACCGACAGCGATACGCCGTTGAGGACGTTACGGCCGTCGTAGCCGGTGACGAGCCCATTGACGACGAGGCAGGGAGAGTTCGACCGATCAACCATGAGCACTCATCTCGGGCTGTTTGACGAAAAAGGCCTGGATCGTTCGTCTGGTCAGGAGAGGTCACCGCGCCAGCCTCTCACGCCTTGATCCACGGCGGCAGCTTCATCGCGTCGATGGCGTAGAGCGGAGGCGCGATCAGCTTGGGATCGGTGCGATAGTCCTGGTGTTGCAGGAACTGGTGCGCCATCCCGAGCGAGGGATCCTTGACCTGGGTCGGATAGCAGAACGCGGACTGACCCTTCGGATCGGCGTGATAGATGCCGTTGACGCCGCGATAAATCAGCCGCTTCATCGCTTCCGAAACCTTGCGGGTCTGCTCCTTGTTGTTGGGCTCGCTGGCGCCGCCGGCGATCGCAGCCGACAATGCGTAGTGCCAGAGCCCGTCATAGGTCTGCGAGCCCGTGATGAAGGCAGCTTTGGCGCCGAACTTCTCGCGATAGGTCTTGCGGTAGGCCGCGGAGAATTCATCCGGCAGGCAGCCGATTACGGTGGAATAGATCACGCCGTTGACGGCTTCCTTGCCGATCTCGCGAAACGCCGGTAACGAAGGTCCGTACTGCATGTAGACCAGGCTCTGCGTCGGCTCGGGCAGGAACTGGGTCATGAACTGCGCCAGATCCTGCGGCAGGAAATGCGTCACCGCAATCGCAGCCGGCGGATTCTGGCGCAGCTTGGCAAGCGTAGGTCCCCATTGATTGGTCGGGAAGGGTACCGTCTCGTAGAGCCCGAGCTCGAAGCCGAACTCCGTGAGCCGGTCGCGGATCGCGTTGGCGATCACGATCGAATACTCGTTGGCCGAAGGGATGATCGCGATCTTCCTGTTCGGCGGATTCCACTGCTTGCTGTCGATCAGCGACTTCAGAAACAGCAGGAAGCCGGGGCCGTAATAGAACTCGGGCGGGTCGCCTTGGAAGCACGAATAATAACGCTGCGGGTCGCTGAGGAACTTGGTGTTATGCGAGATCAGCGTGTTGTAGTGCACGAAGATGACGTCGTTGTCGGCGGCGACATCCATCTCCACCATGTTGGTGCCGACATTGTAGCCGTTGATGATGGCGCCGGCCGAATGGCGATCGATCAGGCGCTGCATCGCCTGGGTGACGATGTCGGCGCCCATCTCCTTGGTGTCCTCGATCTCGATCTGGATCGGGCGTCCGAGGATGCCGCCGGCGGCGTTAATTTCTTCGGCGGCGAGCGTGAGGCCATTCTTGAACTCGATGCCATCTGCGGCGGCAAAGCCCGACATCGGCAGTGCCGAGCCGATCTTGACCGGTGCTCCCGCGGCGTGAGCTCCACCATTCAGGCTCGCCAGCATTGCAATTGAACCTGCGCCGGCGGCAACGCCGCCGAGAAGTGAACGTCGGTCAATCATGATCGTCAGTACCCCTCGTCAATGGCGCGGACAATCCGACGCCTCCCTCTAAAGCAAGAGATGCACGGCGGTCGTTGTTGCACGAACCATGCCATGGCATCCCGCAATCCCGTTCATCGCTAACACCCTCGAGTGAACTCAGCGCGTGGCAGGAAGCTGCGCCACCAGTGCGGCGGCGGCCTCGATCACTGCGGCTTGATGCGGCTGCAGATCGTTACCGCCCCATGCGGCCATCAGCGGCTCCCAGGGATCGGCCATATGTGTCCGCACGCCCGACAGCTCCTCGAGCACCGCAAGCCCGCAATACGGCGCGTACATCTCGGAATAGCCGCCTTCATGTGTCATCAGGATGCGGCCGTTGCACAAGGTTTTGGCGGCGGCGAGCAGCATGCGCGTCATCTCGCGATAGGCCGCCGAGGACAGCATCATGCGGCCGAGCGGATCGACACCTGACGCATCGAAGCCCGATGCGACCACGATCATATCTGGCGCAAAGCGATGCAGCGCGGGCAGCACGACACGCTCGAACGCCGCGCGATAGGCACCGATGCCCGATCCCGGCGGCAGCGGCACGTTGATGTTGTAGCCTTCGCCGGCACCAGCGCCGTTCTCAGCGAGCGCGCCCGAGTTCGGCGGAAATAGATTGTCCTGATGCAGCGAGACGGTGAGCACGCTGGGGTCTTCGTAGAAGATCGCCTGCGTCCCGTTGCCGTGATGCACATCCCAGTCGACGACTGCGACGCGGCCGACCTTGCCCGTCGCCTGCAGATGGCGGATTGCGACCGCTGCATTGCCGAACAGACAGAAACCCATGCCGAGCTCGGGGCGCGCATGATGTCCGGGAGGGCGGACCAGTGCATAGGCATTGGTCACAGCGCCGGATGCGACCGCTTCGCCCGCGGCGATCGCGCCGCCGGCCGCGAGTAGCGCGATCTCGTAGCTGCCGGCGCCGAGCGGCGTCAGCTCGCTGGCATCGCCGCCGCCCGCATCGCTGAGGCGCTTGATATGCGCGATATGCTCTGACGTGTGGACGCGGGCGATCTCGGCGACCGTAGCCGAACGCGGCTTGATCTGCACGAGCTCATCGAGCAGGCCGCTGACCTCGACCAGATTGCGGATGCGGCGCTTGGTCTCCGGATTTTCTGCATGGGTCCCTGGCTGGATCGTCAATCCCGGCGGAAACACCTGAGCCCAGTTGCCGGTGTTGTGCCACATGTAAAGCTCATGGCAGACAAACCCAGTAGCCATGCGTGCAATCCTTCGTCCTGACGCGCCGCCCTCGTGTTGATCTATTCGACCGCGCTGATCGCCTCGTCGAACGTATCCGCAATCTTGTCGGCATGTTCGGTCGTGAAGGTGAGCGGCGGGGAGATGATGAACGTATCGGCGAGGTTGCGGATCAGGATGCCCTTGGCGACGCATCTCTCCCAGATCCGCTGGCCGAAATTCTCCGCCAGATCGAACGGCCGCTTGGTTTCAGGATCGGCGACCAGCTCGATGCCGATCATCAGTCCCTTGCCGCGCACGTCACCCATGTTGGGATGGCGCTTCTGGATGTCCTTCAGCCGCGCCAGCAGATAGGCGCCGACCTTGCCGGCATTGGCCGGCAGCTCTTCCTGCTCGACGATGCGCAGATTGGCGATCGCGGCCGCGCAGGCGAGGGGATGCCCGGCATAGGTGTTGCCGTGCATGAAGGCGCGCGGCGTGAACTGGGACTTGTCGTCGGACTGGAAGGCCGCTGCAACCTTCGCGTTGATCAAGGTCGCGCCAAGCGGGATGTAGCCGCTGTTGATCCCTTTGGCGAACACCATGATGTCGGGCTTCACGCCCCAGGCGCGGCTGCCGAACATGCTGCCGGAGCGGCCGAAGCCGGTGACGACCTCGTCGGCGATCAGCAGCACGCCGTGGCGATCGCAGACCTCGCGCAACAGCGGCCAGAAATTCGCAGGCGGCACGATCACGCCGCCGGCGCCTTGCACCGGTTCGGCCATGAAGGCCGCGACGCTGTCCGGACCCTGATAGATGATCTCGCGCTCCAGCAGCTCGGCGCAGAGTCGGCCGAGCGCTTCCGGATCCGACGTGAAGGGATTGCGATAGACGTGCGGTGTCTCGACCTGGAAGAAGCCCGGCAGCAGCGGCGTGAATTGCTCCTTGTAGACATTGACGCCGCCGGCCGACAACGCGCCGAGCGTCACGCCATGATAGGCGCCGCGCAGCGAGATGATCTTGGTGCGCAGCGGCTGGCCGGCGAGCCGCCAATACTGCTTGGCGAGCTTGATGGCAGCTTCATTCGCCTCCGAGCCGCCGGATGAGAAGAATGTACGGACCATGCCTTCCGGCTCGGCGAGCCGGCAGAGTTCGTCCGCGAGCGCGACCGACGGGCTGTTGGTGGTGTTGCCGAAGGTGGAATAGAAGCTGAGACGATCGAGCTGTTCGATGATTGCCTGTTTGATCTCGGGCCGGCCATGCCCGACATTGACGTTCCACAACCCGGCCTGTCCGTCGAGATAGTGAGCGCCCGGGCCGTCCGAGACATAGACACCGTCACCGCCCTCGATGCAGATTGGCGGGTTCACGGCGAGGAAGTTAGCATTCGCGAAGGGGTAGACGACGTGACGAGTCAGCGTGTCGTTGTTGCGAGCGGCTGCTGTGGTCATGTTCTCGTCCCTTTTTTTCCCGCAGCTTCGATGTTCCCTGCCTCAAGGATAAACACAGGAGCCAAAACTGGTCAAATGACCAATTTTGTGCAACGTGCAAATTTGTGCGCCACGGGATAGACAATCGCGCGCGCATTGGAGAGACGGATGACAACTGCAGCACGTGAGCAGGTCGGCGCCAAGGGCGAACGGACGCGGCGCCAGATCATCGTGGGCGCCTTGCAGGCGCTCGCGACCGGGGGCGTCGCGGCGACGACGACCCGCGACATCGCGGCTGGTGCCGGCGTTCGCCTCGCCACGCTGCACTACCATTTCGAGAGCAAGAGCGCGCTGCTGCTTGCGGTGCTCGAGCATCTGATCGATGAAACGACCACGGCGCTGCGCGAGGAGACCGGCGACACGGCTGACATCGCAAGCTGCATCCGCGGGTCCCTGCGTGCCGGCTGGCGCTACCTGACGCGGACGCTCGAGCTGCAGATCGTGCAGTACGAGCTAACCTTGTACGCGCTCCGCCGCGACGATGCAGTCGGGCTCGCGGGTTATCAATATGATGCATATATCAAAGTCTATCAGGACATCCTGCAGGGCGTTGCCGGGCGCACCGGCGAGCTCGATGCGGCTGAGTGCGCCGACGTTGCGCGGTTCATGCTGGCCGGTATCGATGGACTATTGTTGCAGGAGCTGGCGAAGCCGAACAGGACCAGATCATCGCACGCGATCGAGACGCTGATCGCAGCGACTCAGGTATTCGCAAGCGGGCTGTCGAACAACCGTAAAGCGCGAAAGGCGCGGAGGCCCGCGACGCGGGGATGAGCGCTGTTGCATAAGTCGGCGGGGTCGGCTATCCCGCACGACGACGGAGTGGATCGGCATTCTTGCGTTGGGCGCCCGCCTTGCGGAGCCTGCTTCGCTTCAATCGTCGCCCCGCCAGATTGCGGCATCAAGTCCATCCTTGAGCCTCAACTAGAAGGTGGTGGATTGGACCCGAAATATAGGGGTCATGACTTCACCGCGCCGGAGGTCATGCCGTCGATGAACTGACGCTGCAGCAGCACGAAGATCACGACGATCGGCAGGACGATGGTGACGGCTGCGGCGAGCATCTCGCCCCAGTCGGTCGAGTATTGGCCTGTAAGATTGTAGAAGCGGACGATCGCAGTGACGTTGCTGTCGTTCTGCAGGAACGTCACGGCGATGACGAACTCATTCCAGGCGTTTAGTCCGACAATGATCGCAACCGTGAGCAGCCCCGGCCGCATCATCGGCAGGATCACGTAGAAGAACGTCTGCCATGGCTTTGCGCCGTCAACCTGGGCGGCTTCCTCCAGCGCCACGGGAATCGCCAGCGCATAAGTGCGCAAGAGGAAAATCGCGAACGGCGAGAACATCGCGGTGTAGATCAGCGCCACGGCGGGAATCGAATTGACGAGGCCGAGCTTGGCGAAGATGAAATAAAGCGGATAGAGGTAGAGCTGCACGGGCACGGTGATCGTGGCCATGAAGTAGAAGGTGATGAAGCGCCAGAACTTACCCTTCTGCCGCGCCAGCACATAGGCGCAGGGCGTTGCGGTGACGCAGACCATTACGATGGTGAGGATCGCGACTTCGGCGCTGTGCAGCAGGCTCGGGCCGAGCTGGGCGTTGCGCCAGGCCGAGGAAAAATTCTCCCAGTGCAGTTGCGTCGGCAGCGCCAGCGGATTGCTACCGATCTCGACCGTCGTCTTCAGCGCGTTCATCACGGCCAGCACGATCGGCAGCAGCGAGCTGAACGATGCAACGCCGATCAGCCCCAGGGCGAACGTCCTGCTCCAGCGATCCCCGATCATGTCGATTGCGCGTCGTCGGTGATCTGGAGCCAGAGATAGACGGCAGTGGCGCAGAGGCCGAACAGGCTCATGACGCAGGCCGCCGCCGCGGCCTGGCCGACATCGCCCTCGAAGAAGGCGTGGCGGTAGGCAAACGTCGCCAGCACCTCGCTGCCATAGGCGGGGCCGCCGCGGGTGACGATGAAGATGAACTCGAACACTTGGAACGACCAGATCACGGTCAGGATCAGCATGAGCGTCAGTGTCGGGCGGATGCCCGGAATCAGCACGTAGCGGAACAGCGCGAAGAAGCCGGCGCCGTCGAGCCGCGCCGCCTCGATCTGATCGACGGAGATCTGTCGCATCGCCGACAGGAACACGACCGCAAGGAAGCCCCACCAGTGCCAGATGTCGACGGCCGCGACCGCATAAAGCGAACGATCGGGATCGGCGAGCGGATCGGAGATCGAAAAGCCATGCTCGTTCAGCCAGGCGACGATGCCGGTGGCCGGGCTGAAGATCATGCCCTGGAAAATGCGTCCGGTGACGGCGACTGCGATGATGCGCGGCAGAAAGATGATGGACTGCACGACGATGCGCGCCTTCGGCGCCATCAGCAGTGCTGCCGCCATGACAAGCGCGAGGCAGACCGGCACGGTGAGGAAGATCGCGGTCCAGATGAAGTTGTTGGTCAGCGCGGACCAGAACACGGGATCGGCGACCATGTTCTGAAAGTTGGCCAGTCCCGCCCAAACAGGCGTGCCGACGCCATCCCAGATGAAGAACGCCGCCGTGAATGTCAGCACGGCGGGCACCAGGATGATGCAGATATTGATCAGCAGCGCCGGAAGCGCGAACAGCCACATTGTGGGATCAGGCCGTCCGCGGCGGGAGCGGCGGAACCTTGCCTTCCCTGGCTTCCTGGCTGAACAGCGTCTGCATCCGCGTCAGGTAGGCATCCGGCGTGATCTTGTTGAGCCAGACCTGCTCGATACCCTCGATGAGGTAGGAGTTGGTCGCGCCCGGCCAGAACGTCCACGTCGTGAAGCCGTATTGCCCCTTGCTGAAGGCCTCGTGCAGATTCGCGATGGTCTTCTCGAACAGGGGATAGCCGATGCCGCTGAGCATCTCAGGCGGCAGGTCCTTGACCGGGAGTGCCCATTTGCCGGGCCAGTCGCGGTTCATGGTTTCGTAAAACTTACGGGTCAGCATGAACTCGAAAACGGCGGCAGCGCCTTCGGCGTTCTGCGAGGTCTTTGCGATCGACAGCGTCGCGCCGCAGGCCAGATGCACCAGTGACCCCGAGAAGGCCGAGCCGAGCGTCGGCGTCGGCGCCACGTCCATGACCGTATCGGGCTTCGACATGCCGTAGGACTTGGTGCCGAACGACCAGGTGCCGCTGAACGCCATCGCCGCCTTGCTGTTCACGACCTGCAGGAAGCTCTGCTCGATCGTCAGCGAGAAGTAGTTCTTGCCGAAATAGCCCTTGTTGTACCAGGCCTTCGACAACTCGACCGCTTCGACGAAGGGTGGCGCAGTCCAGGGAAGCTCGCCTGCGAGCGCCTTGCGGACGTTGTCGGGGCCGGCGACGTTGTTGAAGAACACCGTCATCAGCCATTCGTTGACGCCCTTCCAGTCGGCATTGCCGGCGCCGAAGGGGATGATGCCCTTGGCCAGCGCGGCGTCGGCGACCTCTTCCATCTCCTTGCGGTTGGTCGGCAGCTTCCAGCCGTTCTGCTTGAACAGCTCCTTGTTGTAGAACAAATGCATCGACTCGTAGTCACGTGGCAGCGCGTAGAGCTTGCCGCCATAGACGCTGGTGTTGAGCAGCGGCGCGAGGAAGCGCTCCTTCCACTTGTACTTCTCAGCGAAATCGTCGAGCGGCAGCACCTGGCCGGCATTCGCGATCGCGGTGAGATAGGCAGGGCCCGCGGTCTGCACGATGTCAGGGCCGTTGCCGGCAACGAGAGCGATCTTCAGCAGGTTGTTGACCGCCGCGCCCTTCACCTCGAGCTGGAGCAGATACTTGTCCTGCGAGGCGTTGAAGGCCTCGACCAGATCGTTGCGCAGCGCGGCCTGGCCGTCCGAATTCGCTTGGCCGAACCAGAACGTCACGATCTTGCGTCCGTCCTGGGCTGTGGCGCCGCGCGGCAGGCCCGCAGCAAGGGCCGCAACGGGAATGGAGGCAACGAGCTGGCGTCGGGTCATGGTCATGGGATGAAACCTCGGTTTCCTCGAATGCTGGCGACAATTGTTGATTTGTCGTAGTAATACGTATAACTAAGCGGAATGGCGACGTCAATAACGAGGACGACGCGGGGGAAAGGGCGCGACAAGGCGGCGCTGTCCCGTCCCACGCAGAAGGATATTGCGCTCGCGGCCGGCGTTTCGCAGGCCGCGGTGTCGCTCGTCCTGAACAAGGCTGAGACGCCCTCCGTCCCGCCGGCGACGCGCACGCGCATCCTCGAAGTCGCGCAAGAACTGGGTTATCGGCCGAACCATCCGGCGCGGATGCTGCGCAGCGCGCGGACCATGACCTTCGCGTGCGTCATTCCCGACATTACCAACCCGTTCTATCCCGGCCTCGTGCGCGGCTTGCAGACGGTCGCGGCGCCGGCCGGTTACGACGTGCTGATCTTCGATACCGACGGCCGTCCGGAAGGCGAGGCGCGCGCCGTCGAATGGCTGTTGCAGGGGCGCGCCGACGGTGTCGTTGCGACCTTCTTCCATCTGCGCGCTTCGCAGCTCGCGGTGCTCTCACGGAACGGAATTCCGCTGGTACGGCTGGAGAGCCAGCACAAGCCGGATGGGCCTCTGGCGATCGACAGCGTCTATATCGACAATGCCGAGGCCGCAGCCGAGATGACGCGTTTCTTGATCGCGCGCGGGCATCGCCGCATCGCGATGATTCAGGCCGAATTCGGCCCGAGCCAGCGCCGAGCACAGGGTTACGGTGCGGTGATGCGGGACGCAGGTCTGTCGCCCGATTTCATCACCGATAGCGCATATTCCGAGGAATCCGGCGCTCGCGCTATGAAGCGGCTGCTCGAGCGAAAAGAGCGCCCGACTGCCGTGTTCGGCGCCAGCGATGTGCTGGCGCTTGGCGCGATGGAGGCGGCGCGCATTGCCGGGCTCTCGATTCCCAACGATATAGCGATCGCCGGCTTCGACGACATTCCGGTCGCAAAGCTGCTTGGCCTCACCACGGTGCGGCAGCCGGAATTCGACCTCGGCGCGCTCGCGGCGAAGACGCTGATAGGGCGGCTGCTGCCGGGCGGGCTCGAGGCACCGGGCAAGAGCCATGAGCTGAAGTTCGAGATCATGAAACGCACGTCGGCCTGAACGGGCGAAGCATGAACGTGGGAGTGGATCAATGACCTTTATTCCTCATGATTACGCGGAGCGCGTCTATGCCGGCGTGCTTGGCAAGCTCATCGGCGTCTATCTCGGCCGTCCCTTCGAGGGCTGGACTTATGAGCGGATCATGAAGGAACTCGGGCCGATCAACTATTACGTTAACGAGCGTAGGGATGTCGCGCTGCGATCTCATCATCTCGTCGTCACCGACGACGACGTCTCCGGCACCTTCGCGTTTCCGCGCGCGCTTGCGGACAATGGTTATCCCAAGCGCCTGACCGCAAAGCAGGTCGGCGAGGCGTGGCTGAACTACATCGTCGAGGAGCGCGCCGTCCTTTGGTGGGGCGGCATCGGCAATTCCACCGAGCACACAGCTTATCTCCGCCTGAAATCTGGCATTCCCGCGCCACAGAGCGGCTCGATCGAGTTGAACGGGACGACCGTGGCCGAGCAGATCGGCGCCCAGATCTTCATCGACGGATGGGCGATGGTGAGCCCCGGCAATCCGGAGCAGGCCGCCTATCTCGCCGACCAGGCAGGGCGCGTCAGCCACGATGGCGAATCCGTGCATGCCGCAAAACTGCTCGCAGCGATGGAGGCGCAGGCCTTCGTCGAGCGCGACGTGCAGAAGCTGATCGATGTCGGCCTTGGTTTTGTGCCAAAGGACGCGCTGATCCGCCGCGTCGTGAACGATGTCCGCGAGTGGCACGCCGGCGACAACAGCAACGACTGGGAGCGAACCCGGGCGTTGATCGCTGACCGCTACGGCTACGACAAGTTTCTCGGCAATTGCCACGTCGTTCCGAACCACGCGCTGATCATCCTGGCGACGCTCTACGGCGCGAACAGCTTCCAGGAGGCGATGCGCATTGCCAACACCGCCGGTTGGGACACCGACTGCAATGCCGGCAATGTCGGCTGCCTGTTCGGCATCCGCACGGGGCTCGCCGGCCTCGACGCCGGGCCGGATTTCCGCACGCCGATTGCCGACCGCATGTACATCTCGACCGCCGACGGCGGCGCCGCGATCACCGACGCGGTGATCGAGACGCAGGCGCTGGTCGCAGCGGGCCTTGCGCTCGCGGGCGCTCCGGCTCTGTCCGGAGCTAAGAACGGGGCGCGTTTCAACTTCAATTTCCCGGGCAGCCTGCAGGGGTTCCACGCCAAGGGCGGTTCGCCGGCCCGGCTGCACGAGGTCGAGCTCCGTAATGTCGCGGGCCACAGCCGGACTGGCGAGCGTAGCCTCGCGATCGACTTCCGCCGCCTTGCGCCTGGCCGGGTCGCGCGAGTCGCCAGTCCCACCTTCTTTGACAAGGAGGTGTTTACGATGCCTATCTATCAGCTCGTGGCCTGTCCGACGCTGTATTCGGGCCAGCGTGTCGAGTGCCGGCTTGAGTCGGAGCTGAACGGCGGCGCGGTCACCGCGCGGCTTTTTGCCAGCATCTATGACGAGGGCGACGAGCTCGTGCAGATTCATGCCGACGCGCAGGTACTCGCCGACGGCTCCGAAGCCGTACTGGTGTGGCAGGTGCCGGAGACGCACGCATATCCAATCTTCGAAATCGGCATCGAGATCGAGGCGCTTGATCCGCTCGGCGTCGACGGCACACTCTACCTGGATTACCTGACCTGGTCCGGCGCGCCGGATACGGTGCTGAAGCGGCCGGACAACAATCTCAGCACGATGTGGAAGCACGCCTGGGTCAACAATGTCAGCCAGTTCCAGACACGCTGGGAGGGTTTGCGCGTCACCAATGGCAACGGCCTCGGCTTTATCGCGCAGGGCTCGCGCGACTGGAGGGACTATAGCGTGACCTCGGAGATTACGCCGCTGCTGGCGAACGCGTGGGGTCTCGCCGCCCGCGTTCAGGGTCGTGAGCGGTATTATGCAGTCATGTTCGATCGCGTCGAGGGTGGCCGTGTGCGCCTGGTCAAGCGTGTGCACGACGAGATCGTGCTCGCCAGCGAGCCATTCGCTTGGCAACTCGACCGCAAATACAAAGTTGAGCTGCGCGTGGCCGGCACGTGTATCGAGACGTATGTCGACGGCAAGAAGATGTTCACCGTGAAAGACACTGGCGAACTGCCGCTGACCGGCGGAGCGGTCGCGCTTCTGGTTGACAGCGGTTCGATCTCGACTGAAGAAGTACGCGTTTCCTCGAATGCGATGCGCGCAAGCTAGTGTCCTGAACCAGAAGTTCGCAACATTGCTCCGTTTTCTGCCGGGGCATTGTATCGGCAGAAGCGCTCGCTGGAAGCAAGGATGTCATCAGCGGACTTGGTCCATCGGAATGGTTTCGGATCGGCATCGTGTCGTTCGATGAACGAGGTGATATCCGCCCTGAGGGCAGCGACACTGCGATAGACGCCGCGCGGGGACAATCATGGGCAACGCGCACCAAAGCGCGAGAGCAGCTGTGATCGCCGGATGCCCCGCTGTTGACCGAATGATTTCGCTCAGCGCGATCCATACAGTGCAGGTGCAATCCGTCGTCCTCGAAGATCGCCAAAGCCCTGGTCTTTTTGACAATTGCGAATCGGGCGGGTAAATTCCGAACGGATGTTCGGTAATCGAACAAGCAGCAAGATGAGATGGGGATGATGGATTCACGTGGCCATGGTGCCCGCGGCGCGAACCGCAGCGGGTCCATCGGCGCGCCCGATACGATTTACACCAACGGCAAGTTCCTCAAGGTTGACCCGCTGTTCGGCGTGGCGAGCGCGGTCGCCGTGAGAGACGGCCGCTTCGTCGCGGTCGGCAATATCGATGAAATATCTGCGCTCGCGGGCCCGAACACGGCCGTTATTGATTTGGACGGTCGAACCGTCCTTCCGGGCCTGATCGATACCCATGCTCATGTCGAGCGGGCGGGATTGATCAAGTACACGGTGCAGCTGAACGACGTCACCACGGTCGAGCAGGCATTGGCCCGTATCGGGGAACACGCTGGCAGATTGCCCAAGGGGAAATGGGTGCGCGGTGCACAATGGCACCCGGTCTCGCAATTGGCCGAAAAGCGCTTCTTGACGCGCGAGGAACTCGATCGGGCGGCTCCCCACAATCCGGTGTGCTTGCCGATTGGCCACTTCACTCTCGTCAACTCGGAGGCATTGGCCCTCGCGAAAATAACGAAGGACACGCCTGATCCGGATGGCGGGATCATCCATCGCGACAAATCCACCGGCGAGCCGAACGGTACATTGGAGGAGGCCGCTGAGGACCTTGTTCACGACCTTCTGCCCGAATGGTCGGACGAGGATCGCGATGAGCAGATGAAGTTCGCGATGCGATACTTCAATCAATTTGGGCTGACCTCCGCAATTAGCGCGGCAGTCGATCCCGCAACTTTCCGCGCCCATCAGCGAGTCCGGCAAGCCGGACAGGCGTCTTTGCGCATCAGCGCCATGTACGCGCCGACGGGCGGCCTCAATCCCAGCATGACGATCGAAGAATGGGAGCTGTTCTTCTCCCGCATCGGCGCAGCTTCAGACTTCGGCGACGATTGGTTGAGCTATTCCGGCGTCAAGCTTCAGATCGACGGCGGGATGACATTGCGAACAGCCGCGATGCGGGACGGTTACCCCGACGATCGCGAATACAAGGGGACCATCGTTATCGAGCCGTCCCGGTTCAATGCCCTGGTTGCAGCAGCCAATCGCTATGGCTGGCGCGTCGGTGTCCACGCCGTTGGGGACGCCGCCATCGACCGTGTCTTGGACGCCTACGAGCTCGCGGATGCTGAGAGATCTATCAAGGGAAGGCGCTTTATCGTCATCCATGGCAGTCTTATGCGACCAGATCAAATGCAGCGTGCCAAGAAATTGGACGTGCGTGTCGACGCGCAGACCTCGTTCCTCTGGGACAAGGCGGCTGTCGTGGCGAAGTTTCTCGGCAAAGATACCGCCGACCGCGCCTTCCCCATGCGAACCATGATCGACGTCATGGGCTTGAAGTTGATTGGGCAAGGTACCGACTATCCGATCAACCTCCTAAATCCATTCGTCAATATGTATGTCATGGTGACCCGCCGCGACAAGAATGGCGACGTGTATGGAGAAGGCGAACGGATCAGCCGGAAGGAAGCTATCCAGCTCTACACGAGCGCAGCTTCTCGATATTCGTTTTCAGAGGACAAAGTCGGATCAATAGAACCGGGCAAGTATGCCGATATGGTTGTTCTGTCCGACGATATCATGACGATCCCGGAAGAAAGCATCAAGGACATCACGGCTGTACGGACCATCGTTGAGGGGCGAACGGTCTACGACGGTGAGGCCATCTCATGAACGCGACCTAAAAACGATGATTGTGTCATGCCGCACTTGGTGATCGAATATTCGGAAGGGGCGCTCGCTCGCGACGACGTAACAGGCTTGATGGAAGCGCTCTTTGAAGCCGCTTGGCGAACGGGGATCATGAAGGCGGAGGACGTCAAGGTGCGGGCGTGCGTCTACAACGATTTCCTGGTTGCCGGGAAGCGTGACAGCTTCGTGCATTTGTCGGTCTACCTGCTCGAAGGTCGATCGCCCGACCAGAAGGTTGAGCTGAGTACGAGCCTTCGACGGACGATGACAGAGCGATGCCCTGATGTGGTCAGCATAAGCGTGGATGTCCGTGACATGGACCCGGTCGCCTACAAGAAACGGCTGAAATGACGGGTGCTCGCCAAAAGGCGGCAGCTTCTCAGACGAGCAGGGGCTGCGCGGCGAGGGACATCTCTTTGAGAAGAGGCAGGAAGCGATCGATCATCTCACCGGTCGTGATGCGATCGACATGAGCGCCAATATTTGCGGCTGCGATGACGGCGCCATCGTAGCGGCGAATTGGCACCGATATGGAGCGAAAGCCCTCTTCGGCTTCCTGATCGACAAGGCTATACCCTTTGGTGCGGTCGGCAATGATTGTCGCAATCACTGCCGATTTGTCGAGCAGCGTCGACTGGGTCTGAGCCGCCAGCTTCATGCCGTCGATCGTTCTCGTCAGCTCGTCGTTTGCCAATCTGCCCAGCAGAACGCGTCCCACTGACGTGCAGAAAGCCGGCAGCCGATATCCTATGTCCAGTCCGGTCGAAAATACCCGCGCCGGACTCGAACGGGCGATAAAAACGACCTCTTCGCCATCAAGGATCGCAAGGGAGCAGACCTCCTTGGCTTTGCCGGCGACCTCGTCCATCAACGGCTGCATCACGGTGCTGATTTGGTTTGACGTCAAATAGGCTGAAGCCAGAAGCAGCACCCTGGGCGTCAGCGAAAACAACCGCTCGTCGCTCACGACGAATCCGGATTTTACGAGGGTCATCAGGATCCGGCGCACCGTCGCACGCGGAAGATTCGCGCTCTTGGACAGGTCGCTGAGGGTCATTGGACGGCGATCGATGCCAAAGGACTGTATCACGCGAAGACCCCGATCCAGGGTCTCGATGAACTCGCTTCCTTCCCGCGCCTTTTCCTCTTCTTCCGTACGCTTCAGCCTCGGCATTCTATTGGGCGGTCCCTGTCGGCGGCCTCTCGGAAGTGAGAACCATCACAAATCCGCGCGCCAGGCGCCAGCCTTGTCTCCGGCTGTCACCAGGGATTTGAGGTCAAAGGAAGCGTCTGCGGCCTGCTCCGGTGCAGGGGAGATCCCCGCGGCAATCAGGCGTCGGGCTGCCATTTGCTCGCCTGGCCGGTTGACGCTGTCCACCGCGACCAATCGGCCCTGGCGAAAGTAGAAGACCGAGAACCTTCCGTCGTCGACCGAACCTCGGACCGCCTGCCGATCATACTGTCCGGCCAGCCCGACGATCTGCAGCTTGACGTCATATTGGTCGGACCAGAACCTCGGCACACTCTCATAGGGCGCTCGAGCGCCGGCGATCGCCAGTCCAGCGGCCTTCGCTTGATCCTGGGCGTTTTGCACCGATTCCAGTCTGACCCAGCTTTCGCAAAAGCGGTTGAAGTGGTTGGCGCAGTCACCGGCCGCGAAAATGTCCGATGTTTCGGATTGTCCGTGCTCGTCAACAACAATTCCATTCGTGCATCTAAGCCCCGCCGAGCGCGCGATCTCGTCATTGGCGACATCACCAATCCCCACCAGCACCAGGTCGGCGCGGACACTGGCACCGTTGCCCAGCACGACAGCGGAAACTTTTCGATCGTTTCCTTTGAAGGAGGTAACCGTTTCGTCGAGCTTCACGTCGACGCCAGCCCGCAAATGCGTATCGAGAAGAAAGGTCGACAAGACCGGCGAGACCGCACGCTCAAGCAGACGGCTGCTCGCTTCTATGACGGTGACCTTCTTGCCCAGCTTTGCTGCGGATTCCGATTTATTCCGGCCGGGTATTCCGACTTGAAGCCGGCCATCGTTCCGATTTGAAGCCGGCCACGATTCCGAAATGAAACCGGCCGGCATTCCGATTTGAAGTCGGCCGGGTTTTTGGAAGTCGGCGTTTTCGTTTGGATCAGTCCCTCAGGCATCAAGTCCCGCGTTGATCAACGTGGGGAAGCGGATGCCGGCCAAGAGAGAACTGACCATGCGACAGATACGACAGATGCTGCGGCTTGCCCGTGATGGGGTGAGCGCCCGGGAGATTGGGCGCACGCTCGGCGTGGCGCGCAGCACCATCCAGGACAACCTCAAGCGTGCCTCGACTGCCGGGCTGGCGTGGCCTTTGGCGGGCGATCTGACCGACGCCGTTCTTGAACAACGTCTGTTTGCCCATGCCGGCGTCAGGCGCGGCTTTCGCCGGCGCCGGGAGCCGGATTGGGCCTCGCTGGCCTGTGAGCTGAAGCGGCCTGGCGTCAATCTGATGGTGCTGTGGGAGGAGTACCGGGCGGTCCACCCGGAAGGTTATGGCTACAGCCGGTTCTGCGATTTATTCCGAGAATTCGACCGGCGGCTGTCTCCGACGATGCGGCAGGACCATCCGGCCGGCGACAAGGTCTTTGTCGATTACTCCGGCAAGAAGATCATGATCGTTGATCGCGAAACCGGGGTTGTACGCGATGCGGAGATCTTCGTCGCCGTGCTTGGCGCCTCGAATTACACCTACGCCGAGGCGACCTGGACGCAGACACTTCCGGACTGGATCGAGGCCCATGTCCGGATGTTCCGGTTCTTTGGCGGGGTGCCGCGCCTCGTCGTCCCTGACAATCTGAAGTCCGGCGTGCACCGGGCTTCGTTCTACGACCCTGAAATCAATCGCAGCTACGGGATGATGGCGTCCCATTACGGCGTTGGCGTCCTTCCGGCACGGCCAAGAAAGCCGCGGGATAAGGCAAAAGTGGAGGCCGGGGTTCGGTTTGCCCAGACCTATATCCTCGGGCGGCTTCGTCGCCAGACCTTCTTCTCGTTGGCCGAGGCGAACGCAGCCATTGCCGCTGCGCTGGAGCGGATCAACGCGCACATCATGCGCCGGCTCGGTGTCAGTCGCCGTCAATTGTTCGAGACGGTCGAGATGTCGGTCCTGGCGTCGTTGCCGGACGCCGATTATCAGTTTGCGGAATGGCGCGTGGCCCGCGTCTCGCTCGATTATCATGTCGAGATCGACGGCTTCTTCTACTCAGTTCCACACGGCCTGATCCGGGAGCAGGTCGACGTCCGCGCCACCACCCGGACCATCGAGCTGTTCCATCGGGGTTCGCGTGTTGCGGCTCACCAGCGCCGCTACGGCGGCCGCCGGCACGGCACCGATCCCGACCACATGCCCAGCGCGCATCGGCGTTACGCCGAGTGGACTCCCGAGCGGTTCCGTCGCTGGGGACGATCGATCGGGCTAAACACTGAGGGTCTCGTCCTCGCCATTCTGGCCAATCGGCCTCATCCCGAACAAGGATTCCGGACCTGTCTGGGTGTGCTTCGGCTGTTCAAGGATCTCGATCCGGAACGCGCCGAGTTGATCGCGGCCCGCGCGGTTGCGGTCCGCGCGCTGACCTACAAGAGCATCGCCTCGATCATCGCCAACAAGCTCGACCGCAGCGCTCGCCCCACCGATGACGTCGTCGTCGACCATCCCAATCTGCGCGGCCCCGGCTACTTCCATTGAAAGGAAAATCCAGCATGCTGACCCATCCCACGCTCGACCTGCTGCAAAATCTCGGTCTCCACGGCATGGCCAAAGGCTTCAAGGAGCTTGATGCCCAGCTCGAAGCACGCAGCCTCGAACATGCCGAATGGCTGGCCCTGCTCCTGGAACAGGAGAAAACGCAGCGACAGCAAAAGCGGTTTGAGAGCAGAGCTCGCGCCGCCAAGCTACGTCATGCCGCTTGCGTCGAGGATGTCGACTACCGTGCCATCCGCGGGCTCGACCGCACGCTCTTTCTAAAACTCGCCGCCGGCGACTGGATCCGAGCGAGGCATAATCTCTTCGTCACTGGGCCATGCGGCGTCGGCAAGAGTTGGCTTGCTTGCGCCCTCGGCCACAAGGCCTGCCGGGACGACTTCGCCGTTGCCTACCATCGCGTCCCGCGTCTGTTCGCCGCTCTCGCACTGGGACGCGCCGACGGACGCTATACCAGGATGCTGCGGGCGATCGCACGACTTGATCTGCTGATCCTGGACGACTGGGGACCAGAACCTCTCGACGCCGACCAGCGCCGTGATTTGCTCGAAATCGTCGAGGATCGATACGAAGCCCGTTCGATCATCGTCACCAGCCAGCTGCCCGTCGATCGCTGGTACGAAATCATCGGAAACCCCACCATCGCCGACGCGATCCTCGATCGCCTCGTCCACAATGCCTACCGCATCGAACTCAAAGGAGAGAGCCTCAGGAAGCAGAAGCAACCCGCTCAAGATCAACCGGTCTCTTGACCTTCCCAGCCCTCGACGACATCATGAAATTGACCCATGCGAACGACGCCACGGGTGGCCGGCTTCAGATCGGAATACCCGGCCGGCTTCGAATTGGAATGCATGGCCGGCTTCGTTGGAATCCACAGCTTTGCCGCGGAGGCCGCAACTTCCAGCCCTATAAAGCCGCCCCCGATGATGACGATCTCCGCGGCATCGGCCAGCCGTGCTTTCAGGTCGATCGCATCGGTCACCGAACGCAGATAGGAAATTCCATCGAAGTCCGCGCCCTCGACCGCGATGCGCCGCGCGCGCGAGCCTGTCGCGATGAGGAGTTTTTCAAACTCCAGAGCGTTGTCGCCGGCCAGAGTGACCTGTCGCGCGCGCAAGTCAAGCAGCGTGGCGCGCTGCCCAAGAACGAGATTGATCTGCTTGCCTTCGAAGAAAATCTCGTCGCGCAAGATCAGATTTTGCTCGCTGATGCGCCCGAGAAGGAAGTCCTTCGATAACGGCGGCCTCTGATACGGCAACCACTCTTCGTCGCACACAATGGTGATGGGCTGAGAATAGCCGGCGTCACGAGCAGTGAGAGCGGCTTGAACCCCGGCATATGAGGCGCCGATGATGACCAGCCCCGTCATGATTGCCTCGCCGGCACGTGGACCACCAGCTCGTCGAGAGGGGCCAACACCTTCAGCTGGCAACTCAGCCGACTGTTCGGCTCTCGCTCTCCCGAGACGGCGGATAGCAACTCGAGCTCTTCTTCGCTCGGCTGAGGGAGAGAGCTTGTTCGTTCTTCATCGACGTAGACGTGGCAGGTCGCGCAATCGAGGCAGCCGCCGCATTCGCCGTCAATACCGGGAATGCCGTTGCGAACGGCCGCGAGCATCACGCTCAGGTCGCGTCCGACCTCGATGGATTTTTCGCTGCCGTCCTGCTGGACAAATCTCACTCGCGGCATCCGACCTCCGTTCTTTGCAATTGTTCGGTCTAAGAACATAAGCTCGTTAAACGGTTACAGTAATTCTAGAGGTCTCTCAATATCGATCTGTTTGCCGCCGCTGCGGTTCCTTTGGGCACAGTTTGCGGAAATATTTTGCTTGCCTGCTCGTCACATTGGAGTCATTCTGAGGTAAATCGAACCGGTGTTCGTCTACCGAACAGGCAGGAAGGGCGCAATGAAGCTGACGACAGCGATCGTGGGAGTGGTGCTGACATCAAGCGCGGCGTTTGCCCAGCAGCAGGAGGCCAATGCTCCCTCGCTTGCCTTGATCAACGGCAAGATTTTCACCATGGACGGTCAGTCAAAGGTTGCGGAAGCGCTTGCCGTTCGCGACGGAAAAATCTTGGCCGTAGGAGACACGGCGACGATCAAGGCGTTGGCCGGAAATCGCACCCGCACGATCGACTTGCAGGGCAAGACTGTCGTTCCCGGGCTGATCGACACGCACGCGCATTTCAGGGCCGCCGGTCTGTCGGACTACGTCGTGAATATGAGCGGCGCCAAGACTGTTGCGGATGCCCTCGCAAGCATCAAGCAGTTCGTGGCGAAGAAAAAGCCCGGCGAGTGGATCATCGGAAGCGCCTGGCATCCCCCGTCACAGCTCGCGGAAAAGCGCTACCTGACACGTCAGGAGATCGATGGTGTCGCGCCGAACAATCCGGTCTATCTCCGGACCGTTGGCCACTTCTCGATGGCCAATTCGATGGCGCTCGAGAAGGCCGGCGTAACCAAGGCCACCCCAAACCCAAGCGGCGGATCGTTTGAGCGCGACGGTGCTGGTGAGCTGACCGGCGTTCTGGTCGAGACGGCGATCGACAAGGTCGAAAAGGCCGTTCCGGAGTGGACAGCGGACGACGAGTTTCGCCACTTCAAGCTCGCGGAAGGTGTGCTGAACTCGTTCGGGATCACCAGCGCCGTAGAAGGGGCCACCTCGCCCAGGGACATCGCGGCCCTGCAGCGAGTGGCGCAGGCCGGTGAAGCAACGCTACGGGTCGGTCTCATGTGGCGCCCGGAGCCCCCCGCCGAGAACGCGGCCTGGGAGGCCATCATGCGAGGCAACGGCGCCTCGTCGGGCTTTGGCGATGACTGGCTGAAGTTCGCCGGAATCAAGATCCTTTACGATGGCGGCATGACGCTCAAGACGGCGCTCATGCGCGAGGCCTATCCAGACTCGCATGATGACTACCACGGCATTGCCCAGCAATCGCCGCAACGTCTCAAGGAGCTGGTGTCCATTTGCAATCGCTACAATTGGGGCGTGGGTGTCCATGTCGTCGGCGACAAGGGCATCGACCAAGTCCTTGATGCCTTCGAAGCGGTCGACAAGGAAAAATCGATCAAGGATCGGCGTTTCGTCCTGATCCATGGAAGCTTGATAGTGCCCGAGCAAATGGAGCGCGCGAAGCGCCTCGGTGTCAGAGTCGACTTCCAGAACGTGTTCATGTGGGACAAGGCGGCCACCGTCGAGCGCTTCCTGGGTGCGGCGGTCGCCAATCGGGCTGTGCCCACGAAAACTCTCATCGAGAAGGTGGGGCTGAACAGCCTCGGCGCAGGCACCGACTTCCCCGTGAACCCGATCAATCCCTTCATCAACATGTACATCATGGTGACCCGCAAGGATCCCGCCGGACGCGTTTATGGAGCGAACGAAGCCGTCAGCCGCGAGCAGGCGCTGCGCCTCTACACCAGTGCGGCATCGCACTACATGTTCGAAGAGAACGAGAAGGGGACGATCGAGGCCGGAAAACTCGCGGATCTGACCGCGTTGTCGGCGGACCTCATGACGGTTCCCGAGGAACAGATCAAAGACATCAAAGCCGACCTGACGATTGTCGGCGGCAAGATCGTGTTTCAGCGTTAGTCAGCGTCCCGAAAGCCGGAGGACGCATCTCGAAGCCGGAGAGAGGAGATCCAAGTCATGATGAGCCAAGAGCAGAACGACCTCATTACCCGCGTCGGACCAAAGGCGCCTGCGGGAAAGCTGATGCGGATGTATTGGCAGCCTGCTGCCCTTGTCGACGAACTCGAGGAGGGACGCCCCATCAAGGCCGTCAAGCTTCTCGGTGAGAACCTCGTTCTGTTCAAGGACGAAACGGGGCGCTATGGTCTGCTCGACCGCGACTGCCCGCACCGGGGCGCCGACCTTGCCTTCGGCCGGCTCGAGAACGGTGGCCTGCGCTGCGCCTTCCACGGGTGGCTGTTTGACACCACGGGACAGTGTCTCGAGACGCCCGCCGAGCCTGCAAACTCCTCGCTCTGCAAAAACATCAAGCAGCGTTCCTACCCCGTCCTGGAGAAGGGTGGAATCCTGTGGGCGTATTTGGGTGAAGGCGAGCCGCCGGCGTTTCCGGAGATCGACTGCTTCGCGGCGCCGGGCGAATACACTTTCGCCTTCAAGGGCCTGATCGAATGCAATTGGCTGCAGGCCCTGGAAGTCGGCATCGACCCGGCTCATGCCTCGTTCCTTCACCGGTTCTTCGAGGATGAGGATACATCGGCGGCCTACGGCAAGCAGTTTCGCGGTGCGTCGGCCGACTCGGAAATGCCCATGACGAAGGTCCTGCGCGAGTACGACCGGCCGATCATCAACGTCGAGCACACCGAATACGGCCTGCGGCTCATCGCCTTGCGAGAAATCGACGAGCAGCGCACCCACGTTCGCGTCACCAACCAGCTGTTCCCGCATGCGTTCGTCATTCCGATGAGCACGGAGATGACGATTACCCAGTGGCATGTGCCCGTCGACGACGAGAATTGCTATTGGTATGCGATTTTCACCAGCTACGCCGCGCCCGTCGACAAGGCGAAAATGCGCGCGCAGCGCCTCGAGCTTTACGAGTTGCCGGAATACCGCTCGCGGAAGAACAAGTCGAACGACTATGGCTTCGACCCGCACGAGCAGGCGACCGAGACTTACACCGGCATGGGCGCGGACATCAACGTCCATGACCAGTGGGCCGTCGAGTCGATGGGCGCCATTCAGGACCGGACGCGTGAGCATCTCGGGCAATCCGACAAGGCGATCATTCAGTACCGCCGGCTGCTTCGCCAGGAGATCGAGAAGGTGGCCGCCGGGGGCAAGCCGCTGTTGTTCCTCGACGCTGCCAGCGCGCGCAGCATCCAGGGGCCGGCCACAATGGACGGCATCGGTCCGACGAAGGGCTGGGAAACCTATTGGATGGAAGTGGACGTCAGGCGTCGTCGGGGCGCTCCCTGGGCCGCGCCGGTGCCCGCCGAGCTCGCCAAGAAGGTGCCTCACCTGACCGCCGCCGAATAACCAGGCCGGCCCAGCTCAGCAAAGGAGATGTCGTTGAGTTTCGTCGAAAAGCACGGTCTCTGGTCGGCCGAACAGAAGGAGGCTGCCATCCGCATGCGGCGGATGGCGGAGGAGCAGGAGTTGCATACGATCCGGCTCTCCTTTCCGGACCAGCACGGCATCTTGCGCGGCAAGGCCCTGGTCGCTTCCGAGGCGCTCTCGTCGATCGAGAGCGGCTGCTCGATAACGACGACATTGCTCGCGAAAGATACCTCTCACCGCACGGTGTTTCCCGTCTTCACCGCCGGCGGCGGGTTTGGGATGAACGAAATGCAGGGGGGAGGCGACGTCATGATGGTCGCCGATCCCACCACCTTCAAGGTTCTCCCCTGGGCACCAAAAACCGGGTGGGTGCTTTGCGACCTCTACTTCTCCGACGGACGACCCGTGCCCTTCGCCTCCAGGGGCCTGTACAAATCCGTGCTGGGGCAGCTCAAAGACCGGGGCTATGATTTCAAGGCGGGCCTCGAGGTCGAATGCCACATCTTCAAAGTCGAGAATGCCCGGCTCTCTAGTACCCACTTTTCTTGGAACGTGAGTCGTGATTCAAGGTCGGGATGATACCCGAAGCAAGAGAAGTCCACCTTTCGAGGAAAGATCGCAAGGTGCTTGAGGCGTGCTGTCGCTCACCGGTGACGTTGCAGCGCGATTTGAAGCGGGCGCGGATAGTTCTGTTGGCGGCGGATGGGCGCAGCACCCGGTCGATCGCCAAGGAAGTTGGGGTCCAGCCGCGGATTGTCAGCCTTTGGCGGCATCGCTATGCCGACCATGGCCTTGAAGGGCTGCAAGACAAGCCGCGGCCTGGCAAGCAGCCGATCTATACGAAGACGACCGACAAGCGGATTCTGAAGCTGCTGGATAAGCCGCCACCGCAAGGGTTTGCGCGCTGGACCGGCCCCCTGCTGGCCGAGGCGCTGGGCGATGTCGATGTCCAATATGTCTGGCGGTTCCTGCGCAGCCACAAGATTGACCTGGTGGCTCGCAAGTCCTGGTGCGAGAGCAACGACCCGAACTTTACGGCCAAAGCCGCCGATGTTGTCGGCCTCTATGTCGCGCCGCCGGCGAAGGCCATTGTGCTGTGCGTGGACGAGAAGCCCTCGATCCAGGCTTTGGAGCGAGCGCAGGGTTATCTGAAGTTGCCCAATGGCCGCGCCTTGACCGGCCAAAGCCACGATTACAAGCGGCATGGCACCACAACATTGTTTGCGGCGCTCGAAGTCGCCACCGGAAAGATCATCGCGACCCATTCAAAACGCCGGCGCCGCGTCGAGTTTCTCGATTTCATGAACAGCGTCACCGCGGCTTTTCCGAACCGCAAGCTTCACGTCATCCTCGACAACCTCAACACCCATAAAAAGAACGAGGACTGGCTCAAGGCCCACCCCAACGTGCAATTTCATTTCACGCCGACAAGTGCGTCATGGCTCAATCAGGTCGAAGTATGGTTTTCCATCTTGCAGGGGCAGTCGCTCAGCGGCACCTCCTTCACGAGCCTCAAGCAGCTTCAGGAACACATCGATGCCTACGTCAACGCATACAACGACAGAGCCGAGCCCTTCGTCTGGACCAAGAAAAAGGTCCGTCAACGCCGTTTCAAAGGCCGCCGTATCACTCAGCTCTGATTCCGGGTACTAGCGCCTTGGGACGCCGGCAGTCCCGGCCAACCGGGTGAGCCCCCGGAGGTCAGCCTGCTTTCGCAGGGCTATCAGTACCTGACGGAGCAACGTTATGACCAGATGGAGCCTGCGCTCGAGTTGATCAGGCAAAACATCGTGGCGCTGGGCTTGCCGCTTCGGTCGATCGAGGTGGAATACGGGCCGAGCCAGTGCGAGTTCGTGTTTCAGCCCACCGTCGGCATCGAGCCGGCGGACACCATGGTACTGTTTCGCACGGCAGTGAAGCAGATCTGCAACCGCCACGGCTATCACGCGACTTTCATGTGCCGGCCGCGGATACCGAACGTGATGTCGTCGGGGTGGCACCTTCACCAATCGCTGGTCTCCCGAAAAGACAGCGCCAACGTGTTCATGACGAGCGAACCGACCGGTCTGTCGAAACTTGGCAAGCACTATATGGCGGGGCTGCTGGAGCATGCCAGGGCATCCGCGGTCTTCTCGACGCCGACGATCAATGGCTACAAGCGCTACCGTTCCTATTCGCTGGCTCCGGATCGGGCGATCTGGGGACGCGACAACAGGGGCGTCATGATCCGCGTGCTGGGCGGTCCCGACGATAAAGCCACCCGGCTCGAAAACAGGATCGGCGAGCCGGCCGCAAACCCCTATCTGTACATGGCGTCCCAGATTCTGGCCGGCCTCAACGGCATTGATCGCCAGCTCGATCCCGGTCCGTCGGCGGACACCCCCTACGAGACCAAGGCGAACCTCCTACCGACCTCCTTGCGCGAGGCGGTGTTCGCGTTGCGCGATGACCCCTTCTTCCGCGAGGCTCTGGGAGAGAAATTCGTCGACTACTACGTTTTCATCAAGAACGCGGAAATCGAGCGCTTCCAATCGACGATCACCGAGTGGGAGCAGCGAGAATATTTTGAAATGTTCTGAGACAGCATCACCGAAGCGGGGAGAAGAAAGACATGAGCTTGAGGTTTGGACTTGTTGGGGCCGTCGCGATTGCCGCCGCCTGGATGTCGCCGGCGCAGTGCGACACGATCAAGGTGGGGATTATTGGCACCATGTCCGGTCCGTATGCTTTGTTCGGCCAGAACTTCAAGTACGGCATTGACGCCTGGGTGGCCAAGCATGGATCGAAAGTCGGCGATCATCAGATCGAGTTCGTCTATCGTGACGAAGAATCGCCGAACCCGGCCAAGTCGAAATCATTGGCCCAGGAGTTGATCGTCAAGGAGAAAGTTCAATACATCGCGGGACTGTACTTCACTCCGGACGCCCTGGCCGTCGCTCCACTTCTCGAGGAAGCGAAGGTGCCCATGATCGTGATGAACGCGGCGACGTCCGCGATCGTCGAGAAGAGCCCCTACATCGTGCGGACGTCCTTTACGATGTGGCAGAACACGGTCCCCGCGGCGAAGGTGGCGAAGGCCAGAGCGGCCAAGAAGGTGGCGATCGCCGTCAGCGATTACGGCCCCGGCGTCGATGCCGAGACAGCCTTCAAAAAGACGTTCGAGGCAGATGGAGGCACCATCGTCCAATCGATCAGGATGCCGCTCAATACGACCGATTTCGGCCCGATCATGCAGAGGATCAAGGATTCCGGCGCCGACATGATCTTCACGTTCTTGCCGGCCGGTCCGCCAACCCTGGGGTTCGTCAAGGCCTATATCGACAACGGACTGAAAGCGTCCGGCGTGAAGTTGTTGTCCACGGGTGATGTCGTGACCGAGCCCGATCTTCCGAATATCGGGGACAGCGGCGAAGGCATCTTGTCGACTTACCACTATGCGGTCTCGCACGACTCGCCAGAGAACAAAGCCTTCCTGGCCGATATGATCAAGGCTGGCGCCAAGCCTGACGACATCACCATGGCGTCGGTCGCGGCCTATGACGGTGCTCGGCTCATTTACAAGATGGTCGAGGCCACGAACGGTCAAAAGGATCCGGACAAAGCCCTTGCGGCCGTGAAGGGCATGAAATGGGTCAGTCCGCGCGGACCCGTGTCGATCGACCCGGATACCCGGCATATTCGTCAGAACGTGTATCTGCGCGAAGTCGTGATGCAGGACGGCAAGTTCCTCAACAAGGAACTGCAAACGTTCGATGCGCAGCCGGACTGGGGCCTGGCGAAGAACTAGAGCGGATCGCTCGCGAAGTAGGATCTCGCGAGCAATCGCTTCAACGTGTCGGAGAGGGGGGCCGGAATGAGTGGTCGGTCGCAGTCTATTCGCTTCGTCAATGGTCGCATCTATCGCGATGCCAAAGACCGGATTCCGGCTGATGCGCTGGTGATGCAAAATGGCGCCATTCTTTTTGCCGGCGTTCAGGATGAGGCCCCCTCCGCACATGTCACCGTCGATCTGCGCGGAACAACTGTGATACCCGGCTTGACGGACACACGCGGCACTCTCCGCGCCGGCAGCGCCGCGGACCAGACCGCCTTGGAGAAGGACCCGTTCGGCTCGTCGGTCGACACGAGGTCGGTGAAGACCTTGAGGACGGTGGTCCGCGGGACCATTCGGCATGACGTGTTGGGGTCGCAACATTTCAAAGCCGCGGAAGTATTCAACTAATGGCGTGGACGGGTCTCAGCATCGGGCTGGATGCCCTCTCGTACGGCATGGTCCTTTTCATCATCTCCATCGGCCTGTCCATCATGATGGGCCTGATGAGGGTCGTGAACCTTGCTCATGGCGCATTTGCGATGATCGGGGGATATCTCGCGTCTTTTGCGCTCAAGAGCGCAGGAGTTGGATACCCGTTCGCGATTGTCCTGGCGGTCCTCGGCACCATCGCGATCGCCTTTCCGCTTGAGTTTCTTCTCTACCGCCGGATCTATCGCAAGTCCGATGAACTGACCCAGATTTTGCTCACGATCGGCATTGCGTTCGTCATCATTGGCGTTGCCAACTACATTCTTGGCCCGACAACCAAATCCATTCCGCTGCCTCCGCTGCTGAGCGGTCCCGTCGATCTAGCCCGTCTTATTCGCGAGAGGGCGCCTGAGAGGCTGGCGAGCGTGGTGTAAAGCGCTGATGCGGCGTAGGATTCGGTTGCGAAGCCACCCCATCACCTTCAACCGCGAACGCCACGCCCGCCATGACCGATGATACGATTTCAGACCACTATCGAGAAGCAAGAATTCAACACAAATAAAACCTCTGCCTCGCGCTCGATCTCTTCATGCTTGATAGTCTCGTTTCGGAGGCTGAGCACCTACCGCGTCTAATAGGCCGCTCGCGCCGGTTTCTTTGGACGCGGCACGACCGCGACTCCACGTTTCGGCACAGAAATGATCGGGAGTCACTCAATCTTTCTTCAACTTAACCCGTCTTATTCGTAAGAGTGCGCCTGAGGGGTAAAGCGCTGATGCGGCGTAGGATTCGGTTGCGAAGCCAACCCCATCACCTCCAACCGCGAACGCCACGCCCGCCATGACCGACGATACGATTCCGCCCTTCTCGTTTCCAGCCGTTCACGCCAAGAAAGTCACAGCTGCCTTCGATGGTGGGCGCCTAACCTCGAACGGGGGCGTGATGCTTCTGGCGATGGCCGAGCGGCGTCTCGGTTTGGCCAACAATCTGGCCCGGGTGTTCCCGGATCGGCGCGATCCGACGCGGGTCGTGCACAGCCTGGTCGATATGTTCCGCGCTCGCATGTTCGCGATCTGCTGCGGCTACGAGGACGCCGACGACCTCGATCATCTGAGGTCCGATCCGGCATTCAAACTGGCCTGCGGTCGCCTACCGGACACGGGCCGGGATTTGTGTTCCCAGCCGACGCTGTCGCGGCTGGAGAATGCTCCGCGCCTGCGCGACGTGATCCGGCTGACCTACACTTTGGTCGACGCATGGATGGATAGCTACCCGCGCGAGCCGGCATCCGTCACGCTCGACATCGATGATACCTGCGACGTCGTCCACGGCCATCAGCAGCTCTCGCTGTTCAACGCTCATTATGACGAACGCTGCTTCCTGCCGATCCACGTCTACGACACGGAGAAGAGCCGGCCCGTGGCGGTCGTGCTGAGGCCCGGCAAGACGCCGGGCGGCGTCGAGGTGCGTGCCCATCTGCGCCGCCTGGTACGGCATATCCGGACGCGATGGCACAACACGCAAATTACGTTCCGTGGCGACGGGCACTATGCCCGGCCGGAGGCAATGGCGTGGTGCGAGACCAACGGCATCGACTACATCTTCGGTCTGTCCGGCACCAAGCCTCTCGCCAGAAAAGTCGACGAGGTCGCCGACGACATCCGCACCCGACGCGCCATCGAGAACCTGCCGGTTCTGCGTGGCTATACCGAGACGCGCCACAAGGCAAAGTCCTGGGATCGCGAACGGCGCACCGTCGCCCGTATTGAGGCGACGATGCTCGGCCTCGACATCCGTTTCGTCGTCACCAGCCTCGATGTCGGCTCGGCCGAGTGGATCTACGACAGCCTGTATTGCGCGCGCGGCCAAGCCGAGAATCTGATCAAGCTGCATAAGACGCAGCTCGCCTCCGACCGCACCAGCTGCCGTTCGGCGCTCGCCAACCAGGTCCGTCTCGTGCTCCATACGGCCGCTTATTGGCTGATGCTGACCGTGCGCGACGCCATTCCCAAAGTCCGGGAATTGGCCGCTGCCGAGTTCGCGACGCTGCGTCTTCGGCTCTTGAAAATCGCCGCCCGTGTCGTCGAGACCACGAGCCGCATTCGCCTTGCGTTTGCCGCGGCATGTCCCGAAGCCGACCTGATCTGCGGCTTGCCCGGCGCGCTGCTGCCGCTCGGTCCTTGACCGGCGGGGCGTCCGCCCCCGTTCGCCCAACCCATCCCTCAAGCGCGTTGCAAAGTACCGGTCGTCAGGCGGCGAAAAGCCGAAGGCAATCCTGTGCGCCTCGTCAGACAAGATGTGCGGCCGCATCAATCGGGCCCAAAAGCCGCACTCTCACGAATAGGACGGGCTAGGTAGCTACGCAGATGCCCGCCACGCGTCTTGAAGTCAAAGGTCTCAGTGCTGGGTATGGCCTCACGCGTGTCGTGGATGACATGTCTTTCGAGGTCTTGCCTCGAGGTCGTCTCAGCGTCCTTGGTCGAAACGGAGTCGGCAAGACGACCTTGCTCGCATCGCTAATGGGTCTGACAACCCATCACGGTGGGAAAGTATTCCTGGGCGAAGCAGATCTCACGGATTCCAAGGCATCTACACGTGCTCAGCGAGGTCTCGGCTACGTACCGCAGACACGCGACATTTTTCGGTCGCTGACGGTGGAAGAAAACCTGGTCGCAGGTCTCAAGGGTCGAGGTCGAGAGGCGCTTGAAGAGGTCTACGTGATGTTCCCGAGGCTGGCTGAACGCCGGCGCCACTTCGGGATGCAGTTATCGGGCGGCGAGCAACAGATGCTTTCGCTTGCCAGAACGCTGCTAGGAAGGCCCTCCGTTCTCCTCTTGGACGAACCGCTTGAGGGGCTCGCCCCGGTGATCTGCGATCAAATCATGGACATCATCACGGCGTTAGCGAGCTCTGGCGAGATGACCATCGTTTTGGTCGAGCAGCAGATCGAACGAGCACTAAGGTTTGCCGATCAGGTCATGGTGGTTGAACGGGGCAAGGCGGTCTGGAGTGGGGAATGCGCGCACTTGCGCGACGATCCTAAGATGGTCGAGCGCCTGCTCGGTGTCGGATTACACTAAAGCGGGCGGTGTTCCCGCTGACCCAATATGACGTCTATCTTCATCTTCTCAGCTGGAACCATCCACGTCTAACTCCTCTTTGGACAAGCCCCGGCACCAATCAGGGTAGTGCTCCTCTGCAAATTCCTTGAACGACTTTCTGCTCTGAGCAGCGGCCCGCTTTTTGGAGCTATGGCGGAATCTGGGTGATGACGGTGTGAGGAAGGCGGCGTATCGAGGCGGGTGACGAGCCTGCCAGAACCTCTCGAGGAGAGCGATACGCCATGACCGAGACTACCAATGTTCTTGCTTTCCGTCAGCCGTCCGCGGTTGATGATCCACTGACCGATATCGTTCGAGCCGGCGCGCGGGACCTGCTTGCCAGGGCGATCGAGATCGAGGTTGGCGCGTTTCTGGCCAGCACGGCCAATCTGACGCTGCCCGACGGTCGAGCGCGCCTGGTCCGACATGGGCACGGTCCGATGCGCGAGATTGCGACCGGCATCGGTCCGGTGGAGGTCGCTCGTCCCAAGGTCCGCGACCGCGGAGCGAGCGGGCCAGGCGACCGCCTCCGCTTCAGTTCGGCAATCCTGCCGCTATGGGCGCGGCGGACGAAGAGCCTGGATGCCTTGATCCCGGTCCTCTATTTGCGCGGCATCTCGACCGGCGACTTCCAGGAGGCGCTCTCGGCGCTGCTCGGCAAGGATGCGCCGAACCTGTCGCCTTCGGTGATCGCCGGCCTGAAGGCCGATTGGCAGGTCGAGTACGAACGCTGGCAGAGACGCGATCTGTCGGCGCGTCGCTATGTCTACATCTGGGCCGATGGCGTGTACCTGCAGGCCCGCATGGAAGATCACAGCGAATGCATGCTGGTGCTGATTGGCACCACGCCGGAAGGCAAGAAGGAGCTGATCGGCTTCCAGGTCGGCGTGCGCGAGAGCGCGCAGAGCTGGCGCGAACTCCTGATCGACCTGCGGCAACGCGGGTTACGGATTGCCCCGCAACTCGCCATCGGCGACGGCGCCCTCGGCTTCTGGAAGGCACTGGACGAGGCCTTTCCCGGCACGCGGCACCAACGATGCTGGTGCCATAAAGTGAGCAACGTACTCGACAAGGTCGCCAAATCCGTGCAGGGCCTCATGAAGAACGACCTGCGGAACATCTATCTGGCCCCACACCGGGCCGAAGCTGAAACCGCGATCGACGTCTTCGTCGAGAAATACCACGTCAAATACGGACGTGCGGTGGAGTGCCTGATCAAGGATCGCCATGCGCTGCTCGCCTTCTTCGACTTCCCTGCTGAGCACTGGATCCACCTACGCAGCTCGAACCCGATCGAGAGCGTCTTCGCCACGGTGCGCCACCGAACGGTGCGGACCAAGGGATCGCTGTCGCAACAAACCGCGAAGCTGATGGTGTTCAAGCTCATCGACGCCGCATCGAAGACCTGGCGGCGATTGAAGAGCACGAACCAGTTGCCGAAAGTCATCGCCGGTGTAAAGTTCATCGACGGAATCGAAGTCATTCCGAACACTGAAAGCCACGCCGCCTGATCAGGCCGCGTCACCCAAAATCAGCCATAGCTCCGCTTTTTGTCGCGCGGATCGATGCCCTGGCGCAACCTTGTAGTCGCGTGCCTTCTCGCGCGCTGCTTAGGGTCAGAACGTCACCCCCTGCGCTGTCGCGGTCGCCAGCCCTGGCGAACTCCATCTGCGCCCGTTTGCCCTCGGGGTCGGTGAACCGGAAGGCCCACACCCGATCACCGCTCCTGCGCACGACCAGATAGAGGCCCCCAGTGTCCGCATGAACGCCAGCTTGCAGGGATTTAACTTGGTTCGAATTGAGCGCCACTTTAACGTTCCCCTTTCGCTTACCACTTACCGGCGCGGATGCTTTGCCCGTCACGGTCAGTCGTTCCACAAGGAACCGTTCGGATGTGAGCCGTCACGGATACTTTCAAAAGGGGCGGATGTGCCGCCTTACCACTTTTTTACCAAGACCGGCTGGCGGTCGGCGATTTTTGGCGAAGACAGACGATAGTTGATGAAGCCAAGTTATTGAAAATAAAGCAGGATGCAAGGAGTGACGATGCTCGGCGATAGCAGACTTGCGGCGTTGAAATTGGATGCATGATCCGTGACGGCATTCGGTAAACTCGTCCGCACCACGGCGTTCCGGCTGACGCTGGTCTATCTGCTGCTGTTCGCGATGTTCGCGGCCTCGCTGCTGGCCTATTTCGCCTGGAACACGCGGCGGCTGATCACCGAGGAGATCACGCAGACGGTCAATGCCGAAACTTCGGAGATCAACGAGATCTACGGGCGCCGCGGCCTGTTTGGCCTCGTGCGGACGATCGAATATCGGGCGCTGCGCCCGGGCGCGAACCTTTATCTCGTGACCACCCCGACCGGGCAGGCGGTTGCCGGCAATGTCGGCTCGCTCGCGCCCGGCGTGATGGCGACCCGTGGCTGGTCGGAGACCGCCTATCGGCGGATCGAGGATACGGATGATCGCGACCATCGCGCGCTGGTGCGCGTCACCGAATTGGAAAACGGCTTCCGCCTGCTGATCGGCCGCGACCTCGCCGAGCGGCGGCGCCTGTTCGGCATCGTCGCCAAGGCGGCGCAATGGTCGGTCCTCATCGTGGTCGTGCTTGGCCTCGCCGGCGGCATTTTCGTCGCGCGGAGGGTGCTGAGGCGCATCGACGCCATGACCGGCACGGCGCAGCGGATCATGACCGGAGATCTCAGCGAGCGCCTGCCCGTGGGGCGCAGCGGCGACGAGATCGATCGCCTCGCCGAGAACCTCAACGCCATGCTCGAGCGGATCGAGGCGCTGATGGCGGGCCTGAAGGAGGTTTCCGACAACATCGCCCACGACCTCAAGACGCCGTTGACGCGGCTGCGCAATCGCGCCGAGGAGGCGCTGGCGAGATCAGGCTGCGAGGCCGATTACCGCGCCGCGCTGGAGCGGACCATCGAGGAATCCGACGGGCTGATTCGTACTTTCAACGCGCTTCTGATGATCGCGCGCGCCGAGTCCGGACAGGCGCGCGGCAACATGGACGATTTCGACGCCGCCGATGTCGCCAATGGCATCCACGAGCTCTACGAGCCCCTGGCGGAGGACGACGGCATGACCTTGAAGGTGAAGGCCGATCCGACGCCGGTTCATGCCAACCGCGAGTTGATCAGCCAGGCGCTCGCCAATCTGGTCGAGAATGCGATCAAATACGGCAAGCCCGCTTCGCAGCCCGCGGGAACCGTGGTCAGCATGGATAGCCGGCAGATCACGATCGAGGCCCGGCGTGAGGGCGATCAGGTGCTGCTCGGCGTCACCGATCGCGGCCCCGGCATTCCCGAAGGCGACCGCAAGCATGCCGTCGAGCGATTCGTCCGGCTGGAGGCGAGCCGCACGCTGCCGGGCTCCGGCCTCGGCCTCAGCCTCGCCTCGGCTGTTGCCACGCTGCATGGCGGAGAATTGCGGCTGGGCGATGCCCATCCCGGTCTTGTCGCGACGCTGGTGCTGCCGGCGCGGGCGGGCGACAGGGTTGCTCCGCCAATGCCGGATGTGCCACAGAAGGTGGCATGAACCACTCCGCGCCGGGAAACGCGGACAAGCATGGTGAGAGGCTGGCCGCACGTTTCGCGGAGGCTCCCCATATTGCCGCTTCCGCAACCGACGAACGACGTTTCGAGAGCTGGCTGGCCGAGCTCGAGCCGGCCCAATCGGCGCGTCTGGAAGTGCTCCTGGGCCATCCCTTCGCCCGCAACATCCTGGTCGGGATCGCGGAATTCTCGCCCTATCTGTTCGATCTGGTGCGCGCCGATGCCCCGCGCCTGATCCGGCTGCTCGAATGCGATCCGGATACGCATCTCGCCGCACTAATCGCTGAGGTAAGGGGCGCGGTGCTCGCGGCTCCTGACGAGGCCGAGGTGATGCGGCTGCTTCGCCGGATGAAGGCGGAGGCCGCGCTGCTGATCGCGCTGTGCGACATTGGCGGTGTCTGGCCGGTGATGCGGGTGACGGCGGCGCTCACCGATGTTGCCGTTTCCTCCGTGCAGGCGGCGCTGCAATATCTGCTGCGGCAGGAAGCCGCACGCGGCAAGCTCTCGCCGCCCAATCCGGAGGCACCCGAAGAGGGCTGCGGGCTGATCGTGCTCGCGATGGGCAAGATGGGCGCGGGCGAGCTGAACTATTCCAGCGACATCGATCTGATCGTGTTCTTCGATCCCGATGCGACAACGCTGGCGGCGGACATCGAGCCGCAACCGTTCTTCGTCCGTGTGACGCAGGGGATGGCGCGCATCCTCCAGCAGCGGACCTACGACGGTTACGTCTTCCGGGTTGATCTGCGCCTGCGGCCCGATCCGTCCTCGACACAGGTGGCGATCTCGCGGGACGCCGCGTTGCATTATTACGAGCGGGAAGGGCGCACCTGGGAACGCGCCGCGATGATCAAGGCGCGCGCCTGCGCCGGCGATCCCAGGGCGGGTGAAGCGCTTCTGGCAGAGATCGCGCCCTTTGTCTGGCGCAAGCATCTCGACTTCGCCGCGCTCGCCGACGTTCACGACATGAAGCGGCAGATGCAGACCTATCGTGGCCAGAGCGAGATCGCGGTCGAGGGACATAACGTCAAGGTCGGGCGCGGCGGCATCCGCGAGATCGAGTTCTTCGCGCAGACCCAGCAGCTGATTGCGGGCGGCCGCCATCCGGAATTGCGGGTGCGGCCGACGCTTAGGGCGCTCGATGTACTCGCCTCCAGCAAGTGGATCACCTCTGCGGCGCGCGACGAGCTGACGACGGCCTATGAATTCCTGCGCCGGGTCGAGCATCGCCTCCAGATGATCGCCGACGAGCAGACCCATACGCTGCCTGAGGACAGGCAAGCGGTCGATCGCTTCGCGTGGTTCTTCGGCTATCAGGATCGCGAAGCCTTTGCGCGCGACCTGTTGCACCAGCTTCAGATCGTCCAGGGTCACTACGAAAAACTGTTCGAGGGCGACGATCCCACCGGGACGGCCAGGCTGCCGGCGCTCGACTACAGTGCGGGTCCCGACGATCCGCGCCTGCTCCAGCACCTGGCGACGCTCGGCTTCAAGAAGCCGGCCGCCGTCGCGCAGACCGTGCGCGACTGGATCACCAGCGACTACCGCGTATTCCGCAATGAGGCGACGCGAAGCGCCTTCGTCGAATTCGTGCCGGCTCTGATCGACGGCCTTGCCCATGCCGAGGAGCCGGATCGCGCCGTCGTGGCGTTCGATCATTTCCTCGGGGCGCTCCAGCGCGGCGGCCGGCTGATCACGCTGCTTGGCCAGAACCGGGATTTCGTCGCGCTGGTGGCGCTGGTGCTGGGGGCGGCGCCGCGGCTCGGCGAAATGCTGGCGCGGCAGCCGCAGCTCATGGATGGTCTGATTGATCCGCGCTTCTTCGGCGCCATGCCCGACAGGCAGGAATTGTCGGGCCGGCTCGCGGCCACCGTGCGAGACGCGGACTCCTACGAGGAATTTCTCGATCGCCTGCGCCTGTTCGGCCAGGAGAGCCTGTTCCTGATCGGCACGCGCATCCTGTCCGGCACGGTTTCGGCGCAGCAGGCGAGCACCGCCTTTGCCGATGTCGCCGAAGGAATCGTGCACACGGTGCATGGCCTCGTCGCCGATCGCTTTGCCGCCCAGCACGGCCGGATCAAGGGGCAGGAGACCGCGATCATCGCGATGGGCCGGCTCGGCAGCCGCGAGATGACGGCCTCGTCCGATCTCGACCTGATCCTGCTCTACGATTTCGACAGCGACAATCCGGACTCCGACGGGCCGAAATCGCTTCAGGGCGCGCATTATTTCGCGCGCTTCACCCAGCGCCTGATCAGCGCCTTCACGACGCGCACCAATTACGGCGTGCTCTATGAGATCGACATGCGCCTGCGGCCGTCGGGGCGCGCCGGCCCGGTGGCCTCGAGTCTCGTTTCATTCGCGGACTACCAGGCCACCGAGGCCTGGACCTGGGAGCACATGGCGTTGACGCGCGCGCGCGTGGTGTCGGCGTCGCCCGAATTCCGGGAGCGGATCGAGCGTGTCATCCGCGATGTCCTGACCCGCCGCCGCGATCCCGCAATCACGGCCAACGACGTCGCCGACATGCGGCGCGCGATCGCGCAGGAAAAGGGCGAGGCCGATTGCTGGGATATCAAGCATGCCGCCGGCGGCATGGTCGACATCGACTTCATCGCGCAATATCTCCAGCTCGTGCACGCCCACGAGAAGCCGGACATTCTCGACGTCGGCACCATGCAGGTGCTGGAAAATGCATGCAGGCTCGGTGTGCTCGCGCAGTCCGAGACCGAGATCCTGCGTGCCGCGGCGCGGCTCTATCACGACCTGACGCAGATCCTGCGGCTTTGCGTCAGCGAGCGCTTCAAGCCGGAGACCGCCGGCACCGACCTCCTGCGCGTGATGGCGCGCGCGGGCGACGCGCCGGACTTCTCGTCGCTGGAGGCGCGGGTGAAGGAGACCCAGACCGAGGTGCGGCGCGTGTTCAGGGCGCTGCTGGAAGGGACGTCGCCTGCTTCAACGAGGTGATGGCCTCGCGCACATCAGGCTCGAGGCCCGCACCGCCGGCATCGAGATGAGCGAAGATCGCGCGCTTCATCCGGGGATCCCAGAACTTCTTGATGTGCTCGGCAATCCCCGGCACGGCCTTGTCATGGCCCTGGCTCTGGAAGAATCTGCCGATCTGGTTGGCCATGTAGATCAGGCGGTCAGGCGACATCGGCAACCTCCGTGGCATGGCGCGCGACGATCCGGCTGCCATGCGAGAATATTTCGAACCCGTCCTGCCGCGCGATCGCGATCAGCGTGATGCCGGCGGCTTCCGCCGTGCGTAGCGCGAGCGCGGTCGGTGCGGATACGGCGACCATCACGGGGGCGCCGATCGCGGCCGTCTTCTGCACCATCTCCACCGAGACGCGGCTCGTCAGCAGCACCATGCCGCCGCGCGCATCCGCGCGGCTGCGCGCCAGGGCCCCGGCGAGCTTGTCGAGCGCGTTGTGACGGCCGACATCCTCGCGCAGCGCGACGATGCCGCCTGCGGCGGACCAGAACGCGGCGGCGTGAACGGCGCGGGTTTGCATGTTGATCGATTGAAGGGGCGCGATCGCCTGCATCGCCGCCATGATTTGCTCCGGCGTGAAGGTCTGCCCCTGCGGCACCACGGCCGCCGGCCGCACCGCCTCGGCAATGGACTCGATGCCGCAGATGCCGCAGCCCGTGGGTCCCGCGACGTGGCGACGGCGCTCGCTAATGCGGGCAGCATCTTCCGATGCCAACCATATCCGCAGCTCGATGCCGTCGTCGAGACGGACCACGTCGAGAGAGCGAATGTCCTCGACCGATCCGACGATGCCTTCGTTCACGCTGAAGCCGACCGCAAAATCCTCGAGGTTCTGCGGTGTCCCCATCATGACGGCGTAGGTGCCGCCATTATAGGTCAGCGCCAGCGGCGTCTCCTCCGGGATCAGCCGTGTCCCCTCTGATGCGATGCCATCACGCCAGATCTCGCGGTCGGTGGCCTGGACCGGAACGTGCATGCGGTTACTCCGCGGCCTCGGCCGGTGCGATGCGGCGGGAGTGCCGCGCCTGCGCGTCATAGGCCTTCTGCCAGTCGGACGGGCCGTTCGAGGGCGAGACCTGCACCGCCGTGACCTTGTATTCGGGGCAATTGGTGGCCCAATCCGAATAGTCGGTCGTGATGACGTTGGCCTGCGTGTCCGGATGGTGGAAGGTGGTGTAGACGACGCCCGGTGCGACGCGGTCGGTGATCTCCGCGCGCAGCGTGGTCTCGCCGGCGCGGCTCTTCAGCCGCATCCAGTCGCCGTCGCGCACGCCGCGCTGCTCGGCGTCGTGCGGATGGATCTCCAGCCGGTCCTCGGCATGCCAGACCACGTTGTCGGTGCGCCGCGTCTGCGCGCCGACATTGTACTGGCTGAGGATGCGGCCCGTCGTGAGCAGCAGGGGATAGCGCGGGCCGGTGCGCTCGTCGGTCGCGACATACTCGGTCACGACGAACTTGCCCTTGCCGCGAACGAAGCCGTCGATGTGCATCACCGGCGTGCCCTCGGGCGCCTTCTCGTTGCAGGGCCATTGCACCGAGCCGAGCTCGTCGAGCCTGGCGTAGGAGACGCCGGCGAAGGTCGGCGTCAGCGCCGCGATCTCGTCCATGATCTCGGACGGATGGCTGTACTTCATCTCGAAGCCCATCGCCTTCGCAAGGCCGATGGTGACCTCCCAGTCGGCCATGCCGTTCTTCGGGGTCATTACCTTGCGCACGCGCTGGATGCGGCGCTCGGCGTTGGTGAAGGTGCCGTCCTTTTCGAGGAAGCTCGAGCCGGGCAGGAAGACGTGGGCGTAGTTCGCGGTCTCGTTCAGGAAGAGATCGTGGACGATGACGCATTCCATCGCCGACAGCGCCGCCACCACGTGCGAGGTGTTGGGATCGGATTGCAGGATGTCCTCGCCCTGCACGTAGATGCCCATGAAGGTGCCTTCGACCGCGGCATCGAACATGTTGGGAATGCGCAGGCCGGGCTCCGGGTTGAGCCTGACGTTCCACAGCGCCTCGAACTGCTCGCGCACCGCATCGCCCGAGATGTGGCGATAGCCGGGCAGCTCGTGCGGGAACGAGCCCATGTCGCAGGAGCCCTGAACGTTGTTCTGGCCGCGCAGCGGGTTCACGCCGACCCCGGGGCGGCCGATATTGCCCGTTGCCATCGCGAGATTGGCGATGGCGATCACGGTGGTGGAGCCCTGGCTGTGCTCGGTGACGCCGAGGCCGTAATAGATCGCGCCGTTACCGCCGGTCGCGTAGATGCGGGCGGCTTCACGCAGATCCCTGGGATCGACGCCGGTGAGGATGGCGGTGGCTTCCGGGCTGTTTTGCGGTTGGGTGACGAAGGCGGCCCATTCCTCGAACTCGCTCCAGTCGCAGCGCTCGCGCACGAAGGCTTCGTTGACGAGCCCTTCGGTGACGATGACATGCGCCAGCGCCGTCATGACCGCGACGTTGGTGCCGGGCATCAGGGGCAAATGCAGCGCCTTCACGTGCGGCGATTCCACCATTTCGGTGCGGCGCGGATCGATCACGATCAGCTTGGCGCCCTGGCGCAGCCGCCTCTTCAGGCGCGAGGCGAAGACGGGGTGAGCGGAGGCCGGGTTGGCGCCGATGACGACCACGACATCGGTCTCCTCGACCGAGTCGAAATCCTGCGTGCCGGCGGAGGTGCCGAAGGTGGTGGCAAGACCGTAGCCGGTGGGGGAGTGGCAGACGCGGGCGCAGGTGTCGACGTTGTTGTTGCCGAAGCCGGCGCGGATCAGCTTCTGCACCAGATAGGTCTCTTCATTGGTGCAGCGGGACGAGGTGATGCCGCCGATGGCGTCGCGGCCGTATTTCTTCTGGATACCGCGCATCCTGGCGGCGGCGAACGAGAACGCCTCGTCCCAGGACACTTCGCGCCAGGGATCCTCGATGCGCTCGCGGATCAACGGCTTGAGAATGCGTTCCTTGTGGTTGGTGTAGCCCCAGGCGAAGCGGCCCTTGACGCAGGAATGGCCGCGATTGGCCTTGCCGTCCTTGTAGGGCACCATGCGCACCACTTCCTCGCCGCGCATCTCGGCCTTGAAGGCGCAGCCGACGCCGCAATAGGCGCAGGTGGTGACGACGGAGTGCTCGGGCTGGCCGATCTCGATCACGGACTTTTCCGTCAGCGTCGCGGTCGGGCAGGCCTGGACGCAGGCGCCGCAGGAGACGCATTCCGAGCCGAGGAAGCTTTCGCTCATGCCGGGTGAGACGCGGCTGTCGAAGCCGCGACCGGAGATGGTCAGCGCGAAAGTGCCTTGCACCTCCTCGCAGGCACGGACGCAGCGCGAGCAGACGATGCACTTGGAGGGATCGTAGGTGAAGTACGGGTTGGACTCGTCCTTCGGCATCCAATTGTCGTTGGTGCAGCCGTCCGTCCTGGCGAAAACGTGGTTCTCGCCCTCATAGCCGTAGCGCACGTCGCGCAGGCCCACTGCGCCGGCCACGTCCTGCAGCTCGCAATCGCCGTTGGCGCCGCAGGTGAGGCAGTCGAGCGGATGGTCGGAGATATAGAGTTCCATCACGCCCTTGCGCAGCCGCTTCAGCCGCTCGGTCTGGGTATGCACGACGAGGCCGGGCATCACAGGCGTGGTGCAGGAGGCAGGGGTTCCGGCGCGGCCCTCGACCTCGACGAGGCAGAGACGGCAGGAGCCGAACGCATCGACCATGTCGGTCGCGCAGAGTTTTGGAATCTGGTGGCCTGCATCCATCGCGGCGCGCATGATGGAGGTGCCCTCGGGCACCGTCACCTCCTTGCCGTCGATGGTCAGCGTCACCATCGTTTCCGATTTCGAGCGCGGCGTGCCGAAGTCGATTTCTTCGATCAGAGACATTGTCGTTCTCCTATTCCGCGGCCTGAAGCGTGGTCGGGACCGGCGCGAAATCCTCCCGGAAGTGCTTCAATACGCTGAGCACGGGGTAGGGCGTGAAGCCGCCGAGCGCGCAGAGCGAGCCGAATTTCATGGTGTTGCAGAGGTCCTCGACGAGCGCGAGATTTTCGCTCACACGCTCGCCCTTGATGATCTTCTCGATGGTCTCGACCCCGCGGGTCGAGCCGATCCGGCATGGCGTGCACTTGCCGCAGGATTCGATGGCGCAGAACTCCATGGCGAAACGCGCCTGCCTGCGCATGTCGACGCTGTCGTCGAACACGACGATGCCGCCATGGCCGATCAGGCCGTCGCGCGCGGCGAAGGCTTCGTAGTCGAACGGCGTGTCGAACAGGGCGCGGGGGAAGTAGTACCCACTTTTCTTGGAACGTGAGTCGTGATTCAAGGTCGGGATGATACCCGAAGCAAGAGAAGTCCACCTTTCGAGGAAAGATCGCAAGGTGCTTGAGGCGTGCTGTCGCTCACCGGTGACGTTGCAGCGCGATTTGAAGCGGGCGCGGATAGTTCTGTTGGCGGCGGATGGGCGCAGCACCCGGTCGATCGCCAAGGAAGTTGGGGTCCAGCCGCGGATTGTCAGCCTTTGGCGGCATCGCTATGCCGACCATGGCCTTGAAGGGCTGCAAGACAAGCCGCGGCCTGGCAAGCAGCCGATCTATACGAAGACGACCGACAAGCGGATTCTGAAGCTGCTGGATAAGCCGCCACCGCAAGGGTTTGCGCGCTGGACCGGCCCCCTGCTGGCCGAGGCGCTGGGCGATGTCGATGTCCAATATGTCTGGCGGTTCCTGCGCAGCCACAAGATTGACCTGGTGGCTCGCAAGTCCTGGTGCGAGAGCAACGACCCGAACTTTACGGCCAAAGCCGCCGATGTTGTCGGCCTCTATGTCGCGCCGCCGGCGAAGGCCATTGTGCTGTGCGTGGACGAGAAGCCCTCGATCCAGGCTTTGGAGCGAGCGCAGGGTTATCTGAAGTTGCCCAATGGCCGCGCCTTGACCGGCCAAAGCCACGATTACAAGCGGCATGGCACCACAACATTGTTTGCGGCGCTCGAAGTCGCCACCGGAAAGATCATCGCGACCCATTCAAAACGCCGGCGCCGCGTCGAGTTTCTCGATTTCATGAACAGCGTCACCGCGGCTTTTCCGAACCGCAAGCTTCACGTCATCCTCGACAACCTCAACACCCATAAAAAGAACGAGGACTGGCTCAAGGCCCACCCCAACGTGCAATTTCATTTCACGCCGACAAGTGCGTCATGGCTCAATCAGGTCGAAGTATGGTTTTCCATCTTGCAGGGGCAGTCGCTCAGCGGCACCTCCTTCACGAGCCTCAAGCAGCTTCAGGAACACATCGATGCCTACGTCAACGCATACAACGACAGAGCCGAGCCCTTCGTCTGGACCAAGAAAAAGGTCCGTCAACGCCGTTTCAAAGGCCGCCGTATCACTCAGCTCTGATTCCGGGTAGTAGGCGCCGAGCGGGCCGCCGACCTGCACCGCGCGGACCGGACGGCCCGTGAACGTGCCGCCGCCGATGTCGTCGACGAGTTCGCCGAGCGTCACGCCGAAGGCGGTCTCGAACAGTCCGCCGTAACGGATGTTGCCGGCGAGCTGGATCGGCATCGTGCCGCGCGAGCGGCCCATGCCGAAATCGGCATAGGCCTTGGCGCCTTCGGCGAGGATGAAGGGGATGGCGGCGAACGACAGCACGTTGTTGATCACGGTCGGCTTGCCGAACAGGCCGTGATGCGCCGGCAGCGGCGGCTTGGCGCGCACGATGCCGCGACGGCCTTCGAGGCTTTCCAGCAGCGAGGTCTCTTCGCCGCAGACGTAAGCGCCGGCACCGACGCGCACTTCGAGATCGAAGGCTCGCTTCGAGCCGCCGATATTCGCGCCGAGATAGCCGCCGCGCCTCGCCGCCACGATGGCCGCGTTCATCGCCTCGACTGCGTGCGGATATTCGCTGCGGATGTAGATGTAACCCTTGGACGCGCCGACGGTGATGCCGGCGATGGTCATGCCCTCGATCACCAGGAACGGATCGCCTTCCATGATCATGCGGTCGGCAAAGGTGCCGCTGTCGCCTTCGTCGGCGTTGCAGACGATGAATTTGCGGTCGGCCTTGGCCTGGGCAACCGTCTTCCACTTGATGCCGGTCGGGAAGCCTGCGCCGCCGCGGCCGCGCAGGCCGGACGCGGTGACTTCGTCGAGGATTGCATCCGAGCCAAGCGAGAGCGCGCGCGCGAGGCCCTTGTAGCCGCCATGGACGCGGTAGTCGTCGAGCGAGTGCGGGTCGATCACGCCGCAACGGGCAAAGGTGAGGCGGGTCTGGCGCTTGAGCCAGGGGATCTCGTCGGTCGCTCCCAGCCGCAGGAGATGCGGCGTGTTGCCGGCGAGCGCGGCGAACAGCGAGGGCACGTCGGTCTCGGTGACAGGCCCGAAGGCGATCCGGCCCTGGGGCGTCGCGACCTCGACCAGCGGCTCCAGCCAGTAGAGGCCGCGCGAGCCGGTCCTGACGATCTCCACTGCAACGCCGCGCCTGGCTGCAGCCTGCTCCAGCGCAAGGGCAACCTCGTCGGCGCCGACGGAAACCGCACCGGCATCGCGCGAGACGTACAGGCGGATGCTCATCGCTGCGCCTCCGCAACCAGCGCATCGAGGCGCTTCTGATCGAGCCGGCCAATGAGGCGGCCATCGAGCATCGCAGACGGCGCAGTCGCGCACAGGCCAAGGCAGTAGATCGGCTCCAGCGTGACGCGATCATCGGCCGTGGTGTTGCCGAGCGAGACGCCGAGCCTTGCCTCGGCGCGCGCAGCCAGCGCATCGCCGCCCGCGGCCTGACAGGCTTCCGCACGGCACAGCTTCAGCACATGGCGGCCGGCCGGCTTGTGGCGGAAATCATGGTAGAACGTGAACACGCCGTGGACCTCGGCGCGCGACAGATTGAGTGCTTTCGCCACCATGGGAATTGCCGCCTCCGGCACATGGCCGAACGCCTCTTGAAGCGCATGCAGGATGACGAGCGTCGCGCCTTCCTGCCCGGCATGTTCGGCGATGATCTCGGCGCCGCGCGTCTCGTCCCAATCATGAACCGCTGTCATTTGTCATTCTCAACCAGAGCGTTTCCTGCTCCCAAACTATTTCGAATCATTCGAAGATCAATAAAGCTGTCCCGTGCTGCGATTGCGAAGTCGGATCGATTGGCAAGCGCGATCACCTGATTTCAAATCGCAATCGAATCCGCTCCCGCAGGCGGTTTTTGCGTGTTGCAGGGGAGTGGGCGTGCTAGCTTGCATGCCACCACAGCATCCGAAGGGATAACCGGTTGATCGACAAGCTTGAACTGCTGCTGGCGCTGGCGAAGGAGCGGCATTTCGGACGCGCGGCGGAAGCCTGCGGCGTGACGCAACCGACGATGTCGACCGGGCTCAAGCAGCTCGAGGAGATCCTCGGTGTGATGCTGGTCCAGCGCGGGTCTCGCTTCCAGGGATTTACCCCGGAAGGCGAGCGGGCGCTCGACTGGGCGCGGCGGATCGTGGGTGATGCCCGCGCGATGCGCGACGAGATCAACGGGCTGAAGCATCAGCTCTCCGGCGAGATCCGCATCGCCGCGATCCCGACCGTGCTCGGTATGGTCGCCTCGCTGACGACGCCGTTTCGCGCCAAGCATCCCGAGGTGCGCTTCCGCATCCAGTCCACCACCTCGTCCGAGGTGCTGGGGCTGCTCGAAAATCTCGAGGTCGATGCGGGGCTCACCTACATCGAGAACGAGCCGATTGGCAAGGTGCGGACCATTCCGCTCTACAACGAGAGCTATCGCCTGCTGACCGCGCCGGATGCGATGTTCGGCGACCGCGAGACGGTGACCTGGAAGGAGGTCGGCCAGGTGCCGCTATGCCTGCTGACGCCCGACATGCAGAACCGCCGCATCATCGACCGCGCATTGCGCTCGGTCGGCGCGGAGGCGACGCCGACGCTGACCTCGAACTCGCTGCTGGTGCTGTTCACGCATGTGAAGACGGGGCGTTGGGCGAGCGTGATGCCGGCCAAGCTTGCCGAGACGCTCGGCCTGTCCGATACGGTGCGTTCGATCCCGATCGTCGACCCCGAGGTCAATTACAGCATCGGCATGGTGATCCCGCAGCGCGATCCGATGACGCCGCTGATCGCGGCGCTGGTCAATGTGGCGCGGGAAGTGGCGCCGACGCTGCAATTGTAGGAGCTGACGCGTCGGCAGCGTAGGTGGCACTTTCCCTGCGGCAGAGGTTTAGGCCGCAGCCGATATCCCGGATGCCGCCTTGATCGCGTCGCGCGGCAGGGTCACGCGCACGACGGTGCCGACCTCGAGCTTGGAGCGCAGCCGCATCGAGCCGCCGTGGAGCTGCGCCAGCGAGCGGGCGATCGCGAGGCCAAGGCCCGAGCCGTGATACGTCTTGGTGAGCTGGCTCTCGACCTGCTCGAACGGGCGGCCGAGCCGCGCCAGCGAATGTGGCGCGATCCCGATGCCGGTATCGGCGATCATCAGCACGATCCTGTCCTCGAGCTGCCGGCTGCGCACCACGACGCGCCCGCCCTCGGGCGTGAACTTCACGGCGTTGGAGAGCAGGTTGACGATGATCTGCTTGGTCGCGCGGCGGTCGGCGACGACGGAGATGGGCTTTGCGATGTCGGCGTCGAGCGTCAGGCGCTTGTCCTGCGCACGGCCGGTGACGACCCGCAGGGACTCCACAAGCGTCTTCGAGAGGTCGAGCTCTTCCATGTCGAGCTTCATGCGGCCGGCTTCGATCTTGGACATGTCGAGGATGTCGTTGATGACCTCGAGCAGATAGTGGCCGCTGGTCAGGATGTCCTGGCAGTATTCCTGGTATCTCTCGCTTCCGAGCTCGCCGAACATGCCCGAGCCCATGATCTCGGAGAAGCCGATGATGGCATTGAGCGGCGTACGCAGCTCGTGGCTCATATTGGCCAGGAACTTCGACTTGGTCTGGTTGGCTTCCTCGGCGCGGGTCTTCTCGCGCTGGTACTTCTCGGCGAGGTCGGCGAGCTCGACCGCCTGGCGCTCCAGCGCGGCCTGCGAGCGCTTCAGGTCGATGACGGTGGCACGCAGGCGCAGGTCGTTGTCGACCAGCTTCTGCTCGTGCTCCTTGATGCGGGTGATGTCGGTGCCGACCGAGACGTAGCCGCCGTCCTTGGTGCGGCGTTCGCTGATGTGCAGCCAGCTGCCGTCGTCGAGCTGCGCCTCGAAGGTGCGCGCGCCCGGGCCTTGGGCGGCGGTCTCGTTGTGGCGGGTGCGCACCTCCGGCATGCGGCCGACCTCGAGCACGGTCTCGTAGGAGGTGCCGGGAATGACGGCCGTATCGGGCAGCCTGTGCAGACGCTGGAAGTGCGAGTTGCAGAGCACGAGGCGATCGCTCGCATCCCACAGCACGAAGGCTTCCGGAATGGTCTCGATCGCGTCGCGCAGGCGGAGGTCGGCTTCCACGGTCCTTTCCGCGAGGCTCTTCTGCTCGGTGATGTCGACGGCGATCCCGATCAGGTGCACGCTGTCATCGGTCGCCCCGCGCGTCTTCTCGCAGCGCACGCGGAGCCAGATCCAGTGGCCGTCGACATGCTGCATGCGGAAGGTCTGGTCGATGTGGTCGATCTCGCCGGAGATGAGCTGGTCGGCGATCGCGAACAGGTCGATGTCGTCGGACTTCACCAGCGCGTTGACCTCGCCGAAGGTGAGGAGCTCGTGGCGGCCGTCGAGGCCGAGCATCGAGAACATCGACTGCGACCAGAAGATCCGGCCGCGCGACAGATCCCAGTCCCACAGCCCGCAGCGGCCGCGGTTGAGCGCGGTGTCGATGCGGCCGCGCACGGCGTCGTTGATGATGTCGCCCTCGCGGGCGCGGGTCGACTGCCAGTGGAAGGCGAAGCCGAGGATCAGGACGACGAAGCCGGTGGTCGCCGACAGCGTCACCGAGAGCGCGGCGTCCGAGCCCCAGATCGGCTCGTTGCGCTCCTGGATCACGGTGACGAAGCCCGGCAGCGACTTGATCTGCCGCGAGGTCGCCATCGCTGCGTTGCCGCTCGGCAGCGTCAAGTCGGAGACGTTGCCATCGCGTGGCGGCGCCGCCATCAATTGCGCGGCCGTGATCGCATCGAGCAGGCGGTCGTTGCCGAGGGAGTCGTTGTCGGCCGGGATGCGGGCGAGGATACGGCGGTCGACGCCGGCCGAGGTGACGATGACATGGCGGCCCGAGGCCGTGCCCCAGGACGGGATCAGATCCGGCAACAGCGCCGGCAAGCTCTCGATGTTCTTCAGCCGTTCCTGTCGCACCGAGGTCAGGCGGTCGATGCGCTCGGCGAGCAGGTCGGCGAGGGCCGAAATGTCGTGGCTGATCACCAGCCGCTTCTGCCGCGTCTGGTCGACCACCTGCACGAACGCGCCGAGGCAGATCGTGATCAGGAATGCGATGATGAGTGTCGGCACGGCGCGGCGCAGCGCCGGCTCCGCGATCAGGAGCCGATGATAGGCAGGTTTCGCGATCGATTGCGCCAATCCCTTGATCGAATCGGATTGGACGCATGCGTTCGCGGCGTCTGCACGCGACATGCCTTCGGCCCCCTGAAAACCAGCTTGCAACTGAAGTTCGGAAGCAGCCCCACGTCGCTTCCGAATCACACCGATTTGAATCCAGTTTTCGCGGGCTGTCGAGAGTCAACGAATCGTTAACGCGAAATTATTCTTATCCAACGCGCAGTTTGTGCATCGCCTGTCCGCAAACTCGCGGGCGGGAGGAGTCCGAAACGAGAACGTGCGACTCCCCGCACGTTCTGCATCACGCGCGTGGCGGTTCGGCGTGACTGATCACGCGCTTCACGCTCGGGAACGCACGCCGCAACGCGCGCTCGATCGCGTCGACATGCTCGTGCACCTTGATCACGCTCATCGACGGTGCCGCGCGGCAGTGGAAATTGACGATCTCGCCGGCGTCGGTGTTGCGGACACGCACATTATGGATGTCGTGGATCTCGCCTTCGCCGGCGAATTCGGCCAGCGCGGCGGCGATGGTCTGCACCCGTTCCGGTGCGGCGTCGACGCCGAACGGCAGTTCCGGTTCCAATGGCTCGATGTGAACGTCGACCTCGACGTCCTCGCCGAACTCCTCCTGGATGTTGCGCTCCAGCGTGTTCGCGACATCATGGGCGGCCTCGAGCTGCATGTCGGCGTCGACCTCGAGGTCGATGCTGACGGTCAGCTTGGCGCCGAGATCGTGCACCGTGACATGGTGAACGGCGAGGCCCGAATTGTGCGCGATCACCATGATGCGGTCGCGCACGGTCTCGTTGTTGCGTGCGACGGGGACGGCGGTGAAGGTGAGGTCGGCGTCGCCGAACGCCTTGTCCACGGCGATTTGCGCGCTGCGCTTGATCTCCTCGACGCGGTCGATCGGATAGGTTCGCGGCACCTTTGCGATGGTGTCGATGAACGTGGTCGCTCCGACCATGCGCACGCGCAGCCGGTCGACGTCGATCACGCCCGGTACGCCGCGGATCGCGGCGGTGGCCTTCTCCTGGGCGCCTTCCGGAGCGCGGTCGACCAGCGTCTGCACGGTGGAGCCAGCCATGCGCAGTCCGAGCAGGGCGATCATCACGGCAACCGCCGCGGCCGCCGCCGCGTCGCCCCACCAGAAGCCGAGACCGGCGAGGATCAGGCCCACGATCACGGCGAACGAGCCCATCACGTCGGAAGCGAAATGCAGCGCATCCGCCGCCAGCGCCTGGCTCCTGGTCTCCCGCGCCGCGCGGTGCAGGGCGCGGGCGCGCCAGAGATTGACGGCGATGTCGAGCACCAGCACCACGAACGGCACGGCCGAAATGGTCGGCGGCAGGGTTCCCTCGCTTAGCCGGCTATAGGCCTCGACCAGGATGCCGCCGGCAAGCACGTAGAGCAGGGCGGTGACGCCGAGCGCGGAGACGCTTTCCAGCTTGCCGTGGCCGTAATGGTGCTCGTCGTCTGCGGGCTTGTCGGACACCCGCACCACCGCCCAGGTGATGATGGTCGCGACCAGGTCGATCGAGGAATGCAGGGCCTCGGAGATCAGCGCCAGCGAGCCGATCGCGATCCCGACCGCGAACTTGGCCACCGCCATGCCGCCACTGGCGAAGATCGAGATCGCGGCGACCGAGGTTTTGCTGTGCTGAGAGGTCATGGCGGGGATTTAGCAGCCCATGGGTGAACATCAAGCGACGATCCACAGCCGTAGTCGCGAGTGACTTGCAGGAGCATATCCCCCGACGCCGTCATGCCCGGGCTTGTCCCGGGCATCCACGTTCTTCTGCGCAAGGGGCAAAGACGTGGATGGCCGGGTCAAGCCCGGCCATGACGAGAGTAGAGAGCGTCGCTCCGTTCTTGTCTCACTGCCGCAACCTTCACAGCGTCACGACGATTTTCCCCAGATGCCTGTTCGCCTCCATGTGCGCGAACGCCTGATCGATGTCGTCGAACGCGAACACCTTGTCGATCGGCAGCTGCAGCTTGCGCGATTCCACCGCGCCCCAGACGTCCTTGCGGACCTCCTCGAAGATCTCCCGGACCTCCTCGATGGTGCGGGTGCGGAAGGTGACGCCGACATAGTCGATGCGGCGGGCCGCATGCAGGTCGAAATTGAAGTCGGCGTGGGTGCCGCCGAGCCGGCCGACATTGACAATGCGGCCCTTGATCTTCGTCGCGGCGAGGTTCTGGCTCGCGACCTTGCCCGAGACCTGGTCGACGATGAGATCGACGCCTTCCCCGTTCGTCGCCTTCAGCACCTCGTCGACCCATTGGGGATCGGAGCTATCGACGGCGAGATCGGCGCCATGGTCCTTCAGCCGGCTGCGACGAGCGGCATCGGTCGACGAGCCGATCACGAGCTTTGCGCCCTTGAGCCTGGCGATCTGCATCGCCATCAGGCCGACCCCGGAGCTCGCGCCCTGGATCAGCACGCTCTGGCCTGGCTGTACACCGCCAACGGTGACGACGGCGTTGTGCATGGTCGTGAGCGCGACGGGCAGGGTGGCCGCCTCTTCGAAATTCATGTTCGAGGGCGCGTGGAATAGCCGGCCGTGATCGGCCAGCGTATATTCGGCAAGGCCGCGCCGCCCGAGCCCATGATGCGGTCGCCGACCTTGACGCCTTGGGCATTCGGCCCAAGCTCGGCGACTTCGCCGGCCCATTCCATGCCGAGCACGGTGCCGATGCCGCCGGCCGCCCCATGGGCGTGCCCCTTGCGCATGACCGTGTCGGCCCGGTTCAGGGCGCTGGCCCGGACGCGGACCAGCACCTGCGTGCCCTTGGGCTTTGGTTGAGCGACATCGGAAATCGTAGCGCCACCAGGGCCGTAGACGTAAGCCTTCATGAATTGCTCTCGTTTCTTGCGGTGACTATTCCGCAGCTTCACGTTGCGGATGAACGATCATGCCCTCCAGCCTGCCGCGGATGATCGCTTCCGCCTCGCGCACGATGCGGGAGACCAGTTCGGCGCAACTCGGGATATCCTGGATCAGGCCCCGCACCTGGCCGGCCGACCAGATGCCTTCGTCGGAATCGCCGGTGGCATAGACCATCTTGCCGCGGGCGCCGGCGACGAGCTCGCGGATGTCCTCGAACTTCGCGCCCTCCTTCTCCATGGCGACGACCTTGCTCGAGATCGCGTTCTTCGCCACACGCGAGGTGTTGCGCATGGTGCGGAAGATCAGCTCGGTCTCGCGCTCGTCATTGGCGACGATCTTCTCCTTGATGAGCTGGTGGATCGGGCTCTCCTTGGTGGCCATGAAGCGCGTGCCCATGTTGATGCCGTCGGCACCCAGGGCCAGCGCCGCGACGAGGCCGCGGGCATCGGCAAAGCCGCCCGAGGCGATCATCGGAATCCTGATCTTGTTGGCGGCGGCCGGGATCAGGATCAGGCCGGGGGTGTCGTCCTCGCCGGGGTGGCCGGCGCATTCGAATCCATCGATCGAGATGGCATCGACGCCCATCCGTTCGGCCGAGAGCGCGTGGCGCACGCTGGTGCATTTGTGCACGACCTTGACGCCGTGCTTCCTGAACTCGTCGACATGCTCCTGCGGCTTGTTGCCGGCGGTCTCGACCACCTTGACGCCGCTCTCGATGATGGCGGCGCGGTATTCGGCATAGGGCGGCGGCTTGATCGCGGGCAGGATGGTGAGATTGACGCCGAACGGCTTGTCGGTGAGGTCGCGACAGCGCGCGATCTCCCTGGCCAGGTCCTCCGGCGTCGGCTGGGTCAGCGCGGTGATGAAGCCGAGCGCGCCGGCATTGGCAACGGCTGCGACGAGCTCGGCGCGGCCGACCCACTGCATGCCGCCCTGGACGATCGGGTGCTCGACGCCGACGAGTTTGGTGAACCGTGTCTGCAACATGATGTGTTTCCCCCGCCTGCGTGGCGCCCTGTTATCGGTTGATGGCCGGAGGATGCCGCCGGGGGTGGCAAATGTCTATTGCGCCGGCGTGCGGTGAGTGCGGGATGCCATGCGAGGGGCGGGGGATTCCGTGGGGCGGATAATTCGAATGCGCCGCTCCTGATGGCGCAAGCTCTTTCCTCAAACTCCATCGTCATGCCCCGGCTTGACCGGGGCATCCAGGGCGGATTCAAGCGGTCGTCGCAACACCAAGAAGTTGGAGGTTGCGATGAAAGTTTTAAGTCGACGTTCGGCCCGGTCAGGACGGGCGCCATTGCCATCGCCAGGAGAAGGCCGCCTCCATTGTGATCGAGACGCGATGGGCCAGGACCCGTCGGCTGAACACATCGACGACCGCCGCGAGATAGACCTGCGGCGTAGGATTCGGTTGCGAAGCCAACCCCATCACCTCCAACCGCGAACGCCACGCCCGCCATGACCGACGATACGATTCCGCCCTTCTCGTTTCCAGCCGTTCACGCCAAGAAAGTCACAGCTGCCTTCGATGGTGGGCGCCTAACCTCGAACGGGGGCGTGATGCTTCTGGCGATGGCCGAGCGGCGTCTCGGTTTGGCCAACAATCTGGCCCGGGTGTTCCCGGATCGGCGCGATCCGACGCGGGTCGTGCACAGCCTGGTCGATATGTTCCGCGCTCGCATGTTCGCGATCTGCTGCGGCTACGAGGACGCCGACGACCTCGATCATCTGAGGTCCGATCCGGCATTCAAGCTGGCCTGCGGTCGCCTACCGGACACGGGCCGGGATTTGTGTTCCCAGCCGACGCTGTCGCGGCTGGAGAATGCTCCGCGCCTGCGCGACGTGATCCGACTGACCTACATTTTGGTCGACGCATGGATGGATAGCTACCCGCGCGAGCCGGCATCCGTCACGCTCGACATCGATGATACCTGCGACGTCGTCCACGGCCATCAGCAGCTCTCGCTGTTCAACGCTCATTATGACGAACGCTGCTTCCTGCCGATCCACGTCTACGACACGGAGAAGAGCCGGCCCGTGGCCGTCGTGCTGCGGCCCGGCAAGACGCCGGGCGGCGTCGAGGTGCGTGCCCATCTGCGCCGCCTGGTACGGCATATCCGGACGCGATGGCACAACACGCAAATTACGTTCCGTGGCGACGGGCACTATGCCCGGCCGGAGGCAATGGCGTGGTGCGAGACCAACGGCATCGACTACATCTTCGGTCTGTCCGGCACCAAGCCTCTCGCCAGAAAAGTCGACGAGGTCGCCGACGACATCCGCACGCGACGCGCCATCGAGAACCTGCCGGTTCTGCGTGGCTATACCGAGACGCGCCACAAGGCAAAGTCCTGGGATCGCGAACGGCGCACTGTCGCCCGTATTGAGGCGACGATGCTCGGCCTCGACATCCGCTTCGTCGTCACCAGCCTCGATGTCGGCTCGGCCGAGTGGATCTACGACAGCCTGTATTGCGCGCGCGGCCAAGCCGAGAATCTGATCAAGCTGCATAAGACGCAGCTCGCCTCCGATCGCACCAGCTGCCGTTCGGCGCTCGCCAACCAGGTCCGTCTCGTGCTCCATACGGCCGCTTATTGGCTGATGCTGACCGTGCGCGACGCCATTCCCAAAGCCCGGGAATTGGCCGCTGCCGAGTTCGCGACGCTGCGTCTTCGGCTCTTGAAAATCGCCGCCCGTGTCGTCGAGACCACGAGCCGCATTCGCCTTGCGTTTGCCGCGGCATGTCCCGAAGCCGACCTGATCTGCGGCTTGCCCGGCGCGCTGCTGCTGCCGCTCGGTCCTTGACCGGCGGGGCGTCCGCCCCCGTTCGCCCAACCCATCCCTCAAGCGCGTTGCAAAGTACCGGTCGTCAGGCGGCGAAAAGCCGAAGGCAATCCTGTGCGCCTCGTCAGACAAGATGTGCGGCCGCATCAATCGGGCCCAAAAGCCGCACTCTCACGAATAGGACGGGCTAGCCTCGCAGTCTCTGGAATACTGGATTGCCCGCTTTCGCGGGCAATGACAACGAGTATGGAGCAAAGAGCTACTCCGCCGACAGCCGCACCATCTGACGGCCGCCGTTCAATTCCTTGAGGCGGTTGACGAAGTTTTCCGGGCGTTGCCAGCGGTTGGGGACCTGCAATCCCATGAATTCGGCGATATCGCCAATGAAGCCGGTGCAGTTGGCAGTCTCGGCGTTCCACACCGGCGAGTTCGCCTGCAATTTCTTGATGTAGGCGAATACGCGCTCGGCGTCCGCTTCGTTCAGATAGACGCGATAGCTCGCGGTCAGATATTCCGGATCGAGATCGCCGTAGCTCGCGCCGGTCTCGGACGGCACAAAGGTGATGTGACCGAGCACGTAAGCGAGCGTGTCGCCGGCCGGTGTGAGCCCTGCGACCTCCACGGCGCGCTCGCTGGTCTTGCCGTACCAGACGAAGGCATGGCCCCAGCTCGCGGCGGTACGCGCGCGGAAGTCGACGTAGTAGGGGCCTTTCTCCGCGCGCGCGACGGAGCGCCGCGTCGATTGCGGCTGAGGTCGCGAGGCGGTGTCGGTCGTGGCAAGCGCGTTCGCGTCGGCAACGCGCTTGTTTGCCTGATGGGCCGAGGCCGAGGGCGTCGTGCACGAGAGCATGGCCGCAAGAGCGAAGCCCGCGAGGATGCAGGATCCCGATCGATCAGCTTTGTTTGTCACGCGACACCCCTCGACTGTCGGCTGCTACGCAGATCTGCGCGTATTCCGCTGCGCGTCAGTAGCGCGCCGCGACCGGGCCGGGCGCCTTGCCGATCGGGGCTTTTCCAACCGGGCTCTTGCCAATCGGCATCTTGCCAATCGGCGCCTGTTCGGCCGGATAGGCCGGCACGGGCTGCCGGCGCGGCAGATCCGCAGCGTTCGCAGCCGTCGCCAGAGCAAGCGTAGCACCGAGAGCAAATACAATCTTCTTCACAGTCATATACCCCTGAAGGTTTGGTCCAAACACGGCAGCGCCGTGCCCCCAGACACGCCTCACAGAAGGGCGGCCGAATGCGTCCAAGTTGCGGCGGGCGCTGGACATGTTGGCGGCATATGCCAAGCGCGCGCAGATGTGATGTGTCCGAATGTTTCGGAGATGAAGACGCGCCTCGGGCTATCGTTTCCGGGAGATGTTCGAGCGCATCTTGTCGGCGAACCAAACCACGAAGATCGCAACGAACGAGAGAGCGAAGTAAAGGGCCGTCCACAAAAGCGCATTGCCGGCATTCGTCATGGCGTCCTCCCTTGCATCAGACATTGATTTCTTGTGGAAGGATAGCGGTGGCGTCGGCGTCGCGGTTTGCGCCGGATCAATTTTGCTGCGGTGCGGGGGCAATTTGCCGGCGAGCCTTTATTGCGCGCTCGGCCTTGCCTCGCCGTCGGAATGACGGAGGAAAGTGGTTACAGCCGAAACTCGTTGGTCAGCTCGCCGATGCCGTCGATCGCGACGGTGACCGTGTTTACCGGCTCCTTCATCACGCCGACGCCGACGGAAGTGCCGACGGCGATGAGGTCGCCGGGCAGCAGGGTCATGTCATGGGAGATCCTGCTGACCAGCTCCTGCGCGCTGAAGATCATGTCCGAGATCGGATAGTTCTGCCGCTCCGCGCCATTGAGGATGGTGCGGACAGTGAGTTTTGCGGGATCGAGGCCGGTCGCGATGACAGGGCCGAACGGGCCGTAATCGTCGATGCCCTTTGCGCGGGCCCATTGCGGGAAGGTGGGGTCGCGCGTCAGGATGTCGTTGGCGGTAATGTCGTTGACGCAGGTGTAGCCGAAGATGAAGCTATCCGCTTCTGCCGGCGACACGCGCGCACAGGCCCTGCCGATGACGATGCCGAGCTCGCCCTCATAGGTCGTCTTGCCGTCGTAGGAGGACGGGCGGCGGATCACCGCATCGGGGGCGGCGATGCTGGTGGTGGCCTTCAGCAGATAGAGCGGCTCCGGCGGCTCGGGCTGGTTGAGCTTGGCCGCGAGCGCGTGGAAATTGTTCCAGAGCGCGACGATCTTGCTGGGCGCGCAGGGCGCGAGCAGCTCGACCTCCGACAGCGTCAGCGTCTTGCCGGTGGCGGTGTTGCGGCCGAACATCTCGCCCTCATGCACGCTGATGCCAGATGGGCTCAGCGTGCCGAAGCCGGTTGCACCGTTGCTCCGGAAGCGGAGCCACTTCTTGATCTCGCTCGTCATCATGCCACCGCCAGTGCGCGCGGATCCGATGGCGTCGAGACCGCGTCATAGAGGCCGGCGATGCGGGCGCGCTGGGTCACCATCGCCAGCACCGAGTCGAGCGCGGGCGTGGCGATCCCGGTGAGGCGGCCCATCTCCTGCACCACCGTGACGAGCGGATCGATCTCCATCGGGCGGCCGCGCTCGAGATCCTGGAGCATCGAGGTCTTGTGCGCGCCGACCTTGCGGGCGCCCTCGATGCGGCGCTCGACGTCAACGCGGAACTTGACCCCGAACGTCTCGGCGATGGCTTGCGTCTCCACCATGATCGCCCGTGACAGCGCGCGCGTCGCCGGATCGGTGCAGATCACGTCGAGCGTGGCGTGGGTCAGCGCGCTGATCGGATTGAAGCAGACATTGCCCCACAGCTTCAGCCAGATCTCGTCCCGGATGCGGTCGAGCACCGGCGCCTTCAGCCCGGCGGCGACGAACAGGTTGGCGAGACGCTGCACGTCATCAGTGATTTCGCCGGAGGGCTCGCCGAGCGGAAAGTTGCTGCCGTAGACGTGGCGGATCACGCCGGGCGCCTCGATCTCGGTGGCGGGATAGACGATGCAGCCGATGGCGCGCTCGGCGCCGATTTCGCGCCACTGCCGCCCGCCGGGGTCGATGCTCTCCAGCGTCGAGTTCTCGTATTGCCCGCCGTGCTTGTAGAAGTACCAATAGGGGATGCCGTTGACGGCCGTGACGATGCGGGTCCGAGGCCCGAGCAGCGGCTGCATCTTCTCGATCACGCCGGTGATCGAATGCGCCTTCAGCGTAATGATGATGTAGTCCTGCGCGCCGAGCTCGGCGGGATCGTCGGTGCAGCGCGGATGCACGGTGTGCTTCTCTTCGCCCGCGAGCAGCGTCAGGCCGCGCTCGCGCATCGCGGCAAGGTGCGGGCCGCGTGCGACCAGGCTGACATCGGCGCCCGCGCGTGCGAGCTGAACCCCGAGATATCCGCCGATTGCGCCGGCGCCGTAGATGCAGATCTTCATGAAATCCTCGCGGGACCAAGATTGGCAGTCAGTTGGATCGATCAGGCAACAGGCTCCCTGCACCTCCCCCGCTTGCGGGAGAGGTCGGCGCGTTCGGAGAGCGCAGTGGGCGAGGGCTCTATCCTCTTGGGGAGTCTCCACAGCGGAGGCAGCCCTCTCCCCAACCCTCTCCCGCAAGCGGGAGAGGGGGCGCAGCTCTTCCGTGGCTGGACGTGAGGCTCCGCTTTAGGCTGCGGCTTGCGGCGTGCCGTTGAGGGCCTCGTCGACGGCCGCGGCGATGTCGCGCATGCTGATGACGGAGATGAGGCTGTAATCGTCGATCACGGGCAGATGGCGGATGTGATGACGGTTCATCAGATGACGGACGTGCTCGATCGGATCCGAGGAGGTGCAGGACACGAGCTGCTGCACCGAGACGAGCTGCGAGACCTTGACATTGACGGCGTTCGCGCCGTGCTCGGCGACGGCGCGCACCACGTCGCGCTCGGTGAACATGCCGACCGCGGTGTTGCCCTCGGAGCGGACCACGTCCTTCACCACCAGCGCGCTGATGTTGTTGGCGCGCATCAGCTTGGCCGCGATACCCACCGTCTCGTTCATCCGCACCGTGACAACGCGCGGCGTCTTCTTGCGCAGAATGTCTCCGACCAGCATTGCAACCTCCCTGGGTGAGTGACGGGAGAAGTGTGGTATACATAATGCCAATCGTCAAGCGCTGGATTTGGCTGATCCGAAAATTCTTGCGACAGCCATGCTGACGTTTGTCGTGGGCCAAAAAGAAAAAGGGGCGCATCGCTGCGCCCCTTTTCAAGCATGCAATTCGTGTGGTGCTTACGCCGTCTCGGTTTTGGCAGTGCCGGTGGCGGCCTTGGTGCTCTCGGCTTCCTTGCCGAGGATGAAGGAGCGGCGCAGCGGCTTGATCACGAGCAGCGCCGTCAGCGCCGCCGTTGCGTTCAGCGCCACCGCGACCACGAACACGGCCTTCCAGCCATAGGCGGTGGAGATCACGCTTGCGAGCGGGACGAGCAGCGAGGCCGTCCCCTTGGCGGTGTAGAGCATGCCGTTGTTGGTGGTCGCGAACTTCGCACCGAAGGTGTCGCCGCAGGTCGCGGGGAACAGCGAGTAGATCTCGCCGAACACGCCGAAATAGACCGCGGTCGCGAGCACGAAGATGGTCGGCAGGTGGCCATAGGCCGACAGCGTCAGCAACATCAAGGCGGCGGTGCCGAAGGCGATGAACATGGTGGGCTCGCGGCCGATCGTGTCGGAGACCCAGCCGAAGAACGGACGCCCGAAACCGTCGAAGATGCGGTCGAGCGAGATCGCGAACGTCAAGGCCGCCATCTGGAAGCCGGCGAGCGTTACCGGACTATTCGCGATCTTGTAGTCGTGCGCGATCGGGGCGATCTGCGCAGCGGTCATCAGGCCGCCCGAGGCAACCATCACGAAAACGAGATACATCACCCAGAAAACAGGGGTGCGCAGCACCTGCGGCGGGGTGAAGTCGATCTTGGTCTGCGGCAGATTGAGCTGCTTCTTCTTCGGCGGAATCGAGATCCGCGGCGGCTGGATGAAGAAGGCGAGCACGAACACGACGACGCCCTGGCCGATGCCGAAGGTGAGGAAGGCGTGCTGGTAGCCGCTCGAGGCGATCATGCTCGCGATCGGAACGATCGTGAGCGCGGCGCCCGCGCCGAAGCCGGCGGCGGTCGCACCTGCCGCGAGACCGCGACGGTCTGGAAACCATTTCAGCGCGTTGCCGACGCAGGTGCCGTACACTGCGCCCGCGCCGAGGCCGCCGATGATCGCGGCCGCGTAGAGCAGGGTGAGGCTGTCGGCATAGGAGTTGAGAATCCAGGACAGCGCGATCATCGCGCCGCCGAACATGACGACGATGCGCGGGCCGTATTTGTCGACGAACCAGGCCTCGACCGGCACCAGCCAGGTCTCGGTGACCACGAAGATGGTGAAAGCGAGCTGGATCGCGGCGCGTCCCCAATGATGGGCGGCGTCGATCGGATCGACGAACAGCGTCCAGCCATATTGCAGATTGGCGATCATCGCCATGCAGACGATGCCCATGCCGAGCTGGAGCCAGCGGAAGCCGGTGCGAAGCGGCGCGGCGGTGACGGCGCCATCCGGGCTGGAAATCATCAGAACCTCCCAACGCGCCTGTCTGTCGTACATCAGATCGACAAGGTGACCTGATGTCGCAAATATTGTGTCTTATCGTCGCAGGCGTCGTCCGGAGATTGGTATGCGATATTCCAGATTGCAAGCCCTATCTTGGCTCCGAGTTCACAAAATGCGGCGGGTTCAGGCCGCATCCCGTCAATCGCGGCGGTCTTCTGCCAAACGAAAACGCCTGGCCGTGAGGCCGGGCGTCGTGCTCGCGTGAACTGCGGTGGAGCGGTCAGATGGTCGATTTCGCGACCACGACCTTGCGCCAGGGCTTGAGCACAGCGATCGCCAGCAGCGACGCCAGGATGTTGGCGCCGGCAGCGATGATGAACAGGCGTCCCAGGTGCCCGACGATTGCTGCATGTAGTTGGCGATCGGCACCAGCAGTGCGGCGGTGCCCTTCGCGGTGTAGAGCAGGCCGGCATTGGTGGTCGCGAACTTGGCGCCGAACGTGTCGGTGCAGGTCGAGGGAAACAGCGAGTAGATCTCACCCCAGGCGAAGAACACGAAGCCCGAGAGCAGCACGAACCAGACCGGATCGTGGCCCCAGAGGTAGAGCATCCAGATGCCGAAGCCTTCCATGCCGAAGGCGATGAACATCGTGTTCTCGCGGCCGATCATGTCGGAGATCCAGCCGAAGAACGGACGCGTCAGCCCGTTGAGCACGCGGTCGATCGTGGCCGCGAAGGTCACCGCCGTCATCGTCACCGCCATCAGCGTGACCGGCACGCTGTCGACCTTCCAGTCGACCGCGATCGGCTTCAGGTTCGCGGTGACCATCAGTCCACCCGCGCCGACGATCACGAACATGAAGTACATCAGCCAGAAGATCGGCTGGCGCAGCACTTCGGTCGGCTGATAGTTGCGCCGGGTCTGGATGATATTGGCATTCGCCACCACGTTCGGCACCTGGCCCGCTTTCGGCGCGAGCAGGAAGAAGGCGAGGATGCAGATGATGATGCCTTGCCCGAGGCCGAAATAGAGGAAGGTGGTCTGGAAGCCGCTGTCCTTGATCATGGCCTGGATCGGCGCGACGGTCAGCGCAGAGCCGGCACCGAATCCCGCGGCGGTGATGCCGGCGGCAAGACCGCGCTTGTCCGGAAACCATTTCAGCGCATTGCCGACGCAGGTGCCGTAGACGCCGCCGGCGCCGATGCCTGCGATGATCATGCCGAGATAGTAGCCGTTGAGCGAGGTGGCCTGCGCGTTGATCGCCCAGCCGATGGCGCAGAGCACGCCGCCGACCAGCACGACGATGCGCGGGCCGTACTTGTCGACGAACCATCCTTCGATCGGCACCAGCCAGGTCTCGAACAAGACGAAAAGGGTGAAGGCCCACTGGATCGATGCGCGATCCCAGCCGAACGTCTTCTGGATGTCGGGGACGAAGAACGTCCAGCCATATTGGTAATTGGCGATCATCACCATCGCCATCACACCGATCGCCAACTGCGCCCAGCGATACGCATCGCTTACGCGTGCGGCACTGGGGGCCGCTGCCGACTGCACCATGTCCGTCATTAAAAACCTCCCAAATGCGCCGATCATTTTTATGCATGCGCTGCCCGCATCCTGGTATTCATTATGCCAAGATTCAAGCGGAGGACGGGAGGTGCGGCGAAATAACGCGGGCCTGCTCACATGCGCAATCAATGCGGGATTGTAAAGCCCCAATCGCTGCCGGCATGCCGGCGGAAATGGCGGTCGCTCCTAATCAAATGATTGATTCAGCATTGACTTTCCCGCCGCCGCGACACCGCAAGCCTCTGTTGAAAAGCCCGCGCGTTTGGGGGATTTTCCACGTGTGCGCAGGGCGCGCCCGCCGACGCGCGGTCAGTCGGTGACCGCGCGATTCCTGGAATTCTATATTCCAGAAGTCACGCCTGCGGCAATTTGGCGTCGGCGGGGCTGATGGCGCGGATCGCTCGTCACGCCATCGACGTGCGCAGCCGGCTATAGCCTTCCTGGATCGCGGACCAGAACAAGGCGACCAGACCGAAGCGCCATGATCGTGCTGACGAGGCCGTTTGAGAAGAACACCCCGAGCGATCCCTGCGATCCCAGCAGCGATTGGCGGAAGGCTTCCTCGGCCTTGTCGCCGAGCACGATGGCGAGCACCAGCGGGGCGAGCGGGTAGTTGCACTTTTTCAGGAGATAGCCGAGCACGCCGAACACCAGCATCAGCATCACGTCGAAGGTGCTGTTGTGCACCGAATAAGCCCCGATCGCGCACAGCACCAGGATGAGCGGCGCGATGATGCCGAAGGGCACCCGCAGGATCGCGGCGAAGATCGGCACGCAGGTGAGCACGACGATGAGGCCGGCGAGATTGCCGAGATACATCGAGGCGATCAGGCCCCAGACGAATTCCTTCTGCTCGACGAACAGCATCGGGCCGGGCTGCAGGCCCCAGATCAGCAATCCGCCGAGCAGGACGGCGGCGGTGGGCGAGCCAGGCACCCCGAGCGAGAGCATCGGCAGCAGCGCGGCGGTGCCCGCGGCATGCGCCGCCGTCTCCGGCGCGATCACGCCTTCGATCTCGCCCTTGCCGAAATTGTTGCCGCGTCGCGACAGGCGCTTGGCGATGCCGTAGCTCATGAAGGAGGCCGGCGTTGCGCCGGCGGGCGTGACGCCCATCCAGCAGCCGATCAGGCAGGAGCGCAGCGAGGTCATCCAATAGGCGGGCAATTCCCGCCAGGTCTGCAGCACCACCCGAAGGTTGATGCTGGCGTTGCCGCCGCGGAACGCCAGCCCTTCCTCCATGGTCAGCAGGATCTCGCCGATGCCGAACAGGCCGATCACGGCGATCAGGAAGTCGAATCCGTTGAGCAGCTCCGTGATGCCGAAGGTCAGCCGCAACTGTCCGGTGATCGAATCGAGGCCGACCGCCGCGAGCGCGAAGCCCATCATCATCGCCGCGATGGTCTTGAACGGCGGCTCCTTGCTGAGGCCGACGAAGCTGCAGAAAGCGAGGAAGTACACCGCGAACTTCTCCGCCGGACCAAATCGCAGTGCGAAGCCGGCAACGAGGGGCGCGACGAGCGTGATCATGATGACGGCAAACAGCGCGCCCACGAAGGAGGAGGTGAAGGCGGCGGTCAGGGCTTCGCCGGGTCTGCCCTGTTGCGCCATCGGATAGCCGTCGAAAGTGGTCGCCACGGACCAGGGCTCGCCGGGGATGTTGAACAGGATCGAGGTGATGGCGCCGCCGAACAATGCGCCCCAATAGATGCAGGACAACATGATGATCGCCGATGTCGGCGGCATGCTGAAGGTCAGGGGCAGCAGGATCGCGACGCCGTTGGCGCCCCCCAGCCCCGGCAGCACGCCGATGATGACCCCGAGCGTAATGCCGATGATCATCAGCATGATGTTGTAGGGTTGCAGGGCGACCGCGAAGCCGTGAAACAGATTGGCCAACTCTTCCATATCGATACGTCCTGCAGCAATGACGGAAATGACGGCGCAGCTCTTACAGGCCGAGCCATTCCTCGAGGGGACCCTTGGGAAGCGGAACGAGGAACCAGCGCTCGAAAACGAGATAGGTCAGGACCGGCATGCCGACCGCGACCGCGATGGTCGTCAGCCAGCGATAGCCGCCGAGCCAACGCATGAACCAGGCGATGAAGACCATCGAGGCGACGTAGAGGCCGATGAACGGCATCGAGCCGACATAGATCGCGGTCGGCACGACGACGCTCATGACCTGGCGCAGCTGTCCCCATTCCGCGAACAGCCGGCCGTCGTCGTCGCGTTGCGCATGCCAGAGGTTGATGGCGCTCGCCACGACGATGGCGGCGCCGATATAGAAGGGGAAGAAGCCGGCACGCGGGCCCTCCGCGCCCCAGTTGATGCCGGCCTTCAGGCTGCCGAGGATGACGACGAGCCCGAAAACGCCGATCAGCAGCGCCATCCCGATTTCCAGCGTCTTGTGGGCCGGGCCGCGTTCAGATCGTTCAGTCATGGGGCCTCCAGGCGGAAACGCAGTCTTTCGCGGTCGCGGCGGGCGTGAGGACGAGCAGCGTCCTCAGCCATCGTCGATGTCGCGGCTCAATTCCCCGATGCGAGGAAGCCCGCTTCCTTCATCAAGCCTTCGTGGCGCTTCTCCTCCGCCTCGACCCATTTGGCGTAGTCGGCGCCGGTCATGAAGGTCGTGTTGAAGGCGCCGCTCTTCATGAAGTCCTGCCATTCCGGCGTGGCGCGCACCTTCTTGAACAGCTCGACATAATATTCGATCTGGTCCTTCGTCGCCTTGGGCGACATGAATATGCCGCGCAGCATGAGATATTCCATCGCAAGGCCCTGCGACTTGCAGGTCGGGATATCCTTCCAGGCCTTGCCGTCGGCGATCGGTTCGTCATAGGCCATCGGCTGGGCGTCGAAGACGCAGAGCGGACGAAGTTTGCCGCCGCGCCATTACGCGACCGCCTCGATCGGATTGTTGACGGTCGAATCGACGTGATTGCCGACGAGCTGGACGGCGACTTCCCCGCCGCCCTTGTAGGGAATGTAGGTGAACTTCGCGTCGATCGCTTTCTCGATGCCGACCGTGATGATCTGGTCTTCCTGCTTGGAGCCGGTGCCGCCCATCTTGAATGAGCCGCTTGGTGCCTTCTTCGCGGCGTCGACGTAATCCTTGACGCTGTTGTACGGCTTCTCGGCATTCACCCAGAGCACGAATTCGTCGAGCGCCAGCATCGCCACCGGCGTCAGATCCTTCCAGTTGAACGGAATGCCGGTGGCCAGCGGCGTCGTGAACAGGTTCGACAGCGTGATGATGATCTTGTGCGGATTGCCCGACGACGTCTTCACATCGAGGAAGCCTTCACCGCCCGCGCCGCCCGCCTTGTTGATGACGACCATCGGCTGCTTCATCAGGTTGTGCTTGGTGACGATGCCCTGAATGGTGCGTGCCATCTGATCGGCGCCGCCGCCGGTGCCCGCGGGCACGATGAACTCGACCGGACGGACCGGCTCCCAGGCTGCCCGGCTTGCGGTGCTGTTGGCGCACGACATCGCGATTGCCGCCAAAGCGACACTCAGAACGGATGGCTTCATTTGCTTCTCTCCCTGTCGAACCCTCAACGCAGCCGCTCTTTGTCGACTTGCGTCAGCCCATCTCGAGTCAGATGCCTGGTGTCACCCTTGCGGTCGATCTCCCACGGCATTCCCGATAGAAACTGTATGAGGAGGGACAACGCGCGGCATCCGCTCCTTTCGGCTAAGGTTCCGCCAAGGTTCGCGGTGCGTGTGCCCTCGGCTGTTCCCGTCTTGCGTTATATTTCCCCGCCTTACACCTTGGATTGTGCAATCGTTCTTGCTTGTCCAATGGTATGCGCGATGCCAGCGAACAAACAATCGGATCGGCGGTCAGTCCGGCGGACGAATTGTCGCAGCTGCGGTCGCAAGCCCAGGCAGGCAAAAGAAAATGGCCCCGAACGTGCGGGGCCATTTGACCGAACCTGGCGTCTGCGGGGTCTGTCAGCTCCGCCGTTTGGCGGGAGGACAAGGCCTTCTTACAGGCCGAAACGCGGCAGGTCGCCGTTGTGATTGGAAATCTCGGCGCTCGCCATCAGGAAGCTGTCGATCGCGGCCATCAGGCGGGCGAACAGCGAGGCGGAGGGGGCGAGAGCGACGGAAGCGGTCTTGGACATCGGAAATCCCTTTCTGGAGACAGTCAATCTTGCTGCCTCATTTCGAAAGGCAGCTTATGTATACCAGATGCCAAGTCCATGCCTTGTTTGCATAGCAGCATTCGTTCTTCCGCATTGCGGCATAGCCGGTGAGGCCGCTCAGGACAGAGCACCTTGACACGGCGCGCCGAACAGAGAATGTAATGTTATAACATTACATAGTGAGATGCCGTGTCTCGCCGCCCTCGACCCATCCCGCTCAAAAGGCTGTTCGATCTCCATGCCCAAACTCCCCGTCACCGTCTTGTCCGGCTTCCTTGGGGCTGGAAAGACCACTTTGCTGAACCACGTCCTGAACAACCGGCACGGCCTGAAAGTGGCGGTGATCGTGAACGACATGAGCGAGGTGAACATCGATGCGGACCTGGTCCGCGATGGTGGTGCCAACCTCTCGCGGACTGACGAAAAACTGGTGGAGATGACCAATGGCTGCATCTGCTGCACCCTGCGCGACGATCTCCTGAGGGAGGTACGTGCGCTCGCCGAAAGCGGGCGCTTCGATTATCTGCTGATCGAATCGACGGGCATTTCGGAGCCGCTCCCGGTCGCCGCGACGTTCGATTTCCGCTCGGAAGAGGGCGAAAGCCTCTCCGACATCGCCCATCTGGACACGATGGTGACGGTGGTCGATGCCGCCAACCTGCTCAAGGACTATTCCTCGACCGAGTTTCTCGGCGAGCGCGGCGAGGCACTGGACGGCGACAAGCGGACGCTGGTCGATCTCCTCGTGGAGCAGATCGAGTTCGCCGACGTGATCATCCTCAACAAGGTGGACGATGCCTCGCCGCAACAGCGCGAGGCGGCACGCCAGATCATCAGCTCGTTGAATCCCGAAGCCGACATCATCGAGGCCAATCACAGCCGCGTGCCCTTCGACCGCGTGCTCAACACCGGCCGGTTCGACTTCGAGAAGGCCCAGCAGCATCCGCTCTGGTACAAGGAGCTCTATGGTTTCGCCGACCACGTGCCTGAAACGCAGGAATATGGTGTGAAGAACTTCGTCTATCGCGCCCGCCGGCCGTTCGATCCGTCGAAGTTCGACGAGTTCGTCAAGGGGGCCTGGCCGGGCGTGATCCGGGCGAAGGGTCATTTCTGGCTGGCGACGCGGCCGCAATGGCTCGGCGAGATCAGCCAGGCGGGAGCGATTGTGAGGACCGAAGCGCTGGGTTTCTGGTGGGCGAGCGTCCCGAAGGAGCGGTGGCCGAACGATGAGGGCTGGCGCAAGCGGCTCGGCCAGTATTGGGACAAGGTGTACGGCGATCGTCGCCAGGAGATCGTGTTTATCGGCACCGGCATGGACGAAGCCGAGATCCGCCGCAGGCTCGACGCATGTCTTGTCCCGGAAACGTCGACGATGGACATCGCCGCATGGTCCGCTCTCGCCGATCCGTTTCCGGCCTGGCGTCGAGGCGATCGATCCAACTGATCGGCGTGAATATCAAAGTCCCGGCGTGAGGTCCGGGCGCGCCCAGCTCCGGCCAGGTCTTGCAAGGGGACGGCAAAGCCGTTAGTGCTCTGCCCCCTTTCCAATCATCTGTCAGAGTGGTTCATGTCGAGCGCCTCGCCCGCCGTCTCGATCGGCATCGATTTTGGGACCAGCAATACGGTCGTCGCGATTGCGGCGGACGACCGCCGGGTCGAGGCCATCCGCTTCGATCATGGCGGACAGCGCCACAGCGTCTACGTGTCGGCCCTGTGCTTCTGGGAGGACCGGCCGGGCGCCGGCGCCCAGGCCGAGGGTGGTCCGTGGGCGATCGAGCAGTTCCTCGAAGGCCGCCACGTCTACCGCTTCCTTCAGTCGTTCAAGACGTTTGCGGCGAGCAGCAGCTTCAACACCACCCAGGTGTTTCGGCAACGCTACAAGTTCGAGGATATTCTGGCGGCGTTCCTGCGGACGCTGGCGCGCCATGGCGGTGGGAAGTTCGGCTTCGAGGCGGCGAATATCACGGTCGGCCGCCCGGTGCGCTTCGCCGGCGGCAATCCCGACGAGGCGCTGGCGATGCAGCGCTACCGGGCCGCGTTCGAACGGCTCGGCGCCGGTCACGCGCGCTATGTCTACGAGCCCGTGGGTGCGGCGTTCTCCTTCGCGCGGCGGCTGGAGCGGGATGCCACCGTGCTGGTTGCCGATTTCGGTGGCGGCACCAGCGATTTCTCCGTGATGCGCTTCTCGCGTGCGGGCGGCAACCTTCGCGCCGAGCCGCTCGGCCATGCCGGCATCGGCATTGCCGGCGACACCTTCGACTATCGCATCGTCGACCACGTCGTCTCGCCGCGGCTCGGCAAAGGCTCCAGCTTTCGCTCGTTCGACAAGGTGCTGCCGGTCCCGAGCGGCCACTACACCAACCTCGCGCGCTGGCATCAGCTCGCGATGATGAAGAGCAACGGCGATCTGCGCGAGCTCCGCGAGCTTGCGCGCACTGCGTTGAAGCCTGATCTGCTCGAGGATTTCATCACCATCGTCGATCTCGACCTCGGCTTTTCGCTCTACCGCGCCGTGTCCGATGCCAAGGTCGCGCTGTCGGCGCAGGACGAGGTGGACTTCCGCTTCAAGGGCGGCGGCGTCGATATCGGCGCGGCCATCACACGGAAGAATTTCGAAGCCTGGATCGCCGACGATATCGCCCGGCTGGGGGCGACCGTCGACAAGGTGCTGGGCGAGGCCGGCATCACCGCGCGCGAGATCGAGAAGGTGTTCCTGACCGGCGGCACGTCCTTTGTGCCGGCCGTCCGGAAACTGTTCGCCGAGCGGTTCGGCAACGAACGGCTGATGTCAGGCGACCAGTTCGAGTCGATCGCCTACGGGCTTGCGCTGATGGGACATAGTCCCGACCCGGATCGCTGGGCGGCAAGTCAGGCCAAGGTGGCGTAGCAGGCGGCGAGCGGCGCTATTTGGTCGCTATTTCTGCTGAATACGATTCAGGTAATCGATGACGGCGAGAATGCGAGTCCGCACGACGACCTCCGGGTTTTGCTGCGGCCCGGCCTTTTGCCAATAAGTGGGATCGACGGCGTGAGGCAGGCTGACGATGGGGTTGAACCGTTCGCCCCAGATCGGCATTTCGCGCGTGCCGTGAGCCGGGACTGATTTCGACCCATACATGGTTTCGTAGACGGCGTTGGTGGGAAACACCCCGTTGTTGTTCTTGGCCAACATGGTCAGGTCGGAAGGCGATGTCTTGAGCTGGCCGCTGACCGGTCCTTTGCCCTTTGCGTCGGCGCCATGACAACTCGCGCATGAAGACAGAAATTCCGCCTTCCCGATATCGACTTCTTCGGCCTTGGCGGCAGCAGCGAAACCTGCGGCAAGACCGGCAATGATCAACCATCCGATAGCAGATCTCATCATCTCGCCTCCGAGGCCGGCAGGGAAGACTCCTGCTCCTAGCCGTTTTGCCCTTTAGACAGTTTGACGCACATCAAGACCGCACAGCCAGAACTGAAGCGCGCACATGGCCTTGCGCAGTCGCTCGCTCGCCGACGTGACGTCGTCAGTTCTCCATGGCCTCATAAATCAGCTGCTTCACGGTCCTTTGGATGCGCTGGCGCTCCGAGGGAGTCTGCTCGAGCAAGACGAAGAACATGTCCTGCTTGGGGTCGATCACGAAATAGCAGCCGCTGGCGCCGTCCCATTTCAGTTCGCCCAGATTGCCCGGCGGCGGCGGTTTGGCGTTGCCCGGATCGGTGCGTACGGCGAGGCCGAGCCCAAAGCCGAAACCGTCACCCGGAAAGTAGAAGAAGTCCCGCTCGACGCCCGACCCGGGCCCGACCTGATCCGTCGTCAGCAGCTTGAACGCCTTGGGGCTGAGGATGGTCTTGCCCTCGTATGTGCCGCCATTGAGCAGCATCTGAGCGAAGCGGGCGTAGTCCGCCATCGTCGAGACCATGCCGCCGCTGGCGTACATTATCTTCTTCGGCTTGGTCGGATCGTTTTCGCGCCCCACCCGGAAATCGCTGTCGTTTGGCATCGGCTTGGCGAGCAGTTTCTGCTTTTCGGGGTCGCCGACGAAGAAGCCGGTGTCCTTCATGCCGAGCGGATCGAGCAGCTTTTCCCTCTCGACCTCGATCAGGGACTTTCCGGACGCGATTTCCATGATCCGCGCCAGGATGTCGGTGGAATGGCCATACTGCCAGAGCGCGCCGGGTTGATTGTGCAGCGGCAGTTTTGCGATCCGCTCGGCGAACTCGGCGAGGTCGAAATCACCGGCATAGATATCGGCAGCCTTGTAGGCCTTGCGGACCAGGCTGTCGCCGTAGAAGCCGTAGGTGATGCCGGAGGTCTGGCGCATCAGGTCGAGCACCGTCGGCGGCCGGTTCGGCGGCACCAGTTCGAGCGTCTTGCTACCGTCGCTGGCTGCCTTCTCGACGCCGACCTTCACATTTGCAAACGACGGAATGTATTTTGCGATCGGGTCGTCGAGGGAGAACTTGCCCTCATCGATCATCTGCACCGCAACCACGCTGGTGATGGCCTTGGTCATCGAGAACAGGCGGAAGATGGTGTGGTCGGTGATCGGAGCCTTCGACTCCACGTCCTGCACGCCGAAGGATTGGTGATAGACCGGCTTGCCGTGCTGTTGGATGAGCAGGATCGCTCCGGGAATTTTCCCCGTCGCCACTTCGTTGCGGAAGAACTCGTCGAGTTTTGCGAGCTTGTCCTTGTTGAAATGTGCTCCCGCGGGAATTTCAAAAGTCCCTTCGGCCCGGGCCGAAGCTGCTGCGGCCGCAACGAGCAGCGCGCCACAGGCAATCATCCGCAACGCCTGGAATGGTTTCATCAACCCCCTCCCGATTTCGCCCGAGTGTAGCCTTCCGCTCAACCGGCACAAGGGGGCATCGGACTGCAGGGAGCGCCTGCACGCAGGCGGGAGGGCGCCTGCCGCGCCGCCGTCGGATACCGTTTCGCACGGACCCGGTGGCGGTCTCCTTAGGATAAGGCTAAGCGGCACCGCTGCCGTTGAAGCGGCAGCCGCACACTCGATCTGCATCCTGAGGGTTCGCCACTGCGTCCAGCCTATTGATTGATCTCGGGCTCGACGAGCTTGGCCAGATTCCGCAGCGATTCCTGCCAGCCGAGATAGCAGGCCTCCGGCGGGATGACATCCGGGATGCCCGACTGCGTGATGTCGATTTCGGTTCCGACCGAAACCTTCTTCAGGATCACGGTCACCTCGATCAGGCCGGGCAGATTGGGATCGTCGAACTTGTCCGTATAGCGGATGCGTTCGCCGGGCACGAGCTCGACATATTCGCCGCCAAAGGAATGGCTGTTGCCCGTGGTGAAATTCCGGAACGACATCTTGAACGTGCCCCCGACCTTGGGCTCGAAATGATGCACGGTGCAGGTGAAGCCGTTCGGCGGAAGCCATTTCGCCATCGCATCGGCCTCCAGGAAGGCGCGATAGACTTTCTCCGGCCTGGTGGCCAGGACGCGGTGCAGGCGGACGGTATTGGGCATGTTTCTTGTTCCTCACGAATTGATGGCTCCGGCGCGCAGGTCCGTTGCCCATTCATGTCACGAGGACGAACGAGGCTCGGCCGGCCCGACATGGTAGCTTGGATTTTTTGATGGCTTTTGTCGGGAGCGCTGGCGGCAGATGGTCTGGCGCGAGCCGGCTAGACAGCCGCCACTCGACCGGCGTCATCGTGAACGCCCGTCACTTCGTGATGACGTGCTTCGTCGGCGTCACTGCCGGCGGCGGTGCCGCAGGCGAGATCGCAAAGGTCACCCAAGCGTTCCAGCCTTCGGGGCGATTTTCGGCGGCAAATTCCTTGTATCCCTTGAAGTTGAGATAGCCCTGTTTGTCGCCGATTGGAAAGATGAATCCGATCTGTGGGCCGACCCCGCCCACCCTCGAGCGGAAACAGCCGACGCGATCGCCGGATCCGCTGTCGCACCCGAGCTGCTGGTAGAAATACCCGACGAGCCCCACCTGCACCTGCTTGCTCAGGAACTGGGAGGCGCCCCAGTCGAAGTGCATGTCGACACCGCTTTGGTACTGCGTGTCGGTGTTCTTGAAATTGTAGGTGAAGCCAAGCACGCCGGACAGTTCATGTCCGGTCTGCGGATTGAAATAGGTGTAGCCGCCGCCCGCGTCGATCGCGCCATGCCCGAGCCCGATGTTGGCGAGCCGGGACGACTGGTAGGCTCCGACCGGGATGTCACCGGTGATGTAGGTCATGTAGTTGTGGACACCGGCATTCCAGCGCAGCGCGAATTGCGGGATCAGGTCACCAAAGCCGGTCACGGAATCGCTGATGGAATCGGAGCGCGAGAAGGGAATAGAGAGAGCTGGCCCCGGTTGTTTGGACAGCGCCCCGCTGGATTTAAGTGGATTCCTGCCGGGTTATGCTGAACGCGGGGCTTTACGGTTTTGTCGTTGCGTCGGGAGGGCGTAGCCCGACCAGAGCGACGACAAAACCGTCGGCGACGGTCATGCGGCCATCACCATAGCTTGCGTGCCGAAGTAAGCCTCGTCGGGCGTGCGCCCGTCAAGGCTCGAGTGAGGGCGTCCCTGATTGTAGAAGGCCAGATACTTGGCAATTGACGCTCGCGCCTCGGACACGCTGTCGTAGGCGCGGAGATATACTTCTTCGTATTTGACCGTGCGCCAGAGCCGCTCGACAAACACGTTGTCGCGCCAGGCGCCCTTGCCGTCCATGCTGATGGCGATCTTCGCGTCCAGCAGCACATCGGTGAACTCGAGGCTGGTGAACTGGCTGCCCTGATCCGTGTTGAAAATCTCGGGCCTGCCGTGCTTCGCCAACGCCTCCTGGACCGCTTCGACGCAGAAGGCCGCCTCCATTGTGATCGAGACGCGATGGGCCAGGACCCGTCGGCTGAACACATCGACGACCGCCGCGAGATAGACGAAGCCACGCCGCATCGGAATGTAGGTGATGTCCATTGCCCACGCATGGTCGGGCCGCTCGATCTTCAATCCGCGCAACAGGTACGGGTAGATCTTGTGACCCGGAGCCGGCTTGCTCGTGTTCGGGCGATGATAGACCGCCTCGATCCCCATGCGCTTCATCAGCGTCGCGATGTGGCGGCGACCGGCGTATACGCCCTCCCGCCGCAGCAACGATCGCAGCATACGCGCTCCCGCGAAGGGATAATCGAGATGCAGCTCATCGAGCCGACGCATCAAGGCAAGGTCCTCGGCCGAAACTGGCCGAGGTTCATAGTAGACCGTGCTGCGAGCCAGCTTCAGGACCTTCGCCTGGCGCACGATAGAAAGATCATGATCGCGGTCGATCATCGCTTTGCGCTCAGCAGGCCCGCCTTGGTGAGCGCGCCGGACAAAAAATCGTTTTCCAACGCCAGCTCGCCGATCTTGGCATGTAACGCCTTCAAATCGACCGGCGTCTCGGCCGATGTCTTGTCATGCCCAAACACGCCGGCGGCGCCTTCCAGGAGCTGGTTTTTCCAGATCGTGATCTGGTTCGGATGAACATCAAACAGTTGCGCCAGCTCCGCCAGTGTCTTGTCGCCTTTGACCGCAGCCAAAGCAACCTTCGCCTTGAATGCCGGAGAATGCGTCCGGCGGCTCTTCTTCGTCATCTTCGCTCCTGATTCGCAGCAAGAATCCTCGCCGCTGTCAGGCAGAAAATCCACTCAAGCTACTGTCCGAATTTGCGGGGCCAGCTCTGGGCTCAGACCAGATCCTCAATCGATTTCTCGAACGAAGTTCGTATTCAGCTACGGGATCTAAGGTATCGGCAATGATGCCTGCCAAGTTTGCCTTTCTAATCCGAGGGTGTGTGGAAGGCCTTGTCGTAAGAAGCTGGGAGGGAGTCTCGACTAAAGTAAATATTGGCGCGTATTGTGTTTGCCGTCGGGCGAAGACCTCGCCGCAACTCGCACATCCAAATTGGCCGGCTTCCGATACCGCAACGAAACGAATTGAACGTGCGTAAAGGGAGCCGCACGTCGGGCAAGCGATATGGGCATAAAAGTTGGAGCTATGGCTGATTTTGGGTGACGCGGCCTGATCAGGCGGCGTGGCTTTCAGTGTTCGGAATGACTTCGATTCCGTCGATGAACTTTACACCGGCGATGACTTTCGGCAACTGGTTCGTGCTCTTCAATCGCCGCCAGGTCTTCGATGCGGCGTCGATGAGCTTGAACACCATCAGCTTCGCGGTTTGTTGCGACAGCGATCCCTTGGTCCGCACCGTTCGGTGGCGCACCGTGGCGAAGACGCTCTCGATCGGGTTCGAGCTGCGTAGGTGGATCCAGTGCTCAGCAGGGAAGTCGAAGAAGGCGAGCAGCGCATGGCGATCCTTGATCAGGCACTCCACCGCACGTCCGTATTTGACGTGGTATTTCTCGACGAAGACGTCGATCGCGGTTTCAGCTTCGGCCCGGTGTGGGGCCAGATAGATGTTCCGCAGGTCGTTCTTCATGAGGCCCTGCACGGATTTGGCGACCTTGTCGAGTACGTTGCTCACTTTATGGCACCAGCATCGTTGGTGCCGCGTGCCGGGAAAGGCCTCGTCCAGTGCCTTCCAGAAGCCGAGGGCGCCGTCGCCGATGGCGAGTTGCGGGGCAATCCGTAACCCGCGTTGCCGCAGGTCGATCAGGAGTTCGCGCCAGCTCTGCGCGCTCTCGCGCACGCCGACCTGGAAGCCGATCAGCTCCTTCTTGCCTTCCGGCGTGGTGCCAATCAGCACCAGCATGCATTCGCTGTGATCTTCCATGCGGGCCTGCAGGTACACGCCATCGGCCCAGATGTAGACATAGCGACGCGCCGACAGATCGCGTCTCTGCCAGCGTTCGTACTCGACCTGCCAATCGGCCTTCAGGCCGGCGATCACCGAAGGCGACAGGTTCGGCGCATCCTTGCCGAGCAGCGCCGAGAGCGCCTCCTGGAAGTCGCCGGTCGAGATGCCGCGCAAATAGAGGACCGGGATCAAGGCATCCAGGCTCTTCGTCCGCCGCGCCCATAGCGGCAGGATTGCCGAACTGAAGCGGAGGCGGTCGCCTGGCCCGCTCGCTCCGCGGTCGCGGACCTTGGGACGAGCGACCTCCACCGGACCGATGCCGGTCGCAATCTCGCGCACCGGACCGTGCCCATGTCGGACCAGGCGCGCTCGACCGTCGGGCAGCGTCAGATTGGCCGTGCTGGCCAGAAACGCGCCAACCTCGATCTCGATCGCCCTGGCAAGCAGGTCCCGCGCGCCGGCTCGAACGATATCGGTCAGTGGATCATCAACCGCGGACGGCTGACGGAAAGCAAGAACATTGGTAGTCTCGGTCATGGCGTATCGCTCTCCTCGAGAGGTTCTGGCAGGCTCGTCACCCGCCTCGATACGCCGCCTTCCTCACACCGTCATCACCCAGATTCCGCCATAGCTCTAAAAGTTGGAACTCGACATATTGGCTCATCACCCGAAGCTTGGTTTGACTTACACCGGGTGCCGTTGCGTCGCGCGGCCAACCCGTCGATTTTGCCAAATTGAAGCTAATGCGCTTTCATTCAGCAGGCGGTGTATATAGCATGAAAAGAGTCGCAGAGGATTTCGACCAACTGATCGAGTGGTTTCCAATGAGTACGAACGCAAAGGAATCAGGGCGGATCGCCTTTGTGGTTATGGTCAGCCTTTTTGTCTCGTCCTGCGTCAGCTCGGATCAAGCTTCCTCGGGCTCGGTAATTTCGGCCGGCGCCCCTTGGGCTCGCGACCTCAATGAGCCACCCCCACGCCGAGAGCCGTTGGTTCGCCCTCCTCAGGCATCAGTCGATCTCCGAACTGTGGGCGAGAAAGCATCGCGCTAACGCACAGTCGCCAGGTTTAGAGAGCCGTTTTGGTATCAAGCTTCTCTCGCCTCACACGACTCTCCTCACCTTCAGATTTGCTATTTCGTCCGGATCAAAACCAAACTCCGCCAGCACCTCATCGGTCTGCTCGCCGAACTCCGGCGGCCGCGCCACCATCTTGCTTGGCGTGCGCGACAGCGTGACGGGTTGGCCGACCAGGCGGATGTCGCGGTTCTCCTCGTTCGGCACGTCCTGCGCGATGCCGAGATGCCTGACCTGCGCGTCCTCGAACATCTGGTCGATGGCGTAGATCGGCCCACAGGGCACGCCGGCCTCGTTGAGCTCCCTGACCCAGGTCTCGGTCGACTTCGTCACCGTGCGCTTCTCGATTTCGGCATTGAGGGCGTCGCGGTTCTTGGAGCGTGCGGGTGCAGTCGCATAGTCGGGGTGGCTGTAAAGCTCCGGCGCGCCGACCGCCTGCGCGCAGCGCTCCCAGATCCGCCCGCCGGTCGTTGCGATGTTGATGTAGCCGTCGGACGTCTTGAATACGCCAGTCGGGATCGAGGTCGGATGGTTGTTGCCGGCCTGTTTGGCGACCTCCTTTTCCATCAGCCAGCGCGCGGCCTGGAAATCCAGCATGAAGATCTGCGCCTGCAACAGCGAGGTCTGCACCCACTGGCCCTCGCCGGAAACGTCGCGCTCCAGCAACGCGGTCAGGATGCCGAGGGCGCAGAACAACCCGGCGGTGAGGTCGGCGACGGGAATGCCGACCCGCATCGGACCCTGGCCGGGCGCGCCGGTGACCGACATCAGCCCGCCCATGCCTTGCGCGATCTGATCGAAGCCGGGTCGCTTGTGGTATGGGCCGTCCTGCCCGAAGCCGGAGATGCTGCCATAGACGATGCGCGGGTTGATCTTGCGCAGGCTCTCATAGTCGATGCCGAGCTTGCCTTTGACGTCGGGACGGAAATTCTCGACCACGACATCGGCCTTCTCGGCGAGGCGCTTGAATACTTCGAGGCCCTTCGGGTCCTTCAGATTCAGCGTCATGGCCCGTTTGTTGCGGTGCAAATTCTGGAAGTCCGAGCCCTGCCGCAGGCCGCCCGGTTGCTCGCCGCCCGTATCCTCCAGCAGCGCGTCGATCTTGATCACGTTGGCACCCCAATCCGCCAGCTGCCGCACGCAAGTGGGCCCGGAGCGAACGCGGGTGAGATCGAGCACGATGAAACGGGAAAGGGCCTGCGAAGCGCGTGGGAAAGGCATTGAGAAACCTTCGTGTTCTTGGGATTCCGCGTTGGAAAAGGCAGCCGGCATCTGACTTAGACAATCTGGCGCAGATTTCCAACTCCTTGTTCCGGCAGCCGACGAAGCGTCGAGTATGTATACCCAAGCGGTGCTGTATTTCAGACGGGCAATCTGTTCCGCGCCGGCTGTTCTTGGGTGCTGTCCGTATTTGAATTCTCGTGTCCTGATTCGATCTGAGGCTGTCCTAATTCGCTTTTCCATCAGCCAGCGAGGTTTGCACTCACTGGCCCTCGCCTGAACCGTCGCGTTTTAGCAGCGCGTCGAGAATGCGGATCGCGCAGGGCCGGCCCGGCTTTCTGCTCCGCCACCGGGATGCCGACGCGCATCGCAACGGGATCAATGGCTTGTCTTGACCACCAGGCGCCTGTTCGTGGCCAAAGCGATGGTTGCCCCTGTGATGGAAGCGATTTTGCTGGACCGCCTTTGGTTTGGCGGAGCCGTATCGGCGCCCCAACAGCAACGGCAATTGCGAAGTGTCCCCCCGTTCGCTGAGCCTTCAGGACTAGCAGGTCTCTGTGCTAGCCCGTCTTATTCGTAAGAGTGCGCCTGAGGGCTGGCGAGCGTGGTGTAAAGCGCTGATGCGGCGTAGGATTCGGTTGCGAAGCCACCCCATCACCTTCAACCGCGAACGCCACGCCCGCCATGACCGACGATACGATTCCGCCCTTCTCGTTTCCAGCCGTTCACGCCAAGAAAGTCACAGCTGCCTTCGATGGCGGTCGCCTGACCTCGAACGGGGGCGTGATGCTTCTGGCGATGGCCGAGCGGCGTCTCGGCTTGGCCGACAATCTGGCCCGGGTGTTCCCGGATCGGCGCGATCCGACGCGGGTCGTGCACAGCCTTGTCGATATGTTCCGCGCGCGCATGTTCGCGATCTGCTGCGGCTACGAGGACGCCGACGACCTCGATCATCTGCGGTCCGATCCCGCATTCAAGCTGGCCTGCGGACGGCTGCCGGACACGGGCCGCGATCTGTGTTCCCAACCGACGCTGTCGCGGCTGGAGAATGCTCCGCGCCTGCGCGACGTGATCCGACTGACCTACATTTTGGTCGACGCATGGATGGATAGCTACCCGCGCGAGCCGGCATCCGTCACGCTCGACATCGATGATACCTGCGATGTCGTCCACGGCCATCAGCAGCTCTCGCTGTTCAACGCTCATTATGACGAACGCTGCTTCCTGCCGATCCACGTCTACGACACGGAGAAGAGCCGTCCCGTGGCGGTCGTGCTGAGGCCCGGCAAGACGCCGGGCGGCGTCGAGGTGCGTGCCCTTCTGCGCCGCCTGGTACGGCATATCCGCACGCGGTGGCACAACACGCGAATTACGTTCCGTGGCGACGGGCACTATGCCCGGCCGGAGGCCATGGCGTGGTGCGAGACCAACGGCATCGACTACATCTTCGGTCTGTCCGGCACCAAGCCTCTCGCCAGAAAAGTCGACGAGGTCGCCGACGACATCCGCACCCGACGCGCCATCGAGAACCTGCCGGTTCTGCGTGGCTATACCGAGACGCGCCACAAGGCAAAGTCCTGGGATCGCGAACGGCGCACCGTCGCCCGTATTGAGGCGACGATGCTCGGCCTCGACATCCGTTTCGTCGTCACCAGCCTCGATGTCGGCTCGGCCGAGTGGATCTACGACAGCCTGTATTGCGCGCGCGGCCAAGCCGAGAATCTGATCAAGCTGCATAAGACGCAGCTCGCCTCCGACCGCACCAGCTGCCGTTCGGCGCTCGCCAACCAGGTCCGTCTCGTGCTCCATACGGCCGCTTATTGGCTGATGCTGACCGTGCGCGACGCCATTCCCAAAGTCCGGGAATTGGCCGCTGCCGAGTTCGCGACGCTGCGTCTTCGGCTCTTGAAAATCGCCGCCCGTGTCGTCGAGACCACGAGCCGCATTCGCCTTGCGTTTGCCGCGGCATGTCCCGAAGCCGACCTGATCTGCGGCTTGCCCGGCGCGCTGCTGCCGCTCGGTCCTTGACCGGCGGGGCGTCCGCCCCCGTTCGCCCAACCCATCCCTCAAGCGCGTTGCAAAGTACCGGTCGTCAGGCGGCGAAAAGCCGAAGGCAATCCTGTGCGCCTCGTCAGACAAGATGTGCGGCCGCATCAATCGGGCCCAAAAGCCGCACTCTCACGAATAGGACGGGCTAGCGCCCTGATGAGTTGGTCTTGGCGCATTTGTGCGATGGTCGTGTCCCCGGAGGTGGTGTAGCTCGGTAGAGCAAAGCCGCCCGGACGCGCGCCCCCTAATAGCGCCGTAGCGGGCGGGCGGCTTTGCGGTGGTCACCGGCAGTTCTCCGGTAGGATCGGGTTGCGACACGCCAGCGCAACCGAGGACCCACCGATGACGGACGGCATGATGAACCTGCGTACGCTCGTGGAGAAGACCCCTGGCCGATCTGTTGCGCGAGATGATCGGCTTTGCGGCCCAGCGCCTGATGGAGCTGGAAGTCGAAAGCCAGACCGGGGCCGCCTATGGCGAGAAGACCCCGAGTGCCTGGCCCAGCGCAACGGCTACCGGACCGGACCTGGGAGACCCGGGCCGCACGGTCGAGCTGCGCATCCCCAAGCTGCGCAAGGGCTCCTGCTTCCCCGGCTTCCTGGAGCCGCGGCGGATGGCCGAGAAGGCGTTCAGGGCCGTGGTTAAGGAAGCCTATGTGCAGGGCGTCTCGACCCGCTCGGTGGACGATCTTGTGCAGACCATGGGTATGACGGGGATCTCAAAGAGCCAGGTCTCGCGGCTGTGCGCGGATCGACGCCAAGGTGAAGGCGTTCCTCGCTCGCCCGATCGAAGGCGACTGGCCGTATCTGTGGATCGACGCCACCTACGTGAAGGTGCGCCAGAATGGCCGCATCGTGTCCGTTGCGGTAATCGTCGCGGTCGGCGTCAACAGCGATGGCCGGCGCGAAGTTCTCGGCATGGAGAGCTGGCCCCGCAAATTCGGACAGTAGCTTGAGTGGATTTTCTGCCTGACAGCGGCGAGGATTCTTGCTGCGAATCAGGAGCGAAGATGACGAAGAAGAGCCGCCGGACGCATTCTCCGGCATTCAAGGCGAAGGTTGCTTTGGCTGCGGTCAAAGGCGACAAGACACTGGCGGAGCTGGCGCAACTGTTTGATGTTCATCCGAACCAGATCACGATCTGGAAAAACCAGCTCCTGGAAGGCGCCGCCGGCGTGTTTGGGCATGACAAGACATCGGCCGAGACGCCGGTCGATTTGAAGGCGTTACATGCCAAGATCGGCGAGCTGGCGTTGGAAAACGATTTTTTGTCCGGCGCGCTCACCAAGGCGGGCCTGCTGAGCGCAAAGCGATGATCGACCGCGATCATGATCTTTCTATCGTGCGCCAGGCGAAGGTCCTGAAGCTGGCTCGCAGCACGGTCTACTATGAACCTCGGCCAGTTTCGGCCGAGGACCTTGCCTTGATGCGTCGGCTCGATGAGCTGCATCTCGATTATCCCTTCGCGGGAGCGCGTATGCTGCGATCGTTGCTGCGGCGGGAGGGCGTATACGCCGGTCGCCGCCACATCGCGACGCTGATGAAGCGCATGGGGATCGAGGCGGTCTATCGTCGCCCGAACACGAGCAAGCCGGCTCCGGGTCACAAGATCTACCCGTACCTGTTGCGCGGATTGAAGATCGAGCGGCCCGACCATGCGTGGGCAATGGACATCACCTACATTCCGATGCGGCGTGGCTTCGTCTATCTCGCGGCGGTCGTCGATGTGTTCAGCCGACGGGTCCTGGCCCATCGCGTCTCGATCACAATGGAGGCGGCCTTCTGCGTCGAAGCGGTCCAGGAGGCGTTGGCGAAGCACGGCAGGCCCGAGATTTTCAACACGGATCAGGGCAGCCAGTTCACCAGCCTCGAGTTCACCGATGTGCTGCTGGACGCGAAGATCGCCATCAGCATGGACGGCAAGGGCGCCTGGCGCGACAACGTGTTTGTCGAGCGGCTCTGGCGCACGGTCAAATACGAAGAAGTATATCTCCGCGCCTACGACAGCGTGTCCGAGGCGCGAGCGTCAATTGCCAAGTATCTGGCCTTCTACAATCAGGGACGCCCTCACTCGAGCCTTGACGGGCGCACGCCCGACGAGGCTTACTTCGGCACGCAAGCTATGGTGATGGCCGCATGACCGTCGCCGACGGTTTTGTCGTCGCTCTGGTCGGGCTACGCCCTCCCGACGCAACGACAAAACCGTAAAGCCCCGCGTTCAGCATAACCCGGCAGGAATCCACTTAAATCCAGCGGGGCGCTGTCCAAACAACCGGGGCCAGCTCTATGCGCTCGTTAAAGATCGCCACCGCAGCCGAGAGTTCGTCGAATTCCTCAAGCTTCTCGATGCCGCCTATCCGGCCGGCACGGCGATCAAGTTGATCCTCGACAATCATTCCGCACACATCTCGAGAGAAACCAGAACCTGGCTCGACACGCGACCGGCAGGCCGCTTCCAGTTTACCTTCTCGCCCAAGCACGGCTCCTGGCTCAACCTCGTCGAGGGCTTCTTCTCCAAGTTCGCCCGCTCCGTCCTGCTCGCCGAGGCCGCCTGATATGATTCAAACCAAGAAAACGTTGACCTAGTGCCCAGTCCAGGCGTTACGAAGCCTGAGTTCGGCTACAACTTGCGCAAGGCTGTTTGAAAAATCAGCACCCCGATTTCCATTGAAGTCGCCCGCCCGTGCATCCACAATGGCGATCCAATCATGCTCGGCAGATCTGTCAATCGTGAGCCGGAATTCAGCCGGCCACCAATCCGCTCGGCGCTGATTGATGAGGGCGATCAATTCCCCGGTTGTTCTCTTGGGCCGATTGCCGATCTGCATTACGAGTTAAACCTAAGTTTTTCATCCCTCGAATTATAACAGCGGGGCCGCGCAGACGCCAGATGGGGCCGGTCACCGAATCGCCTGCGCGCACGGTAGCCTCAATCTTCGAGCTTTCAGTCTGGGGGGCTCGGCATTATTGTACAAGCGAGTCGCAGGCACTGTACATGCTATCATCCGTCGATCGCTCTCCGATGGAGATCTTCCAGCGCGGAAAGGGTAGACATCCTCCTGATGACGATGGCTCTGCATATTGCGACCGATCACGGTTCCGCCGGGAGGGCGGCAAACAGCGTCATGATACCGTGGCGCTCAGCCGTGGGTCATTGTTCCAGCTCAAGGGAAGACGAGGTTGAGTGCGGTTCGAAAGCTTGAATCTTGCACTTTTCATCGATGGCGTGGCCGGACGCAGAGCCAATCACATCGCGCAATTTGTCGTCCTGCTGTCAGGGACATCAAATATTTCCTGCTCGACGGGACGAGCTGGTTGGTTTCGTGACTGGACTCGGCATCGCCGTTGCGTCGATTTGTGGCGCTAGGACTTCTTCTTCGACGCCCGTCCAAGCAAAAACTGAGCGAAGCGGGAGGCTCCTCGGGCGAGTTGCTCGCATCCTCCTGAGTGCCAAAAGTGTTGGAAGCCGCCCCGCAAACGGACTCTATCTGGGTTCGTGTTCCCCTGAGACTCTGGGGCCGCCGCCCGTTCGCGCGAACAGCGTTAGCGCCGAGTCGCAGGCTCGCCTATCGAGATCGTGTATGGTCGGTCGAGGCCCTCCCGAGGGGATGTTCTTTAGTAGGGGGTGATCGCACGAAAACCCGATACGGAATCCCGAAAATCTCTGTCGAAAATAGCAAAGCACGATTCTGGTTGGTCCATTGCCACAGCTCGCCCCAATATTCTTTGATCTTGGTGTTCATGGGGTAGGGATGCGATCGGTCGGTGACGGGATCGGTGAGTACGATGACATCGCTTTCAGCCACGAGCCGCAAGGCGTCCTCGCGTGACGTTGCAAAAATGCCGTAGGCGCCATGACCCAACAAGCCATCGACTTCCAGACTCCGATGCAGCAATTCGATGCTGGCAAGTTTGAGCGTGCCGACATTCTCGTAGTCGACCACGCGGTCGGTCGACATTGACAGCCGGTCCAGATTGTTTTCCGCGGCATAGGTCGCAATCGACCTGGCGAGCAGTGTGATACGCTCGAGATCCGCGCGCGGCGCGACGCCCTTTGACGACGTGCCTTTGATTGCAAACGCGGAGACAGCAATGGCCGTCGCCACCGCCGCGACGTTGATCGACCGCGTCCGGGAGAGCTTGAGCACGCCCGGCCAGATCGCTGCGCCGAATAACACCATCGCTAGCAGGATTGGTACGGTGACGATTCCACCGACCACAGGCGACTTGGAAACGTTGGCCGTCAGCGTGGCCACTGGGATCAGCACCGCGATGCCGAGCGCGATAAATTCATGGCCGAATGGGCGCAGTCGCGCAAGCATTTCGCTTGCGGTCAGGCGGTCGCGCCACAGCGACCAGCCCGCGAGCGCGCCGGCGATCAACCACGTCAGCAGTCCGATGTGACCGTACAGGATCGATTTCGGATAATAGAGCAGGTGACCTGCGATGGAGTAGACGCCCAGTTCATGGGCACGAATGTACTTCTCATCCCCGAGTACATGCCCGATCATGTAGTAGCCATAGATGGCGTCGCGTGACAGATAGAGTCGCGGCAAGCAGACGGCCGCAACGAGTCCGCCGGAAAGGAGAATGTTGATGCCACGCCACGTCGCCGAGTTCCGCTCGGGCGCTGAGGCGCGAAGAAGCTCGTATAAGTTGATCGCGAGCAGGGTGCCGAGCGCGATGCCGATGTAAATGACCGTGAAAAAGCGGCTGTAGACCAGTAGGATGCCGGCCAGTGCGACGATGAGGGACCGGCCGGTGTGCCGAAACGCTCCGCACCACACGACGAGGCACGTCCAGATGCCATAAAGGCACATCGCCGAGAAATCGATACGGTAGTCGTAGATCCCGCCTGCAGCTTGAATAACCGTGGCGGATGACAGTAGCAGGGCGATCGCGATCCATGCAAAATCGATGCGGCCGATACACGAACGGACCACGGTAAAAAGCACGAACTGCAAAGCGAGAAAGTACAACAGATTGACGCTCAGGAAAGTCGTTCTGTTCGCGCCGCCGATTAGCGACAGTAGCGCGCCTTGCAGGACAAATGTGGTCCCAGTTGGATTGCCGGGCTGCAGCAGTTCATCGACGAAGGCGCGCGAGCTCTTGGCATGGAATGCGCCGAGCAGATCGTAGGTCGATAGGTAATACGATAATTGATCGAAGCGCGGCGGATAGAACGGTACTACGTCGCGGGCGACGTGCGCGTAGAAAACGATCGCCTCGGCGACAAACAGCGCGATCAGCAGCGCCACATGGATATGCCACCTGAACCCGCATCCTGCGCATGGAGTGATGTCGTTCACGCTTGCGATCCGGATTGCATTGGGGACGGGATGCTGTTGGGCGCAGACCTATCCCAGGATTGCTGCGAAAGCCATCGCGCTGTCGCCCGGGGTGTGAGGTCGCTCAGTATTTCAAGATCCTCAGACGGTGGAGCCAGTGATAGGCGAACTGCCGCGCCAGAAACGGGACGACCGCGCGGTATGTTTCCGATCGTGCCGGAATATGCCCGAGGTGACGGGCGCGAAGCACCTGCATTTCCTCAAGCCCAACGTCCATCATCGCCGAGGTTTTCTGTTCAGCATGGATGCGGAAGCAGCCGAGGAAGCGCGGAAGCCGAACCATTTGAAAACCGGCCTGCTGCGCACGCAGCATGAAATCCCAATCCAGCACAAAACGAAAGCTCTCGTCGATCGGCCCGATCCGATCCCAGACGCGACGCCGCCAGAACATCGTTTCCTGCGGGACGTAGCCGATGTAGTTCAGCGCACGGGCGTCGTGGGTCGGGAAGACAGCGCGACCGATTTCCATGCCGTCGCCATCGATGAAAATCCGTTGCCCGTAGACGATATCGATGTCGGGCCGGCTTCGAAAGACATGCGCGACATAGGCCAGCGTGCCCGGCAACAGTGTGTCGTCACTGTTGAGATAGGCCATGATGTCGCAATCAGCGGCGGCAAGCCGGAAGCCTGTGTTGATGGCGTTGGCTTGCCCGGTATCGGGCTCGCTGCGCCAGCTCAGGTTTGGGCCGTAGCTCTCCAGCAACTCGACCGTCCCGTCCTGCGAGGCGGCGTCCTGAACGTGATAGGACAGTGCGGGATAATTTTGCGCCAGAACACTGGCAACGGTCGCGCCGAGATAATTGCACTGATTGCGGCTCGGCGTCACGATTGCGATCCGTGGCACCGGATCGATCAGCGCGGGCGAAGCGGGAAGGCGATCGTTCCGCAGCGGCCGCGGAGCATATTGCTCGAACGTCGACATCGGTGGCCGCGGCCAGAACCGCCACCGTCTGAGGAATGTTTCGAAGCTCAAATTCGTGCTCTCATGCTGGAGATCTCTTATACTGTACGTCCCCAATCCGGGGCAAGCGCAGCGCAAAGCTTACAAGGCCTGGCGTTTGCTTGGGCTGCATGGGCTGCTAGAAGTTCTTCGCCCACCCGTGTGTACACGGGGGGGGCAAAATGGGAACAGCGCTTGGCGAGTTGGCAGGATGAGTAGCATCGTCATCGGTGCAAGCGGTATTGTCGGCGGCCATATCGTCGATCGGCTGGTGCTCGCCGGCGAAAAGCCGGCGGCGGTGTCGCGCACGTGCCGTGCGGAGCAAAATGTCGCTTGGCTGCAGGCCGATCTTGCCACGCCGGACAGGCTCGGATGGCCTCCTGTTTCCACCCTGTATTGCACAGCTCATGTCGGCTTGCTGGCCGGTGCGCTTCCGCATCTCGTCACGCCGTCCTTGAAGCGTGTAGTGGCGTTTACCTCCACAAGCATCGTCACCAAGATGAATTCCGAACTCGAAGCCGAGCGCGACAGCGTGCGGCAATGGGCCGAGGCCGAACAGCGCCTGATCGATACGTGCACTAAGCTCGGCGTAGCGTGGACGGTGCTGCGCCCGACCATCATCTATGACGAGGGCCGCGACTCCAACATCACGCGGTTGGCGCGGCTGATCGAGAAGTTCGGCTTCATGCCGCTGGCGGGGTCGGGATCGGGCCTGCGTCAGCCAGTGCACGCCCAGGATCTGGCGATCGGCGCGATAGCCGCCGCTGCCAGTCCGGCTGCGGCCAACAAGATTTACGCCATTCCGGGCACGGACACAGTCAGCTACCGCGAGATGATAGGTCGAATTTTTGACGGGCTGAACAAGCCGCGGCGTATCATCCCGGTTCCGCCACTGCTGTGGCGCGCGGCATTCGCACTGGCAAAACCGCTTATCGCCAACGCGAATGTAGCAATGGGTAATCGCATGTCCAAGGACATGATCTTCGACCCGGCACCTGCGATGCAGGATTTCGGCTGGAGGCCGCGCGCGTTTCGTCCGGTTTTCCAATAACAGTAGTGGACATCAGGACGCAAAATGACAAAATCACCACTCGCGCCATGGACGGTGAACAGTTCGACCACCGTGATCAAGAACCGCTGGATCGACCTGCGGGCGGAAGACTGCACGACACCCGCGGGCGTTAGCATCTCACCCTATTATGTCCTGCGCTATCCCGACTGGGCGCACACCGTTTGCCTCGATAGCGTCGACCGCATCTGCGTCATTTCGCAATATCGCCACGGCGCCGCGCGGACGATGATGGAGCTACCAGGAGGCGTCATCGAGGCCGGCGAAGACCCGCTCGACGCCGCAAAGCGTGAATTGCGCGAGGAAACCGGAATTCGCGGTACTCAATGGCGGGCCTGTGGAACCTACCGGACCAACCCAGCCACCCACACAAACAGTGTTCATGTGTTCGCGTGCCGGGTCGATTCCGTGGAGAGCACGGCGTTCGACGCCGCGGAAGACATCCGACAACAGTTTCTGACGCTTTCTGAGCTGCGCGCGGCGATCGACAGCGGTGACTTCGGCCACCTGCTGCATGTCGGCGCGGTGTGCCGCGCGCTGAACCTTATCTGACGCTCCGTCGCTCAGGCCACCGCAACGCCATTGTAACTGTCGAGAACGGCGCTAATGTCGCCGGCCATCTTCACTTCTCCGCGTTCCATCCACACCGCCTTGTTGCACCATCGTCTGCAGATTTCGGTGCTGTGTGACGCGAGCACCAAGATGCCGGCCTGTTCCACGAACGCCTCGACGCGATGCTGCGCTTTCGCCAGAAACCCGGCGTCGCCGGCGAGGATCCATTCGTCCATCAACAAAATCTCGGGCGAGAAGCAGGTGGCGACGGCGAATGTCAAGCGCGTCATCATGCCGGACGAGTAGGTGCGGACGGGAATGTCGAGATAGTCGCCGAGTTCGGTGAATTCGGCGATATCGGCCATCCGCTCTTCGATTTCGCGCGCGGGAAGTCCGAGAATCAATCCGCGCAGGCGGATATTGTCGTAACCGCTGATATCGCCATCGATGCCGAGGCTGATGTCGAACATCGGTGAAATCCGGCCGCAGCTTTTGACCACGCCCGTCACCGGCTCATAGATACCTGCCATGACCCGCAGCAAGGTGGTCTTTCCGGCGCCGTTGTTCCCAATCAGGGCTACGCGGTCGCCGGTCCGAAATTCCATAGAGACGTTTCGCAAGGCCTCCACCGTGATCCGATGGCTTGCGTCGCTGGCCAGCTGTCCGCCGGAGCCGCGAAACAGCAGGCTCTTCTTCAGCGAGCGCGAGCCGCCATGATAGATCGGAAACGACACACTGACGTTGTCGAGCGAGAGCTCGCTGTGCTCGACCGAATGGTTTGCGCTGATTGTCATCGATCTCAAACCCAATAGGAAATGCGCGAACGAAATCGCGCAAAGAACGCACCAACGACCATGAGGTTGATAAGCGTGATCAGTAGGACCGCCAGATAGGTGTTGGCCGATGGCAACTGCCCGAGCAGCGGCGCGCGGACGACTTCCACCAAATGATAGAATGGATTAAACTCGGCGATATAGGATCGCGTGCGCAGCAGTTCTGGCTTCCACATGATCGGTGTGACAAAGAACACTATCTGCACTATCGAATTGATCAATTGCGGGATGTCGCGAAACCGGGCGGATATTATCCCGATCAGGAGCGTGACGGCCGCGCCGTTCAACAGTACCAAAAGAAGGCCAGGGATTGCTAGCAGCGCAACGGCGCCGGGCCAGATCTGAAAGTACAGCAGTACGCCGAAATAGATGACGAAGTTATGCGCGAATATGACGAGTTTGGCCCAGCTCGACCGATAGACGTAGACCGAATAGGGCAGCCTGATCTGCTTGATGTAGGATTCGGCGCCGGTGAAGAGGATGCCGCCTTCGATCAGAAAACTGGAGATCAGATTCCATACCAGCAGACCGACGCATAGGTAGGGGAGGAAGTCGTGGATCGGGGTGTTGAACAATTCAGCGTAAAGCACGCCGAGAGCGATGACCATAATGGCCATGCTCGCGGTCAGCCAGAACGGTCCCAGCATTGACCGACGGTAGCGCTGCAGGATGTCATTCCAGCCAAGCCGCATCCAGAGCGGCCACATGGCCATGCCGGTGCTAAAATCAGACAGTGCCGTGCCGACGGCATAGCCGCTACCGCCGCGCGTCACTAGCCGTGAACGCAGGGGTTTTTGAGGCCCGTCGTCAAGAATCGCAGTCATAAGTTGAACATTCCCGCAGATAGATTTGGCTTGGTTGTAGCGGCCCCTAGGTAACCCATTTGATCCGCGAAAGAAACGTCTCTTGGGTGTTTCACGGGGTTGTGGCGGCACCGCGTTTCGTTCCCAAATGCGGGAACAAAGCGCCTTGCCGGGGGGGGGGACCTGTTGCTGGCTATTGCTGTGCGATGTTACATGAACGAGGGTGGCTAATCCGCCATTGAGAAGTGCTGGAGAGTTGAGGGATGCCGGAAATCGTTGCCGTTCCACCGCAGCAGCTACTGGAACGCATCCTCACGCTCGAAATCGTGCGCGTCACGGAGCGGGCGGCGGTTTCCGCCGTGCGCTTGCGAGGCCATGGCAACAAGATCGCCGCCGACCAAGCTGCCGTCGATGCCATGCGGCGCGAACTCAACAAGATGCCGATCGACGGCACTGTCGTGATTGGCGAAGGCGAGCGAGACAAGGCGCCTCTGCACTTTATCGGCGAGAAGGTTGGCAACAGCAACGGGCCGAAGGTCGGTATCGCCGTCGATCCACTCGACGGCACGACCCTCTGCGCCAAGGGTATGCCGGGTGCGATCGCCACCATGGCGATGGCCGAGGGCGGCACGCTGTTGAATGCGCCCGACGTCTACATGCAGAAGATCTCGATTGGTCCTGGTTACGCGACAGGTGTTGTGGACTTGGACGCGCCGCCTGCGGACAAGGCAAAAAGGCGTCCGGCCTTCGGAGATCACGGCGCTGGTCATGGATCGTCCGAGGGATGCAGACGTTATCGCCGCGGTGCGCAGCACCGGCGCGTCCGTGCGCCTGATCAGTGATGGCGACGTCGCCGGCGTCATCCACACCGCGGATCCGGAAAATAGCGGCGTCGATATCTATATCAGTAGGGGAGGTGCTCCCGAAGGCGTTCTGGCGGCGGCGGCATTGCGTTGCATCGGCGGCTAAATGCAGTGCCGCCTGGTGCTCGACACCGATGAGAAGCGTGAACGCGCTGTCCGAATGGGCGTCACCGACCCGCGAATGATCCTTTCGATCGAGGATATGGTGAAAGGCGATTGCCTGTTTGCGGCGACCGGCGTCACCACGCGCGCTCTGGTGTGGGGCGTCAAACTTCGAAAGTATGTGATCGAGACTGAAACGATTGTAATGTGATCCGTGACCGGAACTGTGCGCATCATCAAGGGCGTGCATCGCCAGCTCGATAAGTTTCATCTTGATTGAGGTTGCTGGCGCTTTGATTACAGGGTGATAACGACCAGCGCCGATAGAATAAGGAACGCGCCGCTAATCCGCCGCGACGATAGCGGTTCGCGATGCAAAATAACGCCGATTGCCATGGCGAACAAAACGCTGGTTTCCCGGATCGTGGTGACTGCTCCGACAGGATTGCGACTTAGGGCCCGCAGGAACACGCAAAACGACAGCAGGCCCAGAATTCCGGAAACGACGACGCGCCATCGGGCCGTGCTGAATTCGCTCCATAGAACGGGACCCCGCAAGATCCTGCTCAGCAACAGGAAGGCAAAACTGTCGAGCACGATGAGCCAGGCCGTGAAGCCAAGCCAACTGCCCATCAGGCGGGTGCCGTAGGCATCGACAGTTGAGTAGAACGCGACGGCAGCGCCTGCGGCCGCCGCCGTCAACAGCAAAGGCCATTGCGCCAAGCGGTGGATTTTTTCCAGCGAGAGCAGCAACAGCCCAGAGGAGACCATGACGATGCCGACGCATTGGTTGATGGACGGCAGTTGATCCAATCCAATGAACGCGATCAGAGTGGCGAACAAGGGCACCATTCCGCGCGCCAGCGGAAACGCCTGGCCGAAGTCGCCGCGGGTGTAAGCGCCAGCCAGGCATAGCTTGTAGGCGATGTGCAGTCCGACCGACAGCAGCAGAACAGGCCATATCTCCGCAGCAGGAAAGGGGACGAACGGAAGCGCCGCAACAGCCCACAGACCCGCAACGGTACCCATTCCCGCTAGCACCGTGATTTGATTTTGCCCGGATTTCACGAGACTGTGCCAGCTCGCGTGCAGCAAGCCGGCGGCCAACATCAGGCTGATGGTCAGAACGTCCAATGCAGCCTCATATGCTTCCGCGAAATGCCGCAATGTGACGCGGAAAGGTTCGCAAGATCAGACGATCGAGCATCCCAACCGGCCGCCATGAGGAAAGCGCCGGGTCAATACCCCGCCGCTTTCCTCAGGCCCTCGCGCAGCAGCGTGTAGCGGAATTCCGGAAAGGCGTGCTGACAGATGGTGGTGTCGAATGGCCGATAACCGTTGTGCGGCATCGGGCCAACACGTGGCGACGGCTCGACGGCGATCGGTTTGCCGGAGATCGCGACCACCGCCTTGGCGATCTCCATAAACGAATGGACATGGCCGGTGACGATATTAAGCGCGCCCACGCTTTTGTGCTGCAGCACCTGGGTGATAAGCTCCGCGACGTCATCGACGTAAACGTGGTCCCGCCGTTCCTCGCCCTCTCCGAACAGGACGATGTCTTTACCCTGCTCAGCCAGGGAGCTATGGCGGAATCTGGGTGATGACGGTGTGAGGAAGGCGGCGTATCGAGGCGGGTGACGAGCCTGCCAGAACCTCTCGAGGAGAGCGATACGCCATGACCGAGACTACCAATGTTCTTGCTTTCCGTCAGCCGTCCGCGGTTGATGATCCACTGACCGATATCGTTCGTGCCGGCGCGCGGGACCTGCTTGCCAGGGCGATCGAGATCGAGGTTGGCGCGTTTCTGGCCAGCACGGCCAATCTGACGCTGCCCGACGGTCGAGCGCGCCTGGTCCGACATGGGCACGGTCCGGTGCGCGAGATTGCGACCGGCATCGGTCCGGTGGAGGTCGCTCGTCCCAAGGTCCGCGACCGCGGAGCGAGCGGGCCAGGCGACCGCCTCCGCTTCAGTTCGGCAATCCTGCCGCTATGGGCGCGGCGGACGAAGAGCCTGGATGCCTTGATCCCGGTCCTCTATTTGCGCGGCATCTCGACCGGCGACTTCCAGGAGGCGCTCTCGGCGCTGCTCGGCAAGGATGCGCCGAACCTGTCGCCTTCGGTGATCGCCGGCCTGAAGGCCGATTGGCAGGTCGAGTACGAACGCTGGCAGAGACGCGATCTGTCGGCGCGTCGCTATGTCTACATCTGGGCCGATGGCGTGTACCTGCAGGCCCGCATGGAAGATCACAGCGAATGCATGCTGGTGCTGATTGGCACCACGCCGGAAGGCAAGAAGGAGCTGATCGGCTTCCAGGTCGGCGTGCGCGAGAGCGCGCAGAGCTGGCGCGAACTCCTGATCGACCTGCGGCAACGCGGGTTACGGATTGCCCCGCAACTCGCCATCGGCGACGGCGCCCTCGGCTTCTGGAAGGCACTGGACGAGGCCTTTCCCGGCACGCGGCACCAACGATGCTGGTGCCATAAAGTGAGCAACGTACTCGACAAGGTCGCCAAATCCGTGCAGGGCCCCATGAAGAACGACCTGCGGAACATCTATCTGGCCCCACACCGGGCCGAAGCTGAAACCGCGATCGACGTCTTCGTCGAGAAATACCACGTCAAATACGGACGTGCGGTGGAGTGCCTGATCAAGGATCGCCATGCGCTGCTCGCCTTCTTCGACTTCCCTGCTGAGCACTGGATCCACCTACGCAGCTCGAACCCGATCGAGAGCGTCTTCGCCACGGTGCGCCACCGAACGGTGCGGACCAAGGGATCGCTGTCGCAACAAACTGCGAAGCTGATGGTGTTCAAGCTCATCGACGCCGCATCGAAGACCTGGCGGCGATTGAAGAGCACGAACCAGTTGCCGAAAGTCATCGCCGGTGTAAAGTTCATCGACGGAATCGAAGTCATTCCGAACACTGAAAGCCACGCCGCCTGATCAGGCCGCGTCACCCAAAATCAGCCATAGCTCTCAGCCAGGCGACGAAACCGGTTGGGGCCGTACCCGTTGTGCGGATCCGATGGACCGTAGATCAGGGTCGGCCGTAAATTGGCCAGCGGCGCGTTGGCTTCCGCGCCAAACGCCAGCTCACGGGCCAGATGCATGGCGCCGTGCAGGCTGGTCGGCGCCATCGGAGAGTTTTCAATGAGTGGGAGAGGGCCATCGGCGTAGACTGCGTCGGAGCTGATGTTGATCACATGGGCTACCTTGACCTTGTCCAGCGCCTCGATGATGGTCGTAACGAGCCGCAAGTTGTCGGCGAGCATACGGCTGTTCTTGACCGGCGCGATCGCTGCCACCGCGACGACAGCGTCGGTGGGGCGCAGGAGGCCTGCGAGGGTCGTCGCGGCATCAATAGCAAGAAGGTCAACCTGCGCACGGCTGAGGGCCAGCGTGGGGACATTCGCGTGCGCCAACCGCCTCACCAACGCCCCGCCGACGAAGCCGCCGGAACCGATAACAACGATCCGTTCGGGAGGCTGCGGGACAGAATTGAGATGGCTGATCATGCTGATGAAGTTCCGATGGCGGTGCCGCATCGACTCCTATAGGAAAAACAGTGCGCGACAATACTGTTCTGCGACGTCCGGCTTCCGCCCAGGAAAGCCTAACGTTTAGGCGTCCGGGGCAAAATTTGCGGGCGGTGCGGTCCGGATCGGCGATTGTTCCTGGTTTACTGTTGGGCTTAGCACGGCGAGCTATGCGGGAAACTGGGTGATGACGGAATGAGATAGGCGGCGTATCGAGGCGGGTGTCGAGCCTGCCAGAACCTCAAGGAGAGCGATACGCCATGAACGAGCATAGCAACATTGTCCCACTGCGTCAGCCCGATGAGATCGACGATCCACTGACGAATATTTTGCGATCTGGAGCTCGGCAGCTGCTTGCGCAGGCTGTCGAGATGGAAGCCGAGGCGTTTCTCGCCGCGATGAAGGGCTTGAAGCTTCCCGATGGCCGCGACCGCCTCGTGCGACACGGCCATGGTCCAGTGCGGACGATCCAGACGGGGATCGGCGCCGTCGAAGTCGCCCGGGTAAAGATTCGCGATCGCGCGGTGACCAGCGATGGCGAGCGGATCCGCTTCACCTCGGCGATCCTGCCGTTGTGGGCACGGCGCACGAAGAGCTTGGATGCACTTTTGCCGGTTCTGTATCTGCGAGGCATCTCGACGGGCGACTTCCAGGAGGCGCTGGCGGCGCTCTTGGGCAAGGATGCGCCGAATCTTTCTCCGGCGGTGGTTTCCAGACTGACGACGGAGTGGCAGCTCGAGTACGAGCGTTGGCAGAAGCGCGATCTGTCGGCGCGCCGGTACGTATACGTGTGGGCGGACGGCGTCTTCCTGCAGGCTCGCATGGAAGACCACAGCGAATGCATGCTGGTGCTGATCGGCGCGACGCCGGAAGGCAAGAAGGAACTCATCGGCTTCCAGGTCGGCGTGCGCGAGAGCACGCAGAGCTGGCACGAACTGCTCGTCGAGGCGAAAACCCGAGGGCTGAAGATCGCCCCGGAAATCGCCGTCGGTGACGGCGCGCTCGGCTTCTGGAAGGCGCTCGACGAGGTCTTTCCCGCCACGCGACATCAGCGGTGCTGGGTGCACAAAACCGCGAATATCTTGAACAAAGTCGCAGTGTCGGTACAGGCCAGCATGAAGAAGGATCTGCGCGAGGTCTATTTGGCGTCCAACCGAGCTTCGGCCGAAGTGGCGATCGATGTCTTTGCCGAGAAATACGGAGCGAAGTACGACAAGGCGGTCGAGTGCCTGACGAAAGATCGCGACGCAATGCTTGCGTTCTACGAATTCCCCGCCGAGCATTGGGACCACTTGCGGACGACGAATCCCATCGAAAGCGTGTTCGCGACGGTCCGGCACAGAACGGTGCGCACGAAAGGTTCGTTATCGTCAACGACTGCCAAGTTGATGGTGTTCAAGCTGCTCTGCGCCGCATCAAAGACCTGGCGGCGGCTGAAAGGCACAAATCAGTTGCCGAAGGTCAGCGCAGGTGTCAGATTCGAAAACGGCATCGAGGTCATCCAAGTGCCGGAAAACCACGCCGCCTGATCGCCTCGTCACCCAAAATCCCGCATAGCTCTTAGCCCGTCCTATTCGTGAGAGTGCGGCTTTTGGGCCCGATTGATGCGGCCGCACATCTTGTCTGACGAGGCGCACAGGATTGCCTTCGGCTTTTCGCCGCCTGACGACCGGTACTTTGCAACGCGCTTGAGGGATGGGTTGGGCGAACGGGGGCGGACGCCCCGCCGGTCAAGGACCGAGCGGCAGCAGCGCGCCGGGCAAGCCGCAGATCAGGTCGGCTTCGGGACATGCCGCGGCAAACGCAAGGCGAATGCGGCTCGTGGTCTCGACGACACGGGCGGCGATTTTCAAGAGCCGAAGACGCAGCGTCGCGAACTCGGCAGCGGCCAATTCCCGGGCTTTGGGAATGGCGTCGCGCACGGTCAGCATCAGCCAATAAGCGGCCGTATGGAGCACGAGACGGACCTGGTTGGCGAGCGCCGAACGGCAGCTGGTGCGATCGGAGGCGAGCTGCGTCTTATGCAGCTTGATCAGATTCTCGGCTTGGCCGCGCGCGCAATACAGGCTGTCGTAGATCCACTCGGCCGAGCCGACATCGAGGCTGGTGACGACGAAGCGGATGTCGAGGCCGAGCATCGTCGCCTCAATACGGGCGACAGTGCGCCGTTCGCGATCCCAGGACTTTGCCTTGTGGCGCGTCTCGGTATAGCCACGCAGAACCGGCAGGTTCTCGATGGCGCGTCGCGTGCGGATGTCGTCGGCGACCTCGTCGACTTTTCTGGCGAGAGGCTTGGTGCCGGACAGACCGAAGATGTAGTCGATGCCGTTGGTCTCGCACCACGCCATTGCCTCCGGCCGGGCATAGTGCCCGTCGCCACGGAACGTAATTTGCGTGTTGTGCCATCGCGTCCGGATATGCCGTACCAGGCGGCGCAGATGGGCACGCACCTCGACGCCGCCCGGCGTCTTGCCGGGCCGCAGCACGACGGCCACGGGCCGGCTCTTCTCCGTGTCGTAGACGTGGATCGGCAGGAAGCAGCGTTCGTCATAATGAGCGTTGAACAGCGAGAGCTGCTGATGGCCGTGGACGACGTCGCAGGTATCATCGATGTCGAGCGTGACGGATGCCGGCTCGCGCGGGTAGCTATCCATCCATGCGTCGACCAAAGTGTAGGTCAGCCGGATCACGTCGCGCAGGCGCGGAGCATTCTCCAGCCGCGACAGCGTCGGCTGGGAACACAAATCCCGGCCCGTGTCCGGTAGGCGACCGCAGGCCAGTTTGAATGCCGGATCGGACCTCAGATGATCGAGGTCGTCGGCGTCCTCGTAGCCGCAGCAGATCGCGAACATGCGAGCGCGGAACATATCGACCAGGCTGTGCACGACCCGCGTCGGATCGCGCCGATCCGGGAACACCCGGGCCAGATTGTTGGCCAAACCGAGACGCCGCTCGGCCATCGCCAGAAGCATCACGCCCCCGTTCGAGGTTAGGCGCCCACCATCGAAGGCAGCTGTGACTTTCTTGGCGTGAACGGCTGGAAACGAGAAGGGCGGAATCGTATCGTCGGTCATGGCGGGCGTGGCGTTCGCGGTTGGAGGTGATGGGGTTGGCTTCGCAACCGAATCCTACGCCGCATCAGCGCTTTACCCCTCAGGCGCACTCTTACGAATAAGACGGGTTAAGTTGAAGAAAGATTGAGTGACTCCCGATCATTTCTGTGCCGAAACGTGGAGTCGCGGTCGTGCCGCGTCCAAAGAAACCGGCGCGAGCGGCCTATTAGACGCGGTAGGTGCTCAGCCTCCGAAACGAGACTATCAAGCATGAAGAGATCGAGCGCGAGGCAGAGGTTTTATTTGTGTTGAATTCTTGCTTCTCGATAGTGGTCTGAAATCGTATCATCGGTCATGGCGGGCGTGGCGTTCGCGGTTGAAGGTGATGGGGTGGCTTCGCAACCGAATCCTACGCCGCATCAGCGCTTTACACCACGCTCGCCAGCCTCTCAGGCGCCCTCTCGCGAATAAGACGGGCTAGCGTCATTTCCGTTCTGGGGACGAACCCAAAGCAGGAAAGCCCGGTCGAACTGAGCGCCCCGGAAAAGCTGTGGGCTTCCAAGGTCCTGAAGGCAAAACAGGTTTCTTTCCCTCGGTATTGACACCGTTTCTACCGCACCCTAAGCACGCGAGTCGTGGCGGATGGGGTCCGATGCATCTTCCAGCGCTGGCAGTGATACATTTCATTGAGGGGGTTCCGTTGGCTGATATGCATTTTGCTCGAGCTGCTTCGTCCCGCCGCAACTCTCCAGCCTCGCCAAGCGCCGAAAAGATGGTCGATCTGCATCGCGCTCTGCTGCGCGTGCGAATGACCGAGGAGACGCTGGCAGGCCGTTACCCGGAACAGGAGATGCGCACACCGACGCATTTCGGCACCGGCCAGGAGGCCGTTTCGGTCGGCGTGTGCTCGGCGCTTGGCGAGGGCGATATGGTCTATACCCATCATCGGTCCCACAATGCCTATATCGCGCGCGGAGGCAGCGTTTATGAATTGGCAGCCGAGCTTTATGGTCGCGCAGATGGTTGTTCGCTGGGGCGCGGCGGATCGGTGCATCTAACCGCCCGCGACAAGGGCTTCATGGTGTCGTCGGCAATCCTTGCGGAAACCGTAGCCACTGCGGTTGGTACAGCTCTCGCATTCGCCATGGATGGCAAGTCCAACGTAGCTGCGTGCTTCTTCGGCGAGGGAACGCTGGATGAAGGTGCGTTTTACGAGGCAATCAACTTCGCCTCCATCCGCAAGTTGCCAGTCGTCTTCGCCTGCGAGAATAACCTCTATGCAACCGAAAGTCCGCTGTCGGTCCGTCAGGCCGAAGGCTCGGATCTGTGCGAGCGAGTGCGAGCATTCAAGATCACCAGCGAGCGGGTAGACGGGAACGATGTAGCAGCGGTCTATGATGCGGCACTATGCGGGGTCGAGCAGGCCAGGACCGGCTGTGGCCCAGTTTTCCTCGAGTGCATGACCTATCGCTGGCGCGAGCATGTCGGTCCTATGATGGACCACGATGCCGGCCGCAGCTACCGCAGCAAGGCCGATCGATGCCTGGGTCGCCCGGGATCCGGTGCAGCGGTCCGCCGCCCGATTGGTCGAACAGGGGCTCGCAACGGCAGCCGAAGTTGAAGGCTGGGCGGTTCAGACCAGGGCCGAGGTCGAGGCGAGCGTCGAGCGCGCCCGTCACGCGTCGTGGCCGAAAGCTGAGACCCTCTTCGAGAACGCGTAACGTTTTTCAATCAATCCGAGCGAGTTCATGCGCACACTCAGCTATGCCGAGGCGATTTCCGAGGGCACCGTTCAGGCAATGGAACGGGATCCGACCGTGTTCATCGCGGGCATCGCGGTCGATTATCCGTCGGGTATCTTTGGCACCACCACCGAAGCGTTCAAGCGCTTTGGCAAAGCCCGCGTGTTCGATACGCCGGCGATGGAAAACGCGCTCACGGGCATCGCGATTGGCGCGGCGGCGGTCGGCAAGCGTCCGATCATCGTGCATCCGCGTAACGACTTCATGTTCCTGGCGTTCGATCAGCTGATCAACCTCGCGGCGAAATGGAAGTACATGTACGGCGGCCGCGCCGGAACCGTTCCGATCGTCGTCCGTGCCGTCGTCGGCAGAGGCTGGGGGCAGGGCGCCACTCACTCGCAGAGCCTACAGGCGCCGCTCGCGCATTTTCCCGGCCTTACTGTGCTTATGCCGACTTCGCCCAATGACGCCAAGGGATTGATGATGGCGGCGCTACAGTACGATGAGCCCGTGGTCATTCTCGAGCATCGTTCACTGTTCGGTCTGAAGGGCGAGGTTCCCGAGGAGCCGTTCGTCGTCCCGATCGGCAAGGCCGATGTCGTCCGGGCTGGAACCGATATCACCGTTGTCGCGACCTCCTTCATGACAGTCGAGGCGCTCCGCGCCGCCGAGGAACTGGCCAAAGACAGGATCTCACTCGAAGTCATCGATCTCCGTTCAATCCGCCCGCTGGACGAAGCGACCATTCTGGCATCGGTCAAGAAGACCGCCCGTCTCATCGTGACCGATACAAGCTGGGAGATGTGCGGCGTCGTCAGCGAAATCGCCGCTCTCGCAGCCGAGAAGGCGTTCCACAGCCTCAAAGCGCCAGTCCGACGCATTGCGTTGCCGAATTGCCCGGCGCCGGTGTCGCAGGCTCTGGAAGAAGTTTTTTATCCCAAAGCGTCGACCATCGCGAAGGCGGCGCTGGTCATGCTCGGCCGGACCTCGTCCAGTCTTGGCAAGATCGACCTGGTTGATGATTTCAAGGGACCATACTGATCGACTGGTAGCTGTCTGCTGCGGGAGACACGACCATACTCGCAAGTTCAGTTGAGGGATCTTCGTGAAGCGATCCGCGACCATGACCGGCGCGGCCTCCGTCTTTGCGCTGGTCGTTGTTTTGATATTGGCGAACCCTCCCAACGCCCATGCACTTCTATTCGGTGGCGGCATGCGCGACGGGCTGTTTGGCTTGGCGATGGTTGCGCTCGCCCCGTTGATCAGTGTCGTTCAAATCGGTCTCGGGACGGCGCTGGCGCATCGTTTCGCAAGCGTCGCTGCGCTACGTGAACCATGGCTGCTCTGGCTCTGCGGAAGCGGGCTGCTGAGCCTGATCGGCGTAGCGATCGCCGCGGCAGGTTTCGTCAATCCTTGGGTCTGCGGCAGTATGCTCATTCTTGGCGTTGCCTGTGCCGTCGCTTCCGGCGCTTGCACCGACGTGCTCAACCGACTGATCGCATGGACGAGACTCGAGGACGTTGCGTCCAGCAAGCCGGCATTTGCTGTTGTCCGTCTCGGCATCGTCGCCGCGCTGGTCCTGATCGGTTTGCGGGCCGCAACGGGGGAGCTCAACGATACCGACGTCGTGCAGTTCTACTGGGGTTGGCTCAACGAGGTCCGGCATCTCGGTGGCATACACCTGTCACCAGCTTTGCCGATGGTTCAGGATTTTACGGCAGGCCGCGGCAACGGCGCCTATTTGCTGCTTGCCGGCATCGCGCCGGGGCTGGTGAGCCACGTCGTTTCGGCCGCTTACTGCGCGATGTTTGCCGTCGTGCTGCGCGCCTTCGTGCTGCGGATTGCCGCGGATGCGTCATCGCCGCTCAGGCCGCCGTTACTGCTGGCTGCGGAGGTGGTTTGTCTTGCCAGTCTCTGGATGATTCCCGGGTCGGTGGCTTTCGGCAAATACCATCTGCAGTTTGCCGCATGGGCTCTGGGCTTTCTGCTGGCTTGCCTTCAGATCGCCAGCGAGGATGTCCGTGCGGCACGGACCTGACGCCTCATGTTGCTGCCCGTGGCCGTCGCCATACCTATTGGGCTCGCGCAATTCGAAGCCTTCATCGCCCTGGTTGTCATCGTCGCGGTGGCTGCTGCGCCACATCGGTGGCTGGCGACGCGCCGGCTGTTGCCGCTGCTGATCGTGGGATGTGCAAGCGCAGCGCTCGCACTGCTGGCCAACTGGCTATTCCTCGGAATACCTGACCTCAATCCATTTCCGCTGTTTGAGCGATTCATTGCGGAGCAGAGGTTTGGTCTGTGGACCAGCAGGCTGCAGCAATACTATATCAACTACATCGGGGGCGGTGTGCTGACATTGAATGCCGGCAACAGCGTGGGCAAGCTGCGCGAATTGCGCTCGCTGGCAAGCGACATCAGAGCCGATCTCATTCCAATTATACTTGGGTTTACGGGACTCGCTGTGGCGGCGATCACCGCCAGCATTCCGATGCGCCGGTCATGGCGGCAAGGGCTGTCCTTGGTGCTCGGCGCGGCCCTTGGCTACGGACTTTTTCGCACCTCATTGCTCGTCACCTTCTCTGATCTGGCGCTGTCGCCCGCGCTCAACCGGGTCGTGCTCTATGCAATGGCGGCCGTCGCCTATCTGTTGGCCGTTCGCTCGTTCCGCGTTGCCGCGTCCCGGCCGTTTCTGTACGGCCTGCTTAGCTACTGGCTGATCTGCGCTGGATTTATTCTTGTGTTTCATTCCGGCAGTATGGACCGGCTCATGCGTCATGCGGACGTCGTCGGCGTCGCGCTGGTACTGGTGGCGTTGGTATGTCTGGTTGAGAGCTGGCCCCGGTTGTTTGGACAGCGCCCCGCTGGATTTAAGTGGATTCCTGCCGGGTTATGCTGAACGCGGGGCTTTACGGTTTTGTCGTTGCGTCGGGAGGGCGTAGCCCGACCAGAGCGACGACAAAACCGTCGGCGACGGTCATGCGGCCATCACCATAGCTTGCGTGCCGAAGTAAGCCTCGTCGGGCGTGCGCCCGTCAAGGCTCGAGTGAGGGCGTCCCTGATTGTAGAAGGCCAGATACTTGGCAATTGACGCTCGCGCCTCGGACACGCTGTCGTAGGCGCGGAGATATACTTCTTCGTATTTGACCGTGCGCCAGAGCCGCTCGACAAACACGTTGTCGCGCCAGGCGCCCTTGCCGTCCATGCTGATGGCGATCTTCGCGTCCAGCAGCACATCGGTGAACTCGAGGCTGGTGAACTGGCTGCCCTGATCCGTGTTGAAAATCTCGGGCCTGCCGTGCTTCGCCAACGCCTCCTGGACCGCTTCGACGCAGAAGGCCGCCTCCATTGTGATCGAGACGCGATGGGCCAGGACCCGTCGGCTGAACACATCGACGACCGCCGCGAGATAGACGAAGCCACGCCGCATCGGAATGTAGGTGATGTCCATTGCCCACGCATGGTCGGGCCGCTCGATCTTCAATCCGCGCAACAGGTACGGGTAGATCTTGTGACCCGGAGCCGGCTTGCTCGTGTTCGGGCGACGATAGACCGCCTCGATCCCCATGCGCTTCATCAGCGTCGCGATGTGGCGGCGACCGGCGTATACGCCCTCCCGCCGCAGCAACGATCGCAGCATACGCGCTCCCGCGAAGGGATAATCGAGATGCAGCTCATCGAGCCGACGCATCAAGGCAAGGTCCTCGGCCGAAACTGGCCGAGGTTCATAGTAGACCGTGCTGCGAGCCAGCTTCAGGACCTTCGCCTGGCGCACGATAGAAAGATCATGATCGCGGTCGATCATCGCTTTGCGCTCAGCAGGCCCGCCTTGGTGAGCGCGCCGGACAAAAAATCGTTTTCCAACGCCAGCTCGCCGATCTTGGCATGTAACGCCTTCAAATCGACCGGCGTCTCGGCCGATGTCTTGTCATGCCCAAACACGCCGGCGGCGCCTTCCAGGAGCTGGTTTTTCCAGATCGTGATCTGGTTCGGATGAACATCAAACAGTTGCGCCAGCTCCGCCAGTGTCTTGTCGCCTTTGACCGCAGCCAAAGCAACCTTCGCCTTGAATGCCGGAGAATGCGTCCGGCGGCTCTTCTTCGTCATCTTCGCTCCTGATTCGCAGCAAGAATCCTCGCCGCTGTCAGGCAGAAAATCCACTCAAGCTACTGTCCGAATTTGCGGGGCCAGCTCTGTTGGCCGTCTTACGGCATTCGCTTTGCCAATCCGCGCTACCGAGGAGATGTGGGGTTTTCGCCTGCGCGCCAGTGCCGCGGTGCCGATCCTGCTGGTGGTGGGCGTCGCCTTTTCAGTCCGCGCCGCTGTGTCGACGGCGGCGGTGGATCCGCCGCGCCATTTGCTCGCGAGCGCGCTGGGATTGCAGGGGCGCGCGGTCGGTTTGACCAATCCGATGGCAAAGTTCGAACGCTGCTATGAGATCGCGCGCAGTGTCCCCGCCGACACCCGCGTCCTGTTCTTGAACGCCTATACAGCGATGGCCTATTGCAACAACGCGGTCCTGCTGCCGCGAACCATGATCGTGACCCCGCACGCATCCGAGTTCGCACGCGACCTTGCGACGTCGGCATTCGCCGACGCCGACACGGTCGAGCAGACCATGCGCCATCTGCATATCGACTACTTCCTGGTTCTGAAGGGGGATTTTGAATTCTGGGCTTCGGGCCTGTCCGCGCCGTTCCGTCCGGGCGAGCTGGAGCGTCGTTTCGATCTGCTGACGGAAACACCCCCGCGGGTCACTTCAAATTCCTCCGGGTGTGGTCAGTCAAATTCCTCCACCCGCGAGGCAGGACAAGGGACTGTTAGTTTGAGTTTGTTTCCCGGGCAAGAGCTTCAGCGGCTTCTTTGAGCCGATAGCTGCGTCCGTCGAACTCAAGCAGATGGCAATGATGCATAAGGCGATCGAGGATCGTCGTGCTCATAGTGTTGTCCCCAAGGTATGCCCCCCAATCCTGCACGACGCGATTGGAGGTGACGATGACGCTGCGGCGCAGTTTGTAACGCTGATGGATCAGGGTCTGCAGCAAAGTGCCGGCGTCGTCGGGGATGGCGCGTGCGAGGAATAGATCGTCCAGCACGAGGAGATCGCAGTCGATGATGGTTCGCAGCCGGACCTCGCGTTGTGCCGGAGAGTTCAGGGCGTAGCGGTGGAAGAAGTCGTCGGTCTCAAGATACTGGACCTTGTGGCTTTGCAGGATCGCCTGATAGGCAATCGCCTTGGCGATGTGCGACTTCCCGGTGCCAGGTTTGCCAACAAGCAGAGCGTTCTCGCCAGCGGCAATGAACGCCAGGGTGTGGAGCTGGAAGCAGGTCTGACGTGGCAGTTTGGGATTGAAGGACCAGTCGAACTCGGCGAGCGTCAGCTTTTCGTCGAGCCCGGATTGCTGGTATCGCCGCTCGATAAGACGGGACTGACGACGGTCCAGTTCATCCTGCAGGATAAGGGAGAAGGTCTCGAGGAAGGGCTGGTTGGCGCCCTGCGCCTGGAGCACGCGCGTCTGCAGCGTGTCGCGGACACCCGACAGGCGCAGCTGTCGTAGGCAACGCTCAATTTCCGGCATGGTCATCATGTGGCTAGGTCTCCAGTTTAAGGTGAGAAGGTGCAGCGGGAGCGCTCGTGGCGCCGGAGTTGGCCGGGGTTGCGCAGGCGACACGAGCGCGGATTGCCGTGGCGTGATCGTCGTGAGCCTCGGCCTGCCGACCATTGTCGTCGGCGTCGCGCCGCACAGCGCGGCTGAAGAGGTCGCCGTATTCCGCGGGGGTACGGATCAGCGGATGATCCTGGGTGAGCGGCGATGCCGGCTGTGGCGTCACTCCAACCTGCTCGATCGCCTGTTCGAACAACCGCTCGACGGTCGCACGCACGTGCTTGTAGCGGTAGATGCGGTTGTCGATGGCGTGCGCGCAGGCCTGCTCGACCAGCCGCGCCGGATACTTCCGGCCCAGCCCGACAATGCCCCACATCGCGCGCTGTCCGGGGCGCCCTTCGGTGTCGAACACCTGCTGGCACAAGGCCCTGGTCTGCGGTCCGATGCGCTCGGCGCTCGCCAGCAGCACGGCGGTTTGCCGCGACGGGTTGAACGGCCGTTCGCTGGTCGGCAGGACGACAGAACCGGGGTGCGCCATCCGGGAATGAACACGCAGCAGCGCACGGGTGTGGCGATCACGGATCTCGATCGTGGTGGTGTAGATGCGCACGACGACCTGGCTGCCGATCGGCGCGGGCCGCGCGGCGTAATAGCTGTTGTCGACGCGTACGGTGGTGTCGTCGCAGACAGTCCGGACGACTTCGGTGAAGATGCGGAAGGGAGCGACAGGCAGCGGCCGCAGGTGCGGCTTCTCTTCCTGGAACATCGCCTCGACCTGACGGCGCGTGCTGCCGTGGATGCGTTTGGAAGCCCAGTTCTCCTCCCAGTGCCTCAAGAACTCGTTTTGCGCCTCCAGCGTCTCGAAGCGCCGTCCGGCCAGCGCAGTGCCCTGGGTATGTTGAATCGCATTCTCGACGCATCCTTTCCGATTTGGATCGGCCACGCGCGCGGGATCGGCGACCACGGCGTAATGAGCCAGCATCGCGCTGTAAATCGGGTTGAGCTGGGGCTCGTACAAATCCGGCTTGAGGACGCCTTCCTTCAGGTTGTCGAGCACGACATAGCTGGGGACCCCGCCAAAATACCGGAACGCCTCTTCGTGGAGCTGCGCCCAGACTTGTTGGCTGGACTTCCAGACTACCCGCCGGAAGCTGCGCCGCGAGTAGCGTAGCGTCATCACGAACAGGCGGGGACGACGGTACCGCCCGCTCTTCGGATCAACCGTCGGCGCGCCCTCGCCATAGTCGACCTGAGCTTCCTCGCCGGGGAGGAACTCAAGACGATCAAACTGCTCAGGATCAGCGTGCCGCAACCGGCGCACAAACCGCTTGACACTCTGGTAGCTGGACGGAAAGCCAAATTGATCAACCAGGTCCTGGTAAATCGCCTGCGCGTTCCGCTTCAGCCGGACCTGTTCTTCGATCCACGTCCGATGCGCTTCGCAAGCCGAACGGGCCAGGCTGCTGGTGACCGTCGCTTCCGATGTCCCAAAAGCCGGTGGTCGGGGTGGAGGAATTTGGCCGTCCGCGCTCACCGAGCCGGTGGTCACTTCCCCGGGGGAATTTGCCTCCGCACCGGCCCGCAGCGCCTGATAACGCCGGATCGTCTTGCGATCGACACCCGTCAGCCGGTGAATCTCGCGCTGGCTGGTGTTGCGATCAAGTAATGTAAGTACGGTGCTTTGCAGATGTCGCTTCAAGACGTTCAACTCCCCGGCCCCTTGCTGGCTAAAGGGGTCGAACATAAACGTCCTGCCTGACCGGCTACTGCTGTTCAGCGGCGCTGACGGCGATCATCAGGTGGGGGAGTTTCAAGTGACCATACCCGGGGGATTTTGACCGACCCACGGGGACACCGTCGTTCTACGTTCTGACCTGGCGCGGCCGCGGACGTGCCATCCCTGCCGAAACGCTTGCGACGATCGCGGAGCGGCGCAGGTTCGGCATTCAGCAATCCGGTTTCATGGCGCGGAATGAATTCGTCAGTCAGTGGCGGGCGATGGCCAATCTTGGGGCTGATCGACCGAAGTATCAGCTCGGCGCGCGGCTGGATTTCAGTTCAAGCGGCTGGTCGGCGCTCTATGCCGATCATGGGTGGTACGCGGCGGAGCCGCACGGTACCTGGACTGTAAACGGTACGAGAGGCCCACGGAGCCACGGACTTGGTGCGGACGGCCT
>NZ_JBMGPZ010000001.1:0-184352 GCF_049739505.1 Bradyrhizobium sp. USDA 241 | reverse complement strand
GAACCCATGCGGCCAACACCCAAGAAGGCGATCGTCGGCATCGATAAATCCTCGCGATATTGGCCGATAGGCCGGTCAAAACTCGGCGATCGCAGCCTCATCTTCGCGATGATCGCGATCACAAGGGTGATGCCGGCGGTTTTGGGCCGGTTCGACCGGCCCCGGAAGACCAGTCCAATTGACGCGAGGCGAAAGAAATTCTTACTCTCGGGTTCTTTGGAGATATGCCAGTTTGGCCCTCAGTCTTTCACGACTACGTCTCTTTCATGAGCTTTCCGAGCTCGGCACGATCTCGGCGGTGGCACGAGCGCTCGGCCAGACACGGCCAGCCGTGTCGCAACAGTTGGCGCTGCTCGAACGCGAGGCGGGAGCGGTACTTTTCGAGCGTTCGGCAGGAGGGCTGCGCCTGACAACCAAAGGGCAGCAACTCCTGGATCGCGTCACGCCGCTGCTGCAACTGGCAGAGCGCATCGAAGCCGAGCTCGACGAGAAGGACGGACCTCCTGCGGGCGAACTACGACTTGCCGCATTCGGGAGTGTCGCGACCAGCATCGTTCCAAGAGCCTTGGGCTATCTCCACAAGACACACCCCCTGATCGATGCAAGCTTCGTCGAACTCGAGCCGACCGAAGGCCTCAAGGCAACCGTCGCCAAGCAGGTCGATATCGCAATTGTCGACGATTATGCCGATGCAAGTGCGTACCAACAGGCCCTCGAATTCCACCCCCTCTATGTCGACGCCTTGAGTGCGATCCTTTCGTCAGACCACCGCTTCGCGAAGGCCGACTTGACAAGCATAGAGCTCAAGGATCTCTCGAACGAGAAGTGGGCGATCAACCAAACGGCGGTCGCCTATCAGCAGAACTTGACTAACGCGTGCTTGGCTGCCGGATTCGAAATGAAGATTGGCTGCAGCGCTCGTAATATTTCTGCCACCCTTGAGATGGTACGCACCGGACAATTCGTAACAGTCCTGCCCGGTCTTGCGGTGCAGCCCCTCGACAAGGATCCCGACTTTCGCGTTCTTCCCATTGCGCCCGCCTTACACAGACACATATTCAGCGCCGTTCCCAAGGGCACATCCCGGCGCCCTATCGTTGCCGCTGCATTGGCGGCCCTGGAGCGAGCGGCCCTCAATTGCCGCCTCTAAAACGTTGGCAGCGTAACTATTTCTAACGTGCTCCGACAGGAACCGTGTTCTTTCGCCGCGGCAAGACGAGCGCTAGTCGTTGAGCAAAGGCCACACTTCTATCTTTCCAACAACCAATGGAGCATGGACATGCGAAGCTATGGACTGCGGTTCGTCACCGATCTGGTTGCGGCATTCTGCGGGTTCGCGCTCGCGGCCGGGGCGAGCCACGCTCAGGAGAAGTCCAGGCTGGATGAAATCCTGGCGCGGGGCAAGCTGGTCGTCGGCGTGTCGAGCGAGTCACCTCCTTTCGGCTTCGTCGACGAGAAGGGGGAGCTGGTGGGCTTCGACATCGATGTTGCCCGGCTGATCGCCAAAGCGACTTTCGGTGATCCCAACAAGGTCGAGTTCATTCGCCAGAGCGCAGCCCAGCGCTGGCCCAATGCCCAGAACGGCACGATCGACTTTGGCGCGCAGACGACAACCATCTACGCCGACCGCGCGCAGCGGGTCGCGTTCACCCGCAACTATATCGATGGCGGCATCGTCCTCATCGTCCGCAAAGATGCGCCCTTCAAGACGCTCGACGATTTGAACAAGCCGAACGTCACCATCGCCAATCTGACCACGCCGACCCAGGAGGAGCGCGCCAAGCGCCTCTTCCCGCAGGCCAAGCTCCAGACCTTTGACGGCATCGCCTCGCAATTCAACTCTGTGAAGCTTGGCCGAGCCCAGGCCGCTCAGCTCGATGCTCCCGTAGCCGCATGGTATGTCAAGTCCAACCCGGACATGCGCGTGATGGAAACTCGCCTGACGGATGTCGTCAACACGGGTATCTTCATGAAGCCGGGCGACTTCCGGCTCTGGCAATACCTCGATCTCGTCGTGTCCGAGATGACCGGCGGGTATCTCTTCGCCGAGTACAGCGCGATCTACGAGAAGTGGTTCGGCGAAAAGCCGAAGAATGCGAAGTGGTATCTCAACAATAACTGATCGACTGCGCAGAGAGGGCGGGTGATGGATTGGTCACAGTTTGGCAACTTCGCCGTCCGCTACCTTCCGCAACTCTGGAACGGGATGCTCGTTACCATCGCTGTCGCGGCGCTCGCGGCGCCGACGGCTCTCGCAATCGGCGTGCTTCTCACTGTGCCGCGCGTTGCCGGCTGGCGGCTACCCAGCGCTCTTGTACGAGCCTATGTCGAGGTGATGAGGAATACACCGCTCCTCGTCCAGATGTACCTCCTCTTCTTCGGCCTGCCACTCGTGGGAATCTTCTGGGGTGAGATCACCTGCGGTGTCCTCGCCGTCGCGCTTCAGCACGCAGCCTTTTTGTCTGAGCTCTTGCGCAGCGGCATCGCGGCCGTGGGCGCCAAGCAGTGGGAGGCGGGACAGGCGATCGGCATGCGCCGCTGGGCGATTTTTCGCCAGATCGTTCTTCCACAGGCCGCTATCAAGGTCATGGCACCCGTCTCGAACCAACTGATCGTCCTTGTGAAGGACACGTCTCTCGTATCGGCGATCGGTGTGCTTGACCTGACACTGTCCGGCAAGGTCATCATCGAAAGATCAGGAGCGTCCTTTGAGGTCTTCATCCTCGTTGCGGCGCTCTATCTAATCCTGACTTCCGTCATCGGCGCCGGGTTTCGAGTCAGCGAGATGCGCTTCTCGCGGAGGCTCGGATGAGCATATCCGTCCTTATCGCAAACCTGCCCTACCTGTTGCAGGGTGCGCTGGTCACGCTATGGCTCGCCTTCGTCGTCGTCATAGCCGGCACGCTTCTTGGCGCGGTCGTCGGAACGATCTCGAGCGGAGGTGGACCGATCCTTCGGTCCCTCGTCACGGCTTACGTCTTCGTGTTTCGGGGCATTCCGGTATTGGTCGTGATGTTTCTCGGCTTCTACACTTTCCCGGCATTTGGAATCCGTCTCAGCGCCTACGCCGCAGTCATGATATCGATGGTCTTCTATGTCGGCGCCTTCGTCACCGAGGCAGTGCGCGGCGCCATCGCAGCCGTGCCGACCGGCCAGATCGCAGCAGCTAAGAGCCTTGGCATGCGGCGGCTGACGATGCTCCGTGAGGTCGTCCTCCCTCAGGCAGCCCGTCTCTCGATTGCGCCGATCCTCAACATCTCGCTTATGGCGATCAAGCAGACCTCTTACGCCTCGGTCGTCGGAGCCTGGGAACTCTCTTTTGCGGCTCGCGAGGTCGTGGAGAGAACACTCGCGGCTTTCCAAATCTTCCTGGGTGTCATGGTGATCTACTTTTTGATCTGCTACCCGATTTCGCTGCTCGCGAACTATTGCGAGCGGAAACTCTCCTTCGATCACTGAGGGTGCCCATGACCATCTCCGCCGGATCGCCCATTATCGTATCAGTGAATGGCCTCGTGAAATCCTTCGGGGCGCATCGTGTCCTGAACGGGGTTTCTTTCGATGTCCGGCGCGGTGAAGTCGTTGTCGTTCTGGGCCCGAGCGGATCAGGCAAGTCCACGATGCTGCGCTGCGTCAACTTCCTTGAGACATTCGAGGACGGCACAATCACGGTCAATGGGGCACCGGTCGGCTATCAGAGCGACAGCGCAGGCCGTCGCCGCATGCTCGATGAGAAGGTAGTTGCGAAGAACCGTGAGCATGTCGGAATGGTCTTTCAAAGCTTCAATCTGTTCCCGCATCGGACCGTCCTTCAGAACGTCATGATGGGGCCCGTGTCGGTCCAGCACCGAGACAGGACTGAGGCGAGGAAGCACGCGCTGGAGTTGCTAGAGAAGGTCGGCTTGACCGACAAGGCCGACCAATATCCCGCCCGCCTCTCCGGCGGCCAGCAGCAGCGCGTGGCAATCGCCCGCGCGCTCGCGATGCGACCCGCTGTCATGCTCTTTGACGAAGCGACGTCGGCCCTCGACCCCGAGCTCGTCGGCGAAGTGCTCCGCGTCATGCGGGAACTGGCCAACGAGGGCATGACGATGATCGTCGTCACGCATGAGATGGGCTTCGCCCGTGAGGTTGCCGATCGCGTTATTTTCATGGACGGCGGCGTGATCATGGAGCACGGCGCGCCGCACGACATCATGGCCAATCCTCAAACTGAGAGGTTTCGGTCGTTTCTCGGAATGGATCGATCCGTCAACAAAGTTCAAGACACCTAGCGACCATTCTTTACGGGAGCCACTGGCGCCGGTGCGGAGGACGGAGAGATGAGGAATCACCGCGCTACTCGACCGATTGACCCATCACTGCGACATCGTCGAGACCGGCAACGACAGCTGGCGATTCAAAAGCCGCGACGATGTTCAAACAACCCGCGCTCGCGCCGTCTCCGCAACCCCGACCAGCTCCGACGACCCGAGCGTTACCAGCAGAGCACGCCGATCAAAGAGAGGGGCGCATTGCCTCACCCAGAATGTTACTGGACAACTTCTCGCCGATGATTGGGGCGGTGCCATCGAATTGGTTCGGTGGCGTCTATGGCGGGAAAGATCAGCATGGGCGCGCGGCGCGAGGTGGTGTCGGTGGTAACGGAGCGTTACCGATCGGCCAAACGAGCGGAGAAGGGACGGATCCTCGACGAGCTGTGCGCGACGACTGGCTGGCATCGCAAGCATGCGGTGCGCGCGCTCAGGCGACGCGAGGCGGTTGGACCGGGCGAGGTCGAGGCAACAAGAAAGCGAAGACGCAGATATGGCGCGACGATCAAGGACGCGCTGACTGCGCTGTGGGAGGCGTCGGATCGGGTGTGCGGCAAGCGGCTCAAGGTGATGATCCGACCTTGCTGCCTGCCCTTGAGCGACATGGCCGATTGCAGCTTGGCCAGTCGGACCGTGACCGTGTTCTGGCTATCAGCGCCGGCACCATCGATCGCCTGCTCGTCGATGTGAAGATCGCGGCGAGCGGCGGCAGGCGGCGCCGTGCCGGGTTCCATTCGGCAATCCGGCGCGAGGTCCCGATCCGCACCTTCAATGACTGGAACAGCCCGCCGCCGGGCTTCTGCGAGGTCGACATGGTAGCCCATGGCGGCACGTCGGTGGCTGGCTCGTTCATCCAGACCCTGACGATGGTCGATATCGCCACGGGCTGGACGGAGTGCCTGCCGTTGCTGACGCGGGATGGCTCGCTGGTTGCCGAGGCGATCAACCGCGCACAGAGCCTATTCCCCTGGCTCTTGCGCGGCGTGGACTTCGACAACGACAGCGCCTTCATGAACGATGTCGTCGTGCCATGGTGCCGCCAACAGAAGCTCGAGGTGACGCGCTCGCGTGCCTATAAGAAGAACGATCAGGCGTTCGTCGAGCAGAAGAATGGTGCCGTCGTCCGCCGCCTCATGGGCTATGGCCGCTTCGATGGCGTCGAGACGGCGCGTATGATGGGCCGCCTTTATGCTGCGGCACGGCTCTACGTCAACTTCTTCCAGCCGTCGTTCAAGCTGAAGGAGAAGCGTCGCGAAGGGGCTAAAGTGATCAAGCGTTATCATGCTCCGTTGACGCCCTATCAGCGCGCGCTGGCCCATCCCAAGGTGACCGCGGCTGTAAAGCGGCGGCTACGCGATCAGTATCGCTCGCTCGATCCGGTCGCGCTGTTGGCCGAGATTCGCGCAACCCAGGACGAACTCGGCAATCGCGTCGATCGTCGTGCCGGACAGGCGCGCTGCCTGCAACGCGCTTGCACGAGCACCGCGCCGGCGACCGCGGCGACGTTTGCGAAGACGCTCGGCAAGACGGTGACGGCCGGCGAGCCGCGTGCCACGCACCGGCGAAGCCGTCGGCCCTATAAGACCAGGGTTCGCATGCCGTCCAAGCTCGACCCGCATCTTGCTGCGATCGAAGCCTGGCTCGCAGAGCAGCCGCAGCTGACTGCACTCGCCATCGTCGGCCGGCTGAGCGAGAAACACCCCGAGGAGTTCGGGACGAGACAGCATTCGATCGTGCAGCGTCTGCTGAGGGCGCTTAGACGGAGGGCTGCCGAGCAGTTGGTCGCGGAGGAGTCGCTCGGCGACGCCACCACCGCTGCCCCATTGTCCGGGGTTGTGGACGGCTCGGGCTATGTAGGGCCCGACCCGCCCACAGCCCCTCCCACCGAGCAAGCTTGGAAAGCAACCTGGCGCGGCCAATCAGTCGACATCGCATCGACCGCTGCAACGGCGCCATCAGGGTAACATTCGCAGATGCGGCAATACGAGGGGTCCCTTTTGGATGCCGATAGGGGGTCCCAGTCAAACACGATGACATAATTGCGGTCGGCGCCCGCGGGACGAAAGGTCCGCTATCTTCAAGCCTGCACGCAATCACACGAATCGGAGCGGCTATGAAGCAATATGTTGGGCTTGACGTCTCGCAAAAGGAAACTTCAGTGTGCGTGGTCAACGAAGCAGGTCGGATCTCGTTTGAGGGAAAGGCCAAGTCCGATCCGGGGGCGCTCACCGCGCGGCTTCGCGAGCGGGCGCCGCATGCGGAGCGCATCGGTTTTGAGACCGGGGCGATGGCAAGCTGGCTATGGCATGAACTTCGTAGGGTCGATCTTCCGGTGGTATGCATCGACGCTCGGCATGCGCACGCGGCTTTGTCAGTGCGCATGAACAAGAGTGCGGATTTCACGGATCGTGAGCATCGATTTCGCGCGATCGTGAGCACTGAATTCAGACGATCGTGAGCAGCCCGCTACGGCCGATGGGAGATAGAGTCAGTGTTCTGGTTGGCCGTCAAGGGTGATGGTTTTGGCGCTGCGTTTTCGCATGCTTTCTCCGGTGAGCTGGAGGCGGTGGGCGTTGTGGACGAGGCGATCGAGAATGGCGTCGGCGACCGTGGGGTCCCCAATGGCTCCATGCCAGGTGTCCACGGGGAGCTGACTTGTGACGATGGTGGATGCGCGGCCATGGCGGTCCTCGAGGATTTCGAGCAGATCGCGGCGTTCCGCGGCGGTGAGCACCGATAGTCCCCAATCATCCAAAATCAGAAGCTGAGCGCGGCCGAGGCTTTTGAGGAGCCGGGCGTAACGTCCGTCTCCGCGCGCGAGCGCGAGCGCCTCGAACAGCCTTGGAACGCGATGATAGAGGACTGATCGGTTGTCGCGGCAGGCCTTGTGGCCGAGCGCGCAGGCTAACCAACTTTTGCCCAGGCCGGTTGCCCCGGTGACGAGCAAATTCTCGTGGCGATCGATCCAGCGACCTTCGACGAGTTTGGCGAAAACGGCGCGGTCGATGCCCCGCGGGGTGCGCAGATCGACGTCCTCGACGCAAGCAGTCTGGCGCAGTGCGGCGATCTTGAGGCGCGTGGTGAGCCGCCTGGTGTCGCGTTCGGCGGCTTCGCGGTCGACCAACAGGCCGATGCGATCTTCGAACGGCAGGGCTTCGAGATCGGGCGATCGGCGCTGCTCCTCGAAGGCCTTGGCCATTCCGGTCAGGCCAAGCTCGATCAGCCGTTCGTGGGTTGGGTGGTTAAGCATGCCGGGTCTCTCCTTGCTTCAGTGGAAGTAGTCGCGTCCGCGGATGTTGCCGTGGCGCAGGGGCTGGTGCTCGAAAGATTCGTCGAAGAACGTGCGATCGAGGCCGTTCTGGAGGATCGATCTAATCGAGGCGACGGAGCGCGCCTTGATGAGGATGCCCCTCCGGCAGGCTGCGTCGAGGCGTTCGGCGCCGTAGCTTTTGACGAGCGCCAGAATGCCAAGGCAGGTTCGAAAGCCTTGTTCTGGATGGGGGCGGGCGTCGATCACGGCCTGGAAAAACGCTGCTGTCGAAGGACCGATCCGCTCGCCGGCGGCGATCACCGCGGCGGGGGTCCATTTGCCGTAGCGGCGATGGGCGCTGGGCATGTGGTCGGCGATGGTGGTGTGTCCGCGTCGGTTGGGCGCGCGGGCATGGCTGGCGATCCGCTGGCCCTTGTGGAAGATCTCGACCGTCCGATCGTCGATACGGGCATCGACCAGCTCGCCAATCAGACGATACGGCGCGGAGTACCAATGGCCGTCGACCTCGACATGATAATCGGGAGCGAGGCGGCAGCGCTTCCAGCGTGCGAAGGCATAAGGCTGATCTGGCAGCGGGGTTAGCTTGGGTTTGTCGAGTTCGGCAAACAGTTCGGCGCGGCTTGAGCCGAAGCCACGCATTTGACGAGCATTGAGTTCGTCGACGAGTGTCTTGATGGCGGCGTTGAGCTCGGCCCGGGAAAAGAAGCGCTGATTGCGCAGCCGGGCCAGAATCCAGCGCTGGGCGATTTGCACCGCGACCTCGACCTTCGCCTTGTCTTTTGGGCGCCGCGGCCGTGCGGCGAGAATGGCCGTGCCGTAATGGCTCGCCATCTCGGCATAAGTGCGATTGAGGCCGGGATCGTAGCGGTCGGGGTTGCTGACGGCGGCTTTGAGGTTGTCGCAGACCACGAACGTCGGCGTTCCGCTCAAAAACGTGAACAAGTTGACGTGGGCCCGGATCCAGTCGGCCAAGCTCTCGCTGGGGCAGGCCTCGGCGTAGGTGTAGTTCGAAGCGCCCATCGCCGCGACGAACAGCTTCATCGGCTGCACTTCCCCGGTCAGGGGATCGACGATGTCGATGGTGTCGCCGGCGAAATCCACGAACACCTTCTCGCCGCCCAGATGAATCTGCCGCATCGAAGGTCGGACCCGCCCCTTCCAGGCCTCGTAGGTAGTGCAGAACCACGTGTACCCGAAACCGTCGGGATTAACGGCGCGATACTCCTCCCAGAGCAGGCGACCGGTTACGTTGCGCCGGCGGAGCTCTTTATCGATGTAGCTCCAGTCGGGCACCGGCCGCTGCGGGCTCTGAGACGCTGGTCGTGGGGCCGGGAAAAGCAAAAGCTCCAGGTCTTCATCGGTCATTCCCTCCGGAAGCGGCCAGCTCAACCCAGCAGAGCGGGCGCGGCTCAGGTAGCTGTGCACAACGCCGTTGCTGACGCCCACGCTCCGCGCGATGGCCCGCTCTGGCAGGCCTTGAAAATGTTTTAACCGAAGGACTTCCTTGATCCGGCGCATCGACAATCTCTGGGTAGGCATTGGACTTCCTCGTTAACCACGAGGTCATCCCTAAGCCGGTTGAGTTGTCGGCCGAAGCGCTGCAAGGCTCCGAAAGCCTTGCTCACGATCCCGCGAAATCGTTGCTCACGATCGTCTGAAATCTCTGCTCACGATCCCCTGAAATCCGCGCTCACGATCCCGCGAAACGCGCATACCCAGGGCACTGCGCTGGCCGGACGGCGCTTCGAGACGCTGGAGGCGCAAAACGAGTTCTTGAGGCACTGGGAGGAGAACTGGGCTTCCAAACGCATCCACGGCAGCACGCGCCGTCAGGTCGAGGCGATGTTCCAGGAAGAGAAGCCGCACCTGCGGCCGCTGCCTGTCGCTCCCTTCCGCATCTTCACCGAAGTCGTCCGGACTGTCTGCGACGACACCACCGTACGCGTCGACAACAGCTATTACGCCGCGCGGCCCGCGCCGATCGGCAGCCAGGTCGTCGTGCGCATCTACACCACCACGATCGAGATCCGTGATCGCCACACCCGTGCGCTGCTGCGTGTTCATTCCCGGATGGCGCACCCCGGTTCTGTCGTCCTGCCGACCAGCGAACGGCCGTTCAACCCGTCGCGGCAAACCGCCGTGCTGCTGGCGAGCGCCGAGCGCATCGGACCGCAGACCAGGGCCTTGTGCCAGCAGGTGTTCGACACCGAAGGGCGCCCCGGACAGCGCGCGATGTGGGGCATTGTCGGGCTGGGCCGGAAGTATCCGGCGCGGCTGGTCGAGCAGGCCTGCGCGCACGCCATCGACAACCGCATCTACCGCTACAAGCACGTGCGTGCGACCGTCGAGCGGTTGTTCGAACAGGCGATCGAGCAGGTTGGAGTGACGCCACAGCCGGCATCGCCGCTCACCCAGGATCATCCGCTGATCCGTACCCCCGCGGAATACGGCGACCTCTTCAGCCGCGCTGTGCGGCGCGACGCCGACGACAATGGTCGGCAGGCCGAGGCTCACGACGATCACGCCACGGCAATCCGCGCTCGTGTCGCCTGCGCAACCCCGGCCAACTCCGGCGCCACGAGCGCTCCCGCTGCACCTTCTCACCTTAAACTGGAGACCTAGCCACATGATGACCATGCCGGAAATTGAGCGTTGCCTACGACAGCTGCGCCTGTCGGGTGTCCGCGACACGCTGCAGACGCGCGTGCTCCAGGCGCAGGGCGCCAACCAGCCCTTCCTCGAGACCTTCTCCCTTATCCTGCAGGATGAACTGGACCGTCGTCAGTCCCGTCTTATCGAGCGGCGATACCAGCAATCCGGGCTCGACGAAAAGCTGACGCTCGCCGAGTTCGACTGGTCCTTCAATCCCAAACTGCCACGTCAGACCTGCTTCCAGCTCCACACCCTGGCGTTCATTGCCGCTGGCGAGAACGCTCTGCTTGTTGGCAAACCTGGCACCGGGAAGTCGCACATCGCCAAGGCGATTGCCTATCAGGCGATCCTGCAAAGCCACAAGGTCCAGTATCTTGAGACCGACGACTTCTTCCACCGCTACGCCCTGAACTCTCCGGCACAACGCGAGGTCCGGCTGCGAACCATCATCGACTGCGATCTCCTCGTGCTGGACGATCTATTCCTCGCACGCGCCATCCCCGACGACGCCGGCACTTTGCTGCAGACCCTGATCCATCAGCGTTACAAACTGCGCCGCAGCGTCATCGTCACCTCCAATCGCGTCGTGCAGGATTGGGGGGCATACCTTGGGGACAACACTATGAGCACGACGATCCTCGATCGCCTTATGCATCATTGCCATCTGCTTGAGTTCGACGGACGCAGCTATCGGCTCAAAGAAGCCGCTGAAGCTCTTGCCCGGGAAACAAACTCAAACTAACAGTCCCTTGTCCTGCCTCGCGGGTGGAGGAATTTGACTGACCACACCCGGAGGAATTTGAAGTGACCCGCGGGGGCCTTGAATGCCGGAGAATGCGTCCGGCGGCTCTTCTTCGTCATCTTCGCTCCTGATTCGCAGCAAGAATCCTCGCCGCTGTCAGGCAGAAAATCCACTCAAGCTACTGTCCGAATTTGCGGGGCCAGCTCTCTGTGCCGCAAGCACGGCGTCGGCGACGCCAGCATCTACAAATGGAAGGCCAGGTTCGGCGGGATGGACGTTTCCGAGGCCAAGCTGTGAATCGGCGCGGGGGGCAGGCCGTTGCAGGTATCGGCAGTAACGCTGTGAAGGTACTTAAGCAAAGCCAGTCGAGATGGGGTCACCATCGGCGCCGATCGGGGCCCCATCCCGACGGAGATTCCTTTATCCGCCACCAGGAATTGCCGGCGTTAGCTCAAGGGGCTCGGTTCGGTGCTGATTCACAGCCACCCGTCGGGTGCTGCGCCAGGCCTGGGAGCTCGATGACGCCGACAAGGCTGAAAAATTGATCCGCAATCTCGCGCGTCGACTCGACCAGCAATGGCCCGGCGTAGCGGCCAGCATCCTCGAAGGCCTCGACGAAATCCTGACTGTCGTCCGGTTGACGCTGCCGAAGGAGCTTCGTCGATCGCTCGCCCGCACCAACATCGCCGAGAACATGATGGGCACCATTCGCCGCGTCACGCGCAACGTCAAACGCTGGCGGGATGCCGGTATGGCGTTGCGATGGGTCGCGGCCGGCATGATCGAGGCCAAAAGGGCTTCCGACGATTGAAGGCGCATAAGCAATTGTCGGTTCTGCGTGCGGCCCTTCACGCTCACCACGATCGCATGACGATCAAGCCCGTTGCCCACGTCTCGAGGGCCGCGTAACATGCATTCCGGCAACCTCGGCCCGACGTAGTTCAACACCGATCGGGACATTCCCATCACGGACACTCAGGGAGGGAAAGGAGATTGTCCGGTTGAATTCCATCCACTGTTGTCTTGATGTACTTGTTTCGGCCGTCTGTGACGACGATGACCTCGACAGTGACGCCTGATTCTTCGACGTAGTACTCCCACTCGCGGCTTTCGAGATCTCGGATAGTCTTCTTAACGGATAGCTTCCATCGCGTTCCGTCTGAATTTACCCCGCCGACATTTTTGATTCTCTCGTGTGCGTTTCGCCTGTCAGTCTTGTTTATGCAACGGATGCGCACGCGTTTGGGCATGCGGGTGTCTCCCATCTGGGCAAGCTGTCGGACCAGCTTAGAGACTGATCGAGGAGGAGGGACCGGCCGATTCTGGTAGGTGCCCCGGTTACTTGTCTGCGCCATTATCTGGGGGCGCCTGGAGAATGAGGAGAGAGCTGGCCCCGGTTGTTTGGACAGCGCCCCGCTGGATTTAAGTGGATTCCTGCCGGGTTATGCTGAACGCGGGGCTTTACGGTTTTGTCGTTGCGTCGGGAGGGCGTAGCCCGACCAGAGCGACGACAAAACCGTCGGCGACGGTCATGCGGCCATCACCATAGCTTGCGTGCCGAAGTAAGCCTCGTCGGGCGTGCGCCCGTCAAGGCTCGAGTGAGGGCGTCCCTGATTGTAGAAGGCCAGATACTTGGCAATTGACGCTCGCGCCTCGGACACGCTGTCGTAGGCGCGGAGATAGTCGTCCGTGAAGAATGCAGATCGGCCTGAGACATAGGCAGAAGTTGTCTCGATAAAGTATTCGATTTTGCAAGAAAGCCGGGTGTTGGGCCGCGGTTTCTTGCGTTTTGGGATTTTGCTTTCGAGCGATTCGTGATTCCCTGACGGCGGGTCATCGGCATTGGGGACGGCGATGAGCAAACCGCGGGATGATCGCCAAAAGGACCTGTTGCTTCCGGCGCTCGATCAAATCATCGACATGGGCCACCCGCTGGTGCGGTTGGCGGCGCTGATCGACTGGAACTTTCTGGATGACCGCTTTGGTTCGGTGTGCCAAACCGGTCCGGGGCAGCCTGGACTGCCGACGCGGCTTGTCGCCGGCCTGTTCATCCTGAAGCACATGCACAATCTCTCGGATGAGGTGCTGTGCGCTCGCTGGATCGAGAACCCTTATTACCAATACTTCTGCGGCGAGTTGAGCTTCTGCCACCGGCTGCCGTTCGATCGATCGTCGATGACGCGCTGGCGCCAGCGGCTCGGCGAGGAGGCTCTCGTCGCGCTGATCCAGGAAAGTCTGTCGGTGGCACACAAGACTGGCGCCATCGGTCCCAAGGACCTGGAGCGAGTGGTGGTCGATACCACGGTGCAGCCCAAGGCCGTTGCGCATCCGACCGACGCGCGGCTGACGCATCGGGCCATCACCAAGCTCGTCGGGTTCGCCAAGCGCAACCGTGTGCCGCTGCGCCAGAGCTATCTGCGCCTGGCCAAACGCGCCGCCATCATGGTCGGCCGCTATACCCACGCTCATCAGTTCAAGCGCGCCCGGCGCCAACTCAAGTTCCTGCGGACGCGGCTTGGCCGGATCATCCGCGACGTCCGCCGCAAGATTGATGGCGATGCGGCGCTGGAAGCGCGCTTCGGCCCGCTGCTCGATCTGGCGCAGCGGGTGCGCAGCCAGGATCAGCATCAGCGCGGCCCGAAGATCTATGCGTTGCATGCGCCGGAGGTCGAGTGCATCGGCAAGGGCAAAGCCCGCGCGCCTTACGAGTTCGGCTGCAAGGTCAGTATCGCCACCCCCGTGACGTCCCCGAAGGGCGGACAGTTCGTGCTCCATGCCAAGGCGCTGCACGGCAATCCCTTCGACGGCCACACGCTCGGCCCCGTGGTCGCCGACATGGAGAAGCTCACCGGGGTGGAGGCTCGCCGTATCCATGTCGACAAAGGGTACCGCGGCCACAACTACCCGCACCGGTTCAGGGTCTGGATCTCGGGTCAGGTTCGCCGCGTCACGGCTTCCATCCGGCGCGAGATGAAGCGTCGCGCGGCTGTCGAACCCGTCATCGGTCACGTCAAGGCCGAGCACCGCATGGACCGCAACTATCTCAAAGGCCGCGTCGGCGACCGTATCAACGCCGTCCTCGCCGCGGCCGGCTACAACTTCGGCCTGCTCCTGCGATGGCTCGCAGAACTCTTGCGGGCCATCATCCGGGCCTTCGCCGAAACTGTCCCGGCTCAAAAGATCGCTTAAATCAGCGCTCGTCCGCGTTCTTCACGGAGGACGGAGATATACTTCTTCGTATTTGACCGTGCGCCAGAGCCGCTCGACAAACACGTTGTCGCGCCAGGCGCCCTTGCCGTCCATGCTGATGGCGATCTTCGCGTCCAGCAGCACATCGGTGAACTCGAGGCTGGTGAACTGGCTGCCCTGATCCGTGTTGAAAATCTCGGGCCTGCCGTGCTTCGCCAACGCCTCCTGGACCGCTTCGACGCAGAAGGCCGCCTCCATTGTGATCGAGACGCGATGGGCCAGGACCCGTCGGCTGAACACATCGACGACCGCCGCGAGATAGACGAAGCCACGCCGCATCGGAATGTAGGTGATGTCCATTGCCCACGCATGGTCGGGCCGCTCGATCTTCAATCCGCGCAACAGGTACGGGTAGATCTTGTGACCCGGAGCCGGCTTGCTCGTGTTCGGGCGACGATAGACCGCCTCGATCCCCATGCGCTTCATCAGCGTCGCGATGTGGCGGCGACCGGCGTATACGCCCTCCCGCCGCAGCAACGATCGCAGCATACGCGCTCCCGCGAAGGGATAATCGAGATGCAGCTCATCGAGCCGACGCATCAAGGCAAGGTCCTCGGCCGAAACTGGCCGAGGTTCATAGTAGACCGTGCTGCGAGCCAGCTTCAGGACCTTCGCCTGGCGCACGATAGAAAGATCATGATCGCGGTCGATCATCGCTTTGCGCTCAGCAGGCCCGCCTTGGTGATCGCGCCGGACAAAAAATCGTTTTCCAACGCCAGCTCGCCGATCTTGGCATGTAACGCCTTCAAATCGACCGGCGTCTCGGCCGATGTCTTGTCATGCCCAAACACGCCGGCGGCGCCTTCCAGGAGCTGGTTTTTCCAGATCGTGATCTGGTTCGGATGAACATCAAACAGTTGCGCCAGCTCCGCCAGTGTCTTGTCGCCTTTGACCGCAGCCAAAGCAACCTTCGCCTTGAATGCCGGAGAATGCGTCCGGCGGCTCTTCTTCGTCATCTTCGCTCCTGATTCGCAGCAAGAATCCTCGCCGCTGTCAGGCAGAAAATCCACTCAAGCTACTGTCCGAATTTGCGGGGCCAGCTCTCTTCTCCGTCTGATGCTTGTGGCTGTTCGAAAACAGACCACGTTTATCATCAACCTGAAGCGCAGCACCCTGCTAACGCGGGGCTCAGCAACAGGCCGAATACCCCATCTGACTCTGACGCGTAAAAATAGTCTATTTGCTGGTCACGACGAAGGTGGTCGTTCATGGGCGCGCATAGCTTCGCTCATCGCCACCTGCAAAATCAACAGCGTGGAGCCCTACGTCTGGATGAAAGCGACGCTCAAAGCGATCGCAACCGGTCACCCGCAGTCCCGGATCGACGAACTCCTGCCCTGGTCGTTCGGCGGCACCTCGTAATACTCCGTCGTTGCCGCCTCCATACCCACCGCCAACGATTTGCAAACACGTTGATCAACAGACTGCAATCCCCACGCCAAACCTTTGCGAATGGGACGCGAACGTCGCTTACAGTTTACCTCGAACGCCATGCTGGCCTGGGCGGAGCAGCACACCATCGATTGGCACTTCATTACCGATGCAGAATGGGTTCTGCGAAAGCTTCAACGGCCGGATGCGCGACGAGCTTCTCAATGAAACCCTGTTCCGCGGCCTCGATCACGCCCGCAACCGCATCGCCGAATGGGCCGACGATTACAACCGCCAGCGACCGCATTCGGCGCTGGGCTACCTCACCCCGGCGGCCTACGCCGCCAACCTCACCGCAACATGCGACCGGCTGCGCAACCCCGACCAGCTCCGCCGATCGCATGTTGCTCCACCCGCGCCTCGTGGCGTAAAATAAGTCGAGACTCTAATTGCCGCTGGATGAAAGTTCGGGGGCAGGTCAGCATCAATCAACGCCTGTACGGCCGCTCAAACGGGTACGCCCATATCCTCTGCAGCTGCCGTGACGACTTTGAGTGGTTCCTCGAGCTCTTTTTGGTCGAATGCGTCGCGCAGCTCACGAGGCGCCCGCGTCAGCATCCAAGCGTCAGCCTTCCGGCGACCGCCAGCTGACCAGTCCGGCCCTCGCCGGCGAACGCGATGTCCCACCGCCAGTTACACCATGCTCAGGGACACGATCTGGCATCGATGAGCTGTTTAAGGTCGTTGATAGGCGTCGAGCCAGAACTTGGCGGTTTTCCGGGACACTCATCATAGTCACATGGTCGCCTGGAATTGGCACGGCATGAATGGTCTCCGCACTCAAAATCCGGTCCCAACCCCGCAAAGGCGAACTTGCTTCTGGACCTAGCGAAGTTTTTCGAGAACGTGTCCGACGGCTAAGAGGTCGGTTCGCGTAGAATTGGTGTATCTCAACCGGAAGGGACGGAACTTGATACAAGGCCAGCGCCCGTTGGAACTGCGTGGCCCTTTCATACGTCAGAATGTCATTGCGGAGATCACGATCCAGAGGGATCGCCCCAATTCTCTGAGCCTTTTCAAGCAGTCGGGAAATTGAATTTTGTCCAGCGAAGCGGTCGAGGATTTCGAACTTCTCGTCATCTAATTCGAGAGATTCCAGCAGTACTTCTTGTATCATGTGGGTGGGTGATGTCCTTGATGCATTTGCAAATAAAACAACGTCAATTAGGCCGATGAAGGAAACAGCTTCGTTGAGCTTTAGTAGCTGCTGCGCAATTGCATAAGCCAAGATTCCTCCTGATGAGTATCCAGAGAACCGATATGGACCTCGCGGCTGGATCTCGCGAATCGCCATCCTAGCTTGCGAGGCGATCTCTTGAACAGTTGGAAATTGAGCTGCACTGAATTGCGGCCATGGCAAACCGTAGACAGGACAGTCGACATCCATTTCTTGCGCCAAACTGGCGATATAGGAGCAATCGCCCAAACCTGTGGGAACAAAGAACAGCGGCGGCTGCGATCCGGTTTCTCGAACACAAATCAGTCCCGACCTGCTGGGCTGAGATTCCAAATGAACGTTCGATGCAAGTTCCTTTAGAGCGGGGGCTTGAAAGAGGTCGGCGGCGCTGAACTTGATCCCGAGATCGACTGCGCGACTGAGCAACTGCACCGCCAGCAGCGAGTGTCCGCCGAGTTCGAAGAAATTGTCGTGGCGCCCGACCCGCTCGAGCCCCAGAAGCTCGGCCCAGATCTCGGCCAGCGCCGTCTCGATCTCGCCCCGCGGCGGCTCGTACGTCCGACGCGCATACGCATCATCTTCCGGCGCCGGCAGCGCCTTGCGATCCAGCTTGCCGTTCACCGTCAGCGGCAGCCCCGATAGCCGCACGAACGCCGAGGGCACCATGTAGTCCGGCAGCCGCGCACTCACATGCGCGCGCAAGGCGCCGGCCAACGTGCTTCCATCTTCCTCGTCCGAGCCGGCCTCGGGCGCGCACACCAGATAGGCCACAAGATGCTTGTCGCCGGCGCCATCCTGTTGCGCCACCACCACCGCCTCGCGCACCAACGGGTGCTCGCAAAGCCGCGCCGCAATCTCCCCGGGCTCGATCCGGAAGCCGCGGATCTTCACCTGCTCGTCGTTGCGGCCCAGGAACTCCAGATTGCCGTCCGGCAAGTACCGCGCAAGATCCCCGGTCCGGTACAGCCGGTCGCCCTCCACAAAGGGGCTGGCGATGAACCGCTCCGCCGTCAGCGCGGGCCGGTTCAGATAGCCCCGCGCAACCCCCGCCCCGCCAATGTAAAGCTCCCCCACCGCCCCAAACGGAACCGGCGCACCATGACCGTCCAGCAGATACACTCGCGTGTTGGCAATCGGACGGCCGATATGCGGCACTACGTCTTCGACGAAGAGCCGTCCCGAGGTCGCTACGACCGTAGCTTCCGTAGGCCCATAGTTGTTTATTAGCTTTAGACCCGCTGGTAGAGGCGCAGGCACACGTTGGAGACGATCACCGCCAATAAGCAAGTACTTCAATGTGGAATTTACCAGCTTATCTTCCAACACGATCGTGGCCAGCGGCGTGATCAAAAAGCCAACTCCCAGCGATTGATCACGCCACCACTTCAGCAGAAGTAGAGAATCTCCGGCCGGTGCTCTGGGCGGGAGCAGCAATGTGCTGCGGTTGTACAACGCAGACCATAGCTCCCAAGTGCTGGCATCGAATGCCATTCCAGCTGTGAGTGCACAGCTGGTTTCTGGTTGCGGACAAAACGTTTGCACATGCCATGCTACAAGATTGACCAATCCCCGATGCTCGACCATGACGCCCTTTGGGGTGCCTGTTGAGCCTGAGGTGTAGATCACATAGGCGAGATGGCGTGAGCTCAGGCCGAGGGCACGCGGGTCGGGGTTCGAGGCCGGCAGCTCGGCCCAGGCCGGTGTCGCCGTCTCGAGATCGACCACCGTCACATCCCCCAGCGCATCGCAGCCAAGCGCCGATCGTCCCGCCGCATCGGCCAGCAGCAGCTGCGGCGCGGCATCGTCGAGCACCTGGCGCAGCCGCGCCGACGGATAGGCCGGATCCAGCGGCAGGTAGGCGCCACCCGCCTTGAGGATCGCCAACAGCCCCACCACCATCGCCGGGCTGCGTTCCAGGCAGATCGCCACCGGCTGGTCCGGCCTGACCCCGAGCCCGATCAGGTGATGCGCCAGCCGGTTGGCCCGCGCATTGAGCTCGCCGTAGCTCAGGCGCTCGTCCTCGAAGACCACCGCCACCGCCTCCGGCGCCTTGCGCACCTGCTCCTCGAACAGCTCATGGATGCACTGCTGCTCAGGATACGGCGCCGCCGTCCGGTTCAGCTCCTCCAACAGATACGCGCGCTCAGCAGTCGACAGCAGATCAATCCGCCCCACCGCTTGTTGCGCATCGGCAGCCATCGCCCGCAGCAGCGCCAGCAGATAACCACGCTGCCGCTCAATGGTCACTTGATCGAATAGCGCCGTAGCATAGCCCAGCGTTCCGGCGATGACCTCGCCATGCTCACCCAGGTTCAGCTCCAGATCAAACTTGACCTGATCGTACCCATCCGCCGCCGCCTGCACCATCAGCCCGGGAAGATCGAAGGACTGAGTGGCGTTATTCTCCCAAGCCAGCATCACCTGGAACAACGGCGTGTGATCAAGATGCCGCGGCGGCTGCACGATATCCACCACCTGCTCAAACGGCAGGTCCTGATGCTCCTGCGCTCCCAAGGCCACACGCCGCGTCCGTTCCAACAGCTCCGCCACGCTCGGCGCGCCAGACAGGTCAAGCCGAAGCGCCAGGGTGTTCACGAAGAAGCCGATCAACTCTTCGATCTCGCACCGGACTCGATTGGCGCTCGGCACCCCAATCACAAGATCGTCCTGCCCCGACAGGCGCGACAGCACCGCGGCCCACGCCGCCAACACCGTCATGAACAACGTCGTGCCACGCTGCCGGCTCAGCCGCTTTAAATCTCGTGTCAGATCCGCATCGATGATGACAGGCACACGGGCCCCGGCAAACGACTGCTGGGCCGGCCGCGGCCGGTCCGTTGGCAAGGCAAGACGGGCCGGCGCGCCAGCCAGGGTGTTGCGCCAATACTGCGCCTGGCTCTGCAGCCGCTCCCCCGACAGCCACCGCCGCTGCCAGGCAGCATAGTCCGGATACTGGATCGCAAGCGGCGGCAGCGGATCGTCTTCTCCGGCCACGAACGCCCGGTACAGCTGATTGAGTTCACGCACCAAGACGCCCAGCGACCAGCCGTCCGAGATAATATGATGCTGCGTCAGCAGGAACACATGCTCCTCATCGGAGGTGCGGATCAACCGACCGCGGATCAGCGGGCCGCGCACCAGATCGAACGCCGTGCGCGCCTCCTCCTTGCACAGCTCCGACAACGCGGCCTCTGCGTCTGGCCTGTCCCGCAGATCATGCTCCAGCACCGGCAGCGGCGCCTCCGGCGGCAGCACCTCAACCCAGGGCTTGCCCTCCGAGGTGACAAAGATGCTCCGCAGCGCCTCATGACGTGCCAACAAACGGTCAAGGCTGCGCTGCCAGGCGGTGCGGTCGAGCACGCCGCGTAGCCGCCACGCTAGCGGAATGTGATAGGTCGTGCTGCCCGCATCCAGCTGCGCCAAAAACCACAGCCGCTGTTGCGCAAACGACAGCACAAGGGGCGCTTCGCGAGACACAGCCGCTACGGCCGGCAGGTCTTGTGGACCGGTCCGACCCAACACCTCGGCAATGCTCTCCGCCAGATCGGCCAGCACTGGTTTGCCAAACAGCATCGTCAGCGGCAGCGCTACACCCACAGCCTGCGACAGCCGGCTCAGCAACCGTACCGCCAGCAGCGAGTGGCCGCCCAGTTCGAAGAAGTGGTCGTGGCGCCCGACCCGCTCGAGCCCCAGAAGCTCGGCCCAGATCTCGGCCAGCGCCGTCTCGATCTCGCCCCGCGGCGGCTCGTACGTCCGACGCGCATACGCATCATCTTCCGGCGCCGGCAGCGCCTTGCGATCCAGCTTGCCGTTCGGCGTCACGGGCAGCACCGCGAGCCGCACAAACGCAGCCGGCACCATGTGCTCCGGCAAGCGCACACTGACATGCGCCCGCAAGGTGCCGGCAAGATCAACTTCCGCAGCTTCGGCCGCATGCTCCGCCGCCGCAACCACATAGGCCACAAGATGCTTGTCGCCGGCGCCATCCTGTTGCGCCACCACCACCGCCTCGCGCACCAACGGGTGCTCGCAAAGCCGCGCCGCAATCTCCCCGGGCTCGATCCGGAAGCCGCGGATCTTCACCTGCTCGTCGTTGCGGCCCAGGAACTCCAGATTGCCGTCCGGCAAGTACCGCGCAAGATCCCCGGTCCGGTACAGCCGGTCGCCCTCCACAAAGGGGCTGGCGATGAACCGCTCCGCCGTCAGCGCGGGCCGGTTCAGATAGCCCCGCGCAACCCCCGCCCCGCCAATGTAAAGCTCCCCCACCGCCCCAAACGGAACCGGCGCATCATGACCGTCCAGCAGATACACTCGCGTGTTCGCAATCGGACGGCCGATCGGAGGCAATTGCGGCCAGCATGATGGGTCAGCAGGAAGACGGTGTTCCGTGACTACGTGGGTTTCTGCCGGCCCATACTGATTCATCAACCTCGCGCTTGGGTGTGCTTCAAACAACGACCTGAGCACTGGGGTGGCCCGCAATTGCTCACCCGCCGTATAGATCTCGCTTAAGGAGGGGAACAGCACTCGCTGCGAGGCCCAGACTTCCGCAAAATGGTCAAGCGCGACAAATGGAAGGAAAAGCCGCTCGATTTCCTCACCCCGCACAAGCTCCAGTAAGGCGGAGACGTCCGCACGGGTCTCTTCCCGCACGAGCGCGAGCACGCCACCGTCTCTCCAGCAACTGAACAATTCCTGCAACGCCACGTCGAAGTTCAGGGTTGTAAACTGAAGGGTGCGTCGTTTTGGCGAACCACTTTCCGGCGAGCACGAGAGCAAATTCAAAAGCGAGCAGTGAGACATTTCGACGCCCTTTGGGGTGCCTGTTGAGCCTGAGGTGTAGATCACATAGGCGAGATGGCGTGAGCTCAGGCCGAGGGCACGCGGGTCGGGGTTCGAGGCCGGCAGCTCGGCCCAGGCCGGTGTCGCCGTCTCGAGATCGACCACCGTCACATCCCCCAGCGCATCGCAGCCAAGCGCCGATCGTCCCGCCGCATCGGCCAGCAGCAGCTGCGGCGCGGCATCGTCGAGCACCTGGCGCAGCCGCGCCGACGGATAGGCCGGATCCAGCGGCAGGTAGGCGCCACCCGCCTTGAGGATCGCCAACAGCCCCACCACCCATCGCCGGGCTGCGTTCCAGGCAGATCGCCACCGGCTGGTCCGGCCTGACCCCGAGCCCGATCAGGTGATGCGCCAGCCGGTTGGCCCGCGCATTGAGCTCGCCGTAGCTCAGGCGCTCGTCCTCGAAGACCACCGCCACCGCCTCCGGCGCCTTGCGCACCTGCTCCTCGAACAGCTCATGGATGCACTGCTGCTCAGGATACGGCGCCGCCGTCCGGTTCAGCTCCTCCAACAGATACGCGCGCTCAGCAGGTGGCAGGATATCCAGTTCGCGGACCGGCGTGTTCGGCGCATGCGCCAGCGCCTCGGCCAGTTGCTCGAGCGCCCGCTGCATGTAGCCGCAGACCCGCTCCGCAGAGATGCCCTCCACCACCTGCGCCGTCAGCCCGAGCGCCTCGCCAAAATCCTCCACCGCCAAGGTCAGCGGATAGTTGGTGCGTTCCTCCCCGCCCAGCCATTCCACGCCGGACAGCTCATCATCCGGTCCGGCGCCGGAGATTGCCGCCGGCGTGTTGTGGCGGTAGTTCAACAGCGCGCTGAACAGCGGCGCCGGCGCCGCAACGCCGCTGCAGCGTTGCGCCAGCGCCAGCGAGGCATGCTCGTGCGCCAAGAGCTCGGCCAGCCGGGCGTGCGTGGTCCGCACGCTCGCCTCGACCCCGGTCCCATCAAGATCAAGCCGCAGCGGCAGGGTGTTGATGAACAGGCCCATGGTACGGTCGCTACCAACGCCCCCATGCATGCGGCCGAACAGCAACGTGCCGAACACCACCTGCTCGCGGCCGCTGCTGCGCGCCACCACCTGCCCCCAGGCCAGATGGCATAGGCTCGCCAGGCTCACCCCAAGCCGCCGCGCCTGGCTGCGCAGCCGCGTGTGCAGCGCCTGCGGCAGCATCCGATGCGCTTCATTAACCCCGCCGCCGTCGCCGCGCACCTCGCTTAAGCCGAACGGCGTGGTCGGCTCATCGATGTCCGCCAGCATCGTCCGAAAGAACTCTTCATGCGCTTTGGCGTCACCGCCGAGATGCGCCTGCGCCACCAGGTTGCGGAACGGCTGCGGGACTGCCAGCTCACGCTCACGTCCCTCCAGCACAGCCCGGACCTCGGCATGCATCACCTCCAACGTGGTATGATCCCCGATCAGATGATGCTGCAGCTCCAAAAGCAGCCAGCGCGCGCTGTCGGGCTCGCGCGCAATCACAAACCGCAACAGCGGCGCCCGGCCAAGATCGATGCGGTGCCGGCGCGGATCAAACCGTCTCCTGAGCTGCGCGTGGCCAGGACCGCCAGAGCCCAGCTCAACCTCGGTCACATCCAGCGGCGCCTTCCGCCACACCACCTGGGCCGGGCGCGACAGGCCCTCCCAGACATACGACGTACGCAGAATGTCGTGCCGATCCACCAGCCGCTGAACCGCGGCGAGATAGCGATCCAGCAGCCCACGCTCGGCAAACGCCATCTGCGAGACCAGCAGATACGGATCGCCCTTCGTCGCCAACAGATGATGGAACAGGATGCCGTCCTGCAGCGGCGACAACGCATAAATGTCCTGGATGTTGCCGATGCCACCGGGCACCGTGGCGACGATCCGGTCGATCTCTTCCTGCGCCAACTCGATCAGTGGCAGCATCTGCGGCGTAATCGAGCTGCTCTCTGCCGTGATCAGGTTGGCCGGGACCGCCACCTCGTGATGACACCCAAGGCTTGCGGCCAGATCGGCCAGCACCGGCCTGGCGAACAGGGTGCGCACCTCCACCCCCAGCGACAGCCGCCGCAGACGCTCCATCAGTTGTACCGCCAGCAGCGAGTGGCCGCCCAGTTCGAAGAAGTGGTCGTGGCGCCCGACCCGCTCGAGCCCCAGAAGCTCGGCCCAGATCTCGGCCAGCGCCGTCTCGATCTCGCCCCGCGGCGGCTCGTACGTCCGACGCGCATACGCATCATCTTCCGGCGCCGGCAGCGCCTTGCGATCCAGCTTGCCGTTCGGCGTCACGGGCAGCCCCGATAGCCGCACGAACGCCGAGGGCACCATGTAGTCCGGCAGCCGCGCACTCACATGCGCGCGCAAGGCGCCGGCCAACGTGCTTCCATCTTCCTCGTCCGAGCCGGCCTCGGGCGCGCACACCAGATAGGCCACAAGATGCTTGTCGCCGGCGCCATCCTGTTGCGCCACCACCACCGCCTCGCGCACCAACGGGTGCTCGCAAAGCCGCGCCGCAATCTCCCCGGGCTCGATCCGGAAGCCGCGGATCTTCACCTGCTCGTCGTTGCGGCCCAGGAACTCCAGATTGCCGTCCGGCAAGTACCGCGCAAGATCCCCGGTCCGGTACAGCCGGTCGCCCTCCACAAAGGGGCTGGCGATGAACCGCTCCGCCGTCAGCGCGGGCCGGTTCAGATAGCCCCGCGCAACCCCCGCCCCGCCAATGTAAAGCTCCCCCACCGCCCCAAACGGAACCGGCGCACCATGACCGTCCAGCAGATACACTCGCGTGTTGGCAATCGGACGGCCGATATGCGGCACTACGTCTTCGACGAAGAGCCGTCCCGAGGTCGCTACGACCGTAGCTTCCGTAGGCCCATAGTTGTTTATTAGCTTTAGACCCGCTGGTAGAGGCGCAGGCACACGTTGGAGACGATCACCGCCAATAAGCAAGTACTTCAATGTGGAATTTACCAGCTTATCTTCCAACACGATCGTGGCCAGCGGCGTGATCAAAAAGCCAACTCCCAGCGATTGATCACGCCACCACTTCAGCAGAAGTAGAGAATCTCCGGCCGGTGCTCTGGGCGGGAGCAGCAATGTGCTGCGGTTGTACAACGCAGACCATAGCTCCCAAGTGCTGGCATCGAATGCCATTCCAGCTGTGAGTGCACAGCTGGTTTCTGGTTGCGGACAAAACGTTTGCACATGCCATGCTACAAGATTGACCAATCCCCGATGCTCGACCATGACGCCCTTTGGGGTGCCTGTTGAGCCTGAGGTGTAGATCACATAGGCGAGATGGCGTGAGCTCAGGCCGAGGGCACGCGGGTCGGGGTTCGAGGCCGGCAGCTCGGCCCAGGCCGGTGTCGCCGTCTCGAGATCGACCACCGTCACATCCCCCAGCGCATCGCAGCCAAGCGCCGATCGTCCCGCCGCATCGGCCAGCAGCAGCTGCGGCGCGGCATCGTCGAGCACCTGGCGCAGCCGCGCCGACGGATAGGCCGGATCCAGCGGCAGGTAGGCGCCACCCGCCTTGAGGATCGCCAACAGCCCCACCACCATCGCCGGGCTGCGTTCCAGGCAGATCGCCACCGGCTGGTCCGGCCTGACCCCGAGCCCGATCAGGTGATGCGCCAGCCGGTTGGCCCGCGCATTGAGCTCGCCGTAGCTCAGGCGCTCGTCCTCGAAGACCACCGCCACCGCCTCCGGCGCCTTGCGCACCTGCTCCTCGAACAGCTCATGGATGCACTGCTGCTCAGGATACGGCGCCGCCGTCCGGTTCAGCTCCTCCAACAGATACGCGCGCTCAGCAGGTGGCAGGATATCCAGTTCGCGGACCGGCGTGTTCGGCGCATGCGCCAGCGCCTCGGCCAGTTGCTCGAGCGCCCGCTGCATGTAGCCGCAGACCCGCTCCGCAGAGATGCCCTCCACCACCTGCGCCGTCAGCCCGAGCGCCTCGCCAAAATCCTCCACCGCCAAGGTCAGCGGATAGTTGGTGCGTTCCTCCCCGCCCAGCCATTCCACGCCGGACAGCTCATCATCCGGTCCGGCGCCGGAGATTGCCGCCGGCGTGTTGTGGCGGTAGTTCAACAGCGCGCTGAACAGCGGCGCCGGCGCCGCAACGCCGCTGCAGCGTTGCGCCAGCGCCAGCGAGGCATGCTCGTGCGCCAAGAGCTCGGCCAGCCGGGCGTGCGTGGTCCGCACGCTCGCCTCGACCCCGGTCCCATCAAGATCAAGCCGCAGCGGCAGGGTGTTGATGAACAGGCCCATGGTACGGTCGCTACCAACGCCCCCATGCATGCGGCCGAACAGCAACGTGCCGAACACCACCTGCTCGCGGCCGCTGCTGCGCGCCACCACCTGCCCCCAGGCCAGATGGCATAGGCTCGCCAGGCTCACCCCAAGCCGCCGCGCCTGGCTGCGCAGCCGCGTGTGCAGCGCCTGCGGCAGCATCTGATGCGCTTCATTAACCCCGCCGCCGTCGCCGCGCACCTCGCTTAAGCCGAACGGCGTGGTCGGCTCATCGATGTCCGCCAGCATCGTCCGAAAGAACTCTTCATGCGCTTTGGCGTCACCGCCGAGATGCGCCTGCGCCACCAGGTTGCGGAACGGCTGCGGGACTGCCAGCTCACGCTCACGTCCCTCCAGCACAGCCCGGACCTCGGCATGCATCACCTCCAACGTGGTATGATCCCCGATCAGATGATGCTGCAGCTCCAAAAGCAGCCAGCGCGCGCTGTCGGGCTCGCGCGCAATCACAAACCGCAACAGCGGCGCCCGGCCAAGATCGATGCGGTGCCGGCGCGGATCAAACCGTCTCCTGAGCTGCGCGTGGCCAGGACCGCCAGAGCCCAGCTCAACCTCGGTCACATCCAGCGGCGCCTTCCGCCACACCACCTGGGCCGGGCGCGACAGGCCCTCCCAGACATACGACGTACGCAGAATGTCGTGCCGATCCACCAGCCGCTGAACCGCGGCGAGATAGCGATCCAGCAGCCCACGCTCGGCAAACGCCATCTGCGAGACCAGCAGATACGGATCGCCCTTCGTCGCCAACAGATGATGGAACAGGATGCCGTCCTGCAGCGGCGACAACGCATAAATGTCCTGGATGTTGCCGATGCCACCGGGCACCGTGGCGACGATCCGGTCGATCTCTTCCTGCGCCAACTCGATCAGTGGCAGCATCTGCGGCGTAATCGAGCTGCTCTCTGCCGTGATCAGGTTGGCCGGGACCGCCACCTCGTGATGACACCCAAGGCTTGCGGCCAGATCGGCCAGCACCGGCCTGGCGAACAGGGTGCGCACCTCCACCCCCAGCGACAGCCGCCGCAGACGCTCCATCAGTTGTACCGCCAGCAGCGAGTGGCCGCCCAGTTCGAAGAAGTGGTCGTGGCGCCCGACCCGCTCGAGCCCCAGAAGCTCGGCCCAGATCTCGGCCAGCGCCGTCTCGATCTCGCCCCGCGGCGGCTCGTACGTCCGACGCGCATACGCATCATCTTCCGGCGCCGGCAGCGCCTTGCGATCCAGCTTGCCGTTCGGCGTCACGGGCAGCCCCGATAGCCGCACGAACGCCGAGGGCACCATGTAGTCCGGCAGCCGCGCACTCACATGCGCGCGCAAGGCGCCGGCCAACGTGCTTCCATCTTCCTCGTCCGAGCCGGCCTCGGGCGCGCACACCAGATAGGCCACAAGATGCTTGTCGCCGGCGCCATCCTGTTGCGCCACCACCACCGCCTCGCGCACCAACGGGTGCTCGCAAAGCCGCGCCGCAATCTCCCCGGGCTCGATCCGGAAGCCGCGGATCTTCACCTGCTCGTCGTTGCGGCCCAGGAACTCCAGATTGCCGTCCGGCAAGTACCGCGCAAGATCCCCGGTCCGGTACAGCCGGTCGCCCTCCACAAAGGGGCTGGCGATGAACCGCTCCGCCGTCAGCGCGGGCCGGTTCAGATAGCCCCGCGCAACTCCCGCCCCGCCAATGTAAAGCTCCCCCACCGCCCCAAACGGAACCGGCGCACCATGACCGTCCAGCAGATACACTCGCGTGTTGGCAATCGGACGGCCGATCGGGACAGCTGCGCCATCAAAATCATCCGGGCAACTCCAGGTCGTCGCGCAGACTGTTGCTTCGGTAGGTCCATAGGCGTTCACAATAGATGCTGCAGGCAGGCCTCGGATAAGTTCGGCCCTCGGGAGCTCTCCAGCAAGAATGAGAAGTTGCGGCGCCAAATATTCCAGATTCTGGCTTCCCTGAAGCAATGCTGGAGGCAACGTCGCATGCGTGATGGCTTCGTTTCGCAGATAATCCGATAGCTCTTTAGTCGATTGACGGAGCTCATCCGCAAGCAAATGCAATGCGGCTCCTGAGCCAAATGCCATGACAATTTCCCACGCACTGGCATCAAAACTAAAGGAGGCGAACTGCACCACTCGGCTGTTCGAACAAACGCCAAAAAGCACGATCTGAGCCAACCCCAGATTGACCAATCCCCGATGCTCGACCATGACGCCCTTTGGGGTGCCTGTTGAGCCTGAGGTGTAGATCACATAGGCGAGATGGCGTGAGCTCAGGCCGAGGGCACGCGGGTCGGGGTTCGAGGCCGGCAGCTCGGCCCAGGCCGGTGTCGCCGTCTCGAGATCGACCACCGTCACATCCCCCAGCGCATCGCAGCCAAGCGCCGATCGTCCCGCCGCATCGGCCAGCAGCAGCTGCGGCGCGGCATCGTCGAGCACCTGGCGCAGCCGCGCCGACGGATAGGCCGGATCCAGCGGCAGGTAGGCGCCACCCGCCTTGAGGATCGCCAACAGCCCCACCACCATCGCCGGGCTGCGTTCCAGGCAGATCGCCACCGGCTGGTCCGGCCTGACCCCGAGCCCGATCAGGTGATGCGCCAGCCGGTTGGCCCGCGCATTGAGCTCGCCGTAGCTCAGGCGCTCGTCCTCGAAGACCACCGCCACCGCCTCCGGCGCCTTGCGCACCTGCTCCTCGAACAGCTCATGGATGCACTGCTGCTCAGGATACGGCGCCGCCGTCCGGTTCAGCTCCTCCAACAGATACGCGCGCTCAGCAGTCGACAGCAGATCAATCCGCCCCACCGCTTGTTGCGCATCGGCAGCCATCGCCCGCAGCAGCGCCAGCAGATAACCACGCTGCCGCTCAATGGTCACTTGATCGAATAGCGCCGTAGCATAGCCCAGCGTTCCGGCGATGACCTCGCCATGCTCACCCAGGTTCAGCTCCAGATCAAACTTGACCTGATCGTACCCATCCGCCGCCGCCTGCACCATCAGCCCGGGAAGATCGAAGGACTGAGTGGCGTTATTCTCCCAAGCCAGCATCACCTGGAACAACGGCGTGTGATCAAGATGCCGCGGCGGCTGCACGATATCCACCACCTGCTCAAACGGCAGGTCCTGATGCTCCTGCGCTCCCAAGGCCACACGCCGCGTCCGTTCCAACAGCTCCGCCACGCTCGGCGCGCCAGACAGGTCAAGCCGAAGCGCCAGGGTGTTCACGAAGAAGCCGATCAACTCTTCGATCTCGCACCGGACTCGATTGGCGCTCGGCACCCCAATCACAAGATCGTCCTGCCCCGACAGGCGCGACAGCACCGCGGCCCACGCCGCCAACACCGTCATGAACAACGTCGTGCCACGCTGCCGGCTCAGCCGCTTTAAATCTCGTGTCAGATCCGCATCGATGATGACAGGCACACGGGCCCCGGCAAACGACTGCTGGGCCGGCCGCGGCCGGTCCGTTGGCAAGGCAAGACGGGCCGGCGCGCCAGCCAGGGTGTTGCGCCAATACTGCGCCTGGCTCTGCAGCCGCTCCCCCGACAGCCACCGCCGCTGCCAGGCAGCATAGTCCGGATACTGGATCGCAAGCGGCGGCAGCGGATCGTCTTCTCCGGCCACGAACGCCCGGTACAGCTGATTGAGTTCACGCACCAAGACGCCCAGCGACCAGCCGTCCGAGATAATATGATGCTGCGTCAGCAGGAACACATGCTCCTCATCGGAGGTGCGGATCAACCGACCGCGGATCAGCGGGCCGCGCACCAGATCGAACGCCGTGCGCGCCTCCTCCTTGCACAGCTCCGACAACGCGGCCTCTGCGTCTGGCCTGTCCCGCAGATCATGCTCCAGCACCGGCAGCGGCGCCTCCGGCGGCAGCACCTCAACCCAGGGCTTGCCCTCCGAGGTGACAAAGATGCTCCGCAGCGCCTCATGACGTGCCAACAAACGGTCAAGGCTGCGCTGCCAGGCGGTGCGGTCGAGCACGCCGCGTAGCCGCCACGCTAGCGGAATGTGATAGGTCGTGCTGCCCGCATCCAGCTGCGCCAAAAACCACAGCCGCTGTTGCGCAAACGACAGCACAAGGGGCGCTTCGCGAGACACAGCCGCTACGGCCGGCAGGTCTTGTGGACCGGTCCGACCCAACACCTCGGCAATGCTCTCCGCCAGATCGGCCAGCACTGGTTTGCCAAACAGCATCGTCAGCGGCAGCGCTACACCCACAGCCTGCGACAGCCGGCTCAGCAACCGTACCGCCAGCAGCGAGTGGCCGCCCAGTTCGAAGAAGTGGTCGTGGCGCCCGACCCGCTCGAGCCCCAGAAGCTCGGCCCAGATCTCGGCCAGCGCCGTCTCGATCTCGCCCCGCGGCGGCTCGTACGTCCGACGCGCATACGCATCATCTTCCGGCGCCGGCAGCGCCTTGCGATCCAGCTTGCCGTTCGGCGTCACGGGCAGCACCGCGAGCCGCACAAACGCAGCCGGCACCATGTGCTCCGGCAAGCGCACACTGACATGCGCCCGCAAGGTGCCGGCAAGATCAACTTCCGCAGCTTCGGCCGCATGCTCCGCCGCCGCAACCACATAGGCCACAAGATGCTTGTCGCCGGCGCCATCCTGTTGCGCCACCACCACCGCCTCGCGCACCAACGGGTGCTCGCAAAGCCGCGCCGCAATCTCCCCGGGCTCGATCCGGAAGCCGCGGATCTTCACCTGCTCGTCGTTGCGGCCCAGGAACTCCAGATTGCCGTCCGGCAAGTACCGCGCAAGATCCCCGGTCCGGTACAGCCGGTCGCCCTCCACAAAGGGGCTGGCGATGAACCGCTCCGCCGTCAGCGCGGGCCGGTTCAGATAGCCCCGCGCAACCCCCGCCCCGCCAATGTAAAGCTCCCCCACCGCCCCAAACGGAACCGGCTGGCCAAATCGATCCAACACGTACAACCGAAGATCGGGGATGCGCCCTCCAATCGGACTACCCGAGTTGGAAGTGTCAGACTGATCAAGCGGCCGATAGGTGACATGCACGGTCGTTTCCGTAATCCCGTACATGTTGATCAGTTTGGGGGCGCAATCGGAATGCCTTGCATACCACGGCTGCAGAATCGGTGGCTCCAGAGCCTCCCCACCAAAAACCACATATCGAATGCGGCTTCGAACACTGCTCTGAGACTTCACCTCCATGAGAGCTTTAAAGGCCGAGGGGGTCTGGTTCAGAACTGTGACGCCGGATTTGCAGATGAGATCATGGAAGTCAGAAGCAGAGCGAACCATATGGCTCGGCACGAGAACCAAACGCCCACCATAGCGCAGTGCGCCCCACAACTCCCAAACTGAGAAGTCGAACGAGAAGGAATGGAACAGGCACCATACGTCGTGTTCGTTGAAGCCATACCAGCTTTCGGTAGCCTCGAATAAACGAACTATCTGGGCATGCTCGACCATGACGCCCTTTGGGGTGCCTGTTGAGCCTGAGGTGTAGATCACATAGGCGAGATGGCGTGAGCTCAGGCCGAGGGCACGCGGGTCGGGGTTCGAGGCCGGCAGCTCGGCCCAGGCCGGTGTCGCCGTCTCGAGATCGACCACCGTCACATCCCCCAGCGCATCGCAGCCAAGCGCCGATCGTCCCGCCGCATCGGCCAGCAGCAGCTGCGGCGCGGCATCGTCGAGCACCTGGCGCAGCCGCGCCGACGGATAGGCCGGATCCAGCGGCAGGTAGGCGCCACCCGCCTTGAGGATCGCCAACAGCCCCACCACCATCGCCGGGCTGCGTTCCAGGCAGATCGCCACCGGCTGGTCCGGCCTGACCCCGAGCCCGATCAGGTGATGCGCCAGCCGGTTGGCCCGCGCATTGAGCTCGCCGTAGCTCAGGCGCTCGTCCTCGAAGACCACCGCCACCGCCTCCGGCGCCTTGCGCACCTGCTCCTCGAACAGCTCATGGATGCACTGCTGCTCAGGATACGGCGCCGCCGTCCGGTTCAGCTCCTCCAACAGATACGCGCGCTCAGCAGGTGGCAGGATATCCAGTTCGCGGACCGGCGTGTTCGGCGCATGCGCCAGCGCCTCGGCCAGTTGCTCGAGCGCCCGCTGCATGTAGCCGCAGACCCGCTCCGCAGAGATGCCCTCCACCACCTGCGCCGTCAGCCCGAGCGCCTCGCCAAAATCCTCCACCGCCAAGGTCAGCGGATAGTTGGTGCGTTCCTCCCCGCCCAGCCATTCCACGCCGGACAGCTCATCATCCGGTCCGGCGCCGGAGATTGCCGCCGGCGTGTTGTGGCGGTAGTTCAACAGCGCGCTGAACAGCGGCGCCGGCGCCGCAACGCCGCTGCAGCGTTGCGCCAGCGCCAGCGAGGCATGCTCGTGCGCCAAGAGCTCGGCCAGCCGGGCGTGCGTGGTCCGCACGCTCGCCTCGACCCCGGTCCCATCAAGATCAAGCCGCAGCGGCAGGGTGTTGATGAACAGGCCCATGGTACGGTCGCTACCAACGCCCCCATGCATGCGGCCGAACAGCAACGTGCCGAACACCACCTGCTCGCGGCCGCTGCTGCGCGCCACCACCTGCCCCCAGGCCAGATGGCATAGGCTCGCCAGGCTCACCCCAAGCCGCCGCGCCTGGCTGCGCAGCCGCGTGTGCAGCGCCTGCGGCAGCATCCGATGCGCTTCATTAACCCCGCCGCCGTCGCCGCGCACCTCGCTTAAGCCGAACGGCGTGGTCGGCTCATCGATGTCCGCCAGCATTGTCCGAAAGAACTCTTCATGCGCTTTGGCGTCACCGCCGAGATGCGCCTGCGCCACCAGGTTGCGGAACGGCTGCGGGACTGCCAGCTCACGCTCACGTCCCTCCAGCACAGCCCGGACCTCGGCATGCATCACCTCCAACGTGGTATGATCCCCGATCAGATGATGCTGCAGCTCCAAAAGCAGCCAGCGCGCGCTGTCGGGCTCGCGCGCAATCACAAACCGCAACAGCGGCGCCCGGCCAAGATCGATGCGGTGCCGGCGCGGATCAAACCGTCTCCTGAGCTGCGCGTGGCCAGGACCGCCAGAGCCCAGCTCAACCTCGGTCACATCCAGCGGCGCCTTCCGCCACACCACCTGGGCCGGGCGCGACAGGCCCTCCCAGACATACGACGTACGCAGAATGTCGTGCCGATCCACCAGCCGCTGAACCGCGGCGAGATAGCGATCCAGCAGCCCACGCTCGGCAAACGCCATCTGCGAGACCAGCAGATACGGATCGCCCTTCGTCGCCAACAGATGATGGAACAGGATGCCGTCCTGCAGCGGCGACAACGCATAAATGTCCTGGATGTTGCCGATGCCACCGGGCACCGTGGCGACGATCCGGTCGATCTCTTCCTGCGCCAACTCGATCAGTGGCAGCATCTGCGGCGTAATCGAGCTGCTCTCTGCCGTGATCAGGTTGGCCGGGACCGCCACCTCGTGATGACACCCAAGGCTTGCGGCCAGATCGGCCAGCACCGGCCTGGCGAACAGGGTGCGCACCTCCACCCCCAGCGACAGCCGCCGCAGACGCTCCATCAGTTGTACCGCCAGCAGCGAGTGGCCGCCCAGTTCGAAGAAGTGGTCGTGGCGCCCGACCCGCTCGAGCCCCAGAAGCTCGGCCCAGATCTCGGCCAGCGCCGTCTCGATCTCGCCCCGCGGCGGCTCGTACGTCCGACGCGCATACGCATCATCTTCCGGCGCCGGCAGCGCCTTGCGATCCAGCTTGCCGTTCGGCGTCACGGGCAGCCCCGATAGCCGCACGAACGCCGAGGGCACCATGTAGTCCGGCAGCCGCGCACTCACATGCGCGCGCAAGGCGCCGGCCAACGTGCTTCCATCTTCCTCGTCCGAGCCGGCCTCGGGCGCGCACACCAGATAGGCCACAAGATGCTTGTCGCCGGCGCCATCCTGTTGCGCCACCACCACCGCCTCGCGCACCAACGGGTGCTCGCAAAGCCGCGCCGCAATCTCCCCGGGCTCGATCCGGAAGCCGCGGATCTTCACCTGCTCGTCGTTGCGGCCCAGGAACTCCAGATTGCCGTCCGGCAAGTACCGCGCAAGATCCCCGGTCCGGTACAGCCGGTCGCCCTCCACAAAGGGGCTGGCGATGAACCGCTCCGCCGTCAGCGCGGGCCGGTTCAGATAGCCCCGCGCAACCCCCGCCCCGCCAATGTAAAGCTCCCCCACCGCCCCAAACGGAACCGGCGCACCATGACCGTCCAGCAGATACACTCGCGTGTTGGCAATCGGACGGCCGATATGCGGCACTACGTCTTCGACGAAGAGCCGTCCCGAGGTCGCTACGACCGTAGCTTCCGTAGGCCCATAGTTGTTTATTAGCTTTAGACCCGCTGGTAGAGGCGCAGGCACACGTTGGAGACGATCACCGCCAATAAGCAAGTACTTCAATGTGGAATTTACCAGCTTATCTTCCAACACGATCGTGGCCAGCGGCGTGATCAAAAAGCCAACTCCCAGCGATTGATCACGCCACCACTTCAGCAGCAGTCGAAGTAGAGAATCTCCGGCCGGTGCTCTGGGCGGGAGCAGCAATGTGCTGCGGTTGTACAACGCAGACCATAGCTCCCAAGTGCTGGCATCGAATGCCATTCCAGCTGTGAGTGCACAGCTGGTTTCTGGTTGCGGACAAAACGTTTGCACATGCCATGCTACAAGATTGACCAATCCCCGATGCTCGACCATGACGCCCTTTGGGGTGCCTGTTGAGCCTGAGGTGTAGATCACATAGGCGAGATGGCGTGAGCTCAGGCCGAGGGCACGCGGGTCGGGGTTCGAGGCCGGCAGCTCGGCCCAGGCCGGTGTCGCCGTCTCGAGATCGACCACCGTCACATCCCCCAGCGCATCGCAGCCAAGCGCCGATCGTCCCGCCGCATCGGCCAGCAGCAGCTGCGGCGCGGCATCGTCGAGCACCTGGCGCAGCCGCGCCGACGGATAGGCCGGATCCAGCGGCAGGTAGGCGCCACCCGCCTTGAGGATCGCCAACAGCCCCACCACCATCGCCGGGCTGCGTTCCAGGCAGATCGCCACCGGCTGGTCCGGCCTGACCCCGAGCCCGATCAGGTGATGCGCCAGCCGGTTGGCCCGCGCATTGAGCTCGCCGTAGCTCAGGCGCTCGTCCTCGAAGACCACCGCCACCGCCTCCGGCGCCTTGCGCACCTGCTCCTCGAACAGCTCATGGATGCACTGCTGCTCAGGATACGGCGCCGCCGTCCGGTTCAGCTCCTCCAACAGATACGCGCGCTCAGCAGTCGACAGCAGATCAATCCGCCCCACCGCTTGTTGCGCATCGGCCATCACAGCAAACAACAAATTTTGCAAATGCTCCGTCAGGCGGTCGACCTGCCTTGGAGCCAAGCGACCTGCATCAAAGTGCCATCGGAAGCTGCCATCCAGAGCGCAAACCTCAAACGTCAAGAGATCGCCGGATAGGACCGTTTCAGAAGTCGGGCTCGAAGCTAGATCATCCGCAGCGCAACAGCTGTTTTCCGTAACAGTAACGCCCATCGGCCAAGGTCGGCGCGACCGTAGCGCCCCCATACCCCGCAACGTCGGGCAGCGCACGATAAGATCCCGCGCAAAGCTATCGTTCTCCCTCAGCTGAGCGCATTCGAAGGCGATTGCCCTGTGCACCTCTGCAAAATCACGATCAAGATCAATGGTAACTTGCATGGGCACGACAGAGGCAACAAGCATCTCCATCGACGACTTCAACCCGGCTCGCGATCCGCTCGGCGCGGGAGTCCATCCCAATTGAAGCTCTGATTCACCAGTGATGCGGGCGAGATATATCAGCCAAGCACTCAGCAAGTGTTCAGTGCGATCAACTGCCGACAACTCGGCCAAAGCAATTGGAATGAGTCGGGAACTCGACTGCCATCTGGGCGAAGCCATAGCCTCTGAAGACGACAGAAAAGGAAGCTGCGACATTTTGAACTGCTGAAGCCGCTGTCGCCAAAAATCCTCCCGAGGCGCCAGCATTTCGTGCGCAACGGTTATGCTCCGCGCCTCGTCATCGCTCAAGATCGGGAGGCGATCGCCTACATAAAGATCGCAGCGCCGTGCGAGTGTCTGCGCGTCCAAAACTTCAGCACCTAAACTGCCAAAGAAGACATAAACGTCATTTGTACCCGTCGCCACCCGCCAATGGCCGGGGTCGACTTCAACCAGGGAGCCCGCTGAAAAGCCCGAGCGGCCAGACGACACCTCCAAGCACCTGACTGCGACAACGTCATCGCCCACAAGAGCCTTAGACAGACATAACGGATTGAAATGATACAGCCCGAAATCTAAGGCGCGTGTCGTCGCTGACAGATCTTGCGCGGAGCGACCCCATCGCAGACAGCCTGCCGCATCTGGACGTCGACGTCTCGGAAAGTAACTTCTGTCCGCCAGCGCCTGCGGCCAGCTACTTAACGCCCCATTCGCTAGACCGGTTAAAAGCTCGCGGAAGCTCTCGACTGCAGCCTCATAACATTTGAGGTTCAGAGTTAACGCCGTGTCGATGGGCGCAATCAAGACTTGGCGCTGAACAACCAGGTCCCCCGTATCAACACCATCATCGATACGATGCCACGTGATGGCATATTCGGTCTCTTGGGCCAGCAGCGCCCAAGACGTCGCATGAACTCCAGCATACCGCGGTAATGGACCGTCATGATAGTTGAAAGCGCCTCGTCGTACGAGACTCATCACATCCGGTGGCAATACGAATGGGTTGGCGACGGAAAACACCCACTCCACTGACTCGGTGTTGAGCAATATCGAGAGCTCTTCAACGCTCGCGACACACAAGATATTAGCGCGAGCAGCCCAATCGCGGAATATGGCGTCGACACACAGCGCCACGCGGATGACGTGCCCCATCTCCATTGCTAGCTGAGCGCACCCAATGGCTAACGTACCGCCACCAACAAAGACCGTAGAACCGATTGGTGACACTAGGGGTCTCTGCTCATCCAAATCGCCTGCTTCGCTGCTCAACAATGCCAACCCACATGGGTCATGGAGCTATCGCTGAAAGTTGGTGACGGCGGGAATCGGGAAGGCGGCATATCGTGGGGGTGCTTGACGCCTCCACTTCTCCACCGAAGGAGCGATATGCCGTGTCCAACGATAACGTCACCAAGCTGATTCAGCCAGGAGTGTTCGACGACCAACTCACCGAAATCTTGCGTAACGGGGCCCGCGCTCTGTTGGCGCAGGCGGTCGAGGCCGAGGTCGCGGACTTTCTCGGCAAGCATGCCGATGTGAAGACCGAGGACGGCCAGCAGCGTGTGGTCCGCCACGGTCACCTGCCGGAGCGCGAGGTGATGACCGGGATCGGTCCAGTCTCCGTCCGCCAGCCGCGTGTGCGCGATCGCGAGGCCGCCGCCGCCGATCCCGACCGTATCCGGTTCTCGCCATCGGTCGTGCCGCCCTACATGCGGCGGTCGAAGTCGATCGAGACGCTGCTGCCGATCCTCTATTTGAAGGGGATCTCGACCGGCGACTTCTCCGAGGCGCTGGCGGCGCTGCTCGGCAAGGATGCTGCCGGGTTGTCGGCATCCGCCGTTGGTCGCCTGAAGGACGGCTGGCTCGACGAGTACGCCGCGTGGCAAAAGCGCGATCTTTCGGCCAGGCGCTATGTCTACATCTGGGCCGATGGCATCCATCTCGAAGCTCGCCTCGAGGACGAGAAGCAGTGCATCCTGGTGCTGATCGGCGCGACGCCGGAAGGCCGCAAGGAACTGGTCGGCTTCACCGATGGCGCCCGCGAGAGCGCGCACGATTGGCGCGATCTGCTGCTCGATCTGAAGCGGCGTGGGCTCGACGTGTCGCCGCGGCTCGTCATTGCCGACGGCGCGCTCGGGTTCTGGAAGGCCGCCGGTGAGGTCTGGCCGACAACGCGCGAGCAGCGCTGCTGGGTGCACAAGACCACCAACGTGCTCGCCAAGCTGCCAAAGAGCCAGCAGCCGAAAGCCAAACGCGCGCTGCAGGAGATTTGGATGGCGGAGTCCAAGGCCACCGCCGAGCTGGCATTCGACGCCTTCATCGAGAGCTACACACCCAAATACGAAAAGGCGGCCGACTGCCTCGGCAAGGATCGGGACACGCTGCTGGCTTTCTACGACTTCCCCGCCGAGCACTGGAAACACCTGCGAACGACCAATCCCATTGAAAGCACCTTCGCCACCGTGCGCCACCGCACGATCCGATCGAAGGGTTGCCTGTCCAACAGGACGGCGCTCGCGATGGTCTTCAAACTGGCCGAGGCCGCGCAGAAAAGTTGGCGTCGACTCGATGGTCACAACCAGTTGCCAAAACTCGTGCTCGGTGTGACATTCAACGACGGGATTGAGGTCATCGCCAAGCACGGCTGACCGTGAGCCCAAAACCGCCGCCGCCTGACCGGCCCGGCCGTCACCAAAATTTGGCGATAGCTCTGGGTCATGACGATCGCGCTTCACATCCATGATAAAGCCTTATCTCTGCCACTAGCGTGGCACCCCACTTCAACGGCAGGTGATTGACCGGCCAAGCCCCCACAATCCGCACAGGATCTGCGACGACTAGCGATTAAACTTGGCGGCATGTGATACGCCCGACCGCTTGGCCACCAACTCTGAACATGACTAGAGATACGCCAGCGCATCAGCTAATTGCCTATCTAAGCCAACACTGACATCCTTCCATCGCCGTCAGCTCCTGAGAAAACTAGGTCCGCACCCACTGCTGGCGTCGGATCGCCCCGCTTCAGCTGTAGATTGACGCTCGCCAGCTCGATCTGCCACGAATGGCTCGCGGCACCTCTCACCTGGAACGTGGCGCGCAGCACCTCCTCCTTGGCACCGTTGTGGCCAAGTCATCGCCAGAACTCCAAGCGACATGAGCATGTGAGAGACCTCGCGACGGGTGCGCGCCATGGAAGCGGCAGCATCAGCATGCCATGGACATGGATAAATCGAACAGGGTTGATCTGAACTCTTGGCGGAGTGCAGACCATTGTGATGTGACGCCCACCGTCGCAGCAATCGCCGTGCCAAAGACGTTCTGCAAGCTCTTTCCTAGGGTCCAGACTCAATTGAGCCAATATGCGACGAGAGCGGCGAGATGAACAGCGGCCAAAAAATTACGGGCGAGCTTGTCATATCGCGTGGCGATGCGCCGGAAGTCCTTGAGCCTGCAAAAGCAGCGTTCGATGACATTTCGTCCTTTGTAGGCGCGTTTGTTGAAGCGATGGATGACGACACGGTTAGATTTATTGGGGATTACGGGCTTGGCGCCACGACGAATGATTTCGCCGCGAAGCTTGTCGCCATCATACCCTTTGTCGGCGAGGAGCACGCTCATGGGTGGCGCGAGCGCCAGGACATCGGGAGCCGCAGCGATATCGGCATCCTGGCCTGGAGTCAGATGCAGGACGACCGGCCGGCAGAGCGGATCGCTCAGCGCATGGATTTTTGTCGTGCGGCCTCCGCGCGAGCGGCCGATTGCTTGATTGTGCTCCCCCCTTTTCCGCCGGAGGCACACCGGTGAGCTTTAATCGAGGTCGAGTCGAGCGACAGTACGACGCCGTCTTCGCCAGGCTTGGCCAGCGCTTCGAAGATTGCGCACCATCGTCCTCGCTTGGCCCAGCGATTGAAGCGATTGTAGATCGTCGTGTAAGGGCCGTATTCACGTGGACAATCACGCCATCGTGCACCCGATTGCAGCATGTGAATGATGCCGCTGACGATGCGTCGGTCGTCGTCCCGATCCGGCCCCGTCAGTCCCCTCGGCAGATGCGGTTCGATACGCGCCCATTGCCTGTCGTTCAGCCAAAACAAACCAGCGCGCATTCTCTCGCCCCCGAATCAACACGTAGGCAAGAGAATCACGTGGCGCTATTTAGGTACAGACCCTAAAGAAAGATCTCGTCGTTTCGCGCCGAACGCGGAAATACTGCTGTCCAATTGTCGATCTTAGGACATTGACGGCTTGAACCGGACGAGCCGGGGATGTCCCGGGTTCTGTTGAATTTCTGAAGAGGTCGGCGTTGCCCACCTTGAGCCGGTAGGCTCGGGGTGCTGATTCCACAAAGGAGAGCAACGCCATGACGAGAGATATCACACCGGCTGGTTGGCCGGCGACCGGGGCTGTGGACGAGGCGTTTGCGGAAGTGCGGGCGAGCTTCGATCGGTTCTGCCTGGCGGCAGGGATCGAGGCGCTCGGCATGATGATGGAGGCGGATGTTGTGGCGGCCTGCGGACCGCGCCACGGTCGCGATGCGGCGCGGCGGGCGCACCGTTGGGGCCGAACGCGGGGACGGATTGGTTTCCACGGCGGCAAGATCGAAGTCGAGCGCCCGCGGGTTCGGGGCGTGGACGGCCGCGAGGTCACGATCCCGAGCTGGGAAACGGCGGCGCAGGAGGACTGGCTCGGTCGCTGGGCGATGAACCTGATGCTGATCAATGTGTCGACGCGCCGGTTCGGCCGCGCTGTCCGGCTGCCCGAGGGTGACGTGCCGGCACCGCCCCGATCGGGGGTTTCGAAGTCGGCGGCCTCGCGGAGGTTCGTAGCGCTGTCGGCGGCGCGGCTGGCCGATTTCATGGCTGCCGATCTGTCCGCGCTCGACCTTCTGGTGGTCCAAATCGACGGGCTGCATCTCGGCGACGATCTCGTGCTGGTCGCCGCGATCGGAGTTGACGGCGAAGGCAACAAGCATCCGTTGGCGCTGGTGGAAGATGCTCTCGTCCGCCGCGATCCCCAGGAGCGTTGTCGTCTCCTTCGAACTGATCAGCTTTCTTCTACCCACCCGCAATCTCCCGCTGCCCTACAGGGACTCATCTCCAATGGGCAAGTGGTTCAGAACTAGCCGCAAGGATGCAACCGGCCAGCCGGTTCTTCTACAGATCTCTCACGAGTGTTCGCACTTCGTTCGATCTTAGCGTGTCTGGAGGAACAGCTCTTGTTCCGACCCCGGGTTAGCTTGGGTTTGTCGAGTTCGGCAAACAGTTCGGCGCGGCTTGAGCCGAAGCCACGCATTTGACGAGCATTGAGTTCGTCGACGAGTGTCTTGATGGCGGCGTTGAGCTCGGCCCGGGAAAAGAAGCGCTGATTGCGCAGCCGGGCCAGAATCCAGCGCTGGGCGATTTGCACCGCGACCTCGACCTTCGCCTTGTCTTTTGGGCGCCGCGGCCGTGCGGCGAGAATGGCCGTGCCGTAATGGCTCGCCATCTCGGCATAAGTGCGATTGAGGCCGGGATCGTAGCGGTCGGGGTTGCTGACGGCGGCTTTGAGGTTGTCGCAGACCACGAACGTCGGCGTTCCGCTCAAAAACGTGAACAAGTTGACGTGGGCCCGGATCCAGTCGGCCAAGCTCTCGCTGGGGCAGGCCTCGGCGTAGGTGTAGTTCGAAGCGCCCATCGCCGCGACGAACAGCTTCATCGGCTGCACTTCCCCGGTCAGGGGATCGACGATGTCGATGGTGTCGCCGGCGAAATCCACGAACACCTTCTCGCCGCCCAGATGAATCTGCCGCATCGAAGGTCGGACCCGCCCCTTCCAGGCCTCGTAGGTAGTGCAGAACCACGTGTACCCGAAACCGTCGGGATTAACGGCGCGATACTCCTCCCAGAGCAGGCGACGGGTTACGTTGCGCCGGCGGAGCTCTTTATCGATGTAGCTCCAGTCGGGCACCGGCCGCTGCGGGCTCTGAGACGCTGGTCGTGGGGCCGGGAAAAGCAAAAGCTCCAGGTCTTCATCGGTCATTCCCTCCGGAAGCGGCCAGCTCAACCCAGCAGAGCGGGCGCGGCTCAGGTAGCTGTGCACAACGCCGTTGCTGACGCCCACGCTCCGCGCGATGGCCCGCTCTGGCAGGCCTTGAAAATGTTTTAACCGAAGGACTTCCTTGATCCGGCGCATCGACAATCTCTGGGTAGGCATTGGACTTCCTCGTTAACCACGAGGTCATCCCTAAGCCGGTTGAGTTGTCGGCCGAAGCGCTGCAAGGCTCCGAAAGCCTTGCTCACGATCCCGCGAAATCGTTGCTCACGATCGTCTGAAATCTCTGCTCACGATCCCCTGAAATCCGCGCTCACGATCCCCCGAAACGCGCAAAGAACTGGAAGTACGGATCGTGGACCCAGCGCTCGCACACCCCCTCATCGGACAGGCCGTAGATGTGCTTGAGCAGCAGCAATCCGATCATGAATCGGGTCGCGATACCCGGCCTACCGTTGTCGCTGTAGAGCGGCGCGATCTCGCCGTCGATCCAGTCCCAATCGACCCGAGCTATGGCGGAATCTGGGTGATGACGGTGTGAGGAAGGCGGCGTATCGAGGCGGGTGACGAGCCTGCCAGAACCTCTCGAGGAGAGCGATACGCCATGACCGAGACTACCAATGTTCTTGCTTTCCGTCAGCCGTCCGCGGTTGATGATCCACTGACCGATATCGTTCGAGCCGGCGCGCGGGACCTGCTTGCCAGGGCGATCGAGATCGAGGTTGGCGCGTTTCTGGCCAGCACGGCCAATCTGACGCTGCCCGACGGTCGAGCGCGCCTGGTCCGACATGGGCACGGTCCGGTGCGCGAGATTGCGACCGGCATCGGTCCGGTGGAGGTCGCTCGTCCCAAGGTCCGCGACCGCGGAGCGAGCGGGCCAGGCGACCGCCTCCGCTTCAGTTCGGCAATCCTGCCGCTATGGGCGCGGCGGACGAAGAGCCTGGATGCCTTGATCCCGGTCCTCTATTTGCGCGGCATCTCGACCGGCGACTTCCAGGAGGCGCTCTCGGCGCTGCTCGGCAAGGATGCGCCGAACCTGTCGCCTTCGGTGATCGCCGGCCTGAAGGCCGATTGGCAGGTCGAGTACGAACGCTGGCAGAGACGCGATCTGTCGGCGCGTCGCTATGTCTACATCTGGGCCGATGGCGTGTACCTGCAGGCCCGCATGGAAGATCACAGCGAATGCATGCTGGTGCTGATTGGCACCACGCCGGAAGGCAAGAAGGAGCTGATCGGCTTCCAGGTCGGCGTGCGCGAGAGCGCGCAGAGCTGGCGCGAACTCCTGATCGACCTGCGGCAACGCGGGTTACGGATTGCCCCGCAACTCGCCATCGGCGACGGCGCCCTCGGCTTCTGGAAGGCACTGGACGAGGCCTTTCCCGGCACGCGGCACCAACGATGCTGGTGCCATAAAGTGAGCAACGTACTCGACAAGGTCGCCAAATCCGTGCAGGGCCTCATGAAGAACGACCTGCGGAACATCTATCTGGCCCCACACCGGGCCGAAGCTGAAACCGCGATCGACGTCTTCGTCGAGAAATACCACTTCAAATACGGACGTGCGGTGGAGTGCCTGATCAAGGATCGCCATGCGCTGCTCGCCTTCTTCGACTTCCCTGCTGAGCACTGGATCCACCTACGCAGCTCGAACCCGATCGAGAGCGTCTTCGCCACGGTGCGCCACCGAACGGTGCGGACCAAGGGATCGCTGTCGCAACAAACCGCGAAGCTGATGGTGTTCAAGCTCATCGACGCCGCATCGAAGACCTGGCGGCGATTGAAGAGCACGAACCAGTTGCCGAAAGTCATCGCCGGTGTAAAGTTCATCGACGGAATCGAAGTCATTCCGAACACTGAAAGCCACGCCGCCTGATCAGGCCGCGTCACCCAAAATCAGCCATAGCTCATCGACCCTGCCGGCGAGCAGAACCAGCTCGTGTCGCATGTTGATGATCTGGTCCAGCCGGGACCGGAACAGATCGTTCGAGCCTGTCGTCCTGTGCTTCTTTGGTCGCATCGGTGCCTCCGATGCAGCACAGAATCACGGTTCGCAGCGGCAGGGAAATCCAAAATCGAAATTGCAGGGTTTTGGGCTGTGAAGCCTCAATCCCCTGCAATCTCAAATGCCGCCGCAAGCGGAAAACAGACTCCCAATCAAGTGCTTGGAGGCTTGTTCACGGACAACTATTCAATCACGCGATCGATGCTTTTTGCGCTGCCGGTCGTGCTTGAATCGGCGAAACCGAACCTAAAGGCGATCGAGGGCTCAAAGGATCTCGCCGACTCGCCGCAGAATGTAGCCCGATGATCGCCCGCCCCGTGTGGCCTGCGATTGGCTATTTGCGCATACACCGTATTTTATCGGGGTTTCACTAGGCGTGGAAAACTCTAGGTTGGGTTCGCCGGGGCTGGCGTTTCATTACGAGTAAGATTGCAACCGGCAAGGGGCCGCAGAGATGCGGCCCCTTTTCTGTGTGCCGAGTATGAACGACAGCTTGGAGGTGGAAGTCCTCTACCCAGCCTGATGGTGGCGAAGGGTTAGCGAAGCGCAAGGGCGTCGTCGCAAGACGGGGTCTGAAGAAAGCGTGGAGCAAATCCGCGACCCGATGGACAAGAACCGGATAACGCCCCGTGGGTCGGTCAAAATCCCCCGGGTATGGTCACTTGAAACTCCCCCACCTGATGATCGCCGTCAGCGCCGCTGAACAGCAGTAGCCGGTCAGGCAGGACGTTTATGTTCGACCCCTTTAGCCAGCAAGGGGCCGGGGAGTTGAACGTCTTGAAGCGACATCTGCAAAGCACCGTACTTACATTACTTGATCGCAACACCAGCCAGCGCGAGATTCACCGGCTGACGGGTGTCGATCGCAAGACGATCCGGCGTTATCAGGCGCTGCGGGCCGGTGCGGAGGCAAATTCCCCCGGGGAAGTGACCACCGGCTCGGTGAGCGCGGACGGCCAAATTCCTCCACCCCGACCACCGGCTTTTGGGACATCGGAAGCGACGGTCACCAGCAGCCTGGCCCGTTCGGCTTGCGAAGCGCATCGGACGTGGATCGAAGAACAGGTCCGGCTGAAGCGGAACGGAGCTATGGCTGATTTTGGGTGACGCGGCCTGATCAGGCGGCGTGGCTTTCAGTGTTCGGAATGACTTCGATTCCGTCGATGAACTTTACACCGGCGATGACTTTCGGCAACTGGTTCGTGCTCTTCAATCGCCGCCAGGTCTTCGATGCGGCGTCGATGAGCTTGAACACCATCAGCTTCGCAGTTTGTTGCGACAGCGATCCCTTGGTCCGCACCGTTCGGTGGCGCACCGTGGCGAAGACGCTCTCGATCGGGTTCGAGCTGCGTAGGTGGATCCAGTGCTCAGCAGGGAAGTCGAAGAAGGCGAGCAGCGCATGGCGATCCTTGATCAGGCACTCCACCGCACGTCCGTATTTGACGTGGTATTTCTCGACGAAGACGTCGATCGCGGTTTCAGCTTCGGCCCGGTGTGGGGCCAGATAGATGTTCCGCAGGTCGTTCTTCATGGGGCCCTGCACGGATTTGGCGACCTTGTCGAGTACGTTGCTCACTTTATGGCACCAGCATCGTTGGTGCCGCGTGCCGGGAAAGGCCTCGTCCAGTGCCTTCCAGAAGCCGAGGGCGCCGTCGCCGATGGCGAGTTGCGGGGCAATCCGTAACCCGCGTTGCCGCAGGTCGATCAGGAGTTCGCGCCAGCTCTGCGCGCTCTCGCGCACGCCGACCTGGAAGCCGATCAGCTCCTTCTTGCCTTCCGGCGTGGTGCCAATCAGCACCAGCATGCATTCGCTGTGATCTTCCATGCGGGCCTGCAGGTACACGCCATCGGCCCAGATGTAGACATAGCGACGCGCCGACAGATCGCGTCTCTGCCAGCGTTCGTACTCGACCTGCCAATCGGCCTTCAGGCCGGCGATCACCGAAGGCGACAGGTTCGGCGCATCCTTGCCGAGCAGCGCCGAGAGCGCCTCCTGGAAGTCGCCGGTCGAGATGCCGCGCAAATAGAGGACCGGGATCAAGGCATCCAGGCTCTTCGTCCGCCGCGCCCATAGCGGCAGGATTGCCGAACTGAAGCGGAGGCGGTCGCCTGGCCCGCTCGCTCCGCGGTCGCGGACCTTGGGACGAGCGACCTCCACCGGACCGATGCCGGTCGCAATCTCGCGCACCGGACCGTGCCCATGTCGGACCAGGCGCGCTCGACCGTCGGGCAGCGTCAGATTGGCCGTGCTGGCCAGAAACGCGCCAACCTCGATCTCGATCGCCCTGGCAAGCAGGTCCCGCGCGCCGGCACGAACGATATCGGTCAGTGGATCATCAACCGCGGACGGCTGACGGAAAGCAAGAACATTGGTAGTCTCGGTCATGGCGTATCGCTCTCCTCGAGAGGTTCTGGCAGGCTCGTCACCCGCCTCGATACGCCGCCTTCCTCACACCGTCATCACCCAGATTCCGCCATAGCTCAGCGGAACGCGCAGGCGATTTACCAGGACCTGGTTGATCAATTTGGCTTTCCGTCCAGCTACCAGAGTGTCAAGCGGTTTGTGCGCCGGTTGCGGCACGCTGATCCTGAGCAGTTTGATCGTCTTGAGTTCCTCCCCGGCGAGGAAGCTCAGGTCGACTATGGCGAGGGCGCGCCGACGGTTGATCCGAAGAGCGGGCGGTACCGTCGTCCCCGCCTGTTCGTGATGACGCTACGCTACTCGCGGCGCAGCTTCCGGCGGGTAGTCTGGAAGTCCAGCCAACAAGTCTGGGCGCAGCTCCACGAAGAGGCGTTCCGGTATTTTGGCGGGGTCCCCATGCGCGTTTCGCGGGATCGTGAGCGCGGATTTCAGGGGATCGTGAGCAGAGATTTCAGACGATCGTGAGCAACGATTTCGCGGGATCGTGAGCAAGGCTTTCGGAGCCTTGCAGCGCTTCGGCCGACAACTCAACCGGCTTAGGGATGACCTCGTGGTTAACGAGGAAGTCCAATGCCTACCCAGAGATTGTCGATGCGCCGGATCAAGGAAGTCCTTCGGTTAAAACATTTTCAAGGCCTGCCAGAGCGGGCCATCGCGCGGAGCGTGGGCGTCAGCAACGGCGTTGTGCACAGCTACCTGAGCCGCGCCCGCTCTGCTGGGTTGAGCTGGCCGCTTCCGGAGGGAATGACCGATGAAGACCTGGAGCTTTTGCTTTTCCCGGCCCCACGACCAGCGTCTCAGAGCCCGCAGCGGCCGGTGCCCGACTGGAGCTACATCGATAAAGAGCTCCGCCGGCGCAACGTAACCCGTCGCCTGCTCTGGGAGGAGTATCGCGCCGTTAATCCCGACGGTTTCGGGTACACGTGGTTCTGCACTACCTACGAGGCCTGGAAGGGGCGGGTCCGACCTTCGATGCGGCAGATTCATCTGGGCGGCGAGAAGGTGTTCGTGGATTTCGCCGGCGACACCATCGACATCGTCGATCCCCTGACCGGGGAAGTGCAGCCGATGAAGCTGTTCGTCGCGGCGATGGGCGCTTCGAACTACACCTACGCCGAGGCCTGCCCCAGCGAGAGCTTGGCCGACTGGATCCGGGCCCACGTCAACTTGTTCACGTTTTTGAGCGGAACGCCGACGTTCGTGGTCTGCGACAACCTCAAAGCCGCCGTCAGCAACCCCGACCGCTACGATCCGAGCTATGCGGGAAACTGGGTGATGACGGAATGAGATAGGCGGCGTATCGAGGCGGGTGTCGAGCCTGCCAGAACCTCAAGGAGAGCGATACGCCATGAACGAGCATAGCAACATTGTCCCACTGCGTCAGCCCGATGAGATCGACGATCCACTGACGAATATTTTGCGATCTGGAGCTCGGCAGCTGCTTGCGCAGGCTGTCGAGATGGAAGCCGAGGCGTTTCTCGCCGCGATGAAGGGCTTGAAGCTTCCCGATGGCCGCGACCGCCTCGTGCGACACGGCCATGGTCCAGTGCGGACGATCCAGACGGGGATCGGCGCCGTCGAAGTCGCCCGGGTAAAGATTCGCGATCGCGCGGTGACCAGCGATGGCGAGCGGATCCGCTTCACCTCGGCGATCCTGCCGTTGTGGGCACGGCGCACGAAGAGCTTGGATGCACTTTTGCCGGTTCTGTACCTGCGAGGCATCTCGACGGGCGACTTCCAGGAGGCGCTGGCGGCGCTCTTGGGCAAGGATGCGCCGAATCTTTCTCCGGCGGTGGTTTCCAGACTGACGACGGAGTGGCAGCTCGAGTACGAGCGTTGGCAGAAGCGCGATCTGTCGGCGCGCCGGTACGTATACGTGTGGGCGGACGGCGTCTTCCTGCAGGCTCGCATGGAAGACCACAGCGAATGCATGCTGGTGCTGATCGGCGCGACGCCGGAAGGCAAGAAGGAACTCATCGGCTTCCAGGTCGGCGTGCGCGAGAGCACGCAGAGCTGGCACGAACTGCTCGTCGAGGCGAAAACCCGAGGGCTGAAGATCGCCCCGGAAATCGCCGTCGGTGACGGCGCGCTCGGCTTCTGGAAGGCGCTCGACGAGGTCTTTCCCGCCACGCGACATCAGCGGTGCTGGGTGCACAAAACCGCGAATATCTTGAACAAAGTCGCAGTGTCGGTACAGGCCAGCATGAAGAAGGATCTGCGCGAGGTCTATTTGGCGTCCAACCGAGCTTCGGCCGAAGTGGCGATCGATGTCTTTGCCGAGAAATACGGAGCGAAGTACGACAAGGCGGTCGAGTGCCTGACGAAAGATCGCGACGCAATGCTTGCGTTCTACGAATTCCCCGCCGAGCATTGGGACCACTTGCGGACGACGAATCCCATCGAAAGCGTGTTCGCGACGGTCCGGCACAGAACGGTGCGCACGAAAGGTTCGTTATCGTCAACGACTGCCAAGTTGATGGTGTTCAAGCTGCTCTGCGCCGCATCAAAGACCTGGCGGCGGCTGAAAGGCACAAATCAGTTGCCGAAGGTCAGCGCAGGTGTCAGATTCGAAAACGGCATCGAGGTCATCCAAGTGCCGGAAAACCACGCCGCCTGATCGCCTCGTCACCCAAAATCCCGCATAGCTCCTACGATCCCGGCCTCAATCGCACTTATGCCGAGATGGCGAGCCATTACGGCACGGCCATTCTCGCCGCACGGCCGCGGCGCCCAAAAGACAAGGCGAAGGTCGAGGTCGCAGTGCAAATCGCTCAGCGCTGGATTCTGGCCCGGCTGCGCAATCAGCGCTTCTTTTCCCGGGCCGAGCTCAACGCCGCCATCAAGACACTCGTCGACGAACTCAATGCTCGTCAAATGCGTGGCTTCGGCTCAAGCCGCGCCGAACTGTTTGCCGAACTCGACAAACCCAAGCTAACCCCGCTGCCAGATCAGCCTTAAGAGCTGGCCCCGGTTGTTTGGACAGCGCCCCGCTGGATTTAAGTGGATTCCTGCCGGGTTATGCTGAACGCGGGGCTTTACGGTTTTGTCGTTGCGTCGGGAGGGCGTAGCCCGACCAGAGCGACGACAAAACCGTCGGCGACGGTCATGCGGCCATCACCATAGCTTGCGTGCCGAAGTAAGCCTCGTCGGGCGTGCGCCCGTCAAGGCTCGAGTGAGGGCGTCCCTGATTGTAGAAGGCCAGATACTTGGCAATTGACGCTCGCGCCTCGGACACGCTGTCGTAGGCGCGGAGATATACTTCTTCGTATTTGACCGTGCGCCAGAGCCGCTCGACAAACACGTTGTCGCGCCAGGCGCCCTTGCCGTCCATGCTGATGGCGATCTTCGCGTCCAGCAGCACATCGGTGAACTCGAGGCTGGTGAACTGGCTGCCCTGATCCGTGTTGAAAATCTCGGGCCTGCCGTGCTTCGCCAACGCCTCCTGGACCGCTTCGACGCAGAAGGCCGCCTCCATTGTGATCGAGACGCGATGGGCCAGGACCCGTCGGCTGAACACATCGACGACCGCCGCGAGATAGACGAAGCCACGCCGCATCGGAATGTAGGTGATGTCCATTGCCCACGCATGGTCGGGCCGCTCGATCTTCAATCCGCGCAACAGGTACGGGTAGATCTTGTGACCCGGAGCCGGCTTGCTCGTGTTCGGGCGACGATAGACCGCCTCGATCCCCATGCGCTTCATCAGCGTCGCGATGTGGCGGCGACCGGCGTATACGCCCTCCCGCCGCAGCAACGATCGCAGCATACGCGCTCCCGCGAAGGGATAATCGAGATGCAGCTCATCGAGCCGACGCATCAAGGCAAGGTCCTCGGCCGAAACTGGCCGAGGTTCATAGTAGACCGTGCTGCGAGCCAGCTTCAGGACCTTCGCCTGGCGCACGATAGAAAGATCATGATCGCGGTCGATCATCGCTTTGCGCTCAGCAGGCCCGCCTTGGTGAGCGCGCCGGACACAAAATCGTTTTCCAACGCCAGCTCGCCGATCTTGGCATGTAACGCCTTCAAATCGACCGGCGTCTCGGCCGATGTCTTGTCATGCCCAAACACGCCGGCGGCGCCTTCCAGGAGCTGGTTTTTCCAGATCGTGATCTGGTTCGGATGAACATCAAACAGTTGCGCCAGCTCCGCCAGTGTCTTGTCGCCTTTGACCGCAGCCAAAGCAACCTTCGCCTTGAATGCCGGAGAATGCGTCCGGCGGCTCTTCTTCGTCATCTTCGCTCCTGATTCGCAGCAAGAATCCTCGCCGCTGTCAGGCAAAAAATCCACTCAAGCTACTGTCCGAATTTGCGGGGCCAGCTCTGAAGATCCGGAATACCCAGATTGACATCTCCGGGAAATCCACGCCTTGCGCGCCCTCATACACGAGCGCGCCGGAACCTAGTACCCGGAATCAGAGCTGAGTGATACGGCGGCCTTTGAAACGGCGTTGACGGACCTTTTTCTTGGTCCAGACGAAGGGCTCGGCTCTGTCGTTGTATGCGTTGACGTAGGCATCGATGTGTTCCTGAAGCTGCTTGAGGCTCGTGAAGGAGGTGCCGCTGAGCGACTGCCCCTGCAAGATGGAAAACCATACTTCGACCTGATTGAGCCATGACGCACTTGTCGGCGTGAAATGAAATTGCACGTTGGGGTGGGCCTTGAGCCAGTCCTCGTTCTTTTTATGGGTGTTGAGGTTGTCGAGGATGACGTGAAGCTTGCGGTTCGGAAAAGCCGCGGTGACGCTGTTCATGAAATCGAGAAACTCGACGCGGCGCCGGCGTTTTGAATGGGTCGCGATGATCTTTCCGGTGGCGACTTCGAGCGCCGCAAACAATGTTGTGGTGCCATGCCGCTTGTAATCGTGGCTTTGGCCGGTCAAGGCGCGGCCATTGGGCAACTTCAGATAACCCTGCGCTCGCTCCAAAGCCTGGATCGAGGGCTTCTCGTCCACGCACAGCACAATGGCCTTCGCCGGCGGCGCGACATAGAGGCCGACAACATCGGCGGCTTTGGCCGTAAAGTTCGGGTCGTTGCTCTCGCACCAGGACTTGCGAGCCACCAGGTCAATCTTGTGGCTGCGCAGGAACCGCCAGACATATTGGACATCGACATCGCCCAGCGCCTCGGCCAGCAGGGGGCCGGTCCAGCGCGCAAACCCTTGCGGTGGCGGCTTATCCAGCAGCTTCAGAATCCGCTTGTCGGTCGTCTTCGTATAGATCGGCTGCTTGCCAGGCCGCGGCTTGTCTTGCAGCCCTTCAAGGCCATGGTCGGCATAGCGATGCCGCCAAAGGCTGACAATCCGCGGCTGGACCCCAACTTCCTTGGCGATCGACCGGGTGCTGCGCCCATCCGCCGCCAACAGAACTATCCGCGCCCGCTTCAAATCGCGCTGCAACGTCACCGGTGAGCGACAGCACGCCTCAAGCACCTTGCGATCTTTCCTCGAAAGGTGGACTTCTCTTGCTTCGGGTATCATCCCGACCTTGAATCACGACTCACGTTCCAAGAAAAGTGGGTACTAGATCGTCGGTGATGCGGGAGCGGGCGTTGCGAGCAGCTGCCGGTGCATCTCCTCGCCTTGCCGATTAAGGAATCCCGCCCAAACGCCGTGCTTCTTCCGATCGAGTATCGCTCCGAAGTGGTGGAACAGCAGCCCCTGCGTGATGAACTTGAACAGTTCGTCGACGCGGGTCGCATCGAACGGCAGTGTCATTGACGGCACGAGCATGCCGTTTTTAAGTATCAGCTCCTGCCGCTGCTCAGAGGCTAGTACCCGGAATCAGAGCTGAGTGATACGGCGGCCTTTGAAACGGCGTTGACGGACCTTTTTCTTGGTCCAGACGAAGGGCTCGGCTCTGTCGTTGTATGCGTTGACGTAGGCATCGATGTGTTCCTGAAGCTGCTTGAGGCTCGTGAAGGAGGTGCCGCTGAGCGACTGCCCCTGCAAGATGGAAAACCATACTTCGACCTGATTGAGCCATGACGCACTTGTCGGCGTGAAATGAAATTGCACGTTGGGGTGGGCCTTGAGCCAGTCCTCGTTCTTTTTATGGGTGTTGAGGTTGTCGAGGATGACGTGAAGCTTGCGGTTCGGAAAAGCCGCGGTGACGCTGTTCATGAAATCGAGAAACTCGACGCGGCGCCGGCGTTTTGAATGGGTCGCGATGATCTTTCCGGTGGCGACTTCGAGCGCCGCAAACAATGTTGTGGTGCCATGCCGCTTGTAATCGTGGCTTTGGCCGGTCAAGGCGCGGCCATTGGGCAACTTCAGATAACCCTGCGCTCGCTCCAAAGCCTGGATCGAGGGCTTCTCGTCCACGCACAGCACAATGGCCTTCGCCGGCGGCGCGACATAGAGGCCGACAACATCGGCGGCTTTGGCCGTAAAGTTCGGGTCGTTGCTCTCGCACCAGGACTTGCGAGCCACCAGGTCAATCTTGTGGCTGCGCAGGAACCGCCAGACATATTGGACATCGACATCGCCCAGCGCCTCGGCCAGCAGGGGGCCGGTCCAGCGCGCAAACCCTTGCGGTGGCGGCTTATCCAGCAGCTTCAGAATCCGCTTGTCGGTCGTCTTCGTATAGATCGGCTGCTTGCCAGGCCGCGGCTTGTCTTGCAGCCCTTCAAGGCCATGGTCGGCATAGCGATGCCGCCAAAGGCTGACAATCCGCGGCTGGACCCCAACTTCCTTGGCGATCGACCGGGTGCTGCGCCCATCCGCCGCCAACAGAACTATCCGCGCCCGCTTCAAATCGCGCTGCAACGTCACCGGTGAGCGACAGCACGCCTCAAGCACCTTGCGATCTTTCCTCGAAAGGTGGACTTCTCTTGCTTCGGGTATCATCCCGACCTTGAATCACGACTCACGTTCCAAGAAAAGTGGGTACTAGTTGGGCCTTCAGCTTCGCGTTTTTCGCTAATCGCGGCTCAACCATCGTCGACAGGACGCCAAGCGCATCTCGATGATTGCCGGCAAGCGGCAATACCGCGGTGAGATAGTGCTCATGGCCGCTCTTGACGCCGTTGCAGGCGCCGCAGGCCGGGACCTTAGGCAGGTTGTCCCGGCGGCTGATCGGCAAAAATTCGCGCGCCAGCACGTGGTCCATGGTCGCAGGTGGGGTGCCGCAGTAGACGCAGATTTTGCCAACGTGCCGCTTGCTCATGAGCGCAGTATACCATGACGCCGTTCCTTGGAGTTCGAGTCTTTGCAATGGTCAGCCGGGTTTCGATTCGCCCGGTGCTCGACTGCTGCCCGCAAACTCAGCCGTTATCGGAAAAACCGGGGAAAATGCCCGGAAGCGATGCGCATCGCTTGACCGTTCAGATTGGCCTGTTCTAATTTTGTTCTCAAATGCTCGGGGGCGATTCTGTGAGCCCCGCAGCCAGCTTTTCAACGGAAACAGGAAACGCCCATCCGGGCAGCAACCATGCACGAGATCATCTGTCCCCACTGTGCTAAGGCCTTCAAGGTCGATGAATCCGGCTATGCCGACATTCTGAAGCAGGTCCGCGACGCCGATTTCGCAAAGCAACTGCACGAACGGCTGGAATTGGCCGAGCGCGACAAGCAAAGCGCGGTGGAGCTGGCCAAGGCCCAAGTTGCCAGCGATCTGCAGAAGACCGCCGCTGCCAAGGATGCCGAAATCCAGGAGTTGAAGTCCAAGCTCGAGGCCAGTGGAGTTTCGCAGAAGCTCGCGGTGACCGAAGCGCTTAGCGCCGTCGAAAAGGAGCGTGACAGACTCGCGAACGCGCTGGCCGAGTCCGAGCGCGAGAAGAAGGCCGCCTCGGAGCTTGCCGAGGCGCTTCTGGCCAGCGAGCAGCACAAGATCACTGCCGCCAAGGAAAAGGAAATCCAAGAGCTGAAGGCCAAGCTTCAGGCCGTCGAGCTGGAGAAGAAGCTCGCCGTGACCGAAGCCGTCGGCGCTATCGAGAAAGAGCGCGATGAGCTGAAGAACGGCATCAAGCAGGTCCAGCTTGAAAAGCAGCTGTCCGAGCAGTCGCTCAAGGACAAGTATGAAACCCAGATCAAGGATCGGGACGACGCGATCGAACGCCTCAAGGATATGAAGGCCCGTCTCTCGACCAAGATGGTCGGCGAGACCCTCGAACAGCACTGCGAGACCGAGTTCAACCGGGTTCGCTCGATGGCGTTTCCGCGGGCCTATTTCGAGAAAGACAACGACGCCCGGACCGGCAGTAAGGGCGACTACATCTTCCGCGACTCGGATGAGGCCGGCACCGGGATCATCTCGATCATGTTCGAGATGAAGAACGAGTGCGACAAAACCGCCACGAAAAGCAAGAACGAAGATTTTCTCAAGGAGCTCGACCGGGATCGCACCGAAAAGGGCTGCGAATACGCCATCCTGGTCTCATTGCTCGAACCAGATAACGAGCTTTACAATACGGGCATCGTTGATGTCTTCCATCGCTACCCGAAAATGTATGTCATCCGGCCGCAGTTCTTCCTGCCGATGATTACGCTGCTGCGGAATGCGGCGATCAACTCGCTCAAATACAAGACCGAGCTCGCGCTTGTGAAGGCGCAGAATATCGACATCACTCAGTTTGAGAGCCAGCTCGAAACGTTCAAGACCGCATTCTCGAAGAACTTCGATCTTGCGTCCCGGCACTTCCAGACCGCAATCGCTGAGATCGATAAGTCGATTGATCACCTGCAGAAGACCAAGGACGCCTTGATTGGTGCGGACCGCAATCTCCGCCTTGCGAACGACAAGGCGCAGGATGTGACGATCAAGAAGCTGACAAAGGGCAATCCGACGATGAGCAGGGGCACGTGATAGGCCTTGGCGCCGGCATAGGCGAAGCAGTCGCCGAAATTCAGGTCCGCCTTGTGGCCGACCACCTTCCCGTAGCGTTTGGCGGCATCCACAGCCTTTCGGCCGATATCGGCTGAAACCATGATCTCCTTGATCCCGAAATCCTCCAAGAACGTTGCGACAGCCGACTGTGAGGTTTCGATGAAGTGCACAGGCGCTGGCTTACCCTGCATGCCATTCTCGTCCGCCTTCTTCCGGGCGAGGCTGATCACGGCCTCATAGACGGTCGGCGGCGACACCAGTAACTGGGACGAGGAGCTATCAAGCCGCGCCAGCAGATCCCCGGCGTCATTTTCTTCTCCCAGGATGGCCACGATCGCGGAGGCATCGATATACATCAGATGTCGCCCCACATGTCGTCGGTGAAGGTTTTCATGTCGAAGGAGCCGCCACCCGGCCCCATTGTCCTGGCGATGGCAATGCTCGCTGCCGCGCGCTCGCTTGCCGGCTGTTTCTCACGGACGCGCTGCAGCTCATGCTCGAGCGCGAGACGCACGGCGAAATTTGCGGAGCTTAAGACCCCGCCTGCGGAAGCCGCGGAGTGAGGCTGCCAGTCGTGCCTCTGGCAAATCGTCTAATCGCATTCACGATTTACGTTTTCAACGACGGTATGGCTGGGCTTAACCCAAGAATGGCGAAGCTGCTAGCTATCCGTTCCCTTGGAGGCCGTGCTCGTCACCAATTTCTCGAATGTCACCTGTATCGGCCGGTGTAGGCGTCCGTCCTGCCAGCTTAGGCCGATTTGCCGCTTGGATTTGCCGATCAGCACGTCGATGGCCGAAGGCCGGTACAGCCAGTTCTTGAGTCCCGGGCTTTGGAGGACGTTCGGAGCTGCAATCATCATAACGAACTCCAAGCCCAAAAAGTTGGACCACAGCCCGACAAGCTCCTTCTGAGCGTCGCCGTACCATGGCTGCAGCTGGAAACGCGTGTGATTGATCAGTTGCGATCCCGTAGGCATGATGAAGTACAGGCCCGTGGCCTCCGGCCACTCATCGACATGTTCGAGCATGCGGATGATGTCGACGCCGCGTTCGAAGGCGCCGGGTAATTTTACACGGCCCTGAGCAAGACTGCCGGACACAGCCATAGCTTTGAGCGTCTTCAGCAGCCAGCGTTCGACATCATGACCGGACAGCAAGTACGGCAAGACGGCTTCGCTCGATTCCAAGCAGTCCCTGAGGCCGGCAAAGAATATCTTGGCAGCGGCATCCAACGGCGACAGCGCGCTGTTGTGTCGTCTACAAAGGCAGTTCGAGCTATGCGGGATTTTGGGTGACGAGGCGATCAGGCGGCGTGGTTTTCCGGCACTTGGATGACCTCGATGCCGTTTTCGAATCTGACACCTGCGCTGACCTTCGGCAACTGATTTGTGCCTTTCAGCCGCCGCCAGGTCTTTGATGCGGCGCAGAGCAGCTTGAACACCATCAACTTGGCAGTCGTTGACGATAACGAACCTTTCGTGCGCACCGTTCTGTGCCGGACCGTCGCGAACACGCTTTCGATGGGATTCGTCGTCCGCAAGTGGTCCCAATGCTCGGCGGGGAATTCGTAGAACGCAAGCATTGCGTCGCGATCTTTCGTCAGGCACTCGACCGCCTTGTCGTACTTCGCTCCGTATTTCTCGGCAAAGACATCGATCGCCACTTCGGCCGAAGCTCGGTTGGACGCCAAATAGACCTCGCGCAGATCCTTCTTCATGCTGGCCTGTACCGACACTGCGACTTTGTTCAAGATATTCGCGGTTTTGTGCACCCAGCACCGCTGATGTCGCGTGGCGGGAAAGACCTCGTCGAGCGCCTTCCAGAAGCCGAGCGCGCCGTCACCGACGGCGATTTCCGGGGCGATCTTCAGCCCTCGGGTTTTCGCCTCGACGAGCAGTTCGTGCCAGCTCTGCGTGCTCTCGCGCACGCCGACCTGGAAGCCGATGAGTTCCTTCTTGCCTTCCGGCGTCGCGCCGATCAGCACCAGCATGCATTCGCTGTGGTCTTCCATGCGAGCCTGCAGGAAGACGCCGTCCGCCCACACGTATACGTACCGGCGCGCCGACAGATCGCGCTTCTGCCAACGCTCGTACTCGAGCTGCCACTCCGTCGTCAGTCTGGAAACCACCGCCGGAGAAAGATTCGGCGCATCCTTGCCCAAGAGCGCCGCCAGCGCCTCCTGGAAGTCGCCCGTCGAGATGCCTCGCAGGTACAGAACCGGCAAAAGTGCATCCAAGCTCTTCGTGCGCCGTGCCCACAACGGCAGGATCGCCGAGGTGAAGCGGATCCGCTCGCCATCGCTGGTCACCGCGCGATCGCGAATCTTTACCCGGGCGACTTCGACGGCGCCGATCCCCGTCTGGATCGTCCGCACTGGACCATGGCCGTGTCGCACGAGGCGGTCGCGGCCATCGGGAAGCTTCAAGCCCTTCATCGCGGCGAGAAACGCCTCGGCTTCCATCTCGACAGCCTGCGCAAGCAGCTGCCGAGCTCCAGATCGCAAAATATTCGTCAGTGGATCGTCGATCTCATCGGGCTGACGCAGTGGGACAATGTTGCTATGCTCGTTCATGGCGTATCGCTCTCCTTGAGGTTCTGGCAGGCTCGACACCCGCCTCGATACGCCGCCTATCTCATTCCGTCATCACCCAGTTTCCCGCATAGCTCGCGGTGAGATTCTTTGGAGCCAGCGCCTTTGTTTCGCCTGCTTCGAGCCAAGGCAGTCCAGAGGCCGTGAAATTACCGTCCCCGCGAAGTATTTCGATCACAGCCTCGCTGATCAGATGCTCGCCGGAGATTGGCGCTTCGCAATTTCCCAGCTCCTGCATGTAACAGCGTTCAAGTGTCGTACTGGGCGAGCCGGATCGAAGGTCAAGCCCTGAAGCCGGCTTGTGCCATCGAACACCATCAAAACAGCAGGAAGCCGATTGTCGCCCCGATCGACAACGACAAGGTGCCACCTTCATTTCCTCAAGTCTGCGCTTGGCTTCACCCATCGGAGTGACCCCCAGCGGCAGTCTAGCCCGTCTTATTCGTAAAGGACCGGCTCATGCGTCGGCTTTGTCAGCTTTCTGTCAGCTCGTCCAAATAGTAGCTCGTTGTGATGAGAACCAATTACAACAACTGGCCCTCCGACGGGCAAAGTGTGGACCAGCAGCGCGATGCGCTGGCCGGCACTTCTGGCGCAGATGGTGCTGCTTTTACGGCCGCTTTAGCTGCTGGACCAGCGTCTTCCGCTTTTGACAAGAGGACAGGTGTGTCAGTCCGCCTACACAGAGTAAGTAGCAATATTGGCAACGCCCAAAGTGTTTCTTTGTTTACTGATGCCAATGAACGCAATAAGGTGGGAGCGATGACCGTGGCGCCGGGGCGCAACAGTTTGCGAATTCTCAGCATAGAAAATCTCGGCCGGTCGAGGTACAAAGGGGTCGGGACGGCTATGATTGAAGTCGCCGATCATACTAGGCAGTCCGCGGGCCTTTCCAAGCTATCCCTTCTCTCTCAAGATGAAGGAGCTTCAGCATTTTTCTACAAGAAGGGATTCCGGTTTGCGGACGAGGGCAAGAATGCGGAAATGCGGACTGTCATTTCCAATCCACGATACGTCTCAGATGAAATTCTTATGGGCGAGATGGAGCGCTAGCCCGTCTTATTCGTAAGAGTGCGCCTGAGGGCTGGCGAGCGTGGTGTAAAGCGCTGATGCGGCGTAGGATTCGGTTGCGAAGCCACCCCATCACCTTAAACCACGCCCGCCATGACCGATGATACGATTCTGCCATCCTCGTTTCCAGCCGTTCACGCCAAGAAAGTCACAGCTGCCTTCGATGGCGGTCGATCCACGTCTACGACACGGATAAGAGCCGGCCCGTGGCCGTCGTGCTGCGGCCCGGCAAGACGCCGGGCGGCGTCGAGGTGCGTGCCCATCTGCGCCGCCTGGTACGGCATATCCGGACGCGGTGGCACAACACGCGAATTACGTTCCGTGGCGACGGGCACTATGCCCGGCCGGAGGCCATGGCGTGGTGCGAGACCAACGGCATCGACTACATCTTCGGTCTGTCCGGCACCAAGCCTCTCGCCAGAAAAGTCGACGAGGTCGCCGACGACATCCGCACCCGACGCGCCATCGAGAACCTGCCGGTTCTGCGTGGCTATACCGAGACGCGCCACAAGGCAAAGTCCTGGGATCGCGAACGGCGCACCGTCGCCCGTATTGAGGCGACGATGCTCGGCCTCGACATCCGTTTCGTCGTCACCAGCCTCGATGTCGGCTCGGCCGAGTGGATCTACGACAGCCTGTATTGCGCGCGCGGCCAAGCCGAGAATCTGATCAAGCTGCATAAGACGCAGCTCGCCTCCGACCGCACCAGCTGCCGTTCGGCGCTCGCCAACCAGGTCCGTCTCCTGCTCCATACGGCCGCTTATTGGCTGATGCTGACCGTGCGCGACGCCATTCCCAAAGTCCGGGAATTGGCCGCTGCCGAGTTCGCGACGCTGCGTCTTCGGCTCTTGAAAATCGCCGCCCGTGTGGTCGAGACCTCGAGCCGCATTCGCCTTGCGTTCGCCGCGGCATGTCCCGAAGCCGACCTGATCCGCTGCTTGCCCGGTGCGCTGCTGCCGCTCGGTCCTTGACCGGCGGGGCGTCCGCCCCCCGTTCGCCCAACCTATACCTCAAGCGCGTTGCAAAGTACGGGTCGTCAGGCGGTGAAAAGCCGAAGGCAATCCTGTGCGCCTCGTCAGACAAGATGTTCGGCCGGATCAATCGGGCCCCAAAGCCGCACTCTCACGAATAGGACGGGCTAGCTTCGTATTCAGCATTCGACGAAGTCTCGCGGCGCGATGAAGGACCCCAGTCGATGAGCCTCCTTTGGATGCTTCGCCACCCGGCCGGCAAGGTCGGGTGAATAGGTCAGCAGCGCAACCCGTCAAGGCATCCACGCGGCTTTGTACGCGGAGCCTCCTTGACTGGTCGCTCTTGTTCACCTGCGCCTTGAGGAACGCCTTGGCATGTCGCGTCTCGATGCAGATTACCGGCAGGCCAGCCTCCGCCAGCCCGCTGAACAGCCATTGCGACAGCGGTCCAGCCTCGAGCCCAATCCGATCAAACCGCCAAATCGGATCGTTGAGTGCAGCAAGAAGATCGTCCGGGTGACTCACCAACCTCGCTTCCCGGCAAATGCGGCCCGTTTCGTCGACAATGCACAGGGACGTCTCTTTGACCGACACGTCCAGTCCAGCGTAATGTTTCATGCTGCGCTTCTCCGTCTGATGCTTGTGGCTGTTCGAAAACAGACCACGTTTATCATCAACCTGAAGCGCAGCACCCTGCTAACGCGGGGCTCAGCAACAGGCCGAATACCCCATCTGACTCACTTTTGATGCAGTTTGGGGGATGCGTGGCGCTTTGATTGGAGGAGAATCAACGCCATGCAGCAAGCACTCCACCGCTCCAGTCTGGTGCCGCGTGGGTTTGTTGTAGAGAGTGCATACTACGAAGGTGATAAGGCCGTCATTGAGATCCGGGCGTCCGGAAGCGTTGGTCTGTGTCCATTGTGCGGAACAGTTTCCCGGCGTGTCCATAGCCGGTATCGGCGACGCGTGACCGATCTCCCGCTTTCGGGGCGGATCGTACAGCTCCTGGTGATCGCCCGCCGCTTCCGCTGCGACGCCGTCCTGTGTGCGCGTTTCGCGGGATCGTGAGCGCGGATTTCAGGGTGTGAATGCGGATCGAAATTTGACCCCCCGTATTGCCGCATCTGCGAATGTTACCCTGATGGCGCCGTTGCAGCGGTCGATGCGATGTCGACTGATTGGCCGCGCCAGGTTGCTTTCCAAGCTTGCTCGGTGGGAGGGGCTGTGGGCGGGTCGGGCCCTACATAGCCCGAGCCGTCCACAACCCCGGACAATGGGGCAGCGGTGGTGGCGTCGCCGAGCGACTCCTCCGCGACCAACTGCTCGGCAGCCCTCCGTCTAAGCGCCCTCAGCAGACGCTGCACGATCGAATGCTGTCTCGTCCCGAACTCCTCGGGGTGTTTCTCGCTCAGCCGGCCGACGATGGCGAGTGCAGTCAGCTGCGGCTGCTCTGCGAGCCAGGCTTCGATCGCAGCAAGATGCGGGTCGAGCTTGGACGGCATGCGAACCCTGGTCTTATAGGGCCGACGGCTTCGCCGGTGCGTGGCACGCGGCTCGCCGGCCGTCACCGTCTTGCCGAGCGTCTTCGCAAACGTCGCCGCGGTCGCCGGCGCGGTGCTCGTGCAAGCGCGTTGCAGGCAGCGCGCCTGTCCGGCACGACGATCGACGCGATTGCCGAGTTCGTCCTGGGTTGCGCGAATCTCGGCCAACAGCGCGACCGGATCGAGCGAGCGATACTGATCGCGTAGCCGCCGCTTTACAGCCGCGGTCACCTTGGGATGGGCCAGCGCGCGCTGATAGGGCGTCAACGGAGCATGATAACGCTTGATCACTTTAGCCCCTTCGCGACGCTTCTCCTTCAGCTTGAACGACGGCTGGAAGAAGTTGACGTAGAGCCGTGCCGCAGCATAAAGGCGGCCCATCATACGCGCCGTCTCGACGCCATCGAAGCGGCCATAGCCCATGAGGCGGCGGACGACGGCACCATTCTTCTGCTCGACGAACGCCTGATCGTTCTTCTTATAGGCACGCGAGCGCGTCACCTCGAGCTTCTGTTGGCGGCACCATGGCACGACGACATCGTTCATGAAGGCGCTGTCGTTGTCGAAGTCCACGCCGCGCAAGAGCCAGGGGAACAGGCTCTGTGCGCGGTTGATCGCCTCGGCAACCAGCGAGCCATCCCGCGTCAGCAACGGCAGGCACTCCGTCCAGCCCGTGGCGATATCGACCATCGTCAGGGTCTGGATGAACGAGCCAGCCACCGACGTGCCGCCATGGGCGACCATGTCGACCTCGCAGAAGCCCGGCGGCGGGCTGTTCCAGTCATTGAAGGTGCGGATCGGGACCTCGCGCCGGATTGCCGAATGGAACCCGGCACGGCGCCGCCTGCCGCCGCTCGCCGCGATCTTCACATCGACGAGCAGGCGATCGATGGTGGCGGCGCTGATAGAGCTGGCCCCGCAAATTCGGACAGTAGCTTGAGTGGATTTTCTGCCTGACAGCGGCGAGGATTCTTGCTGCGAATCAGGAGCGAAGATGACGAAGAAGAGCCGCCGGACGCATTCTCCGGCATTCAAGGCGAAGGTTGCTTTGGCTGCGGTCAAAGGCGACAAGACACTGGCGGAGCTGGCGCAACTGTTTGATGTTCATCCGAACCAGATCACGATCTGGAAAAACCAGCTCCTGGAAGGCGCCGCCGGCGTGTTTGGGCATGACAAGACATCGGCCGAGACGCCGGTCGATTTGAAGGCGTTACATGCCAAGATCGGCGAGCTGGCGTTGGAAAACGATTTTTTGTCCGGCGCGCTCACCAAGGCGGGCCTGCTGAGCGCAAAGGGATGATCGACCGCGATCATGATCTTTCTATCGTGCGCCAGGCGAAGGTCCTGAAGCTGGCTCGCAGCACGGTCTACTATGAACCTCGGCCAGTTTCGGCCGAGGACCTTGCCTTGATGCGTCGGCTCGATGAGCTGCATCTCGATTATCCCTTCGCGGGAGCGCGTATGCTGCGATCGTTGCTGCGGCGGGAGGGCGTATACGCCGGTCGCCGCCACATCGCGACGCTGATGAAGCGCATGGGGATCGAGGCGGTCTATCGTCGCCCGAACACGAGCAAGCCGGCTCCGGGTCACAAGATCTACCCGTACCTGTTGCGCGGATTGAAGATCGAGCGGCCCGACCATGCGTGGGCAATGGACATCACCTACATTCCGATGCGGCGTGGCTTCGTCTATCTCGCGGCGGTCGTCGATGTGTTCAGCCGACGGGTCCTGGCCCATCGCGTCTCGATCACAATGGAGGCGGCCTTCTGCGTCGAAGCGGTCCAGGAGGCGTTGGCGAAGCACGGCAGGCCCGAGATTTTCAACACGGATCAGGGCAGCCAGTTCACCAGCCTCGAGTTCACCGATGTGCTGCTGGACGCGAAGATCGCCATCAGCATGGACGGCAAGGGCGCCTGGCGCGACAACGTGTTTGTCGAGCGGCTCTGGCGCACGGTCAAATACGAAGAAGTATATCTCCGCGCCTACGACAGCGTGTCCGAGGCGCGAGCGTCAATTGCCAAGTATCTGGCCTTCTACAATCAGGGACGCCCTCACTCGAGCCTTGACGGGCGCACGCCCGACGAGGCTTACTTCGGCACGCAAGCTATGGTGATGGCCGCATGACCGTCGCCGACGGTTTTGTCGTCGCTCTGGTCGGGCTACGCCCTCCCGACGCAACGACAAAACCGTAAAGCCCCGCGTTCAGCATAACCCGGCAGGAATCCACTTAAATCCAGCGGGGCGCTGTCCAAACAACCGGGGCCAGCTCTCATCCTCCCCTCCGGATCGTCACCTTGTCCTGGTTCCAAAAGCCGACGCCGGAGACCAGAATGGCGGTGTCGATCTGATAATCGACCACCATCATGTCGCCCTTTAGCCGGTAGTTGACGATGCGGTTCTGGCCGCCCGACACCACGAACAGGACCGGTGCATCCTGTCCGGAGAGCGATGATGGAAACTGGATATAGGTTTTCACGCCATCGCTGTAGACGCGGGTCGGCCGCCAGGAGGCGTTGCCGCTCACGCTATAGGCGAAGCTCAACTGCTCGGCGGGAACGCCGGCGCCCGGAAGCACGTCAGTGCCAAGCCGCGCGTTGATGTCCCCGAGCCGGCTGCTGACAGCCTCCGGATATTCGAAGCCGACGCGCGCCATGTATTGGCTCGCATTCGATTTGAGCTGGATGTGATAGGTCCGCCGCGAGGTCGTCACCACCATCGAGGTGACGAGCCCAGGCTCGGACGGTTTGACGATCAGGTGGATGGCTTGTCCGCCGACCGCGCCAGACGTCGCCGGTTCGATCTTCCAGCGCACGGTGTCGCCAACCAGCACATCGCGCACGACCTCACCGGCCTCGAGCTCGATGTCGCAAACCTCGAGCGGCGAGCAGACGACCGAGGGCTGGACCTCCCCGAACAGGAAGACGACCTTGCCGTCCGCGCCGCGCGTCACAAGGCCGGTCGATCCACGCCATTGGCTCGAAATGCCCGTGCCCTTTCGCTCCTTGGCGCTCATCGGCTGCGCGTGCGCGCTGACATCGGCAAGCAGCAAGCCGCAGACGGATACCGCGAGAACACTGCATGCATGAAGCCTTGTTGTGTTTAGGTGCATCTGCGTCCCCGCCCCTTTCATAGTTGCGCCGTCCAGTCGAAATCACGGAGGTAGAGGCCGATCGGATTGAGCCGGATGGTCTGCTCGTCCTGGGGTGGGGTCAGCGTGACGGTGGCGATGCCGCGATAGCGGTGCTCGCCGGTTTGCTTTCCCTTCCTGTCGCACTCGAATTCAGTCCAGTCGATCTGATACGACTGGTTGGACAGGGCGACGATGTTGTTGACCTCGACGGCGACCGTCGTCGTCTTGGCCCTCTCGAACGGCGAGTTGCTCCGGAACCAATCATTGATCTTTTGCGTGGCGGGATCAGAGGTCCGCAGCAGCGCGTAGGTGCGGTCGATATACTGCTTCTGCACGACTGCATCGGGCGTCACCGATCGGAAGTTCGCAACGAAGCTGCCGAGCGTCGCGCGCACCACCCGCGGATCCGCATACTCGATTTGCTGCGGATAGCCGGCGCTCGCGGCGGTGCCGAGCTTGTCGACCTCGACGATGTAAGGGACAAGCTTGACCTGCGTGCTCTGGAACAGCGCATAGGCGAAGCCGATCACCGCCATCACCATGGCGACGATGCCGATGGTGCGCCACGTCGCGGCCGCCTTCACATAGGAGCCGTAGCGCTCGTTCCATTCCTGACGCGCGGCGAGATAGGGATTGTCGGGCGGATTATGCGCAGGCATTCGGGAAAGGCTCTCTATTCTTCATCTGGCGGGTCCTGTCGCTCACGGCCTGTTCGCCGATTTCTTCTGGGCGACCCGCTGATCGAGCTTGGCGTTGGCGAGGCCAAGCGTTGAGGTGCCGAAGGAGCCCGGCGCGCCGATCGCCTGGTCGCGTGTGGCGGAGGCGAGCGCGCCGCCCGCCGTGCCGATGCCTTGCGTCATCGCCTTGAGGGCGGCCGCGCCAAACGAGGCGCCGTCAGCACGCGCGGAACTGAACCCGGCTGCCCCTGCCCTTGCCCCTCCCATGGCAAGCGTAGCGCTGCCGGCGGCGAAGCTCGCCGCCTGCCCCGCATGCTTCACTACCTCCATGCCGCTGCCGACGGAGACGCCCTGCACGACGCCTTGCACGATGCTCGGCACGTACATCGAGATGATGAAGACGACGACCGAGATGCCGCCGATCGCCAGTGTTCCGACAAAGGCGTCGTTGCCGGTACCGGTCTGGTTGGTAAGGTTCAACAAGGCGTCGGAGCCGATCTTGGCGATCATCACCAGCGCCATCAGCTTCATGCCGACGGAGAAGGCGTAGACGAGGTAGCGGATGGCAAAATCCTTGGTGAAGGACGAGCCGCCGAGGCCGAGCATGATCATGCCGGCGAGCAGGCCGACATACATCTCGACCATGACAGCCACGAAGATCGCGGCGACCAGCGAGAAGGCGATCACCACGATCACCATGGCGAAGACCGAGGCGATTGCGAGCGCATTGTCCTGGAACAGGCCGAACTGCGCGTTCTGCGACATCGCGGAGGCGACCTTGAGACCCGCGTTGAACACATCCGCCGGCGAAGCCGAGCCGCCGCCGGCACCGATCTGGTAGAGGCTGTCGACGACCGCTTTCGCGAAACTCGGCCCCTGGTCGAGCACGAAAGCGAAGAAGCCGATGAACATGATCCGTCGCACTATCTCGGCGAACCAGGCGTCAAGCGTTGCGGTCTGAATGGCAAGCCAGACCGCGGCAAGTCCGACCTCGATGCCAGCGAGGATCCAGAACAACGACTTGGCCGCCTGCATGACCGTCGTCTGCCAGCCCTTGGCGGCCGTCGTCACCGAATTCTCCAGCGTCGTGAGAACGCTGCCGTCCTGCTGCGCCAATGCCGGATGCGCAGCAACGACGATGCCGATCGCGATGATCAGAATGAGCCCCGGTTTAATCCCACGCACCCCCTGCCCCCTTATCCTACCAACGCGGTTTCATCTGCTGGCCGCCGGACGTCTCGTAGTCCTGCGGAGGTTTGAAGAAGTCGCTGGAACGCGATGCAGCCGGCTGCCCCCCGTAAGCGCGCGGCGCGAAAACGAGCCAGGCCCCTGCAGCGCCGGCGCCGATCGCGAGGATGACGATGATGATCGTGGACGGTCTCACCAGCGCGGCTCCATGGGCTGGCCGCCGGAGGTGGCCGGCGCAGTCGCGTTGAAGAACTGCTCCCGGCGCGCCTGCGACAGGTCCTTGCTCGCCTGCGAGGACTGGAACCAGGTTGCCATCATGGTGGTCTGCTGCGAGATCAGACCCCGCAGCTTCTGCATCTGGGCGACTTCCTGCGCGGCGATCTCATGGCCGACCTGCAGCGCCTTCATTTGGCCATCAGCGCTCTCCGAGGCCGTCTTGAGTTGCGTCATCGTCGAGTTCTCGGTCGCAAATTGCTGCGAGGTGAGACCCGCCGCCTGCAGCGTGCTCGAGATCGTGTCGCGGTTCGTCGTCGACCAGGTCTGATAAGTCGACGCGAAGCTCGCCCCATTGGGCAGATTGGTCTTGAACTGGGCGTAGCTCTGGAAGCGCTGCTTGAGCACGTCATCGATGTTGCCCATCGAGAACGCCATGCCCTGGCCCTGGTTGACGACGTTCTGCAGCTGCTTGAGATCGTTCTCGACCTGCCCCCAGACATGCGACGGCAACTGTGCTGTGTTCTGCAGCATGTTCTCGTAGATCCTCAGCTGGTTCTGAATCTGCTGGGCGAGCTGCGAGATTTGTTGAATCTGGTTGTTGATCTGCGTCGTCGACTGGCCGACGAGGCTGACCAGTTCGCCGTTGTTGAGGATCTGCGTGAACTCGGTGGCGCCGCCTGCTGCGGCGCCGGCGAACGCGGGACCGGCCGTCGGCGATCCGATGATGATGGCGGCGAAGAGCGCCTTACGAAGTTGCGAGAAGCGTCTCGGCATGGCCGATCCCCCTTTCCTTGAGCCAGTGAACGGGCCAATTGGCCTCGGCCTTCTTCAGCGCCAGGATGCGCTTCAGGTCGTCCTTGCCGGACGCACCGACAAAGGAGAGCGCGACGGGTCCGAGCGCCATATTGAAGAGGCGACGGCCTTCGGGCGAGGCGACGTAGTATTCGCGCTTGGGAACCGCGGTTGCCACGATCTCGATCTGGCGCTCGTTGAAGCCGATACGCTCGTAGAACTCGCGTGTACCGGGCTCGCGCGCGGCGCCATTCGGCAGGCAGATCTTTGTCGGGCAACTTTCCTTCAGCACATCGATGATGCCGGAGCGCTCGGCGTCCGAGATCGACTGCGTGGCGAGCAGCACTGCGCAATTGGCCTTGCGCAGCACCTTCAGCCATTCGCGAATCTTGTCGCGGAAGACAGGATGGCCGAGCATCAGCCAGGCCTCGTCAAGAATGATCAGGCTCGGTGCGCCGGTCAGCCGCTTTTCGATGCGACGGAACAAGTATGTGAGGACCGGGACGAGGTTGCGCTCGCCCATATTCATCAGCTGCTCGATCTCGAAGGTCTGGAAGGAGCCGAGTTGCAAGCCATCCCTCTCGGCATCGAGCAGTTGGCCCATCGGACCGTCGACCGTGTAGTGGTGCAGCGCGTTCTTGATCTCGCGCATCTGCACGCCCGACACGAAATCCGACAGCGATCGTCCGCGCGCCTTAACCATCAGGCCGATCTGCCGCGAGATGGCATTGCGATGATCGGGCGTGATCAAGACGCCTTGCACGGCGACGAGCGTCTCCACCCATTCGGCCGCCCAGGCGCGATCGGTGTCCGTCGATAAGTCTGATAACGGACAAAACGCGAGCGCTGGCGCACCATCCGCGTCGTCGGCGCCGATCTCGTAGTGGTCGCCGCCGGCGGCCAGCGTCAGCGGCATCATCGAGCGGCCCTTGTCGAAGGCGAAGATCTGCGCGCCGGCATAACGGCGAAACTGCGCTGCGATCAGCGCGAGCAGCGTCGACTTGCCGGAGCCCGTCGGCCCGAACACCAAGGTATGACCGACGTCGTCGACATGCAGGTTCAGCCGGAAGGGTGTTGAACCGGATGCGACCTGCATCAATGGCGGGGAGCTAGGCGGATAGAACGGGCATGGCGCGGTCGGATTGCCCGACCACACCGAATTGAGCGGGATCAGGTCGGCGAGGTTACGCGTGTTAATGAGCGGCTCGCGGATGTTGGCGTACCAATTGCCCGGCAGACTGCCGAGGAAGGCTTCCGTCGCGTTCAGCGTTTCGATGCGCGCGCCAAAACCCTCGGCCTGGATCAGGCGACGGACCGCCTCGGCCTTCTCCTGCAGGCGCGCGCTGCTCTCGTCGAACAGCACGATGACCGGCGTGTAATAGCCATAGGCGACGAGTTGCGAAGAGGCTTGTGCGATCGCATCCTCGGTCTCGGCCACCATGGCGGCCGCATCCTGATCGATCGAGCGGCTTTGCGTCTGGAAGAGCTGGTCGATGAAGGGGCGGACCTTCTGCTGCCATTTCTTGCGGGTGCGCTCGAGCTTCTGCCGCGCGTCCTGGTCGTCGAGGAACATGAAACGCGAGGACCAGCGATAGGTCAGCGGCATCAGATCGAGGGAGTTGAGGATTCCCGGCCAGCTCTCGGCCGGGAAACCGTCGATCGCCACGGCGCCGAGAAAGCGGTTCTCGACCGTCGGCGACAGGCCATGCTGGAGCTCGGCCGTCGCCAGCCAGTCGAGATACATCGGGATATCCGGCAAGCGGATCGGATGATTCTCGCCGGTGATGCAGAAGCGGATGAACTGGAACAGTTCATCGTAACGCGCTATGCGCGTGCCGTCGCGCTCCTCAACCTCGCGCGTTTCCATGCGCCGGATGGACAGGACGCTGGCGAGGTACTGCTCGACCTCGCGGATCGAAGTGCGGAAGCTCTCGATCGCCGTATCAGCATAGGAGGCTGATCGGCTCTCGGTATCGGAATAGATGTAGCGCGCGAGACCCGCGCGCCGCCGCTCGGGCGGCCGCCAGGACAGAATGATCGCGTGCCGGCTCTCGAAATGTCCCCTCTCCTGCTCGAACCGGCTGCGGCGTTCGTCGTCGATCGCCCGCGTCACCGGATCGGGAAAGTGGCAGTCCTGCTGCGCCGGATAATCCGTGGTCGGCACCCGCACCGCCTCGACCTGGATCATCCAGCCGGAACCGAGGCGCGCCAGGATGGTGTTGATCTGGCGCGAGACCTCGTTGCGTTCGGCATCCGTCGAGCTCTCGGAATCCGGCCCGGCAAAATACCAGCCCGCCATCAGCGAGCCGTCCTTGAGCAGCACGACCCCGTTCGCAACGAGCCCGGCATAGGGCACGAGATCGGCGAAGGACGGGCCAGAATGACGGAATGTACGCAGCGCGACCATGAGCGGACCTCAGTAACGACGCCAGGGCGTCGAGGTCGCCCGGTAGTGAGGCCGATAGGAGATGTGACGGGCATAGACCCGCCGCATCATCGGGTCGGCCTTCGCCATTATCCGCAGCGCCGCGACGACAACGATCCAGATAGCTGCGCCGAGGATCGCCGCATACCAGGTGAGCACGACGAAGATCAGGATGACGGCGGCAAGGCCTGTCAATAGCACAAGCTCGCGATCGGCGCCGAATAGCAGGTTCGGCCGCGACAGCGCGCGGTGAATGCGATTGCGTCGCAGATTGGCCCCGACCTCAGCCATGACCGGGCTCCCCTGCCCCATCGGCGCTGGCCGCTGCACGCGTGACATCACCGATCGACGCGCCGCTTGCACCGAATAGAGCCACGATCTGTGTGGCGCCGAGCAGAATGCCGGCGACAAGCACGACATACATGAGGCGTCGCGCGAAATCGTTGAGCTCGCCACCGAAGATCAGCATGCCGCCTGCAACGGCCACAGCTGCAAGCGCGATGAAGCCAGCCACCGGACCCGTGATCGATTGCTGGATCTGCTGAAGCGGGCTCTCCCAAGGCAGATTGCCGCCGCCGCTGGTCGACGCAAAGGCGGGGTCGAGTATCAGGAGCGCGAGCAATGCGGCGCTCGTGCCGACAATCATCATGCGGTTATGCGACATGGCGTTCCTCCTTCGGGGCATAGGACTGGGTTCGGTATTGGCCCGCTGAGAAGCTCTCGACATGGAGCACGTCGCGGACCTGGCGGCCGCGATCCGTTCGTTCGATCGAGACGATCAGATTGACCGCCTCGCCGATGACCTCGCGCATGGGCTGTTGACTGGCTTCGGCTGTGAGCTGCTCGAGACGGCGCAGCGCCGAAACGGCGCTATTGGCGTGGATGGTGGTGATGCCGCCGGGATGGCCGGTATTCCACGCCTTGAGCAGCGTGAGCGCCGCGCCGTCGCGTACTTCTCCGACGATGATGCGATCGGGCCGTAGCCGCATCGTGCTCTTGAGCAGGCGCGCCATGTCGACCGTGTCGCTGGTGTGAAGCGAGACGGTGTTGTCGGCCGCGCACTGGATCTCGGCCGTATCTTCGAGAATGACCAGGCGGTGTTCAGGCGCGTGCGCCACGATCGCCGCGATCACGGCATTGGCGAGTGTTGTCTTGCCCGAGCCCGTGCCGCCCGACACCACGATGTTCAAGCGCGAAGCGATGGCGTTGCGGATGACCGCAAGATGGTCGGTCGTCATCACGCCCTGCGTCACGTAGTCCTCGAGATTGAAGAGACGCGAAGCCCGCTTTCGGATCGTGAATGTGGGGGCGCCGACGACGGGCGGCAGCAAACCTTCGAAGCGATGACCGCCGATCGGCAGTTCCCCCGAAATGATCGGACGCTCGTCGTCGGCCTCCGATTGCAGCGCATGGGCGACACTGCCGATAATGATCTCGGCGGTCGCCTCCAGCATGGTCCCGGCAGCGGTCATCCCTTGGCCTAGTCGTTCAATGAACAACCGGCCATCCGGATTGAGCATCACTTCGACGACCGCCGGATCATTGAGCGCGGCGCATATCTGGTCGCCAAGCGCATCCTGGAGTTTGCGGACGAGCCGCGGATGAGAACGAAGTTCGGCCATATCGCTCACGCAGCGACGCGCTGAAGGTGCCGCAGGTCGGACCGATAGCCAGGCGGGCAGACCCGATCGAAGCTTGCCTGGCCGGCCGGTAGGATGCCGGCGACGCTCATGGTCTCGCCGATGAGCTTTACGCCGCCAAAGCGCGTCATGGGCCAGCCCGCCCGTTGGAGGATGCGTTCGAAGCGCACGTCCGTTGCCGTGGCGATCTCGCCGAAGCCATTCGACATCGACCACTCGATCATCCCCGCGAACATTGTCAGCGTGGCCTCGTGCAGGAACCGGCCTCCCCTCCTCCCGACGCGCGTGTCGAGGAGGCAAACGCGCGAGCTCTCGATCATGGTCGATTTGCTTCGTAACCCGCCGCCCGGGAGCAGTTGCGGGCAGGTCCGCGACAGCATGGTCGGGCCCGTGGTCGGAAGCAGACGGGCACAGCCGGCGACGCCGCCGTGGTTCGTCAGGGCCAGGAGGTAGGTCGGGTCAAGCGCGTCGTATTCATCGCGCTCGCGGCCGTACTCGATCCTGACCTGGCAACCGAGCCGGTCGGCGAACATCCGGGCGCGCAACTGATGCATCTCATCGACCAGAGACCCCAATCCGCCGTGTTCGTTGGCATCGATCGCAATTGCCCGCATTCGTCGAATCCTCCGTCGCGTTCGTGAACGGAGGCAAGTCAGCACGGCGCGGCGGCTCGTACGCTCTGTTGAATTAACGGGGCCCCGGCGAGCTCCGATTCGCGATGAGTCGCGCCTTCGGCGTCGGATTTGGTCGGGTTGCAGCTCTAGTCGAGGCCAAAAGGGTCGCTTTGACTGTAGAATTAACGGGGCAGAAAACGATGCGGCCTCGCTCCACGAGCGCTTTGTAAGCCCTCGATAAGATTAGACGAATCGGAACGAATCACTTGCTCGTTCCGCGCGGCTGAGAATAGCCGTTAAGATGTTGTTAACCTTAAAGGACTTGCCACACGGGCCGAATCTCCCATACTGGCGCCTGACCGGCACGTTTTGCTGTTTGTGGCGCCATTTTCTAGGTAGGGTGGATTAGGATGGGCCTGCTCCCGACATTCGAGTTTGACGAGAAAATCCTCGCACAGGGCGACGAGATCTCAAGGAAGCTCGATCAGCTTCGCCTGGAGAAATTTCCTCCGGACGCGAAGAAGACGCTCCGTCTGTTCCCGATGTCGGAAGTCGCCCACTATCTCGGCGTCAGCCCGAACAACCTCAAAAGACTACATCTCGAAAAGAAAGGTCCGGAGCCCACTATCGCAGGTAGTGGAAGGCGCTTCTATACTGCGGAACAGATGATGGAGCTGCGGCACTATCTCGACAAAAACGGACGGTCAGACGCGAAGAAATACGTCCCCTCCCGCAAGCCCGGGGAGAAGCTCCAGGTTATCGCTGTCGTTAATTTCAAGGGGGGCTCTGGGAAGACCACGACGGCCGCCCATCTGAGCCAGCATCTCGCCCTGACCGGGCATCGTGTGCTCGCAATTGACCTTGATCCGCAGGCCTCGCTCTCGGCGCTTCACGGCTTTCAGCCGGAGCTCGATCGGAATCCGTCGCTGTACGACGCGATCAGGTACGACGAAAAGCGTCGGCCGGTTGCCGACGTCATTCTGCGGACCAATTTCCCTTTGCTTGAGATCATCCCGGCAAACCTCGAGCTTCAGGAATACGAGTACGACACGCCGCTCTCGATGCAGGGCTCGAACGAGGGGAAGCGGTTCTATGAACGCCTCGGCCGCGCGCTTGAGGAAGTAGACGATCGATTCGATGTCGTCGTAGTTGATTGCCCGCCGCAACTGGGCTTCCTGACGCTGACAGCGCTGACCGCTTCCAGCTCTGTTCTGATTACCGTCCATCCGCAGATGCTGGACCTTATGTCCATGAGCCAGTTCCTGCTGATGCTCGGAAACTTCGTTAGGGCAATCCGGGAGAAGGGCGCGCCCGTCAAAATCGACTGGCTTCGATATTTGATCACCCGATTCGAGCCGACGGATATTCCGCAAACCCAAATGCTGGGCTTCATGCAGTCGATGCTCGCTGAGGAGATCCTCAAGAACCCCATGCTGAAGTCGACTGCCATCTCGGACGCAGGACTGACGAAGCAGACCTTGTATGAGGTCGAACGCGGCAGCTTCAATCGGGACACCTACGATCGTGCCATTGAGGCACTGGACGCGGTGAATTTCGAGATTCAGGCGCTCATCCACCGGGCGTGGGGGCGTCTGTAGTGTTGACCGCAGTCAAAACCGCCGAAAATCTCTGCGACTTCAAGAGCCTAAGGCGAAATGGGAGGTTTGGTCATGGCTCGTAAAAACCCCTTCGCCAACATTCTTGACGATCAGCGGCCCGCGGTTGACGACGTCGCCGCCGATCACAAACGGCCGTCCCGTCCAGTGTCCGACTATGCGGCCAAGGGCGCGTCTCGCTCGCTCCTTAAGTCGCTCGACGAGCTTGCGGCTAGGGCCGACAAGCTCGTAGAGGGGGAAACGGTCGTCGAGCTTGAGCCCGACTTGATCGACGCCTCGTTCGTCCGCGATCGTCGTGCTGACGATGAGGCCGAGTTCAACCAGCTGCTGGAGCGGATCCGCGAGCGCGGCCAGGACTCCCCTATTCTGGTCAGGCCGAATCCGAAGTCGGCCGGCCGGTACATGGTGGTCTTCGGACATCGCCGCTGGAAAGTCGCTCAGGCGCTCGGCCGGAAGGTACGCGCCGTCGTCAAGGACATCGAGGATCGAGAGCATGTGCTTGCGCTCGGTCAGGAGAACGCCGCGCGTGCGGACGTCCCGTTTATCGATCGCGCGCTCTTCGCCGCTGACGTTGTGCGTCTCCGTTACGACGACGACAATGCAATCATTCTGAGCGCGCTCTCGATCGACCGAACGACTCTCTCAAAGATGCTGTCGGTCGCAGGCCTGCCCTCCCCCATCTTGGAGGCCATCGGCCAAGCGAAGAACGTCGGCCGCGATCGCTGGTATGAGTTGAAGCTGCTGCTCGATAGTCCGGCAATCCAGGAGCGCGCGCTCCAGACCATTCGGGACGAGGCCTTCTCCCGGCTGTCGAGCGATGCGCGGTTCGACTTTCTGGTCCGCAAATTGAGGTCGAAGCCGACACGCAAGCAGAACCAGCCGAGCAGGCGAAACTGGACACCCCGGGACAGCGCCCTCTCGGCGGAGATTTCCGCCGAAGGGAAGAAGTTCACACTGGCACTCAAGGCCAAGACGTCTGACGCCCGTGCGTTCGGCGAGTATCTCTCGGAGAACCTCGATCAACTCTATGAGGCGTTCCGCAGAGGATCGATTCCACAGGAGACGGGAGACTAACCCAGCAAAAGAAAAAGGCCCCCGAAACGAGGTTCCGGAAGCCCTTCTCTGTTACGTTTGGCGACTGACAGAATCCCACTTCCGCGAATCGGTGTCAAGCCCAACCGGCCGCAGTCATGCGCTCGTTTTGGAGGGCGGACTTCTTTTGCCTAGCGATAGGTGAAGAACAATGCAGACACCCTTATCAACGACGCCCTTTGGGCGGCGGCCGATGACGCTTGGCATGATTTCAAGCCAGCTGGCCGCAAAGGCAAAACCAGAGACAGCCATTGTTCACAAATGGCACGTTTTTCAGCACATCAAGGAAGTGCGCCAGGTTCTCGGCGCGACCGACCGTGCGCTGACGATCCTGCACGCACTGTTGTCGTTCCATCCCGAGACCGCGCTCGAGGCCGACGGCGAGTTGATCGTCTGGCCTTCCAACGAGCAGTTGATGGCGCGGGCCAACGGGATGCCGCCGACGACGCTGCGCCGGCATCTTTCCGTCCTGGTCGACTGCGGCCTGATCATTCGCAGAGACAGCCCCAACGGCAAACGCTACGCCCGCAAGGGGCAGGGCGGAGAGATCGAGCAGGCTTACGGCTTTGACCTGGCTCCGATCGTGGCCCGCGCCGAGGAGTACAAGACGCTCGCCGGCGCAGTGCAGGCCGAGAAGAAGGCGTTCCGCGTTGCCAAGGAGCGGCTCACCATCCTGCGCCGGGACATCGTCAAGATGATCGAAGCCGGGCTTGACGAGGGCGTCCCGGGAAATTGGAAGCGGTTTCAGCACGCCTACCAGGAGATCGCCGGGCGGATTCCGCGGACTGCCCCACGGCAGCTTTTGGAGAGCCTCGGCGGCGAAATGGAAGAACTCTGGTGTGAGATTCGTGAGCTGTTGGAAACGTTCGCCAAAACACAGAATCTGGACGCCAATGAGTCCCATTCTGGTTGCCACATACAGAATTCAAATCCAGATCTTTCATCTGAATCTGAACGAGGCTTGGCGACCAAACATGAAGCGGGCCGCGACGCCGCGGCTAACCACAACCTGCGGAGCTTGCCGAAGCGTGAGCTCCCCTTGGGGATTGTTCTGGATGCCTGCCCCAACATACGCTGGCTGATCAAAGAGGGCGAAATCCGGCACTGGAAGGATTTGGTGGCTGCGGCGGAGCTTGCCCGGCCGATGCTGGGGATCAGCCCGAGCGCCTGGCGCGAGGCCAGGGAAGTGCTGAGTGACCAACAGGCCGCGATTACGCTGGCCGCGATCTACCAGAAAGCCGACCAGATCAACAGCGCCGGCGGCTATCTGCGAAGCCTGACCGACCGCGCCAAGGCGGGCAAATTCTCCGTTTGGCCGATGATTATGGCCTTGCTGCGCGCCAAGCTGGACGGATCGAAGCCAACCCCGCCGCCCGCGGGTGGTCCCGCCGAGCAGGGCAAACCCACGCAGTCCGGCGGCTACCATGCCAGTGCCGAATTGCGCGCCTCATTGGCCAGGCGGCCGAAATGACCCGAAACGGCGCCAGGAAGGACTCCGTCATCGCAGACGACTCGGCTACCGGCCGCGTCGGACTGGATGACGCCCTGGACGAACTCCGAACGGCGATGGGGAGGTGATGAACAAGGTGCGCGCTTTGCCTGAGTTGGCGCGTCGACCAAGCCTGAATTCGTGAGCGGGGCGGTGCGCCAGCCCGCCTCTTTCCGCAAAGAGGCCCGTCGCTATCGGAGATCGGTCTGAGCGAAGTCGTTGCCCTTATAGAGGAGCGGGATGCGGTAAGCCTTGGCGCAGGCATAGGCGAAGCAGTCCCCGAAATTGAGCTGCGCGGGGTGGTCGACTAGGCGGCTGTAGGTCTGCGCCGCTTCGAGGGCCTTGCGACCGATATCCGACGAGACGGAAATTTCCTGGGCGCCGAGCGCGATGACGAATTCCCGCACCGCGGTTTCGGCCTTGGCGAGGAGGGCGGCGTCGCGCGGTAAGCCGGTTTCGCGGGCGAGCTTCGCGGCAAGCGACGCGGCCGACTCGAACAATACGAGGGGTGAAACGAAGAAGCCCGTTTTCGAGCCGTTCAAGCGGCCGGCGAGTTCGGGTCCATCCGGCTCGCCGCCGAGAATCGCGACAATGGCCGAGGCATCGAGGAACATCAGCCGCCCCACATCTCGTCGGTGAAGGCCTTCATGTCGAAATCGTCCGTGCCAGCGAGGCCGCGCTCCGCAGCGTTGGTCCGAATGCCAGCGACGATTGCGAGAGCATTGCCGATTCGTTGGCTCGGGAGCATATTTTCAGTTTGGCGCTTGATCTCGTGCTCGAGCGCGAGACGCACGGCTTCTGTTTTGGTCCGCGAGCCTGTCATGGCCTGGAGCCGGCTGGCGAGGTCGTCGACCTGATCGTCACGAATGAAGAGGGGCATGAGATATCTCCTTGAGGATATCTATCATGGCCATATTGGGATATCCATGGTAATTACCGCACGTCGCCAGTCAGGCCGGTCTATCCGTCTGGAGGAACGCGGACCGTGCGCGGTGATGCGAGCGAGGCCGGTATTCGGCGGTCAAAGGCCCGCGGCCTTGGTGAGATTTACCCGGAAGCGGTCGCGCCGCCGCTGATAGCGGCGGGTCTGCTCGGCGCTGGCGTGGCCGAGCTGTTTCTGCACGTAGCGCTCGTCGACCTCAGCCGAGGAGGCGAGGCCGGCGCGCAGCGAATGTCCGGCGAATTTCTCGACCCGTTCGCCTTCGGTCAGGTCGGCGCGCACTCCGGCGGCCAGCGCGGCGCGTTTGACCAGCCGGGCGACCTGTTGATCGTTCAGGCGATCCGGTCCGACGTCCTTGCCTTGGCCGGTCACCCGGCGGAATATCGGTCCATGGCCGATCCGCGCGAGCTTCAGCCAGATCTGCAAGGCAACGAGCGGGCAGGTGGCGTCGGACGAGCCCCGGCCGATCTCGATCTCGCGCCAGCCGGTTTTGCCGCGCAGAGTGACGATCATGCCCTTGTCGAGGATCTCGACCCAGCCTTGGCCGTCCTCGGTGTCGTCGCGATGGACGTCGAGGCCGACGATCTCGGAGCGGCGCAGGCCGCCGGCGAAACCGAGCAGCAGCATGGCCCGGTCGCGCAAGCCGCGCAGGGTGCCGCGGTTAAGCGTCTCGAGCATGGCGATGACATCTTCCGGCAGCACCGCTTCCTTCTGCCGGGGCGGGGCGCCATGGGTGTTGCGGATGCCCGCGAGGACCGTTGCGATATGCCGGTCCGCGCGGTCGAGTGGCGTGCCGCGCTGGGCATAGTTCCAGGTCAGGGCCGAGAGCCGGCGCTCGATCGTGGCGACGGAATTCGCCTGGCGATCGGCCGTCGCGGCGCCGGAGGCGCAGGCAGTGATGTAAAGCCCGACCGTCTGCGGGGAGGGCGGAAGCACCTCGAGACCCTGACGCCGGCACCACCCGGAAAAGTGCTTCCAATCGGAGGCATAGGCCCGGCGCGTGTTGGCCGAGTTCGCCGCGTCGACGTAGTCGCGGGCGCGATCGGCAAGCCGTTCGAGATGCGCCGGCAGGCCGGTTTTGGGTGCCGGAAGAGGGGAGGGGACTGATGCGGCGGCAGGATCTGTGTCGATCTCCGCGGCCGCCAGCGGTTCCGAACCGGTTGCTGGTGGGCTGCTCATGCCGAGTCCTCCCAGGGATTGATTACCGTTGCACCCGTATCCTCGAAATCCCCTACATTGCGGGTGACGAGGATGAGGTCGTGGACGATCGCGGTTGCGGCGATCAGCCCGTCGATATCGCCGCGCGGCCGGATCGCGGCGATGCGACCCCACTCGACGGAGATCTGGTCGGTCACCGCCAGGATCCGATCGGCGTGGTCGTGGCGCAACTTGCGCAACCATTCGGTCAGATGGCCGGCCGCCTTCGGGTCCGACTTCTGCTTCAGCGCGATGCCGCGCATGATCTCGCCGAGGGTGAGGGTGCTCAGGTGGACACTCGCCGGATCCACCGAGCGCAGCCAGCCGGTTGCCTCTGGAGAGCCGCGCCGAGCCTCGGAGACGACATTGGTGTCAACGAGATACATCAGAAAGCCGCGTCGCGGCTGGGGGTCTTGGTGCGCCGCATCGCTTCTTCGGCCAATTCGTCATCCCAGCTTGGCCCGGCCAGCAAGTCATCGACCAGGGTCGGCCGGCCGGACCGTAATGCATCGTAATCGGCGGCCGACAGCACCACCGCGGCGCGCATCCCGCGCAGGGTGACGATCTGTGGGCCTTCGAGGCGGGCCTTCTGCACCACCTTGGAAAACTGGTTCTTGGCGTCCTGCAGCGGCCATTCCATTTTGTGCGTTCCTAGCTAGACAGGCTAGCTGTGTTCTAAATGGCGTCCTCGTAGCGGTCAAGGTTGGGCCGCCTGGCGGCCTGACGCTTCGACCGCGGAAAGATCGACCCGAGGAGCGGCTCTCAGGCGGCGCGGGGACCCTCCGGAGCATGATTTTCCGGGCTCTGGGCGGTGAAACGAGCATGCTCTCTATAAAGGCAAAAACGACCGATAATGCAACATTATCGGTCGTTGTTATCCGCCGACAGGCACGGCGGTTTTATCGAAATAAATGGTCACAAGCGCCGTCATTTGTTACCCTTAGCCATGCTCTCTCGCGCGCGAATCATCCCCGAGCCCCCGCCGACCGTCCCGCCTGTGCCTAGCTGGGCGCGGCAGGGCTCGTCCGCCCAACCGGTTGACGATGCGATGTTTTTTGCCGGCGGCGCGCTTGCTGCGGTCCACCCGATCGCCCGCAGCGAGCATCCCCTCGGTCAGCTCTGGCGCCAACGCCTGGCGCTCGCCAACGCCGCCGTCCTCGCTCGCCAGGGTGGCCGCACCGAGGACGAAGCGGCGTTGCGTGACGCCTGGTATCTGCGCCGCGAGACCGACGACCCGGGGCCGGGCGGATGCATCCTCAAGGCCTGGCGGTATCTCGGCGAGCAGGCCGCCATGGCGCCGACGGACTGGATGCTTACCTTGTCCTCGCTGTTCGAGCTGCGCTTCAATGAAGCGCTTGAGGACGTCGTCACCGCCGCGGCGAAATTGGCGGCAGGACAGAGAAGCGCCGTCGCGGCCGCTGCCGAGATCGCGGCGATAAGCCTGCGCGTCGTCCCCGACAGCGAACCGCTCGCCTTGTGGCTCGCAGACATTGTGCTCGCCCATCGCTTGAAATGGCCGATGGCGGTGCCGCTGCTCGCCGGCCAGCTGCGCCGCGCCGAGCTGCGCGCGGCCGGCAAGGCCGGCGGCCCCGACGAGACCTGGGCGAGGACTTGCGCGCTGGCCTATGCGCGCGCCGCTGCTGCTGCCGTCGATCTCTACGCCGACCTCGTGCGGCGCGCCCATCGGCTACTTGCCTCCGCGCCGAAGTTGCGGGCCAAGGATGCCGACATGATGGTGGCGATCCTGCTGATGGAGGACGCCCAGGCGGCCGGCGCCGGCAGGACCGCGAGTGACCGCAGCACACGGCGGCTATTCGAGCGGCTGGTCTCGCTCGGCGCGGTGCGCGAGCTGACCGGCCGCCCCACCTTCCGACTGTATGGGCTCTGACATTTTGGGAGGGTGATTTGGGGCGGCGCGCGCGGCCAAAAGAGGATCTCGACATCGAGCTGGCCGAGCTGCCGCCGGAGCTGCGCTGGCGCGAATGGATGGGCCGCGTCGAGGCGGTGATCTTCGCCTCGCCCGAGCCGGTGACGCGCGAGGTGCTGGCGCGCGTCGTCGGCCGCGATTGCAAAATCGATCTCATCATCGACGATATCCGCGACGAACTGCGCGGCCGGCCTTACGACCTGGTGTCGGTTGCCGGCGGCCTTCAACATCGCACCAGAACGGGTTTTGCCGATGCGATCCGCGCCGCCACCGGGCTCGGCGCCACCGCGCCAAAACCGCTGTCGCAGTCCGAGGCGCTCGTCCTGATGTGCATCGCCTATTTCCAGCCGATCACCCGCGGCGAGCTCGGCCGGGTGTTCGGCAAGGAGATCAGTCGGGATGTGATCGGTCACCTTCGCGCGCTCGGCTTCATCGCGGCCGGGCCGCGAAGCCCAACCCCTGGCGCGCCGTATACCAACGTGACCACGAAAACCTTCCTGTCGCACTTCGGCTTCGAATCCTTGCGCGATCTGCCTGACATCGACCTGCTCGAGGACGCCGGGCTGCTCAGCAAGGACATACTGTTGGCAGACGGCTTTCCCGTCGGCTTGGGCATCGACGCGACCGCCGTCGATGGTGATGATGAGCCCTTCGAGCGCGACGAACCGCTGGCCGGCTGATGGCCAATCAGACGGCCCCTCGTTTGACGCTCGAGGGAGAAGCTCGCGCTACCGGGCCCGATGTGTACATGCAGCTGGAGGGGCGAGGACCACGACGATGGCGAAGAAATTGCAGATAGGGCAGAGACAGGCTAGCCGAATTTGTCAGATGTCGGCGGCCGATCGGCTCGCCTTCATCGCCGAGGGGCTGCCGATCATCCATGCCAGCGCGAAAGGGTTTTGGTCGGCGTCACTCGAACTGAACGCGATGCCGCGGGAAGCCGAAGTGCTCGAGGGTTTCGCCAAGGAGGAGGCGGCGAAAATTCTCATCCTCTTGGATGTGGTGCGCTGCCCCGAGAAACGCGTAGCCGGCAAGCTCAGCATGCTGATCGGGCGCTTCTACGGTCACCTGGAGCGGTTGATTTACGCCCAGCTTGCCGAGTGGTGGAGCTCAGGACATCGCGCGCTTGCGGAAAGCGGTCGAGAGCTGGCCCCGCAAATTCGGACAGTAGCTTGAGTGGATTTTCTGCCTGACAGCGGCGAGGATTCTTGCTGCGAATCAGGAGCGAAGATGACGAAGAAGAGCCGCCGGACGCATTCTCCGGCATTCAAGGCGAAGGTTGCTTTGGCTGCGGTCAAAGGCGACAAGACACTGGCGGAGCTGGCGCAACTGTTTGATGTTCATCCGAACCAGATCACGATCTGGAAAAACCAGCTCCTGGAAGGCGCCGCCGGCGTGTTTGGGCATGACAAGACATCGGCCGAGACGCCGGTCGATTTGAAGGCGTTACATGCCAAGATCGGCGAGCTGGCGTTGGAAAACGATTTTTTGTCCGGCGCGCTCACCAAGGCGGGCCTGCTGAGCGCAAAGCGATGATCGACCGCGGTCATGATCTTTCTATCGTGCGCCAGGCGAAGGTCCTGAAGCTGGCTCGCAGCACGGTCTACTATGAACCTCGGCCAGTTTCGGCCGAGGACCTTGCCTTGATGCGTCGGCTCGATGAGCTGCATCTCGATTATCCCTTCGCGGGAGCGCGTATGCTGCGATCGTTGCTGCGGCGGGAGGGCGTATACGCCGGTCGCCGCCACATCGCGACGCTGATGAAGCGCATGGGGATCGAGGCGGTTTATCGTCGCCCGAACACGAGCAAGCCGGCTCCGGGTCACAAGATCTACCCGTACCTGTTGCGCGGATTGAAGATCGAGCGGCCCGACCATGCGTGGGCAATGGACATCACCTACATTCCGATGCGGCGTGGCTTCGTCTATCTCGCGGCGGTCGTCGATGTGTTCAGCCGACGGGTCCTGGCCCATCGCGTCTCGATCACAATGGAGGCGGCCTTCTGCGTCGAAGCGGTCCAGGAGGCGTTGGCGAAGCACGGCAGGCCCGAGATTTTCAACACGGATCAGGGCAGCCAGTTCACCAGCCTCGAGTTCACCGATGTGCTGCTGGACGCGAAGATCGCCATCAGCATGGACGGCAAGGGCGCCTGGCGCGACAACGTGTTTGTCGAGCGGCTCTGGCGCACGGTCAAATACGAAGAAGTATATCTCCGCGCCTACGACAGCGTGTCCGAGGCGCGAGCGTCAATTGCCAAGTATCTGGCCTTCTACAATCAGGGACGCCCTCACTCGAGCCTTGACGGGCGCACGCCCGACGAGGCTTACTTCGGCACGCAAGCTATGGTGATGGCCGCATGACCGTCGCCGACGGTTTTGTCGTCGCTCTGGTCGGGCTACGCCCTCCCGACGCAACGACAAAACCGTAAAGCCCCGCGTTCAGCATAACCCGGCAGGAATCCACTTAAATCCAGCGGGGCGCTGTCCAAACAACCGGGGCCAGCTCTCCCTTCACACCCACGCAGGGGCAGTATCTCGCTTTTATCCACCTCTATACCCGGCTGCATCGCAAGCCCCCGGCCGAAACCGACATGCAGGAGTATTTCCGCGTCAGCCCGCCTTCGGTTCACCGTAAGCGTGGTGCTGAGGCCCTTCAGATTGTTTGTGCGCAGTCTTGTGAGCGCCGCTAGAAGAGTCATCTTCTGCAAGGGTGCTCACAATGGACGACCATTCGGACGACATAAGACGATCGCTGTCTCCGCGTATCGAAGTGTATGCTGGAGTAGGCCGAAAGCAGTGGCCGGATGATTTGAAGGCCCAGATTGTCGCTGAAAGCCTGGAGCCAGGCGCGATTGTAACAGATATCGCACGTCGCCATGGCTGCCGGCCCCAGCAGGTGCATGACTGGCGGCGCCGGGCGCGATTAGGTCAATTGATGCTGCCGGCTTCGGCGGACACACAATCATTCGTGCCTTTGGTATCGGAATCGTCGCTACCGGCGGCTGGGGAGCGCTCTGGATCGCCGGAAGCCGCCATTGTTACGGTTGAGTTCCTGGGTGCACGAGTGGAGGTGCGCGGAACGCCTGGGCTTGCCGCGTGCTGAGTGAGGTATTTTTTGGCGTTGCGCCGGACACGTTCATGCTGAGAGCTATGCGGGATTTTGGGTGACGAGGCGATCAGGCGGCGTGGTTTGCCGGCAGTTGGATGACCTGGATGCCGTTTTCGAAACTGACACCTGCGATGAGCTTCGGCAACTGATTTGTGCCTTTCAGCCGCCGCCAGGTCTTGGATGCGGCGCAGAGCAGCTTGAACACCATCAACTTGGCAGTCGTTGACGATAACGAACCTTTCGTGCGCACCGTTCTGTGCCGACCGTCGCGAACACGCTTTCGATGGGATTCGTCGTCCGCAAGTGGTCCCAATGCTCGGCGGGAAAGTCGTAGAACGCAAGCATTGCGTCGCGATCTTTCGTCAGGCACTCGACCGCCTTGTCGTACTTCGCTCCGTATTTCTCAGCAAAGACCTCGATCGCCACTTCGGCCGAAGCTCGGTTGGGCACCAAATAGACCTCGCGCAGATCCTTCTTCATGCTGGCCTGCACCGACACTGCGACTTTGTTCAAGATATTCGCGGTTTTGTGCACCCAGCAGCGCTGATGTCGCGTGGCGGGAAAGACCTCGTCGAGCGCCTTCCAGAAGCCGAGCGCGCCGTCACCGACGGCGATTTCCGGGGCGATCTTCAGCCCACGGGTTTTCGCCTCGACGAGCAGTTCGTGCCAGCTCTGCGCGCTCTCGCGCACGCCGACCTGGAAGCCGATGAGTTCCTTCTTGCCTTCCGGCGTCGCGCCGACTTCAGCATCGCGGTCATTCGCCGCGAGCCCAGGAACGGCACAGGCGGTGAACAGCTCGTCGAGGCGCCAAGGTCGTTGTCGTGGCCGGCCGTGGCGGCCGGTAGACCCCAGAGCGCGCCATACCAAGCAACATGCATTGCCGGCGGATCGACAGCGCCTGGTCGGCGCGATCGAGCATTCCTCGACGGTCCGGCGTGCTCATCTTCCGGACCTCCGCGCTAAAAAATCGCGCTCGACTGTCAGTTGTCCAATCTTGGCGTGCAGCTTCTCGATCTCGCGTTCGCGAGCGTCCTCGCTCTCCCGCCCGACACCCGCGTCAAAGGCGCGGGCCGCCTGGTCCAGCAGTTGCTTCTTCCAGGCATAGATCTGGTTCGGGTGAACCTCGTAGCGCTGGGCCAGATCGGCCACCGTCGCCTGCTCCCGCACGGCTTCCAGCGCGATCTTTGCCTTCAGTGCCGCGTCGATCTTGCGTCTCGTCTTCGTCGTCATCATGCGCTCCGTCTATCAAACGGAGCAGCCCCTTCCAACTAAGCACGTGGTCCCAAAATCGGGGTCCATTTCAGTTCGTCGGTACCCGCAATGAGGTCTTGCTGATTGTTTTCTCCAATTGCTCCCCTTCGTGCGGCCCTTTGTGAACCTGTCATAAGCATGGGCGTCGCGGCCGAGCGGATTGAATGGCCGCAGTCGGCTCGGATCGAAGGTGGCAGTGTCAACCGTTGTCGCGAACGCCGTTGGTAATCAATTAGACCAAGGCTTTACCGGTGGCGGGAGCGTTGAGGATGCCCCAGCGCTTGTCCCGTGGCCATCAGCAGCTAATTCGGATAAAGGGAGATCGTGGTCGATCTGGGTTGCCCCGGTCACCAATATCGAACCGAAAAGCGAACATCCGACTTTTCGCGTGCGCCTGGCGCTCGGCCTTGCCACTTCATTAAGCTGCAATGCGACACCATAATTCACGCATCTGTCACGGACTCGGCCTATGGCTTCAACGCCGTCAAATGACCGAGGATTGATCATGAGCCATTTGTCAGACATGCTGAGAAGCCTGCGGTGGGATGACTACCGTTACTATCACCAGAGCAGAATTAACCAGACGCTGCATTTGATCAGCGCTTTCATCTTCCTCGGTTGCTATGGGCTCTTGTTCAAGGACCCGGCAGTGGCCGGCCTCGTCGGCTGGCTTGCGATGCTGACGCGGCAGACCGGACATTTCTTCTTCGAGCCGAACGGCTACGATGACGTGAACAAAGTCAGCAACGAGTACAAGGAGGCGGTTAAGGTCGGCTACAACCAGACGCGCAAGATTGTGCTCTTGATAATCTGGGCCCTGGCGCCGTTCGCACTGTACGTCTTCCCGCTGTTTGGCATGTTCGATCCGCCTGCCGGGCGGCTTGACTTCATCCGGCAAGTCGGCACGGTATGGCTCGTCATCGGTATTGGCGGCGGCCTCTTTCGGATGATCCAGGTCTTCGTCACCCGTGACGGCCAGACCGCGCTTGTATGGGTCTTCAAAGTACTGACGGATCCCCTCCACAACGTCGCGCTGTACTACAAATCGCCGATCGCGCTGTTGCGCGGCGAGCTGATCGACACATCGATCGCGGACGCCGGCTGGGGCGGTGACGAGGCCGAAAAGGCTCCGCATCTCACCTGAGCGACGCACGTTGAGCGGGTGCTCACCAGGTACCCGCTTGACAACCAATATCCTGCGGCTGGAATGGTCCGCGCGCCCATGGCGGCCGAAGCGCAAGAACCGGCAACCCGAACGGCCGGCGGAGTGAGGAGGTCTGGCTTCCCCAGGGCGAAGGCCTCGCTATCCATGCGAGCAGGAAATGCTCTTTTGCGGACCGCGGCGCTCGGCTGAACCTCCGCGAAAGACCTTTGCTATCGCACTCGGGTGCGACCTCCAGCACGCCGGTCGATTGGTCTATTCGGACGGCCTGGACCTCAGTAACCCCGCTGCGGTGACTCCGATCGGAGACGGCTGCCGGATCTGCGAACGACCTGCCTGCGCAGCGGGCATTCCCCTCCGCCGGACGTGCCCTGCAGGTTGACGAAAACCGCAGCGCCTGCGCCATACGCTGTGAGTTGACCGCAGCAATGTGCCGCGGGAGACTGTGAACGTCTCCGGAAGCCTGTGTTACAATGACGTCGAGCGATTCCAATCCGTATTGCCGCTATCTCGCAGTTTTGCATTCTTCAAACGGCGTCTCATTGACGTTCGGGCCCACGGCAGAGCTGACCCTCGGATCGCGGCGAAGAGCGATCGAGGCGCGGTGGCGTGTGGCCGGTTTGCTTCGGCGCCGCCGGTTCAAGACGTCGACCCAGGGCGAAGCGATCTGCACGACCATCGCGCCGCAGGCCATCGACGAGCTTTCCGATCTTCTTGCGGTCGATGCTGCGCTCGATGCCTTTCGACAGGAACGGCTGCGTCCGCGTGTCGTTGAAGAAATCCTTGGGATTACATCGCGCGAGCGCCGCCGCTGGACCAAGGACGGACGGCTTCCTCAATCCGGGTCCGGATCGTTTCGCCGTGGCCGGCGCTCCATCCGGCCACAAAAATCGCGGCGCTGGCCAGGCAGCCCGAGACAATCGACGCGTGGCGCAACGAAGACGAGAACCCATGACTGGCTCTATACTTCCGCTGCAATAAACTACCTGTTGACACACAATCAAATATGGCAGCTAGATGTAGCTGTCACGGTCTCTCGAATCGCAAGATAGAGAGCTAAGAGGGAAGCCGGTACGGCCGAAAGCCAAAGCCGGCGCTGCCCCCGCAACTGTAAGCGGCGAGCCGCTGTCGACAGAGTCACTGGCGCAAAATCTCCGCGTCGGGAAGGCCAGACAGCAGCAATAACCCGCGAGCCAGGAGACCTGCCGCGACAACAACAGAGTCCTCGGGCGGGGTGTCCCGGTGGTCGCTTTGCCGGCAATCGGCCGCTGAGGGCGGCTCGTTTTCCGCATGCGCCTACCTCGGCCTTGCCCCAACCCATATGGGATGCCGATGTCTGGTCTGGGTCAAAGCAATTCGTTGCAAGCCGCATTGCCGCGCTCGATCGTCAAACGCGATGGCGGCACGGTTGTGTTCGATGCCGGCAAGATCCGTTCTGCGATCGCCCGCGCGGGACGGGCGACCGGCGAGTTCGACGACGAGGCGGCCGGCCGGCTCACGGGAGAGACTATCAAGGTCATCGCGCACCGCTTCGCCGGTGCAACGCCGCAAATTGAAGAGGTACAGGATATTGTCGAGCAGGTGCTGATCGCGGCCGACTATTTCGCCACTGCGCGCGCCTATATCGTCTATCGCGAGAAACGCGGACAGGCGCGCCAGGACCACAAGGCGATGGTTGATGTCGCCGCTTCCATCAACGAGTATCTCGAACGTACCGACTGGCGCGTGAATGCCAACGCCAACCAGGGCTATTCGCTGGGCGGCCTTATCCTGAACCTCTCGGGCAAGGTCGTCGCCAACTACTGGCTGTCGCACATCTACCCGTCGGAGATCGGCCGCGCCCATCGTGAAGGCGACATCCATATCCATGACCTCGACATGCTCGCCGGTTATTGCGCCGGCTGGTCGCTGCGCACGCTCTTGACCGAGGGACTGAACGGCGTGCCCGGCAAGGTCGAGGCCGGCCCGCCGAAGCATCTGTCGAGTGCGGTCGGGCAGATCGTCAATTTCCTCGGCACGTTGCAGAACGAGTGGGCGGGCGCGCAAGCCTTCAGTTCGTTCGACACCTATATGGCGCCGTTCATCCGGAGGGACGGCTTGAGCTACGGCGACGTACTGCAATCGATCCAGGAGCTCATCTACAACCTCAATGTCCCCTCGCGCTGGGGTACGCAGACGCCTTTCACCAATCTCACCTTCGACTGGACCTGCCCGGAGGACCTGCGCGATCAGGTGCCGGTGATCGGCGGAGAGGAGATGGATTTCACCTATGGCGACCTGCAGTCCGAAATGGACATGATCAACCGCGCCTATATGGAGGTGATGACGAAAGGTGACGCCAAGGGCCGTGTATTCACCTTTCCAATCCCGACCTACAACATCGCTGCGGATTTCCCCTGGGAGAGCGATAACGCTGATCGCCTGTTCGAGATGACGGCGAAATACGGCCTGCCCTACTTCCAGAACTTCATCAATTCCGAGCTCAAGCCGAACATGATCCGCTCGATGTGCTGCCGACTACAGCTCGATCTCACCGAGCTGCTCAAGCGCGGTAACGGCCTGTTCGGCAGCGCTGAGCAGACCGGCTCTATTGGTGTGGTTACCATTAATTGCGCTCGCCTCGGCTATCTGCATCGCGGCGACGAAGCGGGCCTATTCCATCGCCTCGACGCGCTGCTGGAAATCGGTCGCAACAGCCTGGACATCAAGCGCAAGGTCGTGCAACGCTACATGGACGACGGACTGTTTCCCTATAGCAAGCGCTATCTGGGCACGCTGCGCAACCATTTCTCGACGCTCGGCGTCAATGGCGTCAACGAGATGATCCGCAACCTCACCGCCGATTGCGAGAACATCAGCACACCCTGGGGCCATGCCTTTGCGGTACGGCTGCTCGACCATGTGCGCGCGCGCATCGCCGCGTTCCAGACCGAAACCGGCATCCTGTTCAACCTCGAAGCCACGCCCGCGGAGGGCACGACCTACCGCTTCGCGAAGGAAGACCGCAAGCGCTACCCCGGAATCTTGCAGGCCGGCACCGACGATCTCCCCTATTACACCAATTCGAGCCAGCTTCCGGTCGGCCTCACCGACGATCCGTTCGAGGCCCTTGAGCGCCAAGACGAGCTGCAACGCAAATACACTGGCGGTACGGTGCTCCATCTCTACATGGGCTCACGCTTGTCCTCGGGCGCAGCGTGCAAGAAGCTCGTGCGGCGGGCGCTCTCAAATTTCCGCCTACCCTACGTCACCGTCACGCGCGACATTCTCGATCTGTCCGACGCACGGCTATCTCGAAGGCGAGCATGCCTTCTGCCCGAAATGCGACGCCGAACGGCTCGCAGCCAAGCGGCATGCCGCCGCGCACTGAAAGGAGACCACAGATGAACGAATCCATTGCCAATACGACCAACACCGATTCCGCGGTGACGCTCAGCGACGACGAGCGCCAGCCCTGTGAGGTCTGGACCCGCGTGATGGGTTATCACCGGCCGGTGTCGTCGTTCAATCGCGGCAAGAAAGGCGAGCACAATGAGCGCAGGTTCTTCGCTGAAGCGCGCGTCGCGCTCGGCTGAATTGCGGATTGGCGGGCTCGCCCGGCTGTCCACCTGCGACTGGCCGGGCGAGCTCGTGGCAACGGTGTTCTGCCAGGGCTGCCCTTGGTCGTGCGGCTATTGCCACAACCCGCATCTGATTCCGCCGAGGGGAGAGTCGGAAATCGCGTGGCCGGACGTGCTGTCTTTTCTCGACAGCCGTCGCGGCCTGCTCGACGGCGTGGTGTTCTCTGGCGGCGAACCCACCCTCCAAGCGGCGCTGCCGGACGCGATGCGTGCTGTGCGACGCGAGTTCGGCTTCCGCGTCGGATTGCACACCGCAGGGCCCTATCCCACACGGCTGTCCGCCGTACTGCCGCTCGTCGACTGGATTGGCTTCGACGTCAAGGCTGCGTTCGATGATTACGCGCGGATCACTGGCGTCATTGGGAGCGGCATTCAGGCCAAGGCCAGCCTCGTGCGTCTGCTCGAAAGCGGCGTCGCGTGCGACATCCGCACGACGGTTCATGATGCCTTGCTGGATCGCTCCGACCTGGCGCGTCTGGCGTCCGACCTTGTCGCGCTTGGCGTTCCTGCCCATCGGCTTCAGCCGTTCCGCGCGGCCGGATGCACGACCGCGAGCCTGCTTTAGAGCGTTTCACGAATTTATTGAATCGAAAGGGATTCCGGTTCTGAGGCGAATATGATTCAAGATGCTGGTTGGATAGGAGGCCAGCATCCGATGGTCAGACCTCTTTCCAATGATCTGCGCAAGCGAGTAGTTGCTGCGGTTTCAAAGGGCGAGAGTTGCCGGGTTGCGGCGGCGCGGTTTGGGGTTGCCGTCTCCTCGGTGGTGAAGTGGTCGCAGCGTTACCGGGCGACGGGCTCGGTCAAACCGGGCAAGATGGGCGGTCACCGCAAGTCCGTGCTGGAGCCGCATGGCGACTTCATCAAGGAGCGGATCAGGCAGACCCCGCACCTGACGCTGCACGCCCTGAAGGACGAGTTGGCGATGCGAGGGGTCGATGTCTCGCACAATGCGGTATGGCTGTTCATGCGCCGCGAGGGACTGCGGTTCAAAAAAAACGCTGTTCGCTCTTGAGCAGGGCCGCTCTGATGTGGCCCGCCGGCGGCGGCGCTGGCGATCGTGGCAGACCGGTCTTGATCCGCAGCGCCTGGTCTTCATCGACGAGACCTGGATCAAGACCAACATGGCGCCATTGCGTGGATGGGCGCCGAAAGGAGCCCGCCTTCGCGGCTTCGCACCCCACGGCCACTGGCGCACGATGACCTTCCTCGGTGCGCTACGCCATGACCGCCTTGCCGCTCCATGCCTGTTCGACGGGCCGATCAACGGAGAGTGCTTCCGCGCCTATGTAGAGCAAATCCTGCTGCCGTCGCTGAAGCCTGGCGACATCGTCATCATGGACAATCTCGGCAGCCACAAGTCGGTCGCGCTGCGCCGCATCATCAAGGCCGCCGGTGCCAGGATCTGGTATCTGCCGCCTTACTCGCCCGATCTCAATCCGATCGAGCAGACCTTCGCCAAGATCAAGCATTGGATGCGCGCCGCCCAAAAACGCACCATCGACGACATCAGCCGCCACCTCGGCGACCTTATCCACACCATCAAACCTGACGAATGCAAAAACTACTTCGCCAACGCTGGATACGCTTCGATCAAAACGTGAAACGCTCTAGTCCCCGCGAGCCGCTGCAGTCCAGGGTGCCGGCTGCAGCACCTATCCTTCCGCACTCATTCCTCCCGAGTTGCGGTCCGCCAGACACCAGGCCATTTGCGATTCCCGGACCGAAGATACCGAGACCCAACAACGAGAGCGCTGCGAGTACTAGCACTACTTTGGGTGCGCCGGGAGACCGGCAAGGAATAGATGGTGGAAGTCCATTGCGATGAAGGTGTAGCGAACCACATCGGCCCCGAGCCGTGCGCAGGCGTCCGCGAGGGTGTCGGCGAAGCGTCGGTAGGGGAGCATGCAGGCCAGCCATTGAGCCGCGAAACAGTGTTATCTCGGGAGCCGACGCTGTCCAAAGAGCGGAAGGCAATATGGGCGAGTGTGTTTCGGCATGGAATAAGGACCCCGTTTTCGGGGTGATCGGCATCCAATCGGGACCCCGGGATAAGGGTCCACAGTGGCTTCCATCGAGTCATGGAAGCCGAGGTTGGGATGCTGGTGGTGGAGACGATTGGTAAGATCCGTCGCGCCTACTTTGTTGATGGTCGTCCGATCAAGGCGATCTGCCGAGAACTTGGCGTATCGCGGAAGGTGGTTCGCAAGGTCATTCGTTCTCAAGCGACGGAGTTCCGGTACGAGCGCGAGACGCAGCCGCTCCCGAAGATGGGTGCCTGGAGTGCCGAGCTTGATCGGTTGCTGGCAGGGAATGAGAGCAAGGCGGCGCGGGAACGGCTGACGCTGATCCGGCTATTCGAGGAGCTTCGCGGCCTGGGTTATGCCGGCGGCTATGATGCGGTTCGTCGATACGCACGACGGTGGAGCAAGGAACGCGGCACCTCGACAGCGTCGGCTTATGTGCCGCTGAGCTTTGCACCCGGCGAAGCTTACCAGTTCGACTGGAGCCACGAGGTCGTCCTGCTGAGCGGCACCACGGTGATGGTGAAGGCTGCTCATGTCCGGCTCTGTCACAGCCGCATGCTGTTCGTGCGGGCCTATCCGCGGGAGACGCAGGAGATGGTGTTCGACGCCCACGACCGGGCATTCGCCTTGTTCAAAGGCACCTGCACCCGCGGCATCTACGACAACATGAAGACCGCGGTGGAGACGATCTTTGTCGGTAAAGGCCGTCTCTACAATCGCCGCTTCCTGCAGATGTGCAGCCACTATCTGGTCGATCCGGTCGCCTGTACGCCAGCGTCGGGCTGGGAGAAGGGGCAAGTCGAGAACCAGGTCGGGCTGGTCCGGGAACGCTTCTTCACGCCGCGGCTGCGGTTCAAAACCCTCGACGAGTTAAACGCCTGGCTGCTCGACAAATGCATCGCCTACGCCAAGGCTCATCGCCATCCGGAGCTGACCGATCAGACGATCTGGGACGTGTTCGAAGCCGAACGCCCCAAACTCGTTCCCTATGCCGGCCGCTTCGACGGCTTCCATGCGGTGACGGCATCGGTCTCGAAGACCTGCCTGGTGCGCTTCGACAACAACAAGTACTCGGTCGCAGCCAGCGCAGTCGGACGACCGGTCGAGGTTCAAGCCTATGCCGATCGCATCGTGATCCGTCAGGATGGACGTATCGTTGCCGAGCACCCGCGATCATTCGGTCGCGGCGAGACGGTCTACGACCCTTGGCACTATGTGCCCGTGCTGGTGCGCAAGCCCGGTGCCTTGCGTAATGGCGCTCCCTTCAAGGACTGGGTGCTGCCCGCAGCGATTGAGCGTGTACGGCGCAAACTCGCCGGTGCCGACGATGGCAATCGACAGATGGTCGACATCCTCAATGCGGTGCTGACAGACGGATTGCCCGCGGTGGAAGCCGCCTGCGCCGAGGCGGTCGCTCATGGCGTTCATTCCGCCGATGTCGTTCTCAATATCCTGGCCCGTCAACGTGAACCCGCCCCACCGGCCAACATCATGACGCCGGCCGCACTGACGCTCCGTCATGCACCGATCGCCGATTGTGCCCGCTACGACAACCTCCGGAGGACCATCTGATGGAACGAACCCAAATCTTCGACCTCATGGGCGAACTCAAGCTCTACGGCATGAAGGCTGCCTTCGACGAGATCATGGCAACTGCCGTTAAGCGCCAGCACGAACCTCAGCGCATTGTCGGCGACCTGCTCAACGCCGAGATCAACGAGAAGCAAGCCAGGTCGATCAAATACCAGCTCACCATTGCCAAGCTGCCGCTCGCCAAGGACATCGCCGACTTCCAGTTCGACGGCACGCCGATCAATCAGACTCTCGTCAATGATCTCGCTGACGGCGGCTTCATCGCCCAACAACGCAACGTCGTGCTGGTTGGCGGCACCGGTACAGGCAAAACACACCTGGCCATTGCCGTCGCCAGAAGTTGCATCCGCAATGGCGCTAGAGGACGCTTCTACAACGTCGTCGACCTCGTCAACCGGCTCGAGACCGAAACCCGCAACGGTCGGCAGGGACGGCTCGCCGAGCATCTGACCCGCATGGACTTCATCGTCCTCGACGAGCTGGGCTATCTGCCGTTCGCGCAATCCGGCGGTCAGCTCTTGTTCCATCTCATCAGTCGGCTCTACGAGCGCACCTCAGTCATTGTCACCACAAATCTTGCGTTCGGCGAATGGCCGAGCGTGTTCGGCGATGCCAAAATGACCACCGCGCTACTCGACCGATTGACCCATCACTGCGACATCGTCGAGACCGGCAACGACAGCTGGCGATTCAAAAGCCGCGACGATGTTCAAACAACCCGCGCTCGCGCCGTCTCCGCAACCCCGACCAGCTCCGACGACCCGAGCGCTACCAGCAGAGCACGCCGATCAAAGGGGTCCCTTTTGGAGGCCGATAGGGGGTCCCAGTCAAACGCCGATTGACAATTGAATGGCCTCGACCCCGAGGCGTATCTCGTCGACGTTCTCGATCGCATGGTGAGCGGCGCCACGAAGACCAACCAGCTTCACGAACTTCTGGCCTGGAACTGGAAGGCCGCACGCGAAGCCGAAAAGCGGGCCGTGGCATGACGAAGCCGAAGCAAGGGCGGGGAACGCGAAAAGCACGCAAGACGACGATGGCGGACTATGCCATGTCGTTCGAACGGCTCGGGCAATGGATCAGCAAGCGCGCCAGGTCGCCGACGCTTCGGCATCCGCGGGCGACGTCGCTCTCCATGCTCGATGGCGCGGTGGCCGCGGTCGTCGCCGGGCCGGTCTCGATGGCGTCCGAGGAATGGGTGTGCCCGCTCCTCGGCGTAGATCCCGACGCCTTCAATCACGACACCGAGGAGTTCTCGGCAATCGCCGCCACGCTGATGCGCCACAACGCTATCAGCGAGACGCTGTCGACGAGACCGGAGAGCTTCGAGCCGCTGTTCGTGCGATCACCGGACGGCGAAGTCGACCCGCAGCCCTGGTGCATGGGCTTCTACGCCGTCATGAAGCTTCGGCTTCTCGTCTGGTCGCGGCTTCTCCCCCCGAATGGAACCGAACACCTTATGCTGCGGCCGATCTTGGTCCATTGCATCGACGACGCCGGTCGACCCTTGCTACCCCCGGCCCGGCGCACGCTGGGAACGCAGCCCATCATCCAAAACGCCTGGCGCAACATTCCAGCAACCGTCGAGGCCCTCCGGCAGTTCTGGATGCCTATACGCTTCAAGCGCGGTGCGTAGGCCGTCCGCACCAAGTCCGTGGCTCCGTGGGCCTCTCGTACCGTTTACGGTCTATTTGCAGACAGATAGAGCCAGCGCTGAAAATGAAAAGTATGTGCGGAACGACGTCGGTCGGATTTGTCCGACGGAGCAGCGCTCCGACGACAAGCGGCGGTGCGTTGCCGACGGAAGCGAATGACAGGCCGACGCCAAGATTGGGAAAATCGACATTGTCGTCCGCATCGAGGAGCCAGGCACGAAGCTTGGCGTAGTGATTTAGCTCATCGTCGGGCAGCAGCGCGAGACCCATCTTTGCGAGGGCCTTGTAAGCCTGACGTGGTCGAAAGGGCACCCCCGCGACCGGCACGGTCATGCGGAACACGCCTTCTGCAGTTACGGAAACGTGCTGAGCAGGATCCGCATTGTTGGAGAATACATTTATTCCCTGTCCATCGGCTCCGCCGCGTCGCGATATCACGGAATCGCCTCCCGAGCGTCCTGTTTGCCGGACCTTGTTGGACTTTCCTTTCACGCCACCCAGCGTCAGGCATGGGCTGTCAGCTTTCGCGATAGCGTCGTCATACTTCGAGAATATCTTATTGCAGCCATCGCATTCATCCCGAGAGATAACCCACTTGTTGCCGAGAGCTTCGGGGAAGGTGTGGGCCACCATTCGGAAACGGGCGGGATCTGTTTCGCCGCAATAGCGGCATCGCCCTGCTGCTCCAAGGAACACAGTGCCGCCACCGATCGACGCCTTTACCTGAGCGAGCAACGAATAACGCCCGCCCAAAACAGCGTCGCCTATCCGTGGTCCTTTATCCATGCTGTCCTGAAATTCGATCTGATTCGTCTGGCTACGATAACGCAGTTCGGACAATCGGCGCCTTGCCATATTGATATTGGTGATACAAGTCCCTGCTTCCGTGTGAGCCTTGGGCCTCGGCTTTCCAGCTCGGCCCTCGCCAAGAACTTGCGGTTTTCATTACCAGCGATCCTTGCCGGATGACGCGGTCCTGATCGTCATGTGCGGCGCCGAAAAGGAAGACAAGGCAGCATAAACGAGCATGAAGACTCCATCCTGGACCACCGCACAGACCAAATGAGTGTTGGCGTCAATGGGGCGTATGTTCCGTTCAGGAAGGCGCCGGACGTGATGCAACGTTTCGTTCGACCCGCCCTGTTCTCCACGGGAGATGCGGTCTTCGAGCTTCAGGTCTTTGGTACGGCACTCATGGCAAGGTACCGCGGCTGGGAGTTTGCCGCTCACAACTGCCCATCAAGTCAACCCAAGCCGTGGAGCGCCTTCCGCTGCTTCCTTCCGCGTTGTGATCGAGCGCGACGGCAAGCGGCTCGCGGTCGCACCCTCGTCCTTGCACTTGCCGCGCATCGAGGAAGAGGAGTATCGCTCGCTCAGCGATCTGGTCTTCTTCGATTACGCCAAGGTGCCCGATGGCCATAGGTCGGCCCACCTGGATATCACCAACGTCCATTGGCGGACGCGAATGAGGTCGTGGCCGATTATTCGTTCGTGATTGGATATCCGACCGAGTCCCACAGGATCGAGCTCGACCTTCAGGATGAGACGCAGCTTTCAGAATTCACCATGCGCTGGATACGGCAGGACCTTCAGAGGTCGGACAGCGCACCCATGGACACAGAAAACCGGTTGATATTTGTGAAGCACGAGCAATCGACGCGGCTCAGCATAAATCCTGACGGCCTCAGCGGCTCCCCCGTCTTCTCGATCGTTCACGACCAGTTGAAGGATCGTCACCTCAGGTTCGAGGGAATTGTGACGAACGCGCGTGACGACCGCTTCGCTGTCCTGCCAAGTGCGCACATACGTCCCATGCTCGACGGGATCGTGGACGGGAACTAATGAGCGACAGGTCAGCCGACAAGCAACCCGCGCTCTTCCTGCCGGGAGATAAATGCGAGAAGCACCGATTTGCGCGCGCACAACATGGTGCCAAAGAGAAAGAGCGGAAGCCTCGAGTTCTCGGCGAGATAGTAGATCTTTCGCTTGTTGCGGTCCCGATCATCTTCGTTCCCGCCAAACAGGAATTCCGCGATAGCTTCAGCACCTTCGAGTATGTCGCTGGCTGGGCTCTGTGGCTCTGTCTGCGGTACTGAATGCGCTGTCATCGCTTCTCCTCTTCGGTTGGTGTGGTGTTCTTCGCGGGGCAGGTTCTTCTTCGACTTCAAAGGCCGTTACCATTATTTGGTTTCGTCCCGTTTTTTCGATGCTGATTGCTGGCAAACAGCACCGAAATAATGACCCATTGTCTTTTTTTGGTAGCCCGCGAGTCAATTTCAAAATGCTGTAACTGCGAAACCTTCCGGATTTTTCGACCCTAAACACGTCGTCGGCATGCGTTTGCATGCGCGTCTATCGAGCGCCGGTGGTGTGGCACGCGCACACGATGGTAGCCGCAGATGGTCTGGACGATGGAGTGAGCGATGAGCAATCATTCGCACTCAGTCCTGCCGATTCCGAATCCTTGTCGTTCGTCGCATCGAGCCAGGCGTCACCCCAGAGATTCGTTCAAAGCAATGCCAGACCAAATCGCGTGTCCGAAATGGATCGGCCGCACGGGGCCTTGTGTGAAACCGCAATTGCTTCTGCTAGGGGTATTTGACGCTCCTGCTGCCTAGCGCTAATGCTGCGCGTTCTCATTCCATCGGCTTCATAACTCGTGCCCCATACGTCATGACAAACACAATTCTTGTTGCGGACCTTAAGAAGCGCCTTGTCGCCTGGAGCGAGAGCGTCGTCGAAGAGACAGGTTCTGCCGGAGTGTTTTTATTTGGGAGCCTCGTCTACAAAGGCGGGGCGCAGTTTGGCGCGGGCAGCGATGTTGATCTCGTCGTGTTGTTCCCCAACAATCCGATGGATGCGCTCGCGCGGCGCGGCTGGCTCGAAAAGCTGCTTGAGCACAAGATCCGTCTCGAAGCCGAGCTGGCCACCATCTTGACCGAGGCAGATCCGGCCAAGCCGCTTTGCAGCATCGTCGTGCCGACGCCTAGCGAGGTCAAGGGAGACATTCACAAGGACGGCGCGCGAGGCTTCTTCAAGGAAAATGCCTATCGGAGCCTTCTGGATGGCAAGGAGTCGAAAGGCCTGCCAGGGGCGGGCACGCGTGAAATCAAGGATCGCCTCGCGATCGAAGGGTTACGGCTTGCTCAGAAGAAGCGTAACGCCTTCTTGGCCGTCAATGCCAAGGGGGAGGGCGGAATCCCACCTTACGCCGGCGACGACCCCGCGCCGAAAGATATCATGCGCCATGCGGCCATGGCCGCGCACTCGGATGATCGCAATGCAGACCCAGGCGCGGAATACGACACTCAAGAAGGCTTGGACTTCTTAACCCACGAGCTGTATCGCCAGCGAGGAGCTGCCTCCGCGTATCGCGACCTGCATCACTGGCTGTCCGTGCGTCGGGGAGCCCGAGGCACAGTAGGTCCTCTTGTGGCCGGCGATCAACTTCTCTTCGCGGAAATCATCTACGATGCGGCGCGTGCACGCTTCAGTAAGCCGGATGAACAGCCTCCCTCGCTGCGAGGAAAGCATAGCACCGTATGGTTCTCCGAGCGCTTTGCGCAAGCCTTCCCCGGCGTGCGAGGCGTACAATGGTTCGATGAACCAGAACTGGTCAGAACACGTGTTCTCAGGCTGCTGGAGCCGCCGCTCGAGTATTCTGACGCTCAGCCCGTCTGGTGGTTTCGCGGACCGAGCAATCTGCCCATACGTTCGTTCGAGCATGTTCGCGACAGGCTCTACCAGATGGACGAAAGCGAGCTTTTGATCCGACGGATCGCCGCCGTGAAGCCGGGCCCCTATTACTGCGATTTCGTGTACGTCGAGCTCGATCCGATGGAGCCGATCGGCATCTATTCACAGACGGCCGACCGCATTGCCGAAGAATCGAGTGGCGAAGGACACTTCGGATACTACTGGGAAGAATACGGCTTGGTCGATGGCAAGCACGTCATCACCCGCTCCCAATATGATGATGGTGCAGCAGAGATTGAGGGGAAGCTTGAAGATGTGCGTGGCCGAACGCAGCTTCGCGTGCGGTATGTGACGCCCTACAATTTCATCATCGCGGCCAGTCAGTCGTCAATCAACAACAGTGATTTTGACGAATTCCTCAAAGACGCGATGAGCCGCATGCTGCACGGAGAAGATCTCTTGCAAGAGCTTGGCGAGGCGGTGTTGAAACTGCCGAAGCGCCATTAGCGCTTGGCATCCTTCTGTAATTGGACGAAACCGATGTTCGTCGTTGCTCTTGGGTTAAAGCGACCTATCCAACGGTTCATTGCGGATCATTCCAAACCTTTCCGCTGCGATTCCCAATCCTTCCGGTCTTAATGAAGGTCCGATCTCGCTAGCCTCTATCTCCGATCAACCATCAGAGAGGAGATACCCATGAAAGTCATCGCCATCGGAAAGAAGCTGGTCCCCGTCGAACAGGTTGCGTTCGTCGAGCCGTTCGATCCGTCAGTCAGTCCCGAGTTCAAGCCTGAGAAGGACTACAAGGGCGGGATCGTCATGCTCAATGGGGATATCGTGCTCACCGAGCAGACGCCGCAGGAGTTTGCGGCCGAGCACGAACTGCACCTGTTCACCGAAGACAGTGTTGCCGTCAACCGAGCCATCGTGTTCAGGGTCGAGACCTTCGAGCCGACCGAGAGCTTCAAGCCGGCAAAGCCCTACAAGACGCGGCTCAAATGGCGGGGTCTGACCGGCGGGGAGCAGAGCAAGCTCCTGCTCACCGAGGCCGAGACCGTTATCGCGGAAGTCCTTGGCGTCAAGGAAGGACTGGCCAAGGCGGCGAAGCGTCCGGCGCGGCGACCGGGACGTGGCCGCAACGGGTCGCGTCGCATGGAGGCGTTTCGCAGCTAGTCTGCCGATCGTCGAAAGAAGCAGTGTTCGAACCCCTGCCGCGGCAAACCCCGGTAGGGGTTTTTCTCATTAGCAACGGCAAGGGATTAATAGGCGCATTGATCGCATCGAACGCATTTCAGGACGCCTTGTTCTTCCGCGCCGCGCTGCTGGCTTGATCGCTTGTATTCTTCACGATCTCTTCGAGCGACTGGACCAGCTTGGCCATGTTGTCTTTCCCGAGATGAACCACCACGATTTTGGGCCTCAGGATCTGCCATGGCTTTCGTTCTGGCTTGTCCGGATCCTTGAACCGCTTATAGGCCTCATGGGCAAGGATATCCGCTGACTGCAACGGCATCTGCTCACGCTTGCCGCCGAAGAGCAATCTCATCGGCACCTTGTTCGGATTTGCGTCCTGGGCGATAAATTCGAACGAGGCTTTGGCTTCTTTCTCGTCGCTATTGTTTTCGTGCACGAATTTGAGAGTTTCCTTCTTGTTGGGCTTCATCAATTCAAGCACGGACTGCACCAGCCAGTGAAAGCAGGTCGTATACGGATTGCCGAGTGCTTTCAGCAATTCTTCCTTGCCTTGCCGAACAAGTAACCCTGGACCTGATCGAAATCCATCTCATGTGCGGCGAGGAAATCCGCGCGCGTCTCGACGCCTTGGGCTACGACCTGCGCGCCGCTGTCGTGAGCGAGCTCAATGACCCGCCGGCACACCGTCTGCTTCAGGCGTTGGTCCGCGCAGCCGGTGACGAATTGATGGTCGACCTTGAGCTGAACGAACGGGAAGTTCGGCAGTCCGAGCAAGGACGGCCAGTTGGCGCCGACATTGTCGATCGAGATGCCGATATTGTGCAGCCGCACGCGCCTCGCGACATCGATCGCCAGGTCGAGATTATCGACCATTTCGGTGCTGTCGATCTCGATCAGCAGGCCGGCGAACGCCGCATGATCCGGCATCCGGTAGCAGAGCTCGCGCACCGCGTCGTCATCGGCAAGAAACGACATCGGCAGGTTGATCGAGAGATCGACCGGTCCGATCTGCTCAAGGAGATAGCGCCAGTCCTCGATCGCGCGCGCGGTCACGAATTCGGACAGCGCATGAAAATGCGGATCGCGCTCATCCGGCATGAAGTAGGCCGGCGGCACCACGCCCCAGGCGGGATGGCGCATCCGGATCAGCGCTTCGGCGTCGCTCGGAACCAGCGTGCGGAGATGATTTTTCTGCTGATGCCACAGCTCGAGCCACCCGGTCTTCAGCGCTTCTGGGTTCGAGCAGCAGCAGCGACGCAAGACTGTCACGTAGGGTTCCCGCGCAGAACGGCGTCGACAGTGCCGGCAGTATGACGATGCCGTATTCATCGCCGATCTGCCGGACCGCCTTGACGATGATCGAGTCTGGTTGGCCGATGACGAGGACCTTGCCGCCGTAGTCCTTTCTCACCAAAGTCTCGGGAATTTTACTGACTTCGATGCTGTCAACGGACACGCTGAGCACCAGAAGATCGGGCCGTTCCGCGTCCAGAACGGTTTCGAGTTCCAAAGCCTGGCTGCACTCACTGGTGATGAAGCCGAGGTCTTCCAGCGCCTCTGCGAGGAAGGTCCGAAGGTGTTTTTTGCTGTCCGCAATGCATGCGCGCGAGGTCAGCTTGCGATGTCCGAACCATCCGGCTCGCGCGTGTCCGATGTGACTGATGTGGTTCATGCCCCGCCCTATCCGTAATTACCCCGGCCTGACTCGTACATCCAAGAGCGGCGGCAATCATGGAAATTTCTGGCTCATACACTGATTGCGCCGCTAACCTTAAAGGATTCAATTCGAATCAAATGACGCAAGTATCGGTGCGTCGCACCGCCGTCACGTGCGCAACAAATGCGTCATCTGGCGTTCATGAGAAGCAATCGTGCCTGACTTTGCGTCTCGCCGGAAACGTTGCGTTCGTGTGTCATCGCGAGACGACGTTCATGACTGTGGTGTCGGGTCGATGCAGACGCCGAATTGTGAATCGACGCCGAACATTGACCCTGCTGAGCACATCGCGCGGCAGAACCGTCATGCCGTGAACCTCAAGCGCGCGCATACGGTTTTACTAGGGTCTGTACCTAAATAGCGCCACGTGATTCTCTTGCCTACGTGTTGATTCGGGGGCGAGAGAATGCGCGCTGGTTTGTTTTGGCTGAACGACAGGCAATGGGCGCGTATCGAACCGCATCTGCCGAGGGGACTGACGGGGCCGGATCGGGACGACGACCGACGCATCGTCAGCGGCATCATTCACATGCTGCAATCGGGTGCACGATGGCGTGATTGTCCACGTGAATACGGCCCTTACACGACGATCTACAATCGCTTCAATCGCTGGGCCAAGCGAGGACGATGGTGCGCAATCTTCGAAGCGCTGGCCAAGCCTGGCGAAGACGGCGTCGTACTGTCGCTCGACTCGACCTCGATTAAAGCTCACCGGTGTGCCTCCGGCGGAAAAGGGGGGAGCACAATCAAGCAATCGGCCGCTCGCGCGGAGGCCGCACGACAAAAATCCATGCGCTGAGCGATCCGCTCTGCCGGCCGGTCGTCCTGCATCTGACTCCAGGCCAGGATGCCGATATCGCTGCGGCTCCCGATGTCCTGGCGCTCGCGCCACCCATGAGCGTGCTCCTCGCCGACAAAGGGTATGATGGCGACAAGCTTCGCGGCGAAATCATTCGTCGTGGCGCCAAGCCCGTAATCCCCAATAAATCTAACCGTGTCGTCATCCATCGCTTCAACAAACGCGCCTACAAAGGACGAAATGTCATCGAACGCTGCTTTTGCAGGCTCAAGGACTTCCGGCGCATCGCCACGCGATATGACAAGCTCGCCCGTAATTTTTTGGCCGCTGTTCATCTCGCCGCTCTCGTCGCATATTGGCTCAATTGAGTCTGGACCCAAGTAGTTTATCCCGACAATACGGATGACTTATGGGTTGATACCGAGCCCAGTGATGGGCGCTGGCGCAGGCTTCCATCGCGACCAGGCACGCAGGCTGCTGGGCAAAGAAAGCCAGCACTTTGTCACGACGCTGTTTGCGGAAAACAACATCGCCGTCTGCGTCTGCGTCTGCGCCATGCGCCTGAAAAACATGTTTCGCGAAGTCTAGTCCAATCGTGCTAACTTCGTTCACGGTGCTTCCTCTTTGTGACGGTTCAACACCCTTCACTTTCGCAAATCGATGCCGTCGAGGGGCGTCCATCCCAGCAGCAGACACAGCAACAGCAGCAGACAGAATCTCTGGCTGCGTGTAGAACGGGATCAGGAGCGATCGGTTTCCAACTAACAAGCCGGTTCAACCTGTCTCGCTCCGCGGGTCCATTTCACTTTGCTTACCACCCTGCTGGACAGCTCCGCGTTCTGCCGTCAGCCGATCCTAGACCGCGCCGCACTGTCTCCACTACTCCTTGGTGGTATCCGGAGTCATACGGATAGCGAAGACGTAAGCTTTCCTCCATACTTATCCAGGTCAGGATTTTGTCATCCCTCCTGGAGCTAAAACCAACGTCGCCCCCATGCAATTCAAGCGGGCGGCGTTGGGCTGTTTTGTACTTACTCGCATACGCGGGCGGACATCATTTTGCTGCACGGCGCGACTAGAAGTCTTGCGCCTTCTCCATTTCCAATAAGCACACGTGGAGAGTGATCGGTCTCATGTTGCCGTCCAAGAGGACGCGCACCCTTTTGTCCTGGTCACACCAAGAGCGACCATGAGGCCGCTCCGCCCTTTCAGCTTTGGACCAGCCGAGTACGCTACTATTACGCGAGACCCAACGGTCATCGCATCATTGGCACGCGAAAACTGGATCGGTTCAACAGGGCGGTCGGCCCTTGGAAATCTCTCCGCTAGACAGCGTCGCCTCCCCTTCCAGCCTCCAGCACCGGCTGATCGGTCGCTCTCTTTGCGGATTTGAACCATTTCGCGGGCAAACCCAGCACATAGCCGCGCCGTCTGAGATCCTGACAAGTCTTGCTCAGCGTCGCCGCGATGATCTCCTCTGACGTTCGATTCCCTAACAAATGCCAGAAGATCTCGTCCTGCTCGCGTGTCCAGCCTCATCGCCATGAAGGCGCTCGGCCGGCGCGAGCGCCCTATTAGATGCGGTAGGTGATTAGCCTCCGTAACGAGACTATCAAATTGGCTGCGACTTCAGGGTCAAGGGGAGCGTTCCTCCTAAAACTACGACATGCCATGGCACCATTTGTCTGGGCCACCAGGAGGAATTTCGCGATGAACTGCAACAAGAAAATGTGTGTCGCGGGTATCGCTGCGTTCGGGACGCACGCTGGCTCAACGCAGCGTCGCGAACTCGGCAGTGGCCAATTCCCGGGCTTTGGGAATGGCGTCGCGCACGGTCAGCATCGGCCAATAAGCGGGCGTATGGAGCACGAGACGGACCTGGTCGGCGAGCGCCGAACGACAGCTGGTGCGGTCGGAGGCGAGCTGCGTCTTATGCAGCTTGATCAGATTCTCGGCTTGGCCGCGGGGGCTGAGCAGATCAACGAGGGCGAGCGTCATCTCGAGAGTTACGTGAGCGAAGCGCGGTTGGTCGTTCGGGAGAGTTGGGGAGCGGAATTCAAACGGAGATAGCATCTTGAGTGGCCTGCGTTGGGGATTGATCGGTGCAAGTACAATCGCGCGCGAGTGGATGATCGAGGCCATCCGCGGAGCGGCTGGCGAGGTCGGGGCTGTGATGAGCAGCGATCCGGAGCGGGCGCAGCGATTTGCCAGCGAGAACGGGATCGCGATAGCAACAACCAGCCTCGACGCGTTGCTCGGAAGCGGTATCGATGCGGTCTACATCTCGACAACAAATGAGCATCATTGTTCGCAAACGCTGGCCGCGGCCGCGGCCGGCAAGCATGTGCTGTGCGAAAAGCCGCTCGCGCTGAACTTGCCGGACGCGAGGCGAATGGTTGCGGCCTGCAAGGCGGCAGGAGTGCAGATGGGGACAAACCATCATTTGCGCAACGCGGCCACCCATCGCGCAATTCATGCCGCGATCAAGGCGGGCCACATCGGCAAGCCTCTATTCGCCCGCGTTTTTCATGCGGTCTATCTTCCGCCGCACCTGCAGGGCTGGCGGATTGAGAGGCCGGAAGCGGGCGGCGGCGTCGTGCTCGATATCACCGTTCATGATGTCGACACCTTGCGTTTCGCGCTCGACGAAAATCCTGTCGCCGTGACCGCGATGACGTCGCGGGGTGGTATGGGCCAGGCAGGCCTCGAAGACGGCGTCATGGGAGTGGTCCGCTTCGAGAACGGGCTGATTGCCCAGTTCCACGATGCCTTCACGACAAGATACGCGGTGACCGGCTTCGAGGTGCATGGCGAAGAGGGATCGCTGATCGGGACCGACTGCATGACCCAGGTGCCCAAGGGCGAGGTCTTGCTGCGGACCAGGGACGACGAAAGGCAGCTCTCGACCGCGCACGAGAATCTCTATCTACGGGCGGTGCGCCTGTTCGGCGACGCGGTTGCCGCCCGTGGCGCGCCGTCGGCTACGGGCGAAGACGGGATCAAGTCGCTGAGCGCCGCCCTGTCGACGCGCGAGGCTGCCCGAACGGGGCGCGAGGCTCCCATCGATCTGACGACCCGAGGCGCATATGGCACGAACGAAGATCTTGCGCATGCGCGCTGATGCTGACGTCCGGCTCGGACAACCGCACACTCTTGCGTTCAACCTCGACAAGGCGGTGCTGTTCGACCCAACGACCACGCGCCGTATCTGATCGAGTGGTGCGAGGCCTGCATGAAGATCACGGAGACAACCGATGTCCTCGTCATCGGGTCTGGAATGGGCGGTGCGAACTTTGCCGCGGGTCTGGCGCCTACGGGCGCAAAGATCGTGATCCTCGAGCGCGGCCAGCGTCTGCGCGATAGCGAGGCTGCGCGGGACGCAAGGGCGATCTTTCAGCGCGGGGTGTTCCGGCCGCAGGAGTCCTGGGTCGATGGGGCGGGGAAGGCCTTCAATCCCGGCAACTACTACTGCGTCGGCGGCAATACCAAGCTCTACGGGGCGGTCCTGATCCGCTACCGCGCTCAAGACTTCGCGCCCATCGCGCACCGCGATGGAACGACGCCGGGCTGGCCGTTCAGCTATGGCGAACTGGAGCCATGGTATACCCGGGCGGAACAGCTCTACAACGTGCGCGGCGCGCTCGGAGACGATTCCTCGGAGCCTTTTCACTCCGCGCCCTATCCGTTCGGCCCCGTGCCGGATGAGCCGGCGATTGCGGCGGTACGGCAGCGGCTCAAGAAGATCGGGCTCAAGCCGTTTACACTGCCGCTTGGCATCGACATCGAGACATGGCTCAAACGTGCCAAGACTCCGTGGGATGCATTCCCCGACGCCGGGCACGGCAAGATGGATGCCGAATCCTGCGGGCTTGCCTGTGCTCTCGCCCATGACAATGTCGCGCTGCGCGAAGGTGCGCAGGTCAAGCGGCTGGTCGTCGAGCCGGACGGCAAACGCATTGCCGGCGTTGAGGTCATTCAGGCCGGTGAGCGGACCATGATCGGCGCCGGCATCGTGGTGCTCGCGGCGGGCGCCGTCAATTCGGCCGCACTGCTTCTGCGCTCGTCACAGGCCGGCATCGCGAACCGCGCCGATGCAGTCGGCCGTTATTTCATGAACCACAATTCCTCGGCTGTGCTGGCGATCGATCCGCGCGTCGTCAACAATTCGATCTACCAGAAGACGATCGGCACCAACAATTTCTATCTCGATGATGGGCACGGCGGACCGCCGCTGGGCAACATCCAGTTGCTAGGACGTGTCACCGCGCCGATTTTGAAGGCCAACATGCCGCTCGCGCCGGAATTGGCGCTTGGGCTGATGAGCCGGCATGCGGTCGACTGGTACGTGATGAGCGAGGATCTGCCGGGCGCCGAGAGCCGTGTGACGGTCGATGGTGCGAATATCCGGCTCGACTGGCAGCGCTCGAACTGGACGACCCATTTGGCGCTGGTGGCGACGTTGAAGGAACGGCTGCGGGCCGCAGGTTATCCGATCGTACTGTCAAAGGCGTTCGACCGGCGCACGCCCTCGCATCAGTGCGGGACAGTACGCATCGGCCTCGATCCCGCGACATCACCGCTCGATCCGTTCTGCCGCTCCTTTGATCACCCCAATCTGTTCGTTGTCGATGCGTCGTTCCTGCCGACTTCGGCGGCGGTGAACCCGTCGCTGACGATCGCCGCCCAGGCGTTGCGCGTCGCGGATCATGTCGCGAGGACCGATCTTCGAACTCATGGGGTCATGAGATGACGGTTTACGACTACATCGTTGTCGGCGCCGGCTCGGCCGGCTGCGTGCTCGCCAACCGTCTGAGCGCGATGCGTCGACCAGATGCTGCTGCTCGAGCGCCTTGGCATGCGCGATAGTGCTGAGGTCCACCACGACGGCCCCGTCAGCCAGCGTCGCCGCAACGTTATTCGCTCCAAACAAGGCGTTCTCGACCACATCTCCGTCCGGCAGGCAGAGGAACAACACCTCGGCACCCGCAATCTTCTTGGGATCCGTGGTGGCGACGAGCCCCGGCGCCACAAGCCCTTTGACGCGCTCAGGATCAATATCGAATGCCACTATGTTTTCGGCGTCGGACGCACGCTTGTTCGCAAGGTGGAGCGCCATCCAGTGGCCCATATCTCCGAGTCCGATGAACGGAATGTGTCGTATCGTCATGTGATCTTCTCCACCAGAATGAGATGTCGGACAGGGAACACCTGCACGACGCTTGTTTTGGCCGTGATAGATTTCAACGTAGGTGTGCTATGCGCCCCGAATGCCTGCGGGACTTGCTCCCGGCGCGGTTTTGCGCGCTTGCGTGAAGCGTGCATTGACGACGAGCAGCGTCAACGCGGCCGCGATGAGCGCAAGAAGGCCGAGGAAATAGAGACCGGATTGGTAGCTGTGCGTGGTTTCCCGAATCCAACCGACCATGTAAGGGCCTACAAACCCGCCGAGGTTTCCGATCGAGTTGATCAGCGCGATGCCGCCCGCTGCGGCGCTGCCGGTGAGGAACATGGAAGGCAGCGGCCAGAACGGCGCCTTCGTCCCGTAGATGCCGATTGCAGCCAGAGCCATGACAGCGACGGCGAGGAACGAACCGGTCAAGAGCCCGGAGCCGACCAGGCCGAAGCCGGTGAGAGCGAGCGCCGCGAACAGCGTGTACCGGCGCTCTTTATACTTATCCGACACGTACCCAAATATGATGATGCCCACGGTCCCAAAAATATAGGGAATGGCCGTCAACAAGCCGGTTTGCATGTCTGAAAGGCCGAGTTTCTTGAGAATCTGCGGAAGGAAGAACGCGAGACCGAGATTCGCGGTGGTATTCGCAAAATAGATGAATGCCAACGCGAGCAAACGGGGATCTGCGAAAGCCTGGAGAGCCTTTGTCCCGTGGACCGCGGCTACGGCTTTATGTTCGCGTTCAATGGTCTCCTGCAGCCAAGCACGCTCCTCAGTGCCCAGCCATTTGGCATCACGCGGCCGGTCGGGCATGACAGCCAGGAACACGAGGCCGAACAGGATCGCCGGCACTCCCTCAATGATGAAAAGCCATTGCCACCCCTTCAGCCCTGCAATGCCGTCCATTTGGAGGACAGCCGTCGAGAGCGGCGCGCCGAGTGCAAGCGAGACGGGGATCGCGACCATAAAGGCCGCGATGATCCGGGCCCTATATTGCTGAGGAAACCAATACGTCAGGTAGAGGATCACGCCCGGGAAGAACCCAGCCTCAGCGACGCCCAAGAAGAACCGGGCCACAATAAAGCTCGTGGGGCCTTGCACGAAAGCCATACCGGCCGACAGCACGCCCCATGAAATCATGATGCGTGCAATCCACCTGCGAGCCCCGACTTTCTCCAGCATGAGGTTGCTAGGAATCTCGAAAATGAAATAGCCGAAGAAGAACACGTCCGCGCCAAAGCCATAAATGTAGGACGAAATCCCGAGGTCGGGATTCATCTTGAGCGCGGCAAAGCCGATGTTGATGCGGTCGATGTAAGCCAGGATGTACGAGATGAAGAGAACCGGCATAAGCCGGATGAAGACTTTTTTGATCGTTGCACCCTGATTGATCTCTGTCATTTCCATCCCCAACTCGTTTGTTTCTTGTGAGAGCGTCAAAATGGGTATGCTGTCCCCTCTTCGGAGAGCGGATACCAACAGGCCATCTGTCTCATCACCCCGAACTATGCTCGCCAGGGTCGACAGGAGAGTGGTCGGCCGTCAGGAAGTCGAAGTCGCAGCCTTCGGGTGCTTGCGTGACAGTTCGGCGATAGAGCGCCTTGTAGCCCCGGCGTGGAGCCGGCGGTGGGGTGAACCCTGCCAGGCGTTGTGCAATCTCGTCCGGCTCGACTAGAAGGTCGATCCGCTTTGTTCTCGATGGAGAGGCGGATGCGGTCTCCGTTGCGCACCGCGGCGAGCGGGCCGCCGACCGCAGCCTCCGGCGCAACATGCAGTACGATGGACCCGAAGGCGGTGCCTGACATGCGCGCATCGGAGATGCGCACCATATCCTTGACACCGGCCTGGGCGAGCTTCTTCGGAATGGGAAGGTAGCCAGCTTCCGGCATGCTCGCCGCGTGCGGGCCTGCGTTCTGCAGGACGAGGATGTCGTCGGGCTTAACTGCGGATTTCACGGATCGTGAGCATCGATTTCGCGCGATCGTGAGCACTGAATTCAGACGATCGTGAGCAGCCCGCTACGGCCGATGGGAGATAGAGTCAGTGTTCTGGTTGGCCGTCAAGGGTGATGGTTTTGGCGCTGCGTTTTCGCATGCTTTCTCCGGTGAGCTGGAGGCGGTGGGCGTTGTGGACGAGGCGATCGAGAATGGCGTCGGCGACCGTGGGGTCCCCAATGGCTCCATGCCAGGTGTCCACGGGGAGCTGACTTGTGACGATGGTGGATGCGCGGCCATGGCGGTCCTCGAGGATTTCGAGCAGATCGCGGCGTTCCGCGGCGGTGAGCACCGATAGTCCCCAATCATCCAAAATCAGAAGCTGAGCGCGGCCGAGGCTTTTGAGGAGCCGGGCGTAACGTCCGTCTCCGCGCGCGAGCGCGAGCGCCTCGAACAGCCTTGGAACGCGATGATAGAGGACTGATCGGTTGTCGCGGCAGGCCTTGTGGCCGAGCGCGCAGGCTAACCAACTTTTGCCCAGGCCGGTTGCCCCGGTGACGAGCAAATTCTCGTGGCGATCGATCCAGCGACCTTCGACGAGTTTGGCGAAAACGGCGCGGTCGATGCCCCGCGGGGGGCGCAGATCGACGTCCTCGACGCAAGCAGTCTGGCGCAGTGCGGCGATCTTGAGGCGCGTGGTGAGCCGCCTGGTGTCGCGTTCGGCGGCTCGCGGTCGACCAACAGGCCGATGCGATCTTCGAACGGCAGGGCTTCGAGATCGGGCGATCGGCGCTGCTCCTCGAAGGCCTTGGCCATTCCGGTCAGGCCAAGCTCGATCAGCCGTTCGTGGGTTGGGTGGTTAAGCATGCCGGGTCTCTCCTTGCTTCAGTGGAAGTAGTCGCGTCCGCGGATGTTGCCGTGGCGCAGGGGCTGGTGCTCGAAAGATTCGTCGAAGAACGTGCGATCGAGGCCGTTCTGGAGGATCGATCTAATCGAGGCGACGGAGCGCGCCTTGATGAGGATGCCCCTCCGGCAGGCTGCGTCGAGGCGTTCGGCGCCGTAGCTTTTGACGAGCGCCAGAATGCCAAGGCAGGTTCGAAAGCCTTGTTCTGGATGGGGGCGGGCGTCGATCACGGCCTGGAAAAACGCTGCTGTCGAAGGACCGATCCGCTCGCCGGCGGCGATCACCGCGGCGGGGGTCCATTTGCCGTAGCGGCGATGGGCGCTGGGCATGTGGTCGGCGATGGTGGTGTGTCCGCGTCGGTTGGGCGCGCGGGCATGGCTGGCGATCCGCTGGCCCTTGTGGAAGATCTCGACCGTCCGATCGTCGATACGGGCATCGACCAGCTCGCCAATCAGACGATACGGCGCGGAGTACCAATGGCCGTCGACCTCGACATGATAATCGGGAGCGAGGCGGCAGCGCTTCCAGCGTGCGAAGGCATAAGGCTGATCTGGCAGCGGGGTTAGCTTGGGTTTGTCGAGTTCGGCAAACAGTTCGGCGCGGCTTGAGCCGAAGCCACGCATTTGACGAGCATTGAGTTCGTCGACGAGTGTCTTGATGGCGGCGTTGAGCTCGGCCCGGGAAAAGAAGCGCTGATTGCGCAGCCGGGCCAGAATCCAGCGCTGGGCGATTTGCACCGCGACCTCGACCTTCGCCTTGTCTTTTGGGCGCCGCGGCCGTGCGGCGAGAATGGCCGTGCCGTAATGGCTCGCCATCTCGGCATAAGTGCGATTGAGGCCGGGATCGTAGCGGTCGGGGTTGCTGACGGCGGCTTTGAGGTTGTCGCAGACCACGAACGTCGGCGTTCCGCTCAAAAACGTGAACAAGTTGACGTGGGCCCGGATCCAGTCGGCCAAGCTCTCGCTGGGGCAGGCCTCGGCGTAGGTGTAGTTCGAAGCGCCCATCGCCGCGACGAACAGCTTCATCGGCTGCACTTCCCCGGTCAGGGGATCGACGATGTCGATGGTGTCGCCGGCGAAATCCACGAACACCTTCTCGCCGCCCAGATGAATCTGCCGCATCGAAGGTCGGACCCGCCCCTTCCAGGCCTCGTAGGTAGTGCAGAACCACGTGTACCCGAAACCGTCGGGATTAACGGCGCGATACTCCTCCCAGAGCAGGCGACCGGTTACGTTGCGCCGGCGGAGCTCTTTATCGATGTAGCTCCAGTCGGGCACCGGCCGCTGCGGGCTCTGAGACGCTGGTCGTGGGGCCGGGAAAAGCAAAAGCTCCAGGTCTTCATCGGTCATTCCCTCCGGAAGCGGCCAGCTCAACCCAGCAGAGCGGGCGCGGCTCAGGTAGCTGTGCACAACGCCGTTGCTGACGCCCACGCTCCGCGCGATGGCCCGCTCTGGCAGGCCTTGAAAATGTTTTAACCGAAGGACTTCCTTGATCCGGCGCATCGACAATCTCTGGGTAGGCATTGGACTTCCTCGTTAACCACGAGGTCATCCCTAAGCCGGTTGAGTTGTCGGCCGAAGCGCTGCAAGGCTCCGAAAGCCTTGCTCACGATCCCGCGAAATCGTTGCTCACGATCGTCTGAAATCTCTGCTCACGATCCCCTGAAATCCGCGCTCACGATCCCGCGAAACGCGCAGCTTAACGTCGAGGTCCGTAAGCGGAGCTTTTCTCCCATTTGATTGACTGGTTTCGCTTCGGCTTTCGCTCTGCGATCCTTGGCTTGTCAGAGAGCCGAGAGGAGACTGAAGGCGATGGAACAATCGGGGGAGGAAGCCGAAGCTGATGGCTTTGTGGGGAAGCTTACGCGCCGGACGCGTTCTGGAGGCCGGTTATGGTCTGCGGAGATCAAGGGGCGCGCTGTTTTCGAGAGCATGAAGCCCGACGCCCGGGTATGTGATGTCGCACGGCGTTATGGTGTGAAGGCCCAGCAGTTGACGACGTGGCGCAGATTGGCGCGTGCTGGCCGGCTCGCATTGGTCACGGACGACGCGGCGGATTTCGTGTCGATCGAGCTGAGCGATCCAGTGGCGTCAGGCAAGAGCGAGGGGCCCGTCGAGATTACGATCCCCGTGGGTCGGTCAAAATCCCCCGGGTATGGTCACTTGAAACTCCCCCACCTGATGATCGCCGTCAGCGCCGCTGAACAGCAGTAGCCGGTCAGGCAGGACGTTTATGTTCGACCCCTTTAGCCAGCAAGGGGCCGGGGAGTTGAACGTCTTGAAGCGACATCTGCAAAGCACCGTACTTACATTACTTGATCGCAACACCAGCCAGCGCGAGATTCACCGGCTGACGGGTGTCGATCGCAAGACGATCCGGCGTTATCAGGCGCTGCGGGCCGGTGCGGAGGCAAATTCCCCCGGGGAAGTGACCACCGGCTCGGTGAGCGCGGACGGCCAAATTCCTCCACCCCGACCACCGGCTTTTGGGACATCGGAAGCGACGGTCACCAGCAGCCTGGCCCGTTCGGCTTGCGAAGCGCATCGGACGTGGATCGAAGAACAGGTCCGGCTGAAGCGGAACGCGCAGGCGATTTACCAGGACCTGGTTGATCAATTTGGCTTTCCGTCCAGCTACCAGAGTGTCAAGTGGTTTGTGCGCCGGTTGCGGCACGCTGATCCTGAGCAGTTTGATCGTCTTGAGTTCCTCCCCGGCGAGGAAGCTCAGGTCGACTATGGCGAGGGCGCGCCGACGGTTGATCCGAAGAGCGGGCGGTACCGTCGTCCCCGCCTGTTCGTGATGACGCTACGCTACTCGCGGCGCAGCTTCCGGCGGGTAGTCTGGAAGTCCAGCCAACAAGTCTGGGCGCAGCTCCACGAAGAGGCGTTCCGGTATTTTGGCGGGGTCCCCAGCTATGTCGTGCTCGACAACCTGAAGGAAGGCGTCCTCAAGCCGGATTTGTACGAGCCCCAGCTCAACCCGATTTACAGCGCGATGCTGGCTCATTACGCCGTGGTCGCCGATCCCGCGCGCGTGGCCGATCCAAATCGGAAAGGATGCGTCGAGAATGCGATTCAACATACCCAGGGCACTGCGCTGGCCGGACGGCGCTTCGAGACGCTGGAGGCGCAAAACGAGTTCTTGAGGCACTGGGAGGAGAACTGGGCTTCCAAACGCATCCACGGCAGCACGCGCCGTCAGGTCGAGGCGATGTTCCAGGAAGAGAAGCCGCACCTGCGGCCGCTGCCTGTCGCTCCCTTCCGCATCTTCACCGAAGTCGTCCGGACTGTCTGCGACGACACCACCGTACGCGTCGACAACAGCTATTACGCCGCGCGGCCCGCGCCGATCGGCAGCCAGGTCGTCGTGCGCATCTACACCACCACGATCGAGATCCGTGATCGCCACACCCGTGCGCTGCTGCGTGTTCATTCCCGGATGGCGCACCCCGGTTCTGTCGTCCTGCCGACCAGCGAACGGCCGTTCAACCCGTCGCGGCAAACCGCCGTGCTGCTGGCGAGCGCCGAGCGCATCGGACCGCAGACCAGGGCCTTGTGCCAGCAGGTGTTCGACACCGAAGGGCGCCCCGGACAGCGCGCGATGTGGGGCATTGTCGGGCTGGGCCGGAAGTATCCGGCGCGGCTGGTCGAGCAGGCCTGCGCGCACGCCATCGACAACCGCATCTACCGCTACAAGCACGTGCGTGCGACCGTCGAGCGGTTGTTCGAACAGGCGATCGAGCAGGTTGGAGTGACGCCACAGCCGGCATCGCCGCTCACCCAGGATCATCCGCTGATCCGTACCCCCGCGGAATACGGCGACCTCTTCAGCCGCGCTGTGCGGCGCGACGCCGACGACAATGGTCGGCAGGCCGAGGCTCACGACGATCACGCCACGGCAATCCGCGCTCGTGTCGCCTGCGCAACCCCGGCCAACTCCGGCGCCACGAGCGCTCCCGCTGCACCTTCTCACCTTAAACTGGAGACCTAGCCACATGATGACCATGCCGGAAATTGAGCGTTGCCTACGACAGCTGCGCCTGTCGGGTGTCCGCGACACGCTGCAGACGCGCGTGCTCCAGGCGCAGGGCGCCAACCAGCCCTTCCTCGAGACCTTCTCCCTTATCCTGCAGGATGAACTGGACCGTCGTCAGTCCCGTCTTATCGAGCGGCGATACCAGCAATCCGGGCTCGACGAAAAGCTGACGCTCGCCGAGTTCGACTGGTCCTTCAATCCCAAACTGCCACGTCAGACCTGCTTCCAGCTCCACACCCTGGCGTTCATTGCCGCTGGCGAGAACGCTCTGCTTGTTGGCAAACCTGGCACCGGGAAGTCGCACATCGCCAAGGCGATTGCCTATCAGGCGATCCTGCAAAGCCACAAGGTCCAGTATCTTGAGACCGACGACTTCTTCCACCGCTACGCCCTGAACTCTCCGGCACAACGCGAGGTCCGGCTGCGAACCATCATCGACTGCGATCTCCTCGTGCTGGACGATCTATTCCTCGCACGCGCCATCCCCGACGACGCCGGCACTTTGCTGCAGACCCTGATCCATCAGCGTTACAAACTGCGCCGCAGCGTCATCGTCACCTCCAATCGCGTCGTGCAGGATTGGGGGGCATACCTTGGGGACAACACTATGAGCACGACGATCCTCGATCGCCTTATGCATCATTGCCATCTGCTTGAGTTCGACGGACGCAGCTATCGGCTCAAAGAAGCCGCTGAAGCTCTTGCCCGGGAAACAAACTCAAACTAACAGTCCCTTGTCCTGCCTCGCGGGTGGAGGAATTTGACTGACCACACCCGGAGGAATTTGAAGTGACCCGCGGGGTACGATTGGCAAGGTTTCGGTCCGCCTGGATGCGGACGTGTCGGCGGTGCGGATCGCGGAGATCGTGACTGCGATCGAGCGCGGCGCATGATCATTCCGGCGCAGGGACTGCGGATTGTGCTTGCTGTGCGTCCTGTTGACTTCCGGTGCGGGCACGACGCGCTGGCCGGTCTTGTGCAAAACACGCTTGGGCTCGATCCGCATTCGGGCCTGATCGTGGTTTTTCGTTCGAAGCGCGCCGACCGGCTGAAGATTTTGCTATGGGACGGCACGGGCCTCGTTTTGGTCTACAAGCGCCTTGGCCGCGATGGTCGTTTCGAGTGGCCGCAGATCAGCGACGGCGTCATGCATCTGACGCGCGTGCAGTTCGAAGCGCTGTTCGATCACCCATGTTGATGCCCCTCCTTGTTAGGCTGACAGATTCTTAGATCAAGTTGCGCGATGACGTGGTTTCGAAGGTCTCCGATGGCGTGAAGAACGGATGGTGTATTCGGGAAGAGATAGGCGCCGCTGGGCTGGCGATCAATTAGCAAACGCTTGGTTCGGATCTGAACATAGAGCCAGTTTACTGGAATCTCGAGCCTTCGGGCCAGTTCGGGCGGGCTGAGGTATGAGTCGTCATGCTCCCATCGGCTGCGCTGGGCAGTTACCTTGATGGCGGCGGCACGACGGAGCCGCCCAACGGTGATAGGCAGCACCTTATCGGCGCAACGGGGAGAGCGGTGACCTTCCCGAGTAAGGATTGTGGCGATCTTGTCGTCTGGGACGCCGTCGCGAGCGAGCGTCAGAAGGCGTTCCCGCATCTCTGTGCCTCGCGTCAATCTGGTGACGGAGTTGACGCTCATCTTCACTTCGAGCTCCGTCACGGCGCCTCCCCGCCAGACGATCCTAGCCAGGGCCAAGTCGCGCTCACCGCGGTCGAGAACGACCTTTTCGATGAGACATCGCAACAACGCCTTGCGATGCGCATCCGAGATAGTCTCGTCACCCCATATCTGCGGGAGGCGGCCGGTGAGGCTGATGACCTTGTCGTTGAGCTCCTTGCTTATGGCCACTTGTGTGATGGCTTTGGGCGGCGTCTGTCGGGCAAGCGCCTCTTCGGCGGCGCGCACGTCGTTTAGCGCCGCTTCCCATCGACGCTCGAGTTCCGAGGCGACCAACCGATTATCTGGATCAGCTCGGTTGAACTGCCGTTCGGCGAGCGCCGCCGTGTATCGCTTGCGCTCGAGCTCTCGTTCTGCACTGGAGCGTAGCGCATTGTTCGTCTGCTGCTGCACCCGGCGGGAGCGCGACAAGGCATCGAGTTCGGCCGGCGCTAGTGCGGTTAGGAATGCGTCGCCAACGGCTGCATCGATATGGGCGGCGCGGATGTGTTGGCAGGTTGGCTGACCTTCCTGGGTACGCAGGTGATTGCATACATATTCGCCGCCGCCCTTGTAGCGGACGTACATCTTATGGCCACATCGTGCGCACCAGGCAATGCCGTGGAGCAGGAGCTCGCCATTGCGAGGCGCGCCGCGGGTTTTGATGCGCATGTATTCGGCTCGGTTATCTCTGATGACGGATCGGATTTTTTCATAAATTGGCCAGTCGATATAGGCTGGATATCGATCTTTAACGACGATCCGCCACTCCTCCATCGGCCGCGGAGCCTTTTGTGGCAGGGCCCCCTCCCGCTTCGGCGGCCGGAAGCGGGTTCGTCCATAGACAAAGGCGCCCGCGTATGCGGGGTTCTTCAAGATCGCCGCGACGGCAGCCAGCGTCGCGCGCGTCCAGCACAAATCGCCATATCGATCACGACGCGGCAGTTCCAGGTCACGCTCGTTCAACGCTCGCATGACCTTGGCAACGCTGCGCAGCTGCAGGAATAACTGGAAGACGAGACCGAGCCGCCCTTGCACGGCCATGTCGGGATCCTTAACGACCACACCGCTCGGGTCCCGCATCAGCCCGATTGGCAGCATAACCGCAAGTTCGCCGCGTTCGGCTTTGGCCAGCAGGCCGGCGGTCAGCCGGCTGCGGATCGTATGTAGCTCAAGCTCGGAGATCGAACCCTTCAGCCCGAGAAGCAACCGTCCGTTGGGAGTGCCCGGATCATAGACACCATCGCGTCGGCGATCAGGCAGCCACGTAGACCACAGATATCCAGGAGCGGATACCAGTCGGTACAATTACGCGCCAAGCGGGTCACGTCGATCGACAGGATGAGTCCCACTTCACTCAGGCCAACACGGCCAACGAGTTCCTTGAAGCCGTTACGCTGTGCTATAGACGCGCCGCTCAACCCGAGATCGGCATCAATCACGTCGATGGCCGCCTCACGCCATCCGAGTTCGCGGGCGCGCTGGCGAAGCGCGTATTGAAGGCGCAGGCTCTCCTGATTGCTTACGACCTGATGGGGCGTCGACTGCCGGATGTAGACTACGGCTTTGCGCGCCAAGTGGCTTGGTGTGACCAGCTCGGACTTCATGAGGGATCTCCGCCAAAATTGCGGCGACGTCTTCGACGATCTGGCGTCGGAGCGCGGGCGTCAGCGTCGACCAAAGATCGGCTGGATCCATGCTCATGTGCGTCGGGACAATCCGCTGTCGATAAAAGCTCGAGTAGAGCCTCCATACTCAGCTTAATCTGATTTGCCTCTTGCTCATAATATTCGATTGCGGTTGCTTGAATCAGAAGACTGCTTCCTGCGCGATACTCAACTTCATACGAAGCGGGAATGCCTCGGCCTCGCTGACCGATCTTCCTAATCACTCGATATGAGCGCCCCCACAAAGGATGGTGGGGGTCCCGAACCTCGACCACCTCCGGAAATGATTCGTCAGACTCACTATCAGGGACATTCCTCAATCCCCTCGTTTGAAGGGCTGAACTGGAAGCGAGTGGGCGAACGGATTGTCGCGACGCCAGCTGCGGCGAACTGACTCAGACCCGACAACCTGTTTCGCGCGGGGCTTTGGGATGATAGCTTGCGGATGTGCCGCCGTCCCCCATTGATCCCGCCCGTCTTGCAGCGCTGCCCGCCGATTTGCGCGCGCTCTTCCGCGCGCAGGAAGCGATGATTGAAGCCGAGCGTCGTCGCGCAGACGATGAATGCTCGGCGCGCCTTCATGTCGAGAGTGAACTGGCTGCGTCCAAAGAGAGCGTCGAACGCCTCGAACTGCTCGTGAAGGAGTACGAGCGCGCACGTTTCGGTAAACGCTCGGAGAAGTTCAATCCCGATCAGATGCAACTGGTTCTCGAGGACATCGAGATTGCCATCGCCGAAGTCCAGGAACGCCAGGACGATCGTGCGCGCCGCGCCGGCACGGCGCCGTCCAGCCGCCGGACCAGGCGCGCTGCCCGTGCCTTTCCCGCGCACCTGCCGCGCATCGAGCAGGTGATCGAACCCGAGAACCTCGAGTGTCCCTGCGGCTGCGGCCGGATGGTCCAGATCGGCGAGGATCGCTCCCGCCGTCTCGATGTCATGGCCGCCCAGTATCGTGTGATCGAGACGGTGCGACCGCGCTACGCCTGCGCAAAGGGCTAAATCGAGCTGGCCGCCGAGAAACTAGAGACGGTACAGGCGACACCAACATCGACGGGCATGTAAGTGGGTGATCCTCGCGCTGAAGAACGCGGTCCAGGCAGCCATGGTGCTCGCTCTCTCCGGAACCGACGGCTGCGGCGCGCTTTATCCGGAATCGCAAAAGCAAAACCGGGCCTGGCTGGCAAATCCGACGCCAGAGCGCCGCCGGCAAAGAATGGCCGATTTCAACAATTTGCTGCAGCGGATCCAGCGTGCAGAACTGCTCGATGCCCCGGTTCCAAAATTTGTTGGATAGGATCTCCGCAATCTTGAAAGACTGAATGAGCTTCGACGCCAGTTTGCCCATTACCCCCTAGGCTGGTAGCTCAAGTTGCAGTACATGCAGGATATCGTTCCTGCTTCGATAAACCTGTTCGAGCATTTGGCGTCGACGCAGAAGGCACCGAGAATCCACTTTTCCGACTGCAACGGCAGCGAGAGACGACAGCGCTCGCGGCGATGCGCGTGAGGACCGGAACAACCCCGAAAGGCCCCCGATCAATGACGCGCAAACGACCTGATCGCGAGCTCGAGGCTATCGCAGCCGACCTCGCCGAGGCATGCAAAGGCCTCTGTCCGCTCGAGAGCGCACTGTTGATCGCCCAAGGGATGCGCGAGGTTTACGGCGGCGAGTGGGCAATCGAGGCGCACAGCGACGGCACCTTTTTGATACTGCGGAAAACCTGAAAGGATCCCGCCATGAGCGTTTGGGGGCTTTGCCTTGCGATCGAATGTCGCTGCGTCGGCCGACCGCCCTGCTGCTGCGGCTGATGACCGCCGCCTCCGAACACGCGACCGCATGAAGAACAGCACGACGGCGTTCGCAAGGCTGGGCTTTTGGGATTCGCAGATAACCGGTCATCTATTTGGGCGCGGCTGCCACCGTGAGCCCGGTGTGATCCTTGAGGCTATCGATTACCTTGAGCGCGGCTTCGAGTTCATCTCGAAGACGCTTCGTAATCCGCAGAATGCCGCTCGCGAGTTCCTCGCGGCTGATTTCTGCACCGTGAGCAACTTTTTCTTCGAGGTCGCGTATAGCTTCGTCGATCTTGTGCAGCGAGAATGCGCTAGGCATCATCCGGCCCCGTCCTGATTAAGGGGCCGGCATCCGCCGACCCACAGCGTAAAAATGCGTCCGCTACACGGCTGAGTAAAGCGGGTGGCGTTGCGGGAAAATCTGTCCCCATCTCGCGTCTGAGCGCCTCGAATTCGGATAAGGTCGAAAGGGGGCAATCCGCCACCGCGTCCATTTTTGAGCAGATAACTTCAACCCGGGATCGCCAATCGGCCAACTGCTCTTCGGTTCGCTGTGGCGCGTACGTGTCTTCTGCCGGTGTATGGCTTGGCCTACGGACGTAGTCCGTGAATGCTTGGATTGCCGCTACCACTTCGGTCCTAGGCACGGCGGTTACTCCTATGAGTCGGAGCCAGCTCGAACAGTTGCAGGCCGATCACTTTAATATGGCATGCACGCGGGGGCGCGACAACCCACTGGTGCTGGTAGGCGCTTCCAGTCCTTCTCAGCGATACTCCTTGGTGGCACCAGGGGGGATTTTTGGGCCCCTCGGGAGCAAAGGTAGAGCTGGCCCCGGTTGTTTGGACAGCGCCCCGCTGGATTTAAGTGGATTCCTGCCGGGTTATGCTGAACGCGGGGCTTTACGGTTTTGTCGTTGCGTCGGGAGGGCGTAGCCCGACCAGAGCGACGACAAAACCGTCGGCGACGGTCATGCGGCCATCACCATAGCTTGCGTGCCGAAGTAAGCCTCGTCGGGCGTGCGCCCGTCAAGGCTCGAGTGAGGGCGTCCCTGATTGTAGAAGGCCAGATACTTGGCAATTGACGCTCGCGCCTCGGACACGCTGTCGTAGGCGCGGAGATATACTTCTTCGTATTTGACCGTGCGCCAGAGCCGCTCGACAAACACGTTGTCGCGCCAGGCGCCCTTGCCGTCCATGCTGATGGCGATCTTCGCGTCCAGCAGCACATCGGTGAACTCGAGGCTGGTGAACTGGCTGCCCTGATCCGTGTTGAAAATCTCGGGCCTGCCGTGCTTCGCCAACGCCTCCTGGACCGCTTCGACGCAGAAGGCCGCCTCCATTGTGATCGAGACGCGATGGGCCAGGACCCGTCGGCTGAACACATCGACGACCGCCGCGAGATAGACATGAGCTATGCGGGATTTTGGGTGACGAGGCGATCAGGCGGCGTGGTTTTCCGGCACTTGGATGACCTCGATGCCGTTTTCGAATCTGACACCTGCGACGACCTTCGGCAACTGATTTGTGCCTTTCAGCCGCGAGCTATGGCGGAATCTGGGTGATGACGGTGTGAGGAAGGCGGCGTATCGAGGCGGGTGACGAGCCTGCCAGAACCTCTCGAGGAGAGCGATACGCCATGACCGAGACTACCAATGTTCTTGCTTTCCGTCAGCCGTCCGCGGTTGATGATCCACTGACCGATATCGTTCGTGCCGGCGCGCGGGACCTGCTTGCCAGGGCGATCGAGATCGAGGTTGGCGCGTTTCTGGCCAGCACGGCCAATCTGACGCTGCCCGACGGTCGAGCGCGCCTGGTCCGACATGGGCACGGTCCGGTGCGCGAGATTGCGACCGGCATCGGTCCGGTGGAGGTCGCTCGTCCCAAGGTCCGCGACCGCGGAGCGAGCGGGCCAGGCGACCGCCTCCGCTTCAGTTCGGCAATCCTGCCGCTATGGGCGCGGCGGACGAAGAGCCTGGATGCCTTGATCCCGGTCCTCTATTTGCGCGGCATCTCGACCGGCGACTTCCAGGAGGCGCTCTCGGCGCTGCTCGGCAAGGATGCGCCGAACCTGTCGCCTTCGGTGATCGCCGGCCTGAAGGCCGATTGGCAGGTCGAGTACGAACGCTGGCAGAGACGCGATCTGTCGGCGCGTCGCTATGTCTACATCTGGGCCGATGGCGTGTACCTGCAGGCCCGCATGGAAGATCACAGCGAATGCATGCTGGTGCTGATTGGCACCACGCCGGAAGGCAAGAAGGAGCTGATCGGCTTCCAGGTCGGCGTGCGCGAGAGCGCGCAGAGCTGGCGCGAACTCCTGATCGACCTGCGGCAACGCGGGTTACGGATAGAGCTGGCCCCGCAAATTCGGACAGTAGCTTGAGTGGATTTTCTGCCTGACAGCGGCGAGGATTCTTGCTGCGAATCAGGAGCGAAGATGACGAAGAAGAGCCGCCGGACGCATTCTCCGGCATTCAAGGCGAAGGTTGCTTTGGCTGCGGTCAAAGGCGACAAGACACTGGCGGAGCTGGCGCAACTGTTTGATGTTCATCCGAACCAGATCACGATCTGGAAAAACCAGCTCCTGGAAGGCGCCGCCGGCGTGTTTGGGCATGACAAGACATCGGCCGAGACGCCGGTCGATTTGAAGGCGTTACATGCCAAGATCGGCGAGCTGGCGTTGGAAAACGATTTTTTGTCCGGCGCGCTCACCAAGGCGGGCCTGCTGAGCGCAAAGCGATGATCGACCGCGATCATGATCTTTCTATCGTGCGCCAGGCGAAGGTCCTGAAGCTGGCTCGCAGCACGGTCTACTATGAACCTCGGCCAGTTTCGGCCGAGGACCTTGCCTTGATGCGTCGGCTCGATGAGCTGCATCTCGATTATCCCTTCGCGGGAGCGCGTATGCTGCGATCGTTGCTGCGGCGGGAGGGCGTATACGCCGGTCGCCGCCACATCGCGACGCTGATGAAGCGCATGGGGATCGAGGCGGTCTATCGTCGCCCGAACACGAGCAAGCCGGCTCCGGGTCACAAGATCTACCCGTACCTGTTGCGCGGATTGAAGATCGAGCGGCCCGACCATGCGTGGGCAATGGACATCACCTACATTCCGATGCGGCGTGGCTTCGTCTATCTCGCGGCGGTCGTCGATGTGTTCAGCCGACGGGTCCTGGCCCATCGCGTCTCGATCACAATGGAGGCGGCCTTCTGCGTCGAAGCGGTCCAGGAGGCGTTGGCGAAGCACGGCAGGCCCGAGATTTTCAACACGGATCAGGGCAGCCAGTTCACCAGCCTCGAGTTCACCGATGTGCTGCTGGACGCGAAGATCGCCATCAGCATGGACGGCAAGGGCGCCTGGCGCGACAACGTGTTTGTCGAGCGGCTCTGGCGCACGGTCAAATACGAAGAAGTATATCTCCGCGCCTACGACAGCGTGTCCGAGGCGCGAGCGTCAATTGCCAAGTATCTGGCCTTCTACAATCAGGGACGCCCTCACTCGAGCCTTGACGGGCGCACGCCCGACGAGGCTTACTTCGGCACGCAAGCTATGGTGATGGCCGCATGACCGTCGCCGACGGTTTTGTCGTCGCTCTGGTCGGGCTACGCCCTCCCGACGCAACGACAAAACCGTAAAGCCCCGCGTTCAGCATAACCCGGCAGGAATCCACTTAAATCCAGCGGGGCGCTGTCCAAACAACCGGGGCCAGCTCTGATTGCCCCGCAACTCGCCATCGGCGACGGCGCCCTCGGCTTCTGGAAGGCACTGGACGAGGCCTTTCCCGGCACGCGGCACCAACGATGCTGGTGCCATAAAGTGAGCAACGTACTCGACAAGGTCGCCAAATCCGTGCAGGGCCCCATGAAGAACGACCTGCGGAACATCTATCTGGCCCCACACCGGGCCGAAGCTGAAACCGCGATCGACGTCTTCGTCGAGAAATACCACGTCAAATACGGACGTGCGGTGGAGTGCCTGATCAAGGATCGCCATGCGCTGCTCGCCTTCTTCGACTTCCCTGCTGAGCACTGGATCCACCTACGCAGCTCGAACCCGATCGAGAGCGTCTTCGCCACGGTGCGCCACCGAACGGTGCGGACCAAGGGATCGCTGTCGCAACAAACTGCGAAGCTGATGGTGTTCAAGCTCATCGACGCCGCATCGAAGACCTGGCGGCGATTGAAGAGCACGAACCAGTTGCCGAAAGTCATCGCCGGTGTAAAGTTCATCGACGGAATCGAAGTCATTCCGAACACTGAAAGCCACGCCGCCTGATCAGGCCGCGTCACCCAAAATCAGCCATAGCTCTTCAGCCGCCGCCAGGTCTTTGATGCGGCGCAGAGCAGCTTGAACACCATCAACTTGGCAGTCGTTGACGATAACGAACCTTTCGTGCGCACCGTTCTGTGCCGGACCGTCGCGAACACGCTTTCGATGGGATTCGTCGTCCGCAAGTGGTCCCAATGCTCGGCGGGGAATTCGTAGAACGCAAGCATTGCGTCGCGATCTTTCGTCAGGCACTCGACCGCCTTGTCGTACTTCGCTCCGTATTTCTCGGCAAAGACATCGATCGCCACTTCGGCCGAAGCTCGGTTGGACGCCAAATAGACCTCGCGCAGGTCCTTCTTCATGCTGGCCTGTACCGACACTGCGACTTTGTTCAAGATATTCGCGGTTTTGTGCACCCAGCACCGCTGATGTCGCGTGGCGGGAAAGACCTCGTCGAGCGCCTTCCAGAAGCCGAGCGCGCCGTCACCGACGGCGATTTCCGGGGCGATCTTCAGCCCTCGGGTTTTCGCCTCGACGAGCAGTTCGTGCCAGCTCTGCGTGCTCTCGCGCACGCCGACCTGGAAGCCGATGAGTTCCTTCTTGCCTTCCGGCGTCGCGCCGATCAGCACCAGCATGCATTCGCTGTGGTCTTCCATGCGAGCCTGCAGGAAGACGCCGTCCGCCCACACGTATACGTACCGGCGCGCCGACAGATCGCGCTTCTGCCAACGCTCGTACTCGAGCTGCCACTCCGTCGTCAGTCTGGAAACCACCGCCGGAGAAAGATTCGGCGCATCCTTGCCCAAGAGCGCCGCCAGCGCCTCCTGGAAGTCGCCCGTCGAGATGCCTCGCAGGTACAGAACCGGCAAAAGTGCATCCAAGCTCTTCGTGCGCCGTCAGGCTCGACACCCGCCTCGATACGCCGCCTATCTCATTCCGTCATCACCCAGTTTCCCGCATAGCTCCGGATTTCACGGATCGTGAGCATCGATTTCGCGCGATCGTGAGCACTGAATTCAGACGATCGTGAGCAGCCCGCTACGGCCGATGGGAGATAGAGTCAGTGTTCTGGTTGGCCGTCAAGGGTGATGGTTTTGGCGCTGCGTTTTCGCATGCTTTCTCCGGTGAGCTGGAGGCGGTGGGCGTTGTGGACGAGGCGATCGAGAATGGCGTCGGCGACCGTGGGGTCCCCAATGGCTCCATGCCAGGTGTCCACGGGGAGCTGACTTGTGACGATGGTGGATGCGCGGCCATGGCGGTCCTCGAGGATTTCGAGCAGATCGCGGCGTTCCGCGGCGGTGAGCACCGATAGTCCCCAATCATCCAAAATCAGAAGCTGAGCGCGGCCGAGGCTTTTGAGGAGCCGGGCGTAACGTCCGTCTCCGCGCGCGAGCGCGAGCGCCTCGAACAGCCTTGGAACGCGATGATAGAGGACTGATCGGTTGTCGCGGCAGGCCTTGTGGCCGAGCGCGCAGGCTAACCAACTTTTGCCCAGGCCGGTTGCCCCGGTGACGAGCAAATTCTCGTGGCGATCGATCCAGCGACCTTCGACGAGTTTGGCGAAAACGGCGCGGTCGATGCCCCGCGGGGTGCGCAGATCGACGTCCTCGACGCAAGCAGTCTGGCGCAGTGCGGCGATCTTGAGGCGCGTGGTGAGCCGCCTGGTGTCGCGTTCGGCGGCTTCGCGGTCGACCAACAGGCCGATGCGATCTTCGAACGGCAGGGCTTCGAGATCGGGCGATCGGCGCTGCTCCTCGAAGGCCTTGGCCATTCCGGTCAGGCCAAGCTCGATCAGCCGTTCGTGGGTTGGGTGGTTAAGCATGCCGGGTCTCTCCTTGCTTCAGTGGAAGTAGTCGCGTCCGCGGATGTTGCCGTGGCGCAGGGGCTGGTGCTCGAAAGATTCGTCGAAGAACGTGCGATCGAGGCCGTTCTGGAGGATCGATCTAATCGAGGCGACGGAGCGCGCCTTGATGAGGATGCCCCTCCGGCAGGCTGCGTCGAGGCGTTCGGCGCCGTAGCTTTTGACGAGCGCCAGAATGCCAAGGCAGGTTCGAAAGCCTTGTTCTGGATGGGGGCGGGCGTCGATCACGGCCTGGAAAAACGCTGCTGTCGAAGGACCGATCCGCTCGCCGGCGGCGATCACCGCGGCGGGGGTCCATTTGCCGTAGCGGCGATGGGCGCTGGGCATGTGGTCGGCGATGGTGGTGTGTCCGCGTCGGTTGGGCGCGCGGGCATGGCTGGCGATCCGCTGGCCCTTGTGGAAGATCTCGACCGTCCGATCGTCGATACGGGCATCGACCAGCTCGCCAATCAGACGATACGGCGCGGAGTACCAATGGCCGTCGACCTCGACATGATAATCGGGAGCGAGGCGGCAGCGCTTCCAGCGTGCGAAGGCATAAGGCTGATCTGGCAGCGGGGTTAGCTTGGGTTTGTCGAGTTCGGCAAACAGTTCGGCGCGGCTTGAGCCGAAGCCACGCATTTGACGAGCATTGAGTTCGTCGACGAGTGTCTTGATGGCGGCGTTGAGCTCGGCCCGGGAAAAGAAGCGCTGATTGCGCAGCCGGGCCAGAATCCAGCGCTGGGCGATTTGCACCGCGACCTCGACCTTCGCCTTGTCTTTTGGGCGCCGCGGCCGTGCGGCGAGAATGGCCGTGCCGTAATGGCTCGCCATCTCGGCATAAGTGCGATTGAGGCCGGGATCGTAGCGGTCGGGGTTGCTGACGGCGGCTTTGAGGTTGTCGCAGACCACGAACGTCGGCGTTCCGCTCAAAAACGTGAACAAGTTGACGTGGGCCCGGATCCAGTCGGCCAAGCTCTCGCTGGGGCAGGCCTCGGCGTAGGTGTAGTTCGAAGCGCCCATCGCCGCGACGAACAGCTTCATCGGCTGCACTTCCCCGGTCAGGGGATCGACGATGTCGATGGTGTCGCCGGCGAAATCCACGAACACCTTCTCGCCGCCCAGATGAATCTGCCGCATCGAAGGTCGGACCCGCCCCTTCCAGGCCTCGTAGGTAGTGCAGAACCACGTGTACCCGAAACCGTCGGGATTAACGGCGCGATACTCCTCCCAGAGCAGGCGACGGGTTACGTTGCGCCGGCGGAGCTCTTTATCGATGTAGCTCCAGTCAGGCACCGGCCGCTGCGGGCTCTGAGACGCTGGTCGTGGGGCCGGGAAAAGCAAAAGCTCCAGGTCTTCATCGGTCATTCCCTCCGGAAGCGGCCAGCTCAACCCAGCAGAGCGGGCGCGGCTCAGGTAGCTGTGCACAACGCCGTTGCTGACGCCCACGCTCCGCGCGATGGCCCGCTCTGGCAGGCCTTGAAAATGTTTTAACCGAAGGACTTCCTTGATCCGGCGCATCGACAATCTCTGGGTAGGCATTGGACTTCCTCGTTAACCACGAGGTCATCCCTAAGCCGGTTGAGTTGTCGGCCGAAGCGCTGCAAGGCTCCGAAAGCCTTGCTCACGATCCCGCGAAATCGTTGCTCACGATCGTCTGAAATCTCTGCTCACGATCCCCTGAAATCCGCGCTCACGATCCCGCGAAACGCGCAGGCGGCACCATCAACAACGTCGACGAAATCGAGGTCTACCTTGCCTATCAGGCCACGCTGCGCGAGCGGCTGGGGCTGCAGCACATCGCCCCGGACATGAACTACTTCTACGACTCTCACCTCACCGAGGAAGACATTGACAGGGCTGAGACGTCTGTGCGGAGCAAGGAGGCGACGGGGTTCGCCGACTATTTGGCGACGGACTGGAAACCTTGGGACGATGTGGTGCTCCGCATTGAACCGGAACACCATGCCACGATGGAGGAAAAGCTCGCCGATGCCTTGGAGGAGGAGTTCCCGGGCCGACTGAAGCAAAAGCTCGTTGAAGCGGGACTGATCGGCGCTGAGGCCGATGTCGTTGCGGATGCCGAGCGGGAGTTCGGACCCCAGGTCAGCAAGGACATCGCTCGCGAGATCAAGGGTGCTCTGAGGGACACGGTGCTCAACAAACGCGGCCTCAGTCTGTGAAGCGGCGTCTGCTGCTTGACCACGCGGTCCTTCATCCAGATCGAAGGATCAAGCAACTGCCTGAGCGAGGTATTGGTTCAACCGCAGCGGCGGAAACTGAAAACTGCGACGGCTGATCAGCCATTATGCTGTGAAGCGGCAGTAGTGCTTTGGCAAGACCAAGGCCGTGACCGCCACGGCCCGGAAGATCGCAGTTCTGTTCTACAATGCTGTGCGATACGGAATGGACTATGTCGATCCCGGGGCCTCGTCCTACGAGACGCGCTACCGGACGCGAGTGGTCAACAATTTGCAGCGGCGTGCCAAGGCATTCGGCTTTGTTCTCCAGCCCTTGGAGCCGAAAGTAGATGCTGCTGCCGTTTCTTAGGAATCGTTCTCAAGCGTCAGCTCCCCGATCTTGGCGTGCAGCGTTTTCACGTCCACCGCGGGCTCGCTCGTTCTGTTGCCACCGCCAGGACCAAATACCTCGGCCGCCGCTTCCTGAAGCTGGGACTTCCACTGCGTGATCTGGTTCGGATGCACGTCGAAATGCTCAGCCAGCTGGGCCAGCGTCATCTCGCCCTTGATCCTTGATCGCCGCTAACGCCACCTTGGCCTTGAATGCGAGTGCGTGTGTGAATGCGGATCGAAATTTGACCCCTCGTATTGCCGCATCTGCGAATGTTACCCTGATGGCGTCGACAATGCCGGCTCATAACAGGCCGCGAGGATTCCCCACCGCGCCCTGCCTCCTGCCCTGGGCACCGATATGGTCGAGCAGCGCTCTTCAGGCGGCCGGCCCGAGTTGTACTTGACGAGTGATCGCCCAAAGGAAGCCGACCATCTCGCGTGCAATGGCGGTGGTGACGATCACCTTGGGTTTGCCGGCCGCCGACAAGCGGCGATAGCGGGCGCACAGCCTGACCTGGGCCTTCCAGGCGATATCGCGGATAGCTTGTGGCAGGCGCTCGTTACGGTCATGGAGCTTGCGACTGACGCGGGCTTGCATCCGATAGGTCCATGCCCCCTCGATCAGAGCCCGCCTGGCCAGAGCGTTGCCGGCCTTGGTGATACCGCCACGTCGGATGGTGGCGCCGCTCGAATGCTCCGACGGCACGAGGCCAAGAAAGGCCATCAACTGGCGGGGATTGTCGAAGCGGGAGAAGTCGCCGACCTCGGCAACCACCGTCACGGCAACGATGAAGGCGACGCCGCGCATGGCCTGTACGGCCTCAACGAATGGCGTCATCGACCATTGTGGCGCCAGCTCTTCGATCCGCTTGTCCCCGCCGCGCATCCCTTTGTGGATTCCAACGAAGCCGGCCATGCATTCCAATTCGAAGCCGGCCGGGTATTCCGATCTGAAGCCGGCCACCCGTGGCGTCGTTCGCATGGGTCAATTTCATGATGTCGTCGAGGGCTGGGAAGGTCAAGAGACCGGTTGATCTTGAGCGGGTTGCTTCTGCTTCCTGAGGCTCTCTCCTTTGAGTTCGATGCGGTAGGCATTGTGGACGAGGCGATCGAGGATCGCGTCGGCGATGGTGGGGTTTCCGATGATTTCGTACCAGCGATCGACGGGCAGCTGGCTGGTGACGATGATCGAACGGGCTTCGTATCGATCCTCGACGATTTCGAGCAAATCACGGCGCTGGTCGGCGTCGAGAGGTTCTGGTCCCCAGTCGTCCAGGATCAGCAGATCAAGTCGTGCGATCGCCCGCAGCATCCTGGTATAGCGTCCGTCGGCGCGTCCCAGTGCGAGAGCGGCGAACAGACGCGGGACGCGATGGTAGGCAACGGCGAAGTCGTCCCGGCAGGCCTTGTGGCCGAGGGCGCAAGCAAGCCAACTCTTGCCGACGCCGCATGGCCCAGTGACGAGGAGATTATGCCTCGCTCGGATCCAGTCGCCGGCGGCGAGTTTTAGAAAGAGCGTGCGGTCGAGCCCGCGGATGGCACGGTAGTCGACATCCTCGACGCAAGCGGCATGACGTAGCTTGGCGGCGCGAGCTCTGCTCTCAAACCGCTTTTGCTGTCGCTGCGTTTTCTCCTGTTCCAGGAGCAGGGCCAGCCATTCGGCATGTTCGAGGCTGCGTGCTTCGGGCTGGGCATCAAGCTCCTTGAAGCCTTTGGCCATGCCGTGGAGACCGAGATTTTGCAGCAGGTCGAGCGTGGGATGGGTCAGCATGCTGGATTTTCCTTTCAATGGAAGTAGCCGGGGCCGCGCAGATTGGGATGGTCGACGACGACGTCATCGGTGGGGCGAGCGCTGCGGTCGAGCTTGTTGGCGATGATCGAGGCGATGCTCTTGTAGGTCAGCGCGCGGACCGCAACCGCGCGGGCCGCGATCAACTCGGCGCGTTCCGGATCGAGATCCTTGAACAGCCGAAGCACACCCAGACAGGTCCGGAATCCTTGTTCGGGATGAGGCCGATTGGCCAGAATGGCGAGGACGAGACCCTCAGTGTTTAGCCCGATCGATCGTCCCCAGCGACGGAACCGCTCGGGAGTCCACTCGGCGTAACGCCGATGCGCGCTGGGCATGTGGTCGGGATCGGTGCCGTGCCGGCGGCCGCCGTAGCGGCGCTGGTGAGCCGCAACACGCGAACCCCGATGGAACAGCTCGATGGTCCGGGTGGTGGCGCGGACGTCGACCTGCTCCCGGATCAGGCCGTGTGGAACTGAGTAGAAGAAGCCGTCGATCTCGACATGATAATCGAGCGAGACGCGGGCCACGCGCCATTCCGCAAACTGATAATCGGCGTCCGGCAACGACGCCAGGACCGACATCTCGACCGTCTCGAACAATTGACGGCGACTGACACCGAGCCGGCGCATGATGTGCGCGTTGATCCGCTCCAGCGCAGCGGCAATGGCTGCGTTCGCCTCGGCCAACGAGAAGAAGGTCTGGCGACGAAGCCGCCCGAGGATATAGGTCTGGGCAAACCGAACCCCGGCCTCCACTTTTGCCTTATCCCGCGGCTTTCTTGGCCGTGCCGGAAGGACGCCAACGCCGTAATGGGACGCCATCATCCCGTAGCTGCGATTGATTTCAGGGTCGTAGAACGAAGCCCGGTGCACGCCGGACTTCAGATTGTCAGGGACGACGAGGCGCGGCACCCCGCCAAAGAACCGGAACATCCGGACATGGGCCTCGATCCAGTCCGGAAGTGTCTGCGTCCAGGTCGCCTCGGCGTAGGTGTAATTCGAGGCGCCAAGCACGGCGACGAAGATCTCCGCATCGCGTACAACCCCGGTTTCGCGATCAACGATCATGATCTTCTTGCCGGAGTAATCGACAAAGACCTTGTCGCCGGCCGGATGGTCCTGCCGCATCGTCGGAGACAGCCGCCGGTCGAATTCTCGGAATAAATCGCAGAACCGGCTGTAGCCATAACCTTCCGGGTGGACCGCCCGGTACTCCTCCCACAGCACCATCAGATTGACGCCAGGCCGCTTCAGCTCACAGGCCAGCGAGGCCCAATCCGGCTCCCGGCGCCGGCGAAAGCCGCGCCTGACGCCGGCATGGGCAAACAGACGTTGTTCAAGAACGGCGTCGGTCAGATCGCCCGCCAAAGGCCACGCCAGCCCGGCAGTCGAGGCACGCTTGAGGTTGTCCTGGATGGTGCTGCGCGCCACGCCGAGCGTGCGCCCAATCTCCCGGGCGCTCACCCCATCACGGGCAAGCCGCAGCATCTGTCGTATCTGTCGCATGGTCAGTTCTCTCTTGGCCGGCATCCGCTTCCCCACGTTGATCAACGCGGGACTTGATGCCTGAGGGACTGATCCAAACGAAAACGCCGACTTCCAAAAACCCGGCCGACTTCAAATCGGAATGCCGGCCGGTTTCATTTCGGAATCGTGGCCGGCTTCAAATCGGAACGATGGCCGGCTTCAAGTCGGAATACCCGGCCGGAATAAATCGGAATCCGCATCCCTTCGGCCACCGCAACCGAAATCGTCGCCTTGTGCACATCCAGCCCCACGAAAATGCTACCGTTCATCAGGCCCGCTCCCCATGCTTGAGGCTCGGCGCCGGACCATCCGGCGCAACCCTCGATAGGAGCTTGCCGCGGGGCGGGCCGCCCGTCACCTCAGAGGGCGAACATAGGGTCTAGTACAAGGATGTGTATGTCGAGATGCGATAGCTGAGGAAGGGCACTCCCTTTGAAGCGGCGTGAACTCCACTGTTTTCGGGCGACACGGCGAGCTTCAAGGCGTCCGTCAAGAACCGTCCGACGCCAGCCATGATCTCACACGCTTCCCGCTTGCTCCCGATCACGCCGATGAGGAAGTCGTCGGCGTAGCGGCAGGAGTGGAGCCCTTTGAAGTTGGGGTTTATCGGACCGACGGAAGGCACTTTCCGTCTCTCCTTGTTGACGGCTTTGATCTCTGCGAAGTCGCGGCGCAGTTCTCGATGCTTGCCGCCACCCAAGGCGGCAAATCCGCGCTGCTGCGGCGTCTCATTGCCGATGCACTGGCTGCGCCAGCGCCGCGCATCTTGGCGTTGCCGGCCGGACGGCCGGAGAAGGTGACGGTGCGATTTCGCGAGAGCGAGATGCGGCAGCTCGCGGAAGTTTCACATCAGCGTGGCATGACCCGAACTGGCTGGATCGTCGCGCTGGTGCGCTCGCGATTGGGGTCGCCAGTGCAACATTCCCCGGACGAGCATGCTGCGCTTCGCGCTATCGTTCGCGAGCTCAACCGCATCGGCGGCAACATTAACCAGATTGCGCGCGCTGCAAACACCAGCGTGCGGCAGGGTAGGGCGGTTGAGCCGGATCTGTCCGTAATTCAAGAGGCCAAATTGGTGATCGACACAGAGCTCGCGCAGCTACGAAATGCACTGCACGGCAACGCGGACTATTGGGATGGACGGCGATGAGTCGGCGCTCCTCGCCGCGGCTGACCGACGTAGCCTCCGAACTTCCGCCGATCTCGTATGTCTGGGAAACGCCCAATCGGCGCCCACGACGGGCCGAGTGGGATATCCCCGATCCGGCCGCTCCTGGCCGCCTTACGCCGGCGATGCTTGCAAAGCTCGAACGCATCGTGCGCCGAGCACCAGAGGTGATGGTCAAGATCACCGGTCGCACCAAGGGCGTGGCGCATCTCAAGGCGCACCTGGCATACATCACGCGAAACGGCGAACTCGGTGCGGAGACAGAGCAGGGCGATTCGATGACGGGACGATCAGGATTGAAAGACCTGCAGCAGCGATGGGAGGATGACGCCGATCTCGACGGCAAACGTCGCCGCGATAGCTCGCTGTCGATCAACATCATTCTGTCGATGCCAGCTGGCACCGATGCCGTCGCGGTCAGGCTTTTGCCATTGAGACGTTCGGCTACAATCACGACTACGTTTTCGTCCAGCACCTGAATGACAAGCATCCCCACGTGCACTTGACCGTTCGGTCCCCGGGCCATGACGGCAAGCGCCTGAACCCCCGCAAGGCAGATCTTCAGGCCTGGCGGGACCGGTTTGCTGGCGAACTCCGGCTTCGCGGAATCGCGGCGGAGGCAACGCCGCGGCGAACCCGCGGACGGGTTCGAAAGGCCGATCGCGGGGCAGTGCTCGCTTTACGCAAGCGAAAGATCACGCCGGATGTCGATAGGCTCGCCCGTGAGGAGGAGCTTTCTGAGGTGAGGGCCGGCAGGACTGCCAAACACGCTTGGGACGAACAGATTAAGTCACGCCAGGAGGCGATCCGGCGGCGATATCTCGACTATGCTGCCGAGCTGCATCGCTGCGGAGTGGCAGCGGATCACGCGTTAGCTCGCCAAGTTCGGCAATTCGTCAACGACATGCCTGCTGTCGAAACTCGCCGGCATGCGCTGAAGAACGAGCTTTCGGAGCTGGCCAGTAGCCGGCGCCGAGACGCGAAGCAGGAAGTTGATGCAGAGGGGCACGACAAAACACGAGGCGGTGAGCGGACCAAATAGGCTAGCGCAGCAATTACAGTTTTGAGGTCGGGGATTCGATCGCAAGTGACCTTGCCCCTCGGGCTTAATCCAGTTTGAAGTTCGTTCTGGCCCAAGACGAGGACCAGAGCATGAAGCGCAAGCGGTTTACGGAAGAGATGGGGTATTCGGTCCCGATCGCCTGGCCTATTTGCCGCGCAGCACGTTTCGACTGACGATCATGGACCAATTCCATTCAAGGAGAAGAAGCCATGATCTACGTTGGCCTCGACGTTTCGCTGAATTCCGTTGCGGTATGTGCGGTGGACGAGACCGGAAAGCTTATCCGGGAGGGAACGACGTTGGCGGATGCGCCATCGATTGTGCAGTATCTCGAACCATGGGCTGATCAAGTTGAACGGGTGGGCCTTGAGGCAGGACCGACGTCAGAATGGCTGACCGCAAATGTAATCGAACTGGGGCTGCCGGCCATCAGTTTGAAAGCCCGCCAAGTAAAGGCGGCGCTTTCGCGCCATGCCGGTGAAGACCGATCGGAATGACGGCCCGTGGGATCGCGCAGGTGGTGAGAACGGGATGGTTCAAGCCTGTTCACGTCAAGAGCATCGGCAGCCAAAGGGCGCGGACGCTGGCCGCGGCTCGCAAGCATATCGTTCGCTCCATCGCTGCCGCAGAGCAAGTCATCCGCGGACTTCTGCGTCCGCTCGGTCTCAAAGTCGGAATCGTCTCGCGGACTCTGTTCGCGACGAGAGTTCGTGAGTTGGTCGGCGATGACGCCTTGCTCGAGGCGATCATGAATCCGCTGCTTGCCGGACGCGAAGCGCTGATGCGGGAGTACGCCCAACTACATCGCCTGGTTCTGAAGACCGTGCGCAGTGACCCGGCTTGTCGGTTCTTGATGACGATGCCGGGGATCGGCCCAGTCTCTGCGTTGACCTTCCGCTCCACTGTGGACGATCCCAGGCGATTCCTGCATTCGCAATCCGTCGGCGCCTATCTCGGGTTAACGCCCCGACGATACCAATCTGGCGAGGTTGATCGGGTGGGACGGATCACAAAAGTCGGAGATGGAGAGACGCGCACAGCCCTGTTCGAAGCTGCCAACGTCGTTCTCAGGCCATCAACCCGATGGTCTCCAATGAAGGCCTGGGCGGTGCGTGTTGCCCACCGGCAAGGAAGCAAGCGTGCGAAGGTCGCGCTGGCCAGAAAGATGGCTGTCATCCCTCACCGAATGTGGGTTGATGGAACCGAATTCCGATGGACGGCGGTGGCGTAAGAACGCCATCGCCATCCCAAGAGATGCCCGTCGCGGGGCGTGGGGATGGTCGAGTTCGTTTGATCTGTCGTGGCATCCGCCCTCCAGGTCGGGTGACTACGCCGAAGAGCTTGAACCGACCATTCAACCGAATCCCATCGTGTGGCGGCTTTGCCGACCACGAACAGAAGCAAGGTACCCGCGGCACGCGCTCTTAAGGGATTGACAGAAGCAGACCGAATACAGAAGCAGATCATCGGGATCTTGAAGGAGCACGAGGCCGGGGTTTCGGTGGCCGATCTGAGAGCTGGCCCCGGTTGTTTGGACAGCGCCCCGCTGGATTTAAGTGGATTCCTGCCGGGTTATGCTGAACGCGGGGCTTTACGGTTTTGTCGTTGCGTCGGGAGGGCGTAGCCCGACCAGAGCGACGACAAAACCGTCGGCGACGGTCATGCGGCCATCACCATAGCTTGCGTGCCGAAGTAAGCCTCGTCGGGCGTGCGCCCGTCAAGGCTCGAGTGAGGGCGTCCCTGATTGTAGAAGGCCAGATACTTGGCAATTGACGCTCGCGCCTCGGACACGCTGTCGTAGGCGCGGAGATATACTTCTTCGTATTTGACCGTGCGCCAGAGCCGCTCGACAAACACGTTGTCGCGCCAGGCGCCCTTGCCGTCCATGCTGATGGCGATCTTCGCGTCCAGCAGCACATCGGTGAACTCGAGGCTGGTGAACTGGCTGCCCTGATCCGTGTTGAAAATCTCGGGCCTGCCGTGCTTCGCCAACGCCTCCTGGACCGCTTCGACGCAGAAGGCCGCCTCCATTGTGATCGAGACGCGATGGGCCAGGACCCGTCGGCTGAACACATCGACGACCGCCGCGAGATAGACGAAGCCACGCCGCATCGGAATGTAGGTGATGTCCATTGCCCACGCATGGTCGGGCCGCTCGATCTTCAATCCGCGCAACAGGTACGGGTAGATCTTGTGACCCGGAGCCGGCTTGCTCGTGTTCGGGCGACGATAGACCGCCTCGATCCCCATGCGCTTCATCAGCGTCGCGATGTGGCGGCGACCGGCGTATACGCCCTCCCGCCGCAGCAACGATCGCAGCATACGCGCTCCCGCGAAGGGATAATCGAGATGCAGCTCATCGAGCCGACGCATCAAGGCAAGGTCCTCGGCCGAAACTGGCCGAGGTTCATAGTAGACCGTGCTGCGAGCCAGCTTCAGGACCTTCGCCTGGCGCACGATAGAAAGATCATGATCGCGGTCGATCATCGCTTTGCGCTCAGCAGGCCCGCCTTGGTGAGCGCGCCGGACACAAAATCGTTTTCCAACGCCAGCTCGCCGATCTTGGCATGTAACGCCTTCAAATCGACCGGCGTCTCGGCCGATGTCTTGTCATGCCCAAACACGCCGGCGGCGCCTTCCAGGAGCTGGTTTTTCCAGATCGTGATCTGGTTCGGATGAACATCAAACAGTTGCGCCAGCTCCGCCAGTGTCTTGTCGCCTTTGACCGCAGCCAAAGCAACCTTCGCCTTGAATGCCGGAGAATGCGTCCGGCGGCTCTTCTTCGTCATCTTCGCTCCTGATTCGCAGCAAGAATCCTCGCCGCTGTCAGGCAGAAAATCCACTCAAGCTACTGTCCGAATTTGCGGGGCCAGCTCTGATTACGGATCCACTTACGATGCCTGGAACGTGAAGTGACAGAAACCGTTGAGCCTGACGGGACGATTTGAAACGCTTCATGATCCGCCGCGTTGCCGCGTCGGCTGATGAGAATTCTCAGCCCGATTGTTGAGAGCTCTGTGCTGGCGATGTTCGACGAAAAAGCCCATCTTCGCCCTCGCAGCGCCGTGCGAACGCTTGTCCGTGATCATCACGCGCGGCGGCGTGCCGGTCGTCTACCCCTCGGCCGCTCCAATTCGTTAACTTGACGGTACCCGCTGCTCGTCGACAGCGATGGCACGATCATCGCGGGCGAAGGCCGATACCTGGCCGCGCGAAAGCTCGGTCTCCTCGAGGCGCCGGTCATCGAGCTGACCGGTCTTTCCGAAGCGCAGCGTCGCGCGCTCGCCCTTGCCGACAACCGCATCGCGCTGCCGGTGGTCCGGCGGCTCGTCGGATACGGGCGCTTCGACGGGGGCGAGACGGCCCGCGTGATGGCACGTCTCTACGCCGCGGCGCGCCTGCTGGTGAACTTCTTCCAGCCGTCATTCAAGCTCAAAGCGAAGCGCCGCGAGGTCCGCCCACGGCGACATCAACCCCTGAGTCGCGCTTGCAGCGCCTGCCGATTGGCAACGACGTTGCTGAGGTTCAGCTGGTCTGGCTCCCGTCCTTGCGCCAATTGCCTAACCAGCTCCCGCGTGCCGTCCACGACAAAGACGCCGCAATCATAAGTGTTCTGCTGCTGGGCCATGCCGGCGGGCTGCAGGGCGAGGTTCAGCCTTTCTGCGAGTTGTCTTGCATGCGTCTCGTTGTATCTCCCGTAGGAATCGTAGTGATAGGCGACAGGCCATTGCCGGTTGCTGCGATCAACGAACAGCAGCGACCAATGCCTGCCGCGGTCCGTAGCACTGGCATCGTTCACTGGCAGCAACAGGAAGTCGGCTGTATCGTTATCACGCCGATCATGGACGATGCGATGGAATACGCGTAGCACGTCGCTCTCCGCGCCCAGGCGCAGCCGCAGCGCTTCGAGGGGATCTACGAACCGCGTCCGGGCGGCGAGATCCGAATCGCTCCTCTGCAAATCCAGCTCCTGAAGCTGGTAATCCCTGAGGATATGCTCGTCGCCCAGCCATTCCGTGTCCTCGAGCACCAGCCCGCGGTTGTGGGACAAGGCTATCGGATTCAACGCCCCGATCTGAGCATCGGAGGAGGTGATCGGAAACCGCCGCACGATATCGTCGCGCAATGGGGACGGTGCGGGCGCGGTCAGATCAACCAATGGAAGACCGTCGTAGGTGTCTGAACGAGCCCTGGCAGAAGGCGCTGGCGCAAAGTGAGCACTGTCATCCAACTCGGCCGCATCCGGATCAAGCAGTGCCCCAAACCCACGATAGAGATCCTGAGCCCCGGCAGTTGATGGTGATGCCGGTTCTTGCATCTGCCGCGCAAGCTCCTCGCTCAACCACGCCAAAGCGTCATCGTCCGAGTGGGCGGACACCGGAGAAAGCCCCTGCGGCGAGCCGAGCTGTCGAGCGCCCTGGTGATGCCCCGGTACCGGCCCGGCAGACGGCGGCGGAAAGCCAGGCGCCCGGCTCCAAGCATTGTCGCGCAACTCAAATGATGCGGGCGAATTCGGATTAAACGATACCTCAAGACCGCCGTAGGTGTCTGAGCGAGCCCTGGCAGAAGGCGCTGGCGCAAAGTGAGCACTGTCATCCAACTCGGCCGCATCCGGATCAAGCAGTGCCTCAAACCCACGATAGAGATCCTGAGCCCTGGCAGTTGATGGTGATGCCGGTTCTTGCATCTGCCGCGCAAGCTCCTCGCTCAACCACGCCAAAGCGTCATCGTCCGAGTGGGCGGACACCGGAGAAAGCCCCTGCGGCGAGCCGAGCTGTTGAGCGCCCTGGTGATGCCCCGGTACCGGCCCGGCAAACGGCGGCGGAAAGCCAGGCGCCGGGCTCCAAGCATTGTCACGCAACTCAAATGATGCGGGCGAATTCGGATTAAACGACACCTCAATACCGCCGTAGGTGTTTGAGCGAGCCCTGGCAGAGTGCGTTGGCGCTGCTTCCACGGTCGGCCAGGCAGGTTCCTGCCCAGCTTGGACTATGTCCTGCGCCTGCTCAGGAGGAACCTCGGGCCACGATGGGCCGTCTTCCACCATTAAGCGCAGATCCTGATCGTAACCTTCCGGGAGGACCAATGGCCGACTGACAGCTCGCTGCCGCGCGCTGTGCTGCGCAGCGGCGTCCCCGACGTACGTCGCGACCGAATGCGGCGCCGTGACATCTTCGTAGCCGCTTCGCAGCAGCATCGGCTGCGTCTCCCATGACGACGTACCCTGTTGATGGGTAGGCGCCGGTGTCGGCTGGCCGCCTGAATTGGCGATCTCGCTCAGCTGCCGCTCGCCGGCAACGCCTTGCGGATTGTTTAGGGTCCTCTGCCTCTTCGCTGGCCTCAACTCAGCTGTGTCATGCTCATCGTTGATGAGGACCTCCTCGCTTGGCAGGCGGTTGCTCCTGGCAAGCGCAGCCATCGGCTCGTCCGGGGACTGCTGGCGGTCGGGCTCTCCGGGATCCGGTGCCTGGTCATGGCGCGCGGCTGGCTCGAGAGATGACGACGAGCGGGGTTCGTCCATCAGCCCCAAAAGCAAATCCTGATCGCGGCCTTCCGCGGGAAGCTCCTCTGGCCGACGGCCAGTTTCCTGCGACGCGCTGTGCTGCGCAGCGGCGGCGTCGACGCGCCTCGGCTCCATCAGTACCGTGTCTTCGGGATTGATAAAGGCCACGTTCTGGGGGTGAGGATTCAGCTTAGCGCGTCGTGAGATCGGCACTTCGCCCGTCGACCGCAAGGTCCGGAGATAGTCGATTGCCTGAACGAGTCTCTTTGGATTACCCTCTCCGATGAACTCGAGCACCTCACCGCCATCGGTCAGCGACTTATTGTCGAGCCGATCACGAATGCTCGGTTTTTCTTTTGCGAAAAGCCAACGGCTAAAGCTACGAAGAGAACCTCCGTGCTGCTCGGCAGCGGATTTGCTGAACCCGCCCTTGATGAGGGCCCTCTCAAGCCCCGAAATAAGGGGAGCATCCACGGAATAAAGAGGCTGCTTCCTCTTCCCTATCACAATCCAAGTTGACTGAGCCGACTGCGGCGCCGAGGACGACGGGCCGGGTTCATCCATCAGCCCCAAAAGCAAATCCTGATCATGGCCTTCCGCAGGAAGCAATTCCTCTGGCCAACTGCCACCCTTCTGCGACGCAATGTGCTGCGCAGCGGCGTCGCCGACCCGCCTCGACTCCCTCAGGGCCGCCTCTTCGGGATCAATATGGCGCTCGTGCTCCATCGCCTCAGCGCCGGCCTGCGATTTTCGGAGACGAGCCAGTGCGGCACCAATCCTGGAATCAGCACCGGCGACCTTCCTATAGCTCTCGACATCTCCATCAAACGACGTGCCGAGCCCAGCAGCAATGCCCGGCCTGTTGTTGTCACGCAGGTAGTCGCTGAAATTGCGAAGAGCAGTTGCATCCCTCTTGCCGGCATCTGTCGCTACTTCGTTTTTGTACTCTTTGATGAGTGCCGCGTCCTGGGGATAAGGATGCAACTCAGTGCGGCCTGCGATCGGCACGATTCCGCCCGTCGACCGCGAGGTCCTGAGATGGTCTATTGCCCTATGGAGTGTCGCGGGACGCTTTTCGAACAACTTGCGCGCATCAGCGGTCAGTGACTCTTCGTCGTCGAGCCGAGCAAAAATGCTCTTTTTGTTATTTGCGTAGAGCCTCTGGCCAAAGCTGAGAAGAGTACGTACATGGTCCTTGGCGGTGCCTTCGGCGGCCCCGCCCTTGATGAGGGCCTTCTCAAGCCCCGAAATAAGGGCAGCATCCTCGGGATAAAGAGGCCGTCTCCTCCTCCCTCTCAAAATCCCAGTTGACTGAGTCGGCTGCGGCGCCGAGGACGACGCGCCGGGTTCGTCCATCGGCCCCAAAAGCAAATTCTGATCATGGCCTTCCGCAGGAAGCAATTCCTCTGGCCAACTGCCAGCTTTCTGCGACGAACTGTGCTGCGCAGCGGCGTCGCCGACCTGCCTCGACTCCTTCAGGGCCGCGTCTTCGGGATCAATATTGCGCTCGAGATCCATCGCCTTAGCGCCGGCCGACGATTTTCGGAGACGATCCAGCGCGACACCGATTTTCGAACGAAAAGCGGAGACTTTCTTATAGCTCTTAACATCTTCATTTAACAACTCGCCGCGAAGCCGACCAACAATACCCTTCTTGTTGTTGTCACGCAGGTAGTCGCTGAAATTGCGAAGAGCGGTTGCATCCCTCTTGCCCATCTCTGACGCTACTTCGTTTTGGTACTCTTTGATGAGTTCCGCGTCCTGCTGATAAGGATTTACCTCAACGTGGCGTGTGATCGGCACGACTTCGCCGGTCGACTGCGAATTTCGGAGATGACCTATTGCTGTAAGAAGTTTCCAGGGCTCACCCTCTCCGCTGAACTCGCGCGCATCTTGAGACAGCGATTTTTTGTCGTCGAGCCGAGCAGAGATGCCCTTTTTGTTATTTGCGGAGAGCCAATGGCCAAAGCCGCGAAGAACACGTAAATAGTTATTGGTGGTGCCTTTGGCGGCCCCGCCCTTCGTAAGGGCCTTCTCAAGCCCCGAGATAAGGCGAGCATCCTCGGAGTAAAGGATCTGATTGCACTGCCTCCCTATCAAAACCTCCGTTGATTGAGCCGGCTGCAGCGCAGCGGCGGCCGGCATTGCTCCACCACCCACACCTGAACTGCTGATCTCTCTCAATTGCCGCTCAAAGGTCGCCGCGGCTGCAGACGGAGCCGCGGGTGAGCTCTCTTGCGGACCCGTGCTGCCCGATTGTTCATGCACCGACTTGGTCGAGGGAAAATCCATCCGTCCTCCTCAAATATGAACCTGGGCTATCGATCTGACATGCCGGGCAATCAGCAACAAACCGCCCTTTACAGCGCCGGCAGGCACGCACCGTGAGCATCGGCAGCGGATGTTCTTCCAAGGGGATCAGCCCTGTATGTTTGTTAAACTTAAATGGGGAAGCTGTCGAGAACCTGATGACGACAATTGCCGCGCCAAGACAGCATGGCGCATGTGCCTGCGCGCTTCGCCGTCAACAGCCGATAGACCGAAGATTCAGAGACAAAATACTGCTCCTCATCGGTGAGGCGTACGGCCAGCTTTCGCGGCGAGGACTATCTCCAGCCAACATCTTTGTGAATCGACGCTGAACATTGACCCATCAAGCACTTGGGACGCCGATCGGCGTCCGGACCCCATATGGACCCCGCCCGATTGCAACGACCGACTTGATCAGGATCGACGGCCACAACTACTGACGTATATCCGGCTTCTTGATGCGGCTGGACAACGTCTCCGCCGCGAGCCTCGATGGTTTTCGCATGCTTCTGTGAATCGGCGCGGGGGTCCGACGCCGATCGGCGCCGGGGTCACTTTTCCGGCACTTGAAAAATCAAGACGTTAGCCCACGAGATAGACTGATTGAGGGGTCAAATTTCGATCCGCATTCACACACGCACTCGCATTCAAGGCCAAGGTGGCGTTAGCGGCGATCAAGGATCAAGGGCGAGATGACGCTGGCCGAGCTGGCTGAGCATTTCGACGTGCATCCGAACCAGATCACGCAGTGGAAGTCCCAGCTTCAGGAAGCGGCGGCCGAGGTCTTTGGTCCTCGCGGTGGCAACAGAACGAGCGAGCCCGCGGTGGACGTGAAAACGCTGCACGCCAAGATCGGGGAGCTGACGCTTGAGAACGATTCCTAAGAAACGGCAGCAGCATCTACTTTCGGCTCCAAGGGCTGGAGAACAAAGCCGAATGCCTTGGCACGCCGCTGCAAATTGTTGACCACTCGCGTCCGGTAGCGCGTCTCGTAGGACGAGGCCCCGGGATCGACATAGTCCATTCCGTATCGCACAGCATTGTAGAACAGAACTGCGATCTTCCGGGCCGTGGCGGTCACGGCCTTGGTCTTGCCAAAGCACTACTGCCGCTTCACAGCATAATGGCTGATCAGCCGTCGCAGTTTTCAGTTTCCGCCGCTGCGGTTGAACCAATACCTCGCTCAGGCAGTTGCTTGATCCTTCGATCTGGATGAAGGACCGCGTGGTCAAGCAGCAGACGCCGCTTCACAGACTGAGGCCGCGTTTGTTGAGCACCGTGTCCCTCAGAGCACCCTTGATCTCGCGAGCGATGTCCTTGCTGACCTGGGGTCCGAACTCCCGCTCGGCATCCGCAACGACATCGGCCTCAGCGCCGATCAGTCCCGCTTCAACGAGCTTTTGCTTCAGTCGGCCCGGGAACTCCTCCTCCAAGGCATCGGCGAGCTTTTCCTCCATCGTGGCATGGTGTTCCGGTTCAATGCGGAGCACCACATCGTCCCAAGGTTTCCAGTCCGTCGCCAAATAGTCGGCGAACCCCGTCGCCTCCTTGCTCCGCACAGACGTCTCAGCCCTGTCAATGTCTTCCTCGGTGAGGTGAGAGTCGTAGAAGTAGTTCATGTCCGGGGCGATGTGCTGCAGCCCCAGCCGCTCGCGCAGCGTGGCCTGATAGGCAAGGTAGACCTCGATTTCGTCGACGTTGTTGATGGCGCCGCCTGTGCGGAGCGATTGGACCTTCTCGCGCGCGATCCCCCCCAGTGCCTCCAAGCGGAACATGACACGGCCTAGATCAACGAGGGCCGCTACCCCCTCGTTATTGTCATAGAGCCCGTTCTCGACGTTGGCGATCAGGCGCGCGGTTTGCATGCCGTTCCAGGTCAAAGTTCTGCGATCCGCGCAGCTCTCGTTGGCGTCAAGAGCAAGCTGGAAGTACTGCGCGCGCAATTGCGGGTTGGCCGCTGCCTGCCGCAGATCATTGGCCACCCCCTGCTGGAATCCTTCGTTCCCAGAGTTCACGGTATTCCGCAGCCCGTTGAGGAAGTCTGCGTATTGCTGGGCACCGGGTTCTTCTGCAAAGCTCTGCCACTTGGCCACCACCTCGGGATCGCCCTCCTTCGGATCCCCGTTGAGCCAGTCCGCTACTGCCTCGGGAAGAGACTCCGCAGCTACTGTCTCGAGAGGAAACGGCGCAACGGCGGCGTCCTCCCACTGATCTTCGTGCGTCTCAGACAAATCAAAGACGACCCTCGGGCCGGCATACCCATCGGTACTTTGGATTGTGTCCAGGTTCATCAGCATCTCCTGGGGCAGCGGATTGCCAGACACAACCACCTCCGCAGCAGCCCCCAACTGCGTTAGCAAGCCCGTGGGTAGGCTGGTTAGCTGGTTATCGTTAAGGTAAAGTCTTCCGAGACTGGTCGGGAGAGTCTCGGGCAGGCTCGTCAATTGGTTTACACCAACGTCAAGGCTTCCGAGACTGGCCGGGAGAGTCTCGGGCAGGCTCGTCAATTGGTTTACACTAACGTCAAGGCTTTCGAGCCTGGCCGGGAGGGCCTCGGGCAGGCTCGTCAATTGGTTGTTGCCGACGTTGAGGCCCTCGAGCGCGGCCGGGAGGGTCTCAGGCAGGCTGGTGAGCCGATTGCTCCACACGTCCAGCAAGGCGAGCTCGGCCGGAAGCGCGGGCAAGCTGACCAACTGATTCCCATTAACATTGAGCGAATTGAGCGCGTCAGGGAGAGTCTCGGGCAGACTGGTCAGCCGGTTGAAGGACGCGTCGAGCGAGTGGAGCCCGGCTGGAAGTGGAGGCAGGCTGGTGAGACGCAGCATTGCAAGATTCAGCTCGCCCTGATTCCAAGCATTCACTCGCCTTACAGCCTCTTGTCGATCCTCGAGCGGGTTCTGCCCCTCTTCGGCAGCCCACTCCTCCAGCATCTGGTCGTGCCCCCCCTCCGCAGGAGCAGAATCCCCGAGATTTGCCGGATCGTCAGCGGCGAGCACCGCGTGGGTCAAGACTCCAACCCACTGCGCCTCCTCACCTTCCCGGTCCTCGCGGCCGGAAGATTCGGTGCTGCCATTACCGCGCTGAGCCTGCCCTGCATCAAAGGGATCCATTTCCTGCTCCTTGTCGGACTGAGCAAATTATGGCGACCTCTCGGCCCACATCGAACGTTGCAGCATCTAAGACATTCAGCTTACGTCGAGCTGACGAGCGTTGAACCATGTTGAGGAAGCGATCTGCGCAATTTGTGAAGGAGTTCGGCTTCGATTCGGTGCAGCCTTTCGGCTTGAGCCAGATGAGGTCCGAGGGTACCGTCAAGTTAACGAATTGGAGCGGCGGAGGGGGTAGACGAGCGGCATGCGGACTGCCAAGGACCCTCTTTACCGCCGCCATCGCTTCCCGCCGGAAGTGATCAGCTATGCCGTTTGGTTGTATTTCTGGTTTCCCTTAAGCTTGCGCATGGTCGAGGAAATGCTGGCGGCGCGTGGCATTGGCGTGACCTATGAAACCGTGCGCCAGTGGGGACGGAAATTCGGCAAGCCGTTCTCCGATCGGATCCGCCAGCGCGCTCCCGCCCGCGGTGACAAATGGCATCTGGACGAGGTCGTTATCTCGATCGCGGGCGAACAACATTGGCTCTGGCGCGCTGTCGACCGAGCTATGCGGGAAACTGGGTGATGACGGAATGAGATAGGCGGCGTATCGAGGCGGGTGTCGAGCCTGCCAGAACCTCAAGGAGAGCGATACGCCATGAACGAGCATAGCAACATTGTCCCACTGCGTCAGCCCGATGAGATCGACGATCCACTGACGAATATTTTGCGATCTGGAGCTCGGCAGCTGCTTGCGCAGGCTGTCGAGATGGAAGCCGAGGCGTTTCTCGCCGCGATGAAGGGCTTGAAGCTTCCCGATGGCCGCGACCGCCTCGTGCGACACGGCCATGGTCCAGTGCGGACGATCCAGACGGGGATCGGCGCCGTCGAAGTCGCCCGGGTAAAGATTCGCGATCGCGCGGTGACCAGCGATGGCGAGCGGATCCGCTTCACCTCGGCGATCCTGCCGTTGTGGGCACGGCGCACGAAGAGCTTGGATGCACTTTTGCCGGTTCTGTACCTGCGAGGCATCTCGACGGGCGACTTCCAGGAGGCGCTGGCGGCGCTCTTGGGCAAGGATGCGCCGAATCTTTCTCCGGCGGTGGTTTCCAGACTGACGACGGAGTGGCAGCTCGAGTACGAGCGTTGGCAGAAGCGCGATCTGTCGGCGCGCCGGTACGTATACGTGTGGGCGGACGGCGTCTTCCTGCAGGCTCGCATGGAAGACCACAGCGAATGCATGCTGGTGCTGATCGGCGCGACGCCGGAAGGCAAGAAGGAACTCATCGGCTTCCAGGTCGGCGTGCGCGAGAGCACGCAGAGCTGGCACGAACTGCTCGTCGAGGCGAAAACCCGAGGGCTGAAGATCGCCCCGGAAATCGCCGTCGGTGACGGCGCGCTCGGCTTCTGGAAGGCGCTCGACGAGGTCTTTCCCGCCACGCGACATCAGCGGTGCTGGGTGCACAAAACCGCGAATATCTTGAACAAAGTCGCAGTGTCGGTACAGGCCAGCATGAAGAAGGATCTGCGCGAGGTCTATTTGGCGTCCAACCGAGCTTCGGCCGAAGTGGCGATCGATGTCTTTGCCGAGAAATACGGAGCGAAGTACGACAAGGCGGTCGAGTGCCTGACGAAAGATCGCGACGCAATGCTTGCGTTCTACGAATTCCCCGCCGAGCATTGGGACCACTTGCGGACGACGAATCCCATCGAAAGCGTGTTCGCGACGGTCCGGCACAGAACGGTGCGCACGAAAGGTTCGTTATCGTCAACGACTGCCAAGTTGATGGTGTTCAAGCTGCTCTGCGCCGCATCAAAGACCTGGCGGCGGCTGAAAGGCACAAATCAGTTGCCGAAGGTCAGCGCAGGTGTCAGATTCGAAAACGGCATCGAGGTCATCCAAGTGCCGGAAAACCACGCCGCCTGATCGCCTCGTCACCCAAAATCCCGCATAGCTCCTGTCGACCAGAATGGCTTCGTTCTCGACGTCTTGATCCAGCGCCGAAGAGACTCGCGCGCTGCGCAGCTTCTCATGAAGAAGCTCTTGAAATGCGCCGGCACGCCGCCGCGCGTTATGATCACGGATAAGCTGCGTTCGTACGGCGCTGCGAGGGCGAAGATGGGCTTTCACGTCGAACATCGCCAGCACAAAGCTCTCAACAATCGGGCCGAGAATTCTCATCAGCCGACGCGGCGACGCGAGCGGATCATGAAGCGATCGTCCCATCAGGCTCAACGGTTTCTGTCCGTTCACGATCAGGTCGCGAACCTTTTCCACATCCCCTATCCCGGTAGCCGCCACCGCCGACTTCCGTCGTGCTTCGCGCGAGCGAGCCTTTGCGACTTGGCGCGAGATCTCCATGACAAGCGCTATCGCCGATTCTCGACCTCTGAGAATCGCCTCCTTCGGCTCGGCGGTCGATTAAGTTGACGATGCCCTGCGTCGAGCCGGCGGCGGGCGCCGATCTCGGTCTGCTGGGCGATTGCCTGCTCACGCGTCAGGCGGGCCATCTCGACCGTCGAGACGCTGCCCGATTTGATCAGGGACGAGGCCCGCTCCACAGCGGCCGCCGCCTCTTCCCGTCGCGCGGCCGCGGCCTCGATCGCCGACTGGATTTCGGCGATGCTCGCCTCGAGCTGAAGGATGCGGCCATCGCGGAACTGGCCCGCCTGGCGGGCGAGGTCCTGTTGCGCGGTCTCGGCGGCTGCCAGCTTAGCGGCAAGGCTCGGGCGCTCGTTCTCCTGCCGCGACATCTGCCGCCGAAGATCGTCGAGCCGCACGCGATCGCCACGCGCGTTGACGACATGAAGGATCGCGTCGCCCTCATGGACCACGCTGAGTTGCGTCGAGCCTTGCGGCGGCTTCGCGCTCACGGTGCCGTCGATCGGCGAGCGCAACGTCACGATCCTGGCATTGACCACGGCCTCGACGCTCGAGGTCTGCAGCACGGCCTTCAGCGGCAACCATCCGAAGACGGCCACGATCGCAAGACCAATGCCGACCTTGAGCAGGCGGCGAACCCACCGGCCCGAGCCTGCAGGTGCTTCGGGATGGGGAGCACTATCGCTGACGGGCTCGCTCACCGGCTCGTCGTGCGCCGGCTGCAACCGATCCTGCAAATCGCGCTGCAATCCGCATGCGCCCGCGTCCTTATCCTTGGTGACGTAAACTTTGTCTTCAGGAGAGGGCTTCTGCTGCTGTGCCTGATTCATTGATCGGCCCCTGAATTGTCAGTGCGGGCGGGGTTCAGAAACCGTAATCCTGAACGGCCAATGTGCTTTTGGGGTGCCCCTTCGACATGGGAGCACCGTCCCACCGAACGGGGCCGTTATACGCTGGCCCATTGATGGCCACTGATGCTATCTCGCTTGGGTTTCTGAGGCCCAACCCTATGGTTGCACACAACCTTGACGTTCGCAACAGTCATTTTCTACTCGAAATGCGACGAACCGCGCGCGCTCGTAAAGCGGTTGCAAGGCTCGACGCTGACGGAAGACACGGTGAATCGGCGTGGGATCCGGACGCCGATCGGCGTCCCAAGTGCTTGATTGACTTCGCGCGTGCGGGGGTCAATTCAGCGTCGATTCACAAACAGGCAGAGCGTTTGTCGTCTCCCTCACACCTGTGAGCGTGCCGCGCACGATACCACTTGCAGCGGCCGTTCTCGATTATCAGAAGCACCGAGTGAAGAAGCTCAAGAAGCCGGGCCGGAGGTAGCATAGAAATGGCGCACGCGATTATCCGTGGAAAGAATGGTCGCCGGGGGATGTCCCGATCGGTGTTGAACTACGTCGGGCCGAGGTTGCCGGAATGCATGTTACGCGGCCCTCGAGACGTGGGCAACGGGCTTGATCGTCATGCGATCGTGGTGAGCGTGAAGGGCCGCACGCAGAACCGACAATTGCTTATGCGCCTTCAATCGTCGGAAGCCCTTGTTGGCCTCGATCATGCCGGCCGCGACCCATCGCAACGCCATACCGGCATCCCGCCAGCGTTTGACGTTGCGCGTGACGCGGCGAATGGTGCCCATCATGTTCTCGGCGATGTTGGTGCAGGCGAGCGATCGACGAAGCTCCTTCGGCAGCGTCAACCGGACGACAGTCAGGATTTCGTCGAGGCCTTCGAGGATGCTGGCCGCTACGCCGGGCCATTGCTGGTCGAGTCGACCCGCGAGATTGCGGATCAATTTTTCAGCCTTGTCGGCGTCATCGAGCTCCCAGGCCTGGCGCAGCACCCGACGGGTGGCCGCTCACGCTGGTGGCGATCGCCTACGCCTTCATCCTGCACCTGGCGGCGAAAACATCGCCTATGGCGGGCTGGCACTGGCCTGGAGCCTGTACAATTGCGTCGTGCTCGCGATCGTGCGCTTCATCTGCATCGAGCAGCCGCGGCGCCGCAAGGCCGAGCGTTTCGAACGCGACGAGCCGATCCTGGTTCACGAAGGCGCCGAGCCGCGGCTGGTGCGGATGGCCGACATCTCGATTTCGGGCGCGCGCTTCATCGATCCCGCCCCGCCGGCAATCGGCGCCTCGATCAAGTGCAATGTCTATGGCCAGAACGTGAGCGCGACCGTTGTCCGCCGCACCCGCGACGGCTTCGGCGTCCGTTTCGAGGACGCGGTTGCGACGCGGATCAATGTCGTCCGCGCATTCTATGCCGGCGAATATGTCCGCGCCTTCCGCAGCGTGCGCGCGGCGCCGGTCGGCAAGGCGTTGCTGATGCGGCTGTTCGGCTAGAGCGGTATGAATGAGGTGGGCCTGGAGCAGTCCCATCCGTCGTCATTCGCAATTGCGCAGCTTAGTGCCGGTCGTGCTGACAGTACTCGCCTTGCTCGTGTGACCGCCCGAAACCACGGTGGGCGCGATGACGGTCCAAGAGTTGGTGACCATACTGCAAGCGCTTCCCGACCAAAACGCCCCTTCGAAAGCACCTTCGCTACCGTGCGCCACCGCACCATCCGATCCAAGGGTTGCCTGTCGAACAGGACTGCGCTTGCGATGGTCTTCAAACTGATCGATTATTCCCGCTGAAAGCCGCCGCTGCTCCCTAGCTCCCCGACGAACCGTCGATGCTTCTCCAACCATTCAGGTGAACGAGCTGCGATAACTTGAACGCACACTTGAACGCATTCATCACAAATAGCAGCTGCTCCGTCAGGAGCGGTGATGATCGCAAGAACATGCTGCGCCTCCTTTCCACAGAAAGAACAGATTACGTCCGAGGTCATAGTCGCTTCTCATTCCTGTGATGGGGACACAGAATAGTACTACCTGCAGGACCGAGTCGCGAGCTATCGCCGAATTTTGGTGACAGCCGGGGCCGGTCAGGCGGCGGCGGTTGTGGGCTGACGGTCGGTCGGCTTGGCGATGACCTCGATCCCGTCTTGAATGTCATGAGGGAGTCTCAATATAGACTATATCTACTCCCGATCTGTCAAGACACTCCGCCTTACACACGGCTTCTCTTGCTCAACCTTGAACCGGAAAATACTTCCGGCTAAACCCCGTTCGATGACATCTAATCGTGTAGGCACAGATCTCACTCCGTTGAGAGCGACAGTATATGTTGAGAGCGACAGTATATCCCTATTCCTGTAACAGTACGGCCGACCATTTTTGGTAGGTCCATCGGGCGCGTTTGCGTCAGAGCTATCGCCAAATTTTGGTGACGGCCGGGCCGGTCAGGCGGCGGCGGTTTTGGGCTCACGGTCAGCCGTGCTTGGCGATGACCTCAATCCCGTCGTTGAATGTCACACCGAGCACGAGTTTTGGCAACTGGTTGTGACCATCGAGTCGACGCCAACTTTTCTGCGCGGCCTCGGCCAGTTTGAAGACCATCGCGAGCGCCGTCCTGTTGGACAGGCAACCCTTCGATCGGATCGTGCGGTGGCGCACGGTGGCGAAGGTGCTTTCAATGGGATTGGTCGTCCGCAGGTGTTTCCAGTGCTCGGCGGGGAAGTCGTAGAAAGCCAGCAGCGTGTCCCGATCCTTGCCGAGGCAGTCGGCCGCCTTTTCGTATTTGGGTGTGTAGCTCTCGATGAAGGCGTCGAATGCCAGCTCGGCGGTGGCCTTGGACTCCGCCATCCAAATCTCCTGCAGCGCGCGTTTGGCTTTCGGCTGCTGGCTCTTTGGCAGCTTGGCGAGCACGTTGGTGGTCTTGTGCACCCAGCAGCGCTGCTCGCGCGTTGTCGGCCAGACCTCACCGGCGGCCTTCCAGAACCCGAGCGCGCCGTCGGCAATGACGAGCCGCGGCGACACGTCGAGCCCACGCCGCTTCAGATCGAGCAGCAGATCGCGCCAATCGTGCGCGCTCTCGCGGGCGCCATCGGTGAAGCCGACCAGTTCCTTGCGGCCTTCCGGCGTCGCGCCGATCAGCACCAGGATGCACTGCTTCTCGTCCTCGAGGCGAGCTTCGAGATGGATGCCATCGGCCCAGATGTAGACATAGCGCCTGGCCGAAAGATCGCGCTTTTGCCACGCGGCGTACTCGTCGAGCCAGCCGTCCTTCAGGGAGCTATGCGGGAAACTGGGTGATGACGGAATGAGATAGGCGGCGTATCGAGGCGGGTGTCGAGCCTGCCAGAACCTCAAGGAGAGCGATACGCCATGAACGAGCATAGCAACATTGTCCCACTGCGTCAGCCCGATGAGATCGACGATCCACTGACGAATATTTTGCGATCTGGAGCTCGGCAGCTGCTTGCGCAGGCTGTCGAGATGGAAGCCGAGGCGTTTCTCGCCGCGATGAAGGGCTTGAAGCTTCCCGATGGCCGCGACCGCCTCGTGCGACACGGCCATGGTCCAGTGCGGACGATCCAGACGGGGATCGGCGCCGTCGAAGTCGCCCGGGTAAAGATTCGCGATCGCGCGGTGACCAGCGATGGCGAGCGGATCCGCTTCACCTCGGCGATCCTGCCGTTGTGGGCACGGCGCACGAAGAGCTTGGATGCACTTTTGCCGGTTCTGTACCTGCGAGGCATCTCGACGGGCGACTTCCAGGAGGCGCTGGCGGCGCTCTTGGGCAAGGATGCGCCGAATCTTTCTCCGGCGGTGGTTAGAGCTGGCCCCGCAAATTCGGACAGTAGCTTGAGTGGATTTTCTGCCTGACAGCGGCGAGGATTCTTGCTGCGAATCAGGAGCGAAGATGACGAAGAAGAGCCGCCGGACGCATTCTCCGGCATTCAAGGCGAAGGTTGCTTTGGCTGCGGTCAAAGGCGACAAGACACTGGCGGAGCTGGCGCAACTGTTTGATGTTCATCCGAACCAGATCACGATCTGGAAAAACCAGCTCCTGGAAGGCGCCGCCGGCGTGTTTGGGCATGACAAGACATCGGCCGAGACGCCGGTCGATTTGAAGGCGTTACATGCCAAGATCGGCGAGCTGGCGTTGGAAAACGATTTTTTGTCCGGCGCGCTCACCAAGGCGGGCCTGCTGAGCGCAAAGCGATGATCGACCGCGATCATGATCTTTCTATCGTGCGCCAGGCGAAGGTCCTGAAGCTGGCTCGCAGCACGGTCTACTATGAACCTCGGCCAGTTTCGGCCGAGGACCTTGCCTTGATGCGTCGGCTCGATGAGCTGCATCTCGATTATCCCTTCGCGGGAGCGCGTATGCTGCGATCGTTGCTGCGGCGGGAGGGCGTATACGCCGGTCGCCGCCACATCGCGACGCTGATGAAGCGCATGGGGATCGAGGCGGTCTATCGTCGCCCGAACACGAGCAAGCCGGCTCCGGGTCACAAGATCTACCCGTACCTGTTGCGCGGATTGAAGATCGAGCGGCCCGACCATGCGTGGGCAATGGACATCACCTACATTCCGATGCGGCGTGGCTTCGTCTATCTCGCGGCGGTCGTCGATGTGTTCAGCCGACGGGTCCTGGCCCATCGCGTCTCGATCACAATGGAGGCGGCCTTCTGCGTCGAAGCGGTCCAGGAGGCGTTGGCGAAGCACGGCAGGCCCGAGATTTTCAACACGGATCAGGGCAGCCAGTTCACCAGCCTCGAGTTCACCGATGTGCTGCTGGACGCGAAGATCGCCATCAGCATGGACGGCAAGGGCGCCTGGCGCGACAACGTGTTTGTCGAGCGGCTCTGGCGCACGGTCAAATACGAAGAAGTATATCTCCGCGCCTACGGAGCTATGCGGGATTTTGGGTGACGAGGCGATCAGGCGGCGTGGTTTTCCGGCACTTGGATGACCTCGATGCCGTTTTCGAATCTGACACCTGCGCTGACCTTCGGCAACTGATTTGTGCCTTTCAGCCGCCGCCAGGTCTTTGATGCGGCGCAGAGCAGCTTGAACACCATCAACTTGGCAGTCGTTGACGATAACGAACCTTTCGTGCGCACCGTTCTGTGCCGGACCGTCGCGAACACGCTTTCGATGGGATTCGTCGTCCGCAAGTGGTCCCAATGCTCGGCGGGGAATTCGTAGAACGCAAGCATTGCGTCGCGATCTTTCGTCAGGCACTCGACCGCCTTGTCGTACTTCGCTCCGTATTTCTCGGCAAAGACATCGATCGCCACTTCGGCCGAAGCTCGGTTGGACGCCAAATAGACCTCGCGCAGATCCTTCTTCATGCTGGCCTGTACCGACACTGCGACTTTGTTCAAGATATTCGCGGTTTTGTGCACCCAGCACCGCTGATGTCGCGTGGCGGGAAAGACCTCGTCGAGCGCCTTCCAGAAGCCGAGCGCGCCGTCACCGACGGCGATTTCCGGGGCGATCTTCAGCCCTCGGGTTTTCGCCTCGACGAGCAGTTCGTGCCAGCTCTGCGTGCTCTCGCGCACGCCGACCTGGAAGCCGATGAGTTCCTTCTTGCCTTCCGGCGTCGCGCCGATCAGCACCAGCATGCATTCGCTGTGGTCTTCCATGCGAGCCTGCAGGAAGACGCCGTCCGCCCACACGTATACGTACCGGCGCGCCGACAGATCGCGCTTCTGCCAACGCTCGTACTCGAGCTGCCACTCCGTCGTCAGTCTGGAAACCACCGCCGGAGAAAGATTCGGCGCATCCTTGCCCAAGAGCGCCGCCAGCGCCTCCTGGAAGTCGCCCGTCGAGATGCCTCGCAGGTACAGAACCGGCAAAAGTGCATCCAAGCTCTTCGTGCGCCGTGCCCACAACGGCAGGATCGCCGAGGTGAAGCGGATCCGCTCGCCATCGCTGGTCACCGCGCGATCGCGAATCTTTACCCGGGCGACTTCGACGGCGCCGATCCCCGTCTGGATCGTCCGCACTGGACCATGGCCGTGTCGCACGAGGCGGTCGCGGCCATCGGGAAGCTTCAAGCCCTTCATCGCGGCGAGAAACGCCTCGGCTTCCATCTCGACAGCCTGCGCAAGCAGCTGCCGAGCTCCAGATCGCAAAATATTCGTCAGTGGATCGTCGATCTCATCGGGCTGACGCAGTGGGACAATGTTGCTATGCTCGTTCATGGCGTATCGCTCTCCTTGAGGTTCTGGCAGGCTCGACACCCGCCTCGATACGCCGCCTATCTCATTCCGTCATCACCCAGTTTCCCGCATAGCTCGCGCCTACGACAGCGTGTCCGAGGCGCGAGCGTCAATTGCCAAGTATCTGGCCTTCTACAATCAGGGACGCCCTCACTCGAGCCTTGACGGGCGCACGCCCGACGAGGCTTACTTCGGCACGCAAGCTATGGTGATGGCCGCATGACCGTCGCCGACGGTTTTGTCGTCGCTCTGGTCGGGCTACGCCCTCCCGACGCAACGACAAAACCGTAAAGCCCCGCGTTCAGCATAACCCGGCAGGAATCCACTTAAATCCAGCGGGGCGCTGTCCAAACAACCGGGGCCAGCTCTGTTTCCAGACTGACGACGGAGTGGCAGCTCGAGTACGAGCGTTGGCAGAAGCGCGATCTGTCGGCGCGCCGGTACGTATACGTGTGGGCGGACGGCGTCTTCCTGCAGGCTCGCATGGAAGACCACAGCGAATGCATGCTGGTGCTGATCGGCGCGACGCCGGAAGGCAAGAAGGAACTCATCGGCTTCCAGGTCGGCGTGCGCGAGAGCACGCAGAGCTGGCACGAACTGCTCGTCGAGGCGAAAACCCGAGGGCTGAAGATCGCCCCGGAAATCGCCGTCGGTGACGGCGCGCTCGGCTTCTGGAAGGCGCTCGACGAGGTCTTTCCCGCCACGCGACATCAGCGGTGCTGGGTGCACAAAACCGCGAATATCTTGAACAAAGTCGCAGTGTCGGTACAGGCCAGCATGAAGAAGGATCTGCGCGAGGTCTATTTGGCGTCCAACCGAGCTTCGGCCGAAGTGGCGATCGATGTCTTTGCCGAGAAATACGGAGCGAAGTACGACAAGGCGGTCGAGTGCCTGACGAAAGATCGCGACGCAATGCTTGCGTTCTACGAATTCCCCGCCGAGCATTGGGACCACTTGCGGACGACGAATCCCATCGAAAGCGTGTTCGCGACGGTCCGGCACAGAACGGTGCGCACGAAAGGTTCGTTATCGTCAACGACTGCCAAGTTGATGGTGTTCAAGCTGCTCTGCGCCGCATCAAAGACCTGGCGGCGGCTGAAAGGCACAAATCAGTTGCCGAAGGTCAGCGCAGGTGTCAGATTCGAAAACGGCATCGAGGTCATCCAAGTGCCGGAAAACCACGCCGCCTGATCGCCTCGTCACCCAAAATCCCGCATAGCTCGTCCTTCAGGCGACCAACGGCGGATGCCGACAACCCGGCAGCATCCTTGCCGAGCAGCGCCGCCAGCGCCTCGGAGAAGTCGCCGGTCGAGATCCCCTTCAAATAGAGGATCGGCAGCAGCGTCTCGATCGACTTCGACCGCCGCATGTAGGGCGGCACGACCGATGGCGAGAACCGGATACGGTCGGGATCGGCGGCGGCGGCCTCGCGATCGCGCACACGCGGCTGGCGGACGGAGACTGGACCGATCCCGGTCATCACCTCGCGCTCCGGCAGGTGACCGTGGCGGACCACACGCTGCTGGCCGTCCTCGGTCTTCACATCGGCATGCTTGCCGAGAAAGTCCGCGACCTCGGCCTCGACCGCCTGCGCCAACAGAGCGCGGGCCCCGTTACGCAAGATTTCGGTGAGTTGGTCGTCGAACACTCCTGGCTGAATCAGCTTGGTGACGTTATCGTTGGACACGGCATATCGCTCCTTCGGTGGAGAAGTGGAGGCGTCAAGCACCCCCACGATATGCCGCCTTCCCGATTCCCGCCGTCACCAACTTTCAGCGATAGCTCTTTGCGTCATCACCGGGGTTATTGAGCGTCAGACCGACTTTCTAAAACAGATTGTCAATCCTTTCCGGCGTGCAACACCAAGAACTGGTTATGGCCATCGAGACGGCGCCAGCTTTTCTGCGCGCCCTTGGCTGAGACTTTCTTGTTCGAAGCCGCTCTCCGTTTCAGTCAGCTTCCGGAGCGTGAAAAGCGGGCCCGGATAGTTCTGTTGGCAGCGGATGGGGAGGGTCGTCCTGCCCCGACAGACGCGACAGCACCGCCGCCCAGCCCGCCAGCACCGTCAGGAACAACGTCGTGCCATGCTGCCGGCTCAGCCGCTTCAAGTCCCGCGTCAGATCCGCATCGATGACAACAGGAACACTGGCCCCGGCAAACGACTGCTGGGCCGGCCGCGCACGGTCCGTCGGCAAGACAAGACGGGCCGTGCCTGACAGGGCGTTGCGCCAATACTTCGCCTGCTTCTGCAGCCGTTCCCTGACAGCCACTGCCGTTGCCAGGCGGCATAATCCGGATACTGGATCGCCAACGGCGGCAAAGGATCGTCCTGTCCAGCCTCGAACGCCCGGTAAAGCCGACTGAGTTCATGCACCAGCACGCCCATCGACCGCCGTCCGAGACGATGTGATGCTGGGTCAGCAGGAAGACGTGTTCCTCATCCGACATCCGCACTAGCCCGTCCTATTCGTGAGAGTGCGGCATTTTGGCCCGATTGATGCGGCCGCACATCTTGTCTGACGAGGCGCACAGGATTGCCTTCGGCTTTTCACCGCCTGACGACCCGTACTTTGCAACGCGCTTGAGGTATAGGTTGGGCGAACGGGGGGCGGACGCCCCGCCGGTCAAGGACCGAGCGGCAGCAACGCGCCTGGCAAGCCGCGGATCAGGTCGGCTTCGGGACATGCCGCGGCAAACGCAAGGCGAATGCGGCTCGTGGTCTCGACCACACGGGCAGCGATTTTCAAGAGACGAAGACGCAGCGTCGCGAACTCGGCAGCGGCCAATTCCCGGACTTTGGGAATGGCGTCGCGCACGGTCTTCTTGCGAAACTTCACGTGCCCCGTCATCGACGCGCCATGGAGTTGGAAAACATGTTTTGCCAGATCCACGCCGATCATCATATCCTTCGTCACGGTTGCCGTCCTTTCCGCTCAGTGGTTGTGAATCATCACCTTTTTGGCACATTGCGATGCCGTCAGGGATGGACGGCAACCATCCCATCTTCCATGCTCCGGAGGTCGAGTGCATCGGCAAGGGCAAGGCCGCCGTGCCCTATGAGTTCGGCGTGAAGGCCTCCACGCGCCGCCGCCGTCAGATTACTGCCTCCGATGGCGCTGCGTGGATGTCATTGGAGGTTGTCGTCGCTCATGAGCACCTAATCGCGACCACCGCCCGTATTGCCCAGTTGCAAAATCCCTGCATGGACATCGCTCGGATCTTATTCCCCGCCGGTTGCGCTCGACGATAGCTATAATCAATTCTTCGGTGGCAATCAGAGCCAGCTCCATTTTTTCCTCAACAATGGTCGACGTATCTCGACCGATACTGTCGAGGTGGTTCAGGGCCATCGCTTTGAAACTATGGGCTAGGCGCTCCTCGGCATCGTCGCGAGCATAGTCTATAATAGTATCCAGGTGGGCGACGATTTCAGTCCGTTGCTCGGTCGGTTTTGGTCCGTCAAGCAACGTTATCGCTCGAATAAAGGACTCCTCAATAGGGATCATATCAGGTTCCTTTGACTGTGATTGGAAGCAGTGCTTCCAGCTCGCACCGTTGGTGCAGATTCAGCGGATTGAAAGGCGGGGGACTTCAAGCGGCTTGCCGCTCCTCTTTAAGAAGTACCAGGCAGAGGGTATCTGTAGATTTCTTCGAATTTTCCGTCGACGACATGCCCCACGGCCCATTCCGTGAACAACACCGCGTCAATTAAAGCCACCTTTTCGGCTTTGCCCGTATCGATGTTGAAGTATTCACGGTGATGCCGATCTTGTTGACCTGCGACGAACGCCTTGTTCCCCACGCAGACCAAGGGCACGCCCGCTGCAGAACCTGGCACGGCAGCGCTCGACAGGGCCGGCCTCAGAAGCGCGGTCGGAAAGTGGATAAGTGTTCGGTGTGATATTCCGCCCTGCTGATGCCACGCGATTTGGTCTTGTGGGGCGGGCGTGGCGGGAACGGTAACGATGCCCTGATTGCCGTGGCCGTCCTCTACAAAAATGCCGAATGATCCGCCTTCAATTGAGATATCGAGCTTGATAAATGCACCGGGCGAGATGTTCTGAAATTTGGTAAGCACCGCCGCGAGATCGATGTTCATTGGCAATGCTCCATTCTTTTGGTGCTCACAAATGGTGCTCACAGGGGAGTTTATGCTCAACCTATGCGGGCGCGATAGCTACCCGCAGGCCAATCGACTACTTCGGGGCTAGCCCGGGGCTCGCCAAAGGGCGCGGCTGATCCTCGATGTATGGACGGCCGCGCCATCAAAGCTGAGAAAAACGGCCAGCGCGGACGTGATTCGGCGCTCACGCCCCCGAAAGCACTATCCCTACCACCAGCCGTCGCCCTCGGAGTTAGCAAGGCTGGCCACGTCGGCCCCCGGAGCCAGGATTGGTCGGCGCCGATCTCATGTGGTCCGCGATTAGCCGGCTGGTGGGTATGGGTCGTGGCCATATGTCCACTCCATTCTAAATTGGTGGTTTTCCCTTTGAACGAGAACCTGAGCGTCGTGCCCTGCCTTTCCGTCCGCGTGGGCGGCATCGACCGCGGCGCGGATTGCCTCCTTTTGAGTAGCGTATGGGGCGGAGTGCTTGCCATTTACGACGAGCGTCCATTCGTCATTGTGGAGTGTGACGATATGTTGAATACGAGCCATAAGGTCCTTCTCCCCAGGTTGGAAACGCGTGTCCACGCCGGGAGGGAGTTTGCAACCTGACGCGGTCGCCTCAACTACCGGATTGGGTGGGAGCCGAGCTGGCCTCTTGCAGTACACATTTGTGTAGCAGGCTGAGCGCTCGATGATGGACCTGAAGCGCGCCCGAGATCGGGGGAATAGGCCGATGGATAAGGCGCTAGCAATCGCGTGGGCGTGCATTCTAATCGTCCTGGTGCTGTTCGCCGCGCTGTATCTTCCGTGGTCGTGAGTTCAAGGAAGCAGCCGATTGCCGCGCCGCGCCTGCTTGCCGCAGGCAAGCTGGCGGCAAGCGTTCGTATCAGGCCATCGCGAGTTGGCGCGGCGTCTCAGTCTCATTCCATTTGACGCCGCTTGGCGCGGTCTGCCGACCGGCAACCCCGACACCGAGAGCACCCGGCGCCTTAATCCGCTGCCGTCGTTGATGCGTCCTCTTGCCGAACACGGGCGTGTTTCCAGGCCAACCCGCCCCGGCGGTCACCAAATATCCTTCGGGGATATCGAAATCGCCCTCTTGCGATCTAGTACCCACTTTTCTTGGAACGTGAGTCGTGATTCAAGGTCGGGATGATACCCGAAGCAAGAGAAGTCCACCTTTCGAGGAAAGATCGCAAGGTGCTTGAGGCGTGCTGTCGCTCACCGGTGACGTTGCAGCGCGATTTGAAGCGGGCGCGGATAGTTCTGTTGGCGGCGGATGGGCGCAGCACCCGGTCGATCGCCAAGGAAGTTGGGGTCCAGCCGCGGATTGTCAGCCTTTGGCGGCATCGCTATGCCGACCATGGCCTTGAAGGGCTGCAAGACAAGCCGCGGCCTGGCAAGCAGCCGATCTATACGAAGACGACCGACAAGCGGATTCTGAAGCTGCTGGATAAGCCGCCACCGCAAGGGTTTGCGCGCTGGACCGGCCCCCTGCTGGCCGAGGCGCTGGGCGATGTCGATGTCCAATATGTCTGGCGGTTCCTGCGCAGCCACAAGATTGACCTGGTGGCTCGCAAGTCCTGGTGCGAGAGCAACGACCCGAACTTTACGGCCAAAGCCGCCGATGTTGTCGGCCTCTATGTCGCGCCGCCGGCGAAGGCCATTGTGCTGTGCGTGGACGAGAAGCCCTCGATCCAGGCTTTGGAGCGAGCGCAGGGTTATCTGAAGTTGCCCAATGGCCGCGCCTTGACCGGCCAAAGCCACGATTACAAGCGGCATGGCACCACAACATTGTTTGCGGCGCTCGAAGTCGCCACCGGAAAGATCATCGCGACCCATTCAAAACGCCGGCGCCGCGTCGAGTTTCTCGATTTCATGAACAGCGTCACCGCGGCTTTTCCGAACCGCAAGCTTCACGTCATCCTCGACAACCTCAACACCCATAAAAAGAACGAGGACTGGCTCAAGGCCCACCCCAACGTGCAATTTCATTTCACGCCGACAAGTGCGTCATGGCTCAATCAGGTCGAAGTATGGTTTTCCATCTTGCAGGGGCAGTCGCTCAGCGGCACCTCCTTCACGAGCCTCAAGCAGCTTCAGGAACACATCGATGCCTACGTCAACGCATACAACGACAGAGCCGAGCCCTTCGTCTGGACCAAGAAAAAGGTCCGTCAACGCCGTTTCAAAGGCCGCCGTATCACTCAGCTCTGATTCCGGGTACTAGATCGTCGGCGAAGTCTATCCAAGCGGTCTTGCCCACTCGCAGAGAGCAGTAGGCGCCGGCCATGGCGGCGAACCCTTTCAGTACGATAAGCATGTCGTCGACGAAACCCGACAACTGGTTCGTTACGGAGGTCCCATAGGCGAGGTAGATGGCGTCCCGGTAGTTCGCCTTCCCGCGATAGCGCGACGCCTGGTGAAGGAAACTGATGCCGCGACGGGCGTACGAGATGTCGCGCAGTTCACGCGCCGCCTTCGTCCGGAAATCGGAAACTCCCAGCGCCTTGAACTGGGCCGTTTCCCTCACCCTCTCCTCGACGTTCGATCGCTCCCAGCCCGCCGTCCCGGAAAGATACTCCGCGCAACAGCCCCAGGCTTCCTGCGCAGTCGTGGGTTTGTTGACCAACGAGTGCTGCCCCCTTACCTTCACTGTCGCGAGTTCGGTCTCGACAGTTGCCGGAATGACGCTCACAGGCAATCCGCGAAGGGATGCATCGCCAGGTTGTTGGCAGGGAAGCGCTCCTGCCACTTCCTGGCGGTCTCCGCGTGATTGTCCTGGAAGGAAGCGTCCATCGCTGCCGTCATGGCGGAAGCTGCGCTGTAGACACCGTAGTACCAGGCAACAATAGCCGTTCGCGCCACGTCCGCCTTGTTCGTCGTAGCCGTCAGCGCCTGCAGCGCAGCTATCTGGTTAAGGACGAACAAAAGCTGCTCACACACGGTGTTGAGCTGGCGATCTGGCATCCCGCGCGCGTGAACATTCGCGTAGAACTTTCGACCGGCAGCGAAGTCGAGCTCTTGGTCGACAGTTAGGATCGCGAGCGCGCGCATCCAGTGGACAGTCGCCGGCAGCGCGAAGCGCGCGTCTGGCACGTCGCGCGGCGCTTCGGTCAGGGTGCCGTAGCTCTGCATTCGCGAGTAGAGGGATGCGGTTTTCGGATCGGCGGCCATGACGCGTTCGTCTCAAGTGTTACTTAGTCGGCCCCGATTTCTGCGCAAACAGGAGCACGCGCCTATCAAGATTTTCGAATCTGGTCCTGCATTATTTCTAATACTCTGTCGAATTGTATCCTCGGAGAGACCCGGCAGGCACCTACCAGGCTTGGTCGGTCACGCAGACGAACCGTGGCTAGTCGAGCACGCGATCCAGGTCAGCACGAGATGCCGCATTGCCAGCGTCTGCTCCAAAGCCCCGGTACTACACCACCTCCGCGAAGCCACGACCGAGGAAGAGCCGCCAGCAGGTCGGCGGAGACCAAGCGCGAAGGGTGGATGACGAACCAATGGATCGACCTGATCCGGCCGCGGTGCAATGGAGATGCCGCCTTTTGGCAGGGTTGCCCCTCTTTACAACCTCAACTTGCGTGCTAGTAATCCTCTCTAGCCATAAGGGAGGCGGAGGCGGCCGTGGCGATCATCGAGAACATTCGTCTGCTCAAGGGCGCAGCCGTGTTGGCGGAGCGTAAAGCCACCACTCCAAGCCTTGATCTCAAGCGATACAATCTTTTCTACGAATTCAATGGCTCGGGAAAGTCAACGCTTTCCCGCATATTAGCGGCGCTTCAACACGGCAAAAAACAGGAGCGACTTCCCGAAGGCTGCACATTCGAAATCGAGTTGTCCAGCGGGGCGAAATTTACCTATCCTAAGGCACTCAGTGGCCTTGAGAAGTGCGTCTGTGTTTTCAACGGCGATTTCATCGCCGAGAACAGACCTATGAAACCGCGCGCCAGTGGGGGCGGCACTTCGGCAAGCCGTTCTCCGATCGGATACGCCAGCGCGCACCCGCTCGCGGCGACAAATGGCATCTGGACGCGGTCGTTATCTTGATCGCGGGCGAACAACATTGGCTCTGGCGCGCTGTCGACCAGAATGGTCTCAAAGAGCTGGCCCCGGTTGTTTGGACAGCGCCCCGCTGGATTTAAGTGGATTCCTGCCGGGTTATGCTGAACGCGGGGCTTTACGGTTTTGTCGTTGCGTCGGGAGGGCGTAGCCCGACCAGAGCGACGACAAAACCGTCGGCGACGGTCATGCGGCCATCACCATAGCTTGCGTGCCGAAGTAAGCCTCGTCGGGCGTGCGCCCGTCAAGGCTCGAGTGAGGGCGTCCCTGATTGTAGAAGGCCAGATACTTGGCAATTGACGCTCGCGCCTCGGACACGCTGTCGTAGGCGCGGAGATATACTTCTTCGTATTTGACCGTGCGCCAGAGCCGCTCGACAAACACGTTGTCGCGCCAGGCGCCCTTGCCGTCCATGCTGATGGCGATCTTCGCGTCCAGCAGCACATCGGTGAACTCGAGGCTGGTGAACTGGCTGCCCTGATCCGTGTTGAAAATCTCGGGCCTGCCGTGCTTCGCCAACGCCTCCTGGACCGCTTCGACGCAGAAGGCCGCCTCCATTGTGATCGAGACGCGATGGGCCAGGACCCGTCGGCTGAACACATCGACGACCGCCGCGAGATAGACGAAGCCACGCCGCATCGGAATGTAGGTGATGTCCATTGCCCACGCATGGTCGGGCCGCTCGATCTTCAATCCGCGCAACAGGTACGGGTAGATCTTGTGACCCGGAGCCGGCTTGCTCGTGTTCGGGCGACGATAGACCGCCTCGATCCCCATGCGCTTCATCAGCGTCGCGATGTGGCGGCGACCGGCGTATACGCCCTCCCGCCGCAGCAACGATCGCAGTATACGCGCTCCCGCGAAGGGATAATCGAGATGCAGCTCATCGAGCCGACGCATCAAGGCAAGGTCCTCGGCCGAAACTGGCCGAGGTTCATAGTAGACCGTGCTGCGAGCCAGCTTCAGGACCTTCGCCTGGCGCACGATAGAAAGATCATGACCGCGGTCGATCATCGCTTTGCGCTCAGCAGGCCCGCCTTGGTGAGCGCGCCGGACAAAAAATCGTTTTCCAACGCCAGCTCGCCGATCTTGGCATGTAACGCCTTCAAATCGACCGGCGTCTCGGCCGATGTCTTGTCATGCCCAAACACGCCGGCGGCGCCTTCCAGGAGCTGGTTTTTCCAGATCGTGATCTGGTTCGGATGAACATCAAACAGTTGCGCCAGCTCCGCCAGTGTCTTGTCGCCTTTGACCGCAGCCAAAGCAACCTTCGCCTTGAATGCCGGAGAATGCGTCCGGCGGCTCTTCTTCGTCATCTTCGCTCCTGATTCGCAGCAAGAATCCTCGCCGCTGTCAGGCAGAAAATCCACTCAAGCTACTGTCCGAATTTGCGGGGCCAGCTCTATTGTGCATCATTCTCGTTGAGCTTCAGCGCCAACTCCACCAGACGGTGGAATCGCCAGTTTGCGGCCATCTCGAGGCACCCAGGCAGACTTGACTTACAATGCAGATGCATTACATTGGGATGTCGTGACGACGCAAGGAGCCGCTATGGCCAAGACCGCCGAAATCCTCGAGATCCCCGCGACCATCACAGACCGCGGCCAGACGACCGTGCCCGCCGCCATCCGCAAAATGCTGGCCCTGGGAAAGCGCGACCAGGTCGTGTTTCGGGGGCTCGCTGACGGCACCGTTGTGATCGCGAAGAAGCAGTTGAGCGCCGACCACGGCGATCCGGTGATCGGCACGTTCCTCGCGTTCCTGGCCCGCGACATGGGGAGCGAGCCAGCCCGGATCCGGCCGGTGCCGAAGTCGCTGGTCGCGCGCGGCAAGGGCTTGGTCAAGGGTGTTAAGGTCGATCTCGACGCGGCGCTGCCGGAAGACGATACGTGAGCGACGACACCTTCGGGGTTAACGGTTGGACGGTCTACGCCCATCCGCTATTTCTCGACCAGTTCGAGACTATGATCGCGGCGGTCGAGAAGGCGCGCAAGAAGGATCCGAAGGGATACAAGAAGAAGCGCGCCGCGAAGCTCCTGTCGGCTGTCTTGAAGGTGGCGTTCGACGACATTCCGAGTGACCCAACGCGTGACGTCTATCGGCAGGGCGGCACTCTCGGCGACGAGTACAAGCACTGGTTCCGCGCGAAATTGCTGCAGCAGTTCCGCCTGTTCTTCCGCTATCAGCAATCGGCGGACGCCAAGATCATCGTTCTCGCCTGGGTGAACGACGACTCGACGCTGCGCGCCTACGAGAGCGCGAACGACGCCTACGCCGTGTTCAGGAAGATGCTGGACCGCGGAAACCCGCCGGACTCGTGGAACGAACTCGTAGCGGCGGCCTCGACTGGCGAATCCAAGACGCGTCTATCGCGCTCGACGCGCGGGAGATGACCCCAGCTGGCCTCGTTCGGCCGCGACCGCCCGCTGATCCGGCCCGCGCCGCCGGCACCGGTCTGCAGCGAGAGACACGATTCGGCCAGGAAGAGTCCGTGAAATGCCCACCATCCAGCTGTCGGCTACGCCCAAAGGCAGCGGCGAATGCGCCGACTGTCCGGCGACATCATCATCAGCATTCCACCTGTTAAGCCGTGTAGACGGAGGCGACATTTCAGCCCTCCGATGCGGGTGAACCGGTTCGTGTTCCTCAACCTTCCAATACTTCAGCCTCGATCCCCTTTACCTGCGGGCATCAATGCACCTCCGACCTGCCCGCGGGTTCCCGTCACCAGTATCCGCCCGTACAATGGAAGTTTTGGATGTCGGCAAGCAGCGGCGCGGCCGCGTCCTTGGCCGAGAGCGACGGCTTTTTGATACCCCAGTTTATACCGATCACCGGGTCGTCCCAGCGGATCGAAACCTCGTTCTCCGGATTATAGAAATCATCGCATTTGTAGAAAAAGTCCGCGGTCTCTGAGAGCACACAACGAAACCGTGCGCGAATCCGCGCGGAACCCATAGTTGCCGCCGGTTATGCTCGCTTAATTCGACGGCAACGTAGCGTCCGAAATTCGGGCTCCGGACGCGGACGTCGACCGCGACGTCGAGCACCTTGCCCCTCATTGATGGATGTCCAGACAATCGGACTCGCGGCGCACTAAGCGGAGTTGAGTGAACGCTAGTGAGGCTCGCGACAATTAACTACAGTCGCCTTAAGATCGTGGAGCATGCCCGTGATCCCGTCGATGAGCTCGTCGATTTGATCCTTGTTGACGATCAGAGGTGGGCATATCGACAATGCATCGTCTACATTCCGCACGATGATCCCTCGCTCGTGCAGCAACCGGCTCGCAATGCTGCCAACATCGCCCGGAGTAGTAGCGGCGACTTTCCGTTTCTTGTCCAGCACCAGCTCGATTGCCGCAATAAGGCCAACGCCACGGACCTCCCCAACGAGTGGATGGTCAACGAGCGTGCGCAGCCGTTCCTGCATGTAGGCCCCGATGCGGCCAACGTTCGCAATCAGACCCCGCTCCTCGATGAGTTTGAGGTTTTCGAGCGCTACGGCGGCTCCGACCGGGTGACCACCGCCCGTGAAGCCATGAGCCAGCAGTCCAACCTTATTGCTCTCGTCCGCGATTGGTTCGAACATGTAGTCATTCATTATGATCGCAGATAACGGAAAATAACTGGACGTGAGCTGCTTCGACACCACGATTACATCGGGCGCGATGTTGTAGGTTTCGCAACCGAACATTTTTCCGGTCCGGCCAAAGCCGCAAATCACCTCATCAGCGACCAAAAGGATGCTATGCTTTTTTAGCACCCTTTGAATTTTGTCCCAGTAAGTCGGCGGCGGAACGATGACGCCGCCCGCGCCCATGACAGGCTCACCGAAGAATGCTGCAATGGTATCGGCACCTTCGCGCTGAATCAGCGACTCGAGCTCCTCGGCCCGACGCGTTGCAAAGGTCTCCTCCGATTCGCCCGCACGGCTGTCTTTGTAGAAATGGGGGGAGCCCGTGTGCATAATGTTGGGGAGCGGCAGATCGAAAGAGCGGTGGTTGTCTGGAAATCCGGTCAGGCTTGCCGCACCGATCGTGACGCCGTGATAGCCGCGCAACCGGCTGATGACCTTCTTGCGCTGAGGCTGGCCCGCTGCATTCGATCGATAGGCGATCAGCTTCAACACCGTATCGTTCGCTTCCGAGCCGGAATTTGTGAAGAACACCTTACTCATTGGCACCGGAGACATCTTCACCAGCTTCTCGGCAAGCGCGATGGAAGGCCCATTCGATCGTGATGCGAAGGTATGATAGAATGGCAGGATTTGCATCTGGCGATGCGCGGCTTCGATAAGCCGCTTTTCGCTGAAGCCAAGACCCGCACTCCAGAGACCGGCCATCGCATCGAGGTAGCGTTTTCCTGCCGTGTCGAAGACGTAGGGGCCCTCGCCGCGTTCAATTATGAGCGGCCCGGCCCGTTGGTGCGACCGCGCGTTGGTATAGGCGTGAAGCTGATAGGCCACATCTCGGGCCTGTTGAGAACTGGGCAGCATGGTCGGCGTCACATCATCGGTTCAGAATTGGATAGGGACCGGAGCATCATGTGGGGAAGCGCCGGTCCGTTTCCGGCTTCTCTGGGCCTTGCGATAGTCGTCGTTGACGATCGCTTTAAAGGGATTCGCTTTTGCCTATGCCTGACCACAGGCTTAACTGGCGGCGCGACGCACTGTCTGGAAGTGATCACAGAAAGGTGACGATGTTCAGCACGACAAAGCGTCGGATTTCCGGGACGCGTTAGTCGCCGACGGGAGCTTCCATCAAACTGCCGGCGGCGTTCAGGCCGTAGAGAGTCGGTGGTCGTAGCGCCGTGGACCGCGGTTACGTATTCGAGCCCACCACGTTCAGGCCGTCCGCTCCGCTAAAGGCCAGCGTGTCATGTGTGTTTAGCACGTTATCCCAGCTGCTGCCGCGCGTCGTCACGGACTGGTTGGGCTCCGAGCCAACACGCGTGATGAGTAACACTGTAAGCAACAACCCGCTCTGATTGACCAGTTTCTTGTGGGCCATCAGTGATCTCCTTGATCTGGTCGGTGTCCCGGCTTTGCGCGGTGATCTGCGACCGAGTTTGCCCCAGAATACCTTAACTCGTTGAGTTGGTCGCCTGCCAAAGCTTGTAGGCTCACTCCCAACCGGCACCGTCAAGTTAACGAATAGGGGTGGCCGATGGGGTAGACGACCGGCATGCCGACCGCCCGGGCCCCTCTTTATCGCCGCCGTCGCTTCCCACCGGAAGTGATCAGCTATGCCGTTTGGTTGTATTTCCGGTTTCCCTTAAGCTTGCGGATGGTCGAGGAAATCCTGGCGGCGCGTGGCATTGGCGTGACCTATGAAACCGTGCGCCAGTGGGGACGGAAATTCGGCAAGCTGTTCTCCGATCGGATCCGCCAGCGCGCTCCCGCCCGGAGCTATGCGGGAAACTGGGTGATGACGGAATGAGATAGGCGGCGTATCGAGGCGGGTGTCGAGCCTGCCAGAACCTCAAGGAGAGCGATACGCCATGAACGAGCATAGCAACATTGTCCCACTGCGTCAGCCCGATGAGATCGACGATCCACTGACGAATATTTTGCGATCTGGAGCTCGGCAGCTGCTTGCGCAGGCTGTCGAGATGGAAGCCGAGGCGTTTCTCGCCGCGATGAAGGGCTTGAAGCTTCCCGATGGCCGCGACCGCCTCGTGCGACACGGCCATGGTCCAGTGCGGACGATCCAGACGGGGATCGGCGCCGTCGAAGTCGCCCGGGTAAAGATTCGCGATCGCGCGGTGACCAGCGATGGCGAGCGGATCCGCTTCACCTCGGCGATCCTGCCGTTGTGGGCACGGCGCACGAAGAGCTTGGATGCACTTTTGCCGGTTCTGTACCTGCGAGGCATCTCGACGGGCGACTTCCAGGAGGCGCTGGCGGCGCTCTTGGGCAAGGATGCGCCGAATCTTTCTCCGGCGGTGGTTTCCAGACTGACGACGGAGTGGCAGCTCGAGTACGAGCGTTGGCAGAAGCGCGATCTGTCGGCGCGCCGGTACGTATACGTGTGGGCGGACGGCGTCTTCCTGCAGGCTCGCATGGAAGACCACAGCGAATGCATGCTGGTGCTGATCGGCGCGACGCCGGAAGGCAAGAAGGAACTCATCGGCTTCCAGGTCGGCGTGCGCGAGAGCACGCAGAGCTGGCACGAACTGCTCGTCGAGGCGAAAACCCGAGGGCTGAAGATCGCCCCGGAAATCGCCGTCGGTGACGGCGCGCTCGGCTTCTGGAAGGCGCTCGACGAGGTCTTTCCCGCCACGCGACATCAGCGGTGCTGGGTGCACAAAACCGCGAATATCTTGAACAAAGTCGCAGTGTCGGTACAGGCCAGCATGAAGAAGGACCTGCGCGAGGTCTATTTGGCGTCCAACCGAGCTTCGGCCGAAGTGGCGATCGATGTCTTTGCCGAGAAATACGGAGCGAAGTACGACAAGGCGGTCGAGTGCCTGACGAAAGATCGCGACGCAATGCTTGCGTTCTACGAATTCCCCGCCGAGCATTGGGACCACTTGCGGACGACGAATCCCATCGAAAGCGTGTTCGCGACGGTCCGGCACAGAACGGTGCGCACGAAAGGTTCGTTATCGTCAACGACTGCCAAGTTGATGGTGTTCAAGCTGCTCTGCGCCGCATCAAAGACCTGGCGGCGGCTGAAAGGCACAAATCAGTTGCCGAAGGTCGTCGCAGGTGTCAGATTCGAAAACGGCATCGAGGTCATCCAAGTGCCGGAAAACCACGCCGCCTGATCGCCTCGTCACCCAAAATCCCGCATAGCTCCCCGCCCGCGGTGACAAATGGCATCTGGACGAGGTCGTTATCTCGATCGCGGGCGAACAACATTGGCTCTGGCGCGCTGTCGACCAGAATGGCTTCGTTCTCGACGTCTTGATCCAGCGCCGAAGAGACTCGCGCGCTGCGCAGCGAGCTATGGCGGAATCTGGGTGATGACGGTGTGAGGAAGGCGGCGTATCGAGGCGGGTGACGAGCCTGCCAGAACCTCTCGAGGAGAGCGATACGCCATGACCGAGACTACCAATGTTCTTGCTTTCCGTCAGCCGTCCGCGGTTGATGATCCACTGACCGATATCGTTCGAGCCGGCGCGCGGGACCTGCTTGCCAGGGCGATCGAGATCGAGGTTGGCGCGTTTCTGGCCAGCACGGCCAATCTGACGCTGCCCGACGGTCGAGCGCGCCTGGTCCGACATGGGCACGGTCCGGTGCGCGAGATTGCGACCGGCATCGGTCCGGTGGAGGTCGCTCGTCCCAAGGTCCGCGACCGCGGAGCGAGCGGGCCAGGCGACCGCCTCCGCTTCAGTTCGGCAATCCTGCCGCTATGGGCGCGGCGGACGAAGAGCCTGGATGCCTTGATCCCGGTCCTCTATTTGCGCGGCATCTCGACCGGCGACTTCCAGGAGGCGCTCTCGGCGCTGCTCGGCAAGGATGCGCCGAACCTGTCGCCTTCGGTGATCGCCGGCCTGAAGGCCGATTGGCAGGTCGAGTACGAACGCTGGCAGAGACGCGATCTGTCGGCGCGTCGCTATGTCTACATCTGGGCCGATGGCGTGTACCTGCAGGCCCGCATGGAAGATCACAGCGAATGCATGCTGGTGCTGATTGGCACCACGCCGGAAGGCAAGAAGGAGCTGATCGGCTTCCAGGTCGGCGTGCGCGAGAGCGCGCAGAGCTGGCGCGAACTCCTGATCGACCTGCGGCAACGCGGGTTACGGATTGCCCCGCAACTCGCCATCGGCGACGGCGCCCTCGGCTTCTGGAAGGCACTGGACGAGGCCTTTCCCGGCACGCGGCACCAACGATGCTGGTGCCATAAAGTGAGCAACGTACTCGACAAGGTCGCCAAATCCGTGCAGGGCCCCATGAAGAACGACCTGCGGAACATCTATCTGGCCCCACACCGGGCCGAAGCTGAAACCGCGATCGACGTCTTCGTCGAGAAATACCACGTCAAATACGGACGTGCGGTGGAGTGCCTGATCAAGGATCGCCATGCGCTGCTCGCCTTCTTCGACTTCCCTGCTGAGCACTGGATCCACCTACGCAGCTCGAACCCGATCGAGAGCGTCTTCGCCACGGTGCGCCACCGAACGGTGCGGACCAAGGGATCGCTGTCGCAACAAACCGCGAAGCTGATGGTGTTCAAGCTCATCGACGCCGCATCGAAGACCTGGCGGCGATTGAAGAGCACGAACCAGTTGCCGAAAGTCATCGCCGGTGTAAAGTTCATCGACGGAATCGAAGTCATTCCGAACACTGAAAGCCACGCCGCCTGATCAGGCCGCGTCACCCAAAATCAGCCATAGCTCCTGCGCAGCTTCTCATGAAGAAGCTCTTGAAATCCGCCGGCACGCCGCCGCGCGTGATGATCACGGATAAGCTGCGTTCGTACGGCGCTGCGAGGGCGAAGATGGGCTTTCACGTCGAACATCGCCAGCACAAAGCTCTCAACAATCGGGCCGAGAATTCTCATCAGCCGACGCGGCGACGCGAGCGGATCATGAAGCGTTTCAAATCGTCCCATCAGGCTCAACGCTTTCTGTCAGTTCACGATCAGGTCGCGAACCTTTTCCACATCCCCTATGCCGGAGCCGCCACCGCCGACTTCCGTCGTGCTTCGCGCGAGCGAGCCTTTGCGACTTGGCGCGAGATCTTCATGACAAGCGCTATCGCCGAATCTCGACCTCTGAGAATCGCCGCCTTCGGCTCGGCGGTCGATTAACTTGACGATGCCGTTCCGGGATGCGTGGGGCGAACCGGCGCAGCGGTTCGACCTCGGGCAACCCAATCTTCCAGCCGAATTTGTTGCTCCCTATGCCGAGGCGTTCCGGGGGCATCATGCATCGTCGTCACCTAGCACGCGTCACCAATGCTGGAAAGCACTGAAGTTCTTTGCCCGCTTTCTCGCCGATAGCGGCAGGGTTCAGGCGCCGGCCGATTTGACGACCGAATTGTTCGGCCAATACATCTTATGGCTGGACGCCTTGCCTTCCCGAACCGGCAAACCCTGTGCTCAGCTTTCGCGCTTACTGGCGGCAAGCTAACGGCAATCCATCGTTGCGTCCGTTTCTTGACCTGCGTCGTGAACGCTATGACCGAGGTGCGAGCTGAGTGTATTTCGCCGTGCTTTCGCGAAGGCGCGGTCGGTCGCCATGCGACGCTCGATCATCGGCGCAATCAGTTTAGCAGGCTCGGTCCGCGTCATCAGACCTACGCTATGCGTCAGGATCTCGGCGTCGCTTCTGAGATCCCTAAAGACCGCCGCCGGCAGCTCGGTCGTGAGCTTGACTGGCTTGTCGTCTTCAAGCGGCCCAAGCTTGAGCTTCGTCATGGCGTTCCTCCATTGCTGTAGGGCGCCAGCACCAAATCGCGCGTGCCGATCACGCGGACCGGGAAACCTGGCCGGATGGTCAGCGTCGGCTGGATGTTGAGCTGACGCTGCACGACCAATTGGCCGGTCTGGCTGATGCTGATGGACGCACCGCTACGGATCGCTTGAACGAGGTTGTTCTCATTTGGCTCGTGCCGCCTCCGCTCCGACGCTGAGCATGGTCGAGAGAACGGCGGCCTTGAATAGCATGCCCCAGTGGTTGTCGACATCGTCCTCGAGTCCGGCATAACCACCACTGTCGGCGCCCGGCTGGCGCTCCAGCACGATCGAGTTGCCGTCCGGTATGATGATGCGAGTCCAGACCAAGAGGATTCGACTCTGGCCGTCCGCACGGCCGCTTTTTAGGCGATGATCTGACTGGCGTGGGCGCGCTCTCGGTGCAGTTTGGGCTTTGCTTGAACTAGGGTCTGTACCTAAATAGCGCCACGTGATTCTCTTGCCTACGTGTTGATTCGGAGGCGAGAGAATGCGCGCTGGTTTGTTTTGGCTGAACGACAGGCAATGGGCGCGTATCGAACCGCATCTGCCGAGGGGACTGACGGGGCCGGATCGGGACGACGACCGACGCATCGTCAGCGGCATCATTCACATGCTGCAATCGGGTGCACGATGGCGTGATTGTCCACGTGAATACGGCCCTTACACGACGATCTACAATCGCTTCAATCGCTGGGCCAAGCGAGGACGATGGTGCGCAATCTTCGAAGCGCTGGCCAAGCCTGGCGAAGACGGCGTCGTACTGTCGCTCGACTCGACCTCGATTAAAGCTCACCGGTGTGCCTCCGGCGGAAAAGGGGGGAGCACAATCAAGCAATCGGCCGCTCGCGCGGAGGCCGCACGACAAAAATCCATGCGCTGAGCGATCCGCTCTGCCGGCCGGTCGTCCTGCATCTGACTCCAGGCCAGGATGCCGATATCGCTGCGGCTCCCGATGTCCTGGCGCTCGCGCCACCCATGAGCGTGCTCCTCGCCGACAAAGGGTATGATGGCGACAAGCTTCGCGGCGAAATCATTCGTCGTGGCGCCAAGCCCGTAATCCCCAATAAATCTAACCGTGTCGTCATCCATCGCTTCAACAAACGCGCCTACAAAGGACGAAATGTCATCGAACGCTGCTTTTGCAGGCTCAAGGACTTCCGGCGCATCGCCACGCGATATGACAAGCTCGCCCGTAATTTTTTGGCCGCTGTTCATCTCGCCGCTCTCGTCGCATATTGGCTCAATTGAGTCTGGACCCTAGAACATGTCTCCGCGCAAAGCGCTCGATGGAGTCGAGCGGGTTCGCTCAAACGGCGCAATTGCCTTTCCCTAGAAGGTTTCGATCGACTAGGAATTGTTTTCAGTCTCGAAGACAGCGTTCGATCATACTGGCCAGCCCGCTCAACGCGTAGCAGATCACAAAGAATATGCTCAGCACGCCCAGATAGATCTCGATGGCGTGTGAGTCTCCGGTTCCGACATACGCTAGTCTTTCTATCATTTGACGCGCCGATCCCAAGAGATCCGACACGCCGACAACGGACGTCAGTGCACTCGCCTGGACGAGAACGGTGAGTTGCCCGACGTAGGGCGGCAACGCACGCCGAAATGCTTGTGGCAAAATGACGAACACAAGCGCTTCCGTTGCGCTCAAGCCAAGCGCTCGGGCGCCCTGCTCTTGGCGATGTGGAATTGAATCCAAGGCGCCTCGAAAGACCTCACCGATGTTCGCCCCGCCCCAGAGCCCCAATCCGATTATTGCGGCCGTGAGTGGGCCCGTGCGGAGACCAATTTGCGGAAGGGCAAAGAACACGAAGAGGAGTATCATAAGCGACGGCACGCCGCGGAACAACTCAACGTAAAGCCGTCCGACAAAGCGCGCGAACGTGAGCGTGCTTTGCGACAGCGCCGCGATCAGGAGACCAAGCATTGTCGCCAAAATGACGGTGAGCAGCGAGATCCACAAAGTAACCAAAAGGCCCTTACCAAGGTAAAGGGTGACAGGCCAAACCCAGTTGTTCATTTAACTACTCCCAGCCCCGGAATCGCGAGCCTGCGCTCGAACGTACGAGACAAAGCGCTTAGGATGCTGCACACCAGCAGGTACATGAGACAAGCGATGCCGAAGGTCTCAAACACTTTAAACGTATCTGACACGATCCGGTTGGCGACATAGGTCAATTCCTGATAGCCGACGACGATCATGAAGGAGGACGACCTGAACTGCGTGATCAGAGCTGGCCCCGCAAATTCGGACAGTAGCTTGAGTGGATTTTCTGCCTGACAGCGGCGAGGATTCTTGCTGCGAATCAGGAGCGAAGATGACGAAGAAGAGCCGCCGGACGCATTCTCCGGCATTCAAGGCGAAGGTTGCTTTGGCTGCGGTCAAAGGCGACAAGACACTGGCGGAGCTGGCGCAACTGTTTGATGTTCATCCGAACCAGATCACGATCTGGAAAAACCAGCTCCTGGAAGGCGCCGCCGGCGTGTTTGGGCATGACAAGACATCGGCCGAGACGCCGGTCGATTTGAAGGCGTTACATGCCAAGATCGGCGAGCTGGCGTTGGAAAACGATTTTTTGTCCGGCGCGCTCACCAAGGCGGGCCTGCTGAGCGCAAAGCGATGATCGACCGCGATCATGATCTTTCTATCGTGCGCCAGGCGAAGGTCCTGAAGCTGGCTCGCAGCACGGTCTACTATGAACCTCGGCCAGTTTCGGCCGAGGACCTTGCCTTGATGCGTCGGCTCGATGAGCTGCATCTCGATTATCCCTTCGCGGGAGCGCGTATGCTGCGATCGTTGCTGCGGCGGGAGGGCGTATACGCCGGTCGCCGCCACATCGCGACGCTGATGAAGCGCATGGGGATCGAGGCGGTCTATCGTCGCCCGAACACGAGCAAGCCGGCTCCGGGTCACAAGATCTACCCGTACCTGTTGCGCGGATTGAAGATCGAGCGGCCCGACCATGCGTGGGCAATGGACATCACCTACATTCCGATGCGGCGTGGCTTCGTCTATCTCGCGGCGGTCGTCGATGTGTTCAGCCGACGGGTCCTGGCCCATCGCGTCTCGATCACAATGGAGGCGGCCTTCTGCGTCGAAGCGGTCCAGGAGGCGTTGGCGAAGCACGGCAGGCCCGAGATTTTCAACACGGATCAGGGCAGCCAGTTCACCAGCCTCGAGTTCACCGATGTGCTGCTGGACGCGAAGATCGCCATCAGCATGGACGGCAAGGGCGCCTGGCGCGACAACGTGTTTGTCGAGCGGCTCTGGCGCACGGTCAAATACGAAGAAGTATATCTCCGCGCCTACGACAGCGTGTCCGAGGCGCGAGCGTCAATTGCCAAGTATCTGGCCTTCTACAATCAGGGACGCCCTCACTCGAGCCTTGACGGGCGCACGCCCGACGAGGCTTACTTCGGCACGCAAGCTATGGTGATGGCCGCATGACCGTCGCCGACGGTTTTGTCGTCGCTCTGGTCGGGCTACGCCCTCCCGACGCAACGACAAAACCGTAAAGCCCCGCGTTCAGCATAACCCGGCAGGAATCCACTTAAATCCAGCGGGGCGCTGTCCAAACAACCGGGGCCAGCTCTATGTAGCTTGAGTGGATTTTCTGCCTGACAGCGGCGAGGATTCTTGCTGCGAATCAGGAGCGAAGATGACGAAGAAGAGCCGCCGGACGCATTCTCCGGCATTCAAGGCGAAGGTTGCTTTGGCTGCGGTCAAAGGCGACAAGACACTGGCGGAGCTGGCGCAACTGTTTGATGTTCATCCGAACCAGATCACGATCTGGAAAAACCAGCTCCTGGAAGGCGCCGCCGGCGTGTTTGGGCATGACAAGACATCGGCCGAGACGCCGGTCGATTTGAAGGCGTTACATGCCAAGATCGGCGAGCTGGCGTTGGAAAACGATTTTTTGTCCGGCGCGCTCACCAAGGCGGGCCTGCTGAGCGCAAAGCGATGATCGACCGCGATCATGATCTTTCTATCGTGCGCCAGGCGAAGGTCCTGAAGCTGGCTCGCAGCACGGTCTACTATGAACCTCGGCCAGTTTCGGCCGAGGACCTTGCCTTGATGCGTCGGCTCGATGAGCTGCATCTCGATTATCCCTTCGCGGGAGCGCGTATGCTGCGATCGTTGCTGCGGCGGGAGGGCGTATACGCCGGTCGCCGCCACATCGCGACGCTGATGAAGCGCATGGGGATCGAGGCGGTCTATCGTCGCCCGAACACGAGCAAGCCGGCTCCGGGTCACAAGATCTACCCGTACCTGTTGCGCGGATTGAAGATCGAGCGGCCCGACCATGCGTGGGCAATGGACATCACCTACATTCCGATGCGGCGTGGCTTCGTCTATCTCGCGGCGGTCGTCGATGTGTTCAGCCGACGGGTCCTGGCCCATCGCGTCTCGATCACAATGGAGGCGGCCTTCTGCGTCGAAGCGGTCCAGGAGGCGTTGGCGAAGCACGGCAGGCCCGAGATTTTCAACACGGATCAGGGCAGCCAGTTCACCAGCCTCGAGTTCACCGATGTGCTGCTGGACGCGAAGATCGCCATCAGCATGGACGGCAAGGGCGCCTGGCGCGACAACGTGTTTGTCGAGCGGCTCTGGCGCACGGTCAAATACGAAGAAGTATATCTCCGCGCCTACGACAGCGTGTCCGAGGCGCGAGCGTCAATTGCCAAGTATCTGGCCTTCTACAATCAGGGACGCCCTCACTCGAGCCTTGACGGGCGCACGCCCGACGAGGCTTACTTCGGCACGCAAGCTATGGTGATGGCCGCATGACCGTCGCCGACGGTTTTGTCGTCGCTCTGGTCGGGCTACGCCCTCCCGACGCAACGACAAAACCGTAAAGCCCCGCGTTCAGCATAACCCGGCAGGAATCCACTTAAATCCAGCGGGGCGCTGTCCAAACAACCGGGGCCAGCTCTATCGCCGTGGTTGTTGTTCCGGTGATCGCGACGCGCAACGCGATCGGGAGTGTGATGTCAAGAAAGGTCTGGAACGCCGGCAAGCCGAGAGCGCGAGCTGCCGTCACTTCGCCTTTCGGCACAGCTTCGAATGCGGCCCTGAAGACCTCCGTTTGATAAGCACCGCCCCACAATGCGAGCGCTAGCCAGGAAGTCTCGAACGGCGTCAGACGGATGCCTATGTCGGGTAGCGCGTAGAACAGAAGGAATATCTGTACGAGGAGCGGCGTGCAGCGGAATGCATTTACGAATCCAACGATTGCAATGTTGGTGATGGGAATCCGTGCATAGCGTATTGCCCCGAGCACGAGCCCGATCCCAATTCCGAGCGCGATGCCGATCGCGCTGATGAGGAGGCTGTTGCCGAGGCCCGCTAGCAGCTCAGTTACCTCTTTCATGAGATCGTTCTGCACGATCCGCACCTCCGCCCAAGCCGAATTGGGACGCTATCGCGCTGCCGGGACCCTCAAGATTTGCACTCCATGGGATCGACGCCGGCATAGTCGAGCTTGACCTTCGGTCCCGGGACGACATTGCGATACTTCGCGACCATCGTCGGATCCCTGACTTCTTCGGCGAAGGCTTTGTAGAAGGCATCTTCTTCGCGCATCTTGGCGATCACTGCGTTGATCCAGGCAAGCATGGCCGCATTGCCCTTCTTGACGCCAATACCCTGGATCGCAGGTGAAGCGAGTTCGCCAACGACTTTGAAGTTTTTGTTGTTCTGCACGAAGTTGTAGTCGTAGACGTCGATATAGGCGAAGGCGTCAGCACGCCCCTGGATCAGCATCGTGGAGGAATCGGCCGGGCTTTGGGCCGTGATCAGGTTCGCCTTCGGATGACACTTCTGTAACCAGGTCTGGTAGGTGCTCCCTGTCGGCGTCACGACCGTGCGACCGGCGAGGTCGGCGTAGTTGTTGATGGGAGATTCCTTCTTCACAACGAGCTGGAGATTGCTCAACCAGATCGGATCCGAGAAGTCGATTTGCTCGGCGCGCGCCGGAGTTCTGGCAAGCGAGGCGAGCACGAGGTCGACCTTGCTGGACTGCAAGAACGGGATACGGTTGCTGTCGTTCATACATTGGGTCTGGAGACCGGCTTCGGTGCCGAAGGCAAATTCGGCGATGCGCTTGACGAGCCCATACTCAAAGTCGGCAGGCTTTCCATCGAGCCCGACATAGCCTGCAGGCGGATACTGGCAATTGATGCCGATCGTCAGAACCTTTGGCGTGGCGAGGTCCGTGGGCAGCGGCACGTCCACCTTCGACTGCGCGATGGCCGGCAACGCCACTATCGAAAATGACAGGGCCGCGATCGCGGCTAGGCATTTCAGCATGTTCATAATCTCCGCTTTCCTGTTGATCTTGGTATGGCGAAAAAAGTAGGTCAGACGTCAGTGTGCGACAGGAATTGGCGCGTGCGGTCGTGACCTGGTCGATCGAGGACGTCGGCCGGATGCCCTTTCTCAACGACCACACCGTCGGCCATAAATACGAGTGTGTCGCCGACCTCTCGCGCGAAACTCATTTCGTGCGTCACGACAAGCATAGTCATGCCGGAGCGCGCGAGATCCTTCATGACGTTCAAGACCTCGCGTACGAGCTGAGGATCGAGCGCCGATGTGACCTCATCGAACAACATCACGTGAGGGCGCATCATTAGGGCTCGGGCAATCGCGACACGCTGCTGCTGGCCTCCCGAAAGCTGGTCGGGATAACTGCTCTCCTTGTCTGCCAAACCGACCTTCGCGAGCAACTCTCGGGCGCGCGCTTCCGATTCCGCAGTCGGCTCCTTCAAGACGCGACGCGGAACCAAGGTGAGATTCTTCAAAACGGCGAGATGCGGAAACAGGTTGTAGTGCTGGAACACCATTCCCACGCGCTGGCGGACCTTATTCACGTCCTGCTTGCCGGAGAGCAAGTCCTGGCCTTCCAGCACGATCTCACCGCCGACGACCGGCTGAAGCATGTTAACCGTTCGCAGGAGCGAGCTCTTGCCGCTGCCGCTCGGGCCAATGATGACGACGACCTCGTCTTGACGAACCGAGAGATCGACGCCCTTCAGAACCTCGTTTGATCCGTACGAAACGCGTATGCCACGCAGATCGAGGAAGGGTGCAATCGGTTCGGTTGACACTGGGCGCCTCTCTGTTCTCAGCGCAACGCTGGTCGAACGACCGCGGAGATCAGGTCGGTCATCGCGACATGCGTCTGGAGAGGAATCCCATCGACGTCAGCATCGACGACGTTACCGACCGAGTTGATCAAGCCGATGTCGACACCGCGACGCAGCAGGTGTTCTTCCATTTTTGGCGCATGGAGGAGGTCGGGCCTCTTCAGACGGGCCGCAAGCGCCCCCAGGATGGCGTAGCAACCCCAGTTCGAACAGGCTGCGGTGACTAGGACATCGGTGCCAGTCACCGCTCCGATGCCGGCACCGCCTTCCGGCCGCGCGTCGCCGAACTTCACATGGCGCCGCACGGCGTCGGCGACGACCCCCATGCCTATCTCATTGCCCCCGTCGCCCACGCAGACGCTAGGAATCCCGCGGGCGAGCGCCTCGTCGAACAAGTAGTCAATCCGGGCCCGCCCCATGCCGTAGTCGATACCGCGCATCGAGCAATAGATGCCGTCGGCGTTACGGCCGACCCGCTCCGTTGAGAAGACCAAGGCAGGCTTGAATTCATCGAGCAAGGCGGCGGAGGCGGCCTTCGCCTCGGCGTCCGTCACGGGAAAGGAGCGCGTGCTGGCGACCGCGAGGCTTCCGTCGCCGCTCGCAATCCGCGCCTGCTCGTAGGGGAGCACCGACAGGCCGGCGCTGGTAAGGATCTTGGCGGTGCCGTCGAGCAGGGTCTCCTCCGCGACAACGACACAGGTCGCTCGCTTGGATAGGGCAAGCGCTCGCACGACCGCGGCGGCGCCGGCAGGCCCGTCGTTCTCGCCGATAGTGGGCGAAATCCAGGCCCGCGAGACGGAGCCCGTCGTCACCACGACCGTCGCCCCCACCGGGATAGCGGCGAGCGCCTCGGCGGCCGCGCCGCACAAGGCACCGCCTTGCCGCGCGCGAGCCGCCTCGTAAAGATGTTCGACGCCTCGGCCCCCGAGATCGAGATTGACCAGTCGGTCGAGCCGGTCATCCATGCCCGCAAAGGCAGTGTTGGCGTTGCTCATGTCTGGTCTCCGAGAACGAGCTGTGAGATTGCGGAGACATCGTCGATGCGCGAGGCGAGATGATCGAGTGCAGTATCGACGGCGGCGACGACGGCATCCTGGCCGCCAACTCTCCCGATCGCGTCGAGTGTCGGCTTCAGGCGCAGCGACACACGCGCCCCAGGCTGTCCGTGGGTGTTGACCGTGAGGATTCCAGCGTCGCGCAGGAGGACCATACCGAGCGCAGAGGAGACCTCGCAAGGAACGAGCCCGAGGCCTTCGGCGGAACGGCCGGCGCGCCGCAGGACAACGGCGAGCACATCTTGCTCGTCGACCATTGGTCCGAGATCGCTGACAACCACGAGGTCGCGACCCAGCTTCTCGGCGAGTGCGACAGCGAGCGCCTGTCCGGAGCGAGCCTCCTCCCGCAGGTCCTCAGGCCGAAAAGCCTGGAGAGACCGCATGGCGCCAGCGGCGATCGGCGCGCGTGCCTCCATCCCAAATTCAGCGCCCTTCGCTGACGCCGCCGTGACAAGATTGGGGCGGCCGGCAAGGACGCCTGCGCGCGGTCCGGCGAGACCCGCCTTGTCGCAATTGGTAATCGCGAGATCGGCGCCGAGGGCGAGGCCCGGCTTACCGCCATGGAGCACAGGACGCAGACGGGCGCCATAAGCGTCGTCCACGAACGCAATGGCGCCGACCGCGTGAGTGGCTTTGACGACAGCCGAGGTCACGGTGTCGTCCAGAAGCTCGAGGGCGCTCGTTACGGTGGTGACGACGACGAGGTTGGGTTTCGCCTTGGTCAGAGCTGCCTGCCAGTCGCGATCGCCCCCGATTTCGACGAGTTCCACCCGAGCGATGGAACAGCCTCGGATCACCGAAGCGTGCGATCGCCCACCCGGAGGGACGATCGAAATCACGGGGCTGTCGCCGGCATGAGCGACGATGGTAGCAATGATTCCCGCGCTGGTGCGGTTGAATACAGCGACGCCATCCCCGTCCTCACCACCAAGGTGATTGATCGCGACTTCTCGGAGGTCTTCGGCGAAGAGGCCCGGGCCAACCCATTCCTCGCAAAGTGTCGCGAGATCTTCCGCCTTGAGCGGAAAGTCTCGCTGATTTCCTGTGAACACGCCGATGGAATGCGGGCCGAGCCTGCGGACACGATTGGCCGCTACGACCTGCCCCTGACGAAGGCGACGCGCTTCGTCGACACTGGATCGGATGATGGTACCACGCGCAAAGCCGACAATGGGATCGATGGGATTACCGAAGCTATCTGTGGGCTTCGGGGATTGCGTTTTCGACTCCGAGGCGACGGCTGTCATCATCTTCTCCTAGAACCAGTGTGACTTGGCGATGCGGACAACCAGGGAGCCAAGGTGACCAGCGACGCGCGATGAAATGGGCGTTCTTGTCAGAAGCGTTCGGCGAAAGCGTCTTGCCGCGCGAATACGCCAGGCGAGGCATTCTCGATGCTTCAAGCCCGGTACAAGACCGACGAAGTCGGGCCCAACAGCGGGGTCGTAGCTCGGCGTCATTGGGTCACCTCGCGAGATCGCTGACGCGACGACGAATCCGGACCAAGCTCGCTTGACGAACTTGCAACGATGCTTTGGAGCAGACTGACAAAACCCCGATGACCGCTCTCAGAGACACCATCAACGAGGGGTTCGGTGCTTGCCGTCGCGCCATCACGAGCGCCGGCCTTAACGCAGGCTCTGATCAGCTCCCCTTCGAGAGTTTCGTCGTGTAGCAGGTCAGGACTGCCAAGCCCGACAGCAAGTCCGGCGCAAACGGCGTAAGCGCCCCAGTTCGATATTGCAGCGCTGACGATCACGTCCGTCTCGACCGCCGTGACAACGAAGCCATTTGGATGAAAAGCGGCAAGCGCCGTCCGCACCGCGCCGAAGCCGACCTCGTTACCGCCGTCGCCAATTCCTATCGTCAACCGCTTCGCCGCGTGTCCGGCCTCTGCGAGCAAATGGAGGTGCGCCATCGTGCCGGCAGGGCGACGGTCGCCGCGGACGCCGTGGAAAAAACCATCCGGGTTGGGGCCATCGAGCTCGACGAAGACGATTGCCGATGGCTGGTGTCGTGCCAGCAGCGCCTCGACGGCCTTGGGCCCATACTTGGAATGAGGCGGGATAGTCTCCACCTTGATCGGCCTTGCCCTGAAGGATCCAACGAGCGCAGCGCAAGCTTCCACTGGCTTAGAATGAGCCTCTTCCGAGACGATCGTGACCTGGGCGCCAAGACCGAGGGCCATAGCCCGTGCAAGGACAGCGGCGCCTGGCGGTCCGTCGGTCTCGCCCTGCGGGAGTTTAGGCGGAACGCCGGCGCCCGTCGCCACGATGACGTGGTCGCCGTAGGCGACGCGCGACATCAGGGCTCTGGTTGCCAACGTAGACAACGGCTCGCCGTGATGACGACGGCAGATCTCGTACATCGGAACGACGAGACCCGGTGGAAGCCCGCCCGCGAGAGGACGGGATTCAATCGTCATCAGGCGATCGAACCGCTCGCCCGCCGTGGCCAGAAGAGGGTCCGGACCTGTGGAGTCTTCCGTTAAGAGCATAACGATGGAGACCTCTTGGCCTGTCTCTCGGCTCACACCGTGACGGTCACGCTCTTGCGATAGGTGTAGCTCTCGAGGGCCCCTTCGATAGAATATTCGGCGCCGATGCCGCTCTGTTTGGCACCGCCGTAGGACATGCCTGGGATCTGACCGCCGGCACGGTTGATCTGGAGCCAGCCAGCATCGATTCGCTCCGCTGCGCGCAGGGCAGTGGTGATGTCGTTCGTGAAGATGTAGGCAGCGAGACCGTAATGGGTGTCGTTCGCCCAGCCGATCATCTCGTCTTCGTTCGTCCAGGGGATCGCAACCAGGACAGGCCCGAAGACCTCCTCGCGCACAACACGCCAGCTATTGTCGACACCCGTCAGCACGACGGGGCCCGGCATGAAGCCGTCGGTGTCGTTAGCGGGAGCTGGGACCTGACCGATCTCCACCTTCGCGCCACGATCGACGGCCTCGCGGATAAAAGCGCAAACCTCTCCGTAGCGCTCGGCGTTGATGATCGCGCCGATGTCGGAGGCCTCGTCGAGCGCGTCGCCGACTTTCATGGCCTTCAGCTTCTCGACAACCTTTGCAACCACCGGCTCGAACACGTCCCGGTGGATGAAGAGCCGCGAGCCCGCCGTGCAGGACTGCCCTTGGCGCGCGAAGCGCATGGCATTGATGACGTTTGTCGCGCAGGTATCGAGTTGCTCCGGCGTCGCCGCATCTGGATAGACGACGCAGGGGCTCTTGCCGCCGAGCTCAAGGGTGACCTTCGCAATGCGGTCGGCGGCGGCATGCGCCACGAGCTTTCCCACCTCGACCGAGCCTGTGAACGAGATCTTCGACACGTCGGGATGGTTCGAAAGCGGCGCACCGGCCTCGGTGCCCGTTCCCGTGACGACATTGAAGACGCCGGCCGGGAACATGTCGGCTGCAAGTTCCGCGACCTTGATGACCGCTAGCGGCGCGTCCTCGGCAGGCTTCAGAACCAGCGTGTTACCGGTGGCGAGCGCCATGCCGATCTTCACGGCTGCGAGTACGAGGGGCGAATTCCAGGGGATGATCGCGCCGACGACACCAAGCGGCTCTCGCGTAGTGTAGCTGAATATCCCCGGGCCGAGCGGCAACGTCTCGCCCTTCTGCTCGGATACCACGCCGCCGTAGTAGCGCAGGACCTCGGCAGTGCTCGCGACCTCAGGTCGGCTTTGCGTGCGCAGCGCGTTACCCGTTTCGGCCGCGAGGACCTTGGCGATCTCTTCGGCATGCGCCGATACGCGATTGCCGAGTTCAGTCAAAAGCGCGCCGCGGGCTCGTGCCGCCATGCGGCGCCAGTTCGGAAAGGCCGCCTTGGCCGCCGCGACTGCGGCATCGACGTCTTGCTTGTCCGCAGCCCCGACCATGGCGATGGTGTCGCGTCGGCAGGGATTCTCGACTGCCATCGTGCGGCCCGAGACCGGCTTGATCCACTTTCCACCGATGAAGTTGCCAAGCAGCCCGGAGCGGGGCAACGTCAGTTCGGAATCGTAGCTGGTGGTGGCGAGTTGCGCTCTCATTTGTTCGTTCCTGTTCTTCGAAATCATGCTGCGGGCTGACGGAGAGTGACCTTGAGCAGTCGCTCGTAGACCTCCGAGACGCTAGTGGAATCCTTTCCGCCCAGACCGTCCGCGCGGGCGGTATTGTAGATCTGGCGAACGAGCTGCCCGAGATACATCGGTGAAGCCGTGAACTCGTCGAGTGCGAGCGAGATGTCCTTGTGCATCAGGTCGAGCGCGAAGAAGGCTGGCCGCTCCTGCGTAAAGAGCGTCTTGCCGAGCCAATCCAGCATCTTGCTGCCGGCGAGACCTCCGCCGAGAACCTCGAGCAACACGTCGAGCTTCGCGCCGGACTTCACGCTAGCTGCCAGCACCTCGCCGAGTGCTACCGTGTTGATCGCGGTCAACAGGTTGTGGCTCAACTTCATAAGTTGTCCGGAACCGACCGGGCCGCAATGAATGATCTTGCCAGCCAGCGTCTCAAGCACAGGGCGCGTCGCATCCAGCACGGTCTGGTCGCCCCCGATCATGATCAGGAGCTTGCCATTTTCTGCGCCGGCGACGCCGCCGCTGACGGGCGCATCGAGATAGTTGATCCCGGCTTTGTCGCAGATCGCAGCGACCGCCTTGGTGGTTGCGGGGTCTACCGTACTGAAATCGACCACAGTCGCGCCCTTCTTCGCAGCGGCGAGGATCCCGTCCTCACCGGTTACGGCCGCCGTCAGGACCACTGGAGAAGGGAGGCTCGCCAGAATAAAATCGGCTCCAGCGGCAGCGGCCTTGGGGCTTGCGGCAGCTTCCACGCCAGCCGGGGCAAGCTTGGCGACGGCCGGCGCGTTGGGATCGAAAGCCCGCACCTTATGTCCGGCTTCGGCAAGCCGACGCGCCATATGT